>CAWHAQ010000010.1:0-231405 GCA_963827425.1 uncultured beta proteobacterium | reverse complement strand
AGACAATTCAGAGAGGTGGGCACCGTTCTCAATAACTTGCGTATCGACCACTTCAGTCAGAAATTTCGCGCCGTCCATTTTTAAGGCTCCCACTAAGTAAAGGTTCTGAAGTGCCACAAGTCTTAGATGCAGACGTCACCAAACCCGCCACCCACCATGACGAGTTCGAGTTCGTGCAATTCAGAAAGGTAGGCGCTCCTTTCAAGAACTTGCGCATCGCCCATTTCAACCAGAATCTTCGTGCCGTCCATTTTGGGTCTCCCTCTAAGTAAAGGTTCTGAAATACCAGGAAGTCTTAGATGCAGACGTCGCCGAACCCGCCACCCACCATGACGAGCTCGAGTTCGTGCAATTCAGAAAGGTAGGCGCCACTCTCAAGAACTTGCGTAGCGACCATTTCAGTCAGGATTTCCGTGCCGTCCATTTTTGATGTCCTCTATGTAAAGGTTCTTGATTAATTGAGCCTTGCACCATCTGACGCAGCCAACTCTGTCCGAATTTACAGCCTAAAAACCTACCCGTGCGGGTAGGAAATTAGTCGCAGATAAAGCATTAACTAGCCAAGCACTTTAGAGTGGTCCATTGGAGGGGCCCTAACAGAGGCCATCCCCTATTGCGCAGTCCACTGCGGCAGGGTTAAATGCACAGTAACGAAGGAAAACGTCGAGGAAATTTCTATATGTCCTTGATTTTAAAGGTCGCAAGCCTCTCCAAATATCACCTAAATAGGCAGGAATGTGACCTTTATTATCTGTGATTCGAGGGAAAGTGTGAACTGCGTCACTTTTTCACAGAATATTCCAGGCCTTAACTGAAGACAACGCCAAAGTGTCCTCAATTAGCGATTCCACCCTTACGGAGCTCCACGAGGCCCTCGGAAACTCGGACAGTCCAAGTTTCAAGGCGGTGCTTTCGCGAGTGGCGATGGAGGTCAATGCTCGCCTTCAAAATGCGTCGCCTGGCTCTGCGGAATTTATGGATCGAGTCGCGAAAGAGTTGCGCGAAATCGAAGGCGTTTCGCATGACTCTCTGCGTATCAATTGCCTGATCGATATCTCCCACTTTTTCTATCTCTTGGGGCAGACATTTAGAGCCATTGAGCCCGTCATTGCCGCGGTCGAGCTGGCTGTTGCATCGAAAAGTCGCTCATTAGAGAACAAGGCTGTGAACTTGTTGGGCGTCGTATATGCGGATTCGGGAAACATACCCAAAGCGGTGGAGTGTTACTCCCAAGCGCTAGGCATTGCGCAAGCCCTTCGCGATAGCGATGCCGAATGCAAAGTCTGGGTAAATATTGGCGTCGCTCTAATGTATGCCGCGCAATACCGGGACGCGATGACGAGCCTTGAGCATGGCATTCACTTAGCAGGAAAGAATTCCACCCTTCGAAACCATAGAGCCGCGGCATTTGCAAACATTGCGCTTTGCTGCTTGCATCTCGAGGATTACTCGCGGGGCCTCAAAGCTGCCGAGGCCAGCTTGGCAGAGAGTGATGAACCTCACTCGGCCGGAGAATGCGTTGCGCGCGTGATAAGAGAAAATAACTACAGTCGGCTGCTTCTTGAGATTAATGACATAGACAAAGCGGGCGAGCGGTGCGCAATTGCCCGACGATATGCAGCGCAGTCCAAGTCTGCGCGAGCTGAAATTGTCGCTTCGACTGCCGAGGGCTTGTACGAAGTGCATGCCGGCCGAGTCGACGTGGTATTTCTCGGTTGACCGGCACGCTGGAACGGGCGCGTTTGTTGCGCTCCATGTTAAGAGATGTGCTAGCAGCACTTGTCAAGGCTTATGAATTCATAGGGCAGCCTGAGCGTGCGCTCGTGTATCTCCGTGAAATGATGGAAGCGCTTCGCCACACTCAACAGGAGAGTGTTCTCAAGCACGTAAAGCTTCACTTAGATCAGCTGGGTGAAGACGAGACCCTCGCGATCACGATCCGGCTAAAGCGCCAGGAGGCCGCGCTGAGAGGAAAAGTTGCTGAGCAAGAGTTATTTAGGTCGCGAATAGAAATGCTCGAGCGTCTCGCAGTAACCGCCGAATTGCGCGACGATTCGACCGGGGAGCATTCGTACCGAGTGGGCAAACTGGCGTCTTTACTCGCTCAAGAATTTGGTTGTGACGACGACACTTGCTACATGATCGAGCTCGCTGCGCGACTTCACGACATTGGCAAGATTGGGGTGCCGGACGCCATACTGCTGAAGCCAGATAAGCTCAATGACGCTGAAATCCAGATCATGCGAACGCATACGACGGTCGGCGCCGAATTGCTCTCAAAGAGCAACATCCCTCATATGCAGATGGCTGAAGAGATTGCTCGTCACCATCATGAATGGTGGGATGGCAGCGGCTACCCGGCGAGACTCTCTGGGGCTGCTATTCCGCTTGCCGGCCGCATCACTGCGTTGGCGGACGTCTTTGACGCGTTAACTCACAAGAGGCCATACAAAGTCGCGTGGCCGATTGACGCGGCATTAGATGAGATAGCCAAGCTCAAGAGTAGGCAGTTCGATCCACAACTTTGCGACCTATTCATAGTCCTGGTTAGTAGACTACGCAAAGACTACATCGACATTGATTCGTATTTGGGACAGGCCGCGAACGGTTCACCATTTCTTCAGGCGCGCTCGCGAATTTGGAATACTCTTCATCGAAGTCACGACAGCTACGCAGGTGAGACAGAAGGCAGACTTGACCTGCAGCGTTGAGATCCAACATCGCTCTGAGACTTTGGCGCGCTAGTGCTTGCAATTGTCGGCTAGCAACACAGCCGGCCGGGAGAGGAGCAATTGAGACCTGGTCCGGTTAAAAATTAGAAGCCAGCTGCTACCTTTTGTGCCTCAAGTCAACTGCCCAGGCAGGGACGATACTTTCACCGCAAGCCGAAACCGCATTTAGCCTCTAAGAAATATCCTGGCCGGCTGTATCTAGTAGCTGCCAATGTACTTCGCAGACATCGAGGGGGCAGAAGATGCGGCTATCCCGTTTGGCGACCATCTCGTGGCCCCCCGGCGACGCCCGTATCTTGAATCTGCTGGCCTATGGGTAACTCGCGATGAAGTCGATACGCATTGGCAGCCTCGAAATGTTGGCTCGGTGTCGCGCAAGTTTCCCGCTTTGAGGGCGCCGGTGGGCCGCGTCTCGAACGAAATGACAGCGCGAACTAACCAATCATCCGGCGACTCCGCCGAATACTTTCGGGCCGCGCGCCACTCGTTGAAGAGAGTCAAGGGAACGAGAAGCGTTAGTGTTCGCCTGCGATGTCGTCATGCGTGCGGGATCTACATGCACAGTCGGGGAATTCCTGATTGCGCTTGGTGCCAGCTAGCGAGCATGAGTTCGATGCCTGCGCGTCACAGCGATCAGTCTCGCTGAAACCAGCGTGATCGGACGGGTAGAAACATAGCAATGACCTCGACTCGCATCGAATACATCGAGGAGTTGCTCCGATCTTCCGGTAGCAGCGCGCCTACGATGAAGGTCGCGCTCGATCGGCTACATCATGAGCTTACAAAGAGAACTGCTCGTTCATCGAGCGACTCGGCACAATATTTCAGAGCGGCATTGGAGGCTCTGAGAAAGGTCAGGGGATCGGCCAATTCCAGTCTTCGCCTGGAGTGCCTGCAGAAGTGTTGTTTCTTCTTCTACCAGCATGGTGAACATGCCCATGCGCGGGACGCAGCCGATCAACACGAGATCCTGAGTCGTCGCATCGATGACCCAGCCTCACTGCAGGTGAGCCACTCGCTTAAGGGAATTCTTCTGGCGGATCTAGGAAACCTGACGGATGCTCTTTCTCACTATTCGGCTGCATTTCAGTGTGCGCGGGAATGTGAAGACGCTTTGGGCGAATGCAAGGTGATGAATAATATCGGCGTCGCGATGAACTATGCGGGTTTGTATCACGATGCCGTGGCCTGCTTCCTGCGCGTCCTCGAACTAGCCAGCAAAGATTGGGAGCCGCGAGCGGACAAGGCTGCGCTATCTAATCTGGCTCAGAGCTACTTACATCTCAGTGACCCACAATCAGCGTTGAAATCGATAGAGCGGTGCCTTTATTACCCGGCCAATTCAACGATCGCCTTGGATCCGAACGAACAAAGCATACGAGAGTTCACATACGTGCGAGTTGCGTTGGAACTTGAAGAGCATGAACTGGCAAGAAGGCACGCGGAAAGCTGCAGGCAATATGCGTATGCCGCGGATTCGTTTCGCGGCAAAGCATTGGCCGACATCGCAGCTGGACTCTGCGACGTCTGTGCTGGAAATGTCCAGCAGGGATTGAGGGCCCTCGAAACGACCTTGGCGGAAAGCCCGAAGATCGACTCGATTCACTCAGATGCTTTGGTTGCGATTGTAAAGGCCTACGATCATGTGGGACAACCGGAAATCGCGCTCAGATATATGGAAATGTGGATGACGCTGGTTCGACAGCGGCGCGCATCGAGCTTGCAGGCGGCTCTCTCGTTGCATGGTGATTTTGGAGGGCTAGTCATAGCCTCCGGCACCCGACGCGATCTACGGGACCTGGAACACAAGGTTACCAACCTGAGACTGAAGGTGGCCGAACGTCAGGCGGCCACATCTCAATGGGAACTGTTGGAACGCCTGGCGGCCACTTCCGATTTGCGCGAGGACAACTCTGGTCAGCACGGCTACCGAGTGGGCGCCCTTTCCCGGCTACTGGCGGAGGAAATCGGCCTCGAGCGAGAAATCGCTGAGGTCATAGAGCCGGCCGCGCGCTTGCACGATTTTGGAAAAACCGGGATCCCGGAGCGAGTATTGGGCAACTCGCAGTCACTGAAGGACGTGGAGCGCCAGCTCATGAGACTCCATACGGTCATAGGCGCTGAGTTGCTGGCAAAGAGCAAACTCCCTCAGATCAAGTTGGCCGAGACAATCGCCCGCAATCATCATGAATGGTGGGACGGCAACGGGTACCCAGACAAGCTAGCGGGAAAGAACATCCCGATTGCGGCCCGTATCGTCGCTCTTGCCGATGTCCTGGACGCGTTGACGCATGGACGACCCTATGCTGCTCCCTGGAGCATGGATCGGGCACTCCAGGAAATTCGTGAACGCCGCGGAACGCAGTTCGATCCTTGGCTGACCGACCGATTCCTCGCGATGGTCCATCGGCTGCGAGCACAGCACGCCGACCTGGATTCCTATCTCGGAAAGGCTGGGATGCAATCACCCTTCCAGCAAGCTCGCGAGCGGATCCGCGGACTCCTAGGGGATCCGCGCTGCGCCGAGGCAGGTTCCGTCGTGCACTGAGCTAGTTCCGCACTGAGCTCAGGCGGATCTGGGCATCGTGATGTTTGACCCTGCGAGCCCAAAAAGCTAAAATAATCAGCTTCCCATTCCCCGATAGCTCAGTTGGTAGAGCGACGGACTGTTAATCCGCAGGTCGCTGGTTCGAGCCCAGCTCGGGGAGCCAGATTCCCGAGGGCCTAGCGCTCGCTAGGTCTTCAATCCCACCCTCCCAGTCACGCAGTCCGTGGCGCGCGCCGTGTGTTGAAGGCATCGATCGCGCGCGGCGGGGGCCGTGGAGAGCTGCGTTATCATCCCGCGCATGCCGCGGGTCGCCATCCTCACCTATCACCCGATCCACATCGTCGAGAATTCTTACTCGGGCAACGACCTCCTCGCGCTCGAGGAAGACCTTGCCACCATCGACCGCCTCGGCATCCCGGTCCGCTCGCTCGACCAGGTCTTCACACCGCCCGAAAGCCGGGATCTGCTGAGCAAGTCCATCAACGAACCGGCGGTGGCAATCACGTTCGACGACGGCGCGGTGTTCGATTACGTCGATCGCATGCATCCAACGTGCGGTCCTCAAGTCTCGGCCGCGACCGTCCTCGAGAAATGTGCAGCACGCTACAAGACCCTGGCAGGAGCCAGCCCGCGCGCCTCGAGCTTCGTCATCGCCTCGCCCCAGGCGCGCGACGAGCTGGACAGGAAGGACTACTTCGGCGGCAACTACTGGCCCGATGACTGGTGGCGGGAGGCGCGGGAGCGCGGCGTGCTCGGAATCGAGAGCCACAGCTGGGACCACAACCATCCATCGCTCGAGCGCACGGCGCAGCGCCACAACGCACGCGGCACGTTCCGCAACATCGAGACGCACGCGGAGGGCGAGGCGCAAGTCGCGCAGTCGGTGCGCTACATCGGCGAGCGCGCGGGCGCGGCGCCGAAGTTCTTCGCGTATCCATGGGGCGAGGCGAACGAGTTCCTGGTGCGCGAGTACCTTCCGACCCGTGGCATCGAGCTCGGCTTGTGGGCGGCGTTCGGGACTTCAGAAGCGCCCTCGACCGGATATGTGACACGCGATACCAGCCGCTGGCTCGTGCCCCGCTTCGTCTTCGGCCACGACTGGCGCTCGACCGCCGGGCTCGAGAACCTGCTCGAGGCATTGCGTGGCTGAGCCCGCGCGGCGCCTCACCCGCGGCGCGATGCAGCGGCTGCTCGGCGCTCCGGACCCGGTGCGCAGCTTCGTGTCGAGCCTCTTCGCCGGCGACCGCCCGACAGCCTCGTGGCGCGACCACCTCGAGACCTACGAAGTGGACGATGCGCGCGGCATCGCGGACGGGCTCTTCACCCGCGCGTTCGGCCACGCGCCGCCCGTGGAGGGACGCCATTTCGTGCTCGTCTACACTCCCCCGCCCGGCTCGCGCGATCTGCAGCCGTGCGTCGCGGCGTACACGCACCAGCGCGCCTTCGACGAGCTCTACCTCGCCGGCGGCATGTGCGTCGACGAGCGCGCCTACCGCCAATTTCCCAAATGGCTCTTCAACGCGGTGAAGGCGGAAGGCGGACTCGCGACCATCGTGATGCGCGCGAGCTTCGACATGCTGGACGATTCCCCCGCGTGCTTCGGCCACGTGGGCGAGCCGCGCGCGCGCCAAGCGGACTTGAGGGCCGGGTTCGTCGATACCGGCCGCCCGCACCTCATGGTGCACTGGCGGCGCGCGCTGCCCGAGGCGGAGCAGCATCGGCTCATCGATAAGGTGGTCGCGCACGGCCCGTTCTGAAAGAGCGTTTCGGATGGCGCAATCGCCCTGCCCGCGCGATCGCCGCGACCTCGTGTATCGAGCGCCAGAGCCGCCAGATGACGCGCCTGGCCGACTACCTGCTCGACATCAGCCGCCTCACCATGGGCAAGGTCGCGCTGCAGCTCGAGGCCTTCGATCTCTCGCAGCTCACCGAGCGCCTCATCCAGACCCGGGAGCAATCGGCGCGGGTGGCCGCGGGTCGCGTGCGCACCGACCTACACCCGGCGGGATCCGCGGGGACCGCGCGCGCATGGAGCAGGTGATCGCCAACCTGCTCGACGCGAACAAGTTCACCGGGCCCGGCAAGGGCATCCAGGTGACGGTGCGCGGCGAAGGCGCGTACGCGGTGCTCGACGTGGCCGACGAAGGCGACGGCATCCCGCCCGAAATGGTGGAGAGCATCTTCAAGCTCTTCGTGCAGGGCGCGCAGGGCGCCGATCGCGGGCGCGGCGGCCTGGGCCTCGGCCTGGCGTTGGTGCGGCGGCTCGTGGAGATGCACGGCTGCGCGGCGAAAACGCCACGCGCTCCGCGCACCTCATCGCACTCACCGGCTGTGGGCAGCCCGAGGACGAGCGCCGTGCCTACGCCGCGGGATTCGATTTGCACCTCACCCAGCCCGTGGACCCGGTCCGGCTGGCGGAGCTCCTGGAGCGGTTTTCGGGCGCGACCAACCTCGCGGAATCACAAGCTTGGAAGGGGTGATCGCGCACCCCTTCCTCGCGTCCCTCACTTCATCGGCTGGATGACCACGCTCGGGCCCCGGGTCGTGTCGATCGACGAGCTCACGCTCATCGCGGTGGGTGCTGCGTAGCTCGAGCCGCCGCCGCCGCCGCCGTTGCCGGTCTCGAGGATGCAGTCGCCGCCGCCGCCCGCGCCGCCGCCGTAGTACCCGCCGCCTCCAGATCCGCCGGCACCGTCGTTGTCGGAGCCACGCAGGTAGGAACCGTTGTAGCGCGCCTCGGAGCCGCAGCCGGGGTGTGATCCCACGGCGCCACCCGCCGTCTGCGTTCCGCCGCCGGCGCCGCCTCCGGAGAGCCCGCCGCCGCCGCTGCCGCCGCTGCCCGCCGCTTGTCCGACGAGTCCCGCGTCACCGCCCGTGCCGCCGCTGCCCGCCCCGCCCGCCCCGCCCGCCCCGCCGCCGCCGCCGGCAACGACGAGGAGTGCCGCGGGCCGGACATAGCAGTAGTTCGGATCGTTGGGCAGCGTGCGCGCCGGCAGCTCCAGCGAGACCATCGAGAAACCGCCGCCCGGCGTCTCGCCCGCGCCGCCGCCCGGGAATGTCCCCGTCTGACCCCAAAGGCCGGTGTTCTGGTACGAGTCGCTGCCGTTGGTGCCTGTCACCACGTAGAGCGCTTGGCCCGGCGTGACACGGAAGGTGCCCGTGACAGTCGCGCCGCGGCCGCCGCTTCCCCCGCTGATACTCGCGAACCCCGGGGAGACCGGGCTCGAATCGCCGTGGTCGGTTGCCGTGGCCCCTGTTGCGCCCAGGTTCGAGACGACGTTCTCCCCGCCTCCATCGCGGGCCGCGCCGCCGGTCGCCGTGATCTGCACGTAGCTGATGTCCGCGGGCACGGTGTAGGTGACGCTCGGGCACGGCATGTTGGCCGGGTAGTTGCCGCTTTGCGCGCCGCCCTTCCACGTTCCGGCTGGTCCCGATGCCGCGAGCGTGGGCGTCGGGGGCGTCATCGTCGAAGCCCAGATCTGCCGGCTCGGATTCACGCCCCACGGCCTGCCCACCGGATCGACCGCGATGCTGGTGAGAATGCCGTCGACCATCGTCCAGTCGTTGCCGTTGAACCTGAACACGTTGCCGCTCGGGCTCACGACGAACACCGCGCCGTTGGCGCCGATGCCGACGTCGACCGCGAGGCCGGGCATCTGCTGCCACGTGGAGCCGGTCCAGCGAAAGATCTGGTGGCCGCTGTTCACTACCCACGCACGGCCCTGCGGGTCGACGGCGATGCGAACCGCCGCACCCGGCTCCTTCGCCCAGGTCGAGCCCGTCCAGGCATAGATGCCGTAGTCGTTGCCCACCTTGTCATTGCCGATGACCCATACCGCGCCGTTCGCGCCGACACCGATGTCGTTGGCCGCGCCGGGAAATACCACGAACTGCTGGCCGTCGAAGTGGAAGATCGCATGCCCATTGGTGACGACCCACGCCTTGCCCTGCGGGTCGACCGCGATGCGCACGGCGCTGCCCGAGACCTTGTCCCAATTGCTGCCGTTCCAGCGGAAGATGCCGTAGCCGCCGATTTCCACGTTGGTGCCGATGACCCACGCGGTGCCGTCGGCGCCCACCCCGATGTCGGTCGCCGCACCGGGAAGCATCTTCCACATCATCGATTGCGCCGACGCCGCGATCGCCGCTGCCGAAGCCAGCGCGACGAGGAGGCGGTTGATCCATTTTCCGTGTGCCATGTGCGCTCCCTCCTGCTCTTCGTTATTTCGCCAACCGGGCCAGGGTCCGGTCGAATATCTGCTTCGTGTCGGCGCCGCATTGCATCGCGCTCACTCGCTTCACGCTGTCGGCCTGCGCCGCGGCCCTGCGCTGCGCCATGCTGTTGAGCAGCGCGGCGTTGGCGCCCTTCGCGGCGCATTGCAACCGCCCGGCCTCGACCGCCTTGAGGCGCGCGCTCGCGGCCGCATCGAGGTAGCCGCACTTCTGGCCGAGCTGCTCCAGGATCATCGCCGCGTTCCAATCGTTGTGGCACTTGGTGTTCGCGTGGTCGGCGCGGGCGGGCAGTGCGCCGAGCCCGGCCAGCAATGTCGCCGCGAACACGGCGGCGACCGTCTTCTCGATCTTCATGTCGCTCCTCCTCCGTTGGTAAAGTCGATCACGTCGACGAGCAGCTGATCACCGACGCTCACGCAGGGAAATTGGATCAAGGTCGCGAATTGGTTGCGACCAAAGTCTCGACTGGCGGGGCTGCGGGGGGGTTTTCCGCTGCAAGCAACCTTGCGGAACCGCAAGGGTAACGAGGGGCTTCGCGCTGCCGGGTTCCGCTGCGAAGACAGTTGACTAAGGCAGTAAATTGACAGATCGCCGTATGGATGTTATAGGCTTTCCATAGCCTATTGGTCAGGTCTTGGACATCCCCACCGGATAGCTTGATGAACCGGAGGGGCACCGTCCAACGCACCGCGCCCCGACTCGAAAACTCCCGTTTCGAAGGGGCTCGCGCATGTTCGATGTATCTGCATTGTTCAGCGGGGAATTCGTCGCCGCCCTGCTGAAGATCATGGTCATCAACGTCGTCCTGTCCGGCGACAACGCGGTGGTGATCGCGCTCGCCTGCCGCCGCCTCTCCCCGCGCCACCAGAAGCTCGCGTTCATCTGGGGCAGCGTCGGCGTGGTGGTGCTGATGGTCGCACTCACCGGCGTGGTGGCCTTCCTCCTGCGGCTACCCTACCTCGAGATGGTCGGCAGCGCATTGCTGCTCTGGATCGGCGTGAAGCTGCTCGTCGCCGAGGACGCGGAAGGCGAAGGCGGCGTGGAGCAGAAGTCCACGCTCGGCGCGGCGATCCGCACCATCATCATCGCCGACATGATCATGAGCCTGGACAACGTGCTCGCGATGGCGGGCGCGGCGAAAGGGCACCTGTGGATGCTGATCGTCGGCCTCGTGATCACGGTGCCGGTGATCCTCTTCGGCAGCGCCCTCCTCATGAAGCTGATGGAGCGCTTCCCGATCTTCGTGATGGTCGGCGCGGCGCTGATCGGCTGGGTCGCCGGCGAGATGGCGATCTCGGATCCGGCGATCAAGGAATGGGTCGACGTGCACGCGGCCATGCTGCACACGATCGCGCCGATCTTCTGTGCGGCGTTCGTGATCGCCACCGGCAAGATCCTCGAGCGCGTGCAGATGCGCCGGCGCGCCGCGGCGGCGGCGGCCTCCTGGGCCTGACTCCGCCATGGCCGCCCTCCCCGCTGCCGCCCACGTCGCGGTCTTCCCCGCGCAGGTCCGCAACGTCCTCGTGGTCGTGAACGGCTTGCAGGACTTCCGCGCCATCGCGGCGAAGCTCGCTGCCATGCACGACCGCGAGAGCGTGCGCATCCACCTGCTCGCCGTGGAGCACGCGCCCTCCGGGCCACGCGATGGCGTTCCTCCGGCGCATCGACGTGAAGCGCCTGCTGCGCGAGGACGGGCTCGCGGCGATGCGCCCGCTCATGGACCTGCTCGACCGGGGCGGCGTGCCGTATCGCCACCAGGTCGAGGTGGGCCCGTGGGAAGCGACCATCGCGGCGTTCGCGCAGGACCGCTGCTGCAAGACGATCGTGATGGGCGACCGCGACGCGGGACGCCTCGCGCACCTGGTGCTGCTGCACGACGCATGGCGCATCCGTACGCGCCTCGGCCGGGCCGGGTTCGCGTGCGAGATGGTATAGCCTTCCCGGCGCGCTAGTTCTCGTCGTCGGGGCTGGGCGCCGGCTCCTCCGTGGGCTCGTCCACCGCGGCCTTCTCCCCGCCCAGCTCCAGCACGTCGCCTTCCGTCGGGTGGTAGACGGAGCTTCCGAACGGCACGAATGTCGCGACCCACACGAGGGTCACGAGCAGGCTCGCGATCTGCTTGCGCTCCATGGCGACTTCCCCTGGCGAACTCAATGCGCCATGGTGCTTCGGACAGCCGCCCGCCCGCGACCTTGCGTGCCGGGGGGAAACTGCCGAATGCGCGGACACGAAGGCGCGTATTATTCCGGCCGAGGTGAACCGGATGGGGCTCGTGCCGATCCATTTACCAATGCAACACTCGGTGTGCCTCACGTCATAACGAGGGCAAGCCCGCATCGCCTAACCTGCAGCCATGATCGCCCTTTCCAAGCCCGAAGCCCGCTGCCGCGTGCTCATCGTCGACGACAACTACGACGCCGCCGAGAGCCTCGCCATGATGCTGGACGTGATGGGCTACGAGGTGCGCACGGCGCACGACGGCCTCGAGGCCGTGCGCGCCGCCGATGAATTCCATCCCGAGGCCGCGCTGCTCGACATCGGCCTGCCCCACATCTCGGGTTATGACGTCGCTCGGCACATCCGCAAGAGCCGCGGCGGCGACGTGCTGCTCGTGGCCATCACCGGATGGGGCACCGCCGAGGACGTGAAGCGCTCGATGGACGCGGGCTTCAACCATCACTTCACCAAGCCCGCCGATCCCGAGCGGCTGCGCAACATACTGCTCGCGGAGTGCCCGCCAGCCAACGCCTGAGCGGAAATTCTTACCGTCTGCTGCGCCTCAGTTCCTCGTCTCCGGCCGCACGTCGTAGAGGGTCCACATGCGCGCGAGCAGCTCCGCGATGGCGAGATGGCAGCCGTGCGGGCATTCGGCCGGCGTGCCGATGTGCCAGTTTGCGGAGACGTCGTCGGGCGGCGTCCTCCAGTACGGCATCGGCATGCGGCAATGGCGGCACGCCCGGGGCCTCGACTTGCGGAACTCGACATCGAGGATGGTGTAGAGCTCGGCGGCGCTGACGGTGGTGCGGGTCACGATAGGCTAAGAGCGTGCGGGCCGCCGCGTGTTCCCGGCGCGCGAAATCAAAATCGTGCGCGCCCGCTCTGGTACGATCGCGCCTTCGATGCGCTGCGCTCCCCTTTCGCCGTGCTGCTCGCGTGCGCCCTCACGGCGCGCGCCGAGGCGCCGCGCTCGCTCTTCCTCGAGGACCTCACCTGGACCGAGGTGCGCGCCGCCACCGCCGCGCATATGACGACGATCCTCGTGCCCATCGGCGGCACCGAGCAGAGCGGCCCGCACATGGCGCTCGGCAAGCACAACGTGCGCGCGCGGTACTTCGCGCAGAAGATCGCGGCGGCGCTCGGCAATGCGCTGGTGGCTCCGGTCGTGGCCTACGTGCCCGAGGGCTCCGAGAACCCGCCCACCGGCCACATGCGCTTCCCGGGCACCATCACGATTCCGGAGGACGCGTTCGAGAAGACGCTCGAGGCCGCCGCGCAGGGCTTCCGCCTGCACGGCTTCCGCAACATCGTCTTTCTCGGCGACCACGGCGGCTATCGCAAGAGCCTCGAGCGCGTGGTCGAGCGCCTCAACGCCGATTTCGTGGCGGCCAAGAGCGGCGTGCGCGCGTTCGCGCCGCCGGAGTACTACGACGCCGCCACGCGCGGGTTCGCGGAGATCCTGCGCAAGAAGGGATACACCGACGCGCAGATCGGCGAGCACGCAGGGCTCGCGGACACTTCGCTCATGCTCGCGGTGGATCCTGCGCTGGTGCGCGAGGACCGGCTCGCGGCCCCGACCAAGGGCGCGGCCGACGGCGTGCGCGGCGACCCGGCGCACGCGAGCGCGGAGCTGGGCCGGCTCGGCGCGGAGCTCGTGGTGGAGCGCACCGTGGAGGCGATCAGGAAGGCGACCGAGCGCCGGTAGAATAGAGGGCTCTCACCGGATCGGAGTCCCACGCAGTGACGGCATCGCAGCGCTTCCGCAGCACGCTTCCCTTCGCCGGCATCCTCGCCCTCGCCTGCCTCGCCCTGCCCGCGGCGCGCGCGGTAGAGCCCGTCGCCGGCATGCCACCGGTGCCGGATCCCGCCAATCTCTACAGCGAGACCGCGGCCGGCAAGCTCTCCCCCGCCGTCGAGGGCGCGCTCGAGCGCGTCTACGTGCCGCACGTGCAGTCGAACGACGTGTACGTGATCGATCCGGCCACCTTCGCCGTGGTCGACAAGTTCAAGGTGGGGCTCAACCCGCAGCACGTGGTGCCGTCGTGGGACCTGAAGACGCTCTGGGTCACCAACAACGCCGAGGGCACGACCAAGGGCACCCTCACGCCGATCGACCCCATGACCGGCAAGCCCGGCGCGAGCATCGCGGTCGACGATCCCTACAACATGTACTTCACGCCCGACGGCAAGAGCGCCATCGTGGTCGCCGAGGCCCACAAGCGCCTCGACTTCCGCGACCCGCACACCATGGCGCTGCAGTACTCGATCCAGGCGCCGCGCTGCGCGGGCATCAACCATTCCGATACCTCCATCGACGGGCGACTTCGCCATCTACACCTGCGAGTTCTCCGGCGGCCTCGCGAAGATCGACCTCGTGAACCGCAAGGTCATGGGCTACCTCAAGCTCTCCAAGGGAGGCATGCCGCAGGACGTGCGTATCGCGCCTGATGGCAAGCGTGTTCTTCGTGGCCGACATGCACGCCGACGGCGTCTTCGTGATCGACGGCGCGAGCTTCAGGGAGATCGGCTTCATCAAGACCGGCAAGGGCACGCATGGCCTGTATCCCAGCCGCGACGGCACCAAGCTCTACGTGGCCAACCGCGGCTCGCACGCGATCCACGGCAAGAAGGGCGGCCCGGGCAGCGTTTCCGTGATCGACTTCGCCACGCGCACCGTGGTCGCCAACTGGCCGGTGCCCAACGGCGGCAGTCCCGACATGGGCAACGTCAGCGCCGACGGCAAGACGCTCTGGCTCTCGGGCCGCTACGACAACGTGGTCTATGCCTTCGACACATCCACCGGGCAGGCGCGCGTCATCCCCGTCGGCACGGAGCCCCATGGCCTCGCCGTCTGGCCGCAGCCGGGCCGCTACTGCCTCGGCCACACGGGAAACATGCGATAGATCGGGCGCACCTGGCGATCGCTCGCGCCGTCAATGACGCAAAAGTCGGGAGGAAGATAGACTACGGGTCCCATCCTGTGAGGAGGAGTTGGACCCATGAATCGACGCAAGTTCCTGGCGCGTGGCGCTGTGGCCACCGCCAGCGCGGCCGCGGTCACGCAGGCCGTCGCGCAATCGAAAGACCTGCCGCAGATCCGCTGGCGCTGCGCATCGAGCTTCCCCAAGAGCCTGGACACCATCTTCGGGGGAGCCGAGGTTATCGCCAAGCGCGTGAGCGAGCTCACGAGCGGCAAGTTCCAGATCCGCGTCTTCGCCGCGGGCGAGATCGTGCCCGCCTTCGGCGTCGTCGACGCGATCCAGCAGAACACGGTCGAGTGCGCGCATACGGCGAGCTACTACTTCGTCGGCAAGAACAAGGCCTTCGCGTTCGACACCACCCTGCCCTTCGGCTTGAACCAGCGCCAGCAGAACTCGTGGATCTACTACGGCGGCGGGCTGGAGCTCGTGCGCGAGTTCTTCCGCGACTTCGGCTTCATCTCCTTCCCGGCCGGCAATACGGGCGTGCAGATGGGCGGCTGGTGGCGCAAGGAGATCCATACCGTCGCCGACCTGAAGGGCGTGAAGATGCGCATCCCCGGCCTGGGCGGCGAGGTCATGGCGCGCCTGGGCGCCATACCGCAGCAGATCGCCGGCGGCGACATCTATCCGGCGCTCGAGCGCGGCGCGATCGACGCGGCCGAGTGGATCGGCCCCTACGACGACGAGAAGCTCGGCTTCTACAAGGTCGCTCCCCACTACTATTTCCCCGGCTGGTGGGAGAGCAACTCGATGTACTCGCTCTACGTGAACATCAAGGAGTGGGAGAAGCTGCCCAAGGAATACCAGGCCGCGATCGAGACGGCGTCCTACGAAGCCAACCTCGACATGATGGCCAAGTACGACTTCAAGAACCTGGACGCCCTCGAGCGCCTCGTGAAGAACGGCGTGAAGCTGCACGCATTCCCCAACGAGATGATGGTCGCCGCGCAGCAGGCGGCATACGAGCTCTACGAGGAAGAAGCGGGCAAGAACCCGGCGTGGAAGAAGATGTACGAGCCGTGGAAGAAATTCCGCAGCCGCGAATTCCTCTGGCACCGCGTGGCGGAATTCAGCTACGAGAACTTCGCCTACAACCACCCGTTCGGCAAGTAAGCCCGGCCAGGACCCGCCGCCCCCCGGGTCCCTCACTGCTGCTGCTTCAGCAGCTGCTCGAGCTCCGAGCCCGTATCCTCGGGCTTGGGAGCCGCCTTCGGCGGCGCCTTCCTTCGACGTCCCCCTGGACGGCACGGCAGGCGCGGCCGGCCCGCCGCCTTCGATCTGCCGGCGCAGCTCCTCCGCGCCCGATCCCTTGATGGCCCCCGGCGCCTTCGAGATGTTGCTCGTGACGACGCCCGGGAACGCGATGATTATCGCCACCATCATCACCTGGATCACCACGAACGGCACCGCGCCCCAGTAGATGTCCGAGGTCTTCACCGCTTTGGGAGCGACACTTCGCAGGTAGAACAGCGCGAAGCCGAACGGCGGGTGCAGGAACGAAGTCTGCATGTTCACCGCGAGCAGCACGCCGAACCACACGATGTCGATGCCGAGCTTCTGCGCGACCGGCGTCAGCAGCGGCACCATGATGAAGGCGATCTCGAAGTAGTCGAGGAAGAACGCGAGGAAGAAGATGATCGCGTTCACCACGACGAGGAAGCCGAGCGCGCCGCCCGGCACGCTGGTGAGCAGCCGCTCGACCCACAGGTCGCCGTCCACGCCGCGGAACACGAGGCTGAAGACCGTCGAGCCGATGAGGATGAACATCACGAAGCTCGTCATCTCGGCGGTGGATTCCAGCGCCTGCTTGAGCAGCGAGAAGGAGAGCTTGCGCTTGACGAGCGCCATGGCGATCGCGCCGGAGGCGCCCATCGCGCCGCCTTCCGTGGGCGTGGCCACGCCGAGGAAGATGGTGCCCAGCACGAGGAAGATCAGCACCAGCGGCGGGATCATGGTCGTGAAGACGCGCCCGAGCAGCGCCATGCCGTAGTGGGTGCGGGCCGAGGGCGGGCAGGCCGGCGCCGCCGACGGCTTCACGATCGAGACGATCATCACCCACACGGCGTACGCGGTGGCGAGCCCCAGGCCCGGGAAGAGCGCGCCCTCGTAGAAATCGCCCACGGAGGCGCCCATCTGGTCGGCCAGCACGATCAGCACGAGCGACGGCGGGATGATCTGCGCGAGCGTGCCCGAGGCGGCGATCACCCCGCTCGACAGGCGGTTCGAGTAGCCGTAGCGCATCATCACCGGCAGCGAGATGAGGCCCATGGCGAGCACCGAGGCCGCGACCACGCCGGTGGTGGCCGCGAGCAGCGCGCCCACGAACACGACCGCGTACGCCACCCCGCCCCGCACCCGCCCGAAGAGCTGGCCGATGGTGTCGAGCAGGTCCTCGGCCATGCCGCTGCGCTCGAGGATCAGCCCCATGAAGGTGAAGAACGGGATCGCGAGCAGCGTCGAGTTGGCCATGATGCCCAGCACGCGCTCGGGCAGCGCCTGGAGCAGCTCGGGCCCCAGCGCGCCGTGCAGGATG
Organism: uncultured beta proteobacterium; assembly: GCA_963827425.1. Lineage (GTDB taxonomy): Bacteria > Pseudomonadota > Gammaproteobacteria > Burkholderiales > Usitatibacteraceae > Usitatibacter. The sequence goes on along the minus strand of CAWHAQ010000010.1, from coordinate 214,163 downwards.
CCGATGATCGCGAACAGCAGCCCGTTGGCGGCGAGCGAGAAGGCGACCGGGTAGCCGAGCAGCAGGAAGACCACCAGCCCCGCGAACATGAGCGGGGCCATCAGATCGAACGACATCAGCCGCGCCCCTTGCGCTCGAACGCCGAGGCGGGCAGCGCGCCGCGCAGGAACGCCACGCGCTTGATCATCTCCGAGACGCCCTGCAGCCCGAGGAGGGTGAAGGCGACCGGAATCAGCAGCCGCACCGGCCAGCGGATGAGGCCGCCCGGGTCCGAGGAGTACTCCTTGATCTGCCACGAGCTCACCAGCGAGGGCCAGCTGTACCAGGCGATGATGGTGACGGCGGGCAGCAGCATGAAGAGCGAGCCGATGATGTCGATCCATGCCTGCGCCCGCTGCGAGAGCCGCCCCGCGAGCACGTCGATGCGCACGTGCTCGTTGCGCTTGAGCGCGTAGGAGGCGACGAGCAGGAACACCGCCGAGTTGAGGTACCACTGCAGCTCGAGCCACGCGTTCGAGCCGATGTTGAGGGCATAGCGCGCTGTCGCGTTGCCGGTGCACACGAGCACCGCGACGAGGCCCAGCCACGCCACCGAGCGCCCGATCCACGCATTGACCTCGTCGACCCAGGCGGAAAATCGGAGCAGCGCTTGCATGCGGGGATTTCCTCTCGCGGTTGGGGCGGATGCGGGACGGGCGCGCACGGCGCCGGGGCCAGTTTCCCCAATCGGAAGTCAAAAGGCAATTGACTCGCGTCAATCCGGCCGCCGGACCGGCTACACTCCGCCGATGACCCAGCCCGTCCGCGGCACGCGCGGCATCGCCGTCGCGCCCCACGCGCTCGCGGCGCAATCGGCGCTCGCGATCCTGCGCGAGGGGGGCAACGCCGTCGAGGCGATGGTGGCCGCCGCCGCGACCATCGCGGTCGTCTATCCGCACATGAACTCCATCGGCGGCGACGGGTTCTGGACCATCCACGTGCCCGGCGAGGCGCCGCGCGCCATCGACGCCTCGGGCGCGGCGGCCGCGGCGGCCGACATCGCCTTCTATCGCGCGCATGGAGTGGACAGCATTCCGTTCCGCGGCGGCATCGCCGCCAGTACCGTCGCGGGCACCGTGTCGGGCTGGGAGCTCGCTCTCGAGGACGCTGCGCGTCTCGGGGGACGCATGCCCCTCGAACGGCTGCTCGCCGACGCCATCCACTACGCGCGCGACGGCATCGCGGTCACGCGCAGCCAGACGGCCACCACGCGCACGAAGCTCGACGGCCTGCGCGGCCAGCCGGGATTCGACGCGGTGTTCCTGCCCGGCGGCGACGTGCCCACGCCCGGCGACCCGCTTCCGCAACCCGCGGCTTGCCGCCACGCTGGAGCGCCTCGCGCGCGCCGGATTGCGCGACTTCTACGCAGGCGACCTCGCACGCTCCTTCGCACGCGAGTTGGCGCGCCGCCGGCAGCCCCCTCGCCCTCGCGGACCTCGAGGCGCACCGCGCGCAGTGGCGCACGCCGCTCGTGCTCCAGCACTCGCTCGGACGGCTCTACAACGTGCCGCCGCCGACGCAAGGCGTGGTGTCGCTGCTGATCCTGGGCATCCTCGATGTGCTGGGATCGCGCAAGGTGGATCCCGACGGGGCCGAGTACGTGCACCTGTGCGTCGAGGCGGCCAAGCAGGCCTTCGCGGTACGCGACCGGCACGTGACGGATCCCGCGTACATGGAGGTCGACGCGCAGCAGCTCCTGGCGCCAGTGAATGTCGCGAGCCTCGCCGCCCGCGTGGACCGCGCACGGGCGGCCGCCTGGGGAGCGGGGCGCGGGCCGGCCGACACGGTGTGGATGGGCGTGGTCGATGGCGCCGGGCTGCGCGGTGAGCTTCATCCAGAGCCTCTATCACGAGTACGGCAGCGGGGTCGTGCTCGCCGAATCGGGCGTCAACTGGCAGAACCGGGGCTGCAGCTTCTCGCTCGACGAGGGCGCGCTGAACGTGCTGCGGCCGCGCCGCAAGCCCTTCCACACGCTCAACCCCGCGCTGGCGCTCCTCGACGACGGCCGGACGTTGGTCTACGGCAACATGGGCGGCGACGGCCAGCCGCAAACGCAGAGCGCGGTGTTCACGCGCATCGCGGTGTTCGGATTCGATCCGCAGGCCGCGATCGCCGCGCCGCGCTGGCTCCTCGGACGCACCTGGGGACAGTCCACCGACACGCTCAAGCTGGAGTCGCGCTTCCCGCCCGCGGTCGTGGAGGAGCTCGCGCGCATGGGTCACGCGGTCGAGCGCATCGGCGCCTATGACGAGGTGGTGGGCCATGCCGGCGCGCTGGTGCGCCACGCCGACGGCCTGCTGGAGGGCGGCTCGGACCCGCGCTCCGACGGGGCGGCCGCGGGCTACTGAGGGCTCAGCCCGCGATCGCTCCGCAGCGCTGTCACGTGCGTGCCGGCGCTGGCGGCGCTAGAACTCCTGCCACCCGTCGTCGGCGCCGGCCTTGGCCAATGCGGCGGGCGGCGCCGGCGCGCGGGCCTGATCGGAAGCGCGGTCGCGGCACGTTCGATCACGCGCGGCGCGTGACGCGCGCCCTGGGGCGGCGGCACGGGACCGCGAGCCACGGAGCTCCCGCCCGCGCCGCGCCCGATGCCGGTGCCGGTGCCGAGCTGGTGTCGAGCGTGAAGCGCGCCACGACCTGCACGAGCTGGTCGGCCTGTTCCGTCATGTTCTCGGCGGCGGCGGCCGACTGGCCCACGAGCGCCGCGTTCTGCTGCGTCACGCGATCCATCTGCGAGACGGCGTGCGCCACCTGCTGGATGCCGGCGAGCTGCTCCTGGCGACGCGGCCGAAATGTCCGCCATGATGCTCGTCACCCGCTCGACCGCGCCCACGATCTCGCCCATGGTCTTGCCCGCGCCCTCGACGAGCTTGGTGCCGCCCTCGACGCGCCGCGTGGATTCCTCGATGAGGCCCTTGATCTCCTTGGCCGCCTCGGCCGAGCGCTGCGCGAGGCTCCTCACCTCGGACGCCACGACCGCGAAGCCGCGCCCCTGGTCGCCCGCGCGCGCCGCTTCCACCGCGGCGTTGAGCGCGAGGATGTTGGTCTGGAATGCGATGCCGTCGATCACGCCGATGATGTCACCGATGCGCCGCGAGGCGTCGGACACGCCGCCCATCATCGCCATCACGTCGGTCATCGCCTTGCCGCCGCGCGCCGCCACCTCGGAGGCCCCGATGGCGACCTGGTTGGCGTGCTTGGCGTTCTCGGCGTTCTGCGTCACCGTCGAAGTGAGCTCCTCCATCGAGGAGGCGCTCTCCTCGAGGCTCGAGGCCTGCTCCTCGGTGCGCGCGGCGAGGTCGGTGTTACCCGCGGAGATCTCGCGCGACGAGGTGGAGATGCGCTCCGTGCCGCCGCGTACCTGCGAGACGATCTCGACGCAGGCCCGCGTTCATGTCGTCCAGTGCCCGCAGCAGCTGCGCGGCCTCGTCCTTGCCGTCCACCCGCACTTCGGACGTGAGGTCGCCCTGCGCCACGCGGCTCGCCACGCCCACGGCATAGCCGAGCGGGCGCGTGATGCTGCGCGTGATCACCCACGCGAGGGCCGCGCCGATGGCCATCGCAAGCGCGCCGACGAGGTAGAACACCAGGTGGCGCTGCTGCTCGGCCACCGCCGTCTCCTGGAGGAGCGCGCGGCCCGCCTGCTGCTCGAGCTCCACCAGCTTGTTGATCTCGGCGATCGAGCGGCGCGTGAGCGGGTCGATGCGGCCGGTGATCGCCTTGGCCGCGGCCTCGCTGTTGAAGTTGAGCGACTGGCCCACCGCCTCCATGAAGGGCTGCTCCATCTCCTTCTCGAGGGCCGCGACGTTGTCGAGCGCGGCCTTCTCGGAGTCGTTGAGCCCGAGGGCCGCGAGCTGGTCGCGCGCGGCGGCGTAGCGCTTGCGCTGCTCCTTGACGCGGTCCTCCTCTAGCCCCATCGGACCGACTTCTGTCTGCAGGCCGATGTTGCGCATGGCGACCGCCGCCTCGAGCAGCGAGCTCTTCATGGTCTCGGCGAGCGCGCCCTTGGCGTTCGCGGCCACCTGCCCGGCCGCGAGCCTGCGCATGGCCAGGTCGCTCATCACGTTGCCGCCGACCACCACGAATGCGAGGAGCACCAGGACGATCGCGAAAGCGCCGCCCAGGCGCACCCCGATGGGCACCCCTCGAAGATTCATCGGAGGGTGCTCAGTTGGCGGTGTAGACGCCCGAGCCCACCATCAGGTCGCCTTCCATCTCGGCGTACCCGGTCTTGGTCTCGATCTTGTTGGACGCGGGGTTCAGGAACTTGAACGTGAACGTCCCGCCGCCTTTTTCCGCGGCCTCGAGCAGGCCCTTGTTCACGTACTTGCCGTCGGGATCGCGCATCTCGCCGAGGTCCTTGCCGATGAGGCGCGGGTTGCCGCCGTGGGCGAGGTTCTTCAGGTTCTTGTCGTACACGTAGATGTAGATGTCGCGGTCGACGAACATGCCGTCGCGCTTGTCGATCTCGGCGAAGGCCTTCTCGCGGCCGTTCTTGCGGATGTACTCGCGGGCCTTCTTCACCATGGCCTTCGCCTCTTCGAGCGTGGCGCGGTCGGAAGCGGCGTAGACGGGCGAAGCGATCATGATCGCCGCGATGGCCATCATGCAAAGTGCGATGCGTCTTTTCACAGGTTTACTCCTCGGGGAATGGATTGAAAGGCGCGACTGGTTCCCTTTGTCGCGATTATTCCGTGGTCGCGTCATAATTGTCACGCAAAGTGGGCGCGCGCGATGTGACCCAGTGCACTGAAAACGGGCGCCAGGGGGCTACGGCTGTAATGGTTTTTGGGTACCGTGTTCCGCCATGCGGGACCCCGTGTCAGCCGATGCCGGGATTGCCCTCGACGCCCGAGAGCGCGGGCAGGTTCACCTTCGGCGCCGCGATCGTCTTGCGCTCGCGCAGGTATGCGGCCACCACGTCCCAGATCGGCTCGCCCACTGCGTCGTCGGCGACCGGCGCCCAGCCCGCGACCTTGTAGGTCTTGTCCGCCTCGATCGGCTTGCCCGCGAGGCGCATGTCGCCGATGCGCTTGCCCATGGGCGCGCCGGGCGTGCACGTATACGTCATTCCGCCCACGCGCACCATGTCGCCGCCCTGCTGGTAGTAAGGATCGGGATTGAAGAGGTTGTCGCAGACGTCCTCGAGAATGGTCTTGATCGTGGCGCCGCTCATCTCGGTGAGGGTCGCTTGCGGATACGTGATGGCGCGACAGTCCATCAGCGTCGCTCCATCGTGATCGTCTCGCCCGGGCAGCAGCGTGGTGCCCCAGCGGAACCCGGGCGAGAACGCGATCTCGGCGTCCTTCACGTGCATCAGCGCGTCGAGGATCAGCTGGTCCGCCGTGCCGTTGAAGTTGCCGCGCCGGTAGAGCAGCGACTCGGCGAGCGCGAGCTTCTCGGCCAGCGCGCTTGGCGTGAGGCGCGCGGCTGGCCTCGATGAGCGCCTGCATCGCCGGGTCCGGCGGGCAGCAGGTTGGCGATAGACCGGCAGCAGGCGGTAGCGCAAGCCACGGATGCGGCCCGCGCGGCACGTCGAAGTCCAGCACGCCGAGGAACTTGCCGTTGCTGCCGGCGTTGGTGACGAGCGTCGTGCCGCCCGCGTTGGCGACCGGCACCGGCCTGCGGCACTGCGTCGTGCGTGTGGCCGCCGAGGATGGCGTCGATGCCGCGCACGCGGCTCGCGAGCTTCAGGTCCACGTCCATGCCGTTGTGCGAGAGCAGCACGACGATGGCCGCGCCCTTCGCGCGCGCCGCCTCCACGTGCTTCTGCAGCGCTTCCTCCTGGATGCCGAACGTCCACTCGGCCACGAAGTAGCGCGGGTTGGCGATGGGCGTGTACGGAAAGGCCTGGCCGATGATCGCGACGGGCACGCCGTTGACCTCGCGCAGCGTCCACGGCTTGAAGACCGGATCGCCGAAATCGGCGGTGGCGACGTTCTGCGCCAGGAACTCGATGGCGCCCTTGAAATCGTGCTCGACGACCTCCTTCACGCGCGCGGCGCCGTAGGTGAACTCCCAGTGCGCCGGTCATGATGTCGACGCCGAGCAGCTTCTGCGCGTCGATCATGTCCTGCCCTCGCGTCCAGAGCGAGGTGGCCCAGCCCTGCCACGTGTCGCCGCCGTCCAGCAGCAGCGCACCGGGGCGCGCGGCCCGCAGGCGCTTCACCAGGGAGGCGAGGTGCGCGAAGCCGCCCAGGCGCGCCGTAGCGGTGCGCGGCCTCGATGTAGTCGAGGTGCGTGAACGCATGGGCGGCGCGCGAGCCGGGGGCGATGCCGAAGGCCGCAGGAACGCGTCGCCCACCAGGTGCGGCGGCTTGCCCGCGGCGCCCGCCGACGCCGATGTTCATGCTCGGCTCGCGGAAATGCACGGGCAGCAGCTGCGCGTGGCAGTCGGTGAAGTGCAGCAGGCTCACGTTGCCGAAGCGCGGGACGTCGTAGAAGGCGTCGGCGGCGGCTGCGCCGTGCGCGGCGAGCGGCAGCCCGGCGGCGGCGCCCACGGCCAGGGCCTCGAGGAAATCGCGGCGGTTCATGCGCCCCCTTGCACTTCCGGCGGCACGCGGCAGCGCGGGCTTACTGGTTGACGGGCGAACCCGGGTCCATCAGCAGCGCCACCACGTCCTTGATCTGCTGCTCGGTGAGGATGCCGTGGTAGCCGAAGCGCGGCATGCTCGAGCACGCGGCGAACGCCTCGGAATTGTAGACCTTGCCGTACGCGTACTTCGCCATGTCCGGCGTGTAGCCGCGCGTCTTGCCGAAGTTGAGCAGGCTCGGTCCGATGGTGCCGTACGAGAGCTCCTTCGCGGCGAGCTGGTGGCAGGCGTAGCAGTTGCCGCCATTGGGCTTCTGCGGGTCGTCGCTGTACTGCATGCCCTGCCCCGACTGCGCGATCTTCTCGCCGCGCTTCCAGTCGCCGAGGTATTGCCCGTCGGCGGGGTACCTGATCGTGGCCTGCTGCTCTTTCTGGATGCGCTGCGCGACCTCGGCCGGCATCGCGACGCCGACGTGGTACTGCGTGCACAGGCGCTGGGTCTCGTCCTGGTCGATGCGATCGAGGCCCGCCGCGCCACGCGGCTTGAACGATGCCTTCATCACCTCGATTGCCTTGGCGGCCTGGTCCCGCTCATGTCCGCCGCCCTCCATCATCGCCGCGCAGCCCGCGGTCGCGAGGCCCGCCGCGAGGATGCTCGCCAAAGCGCGTTTCCTGTTGCTCATGTGCGTGTCCTAGCGCTTGATGGCAGGCGCGTTGAACACGCCGCCGTTGGCGTTGTAGGCGAGGTACATCGTGAGCGCGATGGAGGCCGGCGAGACGAACTCGAGCTCGGGCATGCGCTGCTGGCGGAAACAGTCGTTCAGGCGCCACTGGAACGAGCGCACCTCGCCCTGCGAGACGCGATACGCCGGCCACGTGGTGTAGGCGCGCCTGGCGTCCTCGGGGCGCGTGAGGTTGGGCAGGTCCTGCAGCCGGATGCGCTGGTGGTCCGCGCCGTGGCAGGTGGTGCAGCCGAAGTCGTGGGTGCCGGAGCGGTGGAAGAAGATCGCCTTGCCGACCTCGTAGGCTTCCTTCTCCTTCGGATTCGAGAGCGCCACGCGCATCGGCATGCCGCGCGATTCGCTCGTGACGTAGGCCACCAGCGCGTCCATGGCGACCTTCTTGCCCGGACCGCCGAACGGGTCCTTCTTCGCCTGCTCGGCGGTGAAGCCCTGCAGGCTCACCATGCAGGTGACGAGCCGCGATTCGAGGTCCTCGACCTTGTCCGTATCCGCGAAATACTTCGGCAGCACGGTGTAGGCGGCCTTCACGACGCCGGGGCCGAGGCCGAGATTGCATCGCTCGAGCGACGCGTGCTTCGGACCGCGCGCTTCCTTCCAGAGCGCCTCGCCGCGCGCTTCCCACAGCTCGGCGGGATTGCCGTCCTCCAGCGCGTCGCGGTACTTCTCGATGGCCCTGGCCGTATCCGAGGGCTGCTGCGCGATCGCCCCGGCGGTGAACGCGGCGGCGATGCAAAGAGGGATTGCTGCCCGTTGGATCGGGTTCACTGGCATCTCCTGGCTTGCTACGGCTTGAGGTACACGTAGCCTTCCTTGCTCTCGAGGCGCCCGATCTCGGCCACGCCCGAGGGCACGATGGTCGCCTCGGGAATCACCTTCTTCGGGTCGATGTGGCGCGACTGCAGCGTGTTGTTGCACACGCGGAACTGGACGCCGCGGGCCTGCAGGGTATCCACCGTGGCGTCGAACGGGTTGCCGTTCTTGTCCTTGGCCCCTTCGAGCAGGAAGTCGATGCCGGGGCCGTGCGTCACGACCACGATCCTGGCGCCGGGCTCCGCGTCGAGGTGGTTCTTGATGTTGCGCAGCACCTGCGGGGCGTGCTCCACGCCTTCGTTCACGTGGTAGACGACCTTGCTGGTGGGCTCCACCGCGAAGGCCGCCCCGGCGGCGGCGAGCGCCAGCACGGCGCACGCCGCAACGATGCTTCGGACGATCGATTGCATGGTCACTCCTCGGTTGCGGGGCGCTTCACGCCTTGGGCGCGATCACGGCCTCGTCGCTGCGCTTGTCGCCGTGGTTGTCGACCCAGGAGATCACGACCTTGTCGCCCGCCTTCGCGCCGGCGAAGCGGAACGACAGGAACGGGTTCTTGGCCACCGCCGGGCCCCACTCCGCGTCGAGCACGGTGCGGCCGTTGCACGTCGCCGTGACGCCCTGGATGAACCACGCGGGAATGATCGCGCCCTTGGAGTCCTTGCGCTGGCCGGTCTCCATCTCGTGCGCCATCAGCACTTTCACCTCCACCTTGTCGGTGGCGGGATCCAGCGTGGCGCGGATCTTCATCGGGTCTGCCATGTCAGCCTCCGCATCCGCCGATGGTCACCTTCACCTCCTTCGCCGCGTAGAAGTACTTGCCTTGCGCCTTCACCAGGGCGTACACCTTCGACGTTTCCGCGAGCTTCACCCGCGTGGTGACGAAAGGGTCGGTGCCCGGGGGGATCTGGAAGTTGGCCGCGAGGGTGTTGGGATTCTTCTCGACCAGCACCGCGATCGCCTCGGTGTCCCGAAGCTGGCTCTTGATCGTGAATTGCACGACCGCGCCGTTCTCGGCGATGTCCGGCCCGTCGAGCACCACGTCCTGGCTCTCGACCGCGGGCGGGCCGCCCAGGGCCTTCACCGCGTCGGCGAACGATTTCGTGTCGAACGCGGCCTTGTTCCACGTCATGGCGCGCGCGGCGCCCGGCTTCACGAGGCCCGCGGCCATGGCGAGCGCCATCACCGCGATGCCGCTCCCGCCGCGCAGCACCTTCCTGCGACTGCTGTCCATCCTGGAAGTCTCCTGGGTCTACGGATTTTGTAGTGAGCCCTTGATTATAAGGGATGCCCCGTCATCTCCAGCGATCGGCGGCGCTGTCGTCGCTCGCGCGCGCGTCCACCCAGCGTGAGCCCTGGGGCGTGTCTTCGCGCTTCCAGAACGGCGCGCGGGTCTTGAGATAATCCATGATGAATTCGCATGCGGCGAAAGCCTCGCCCCGGTGCGCGCTCGATACGCCCACCAGCACGATGCGCTCGCCGGGCTTGAGCGGCCCCACGCGGTGGATCACCAGCGTGTCCAGGAGCTTCCAGCGGTCGTGCGCCTCGCGGCAGATGTCCTCGAGCGCCTTTTCCGTCATGCCGGGATAGTGCTCGAGCGTCATGCCGGAGATGGCATGGCCGTCGTTGGCGTCGCGCACCAGGCCCACGAAGCTCGCGACCGCACCCACGTCCACCCGGCCGCGCGTGAGCACCTCCAGCTCGCGCCCCACGTCGAAGTCCGGCTCCTGCACGCGCACGATGGGCATGTTCAGCCGCCCGTGACCGGTGGGAAGAACGCCACCTCGTCGCCGGGCTTGAGGGGTGTGGCGGCATCGGCCATGCGCTGGTTCACCGCCACGCGCCACGGCTGCGAGGCGGCCAGCGTTTCGCTCCAGCGCGCGTCGCGGGCGCGCAGTTGCTCGACCAGCGCTGCCACGGTTGCCGCGGCGCCGGGCAGCGCGACTTGCTCACGGGAGCAGCCGAGGCGCTCGCGCAGGCTCGCGAAGTAGAGCAGCGTGACCATGGCCTGGGGGATGCGGGCCTAGCGGACGAGGCGCGCCCGGTTGAAGCCGAGGTGCTCGAGGATGAAGCGCGCCACGCCTTCGGCGTCGTCGAGCGCGATCTGTGGCAGGTGCGTATCCAGCGGCTCGTCGGTGGCGATGGCGACCACGTGGGAATCTTCCGGGTGCAGCAGGGGCGTGTCCGCCGCGCGGCGGTGCACCTCCACCTTCGCGATGGGCTCGCTCTTGTAGCCCTCGACGATCACCAGGTCGCAGGGGGACAGGAGGCGCAGCTGCTCGGAGAGCGTGGGTTCCTCCGCGCCGCGCAACTCGTGCATCAGCGCCCAGCGCCGCGACGAGCCCACCAGCACCTCGGAGCAGCCGGCATGGCGATGGCGATACGAATCCTTGCCGGGCTGGTCGACGTCGAACTCGTGGTGCGCGTGCTTCACCAGCGACACGCGCAGCCCCGCGCGCACGAGAAGCGGGATGAGCTTCTCGATCAGCGTGGTCTTGCCGCTGCCGCTGTAGCCGGCGATGCCGATCACTTTCATGCGGAAATGATACGGCATCGGCGGCTGGAAAGCCCCCGGGACCGCGCCCGGGGGCATGCCGCGTTAGTGCTGGACCGGCAGCACCCGGCCCGGAATCGACACGCGCTGGTCGAGGCAGGAGATCTTGCCCTTGGGCTCGTTCGGGCCGCCGATCTCGCCATCGGTGGAGGGCGAGTTGTCGCGCCGGTTGCCGTCGGAGTTCGCGGTGCAGAGCGTGTGGCCGTCCAGCACCGGGCTGGTGGGCGTTTCGAGCGGGCCGGCGTTGCGCAGCCGCGTGACCATGTCTACCGGGTTGCGGAACACCTCCACCGCCTCGCCCGTGGGGTTGAACACGAAGATCACGGCGTTGCGCTCGTTGGCGTCAACCCAGAGGTTGTTCGCCGTATCCATCACGAAGCCGTCGGCGCCTTCGAGGTAGGGATGCTGCACCCACACCTGCGTGAGGCACAGCGTGTCCGCGGTGAAGGTCGCATCGCACCCCATGTCCGCGTCGACCGAGCTGTCCTGGCGCACGTGCACGCGCCAGACCGCGCCGCGGGCGGTGTCGACGATATAGAGGTTGTGGTCGCGGCCGAACTGCAGGCCGTTGGCGACCAGCGGCTGCCCGGTGCCGGTCGGCAACGTGACCGCGCTGCGGCCGACGGCGGTGACGCCGCTCGGCGCGCCGGTCACCGCGTTGACCATGGGCTGGATGCGGAACACCTCGGTCGGCGTGCCGTCGGGCGTGATGCGCCAGACGCGGCCGAGGCCGGTAGTGCCGTCGCCGGTCCACAGGTTGCCGTTCCAGTCGAACGCGAGGCCGTTGTTGCCGGGCACGTTGGCCGCGAACACCGTGGCGGTGGGCGGCGTGCCGGTGTCGCTCGGCGTGAACCGATAGATGTTGTTGTCGGCCTGGGTGACGTAGAGCTTGCCGTCGGGCCCGAAGGCGAGGCCGCTCGGCGAGCAGGCGGTGGTGGAGCTGGGCGCCGGGATGTTGCCCACCACGACCAGCGTGGGATGGGCGATGTTGATGCGCCACACCGGACACGGCTGGCCGGCCGGCGCGCGGCCCGGCGTATAAAGGTTGCCCTGGTAGTCGCCGGTGAGGCCCTCGATGACGAACGGCGTGGTGATCAGGGTGGAGAACGAGGTGGTGGTCGATACGCCCGGCCCCATGTCCGCCATCGCGGCGGCCGAGAAAAACAGAAGTGAAAATGCCCACATGCCGTGCTTCATGGCGTCTCCTCCGTCTTGTTATGGAATTTCGAACCGGCGGTTATCGTGCTCCCGCGAAAGGCAGTCCGCAACCGAAGCGAACGCCATTCCGCATGGAGGAATGGCGGATTTATTCCCGCGACGTGTCGCCGTTGCCGGCTTCCGGCGCATCGCCCTTGTCCACCGCTTGCAGCCGGCGCAGGCCGCCCTCGAGGGGACGCAGCTCGATGATTTCGGCTTCCTGGGACGTCGCGCCGAGATCCTTGAACTTGCGCGCGGAGACCAGGACGCGGCTTTCGAACGACGCGATGGCCGAGTTGTAGGCATCCGTGGCGTTGCCAAGGCCCTTGCCCAGGCGCGTGAGGTGCTCGGCCATCACGCCGAGGCGCGCGTGCAGCTCCTGGCCGAGCTGCGCTGATGGCGCGCGCGTTCTCCGCGATGCTCTCCTGGCGCCAGCCGTAGGCCGCCGCCTTGAGCAGCGCCATGAGCGACGCGGGCGACGCGATGATCACGTTCTGCCCGAAGCCGCTGTCGAGCAGCTCGGGATCGGCCTCCAGCGCGGCGCTGAAGAACGCCTCGCCGGGAATGAACATCACGACCACCTCGGGCGTGGGCTGGAACTGCTCCCAGTAGCGCTTGGCGCCGAGCGCCTGCAGGTGGCCGCGCATGAGCTGCGCGTGCTGCGCGATCTTGGCCTTGCGCACCTCGTCGCTCGCCGCCTCGTGGGCCTCGAGGTAGGCGCTGATGGGCGCCTTGGAGTCCACGATGATCTGGCGGTTGCCGGGCAGGCGCACGATGAGGTCCGGGCGCAGGCTCCCGTCCTCGCCCTCGGCGATCTCCTGCTCGACGAAGTCGCAATGCTTGAGCATGCCCGCCATCTCGACCACGCGGCGCAGCTGCACCTCGCCCCAGCGGCCGCGCACGTGCGGCTGGCGCAGCGCCTTCACGAGGTTCGAGGTCTCCAGCCGGAGCTGGTTCTGGGTCTCGGCCATCTGCGCGAACTGCTGGCGGATCTCGCCGTAGGCCTGCTCGCGGGAGCGCTCGAGGGCCTGGATCTTCTCGTCCACCTTGTCGAGCGAGGCCTTCACCGGGCCGACCAGCGCGTCGATGGCCAGCTGGCGCTTTTCGAGGTCGCCCTTCGCGCCCTGCTGGAATTCGGCGAGCGTGGATTTGGCGAGGTCCAGGAAGGCGGCGTTGTTGCTGCGCAGCGCCTCCGCCGAGAGTGACTTGAAGGCGTTCTCGAGGGCCTGCTTCGCATCTCCGAGGAGGCGCGCGCGCTCCTCGTAGACCGCGGCGCGCCGCGCCGTCTCCATGAGCTGCTCGCGCAGCGTCGCCGCCTCGCGCTCCAGTTCCGCCGCCTGCACGGACGAGCGCATGGCGCTTTCGCGCGCGGCCACGAGCTGCGCTTCCAGCTCCGCGACGCGCTTCTCGTCCGCCGTGGGCCGCGAGCGGTTCCAGAGGAGCGCGAGGCCGAATCCGGCCGCGGCGGCGACGAAGACCGCGACGATCCAGGTGAGGTTCGTTTCCATGCGAGCCATTCTCGCACGCGAGGGTAGCTCACCAGGTGACCCTCCCCGGACGCTAAGATGCGCCATGCCCGAGCTCCCGGACGTCACCGTCTACATCGAGGCTCTCGAGGGGCGCATCGTGGGCCGGCAGCTCGAGCGCGTGCGCCTGGCGAGCCCCTTCGTGCTGCGCTCGTTCGATCCGCCGCTCGCGGCCATCGAGGGGCGCACGGTGCAGGCCCTGCGGCGCATCGGCAAGCGCATCGTGCTCGACTTCGGCGACGAGCTCTACGCCGTCATCCACCTCATGATCGCCGGGCGCCTGCACTGGCGCGCGCCGGGCGAGAAGAAGAAGCCCCAGGGCATCGTCGCGAGCTTCGAGCTCGCCAACGGCACGCTGCATTTCACGGAGGCGGGGACGCGCAAGCGGGCCTCGCTCACGCTGGTGCGCGGCGCGCAAGCGCTTGCCGCGCTGGATCCCGGCGGCATCGAGCCACTGGCGGCGAGCTTCGAGGACTTCGACGCGGCGCTGCGGCGCGAGAGCCACACGCTCAAGCGCGCCCTCACCGATCCGCACCTCTTCAGCGGCATCGGCAACGCGTATTCGGACGAAATCCTCCACGCCGCGCGCCTCTCCCCGCTCAAGCTCACGCGCTCGCTCACGGAGGAGGAAGCGCGGCGCCTGCACAAGGCCGTGCGCACGACCCTCGCCTCGTGGACCGACATCCTGCGCGCCGAGTCGCAAGCGAGATTCCCGGACAAGGTCACCGCGTTCCGCCCGGGCATGGCGGTGCACGGGCGCTACAAGCAGCCCTGCCCCGTGTGCGGCTCGCCGGTGCAGCGCATCGTCTACGCCGAGAACGAGTGCAACTACTGCGCCACCTGCCAGACCGGCGGCAGGCTCCTCGCCGACCGCTCGCTCTCGCGCCTCTTGAAGGACGACTGGCCGAAGACTATCGACGAGCTCTGAGCGCGGCGGGGCTGTAACGAACCCGTCATGGGGCTACACCGGTAACACGCTGCGGACCGAAAACGTGCGCGCCGGCATTGCCGCGCCCGGTGCCCTTGCGTACCCTCGCACGAAATTCGAGGAGTGCGCGTGGTCGGCACGTACAACAGCGGCGTTGTCCTGCTCTCGTTCCTGGTGGCGGTCCTCGCCTCCTACACCGCGCTCGACCTCGCCTCGCGCATCACTGCCTCCCGGGGCGTCGGCGCGGCGGTATGGCTCGCCGGCGGCGCCTTCGCGATGGGCACCGGCGTCTGGTCGATGCACTTCATCGGCATGCTCGCCTTCCGCCTGCCCATCGCGATGGGCTACCACGTCGGCATCACGCTGCTGTCGATGCTGATCGCGATCATCGCTTCGGGCTTCGCGCTCTACACGGTCTCGCGCGCATCGCTCGGCGTGCGGCGCCTGGCCGCGGGCGGCGTGCTGATGGGCATCGGCATCTGCTCCATGCACTACACCGGCATGGCGGCGATGCAGGTGAACCCCGGCATCCACTACGACCCCGTGCTCTTCGCAGCCTCCGTGGCGATCGCCATTGCGGCGGCGACCGCGGCGCTCTGGATCTCCTTCACCTTGCGCTCCGATGCGCGCCGGCGGGTCTACGCGCGCATGGGCGGCGCCGTGGCGATGGGCGGGGCGATCGTCGGCATGCACTACACCGGCATGGCCGCCGCGCGGTTCGCCGCAGACACCATCTGCACGAGCGCGGTCCTGCCCGACAACGGCTGGATGGCCGCCACGCTCGCCGTCATCACCTTCCTCATCCTGTGCGGCACGCTCTCGCTCTCGCTGCTCGATGCGCGCATGGATTCGCGCAACGCGCAGATGGCCGTCTCATTGCACGCGGCCAACGAGAAGCTCCAGCACCTCGTGCTGCACGACGCGCTCACGAAGCTCCCCAACCGTCTGCTGCTGGAGGACCGCGTGCAGCAGGCGGTGGACGAGTGCCGCGCCGAGGGCGCGCGCTGCGCGGTCCTCTTCGTGGACCTCGACCGGTTCAAGACGCTCAACGACTCGCTCGGCCATTTCGCCGGCGACACGGTGCTGCGAACGGTGGCCGAGCGCCTGCGCGCTGCCGTGCGCCTCGAGGACACCGTGGCGCGGCTGGGCGGCGACGAGTTCGTGGTGCTCCTGAAGCGCGTGGCGCGCGCCGCCGACGCCGCGGAGGTGGCGCGCAAGATCATGGAGGCGGTGTCGCGGCCGTTCGTGCTCGACGAGCACGAGCTGCGCATCGGCTCGAGCATCGGTATCAGCCTCTTTCCGGACCACGGCGAGGATCCCGTGCGGCTGGTCGCCAATGCCGACGCCGCGATGTACCACGTGAAGAAGACGGGCCGCGCGAGCGTGGCGACCTTCACCCCTGAGATGGGCACCTTCTTCCCGGAGCGCCTGGCGCTGGAGAGCGAGCTGCGCGCGGGCCTCGAGAAGGACGAGCTGGTGCTGCACTACCAGCCCAAGGTCGACATGGCGAGCGGCCGCATCGTCGGCATGGAAGCGCTCGTGCGCTGGAACCACCCCAAGCGCGGCCTGGTGCTTCCCTCCGAGTTCATCCCGTTCGCCGAGGAGACGGGCCTGGTCGTGCCGCTCGGCAACTGGGTGCTCGGCGCGGCGTGCCGCCAGGCGCGCGAATGGCAGCGTCGCGGCGCGGGCGAAGTCACGATGGCGGTCAACATCTCCGGCGTGCAGTTCCAGCAGCGCGACCTCGTGGCGAGCGTGGCGCGGGCCCTGGAGGCGAGCGGCCTGCCCGCGCGCCTGCTCGAGCTGGAGATCACCGAGAGCGTCGTCATGCACAATGCCCCCGAGGCGCGCGTGATGCTGGAGGAGCTCCACCAGATGGGCGTGGGGCTCTCGATCGACGACTTCGGCACCGGCTACTCGAGCCTCAACTACCTCAAGCGCTTCCCGATCGACAAGCTGAAGATCGACCAGTCGTTCATCCGCGACCTTTCCGTCGACAGCGACGACGCGGCCATCGTGCAGGCCATCATCGCGCTCGCCCACGGGCTGCGGCTGCGCGTGGTCGCCGAAGGCGTGGAGCGCGCAGATCAGTACGAGTACCTGCGCGGCCTGGGCAACGACGAGTACCAGGGCTACCTGTACAGCCGGCCGCTGCCCGCGCACGAGGTCGAGCGCCACCTGTTCGGCGGCGTGCCCGACAGCGCCGAGCGACTTCCGGCCTTCCAGGCCTAGCGCCATAGAGCTTTGGTCCCATACCCCGTGGTTGGGGCGGCGGCTAGGATCGCCCGTTCAGAGGAGGACCACGACCATGACGAAAGCCCTGGCCGGCGTGCTGCTGGCACTCGCCGCCGCGCTCGCCCCCGACGCGCTGGCCGCCGACACGCTCGCCCGCATCAAGTCCGCGAAGGCGATCAACGTCGCCTATTCGCCCGACTCGCTGCCGTTCTCATTCACCGACAACGGCGCCCCGGTGGGCTACTCGATCGATCTTTGCAAGCGCGCCATCGCGCAGATCGGGCGCGCGGTCGGCGTTCCGAACCTCGAGGTGAAATGGATTCCCGCGCAGACAGCGCAGCGCCTGCAGATGGTCGCGAGCGGGAAGGCCGACCTCGAATGCGGCAACACGTCGCAGACCCTCGCGCGCCTCGCCGACGTGGATTTCTCGGGCCTGATCTTCCTCGACACCGGCAGCTTCCTCGGCCGCGCGGGCTCGAACGACCGGCTCTCCGACATGGGCGGGCGCAAGATCGCCGTGCTGAAGGGCACGACCACCGAGGGCCGTCTGCACGAAGCGCTGAAGAAGCGGCTGGTGAACGCGGAGGTCGTGACGGTGGACAAGCCCGAGGACGGCATCGCGATGCTGGAATCCGGCGCGGTGGACCTCTTCGCGGGCGACCGAATCAAGCTCGTGGGCCTCGCCACGCGCAGCAAGGATCCGAAGAAGTTCGCGCTGCTCCCCGACGAGATCTCCTACGAGCCCTACGCCTTCGCGCTGCCGCGCAACGATTCGGCGCTGCGCCTGGAGGTGAACCGCGCGCTCTCGCAGGTCTACCGCAGCGGCGAGATCGGCTCGATCTTCGAGCAGTGGCTGGGCGCGCTCGGCAAGCCGCCCGACCTGCTCATGGCGATGTACATCGTCTACGTGATCCCGGAGTGACCGGGCCCCGGCCTGCGCCGGGGCGGCCCGACCTGCCGCGCTGAAGCGCGTGCGTCAGGCGGCCTTTTCGTCGCGCGCGGCGCGCTTGCGATCGTGCTCGGACAGGAAGCGCTTGCGCAGCCGGATCGACTTCGGCGTGACTTCCACCAGCTCGTCGTCCTCGATGAACTCGATCGCGGACTCGAGCGTGAGCTGGATGGGCGGGGTGAGCGTGACCGCCTCGTCCTTGCCCGCCGCGCGCATGTTGGTGAGCTTCTTGCCCTTGATCGGGTTCACGACGAGGTCGTTGTCGCGGCTGTGGATGCCGATGATCATGCCCTCGTAGACGCGCTCGCCGGGCGTGACGAACATCCGCCCGCGCTCCTCGAGGTTCCACAGCGCGAAGGCCACCGCGTCGCCCTGCTCCGAGGAGATGAGCACGCCGTTGCGGCGCGCGGGCATCTCGCCCTTCACCGGCGCGTAGGCGTCGAACACGTGGCTCTTGATGCCGGTGCCGCGCGTGAGCGTCATGAACTCCATCTGGAAGCCGATCAGGCCGCGCGAGGGAATGTTGTAGTCCAGGCGCACGCGCCCCTTGCCGTCCGGCACCATGTCCTGCAGCTCGCCGCCGCGGCGTCCGAGCTCCTCCATGATCTTGCCCTGGCTGTCGGTCTCGACGTC
Organism: uncultured beta proteobacterium; assembly: GCA_963827425.1. Lineage (GTDB taxonomy): Bacteria > Pseudomonadota > Gammaproteobacteria > Burkholderiales > Usitatibacteraceae > Usitatibacter. Next base: position 196,023 of record CAWHAQ010000010.1, on the reverse strand, counting down.
CACCGTGAGCTGCTCCCACGGCTCCATGCGCACGCCGTCGATTTCCTTCACCACGACGCGCGGCTTGCCCACCGCGACCTCGTAGCCCTCGCGGCGCATGTTCTCGATCAGGATCGTGAGGTGCAGCTCGCCGCGGCCCGAGACGCGGAACATGTCCGCATCCGGCGGTGTCTTCGACGCGCAGCGCCACGTTGGCGAGGAGCTCCCGGTCGAGGCGCTCGCGGATCTGGCGGCTGGTGACGTACTTGCCTTCCTGGCCCGGCGAGCGGCGATTTGTTCACCATGAAGTTCATCGTGAGCGTGGGCTCGTCCACGCCCACCATCGGCAGCGCTTCGGGTGTCTCGACGGTCGGCGAAGGTCGTGCCGATGCACGAAGTCCTCGATGCCCGTGACGGACACGATCTCGCCGGCTGCCGCGACGTCGGTCTCGACCTTGTCCAGGCCCTGGAAGGTATGGATCACGCCGATCTTCGCGATGCGCATCGGCTTGTCGCCGGCGAGGACCGCCACCTGCTGGGCCTTGCGGATGGTGCCGCGGCGGATGCGGCCGATGGCGATGCGGCCCAGGAAGCTCGAGTAGTCGACCGCGGCGATCTGCAGCTGCAGCGGCGCGTCGGGGTCGCCCTTCGGCGCCGGCACGTGCTTCAGCACGGCGTCGAAGAGCGGGCGCATGTCGGTGCCGATCTTGCCCACCTCGGTCGCTCGCCCAGCCGTTGATGGCCGAGGCGTAGATCACGGGGAAATCGAGCTGCTCCTCGGTGGCGCCCAGCTTGTCCATGAGGTCGAAGGTCTGGTCGACGACCCAGTCGGCGCGCGCGGCGTCGCGGTCGACCTTGTTCACCACGACGATGGGCTTCAGTCCCTGCGCGAGCGCCTTGCGCGTGACGAAGCGCGTCTGCGGCATCGGGCCCTCGACCGCGTCGACCAGCAGCAGCACGCCGTCGACCATGGAGAGCACGCGCTCGACCTCGCCGCCGAAGTCCGCGTGGCCGGGCGTGTCGACGATGTTGATGTGCACGCCCTGGTAATCGACCGCGGTGTTCTTGGCGAGGATCGTGATGCCGCGCTCGCGCTCGATGTCGTTCGAGTCCATCACGCGCTCCGACCAGGTGCTGGTGGGCGGCGAAGGTGCCCGCCTGCTGGAGCAGCTTGTCGACCAGCGTGGTCTTGCCGTGGTCGACGTGGGCGATGATGGCGATGTTGCGTAGCGGCCGGGACATTGTCAAAAATCCGAAAAATTTCAACATTTTAACACGACGTTTGCGGCGGCGCACCATTTTTCGGAGCGCCGCCGCCAAGGCCGCCCGAGACCTTGGTCCCGGGCCGTCAGCCCCATGCCCCGCGCCGAACGGATGCGTAGCATGCAATGGCGTGAGAAGGGCAAGCACGACGAGAAAAGATCGCCGGCCGCATGCCCGGGCCAGTGTACCCTGCGGGGTCCGGCGCGGTGCCGAAGCAGGCAGAACTAGTGACTTCGATATCAACAACTATAAGGACAGCGCACATGAAATTGACGTTCATCCGATATCTCCTCGCCCTATGCCTGGCATTCGCGGGCTCGGCGTTCGGGCAGCCGATCTCGTGGAAGCTGCTCCCCGGCGCCGGTAACGACATCGGGGTCGGGGCGAACGGGGCCGTGTGGGTGATCGGCACCAACAAATCCGGCAACGACTTCGGCATCTGGCGCTGGAATGCGGGCGCCGCCAACTGGGACCAGATGCCGGGCGGCGCGCTGCGCATCGACGTGGACCCGCAGGGCGTCGCGTGGGTGGTCAACAGCAACCATGCGATCTACCGCTGGGGCGGCAGCGCGTGGCAGATGATGCCCGGCCTGGCCAACGACGTCGGCATCGGCGCGAACGGCGCGGTGTGGGTGATCGGCACCAACCCGACCGGCGGCGGCTACGGCATCTATCGCTGGAACGCGGCCAAGAACAATTGGGACCAGATGCCGGGCGGCGGCGTGCGCATCGACGTCGATCCCCAGGGCAACGCCTGGATCGTCAACAGCGAGGGCTCCATCTATCGTTGGACCGGCACTACATGGCAGAAGATGCCCGGCGCGGCGAAGGACATCGGCATCGGTGCGAACGGCGCCGTCTGGGTCGTCGGAACCGACAGCGGCGTATACCAGTGGATTGGCATCGAATGGATCAAACGCGAAGGCGCACTCACCGATATCTCGGTGGATGCGAAGGGCCTGCCCTGGGGCGTGAACAGCAACAAGGCGATCTATACGGCGCTCCGCCGCCGGATCCACGCCTCCTCCTCCGCCCCCGCCTCCCGTCGCCACCGGTCCGAAGTCCTATCTCGCCACGGGCGAGGCGCTGCAGACCGGGCAATACCTGGTCGCGGACAACAAGGCTTTCTACGCGGTCATGCAAGGCGACGGCAACCTGTGCGTCTACAAGGGCTCGGGGCCCACGGACTCGATCGGCAACCTGTGGTGCAACATGGTGACGGCCCCCGGCGGCGCGTTCTACGCCACGCAGCAGGGTGACGGCAACTTCTGCGTCTACAAGGGGACGCCGCAGGCCAGCAAGGGCTACCACTGGTGCAACATGAAGACCGGCGCCGGCGGCCAGTTCTTCACCGTCATGCAGGGCGACGGCAACCTCTGCTCCTATCGCGGCACCGGACCCGGCGACAACAAGGGCTATCAGTGGTGCTCCGGCGCGACGGCACAAGTGACCTGGTCGCCGCCCAATGCGAGCATCAGCGCGCTGCAGCCGTTCGGCACCGCGAAGACGGTGCGCTCGGGCATCCCCGGCTATGACACGAGCTTCCCGAAGAACCAGCCCTGCCCGAACGACTCGTACACGGTGCCGGCGGGCGTGAGCTACGTGAAGATCACCGCGGTCGGCGGCGCGGGCGTCGGCGGCGATTCGACGAACGTCGTGAACAACATCGTAGCGACCGGCGGACTCGTGGTGGGCAAGGACCTGAGCGCGCCCTCGTCGACCGTCTCGTGGGCGGACATCACCGGCGGCAGCGGCGGGCACGGCGCGAACGTGAGCGCGGTGTACCCCGTCACGGCGGGCCAGGTGCTCTACATCGTCGCCGGCATGCCGGGGCAGGTCGGCATGAAGTCGTCGCGCGGCATCTACAGCGCCGGGTTCCCGGGCGGCGGCTACGGCTTCCATCCGGGCGGCGGCTATTCGATGGTCACCACCCAGAAGCCGGCACACACCACCGATCCCAACATCTGCAACGTGGACAAGGGCGCCATCCTCATCATCGCGGGCGGCGGCGGCGGCGGCGGGCTTCCGGCCGGCGCGGGCTTCGGCGGCTCCGGCGGTGACGGCGGCATGCTCAACACGAGCGCCGGCTCGGGTGGCTCGGGCGGCGGCGGGCTCTCCGGCGGCGGCGGTGGCGGCGGATCGCAGACGGGCGGCGGCGGTGTCGGCAGCCATCCCGGCTGCGGCAGCGAGCTGCGCGCGAGCGGCGCATACCTGTGGGGCTCGATGAACGAGGGATACGGCGGCTCGGGCGGCGGTGGCCTCTACGGCGGCGGCGGCGGCGGCAGCGGCGACTGCTTCCTCAACACCGGCCACGGCGGCGGTGGCGGCGGCTCGAGCTACGTGAGCTCGGTCGCGCTCAACGCACGCTCTACGGTCGACACGGCCTACGATGCGAAAGTGGTGATCCAGCCGGTGAAGTAGCAGTCGAACGCTCGCGCGTCCTTGCCTGTCGGGAGGACGCGCAGGCGAGCGCATCACGGAAGGCCGGGAGCGATCCCGGCCTTTTTCATTGCCTGCGTCATGCCGGCGTTGCCGGCGGATTTGCTGCCGCCCTACTTCGAGTTCCAGCTCCGCGTGGCGGGCGTGGCGTCGGTGTTCCCGGCCGCGTCGACCGCGCGCACCTGGAAGGAGTGCGAGCCGCGCGCAAGCCCCGTGTATGTCTTCGGCGTGCTGCAGGCCGAGAACGATCCCGTATCGAGCTTGCACTGGAACGTGGCGCCGGCTTCGTTCGACGTGAACGTGAAGGTGGCCGTGCTGGGATTATTGTTGCCCGACGGGCCGCCGGTGATCGTGGTGTCGGGAGGCGTCGTGTCAACGATCCACGTGAACGATGCAGGCGTCGGATCGAGATTGCCGACGGCGTCACGGGCGCGCACCTGGAACGTGTGCGAACCCTGTACGAGCGAGCCGTACGCGGCGGGGCTCGCACACGCGGCGAATGCGGCGGCGTCGATACTGCATTCGAATGTCGCGCCCTCGGTGGCCGAGAAAACGAAGCTCGCCGAGGTCGAGTTCGTGACGGCCGGCGGCATCGAGGTGATCGTCGTGTCTGGCGCGGTCACGTCCACGGCCCAGCTCCAGGTGGCGGGCGAGGGATCGACGTTGCCCGCGCCATCGACGGAGTAGACGGCAAACGAGTGGCCGCCACCGGCGAGCGCCGTGTAGCTCGCGGGGCTCGTGCATGCCGTGAAAGGCGCCCCGTCGATTGCGCAGAAGAACGTCGCGCCCTCGGTCGCGGTGAATTGGAAAGTGGCGCCCGTCTGCGAGGTGATCGCGTCAGGGCCGCTCGTGATGGTCGTGTTCGGTGCGCTGGTATCCACGGTCCAGGTACGCGAATCGGGACTCGGATCGACGTTGCCGGTAGCGTCGCGCGCGCGGACCTCGAACATGTGCGTGGCGTCCGCGAGGGCGGTGTAGGACAGCGGGCTCGAGCAAGGCGTCCAGCTCCCGGCATCAAGGCTGCATTCGAACGTCGCCGTGCCGTCGGGCGAGGTGAAGATGAACGTCGCGCTTGCCACGGCGACTGTCCCCGACGGCCCCGCGGTGATCGACGTCTCGGGCGCGGTGGTGTCGACGATCCACGCGGCCGAGGCGGGCGTCGCATCGACGTTGCCGGCGGCATCGACTGCACGCACCTGGAATGCATGGCTCCCATCGGCGAGGCCGGAGAGCGAAACCGGGGACGCGCACGCCGAGAACGCGGCGCCGTCGAGACTGCACTGGAACGTGGCGCCGGATTCCGTCGCGGTGAACTGCAGAGTGGCGGAGGAAGACGCCACGGTTCCGGCGGGCGCAGAGACCAGCGATGTGTCCGGGGCGGTGGAATCGATCGTCCACGCGCGTGATGCCGGCGTCGCGTCCACGTTGCCGGCGGCGTCGACGGCGCGCGCCTGGAACAGGTGGGAGCCGTCCGCGAGCCCGGCATAGTCGACTGAACCCGCGCAGGCCGTCCATGGACCGCCATCGAGGCTGCATTGCAGCGTGGCGCCGCTCTCCGTGGTGATGGTGAAATGCGCGGTGGTGCTCGCGACGGTGCCCGAAGGCCCGCTCGCGGCCAACGTCGTCTCGGGCGCCGTCACGTCCACGATCCACGATTGCGATGCCCACGCCGATCGGTTGCCCGCCGCGTCGACCGCGCGAACCGAGAATGCATGGCTGCCCTCCGCGAGGCCGTTGTAGACCGCTGGGCTGGAGCAGGCCGTGACCGCGCCGCCATCGAGCAGGCACTCGAACGTGGCCTGCGGATCGTCGGAAACGAACTGGAATGCCGCGGACCGGCTTGCGACCGGCGACCCGAGGCTGCTCGTGATGCTGGCTGCGGGCGCGGTGCCATCCACGCGCCACGTCCATGACGCCGGCGTCGGATCCGGGTTGCCGGTGCCGAGCACGATGCGCACCTGGAAAGCGTGCTGGCCATCGGCGAGCGATCCGAGCGAAACGGGCGAGGAGCACGTAGCGAACGCCGCTCCATCGAGGCTGCACTGGAAGGTGATGCCGCCGGTGTCACCTGGGCTGAGATTGCCGTTTCCCGAGAATTGGAAGCTCGCCGTGCGCTGGGAGGTCAGCGCCGGTGGCCCCGAAAATATGGATGTATCGGGCGGGACGAAGGACCAGGTATAGCTGGCCGGGACCGGGTCCGCTCCCCATCCGTTCACGGTTCGCACGACGAACGTGTGCGTGCCGGCGGACAGATTCCACCCGTCCATCACGTAGGGGCTTGCACAGCGCGCGAACGCCGCGCCATCAAGGTTGCAGTCGAAGGAGGTGCCGCCGAAGCCGAAGAACTGGAAGCGCGGGTGCGCCTGCGCGCTGACCGGCATTGCGGAAATCGTCGTGCCGTTGGGCGGCGATCCGGTCCACGTATCGAAGTTGCCTTGCACGCTGCCGACGGTGAGCGTGGCCGAGGACAGGGTATTGGGCGTCGTCGCCGACACCGTCCGGACGCAGACGTATTGGCCATCCTCGATCGTCCCTGGCGCCGACGTGAAAGTGCCGTCGCATCCGACCGAGTACTCGCCGTTCTGGATGGCGATCGGCGCCGCGACATCGATCCCCGTGATGCGCGTGGAATCGGACACCGCGACGACCGCGGGGTCGAGGCCGAAGGCTCCGCCGAACGAGAAGGGGTTGGGGTCCGAATCGGCTCCCGGATTGGGGAAATCGGTGTCGAACTGGAGGTCGTCGAGGAAGTAGCGCGCCCGGACCAGCCCGTTGGCGCCGCTCGCGTCGGTGCGTGTGCCGATGCCGAGGATCCACCCCGACCCCGCGATCACGCCCGTGAGCGTCTCGTCGGTCGCGGTCGTGGGCGCGACGCGGGTTCGGGCGCCGAAGGAATTGATCGACGCGATCCCGAAATCGTATCCCGCGCCCGGCCACGTCCCGCGCGTGGTCGCTCCGACGATGAACGTGTCGTCGTCCACGACCGCGATCGACGATGCCGCGAAGTCGACTGGGTTGTTGTTGAAGTCCAGGACGAGGGTGGCCAGGACCTGCCCGAAGTTGAAGGTGAAGTCCGGGTATCCGTAGAGCGCATCGAACCGCTCGGCGACGAGGAAGGAGGCGGGAGCGCCACCGATGGTGTGCGAGTTGCGCCCCGCCGCGACGATCCGTGAGCCCTGGATGGCTACGGCATTGGCCGTCTGGTCGAAGCCCGCGACGACGACCGCCTTGCCGTCGGTGCCGAAGGAATTGTTCGGCGTGCCGTCGGGCCAGAACTTGGCCACCATGAAGTTCTTCGCGCCGCCCAGGTCCTGTACGTAACCGGCGATCACGATGGAGGCATCGTCCATGAGCGCGCCGGCGAGCGCCTCGTTGTCGCCCGAGCTCATCGCGTAGAGCTGGGAGCCGCGCGGACCGCCGCCGACCCACTCGCGCGCGCCATTGGTACCGTAGTGGACCAGCTGGACGTCGTGATAGCCGCCGGTGTCCGTTCCCGAATAGCTTCCCGCGGTGACGATCTCCCCGGTCGGCAGCGACAGGACCGCATGGACCACCTCTCCCGCGCTGTCCATGTCGAGCGCATAGCCGGCGACCCCGAAGGAAGGGTCGGGATTGCCGAGCGCGTCGAGGTGGATCAGCGCTACGAGGCCATCGGCCACCGCCGCGACGACGACCTTGCCATCGCCCTGGGTGGTGACCGCGACCGCGTGGAGATCACTGGGAGCCGGAAACGCGGGGCTGAACTGGACGATGCCGGATTCGCCGAACCCTTGGTCGAAGGATCCATCGGCATTCACGCGCCCGACGGCGATGCGCGCCGGACCGCCATCGGCATGGGAGTCGCCGGCGAAGAGAAGCTTGCCGTCCGGCGCCGGGGAAGAGGCCTCCACCCGCATGGGTGATTGCGCAAGTGCCGGCAGCGCGAGCGAAACGGCAATGGCGAAAAGAGCCGTGGCGAACGAACGGTATGGCATGCTGGTCTCCCCGATGTCTTCTTTGAACAGCGTTTCTCGCGCCGAGCCTACCAGACTCGCCGCGCCGGGACCCCACCTGTCCAGGTAGGGTGCCGTGCTAGCATTTCGATCGCATTACGCTGCCGGTTCCCCTTGAAGCTCGCGCTGAAGATCGACGTCGACACGCTCCGCGGCACACGCGAGGGCGTGCCGCGTCTCATCGAAATCCTGCAACGGCACGGCGCCGGCGCGACGTTCCTCTTCACCCTCGGTCCCGACCACACCGGCCGCGCCATCAAGCGCGCCCTGCGGCCGGGCTTCATGCAGAAGGTCGGACGCACCTCGGTGGTCTCGCACTACGGCGTGCGCACCCTGCTGTACGGCACGCTGCTGCCCGGCCCCGACATCGGGCGGCGCTGCCCGGACACGCTGCGCTCCGTGCGCGCTGCCGGCTTCGAGGTCGGCGTGCACACGTGGGACCATGTGAAGTGGCAGGACGGGGTGGCGCGTGCGGACGCGGAGTGGACGGAGTGGGAGATGGCGCTCGCGTGCCAGCGCTTCCGCGAGATCTTCGGCGTGGCGCCCACGGTGCACGGCGCGGCGGGCTGGCAGATGAACGCGCATGCCTATCGCCGCACCCAGAAGCTGGGCTTCCGTTATGCCTCCGATACACGTGGAACGCATCCCTTCATTCCTGTGGTGCGCGCCGAGATCGTCGCGTGCCCGCAATTTCCCACCACGCTGCCCACGCTGGACGAGATGATCGGCCTGGATGGCGTGACGGAGGCCAACGTCGCCGACCGCCTGCTCGAGCGCACCGCGGGCCTCGAGGGCGACCAGGTCTACACGCTGCACGCCGAGCTGGAGGGCATGAAATTGTCACCAGCCTTCGAGAAGCTGCTCGAGGGCTGGCGCGCGCAGGGCTACGAGCTGCTCGCGATGCGCGACCTCGTGGCCGCCACGCGCCCCGAATCGCTGCCCCTGCACAGTGTTGTCGATGCCCCGCTGCCCGGGCGCGCGGGCAAGCTCGCCACGCAAGGCGCCCCATTTCTCGCTCCGACCGAGGTTTCCCCATGAACGATTCCGCCGCCCTCACCGACTTCGAGCTTCCCGCCACCGGCAACCAGCGCTTCGGCCTCACCGCCTTTCGCGGCCATCCGTTCGTCCTCTACTTCTATCCGAAGGACGACACGCCCGGCTGCACGATGGAGGGCGCCGATTTCCGCGACCTCTACGCAGGCTTCAAGGCGGCCAAGGTCGACGTCTTCGGCGTCTCGCGCGATTCCGTCGCCTCCCACGAGCGCTTCAAGGCGAAGATGGGCTTCCCGTTCGAGCTGCTCTCGGACGCCGAGGAGAAGGCCTGCGGCCTCTTCGGTGTCATGAAAATGAAAAACATGTACGGCAAGCAGGTGCGCGGCATCGAGCGCAGCACGTTCGTGATCGACCGCGAAGGGCGCATCGCGCGCGAGTGGCGCGGGGTGAAGGTTCCGGGCCACGCGCAGGAGGTGCTGGATTTCGTTCACTCCAACGCGCTCTAGCCGCCCCGCATCATCGCCATAGCTTGCGTTTTGCAAGGTTTTTGTTCACTATGGGTTGTGGCTATGCAACCTGTAAGGCCCTAGAGCCGGATGATCGACCGAGCCCACTCGAGCGATCCCCTTCTGTCCCGGCTTCGTCAGCATCCGTTACCTGGTTTTTCGACCGGCCCGCGCGCTTCCCGCCGCGGGCCTTTTCGTCTTTCAACCACCCGATCCCGGACCTGATGCCCAACGACACCCTGAGAGACACCTCTTCACGGCATGATGTGGATGAGACGCCCGGCGACGCCTCGAAACCGGAGGCCCCCATGCAACGCAGACGCGAACGCGAGACCACGCCCCGCGCGCCCAAGGCGGCGGCGACCAAGCTCTTCGTGCTGGACACCAACGTCCTCATGCACGATCCCACGAGCCTCTTCCGCTTCGAGGAGCACGACGTCTTCCTGCCCATGGTCACGCTCGAGGAGCTGGACGACCACAAGAAGGGCATGAGCGAGGTCGCGCGCAACGCCCGCCAGGCGAGCCGCTTCCTGGACGAGATCGTCTCCCAGGGCGGCGACATCGAGAAGGGCTTCTCGCTCAAGGCGAAGAGCTCGCGGCGAGGCCGCGGGCAGCCTCTTCCTGCAAACGCATTCGGTCACGGTCCAGATCCCCGACTCGGTCGCCTCGCAGAAGGCCGACAACGTGATCCTCGGCGTGGCGATGCACCTGAAGCAGAAGTACCCGAAGCGCGACGTGGTCCTGGTGTCCAAGGACATCAACATGCGCATCAAGGCGCATGCGATCGGGATCCCCGCCGAGGACTACTTCAACGACAAGGTGCTGGAGGACACCGACCTCCTCTACACCGGCCTGATGCAGCTCCCGGAGGACTTCTGGGACAAGCACGGCAAGGACGTCGAGAGCTGGCAGGAGCACGGCCGCACGCTCTACCGCGTGCGCGGGCCGCTGGTGCCCTCGATGATGGTGAACCAGTTCGTCTTCCACGAGGGCGACCGGCCCTTCCTCGCGATCGTGAAGGAGGCGCGCGGCAAGGTCGCGGTGCTGCAGACGCTGAAGGACTTCTCGCACCACAAGAACAACGTCTGGGGCATCACGGCGAGGAACCGCGAGCAGACATTCGCGCTGAACCTGCTGATGGACCCGGAGATCGACTTCGTGACGCTGCTGGGGCAGGCGGGCACCGGCAAGACGCTGCTCACCCTCGCCGCGGGCCTCATGCAGACGCTCGACTTCAAGGTCTACAGCGAGATCATCATGACGCGCGTGACGGTGCCCGTGGGCGAGGACATCGGCTTCCTGCCCGGCACCGAGGAAGAGAAGATGACGCCGTGGATGGGCGCGCTGGAGGACAACCTCGACGTGCTCATGCGCACCGACGACGAGGCGGGCGACTGGGGCCGCGCGGCGACGGCGGACCTGATCCGCAACCGCATCAAGGTGAAGTCGCTCAACTTCATGCGCGGGCGCACCTTCATCAACAAGTACCTGATCATCGACGAGGCGCAGAACCTCACGCCCAAGCAGATGAAGACGCTGATCACGCGCGCGGGGCCCGGCACCAAGGTGGTGTGCCTGGGCAACATCGCGCAGATCGACACGCCCTACCTCACCGAGGGCTCATCGGGCCTCACCTACGTGGTCGACCGCTTCAAGGGCTGGGACCATTCGGGCCATGTGACGCTGCTGCGCGGCGAGCGCTCGCGGCTGGCCGACCACGCCGGGGAGATCCTGTAGCGGTTGCCGCCTAGAAACGCAGGCGGGCGATCCGGCGTGTGAGGGGCCCGAATCAGTCGAGCAGTTCGAGGGCGGGACGTGGCCCGCCGTACGGATCGGCGGCAAGCGCGGGCACTTCGGGAGCGTGGTCGTGCGCATCGGGCAGCGCGTGCCGGGCGGGCAGGCGGAAGGCGCTCACAGCGCGCACCAGCGCTTCGGCCTCGTGGCGCATGGTCTCGGCGGTCGCCACCGATTGTTGCACCACCCCCGCGTTCTGTTGCACCACGCGGTCCATCTCCACCACGGTCTTGTTGACCTGCTGCACGCCGCGGCTCTGCTCGGCGGAGGCCTCGGCGATCGACTGCATCAGCGTGCTCACGCGGCGCACATCGGCCACCAGCGCCTCGATGGTGCCGCCGGCGCGCCCGACCAGCTCGGTGCCGCCCTGCACCTGGCCCACGGAGCGGCCGATGAGGTCCTTGATTTCCTTGGCGGCCTGCGGCGCTCCTCTGCGCGAGGCTCCTCACCTCGGCTGCCACCACGGCGAAGCCGCGGCCCTGCTCGCCGGCGCGCGCGGCTTCCACCGCGGCGTTGAGCGCGAGAATATTGGTCTGGAACGCGATGCCGTCGATCACCGAGATGATGTCGGCGATGCGCTTGGCGCCGTCGCTGATCTCGGTCATCGTGGCGACGACGCGTCCGACTTCCGCGCCGCCCTGCTCGGCGCGTTTGGAAGCCGTGGATGCGAGCACATCGGCCTCCTGGGCGTTCTCGGCGTTCTGGCGCACGGTGCCGGAGAGCTCCTCCATGCTGGCCGCGGTCTCCTCGAGGCTAGAGGCCTGCTCCTCGGTGCGCTGCGAGAGGTCGGCGTTGCCGTCGGCAACCCGCTCGGCGGCAGTGACGACCGCTTCGGCGGAGTTGCGTACCTGCGCCACGACGCCTGCCAGGCCGTCCTTCATGCGCGCGAGCGATTGGATGAGCTGCCCGATCTCGTCGCTGCGCCGCGACTCGATCTCGGCCGTGAGGTCGCCCTGCTCGATGCGCCCGGCGAAGGAGACCGCACGCGCGATCGGCGTGATGAACGAGCGGCGCAGGTAGATCCAGAGGAACGCAAGCGCTCCGACCAGCACCGCCACGGTGCCGAAGATGGCGATCCGGTAGCCGGTCTCCGCGCTCGACACCGCGCGTACCGTCGCCACGGCGCCCGCATCCGCGGCCACGCCTTCGGCTTCGGCGAGCACCTTCGCTGGTCCGCCCACCGCGTCGCCCACGGCCTTCTCGGCCGCGGCCGGGTCGTAGCTCGATCCCTTGAACTCGTCCAGCCCCGCGCGGTACTTGAGCCCCGCCGCGTCGTGGGCGGCGAGGAAGCCCTCGAGCTTGGCGGCGACCTGGGGATTGGCGACCGAGGCGCGCGCCTCGCGCACCGCCGCCTTCACCTTGCCCTCCTGCGACTCGAAGAGCTTCCACGCGCCGCCGATCGCCTGCGGGTTGCGCCCGTGCAGCAGCACGTCCTTCCACGCCTCGGACTGCAGCTCGAGCGCGGTCTTCGCCTCGGCGAGTGCGAGCTGCGTCTGGAAATCCTCGTGGCTGATGCGGTCCAGCTCGCGCATCGAGCCGTACACGCGCGCGAGCGAGAGCAGCGCCACGGCGAGCGCCACCGCCATCGCGCAGCCCATGAAGAGGACCGTCTTGAACTGCAGGCTGCGGAAATTCACCGGTGCATCCCCCGCGCTCGTCAGCGCTGGAAGTCGATGTTGACCTCGTAGAGGCGGCCGTCGGATCCGGTGTTGAAGTGCCACTGCACGAGCGCGTGCGTCACGGCGCGGTCGAACACGCGCCGCGGGCTGGCGTCCACGATCTCGACGTGCTTCACCTCGCCCACGCCGTCGATGGTCACGCGCGCCCGCACGTGGCCCTTCTCGGCGCCGACGGCGGCGGCTTCATGCGGAAACTCGGGCTCGACGCGCGAGACGACCTTGGTCTCGTCGGCGAGCGCCGCCATGCCTGGCAGCGCGAGCGCGGCGGCGAAGGCCAGGCGGCAAGCGATCTTCGGGAGGCGGGCTTTCATCGCGTGGGAGCCGTTTGCAATTGTTGGCCGTATTCTATGCAACCGGCCTTGCAGGCCCAACTCCCCGCGATTTACGCCTGTAACACGCGCGGGGCGTAGCGCTCGACCGTGCGGCGCGCCGGATCGTAGCGGTTGTGGGGGGTGTGGTCGACGTTGCGCCCGTAGATCTGCAATGTGACCGAAGGCGCACCGGACTCGTTGTGGACGCTGTGGATCGCCTCGCCCGCCAGGGCGACGATGGTCGCGCCGTCGATGGCCTGGGACTCGGCGGGGACGATCTCGGCATGGCCCGGCGTCGCGCCATCGTCGACGCGCTTCCAGAGCTGGTGGGTCTCCGCGCCGTCGAGCCCGGCCACCACGGACCAGGTGCCGTGGTCGTGGGGCGGCGTCTGGTCGCCCGGCTTCCAGGTGACGACGGATACCGTGACGCCGTGGTCCGGCTCCTCGTGCAGCACGTAGCGGCCGGCGAGGTTGCGCTCCGGGTCGGCCTCGCACATGTAGGTGCGCAGCCAGTTGTACCGCATCAGCACCAGCCGCTTGGCGAGGTCGGGCACCTTCTCGAGCATCTCGCGCTCGTCGGCGCCGCCCGCGGCGAGCTTCTGCAGGTCCGCGGCGAGGTTCCTGACCGAATAGCCGGTGTCGCACATGGCGCGCCCTTCAGTCCGCGGCGGCGGCCGCCTTGGAGAAGAACCCGGCGAATGCCGCGAGCGCGCGCTCGATGCCCTGCGCGTCGACGTCCAGGTGCGTCACCAGGCGCATGCGCGCCCCGCCAAGGGTGGCCACACCGTTCGCCTCGAGGTGCTGCTTGAGCGCCGCGGCCGATTCCCTGGGCACCGTCACGAACACCATGTTGGTCTGCACCGGCTCGACGGGCAGGCCGAGCTTCGCGAGGCCCTGGGCGAGGCGCTCGGCGTTGGCGTGGTCCTCGGCCAAGCGGTCGACGTTGTGCTCCAGTGCGTAGAGGCCCGCGGCGGCGATGATGCCGACCTGGCGCATGGTGCCGCCCAGCATCTTGCGCAGGCGCCGCGCCCGCGCGATCACATCCTTGCGGCCCACCAGCACCGTGCCCGCGGGCGTGCCCAGGCCCTTCGAGAGGCAGACCGAGACGGTGTCGAAGCCCGCGGCGAGCTCGGCCACCGGCATGCCGAGCTTCACGGCGGCGTTGAAGATGCGCGCACCATCCAGGTGCGTCGAGAGCTTGCGGCGGCGCGCGAGCGCGACGGCCTCGGCGAGGTACGGCCGGCCGATCACCTTGCCGCCGATGGTGTTCTCGAGCGCGAGGAGCTTGGTGATGGCGAAGTGCGCATCGTCGGGCTTGATGGCCGCTTCCACTTCCGCGAGGTCGAGCGTGCCGTCGGGCCGGTTGTAGAGGGGCTGTGGCTGGATGGAGCCCAGCACGGCCATGCCGCCCGCTTCGTAGTGGAAGGTGTGGGCGTCCTGGCCGACGATCACCTCCTCGCCGCGCTGGCAGTGCGCCATCAGGGCCGCGCAGTTCGATTGGGTGCCGGTGGGAAAGAAGAGCCCGGCCTCCATGCCGAAGCGCGCGGCGCAGACTTCCTGGAGGCGGTTCACGGTGGGATCGTCGCCGAATACGTCGTCGCCCACCTCCGCGCGCGCCATGGCCTCGCGCATCGCGGGTGACGGTTTCGTGACGGTGTCGCTGCGCAGGTCGATGGTCATCGGGGCATTTTAACGCCGTCGTGGGCGGGCTGCTGCGGGCTCCCGTGCTCTGGTGAGACCCTAGCGCAGGCTCGCGTTGAACTTCCCGAGCGCCGCCGCCCCGGGGCAGAGCTCCGCCTCGCCGAGCTCGTTCAGGGGCCGCTCGACGGTGTTCAGGCTCGCGTGCAGGTCGCGCGGGTCGGCCGCGACGTAGAGCAGCCCGGTCACGATCTCGCCCTGGGCGTAGCGCGACTGCACGTAGGCCATCGCGGCGATGCGGTCGGCCGGGTCGTAGCTCTCCTCGAGCTTGCGCAGCCTGAGCACCGAGCCGTCGTGCTGGCGCACCTCGCGCACGGTGCCGGGCCGGATAGTCGGTGGTGATCTCCGCGTGCATCGTGATCACGTCCAGGCGATTGACCGCCTCGTTGTGCTCGCGCACGTAGTCGTAGCTCTTGGTCGAGCCGTCGTGGTTGTTGAACGCCACGCACGGCGAGAGGATGTCGATGAACGCGGCGCCCTCGTGCAGGAGCGCGCCCTTCACCAGCGGCACGAGCTGCGCCTTGTCGCCCGAGAAGCTGCGCGCGACGTAGGTGGCGCCCAGCTGGAGCGCCAGCGCCACGAGGTCGATGCCCTCGTCGGTGTTGACCGCGCCGCGCTTTGCCTTGCTCCCGCGATCCGCGGTGGCCGAGAACTGGCCCTTGGTGAGGCCGTAGACGCCGTTGTTCTCGACGATGTAGGTCATGTTCACGCCGCGGCGGATGCTGTGCGCGAACTGCCCCAGGCCGATGGAGGCGGAGTCGCCGTCGCCCGAGACGCCGAGGTAGATGAGGTTCCGGTTGGCGAGGTTCGCGCCCGTGAGCACCGAGGGCATGCGGCCGTGCACGCTGTTGAAGCCGTGGGACTGGCCGAGGAAATAGGTCGGCGTCTTCGACGAGCACCCGATGCCCGAGAGCTTGGCCACGCGGTGCGGCTCGATCGCGAGCTCCCAGCACGCCTGCACGATGGCGGCACTGATGGAATCGTGCCCGCAGCCGGCGCAGAGCGTGGAGATCGCGCCCTCGTAGTCGCGGCGCGTGAGGCCGAGCTTGTTGGCCGGGAGCTCCGGGTGGTGCAGCTTCGGCTTGGCCAGATATGTCATCGAGTGACTCCGGGCAAAATCTTTGAGGACGCCGATTGCCGCAGATCCAACACCGATATTCGCCGATGGAATGGCTGTCAGCCCGGGAAGGTCGAGGCAATGTCCCTCGACTCGCGCACTCCATTCGCGTTATCGGCGGCCATCCGCGTTCGATCTGCGGGCATCGGCGCTTCCATCGATTTTCGCGTCAATCGGCCGCCGCGGTCTTGCGCAGCGGCGTCACGTTGAAGCCCGAAAGGCGCGAGGCGATGGCGCCATGGATGAAGCGCGCGGTGATCGGCGTGCCGTCGTAGTGCAGCACCGGCGTGAGCTTCTCGGGCGCGAGAGCGGACTTCGGCCACCAGCAGCGTGCGCAGCTGGCCGTCGCGGTTCTGCTCCACCACGAAGACGTGGTCGTGCGCGTTCACGAAGTCGACCACCGCGTCGTGGAACGGGAAGGCGCGCACGCGCAGCGCGTCCAGCTCGAGCCCCGCGCCAGCGAGGCTCGCGAGCGCCTCGTCCATCGCCGGCGCGGTCGAGCCGTAGTAGATCACGCCGAAGCGCGCGCCCTGCCCGGCCGCGCGCAGAACCGGCTTCGGGATGAAGTCCTTCGCGGTCTCGTGCTTCTTCAGCAGGCGCTCCATGTTGTCGACGTACGCGCTGCCTTCCTCCGTGTAGCGCGCATAGCGGTCGCGGCTGGTGCCGCGCGTGAAGAACGAGCCGCGCTTGGGATGCGTGCCGGGATAGGTGCGATAGGCGATGCCGTCGCCGTCCAGGTCGAGGTAGCGGCCGAAGCGCTTGCCGGCCTCGAGGTCCTCGTACGAGAGCACCTTGCCGCGGTCGTAGCGGCGCGCGTCGTCCCACTCGAGCGGATCGCACAGGCGCTCGTTCATGCCGATGTCGAGGTCGAGCAGCACGAACACCGGCGTCTGCAGGCGGTCGGCCAGGTCGAAGGCGAGTGCCGCCATCTCGAAGCCTTCCTTCGGGTCCTCGGGGAAGAGCAGCACGTGCTTGGTGTCGCCGTGGGAGGCGTAGGCGCACGAGAGCACGTCGGATTGCTGCGTGCGCGTGGGCATGCCCGTCGAGGGCCCGGCGCGCTGCACGTCGATGATGACGGCGGGGATCTCCGCGAAATACGCGAGCCCGATGAACTCCTGCATGAGCGAGATGCCGGGGCCCGAGGTGCAGGTGAAGGCGCGTGCGCCGTTCCAGCCCGCGCCGATCACGATGCCGATGGAGGCGAGCTCGTCCTCGGCCTGCACGATGGCGTAGCGCGCGCGGTCGGTGCCCGGCTCGCCGCGCAGCTTCCGGCAGTGGCGCGCGAACGCCTCGGCGAGGGACGAGGACGGCGTGATCGGATACCACGCGGCGACCGTGGCGCCGCCGTACACGCAGCCGAGCGCCGCGGCGCTGTTGCCTTCGAGGAAGATGCGGCTGCCCACCTGGTCGCTCGAGCGCACCGCGAGGCCGATGGGCTCGAGGTGATCGCGCGCGTACGCGGCGCCCATGTGCAACGCCTTCACGTTCGGCTCGAGGAGCTTCTCCTTGCCCTTGTACTGCTCGCCGATCAGCTGCTCCACGGCAGCGAGCTCGATGTGCAGCAGCTCGGCGAGCGCGCCCACGTAGACGATGTTCTTGAAGAGCTGGCGCTGGCGCGGGTCCGAGTAGGCCGCGTTGCAGATCTCGGTGAGCGGCATGCCGACCACCCGCACGTCGGGGCGGAACTTGTCCGGCGGCAGCGGCTTCGAGGAGTCGTAGAACAGGTAGCCGCCCGGCTCCAGCTCCGCCACGTCCTTGTCCCAGGTCTGGGGGTTCATCGCCACCATCAGGTCCACGCCGCCGCGCCGCCCGAGCCAGCCGCGCTCGGACACGCGCACCTCGTACCACGTGGGCAGGCCCTGGATGTTGGAGGGGAAGATGTTGCGCGGGCTCACCGGCACGCCCATGCGCAGGATCGACTTGGCGAAGAGCGTGTTGGCCGACGCCGATCCGGAGCCGTTGACGTTGGCGAACTTGACGACGAAATCGTTGACCGCTTCCAGCGGCTTCATCGGGATGCCCTTGGGGCCCCTCTATTGGATGACAGCCAGTTTACTCCCCGGAAGGCCGCCGCAGCAGGGGGCCGGCCGGGCGCCGAGCCAGCGACGGGCGCGCACGCGGCAACGGGGTAACCGATGCGGGGGCGGTGCTCTCGCCGGCGTCCTCCGCGTCGAGCCGGAAGGCCGTCACCAGCCGCAGCATCTGCGCGGCCTCGTCCTTGTAGCGGGTTGCGGTATGGGCCGCGCGGTGCACCATGGCGGCGTTTTCCTGCGTGGCGCCCTGCAGCTGGGCGAGCGCGCGGTTCACGCTCTCCAGGCCCCCGGACTGCTCCTGGGAGGCGTCCGCCACTTCGCGGATCAGCGCGTCGACCTGCTCCACGTGGCCGGTGAGGTCACGGATGGTGCGCCCCGTGTCGTGCACGAGCTTCACGCCGTCGTCCACACCCGCCACCGATTCGGCGATCAGCGTGCGGATTTCCCGGGCGGCCTCGGCGCTGCGGCGGGCGAGATTGCGCACCTCCTGCGCCACGACCGCGAAGCCACGCCCCTCCTCGCCCGCGCGCGCCGCCTCGACGGCGGCGTTGAGCGCGAGGATGTTGGTCTGGAACGAGATCCCCTCGATCACGCCGATGATGTCGGCAATGCGCTTCGCCCCCGAGTGCATGCGGTCCATGGTGCCCACGGCGCGGTCGGCCGCGCCGGCCCCGCTGCGGGCGGCCTCGGCCGCCGCGGCGGCGACCTCGCTCGCCTTGCGGCAATGCTCGGCGTTCTGCCGCACCGTGGTGGCGAGCTGCTCCATGGCCGCGGCGGTTTCCTCGAGCGTGGCGGCCTGCTCCTCGGTGCGCGTCGAGAGGTCCTCCTGGCCCGAGGCGAGCTCCTCGGCCGCGGCGCGCGCGGTTGCCGCGCCGCGGTGCGCCTGCGTGACGAGCGCGCGCAAGCTCTCGTGCGTCTCGCGCAGGATGCGGTAGAGGCGGCCCATCTTGCCGCGGCCGGCGCGGTTGCCCGCGGAGAGCCGGTCGTCTCCGGCGAGGCGGCCGTGGCGCAGGTCGCGCTCGCCCAGGGCGCTGGCGACGTCGTGGATCTCGTCCATCGCGCCGTCGCTCATGGTGGTGATCGCGGCAAGATAGTAGAGGGCGAGCAGGTAGAGGCCGAGCATGGCGTAGCCGGCCATCCCCCAGCCCGGGGGCGAAACGAACACCGCCAGGGCGAGCGGGAGGCTGAACAGCACACCGACCAGGACCTGCTTTACGCGGTTGCGGCCTTGCACGAGGGCGACCGCGGGGGCGAAGAACCAGCGCATGACATCCTTGAACGGATGTTAATGCCGTCTAGAATATCTCGACTTTGGGGGTTCCGGGAGGGGGCTCGGCTTCGGGGCCCGGCGGCGTGTCGCGCGGTGCGCCTTCACTGACGGCATCCAGCATGCGGCCTTCGGCCTCGACCGCCTCGCGCGCGCCCGGCCTGCGCGGCTTGAGCGCGCTCTCCGAGTAGGCGCGCACGGCGCGGTACAGGTCGCGCTGCAGCAGGGCCTGGGTCTCGTGGGAGAGCAGCGACAGCGACTCGGCCGCCGCGCCCAGCGTAGGCTTGTGCAGCCGCTCGAGCTTCTGGCGCGTGATGTCCTGGAACTGCATCGCCACGATGATCTGGTTGATGTCCTTCTGGATCTCCACCGAGAGGTCGTTCACGCGCTTCAGCGTCGCCTCGATCTGGCGCGTCTGCTCGATGGTGGCGTTGTTGAGGGTGCCGATCTCCTGGCGCGCGATCTCCACCGCGCGGCGCGCCGCCTCGGCCACCTGCGTGGTGCGCTTGTTGCCCTGGCGGACCTCGTCGCCGATGGCGTCCAGGCCGATGCGCGTCTTGCGCGTGAGCTCGTGGGCCTCCGCACTGATTGCACGAATTCGGTCGGTCATCTCGACGAAGTCGCGCGGGTTGAGCGTCTGCGAGGTCATCGCCACCGAGCCGTCGAGCGCGATGCGCGAGATCTGGGAGGCCATGTTGCGCAGCCCGTCGATGGTCTCCTCCATCACCTTGGCGTGCTCGGAGACGCGCTTCTGGTGGCTCGCCATCTCGTCGGCGGCCTGCGAGAAGTTGGTCATGTGCGCGGTGACGTTCACGAGCTGGGTGTCGTAGGACTTGATGAACTCGGGCAGCGACAGGATGCCGCTCCTCACGCCGTCGTCGCCGCCCTTGAGCAGCGACATCGCCGCCTCGGTCTGCTCGTTGGCCTTGCCCACCAGCACGCGGAAGCTCTTGCTGATGCCGGTGACCGCGCTCTCGGTGAGCTTGATCACCTCCTCTACGCTGTCGGTGACGATGCCCAGCTTCTTCTGGTTCACCTGCGAGGCGGCGTCCCAGCGCTCGAGCATCGTGTCCAGGCCCACCACCACCTGCTGGAAGAGGCGCGTGCGCTTGCGCCACTTGAGGAACGCCTCCTCGTCGTGGGCGCCCTCCTCGTCGGCGCTGAGGTCCTTCATGACCAGCGCGAGGGCGGCGAGTGCGGCCGCCGGCACGAGGGCCAGCGCCGTGAGCAGCGCCCAGCGCGGCAGGAACGCGGCCATCCACAGCCACGGCAGGAACAGGACGACGATCAGCGCCGCCACGAGGTACGGGTGGCGGCCCGCGAATCGGAGATACCGTGTCACGTGGCCGCCTCGAGCGAGGTGCGCAGGATGTTGAGCTCGCCGGAGGAGAGCAGCTTCTCGATGTCCAGCAGCAGCACCATGCGCTCGCCCTGCGCCGCGAGGCCGGCGATGAACGAGCCGTCCACGACGCTGCCCAGCTGCGGCGCGGCCTTCACCTCGCTCTCGGCGAAGCGCACCACGTCGGAGACGCCGTCGACCACGAGGCCGATGACGCGCCCGGCGATGCGCAGGATGACCACGACCGTGAACGAGTCGTAGCGCACCTCGGCGAGCCGGAACTTCACCCGCATGTCGATCACCGGGACGATCACGCCGCGCAGGTTCACCACGCCCTTGAGGTAATCGGGCGCGGACGGGATGGGCGTCACCTTGTCGTAGCCCCGGATCTCCTGGACCTTGAGGATGTCGACCCCGTATTCCTCCTGGCCCAGTACGAACACCAGGACTTCGCGGGTTGCTTCGCGTGCGGCGGTGGCGGTTTTCATGGTCTGCCTTTCAGCGGCCCGCAGGCCTGCTCCTTCATATCAGAATTCTTCCCAGTCGTCGCTGCTCTGCTTGCCCGATGGGCTCGCGGGCGGCGGCGCCGGAGCGTTGCGCGGCGATCGCGCGAGCGGACGCGCGGCGGCGGGTGGCGCCCGCTTCGTGGGCCCGCGCGTGGGCGAGCGAGACCGCGCGCGGCGGCGCGTGCCGCGGGAGCGGCGCCGTTGCCGATGCGAAACGTGCTCACCGCACGCAGCAGCGCCTCGGCCTGCAGGCGCATGGCGTCGGCCGCGGCGG
This sequence comes from uncultured beta proteobacterium, assembly GCA_963827425.1. Classification (GTDB taxonomy): domain Bacteria; phylum Pseudomonadota; class Gammaproteobacteria; order Burkholderiales; family Usitatibacteraceae; genus Usitatibacter. The sequence goes on along the minus strand of CAWHAQ010000010.1, from coordinate 174,833 downwards.
CCGATTGCTGCACGGCGGAGGCGTTCTGCTGCACCACCTTGTCCATCTCGGTCACGGTCTTGTTCACCTGCTGCACGCCGCGGCTCTGCTCGGCCGAGGCCTCGGCGATGGAGCCCATGAGCCCGCTCACGCGCTTTACGTCGCCCACCAGCGCGGAGATCGTGGCGCCCGCCTGGTCCACGAGCTTGGTGCCGTTGTCCACCGACGCTACCGAGGCGCCGATGAGGTCCTTGATCTCCTTGGCGGCCTGCGCACTCCTCTGCGCGAGGAGCGCACCTCGGCGGCCACCACGGCGAAGCCGCGGCCCTGCTCGCCGGCGCGCGCGGCTTCCACCGCGGCGTTGAGCGCGAGAATGTTGGTCTGGAACGCGATGCCGTCGATCACCGAGATGATGTCGGCGATGCGCTTGGCGCCCTCGCTGATCTCGCTCATCGTCGCCACCACGCGCGCCACCTCGCGCCCGCCCTGCTCGGCGCGCTTGGAGGCGGTGGAGGCGAGCTCGTCGGCCTCGCGCGCGTTGTCGGCGTTCTGGCGCACCGTGCTGGAAAGCTCCTCCATGCTGGCCGCGGTCTCCTCGAGGCTCGAGGCCTGCTCCTCGGTGCGCTGCGAGAGGTCGGTGGTGCCGGCGGCCACCTCGCCCGAGGCGGTGACCACGGATTCGGCCGACGCGCGCACCTGGCTCACGACTTCCGAGAGCCCGGCGTTCATGCGCGCGAGGGCCTCGAGCAGCTGGCCCGCCTCGTCGCGCGTGTTGCCGCGGATATCCGCGGTGAGGTCGCCGCCCGCGATGCGCGCCGCATATCCGCCCGCGGCGAGGATGGGATTCAACACCGCGCGGCGCATGAAGAGCCAGACCGCGAAGAGGCCCAGCAGCGTGGCCGCGCCGATCGCGGCGATCGCCACCCGGTAGGCGAGCGCGGCGGCCTCGACGGCTTGCAGGATCGCCTTGCTGCCCGACTCCTGCGCGAGCGCGTCGGCCTCCTGCAGCGCGAGGCCCGGATCGTGCTCCTCGGCGCGCGCCTGCTTCTGGGCGCCGGCGGCGTCGAGCGCGCCGGACTTGAAGTCCTGCGCCGCCTTCTTGTAGCGCTCGCCGAGCTCCTTGTGCTTGGCCGAGAAATCCTCGAGGCGCTGGCGGATCTGCGGGTCGTCGGTGGCGATGCCCGCGCCGCGCGCCATGTCCTCGGCGAGCGACTGCTGCTCGTTGAACGAGTCGAGCGCGGCGTCGACGCCGTCCTTGCCTTTCAGCAGCAGGTCCTTCCACGCGAGCGACTCGCCGCGGAAGGCCGACAGCGCCCGGGAGATGCCGAGCTGGGTCTCGAAGTCCTCGCGGCTGATGCGCTCGATCACCTTGGTGGTGGTGTAGACGCGCGTGAGCGCGCCGACCGACACCGCCACCGCCACCGCCATCGCGGCCGCGACGAGGCCCAGCACCTTCATCTGCAGGCGGGAGGCGCGGAAGGAGCGCAGCGCGCGCAGCGGGTTCATGGCGGCCGGGTCAGAAGAGGGTCACGTTCTTCTCGGCGAGCATCTCGGCGAGCGCCCCTTCGGCGTTCACCAGGCGCTCGGCGAGCAAGACCAGGAATGCCTCGTGCAGCTGGCGCGTGCAGGCGTCCGAGGCGAGCCACAGCACGTCGGGATCGAACTCGATCACCGTGCAATCGGTCACGGCGGTCACCGTGGCGAAGCGGCGCGAGGCGGTGCGGCGCAGGAAGCCCGTCTCCTCCAGCGCCTGGCCGGCGCCGTGGATGCGCAGCAGCGTGCCGCGGCGCGTGACGCGCATCTGCCCGCGCACCAGGATGAAGAACGAGTAGCCGGGGTCGTCCTCGCCCACCAGCGCCTGGCCGGCGCGCACGTCGAACCAGCGGCCCATGGGCGCGATCTCGGCGAGCGCGGGCTTGTTGAAGTCGCGGAAGAACGGCAGCGCGGCGAGCTGCGCGAGGCGCTCCTCGCTGTCGACGGCCCGGCCGCGCGGCTCCGAGATGCGGCGCAGCTCCGCGGCGAAGTCCTGCCAGGTGGCGTAGCGCGCGGCGGGATCGCGCGCCGTGGCGCGGGCGAAGATCTCGTCGAAGAGGGGATCGAGGCCGCTCCTGTCCGCGCCCGGGCGCGGCAGGTTGCCGAGCAGGATGCGCGTCATGAGCGCGGCCGGCGTGTCCGGCGGGAAAGGCAGCTCCCCGCGCAGCATCTTGTACATCACGATGCCGAGCGAATACATGTCGGACTGCATCGAGGCGTCCTTGCGCTCGAGCTGCTCGGGCGCCATGTAGGCGGGCGAGCCCACCATCAGCCCGCGCGTCGAATCGAAGGCGAACGCGGTGTGGGCCACGCCGAAGTCGGCGACCTTGGCCTCGCCGTCCGCGCCCATGAGGATGTTGGCGGGCTTCAAGTCGCGGTGCGTGATGCCGTTGGCGTTGGCGTAGCTCAGCGCGTCGCACACCTGCTCCAGGAGCTTCGCCACGTGCGCGCGGCTCGAGCAGCTTCTCGGGCTGGCAGTAGCGGTCGAGGCTGCCCGCCTGCACGTACTCCATGACGATGTAGGCGCGCGTGTCGTCGGCCGCCGCGTCGTACACCTGGGTGATGTTCGGGTGCGTGAGCTTCGTGGCGAGCAGCGCTTCCTTGAGGAAGAGCGAGCGGAAGAGCGCGCGGTCGGCCGAGGCGAGCAGCCGCGGGTCGTAGACCTTGATCGCGACGTCGCGCGCCGGGAAGAGCTCGCGCCCGAGGTAGATGGTGGCCGACTCGCCGCGGCCGAGGATGCCCTGGATCTCGTACGGGCCGATCCGCGCCGGGGCCTCGTCGGCCCCGTGCGCCTGGCTCACCCCGGCGATGTCCTGGCGCATGCTCACTCGCGGTCCTCGCGGATGCGGCGCATCACGTGCCCCACGTCGAGCAGCAGGAGGCTCGCGTCGGCCGCGTCCTGGCTCGCCTCGCGCCGCGTGCCGATGCCGGCGATGGCGCGGCCGATCGCGCGCTCGCCCATCTCGGGCGAGGGCAGGATCTCGTCCTCGGCGAGCCCGACCACGTCGGAGACGCTCGCGACGACCAGTCCCACCGAGCGGTGCTCGGCGTTGAGCACGATGACGCTCGCCTTCTCCAGCGGCAGCGGCTCGGGGAAGCCGAACATGAGCCCCAGGTCCACGATCGGGACGATGGCGCCGCGCAGGTTGATCACGCCGCGCACGAAGCGCACCACCTGGGGCACGCGCGTCACGTGGTCGATCTCGCGGATCTCCTGCACCTTGAGGATGTCGATGCCGTAGTGCTCGCCGCCGAGGGTGAAGGTGAGGAACTCGCGGCGCGCGGCATCCGCGCCCGTGGTGTCCTCGGCCGGCGCCCACTCGGCGATCGGGGCCTGTGTATTCATCGTGTCGTCTCCTTTTTCGCGACGCGCGCGAGGGCCTTGTCACGCAACTTGTTGAGCGGGGCCACCTCGCTCACGGCGCCCGCCTCGATCGCCTCGCGCGGCATGCCGAAGATCACCGAGCTCGCCTCGTCCTGCGCGATGTTCCAGGCGCCCGCCTTCTTCATCTCGAGCATGCCCGAGGCGCCGTCGCGCCCCATGCCGGTCATGATCACGCCGATGGCATCGGCGCCCACGAACTTGGCGGCGGAGAGGAACAGGAAGTCGACTGACGGGCGGTGCAGGTTCATCGGCGGCTCGGTGGAGAGCTTGGCGAGGAGCTGGCCCTCGTCGCGCTTCACCCACAGGTGCTTGCCGCCCGGCGCGATGTACGCGTGGCCGGGCAGGATGGGATCGTTGTGCTCGGCTTCCTTTACCGTGATGCGGCAGAGGCCGTTCAGGCGCTCGGCGAACATGCGCGTGAAGTTCTCCGGCATGTGCTGCACGATCACGATGCCCGGGCAATCCACCGGCATGCCGACCAGGAACTCGCGGATCGCCTCGGTGCCGCCGGTGGAGGCGCCCACCGCGATCAGCTGCTCCGAGGTCTTCACGCCGCGCGGCACCGGGCGCTTCTCGACCACCGCGGGCATCGTGGTGGTGTCGTTGGGATCGGCGCGGCGCGGGGCCCTCAGGCGCGCGCTCTTGGCGGCGCGGATCTTCTCGGCGATCATCGCGCCGTAGTCGTCGGGCGTCTGCTCGTTCAGCTTCGGCTTGGTCACGAAGTCGACGGCGCCCAGCTCGAGCGCCCGGAAGGTCACCTCGGAGCCGCGCTCGGTGAACGACGAGATCATCAGCACCGGCATGGGGCGGGCGCGCATCAGCTTGTCGAGGAACTCGAGCCCGCTCATCTTGGGCATCTCGACGTCGAGGGTGATCACGTCGGGCTTCAGGTCCCGCACCATGTCGCGCGCCTCGTAGGCGTCGGCGGCCGCGCCGACGACCTCGATGTCGGGCTGCTCGCGCAGGATGTCGGCGAGCACGTCGCGGATCATGCGCGAGTCGTCGACGATCAGGACGCGGATCTTGGGGGTATCGCTCATTTGAACAGCTCCGCGCCGCCTTCGATGGTGCCGTGGAAGAGCCGCGCGCCGTAGTCGCGCTCGCGCAGCACGATGGTGTCGTTGTTCACCTTGCGCAGGCGCTTCACCATGACCTTGCCGCTGCGCGGGAAGAAATAGATCTTGCGCGGCCAGACGTCGAGCAGGTCGCGCGCGGCGATGGGGATGCGCTCGAGGTTCAGGTACTCGACGATGAACTCGGCGTTCTGCTCGCCCACGTTGGAGAGCATGAAGCCCTGCAGCACGTTGCCGCCGCCGAAGACCTTGGCCTCGAGGCGCTCGCGCCTGCCGCCGAGCTTCAGGATCTGGTTGATGAGCAGCTCCATCGCGTGCACGCCGTAGCGGCCGCCCGCGCTGATGTTGCCGTGGGTGCCGAGGAGCTTGCCCTCGTCGGGCAGCATGAAGTGGTTCATGCCGCCGATGCCGCTCTCGCGGTCGCGCAGGCACGCCGAGACGCACGAGCCCAGCACCGTGACCAGCGCCATGTCCTTGTTGGTGGCGTAGTACTCGCCGGGCAGGATCTTCGCCGTCTCGATCTTGAAGTGCGGATCGAAGTAGCGGTTGGGGATCTCGTCGCGCAGCGGGTCGTCGTCGCGCATCATGATTTGCTCCCTCTCCCCTGGGAGAGGGTCGGGGAGAGGGTGGACCCGCGAGCTCGTACACCGTCTGCCCGCGCAGGCGGAAATAGCGCCCGTTGTCGAGCAGGCTCTCGGCGTGCCCCGCGAAGAAGAGGCCTTCGGGCTTGAGCAGTGCCGCGAAGCGCTCGATCAGCCGCGCCTGGGTCGGCTTGTCGAAGTAGATCATCACGTTGCGGCAGAAGATCGCGTCCAGGGCGCCGGGGACGGGCCACTCGCGATCCATCAGGTTCACGCGCAGGAACTCGACGCGCGCGGCGAGCGTGGGGCGCACGCGCGCCCGGCCCTCGAAGCGCCCGGACCCGCGCAGGAAGAAGCGCTTCTGCTGCTCGGCGGCCAGCTTCTGCACCGAGGCGACCGGATAGATGGCTTCGCGCGCGGTGGCGAGCACCTGGGTGTCCAGGTCCGTCGCGAGCACCTCGAAGGCGGCCTCCCCGATCGTTTCCGTGAGGCACATGGCGATGGTGTACGGCTCCTCGCCGGTCGAGCAGCCGGCGCTCCACACGCGATAGGACCCGTCGCCCGCGTGCTCGCGGGCATGCGCCGCCAGCGTGCGGAAGTGGTGCTCCTCGCGATAGAAGGCGGTGACGTTGGTGGTGAGCGCGTTGGTGCAGTGCTCCCACTCGGCGGGCTCGAGCTCGAGGAAGCGCACGTAGTCGTCGAACGAGGCGAGCCCGAGGGCGCGCAGCCGGCGTGCGAGGCGCGCGTAGACCATCTCGCGCTTGGCCTCCGGCAGCCGGATGCCCGAGAAGCGGTAGACGCGGTCGCTGATCACGCGGAAGTGCTCCGCGCTGAACGGGAACTCGCGCGCCGGTGCGGCCGCGCCCTCCCCGTGCAGCTCTGCCGAAGCCGTCATGCGGCGACCCTCGCGGCTGCGCCCACGCGCGAGGCATGGGTGCGCGTGATGGAGGAGACGTCGAGGATGAGCGCCACGCGCCCGTCGCCCAGGATGGTGGCGCCGGCGACACCCGGCACGCGGTGCAGGTTGGTCTCGAGCGACTTCACCACCAGCTGCTGCTGGCCCACGAGGCTGTCGACCAGCAGCGCCGCGCGCCGGTTGTCCACCTCGACCACGAGGCAGAGCGGCAGCGGGCGCTCGGAGGCGGAAGCCGGCAGGCGCACCACGTCCTCCAGCCGCACCAGGGGAAGCTGCTCGCCGCGCACCGCGACCAGCGAGGGCTGGCCCACGATGGTGCGGATGTCGTTGGGGCCGGGCTTGAACGCCTCGGCCACGAACTCGAGCGGCACGATGTATTGTTCCTCGCCCACGCACACGATCATGCCGTCCAGCACCGCGAGTGTCAGCGGGAGCTGGATCGTGATGGTGGTGCCCTCGCCCTTCACCGAGGCGATCGTGACGCCGCCGCCCAGCGAGGTGATGTTGCGGCGGACCACGTCCATGCCCACGCCGCGCCCCGAGAGGTCGGTGATCTCGCGCGCGGTGGAAAAGCCGGCCTCGAAGATGAGCCCCCAGGCCTGCTCGTCGGTCATCGACTCGTCGGCGGCCATGCCCAGCTCGCGCGCCTTGGCGATGATGCGGTCGCGGTCGAGGCCGCGGCCGTCGTCGGATACCTCGATGATCACGCTGCCGCCGCGGTGCGTGGCGCGCATGCCGACGGTGCCCTGCTCGGGCTTGCCGGCGCGGGCTCTCTCCTCGGGCGACTCGATGCCGTGGTCGATCGCATTCCTCACCACGTGGGTGAGCGGGTCGATCAGCAGCTCGATCAGCTCCTTGTCGAGCTCGGTCTCGTGCCCCTGCGTGCGCAGGTGGACCTTCTTGCCCAGGCGCGCCGACACGTCGTAGACCAGGCGCGGGAAGCGGCTGAACACGAACTCCATCGGCATCATGCGGATCGACATCACCGCCTGCTGCAGGTCGCGGGTGTTGCGGTCGAGCGTGGCCAGGCAATGGGTGAGGTTCTCGTCCTGCTCGGTGGCGATGCGGCCCACGGACTGCTGCATCATGGCCTGCGCGATCACGAGCTCGCCCACCAGGTTCACGATGCGGTCGATCTTCTCCACGCTCACGCGGATCGAGGACTGCTCGCCGCGCTGGCGGCTGGCGTCGGCCGCACCGGCGCCTGGCAGCGGCTCGAAGAAGCCGAACTTGTCGGAGGCTGGCGCACTTGCGGCGGCGACGGGCTCGAAGAGCCCATAGGCCTCGCCTTTGCGGGCGGCGGGGGCCGCGGGTGCCGCGGCCGGCTCGGGCGCGTTTCCGGGGGCGAAGAACGCCTCCTCGGCGGGCGCCTTGTGCGGCACGGGCTTGGCATCACCCGCGCGGTAGCCTGTGAGGCGCGTGCGCATGGCGTCCATCGCGGGGTCGTTGCCGCGGTCGCCCGCCTTGAGCCGCGCGAGGTGCGCCTTGAACGCGTCGCACGCATCCAGCAGCAGGCGCACGGTGGAGGCGTCGGCGCGACCACGGCCCTTGCGCAGGTCGTCGAAGAGCGTCTCCATCTCGTGGGTGGCTTCGGCGAGCTGGGTGAAGCCGAAGGTGCCGCTGCCGCCCTTGATGGAGTGCGCGGCGCGGAAAATGGAATTGAGCAGCTCCGGGTCGTCGCGCCCGGAGCCCATCGCCATCGCCGTCTCCTCGATGGATTCCAGGTGCTCCTGGGCTTCGTCGAAGAAGGTGGCGATGAAGCGGTTTAGATCGATCGGCATGCGGGGCTTTCCTAGCGGAGCACCTTCTGGACGACTTCGAGCAGGGTGGCGGGGTCGAACGGCTTCACCAGCCAGCCGGTGGCGCCCGCCGCGCGGCCCTGCGCCTTCATGCTGTCGGAGGACTCGGTGGTGAGCAGCAGGATCGGCACGCTCTTGTAGTCGCGCAGCTCGCGCAGGCTCCTCACCAGCGTGAGCCCGTCCATGTTGGGCATGTTCTGGTCGGTGATGACCAGGTCCACGTTGGTCGCGGTCGCCCGGTCGAGCCCCTGGGCGCCGTCCTCGGCTTCGATCACGCGGTAGCCGGCGGATTCGAGCACGAACGTGACCATCTCGCGCATGGTGGCCGAATCGTCAACGGCAAGTATCGTTTTCATGGTTGTGCCCATTTTCAGAAAAGGTCGACGCTGCCCTGGCGGTGCTTGTCGCCGAGCGGGCCGTGGGCATCCTGGTCGATCTGCTGGATGCCGGCGATGATGCAGTCGAGCATCGCGCGCGAGCGCTCGAGCCACTGCTCGGGCTGGTCCGGGCGCGAGATGGGAGATGTCGCGAGCGACAGCGCCTGCAGGAGCTTCTCGCGCATCTTGCCCACGCGCAGCTTCTGCGCGTCGATCAGCTGGTTCACCAGGTCGTGGGACTGCAGGTGCTGGCAGGCGCGATAGAGATGGTCGAGCACGGGACCGTATTCGGCCGTGCGGGCGGCATCGGAGTCGGCGCCGGCGACGCGCTGCGCGGCCACGATGCGGTCGGCGGCGCCGCGGAACGCGGTCATCAGCTCGTCGGAGGCCTCGCGCAGCAGCGCCTGGCTGCGTGCGAGCTCGTCGGCGGTCACGGCGAGGCGCTCGTTGAGCGAAGTTGCCACCGTGACGAGCAGGTCTGCGGCCTGAGCTGCGTTGTTTGTGTCCCTGGTGCTCATGGTCTGTTGTCCCGTCATGGTTTTTGTTCTCTGTGCGCGGCGGCGCCCCTGGACGCCACCTGGATCACCTGGAAAGTCGACCCGCCGACGTCGATCACGTCGGAGAGCGTGATGGGGTGGCTTCCGGGACCGAGGTCCTGGCGGTTCAGGCGCGGAGTGCTGCCGCCGAAGCGCGACAGGAAGAGCCCCTGCCCGCGCCGCACCACCAGCGCCGTGTCGCCGCCCACGGTGCCGATCATCGTGTTGGCGCTGGCGAGCGAGATGAGCGTGCCCTTGCGCTCGCCCTCGACCACGCGCAACGCGAGCGTGGAGCCCTCGGGGCCGGCGGCCACGGGGTTGTCCTCGGGGTTCAGCTGCAGCGCGGGGTTGCGGGCGATGGCAAGCGTGCGCGAGAGGTCGTCCTCCTCGCGCGCGTGCGCGGGCGCCTCGGCGGCGGGTTGCACGGGCGCCGCGGCCGGGGAGCCCGTGCTCGCCGCGAGCATGGTGCGCTCGTAGTCGGTGAGCACCGTGCTCTCGAGGTTGCCGACCCGGCCCGCCATCAGCGCGTCGTCGAAGAAATGGATCTTGTGGCGGCCCACCTCCACCAGGTCGAGGTGGTGGATCACCTGGTGCGAGACGGCGATGCCGTTCACCTTGGTGCCGTTGGTGCTCGCGAGGTCCTCCACGTAGACCGTGCGGTTGACGACGCGGAACAGCATGTGGCGGCCCGAGACCGCGGGATGGTCGATCACGACCTCGCAGCCCGGATGGCGGCCGACGACCGTCACCGCGCGGGAAAGCTCCACCTCCGCGACGATCTCGTCGTTGTAGCTCAACACCACGCGTGCCGCCATGTCCTGGTTTCCGATCCGTCGTCCAATCGTCATGCGCGTGCCCGGCTGGGGCAACGCGCCCCCCCACGGCGGACTCAAGCCCGGCGCCGGATGCGCAGCGCCAGCGGATCCGCCGGCTGGAGCTGGTCGTCCACCTCCCTCACACCCTCGGCGGCCGCGGCCACTTCGGCCGCGGCGCGGGCTTCCCGGTACGCGTCCACCACGCCCGAGAGCGTCACCCGGCCACCGTCGGCGGCCACCGCGATGCCCATGCCCGAAGTGCGCGAGTCGCGCCGCAGCGCCGATCGCACCGCCCACTCCATGGCCATATTGTCCATCAAGCGCATCGATTCAGGGGTCTCCTGGAAGCGCTTCTTGCGCATGATGCATTCCACCTCGTCGATGCATTCGTCGACCGTCAGCCGCTCGGTGGAGAGCACCAGGTCGTAGTGCTCGGCGTCGCGCCAGTTGAGCCCGAAATGCCGCCGGGTGATGGCGCCGTGCGCCTCCTCGCTCATGCCGATCTCGCGCACCACCGCGCCGCGGTCCTGGGTGCCGAGGCGCTCCATCATGCGCAGCACGCGGGTGTCGAACGGCGCGCAGACGCGCACGCGCACGACGTGCGGCACGTCCTTCAGCAGGTGCACCGCGCCCCAGCCGCGGATCACGCCCGCGGAGCCGTCGCGGAGCATCCGGAAGGTCTCCTCGGCGGTGAAGATCGACAGGCTGGTCTTGTCGGTGGTGAGGCGCTCCCAGAGGCCGGCCTTGCCGTCGAGGAAGCGCTCGACGTGGCTCTTGCGCAGCCGCATCTTGTCGGCGATGGGCTCGATGATTTCCTGGTAGACGACGTTGCGCGACATGCGCGCGGCGATGCCCGCGGCCACGTCCCGTCCCAGGGATCCCATTTCGCGAGTCATGGCGATGAGCGGCATTTCTTCTTCCCCCATTGTCACTTGCCGCCGCGCAGGCGGCTTGTAACATCTGTTAGTTGTCGTTCATTCCGCCCCGCCGCGCCCTGCCCCGGCGTGCCGGCTCCCAGGTGAAACTTTCGTTCGCGGCCACCGGTCCGGTCAACCAGCCCCGGTTTTCAGCGGTAATCGCGTGCCGTGATAACGAGCCGGGCGGCGCTCGCTGCGCCGCCCGCGTCCCGTTTTCTGGCCCTACGAAGTGTGCCGCGCGCTACTCGGCGGCCGGTATGCGCTGCGTCACTTCCCGTGGAGGGCGGGAATTACTGGTGTAACCCCCCCTGCTGGAGGCCTGGGCGGGCTCCAGCAGGAACTTCTGCATGTCCCAAGCGCCGGTCGGGCAGCGCTCGGCGCAGAGGCCGCAGTGCAGGCAGACGTCCTCGTCCTTGGCCATGATCCGGCCGGTCTTGAGGGGGCCGCCCACGTAGAGGTCCTGGGCGGGATTGGCGGCCGGGGCGCTCAGCCGCGTGCGCAGCTCCGCCTCCTCGCCGTCGGCGGTGAAGGTGATGCAGTCCATCGGACAGATGTCCACGCAGGCGTCGCACTCGATGCACAGCTTCGGTGCGAACACCGTCTGCACGTCGCAGTTGAGGCAGCGCTGGGCCTCCTTCCAGGCGAGCTGCAGGTCGAACCCGAGCTCCACTTCCTGGCGGATGTCCTTCAGGACGATGGTGAGCTCCTTCAGCGGCACCTTGTAGCGCGCGTCGGGCGCCACCTGGTTGTCGTAGCTCCACTCGTGGATGCCCATCTTCTGGGACGCCAGGTTCACGTGCGGCGGCGGGCGCAGCTTCGGGTCCTCGCCATGGCAGCGGCGGTCGATGGAGATGGCGGCCTCGTGGCCGTGGGCCACCGCCCAGATGATGTTCTTGGGGCCCAGCGCCGCGTCGCCGCCGAAGAAGACCTCGGGGCGCGTCGACTGCAGCGTGGCGGGGTCCACCACCGGCATGCCCTGGCGGTCGAACTCGAGGCCGATATCGCGCTCGATCCAGGGGAACGAGTTCTCCTGGCCCGACCGCGACCAGCACGTCGTCGCACTCGTAGGTGACCTCCGGCTCGCCGGTCGGAACCAGGTTGCGCCGCCCCTGCTCGTCGTACTCGGCGCGCACCTTCTCGAAGCGCACGCCGGTGAGCTTGCCGGCCTCGTGCACGAAGGCCTTCGGCACGAGGTAGTTCACGATCGGGATGCCTTCGTGGATCGCGTCCTCCTTCTCCCACGGCGAGGCCTTCATCTCCTCGAAGCCGGAGCGCACGATCACCTTCACGTCTTCGCCGCCCAGGCGGCGCGACGAGCGGCAGCAGTCCATGGCGGTGTTGCCGCCGCCCAGGACGATCACGCGCTTGCCGATCGATGTGATGTGCCCGAAGGACACGGAAGAGAGCCAGTCGATGCCGATGTGGATGTGGGCCGCGGCTTCCCGGCGCCCGGGAATTTCGAGGTCGCGCCCGCGCGGCGCGCCCGAGCCCACGAACACCGCGTCGTAGCCTTCGGCGAGGAGCTGCTTCAGCGAGTCGATGCGCACGCCGGGCCGGAAATCGACGCCGAGGTCGAGGATGTAGCCGCACTCCTCGTCGATCACGCTCTCGGGCAGGCGGAACTTCGGGATCTGCGAGCGGATCATGCCGCCGGCGCGCGTGTCCGAGTCGAACACCACGACGTCGTAGCCCAGGGGCGCCAGGTCGCGCGCCACGGTGAGCGAGGCGGGACCGGCGCCCACGCACGCCACGCGCTTGCCGTTGGGATGCGCGGCGCGCTGCGGCAGGCGCGCGCGGATGTCTTCCTTGAAGTCCGCGGCCACGCGCTTCAGGCGGCAGATCGCCACCGGCTCGGGCTTCTCGCCCTGGTTCTCCTCGACGCGGCCGCGCCGGCACGCGGGCTCGCAGGGACGATCGCACGTGCGCCCGAGGATGCCGGGGAACACGTTGGACTCCCAGTTCACCATGTAGGCGTCGCCGTAGCGGCCCTGGGCGATGAGGCGGATGTATTCGGGGACGGGGGTGTGGGCCGGGCACGCCCACTGGCAGTCGACGACCTTGTGGAAATACTCCGGAGCTGCGATATCCGTCGGCTTCACGCCGCCTTCCTCCTCGGCCGCGCCGTGGCTGGCAGCGGGGTTCGGTTGGGATCCTCGGACCAGTCTAACCGGTCCGGGGCCGGGCGCGGAAGACGATCAGAATTCCTTCCAGTCCTCGAGGTTGTCGGAGGCCGTGGCGACCTCGCGCCGCGCGCGGGGCGGCTCGCGCATTTCGGGTAGCCCCCGGGCAGCGGCCTCGGGTGCGGCGCGCAGCGCTTTCGAATGCGCAGCGGCGTGCGCGCCGGCGAGCGGCTTGGCCGACTCGTCGACGCGGAATTGCGCCACCGCATGCGCGAGCCCCGTGGCCTGGCCGGCCATGCTCGCCGCGGCGGCGGTCGCCTCCTCCACCAGCGATGCGTTCATCTGCACCACGTTGTCCATCTGCGTGATGGCCTTGTTGATCTGCTCGATCCCGGAGCTCTGCTCGTCGCTCGCCGCGGCGATCTCGATCATGATCGTGGCCACGCGCTTGACCGAGGCCACCAGCTCGTCCATGGTCTTGCCGGCCTCGCCGACCAGGCGCGCTCCCGCCTCGACGCGCCCGACGGATTCCTCGATCAGCCCGCGGATCTCCTTGGCCGAGGCTGCGGAGCGCTGCGCGAGGCTCCTCACCTCCGCGGCCACCACCGCGAAGCCGCGGCCCTGTTCGCCCGCACGCGCCGCTTCCACGGCGGCGTTGAGCGCGAGGATGTTGGTCTGGAACGCAATGCCGTCGATCACGCCGACGATGTCGGAGATGCGCTTGGACGAGGCCGTCACCTCCTGCATCGTGGTGACCACCTTGCCCACCACCTCGCCGCCGCGCTCCGCCGTGGTCGAGGCGGTGCCGGCGAGCTGGCTCGCCTGCTTCGCGTGCTCGGCGTTGCGGCGTACCGTGGTGGTGAATTCCTCGAGCGTCGAGGCGGTCTCCTCGAGCGAGCTCGCGTGCTCCTCGGTGCGGCTGGATAGCTGCTGGTTGCCGGCCGAGACCTGGGCAGCGCCCACGGCGATCGACTCGGCGCCGGAGCGGATGCGCGTGACCATCGCGGCGAGCCCGTCGTTCATCGCGGCCAGCGAGCGCAGCAGGTCCGCCGCCTCGTCGCGGCCCTGGGTCTCGATGCCGCCGGTGAGGTCGCCCGCGGCCACGCGGGAGGTGACGTCGACCGCCCGCTGCAGCGGGCCGGTGATGCTGCGCGTGACGAGCCAGGCCATGAGCAGGGACAGCAGCAGCGCCACGCCTTGCGCTCCGAACACCACCACCGCGACGCGGTCGCCGTTGACCGTGGCCTCGTCGATGGCGGCGCGGTTGGCCTTCTTCTGGATGTCGATCAGCCGGTTCAGCTCTCCGAGCGCCTTCTGCACGGGCGGGTCCAGCTCCTGCGTGATGACCTTCGCCGCCTCCTCGCTGTGGAAGCTGGTGGCGAGCGCCAGCGCCTGGCGGAACGGCGTCTCGATCTGCTGGTCGAGCTGCTTCAGCGCCTCGAGGATGCCCTTCTCGTCGGCCCCGAGCTGCAGGTGCGACATGCGCTCGATGGCGTTGCTATAGGCGGCGTCGAGCTGCTTGGAGCGATCCTCGCTCGCCTGCATGTCCTTCACCTCGGTCTGCAGGCCGACGTTGCGCATGTAGTTGGCCTGCTCGAGCAGCAGCGACTTCATGTCCGCGGCCAGGGCTTCCTTGGCGCCCGCCGCCTCGATCAGGGTCGCGAGCTCCTTGCGGCTCGCCTTGCCGTAGAGCGTGGCGCCCACGGCGACCGCGACCAGGACCGCGACGATGGCGCCGAAGCCTAGGGCGAGGCGGGTTCCGATCCGCAGGGTACGCAGCATGTCCGTTTCAGCTCCGAGAATCCAGTCGCCCCGCGAGTCTAGCGCGCCAGGCGTCGAGGGACGCTCGCGCGTCCCCCTGGTGCATCGATCCGGGATGCGGGCGACGGCCCGCACCCCTAGGACGCCTTGTACGCCCCGCAGGCGAACACGATGCCATCATGCTTCTCCCAGTACATGCGCTTCGGCTCGATCTTCTTCGACACCGGGTTGTAGAACTTGAAGTCCTGCCAGCCGCTGGCGCCGTGCTTGGCGGCCTCGAGGCGCTCGCGGATGTGGTATTTCCCGTCGGCGTCGCGCAGGTCCATCATGTTCTTGCCGACCATCTTGGGATTGATGTGGGACAAAGACATGCCGTCCATGGTGTAGACGGTGATGTAGAGGTCGCGGTCGACGAACGGACCCGGCGACTTCTGGAACTCGGCCAGGGCCTTCTCACGGCCGACCTTGTCGTATTCCTGGATGGCCTTCTTCACCATGGCCTCGGCTTCGGGCTCGCTCGCGCGATCCGAGGCGGCGGCGGCATTGAAGGCGAAGAGCGAAAGCAGCAGGGCGGCCGCGAGGCCGGCGATTTTCCTCATTTGTGGTCTCTCCTGGGGGTCGTGGTAGTCGTTGTCGCGTCTTCTAGCGCGCGATTTCCTCGACGGGAGGCGGCGTTGCGACGCGAACGAAGGCCCTCCAGAGCGTGCGCACGAGCCAGCCGATGGCGAGCGCCGTGGCGATAGCGGTCAGGGTAATCATCGTTGTTCTCCCGTCTGCTTGTTGCGTGCCTGCAGGATAGGGAGAAAGCCGGAAATGCACTGTGATGCGGGCCACATCGCGGCGTGCGCGCGGCTTACAGCTGTAATCCACCCCTTGGGGCTCCCCGGCGCGGGGACGCGCCCCGCGTAACGCCGGATCAGCCGCCGAGCGCCGCTCCGAGCGGCAGCTCGTCCGCCACGGCCGCGTAGTACTCCCACGCGCGCTTGCCGACGTTGCCCGCCATCTGCTCGCGCACGCTCGCGGCCTCCTCGGGCGTGTAGGCACGCAGCCGGCGCGCGTCGCCGCCCGCGGCGGCGAGCATGCGCAGCTGCAGCGCGGCACTCTCCTCCAGGTAGCACGCGGCGACCGTGGCCGCGCGCACGTCGGCATATGCGGTCGTGATGCCGTGGCCGCGCATCATCACGGCGCTCGCCGCGCCGAGCGCCACGGCGAGCAGGTCGCCCAGCTCGCGGGTGCGGATCAGCCCCACCCGCGCGTACTCCGGCACGCCGCCGGCGAAGATGCCGCCCTGGTTGTGCACCACGCGATGGGGCTCGCCGATCTGCGTGAGGCAGACGCAGGCGCCCGGGTGCGCGTGCACCACGCCGCCCACGTCGGGCCGCGCGGCGTAGATGCGCGCGTGGATCCAGAACTCGCTGTTGGGCTCGCCCTCGCCTTCGCGCACCTTGCCGTCGGTGTCGATCACCAGCAAGCGGTCGGCGGACGCGAGCCCGGGGCTGCGGCGCGTGGGCATGAGGAAGGTCTGGGTGCCGGGGATGCGAGCGCTCGCGTGCCCGAACGCGTTGGACAAACCCGCGCGCTCGATGATGCGGTTGGCGGTGGCGACGTCGGCGGCGAGATGCGATTCGAAGGGCATGGTCCTATCCTAGATGACGCGCTCGCCCCGGAGGTTCCGCGAGCGCCGCGGCGTCGAGGCCGAGCAGCTCGCCCAGCACCGCGTCGGTGTGCTGGCCGAGGAGCGGCGGCGCCGTATCGTGGACGATGGGATCGCGCGCGAGCTTCATGGGGCTCGCGACCATGCGCACCTCGCCGGCGGCCGGATGCGGCACGCGCACCTCCATGCGGCGATGGCGCACCTGGGGGTCGGCGAACACCTGCGCGAGGTCGTTGATCGGCCCGCACGGCACGCCCGCGGGCTCGAGCGCAGCGAGCCATTCGCGCGCCGGTCGCTTCGCGATGCGCTCGGCGATCAGGCCCACCAGCAGGTCGCGGTGGCGCACGCGCTGCGGGTTGGTGGCGAAGCGCGGGTCGGCGGTCCAGCCCGGCTCGCCCAGCACCGCGCAGAAAGCCGCGAACTGGCCGTCGTTGCCGACCGCGACGATGAGGAACTCGTCGGCGGCGCGGAACACGTGGTAAGGGACGATGTTCAGGTGCGCGTTGCCCATGCGTCCCGGCGCCTCGCCCGACACGAAGTAGCTCGAGCTCAGGTTGGCGAGCATCGCCACCTGCACGTCGAGCAGCGCCATGTCGATGCGCTGGCCCTGCCCGCTCTTCGTGCGCTCGAAGAGCGCGGCCAGGATCGCGCTCGTGGCGTACATGCCGGTGAAGAGGTCGGCCACCGCCACGCCGACCTTCTGCGGGCCGCCGCCGGGCAGCTCGTCGCGCTCGCCGGTCACGCTCATGAGGCCGCCCAGGCCCTGGATCATGAAGTCGTAGCCCGGACGGTCGCGATAGGGCCCGTCCTGGCCGAAGCCGGTGATCGAGCAATAGACGAGGCCGGGATGCGCCTGCATGAGGGTCGCTGCGTCCAGCCCGTGGCGCGCGAGGTCGCCCACCTTGAAGTTCTCCACCAGCACGTCGCTCTGCAGGGCCAGCGCGCGCGCGAGCTCGCGGCCGCGCGGGCTCGCGATGTCGAGGGTCACCGATTTCTTGCCGCGGTTGCACGCGAGGTAGTACGCCGCGTCGCCCGCGTCCGTCGCGCCGATGAAGGGCGGTCCCCAGCGGCGCGTATCGTCGCCCTGGCCCGGGCGCTCGATCTTGATCACCTCGGCGCCCAGGTCCGCCAGGTTCTGCGTGGCCCACGGGCCGGCGAGCACGCGGGTGAGGTCGAGGACGCGAACGCCCTGCAGGATGCGGGACAAGGTGGCGGGATTATAAGGGCGCGAGCGGCGAAACCGGGCGCCGATCCCTTAGAATGCTCGGGTCCATGGCCACGAAAATCCTCACCCACCAGCTGCGCATCGGCATGTTCGTGGCCGATCTCGATCGGCCGTGGGTCGACACGCCCTTCCTGCTGCAGGGCTTCCTGATCGAGGATGCCGACCAGATCGCCGCCCTGCGCGCGCATTGCGACTACGTGATGGTGGACCGCGCGCGCTCCACCGGCGACGAGTACGAGGCGCCCGCCGTGGCCTCGGTCGCGAGCCAGGTGGGCGGAGCGTCGCTGCGTCCGCCGCCCGGCCCGCAGGTCGCGCGCGCAACACCCGACAAGTCGCCCGTGGCGCAGGGCGAGCAGCCCGCGCCCGCGCCGCGCACCCCGGGGGAGCCGGCGACCGTCCGCCCGAGCCGCGCATCATCCGCCTGAATACCGACGTGGTCGCGCCCCCGCCGCGCGGCCCCGAGGTCGTGGGCGAAGGCCTGTTCGGGCGGCTCCTCGGCCGGCTGCGCGGCGGCGGCGCCGCAAAGAAGGAATCGCGCCCCGCGGCGCCGGCGCCCGTGCAGTCCACGCCGCAGGAGAGCGCCGCGGAGTTCGAGGCGCGCGCCGCCCTTGCGCCGCCCGGCGTCACGATCATCACCTACGCCGACGAGGTGGATGTCGAGGTCGAGGTGCCGCGCGCCCGCGAGGTGGTCGCGAAATCCACCGACCTGCTCGAGAAGCTGATCGCCGACATCCGCATCGGCCAGAACTTCGAGATCGACCGCGTCGAGGAGATCGTCGACGACATGGTCGAGAGCATCGTGCGCAACCCCGACGCCCTGATGTGGGTGGCGCGGCTGCGCGAGCAGGACATCGGCACCTACGGCCACGGCCTGCAGGTCTCGGTCTACCTCACCTCCTTCGGCCGCCACCTCGGCTTCCCCAAGGCGCACCTCTCGATCCTCGCGCAGGTCGGCCTGCTGCTGGACATCGGCAAGATCCGCCTGCCCAGGGAGATGCTCGAGAAGCAGGGCCGCCTCTCTTCCGAGGAGTTCGAGGAGGTGAAGGCGCACGTGCAGCACGGCCTGGACATCCTCGGGCAGACGCCCAACTTCCACCCCGAGGTGCTGGAAGGCATCGCCCAGCACCACGAGCGCATGAACGGCAGCGGCTATCCGCACGGGCTCATGGGCGAGGAGATCGGCGTGATCGGGCGCATGGCGGGCATCGTCGACTGCTTCGCCGCGCTCACCAACCATCGCCCCTATGCCGCGGCGGTTTCTTCCTACGAGGCGCTGCGCAACATCTCGAGCTGGGGCGGCGATTTCTTCCACGAGCCGCTGGTGCAGCAATTCGTCTCCTCGGTGGGCGTGTTCCCGGTGGGCTCGCTGATCGAGCTGTCGACCGGCGAGGTCGCGGTGGTGGTGGCGCACAACAAGCTGCGGCGCCTGAAGCCCCGCGTGCTGGTCGTGACCGGCCCCGACAAGACGCCGGTCGCGCACCCGGCGATGGTCGACCTCCTCTACGACCCCAAGGTGGGCGGCGAGGAAGGCATCTTCATCAAGCGCGGCCTCGCGAGCGGGGCCTACGGCCTCGACCTGCGCGACTACTACGTGAGCTGAGGCGAGGCAACGTGCCCGAGCCCACACCCACCGGCGCGACGCCCGCAGCCTCCCACGATGCCGCCGCCGGCGCCACGCGCGACGAGCTGCTGAAGCTCCTCGACCGCGAGACCGCCGTCGCGCGCGCCACCGACGGGCGCCTCGCGGTGCTGATCCTGGACCTGAAGCGCGTCGACCGCCTGCACGCGCTGCTGAAGGGCCCCAGCCCCGCGACGACGATGGCCCTGGTGCTCGAGCGGCTGAGGAAGGCGCTGCGGCCCGAGGACCGCATCGCCCCGATCAGCGACGAGCAGGCGTGCGTCGTGCTGCCGCGCCTCGCGCACCAGAGCCAGGCCGTGCTCGCCGCGGTGAAGCTCCTGCGCGTGCTCGACCGCCCCATCGCCCACGAGGGCGGCAGCGCGGTGCTGCGGCCGTGCATCGGCATCGCGACGCTGCCCGAGCACGGCTACGATCCCGCGGAGCTGCTCATGGGCGCGGACATCTCGCGCCAGATCGCCGCCACGCGCGAGGAGGGCTACCACGTCTTCCAGGGCGACGAGGCGGTGGAAACCGAGGTCTACCGCGGGCTCGACCTCGACCTCGAGCGCGCCATCCGCGCCAACGAGCTGGAGCTGCACTACCAGCCGATGGTCGAGCTCGCCTCGGCGCGCCCGGTGGGCGCCGAGGCGCTGCTGCGCTGGAAGCACGTGAAGGCGGGCGACATCCCGCGCGCGCACGATGATCGGCATCGCGGAGCGCACGGGGCTGATCGGCGCCCTCACCTTCTGGGTGCTCAACGCGGCGCTGCGCCAGGCCGCGGAATGGAAGGCCGCGGGACGCACGCTGCGGCTCGCCATCAACCTGTCCAACAGCACGCTCACGGATCGCGAGCTGCCGCGCGGTGGTCGACCAGTGCCTCAAGACCTGGGGCGTCGAGAGCGCGGACCTGAGCCTCGAGATCGCCGAGAGCGCGATGATCGCCGACGCGGAGCGCTCGGTGGCCATCCTCACGCGCCTGAAGGCGGTGGGCGTGCGCATCTCCATCGACGACTACGGCAGCGGCTTCTCGTCGCTCGCGCAGATGCGCCGCTTCCCGATCGACGAGCTGAAGATCGACCGGCCGTTCGTGGCCGGCATGCTGGAGAACCCGGGCGACCGCGCCGTGGTGCGCAGTGTGATCGACATCGGGCACCACTTCGGGCTCGCGGTCGTGGCCGAAGGCGTCGAGACGCAGCCAGCAGCGCGAGGCCCTGGCCGCGCTCGGCTGCGACCTCGCGCAGGGACGCGCTCTCGCGAGCCCGCTACCCCCGCGGTCTTCCGCGAGTGGTGGGCGGTGCACGCCTCGGGGGCGTGAGCAGGCACGCCGACGCGCCATGAAGACGCGGCTTCTACACCATCATGGCGGCGCAGTTCTTCTCGTCGCTCGCCGACAACGCGCTGCTGATCGCCGCCATCGCGATGCTGGCGCAGCTGGACGGGCCGGCGTGGCTCACGCCGCTGCTCAAGTTCTTCTTCACCATCTCCTACGTGGTGCTCGCCTTCGTCGTGGGCGCCTTCGCCGACTCGATGCCCAAGGGCCGCGTGATGTTCGTCACCAACGCCGTGAAGGTCGTGGGCTGCGCGCTGATCCTGTTCAACGATTTCCTGCGCGTCGGCAACATCCACGCGTACTGGCTGGTGCTGCTCGCCTACGCGGTGGTGGGGCTGGGCGCGGCCGCCTATTCGCCCGCCAAGTACGGCATCCTCACCGAGCTCCTGCCGCCGGAGAAGCTGGTGATGGCCAACGGCTGGATCGAGGGCCTCACGGTGGCCTCCATCGTGCTCGGCAACGTGCTGGGCGGCGTGCTGATCGGGCCCCGGATCTCCCAGGCGCTGCTGCGTTGACTTCCCGTTCGTCGCACCAGCATCGACACGCCGCCCGAGGCGGCGATCGTGGTGATCGCGGCGGTCTACCTGATCGGGGCCGCGTTCACCCTCTTCATTCCCGACACCGGCGCGCGCTACGCGCACCAGGAGCGCAACCCCGCGCGCCTGCTGGTGGACTTCTCGCGCTGCTTCGTGATGCTGTGGCGCGACAAGCTGGGCCAGATCTCGCTCGCGGTCACCACGCTCTTCTGGGGCGCGGGCGCCTGCCTGCAGTTCATCGTCATCAAGTGGGCCGAGCGCCAGCTGCACATGCACGCTCGAGGGCGGCGCGATGCTCTCGGGCGTGTCCGCGGTGGGCGTGGCGATCGGCGCCGTGCTCGCCGCGCGCCTCGTGCCGCTCAAGCGCGCCGTGCAGGTGCTGCCGGTGGGCATCGCGATGGGCATCCTGGTGATCAGCATGGTGTCGCTCAAGTGGATGCCGGCGGTCTACATCGTGCTGGTGCTGATCGGCGCGCTGCGGCGGCTTCTTCCTGGTGCCGATGAACGCGCTGCTGCAGCACCGCGGCCACGTGCTGATGTCGGCCGGGCACTCGATCGCGGTGCAGAACTTCAACGAGAACGTGAGCATCCTCGTGATGCTGGCGCTCTACTCGACGATGATCCGGCTCGACTTCCGCATCCAGTCGGTGGTGGTGATCTTCGGCCTGTTCATGGCCGGCACGATGTACATGGTGATGCGCTGGAACGCCGCCAACCACCGCGCCGACCCGCACCTCGACCGGGTGATCGGCGAGGCCAAGCACTAGCGGCGTCAGGGTGCGCTCGCCGGGGCGCCCTTCGCGGCATGGCGCCAGCGCAGCAGGCCGGCCGCGTAGGCCGTGTAGTAGCCCGCCAGCGCGCCGAAGACCACCAGCGTGAGCGCGCTCGAGGCGAAGGCCGGCGGCGCGCCCTGCTGCACCGTGAGCGCCGGTATCTCCAGCAGCCGCCACGCGACGCGCGCGAGGAACACCACCGAAAGCGCGATGCCGATGTGCGCATTGGGCGTGTAGAAGAACCCCTCGGCGGTGTGCTCGAAGCGCGTGAGCTTGAGGCCCCAGATCGCAAGCCCGATGCCCACCACGAGACCCGCGGCGAGGCCCGCCAGCGCGGTGGGGTGCGTGGCCGCGCCGAGCGCCAGCAGCAGGGTGACGACGGGAAAGAGCACCACCGCCGTCCAGTGCCGGCGCATGCGCGACTTCTGCCGGCCGATCAGGCCGCGCACGCGCCGGTAGAGGCGCCAGGCGATGAGCGGGATCAGGACGACGAGCATGATCTGCTGCGGGGTCACGGATTTCCTTTCAGGGCAACGCGCGCTCGAGGACCGTGTCCGTGCCGCGCGCATAGTCGGCGAAGCGCCAGCGCACGGCGAGCGCGGGATCGAGGTCGCCGCCCGCGACATCATAGTAAAGATTCGGCCACCAGCAACGCCACGCGCGGCAGCCGTGCGCCCAGTCGTGGTAGCCGGTGGCGACCCCGATCCTGATGCGCGAGTTGGGCAGCGTGAGCGGCGTGCCCTCGGCCCAGAACGCGAGGCGGTCGCCGGCCGGCGAGCCCACCACGCGTGCGCGCCCCGCCGCCCAGTGCCGGGCGAGCACCGCCGTGATGATCGCCGCGGAGAAGGTCGTATCGTCGACGAGCACGTCGAGGCGGCCGTCGGGCGCGAGCCGTCCGGGCAGCGCGTGGATCGCGTCGTACACGGTGGGATAGTCGCCGCCGTCGTCGAAACGCAGGTCGAGCACGATGTGGGGCCACGCTGGCGTGCCCGCAGCGCCCAGCGCGTGCCGGATTTCGGAGGCGATCGGCGCCGCCGCGTCGTCACGGATCTGCCAGAGATGCAGGTACAGCGTGCGGCCGCCCTCGAGCGTGGCGGAATACGCGCTGCGATCCCGGCCGCGCAGGCTGGCAGGCGCCGTGCGCGCGTCGAGGAGCGCGTGCCATGCGCCGGGCGCCTCGCCGGGCAGCGCCTCGGGCGCGAGCGTCCAGCCGGGCTTGACAGCACGCGGCGCGTCCGCGCGGCGCGACCGCCGGCAGGCTCACGCGACGCGCGCCATGCACCGCGTCCTCGACATCGAGCACCAGCGCATCGGCCGGCGCCTGGGGATGCAGCGCGTGCAGGACCGCGGGCGATTCGAGGAGCGCCGGGCTCACCGCCCGCACGCGCTCCGGCGTTCCGGGCACGTAGCGCGCCGCCTCGCCCAGCAGCGTCACCGGATCGAGGCCGTCGATGGCGCCCACGCGCGCGCCCAGCAGGTCCTCGTGGCCGGTCATGGCGCGGACCACGTAGAGTCCCTCGGGAAACCACGCGAAGCGCACCGGGCTGCTCGCGAGCGTGGCGCGCCACGCTTCGGCGTCGACGCTTGTATGCGCGTTGCCCGAGAGCGCCACCGCGGCCGCCACGCCGAGGAGGAACTGCGCATCGTCGAGCGTCGTGGCGCGTGCGCGCAGCTCGGCCACGGCCTGTACGAAGGCCGCGTGCGCGGCGGGAGCGAAGCTGCGGTCGACGGAGGTGAGCCCGCCAGCACGTCGAGGTCCTGGCGGCGGGCCTCGGCCGCGTCGCGCGGCGCGGGCAATTCGGGCACCGGCACGCGCGCGCCGTAGCGCAGGTCCAGCACCTTCACGGTAATGCGTCCCGCATTCCAGGCGATGGCGGCGGCGAAGAGTCCCAGCGCGGCGAGGACGGCGAGCGCGCGGGCGCGACGACGGTTGGCCATTCCCCGATAATGCCAACTTCCCGGAGGAACGCCACGATGCCGCGCAAGCGCCGCCTTTCCGCCAGCAGGAACGTGATGCAGGACCTGGTCGCCGCCAACCGCATCCTCGCGCGGCCACGGCGTGCTCGACGCCTACGGCCACGTGAGCGTGAGGAGCGACGGCGAGCCCGGGCATTTCATATGTCGCGCTCGCTCGCGCCCTCGCTCGTCACGGCCGCCGACCTGATCGAGCACGACGCCGGCAGCGAGCCCCTGGGCGATACCCCCGCCGTCCCTACCTCGAGCGCTTCATCCACGGCGAGATCTACCGCAAGCGGCCGGACGTGATGGCGATCGTGCACAGCCATTCCCCGATTCGGTGATCCCGTTCGGCGTGACGAAGGGCGCGCTGCAGCCGATCTATCACATGGCCTCGTTCCTCGCCGACCGGCGTGCCGGTGTTCGAGATCCGCGATACCGCGCCCGACAACGACCTGCTGGTGCGCGACCCGCGCCTCGGCGCGGCACTCGCCCAACGCCCTCGGCGCCTGCACCTGCGTGCTGATGCGCGGCCACGGCATGACGGTGGTCGGCGAGAGCCTCCCCGAGGCGGTGTTCCGGGCCATCTACACCGAGCGCAACGCGAAGCTGCAGGCGATGGCCGGCCAGCTCGAGGGTCCGATCCGCTTCCTTACGGCCGAGGAAGGGCGGCGCGCCACCCAGACCAACCGCGCGACCCTGGAACGCCCCTGGGAGCTGTGGAAAAAGGCGGCGCTGCGCCGCGGCGGGTAACGCCCGCGCAAGCGGATGCAAGGGAAAGCGGCCCCCATTCGGTATAATTTCCCCTCGCATCCTGGCGTTTCGCTCTTTCCATGGCCGCTTTCTGGGCCCTCGCCGCGGGCATGACCGCCGTCGCGCTGGCCTTCATCCTGGTACCCCTGCTGCGCCCGCGCGCTGCGCGTGGTCCTTCCGTGGAGGACGCGAACCTCGACGTGCTGCGCGGCCAGCGGCGCGAGATCGAATCCGACGTCGCCTACGGCACGCTCCCCGCCGATGCGCGCGACGAGGCGCTCGCCGAACTGGTGGCGCGCGCTCGAGCGGACCTCGCCCCGGGGGCGCCGCTGCCCGCCCCGGGAACGCGCCGCCCGTGGGCCGCGGCGGCGGCGGTGGCCGTCGCCGTTCCCGCCCTCGCCTTCGGCATGTACCTCGTGGTGGGAACGCCCGAAGCGACCGCTCCCGTGCCCGCGAGCCATGCGGCCGGGCAGCTCGAGCGATGCGCAGATCGTCGCGATGGTGGAAACCCTCGCGCGCAAGGTGCGCGAGCGCCCCGACGACGTGCGCGGCTGGTCGCTGCTCGCGCGCTCTCTCGCCGCCATGGGCCGGTTCGACGAGGCGGTGGCCGCCTACGAGCACCTGGCGCAGCTGGCACCCGACGATCCGCAGGTCCTCGCCGATTACGCCGACGCGCTCGGCATGCACCAGGGCCGCTCGCTCGCCGGACGTCCCTACGAGCTCGCCAAGCGCGCGCTGGCGATCGACCCGCGCCACCCCAAGGCGTTGGCGCTCGCAGGCACCGCGGCCTTCGACGCCGCCGACTATCCCGGCGCGGCGCGTTACTGGAGCGCGCTCGCCGCCGCTATGCCCGTGGGCTCCGAGGAGCGCGGACGTGTCGAGGGAATGCTGGAGGAGGTGCGCGACAAGGCCGCCGCGGCGGGCAAACCGCTCGTGCCCGGCGCGACCGCGGTGGCGACTGGTCCGTCGCCGTCGCTGATGCCGTCGCCCGCGCCGGCGAGCAAGGACAGCGCCGCGGCGACCGCGGTGAGCGGCTCGGTGAGCGTGGACGCGGGCATCGCATCGAAAGTCGATCGCGCGGCCGCTCTCTTCATCTTCGCGCGTGCTGTGAACGGCCCGCGCATGCCGCTCGCGGTGATCCGCGGCACGGCCGCCGAGCTGCCGCGCGAGTTCACGCTGGACGACAGCCTCGCGATGGCGCCGACGATGAAGATCTCGGGCGCCGACGCCGTGCGCATCGAGGCGCGCGTCTCGCGCTCGGGCAACGCACTGCCCCAATCCGGCGACCTGGTCGGCGTGAGCGACGTGGTGAAGCCCGGCGCGCGCGGCCTGAAGATCGTGATCGACAAGGTGGTGCCGTGACCGCACGCCTCGCGGCCCGCGACCTCGCCTGCGTGCGCGGGCCCGCGACGCTGTTCCGCGGCGTGTCCTTCGAAGTCGCCGCCGGCGAGTGGGTGGCGGTGCGCGGCCCCAACGGCAGCGGCAAGACCACGCTGCTGCGTTGCGTGGCGGGGCTCACGCAGCCCGAGCACGGCGCCGTGCTGTGGGATGGCGCTTCGGTGGGCGCGCGGCGCACGCTCTATCACGCGAGCCTGCTCTACGCGGGCCACCTGCCCGGATTGAAGGACGACCTCGACGCGGAGGAGAACCTGCGCGGCGCGCTGCGCCTGCGCGGCGTGGCGGTGCCCGACGCGGCGCTCGCCGCCGCGCTCGCCGACGTGGGCCTCGAGCGCCGGCGGCGCCTGCCCGCGCGGCGGCTGTCCGCGGGCCAGCGCCGGCGCATCGGCCTCGCGCGCCTCATCCTCGACCCCGCCCGGCTCTGGGTGCTGGACGAGCCGCTCACCGCATTGGACGACGCGGGCGAGCGCATGTTCGAGCGCCTGCTCGAGCGTCATCTCGCCACCGGCGGCCTCGCGCTCATCGCCACGCACCACGATTTGCGGGGCGCGCCCGCCCGCACGCTGGGGTTGGGCGCTTGAGCGCCGCCGCCGCGCGCCTCGAGGCCCGGGAGAATCCGGGCTCGTTCGGCGCCGCATTCGCATGGGCGCTCGCGCGCGACATGAAGCTGGCACTTCGCCATCCGGGCGAGACGCTGCTGGTGGTCGCCTTCTTCGTGCTGGTGGCCTCGCTCTTCCCGCTCGCCGTGGGGGCGGAGCCGCAACTGCTCGCGCGCATCGGGCCGGGAGTGATCTGGGTGTGCGCGCTGCTCGCGGCGTTCCTGTCGCTGCCGGCGCTCTTCGCCGCCGACTACGCCGACGGATCGCTGGAACAGATGGCGCTCGCGCCGCATCCGATGTCGGGATGGGTCGCCGGCAAGGTCGCCGCGCACTGGCTCGCGAGCGGGCTGCCGCTCACCGTGCTCTCGCCGCTGCTGGGCCTGCAGTACGGGCTCGAGCCCGAGGCGCTGGCGGCGCTCGCGGCCGCGCTGGCGCTCGGCACGCCGGTGCTGTCGCTGCTCGGTGCGGCGTGCACGGCGCTCACGCTGGGCGCGCGCGGCGGCGGCATGCTGCTGGCACTCCTGGCATTGCCGCTCTTCGTGCCGGTGCTGGTGTTCGGGGCCGGTGCGGCCGACGCCGGCGCCATGGGGCTTTCCGCCGCGCCCCACCTGTCGCTGCTCGCGGCGATGCTGATCGTGGCCGCGTTGGGCGTTCCGGCGGCCGTGTGCGCGGCGGTGCGCATCGCATTGGACTGACATGAACTGGTTCTACCTCGCCTCGCCCTCCACCTTCTACCGCCTGGCGGGAGCGCTCGCGCCGTGGTTCTTCGCGCTCGCGGCGATCCTGGCGGCGGCGGGGCTCTACATGGGCTTCGGGGTGGCGCCGACCGACGCGCAGCAGGGCGAGGTCTACCGCATCATCTTCGTGCACGTGGCGGCGTCGTGGATGTCGATGTTCCTGTACTTCGTCATGGCCTGCTACGGCGCCGTTGCGCTCACCTTCAACACGCGGCTCGCGGCGATGCTCGCGCGCGCGGTCGCCCCCACCGGAGCGATGTTCACTTTCGTGGCGCTCTGGACCGGCTCCTTCTGGGGACGCCCGACGTGGGGCACGTACTGGGTGTGGGATGCGCGCATCACCTCGGAGCTGGTGCTGCTCTTCCTCTACTTCGGCTTTATCGCGCTCTCCAACGCGTTCGAGGACCCGCGGCGCGGCGATCGCGCGGGGCTCTCCTCGCCATCATCGGCGTGGTGAACCTGCCGATCATCTATTTCTCGGTACAGTGGTGGAACACGCTGCACCAGGGCTCGAGCGTGCGGCTCACCGGCACGTCGATGCACGTGGCGATGCTATGGGGCATGCTGTTGATGGCGTTGTCGTTCTGGATGTACGCGATCGGCGCGGCGATGACCCGGGTGCGCGCCATCATCCTCGAGCGGGAGCGCCGGACCCAGTGGGTGCGGGCGCTGGCGCTGGCGCCATGAGGGGCCCCGAGTTCTACATCTGGATGGCGTACGGGATGGCGGCGCTCGCCATCCTCGCGGACATCGTGGCACTGCGGGTGCGGCGCAAGCGCGCGCTCGCCGCCATCGACGAGGAGAGGGATCTTGAAGCCCAGGACTAAGCGGGCGTTGTGGATCGCGGGCGGGCTCGCAGCGCTCGGCGTCGCGGTCGCACTCGTGCTGAACGCGTTCAATTCCAACATGGTGTTCTTCTTCACGCCGAGCCAGGTGGCCGATAACGAGGCGCCGCACGGGCGCGCGTTCCGCATCGGCGGCCTGGTGGAGGCCGGCAGCGTGGTGCGGGAGAAAGACGCGCTCACGGTGCGCTTCCGCGTGACCGACACCGCGAAGACCATGGCAGTCATGTACACCGGCATCCTTCCCGACCTCTTCCGCGAGGGCAAGGGTGTGGTCGCGCAGGGCAAGCTCGGGGCCGACGGCGTGTTCCACGCCACCGAGGTGCTCGCCAAGCACGACGAGAACTACATGCCGCCCGAGGCCGCCGAGGCGCTGCGCCGCGCCGGGCACCCGATCGACAAGGCGGCATTCGCGGGGCAGAAGCGATGATCCCCGAGCTCGGCCACTTCGCCCTCATCTGCGCCCTCGCCCTCGCCCTCGCGCTCGCGGCGTTCTCCCTCGTCGGCGCAGCGCTCGGCCGCATGAGCCTCATGGCCACGGCGCGGCCCATCGCCGCCGGCCACTTCCTCTTCATCGCGGCCGCCTTCGCGGCGCTCGCGTACTCGTTCGTGACGAGCGACTTCTCGGTCGTGAACGTGGTGGAGCACTCCAACTCGAAGCTTCCCCTGCAGTACCGCTTCGCCGCCACGTGGGGCTCGCACGAGGGCTCGATGGTGCTGTGGGAGCTGATGCTGGGCGCCTGGGCCTTCGCCGTCGCGCTGGCGAGCCGCCACCTGCCCGAGCGCCTGGTCACGCGCGTGCTGGGCGTGATGGGCCTGGTGAGCGCCGGGTTCCTGCTCTTCATCCTGCTCACCTCGGATCCGTTCCAGCGCGTGCTGCCGGCGGCCGCCGAGGGCCAGGACCTGAACCCGCTGCTGCAGGACCCGGGCATGGTGATTCACCCGCCGATGCTCTACATGGGATATGTGGGCTTCTCGGTCGCCTTCTCCTTCGCCATCGCGGCGCTGCTCGAAGGCCGCCTCGACGCGGCGTGGGCGCGCTGGTCGCGCCCGTGGACCACCGCCGCGTGGTGCTTCCTCACCATCGGCATCGCGCTGGGCAGCGCCTGGGCGTACTACGAGCTGGGCTGGGGCGGCTGGTGGTTCTGGGACCCGGTCGAGAACGCGTCCTTCATGCCGTGGCTCGCCGGCACCGCGCTGATCCATTCGCTGGCGGTCACCGAGAAGCGCGGCACCTTCCGCAGCTGGACCGTGCTGCTCGCGATCGTCGCCTTCTCGCTCTCGCTGATGGGCACGTTCCTCGTACGCTCCGGCGTGCTTACCTCGGTGCACGCGTTCGCCTCGGACCCGCGGCGCGGCGTCTTCATCCTGCTCTTCCTCGTGGTGGTAGTCGGCGGCTCGCTCGCGCTCTTCGCGTGGAAGGCCCCGCGCGTGGGGCTGGGCGGCGGCTTCGCGCCGGTCTCGCGCGAGTCGTTCCTGCTCGCCAACAACGTGCTGCTCGCGGTGGCGCTGGCCGCCGTGGTGCTGGGCACGCTCTATCCGCTGTTCCTCGACGCGCTGGGCCTGGGCAAGATCTCCGTGGGGCCGCCCTACTTCGATTCGGTGTTCGTGCCGCTCATGGCCCCGGCCGTGTTCCTGATGGCCGTGGGACCGGTGGCGAGCTGGAAGCACGCCGAGCTGCCGGGCCTCTGGGTGCGCCTGCGCTGGGCGCTCGGCGTGGCGATCGCGGTCGCGCTGCTGCTGCCCTTCGTGCTCGGGCGCTGGACGCCCCTCATCGCGTTGGGCCTCGCGCTGGCGTTCTGGGTCGTCGCCTCGGCGGTCGTGCAGCTCGTGCAGCGCCTGCGCATCGCGCCCCAGCCCACGCTCGGCGCGAAGCTCGCCGCGCAATCGTGGTCGTGGTACGGGATGACGCTCGCGCACGTCGGCGTGGCGATCTTCATCCTCGGCGTCACGCTGGTGAAGGGCTACGAGACCGAGCGCGACCTGCGCATGGCGCCGGGCGATCGCACCACGCTCGGCGGCTACGAGTTCACCTTCAAGGGAACCCGCACGGTGCCCGGCCCCAACTACACCGCGATCCAGGGCGAGTTCGACGTGCGGCGCGCGGGCTCGAGCGCCATCGTGCGCACGCTCCATCCCCAGAAACGCAGCTACCCGGTGGCGGGGCAGACCATGACCGAAGCGGCGATCGACACCGGCCTCACGCGCGACCTCTATGTGTCCCTCGGCGAGCCGGTCGCGGGCGAGGCGTGGGGCGTGCGCGTGTACTACAAGCCGTTCGTCGACTGGATCTGGAGCGGCTGCTTCGTGATGGCGCTGGGCGGATTCCTCGCGATCGCGGACCGCCGCTATCGCACGCGGCGCGCCGCCGCGGCAGCCCCGGCGGCGGCCCTGCAGCCGGCCGCGCCATGAAGTCGCTGCGCTACCTCATTCCGCTCGCGGTGTTCCTCGGGCTCGCCGGCTTCTTCGCCGCGGGCCTGCTGCACGATCCGCGCGAGATCCCCTCGCCCTTCATCGGCAAGCCCGCGCCGGGCTTCACGCTCGCGCAGCTGCACGCGGGCGACAAGACCTTCACGCCCGCCGAGATGCGCGGCAAGGTATGGCTGCTCAACGTGTGGGCCTCGTGGTGCGTCACCTGCCGCGTCGAGCACCCGCTGCTGGTCGAGCTTGCGGGCAAACGCGTGGTGCCCATCGTCGGGCTCGACTACAAGGACACGCGCGCCGACGGCCTCAAGTGGCTCGCCGCGCGCGGCGATCCGTACGACCTCTCGGTGTGCGACGACGAGGGCAAGGTCGGCATCGACTACGGCGTGTACGGCGTGCCCGAGACCTTCGTGATCGACAAGCAGGGCGTGATCCGCTACAAGCAGATCGGCGCCATCACGCCCGAGGCGCTCGACAACACCATCCTGCCGCTGGTGCGGAAGCTGCAGGGATGAGGCACCTCGTCGGCGCGCTCCTGCTCGCGTTCGCCGCCGCCGCTTTCGGCCAGGCCGAAGAGGTCGCGCATCCCGACCCGCAGGTCGAGCAGCGCCTGAAGAACCTCGGCGAGCAGCTGCGCTGCCTGGTGTGCCAGAACCAGACCATCGCCGAGTCCAACGCCGGCCTCGCGCTCGACCTGCGCAACCAGATCCGCGCGCAGGTCGCGGCCGGGCGCAGCGACGACGAGATCCGCGCTTACATGGTGGCGCGCTACGGCGACTTCGTGCTCTACCGCCCGCCCTTCAAGGCCACCACGGTGCTGCTGTGGATGGGTCCCTTCGTGCTGCTGGGCGTGGGAATCGCCGTGCTCGCATGGGTGGTGCTGCGCCGGCGGCGTGGCGCGGTCATGCCGGTGGTGGGCGAGAGCGACGAGGCGGGAGCGGCGCTCGCCGCCCTGCTCGAATCGGAAGCACCGCCGGAAAAGCGCGGCTAGGCGCTGGTGGGAGCCGGCACGCGCACCGGGATCGCGGGCACCGCCTCGACGAATCCCAGGTCGCGCGAGATGTCGCGCGCCGCGACGATCAGCAGGTGCGCGAGCTCCTCGCGCCGCGCGCCGAGGATCGCCTTCTCCGCGCCCCACACGCCGATCGAGGCCACCACGCCGCCGGTGCGGTCGCGCACCGGGGCTCCGAGCCCCGCGACGCCGACGCGGAACTCGCCGCGGTTGATCGAGTAGCCGCGCAGGCGCGTCTCCTCGAGGTCGCGCTCGATGTCCTTGCGGCGCGTGAGCGTGAGCGCGGTGTAGCGCTTCACGTGCGCCATGGCCTGGTCGAGCGATTCGGGAGGCAGCCACCCGAGCAGCGCCTTGCCGGTGGAGGTCACCGTGGCGGGCACGCGCGAGCCGATGCTGGTCATCGCCTTCAGCGGCTGCGGGCTGTCCACCTTGTCCACGTACACCACGAAACCCGAATCGAGCACCGCGAGCTGCACCGATTCGTGGGTGTCCTGGCAGAGCCGGCGCAGGCGCGGCTGCGCGACCGCCACCAGGTCCACGTCGCGGACCAGCAGCGAGCCCAGCTCCCAGATCTTCAGGGTGGGCGAATAGAGGGTGGTGACCGGGTCCTTCTTGACGTAGCCGAGGATGGAAAGCGTCGAGAGCAGCCGGTATACGTTGGGCTTGGTGAGGCCCAGCTGGCGCGAAAGCTCCGTGAGGCGGCGCGGCTGGCCGGATCGGACCAGCGCTTCCAGGAGGTTCAGGGCCTTCTGTACTGTCTGTTCCATCGAGGGGGCTCGACAGGCTAGGGCCGGATGTACATCCTACGCCCCTAAACGGAATCTTGTGTCAAGGTTTAGATCAATATAGGCCTATCGGGCAACTCGTTACGCCCGCTGGAACGCGCTGGAAAATGGCGCGCGAGCAGCCCCGCCACGGCGCGCACGCCCTCGATCGCGCCCTCCTCGTAGCGGCCGGCGCGGAAGTGACTCTCCATCATGCGGCAGATGATTTCCCAGTCGCCCGCCTCCACGCGCGCGTCGATGCCGCGGTCGGCCACGATCTCCACGCGGCGGTCGGCGAGCAGCAGGTAGACCAGCACGCCGTTGTTCTCCTCCGTGTTCCAGGTGCCCTGGAGCGCGAACACCTGGCGTGCGCGCTCGCGCGATCCGAGCTCGTGCCAGAGCTGCGCCGAGGTGAGCTCGGCTTCGACCACCAGCATCACCTGCCCGCGGTGCGTGGCCTCGCACTCGGCGATGGCGCGCTGGATGCCATCGAGCGTGGCGCGCGGGAAGGCGATCCGCTCGCGCGCCGGGCTCATGAGCAGGTGCCGCCAGAAGCGCCGGATGTCCATCACCAGTTTCCCGATGCACCGCCGCCGTCGAAGCCGCCGCCCCCGCCGCTGAAGCCGCCGCCACCGCCGCCGCCGAATCCACCCCCGCCGAACCCGCCGCCAAAAACACCCGGGCCGATGGTGCGCATGAGACCGGTGCCGCTGAACAGTACGACGATGAAGGCGACGAGCGCGGCGCCGATGCCGACGCCGAGGCTGCCCAGCACGAGCCACGCGGCGACGCCGGTGATGCCCGACGTGATGCCCGCGCCGAAGAACCGGCCCACCAGACCGCGCAGGATCATGCCGACCACGGGCACGAGGAAGAACGCGAAGAGGAGCAGGTTCGAGAGCGAGCCCGTGCTGCCTACGCGACGCTCTGCCTTGCCCGCCTCGGGCAGCGGGAGCTCCTCGCCCTGCACCGCCTTCATGATCGCGTCCACTCCCGCGTCCAGGCCGCCGGTGAAGTCGCCGCTACGGAAGTGCGGCGCGATGATGTCGGAGACGATGCGCTTGGACAAAGCGTCGGTGAGCGTGCCCTGCACGCCGCGCCCGGTCTGGATGCGCAGCTTCCTCTGCTCCTTGGCGACCACCAGCAGCACGCCGTCATCCACCCCCTTGCGCCCGAGCTGCCACTGGTCGGTCACGCGCGTGGCGAAGTCCTCGATCGGCTCGGTGCCGATGGAGGGCACGAGCAGCACGGCGACCTGCGAGCCGCGCGCGCGCTCGAAATCGGCGAGCTTGGCATCCAGCGCCGCGCGCTCGTCCGCGGCGAGCGTGCCGGTGAGGTCCACCACGTGCGCGGTGAGCTTGGGGACGGCGATCTCGTTCGGATCCGCCGCGGCCCCATGGACGTTCGCCGCGCCGAAGAGCAGCGCGGCGGCGATGAGCATCGCGCGGAGCATCTACTTCGTCGTCGCGGGCGAAGGAGTGGGTGTGGCCGCGGGCACGGCCGATTTCGGCGCGAAGTCCACCTTCGGCGGCTCCGCGATCGCCTTCTCGTCCTCGACCGTGAACGAGGCCTTCGGCTTGTACCCGAAGATCATCGCCGTGAGGTTGGTCGGGAACTGGCGCGCGAGGATGTTGTAGTCCTGCGTGGCCTTGATGAAGCGGTTGCGCGCCGTGGTGATGCGGTTCTCCGTGCCCTCGAGCTGCGCCTGCAGCTCGCGGAAGTTGGCGTCGCTCTTCAGCTGCGGATAGTTCTCCGCCACCACCAGCAGGCGCGACAGCGCGCTGGTGAGCTGGCCCTGCGCGGCGTTGAAGCGCGCCATCGCCTGCGGGTCGTTCACCGCGTCGGCCGTGAGCTGCACCGAGCCCACCTTGGCGCGCGCGTTGGTCACGCCCAGCAGCACGTCCTTCTCCTGCTGCGCGTAGCCCTGCACCGTCGACACCAGGTTGGGAATCAGGTCGGCGCGGCGCTTGTACTGGTTCAGCACCTCGGACCAGGCCGCCTTCACCTGCTCGTCCCGGGTCTGGAACTCGTTGTAGCCGCACCCGGAAAGGGTGAGCGCCATCAATGCCGCCACGGCCCACAGGATCTTGCGCATCGGTTGTTCTCCTTGTCCGGCGTCGGTCGCCGCGCGTATGGATGTGGGGCGGGGCCCCGGCATTTCAAGGCATCTCGCGCAGCACGCGGCGCGCGTAGAGCAGGTCTTCCCAGGCCTTCGCCTTGTCGGGCAGGGTGCGCAGCAGGTAGGCGGGGTGGTACGTGACCACGAGCGCCGTGTCGCGGTAGCGGTGCAGCCGCCCGCGCAGGCTGGCGAGGCTCGCCTCGGTGGCGAGGAAGCGCTGGGCGGCGGTCTTGCCCATGGCCACGATCAGCTTCGGGCGGATCAGCTCGATCTGGCGGTCGAGGAACCCGGCGCAGGCGGCGGCCTCCTCGGGCTGCGGCGTGCGGTTGGCCGGCGGCCGGCACTTCACGACGTTGGCGATGTAGACCTCGCGGCCGCGCGCGAGCCCGGCCGCGGCGAGCATGCCGTCCAGCAGCCGCCCCGCCTGGCCCACGAACGGCTCGCCCTGCGCGTCCTCCTCGGCGCCCGGCCCCTCGCCCACGAAGAGCCACGGCCCCGCGCGCTGCCCCACGCCGAACACGGCCTGCTTGCGTTGCTTGCAGAGGCCGCAGGCCGTGCACGCGTGCACCGCGGCCTCCAGCGCGTCCCAGTCCATGGCGGCGACGCTGTCGCGCGCAGCATCGGCGGCCGGTGCGCCGCGTGCCTCGCTCACGATGCGCACCGCGGCGGCCGGCGCTCGCCGCGCGATAGGCTCGGTCGTGGTCACGGGCGCGGCGCGCTCGGCCGCGGTCACGGGCTCGGCGGCGGCGAGGCGGTAGAGCGTGGCCACGCCATCCAGCTCCAGCTCCTCCAGCAGGCGCTTGCCGATCACAGCGTGAGGCCGAGGAAGAGCGCGTCCTCGCGGCCGGCGGCGGCGGGATAGTACTCGGGGCGGATGGCGATCTGCTGGAAGCCGAGCTTGCGGTAGAGGTGGCGCGCGGCCTGGTTGGACGGACGCACCTCGAGGTAGATGATCTGCGCGGCGGCGTCGCGCGCGACCTGGATGATATGCCCCAGGAACGCGCGCCCGATGCCCTGGTTCTGCCATTCGGTGGCGACCGCGAAGTTGAGCAGGTGCGCCTCGTCGAGCGCGACCATCAGCACCGTGTAGCCCACCACCGCGTCGCCGTGCGTGACCACCCAGCAATCGTAGCCCGCGGTCACCGAGTCGCGGAAGTTGCCCAGGCTCCACGGAAACTCGTAGAGGGATTTCTCGAGGCGCGCGATGTCGGTCAGGTCCGTGGCGCGCATGCGCCGGTAATGGATCTGCGGAATGGGGACCGCGCTCACCGTCTGGCCTTTCGCTCCTCGGTGGTGAGAGCCACCTTGTCGCGCAAGTATAGGGGCGCTGCGCGCTCGGCGGGAACGCCGCCGCCGCGCGCATAGCGGCGCGCCGCGAGCCGCGCCACCGCCCCCGCGCGGGGCAGGTCGCCGCCCAAGCGCATCTGCACGCGCTCGCGATAGGCGTCGCGCAGCCACGGCAGGCGCTCGAAGCCGCTGCCGGTGGCCGCCCACAGCGGGCCGGGCAGCGGTGGCAGGGAGGAGGCGTCGGCGAGCCGCGGGGCGATGACCTCGTCCCAGTCGTCGCCGTTGCGCGCATAGGCGGCGATGTACGCCTCGTTCATGCGGGCGTCGAGCGCGGCGATCACGCGCCGCTCGTTGGATTGCTCGGCCAGTGCCAGCAGCGAAGGCACGGGCACCACCGGGCGCCGCGCCGCGAACGCCATGCCCTGCACCA
The DNA here is from genome assembly GCA_963827425.1 of uncultured beta proteobacterium. GTDB lineage: Bacteria > Pseudomonadota > Gammaproteobacteria > Burkholderiales > Usitatibacteraceae > Usitatibacter. The sequence continues at coordinate 139,084 of CAWHAQ010000010.1, read as the reverse complement.
CGCCGCACGCGACGCGAATGCCGGTGAAGGAGCCCGGCCCCTGGCCGAAGGCATAGGCGTCCATGGCGTTGGCCGCGAGGTGCGCGCGCTCCAGCGCCCGGCGGACCATGGGGATCAGCAGCTCGGAATGCCGGTTCTCCGCCAGCGCCTCCTCGACGAACAGCTCGCCGCCGCGCAGCAGGGCGACGGAGCAGAGCTCGGTGGAGGTCTCGATGGCGAGCAGGTTCACGGGCCTATTATAGCCGACCCTGCGCGCTCATGTTACTTGCTATATCAACGAATTACAGCGATGTATTAAAGTTATTTCGAGATGCGGGGGCTGGAGAATCCGTCCCGCCGCCCCTGCCTCGGCTCATACGAACTCGAGCGTGCGGAAGCGACCGCCCAGGACCGGCTGCGCGTCCATGCCCCACCAGCGTTCGAGGAAGGTCGCGTAGTAGGCGCGGAAGTCCACCCCATAGGGCAGGTTGCCGTTGCCGTCCAGCCGGTCCAGTGCCGGCGCGGCGCCGTACAGGCCGCCCTTGACCGCGCCGCCCATCACGAAATGCGCGCTCGCGGTGCCGTGGTCCGTGCCGCCGCTCTCGTTCTCGCGCGCCCGGCGCCCGAACTCGGCGTACGTGGCGACGACGGTGGAATCCCAACGGCCGATCTCCATCAGCGCCGCGCGCAGCGACGCGAGGCCCTCGCCCAGCTGGTGCAGGAGCGCCGCGTGGGTGCCCTTCTGGTTCGCGTGCGTGTCGAAGCTGCCGAGCGACAGGCGCACGACCGCGATGCCGGCGGGATTGGCGGCGAGCTGCGCCGCGGTGCCCGCCGCGTTGCCGAACGGGCCCTGCGGGAAGGCGGCCGCGAAGCTGCGCCCGGCGCTCAGGCGCTGCGCCGAAACGCGCACGTCGTGCTCGACGCGCAGGACGTGGGCGAGCGCCGCGTTGTCGGCGGCGACCGGCTCCGGACGCGCGAGGCGGGCGTTGCGCAGGAACTGCTCGGGGCTCGTGAGCGCGAGCGTGCGCACGCCGCGGCCCGCGAGCGGTCCCATGCCGCCCGCGCCCACCACCACGCCATCGGCGGCGAAGGAAGCCGGGCACGGGGTGCGCTCGAAGGCGCGCGCGAGCCAGCCTTCGTCCAGGTACTCGTCGCTCTTCGAGGCGGTGTCCCAGATCTCGATGGAGCGGAAATGCGAGAGGTTCGGCTCCGGGTAGCCCACGCCCTGCACCACCGCGAGCTGGTGCGCATCCCACACCGGCTTCAACGGCGCGAGCGACGGGTGCAGGCCGGTGCGCTCCGTGAGCTGCACCACCTGGGCGCGCTCGATCGCGAGCCGCGGCCGCAGCGGCGCATAGAGCGGGTCCGCGTACGGGACCACGGTGTTGAGCCCGTCGTTGCCGCCCTTCAGCTCGACCAGCACGAGCAGGCTGGCGCGTGGCGGGCGAGGTGGCGGCGTGGGCGAGCGGCAGCATCCCGGCGAACGGGATGAGCGAAGAGAAGCGCAGGAAATCGCGTCGGTCCATGGTCCTCACCTGAGTTGGTACGCCGGATCGGCCACCAGCGCACGCGCGCGCTCGACCGCATCGGCATCGGCAGGGACCGGGTTGACCGGCGCGGTGGCGAGCACGAGCTGCTCGACGTCGCGCGCCGTCTCGCCTTCTGTGAGCGAGTGCGTCCAACGTTGCGGGTTGAACGCGTACGATCCGAGGCCGCGATCCATCATACGTTGCATGGAGCCGTTCGTGCCGGGCCCTTGCCCTGCGCCGATCGGACCACCCCCGCGCGCCATCATCTCCTCGGGTTGGGCGATGGCGCTCATGCCCTCGGAGCCGCGGAACACGCGCTCGACGAATTGCTTGCGGCCGAGGAGCGTGGCGGTGTCGATCCACGCATCGCCGCCCGGCCAGCCCTTCACGTTGGGCGGCGAGAAGAGGTTCTGCCCCAGCACCGCGACTTGCACGGCGGCCGGGCGCAGGTCCACGGGATGGATGTCGAACGTGCGCAGCGTGCCCACCACGATGTCCACCGGCGACTTCACGAGCACGGCGCGGTTGGCGCGGATTCCAGAACGCATCCGACATGAGGACCGCGCGCATCAGCGGCTTGATCTCGTAGCGCGCGCCGCGGAACACCGCCGCCCAGCGCTCGACCTCCGGCGCATCGGGCGTGGGCGAGACGAACTCGCGCCACAGCTTGGTGGCGACGAAACGCGCGGTCTCGCGGGCGCGCGAGCAGGATGTCCAGCACCTCGTCGCCGTCGAAGCGGCCGATCCTGCCGAGCACCGTCTTCGCGCCGTAGTCGTGGAAGAACGGCCGGTAGCGGTACTCGCCGGTCTGGCGGTCGAGGCTCCAGCCGGTGAAGGCGCGCGCGGCCTCCTTCACGTCGCCGCTCGCCGTAGTGGCCCACGCCGAGCGTGAAGAGCTCCATCACCTCGCGCGCGAAGTTCTCGTTGGGCGCCTGGCGGCGGCTGCCGGCGTTGTCCAGCCACACGAGCATCGCCGGATCCTTCGCGATCGCGTGCAGCAGCGTGCGCGAAGTTGCCCAGCGCCTCGCGCCGCAGCAGCACGTTCTGGCGGTACATGAGCTGGGCCGAGGCGCACCTTCGCTGGCTCGTCGCGAAATGGTTGTGCCAGAAGAGCGTCATGCGCTCCGTGAGCGGGCTGGGCGTGGCGAGCATCTCGCCGCATCCACCACGCGCGCAGCTCCAGTCCCTGCTGCGCGAGCTTGCGCACGTACGCCTTGCGCTCCTCGGGATCCATGTCCTTCACGCGCGCGTACGGCTCGAAGGCGGCGTTCGACGAATGCGGGCGGCGGCGTCACGGGCGTCGCGCCGCGCGCCGGCGAGAACGCGATCGACTGCCTGGGCGCGATCGAGCGGCGCGAACTCGCGGACCTCGCGATCGGTGGCGCCGAAGCCGGTGCGATCCAGCAGGTGGCGCGCGCCTTCATACCCGATGGGAGCGGCGTGGGCGGCGGCGGCGGCGCGCGAGCGCGGCAATGGCGGCGAGGAGCCTCATGCGCGGTCCAATATGACACAGCCGCGCGCCGGGGTTGAGCCGGCGCGGGCCATGGGCTGCTTACTGCTGCTGCGCCGTGATGGCGATGGTGCTCGTGCGCGGCGGCCAGCTCGTCGGGCGTGAGGAACCCGTCGCTGTTGGTGTCGATCTTGTCGAAGTGCGCGGCCAGGCGCGGCGCGTTGGCCTGCGCCTCGGCCTTGCTGATGCGCCCGTCGCCGTCGGTGTCGACCTTCTTGAACCAAGCCGCGGCCATCTGCTGGCTCTTGGCCTTGAAGAAGGCCTTCAGCTCGTCCTTCGAGAGTTGGCCGTCGTGGTTGGCGTCGATCGCGTCGAAGTTCTTCAAGAGGCGCGGCAGCGCGGCGGCTTCCTGGCGGCTGATGAGGCCGTCGCCGTTGGTGTCGGCGGCGCGCAGCTTCTCCATCATCTCGTGGCCGTGGCGATGGGCCTGCTGCGGCGCCGCGGCATTGTCGTCGGCGAAGACGAGGGAGGCGGCCGAGGCCAGCCCGAGCGCGGTGAGGATTGCGACGTACTTCATGCATTGCTCCTTTCGATATGGCATCGAGTGTGAGCTCGAAGCGGGTGCAGCGAGCCTAAGCCGATCAACGCGCGAAGGCGTTTGGCGGCGACATCATGTGGTAACGGGTTGTAAGGGTGAGCGCCCGGCGTGCGGGCGCTGTTAACATTCCCTTACATCTGGCAAGGGATGATCCGCGCCCGACCGCTACGATCGGTCCATGCAAGCGCCACAGCAAATGCCACAACGACAGAAGATCCTGGTTGTCGACGACGACCTGCGCCTGAGGGACCTGCTCAAGCGCTATCTCGCCGAGCAGGGCTTCGCGGTCGACACCGTCCCCGACGCGCCGTCCATGGACCGCAGCCTGCAGCGCGTGCGCTACGACCTCATCGTGCTCGACCTCATGCTGCCCGGCGAGGACGGCCTCGCCATCTGCCGGCGCCTGCGCGCGGGCGCCAATGCCGTCGCGGTGATCATGCTCACCGCCAAGGGCGACGACGTCGACCGCATCCTCGGCCTCGAGATGGGCGCCGACGACTACCTCGCCAAGCCGTTCAACCCGCGCGAGCTGGTGGCGCGCATCCACGCCGTGCTGCGCCGGCAGGCGCCCGCCGCCACGCCCGGGGCGCCCACGCAGGAGCAGAAGACCGTGGAGTTCGGGCCCTTCGCGCTGCAGCTGGCCAACCGCGCGCTCACCCGCGACGGCGAGGCCGATCGCGCTCACCACCGGCGAGTTCGCGCTGCTGAAGGCGCTCGCCCTGCACCCGCGCGAGCCGATGTCGCGCGACAAGCTGATGGAGCTCGCGCGCGGCCGCGAGCACGAGAGCTACGACCGCTCCATCGACGTGCAGGTCTCGCGCCTGAGGAAGCTGCTGGGCGAGGATCCGCAGGCAGCCGCGCTTCATCCAGACCGTGTGGGGCTTCGGCTACGTGTTCATCCCGGAAGGCACGCCGCAGAAGTGAAGCTCTTCCCCGCCTCGCTCCTGTGGCGCACGCTGCTGGTGATGATCGCGGCACTGGTGCTCTCCCAGGCCGCCGCGCTCTACCTGCTGCACGAGTACGTGACGCAGCCCCGCCACGCGGCCGCGCATCGGCCTCTTCGTGAGCCACCTGAAGACCATCAGCGCGGCGCTGAACACGATGGACGCGCGCCCAGCGCCAGCACTTCGTCGACCAGATCGCCGAGAAGGAAGGCATCCGCATCACGCCGGTGCGGGCGACGAGCGCATGCGCCCGGCCGGCGACCTGCCCAACACGAGCCCCTTCCGCGACCGCATTCGCGAGCTCTTCGGGCCGCAGGCGGAGGTGTACGTGCGCGGGTCGGAGCGCGGCAGCGCGGACAACCGGCCGCGCCCGCCGATCCTTTGGGTGCGGCTGCCGGCCGGCGAGCATGGCTACTGGGTCGCGTTCCCGCGCGGGCGCATCGAGCGCGATCCCGCGACGGCGCTGATCGCAGTGGGGCGCGGCCGGCCTCGCGATCGCCATCGTCGCCACGTTCTTCCTCGTCGTGCGCCTGAACCGCCCGCTCGCCGAGCTCGCGCGCGCCGCGTCACGGCTCGGCAAGGGCGGCGATCCGCCCCCGGTGTCGGAGACCGGCCCCTCGGAGATCCGCGCGGTGGCGCGCGCCTTCAACGAGATGAAGGAGGACCTGCAGGAGAGCCAGCGCGAGCGCGCGACGTTCCTCGCCGGCGTCTCGCACGACCTGCGCACGCCGCTCGCACGGCTGCGCCTCGAGGTGGAGATGCTCGCCGGCCGCGCGGACCCGGCGGCGCAGCGCGGCATGGTCGCAGGACATCGACGACATGAACGCGATCATCGACCAGTTCATCGACTTCATGCGCAGCGAGGCCGCCGAGCCGCTCTCGCGCGTGGACCTGGCCGAGCTCGCGCGCTCGTGCGCCGAGCGCGCGCTGCGCGGCGGCACGCTGGTGCGCTGCGAGCTCGACTCCGTGCCGCCGATGCTGCTGCGCCCGCTCGCGATGCAGCGCCTGGTGGACAACCTGCTCACCAATGCGGCGCGCCATGCCGGCGGCGAGGTCACCATCCGCACCCGCGCCCCGGACGGCCACACGCGTGCTCGCCGTCCTGGACCGCGGGCCGGGCATTCCGCCGGGCCTCGCCGAGCGGCTGAAGCAGCCGTTCACGCGCCGCGACGAAGCGCGCAGCGGCTCCTCGGGCGCAGGCCTCGGGCTCGCGATCGCCGATCGCGTGGCGCGGCTGCACGGCGGCCGGCTCGACCTGCTCGCCCGCGAGGGCGGCGGGCTGGAGGCGCGTGTCACGCTTCCGCACGGCGCGTAACGCGTCCCGGCATGGGCTTACCGGATCAGGCGCAACGGACTGCCCTGAGGTCCCATTCCCCTGTCATCCGGAACAACGTATTGTTCGTTGAGTTCTATTGGAGTAACGAAGCCCCGGGATGCGGGGCGGATCCAAGGAGCGAACATGAAATCCATGAAATGCATGCTGGTTGCGGCGGCGCTGGGTGTGGCCGGGCTGGCGATGTCCGCGGGCGCATCGGCGCAGCATTCCGGTGGTGGCCATATGGGTGGTGGTGGCGGCCATATGGGCGGAGGTGGCGGCTGGCACGGCGGCAGCAGCGGCTGGCACGGCGGGAGCAGCGGTTGGCACGGCGGCGGATGGCATGGCGGGCACGATGGCCATTTCCACTCGAGCGTGACGTTCGCCTTCGGCGTGCCGTGGTTCTGGCCGGGCTACTACTGCGGCTATCCGTACTACTACGGCGGCTATCCGTACGGCTACTACTACGGCTACCCTTATGGCGGCTACCCGTACGGCGCCCCGTATGGCGGTTATCCCCAGGGCGGCTATCCCCAGGGCGGACCGTTCTACGGTGATGGCGGCGGTGGCGGCGGCGGAGGGTACGAGGATGCGCCCACCACGCAAGTGCAGCCCAACGCGCCGGGCGCCCCCTCGCAGGGACCGATGTACATGAACTACTGCGCCTCGGCGAAGGCGTATTACCCGAAGGTCACGCAGTGTCCGGAGGGCTGGAAGTTCGTCACGCCGCAGTAGCGTTCGCGCCGCGCGCGCCGAAGAACGCTTCCACTTCGGCGAGCGAGCGCGTGCGGCGGAAAGGCGGCAGCGCACGCCAGATGCGCTTGCCGTAAGGCTTGTCCACGAGCCGCGGATCGCAGATCATCAGCGCCCCGCGGTCCGCCTCGTCGCGGATGAGGCGTCCCGCGCCCTGCTTCAGGGCGATCACCGCGCGCGGCAGCTGGTAATCCATGAAGGCATTGCCGCCCGCGCGGTTGATGCGCTCGATGCACGCCGCGAGCACCGGCTCGTCGGGCGGATTGAACGGCAGCCGGTCGATCACGACCACCGAGAGCTGCTCGCCCTTCACGTCCACGCCCTCCCAGAACGACTGCGAGCCCACCAGGATCGCGTTGGGCGAGCGCCGGAAGCGCTCGAGCAGCTCGTTCTTCGAGCCGCTGCCCTGCAGCAGCAGCGGCCATGCCAGGCCTTCGGATTGCAGGCGCGCCGCGAGCCGGGCGTGGCCGCGCTCCATCGCGCGCAGGCTCGTGAAGAGCAGGAACGCGTGGCCGCCGCTCGCGCGCGCCACGGGCCACGCCGCGTCGATCACGGCGTCCACGTAGCCCTCGGAATTCGGGTCGGGCAGCCCCTCGGGGACGTAGAGCAGCGCCTGGTTGCGCGAAGTCGTACGGGCTGGCCCAGGTGAGCGTGCGCGCCTCGGCGAGGCCCATCTCCGACTGGTAGTGCGAGAAATCGCCGTTCACCGAGAGCGTCGCCGAGGTGAAGATCCAGGCGCGCTTGCCGTCGGCCATCTGGTCCTGGAAGATGCGCCCCACGTCGAGCGGCGTGAGGTAGAGCGCCGCGGAGTGCGGCCAGGCCTCGATCCAGCGCACCACGTCGCTCGCGGCCGCCTCACCGTACGCGTCCTCCTTGGGCCTCGCGTCGGCTTCGCGCCACTCGCCGATGCGCGCATGGAATGCATCCGCGCGCTGGCGGCAGTTGCGGATCTCCTCGGCGCGCTCTTCCTGGGCGCGCAGGCACAGCGGCGAGTGCCGCGAGGCGCTCGCCGAGGCCGTCCAGCGCGCGGTCGAAGGCCGTGCGCTCGCGCAACTGGGCGAGCGCGATGCGCCCGGCCGCGGGCCCGAGGGCGAGGCGCAGGTCGCGCGCGGCTTTCTCGACGCCGTCCGCGGCCTCCCCGATTGCATTGCCCTCGCGCGCGTGCTGCGCCTCCGCGAGGCGCGCATCGTGCGCGAGCTCGATCACCTGCCCGGTGGACATCGACTGGCCGAAGAAGAGGCGCGCGAGGTCCGGCAGGTGGTGCGCCTCGTCGAAGATCACCGTGTTGGCGTCCGGCAGGAGGTCGGCCATGCCCTCGTCGCGCAGCGCCACGTCGGCGAAGAACAGGTGGTGGTTCACGACCACCACGTCGGCCTCGCCGGCTCTCTTGCGCGCCTTCATCACGAAGCAATCCTGGTAGTGGCGGCAGGCGGAGCCCAGGCAGTTCTCGCGCGTCGAGGTGGCCTGCGCCCAGGCGCCGGAGCCCTCGGGCACGTCCTCGCACTCGCCGCGGTCGCCGCTCATGGTGCGCGCGGCGAAGCTCTTGATGCGCTGCAGGTGCACGATCTCCTCGCGCGAGCCGAACATGCCCTGCTGCGCGTTCTCCTCCAGGTGGTGCAGGCACACGTAGTTGGCGCGCCCCTTGAGCAGCGCCACGTCCACCGCCGCGCCGAGCGCCTGGCGCACGCGCGGCAGGTCGCGGTGGAAGAGCTGGTCCTGCAGCGTCTTGGTGCCGGTGGAGACGATCACGCGGCCGCCCGCGAGCAGCGCCGGGACGAGGTAGGCGAAGGTCTTGCCGGTTCCGGTGCCCGCCTCCGCCACCAGCACGCCGTGCGCCTCGATCGCCTCCAGCACGGCGCGCGCGAACTCGACCTGCTGCCCGCGCTGCCGGAATCCCGGCACCGCGCGCGCGAGCGGGCCGCGCTCGCCGAAGAGCGCCTCGAGGTCGATCGCGGCGCGGGCCGGAGCGCTCACGTCCGGCCGAACACGATGCGCTCCTCGCGCAGCAGGCGCGCCACCAGCGCCACGCAGGCGAGCGCGATGGCGAGCGCGATGCCCGAGGGCACGGCCCAGTCCTCGGGCCGGAAGGCGTCGCCGCGCACCACGCGCGAGAGCACCGCCTGCTGGGCGAGCACCGGCACCGCGAGGTGCCACGCCGCGTCCTTGAGGCCGGAGAAGATCACGATCACCGGCACGAAGGAGACCGCGGTGGCGAGGTAGCTCACGTAGGTCTGCGCCTCGCGGTACGAGCGCCCGTAGGTGCAGATCAGCATCTGCAGCGCCGAGGTCATGGCGGCGAACGGCACCACCATCGCCACGAAGCGCGCGAGCTCGGGGGCGCCGAACACCATCAGCGCGGCGAGCTTCTGCTGCGCGTAGAGCGAGGCCGCGAGCGCGAAGCCGCTCAACGTGAGCAGCGCCACGCCGCTCGCGAAGGTCCACGCCGCGAGCCATTTGCCGAGCACGATCTGGCCCGCGGGCACGGGGTTGGCGAGCAGCGGCTCGAGCGAGCCGCGCTCGCGCTCGCCCGCCGTGGAGTCGATGGCGATCGTCATTCCGCCCAGCAGCGGCGAGAGCATCGCGAACATCGGGATGAGGAAGAGCAGGAAGGCGCCCTTCTGCCGCGGCGTGGCGGTGCTCACGTGCTCGACCTTCACCGGCGCTCCCAGGTCCGGGCTCACGCCGCGCGCGATCATGCGCAGCATCCCGGTCTCCTGGTTGAACGCGCGCAGCAGCCGCTCGGCCTGGCGCGTGGCCGGCCCCGAGTCGGTGCGCGAGTCGTCGAACACGATCTCGAGGCGCGCCCCGTCGCCGGCGAGCCAGTGCTCCTGGAAGTCGTCGGGCACGACGATCACGGCATCGAGCTTGCCCGCGCGGATGCGCGCCTCGTAGTCCTGCGGGCGCGTTCTCGATCTCGACGTCGTTTCTCTGCAGGAAGTTCACCAGCGCCGGCGCGTTCTCCTGGCCGCGCATGCGCACCTTGAGGATGGCGGCCTTCTCCTCGAGCCCCGAGACGAAGTGCGCCACCAGCACCAGGGTGACGGGGCCGGTGAGGATCGAGGCCACCAGCACCATGATCGCGGTGCGCCGGTCGCGCAGCGCGTCGCGCATCTCCTTCCAGTACACCGTCGCCCAGGCGAGCCTCATTGCGGTGCCGCGCCTCCCGAGTAGTGGACGAACGCGTCCTCCAGGCTCGCGCGCCCGCTCGCGGCGCGGAGCTCGTCGGCGGTGCCATGCGCGGCCACGGCGCCGTGGGCCACGATCACGATCTCGTCGCACAGGGCGGTGACCTCCTGCATGACGTGGCTCGAGAAGAGCACGCACTTGCCGGCGTCGCGCAGCGCGCCGGATCACCTCGCGCAGGTTGCGGGTGGTCATCACGTCCAGCCCGTTGCCGGGCTCGTCGAGGATGACGTTGGGCGGGTCGTGCACCAGCGCGCGCGCGATGGCGACCTTCATGCGCTCGCCCTGCGAGAAGCCGTCGGTGCGGCGATCGAGGATGGCCTTCATGTCGAGGAGCTCCGCCAGGCGCGCGATGGAGGCCGCGAGCGCTGCCGCGTCGAGCCCGCGCAGCCGCCCGTAGTAGGCGATGTTCTCGCGCGCGGTGAGGCGGGCGTAGAGCCCGCGCGCATCCGAGAGCATGCCGATGCGCGCGCGCACCGCGAGCGGGTTGGCGGCGACGTCGTGGCCGTCGACCACCGCGCGGCCCTGCGTGGGTGCGACCAGCGTCGAGATGATGCGCAGCGTCGTGGTCTTGCCGGCTCCGTTGGGCCCCAGCAGCGCGGTGATGCGCCCGTCCGGCGCGGCGAACGACACGTCGCGCACCGCCTGCACGTCGCCGAAGCGCTTGGCGAGGCCCTCGGCGACGATCACTGCGAGTTCCCGAGCGGCAGCATGAAGAGCGGGCGCGGGATGCGCTCCAGGCAGCGGCCGTCCAGCCCCGCGGCGCTCGCCCTTGCGGATGAATTCCTCGACCAGGTGCGGCGCGCAGCCGTGCAGGCTCACGCCGTGCCCCAGGTAGGGCGCCACGAGGTGCCGCGCGTGCGTGAGCGTGGCGGCCACCTGCTGGGCATGGCGCGGCGGTGTGGCGGGATCGATGCCGCCCGACAGCAGCAGCGCCGGCACGTCCGAGCTCACCGGCGTGTAGTAGTCCGCGGGCACCCGTCCGCGCGGCCAGATCTTGCAGGCGGCGAGGAAATCGTCCACCAGCGCGCGCCCGAAGAACGAGCGGTCGGCCGCGGCGAGGTCGGCGTCGGTGATGAGCGGGATGTCCTCGGAGCACAGCACCGAGAGGTGCATGCCGAGCGAGAGGTTCTCCGACACGTCGTCGGCGAACTCGAGGTTCTGCGCGAGCAGCGGATTGAAGTCGCCGTTGGCCGCCGAGGCGATGCCGAACGGCAGCAGGCTCGCGAGCTCGGCCACGTAGAGCGGGCGGAAGAGGCCCGAGAGGAACACGTTCTCGTTCACGTCGATGCTCTGGCGCTCGCCGGTGCGCGGATCCTGGATCGACGCGGTCATGGGGCGGCGCGCGAGCCGCTCGCGCAGCCGCTCGATGGTCCCGTTCAGGTCCGGGTAGGTGAGGCGGCAGAGCGCCTCGGCCTCGCAGCCGAGGACCAGCTTCTGCAGCGCCGCCTCGCCGTCGGTGACGAACGAGAGCGGCAGCTTCATGGTCGCGGGCGCCACGCCGTCCAGCACCATCGAGCGCACGTGCGTCGCCGTGGCGGCGCAGGTACTCCAGCTCGACGCGCGTGCCGTAGGAGCCGCCCCAGAGGTTCACCTTGTCGTAGCCCAGGGCCGCGCGGACGTCGTCGATATCCTCCACCGCGATGGAGGTGATGTACTGGCGCGGGTCGGCGTCGAGCTGCTTCAGGCACTCCGCCACCAGGTGCACGGGCAGCGTGTCCTCGAAGAGCGACTGCAGCGGCGCGTCGTCGTCCTCGTCGCAATCCAGCGGATGCGAGGCGCCGGTGCCGCGCTGGTCGATGAAGACCACGTCGCGCTGGTCGTTCAGGTGCGCGAAGAGCGGCATCACCTCGGCGGCGAGCGCCACCGCGCCCTGCCCCGGTCCGCCCGCGAAGACGAAGATCGGGTCCGGCTCGTGGGTGCGCACGCGCGCCGGGACGACGGCGACGTTGATGTCGATGCGCCGCCCCTTCTTCGCCGCGCGGTCTTCCCATACCAGGAAGCGTCGCGCACTCGCGCGGCGGCCTCCACGCCGGGCAGGCGACAGGACTCCAGCGCCAGCGTGCGGCGGGGCGCATCGGCTACGGGGTTGCAGGCGGCCGACGCGAGGCACGCGACGGCGCAAAGCAGGAGGCGCTTCATCGAGCTGATTCTTCGGGGTGCGCGGCGAAGTATAACGGTTGGACGCTACCATTCGCCGGTGGATATCCCGAATTTTCCCAAGCGCGACCCGGACAGCGCCGAGTTCTGGGACCTGCGCTACGGCGCGCGCTTCGCCCCCTGGGACGCGGGGCGCGTGCCCGCGCGCCTCGCCGCCTTCGCCGCTGCGTGGCAAGGTCCGCGCAAGGCGCTGGTGCCCGGCTGCGGCAGCGCGCACGACGTGGCCTTCCTCGCCGCGGCGGGCTGGGACGTGCTCGGCATCGATTTCAGCGACGGAGCGCTCGCGGCGGCGCGCGCTGTGCTGGGCCCGCACGCCGCGCGCGTGCGCGCGCGCCGATTTCTTCGCGCCGCTCGCCGAGGCGCCCTTCGACCGTCGTGTACGAGCGCGCCTTCCTGTGCGCGCTGCCGCGACGCCTGTGGCGCGACTGGGGACGGCGCGTCGCGACCCTCGTCCCGCCGGGCGGCGTGCTCGCCGGGTTTCTTCTACTTCGACGCAGGCGAGCGCGGCCCGCCCTTCCCGCTGCATGCACAGGCCGAGCTGGACGCGCTCCTCGCCGATGAGTTCGAGCGCATCGAGGACGCCGCGGTGGAGGATTCGATCCCGGTCTTTGCGGGCAAGGAGCGCTGGCAGGTCTGGCTGCGCCGTTAGAGCAGTGAAGCCGAGGACACAGAGGAGCAGGGGCACTGAGAACCTTCGTGCGTGGAGGTTCGGGTCGCAGTCGACATTGCCGCGAACTAACCACCAAGGCTTTTCTCCGTGCCCTCTGTCCTCTCTGTGTCCTCGGCGTTTCCGGCCTAGCAAGTCTTCAGGTGGGCTGAACAGCATCGACTGGGGATAGGCGTTGCCCGCCTGCTCGTCGACGTAGATCGCGCTCCCCGGAAGCGCCTTCGCCGCCTCGGCGGCGCGCTTGGCCGCGCCCACCACCTCGTGGCGCGACTCGAACACGCCCGGCAGCACCGGCAGGATGCCGATCACGAGCTTGGGCAGCGGCCGCACGCTCTCGCGCCCGTCGCGGAACTTCACGGTGAAGTAGCCGCGCGCGTACGCTTCGGCGGGCACGTGCTGCGCGCACCTGCGCCGGGAACTCCGCGAGCAGCGACTCGGCGCGCGCCTTCCAGTCCTCGCTCTGCACGAGGATCACGAAGCGGCCGCCCGCGACGTGGCCCGCGAAATCCACTCCCGGCTCGCAGGCCTCCTCGAGCAGGCGCGCGGCCGACGTGGATCAGCGCGTCGCCGTGCCGCGAATCCCGCCGTGTCGTTCAAGCCGCGCATCTGGTCGACCTCGATGAACCACGCGGTGAACGGCACGTGGCGCGCGAGGAGCCGCTCCAGGTGCTCGTTGATCGGCACCTGCCCCGGCAACAGCGTGAGGGGGTTGGTGTAGCGCGAGGCCAGCACGCGCGAGCTCTGCAGCGAGCGCATCACGTCGCGGCTGGCCCCCATGCCGAGGTAGCGGCCGTGGGCGACGATCACGAAGCCGTCGGCGAAGCGCCGCGCGTCCGACTCGACGAGGATCGCGGTCAGCGCGGCGAGGTCGAGCTCGGCCTCGACGCGGATCGGCGCGCGGTCGGCGACCTCGATGCAGGGCCGCGCCTCGAGCGCAACGGGCCCGGCGCAGGTCGCCCCGAGGTCCAGCCATTCGCGCGACACCACGCCCTCGATGCCGCCCGCGCCGATCACCGGGATCGCACCCAGCCCGGGCGAGGCCGCGAAGCGCTCGAGCAGCGCGCCCAGCGGTTGCGTGCCGCCGCCGGCTCGACCGCGCGCACGAAGTCGTGCGCCCGCGGCTCGGTGCCCGCACGCAGGCGCGGCGTGGGCACCACCGGCACGCGCGCATCCGCGTTGGCGCGGCGCGCCTCGGGCGGCGAGCTCGGTGGCAGGACGCTCGTCGGGGTGCCCGATGAAGTAGCCCTGCCCGCACGCGATGCCGATGTCCTTCACCACCTTGAAGTCGGCGGCGTTCTCGATGCCCTCGGCGATCACCAGCGAGCCGCAGCTCTCGGCGATCTCCTGGATGGCGCGCAGGAACTGCACCTTCACCGGATCGCCGGCGATGCCGGTCACGAAGTGCTTGTCCGCCTTCACGTACTCGGGGCGCAGCTCCGACCACAGGCGCAGGCTCGCGAACCCCTCGCCCAGGTCGTCGATGGCCACGCTGAAGCCGAGCGAGCGGTAGAGCATCAGCGATTCGTGCACGCGCGCGAAATCGAGCGTCGGGATAGTCCTCGGTGAGCTCGATCACCACGCGCTCGGCCGCGAGCCCGATGCTGCGCATGAAGTGCGCCGCGCGCTCCTGGTCGTGGCCGCGCTGCAGGATGAGCTGCGGCGAGACGTTGAGGAAGAGGCGGCCGTCGAGCGCGCTCGCCGCGAAGGCGCGCAGCATCTGCTGGATGCAGAGGATGTTGAGCTCCACCGCGAGCCCTTCCTCGGCGGCGGCGGCGAAGAGCTCCGCGGGCGTCTGGATGAGGGAGCCACGCGGCCCGCGCACCAGCGCCTCGTAGCCGATGATGTGGCCTTCGCGGAACCCGAAGATCGGCTGGAACACCGTGGCGAGGGTCTTCTCCTCGAGCACGCGATGCAGCTGGCGCGAGGCGTCCGCGCGATCCTGCGTTCCCAGCCGGTTCACCGCGCGCCCCGTGGCCCGCCCGGCGCTTCGATGCAGTGGGATTTGCTCATCGGGCCTCCTCGACGAGACATTATAGGGCCCGAACCGCCGGGAGCCGGCGGGAATTCCCCCGTGGAGCCGCGGCGATTACGCCGCGATCGCCTACTCGCCGTAGAGCTTCTGCTTGAGCTCGCGGCGCTCCTGGGCCTCGATGGTGAGCGTGGCGGTGGGCCGCGCGAGCAGGCGCTGGATGCCGATCGGCTCGCCGGTCTCCTCGCAGTAGCCGTAGGCGCCGTCCTCGATGCGGGCGAGCGCCTGGTCGATCTTCTTCAGGAGCTTCCTCTCGCGGTCGCGCGTGCGTAGCTCCAGGGCATGCTCCTCCTCGAGGGTGGCGCGGTCCGCGGGGTCGGGCGCGAACGAGAGCTCGCGCAGGTGCTCGGTCGTGGCACCCGCGTTTTCCCGCAGCTGCTTCTGCAGGTCGAGCAGGCGCTCGCGGAAGAACTTGAGCTGTGCCGCGTTCATGTACTCCGACTTCGGCATCTTGACGATTTCCGCCTCGGTCAGGGCTTTTGCTTTGCTGGCCATTGATCCTCGCTGCTGGTGCCTGGCCGCGGCGCGCGTTTTGCTCCCACGCCCGCTACCAAAAGCCACCTAGTTTAGCCCACCGAAAGGGGCTTATCAAACGATGGACAATGGCCCGCCCCAATCATTTCGGGCGGACTCGCGGCGTGGCGTGAAAAGCCCGCAGGAACAAGGACCTTGCGGCCTTGCTCCGGCGGGCAGGCACGGACGCTATGGGATGCCGGATACGCCTCAGCGGGCGCCGCCGGGCATCGGCACGGGCGGCGTGTACTGGGGATCGCTGAAGACGCGCCCGGCCTGCTCGCCGCTCATGCTTGAGACGCCGTCGGCTTGGCCCGCCGGGGCGTGGCGCGGGATGTTGCTGCCGGTCGAATAGACCTGCTGCATGGCCTCTCCGCCGTTGTCCGCGTTCGTTTCGGTTGCACATGCGCTCATCAGGATGCCTGCGCCGGCCAGCGCGCAGAGCGTGGATATGGTTTTCATCGCTTGGGTCGTGGGTCGTTGGTGGATCGAACCCGCATGATAGCGGCAGGCGCGCTTCCCGACTATGCCCGCCTGCCCTGTCATCCTTGCCGCGCGTCCGCGCTGTAGCGGCGCACGTCATCGATCACCTTGCCGTCGTTGGGCAGCGTCCCCGGCGCGGCCCATGCCACGGCGCCGCGCACCTTGGTCACGTCGCGCAGGGTGGCCTCGAGTGCTGCGGCGAGCGCCGCATCGCCCGCCGGGTGCTCCACCGCGAGCGTCATGCGGTCCTCGCCCGCCTCGTTCTGCACCGTGAGCCTGCCGCGGGCGAGGCCGTGGCGGCGCAGCACCTCGGCCACCTGGTGCGGGTGCACGAACATGCCGCGCACCTTCGTCGCCTGGTCCGCGCGGCCCATCCAGCCGCGCAGGCGCAGGTTGGTGCGGCCGCAGGGACTCGCGCCCGGCAGCAGCGCCGAGAGATCGCCGGTGGCGAAGCGCACCAGCGGATAGTCGGTGTTGAAGGGCGTTACGACCACCTCGCCGACCTCGCCCTCGGCCACGGGCACGCCGGTGCCGGGGCGCACGATCTCGACGATCAGGTCCTCGCTCGCCACCAGCCCCTCGCGCGCCTCGGTCTCGTAGGCGATCACGCCCACGTCGGCGGTGCCGTAGGCCTGGAAGGCCGCGATGCCGTGCTCCTGCACGAAAGCGCGCACCGGCGGGAGGAACGCCTCGCCCGAGAGCTGCGCACGGACGAGCGAGCGCGTTGCGATCCCCAGCTCCGCCGCCTTCTCGAGGATGAGCTTGAGGAACGACGGCGTGCCCACGTAGCCCGCGGGGGCGAGCTGCGCGATCGCCTGCGCCTGCATCTCGGTCTGCCCCACGCCGCCCGGAATCACCGCGCAGCCGAGGCGATGCAGCCCGGTCTCGAACATGCTGCCCGCGGGCGTGAGGTGGTAGGAGAAGCAATTGAGCACGACGTCGCCGGCGCGGAAGCCCGCGGCGAAGAGCCCGCGCGCCGTGCGCCAGTAGTCAGGCGCGCGGCCTTCGGGGTCGAAGATCGGGCCCGGCGACATGAAGATGCGCGCGAGGCGCGCGGGGGGCGCGGCGTTGAGCCCGCCGAAGGGAGGTGCGGCGCGCTGCAGCTCGACCAGGTCGGACTTGCGCGTGAGCGGCAGGGCCGCCAGCGCAGCGCGGCTGGTGACGTCGCGCGATGCGATGCCCGCCAGCGTGCGCGCGAGGTATGGGCTTGCCGCGCGCGCCTGCTCGAGGTGCAGCGGCAGCGCGTCGAAGAGGGACTGCTCGCGCTCGGCGGGATCGCGCGTTTCGAGCGCGTCGTAATGCGTCCCCACCGGCCTACGCCAGCCAGCGCTTGCGCCGGCGGTAGTGCTTCCCGGCGCGGAAGCTCGCCCGCGCGCCGCTCGAGATGCCGAGGTAGAACTCCTTCACGTCCTCGTTGCCGGAGAGCGCGGCCGCGTCGCCCTCCATCACCACGCGGCCGTTCTCGAGGATGTAGCCGAAGTCGGCGAAGCGCAGCGCCACCATCGTGTTCTGCTCGGCGAGGAGGAAGCTCACCTTCTCGGCCGTGTTGAGGCTCTTCACGATCTCGAAGATCTCCTCGACCACCTGGGGTGCCAGGCCCATCGAGGGCTCGTCCAGCAGGATCATGCGCGGGCGTGCCATGAGGGCGCGCCCGATGGCGGTCATCTGCTGCTCGCCGCCCGAGGTGTAGCCGGCGACCGCGTCGCGGCGCTGCTTCAGGCGCGGGAAGAACTGGTAGACGCGCTCGAGGTCCAGGCGGATCTCGGAGCGCGGCGCGGAGCGCGTGTAGGCGCCGGTGAGCAGGTTCTCCTCGACCGTGAGGTGCGCGAAGCAGTGGCGGCCCTCCATCACCTGCACCACGCCGCGCTTCACGAGCCGCGACGGATCGAGGCGATCGACGCGCTCGCCCGCGAAGTGGATCGTGCCCTTGGTCACCGCGCCGCGCTCGGCGGCGAGGAGGTTGGACACCGCCTTGAGCGTCGTGGTCTTCCCGGCCCCGTTGGCGCCCAGGAGCGCCACGATGCCGCCCTCCCGGACCGCGAGCGAAACCCCCTTCAGCACGAGGATCACGTGGCTGTAGATCACCTCGATGCCGTTCACCTCCAACAACGGCGCCGGCGATTTCGAAGCCGTTTCCCGCGACGGGTCCCTCTCCCCTGGGAGAGGGTTCGGGTGAGGGTGCTCCATCGCCGACGCCATCACCGGATCAGCTCTCCTTCGCGCAGTCGACCACCGGCAGCTTCTTGTCGGCGGCGTACTTCTCGGCCGAGGCCTTGATGATGGGGGAGAGCATCTTGCCTTCGGACTCGTACATGTCCGAGGTGTAGCTCCATTCCGTCCCGTCCCAGGTATGGATGCGCGCCTTGTGCACCCCGCCGTGGTCCGCGCACGAGGTCCGCACCGGCTGCATCATGCCGTCGACGCCGAGGGCCTTGATGCGCGCGGCGTCGATGTTCAGGTGCTCGGCGCCCCAGCGCACCTCGTCGCCGGTCACCACGCGGTTGCCGTACTTCTTCTGCGCGGTGCGGATCGACTCGACGGTGAGCATCGCGGAGAGCATGCCGCGGTTGTAGAGCACGCTGCCGATCTCCTTGCGGTCGGAGGCCGTGCCCTGTCCCTTGTCGTACAGGTACTTCACCATCTCCTTGTGGATCGGGTTGGCGTGCTCCGACGAATGCCCGAGTGCCAGGCCGTTGTAGCCGCGCGCCGCCATCTCGGCGGGAACGACGTCGGGCTCGGCCGCCGACCACCACACGCCGTAGATCTGCGCGCGCGGGTACGAGACCGCGATGGCCTCCTTCAGCGCCGTGGAGTTCATCACGCCCCAGCCCCACACGAACACGTAGTCCGGCCGCTGCTGGCGGATCTGCAGCCAGGTCGCCTTCTGCTCCACCCCGGGCGCGGTCACCGGCAGCTTGAGGAGCTCGAAGCCCTCGCGCTTGGCGAGCGACTCGAGCACCGGGATCGGCTCCTTGCCGTAGGGCGAGTCGTGGTAGACCAGCGCGATCTTCTTGCCCTTGAGGCTGCCCTTCTTCTTCACGTGCTGCACCAGGATGTCGGCGCCGTCCCAGTAGGTGCCGAGCATCGGGAAGTTCCAGCGGAACACCGCGCCGTCGACCGAGTCCGCGCGGCCGTAGCCGGCGGTGATCAGCACGATGTGGTCGCCGTAGACCTTGTCGGTGAGCGCGTAGGTGATGCCGGTGGACAGCGGCGAGAACGCCACCGGGTGCTTGCTCTTCAGGCGCTCGTAGCACTCGACGCCGCGGTCGGTCGCGTAGCCGGTCTCGCACTCCTCGAACGCGATCTTCACGCCGTTCACGCCGCCGTCGCGCGCGTTCACGAGCTTCAGGTAGTCGACGAAGCCGTCGGCCCACGGGATGCCGTTGGGCGCGTAGGCGCCGGTGCGGTACACGAGCACGGGAACGAAGATCTCGTTGGACGATTGCGCGCCCGCGTCGAACCCCGCGGCGAGCGCGCCGGCGGCCGCGAGGACCACCGCGGCGATCCTGGTACGTAGTGCGTGCTTCATCTCATCCTCCTTTTGTCGTTGGAACGTGCGGCATCAATGCGGGAACGGCCACAGGCGCAGCTTCTCCTTGCCGATCGCCCAGAGCCGCGCGAGGCCGCGCGGCTCGACGATGAGGAAGAAGACGATGAGCGCGCCGAACACCATGAACTCGATGTCCGAGATCATCGCGGTGGACAGCGGAATCCCCAGCGCCGTGGGCAGCTGGTTCAGCACCAGCGGCAGGATCACGATGAACGCTGCGCCGAGGAAGGAGCCCAGGATCGAGCCCAGGCCGCCGATGATCACCATGAAGAGCAGCTGGAACGAGCGGTTCACGTCGAAGGCGAGCGGCTCCCAGGAGCCCAGGTAGACGAACGCCCAGAGCGCGCCCGCCACGCCCACGAAGAACGAGCTCACCGCGAAGGCCGAGAGCTTGGCCGCGAGCGGGCGGATGCCGATCACCTCGGCGGCGACGTCCATGTCGCGCGTGGCCATCCACGAGCGGCCGATCGCCCCGCGCGCGAGGTTGCGCGCCACGAGTGCCGCGACTGCCACGATGGCGAGCACCAGCAGGTACTTCTGCGCCGGGCCGTGCACGGTGTAGCCGAAGATCTCGAGCGGCGGCGCCGACACCGAGCCCGAGGAGGAATCGTTGGTGAACCACTTGATGCGCGCGAACGCCCAGTCGATGAAGAACTGCGCCGCGAGTGTCGCCACCGCGAGGTAGAAGCCCTTGATGCGCAGGCTCGGGATGCCGAAGATCACGCCCACCACCGCGGCGCAGAGGCCCGAGAGCAGGAAGACCACGAGCAGGTTGAGATCCGGCGCGCGCACCGCGAAGTTGTACGCCGCATAGGCGCCCACCGCCATGAAGCCCCCGGTGCCGAGCGACACCTGCCCGCAGTAGCCCACGAGGATGTTCAAGCCGAGGGCCGCGAGGGACAGGATCAGGAACGGCGTGAGGATGGCGCGAAATAGATAATCGCTCGCAAGGAACGGCACCGCGCCGAAAGCGAAGGCCAGCGCGGCGATGACGAAGACGCGGTCCTGCAGGATCGGGAAGAGCTGCTGGTCCGAGGCGTAGGTCGTCTTGAACTGGCCGGTCTCACGATAGATCATGGCGCCCCCTCGCCCCTGGGAGAGGGCCGGGGTGAGGGTCGATCACACGCGATCAATGATCTTCTCCCCGAACAATCCTTCCGGGCGCACCAGCAGGAACATGAGCGCCAGCACGTAGCCGAACCAGCCCTCGATGCCGCCGCCGAAGAAGGGGCCGAGATACACCTCCGAGAGCTTCTCGCCCAGCCCGATCAAGAGCCCGCCGACGATCGCGCCGGGAATGGACGTGAAGCCGCCCAGGATCACCACCGGCAGCGCCTTCAACGCCACCTGCGAGATCGAGAACTGCACGCCGAGCTTGGAGCCCCACACGATGCCCGCCACGAGAGCCACCAGCCCCGCCACGCTCCAGACGATCACCCAGATGCGGTTCAACGGAATGCCCACCGATTGCGCGGCCTGATGGTCGTCGGCCACCGCGCGCAGCGCGCGCCCCGTGCCGGTCTTCTGGAAAAAAAGCGCCAACGCCGCCACGAGGGTGGCCGCGATGATGGCCGCGGTGAAGTCCTCCATGTCGACCAGCACTCCGCCCTCGAAGACCTTCTCGAGGATGATCTTCGGCTCCTTCGGCATGCCCACGTGCAGCGTGTAGATGTCGCTGCCCCACACCGCCTGGCCGAAGCCGTCGAGGAAGTACGCCACGCCCAGGGTGGCCATGAAGAGCACGATGCCCTCCTGGTTCACGAGCGGGCGCAGCACCAGGCGCTCGATCAGCCAGGCGAGCGCGATCATGATGGCGAGGGTCGCGAGCACCGCGAGCACCAGCGGCATCTTCTCCATCAGCCGCACCAGTGTCAGCGCCGCGAAGAGCACCATGGCGCCCTGCGCGAAGTTGAAGACGCCCGAGGCCTTGAAGATCAGCACCAGCCCGAGCGCGACCAGCGAGTACAGCACGCCCGTGAGTAGCCCGCCCAGCGCCACCTCGAGCCATTGCGGGAACTTGGCCTGGCCGAGCGCCATCGGCAGCACCGCGGCCACGGCGAGCAGCGCCAGGAAGCCGAAGGTGAGGTAGCGGCGCTGCGCCTGCATCAGTGCTTCACCCCCAGGTAGGCGTCGACCACTGCCTGGCTCGCGCGCACCTCGTCCGGCGTGCCGTCGGCGATCTTGCGCCCGTAGTCCAGCACCACGACGCGGTCCGAGAGGTCCATCACCACGCCCATGTCGTGCTCGATCAGCACGATGGTGGTGCCGAACTCGTCGTTCACGTCGAGGATGAAGCGGCTCATGTCCTGCTTCTCCTCGATGTTCATGCCCGCCATGGGCTCGTCCAGCAGCAGCACCCGCGGCTCGGCGGCGAGCGCGCGCCCGAGGTCCACGCGCTTCTGCAGCCCGTAGGGCAGCCGCCCGACCACGCTCTTCCTCACGTGGGGGATCTCGAGGAAATCGATGATCTCCTCCACGCGCTTCCTGTGCGCGATCTCCTCGCGCAGGGCCGGTCCCACGCGCAGCGCCTGCAGCAGCAGGTTCGACTTCATCATCAGGTTGCGGCCGGCGAGGATGTTCTCCAGCACCGTCATGCCCTTGAAGAGCGCGAGGCTCTGGAAGGTGCGCGCGATGCCGAGCGCGGCGGTGCGGTGCGGCTGCATCGCCGTGCGCGTCTCGCCGCGGAACGTGATGCGACCCTGCTGCGGGCGGTAGACGCCGTTGATGACGTTGAGCAGCGAGCTCTTTCCGGCCCCGTTGGGCCCGATGATGGCGCGGATCTCGTGCTCGCGGACGTCGAAGGAGACGTCGGAGAGCGCCTTCACGCCGCCGAAGGCGAGCGAGATGCCTTCCAGGGCGAGGATCACGTCGCCCGCGGTGCGCCGGACCGGGGCGGGATCCAGCTCGCGCAGGTTCACGCTGCCGCCCGGGACGCCGCGGGGGCGAAGGTCTTCGCTTCCACCACCGGGAGCTCCGCGCGCACCGAGCCCGTGCGCCCGTCCTCGAAGCGCACCTGCGCCTCCACCACGCAGCGCGCGGCGCCGTCGTCCAGCGCGTGCACGATGGCGGCGTACTTCTCGGCGATGAAGCCGCGGCGCACCTTGCGCGTGCGCGTGAGCTCGCCGTCGTCGGCGTCCAGCTCCTTGTGCAGGATCACGAAGCGGTGGATCTGGCTGCCGGCGAGCGCCGGATCGCGCGCGAGGTCCGCGTTCACCTGCTCCACGCAGGCGCGCACCAGCTCGATCACCTGGGGCTTGGCGGCCAGGTCCGTGTAGCCCGAGTACGCGATGCCGCGGCGCTCGGCCCAGTCGCCCACCGCCTGCACGTCGATGTTCACCATCGCGCTCGCCCGCGCTCGCCCGTCGCCGAACGCCACCGCTTCCTTGATGTGGGGAAAGAACTTGAGCTTGTTCTCGAGGTACTTGGGAGCGAACAACGTGCCGTCGGAAAGCTTCCCGACGTCCTTCGCGCGGTCGATGATCTTCAAGTGCCCGCTGGCGTCGAAATAGCCCGCATCTCCCGTGCGAAACCAGCCGTCGGCGTCCTTCGCCTCGCGCGTGGCCTCGGCGTTCTTGTAGTACTCGCGGAAGAGGCCGGGGCAGCGCAGCAGGATCTCGCCGGTGTCCAGCACGCGCACCTCCACGCCCTTCATGGGCGGGCCGACGGTGTCGGGCTTCACGGCGCCGTCGGGCTGCACGCAGACCATCACCGAGGTCTCGGTCGAGCCGTAGAGCTGCTTCAGATTGATCCCGAGCGAGCGGTAGAACACGAACAGGTCCGGCCCGATCGCTTCTCCCGCCGTATAGGCCACGCGCACGCGCGACATGCCGAGCGCGTTGCGCAGCGGCGCGTAGATGAGGAGGTTGCCGATGGCGTAGCGCAAGCGGTCCCAGGCGCCCACGGGCTTGCCGTCCAGCAGGTCGCCGCCCACGCGGCGCGCGAGGGCCATGAAGTGGCGGAAGATCCAGCGCTTGGGCGCCGCAGCGTCCTCCATGCGGATGGTGACCTGCGTGAGCAGCGCCTCCAGCACACGCGGCGGGGCGAAGTAGTACGTCGGCCCGATCTCGCGCATGTCGGTCATCACCGTCTCGGCGGACTCGATGCAGTTGATGCGGAAGCCGACGGTCATCCACTGCGCGTACGAGAACAGGTTCTGGCCGATCCACGCCATCGGCAGGTACGCCACGACCTCCTCGGCATCCGTGAGCCCTTCCAGCTCCGCGTACGCATCGCTCGCCGCGACGAGGTTGGCGTGGCTCAGCACCACGCCCTTCGGGTGGCCCGTGGTGCCCGAGGTGTAGAGCATGATCGCGGTGTCGTCGAAGCGGCCGTCCCCGATGCCGCGCTCGATGGCGTTCGGGTCGGCCGCGAGCGACGTCCGACCCGCGGCGGCGAGCGCCTCGTAGCTCGCGAGTTCGGGCTGCGCGTAGTGGCGCAGGCCGCGCGGATCGTCATACCAGATGTGCTTCAGCTTCGGGCACTGCGGCAGGATCTCGAGCAGCTTGTCGGCCTGCTCCTGGTCCTCCACCACGGCGAAGGCGATCTCCGCGTCCTGGAACACGTAGACCATCTCGGCGGCGATGGCGTCCTCGTAGAAGGGCACCGGGATGGCGCCCAGGCATTGCGCCGCGGTGAGGGTCCAGTAGAGGCGCGGGCGGTTGGCGCCGATGACGGCGATGTGCGCGCCGCGCGCGAGGCCGGCCTGGGAGAGCGCGGCGGCGAGCGCCAGCACCTCGTCGCGGGTCTCGCCCCACGTCCATGCCTGCCAGATGCCGTACGCCTTCTCGCGGATCGCGGGCTGGACAGCGCGCTCGCGCGCGTGGTGCAGCAGAAGCTTCGGGAACGTGTCGGGCGTCCCGCTCTCCACCGCCATGGGTCCGGGCCCTCCTCTCAGGGAAGGCGTAGTGTAGCGGCCCGCGGGTCGGGAAGGGAAACGGGCGCAGTCCCGGGCCGCAGGCCCAGGACCGGATGCGCCGGTTCAGTTCAGCTCGTCGTCCTTGTAGTACTTGGTGCCCTTGGCGGTGAGCTCGAGCGCGAGGCCGTCGTCGGTGATCTGGTAGAGCCACACGCCGGGCGAGACGGGCATCGCGCCCGCGGTAGCCGCACCCTGCCCGTCCTTCTGCGCCGCGGCGGTCGCCTGGCCGCCGAGCTCCCAGCCCGAGCTCACGAAGTTGTCGAACGCCGCCTGGGTGTCGAAGACCCAGACGATGCGGAACTTCTTCACGCCGATGCCGAGGCCCGCCTGCATCTCCACCATCTTCATGAAGGTTTCCTTGCCGGTCTTGCTGTTGACCGCCACGCCCTCGCCCTTGCCGCCGCCCGCGAAGAGGATCTTCATGCCGAAATTGGCGAATGCGGCGTAGCCCGCGGCCTTCGCGATCTTGCCTTTCGCCGCCGGCTGGAGCTGGTAGAGCTTCTGCAGCGTTTGCTGCGCGACCTTGCGGGCCTCCGCGCGCTGCTCATCCTTGCTGGCGGCGAGTGCCGCGTCCGGTACGAGGGCGAGCGCCGCGGCACCGAGGACCAGCCACTCCAGGAGCTTCCTCATGGCGCCTCCTATTTGATGGTGTAGCCGCGGCCTTCGAGGCAGGCCGCGCGCGCCTTCTGGAACGCGGCCATGCCCGCCTGGTCCTGCTGCGCCGAGGCCTGCTGCTGTTGCTGCGAGGCTGCCGCATTCTGCCGCCGGCTCGCACCCCGTGCCGCGACGGCGCCGATTGCCGCGCCCGAGCTCGCGTCGCCGTTGATCACCTCGCCCGCGACGGCGCCGCGCGCCGCACCGCGTGCGCCCGAACCGCGCGTGGCGCCGGTCGCTGTCGTCGGAGGCGCCACGGCGGCCTGCTGCTGCGGCGGGTTGGCGGGGTCGTACTTGCTCTGCTGCGTTGCCCAGGTGTTGCATTCGCCTTCGTCCTTCTGCTGCTGCTGGGCCGATTGCCCCTTGGCCGGATAGACGAACGACTCGGCCCAGGCGGCCGGAACAAGCAGCGCCGCGGCGAGCAGCGCCGGGACGTGCCGTGCATGTTTCGCGAATCGCATGTTGTTCTCCATGGCGGGAGTGACCCAACATTGCAGCCCCGCCGCCGGCTCCGGGCAATAGGTACTTGGTGCCGCGCGTCGCGTTCAGGCGACGGCGGTCGGCCGCACGATCCCGTCGGCGATCCGGATGGCGCCCGCACGCTCCAGGGCATCGACCAGCCAATCGCCCAGCGCCCGCGGCGCCAGGCCGAGAAACCCCTCCGCCAATCGCCGGTAACAGCCGACGCGCGCGACGTAGCCCGGCACCTCGGCAACGGGCATGTGCTGCTTGTCGAGCAGCGCGAACACGAATAGCGCCTTCACGATGTGGCGCGCGTTCTTCGCGGGATCGCGCGCGAACGCATCCAGGCGCGAGCGAGCGTTCGCGATCGCCGCGGCGGTGTCCGTGAAGGCCGCGCCGTGGCCCGGGATCACGACCGCGGGGCGCAGCCGCTCGATGCGGGAAAGCGTATCGTGCGCCGCCACGATGAAGGGATTGGCGCCCTCCTCGGGCCACACGAATCCCATCCCCTCGCGCCACAACGCGTCGCCCGAGACGAGGATGCGGTTCACCGGCTCGAAGAACATCAGCGCGTCCATGTCGTGCCCGGGCGCGGCGTGCGCCTCCCACTCGAAACCGCCGCCCTCGAAGGTGTCCCCGGCGGCGAGCGTATCGTCGAAACGGAACGGGTCGGCGCGCTGGTCGAATTCGGCCATCCACACGCTCTGCGGCGACCAGGGGTCCACGTGCTTCACCTCGCCCGCGGGAATCGTCACTCGGCAGCCATGGGCGCTCGCGAGCGCCGCGTTGCCGCCCATGTGGTCCGAGTGGCAATGGGTGTTCACCACGCGCTCGAGCGGCTCGCCTTCGAGGCCGGCGGGACCGGCCACCAGCTCGAGGGTGCGCTCGCGGTGCGTGCAATAGCCCGAATCGATGACGACGTTGTCGCCGGGCGCGCGCAGCACGACCTGGTTGGAGTTGAGCCAGCCGCGCAGGATGGGGCGGATGGTCGGCGGGAGCCGTGGAGCCATATAGACTTTATGCCATGAAATTCCTGGACGGCGTCGCGATCGTCACGATGGCGCTCAACCTGCCCGGCCCCGTCGCCTGCGCGCGGCTGCGCGAGCTGGGGGCGCGGGTGACGAAGGTCGAGCCGCCGGCGGGTGATCCCCTGGCGGCGCTTTGCGCCGGGTGGTACGAGCGCCTGCATGCCGGCATGGATGTGCGCCACGCTCGACCTGAAGACCCCGGTTGGGCTCGAGGCCTTGCACGCGCTGCTCGAGGGCGCGGACCTCTTCGTGACGGCGCAGCGACCCGCCGCGCTCGCGCGCCTCGCACTCGATGCTCCGTCCCTCGCCGCGCGCCATCCGCGCCTCTGCGCACTCGCGATCACCGGCCACGCGCCGCCCCATGACGATGCCGCGGGCCACGACCTCACCTATCTGGCGGCGCACGGCCTCCTCGACCCGCCGCGCCTGCCGCTCACGCTCTTCGCCGACATGGCGGGCGCCGAGCGCGCGGTATCGACCGCGACTGGCCCTCGTCCACGCCCGCGACCGCGATGGTCGCGGCGCTTCGGCGAGCGTGCCGCTCGCGGACGTCGTCGTGCAGCTCGCGCAGCCCCTGGCCGAGGGGCTCACCCTTCCCGGTGGGCCGCTGGGCGGAGGCCTCGCGGCGTACAACTTGTATAGCGCGCGCAGCGGCTGGATCGCAGTCGCGGCGCTCGAGCCGCACTTCGCGCGCCGGCTCGCGGAGTCCCTCGGGCTCGATACGCTGTCCGTCGAGGCGCTTGGCGCCTGCTTTGCGGCCGAGAGCGCGCAGCACTGGGAAGACTGGGCGCGCGCGCTCGACCTCCCGATCGTGGCCGTGAAGGTCCACCCGGGCCGGTGATCACGGCTTGGGGGCGTTCAGCTCCTCGTCGGGGAGGTAGGCGACGCCGCCCCAGTTCGCCTGCAGCAACACCCCGCGGTCGGTGATCTGGTAGACGGACATCATCGGATTGAACGACATGCTGCCGTCGAGGGTGGCGCCGGTGGAGCCGCTCATCTTGAACGTGGCGTCGGCCGACGCGCCGACGTCCGCGCCGACCGTGGCAAACGTGTCGAACAGGCCCCGGTCCTTGAACACCATGAGCTGGCGGTAGGTCTTGTAGCCGACACCCGGGCCGGTGCCCGCGCGCGCCATCTTCATGTAGACCTCGTGGCCGTTGGCGTTGTCCACCATCACGCCCGCGCCCGCCGAGCCGACGTAGAGCACCACGTTCACTTGTGACGCGTCGAACACCGCATATCCCACCGCCTTCTCGAGCTCCGGCTGGATCGCGGGATTGGTGGCGTAGAACTCCTGGAGTGCGGTGGTGCGCATCTGGCTCAACGCCGCGCGCCTTTGCTCGGGCGTGCCGTCGGACGATCCGCCGGTCGAGGCGCAGCCCGCAAGCGCGAAGGCCAGCGCCACGAGCGCCGGGGCGGCTCCAATCCAGGTGCTCTTCATCGTTCACCTCCGCGGGAATCCCGAACGGGAACCACGCATTGCACCGTCATGACGGGGCCCGGCGCAATACGGCCTTCGTCCTATAATTCGCGCTCCACCCGCGAAAGCCATCATGCAGATCCAGGACCATGCATTCCTCGTGACCGGCGGCGGCTCGGGCCTCGGCGCGGCCACGGCGGCGATGCTCGCCCAGGCCGGCGGCAAGGTGCTCGTCGCCGACGTGAACGAAGCCGGCGCTGCCGCCGCGAAATCGCTGGGCGCCGGCGTGCGCTTCGCCAGGTGCGACGTCACCGAAGAAGCCTCGATGCAGGCCGCGGTGGATGCCTGCGTGAAGGAATTCGGCGCGATCCACGGACTGGTGAACTGCGCGGGTGTGGCACCCGGCGAGCGCGTCGTGGGCCGCAACGGTCCCCATGCGCTGGCAAGCTTCGAGCGCGCGGTGAAGATCAACCTCATCGGCACGTTCAACGCGATCCGGCTCGCCGCCGCGAAGATGTCCGTGCAGCCCGCGTTTGCCAACGGCGAGCGGGGCGTGATCGTGAATACCTCGTCGGTGGCGTCGTTCGAGGGACAGATCGGCCAGGCCGCATACGCCGCGTCGAAGGCCGGCGTGAACGGTATGACGCTTCCCGTTGCACGCGAGCTCGCGAAGTTCGGCATCCGCGTGATGACCATCGCGCCCGGCATCTTCGATACGCCCATGCTGCAGGGCATGAGCGAGGAAGTGCGCGCCTCGCTCGGCCAGCAGGTGCCCTTTCCGCCGCGTCTCGGCCGGCCCGACGAATACGCGGCGTTGGTGCGTCATATCGTCGAGAACGAAATACTCAACGGCGAGGTGATCCGCCTCGACGGCGCGATCCGCATGGCGGCGAAGTAGGGGAGGCGAAAACAGCCGACCGCCCACGCCGAAACCGGGGCGTTGCGCGCGGGCGGATAAAACAGGCGGCGCGCGCCGCGTATTCCCTGCGTTGGCGGGCTCACGTCATGTCGCGGCATGCGCCGACAATTCGTCGGCAATTTCCGACAGGACATCGGAATGCGCGACTACAGATTTTCGCGAAACACGGGCATAACTTTGCGAGCGGATTCCTACTCGCGAGACCACTGCCCATGCGCCGCCTCCTTCACGTCGTCACCTCCATCCTTCTGGCCTTCCTGTTCTCGACGCTCGCGAATGCCGCCCCGCCAACCGTTGCATGGGCGGTGACGACGAGCTCGAATCCGCCGCTCGAGCTGGATCAATTCACTTTCGTCCACCTGCTGAACGTGGGCCCGCGCTCCGCGATGGACGCGTCCGGAAATCTCTACGTCGCGGCGAGCAATACGTCCTGCGCCGTCGTGCTCAAGTACTCGGCCGGCGATGGCACGATCGCCTGGCGCCGCGACATTTGCCCGGGCTTCACCATGGCCCTCGCGCTCGACTCGGCGGGTGACGTCCTCATGACGGGCGCGTCGGGGAGCGATGCGCTGGTGACGAAGCTCTCCGCCGCCGATGGCTCGACCGTGTGGCAACAGCTCCTGCCGCCTTCCGTCGGCGGCGCGGCCGCCGGGGTTTCCATCGGTCTCGACTCGGCCGACGACGCGCGCGTTGCGACTTGGGACGACGGCGGCGTCGTGACCATCTACGGCCTCCAGGACAGCGACGGCGCGACGCAATGGCAACGCGCGCTCGCCGATCCCCTCGGCGACGACAAGGTGCAGGCCTTCGCGGTCGCGGGCAACGGCAGCTGCGTGCTGTCGGACGTAATCAGCGATGACAACAACCAGTCCGGGACTCGCACGACGTTCCTCGACAACTTCGGCTCGATCGTGTGGCAGGTCACGACCGGCGCAGGCCAGCTCGCGTTCGCCCCCGACGGAAACGTGATCGCTTCCGGTACGGGCATCGTCAAGCGCTCGGCTGCGACCGGAGACATCCTCTGGTCGCAAGCGGCCGGAGGGAAATTCGCCCTCGACGCCCTCGGCAACATATACGGAACGGGCCTGTCCGGGCCCCAGACGGTCAGCGACATCGCCACCTTCAAGATCACCGCCGACGGCGCTCTCGCGTGGAACAACGTGCTTGTCGACTCCACCACGCAGGGCCAGGGATCCGCGATCGCCATCGACCCGCAGGGCAATCCGGTCGTTGCCGCGTTCGCCGCCAATTCCTCCCATAACTTTCAACCGACGATCAAGTATTCGGCCAGCGACGGCCACGTGCTCTGGATCGGCACCGACGGCGATGCGTCCGCCGGCAACTCGCCCCACGAGATCCAGGCCGGACCGGGAGGCGCGATCGAGCTCGGCCTGGCGATCGATCAAAACTTCCAGGTGCATGGCCTTCGCTTGGTGCATTACACCGACGTCCCGGCCTCAATGCTGAAGGCGAACCCGACGGTTGCGCTGTCGTCCACGGCCAATCCGTCCGTGACGGGGCAAACCGTCACTTTCGCCGCGAGCATCACGGGGACCGCGGGCGCCGCCGGCGGCACGGTGGATTTCCTGGACGGCGTGACGCCCATCGCGGGCTGCTCGGGCGTCGCGGTGTCCGGGGGCAGCGCGGCCTGCACCACCTCATCTCTCGTGGCAGGTAACCATACGATCATCGCCACGTATTCGGGTGACACCAATTACAACTCGGACAGCGCACCGGCGTTCGGGCAGACCGTGAACGTTCCCGTGAAGGCCGATCCCACGATGAGCATCTTCGGATCCGACTCCGGTGCGCCCGGTGGACAGGTCTTCTTCAACGCCAACCTCTCGGGAAGCGGAAGTTTCCCGACGGGCACGGTCACTTTCTTCGACGGCGCCAGCCAGATCGCCGGGTGTGAGGCCGTGCCCGTCGCCGGGGGGACTCCCACTCAAAGCAGCGCCTCGTGTGCCACGTCCGCGCTATCCATCGGCATGCACACGATCAATGCCCAGTACTCCGGGGACTTCGCGTACAACCCGGCATCGGCATCGCACGCGATCGACATCGAGAATCCTCCGCCCGCGACGATGTCGTTCACCTCGTCCGCCAATCCCTCGACGCAGGGCGACAGCGTGACCTTCACCTGGGTGCTTTCCGTCCTGAGCGGGCCCGCGCCGACCGGGACCGCGGATTTCCTCGACGGTGGCACGGCCATTCCCGGCTGTTCCGCCGTGCCGATCTCCGCTTCCACGGCCGCGTGCACCACGTCCGCCCTCACCGCCGGAACCCACACCATCAGCGCGAATTACTCCGGCGATGCGAACTACGGCACGACGCACACCGCCTCCACGATCACGCAGATGGTGCAGGCGGCCGCAGGGCAGTTCACGCTGACCGTGTCGAAGGCCGGCTCGGGTTCGGGCAGCGTCACCTCGTCGCCCGCCGGCATCGACTGCGGCGCAACCTGCGCGGCGAGCTTCGGCTCGGGCACCTCCGTGACGCTCACGGCCGTCGCGGATTCGGGCTCGACCTTCAGCGGCTGGTCGGGCGGCGGCTGCTCCGGCACCGGAAGCTGCATGGTGGCGATCAGCGCGGCGACCACCGTGACCGCCACGTTCGGCGCGACCGTGGCCGCGAACCCGGTTCGCCTCGGCAACATCGCCACGCGCGGCGACGTGCTCACGGGCGAGAACGTGATGATCGGCGGCTTCATCATCGGTGGCTCCGCGAACAAGACCGTTGCGATCGTCGCGACCGGCCCGTCGCTAGCCGCCTCCGGCGTGGCCAACCCGCTCGCCAACCCGACGCTCACGCTGGTGCGCTCCTCCGATCAGACGGTGATCGCCACGAACGACGACTGGCAGACGGACGCCAACGCCGCGCAGCTGCAGGCGAGCGGCTTCGCCCCTTCGGATCCGCGCGAGGCGGGCATTCTCGTGAACCTCCCGCCGGGCGCCTACACCGCCATCGTCTCCGGCGTCGGTAACACGACGGCTGTTTCCGTGTCGGCATCTTCGAGGTCGTTCCCTCCCGATCCGTCCGGAGCGACCGGTGAGGGGCGAAATGAGCGATAATTAGAGTCCGGCCCTCCAGGAGGGGATGCCGGTCTCGCAGCCCTGGATTTCGGGCGGCGACGATACGGCCAGGGAGACGGCATGCTGTTCGATACGCACCTCACCGAGGAATTCGACGCGCTGCGCGACACCGTCAAGCGCATGTGCGATGCGGAGCTGGCGCCCCGCGCCGCGGCGATCGACGCGAAGAATGAGTTCCCCGCCGACATGTGGGGCAAGCTGGGCGAGCTGGGCCTGCTCGGCATGACGGTCCCGGAGAGCTACGGCGGCACGGGCCTGGGCTACCTCGCCCACGTGGTCGCCATGGAGGAGGTCTCGCGCGCCTCGGCCTCCGTGGGCCTTTCCTATGGCGCCCACTCGAACCTCTGCGTCAATAATCTCTACCTCAACGGCAGCGAGGCGCAGCGGCGCAAGTACCTGCCGAAGCTCTGCTCCGGCGAGTTCGTGGGCGCGCTCGCGATGAGCGAACCCGGCGCGGGCAGCGACGTCGTGGGCTCCATGGCCTGCCGCGCCGAGAAGAAGGGCGAGCGCTGGGTGGCCAACGGCTCGAAGATGTGGATCACCAACGGGCCGGATGCCGACGTCGCCATCGTCTACATGCGCACCGCCCCGAAGGACCGGGGCTCCCGTGCGATGACCGCGTTCATCGTCGAAAAGGGCATGAACGGTTTCACGACCGCGCAGAAGCTGGACAAGCTCGGCATGCGCGGCTCCAACACCTGCGAGCTGGTGTTCCGCGATTGCGAGATCCCGCAGGAGAACGTGCTGGGCGAGGTCAACGGCGGCTCCCGCGTGCTGATGAAGGGGCTCGACACCGAGCGCTGCGTGCTCTCGGGCGGCCCCATCGGCATCATGCAGTCGGCCATGGACATCGTGCTGCCCTACGTGCACGAGAGGAAGCAGTTCGGGGAAGCGATCGGCACCTTCGAGCTGATGCAGGGCAAGATCGCCGACATGTACACCAAGCTGCAGGCCGCGCGCGCCTTCAGCTACCGCGTCGCCGCCGCGCTGGACCAGGGCCGCGGGCGCGCCGCGCGCAAGGACGCCGCCGCGTGCCTGCTCTTCGCCTCCGAGAACGCCGTGCAGGTGTCGCTCGAGGCGATCCAGGCGCTGGGCGGCAATGGCTACATCAACGAGTTTCCCGCCGGGCGGCTGCTGCGCGACGCGAAGCTCTACGACATCGGAGCGGGCACCAACGAGATCCGCCGCATGTTGATCGGCAGGGAGTTGTTCGAGGAATCGGTTTGAGCGAAAGGCAGGAAGAGAGTCATGGCTGAGAGCATCGTCATCGTCGGCGCAAAACGCACCCCCATCGGCGCCATGCAGGGCAAGTTCAATTCGGTCACCGCGGCCCAGCTCGGCGCGACGGCGATCAGGGCGGCGGTCGAGCAGGCGGGCGTGAAACCGAACGAGGTGGAGGACGTGATCTTCGGCTGCGTGCTGCCCGCGGGCCAGGGCCAGGCGCCCGCGCGCCAGGCCGCGCTCGGCGCGGGGTTGGCCAACTCCACGCCGGCCACGACGGTGAACAAGATGTGCGGCTCCGGCATGAAGGCCGCGATGATGGCGTTCGATACGCTTTCCGCAGGACAGGCCAAGGTGATCGTGGCGGGCGGCATGGAATCCATGACCAACGCGCCGCACCTCCTGCCCAAGGCGCGCGGCGGCTACCGCTACGGCGCCCAGACGCTGCTGGACCACATGGCCACCGACGGGCTCGAGGACGCCTACGTCGGCAAGCCCATGGGCCATTTCGCCGACAAGACCGCCGAGAAGTACGGCTTCACGCGCGAGCAGATGGACGCCTTCGCGAAGACCTCCACGGAGCGGGCGGTGAGCGCCTCGAAGTCCGGCGCCTTCGCCGAGGAGATCGCGCCCGTCACCGTGAAGAGCCGTGCTGGCGAGGAAATCGTGAAGGACGACGAGACGCCCTTCACCGTGAAGCTCGAGAAGATTGCGACCTTGCGGCCGGCATTCAATAAGGACGGCACCGTCACCGCCGCCACCTCGTCGTCGATTTCCGACGGCGCGGCGGCGCTGGTGATGATGACGGAGGGAGAGGCCAAGAAGCGCGGCACCAAGCCGCTCGCACGCATCGTCGCGTACGCGACGAACGCACACGAGCCGGAATGGTTCACGACCGCGCCGGTGGGAGCGATCCAGAAAGTCCTCGCCAAGGCCGGCTGGAAGGCCGCGGACGTGGACCTCTTCGAGGTGAACGAGGCCTTCGCCGTGGTCACCATGGCCGCGATGAAGGACATCGGGATCCCCCACGAGAAAGTGAACGTGAACGGCGGGGCGGTGGCGCTCGGACATCCGATCGGCGCCACGGGAGCCCGCATCATCACGACGTTGATCTACGCGCTGAAGAAGCGCGGCTTGAAAAAGGGGATCGCCGCGCTCTGCATCGGCGGCGGTGAAGGCACGGCAATCGCACTGGAGGTCATTTGATGGCAACGAACGTCGCTACTCCGATCGAACACACACCCAACATCGGCCGCACTCTCGCCGCCGAGCTTCGCTCGATGGGCATCGACTCCCTCGAGGCGCTCATGCGCGTGGGATTCTGGGACGCGTGGCTGCAGCTGCGGCGCGCCAACCCGGACCGCGACGGCGTCCCGGCCTGCCTCGCGCTCGCGGGCGCCGTGGCGGGCGTGCGCTGGAACCACCTGCCGCCCAAGGTGCGCGCGGACATCCGCCAGCGCGTGAAGGCGGTGCGCGCGTGAGCGCAGCCCGCGCCGCGGCATTGCTCGCGCTGGCGCTGCCGCTCGTCGCGGCGTGCGGCAAGTCCGAGGCCCCGCCCTCGGACCCCGCCGCCGAGCGCGCGGCCGCCATCAAGCGCTCCGAGGAAGGTCCCTACGGCGCCCAGATGAAGGCGCTCGACAAGGCGAAGAACCTGCAGTCCGACCTGAACAAGAAGGCCGAGGACAACCTCGAGAAGGCCGACAAGTAGCCGGCACGCTCGCCCTGCGCCGTTTCTGCCGGCCCTTCGTGCGCCACGCTGGCTAACCTTCCTGAAGGCCCCATGCCCGCCATCCGCACCCGGCTCGACAGCGGCTCGCCCGAATTCAACGCCAACGCCCGCCACCACCGCGCGCTCGCCGAGGACCTGAAGCGCGAAGTGGCGAAGGTCGCCCAGGGCGGCGGCGCGGAGGCGCAGAAGAAGCACACCGCGCGCGGCAAGCTGCTGCCGCGCGAGCGCGTGCGCGCCCTGCTCGATCCCGGCACGCCCTTCCTCGAGCTCTCGCAGCTCGCCGCCCACGGCATGTACGACGGCGACGCGCCCGCCGCGGGCCTCGTCACCGGCATCGGCCGCGTGGAGGGACGCGAAGTCGTGATCGTCGCCAACGACGCCACCGTGAAGGGCGGCACGTACTACCCGATGACGGTGAAGAAGCACCTGCGCGCGCAGGAGATCGCGCGCGCAGAATCGCCTGCCGTGCATCTATCTCGTGGACTCCGGCGGCGCGTTCCTGCCGCTGCAGGACGAGGTCTTTCCCGACAAGGAGCATTTCGGGCGCATCTTCTACAACCAGGCGCACATCTCTCGGCGCGCGGCATCCCGCAGGTGGCGGTGGTGATGGGCTCGTGCACCGCGGGCGGCGCGTACGTGCCCGCGATGTGCGACGAGTCGATCATCGTGAAGAACCAGGGGACCATCTTCCTCGGCGGCCCGCCGCTGGTGAAGGCCGCCACCGGCGAGGTCGTGACCGCCGAGGAGCTGGGCGGCGGCGACGTGCACTCGCGCATCTCGGGCGTCACCGACCACCTCGCCGACGACGACGCCATGCGCTCGCGATCGCGCGGGAGATCGTTCGCGAACCGTCAACCCGGCGCAGGCACGAGGCGCCAGTCGCGCGATTGCAATCGGCGACCTCTGAGCCGCCGCCGGGCGACACTCGAGCCCCTCTACCCCGCCGAAGACCTCTACGGCATCATCCCCGCCGATCCCGCGCAAGCCCTTCGACGTGCGCGAGGTCATCGCGCGCCTGGTCGACGGCAGCGAGTTCCACGAGTTCAAGGCGCTCTACGGCACGACGCTCGTCGCCGGCTTCGCGCGCCTCGAGGGCATGCCGGTCGGCATCCTCGCCAACAACGGCATCCTGTTCTCGGAGTCGGCGCTGAAGGGCGCGCACTTCATCGAGCTCTGCTGCCAGCGCGGCATCCCGCTCCTCTTCCTGCAGAACATCACGGGCTTCATGGTCGGCAAGAAGTACGAGCACGGCGGCATCGCCAAGGACGGCGCGAAGATGGTGACGGCGGTTTCGTGCGCGCAGGTGCCCAAGCTCACGCTGATCACTCGGCGGCTCGTTCGGCGCCGGCAACTACGGCATGTGCGGGCGCGCCTTCAACCCGCGCTTCCTGTGGACGTGGCCCAACGCGCGCATCTCGGTGATGGGCGGCGAGCAGGCGGCCTCGGTGCTCGCCACGGTGAAGCGCGACGGCATCGAGGCGCAAGGGCGGCAAGTGGACCGCCGCGGAGGAAGAGGCCTTCAAGGCGCCGATCCGCGAGCAATACGAGCGCCAGGGCCACCCCTACTACGCCACCGCGCGCCTCTGGGACGACGGCGTGATCGATCCCGTCGACACCCGCCGCGTGCTGGCCCTCGGCCTCGCGGCGGCCCTCAACGCGCCCATCGAGGACACGCGGTTCGGCGTGTTCCGGATGTGAACCCCACCCTCTCCCCGACCCTCTCCCAAGGGAGAGGGAGCCCCTTATGACCTCGCTCGCCATCGAACGCCAGGGCCCGATCGGGCTCGTCACCATGAACCGGCCCGAGCGCCACAACGCGTTCGACGACGCGCTGATCGCCGAGCTCACCGAGGCGCTGCGCTCCATGGAGGCCGAGGACGGCATCCGCGTCGTGGTGCTTTCGGGCGCGGGCAAGTCGTTCTCCGCGGGCGCGGACCTGAACTGGATGCGGCGCATGGCGGGCTTCTCGATGGAGGAGAACCGCCGCGACGCGATGGGACTCGCCGCGCTGATGCGCACGCTCGCGCACCTGAGGAAGCCCACCGTCGCGCGCGTGCAGGGCCCGGCCTACGGCGGCGGCGTGGGGCTGGTGGCGTGCTGCGACGTGGCCATCGCCACGCAATCGGCCACCTTCGCGCTCACCGAGGCGAAGCTGGGCCTGATCCCTTCGGTCATCTCGCCCTACGTGATCGCGGCCATCGGCGAGCGCGCGGCACGCCGCTATTTCCTCTCCAGCGAGCGCATGGACGCCGGCGAGGCCTTCCGCCTGGGCCTCGTGCACGACCTCGCGGCTTCCGACGGCGACCTGGACGAGAAGATCGGCATCGTGGTCGATTCCATGCTCGCATGCGGCCCGGTGGCCCAGCGCGAGGCGAAGGAGCTGATCCGCGCGGTGGGCGGGCGCCCGGTCACCAGCGAGTTGATCCAGGACACCGCCGAGCGCATCGCGAAGCTGCGCTCCTCGCCCGAGGGGCGCGAGGGCATCTCGTCGTTCCTCGAGAAGCGCCGCCCCTCGTGGGTGCCCCCGGACCCGGATGCCGTGGTGCCGCCCGAGGTCCTGCCCTAGCCGCCGCCTTCCAACTCGCCGCGGCGCGCCTCGAGCGAGGCCACCAGCCGCGCGCGCTCCGCGTTCGTCATCGCGTGCCAGCGCGAGATCTCGTCCAGCGTACGCAGGCACCCGATGCAGTAGCCGCTGGCGAGGTCGATCGTGCACACGCGGTTGCAGGGCGATTCGACCTCGCGCTCCTCGCTCACGATGCGGCCCCACCGACGCCCGCCCGCGCCATCGCCCAGCGCGCAATCACGGCGTGCAGCTCGGCGAGGCCGTCGGTGAGCGCGGCGGGGCCCGGCTGCAGGATGATCGGCGACTTCACCTCGTGCAGCTCGCCGTCGCGCACCGCCGGGATGGCGTCCCAGCCGGGGCGCGAGGCCACGCGCTCGGGCCGGAACTTCTTCCCGCACCACGAACCCATCACGATGTCGGGCATGCGCCGGATCACTTCCGCCGGATCCGCGATGATGCGATCCCGCCCCATGGCGCACGCGGCGCGCTCGGGAAACACGTCGGCGCCGCCGGCAATGCCGATCAGCTCGCTCACCCAGCCGATGGCGCTGATCATCGGGTCGTCCCACTCCTCGAAGTAGACGCGCGGACGGCATGGCAGCCGCGCTGCCGCGCCACGCACGCGCTCGACGTTCGCCTCCAGCTCGCGCGCGTAGGCTTCCGCCCGCGGCCCCGCGCCCACCAGCGCACCCAGCCGCCGCACGTAGCCCAGGATGCCCGTAACCGTGCGATGGTTGGCGATCCATACCTCCACGCCGCGCTTGATCAGCGCCTGCGCGATGTCGGCCTGGATGTCCGAGAATCCGACGGCGAGGTCGGGCTGCAGCGCGAGGATGGCATCGACTTTAGCGCTCGTGAAGGCCGAGACTTCGGCTTCTCGCGCCGCGCCCGCGGCGGGCGCACCGTGAAGCCCGAGATGCCCACGATGCGCGCCTCCTCGCCCAGGGCGTAGAGGACCTCGGTGGGCTCTTCGGTCAGGCAGACGATGCGTTGCGGATAGATGGCCCTCTCCCCGGCCCTCTCCCAGGGGAGAGGGAGAGTTCTACATGTTCCGCCGGTACTGCCCGCCCACTTCGAACAGCGCGTGGGTGATCTGCCCGAGCGAGCAGACGCGCACCGCGTCCATCAGCACCGCGAAGACGTTCTGCATCCCGGATCACCGCTTCGCGCAGGCGCGCGAGCATCGGCTGGCGCCTCGGCCGCGTGGCGGTGCTGGAAGTCGCCGAGCCGCCGCAGCTGGCCCTGCTTCTCCTCTTCGGTCGAGCGGGCGAGCTCGAGCTTGCGCGGCAGCTCGCCGTCGCCATGCGGGGTTGCGGAAAGTGTTCACGCCGATGATCGGCATAGGAGCCGTCGTGCTTCGTGTGCTCGTAGTAGAGCGACTTTCTTCCTGGATCTTGCCGCGCTGGTAGCCGGTCTCCATCGCGCCGAGCACGCCGCCGCGCGCGGCGATCGCCTCGAACTCCTTCAGCACCGCCTCCTCGACCAGATCGGTCAGCTCCTCGATGATGAACGCGCCCTGGTTGCGGGTTCTCGTTCTTCGCCAGGCCCCATTCGCGGTTGATGATCAGCTGGATCGCCATCGCGCGGCGCACCGATTCTTCGGTGGGCGTGGTGATCGCCTCGTCGTAGGCGTTGGTGTGCAGGGTGTTGGCAGTTGTCGTAGATCGCGATCAGCGCCTGCAGCGTGGTGCGGATGTCGTTGAAGGCCATCTCCTGCGCGTGCAGCGCTGCGGCCCGAGGTCTGCGACGTGGTACTTGAGCTTCTGGCTGCGCTCGTTGGCGCCGTATCGGTCGCGCATCGCCACCGCCCAGATGCGCCGCGCCACGCGGCCGATCACCGCGTACTCCGGGTCCATGCCGTTGGAGAAGAAGAACGACAGGTTGGGCGCGAAGTCGTCGATCTTCATGCCGCGCGCGAGATAGGCCTCGACGAAGGTGAAGCCGTTGGCGAGCGTGAAGGCGAGCTGGGTGATCGGGTTCGCGCCGGCCTCGGCGATGTGGTAGCCGGAGATCGACACCGAGTAGAAATTCCGCACCTCGTTGCTCGACGAAATACTGCTGGATGTCGCCCATCATCTTCAGCGCGAACTCGGTCGAGAAGATGCAGGTGTTCTGGCCCTGGTCCTCCTTGAGGATGTCGGCCTGCACCGTGCCGCGCACGGTCGACAAGCGTCAGCCTTGATCGCGCCGCTGCTTCGGCGTCGTCGGGGTCGCGGCCTTGCTCGCGCTTGAATTTCGCGACCTGCTGGTCGATGGCGGTGTTGAAGAACATCGCGAGGATCGTCGGCGCCGGGCCGTTGATCGTCATCGACACCGAGGTCGTCGGCGCGCACAGGTCGAAGCCGCGATACAGCACCTTCATGTCGTCGAGCGTGGCGATCGACACGCCGGAGTTGCCGACCTTGCCGTAGATGTCCGGGCGCTGGTCCGGGATCGTAGCCGTAGAGCGTCACCGAGTCGAACGCGGTCGACAGGCGCTTCGCCGGCATGCCTTCGGACAGCAGCTGGAAGCGCCGGTTGGTGCGGAAGGGATCGCCTTCGCCGGCGAACATGCGCGTCGGGTCCTCGTTCTCGCGCTTGAACGGGAAAACGCCGGCGGTGAAGGGAAACTAGCCGGGCACGTTCTCGCGCAGCAGCCAGCGCAGGATCTCGCCGTGGTCCTCGATAGCGCGGCAGCGCGACCTTGCGGATCGTGGTGCCGGACAGGGACTGCGCGTGAGCGCGGGTGCGGATCTCGCTTGTCGCGAACCTTCACCACGTACTCGTCGCCCGAGTAGGCGCCTGCGACGTCGCGGCCACTGTCGAGCAGGCTGCGCGCTCGGCCGTCGAGCTCGGCGTCCCGGTCTGCCATCAGCTCGATCGACGTCAGGCGCGTCGATCTTGCCGCCGGCCTGCGAGCATGCGCCTTGGCGGCGGCGCAGCTGCCTGGCGTTCGCGCGCGACGCGTCGCCTGCGCCTCGGCCTGCCGTGTGATAGCCGCGCACCGTCGTCGGCGATCTCGGCCAGGTAGCGCATGCGCTCGCGGCGGCACGATGGCCGGCTGCGCGCGTCGAGACTGCGTCGCGACCAGCCGGCAGCGCGCCGCTTCGCGGCCAGGTCCAGTCCTTCCCTGCAAGCTGCGCCGACGCACGGCCTGGTAGAGCGCGGTCACGCCGTCGTCGTTGAAGCGCGCCGCGATCGTGCCGAACACCGGCATCTCGTCGGGCGGCTTCGCGAACAGCTCGCGGTTGCGCTGCACCTGCTTGCGCACGTCGCGCAGCGCATCCTCCGCGCCGCTTCGGTCGAACTTGTTGATCGCGACGAAGTCGGCGAAGTCGAGCATGTCGATCTTCTCGAGCTGGCTCGCGGCGCCGAACTCCGGCGTCATCACATAGAGCGACACGTCGGCGAGCGGCACGATCGCGGCGTCGCCCTGGCCGATGCCGGACGTCTCGACGATCACCAGGTCGAAGCCCGCGGCCTGCAC
Organism: uncultured beta proteobacterium; assembly: GCA_963827425.1. GTDB lineage: Bacteria > Pseudomonadota > Gammaproteobacteria > Burkholderiales > Usitatibacteraceae > Usitatibacter. Next base: position 98,462 of record CAWHAQ010000010.1, on the reverse strand, counting down.
GCGGCGATCGACTTCGGGCAAGCGACGCCGAGATCTCGCTGCCCGGTCCCGCGTCGCCAGCGAGCGCATGTAGATGTTCGGATGCGTCGATCGCGTTCATGCGGATGCGGTCGCCGAGCAGCGCGCCGCCGGCTTGCGCTTGCGCGACGGGATCGATCGAGAGGACCGCGATCGTCGAGCCGGTCGTCCTGGTCGAGCCGGAAGCGGCGGATCAGCTCGTCGGTCGAGCGAGGTCTTGCCCGCGCCGCCGGTGCCGGTGATGCCGAGCACCGGCGCTCGCTGCGGTCGCTGCCGCTGCACGAGCGCTGCGCGCGCAGCTCGGCGACTAGACTGCCGTTCTCCAGCGCGGTGATGACACGCGCGAGCGCCAGCGGTCGCCCGAGGCCAGCGCGGCCAGCGCGTCGCGATTCCTGCGGCGCTCGGCTGCCCAGGTCGAAGTCGCGCGCTCGAGCATGTCGTTGATCATGCCCTGCAGGCCCATGCGCTGCGCCGTCCTCGGGCGAGTAGATGCGCGCGACGCCGTAGGCGTGCAGCTCGCGCGATCTCGGCCGGCACGATCACGCCGCCGCCGCCGCCGAACACCTTGATGTGCGCGCCGCCGCGCTGCGCGCAGCAGGTCGAGCATGTACTTGAAGTACTCGACGTGGCCGCCCTGGTAGGAGGTGATGGCGATGCCCTGCACGTCCTCCTGCATCGCGGCGTTGACGATCTCGTCGACCGAGCGGTTGTGGCCGAGGTGGATCGACCTCGGCGCCCGATGGCCTGCAGGATGCGGCGCATGATGTTGATCGCGGCGTCGTGGCCGTCGAACAGGGAGGCCGCGGTGACGAAGCGCACCTTGTGGGCGGGCTTGTAGGGCGCGAGCTTCTTGCGCTCGGAAAGGTCGTTCATGGGTCTAAATGATAAGCTTTCTCCCCTCCATGTTCGACAAGATCCTCATCGCCAACCGCGGCGAGATCGCCTGCCGCGTGATCCGCACCTGCAGGCGGCTCGCGATCCGCACGGTCGCGGTGCACTCCACCATCGACGCGCACGCGCTGCACGTCGCAGCTGGCCGACGAGGCGTACCTGATCGGCGGCCCACGGCCGGCGGAGTCGTACCTGCGCGGCGATCGCGATCATCGGCGTGGCGAAAGCTTGCGGCGCGCAGGCGATCCATCCCGGCTACGGGTTCCTCTCCGAGAACGAGGATTTCGCGCGCGCCGTCGAAGGCGCGGGCATCGTCTTCATCGGCCCCACGCCCGAGGCCATCGAGCGCATGGGCTCAAGGACCGCGCCAAGGCGATCATGGAGAAGGCGGGCGTTCCCGTCGTTCCCGGCTACCACGGCGAGAACCAGGACGCGAAGCTTCCTGCGCGGCGAGGCGAAGAAGGTCGGATTTCCGCTGCTCATCAAGGCGATGGCGGGTGGTGGCGGGAAAGGAATGCGCCTCGTAACGCAGGACGACGAGTTCGACTCGCAGCTCGCGGCCGCGCAGCCGCGAGGCGAAAAGCGCCTTCGGCGACGACCGCATGCTCCTCGAGCGCTTCGTCGCGGGCCCGCACCACATCGAGTTCCAGGTGTTCGGCGACACGCACGGCAACTACGTGCACCTTTTCGAGCGCGAGTGCTCCATCCAGCGCCGCCACCAGAAGGTCCTCGAGGAGACGCCCTCGCCGTTCGTGGACGACGCCATGCGCAAGGCCATGGGGGATGCGGCCGTTGCGGCGGCGCGCGCGATCGCCTATCGCGGCGCCGGCACCATCGAGTTCATCGCGGGCGCCGACCGCAAGTTCTACTTCATGGAGATGAACACGCGCCTGCAGGTCGAGCACCCGGTGACCGAGATGACCACGGGCGAAGACCTGGTCGAATGGCAGCTGCGCGTGGCCGCCGGCGAGCCGCTGCCGCTGCGCAGGACGAGATCACCTCGGGCGGCCACGCCATCGAGGTGCGGCTCTGCGCCGAGAATCCCGCCAACGATTTCCTTCCCGAGACCGGCCGCATCGGCGTGTACCGCGCGCCCCGGGACTGTCATCCCCGCGAAGGCGGGGACCCGAATCGATCAAAATGTCAGGCTCGACACGGGCGTGCGCGAAGGCGATGAGGTGAGCGTCTTCTACGACCCGATGATCGCGAAGCTCGTCGTGTGGGGGAGCGACCGTCCCGAGGCCGCGCGCCGCATGCACGAAGCGCTCGGCGAGACCGAGATCCTGGGCGTGAAGACGAACCTCGCCTTCCTCGAGCGCGTCGTTGCGCATCCGGCGTTCCTCGCGGGAGACACCGATACGGCCTTCATCGAGCGCCACAAGGCCGATCTCCTTCCCGAGGGCGTGGAAGTCCCGATCGAAGCGGTCGTGGCCGCCGCGGCACGCGCTTTCCTCGACGAGCGCGACGCGCGTCGCCGCGCGGCCCGCCTCGCCCTGGAACGACATCAACGGCTGGCGCCTGAACCAGCCCGCCTCGCGGCAGATGGAGCTTCGCGCGGCCGGCGGCGCCATCACGCGGCTTACGGCGACGGCCCATTGCGGCCATGCGATGGTGGAGGCGCGCGGCAAGACCCATCGCGTGTCGATGGGCATGCGTGAGGGCGACCGCCTTCACATCGCCCTGGATGGGGAGACCTACTTCGCCCGGGTGGCACGCCTCGCAAGCGTTTCTCGGTCACCACACCGCGCGGCCGCCACGAGCTGGAGCTGGTGGATCCGTTCCACTACGAGCCCGCGGATGCGCTTCCCGATGCGCGCCTCGACGGCGCTCATGCCCGGGCGCGTGGTGAAGGTGATGGCGGGCGAGGGTGACGCCGAGGTCGCCAAGGGCCAGGCGCTCATGATCCTGGAAGCGATGAAGATGGAGCACACCATCGTCGAGCCCGCGCGACGGCGTGATCGAGCGCGTCGCCTTCGCCGAGAACCAGCTCGTGCCCGCGGACGCGGTGCTCTTCGCCTTCCGCGAGTAGCATTCCGGCTGGTCGTTCGACCCTTGGAGGCCCCATGCAAGCCGAAGGTGACAAGCTCATGAAGGAGCTGCGTGACGTGATGGACGCTGCCGAAGACCTGGTGAAAGCCACCGCCTCGGAGGGCAGCGAGCGGGTGAAAGAGATGCGCGGGCGCACCGAGGCCGCGCTGGAGAAGGCGCGCGAGGGGTTGCTGGAGGCAAGAGGCGAGCTGCAGGAGAAGATCCGCGCGCAACCGCTCGCTGCGGTGGGCATCGCGGCCGCGGCCGGCCTCGTCGTCGGCATCCTGCTCGCGCGCAAATGAGCGCCGGCCTGCTGGACTCGGCACGCTCCTTCGTCGCGGGCGTGATCGAGCTCGGGCACACGCGCCTCGAGCTCTTCGGCGTGGAGATGCGCGAGGAGATGGCACGGCTCACCACGGCGCTGCTGGGCGGGCTCGCGGTCCTGGCGCTTGCCGTGCTCGCCGTCGCGTTCGGTGCGCTCGCCATCGTGATCGCCGTATCCGAGGAGCATCGCGTACTCGCCGCCCTGCTGGTCGCGGGCGGCTTCGCCGTCGCCGCGGGCGTCGGCGTCGCCTTCGTGCGCGGCGTGGCGCGCCGCAAGCCCCGCGCGTTCGATGCGAGTCTTGCCGAGATGGCGCGCGACTACCAGGCGATCAAGCCATGATGCTGGGCGCCCGCGCGCTGGCGCAGCGGCGCATCGAGCTGGTGGCGCGCTCCACGCAGCTGCGCGCCGACCTGGCGGCGGCGGGCGCGCCGCTCCAGGCTCGCCTCGCGCCCGCGGACCGCGTGGTGTCCGCCGCGCGCGCGCACCCGCTACTTACCGCGCTGGCGGCCGGCGGCCGGCACGCTGCCGGCGGGCCGCTTCTTCCCTCGCTCACCCGCGTCCTGCGGCGGCCCTGTTCCTGGCCCGCCTCTGACCCGCCTAGGCGACCGCCTTCTCGGTGGTGATCGCGAGCAGGTTGCCCTCGCTGTCGTCGAAGAACGCCATCCACACCTCCCAGCCCGGCAGCCGCGCCACCACGTGGGGCGGCTCGCGGAACGCCACGCGCGCGGCCCGCGAGATCCCGGTGCGCCGCCGCGATGTCCTCCACCTTGAAGTAGAGGATCGAGCTCTTGTGGTCGAACTCGGGCTTCTCGGGAATCGCGAGCATGAGGCGCACGCCCATGTCGCACACGAAGAAGCTCATGCGCGGGCCGGCGTCGAACAGGTGGCGGACGCCGAGCTTTTCCTTGTAGTAGGAGACGGCGCGCGGCAGGTCGTGCACGTTCACGGAGACTTGCTGGAGGGACGTGAGGTTGGTCATGGGCACCTCGCGGGACGGGGTTGATCGGGCGCGGCATATTCGGTTAGCATTGCTAACTATTAGCCATGCTAAGCAATTGACCCGATCCGATGTCAAGCCCCCGCCGATGAGCGCACCATCGAGCGCTTCCACCACCTGGCGATCCGCCTGCTGCGCCAGTTGCGCTGCCGTGGACGAGGCGCACGGCTTCTCGGGGCCGCGCGCCTCGGCCCTGTCGGTCCTGGTCTTCCGCGGGCCGCAGTCGCTTTCGGCGCTCGCCGCGGCCGAGGGCGTGAAGCCGCCCACCATGTCGCGCCTCGTGAAGGCCATGCAGGCCGAGGGGCTGGTTCGCGCCGAGGCCGCGCCGCACGACCAGCGCGAGATCCGCATCGAGGCGAGCGCGCTTGGGCGCAAGCGCATGCTGGAAGCCCGGGGGCGACGGCTGGCGGCGATACGGCGCCTCTTGCAAGGCGCCAGCGGCAGCGAGATGCGCGCGCTCGAAGCCGTCACCCTGCTGCTCCAGCGCGCGTTCGAGGCGCCCTAATTTTCCGCCTCGCAATACGGTGAGTGAAAATATTTCGGGTTGCGCCTGCCGTGCAGCGCGATTGAGTGCCCGCTGGGCGTCGAATCCGCCCGCGGCGGCAATCCCTTCGCGATGTCGCAAGACGGCGACGAATCAATGCATTGCCGGCCGGGGATGGTCCACCCGGCGTAGGAGGACATGAATGCATGCGCGAGCCGATGGATTCACGCGCTCAAGTTGTGGCATGGACGATGCACTTTTCCGTTTTCCGAGACATCGAGAGGCCTCCATGCCGTCCATCACACGGCGCGAGCTGCTCAAGGCAGCCGCGCTTCTTCCCGCCGCGGGCGTGGTCGGCGCCGGTCGCTTTCGTGCCGCGCACCATGCCGTCTGCGGGCGGCAATCCACCCGACTACGCATCCCCCGGTCCGGGATTCCTGAACGACGCGGAGCGCGTCTTCATCGAGGCCGCGGTCGCGCGCATCATCCCGGCTGACGACCTCGGGCCCGGGCGCGAAGGATGCCGGCGTCGCGCTCTTCATCGACCGTCAGCTCGCCGGCCCGTACGGCCAGTGCGGAGACCTGGTACATGCAGGGTCCGTGGCAGAAAGGCACCCCGGAGCAGGGTTACCAGCTCAAGCTTTCCCCCGCGCAACTCTACCGCACGGTGATCGCCGCGATCGACGCGCACGTGAAGCAGGCCAACGGTGGCAAGCGCTTTCGTGGAGCTCGACACCGGCGCGCAGGAGGCGCTCTTCCACGGCCTCGAGAAGGGTGACGTGAAAGCTCGCCGGCGACCTCGGCCAAGGAATTCTTCACGATGCTGGTGGCAGAACACGGTGGAGGGTTTCCTCGCCGACCCGGTGTACGGCGGCAACCGCGACTTCATCGGCTGGAAGCTCATCGGCTTCCCGGGGCCGCGCTACAACTACGTCGCGGAGATCGAGCAATACGGCGAAGTTATGCGCAGCCGTGCGTAGGGCTCGCGGGCCGCACGAATCCGCGGGAAGGAAGGCATGACCATGGCGAAGCGCCTTCCTTCCGTCGACGTGGTCCTCGTGGGTTTCGGCTGGACCGCGAGCATCCTGGCCAAGGAGCTCACGGATACGGGGCTGCGCGTGGTCGCCATCGAGCGCGGCGGCTTCCGCGACACCGTGCCCGACTTCGCTCCCACGACCATCCAGGACGAGCTGCGCTACGCGGTGCGCAACGGCCTCTTCGAGGAGCCGCACCGCGAGACCCTCACTTTCCGCAACGACCGTTCGCAGACCGCATTGCCGATGCGCAAGCTGGGCTCGTTCCGGCCGGCGGCCGGAACTGGAGGCGCCGGCGTCCACTGGAACGGCCAGAACTGGCGCTTCCTGCCCACGGACTTCACGATCCGCAGCCACTACACGCAGCGCTACGGCAAGAACTTCATCCCCGCCGACATGACGATCCAGGACTGGGGCGTCACCTACGAGGAGCTCGAGCCCCACTACGACGCGTTCGAGTACCTGTGCGGCATCTCGGGCAAGGCGGGCAACCTCGCGGGCACGATCCAGCCTGGAGGCAACCCGTTCGAAGGCCCGCGCAAGCGCAACTACCCGCTGCCGCCGCTCAAGCGCTGCCATGCGACCGCGCTCTTCGACGCGGCGGCGCGCGAGGTGGGCCTGCATCCGTTTCCCGCGCCGGCCGCCAACACCTCCAAGCCATACACAGAACCTCTACGGCGTGCAGATGGGCGAGTGCACCTACTGCGGCTACTGCGAATGGTTCGGGTGCGGCAACTATTCGAAGTCGAGCCCGCAAGCGTGCGTCTTTCCCGTGCTGCTGGGGCGCGACAATTTCGAGCTGCGCACGCAATGCAACGTGACGCGCGTCAAGGACGATGCGGCCGGGCGCGCCGCCGGCGTGGTCTACGTGGACGCGACCGGCGAGGCGTGGGAGCAGCCCGCAGAGCTCGTGATCCTCTGCGCGTTCGCGCAGCACAACGTGCACCTGCTGCTGCTCTCGGGCATCGGCACGCCGTACGACCCGGTCGCCAACGCCGGCGTGGTGGGACGCAACTACGCCTACCAGATCACCTCGGCGGTCGAGGTCTTCACGGACAAGAACCTCAACCCGTTCATGGGCGCGGGCGCATTGGGCCAGATCGTCGACGACTTCAACGGCGACAACTTCGACCACGGGCCGCACCGCTTCGTCGGCGGCGGCTACATCGCGCTCTGGAACACCGGCGGGCGGCCGATCCTGCAGCACTACGTGCCCGAGGGCACGCCGAGCTGGGGCTCGAAGTTCAAGCGCGCCCTGGCGGAGAACTACCTCAGCGCCGCCAAGATCGCGACCCACGGCAGCGTGCATGAGCTATCGCGGCTCGTACCTCGACCTCGACCCCACCTACCGGGACGTATACGGCAACCCGCTGCTGCGGCTCACTTTCGACTTCAACGACAACGAGCACCGGATGTCGGCCTTCCTCACCGACCGTGCCACCGACATCGCGAAGGCGATGCACCCGAAGTCGTTCCATCCGAAGCCGCGCAAGGGTCACTACTCGCTCGTGCCGTACCAGACCACCCACAACACCGGCGGCGCCGTCATGGGCACCGACCCGCGCACCAGCGTCGTAAACCGCTACCTGCAGTCGTGGGACCTGCACAACCTCTTCGTGATGGGTGCCTGCGCCTTCCCGCAGAACGCCGGCTACAACCCCACGGGCACCGTGGGCGCGCTCACGTTCTGGGCGGCGCGCGCCATCAAGGAGCAGTACCTGCGCAACCCCGGCCCGTTGATGAGCGCTTGATGCCATGAGATCCGTACGCCATTTCCTTCCCCTTGCCGCCGCGATGGGCGCGCTGCTGGCCGCGGCGCCCCTGGCGCGGGCCGTCGACTCCGGTTACGCCCAGGTCGAGCGCGGCCGATATCTCGCGCACGCCGGCGACTGCGCCGCCTGCCACACCGACGACGGTGGCAAGCCCTTTGCGGGCGGCCGCGCCGTGCCCACCCCGTTCGGCACCATCTACGCAAGCAACATCACGCCCGATCGCGAGACCGGCATCGGCGGCTGGACCGACGAGCAGTTCTGGAACGCGATGCACGAGGGCCTGCGGCCCGACGGGCAGCACCTCTACCCTGCCTTTCCCTATCCGTGGTTCACCAGGATGAGCCGCGAGGACGTGCTGGCGCTCAAGGCCTATCTCGATTCGCTGCGTCCCGTGCGCCAGGCGAACAAGCCGCCCAAGCTGCCGTGGCCGCTCAGCGTGCGCGAATCGGTGGCGGGGTGGAACACGATGTTCTTCAAGGTCGGCACGTACCGGCCGGATCCGTCGAAGTCGGCGCAATGGAATCGCGGCGCCTACCTGGTACTGGGCGCGGGACACTGCGGCGCGTGCCACTCGCCCAAGAACGTCCTCGGCGGCATCAAGAAGGACGAGCGCTTCGAGGGCGGCATGGGCGAAGGCTGGCTCGCGACGAACCTGCGCCCCGATCCCCACGACGGCCTCGGCACATGGAGCGTCGACGAGATCGTCGAGTACCTGAAGACCGGGGCCAACGACCACGCCCGCGCCCCGGGTCCGATGGCCGAGGTGGTGCGCAACTCGACCATGTATCTCTCGCGCGACGACTTGACCGCGATGGCCACGTACCTGAAGGATTTGCCGGCGGCGCACACCGGCAGCGATGGCAACGCGCTCGCGACGGATTATCCCCGCATCGCGCGCGGCCGGCAGGTTTACGTCGACCAGTGCGCGGGCTGCCACATGGAGAACGGCGAAGGCATCGCGGGGACGTTCCCGCCGGTGAAGGGCAACTCCGGTGTGCAGGCTCACGACCCGGCGTCGATCGTGCGCCTGGTGCTGGAGGGTGCTGCGAGCGCGAAGACACCCGCCAAGCCCGAGGGCTTCGCGATGCCCGCGTTCGGCTGGAAGCTCGACGACCAGCAGGTAGCCGACCTTCTCACCTACATCCGCGCGAGCTGGGGCAACAGCGCACCGCCGGTGGAAGCCTCGAAGGTTGCCGACACGCGCAAGCAGATCGCGAAGAACCCGTAGCGCCGCTTCTGCGATAATCGGCCCCCGGAGGCGGCATGATGGATATCCATCGGCGCGAGGCGTTGCAGCGCATCGGCATGACGGTCGGAGCGATCGGGGCGGCGTCGATCGCGGGGCGCAACGCAGCGCAGCCGCCCGCCGCGCAGCCCATCGCCACGCGCGCGATTCCTCTCACCGGCGAGCCGATTCCGGTCATCGGCCTCGGCACCTGGCAGACCTTCGACGTGGGCGCGGATGCGGACGCGCGCCACCCGCTCGAGGAAGTCCTGGAAGTCTTTTCCGCCGCCGGCGGCCGCGTCATCGACTCCTCGCCGATGTACGGCAGCTCGGAAGAGGTGGTTGGCGACCTGCGGACGAAGACGGATGCGCCGGCGAGGCCTTTCATCGCCACCAAGGTCTGGACCTCGGGCAAGGCCGCCGGCATCCGCCAGATGGAAGACTCGATGCGCAAGCTGCGCGTGAAGGTGATGGACCTCATGCAGGTCCACAACCTGCTCGACGTGGACACGCACCTCGCCACGCTCGAGGCCTGGAAGAAGGAAGGCCGCGTGCGTTACGTCGGCGTCACGCACTACACGGCGAGCGGCGCCGAGGAAGTCGCACGCCTCGTGGCGAGGCGCCCGGTGGACTTCGTGCAGATCAACTACTCGGTGGCCGAGCGCGACGCGGACAAGCGCCTGTTGCCGCTCTGCAGGGACCGCGGCATCGCGGTGATCGCCAACCGCCCGTTCGCCGGCGGCGAGCTCTTCCGCCAGCTTCGCTCACGCCCCATCCCCCCTTGGGCGGGCGAGATCGACTGCACGAGCTGGGCCCAGCTCATGCTGAAGTTCGTGGTCTCGCACCCGGCGCTCACCTGCGCCATCCCCGCGAGCGCCAAGCCCGAGCACACGCGCGACAACATGGCGGCGGGGCGCGGGCGCCAGCCCGAAGCGGCGATGCGCGAGCGGATCGCCGCCGCCATCCTCGCCGGCTAGGTCACCTTCTCCATCTTCACCTCGCGCGGCAGGGGCTTGCCGTCCAGCCACGCGAGCAGGTTTTCCACGACACCCGGCCCGAACCTCGAGAACACGGGATCGTTCACGAAGCCCAGGTGCGGCGTGAGGACCACGTTCTCGCGCTTCGCGAGCGCATTGCCGGCGGATAGCGGCTCGTCATCGTAGACGTCGAGCGCGGCGATGCCCGGGCGGCCCGCTTCCAGCGCCTTCTCGAGCGCGGCCATGTCGATCAGCGCCGAACGGGCGCTATTCACGAGGATGGAATCCGGACGCATGGTGGCGAGGCGCTCGGCGTTGACCAGCTTGCGCGTCTCCGGCGACGGCACCAGGTGCAGCGTGACCACTTTCGAGGTCGCGAGCAGCTCCTCGAGGCTCACCGATTTCGCGCCGGCCTTCTCCGCGCGCTCGGCCGTCATGTGCGGGCTCCACGTCACGACTTCCATGCCGAACGCCTTGCCCACCTGCCCCACGCGCGCGCCGATGCTGCCCAGGCCGATGACGCCGAGGCGCTGGCCCGAAAGCGTGACCGGAAGCCCCTTGCCGTCGCGCCACTCGCCCTTGCGCACCAGGGCCATGTAGGCTTCGAGGCGCTTGGCGGCAGCCAGGATGAGGCTCCAGGTGATCTCCGTGGTGCTGTCCTTCGAGGCGCCCATCTCGGTGTTGCCGACCGGGATTGCGCGCTGGGCCATGGCGGCGGCGTCGTATTGCGAGTTGCGCGCACCGGTGAAGATGAACGCCTTCAGCTTCGGCAGCTTCGCGATGAGGTCGGCCTTGAACGGCGTGCGGTCGCGCACCACGACGATCGCGTCGGCGTCCTGGATGGCGGACATCAGCGCATCGCCCTTGAGGCGTTCGTGGTAGACCTTGACCTCGGCCTTCGCCTCGACCGGGCTCCAGTCGGCGGTCTTGCGGAGCGATCGTTCGTAGTCGTCCAGCACGACGACCTTCGGCCTGGCGCTCATGGGCGGGCTCCTTCGCAGAGTGCATGCACGTCAACCGCGCTGCCGATCGTGCGGGCGAGCTGGTGCAGCCCCGCCGCCTTCACCTTGCCCAGGACCGGATCGACGAGGCCGTGGAACTTGGCTTCGAGGTCCGCGTCGCTCATGGGCTTCGCGAGCGAGCCGATGGCGTGCTCGACATGCACGCGGGCGCTGCGGCCGTCCTTGAGCGTCACGGTGACGTCGGCCGCGTCCTCCTCGATGCCCTCGGTGGCGGTCGCGACGACCTTGCGGCGCAGCTCGACAACGTCCGTTCGGCGCACGATCTCGTCGGTGTACTCGGTCTCGCCGGCGCGCCCGAAGAAGAGCCCGAGCACGAAGCCCTGGTAGATGCTGAACTTGCCCTGCAGCCCGTCCTGCGGGTCCTTCTTGCCGGTGAGCTCGAGCACCAGCGGGTGGACCTTGAGCTCCACGCGCTCGACGTCCCCCGGCTTCACGCCCTGCGCGCGCAGCTGGCTCGCGGCATCGATGGTCGGGTGGATGACGATGCCGCACGCGAACGGCTTGTAGGTGTTGAGCGAGATCTCGAACGTCTCGCCCAGGCCGCGCGTGATCTCGTTCCAGTCGCACTTCGTGGAGACCACCTGCGCGTAGCCGCGCGGCGCCTCGATCGCCCTGGGGCTCGCGGTGAAGCCGTTCTTCGCGAGCAGCGCGGACATGAGGCCGGCACGCGCCGCGGCCCCCGGGTGGAACGGCTTGGTCATGGTGCCGAACTGCTCGCGCACGCCGACGGGCTGGGAGGCGGCGATGCCGAGCGCCCAGGCGGTCTGCTGCGGGTCGAGCTTCAGCAGGCGCGCGCATCCCGCCGCCGCGCCCAGCACGCCCGCCGAGCCGGTGATGTGCCAGCCGCGGTCGTAATGCTCGGGATACATCATGTTGCCGATGCGGCACTCGACGTCCACGCCCAGCACGAGCGCGTCGACCAGCTCGCGGCCCGAGCTGCCGGTCACCTCGGCGAGCGCGAGGATGGCCGAGGCCACTGGGCCCGCCGGATGGATCACCGTCTTCAGGTGCGTGTCGTCGAAGTCGAAGGTGTGCGAGGTGATTCCGTTCACGAGCGCGGCGCTCGCCATGTCCACCTTGTCGGCGCGGCCCAGGATGCTCGACTGGGGAGCGGGTTGCAGCAGCCGCACGGCGCCCAGCGCGGCCTCGGCGGAGGCGTGGCGCGCGGCGCCCACGGCGCAGCCCACCCAGTTGAGGAACGTGCGATGGGCCTCGCGCTCCACGGCATCGCTCCAGTCTCTGGATGGGTGGGACGCGACGAACTTCGCGAGGATCTGCGTGACGGGCGGCGCCTGCGTGTCGGCGGCCGCCGGCTGGTTGCGCGCGACATAGGCGCCCGGCCGCGCGGTGGCGGTGGTCATGGGAATCTCCTGCGGAATGCGAAAGGGGTTGCGCTGATTATAGTCCGGCGCCGTCGCCTTCCAGCTCGCGCGCGACCAGCGCCTCGATCTCGCGGCGCATGAGGCGCGTATGGATTACGAAGCCCGGCAGGCCGACGATGACTCCGACCACGATTCCGAGGGGCCATTTGACGTGCCATCCCGCCAAAACGGTCGATTCGACGATTCCGACGGCGACGGCGATCGCCACGAACGTGAGAACGGCCTTTCTCCAACCATTGTTCACATTGCGCAGTGCCTTGCGCACGATCGCATGCCGGCGGGACGGCGGCTGGACGAGCGCCAGGTTCTTCACGCCATAGTCCCAGTGCCACAAGAGCGGGGATCGCGGCCTGGGCTGCGCCTTGCGCTGCTCCTCGAGCATCGCTTCCGAGATCTGCTCGGCCTGGCCGGGGCTCAGCAGCGGCGTCGTGCTCCCGTCGGGCGCGCGGCGGCGGAAACGCAGGACGCGGCGCTCATCCATCGGCGTGGCGCCACTGGTTCGTCCGGCCCGGCAGCGGCCCTCCGGCCGATGCCTCGCCCGTCACTGCCCGGCTGATACCCCCGCTCATGGCCTCCCTCACCGCGCGGAACGCGTTCATTATGCGCCAGCGGCTATAATTTCCGGATCCCCGCGCATCCCGGAACCGAAGGAGACCCCATGGCCGCGAACCCCCAAGCCGCCTCCAAGCCCACGACCGCCGTGCAGACCGTGAAGCTGCTCGTGAACGGGCAGTTCGTGGAGTCGAAGGCGAAGGCCTGGCGCGACGTCGTCAATCCCGCCACCCAGGAAGTGCTCGCGCGCGTGCCGATGTGCGGCACGGACGAGGTGGATGCGGCGGTGAAGGCGGCCGCCGCGGCGTTCAAGACCTGGCGCAACGTGCCCATCGCGGCGCGCGCCCGCTTCATGCTGAAGCTCCAGGAGCTGATCCGCCGCGACATGAAGAAGCTCGCCGCGGTGCTCACCGCCGAGCAGGGCAAGACGTTGCCCGACGCCGAGGGCGACGTGTTCCGCGGCCTCGAGGTCGTCGAGCACGCCTGCGGCATCGGCACCCTCACGCTGGGCGAGTTCGCCGAGAACGTCGCGACCAACGTCGACACCTACTTCATCCGCCAGCCGCTCGGCGTGTGCGTGGGCATCTCGCCCTTCAACTTCCCTGCCATGATCCCGCTCTGGATGTTCCCGATGGCGATCGTGTGCGGCAACACGTTCGTGCTGAAGCCCTCGGAGCAGGATCCGATGACGCCGATGGTGCTGGCCGAGCTGGTCCTCGAGGCCGGTATCCCGCCCGGTGTATTCAACGTCGTGCATGGCGGCAAGGAAGCGGTGGACGCGCTCTGCGCGCATCCCGACGTGAAGGCCGTGTCGTTCGTGGGCTCCTGCCACGTCGGCGAGCACGTCTACAAGCTCGCCTCCGACCACGGCAAGCGCGCGCAATGCATGATGGGCGCGAAGAACCACGCCGTCGTGATGCCGGACGCCAACAAGGAGCAATCGCTCAACTCGTTGGTGGGCGCGGGCTTCGGCGCCGCGGGCCAGCGCTGCATGGCGGTGAGCGTGGCCGTGCTGGTGGGTGAGGCGAAGCAATGGATCCCGGACATCGTCGCCAAGGCGAAAACCCTCAAGCTCGCCCCCGGCAACGAGAAAGGCGCGGACCTGGGCCCGCTCATCTCGAAGCAGGCCAAGGAGCGCGTCGAGGGCCTCATCGGCGAGGGCGTGAAGGAAGGTGCCAAGCTCGAGCTCGACGGGCGCGGAGCGAAGATCCCCGGCTACGAGAACGGCAACTTCGTCGCACCCACCATCTTCTCGGGCGTGCAGCCGCACCACAAGGTGTACACCGCCGAGATCTTCGGGCCGGTGCTCTGCCTGGTCGAGGCGGAAACGCTGGATGAGGCCATCGACCTCATCAACAAGAACCCGTACGGCAACGGCACCGGCATCTTCACCCAGTCGGGCGCGGCGGCGCGCAAGTTCCAGAACGAGATCGACGTGGGCCAGGTCGGCATCAACGTGCCGATCCCGGTGCCGGTGCCCGCCTTCAGCTTCAGCGGCTCGCGCGGCTCGAAGCTGGGCGACCTCGGTCCCTACGGCAAGCAGGCCATCCAGTTCTACACGCAGTCGAAGACGGTGACCGCGCGCTGGTTCGACGACGCGACGGTGCATCCGGGAATCCATACGACGATCAGCCTGAAGTGAAGATCGGCTTCGTCGGCCTCGGGCACATGGGCAACCCCATGTGCCGCAACCTGCTGAAGCACGGGCACCGGCTCAAGGTCCACGACCTGGTCCCCGACCTCGTGCACAAATTGGCCGAGCTGGGCTGCGAGGCGGCGACCTCGGCCGCGGATTGCGCGCGCGGCGTGGAGGTCTTCATCACCATGCTGCCCTCCTCGCCCCACGTGCGCTCGGTCTACACGGCCGAGTACGGCGTGCTCGCCGAGGTCGCGCCCGGCACGCTGCTCGTGGACTGCTCCACCATCGATCCCATCACCGCGCGCGAGGTGGCGATGGACGCCAAGGCGCGCGCCTGCGCGCTGGTGGACGCGCCGGTCTCCGGCGGCGTGGCGGGCGCGGAAGCCGGCTCGCTCACGTTCATGGTGGGCGGCGAGGCGAAGGAGGTCGAAGCCGTGAAGCCCGTCCTGCAGTGCATGGGCAAGAACATCGTGCATTGCGGGGCCTCGGGCAACGGCCAGGTCGCCAAGATCTGCAACAACCTGATGCTCGCCATCGAGATGATCGGCACCGCCGAAGGCATGGCGCTCGCCGCGAAGCTGGGCATGGATCCGAAGGTGTTCGCCTCGATCGTGAACACCTCGAGCGGGCGCTGCTGGAGCTCGGATACGTACAACCCGTACCCTGGCGTGCTGGAGGGCGTGCCGGCGGCACGTGGCTACTCGGGCGGCTTCAGCTCGAGCCTGATGCTGAAGGACGTGTCGCTCGCCATGGACGCCGCGAGGGCCGCGGCGCAACCGGTGCTGCTGGGCGCGCTCGCGCAGCAGATCTACCAGAAGCACGCCGTCGATGGCCACGCGGCGCAGGACTTTTCCAGCGTGATCAAGCAGTACCTCAAGACGTGATCCAGCATCGCATCGAGGGCCACACGGCCTTCATCACGCTCGCCAACCCGCCGGCCAACACCTGGACGCCCGCGGGCCTCGCGGCCTTCGAGGCGCTCGTCGCCACCCTCGAGGCCGACCGCGCGGTCTACGCCGCCGTGATCACCGGCCAGGGCGAGAAGTTCTTCTCGGCCGGCGCGGACCTGAAGACCTTCCAGGGCGACAAGGCCGAGGCGCGCCATTTCATCGCGCGCTTCGGGAGCGCGTTCGGCGCATGGATGGACGTGCGTTTCGTCACCATCGCCGCGATCAACGGCTACGCGATGGGCGGCGGCCTGGAATGCACGCTCGCCTGCGACGTGCGCATCGCCGAGGAGCACGCGCAGATGGGGCTCCCCGAGCCCGGCGTCGGGCTGCTGCCCGCGGGCGGCGGCACGCAGAACCTGCCGTGGCTGGTGGGCGAAGGCTGGGCCAAGCGCATGATCCTCACCGGCGAGCGCGTGGATGCCGCCACCGCGCGCGCCATCGGACTCGTGCAGGAGGTCGTGCCGAAAGGCGGGGCGCTGGCCGCGGCCACCGCCATGGCGGAGCGCGTGGCCACCCTCTCGCCGCGCGCCGTCGCATACTGCAAGAGCCTTATCCACAACGCGCGCGACGGTATCCCGCGCCGCGCGGGCCTGGCGCTCGAGCGCGAGCGCTTCGTGGACCTCTTCGACCACGGCGACCAGGCCGAGGGCGTGCGCGCCTTCCTGGAGAAGCGCAAGCCGGCGTGGAAGAACGATTGAGCGCCGAGCTGCTCGCCGAAGTCCGCGGCCACGTGGCGACCGTCACGCTCAACCGGCCGGGGAGCCTCAACGCGCTGTCGTTCGGCATGCTCCAGGAGCTGGCGCGGCTGCTGGACGCATGGGAGAACGACGAGCGCGTGAGCACCATCGTGCTGCGCGGCGCGGGCGACCGGGCTTTCTGCGCCGGCGGTGACGTACGCGCCCTGCGCGAGGGCTTCCTGTCCGGCACCCGCCTGCACCATGAGTACTTCGCGTTCGAATACGCGCTCGACTACCGCATCCACACCTATCCGAAAGCCATCGTCGCGCTGCTCGACGGCATCGTGATGGGCGGCGGAATGGGCATCTCGCAGGGCGCCGGCATTGCGCATCGTGGGGCCGCGCACGCGCATGGCGATGCCCGAGACCGCCATCGGCCTCTTCCCCGACGTGGGCGGCAGCTACTTCCTGTCGCGCACGCCCGGCAAGCTCGGCATCTACCTGGGACTCGCGGGTCCCACCATCGGCGCGGCGGACGCGATCTACTGCGGGCTCGCCGACCTCGACGTGAGCGCCCAGCCCGCGGAGCCCGAGCTGGCACGGCTGCGGCCCGCGATCGACCGGCACTTCGGCGCGCCCACGGTGCAGGCCATCGTCGCCTCGCTGGAAGGCGAGCGCGCGCCGGAATACCGCGAGTGGGCCGAGCGCACGCGCGCCGCACTCGCCAGGCGCTCGCCGACCATGCTCGCGGTGACGCTGGAGCAGCTCACGCGCGGCGCCACGCTGTCGCTCGCCGAGTGCTTCCGCATGGAGTTGAACCTCGTCCACGGCTGCTTCGACCAGGGCGACTTCGTGGAAGGCATCCGCGCGCTGCTGGTGGAAAAGGACGACCGCCCGCGCTGGAGCCCTGCGAGCCTCGCCGAGGTGACGCGCGGGGCCGTCGACCGTTTCTTCGCGCCGCGCTGGAAGCCGGCAGCAACATCCCCTCGCAACCATCCCATGAAGAGGAAACAATGAAGCTCGCGACATTCTCCCCGCTCCCCTCCGGCCAGCCGCGTCCCGGCCTCGTGATCGACGACAAGCGCGTGGTGGACATTCCCGCCGCGCTCGGCGCGGACGCCGACACCTCCACGATGCTGGGCATCATCCGCGCCGGAGCGCCGATGCTGGCGCGCCTGCGCGAGCTGGCGAAGAAGCCGCCCGTGGACAGCGTGGCGCTCGCCGACGTGAAACTGCACGCGCCCATCCCGCGCCCCGCGAAGAACGTGTTCTGCGTGGGCTGGAACTACCTGGAGCACTTCGAGGAGGGCGCGCAGAAGCTGCAGGACAACCGCGAGCTGCCCAAGTGGCCGGTGTTCTTCAGCAAGGCGACCACCGCGGTGACCGGCCCCTTCGACACCGTGCCGTTCGACGCGAAGATCTCCACCTCGCTCGACTGGGAGGTGGAGCTGGGCATGATCATCGGCACCACGGGCAAGGACATTCGCCGAGGGCGACGCGATGCGCCACGTCTTCGGCTACACCGTGATCAACGACGTCTCGTGGCGCGACCTGCAGCGCCGGCACGGCGGGCAGTGGCACAAGGGCAAGAGCCTCGACGGAACCTGCCCCATGGGGCCCTGGATCGTGACCGCCGATTCCATCGAGCCCGACAACCTGCGCGTGACCTGCCGCGTGAACGGCGTCACCAAGCAGGATTCCAGCACGAAATTCCTCTATTTCAAGCTGCCGCGCCTGATCGGCGACCTGTCCATGGGCATGACGCTCGAGGCGGGCGACGTAATTTCCACCGGCACGCCCGAAGGCGTGGGCTTCGCACGCAACCCGCCCGAGTTCATGAAGCCCGGCGACCTGCTGGAGACCGAGATCGAGGGCATCGGCACCCTGCGCAACCCGATCGGCGGACTGTGAAGGGCATCACTCGCGAAGCGTAGAACCTGCCCGGCGGGAAACGCGGGGCCGCCGGGTAGAATGACGCGACGGAGGTAAGGCAGCGCATGGTGAGCAAGGTCCCGCCCGGGCACGCAGGTCCTCGAGCGCATCGCGCTCTACCGGCTGCTGGGCCGCATCGGCCCGCTGCGAGCGAGCTACGCGGGCAAGTTCGCCCTCGCGGGCTTCGTCGGCATCCTGGGCCCGCTCGCGGCTTTCATCGTCTACCTGCTGGTGGCGAGCGCCGACTGGTCGCGCATGTACCCGGTGCTGGTCGCGCTCTTCCTCGCCTCGCTCGCGGGCTTCCTGTGGATGCTGTGGGTGCTGCGCGAGCTGCTGGCGCCGGTAGAGCTCACCGCCGAGGCGCTGCGCGAGTACATCGACCGCCGCCGCGTGCCGGACCTGCCCACCGGCTTTCCGGATCGCGCGGGCGCAGCTCATGGAGGGCACGCAGTACTGCCTCATGCAGCTGAACGAGACCATCAACCGCCTCGAGCGCGTGTCGGACGCCGACGAGCTCACCGGCCTCTACAACCGGCGCGCGGGCGAGAAGCGGCTCGCGGAGGAAGTGGCGCGCGCCGAGCGCGACCTGCAGGGCTTCCAGGTCGCGCTCTTCGACATCAACGACTTCAAGCGCGTGAACGACCAAGCACGGCCACAGCGCGGGCGACGCCTGCATCTCGCACGTGGCGGCCCTGCTGCAGCTCAACACGCGGCGCGGGGACTGGCTCGCGCGCTGGGGCGCCGACGAGTTCGTCGTGGGCCTGCACCGCAACCGCGCGTTGAAGCCGGTGATCGCCCGCCTCGTGAAGGCGATCGAGGCGAGCCCCTGCGAGATCGCCCCCGGCGAGGAGCTCACCGTGCGGCTTGCGTGCGGCGTGGCCGAGTATCGCTTCGGCGCCGGCTCCGCGGCCTCATCGCCGACGCCGACCGCGCGTTGTACGCCGCGAAGGAGCTGGTGCGCCGTGACCCCCGCTCGCAGATCTGCTACCGCAGCGAGCTGGACCTGCCCGCGCGCTCCGAGCGCGAGGCGTTGCCGGCGCAGTGACTACGCCGCCACGAAGGCGAGCACCCCGAGGGCCACGAAGAACAGAGCCGTAACGCGCCGCACGTACACGAGCGGCACGCGCCTGGCGATCGCATCGCCGAAGAACACCACCGGCACGTTGGCGAGCAGCATGCCGACCGTGGTGCCGGCCACGACCCACGCGAGCATGCCCGGATAGCGCGCGGCGAGCGCCACCGTGGCGATTTGCGTCTTGTCGCCCATCTCGGCCAGGAAGAACATCACGATCGTCGTGCCGAGCACGCCGCCGCGGCCGCGGCCCTTGCCGGTCGCCTCGTCGAGCTTGTCGGGTATCAGGACCCAGGCGGCCATGGCGATGAAGGATGCGCCGACGATGCGCATCATGAGCACGGGTCCCAGCGCGTGCGTGAGCCAGGCGCCGAGGGCGCCGGCGAGCGTGTGGTTGAAGAGCGTGGCGACGAAAATGCCGAGCACGATCGGCCACGGCCGGCGGAACCGCGTGGCGAGCACGAGCGACAGCAGCTGGGTCTTGTCCCCGATCTCGGCCAGGGCCACCAGGCCGATGGAGACGAGCAAGGCTTCCATGACGTCCTTTTCGGCGACAATCCTAGCATGGCCGACATCGTGATCAGCGAGGAGCGCGGCGTGCGCTACCTGCACTTCGGCTCGCCGTGGGTGCAGGGCGCGATGCGCATCGCGCGTCCCTGGGCGCTCGAGCTCGAGTACACGCGGGAGCTCATGATGCCGCTGCTGTTGAAAGGCGATAGCCGCTGGCCGGCGAAGGTGCTGCAAGTGGGCCTGGGCGCGGCGTCCGTCACGCGCTTCCTGCATCGATTCCGGCCCAGGGCGCGCATCACCGCGGTGGAGATACTCCCCGAGGTCGTGGAGGCCGCCCGCGACAAGCTTCCGCTTGCCGGAAGAGTCGCTGCGGCTCAGGGTCGTCGTGGCGGACGCATGGGACTACGTGGCCGGCGCACGGGCTCGCTACGACCTGATCGTGGTCGACGGCTTCGACGCGAAGGGCCGCGCGGGAGTGCTCGACAGCGTGTCCTTCTATGCCGGATGCCGCGCGCGCCTCGCGCCCGGCGGGATGCTCGCGGTGAACCTGCTCACGCGCCGCAAGAGCGCGGCGCCCAGCGTCGAGCGACTGCGGGAGGTATTCGGCGCGAACGTGCTGGCGTTGCCGCCCTCGGAGCCCGGCAACGTCGTTGCGCTCGCCTCGACCGACCCCGTGCCGGGCGTTTCGGCGGATGAGATGAAGGCCTCCGCGCGCGAGCTGAAGGCCGAGACGGGATTGGACCTGGCGCCGACGCTCGCGCGCCTGGCGGCGAGCTGATCGCCCCCGCTTGCGGCATATTCCGCATTTGCGGTGCCGAAGATTGTTCCGTAATTCCCGCATCGCGCGCAACCTGTTCATCTATACTCCCGTCCGTCACCGGCCCAGTCCGGTCGAGGGCGCCAGCGGACGGGGTGCACTTGAGTGCCGGATGCCGGGACGCAGAGGGGACCAGGCAATGCGATATCTCCGTTCCATCCTGAAATCCGTTGCAATTGGCGCCACGGCGTTGGCGCTCGCCCCGGCGGTGCATGCGCAGTCCCGTACCTGGGTATCGGGCACGGGCGACGACGCGAATCCGTGCAGCCGCACCGCTCCCTGCAAGACGTTCGCCGGCGCCATCTCCAAGACCGCGGCTGGCGGCATCATCAACGTGATTGACCCGGGCGGATTCGGCGCCGTGACCATCACCAAGTCGATCACGATCGACGGCTACGACACGCAGGCGGGCGTGCTGGTCTCCGGGACCAACGGCATCGTTGTCAGCGGGGCCGGCATCCATGTGACCCTGCGCAACCTTTCGATCGAGGGCATCGGCACGGGCCTCATCGGGATCAACTTCCTCCAGGGATCCGAGCTCATCGTGGAAAAATGCCGGATCTTCGGCTTCCAGTCGGGCGCCGCGACCGGCATCAGCGTGAACCTGACCACCTAGAGCAGCGCTTCCTCCACCGCGAGCACGCTGTCGGCGCCGCGCATCGCGATCATCGCGAGCGCCATCGCCTGCGGCAGGATGTGGTCCGCGTAGAAGCGCGCGGTGAGGAGCTTGCCGCGCAGGAAGCCAGCGTCGCCCTCGCCGGCCTCGAGCATGCGCGCCGCGATCTGCGCCGAGCGCGCCATCATCCAGCCGCCGCACACGATGCCCATCAGCTTCAGGTAGTACACCGAGCCCGTGGCGACCGCGGCCGGGTTGCCGCCATAGCTCGCCACGATCCATTGCGTGGCTTCCTTGAGGCGCGAGACCGCCGAGGCGAAGCGATCGGCGATCGCGGCCAGGTGCACGTTCTTGCCCTGCGAAAGCTCGGTGGCGAGCGTCGTCCATGTCGGCGATGATCGAGTACGCGGTGCGCCCGCCTTCCCGTCCCACCTTGCGCCCGACCAGGTCGTTGGCCTGGATGCCGGTCGTGCCCTCGTAGATCGTGGTGATGCGCGCATCGCGCAGGTGCTGCGCCGCCCCCGTCTCCTCGATGAATCCCATGCCGCCGTGCACCTGGATGCCGAGCGAGGCCACGTCGATGCCGTTCTCGGTCGACCAGCCCTTGACGACCGGGAACCAGCAGGTCGACCAGCGCCTGGCAGCGGCGCCGCTCCGCATCGTCGGGATGCTTGCGCGCGCGGTCCAGCAGCGCCGAGGTCTGGTAGGCGAGAGCCCGCATCGCCTCGGTGAGCGACTTCATGGTGAGGAGCATGCGCTTCACGTCGGGATGCTGGACGATCGGCGCGGTCTTCACGCCCGCGGCGCCGCCGACCGGCTTGCCCTGCAGCCGCTCGCGCGACCAGCCGAGCGCGCGCTGGTACGACGCGCTCCGCGATCGAGACGCCCTCCAGCCCGACGGCGAGGCGCGCGGCGTTCATCATGATGAACATGTACTCCAGCCCGCGGTTGGCCTCGCCCACGAGGTAGCCGACCGCGCCCTCGCCCTCGCCGTAGATCAGCACCGCGGTCGGGCTCGCGTGGATGCCGAGCTTGTGCTCGATGGAGGCGCACTTCACGTCGTTGCGGCTCGCCCAGGCTGCCGTCGGCGTTCACGTTCACCTTCGGCACCACGAAGAGCGAGATGCCCTTCACGCCCTCGGGCGCGCCTTCGGCATGCGCGCGAGCACCATGTGCACGATGTTGTCGGTGTAGTCGTGCTCGCCGTAGGTGATGAAGATCTTCTGGCCGTAGAGCTTGTAGGTGCCGTCCTGCTGCGGGACGGCCTTGGTGCGCACGAGCGAGAGGTCGCTGCCGGCCTGCGGCTCGGTGAGGTTCATCGTGCCGGTCCACTCGCCGGTCACCATCTTGGGCAGGAAGCGGCGCTTGAGCTCCTCGGAGCCGACCAGGTGCAGCGCCTCCACCGCGCCCTGCGTGAGCATCGGGCAGAGCTTGAAGGCGAGGTTGGCCGAGCCCCACATCTCCTCGACCGGCGTGGCGACGAGGTGCGGCAGGCCCTGGCCGCCGAAGTCGGTGGGCGCCATCACGTTGCCCCAGCCGCCCTTCACCCATTGCCAGTACGCGTCGCGGAAGCCCGCGGGCATGGTGACCTTGCCGTCCTTCCACGTGGCGCCGGCGCGGTCGCCGCTCGCGTTCAACGGCGACAGCACCTCGGAGGCGAGCTTGCCCGCCTCCTCGAGGATCGCGTCGATGACGTCGTCGGTGATCTCCTCCCAGCCCGGGAGCGTGTTCACCTGGTCCAGGCCGACCACGTGCTTCAGCACGAACTGCATGTCCCTGATGGGTGCGACGTATTCGGCCATTGCTGTCTCCTCCCTCTCCCTTGGGTAGGTCGGGGTGAGGCTCCTCCCTCTCCCCTGGGAGAGGGCCGGGGTGAGGGTCAGATTTTTTGCGTGAGCTCGGGCACCACTTGAAAGAGGTCGCCCACCAGCCCGTAGTCGGCCACCTGGAAGATGGGCGCCTCGGGATCCTTGTTGATGGCCACGATCACCTTGCTGTCCTTCATGCCGGCGAGGTGCTGGATCGCGCCCGAGATGCCGACCGCGATGTAGAGCTCGGGGGCGACGATCTTGCCGGTCTGGCCCACCTGGAAATCGTTGGGCACGAAACCCGAATCGACCGCCGCGCGCGAGGCGCCGATCGCCGCGCCCAGCTTGTCGGCGAGCGCCTCCAGCATGCGGAAGTTCTCGCCGCTGCCCAGCCCGCGTCCCCCCGAGACCACGCGCCGCGCACCGTTCAGCTCCGGGCGCTCGGACCTGGTGAGCTCGCGCGCGACGACCTTCGACTGCGCCTTGTCGGGGCCCGCCGGCGTCGGCTCGATCGGCGCGTTGCCCGTGGACGGCGCGGCGTCGAATCCGGTGGCGCGCACCGTGAGCACCTTCACGGCATCCTGCGACTGCACCGTGGCAAAGGCGTTACCGGCGTAGATCGGGCGCACGAACGTGTCGGGCGATTGCACGGCGGAGATCTCGGAGATCTGCGCCACGTCGAGAAGTGCCGCCACGCGCGGCATCACGCCCTTGCCGAAGGCGGAGGCGCTCGCCGCCACGTGCGAATAGCCCTTCGCGAGCGGTACGATCAGCGCGGCATAGTTCTCCGGCGAGCCGTCGTCGTAGTGCGCGGCCTCGACGTGCAGCACCTTCGCGACGCCGGCGAGCTTCGCGGCCGCCGCGGCCGCGCCCTTCGCCTTCGAGCCCGCGACCAGCACGTGCACGTCGCCGCCCATCTTCGCGCCCGCCGCCACCGCGTTGGCCGTGCCGCCCCGCAGGTGCTCGCCGTCGTGCTCCGCGATGACGAGCGCGGTCACGAGATCACCTTCGCTTCGTTCCTGAGCTTGTCCACCAGCTCGGCGACGTCCTTCACCATGACGCCCGCCTTGCGCTTGCCGGGCTCGGCGACCTTGAGGGTCTTCAGCCGCGGCGCGACGTCCACGCCGAGGTCGGCCGGCTTCACGATGTCGAGCGTCTTCTTCTTCGCCTTCATGATGTTGGGCAGCGTCGCGTAGCGCGGCGTGTTGAGGCGCAGGTCCGTGGTGATCACCGCGGGCAGCTTCGTGGCCACGGTCTCGAGCCCGCCGTCGATCTCGCGGACCACCATCACGGCCTCCCCGTCGATCTCGACCTTGTTCGCGAACGTCGCCTGGGGCCAGTCGAGCAGCGCGGCGAGCATCTGGCCGGTCTGGTTGGCGTCGTCGTCGATGGCCTGCTTGCCGAGGATGACGAGGCCCGCTCCCTCCTTCTGCACGATGGCCTTCAGCAGCTTGGCCACCGCGAGCGGCTGCAGCTCGGCGTCGGTCTCGACGAGGATCGCCCGGTCGGCGCCCATGGCGAGCGCGGTGCGCAGCGTTTCCTGGCACGCGGTGACGCCGGCCGAAACGACCACGACCTCGGTTGCCTTGCCCGCCTCCCTGATCTTCAACGCCTCCTCGACGGCGATCTCGTCGAAGGGATTCATGGACATCTTGACGTTGGCGAGCTCGACCCCGGTCTGGTCCGCCTTGACGCGGACCTTTACGTTGAAGTCGACCACGCGCTTCACGGGCACCAGGATCTTCATGGGGAGCGCTGCGGATTCAAACGAGTGTTTGAAATTATACCGCTAACGTGAATAACCCAAGAAAGGCATGGAACCACAGATGAACACGGATGAACACAGATAGCCGGCAACGTCGTCAGCCAACGTGGCGGCGAAAGAAGTCCACGGAGCGCTCGCGCGCGGTCTTCGCCGACGCGGCATCGTACGACGGGCGCTGGTCGCAGTTGAAGCCGTGCCCGGCGTCGTAGTAGTACGTCGTGACTTCGGGATGCGCCTTCGCGACCTCCTCGGCCTTGTCGAGCGGGATCGAGTGGTCGGTCTTGCCGAACTGGAACATCGTGGGCGCCTTCGGCTTCTCATCCTTCAAACCCGGCACGCCGCCGCCGTAATAGGAGACCGACGCGGCGAGGCCCTTCAGGCGCGAGGAGGCGAGCCACGCGATGGTGCCGCCCCAGCAATAGCCGACGATGCCGACCTTGCCCGCCTGCTGCGCATAGTCGATGGCGGCCTGCGTGTCGGCGAGCGCCTGCTCGTTCGTGATCTTGCCGCGCACCGCGATGCCCGCCTGGATCTCGTCCTGCGAGTAGCCGCTCTCGTACTTGCGCTGCACGCGGTCATAGAGCGCCGGCGCCACCGCGAGATAGCCATCCTGCGCGTAGCCGTCGGCCACCGACCGGATGTGGCTGTTCACGCCGAAGATCTCCTGGATCACGACGATCGCGCCGCGCGGCTTGCCGGAAGGCTCCGCGACGTATGCATCGAACGTGTGTCCGTCAGCCGCCTTGAGCTGGACGTTCTTTCCCATGGTGTTCTCCTTGGTTGGTGAAAATGAAGGTGCTACAGCGAGCGGGCGCGCTCGCGCAGCACGAATTTCTGGATCTTACCGGTCGAGGTCTTGGGCAGCTCGCCGAACACGACCGTGCGCGGCACCTTGAAGCGCGCGAGGTGGTCGCGGCACCATGCCATGATGTCCTCGGCGGCGACGGGCGCGGCGCCAGGCTTGAGCACCACGAAGGCGCACGGCGTCTCGCCCCATTTCTCGTCGGGTCGCGCCACCACCGCGGCCTCCATGACCTGCGGGTGGCGATAGAGGCACTCCTCCACCTCGAGCGAGGAGATGTTCTCGCCGCCCGAGATGATGATGTCCTTCGAGCGGTCCTTCACCTCCGCGTAGCCGTCGGGATGCCACACCGCGAGGTCGCCCGTGTGGTACCAGCCCTCGCGGAACGCCGCTTCGGTGGCGCGCGGGTTCTTGAGGTAGCCCTTCATGAGGGTGTTCCCGCGCAGCATCACCTCGCCCAGCGTGACGCCATCGCGGGGCACGGGTGCGTGGGTCTCGGGATCGGCCACCTGCATGTCGGCGAGCGTCGGATAGCGCACGCCCTGGCGCGCCATGAGGCGGGAGCGCGCGCCGAGGTCGAGGCCATCCCATTCCTCCTGCCAGGCGCAGAGGGTGGCGGGCCCGTAGCTCTCGGTGAGGCCGTAGAGGTGCGTCACGCGGAATCCCATCGACTCCATCGCCTCGATGACCGCCGACGGAGGCGCGGCGCCGCCCGTGGCGACCTCCACCGTGTGCGCGAAGCGCCGTTTCACCGAGGCCGGCGCGTGCACCAGCATGTTGAGCACGATGGGAGCGCCGCACATGTGGGTCACGCGGTGCTTCTCGATCATCGGGAAGACCAGCGCGGGGTCGACCTTGCGCAGGCAAACGTGCGTTGCGCCGACCGCCGTCACCGCCCACGTATAGGTCCAGCCGCTGCAGTGGAACATGGGCAGCGTCCAGAGGTAGACCGAGCGCGGGCCCAGGCCGAACGCGAGCGCGTTGCCGAGCGCGTTGAGGTAGGCGCCGCGATGATGGTAGAGCACGCCCTTGGGATCGCCCGTGGTGCCGGACGTGTAGAGCAGAGCCAGCGAGTCCCACTCGTCGAGCGGCCCCGGCATCTCGAAATCCGCGTCCCCGGCCGCGATCCATTCCTCGTAGCTCGCCGCGCCGAGCCGCTCGCCGCCGGCCGCGAGGGGATCGTCGATGTCGACCACGAAGATCTCGCGCTTCACGAGTTGGAGCGCTTTCGCGATCACCGGCGAGAGCTCGCGGTCGGTGATGAGCACCTTCGCCTCGCCGTGCTCCAGGCAGAACGCGATGGTAGCCGCGTCGAGGCGGTAGTTGAGCGCGTTGAGGATCGCGCCCAGCCCCGGGACGGCGTAGTGCGCCTCCAGCAGCGCCGGCACATTGGGCGCCATCACCGCGACGGTGTCGCCGCGCCCCACGCCGCGCGCCGCCAGCACGCTCGCCAGGCGCCGGCAGCGCTCGGCGAACTCGCGGTAGGTATACGTCCGCTCGCCGTGGACGACCGCGGGCTTGCCCGGGTAGACCTCGGAGGAGCGCCGCAGGAAGTCGAGGGGCGTGAGCGGGGTGAAGTTGGCCCGGTTGCGCTCCACTATCTCGACCGGCCGTCGTAATGCGTGACGGCGAGCTCCTCGAGATCGACCCCATCGAGGCAGCGCACGTTGATCGCCGCCATGGGGTTGCCCTTCCCGTCCGTGCCCACCGCGTAGGGATGGATGCCGCAGGTCGGGCAGAAGCGGTGGTGGATCACGTGCTTGTTGAAAAGGTACTCCGCGGCGTTGCTCTCCGGCGTGGTGAGGCGAAGCTTGTCGCGCGCCACGAACCAGAGGAGCGATCCCTTGCGCTCGCACATCGAGCAGTTGCAGGCCATGACCGGGCCGATCTCGCCTTCCACCTCGTAGGCGACCTTGCCGCAATGGCAGCTTCCCTTGTAGACCATGGTGTCATCCTTTCCGGCGTCGCCTGAGCCACGCCTCGAGCTCGCCGATCACGCCGCGCCGGAACGCGAGCACGCAGACCACGAAGATCACGCCCTGCGTGACGGTCACCCAGGCGCCCAGCTCGGCGAGATAGCTTTCCATCGCGACCAGGACGAAGGCGCCGGCCACGGGCCCGAACACGGTGCCGAGGCCGCCCACCAGAGTCATCAGCACCACCTCGCCCGACATGCCCCAGTGCACGTCGGTGAGCGAGGCGAGCTGGAAGACGATCGCCTTGGTCGCGCCCGCCAGTCCCGCGAGTGCTGCGGACATCACGAACGCCGCGAGCTTGTAGCGCTCCGTGCGGTAGCCCAGGGAGATGGCGCGCGGCTCGTTGTCGCGGATCGCCTTCAGCACCTGGCCGAACGGCGAGTGGATGATGCGGTGGATCAGGAAGAAGCCGAACGCGAATATCGCGAGCACGGTGTAGTACATCGCGAGCGACGGCTCGAGCGAGAGGAGCCCGAAGAGCTTGCCGCGCGGCACGCCCTGGATGCCGTCCTCGCCGCCGGTGAACGGCGCCTGCACGCAGAAGAAGAACACCATCTGCGCCAATGCCAGGGTGATCATCGCGAAGTAGATGCCCTGGCGGCGGATCGCGATGAAGCCGGTGACCACGCCCAGCGCCGTCGCCATCGCCGTGCCGGTGAGGATGGCCAGCTCCGGCGTGAAGCCCCACACCTTCGCCGCGTGCGCCGAGAGGTAGCCCGCCATGCCGAGGAACATCGCGTGGCCGAACGAGAGCAGCCCGCCGTAGCCGATCAGCAGGTTGAAGGCGCAGGCGAAAAGCGCGAAGCAGAGCGCCTGCATGAGGAACACCGGGTAGACCACCGCCGGGGCCACCAGCAGGAGGGCGAACAGTATGAGGGAGCCGTTGCGGTGGTAGCGCGCCTCGCGAAGCTCGTCGCGGGAGGCGAGCGCCGGGGGCTCGTCGATGGCAGCGCGCTGCGCGTCGATCGCCATGCCTAGCGCTGGCCGAAGAGGCCCTGGGGCCGGATCATGAGCACGATCGCCATGATCACGAAGATCACCGTGGACGACGCCTCGGGATAGAAATACTTCGTGAGCCCCTCGACCAGGCCCAGCCCGAACCCGGTCACGATCGAGCCCATGATCGAGCCCATGCCCCCGATCACCACCACGGCGAACACCACGATGATGAGCGAGGAGCCCATCTGCGGGCTCACCTGGTAGATGGGCGCGGCGAAGACACCCGCCAGCCCCGCGAGCCCCACGCCGAAGCCGTAGGTGAGCGTGACCATGCGCGGCACGTTCACCCCGAACGCCTGCACGAGCGAAGGATTCTCGGTGGCGGCGCGCAGGTAGGCGCCCAGCTTGGTGCGCTCGATCACGAACCACGTCGTGAGGCAGATCACGAGCGAGGCCACGATCACCCACGCGCGATAGGTGGGCAGGAACATGAAGCCCAGCGCGTAGCCGCCGGTGAGCTTGTCGGGCATCGAGTACGGCATTCCGGCCGAGCCGAAGCGCTGCGTGAAGAGGCCCTCGAGGATCAACGCGAGGCCGAAGGTGAGGAGCAGGCCGTACAGATGGTCGAGCTTGTACAGGTGCTTCAACATCAGCCGCTCGATCAGCACACCGAACACTGCGAGTGCTACCGGCACGAGGAGCAGCGCCCACCAGTAGCTGAGCCCGGCCTGGGTCAACAGGAACCAGGCCACGAACGCCCCCACCATGTACTGCGCGCCGTGCGTGAAGTTGATGATGTTGAGGAGCCCGAAGATCACCGCGAGCCCGAGCGACAACAGGGCGTAGAACGACCCGTTGATCAGCCCGATCAGGAGTTGCCCCATCAGGGCCGGCACGGAGATGTTCATACGGAGACGATCATTGGGCAGTGCGTTTGCCGGGGATGAGCGGCACCGAAGGCGTCCGCTCCATCCCCGTTCCCGATCTTCTGCTCGCCCTTTAGATCACTTTACCAGTGAGCAGCCACCGTCTTTGAGCGGACGGAATGCCTGGTCCGCCGGGATCGTGGCGAGCAGCTTGTAGTAGTCGTACGGCCCCTTGGATTCCGCCGGCGTCTTCACCTGGAACAGGTAGGCGTCGTGGACATTGCGGCCGTCCTCGCGCACCTGGCTCTTGCCGAACAGCGGGTCGTCGAAAGGCTTCTTCTTCATCTCCGCGATGACCTTGCCGCCGTCGTCGCTGTTGATCGCCGCGACCGTGTTCAGGTACTCCAGCACGCTGCTGTAGACCCCCGCGTGGACCATCGTGGGCATCTTGCCGTTGTCGGCGGCCGCGAATCGCTTGCTCCACGCGCGCGTCTTGTCGTTCAGGTCCCAGTAGAAGTTCTCGGTGAGGATCAGGCCCTGCGCCTTCTCGAGCCCGATGCCGTGCACGTCGGAGATGAACACCAGCAGGCCCGCGAGATGCTGGCCGCCCTTCACGATGCCGAACTCGGCGGCCTGCTTGATCGAGTTGATCGTGTCCCCGCCCGCGTTGGCGAGGCCGATGATCTTCGCCTTCGACGCCTGCGCCTGCAGCAGGAACGAGGAGAAGTCCTGGTTGTTGAGCGGCACCTTCACCCCGCCCAGCACCTTGCCGCCCGCCTTGGTCACGGCGCTCGTGGCGTCGCGCTCCAGCGCCTGCCCGAACGCGTAGTCGGCGGTGATGAAGAACCAGGTGTCGCCGCCGGTCTTCACGACCGCGGTGCCGGTGCCGTTGGCGAGCATCCAGGTGTCGTACACCCAGTGGATGGTGTTGGGCGAGCACTTGCCGCCGGTGAGATCCGAGCTGCCGGGGCCGGAGGCGAGGAACGCCTTGTTCTTCTCCTTCGTGATCTGGCTGATGGCGAGCGCAACGCCGGAGTTCGGCACGTCGACGATGGCGTCCACGCCGTCCTCGTCATACCACTTGCGCGCGATCTGCGAGCCCACGTCGGGCTTGTTCAGGTGATCGCCGCCCACCACCTCGATCTTGAACTTGGGGTGGTGCGTGCGCTCGAAGTCCGCGACCGCCATCTTCGCGGCGGCCACCGAGCCCGGGCCGCCGATGTCCGCGTACAGGCTGGACATGTCGGACAGCACGCCGATCTTCACGGTGTTGCCCGAAATCTGCGCCTGCGCGGCTCCCGCCACGAACCCCACGGCCGCCAGGGCGGCCCACAGCTTGTGCTTCGTGCTCATCTCCTGCTCTCCTTTTTTTCATGGTCTCGTTCTAGACACCCAGGTACTCGTGCAGCATCCCGGTCCGGGCGTCGAGCTCGCTCGCGTCGAACGCCTGCGCGGCGCGTCCGTGCTCGACGACGTAATGCCGGTCCGCGAGCGGCGCCGCGAACCGGAAATTCTGCTCCACCAGCACGATGGTGAACCCGCGCTCCTTGAGCTTCACGATGACGCGGCCCAGCGCCTGCACGATCACCGGGGCGAGGCCCTCGGTGATCTCGTCCAGCAGGAGCAGCCGCGCCCCGGTGCGAAGGATGCGCGCCATCGCGAGCATCTGCTGCTCGCCGCCGGAGAGCTTGGTGCCCTGGGCGGTCGCGCGCCGCTCGCGCAGGTTGGGAAACATCGCGTAGATCTCCTCCAGGCTCATGCCGCCCGCGCCCGTCTGCGGCGGCAGCAGCAGATTCTCCTCCACCGAGAGGCTCGCGAAGATGCCGCGCTCCTCCGGGCAGTAGCCGACGCCCAGGTGCGCGATGCGATAGGTGGGCCAGCCGATGGTCTCGATGCCGTTCACCTTGATGGAGCCGGTGCGCCTTCCCACCAGGCCCAGGATGGCCTTGAGCGTCGAGGTGCGCCCGGCGCCGTTGCGCCCGAGGAGCGTCACCACCTCGCCGCGCCGCACCGTGAAGTCCATGCCGTGCAGCACATGGGATTCGCCGTACCAGGCATGCAGGCCGGAGACCTCGAGGACCGCCTCAGCCATGGGCCGCCTCCGTGGAACCCATGTAGGCCTCGACCACCTGGGGATTGCGCGAGACCTCGGCGTACGGCCCCTCGGCCAGCACGGCGCCGCGCGCCATCACCGTGATCGTGTCGCAGATTCCGGAGACCACGCTCATGTTGTGCTCGACCATCAGCACCGTGCGCCCCAAGGCCACCTCGCGGATCAGCTCCTTCACGCGGTCCACGTCCTCGTGGCCCATGCCCGCGGTGGGCTCGTCCAGCAGCATGAGCGCCGGCTCCATGGCGAGCGTGGTGGTGATCTCCAGCGTGCGCTTGCGGCCGTAGGCGAGCTCGCCCGCGTGCAGGCGCGCGAACTTGGCGAGGTGCACGCGCTCGAGCAGCGCCATGGCACGCTCGTTCAGCACGTCGAGCGTCCTCTCGCGCTTCCAGAAATGGAAGCTCGTGCCGAGCGCGCGCTGCAACGCGATGCGCACGTTCTCCAGCACCGTGAGGTTGGGGAACACCGCCGAGATCTGGAACGAGCGGATCACGCCGCGGCGCGCGACATCGGCGGGGCGCTCGCGCGTGATGTCTTCCCCGTCGAAGAGGATGGTGCCGGCGGTAGGCACCAGGAACTTGGTGAGCAGGTTGAACGTCGTCGTCTTGCCCGCGCCGTTGGGCCCGATCAGCGCGTGGATGGCGCCGCGGCGCACCCTGAGGTTCACGTTGTCGACCGCGACGAAGCCCTTGAACTCCTTGGTGAGGCCGCGCGTTTCGAGGA
Source organism: uncultured beta proteobacterium (assembly GCA_963827425.1). GTDB lineage: Bacteria > Pseudomonadota > Gammaproteobacteria > Burkholderiales > Usitatibacteraceae > Usitatibacter. The sequence continues at coordinate 66,553 of CAWHAQ010000010.1, read as the reverse complement.
TGGTGTCGCCGGTCATCGAGACTCGAAATGTCCGTCCGCTTTCGCCGTCTCGCGCGAGCGTTGGCTTCCCTGGGTTCGGTGGGCGAATGCTACCGCAGCGCGGGCACGCCGGGCAAGGCGAATGACCCGTGCCGGGCGCATAATTCGGCCATCGGCCGCACCAGGAGGCATCCATGAACGACCGCTCGGGCGCCGCCGCTCCGGCTCTTGGCGACCCCGTACTGCGCCGGGAGGTCCGCGACGCCGTCGCCCTGCTCACGCTGAACCGCCCGCGCCAGTACAACGCGCTCTCCTCCATGCTGCTCGCAGAGCTGCACCAGGCGCTGGACGAAATCGCCGCGGACGAATCCATCCGCGTGGTGATGGTCACGGGCGCCGGCAACGCGTTCTGCGCGGGCCACGACCTGAAGGAGATGCGCGGCCTGGAGCCCGCGCGCGTGGAGGAGCTCTTCACCTCGTGCAGCGCGATGATGCAGAAGCTCGTCGCCCTGCCCGTCCCGGTGATCGCCGTGGTCAACGGCCTCGCCACCGCGGCGGGCTGCCAGCTCGTGGCGCAGTGCGACCTCGCCGTGGCCTCGTCCGAGGCGAAGTTCGCGGTCTCGGGCGTGAACCTCGGCCTCTTCTGCTCCACGCCTGCGGTGGCCCTGTCGCGCAACCTCGGGCGCAAGCGCTCCGCCGAGATGCTCTTCACCGGCGGCTTCATCGACGCGGAGAAGGCCCTCCAATGGGGGCTCGTGAACCGGGTCGTGCCGCCGGCGCAAGTCGCAGAGGCGACGGCCGAGCTCATCGCGAGCCTGAAGGCGAAGCCGCGGGAAGCGCTCGCGATGGGTAAAGCCCTCTTCTACCGCCAGCTCGAATCGGGCCTCGCGCAGGCGTACGACGATGCCACGAGGACGATCTCCTGCAACATGGACACGAGTTTCGCGCGCGAAGGTGTCGATGCCTTCCTGCAGAAGCGGCCGCCCAACTGGGAGTCGTAACGGCGCCTCGGTCAGAGCGCCTCGCGAAGTCCGCACCTATCGGTCAGGGTGCAGTTTGCCGAGCGCTGCGTTGGACGCGGCTTCCTCGACGATCACCGCGGAGTCCCCGGGCAGCAGGAAACCCTCGTGCTCGAGCTCGCGCGCGGCGGCACGCACGCGGTTCACGTAGTCGTCGCGATTCCTGTAGCGCTCCTCGAGGGACTGCCGCGCATCGCTCGCGGCCTCGCGCTCGGCGCGCGTCGTCGCGAACGGGTGGTACGCGCCGACGAGGATGCACGAGCGCACGCGCGGCTCGTTGAGTCCGCCGTGCGTGCCGACGGGAACGGCAACGTCGGGCAGCCGGACTCCGCCCATCGCGTTTCCATCTTCATCCAGCGTTGGAACCTCGATCACGGCTTGCGGCAGGTATGGCGGCGCTTGCAGCGCGGTGCCGCCCGCGGCGGCCGCGAGCGGCATGAGGCGCGTTGCGGGCGGCTCGATTCCGTTCGCCACCCAATCGTTCAGCCGAAGGAGGAGCGCGCGCGATACCGGGGCCCAGTCGAGGCGGCCCGCGGCGATCGTGCATTCCTTCGGCGCCTTCTTCAGCCGCACGTGCGAACCGCCCGCGATGTCGTAGAGACGCACATTGGCCGGGACCGGGGGCTCCGTGGTGCCCGAGGCGCCGGTGCGACCGAGCGACGAGCGGATAGCGTAATAGTCCGTGGTGGAGTTCACGAAGAGCAGCTTCGGCGGCGTTTCTCCCCGCGCCGCCACCTGCCCTACGAGGTCCGCGAGCGCGAGCGGCTCCTCGTTCACGCCCCGCATCTCCGGGTTCTCGAACTTCGGGAAGTCGTTCGCGCTCGAGGCGGGACCGGCGCCGGTCGCGAGGATGGGCAGCAATCCCCCGGCCGCGACGAAGATCTCCATGCCGTCGAAGACGCGGTGGCCGTCATGCATGTTGAAGCCGTGCAGCAGCAACGTCTTGAGGAAGCGGCCGCTCTGCGACTTGCCGCTCGCGAGAGTGCGCTTCACCGCCCCTTGCAGCGGATTCGGCGCGCCCGTCGAGTCCGCGGCCGCGTGGGCGAGGAAGTCGGCCGCATCGCGCACGATCGCGAAACCCACGCCCTCGACGTAGCGGGTCTTCCCGTCCACGTCGACGAAGGTCGGGAGCTCCGCACCCTTGCCGAGCTCCCAGTACACCTCCGCGATGCCGAATCCCTGGTCCTCGAGGAACCCGGTGCCCTGCTCGAACGTGCCCGACTCGAACGGCTCGTCGCGCGGCGAGTTGAAGAGAGCCTGCGCATAGGCATTCCCGCGGTTCGGGATGTCGACGAGGAGTGTGCCGTTCCCGTGCACCGGCTGCGACGGCGTGATGAGGACGATGCGCGCGCTGTAGTCCACTTTGCCGTGCGCGTTGCGCTTCGCTTTGTCCAGGCCGGGGATCGCCTCCTGGGGTGAGAGCTCGCCATGCACCTTTCCTTCACGGAGCACATAGTCGCCGGCCCGGAAGGTGCCGTACGGACGTTGCGAATCGATCTCGAGGCGCGTGAGCTCGGCGTGCGCGGGAAAAACGACGGCGAGCAACGGCAGGATCACTGCAAGCTTCCGGTTCATCGTTCCTCCTTTACAAGTCCTTCAGCACCTCGCGCGCCGCATTATGTCCCGGAACGCCCGTCACACCGCCGCCGGGATGCGCACCCGAGCCGCAAAGATACAGGCCCTTGAGCGGCATTCTATAGTTGCCGTAGCCCAACACCGGGCGCGCGCTGAAGAGCTGGTTCAACGACAGCTTGCCGTGGAAGATGTCGCCGCCCACGAGGCCGAACTCGCGCTCGAGGTCGAGCGGCGAGAGGATGCGCCGACCCAGGATCGCCGACTTGAAATTCGGCGCGAAGCGCGTCACCTGCTCGACGATCGCATCCGCGGCGCGCTCGCGCTCCGCGTCCCAGTTGCGCCCGTCGGGAAGCGCGTAGCGGAAATGCTGGCAGAAGAGGCTCGCGACGTGCTTGCCCGCGGGCGCCAGCGTGTCGTCGACGGTGCTCGGAACCAGCATCTCGACGATCGGCTCGGCGCGACCAGCCGTGCGTCGCGGGCCGTGGCGTGGGCGCGGTCCATGAAAGCGAGCGACGGCGCCATGATGATGCCCGAGCGATGATGGTCCATGTCGGTGCCTGGGCGGCAGGTGAAATCCGGCAGCTCCGCGAGCGCCACGTTCATGCGGAAGGTGGCAGATTCCGAGCGGTAGTTCGTGAACGGCTCGCGCCAGTCGCCCGCCGCGTCACCCAGCGCGGCGAGCAGCCATTGCGGGTGCGCGTTGGAGACAACGCAGCGCGCGGCGATCTCGCTGCCGTCCGCGAGTGCCACTCCGCACGCGCGGCCGTCCTTCGCGAGCACGCGCTCGACGGCCGTCCCGGTGCGTATCTCCACGCCGCGCGCCTCGGCTTCGCGCCGCATCGCGGTGGTGATCGCGCCCATGCCGCCGATCGCGTGGCCCCAGCTCCCCTTGTTGCCGTTGACCTCGCCGAACACGTGGTGCAGGAGCACGTACGCGGTGCCCGGATCGTACGGGCTCGCGAAGTTGCCCACCACGCTGTCGAAGCCGAAGCAGGCCTTGATGGGCTCGGACTCGAACCAGCGGTCGAGCCAGTCGCCGGCCGAGAGCGTGAAGAGGTCCAGCACGTCGCGCTGGGCGCTGCGCGGCAGCTTGTGCAGGCGCCGGCCCGCCTTCCACGCCGCGAAAAGCTCGCCCACGCCGCCGCCGACGTTGGGCGGCGTCTCGAGCAGCAGATCGCGTAGCACGTCGGCGACGGCGTCGAGGCGCCGGTAATACGCGGGCAGCCGCCCGGCGTCGCGCGGCGAGAAGCGCGCGACCTCGCGCTGCGTCGCCTCCAGTCCGCCGCCCACCTTGATGTAGCCGCCATCGGCCAGCGGCAGGAAGTTCGAGTACGGCCGCTCCACGACGCGCAGGCCGTGCTCCGCGAGCCGCAGGTCGCGGACTACTTTCGGATTCAGCAGGCTCACCGTGTAGCTCGCGGTGGAGTTGCGGAAGCCCGGATGAAACTCCTCGGTCACCGCGGAGCCGCCCGCCACGGCGCGCCGCTCGAGCACGCACACGGCGAGGCCGCGCGCCGCGAGGTAGCACGCGCACACGAGGCCGTTGTGGCCGGCGCCTACCACTACCGCGTCGTAGCGCATGGACGCCATCCGCGCCTCAGGTGAGCAGGAAGTGGCGCACGGCGCCCGCCTGCGCTTCGTTCATCAGCATGGGCGCGTGCCCGGTGCGCGGCACGACGTGGGCCTGCGTGTGCGGACGCTGGCGCATCTCCTCGAGCGTTTCGGCCAGCAGCAGGTCCGATTGCTCACCGCGGATCACCAGCACCGGCCCGTGCACGAGCTTCCAGTAGGGACGCAGGTCGATGTCGGCGGCGATCGCGTCCCTGAAGTTCACCGCGATGCCCGGATCGTAGCGCGGGCGCCACTTGCCGTCCGCGTCCTCCCGCGCCACCGTCACGGCGAGATGGCGCCACTGCTCGTTCGTGAGGTCGCCGAACGGCGAGATGCTGCGCATGGCGGCCTCGAACGCATCGAGGGTCCCGAATTCCGCCTCGCGGCCCACGTACTGGGCGAGCCGCTGCAGCGACGCCCTGGGGATCATGCAGCCGACATCGTTCATCACCAGCTTGCGTACCGGAGAGCCCGGAACGCCCGCCATGATCATGCCGATGATCCCGCCCATGGAGGTGCCCAGCCAGTCCACGGTTTCGGCCTGCAGCGCGGCAACGAGCGCCGTCATGTCGTGGCAGTAGACGTTGTACGTGTAGTCCTTCGGGTCGCGCAGCCAGTCGCTGCGCCCGCGGCCGACCACGTCCGGGCACACCACGCGGTAGGCGTCGGCGAGGCTCTGCGCGACGTAGTCGAAGTCGCGTCCGTTGCGCGTGAGGCCGTGCACGCACAGCAGCACGCGCGGATTGTGCGGATCGCCCCACTCGACATAGCGCATGCGGTGAAAGCCGTGCGGATCCAGGCATACCACCGATCCCTCACGCATGCCCATCTGTGTCATCCGTGTTCATCTGTGGTTCCAGCTTTTTTTCGTTCTGCCGCGGCCTCGCGCGTACGCCTTCAGGCGATGCGCGTTTCCATCCGCGCCGCGAGCCCCGCCACGCGCTCCGCCGACTTCACGGTGTTGGCGAGCAGCATGGCGATGGTCATCGGGCCCACGCCGCCGGGCACCGGGCTCACGCGCGAGGCCACGCGCGCGGCTGATGCGAAATCCACGTCGCCCGCGAGCGACCCGTCCGGCAGGCGGTTCACGCCCACGTCGATCACCACCGCGCCCGGCTTCACCATGTCGCCGGTGATGAGGCGCGGGCGTCCCACCGCGACGATGAGGATGTCGCCCTGGCGCGTGATCTCGCCCAGGTCCCGCGTCTTCGAATGGCACATGCTCACCGTGGCGCCGGCGTTGACGAGGAGCATCGCCATGGGCTTGCCGACGATGTTCGAGCGCCCGACCACCACCGCGTGCGCGCCCTGCACCGCCACGCCCTCGTGCTCCAGGATCTTCATCACGCCCCACGGGGTGCACGGGTAGAACGCCGGGTCGCCCGCCACGAGCTTGCCGACGTTGAGGTAGTTGAAGCCGTCCACGTCCTTCTCCGGCGCGATGGCCTCGATCACCGCGTGCTTGTCGAGCGGCCGAGGCAGCGGCATCTGCACCAGGATGCCGTGCACGGCCGGGTCGGCCTCGAGCTCCTTCACGAAGGCGATGAGCTCGGCCTGGGTGGTGGCGGCATCGAGGGCGTGCACCACCGAAAGCATGCCGATGGACTCGCATGCGAAGGACTTGTTGCGCACGTAGACCTGGCTCGCGGGGTCCTCGCCCACGATCACCACGGCGAGGCACGGCACGATGCCCGCGGCGCGCAGGCGCTCGACGCGCACGGCGAGCTCGGCCCGGTACTCCTGGGCGATCGCCTTGCCGTCGATGGCCTTTGCCGTCATGACTTCGCCGCACGCGTGCGCCGCGTGCCGTTCTCGTCCACGATCAGGTCGAGCGCCTGGTCGTGCGCCTCGTGGGGGAGGCTCGCGACGACGAACATCGAGGGCAGCGCCGTGACGCAATAGGTCGCGGACGTGCGTTCGGCGAGCAGGCGGTCGAAGTAGCCGGCGCCGTAGCCGATGCGGTAGCCGTCCTCGCCGATCACGAGCGCGGGGACGAGCGCGAAGTCCACCGCGCCGATCGCCACGCGCGGGCAGCGCGCCGGGTCCGGCTCGGGGATGTCCCAGACGCCGGGTACGAGGTCATGCTCGAGGTCGCGCACCTCGTGCAGCTCGAGGTGGCGCGGGGGCGCCGTGATGCGCGGCAGCACGATGGCCTTGCCGTCGGCGCGCGCGCGCTCGACGAAGAGGCGCGTGTCCCACTCGCTGCCGATGGCCATGGTGGCGAGCACGGAGCGCGCGGCCGCATAGCGCGGCAGCGCCACGATGCGCTCGACCATGGCTTCGGCCAGCCGGCGGCGCTCGTCTTCGGACAGCGCGTCGCGCCGCGCCGTCATCTCGCGGCGCAGCTCGGCTTTTCGGGTGGCGATGAGGCTCGGTTCGGGTCTCTGGGAGGCGGCGGTCATCCCGCTATTCTAGTGCGGCGCAGTCCCGCGACGGGCCCGCCGGGATAAGTTATCCTTCGCGCTTTCCGCCCAACGGAGCCCTGCCCCATGAAATCGCGAGCCCTGATCGCCTTCGCCGGCGCCGCCTGCCTGAGCCTTTTCGCCGCCGCGGCGGACAACCCGTCCGACGCGTTCAAGACCAGGATCAAGCCCGGCATGTACTCGTACGAAATGACGATGGACATGGGCGCCATGCCCGGCATGCCGCCCGGCATGGCCAAGCAGAACCACACCTTCCAGCACTGCGTGACGCCCGAGGAAATCAGCCGCGGCGAGATCGGCAAGGGCGGCCGCGGCATGCCCGAGAACTGCGAGATGAAGAACTTCACGTCGGGGGGTAACATGATGGACTACACCCTGGCGTGCAAGCCCTCGACCACCGGCACGGGTCCTCACGGCGGCATGCAGTCGCACAACCACATGACGTTCGACAACAGCGGCTACGTCATGGACATGGACATGCAAGGGGGCGGCGGTCCGAGCGGCCAGCCGATGCACATGAAGCAGCACGTGGTGGCCAAGTTCCTGGGCGACTGCCCGGCCAGGTAGCCCTCAGCGCAGCGCCGAGCGGATCTGCTCCAGCGCCCCGGCATCCTCGATGGTGGTGAGGTCGCCGGGGTCGCGCCCTTCGCACAGGGCCTGGATCGAGCGGCGCAGGAGCTTGCCGGAGCGCGTCTTCGGCAGCAGCGAAACGAAGCAGACGCGTGCCGGCCGCGCCACGGGACCGATCGACTTGTCCACCGCGGCCATGATCTCCTTCTCGTGCGCGGCCGCCCCTTCGGGCGTGGCCGCGCGCGCCGCGTCCTTCAGCACCGCGAAGGCCACGGGCACCTGGCCTTTCACCGCATCCGCCACGCCCACCACCGCCACTTCCGCGACATTGGGGTGGGACTGGATCGCCTCCTCGATCTCGCGCGTGCCGAGGCGATGGCCCGCAACGTTGATCACGTCGTCGGTGCGGCCGAGCACGAAGTAATAGCCGTCCTTGTCGCGCGTGGCCCAGTCGAACGTGGTGTAGACCATCTCATCCGCGAACGAGGTGTAGTAGGTTTGCACGTAGCGCGCGTCGTCGCCCCACACGGTCGTCATCGCGCCGGGCGGCAGCGGCGGCTCGATGCAGAGCACGCCCTTCTCGTCGGGGCCGACCTCGCGCCCGGTCTCCTCGTGCTTCAGCTTCACGCGGAAGCCGTACGCGGCGAACGACGGCGAGCCGAACTTGCGCGGTGTGTCTTCCACGCCCGGGCACGCGGTGAGGATGGGCCAGCCGGATTCGGTCTGCCAGTAATTGTCCACCACCTCGCAGCCCAGGGACTCGGCGACCCAACGCGCGGTGGGCTCGTCCAGCGGTTCGCCGGCGAGGTAGAGATAGCGCAGCGTCGAGGTGTCGAACTTCTTCATCCACGCCGGATCCTGCTTCTTCAGCACGCGGATCGCGGTGGGCGACGTGAACATCGAGGTCACGCGCCAATCCTGCACGATACGCCACCAGATGCCCGCGTCGGGGCGCATCGGCACGCCTTCGTACATGATCGTGGTCGAGCCGTTGATGAGCGGGCCGTAGACGATGTAGGAGTGGCCCACGACCCAGCCGATGTCGGAGGTGGAGAAATACGCCTCGCCGGGCCGGGCGCAGAAGATGTGCTCCATCGAGGCGGCGAGCGCGACGGCATAGCCGCCGGTGTCGCGCTGCACGCCCTTGGGCTGCCCCGTGGTGCCGCTGGTGTAGAGGATGTACGAGGGCTCGTTGGACTCGAGCCACGTCACGGGCACCTTCGCGTCCATGTGCCGTGCGCGCGCCTCGGCGTAGTCCACGTCGCGGCGGGAAGCCACCGCCGAGGCGCCCGCCCCGGCGCGCTTCAGGCCGGGGCCTGCCCCGGCTCGATTCAGGCCGGGGTCCAGTCCGCGATCGACGAGCAGCACCTTCGCGGGCGGTGACTTCGCGAGGCGGATCGATTCGTCCACCAGGGGCTTCAACGCGATCACCTTGCCCATGCGCATGCCGGCGTCGCTCGCCACCATCACCTTCGGCCGCGCGTCGTCGATGCGCGCCGCGAGGCTCGCCGCCGCGAAGCCGCCGAACACCACGGAGTGGATGGCGCCCAGGCGCACCGTGGCGAGCATCGCGAAGACGGCCTCCGGGATCATCGGCATGTAGATGAGCACGCGATCGCCGCGGCCCACGCCCAGCTCCTGCAGCACCGCGGCGCAGCGGTTCACCTCTTCGGCCAGCTGCCGGTACGTGAAGATGCGCTGCTCGTCCACCTCGGTGGAAATCCACACCAGGGCCGGCTGCTCGCCCCGCGTCGCGAGGTGGCGGTCCACCGCGTTGTGGCAGAGGTTGGTCTCGCCGCCCACGAACCACTTGCGGAACGGCGGGTTCGTATATTCGAGGACCTTCGCGAAGGGCTTGTGCCAGTGAATGCGCCGCGCCTCCCCGGCCCAGAAGCCCTCGGGATCGTCGATCGAGCGCGCGTGGAATGCGCGATAGCTCGTGCGGGCCGCCTCGTCGAGGGTCGCCATGGCGTCTTGCTACCGGTTCACGTCCACCACGGTGCGCCCGCGCACCTTGCCCGCGATGACTTCCTCGGCGCGGCCGATCGCCTCGTCCAGCCCGATCTCGGTCATCATCGCGGCGAGCTTGGCGCGCGGCAGCTCCTTCGCGATGCGCCGCCACGCCCGGGCACGGCGCTCGGCCGGGGCGGTCACGCTGTTCACGCCCGCGAGCGTCACGCCGCGCAGGATGAAGGGCGCAACACTTGCCGGGAAATCCATGCCCTGCGCGAGCCCGCACGCCGCCACCGCGCCCTCCGCCAGGGTCTGCGCGCACGCATTCGCGAGCGTATGGCTGCCGACCGAATCGACCACCGCCGCCCAGCGTTCCTTCTGCAGCGGCTTGCCCGGCTGCGCGAGCGTGTTGCGGTCGATGATCTCCGCCGCGCCCAGCGACTCGAGGTACACGCGCTCGGACGTCTTGCCGGTGGAAGCCACCACGCGGTAGCCGCAGCTCCTTCAGGAGCGCGATGGCGATGCTGCCCACGCCGCCCGTGGCACCCGTCACGAGGACTTCGCCGCGGTCCTTCGTGAGGCCGAGGCGCTCGAGCGCCATCACGCAGAGCATCGCGGTGAAGCCCGCGGTGCCGATGGTCATCGCCTCGCGCGTGGTCATGCCCTCGGGCAGGCGCACCAGCCAGTCGCCGCGCAGGCGCGCCTTCTGCGCGAGGCAGCCCCAGTGGCTCTCGCCCACGCCCCAGCCGTTCAGGATCGCGCGGTCGCCCGGCTTCCAGTCGGGGTGGGCGCTCTCCTCGATCACCCCGGCGCCGTCGATGCCCGCGATCATCGGCCACTTGCGCACGATGGGCGACTTGTCGGTGATGGCGAGCGCGTCCTTGTAGTTGATGGTCGAGTACTCGACGCGCATCGTGACGTCGCCGTCCGGCAGGTCCTTCTCGTCGATGCGCGTGACCTGCGCCTGGAACCGCCCCTCGGCGTTCTTCGAGAGGCGCAGCGCCCGGATCAGGCGGAATTCGTGGGTCGCGTGCAGCGTCTGGGCCATGGGCTTGCCTCCCGGATCAAAGGGCCGCCGCCTCGAGCTCGCGCGGCAGAGCGATCTCGAACACGGTGCCGTGCTCCTCGCTCGAGCGCGCGCGCACCGTGCCGCCGTGGGCGCCGACGAACTGCTGCACGATGTAGAGGCCCAGGCCGAGGCCGCCGCGCGCGGAGCTGCCCGGCCCGCTGGTGTGGAACGGCTCGAAGATGGTGGCGAGCACGTCGGGCGGAATCACGCCGTCGTTGCTCACCCGGAGCACCAGGCGCTCCGGCGCCGTGCCGTCGATGTGCACCCGGATCCTCGATGTCGCGCTCCCGTGCTGCAGCGCGTTGGCGACCAGGTTGGAGATGGCGGCGGCGATGCGGTCCGGGTCGAACCGCCCGCGCGTCTCCCCCGCCGCGGAGAGCTCCACGCGCGTGGCCTCGCCGTCGCGCTCCAGCTCCTCGATGAGCGTCTGCGACAGGCGCTTCAAGTCGTTGTCGGCGGGATTCATCTCGATGCGGCCGCTGCGGATGCGCGCCACGTCCAGCAGCTGCTCGATCATGCGCGCCATGCGGTCGCCCGAGGAGCGGATGAGGCCGGCCACCTTGCGCACCTTCTCGTCGGTGGACAGGCGCGACACCAGCTCCGCGCCGTTGATCACGGCCGAGAGGGGATTGCGCAGGTCGTGGCCCAGCACGGCCACGAACACCTCGTTCATGCGCAGCGCCTGCTGGTAGCTCTCCACCTGCTCCGAGAGCTTGCGCTTCTGGGCGTGGAGCTCGATGAACACGTCCACCTTGCCGCGCAGCACCTGGGGATCGATGGGCTTGTGGAGGAAATCGACCGCGCCCGCCTCGTAGCCGCGGAAGGTGCGGCCGGGGTCCGAGGCCGAGGCGGTGAGGAAGATGAGCGGCGTGTGGCGGGTGCGCTCGCTGCCGCGGATCATCTCGGCCAGCTCGAAGCCGTCCATCTGCGGCATCTGCACGTCGACCAGCGCGACGGCCACATCTTCCTTCAGCAGGATCTCCAGCGCCGCCACGCCCGAGGCCGCCTTCAGGACCTGCACGCCCGGGCGGGCCAGCAGCGCGGAGATGGCGACGAGGTTCTGCTCGATGTCGTCGACCACCAGGACTTTGATCGTCGGAATCCATTTTCCCCATTCTATTAGATCGCGATGGCCTTTCCGCCGTGCAGTTGGACCAGCCGCTCGGCCATGTCCCGGGCCGTGAGCACGAGATCCGCCCCGGCGCGGGCGATGGCGGACAACGGCATCGCCGCGGAAAGCGCGTCCGAAGGCTCCTGCACCCAGGCGCGTCCCCCCGCCGCGCGGATCGCGGCGAGCCCTGCCGCGCCGTCGTCGTTCGCCCCCGAGAGCACGATGCCGAGCAGCCGGCGGCCATAGGCCAGCGCGGCGGACTCGAACAGGACATCGATGCTGGGCCGCGAGAAGCCCACCGGCGCCTCCTGCGACAGGGCGAGCGTCTTCTCGTTCTCCACCAGCAGGTGATAGCCCGGGGGCGCGAAATAGACGGTGCCCGGCAGGATGCGCTCCTTGTCGAGCGCCTCGTGCACCGGACAGCGGCAGCGCGGCTGGTAGAGCTGCGCGAGCCGGCTCGGCCGATCGGCCGGGATGTGCACCACCGCCACGATCGCCGGCGCGAAGCGCTCCGGGAGCGCCTCGAGCAGGATCGCCAGAGCCGTCCACCGCGCCGGCGGAGCCGCCGATCGCGATGGCCTCGATTTCCAGGACGGCGCTGCTCATTGCTTGCGATAGATGCGTTCGGCGGGCGCGAATTCCTCGAAATCCGTCGGCATGCCCCGTGTAGCGCAGGCTCTCGCGCGAGCCGACGCCGAGGAAGCCGCGTGGGGCGAGCGCGTCGTGGAAGAGCCCCACCGCGCGCGCCTGCAGGTCGCGGTCGAAGTAGATCAGCACGTTGCGGCACGAGACGAACTCCACCTCGGAGAACACCGTGTCCGTGGCGAGGCTGTGCTCCGAGAACACGATCTGCGACTTGAGGCGCTTGTCGAACACCGCGTTGCCGTAGGCGGCCGTGTAGTAGTCGGCGAGCGATCCCGTGCCGCCCGCCCTGAGGTAGCTCGCCGAGAACTGCGCGATGCGGTCCAGCGCATAGACGCCGGCCTCGGCCGCGGCGAGCGCCTGGGGGTTGATGTCGGTCGCGTAGATCAGCGTCCGCTCGAGCATGCCCGTCTCCCGCAGCAGGATTGCGAGCGACCACGCCTCCTCGCCGGTGCTGCATCCCGCCACCCAGATCTTGGCATAGGGATAGGTCTGCAGCAGCGGGACCACCTGCTCGCGCACCGCTCGGAAGTACGCCGGCTCGCGGAACATCTCGCTCACCTGCACCGTGAAGTACTGCAGGCAGGCGGCGAAGACCTCGGGGTCGTGCAGGATCCGGTCCTGCAGCTGCGAGCAGGTGGCGCAGCCGAAGCGGTCCATGGCCTGGCGGATGCGGCGGCGCAGCGACGCGTAGGCGTAGTGGCGGAAGTCGTGCTGGTAGCGCAGGTACACGCCTTCCAGCAGGAGCTTAAGCTCCATGTCGAAGTCGGCCGCGCGCTTGTCCGCGGTCCGCGGCGCCGCCGGCTTCACCGCGGCATCCAGACCCGGCAGAGGGAGAGGAGCTTGTCGACGTCGATGGGCTTCGCGATGTAGTCGTCGGCGCCCGCGTCGAGGCATTCCTTGCGGTCGTCGGGCATGGCCTTGGCGGTGATGGCGATGAGGGGAAGCCGCGCGCTCTCGGGCCGCGCGCGGATCTCGCGCATCGCGGCGAGCCCGTCCTTCACCGGCATCATGATGTCCATCAGCACCAGGTCCACGCCGCCCTTCGCCACGCGGTCCACCGCCTCCTGGCCGTTACGCGCGATCTCCACCTTCGCCCCCAGCGGCTCCAGCACGCGGGTGAGCGCGAAGATGTTGCGCACGTCGTCCTCGGCGATGAGGATGGTGCGCCCCTCGAACGCCTCGTCCTTCTGGCGCACGCGGCGCAGGATGTTCTGCTGGTCCTCGGGCAGCGTCGACTCGACGCGGTGCAGGAAGAGCGTCACCTCGTCCAGCAGGCGCTCCGGCGAGCGCGCGCCCTTGAGGATGATGGACTTGGAGTAGCGCCTGAGCCGCGTCTCCTCGTCGCGCGTGAGCGCGTGGCCGGTGTACACGATGACCGGCAGGAACGAGTGCTGGCCGCCCTCGGAGAGCTTCTCCAGCAGGTCGTAGCCCGAGGCGTCGGGCAGCTGCAGGTCCGTCACGAGGCAGTCGAAGCGCCGGCTCCCGACCTGCTTCAAGGCCTCGGCGACGGTGCCGACCGCGGTGATCTCCACGGATTCGGCCCCCGAGCAGCAGCGCGATGTTGTCGCGCAGCTTCGGGTCGTCCTCCACCACCAGCACGCGCGAGACGCGCTTCTCGAGGCGCTCCTCGAGGCGGCGCAGCGCCCGCACCAGCTCCTCGCGCGCCACGGGCTTCAGCGCGTAGCCCACGGCGCCGAGCCCCAGGGCCGCCTGGGCGTGATCCTCCACCGACACCATGTGCACGGGGATGTGGCGCACGGCCGGGTCGCGCTTGATGCGCTCGAGCACGGCGAGGCCCGAATCGTCGGGCAGGTTCACGTCGAGCAGGATGCCGCAGGGCTTCAGGCGCCGCGCGAGGTCGATCGCCTCGCCGGCCGTCGAGCAGTGCACGCAGTCGAACGCCAGCTCGTGGGCGAGCTCGTAGAGCACCTGCGCGAAGCGCTGGTCGTCCTCCACCACGAGGATCAGGCGATCGCGGCGCTGTCGGCGGCTGCGGTCGTCGTCGACGTGGGGGCCGGGCGTCGGGGCACCCCCATGGGCTGGCGTTGGTTCGGATGGCTGCTGTACCGGGGCGAGGCCTCCTGTCCCACCGCGCGGAACCGGTGTCCTTTCTCTTGGCCGCTCGCCGGCGGGCACATCCGCGCGACGCACGGCGCTTTCCTTCAGCACCACCGGGATTTCCAGCGTGAACGTGCTGCCCAGGCCCGGTGCGCTCTCCAGGCGAATCTCGCCGCCCAGCAGGCGCGCGAGCTCCTTGGAGATCGAAAGTCCCAGGCCGGTGCCGCCGTACTGGCGGCTCGTCGTGCCGTCGGCCTGGCGGAAGGCCTCGAAGATGACCTGCTGCTGCTCGGCGGGAATGCCGATGCCGGTGTCGCGCACCGCGAAGCACACGTTGCCCTCGCGTCCCGGTGCGACCCTGAGCGTCACCTCGCCCTTCGGCGTGAACTTGAACGCGTTCGAGATCAGGTTCTTCAGGACCTGCTGCAGGCGCTGGTTGTCCGTGGTTAGCTCGCGTGCCAGGTTCGAGGCGCGCTCGACGTGGAGCTGCACCTTGCGGTCGGCCGCGATGGGCTCGAAGGTGCGCACCAGCGGGTCGAGGATCTCCTCCATCGACACCGACTCGAGCTTCAGGTCCACCTGGCCCGCCTCGATCTTCGAGAGGTCGAGGATGTCGTTGATGAGCGCGAGCAGGTCGTTGTTGGAGGAGTAGATGGTGCGCGCGTAGCGGACCTGCTCGTCGTCCAGGTTGCCGTGGCGGTTGTCGGCGAGGAGCTTGGCCAGGATCAGCGCGCTGTTGAGGGGCGTGCGCAGCTCATGCGACATGTTGGCCAGGAACTCGCTCTTGTAGCGGCTGGTGCGCTCGAGGGTGCGCGCGTTCTCGGCGAGCGCGTCCTGCGATCGCAGCAGCTCCTGCTTCTGGCGCGTGAGCTGCTGCGTCTGCTCCTCCAGCTGCACGTTGGTCTGCTCCAGCTCGGCGTGCTGGTTCTCGAGGCGCGTCTGCGACTCGCGCAGCACCCGGCCCTGTTCCTCCAGCTCCTCGTTGGACACGCGCAGCTCTTCCTGCTGCGCCTGCAGCTCCTCGGCCTGGCGCTGCGTCTCCTCGAGCAGCTCCTCGCGGCGCTCGCGCTCGCGCGAGCTGCGGATGGCGATGGCGAGGATGCCCGCCACGCGGTCGAGAAGCTCCAGGTCGGCGCTGTCCACGCGCCGCAGCAGGCCCACCTCGACCACGCCCTGCACTTCCCCGTCGACCACGGCGGGTGTCACGAGCAGCTCGCGGGGCTGCCCGCGTCCCAGGGCGGAGGCGATGGGGAGGTACCCCTCGGGCACGTCCTTCACGCGGATGGCGCGGCCTTCCTTGGCGGCCTGGCCCAGCAGGCCTTCGCCGGTACGCACCGTGTCTCCCAGCTCGGGCTTGTCGAGCGCGTAGCCCGCGAAGCGGTGGAACTCCCCGCCCGCGCCACGCACGTATGCCGCGCCCACCTTGGCATCCAGGTAGTAGGCCAGGAACGCGAGGATCTCCTCGCCCAGCGTCTCCAGGCGCTGGCGGTCCTGCAGGCGCGCGGCGAGCAGGTTCTCCCCGGTGCGGATCCAGGCGATGCGCTCGCGGTGGGTGTAGTCGCGCGAGGCCATCGCGCCGGCCGCGACGATGAGGAACAGCAGCACCGCTGCGCCGCCCCACGTGAGGACGATCTGGCTGCGCGCCTCGGTCTCCCAGGCCGCGCGGCGCGCCGTGAAGCGGGCGCGCTCATCGTCGTCCATGTCGCCGATGAGCGCGCGGAAGCGGTCCATGGCGAGCTTGCCGCGGTCCGAGCGCACGATCGCAAGGGCCTCGTCCGCCTTTCCGGCGCGGCGCAACCCGATGGTCTCGTCCAGCTCGGTGAACTTCGTCTGCGCAAGCTCGGCGAGCTGCTCCACGCGCTGATGCTGGGCGGCATCGCCCGCGGTGAGCCGGCGCAGCCGCTCGAGCTCCGCCCCGTAGCTCGTACGCGCGGCCATGTACGGCTCCAGGTAGGTTTCCTCGCCGGTAAGGAGGAAACCGCGCTGGCCGGTCTCCGCGTCCTTGAGCGTCGAGAGAACCGCCTGCACCTGCTCGATCACCTCGATGGTATGGGTGAGCTGGCCCACCGTGACCGCGCGCGACTCGGACGACTGGACCGAGACATAGGCGATCACCATCGCCGCGAGGCCCGCGACGACGAGCCCGACCAGGGTTCCGGTGGGCAGGGGCGCGGTGGAGCGGCCATGCGAGGGGGCCCGGCGCAGCGTCGCGTCGGGTCGGGCGGCGGTAATCACGGGGATGTTTGCGTGGAGCGGGAAAGCGCCAGTTTGCCGACAGCGGCACCGCGCGGCTGTAGGATACCGCCTACAGCAGCCTAGCGCGCGAGGACGTGCGGGTTCTCGGCGGAGGCGTGCTTGCGGCCGAAGTACTCGCGCGACTGCATCTCGCGCAGCCGGCTCGCCGTGCGCGCGAACTCGGCGCGCAGCATGCGCTCGGCGCCGGTGCCCTCGGCGGCCTGGCCGAGCAGCTCCTCGGGCGGCGCCTCGGCCGTGACGACGAGCTTCACGCGCTGGTCGTAGAAGATGTCCACGAGCCATGTGAAACGCCGTGCCACGTCGGTCTCGGCGGCCGCCATGCGCCGCACGTTGGACACCAGCACCGTGTGGAAAGCGCTCGCGACCTCGAGGAAATCCACCTGCGAGCGCGGCTTGTCGCAGAGCTCGGCGAACTCCAGCCAGATCACGCCCTTGGCGCGGCGCCGGTACAGGAGCGGGCGGCCGCCGATCTCGATGGTCCCGTCCTCGTCGTAGGTGGCCTTGGTCATCGCCTCGAAGATGCGCGCGAGGTGCGCGTCGGCGTCGGCGTCGAGCGGTGTGTAGTAGACCGAAAGCTGGTCGAGCAGGCGCCGGCGGTGGTCCATCGTGCCGCCGAGCGGCACCACGTCCAGCTCGCGCTTGAGCACCTCGATGGCGGGCAGGAAGCGCGCGCGCTGCAGGCCGTTCGGGTAGAGGTCGTCGGGCCGGTAGTTGGAGGTCATCACCAGCACCACGCCCTTGGCGATGAGCAGCTCCAGCAGGCGCCCGAGGATCATGGCGTCGGCGATGTCGCCCACGTGGAACTCGTCGAACGCGAGCAGCCGCAGCTCGCGCGCGATGTCGGCCGCGATGATCTCGAGCGGGTCCTCCTGCCCGGCCAGCGCCCGCATCCGCGCGTGGACCTCGCGCATGAACGCGTGGAAGTGGACCCGGCGCTTGCGGCGGTGGCGCGAGACCTTGAAGAACGCGTCCATCATGAGCGACTTGCCGCGCCCCACTCCGCCCCATATGTAGATGCCGCGCGGCGGCTTGCGTCCCGCGCCCAGGTTGGTCACCAGCCGGTTGATGGGTCCCTGCCGGTAGAGCCGGTAGTCCTCGAGCTGCTCGAAGAGGCGCTGCAGCTCCTGCACGACGCGCAGCTGGTCGCTGTCGGCCTGGAAGTCGCCGCGCTGGGTGAAGTGCCAGTACCACTCCAGCGGACCCGAGAAATCGCCCGCGTCGGAGGCTTCGTCACGGCCTTCTTCGGGGAGATCGAAATTCTCGGCTGGGTGCATTTACGGCGAAAAAGTCTTTGGAAGCGCCGATGCCCGCCGATCCAACGCCGATTGCCGCCGATACCAAGGAGAAGGGTTCATGGGCGTCGAATTGTCCTGAATCGGAGATGCCATCCCTTGCTTATCGGCGAACATCGGCGTTGGATCGGCGGGCATCGGCGCTTTCAACGCCTTTCGCCTTCGCTTTTCGCCAATTACATGTTCAACGATCGCTTGTCCACGTTCAAAGCGGCTTCCTTGATCACCTCGGAGAGCGTGGGATGGCCGTGGACGATGCGCGCGATGTCCTCGGCGGCGCCGGCGAACTCCATGGTCGTCACGCCCTCCTGGATGATGTCCGAGGCGTGGGCATGGACGATGTGCACGCCCAGCACGCGGTCGGTGGCAGCGTCGGCCACGATCTTGGCGAAGCCGGCGGTGTCGCCGGTGCCGAGCGCGCGCCCGTTGATGGAGAACGGGAACTGGCCCGTCTTGACCTCACGGCCGTCGGCCTTCGCCTGCTGCTCGCTCCGGCCCACCCAGGCGATCTCGGGATTGGTATAGATGATCCAGGGAATGGCGTCGTAGTCGAGGTGCGGCTTCTGCCCGGCGATGAGCTCGGCGGCCATCACGCCTTCCTCCTCGGCCTTGTGGGCGAGCATCGGGCCGCGCACCACGTCGCCGATGGCGTAGACGTTGGGAAGCTCCGTGCGGCAATGGTCGTCGACGATGATGAAGCCGCGCATGTCGAGCTTGAGGCCCACGGCCTCGGCGCCCAGGCCCTCGGTGTTGGGCACCCGCCCGACAGAGACCACGAGCTTGTCGCACTCGAGCTTCTGCGCCGCGCCCTCGGCATCCGTGTACTCCACCGTCACGCCGGATTTCCGCGCCGTGGCCTTCGCGATCTTCACGCCGAGCCGGATGTCGAGTCCCTGCCCCTTCGTAAGCTGCTTCCATGCCTCCTTGGCCACCGCCTCGTCGCAGGCGCCGAGGAAATTGGGCAGCGCTTCGAGGATGGTGACCTCGGAGCCCAGGCGGCGCCAGACGCTGCCCAGCTCCAGGCCGATCACGCCGGCGCCGATCACGCCCAGGCGCCTGGGCACAGCGCCGAATGCGAGCGCGCCCTCGTTGTCGCAGACCACGTCGTTGTCCACCGCGATGCCCTGCAGCTGGCGCGCCTTGGAGCCGGTGGCGACGATCACGTGCTTCGCCTGCACCGTTTCGGGCGTGCCGACGCCGGAAACCTCGATGTCGTAGCCCTCGCCCGTCGCGCGCACGAAGCGCCCGAAGCCCTGCAGCCACGCGACCTTGTTCTTCTTGAAGAGGAACTCGATGCCCTTGGTCATCTTGGTGACGATGGCGTCCTTGCGCGCCTGCATCTTCGCCACGTCGATCTTCGCGCCGGAGACGGTGATGCCGTGGGGCTCGAGGTGCTGGCGGACCTTGTCGTACTCCTCGGAGGTCGCGAGCAGCGCCTTGGACGGGATGCAGCCCACGTTGAGGCACGTGCCGCCCAGGGCGAGCTCGCCCTTCGCGTTGCGCCACCCCTCGATGCACGCGGTCTTCAACCCGAGCTGCGCGGCGCGGATGGCGGCGATGTAGCCACCGGGTCCCGCGCCGATCACGACGACGTCGTATGCCTGTGCCATTGAATCCTTCCTATCTCAACCAGAGGCGCGCGATGTGCACGCCCAGGCCCGCGCAGAGCCCCGCGGCGAGCGGATGAACGTCCTTCAGGAACATGGGGGGATGCTTGAGCAACCTCAATAGCCAGAACGTGACCGCGACCGCCAGACCGACCGCGAGGGACACCGCGAAGTGGCGTGGCAGGTAGATGCCCAGCTCCGCGTTAAGGAACACCGTGAGGCAGCCCACCAGGAGCGAGCCCGCCACGAAGAAGAAGATCCGCAGCGCGATCGCGGCCGCGGTGAGCTTCTTCCTGCGCCGGCCCACGCGTCAGATGTCCAGCAGCAGCCGCGCCGGATCCTCGAGCGCTTCCTTCATCGCCACCAGCGCCAGCACCGCCTCGCGCCCGTCGATGATGCGGTGGTCGTAGGAGAGTGCCAGGTAGTTCATCGGCCGGATCACCACCTGCCCGTTCTCCACCACCGGGCGCTCCTTGGTCGCGTGCACGCCGAGGATGGCGCTCTGGGGCGGGTTGATGATCGGCGTCGAGAGCATGGAGCCGAAGATGCCGCCGTTGGAGATGGAGAACGTGCCGCCGGTGAGCTCCTCGATGGTGATCTTGCCGTCCTTGGCGCGCTTGCCGAAGTCGGCGATGGTCTGCTCGATCTCGGCCACGGACATCAGGTCGGCGTTGCGCAGGATCGGCACCAGCAGCCCGCGCTCGCTGCCCACCGCGATGCCGATGTCGTAGTAGCCGTGGTAGACGATGTCGGTGCCGTCGATGGAGGCGTTCACGACCGGGTACTTGCGCAGCGCGTGCACCGCGGCCTTCACGAAGAACGACATGAAGCCCAGCTTCACGCCGTGCTCCTTCTCGAACTTCTCCTGGTAGCGCGCGCGCAGCTCCATCACCGGCGCCATGTTGACCTCGTTGAAGGTCGTGAGGATGGCGGCGGTGGATTGCGACTGCACCAGGCGCTCGGCGACGCGCTGGCGCAGGCGCGACATCGGCACGCGCTGCTCGGTGCGCGCGCCTGAGGGGATCTGGATGGCGGGGCGCGATGATTGGCGCTGCGGCCTGCGCCGGGGTGACGGCAGGCGCGGAGCCCGCCGCCAGCACGTCGCCCTTGGTCACGCGGCCGTCGCGGCCGCTGCCCGGCACGCTGTCGGTGTCGATGCCCTTCTCCGCTGCGATCTTCGCGGCGGATGGGGACGCCGACTTTGCGGCGGCGTTGGGCGCCGCGGCCGCTGTCGCGCCTTTTCCCGGGGCCCCGGCCTGCGCCGGTGCGGCGGCCTGCTTTTCCGCGGCGCCGCGGCGCGGCGACCGTCGCCTTCGCCTCCGTATCGATCACGGCGATCACTTCGCCGCTCGCGACACTCTCGCCGTCCTTCTTCACGATCTTCGCGAGCACGCCGTCGACGGGCGCGGGCAGCTCGAGGACCACCTTGTCGGTCTCGATGTCGATCAGGTTCTCGTCGCGCTTCACCGCCTCGCCGGCCTTCTTGCGCCAGGCGACGAGCGTGGCCTCGGAGACCGATTCCGAGAGCTGGGGGACCTTGACTTCGACTTGCATGGCGGGACCTCTATGCTCGTGGGGGGCGTCAGGCGGCCTGCTTGCGCGATCCGGTCTCGACGGCGAGTGCTGCTTCCACCAGCGCCTTCTGCTGCTCGTTGTGCAGCTGCGCGTAGCCCACGGCCGGCGAGGCCGCGGACGCGCGGCCGGCGTAGGAGAGCTCCTGGTCGGAGCGCATGTGGCGCAGCAGGTAATGCTGGATGCGGTGCCACGCGCCCTGGTTGCCGGGCTCCTCCTGGCACCAGACGATGCTCTTCGCGTTCGGGTACAGCTCGATCTGCGCCTGGAACTCCTCGTGCGGGAACGGGTAGAGCTGCTCGATGCGCACGATCGCCACGTCGTCCACGCCGCGCTTGGCGCGCTCGGCGGCGAGGTCGTAGTACACCTTGCCCGCGCAGAACACCACGCGCCGCACCTTCTTCGGCGCGAGCTTCTCGGCCTCGGGGATGATCACCTGGAAGGCGCCGGAGGCGAGTTCCGCGAGCGGGCACGCGGCCTCCTTCTTGCGCAGCAGGCTCTTGGGCGTCATGACGATGAGCGGCTTCCTCATCGGGCGCATCACCTGGCGGCGGATCATGTGGAAGAACTGCGCCGCAGTGGAAGGCACGCAGACCTGGATGTTGTGCTCCGCGCAGAGCTGCAGGTAGCGCTCGAGGCGCGCCGAGGAGTGCTCCGGACCCTGGCCCTCGTAGCCGTGCGGCAGGTACATCGCGAGGCCGCAGAGGCGCCCCCACTTCGCCTCGCCCGAGGCGATGAACTGGTCGATCACCACCTGCGCGCCGTTGGCGAAGTCGCCGAACTGCGCCTCCCAGATCACCAGCTCGAAGGGCTGCGCGGTGGCGTATCCGTACTCGAAGCCCAGCACCGCCTCTTCCGAGAGCAGCGAGTCGATCACCACGAAGTTGCCCTGCCCGGGACGGATGTTCTGCAGCGGCACGTACACGCCGGCGTCCCATTTCTCGCGGTTCTGGTCGTGCAGCACGGCGTGGCGGTGGGCGAAGGTGCCGCGGCCGGAATCCTGGCCCGAGAGGCGCACCGGGTGGCCCTCGTCCACCAGCGAGGCGTAGGCCAGGTTCTCGGCCATGCCCCAGTCGAGCGCCGCCTTGCCCTCGCCCATCTCGCGACGCGCGGCGAGCAGGCGCTCGACCGACGGATGCAGCTTGAAGTTGGCGGGGATGTCGGTGAGGCGCCCGGCGTACTGCTTGAGCTTGGCCAGCGGCACGCTGGTGGTGGCCGGCGCGCGCCAGTCCACGCCCATGTACGGGGCCCAGTCGATGGCGAGCGCGGGCTTGAGACCGTAGAGGATCTTGGCGTTGGTGCCCTTGCCGGCGTCCAGCGCCGTGCGCACTCCCGTGACCATCTCGTCGGCCGCGCCCGCCGCGATCACGCCCTCGGCCTCGAGCTTGTCGGCGTAGAGCTTGCGCGTGCCCGGGTGCTGGGCGATCTTCTTGTACATCAGCGGCTGGGTGACGAACGGCTCGTCCTGCTCGTTGTGGCCGAGGCGGCGGAAGCACACGAGGTCGATCACCACGTCCTTGCGGAAGCGCTGGCGGTAGTCGAGGGCGATGGTCGCCACCATCACGCAGGCCTCGGGATCGTCGCCGTTCACGTGGAAGACCGGCGCCTCGACCATCTTGGCGAGGTCGGTGCAGTAGAGCGACGAGCGGGCGTCGCGCGTGTCCGAGGTGGTGAAGCCGATCTGGTTGTTCACCACGATGTGCACGGTGCCGCCGGTCTTGTAGCCGCGCGTCTGCGAGAGCGCGAGCGTCTCCATCACCACGCCCTGGCCCGCGAAGGCCGCATCGCCGTGGATGAGCATCGGCAGCACCTGGTCGCCGGTGTGGTCGCCGCGCCGGTGCTGGCGCGCGCGCACCGAGCCTTCCACCACGGGATTCACGATCTCGAGGTGCGAGGGATTGAACGCGAGCGTGAGGTGCACCGCGCCGCCCGCGGTCTGGATGTCCGAGGAGAAGCCCTGGTGGTACTTCACGTCGCCCGACTGCAGCGCGGTGGCGTGCTTGCCCTCGAACTCGCCGAAAAGGTCGGCCGGGACCTTGCCGAGGTTGTTCACCAGCACGTTGAGGCGCCCGCGGTGCGCCATGCCGATCACGACTTCCTTGGCGCCGGCCGCGCCGACATTCTCGATGATCTTGTCGAGCATCGGGATCATGCTCTCGCCGCCTTCACCCGAGAAGCGCTTCTGGCCCACGTAGCGCGTGTGCAGGTAGCGCTCCAGCGTCTCCGAGGCGGTGATGCGCTCGAGGATGTAGCGTTTCTCCCCGGCGGAGAGCTTCGGCGTCGAGAGCGTGCCCTCGAAGCGCTGCTGGATCCAGCGCTTCTGCTCGGTCGACGAGATGTACATGTACTCGAGGCCGATGGTGCCGCAGTAGGTGCGCTTGACGCTCTCCACGATGTCGCGAAGCTTCATGGGCGCGGGCGATCCGGGTCCCTGCCAGCTCCCCGGCGAGAACTCGCGGTCCATGTCGCCCTCGCCCAGGCCGTAGAAGGAGAGCTCGAGCTCGGGCACCGGCGTGCGCTCCAGGCGCTTCAGGGGATCCAGCTGCGAGTAGCGCGAGCCCAGGACGCGGTGCGCGCGGATGAACTGCAGCACCTTGACCGACTTCTCGTCGGCGGGCGCGGCCGCGGACGCCGCCGGATGGCGCGCGAGATTCTCGAAGGCCGCGACGATGGGCCGGTGCGGCACGTCCTTGCGCGGCGCCCGCCTTCTGCCAGGCGTCGAATTGCGCGCGCCACTCTGCGGGCACCGACGCCGGGTCCGCGAGGTAGCGCTCGTAGAGGTCCTCGATGAAGGGAGCGTTGCTCCCGAAGAGGGCCGAGGTGGCCTCGAATTCCTTCATCACGCTTGCCATCTAACAATCCTTTCAACCTTGTCCCCCTCCCTCTTGGGGAGGGCCGGAGAGAGGGTCAGTTCCTCTTGGCGATGGGCACCACGTCGCGCCGCGTGGGCCCGATGTACAGCTGGCGGGGACGCCCGATCTTCTGCTCGGGATCCGAGATCATCTCGTTCCACTGCGCTATCCAGCCCACGGTGCGCGCGAGCGAGAAGATGCAGGTGAACATGGAAGTCGGGATGCCGAGCGCGCTCTGCACGATGCCCGAGTAGAAGTCGACGTTGGGGTAGAGCTTGCGCGAGACGAAGTACTCGTCCTCGAGCGCGATCTTCTCCAGCGCCATCGCGAGCTTGAGCAGCGGCTCGTCGTGCTTGTCCAGCACGTCCAGCACCTCGCGGGTGGTCTCCTGCATGAGCTTGGCGCGCGGGTCGTAGTTCTTGTAGACGCGGTGGCCGAAGCCCATCAGCTTCACGCCCGAGTTCTTGTCCTTCACCTTCTTCACGAACTCGCCGATCTTCGCGATGCCGCCGTCCTTCTGCAGGTCGATCAGCATCTGCAGCGCCGCCTCGTTGGCGCCGCCGTGCGCCGGGCCCCACAGGCACGCGATGCCGGAGGCGATGCAGGCGAACGGGTTGGCGCCCGACGAGCCCGCCAGGCGCACCGTCGAGGTGGAGGCGTTCTGCTCGTGGTCGGCGTGCAGGATGAAGATGCGGTCCATCGCGCGCACCAGCACGTCGTTCAGCTCGTACTCCTCGGCCGGCACGCCGAACATCATGCGCATGAAGTTGCCGGTGTAGGAGAGGTCGTTCTTCGGGTACATGAACGGCTGGCCCATGTTGTACTTGTAGGCCATCGCGACGATGGTCGGCAGCTTCGCGATCAGGCGGAACGCCGAGATCTCGCGGTGCTCGGGGTTATTGATGTCGAGCGAGTCGTGGTAGAAGGCCGAGAGCGCGCCCACCACGCCCACCATCACCGCCATCGGGTGCGAGTCGCGCCGGAAGCCCTGGTAGAGGCGCGCGAGCTGCTCGTGCACCATGGTGTGGCGCGTCACGGTGTAGACGAACTGGTCCTTCTGCTCCTGGCTCGGCAGCTCGCCCTTGAGCAGCAGGTAGCAGACCTCGAGGAAGTCGCAATGCACCGCGAGCTGCTCGATCGGGTAGCCGCGGTAGAGCAGCACGCCCTCGTCGCCGTCGATGTAGGTGATCTTCGAGGCGCACGCAGCGGTCGACAGGAAGCCCGGGGTCGTACGTGAACATGCCGGTCTTGCCGTAGAGCGCGCGGATGTCGACCACGTCCGGGCCGATGGTGCCGCCGTAGACGGGGAACTCGAGCGTCTTCTCGCCCGCGTACTTCAGTGTCGCCTTGCCTTTCGAATCCATCATCGCTCCGTTCTGCCCGCGCCGTCAGGCGGCGCGCAGTTTGTCCAGCATGGCGGCGAGGCCCGCGTCCGGCGCCTGCGCCTTTCCCATCACGAGGTCGAGCAGGTCGTTGTCGGGAAGCCGCAGCAGGCGCTCCAGCGCCGCGGCTTCCTCCCGCGTCATCCTCGTCCCGGCGCCGTCCCAGAAGCGGTCGAGCACCAGGTCCAGCTCCAGCAGGCCGCGGCGGCTGCGCCAGCGCAGGCGCCGCAGCTCGTCCTCATCCATGCGCCCCGCGTGCCACCCCTGGACCGCGCGCCATCGCTAGATCGCCCGCTTCGCCAGCAGCGACCGGATCCTGCCGATCGCCATCGACGGGTTGAGCCCCTTCGGGCACACGTCGACGCAGTTCATGATCGTGTGGCAGCGGAACAGCCGGTACGGATCCTCCAGGTTGTCCAGGCGCTCGTTGGTCGCGGTGTCGCGGCTGTCCGCGATGAAGCGGTAGGCCTGCAGCAGGCCCGCGGGGCCCACGAACTTGTCGGGGTTCCACCAGAAGCTCGGGCACGCGGTGGAGCAGCACGCGCACAGGATGCATTCGTAGAGGCCGTCCAGCTCCTCGCGCTCGCGCGGGGACTGCAGCCGCTCCTTCTCGGGCGGCTGCCGTGTCGTTCACCAGGTAGGGCTTGATCGAGTGGTACTGCGCGAAGAACTGGGTCATGTCGACGATCAGGTCGCGGATGATCGGCAGGCCCGGGAGCGGGCGGATCACCACCGGCTCCTTGAGATCCACCAGCTTCGTGATGCACGCGAGCTGGTTCTTGCCGTTGATGTTCATCGCGTCGCTGCCGCACACGCCCTCGCGGCACGAGCGGCGCAGCGCCAGCGAATCGTCGATCGTCTTGATGCGCACCAGGGCGTCCAGCAGCATGCGGTCGCTGGGGCCGATCTCCAGGTCGTAGTCCTTGAAGTACGGCTTCGCGTCGCGGTCCGGATCGTAGCGTTGGATGCTGAATTTCATGTGTCAGTAGACCCGCGCCTTGGGCACGAAGGATTCGACGGTGAGCGGCTTGAGGTGCACCGGCTTGTAGGCGAGCTGGTCGCCGGCGCGGCTCCAGAGCGTGTGCTTCAGCCAGTTCACGTCGTCGCGCTTGGGATGGTCCTCGCGGTCGTGGGCGCCGCGGCTTTCCTCGCGCGCCGCCGCCGAGATCATCGTCGCGCGCGCGGTCTCCACCAGGTTGTCCAGCTCGAGCGCCTCGACGCGCGCGGTGTTGAAGACCTTGGACTTGTCGTGGATCTGCGTGCGCGCGGCGCGCTCCGCGAGGCCCTTGATCTTCGCCACGCCCTGGGCCAGCAGGTCGGGGAAGCGGAAGACGCCGCAGTGGGCCTGCATGGCGCGCTGGATCTCGCCGCGGACCTCGCTCACCTCCTCGCCGCCGGTCTGCGCGTCGAGGCGCGCCAGGCGCGCGAGCGACATCTCGCCCGCGTCCTCCGGCAGCTCGCGCTGCGCATCGCCCTCGGCGCGGATGAACGCCGCCATCGAGCGCCCGGCGCTCTTGCCGATCACCAGCAGGTCGGTGAGCGAATTGGTGCCGAGGCGGTTGGCGCCGTGGATGGAGGCGCAGCCGCATTCGCCCGCGGCGTAGAAGCCGGGCACCGGCACGTCGGCCTGGCCGTTCCAGGTGACGACCTCGCCGTGATAGTTGGTCGGGATGCCGCCCATCTGGTAGTGCACCGTCGGCACCACCGGGATGGGGTCCTTCACCGGGTCCACGTTGGCGAACTTGATCGCGATCTCGCGGATGCCGGGCAGGCGTTTCTCGATGGTCTCCAGGCCCAGGTGGTCGAGCTTGAGCAGCACGTGGTCCTTGTGCTCGCCCAGCCCGCGGCCTTCCTTGATCTCGGTGGCCATGGCGCGCGCCACCACGTCGCGTGATGCGAGGTCCTTCATGGTCGGCGCATACCGTTCCATGAAGCGCTCGCCGTCCTTGTTGAGGAGGTAGCCGCCCTCGCCGCGCACGCCCTCGGTGATGAGCACGCCCGCGCCGGCCACGCCCGTCGGATGGAACTGCCAGAACTCCATGTCCTCGAGCGGGAGCCCGGCGCGCGCGGCCATGCCGAGGCCGTCGCCGGTGTTGATGAAGGCGTTGGTGGACGACGCGAAGATGCGCCCAGCCCCGCCGGTGGCGAAGAGCGTGGCCTTGCCCTGGAAGACGACGACCTCGCCGGTTTCCATCTCCAGCGCCGTCACGCCCAGCACGCGGCCCCCGGCGTCGCGCACCAGGTCCAACGCCATCCACTCGACGAAGAACTGCGTGCGCGCGAGGACGTTGCGCTGGTAGAGCGTGTGCAGCATCGCGTGGCCGGTGCGGTCGGCAGCGCAGGAGCTCCTCTGCACCGGCTTCTCGCCGAAGTTCGCCGAGTGGCCGCCGAACGGGCGCTGGTAGATGGTGCCGTTCTCGTTGCGGTCGAACGGCATGCCGTAGTGCTCGAGCTCGATCACCACCTCGGGCGCCATGCGGCACATGAACTCGATGGCGTCCTGGTCACCCAGGTAGTCCGAGCCCTTGATGGTGTCGTACATGTGCCAGAGCCAGTGGTCCTCGCCCATGTTGCCGAGCGCGGCGCCGATGCCGCCCTGGGCGGCCACGGTATGGGAGCGGGTCGGGAACACCTTCGAGAGCACCGCCACGCGCAAGCCCGCGTGCGCGAGTTCGAGCGACGCGCGCATGCCCGAGCCGCCCGCGCCCACGATCACCGCGTCGAACTTGCGAACGGGAAGCGTCATGCCGGCACCCCCCACAGGATGGCCGCCGCCCAGATGAGATAGAACACCAGCACCACGGCCGCCACGAGCTGCGCGGCGAAGCGCAGGCCCGTGCCGTGCAGGTAGTCGATGAGGATGTCGCGCATGCCGATCCAGGCGTGGTAGAGGAGCGCGACCACGAACAGCATGGTCGCCAGCCGGAAGAAGCCCGCGCCGAAGAGCGCCTTCCAGTCCGTGTACGTCGCCGGAGCCCGCCACAGCACATAGGCGCCCGCGATGAGCGTGTACACCGCCATCACCAGCGCCGTGGTGCGCTGCAGCAGCCAGTTGCCGAGGCCGTAGTGGGCGCCGACCGGGTTCTTGGTGTAGCGCGTGGTCACCACAGGCACGCTCCCACCGCGGCGGCGGCGAGGAAGCCCAGCGCGAACACCGCGAGCGCGGAGCTGCGCGCCGCGGGCTTGCTGCCCATCACGTGCAGGTCGAGGATGAGGTAGCGGACGCCGGCGAAGAAATGATGGGCGTAGGACCACGCCACGAGGAAGATCGCGAGCTTCGCGACCGGATGGTGCGCGAGGTCGTGCCAGCGCGCGAAGCCCGCATCGGAGGCGAGCGATGTTTGCAAAATGTAAAGGCCGAGGGGCAGCAGCGGGAAGAACAGTAGCGCGCCCGTAACACGGTGGAAGATCGACAGCAGCGCCGGTGGCCAGAGGTGCGCCAGGTTGAGGTCGTAGTACTTCGGTCGGGGCTTGGGGGCGACGCTCATGTTCTTTTTTCCCGGGCAGTCCGCAAGTTTAGAACGAGATGCTGCGACCGCACAAACTCAGCTGAGCTCGTTGAAGTACGAAAAGCCGTCGGTGCGGCAGAGGCCGCGGCGCCATTCCACGGGCTTGTCGCCGTAGGTGAAAGCCACGCGGTCCACGCACAGGAGCGGCGTGCCGGCGGCAACCTTGAGGTGCGCGGCCGCGAACGAGTCCGCGCCCACCGCGCGCAGCCGCTCCTCGGCGCGGATCATGCGCACGCCGAAGATCGCCTCGTAGAAGCTGTACACCGAGCCGCCGAACTCCTCCAACTCCGCGAGCGTCATGCCGGGGAACTGGCGCGCGTCGAGCACGACCTCGTCCAGGATCATCGGGCGCCCCGCGAAGGACATCACGCGCTTGAAGGCGAGCGTCGGCGCTCCCGCCTTGAGCCCCAGCGCCCCGGCGCTCTCGCCGTGCGCCTTGCCGCGCTCGAGCGCGAAGAAGAGGTTCTGCGGATGCAGCTTCTCGCCGGAATCCGGCATCACGTGCAGGAACCGGTATTGATAGGAAGGCTCGGCGTGCGACGCGACGAAGGTGCCCTTGCCCTGGCGGCGCACCACGATGTGCTCGGCGGCGAGCTCGTCGATGGCCTTCCTCACCGTGCCCTGGCTCACGCGGTAGCGCGCGGCGAGCTCGAGCTCCGAGGCAATCGCCTCGCCGGGCTTCCATTCGCCCGAGACCAGGCTCTGCGTGAGCAGGATCTTGATCTGCTCGTAGAGCGGACGAAAGGCCGGGCGCATCCGGGGGCCGCCGGACGGCGCTTTCGGGCTGGGACGGGCGTCGCGCTTCATCACGAAGACGATCTTAGCACCACGTCGGTAGCTTTTCGAGCCTGTCTTATATAAGATAGAGGTTTGTTGTCACCCTTCAAGCCGTTTTATCCTGCATTTTCAATGCGTTGATTCCGTGAATCCCTACTATCGCCCGCGCCGCTCGATGCTCTATGTGCCGGGGTGCAACACGCGCTACCTGCACAAGGCGCGCACCCTGCGGGTCGATTCGGTGATCCTCGACCTGGGCGACCCGATCCTGGTGGAGAAGAAGGACCAATCGCGCCGCGCGGTGTGCGATGCGATGCTCGCCGGCGGCTACGGGCGGCGCGAGGTAGTGGTGCGCGTGAACGACCTCGACTCGCCGTGGGGCCGCGAAGACGTGAGAGCGGTGGCCACCGCTGGCGCCGATGCCGTGCTCTTCCCCAACATCGAGTCGCGTGCCGACGTCGAGGAGGCCCTGGCGCTCCTCGACGCGGCCGGCGGTGGCCACCTGCCGATCATGGTCGCGATCGAAAGCCCGCTCGGAGTGCTGCGCGCCGAGGAGATCGCCGCGGCCTCGGGGCGCATCGCCTGCATGGTGATGGCGACCTCGGACCTGCTGAACCAGCTCCACGGGCGGCGCACGCCCGACCGCACGGCCGTGCTCTACAGCCTCTCCCACGTGCTGCTCGCGGGGCGCGCCTACGACCGCGCGGTGGTCGACGGCATCTCCACGGACCTGAAGGACATGCAGGCGTTCGAGTACGCCTGCCGCCTGGCGCGCGACCTGGGCTTCGACGGCAAGAGCCTCGTGCATCCGTTCCAGCTCCCCTACTGCAACGACGCCTTCACGCCCAAGCCCCACGACATCGCCGCCGCCCTCGAAGTGATCGACGCGCTCGAGCAGGCCCACCGCGAGGGGCGCGGCACCGTCGTGGTGAACGGCCGGCTGGTCGAGACCCAGCACGTGGCGGCGGCGCGGCGCCTGCTGGCGCTCTCCGACATGATCGCGAAGCTCGAAGCGGGCCAGTGAGCCTAAAATAGAGGTCTTTCCCCTCGTTCCCATGCCCTCCACCGCCCGATCCCTCGCGCCGCACCCGCGGGACGCCCTGTTCGCCGGGGAACGGCCGTTCCCCATCATCCCGGCGTGCGAGCACTACGCGGGCAGCGAGCGGCTGATCGTGAAGGCGCTCGAGCTGCAGGCGAAGCTGGGCCGCGTGTTCGACGTGTCGTGCGACTGCGAGGACGGCGCCGCCTCGGGCAAGGAGCGCGAGCACGCCGAGATGATCGTCGACGTGCTCGCGTCAGAGCGCAACGCCTTTGCCATGGCGGGCGTGCGCATCCACGATCCCACGCACCCGCACTGGAAGAAGGACATCGACATCCTCGTGGGCGGCGCGGGCAAGGTGCTCGCCTACGTGACGCTGCCCAAGGCCACCACGGCCGCGCAGGTGGCCGAGACGATCGCCTGCATACGCACCGCAGAGGCAAGCGCGGGAGTGAAGCGGCCGATTCCCGTGCACGTGCTGATCGAGACCCACGGCGCGCTGCACGACGCGTGGGCCATCGCGGCGCTGGAAGGCGTGCAGTGCCTCGCCTTCGGCCTCATGGACTTCGTGAGCGGCCACCACGGCGCGGTGAGCTCGGCCAACATGCGCTCGCCGGGGCAGTTCGCGCACCCGCTCATCGTGCGCGCCAAGGCCGAGATCGTCTCCGCCGCCCTCGCCCACGGCGTGGTGCCGGCGCACAACGTCTCGCTCGACCTCAAGAGCCCCTACAACGTCTTCCGCGATGCATGGAGAGCCCGCCACGAGTTCGGGTTCCTGCGCATGTGGAGCATCCACCCCGCGCAGATCCAGCCCATCATCGACGCCATGAAGCCCGAGCTGGGCGAGGTGGCCGACGCCGCCGCAATCCTCGTCGCCGCGCAGCGCGCCGGCTGGGGCCCGATCCAGTACCAGGGCGAGCTGCACGACCGCGCGACGTACCGCTACTACTGGGAGCTGCTGCAGAAGGCGAAGGTCACGGGCGTGGCCATTCCCGACGAGGCCGCTACCGCTTTTTTCCTCGATGCCTAGCTTTGTTACAGCCGGAAACACAGAGGACACAGAGAAGCACAGAGAACGCGGAGAAAACCTTTCAATGACGATGATTCCAAACGCACCCACGAAGTCCATGAATTGCATTTCCTCTGTGCCCTCTGTGGACCTCTGTGTCCTTTGTGTTTCCGGCTTTAACTCCCGCAGGGAAACAAAATGACGGCTGGTGAAAAATTCAGACAGGCGTTGAAGGACGAGAAGCCCCTGCAGGTGCCGGGGGCGATCAACGCGTACCACGCGATCCTCGCCAAGGCGAGCGGCTACCGCGCGATCTACCTCTCGGGCGGCGGCGTGGCCGCGGGCTCGCTCGGGATGCCCGACCTCGGCATCTCCAACCTGGACGACGTGCTCACCGACGTGCGGCGCATCACGGATGCGTGCGACCTGCCGCTGCTGGTGGACGTGGACACGGGCTTCGGCGCGAGCGCCTTCAATGTGGCGCGCACCGTGAAGTCACTGGTGAAGTTCGGCGCCGCGGCCATGCACATCGAGGACCAGGTGGGCGCCAAGCGCTGCGGCCACCGCCCCGGCAAGGAGCTGGTGTCGAAAGAGGAGATGGCCGACCGCATCAAGGCGGCCGTGGACGCGCGCAGCGATCCGGCGTTCTTCGTGATGGCGCGCACCGACGCGCTCGCCTCCGAGGGCCTCGAGCGCGCCATCGAGCGCACGCTCGCCTGCGTGGAAGCCGGCGCCGACGGCGTGTTTCCCGAGGCCATCACCGACCTCGCCATGTACAAGCGCTTCAAGGACGCGGTGGGCGTCCCGGTGCTCGCCAACATCACCGAGTTCGGCAAGACGCCGCTCTTCACGCTGGACGAGCTGCGGGGCGCGGGCGTGGACATCGCGCTCTATCCGCTCTCGGCCTTTCGCGCCATGAATGCCGCGGCGCTCGACGTCTACGCGCAGCTGCGCAAGGACGGCACGCAGAAGGCGAACGTCGCCCGCCATGCAGACCCGCGACGACCTCTACAAGTACCTCGGCTACCACGCGTACGAGCAGAAGCTCGACGCGCTGTTCCAGAAACCAAGTAAGGAAGCTCCACAATGGCATCGACCACCGCAGCGGCCCCGGCCGTCGCCCCGAAACCGAAGAAGTCCGTGGCGCTCTCCGGCGTCACCGCCGGCAACACCGCGCTCTGCACCGTCGGGCGCACCGGCAACGACCTGCACTACCGCGGCTACGACATCCTCGACATCGCCGAGAACATGCGAGTTCGAGGAGATCGCGCTACCTGCTGGTGCACGGCAAGCTTCCCAACGC
The DNA here is from genome assembly GCA_963827425.1 of uncultured beta proteobacterium. Taxonomy (GTDB): domain Bacteria; phylum Pseudomonadota; class Gammaproteobacteria; order Burkholderiales; family Usitatibacteraceae; genus Usitatibacter. The sequence continues at coordinate 33,942 of CAWHAQ010000010.1, read as the reverse complement.
GGCCGAGCTCTCCGCTTACAAGACGCAAGCTCAAGTCCCTGCGCGGCATTCCCGACGCCGTGCGCACGGTGCTCGAGTGCGATTCCCGCCGCCGCGCACCCCATGGACGTGATGCGCACCGCGTGCTCCGCGCTGGGATGCGTGCTGCCCGAGGCCGAGGACCACAAGCTCGCGCCGGCGCGCGACATCGCCGACCGCCTCATGGCGCGCCTTGGCTCGATGCTGCTCTACTGGCACCACTACTCGCATTCCGGCAAGCGCATCGACGTCGAGACCGACGACGACTCCATCGGCGGCCATTTCCTGCACCTGCTGCACGGGCGCAAGCCCCCGGAGCTGTGGGTGCGCGCGATGCACACCTCGCTCAACCTCTACGCCGAGCACGAGTTCAACGCCTCGACCTTCACCGCGCGCGTGATCGCCGGCACCGGCTCCGACATGCTACTCGGCCATCACCGGCGGCGATCGGCGCGCTGAAGGGCCCCAAGCACGGCGGCGCCAACGAGTTCGCCTTCGACACCATCGGCCGCTACGACACGCCCGACGAGGCCGAGCGCGACATCGTCCGGCGCATCGGCGAGAAGCAGAGTCATCATCGGCTTCGGCCACCCGGTCTACACCATCGCCGACCCGCGCAACCAGATCATCAAGGAAGTCGCGCGCGCCTCTCCAGGGACGCCGAAGAACATGAAGCTCTTCGACATCTCCGAGCGCGTCGAGAAGGTGATGTGGCGCGAGAAGAAGATGTTCCCCAACCTCGACTGGTTCAGCGCCACCTCGCTACCACATGATGGGAGTTCCGACCGCGATGTTCACGCCGCTCTTCGTGATCTCGCGCACCTCGGGCTGGGCCGCGCACGTGATCGAGCAGCGCATCGACGGCAAGATCATCCGCCCGTCGGCGAACTACACCGGCCCCGAGAACCTCGCGTTCGTGCCGATCGGAAAGCGTCCGTGACACTGCGGCCGCTCGCCTTCCTCGCTGCGGCGCTGGCGCTCATCGCCGCTCCGGCGCACGCCATCAACAAGTGCGTGGACAAGACGGGCAAGGTCACCTACCAGGACGGCCGCTGCCCCGGAGACGCCAAGGAAGACCAGCTGAAGGGCCTGCCGCCGCCCGGCGACCCGGGATCGGCTTCGGGCGGGGCCGCCGCCAGCGCCGGCGACGATCCCGAGGATCCGCACATGCTGGACCTGGTCGCGGCCATGGTCGGCTACGAGAGCTGCGTCCAGGCCTCGCCCGACTACGCGAAGACGCACGCCGCGCAGTACGAAGCGTGGCGCACCGGCAACGCGAGGTACCTTGCGCGCCTCGAGCATTCGCCGCGCTACCAGGAAGTCCTCGCCAACGGCCGCAAGAAGAACGCTGTCCTGCCCCTCGATTCGCCCGAGTTCAGCGCGAAGCACATGCGCTTCTGCAACGTGCAGGTCGTCCCGATGCTCGTCAGAAACACTCCCCGTTAGACAAGACGAAAACGCCAAGCATGTCAGCCCACATCAGCAACGTCCGCCCCGACTTCGACCAGGTCATCGTCGACATCGCCGACTACGTCCACAAGCAGAAGATCAGCTCCCGGGAAGCCTACGAGACCGCGCGCTACTGCCTCATGGACACCCTCGGCTGCGGTTTCGAGGCCCTGCAGTTCCCCGCGTGCACCAAGCTCCTCGGGCCCATCGTCCCGGGGACCATCGTCCCCCACGGCGCGAAGGTGCCCGGGACCTCAGTTCCAGCTCGATCCCGTGCAGGCCGCCTTCAACATCGGCGCCATGATCCGCTGGCTCGACTTCAACGACACCTGGCTCGCCGCCGAATGGGGCCATCCCTCGGACAACCTGGGCGGCATCCTCATGGCCGCGGACTGGGTTTCGCGCAACGCGGTGGCCGCGGGGCGCAAGCCGCTCACCATGCGCGACGTGCTCACCGCGATGATCAAGGCGCACGAGATCCAGGGCTCATCGCGCTCGAGAACAGCTTCAACCGCGTGGGCCTGGACCACGTGCTGCTGGTGAAGGTCGCCTCCACCGCGGTCGTTTCCGTCCTGCTGGGCCTCACGCGCGAGGAGACGCATCAATGCGGTTTCCAACGCGTGGGTCGACGGCCAGTCGCTGCGCACCTACCGCCACGCGCCCAACACCGGCTCGCGCAAGAGCTGGGCCGCCGGGGACGCCACCGCGCGCGCCGTGCGCCTGGCGCTCATCGCGAAGACCGGCGAGATGGGCTACCCCTCGGTGCTCACCGCCAAGACCTGGGGCTTCTACGACGTGCTCTTCAAGGGCAACGCGTTCAAGTTCCAGCGCCCGTACGGCAGCTACGTGATGGAGAACGTGCTCTTCAAGATCTCCTTCCCGGCCGAGTTCCACTCGCAGACCGCGGTGGAAGCCGCGATGCAGATCAACGAGGAGATGCTCCGCATCGGCAAGACCGCCGACGACATCAGGAAGATCACCATCCGCACCCACGAAGCCTGCATCCGCATCATCGACAAGAAGGGCCCGCTCGACAACCCCGCCGACCGCGACCACTGCATCCAGTACATGGTGGCGGTGCCGATCCTCTTCGGGCGCCTCACGGCCGAGGACTACGAGGACGCGGTAGCCATCGACAAGCGCATCGACGTGCTGCGCGACAAGATCGTGTGCGTGGAGGACAAGCAGTTCACGAAGGACTACCACGATCCCGCGAAACGCTCCATCGCCAACGCCCTCACGGTGGAGTTCAAGGACGGCAAGAAGCTGAAGGAGATCGTGGTCGAGTACCCGATCGGCCACAAGCGCCGCCGCAAGGAGGGCATGCCGGTCCTGGTGGAGAAGTTCCGCACCAACCTTGCGCGGCGCTTTCCGGAGAAGCAGCGCGCGCGCATCCTCGAGTTGTGCCAGGACGGGAAGCAGCTCGACGCCACGCCTGTTCACGAGTTCGTGGACATGATGGTGATCTGACCGGCAAGGAGATGCTCATGCGTACCTTCATTTTCGCGGCTGCCCTCGCCCTCGCGGGCTGCGCCGCCGACTACCAGCTCCAGCTCATGCCGCACGACAGCGGCAAGATCTATTACGGCACCGCGCACGACCCGGGCGGCCACGGCGAAGGGCCGATCGCCATCAGCATCGACGGCAAGGCCTATGCCGGCACCTGGGTGCAGGCCACCTACGACTACTCCAACGGCTATGTCTCCGGCGGCGTGGGCTGGTGGGGACACCACGGCGCCGTCGGCGGCGGGTTCATCTCGATGGACAACCCGCAGGGCGCGATGTCGAAGGCCCTCCTCACCGCCCCCGACGGCTCGGGCCTGCGCTGCGACCTGCGCGTGTCCGGCGGCCGCGGCGACGGCATGTGCCGCGACGACCATAATCGCACCTACGACGTGCAGATCCGCCCGGCGCCCGCGCCGGCGGGCTGAAATGTCACCCCGGGCGTCGCTCCCTGCGACGACGGCCCGGGGCCCAATCACCCCTTCAAAGAAGACCACCATGGCCCACAACACCTTCGATACCCTCAAGTCCTTCACGCCCTCCGCCGGCAAGACGGGGCGCTACTACTCGCTGCCCGCGCTCGCCGAGAAGTTCCCGAACGTGAAGCGCCTGCCCGTCTCCGTGCGCATCGTGCTGGAGAGCGTGCTGCGCAACGTCGACGGCAAGAAGGTGACCGAGGAGCACGTGAAGCAGCTCGCGAGCTGGTCGCCGACGGGAGCGAGGAGCGAGGAGATCCCGTTCATCCTCGCGCGCATCGTGCTGCAGGACTTTACCGGCGTGCCCTCGCTGGTGGACCTCGCCGCGATGCGCAACGTCGCCGCGCGCATGGGCAAGAACCCGAAGGTGGTCGAGCCCCTGGTGCCCGTCGACCTGGTGATCGACCACTCGGTGCAGATCGACAACTACGGCGCGCCCAACGTGCTCGACCTCAACATGAAGGTCGAGTTCGCGCGCAACAAGGAGCGCTACCAGTTCCTCAAGTGGGGCATGGAGGCGTTCGACACGTTCAAGGTCATCCCGCCGGGCATCGGCATCGTGCACCAGGTGAACCTCGAGTACCTCGGGCGCGGCGTGTTCCAGAAGGACGGCGTCTACTATCCCGACACGCTCGTGGGCACCGACAGCCACACCACGATGATCAACGGCGTGGGCGTGGTCGGCTGGGGCGTGGGCGGCATCGAGGCCGAGGCGGGCATGCTGGGGCAGCCCGTGTACTTCCTCACGCCGGATGTGGTGGGGGTTAACCTCACCGGCAAGCTCAAGGAAGGCGTCACGGCAACGGACCTCGTGCTGACCGTGACCGAGATGCTGCGTAAGGCCAAGGTCGTCGGCAAGTTCGTCGAGTTCTTCGGCGAGGGCACCGCCTCGCTCGCCGTGCCCGACCGCGCCACCATCGGCAACATGGCGCCCGAGTACGGCGCGACCATGGGCTTCTTCCCGGTCGACGAGAAGACCATCGAGTACTTCCGCAACACCGGCCGCCCGGCGGAGACCGTCGCCGCGCATCGAGGCCTACTTCAAGGCGCAGGGACTGTTCGGCGTGTCCCGGAAGGGCGACATCGACTACTCGGAGACGCTGGAGCTGGACCTCGCCACGGTGCGGCCCTCGCTCGCGGGTCCCAAGCGCCCGCAGGACCGCATCGACCTCGGCAACATGAAGGCCAAGTTCACCGAGCTCTACTCGGCCCCGGTGCAGTCCAACGGCTTCTCCAAGAAGGCAGGTGATCTCGCCAAGCGCACGAAGACGAAGAACGGCGTGGAAGTCGGCAGTGGAGACGTGCTGATCGCCGCGATCACCTCGTGCACCAACACCTCGAATCCGAGCGTGCTCATCGCCGCGGGCCTGCTCGCCCAGAAGGCCGTCGCCAAGGGCCTCACCGTCAGCCAAGCACATCAAGACCTCGCTCGCGCCCGGATCGCGCGTCGTCACCGAGTACCTGAAGGCCGCGGGCCTGCTGCCTTCGCTCGAGAAGCTCGGCTTCTACGTCTCGGCCTACGGCTGCACGACGTGCATCGGCAACGCCGGTCCGCTGGATCCCGCCATCGAGCAGGCGATCGTCGAGAACGACCTGGTGTGCGCCGCGGTGCTCTCGGGCAACCGCAACTTCGAGGCCCGCATCCATCCCAACCTGCGCGCCAACTTCCTCGCCTCCCCGCCGCTGGTGGTCGCCTTCGCCATCGCAGGCACGGTGCTGAAGGACCTGGAGCACGAGCCGGTCGGCCAGGGCAAGGATGGCCCGGTGTACCTCAAGGACATCTGGCCCACGTCGGACGAGGTGCACGCGCTCCTCAAGTACTCGCGCGACCCGAAGACCTTCGAGGACCTGTACGGCAACGTGGCGAAGAGCAACCCGATGTGGACGGCCGTGGAAGCGCCGCGCGGCCAGGTCTACACTGGCCCAAGTCCACCTACATCGCCGAGCCGCCGTTCTTCGAGGGCTTCACCATGAACGCCGGCAAGGCCCACGACGTGAAGGGCGCGCGGGCGCTGGGCGTCTTCGGCGACTCGGTGACCACCGACCACATCTCGCCCGCGGGTTCCATCAAGGACAGCTCGCCCGCCGGCAAGTACCTGGTCGCCAACGGCGTGCAGAAGGCCGACTTCAACAGCTACGGCGCGCGGCGCGGCAACCACGAGGTGATGATGCGCGGCACCTTCGCCAACGTGCGCATCAAGAACCTGATGATCCCGCCGCGCCCGGACGGCACGCGCCTCGAGGGCGGCGAGACGCTCCTGCAGCCCTCGGGCGAGCAGATGTCGATCTACGACGCGGCGATGAAGTACGTCGCGGCCGGCACGCCCAGCGTGGTGTTCGGCGGCGAGGAGTACGGCACCGGCTCGTCGCGCGACTGGGCGGCCAAGGGCACGCAGCTCCTCGGGGTGAAGGCGGTCGTCGTGCGCAGCTTCGAGCGCATCCACCGCTCCAACCTGGTGGGCATGGGCGTGCTGCCGCTGCAGTTCAAGGGCGCCGATTCGGTCGACAGCCTCGGCATCAAGGGCGACGAGACCTTCGACGTCACCGGGCTCGAGCACGGCATCCGCCCGATGATGGACGTGAAGCTCACCATCCACCGCAAGGACGGCTCGAAGCAGGAGGCGACGCTGCTGCTGCGCATCGATACGCCGATCGAGGTCGACTACTTCCTGCACGGCGGCATCCTGCCCTACGTGCTGCGCGAGCTCGTGGCGAAGAGCCCCGCGGCGGCGGTGACTGCGTAGGGCCATGGGCGCGGAGACATTCGAGGGCGGCTGCGACTGCCGGGCGGTGCGCTATCGCATGGCGAGCCGCCCGATGTTCGTGCACTGCTGCCATTGCCGCTGGTGCCAGCGCGAGACCGGCGCCTCGTTCGCGTTGAACGCGCTGATCGAGGCGGACCGCGTGGAGCTGCTGGCCGGTGAGCCCGAGATCGTGGACACGCCCTCCAACAGCGGCAAGGGCCAGAAGATCGCGCGCTGCCCGAAGTGCCGCATCGCGCTCTGGAGCAACTACGGCGGCGCGGGCGACGCCATCCGCTTCATCCGCGTGGGCACCCTCGACAATCCGGACGCCTTCCCGCCCGACATCCACATCTTCACGGCGAGCAAGCAGCCGTGGGTGGTGCTGCCGCCCGGCACGCCCGCGGTGCCGGAATACTACAAGAGCAGCGAGCTGTGGCCGAAGGAGAGCCTCGAGCGCCGCGCGAAGGTGCTCGGGCGCTAGGCCTGCCAAGAACATCCCTGACGACGACAAGCAAAGGAAGTCCATGAAAGACGATCTGCGCAACGCCAAGTACGTGATCGACATCGGCCCTGTCCCCTCGCTCCCCGTGGAGGGCAGCGACCTGCGCTTCCCCGTGGGGCGCATCTACTGCGTGGGCCGCAACTACGCCGAGCACGCGCGCGAGATGGGCCACGATCCGGACCGCGAGCCGCCGTTCTTCTTCATGAAGCCCGCCAACTCCATCGTGCAGAACGGCTCGGCCATCGCCTATCCGGCGGGCACCAAGGACGTGCACCACGAAATCGAGATGGTGGTGGCGCTCGGCAAGGGCGGCAAGAACATCCCCGTGGACAAGGCGCTCGACCACGTGTGGGGCTACGGCGTGGGCCTCGACATGACCCGCCGCGACATCCAGGGCGAGGCGAAGAAGATGGGCCGGCCGTGGGAGATGGGCAAGGCGTTCGACGAGTCGGCGCCCTGCTCGGCGCTGAAGCCCGCCTCCTCCATCGGCCATCCCGCCAAGGGCGCCATCTGGGTGAAGGTGAACGGCGAGCTAAAGCAGAAGGGCGACCTCGCGCAGCAGATCTGGAACGTGCAGGAGCAGATCGCATACCTCTCGAACCTCGTGACGCTGCAGCCCGGCGACCTGATCTACACCGGCACGCCCGCGGGCGTGGGTCCGGTGAAGGCCGGCGACAAGCTCGAGGGGCACGTGGACGGCGTGGGCGACCTGGCGATCACTTACCGCTAGGGGCTAGAAGAGCTGGGTGCCGGCCCACCAGGCGATGCCGGCCATGAAAGCCGCGGCTGGGATGGTGAAGATCCAGGCCCACACGATGTTGCCGGCCACGCCCCAGCGCACGGCGGAGATCTTGCGCGTGGAGCCGACGCCGACGATGGCGCCGGTGATGGTGTGCGTGGTGGACACCGGAATGCCGAGGGCGGTGGCGAGGAAGAGCGTGATCGCCCCGCCCGTCTCGGCGCAGAACCCGCCCACGGGCTTCAGCTTCGTGATGCGTTGCCCCATGGTCTTCACGATGCGCCAGCCGCCGAGGAAGGTGCCGAGCGCGATGGCGACGTAGCACGCGATGATCACCCATGCCGGCGCGTTCTCGCGTGCGCCCGGCACGCCCGCGGCGATCAGGAGGACCCAGATGACGCCGATGGTCTTCTGCGCGTCGTTGCCGCCGTGCCCGAGGCTGTAGAGCGACGCCGAGACGAGCTGCAGGCGCCGGAACCATCGGTCCACGCGCGCCGGCGGCGAGCGCCGGAAGATCCACGACACGAGCACCAGCAGCAGCGCGCCGAGCACGAAGCCCATGACCGGCGAGAGGAAGATGAAGAGCACGGTCTTGCCGATGCCCGCCCCCACCAGTGCGCCGAACCCGCTCTTCGCCACGCCCGCGCCGATGAGCCCACCGATGAGCGCATGGGAAGACGACGACGGCAGCCCTGCCCACCAGGTGATGATGTTCCATGCCGACGCGCCGACCAGCGCGCCGAAGATCACGTACTGGTCGACGATCGCCGGGTCGACGATGCCCTTGCCCACCGTGGCGGCAACCTTCAGGTGGAAGATGAAGAGCGCCACGAAGTTGAACACCGCGGCCATCACCACCGCCTGGTGCGGCTTCAGCACGCCGGTCGACACCACCGTTGCGATCGAGTTGGCCGCGTCGTGCAGCCCGTTCAGGAAGTCGAACGCGAGGGCAAGCACCACGAGGAACGCGAGCACGCCGAAGCCGATCTGGAGGCTGCTCATGGGAGGTCGTCGCTGTCCCGCTCAGGTGTTCTCGAGCGAGATGCCTTCGGCGAGGTTCGCCACGTCGAGGCAGCGGTCGGTCACCGCCTCGAGCAGCTCGTAGATCTCCTTCATCTTGATGATCTCGCGCACGTCCTGCTCTTCCCGGAAGAGCTTGGACATGGCCGAGCGCATCACGCGGTCGGCGTCGCTCTCGAGGCGGTCGATCTCCTCGCAGGTCTTGAGCAGCGCCTCGAAGTTGCCGTCCTGCTTGCCGAGGAGCTCCACCACGTCCTTCACGCGCTCGCAGCACTTCACGGCGATGTCGGCCAGGCGCTGGGTTTCCGGCGTGATCGCGCGGATGTCGTAGAGCGTGAGCGTCTCGGTGGTGTCCTGGATCAGGTCGCAGGTGTCGTCCATCGCGTTCACGAGCTGGTGGATGTGGTCGCGGTCGATGGGCGTGATGAAAGTCTTGTGCAGCAGGCGGATCGTCTCCGCGGTGATGCGGTCCGCGGCATGCTCGGCGTCGTCGATGATGCGCGCGTGCTGCTCGCGCTCCTCGTAGTTGTGCATGAGGGTGGCGAGCTCGTGGGCGGCGCGCACGATCTGCACGGCGTGGGCGTTGAAGAGGTCGAAGAAGCGACCTTCCTTGGGAAGCAGGCGTCCGAACATGGCCCGTATTCTGCCCTATAATTCGCGCTCGCCGTGTCCGCCCCCCGCACCTACGTCCCTGCCGTGCTGCAACCGTCGCGCTGGCTCACCGGCCTCTGGCGCAACGCGGACTTCCGCAAGCTCTGGGGATCGCTCACGATCACCCACTTCGGCGGCCAGGTCACCTTCCTCGCCCTGCCGCTCACCGCGGCCCTGATGCTGAACGCCACGCCCTTCGAGGTCGGCGTGCTCACCGCGATGGGCGCGCTGCCCTACCCGATCTTCGGCCTCTTCGCGGGCGTGCTGGTGGACCGCGTGAGGAAGCTGCCGGTGATGGTCATCTCGGACCTCGCGCGCGGCGCGGCGCTCGCCACCATCCCGGTCTGCGCGTGGCTGCACGTGCTCAGCATGCCGTGGCTTTACGCGGTGAACTTCGTGGTCGGCTTCGCTTCTGTGGTGGGCTGGCCCGCCTACCAGGTGTTCATGACCGAGCGCGTCGGCCGGGCGAACCTGGTGGAGGCGAACGCGAAGATCGGCGTGGCGGATTCGGCCGCACAGCTCGTGGGCCCGGGCATCGCGGGCGCGCTGGTGCAGTGGCTCACGGCGCCCTTCGCGATCCTGGTCGACGCGATCTCGTTCTTCGTCTCCGCGTGGATGCTGCGCGGCATTCCGCCGCGCGAGACCGATGCGCCGAAAGCGGAGGCGCGCACGCTCTGGCACGACATCCGCGAGGGGCTGCACGCGGTATGGTCCGAGCGCACGCTGCGCGCGCTGGTGTGGTCGATCGGGACGTGGCAGGTGTTCCGCCACGCCTTCATCGCCATCGTGGTGCTGTTCGGCACGCGCGTGCTGGGCTTCTCGGCCGGACGCGTGGGGCTCGTGTTCATGGCGGCCGGAATCGGCTCGCTGGTGGCGGCGGGCGCCACGCAGCGCCTGAACCGGCGCTACGGGATGGGCCCGACGATGCTGGGTGGCATGGCGGGCACGGGTGTGGCGTGGCTGGTGGTGGCCTCGTCGGCGGGCCCGCACTGGCTCGCCTCGCTGCTCTTCGGCAGCGGCCTCTTCCTGCTCGACCTCTCCGCCATGATTTTCTTCATCAACTACCTGTCGCTGCGCCAGGCGGTCTCGCCCGACCGGCTGCTGGGCCGCGTCACGGCGACGATGATCTGCCTCACGGTGGCGACCGCGCCCTTGGGCGGGGTGGCCGGCGGCTGGCTCGCCGACCACGTGGGGCTGCGCGCGGCGATGATGCTGGTGGGCGCCGGGGCGCTCATGCTGGCGCCCCTGGTGGCGTGGCTATCGCCGCTGGCGGGCATGCGCGAGCTCCCGGGCCCTGCCGAGCCCGCCATTACCGAGAGCCTCGCGGAAGAGACGACCTTCTAGCTAGTACTTGGCGGGCCCGGTGGGGTTGGCCGACGTAGTCGCCTCGGGTTGCGGCAGGCTCGCGCAATCCTGCAGCGTGCGCTCGATGTTGTTCTCGTAGCCCGGGTTGCGCTCGCGCTGCACGTCGCGGTAGCGGCTGTTGGCGAGCCACATCTCGGACATGCGCTGGTCGAGCTCGGTCATGCGCGGCTTGCCGCCGGCGGCGGCCTGCGCCGTGACCGGAGCGGTCTTGCACTCCGCCTGGGCGGTATAGGTGGGCTGGTCGGCGCACGCGGCCAGGATGAGGGCGGAGCAGCATGCGGTGGCGAGCAGGAATTTCATGGGGGCATCCTCCTTAAGGATCATTCTACGCGCGAGGGGCCGCTTCGGTTGACCCGCAGGGGACGAAAATCGGCCGTTTCGGGACGCGAATCCGGGGGGGCCCGCCGCGGCATCCAACGCTCATCCAGATAAACAGGCGGCGTTGCCCACCTCTTCCCGGAAACCCATAATGCTCGCCGCTACCCTGGTCACCGGAGATCTGCATGGAATCCCAGACGATGCTCGTCGCGATCGTCAGCATCGTGGTCGTGTTCGCCCTGCCGGTGCTGATGATGGCGGTCATCCTCTACTACAAGCACCGCAAGGCGCGCATGACCCACGAAACCATCGTTCGCCTGGCGGAAAGGGGCCTGCCGGTGCCGCCCGAGCTGCTGGACCCGCCCCGCTCGCCGGACACGGGCCTGCGCGCGGGGCTCATCCTGCTGGGGCTGGGCCTCGGCCTGGGCTTCTTCCTCGGGCAGGTCGGGGCGCCGTGGTCGATCGGGCTCATCCCGGGCTCGATGGGCGTGGCGCTGATCGTGTCCTGGAAGATCGAGAAGTCCCGCGGTCCCTAGGTCGCGCCGACGCCATGGCCGCGGCCGCCACCGACGCCGAGCTGATCCTCGCCGTCCTCGAGCGCGACGACCGCAACGCGTTCGCCGAGCTGGTGCGCCGCCACCAGGGCACGGTGAGGAGCGTGCTGCGGCGCCTCGCGCGCGGCGACGCCGCGCTCGCCGACGACCTCGCGCAGGAGACCTTCGTGCTCGCGTGGCGCAACCTGCGCTCGTTCCGCTTCGAGGCGCGCTTCTCGACCTGGCTCTACCGCATCGCGCTCAACGCCTGGCGCAGCGACGCGCGCAAGCGCCGCGAGGTGGCGCTCGAGATCGACGAGGAAGCGCCGCTGGGCGCAGGCGAGGCGGCGTTCGACGAGCTGCCCGACATCGCAGCGCGCGTGGACCTCGAGCGTGCGCTGGCCGCACTTTCCGACGGCGAGCGCGCGTGCCTCTCGGCCTGCTATTACGCCGACCTCTCCCACGAGGAAGCCGCCGCGGCGCTGGGCCTGCCGCTCGGCACCGTCAAGACCCACATCATGCGTGCGAAGGCTAAGCTCCGGATCCGCCTCGCCGCGAAGGAGAAGCTGCCATGACCGATCGCCACGACGACATGCTGGACCGCCTGCTGCGCGAGCACGCGCGGCGCGAGATGCGGCTGCCCCACGCGGCCGGCTTCGAGGCTCGTGTGCTGGCGGCATTGCCCGCGCCACGCTCGCGGAGCGCAACCTGGTGGAAGCCGGTGCTGGTGCTGGGCTCCGCGGCGCTCGGCAGCGCCCTGGCCGTCGCCTTCGCACCCGGGGACGTATCGCTGCTCACCGGCTTCGTCGACCTCGTGCAGCACCGCTACACGCCCGCGGCGATCGCCGGCATCGCGATGAGCTTCGCGCTGCTCGCCGCCGCGGTCGTCGCCGCCGCCGAGGCGGATTGATGGGGTCAGGTTACTTGAAGAGGTGCTGGATCGCCGCGCGCTCTTCCTCGAGCTCCTTGCGCGTGGCGGCGATCTTGCCCTGGGCGAAATCGTTGTGCTCGAGGCCCTTCACGATCGTGTACTTGCCGCCCGCGCAGGTCACCGGATAGCCGAACATCAAGCCTTCGGCGATGCCGTAGCTGCCGTCCGAGGGGATCGCCATCGAGACCCAGTCGCTGGTGCCGGCCACCCAGTCGCGCACGTGGTCGATGGCCGCGGAGGCCGCCGAGGCCGCCGACGACAGGCCGCGCGCCTCGATGATGGCCGCTCCCCGCTTCTGCACGGTCGGGATGAACGTGCCCTCCACCCACGCCTGGTCGTTCACGAGCTTGGCGGCGTTCTGGCCATCCACCTCGGCGTGGAAGATGTCCGGGTACTGCGTGGCCGAATGGTTGCCCCACACCGACATCTTCTTCACCGCGGTCACCGGTTTGCCGGCCTTCTGCGCGATCTGTGTGAGCGAGCGGTTGTGGTCCAGGCGCATCATCGCGGTGAACTGCCCGGGCTTGAGCGACGGCGCGTTCTTCATCGCGATGAGCGAGTTGGTGTTGGCGGGGTTGCCCACCACCAGCACCTTCACATCACGCGAGGCGACCTCGTCCAGTGCCCTGCCCTGCGGCACGAAGATCGCGCCGTTGGCCTCCAGCAGGTCCTTCCTCTCCATGCCGGGGCCACGCGGGCGCGCACCCACCAGCAGCGCGACGTCGGCATCCCGGAACGCCACCTTCGGGTCGGACGCGGCCACCATCGACTGCAGCAGCGGGAAGGCGCAGTCGTCGAGCTCCATCATCACGCCCTTCAGCGCCTTCTGCGCCTTCTCGTCGGGGATCTCGAGCAGTTGCAGGATGACGGGCTGGTCGCGGCCGAGCATGTCGCCGCTCGCGATGCGAAACAACAGGCTGTAGCCGATCTGGCCGGCGGCGCCGGTCACGGCGACGCGCATGGGCTTCTTCATGGGGGCTCCCGGGGGTTCACAGACGTACGAAAACCCCGCAATTATACGCGAGCACCGCCCCGCTTTTTTCCGCGCACTACGGGGCGAAGGTCGTGAGCACGTAGATCGCGAAGAGCACCAGGTGCACCACGCCCTGCAGCACCGTGGTGCGCCCGGTGCTCAGTGCCAGCGAGGCGACGAAGAGCGAAAGCGAGAGCAGCACCATCGACGGCGCATCGAGGCCGAGGGCGAGCGGCCAGCCGGTGGCGAGCGAGAAGATCGCGACCGTAGGGATGGTGAGGCCGATGCTCGCGATCGCCGAGCCCAGCGCGAGGTTGAGGCTGGTTTGCAGCCGGTTCGCGCGCGCGGCGCGGAATGCCGCGAGCCCCTCGGGCATCAGGACTACCGCCGCGATGGCGAGGCCCACCACGGCGTTGGGCAATCCCGCCGCGAGCACCGCCCTTTCCAGGATGGGTGCCAGCGACTTCGCGAGCAGCACGACGGCGACGAGGCAGGCGACGAGCGCGACCAGGGTGATACCCCATCCGGCGCCACCCACCGCGCCAGTCCCCTTCCCCGCGCCGCCGGCCTGCGCGAAATGCTCTGGGTGGCGCGAGCCCTGCACCAGCGCGAAGGTCGCGTACAGCACCAGCGTGGTCGCCGCGACGAACGCGAGCTGCGTGGCACTGTAGTAGGGCCCCGGGGCGCGCGTGAAGTTGGGCAACACCAGGGTCAGCACCGTGATGGCGGCGAGTGTGGTGAGCGCGGCGGATGCGCCCTGCAGCTTGAATTCCTGCTCGCGGTGGCGCAGCCCCCCTACCAGCAGGCACACGCCGACGATGCCGTTCACGATGATCATGATCGCGGCGTACACCGTGTCCCGTGCGAGCGCTTCGGTGCCCTTCCCGCCCGCCACCATGAGCGTGACGATGAGCCCCACCTCGATCACCGTGACCGCGATGGCGAGCACCATCGTCCCGTAGGGCTCGCCCAGCACCTCGGCCAGGCGCTCGGCGTGATAGACCCCCGCCAGGATGCACGCCACGAGGGCCGCGGCCGCGAGCGCCGAATACGCCGCGCCGCCGAAGCCCGCGGCAACGCCGGCGAGCACCATCCCTCCGACGACCGGTGCGGCAATCGACCACGGTGGCGGCCACTTCACGGCGTCATTCCTCCCCGCGCAGGCGATAACGAACGATCATACGCGGCGCCCGGGAGCCTCGCCCCGCTTGCCGAGCGTGACGATGAGCACGCCCGCGAGCACCAGCGCGGCGCCGATGACCTGCACCGAGGTGATGGGCTCGCCGAGGAAGAGGTAGCCGAGGAAGATGGTCGCCACCGGCCCCGTCGAGCCCACGATCGAGGCGTGGCTCGCGCCGATGCGCCGGATGCCCTCGGAGGTGAGCACGATCGGCATCACCGTGGACACGGCCGCCATGAGCATCGCGAGCCAGTACACCGGAGCGGGCTGCGAGGCGATGACGCGCCAGTCGCTCACCACGAGGAAATGCGCGACCACGCCCATGCACGACACCACCCCCGCGTAGCACGCGAAGCGCAGGCTCCCCACCCGGCCCACCAGGCGCCCGCTGCCCATGAGATAGGTCGCGTAGAAGAGCGCCGAGAGCAGCACCCAGAGCGAGCCCGCCACGACGTTGCCCGGCTGGGTGCGGAAGTCGTTCATGAAGACCACCCCGATGCCTACGTAGGAGACCGACCACCGCCGCCACGTCGCGCGCCGTGACGCGCCGCCCGAAGAAGAGCGCCGAGAGCAGCAGCACGAAGGTGGGGTACAGGAACAGCACCAGCCGCTCGAGCGCCGCGGTGATGTACTGCAGGCCGAGGAAGTCGAAATAGCTCGAGAGGTAGTAGCCGACGAGCCCCAGCACGGCGATGGCGGCGAGGTCGGCGCGGGAGAGCGTCTCGGCGCGGTCGCGGCGCGACGACCACCACGCGAGCGCCACGAAGAGCGGCGCGCTGAAGACCATGCGCAGCGCCAGCAGCGTCAGCGCGTCGACGCCGTGGCGGTAGGCGAGCTTGATGATCACCGCCTTGCCCGAGAAAGCGACGGCGGCGACGGCGCAGAGCAGCGCGCCGGCGAGGCGGGGATGGCGTTCGTGAACCGGCAAGGCGGGGCGCCGCGGCGAAAGCGCCCTATCTTATCTCAGGGCGCCACCCGCACCTGGTAGAGCACCGTCCCGCTGCCGTTCGACAGCAGCGAGCCGGCGAGCGTCCACACCACCGAGCCCGCCCCGTTCACGGCCGGCTGCGCGGTCACGGTGCAGCTCGTGATGTTGCCCGGCAGCGGCGCGCCGCAGGTCGCGGACAGGAAGGTCGTGAACGCCGGCGTGGCGTCGGTGACCACGATCGCGCTGACGGTGCCCGCCGACGTGTTGGTGTAAGTGATGGAGTACTCGAGCACGTCGTTGGGCCGCGCGGTGTTCGCCGTGCCCGCGCCGCTGCCCAGCGTTACGTTGCGCACCGACTTCGCGAGCACCAGGCCCGCGCCCGCCGCCGCGCCGACCGTCGTCGTGTCGTGGCGCGTGGAAACCTGCGAGCCGTTGAAGGTCGCGTTCACCGAGATCGCGTTCTGCGCGTTGTACGGCGCCGTGCCCGGGATCGAATCGCGCACCACGATGCAGATCGTGTCGCCCGCGTTCACCGCGATCGAGCCGGTGAGCGGCGCGCTGCCCTCGGCGCCGTTGATCACGCCGTTGCAATCGGTGTCGCGGTAGATGGTCTGCGTCCAGCCCGGCACCGCGGGCGTGGCGATCGCCGAGGTCGAGAACGCGACCGTGCCCGCGAGGCCGGCGTTGAAGGTGTGCGGATACGAGACCACGGTGCCCGGCATGCCGGTCTGTGTGCCGTCGGGCTGGAACACGTTCACGCCGCCCGCGACCACGATGGTGTTGTCCGAAGCCGTGTTGTTGCCGGTGGTGCCGGCCGGCTCGCCGCCGCCCGCGACCGTGGCGAAGTTGGTGACCGACGGCACGGCGGTCGAGGCCACCGAGACCGTGAGCGTGATCGGGTTGGCCGCCGTGCCCGCCGCGAGCGAGCTTGCCGTCGTGCAAGTCACCGTGCCGGCCGCGAAGCCGCACGCCCAGCCCGTGCCCGTCGCGGAGACGAACCCCAGGCCCGCGGGCAGCGTGTCGGTGACGGTGATCGTCCCGCTCGTCGGCAGCGATCCCGGCGCATTGGACACGGTGATCGTGTAGGCGCCGTTGCTGCCCACGGTGAAGCTGCCGCTGTGGGTCTTGGCGATGGTGAGGTCGGGCGCGAGGACGTTGGTCGTCACGCTCGAGGTGTTGTTGGCGGGCACCGGGTCGGGCACGCCCGCGGGCGAGGCCACCGTCGCGGTGTTGGTGACGCTGCCCACGCCGCTCGCGGTACCGGACACCGTGATCGACACCGAGCCGCCGGCGGGCAGCGTCGGGATGGTGCTGGTGACGGAGTTGCCGGAAACGCTCATCGCGCCGCACGCGGCACCGCCCGCCGCACCCGTGCACACCGCGGAGACGCCGGTGATCGCGCCCGGCACGCTGTCGGCGAAGGTCGCGCCGTTGGCCGCGTCGGGACCCGCGTTGGAGACCGTGATGGTGTAGTTGATCGTGGCGCCCGTCGCGGTCGTTGCGGGACCAAGCTTGCTCACCGCGAGGTTCGCGAGCGGGTTCACCGTCAGGCTCTTCGTGGCCGCCACGGTGTTGGAGCCTGCGCTCGAGGCGATGGCGCCGGCCGGGATCGTGTTCGTGTACGTGCCCGCGGTGGCGGCGGTCACGTCGATCTGGAAGATGCACGAGGCGCCCGCGCCGAGCGTGGCACCGGACAGCGTGACGCTGCCGGCCGTGGAGGTCACGGTGCCGCTCGTGCAGGTGGTGGAGGCATTGGGCGTGGCCGCGCGCACGAGGCCCGCGCCCGGCGTGGCCGGGAACGTGTCCGTGAGGCCGAGCGCGGTCACCGCGGCGGCATTCGGGTTGGTGATCGTGATCGCGAGCGTGGTGAAGTCGCCCGAATTGATCGTCGCCGGCGTGAAGGTCTTGCTCACGGTGAGCGCGGCCGCGGTCACGGTGAGCGTGGCGGTGTTGGAGGCGGCACCCGTGGGTGCCTCGTTGGAGGACACGCCGCTCGCCTGGTTGGGCCAACCGCCTGCCATCGCGCTGGTCGCCCCGATCGTCACCGTGCAGCTCGCGTTGGCGGGGATGGTGAGACCTGCAAAATTGAGCAGCCCCGTCTGCCCGTTCGCATAGTTGTTGCCGGCCGCGCCCGCGCACGTGCCGCCGGCGGCCTGCGCGCCGGAGACGCTGATGTTCGCCAGCGTGTCGCTGAACGCGGCGCCGGTGAGCGGCACGCCGTTCGTGTTCGAGAGCGTGAAGGTGACGGTGCTGGTGGCGCCGTACGCGATGCTCGCCGGGCCGAACGCCTTGGCGATGGTGGGCGCCGTGGCGGAGACTGTGAGCGTGGCCACGTTCGACGCGCTGCCGGTGGGCGCCTGCGCGCTCGCCACGCCGCTCGCCTGGTTGTTGTGCGGACCCGGCACGTCGCTCGTCACCACAAAGGTCACCGTGCAACTTCCGGGCGTGGCGCCGGAGGCTGCGGGGATCGTGAGGCCCGAAATCGCGACCGCGGTCTGCCCGTTGGTGAGACTGTTGCCGGCCGCGCCCGCGCAGGTGCCGCCCGCCGACTGCGCGCCCGAGATCGCCATGCCGGCGAGCGTGTCGCCGAACGACGCGCCGGTGAGCGCCGTGGCATTGGCGCTCGAGATCGTGAGGGTGACCGTACTGGTGCCATCTGCGGCGATGGCGGCCGGCGCGAACTGCTTGGCGATGGTGGGAGCCACCGCGTTCACGGTGAGGCTCGCGCTCGCGGCGCTGGCGTTGCCGTTGGAGGTCTGCAGCGCGTTGGCCGGGATGGTGTTGGTGAACGTTCCGCCCACGGGCGAGACCACGTCGACGGTGATCGTGCAGCTGCCGGGCGTGGCGCCGGCCGCGGCCGGGATCGAGCGCGTGGTGGGCAGCGTCACCGTGTTCGAGCCCGCGGCGGCCACCACGGCGCCTGCGCCCGCGCAGGTGCTCGCGGCGTTCGGCGTGGCTGCGACCACCACCGGCGACGGGAACGTGTCGGTGAACGCGGCCGTGAGGTTCGCCGCGCTCGCGTTGCCGTTGGTGAGCGTGATGGTGAGCGTGGACGGCGTGTTCGCATTCACGGTGGCGGGCACGAACTGCTTGGCGACCGACGGCGCGACCGCGGTCACCGTCAGCGTGGCGCTCGCCGGGTTGGCGTTGTTGCCGTCGGCCGTCTGCAGTGCGTTGGCGGCGAGGGTATCGCCGTAGCTGCCGCCTACGGCCGAAGTGACGTCGACCGAAATCGTGCAGCTTCCGGCAGTGGATCCGCTGCCGGCCGGGACCGAGCGCGTGGCGGGCAGCGTGACGGAGCCGCTACCGGCAGCCGCGGCGACGGCGCCCGATCCGCCGCAGGTCGTGCTCGCGTTCGGCGTCGCGGCGATCACGAGGCCGGCCGGGAACGTGTCGGCCAGCGCCGCGCTCAGGGCCGCGGCGGTGATGTTCGGATTGGTGAGCGTGATCGTGAGGGTCGAGGTGCCGTTGGCCGCGATCGACGAGGGCGCGAACGATACGTTCAGCGCCGGCGCGACGGCGTTCACGGTGAGCAGCGCCGACGCCGGCGAGGCGTTGTTGCCGTTGGAGGTCTGCAGCGCGTTGGCGGTGATGATGTTGCTGTACGCGCCGCCGAGCGTGGCCGTGACGTCCACGGTCACCGTGCAACTGCCGGGCGTGAGGCCGACCGCCGCCGGGATCGTGCGCGTGCCGGGCAACGTCACCGTGGCGCCGCCGGAGCTCGCCGCCACCGCGCCCGCGCCGCCGCAGGTGGTCGCCGCGTTGGCCGGGCTCGCCACCGTGAGGCCCGTGGGCAGCGTGTCGGTGAGCGCCGTCGAGAGGCTCGCCACCGACGCATTCGGATTGGAAAGCGTGATGGTGAGGGTCGAGGCCGCGCCCGACGCGATCGTGTTGGGCGCGAAGGACTTCGCCACTGATGGCGCGGCGCCCGTCACCGTGAGCGTCGTGCCCGCGACCGCGTTGGTCACGTTCACCGGAGCGCTGATGTTGGTCGAATCGTTGGTGTACGCGCCGCCGATCGCCGAGGTGACGTCCACGCGCACCTGGCAGCTCGCCACCGCACCGTTCATCGCCGCGCCCGCGACCGCGATGCTCGTGCCCGCCGCCGCAGCGCTCACCGTGAAGCCCGGAGCCGCGAAGCCTGCGCCCGCCGGGCAGTTGGTCTGCACGTTGGGCGCGGCGGCCACGCGCACGTTGCCAGGCAGCGTGTCGGTGAAGCCGATGCCCGATTGCGCCGGGCTGCCCGCACCGTTCGCGAGCGTGAAGGTGAGCGTCGAGATACCGCCCGCGGCGATGCTCGCCGGGCTGAACACCTTGTCGAGGCTCGGCTGCACCACGGTCACCGTCTGCGGGGTGACGGCGTTGGCCAGGCCGCCCACGGTCATCGAGGCCGCGTTGTTGGTCTTGCCGCCCAGGGTCGTGCCGCGCACCGTGAACGTGATCACGCAGGTCTGGCCGGTGTTCACGCCGACGCTCGAGGCACCGGCGGTGGTCGAGGCGTTCGCCGTGCCCGTGAGCGCGGGCGATTGGCAGCTGGCGCTGGTGGTCGCAACGGGCGGGTTCGCCACCTCGAGGCCGGCGGGCAGCGCGTCGCTGAACGAGAGGCCGGAGCGGTTCACCGGGCCGGCGGTGTTGTCGAGCGTGAAGGCGAGTGTCGTCGTCTGGCCGATGCCGACGTTGGCCGCGCCGAACGCCTTTGCGAGGGTGGGCAGCGCCTGCACCGTGAGTGTCGCCGCGACGCCCGTCGTAGTGACGTTGGCCGGGGCCGAGATGTTGGCAGCATTGGTGTTGTTGAAAACGCCCGCGGCGGGTGCGGTGACAGTCACGCGCACGTCGCAGCTCGCCACGCCGGCGGAGAGCGCCGCGCCGGTGACCGTGATCGAGCCCGCGGTGGTCCCGACGAACGCGGGATTGTTCACCTCGGCGCCGCCCGCCGGGCAGTTCGACTGCACGTTGGGGGCGCCCGCGACGGCAACGCCGGCGGGCAGCGTGTCGGTGAAGTCGATCCCCGATTGCGCCGGGTTCGTGCCGCTGTTGGTGATCGTGAACACCAGCGTCGATGTGCCGCCCGCGTCGATCGTCGCCGGCGCGAACGCCTTGCCGAGGCTCGCGTTGGTGCGCGTGACCACGAGGCACTGGGCGGTCGAGGTGTTGTTGGACCCGACCGTGGTGACGCTCGCCGCCGCGTTGGTGAAGGCGGCAGCCGGGCAGCTCGCGTTCACCTGCGAGGCGGCGTTGGTGAGGCCGGCGACGGTCACCGTGCAGCTCGCGGTGCCGTTGGTCATCGCGATGCCGGTGAGGCCCGAGAGCACACGCGTGGCGGCGGTGTACGTGGCCGTGGCCGGGCCCGAGCAGCCCACCGAGTACGCGACCGCTGGCGTGGCGGAGCCGAGCGCCAGCCCGGTCGGCAGCGTGTCGCCGATGCCGATGCCCGACTGCGCGGGGTTGGAGCCCTGGTTGGTGATCGTGAAGACGAGCGTGGTCGCGGCGCCGTCGGCGATGGTGACAGCGCCGAAGGTCTTCGCGACGTTCGGGCTCTGCAAGTTCACCACGAGGCACTGGTCGGCGCCGCCGGGCGTCGCATTCGCGGCCGTGACGTTGGCCGCGAGGTTGGTGAAGGCCGCCGGGTTGCCCGCGCAGCTCGCGTTCACCTGGCCCGCGGCATTGGTGAGGCCCGCGACGGTGACCGTGCAGCTCGCGGTGCCGGCCGCCATCGCGATGCCCGACAGGCCCGAGAGCACGCGCGTGCCCGCCGTATACGCCGCGGTGGCCGGGCCCGAGCAACCCGCCGAGTAGGCGACCGCGGGCGTGGCCGAGTTGAGGCGCAGGCTCGCGGGCAGCGTGTCGCCGATCGTGATCGCCGCCTGCGCCGGGGCGGTGCCGCTGTTGGCGAGCGTGAAGACCAGTGTGGTCGCCGCGCTGTCGTTGATGGATCCGGCGCCGAAGGTCTTGGCCACCGTCGGCGGCGTCGAGGTGACCACGAGGCACTGGTTGGCCGAGGCGTTGGTGGCGGCGGTGGTGGTGACGTTGCCAGCGAGGTTCGTGAAGGCCGCCGGATTGCCCGCGCAGCTCGCGTTCACCTGGCTCGCCTGGTTCGTGACCCCCGCTACCGTCACCGTGCAGCTCGCGGTGCCGTTGGCGATCGTGATGCCCGTGAGGCCCGAGAGCACGCGCGTCGCGGCGGTGTAGGTCGCGGTCGCGGGGCCTGCGCAGCCGGCGGAATACGCGATCGCCGGCGCGGCGCTGTTGATCGCGAGCCCGCCCGGCAGCGTGTCGCCCAGCGCGATGCCCGATTGCGCCGGGTTGGTGCCCTGGTTGGCGAGCGTGAAGACGAGGGTCGTCGTGCCGCCATCGGCGATCGAGCCCGTGCCGAACGTCTTGGCCGCCGTCGGGTTGATGCGATTGACGAGCAGGCACTGGTCCGTGGAAGTGTTGGCTGCACCGGCGGCCGTCACGCTCGCCGCGAGGTTCGTGAACGCGGGCGTTCCAGGGCAGGTCGCGTTCACTTGCCCCGCCGTGTTGGTGAGCCCCGCGACGGTGACCGTGCAGCTCGCGGTGCCGTTGGCCATCGCGATGCCGGCGAGGCCCGAGAGCACGCGCGTGGCGGCGGTATAAGTCGCCGTGGCCGGGCCCGAGCAGCCCGCCGAGTACGCGACCGCCGGCGTGGCGCTGTTGAGGGCGAGGCCCGCGGGCAGCGCGTCGCCGAGGCTGATCGCCGACTGCGCCGGGTTGCTGCCCTGGTTCGCGAGCGTGAAGACCAGCGTGGTCGCGCCGCCGTCGTTGATGGACGCCGCGCCAAAGGTCTTCGCCACGTTCGGATTCAGGTGATTGACCACGAGGCATTGGTCGGAGCCCGACAGCGTCGCGTTGGTGGCGGTGACGTTGGCGCGCGAGGTTGGTGAAGGCCGCCGGGTTGCCCGCGCAGCTCGCGTTCACCTGGCCGGCCTGGTTGGTGACACCCGCGACGGTGACCGTGCAGCTCGCCGTGCCCGCGGCCATCGCGAGACCCGTGAGACCGGACAGCACGTGGGTGGCCGAGGTATAGGTCGCCGTGGCCGGGCCCGAGCAGCCGGCGGAGTACGCGACGGCGGGCGTGGCGGAGTTGAGTGCCAGCGCCGTCGGCAGCGTGTCGCCCAGCGTGATCGCCGATTGCGCCGGGTTGGTGCCGCTGTTGGTGAGCGTGAAGACGAGCGACGTGGCGGCCGTGTCGTTGATCGACGCGGCGCCGAAAATCTTGGCCACCGTCGGGTTCGCGCGCGTGACCACCACGCATTGGTCGGCGCCGCCCGGGGTGGCGTTTGTGGCGGTGACGTTGGCGGCGAGGTTGGTGAACGCCGCGGGGTTGCCCGCGCAGCTCGCGTTCACCTGGGTTGCGGTGTTGGTGAGGCCCGCCACCGTGACCGTGCAGCTCGCGGTGCCGTTGGCCATCGCGATACCGGTGAGCCCCGAGAGCACGCGCGTGGCGGCGGTGTACGTGGCCGTAGCCGGGCCCGAGCAGCCGGCGGAATATGCGACCGCGGGAGTCGCGGCATTGAGGCGCAGGCCCGTGGGCAGCGTGTCGCCGAGCGTGATGGCCGACTGCGCCGGATTGGTGCCCTGGTTGGCGAGCGTGAAGACGAGTGTGGTCGCGGCGCCGTCGGCGAACGTGCCGGCGCCGAAGGTCTTGGCCACGCGTCGGGCTCACGCGATTCACGACCAGGCACTGGTCGCTCGAGCCGTTGTTGATGCCCGTGGTGGCGACCGAGGCCGCGAGGTTGGTGAAGGCCGCCGGGTTGCCCGCGCAGCTCGCGTTCACCTGCCCCGCCTGGTTGGTGACGCCCGCCACGGTCACCGTGCAGCTCGCCGTGCCCGCGGTCATCGCGAGGCCCGAGAGTCCCGAGAGCACGCGCGTGGCCGCCGTGTAGGTCGCCGTGGCGGGGCCCGAGCAGCCCGCCGAATACGCGACCGCCGGGGTTGTCGAGTTGAGCGCGAGCCCGGTCGGCAGCGTGTCGCCGAGCGTGATCGCCGATTGCGCCGGGTTCGTGCCGCTGTTGGCGAGCGTGAAGACCAGCGTCGTCGTGCCGGCGTCGTTGATCGACGCGGCGCCGAACGTCTTCGCGGCGCTGGCGTTGGCGCGCGTGACGGCGAGGCACTGGTCGGCGCCGCCGGGCGTGGCGTTGGTCGCGGTCACGTTCGCGGCGAGGTTGGTGAATGCGACGGGGTTGCCCGCGCAGCTCGCGTTGGTCTGCGTCGCCTGGTTGGTCACGCCCGAGACGGTCACCGTGCAGCTCGCCGTGCCCGCGGTCATCGCGATGCCGGTGAGCCCGGAGAGCACGCGCGTGGCCGCGGTGTAGGTCGCCGGTGGCCGGGCCCGAGCAGCCCGCGGAGTACGCCACCGCCGGCGTGGCCGAGTTGATCGCGAGGCCCGTGGGCAGCGTGTCGCCGAGCGTGATCGCCGGCTGCGCCGGGTTGGTCCCGCTGTTGGTGAGCGTGAAGACGAGGGTCGTCGCGGCACCGTCGGCGATGGTGCCCGCGCCGAACGTCTTGGCGGCCGCCGGGTTGGCGCGGTTCACCACGAGGCACTGCGCGCTCGAGGTGTTGGCGGCGTTGGTGGTGGTGACGCTCGCCGGCGCGTTCGTGAACGCCGCCGGGTTGCCCGCGCAGCTCGCGTTGGTCTGCGTCGCCTGGTTCGTGACGCCCGAGACCGTCACTGTGCAGCTCGCCGTGCCCGCGGTCATCGCAATGCCGCCGAGGCCCGAGAGCACGCGCGTGGCCGCCGTGTAGGTCGCGGTCGCCGGACCCGAGCAGCCCGCCGAGTACGCGACCGCGGGCGTGGCGGAGTTGATCGCGAGGCCCGTAGGCAGCGTGTCGCCGAGGGCGATGCCCGATTGCGCGGGATTCGAGCCCTGGTTGGCGAGCGTGAAGACGAGGGTCGTCGCCGCGCCGTCGTTGATCGAGGCCGCGCCGAAGGTCTTGGCGGCGTTGGGCGCGATGGTGCTCACGACCAGGCACTGGTCGGCGCCGCCCGGCGTGGCGTTGGTGGCGGTGACGTTGGCCGCGAGGTTGGTGAACGCCGCCGGGTTGCCCGCGCAGCTCGCGTTGGTCTGCGTCGCAGCGTTGGTCACGCCCGCGAGCGTCACCGTGCAGCTCGCCGTCCCCGCGGTCATCGCGATGCCGGTGAGCCCCGAGAGCACGCGCGTGACCGCCGTGTAGGTTGCGGTGGCCGGGCCCGAGCAGCCCGCCGAGTAGGCGACCGCGGGCGTGGCGGAATTGAAGCGCAGGCTCGCGGGCAGCGTGTCGCCCAGCGCGATGCCCGCCTGGGCCGGGTTGCCCGCGCCGTTGGCGAGCGTGAAGGCGAGGTCGAGGTCGCCGCGTTCTCGTTGATCGAGGCGGCGCGAAGGTCTTGCGGCCGTGGGCTGCACGACGGTGAGCGTCTGGTCGGTGACGCCGTTGGCCGTGCCGCCGATGGCCGTGATCTGGGCCGCGCCGTTCACCGCCGCGCCGCAGCGCCGGTGCCGCGCACCGTGAGCGTGATGGTGCAGGTCTGCGCCGCGGCGACGGAGATGGCGCTCGCGGTGAAGGGCCGCGTGCGCGTTGGCCGCGGTGAACGTCGGCGCGCCGCACGCAGCGCGCTCGCGACGTCGGCGCTGTCGGGTTGGCGATGGTGATGCCCGCGGGCAGCGTGTCCGTGAAGGAGAGGCCCGCGCGCGCGACCGCGTTGGCGCCGGTGTTGTCCACGGTGAACGTGAGCGTCGTGGCCTGCCCGACGCCGACGGTCGCGCCCGCGAACGCCTTGGTGAGGGTCGGCTGCGCGCGCACGGTGAGCGTGGCGCTGGCGCCGCTCGGTCGATGTGCGCCATGGCGGAGATGTTCGCGGCGTTCGTGTTGTTGTAAGGTCCCGGCGGCGGCGCTGACGCACGTCGACCGTTGATCGTGCACGAGGCCTGGCCGCTCGACATCGTGGCGCCGGTCACCGTGATGGTGCCGCTGCCGGCGAGCGCCGAGACCGCGCCCGCGCCCGCTCGGGCAGTTCGAGGTGATGTTGAGCGGCGAGACGGCGACGACACGTTCGCGGGCAGCGTGTCGGTGAAGTTGATGCCCGACTGCGCCGGGTTGCCCGCGCCGTTGGTGAGCGTGAAGGTGAGCGTCGAGGTCCGGTTCACGTCGATCGCCGCGGGCGCGAACGCCTTGTCGAGCGAGGCCTGCACGACGGTGAGCGAGCCGCTCGCGGTGGTGCCGGTGAGCGCCACCGGGCCGGTCGCCGTGATCGTGCCGGTGGTGTTGTTGTAGGTGCCGACGCGTGGTGCACCGTGACGTCGACCGTGACCGTGCAGGTGCCCCGAGGCCGCGATGGTCGCCGGCGCTGAAGGCCACCGAGCCGCGCCGCCCGCGGGCGCGAAGGTGGGCGCGCCGCAGCCGCTGGTGGTCGCGTTCGGCGTCGCCGCCACGACCATCGCCGCGGGCGCGGTCGGCAACGTGTCGATGAACGCCACGCCCGAGAGCGCCGTGGCGAGCGTTCGGGTTGGTGAGCGTGAAGGTGAGCGTGACGGTGCGGCCCGCGCCGATCGGGCCGGCGAAGGACTTCGCGATCGTCGGCGCGCTCGGCACCGTCACCGTGCCGCTCGTGGCGCCGCGATGGCGCCGGCGTTGGCGGTCGTGATGCCGTTGGCGGCGATGTGTTGGTGTACGCACCGGCCGTGGACGCCGTCACGTTCACCGTGACCGCGCACGAGCCGTTCGCCGGGATCGTGCCGCCGGTGAGCTTGATGGCCGTGTCGCCGGCGTTGAGCGCCGCGCCCGCTGCCGTCCGTGAGCGAGCCGCCGCAGGTATTGGTCGCGGTGGTATTGGCGAGCGTCATCGCGCCCGGCGCGGCCGGGAACGTATCGGTGAAGGCGAGGCCCGTCACCGCCGAGTTGTTGCCGTTGGTGAAGGTGAGCGTGAGGCTGGTCGTGCCGCCCGGCGGGATGAAGGTCGCGCCGAAGGTCTTGGTGGCGGCCGGGGAAGAAAGCACGGTGAGCGTCGCGTTCACGCCGCTCGCGTCCATCGTCGCGGCGGTGCCCGAGATGTTCGAGGCCGTTCACGTAGCTGCCGGCCTGCCGGAGGTCACGTTGACCGCGACCGTGCAGCTCGCCTGCGCGGCGGCGAGCGGCCCGCCCGCAAACGCGATGGAGCCCGCGCCCGCCGCCGCCGTCACCGCGCCGCCGCAGGTGCTCGTCGTGCCGGGCGGCGTGGCGACCACCAGGTTCGCGGGCAACGTATCGGTGAACGCGAGGCCGCGATTGCGCCGGGTTGCCGCTGCCGTTGGCGATCGTGAAGGTGAGCGTCGAGATCGTGTTCGGGCCCACCACCAGCGGGTTGAACTGCTTGGTGAGCGCGGTGCCGACCACGGCGAGGCTCGCGTTCACGCCCGCGGCCGTGAGTCCACCCGCGAGCGCGCCCAGGTTCGAGCTGTTGTTCACGTAGTTGCCGAGGGTGGCCGCCGTGACGCTGACCGTCGCGGTACACGTCGCCGGTCCCGCGCCGAGAGAACCGCCGGAAAGCGTGGCGCTCGACAGCGCCGGCCGCCGGCGCCCACGTCGCGCCGCACGTGTTGGAGGCGCCCGGCACCGCGGCGACCGTGAGGCCCGCGGGGAAGGTATCGGTGAAGCCGAGGCCCGACACCGCCTGCGCGCCCGCCGGGTTGGCGAGCGTGAAGGTGAGCGTGGTGGTAGCACCCGCGGCGATCGAGCTCGCACCGAACGCCTTGGTGAGCGTCGCGGCGCCGAAGTACTGCACCGTCGCGGCCGCACCCGTGAACGCGAGGCCCGGCGAGGTGGCCGAAAGGTTGGTGCCGTTGTTCGTGTAGGTGGCCGGTCGCCGCGCTCACCACGTCCACGCTCACCGCGCAGGGGCCGCCGCCCGCGGCCATGGCGCCGCCGGCGAGCGTGATGAGCGTTGGCGCCCGGCGTGGCGGTGATCGTCCCCGCGCCGCAGGTGGTCGTCGCGTTGGAGGGACTCGCGACCACGAGGCCCGCCTGCAGCGTGTCGGTGAACGCGAGGCCCGTCCACGCCACGGATTGCGTGCTGGTGAGGGTGAAGGTGAGCGTGCTCGCCACACCCACGGGGCGCGCCGCCGGGCTGAATACCTTGCCCAGGTTGATGCCGGCGACCGTGAGGTTCACCGCGCCGGAATTGGCGCCCGCGGTCGGCGTCTGCGTGGTCGTCACACCCGAAGCCGTGTTGGGCTGCACGCCCACCGTGGTGCTGGTGACGGCGACGGTGACCGTGCAGCTGCCGCCCGCCGGAATCGTGATGCCGGTGAACGAGAGCGCCGTGGCGCCGTTGGCGAGCGCGGACGGCGTGGTGCCCGCGCACGTGCCGCCCACGGTCTGCGCGCCCGCCGCCGACATGTTGGTGAGCGTGTCGGTGAAGGCCGCGCCGGTGAGCGTGGCGAAGCCGTTGGGATTGGTGAGCGTGAAGGTGAGCGTCGTCGTGTCGCCCGCCATCATGGTCGCGGGCGCGAAGGCCTTCGCGATGGCCGGCGCGTCGAACGCGGTGATGGTCGCCGTGTCGGTCGAGCCGGTGAACTGCGCCGGGCCGGTGCCGGTCACGGTATTCGCCTTCGCGCCCGCGCTGGTGATGCGGATCGGGAACGAGATCGAGCAGGTCGCGTTGTTCGCGATGGCGTCGAAGTTGGTGAGGTTGTACGACGTCGCGCCGGCCGTGACGCTGTTGGGAGTCACGCCCGTGCAGGCGCCCGTCGTGGTCACCGCGCCGGTGGTCGCCACCACCATGCCCGCCGGGAACGTGTCCGTGAAGGCGAGGTTGTTGCGCGCCCCGCCGCTGCCGTTGGTGAAGGTGAAGGTGAGCGTCGCCGTGCCGTTGGTCTGCACCGTCGGCGACGAGTACGTCTTGGCGATCGACACCTTGCCGACCGTGAGCACGTCGCTGCCACCGGTGGTGGCGGTCGGCGTCTGGTCGGACAGGATGTTGGTGACCGTGTTGGTGTACGCCGCCGCCGTCGCCGAGGTCACGTCCATCAGGATCGTGCAGCTCGCGCCTCGCCGCGAGGTTGGTGCTCGAGAACGTGATCGGATCGACCAGCGCCCGCCACCTTGCTGGTGGGGATGGTGCCCGTGCAGGTGCCGCGCCCCGCGCCGATGAAGGTCTGCGCCGCGGTGTTGCTGAGGTTCGTGGGCAGGTCGTCGGTGATGCGGATGTTGGTGAGCCCGCCCGGGTTCGGGTTGGTGATCGTGAAGGTCACCGTCGAGGTGCCGTTGGTCGCGATCGAGCCGGGCGAGAACGCCTTGGTCACCGTCGGCGGCGCCCACACCATGAGGTTGCCGGTGGCGGCGGCGCCCGGGTTCACGGCGGCCTCCGTCGCGGACACCGTGCCCGTGGTGTTCGGGTGCCCCGCCGCCACGCTCATCACGTTCGAGGTGACGACGACGGTGATCGTGCAGCTCGCGCCCGCCGCGAGCGAGGGCACCGCCAGCGTGAGCGCCGTGGCGCCGTTGGTGATCGACGCGGGCGTGGTGCCCGTGCATGTGCCGCCCGGCGCCTGCGTGCCCGACACCGACATGTTCACGAGCGTGTCGCTGAAGGTGGCGTTGGTGAGCGCGTTCGCGGCGTTCGGGTTGGTGAGCGTGAAGGTCATCACGCTCGTCGCACCCGTCTGGATCGCGCCCGGCACGAACGCCTTGGCGAGCGACGGCGGCGACAGGACCGTGAGGGATGCGGTGTTGGAGGCGGCGCCCGCCGTGGGCGTCTGGGTGGACGTGACGCCGCTCGCGGTGTTGCTCCAGATGCCCGAGACGCTCGAGGTCAAGCGTCACGGTCACCGTGCAGCTCGCGCCGGCGCCGAGCGAGGGCACGGTGAGGTTGAGCGCCGTCGCCCCGGCTGCGAGCGACGGCGAGTTGGTGGTGCCAACGCAGGTGCCGCCGATAGTCGCGGGGCTCGCCACCGACATATTGGTCAACGCGTCGGTGAAGTTTAGGTTGGTGAGCGGGACCGTGTTCCCGTTCGCGATCGTGAAGGTGACGACACTCGTGCCGCCCTGGCTGATGGTGGTGGTGCCGAACGCCTTGGCGATCGTGGGCGGGTTGGCGACCGAGAGCGTGGCGGTGTTGGAGCCGGCGCCCGCGGCGCCCGTCTCCGTGGTCGCCACGCCGGAGGCGGTGTTGGTATAGCTGCCCACCGCCGCGGCGGTGACCGCGACCGTGATGGTGCAGCTGGCACTCGCCGGGATCGCACCCGCGGTGACGTTGAAGGTGTTGCCGCCGGCGGTCGCGGTGGTGGTCACGCCCGTGCAGCTTCCGCCCACGGCGAGCGGCGAGGCGTTCACCAGCCCCGCGCCGTACGTGTCGGTGAAGCTCATGCCGGTGAGGCCCACCGGACCCGGGTTGGTGATCGTGAACGTGAGCGTGCTGGTGGCGCCCGGGAGGATCGTCACCGGCGCGAACGCCTTGGCGATGGCGGGCTTGCCCAGCACGTTGAGCGTCGCGGTGTTGGAGCTCGGGCCGCGCGGCAGGAGCGCCGTGATGACGCCGCCCGAGGTGTTGTTCTGCGCGCCCACCGTCGAGCTGGTCACCACCAGCGTGAGGGTGCAACCGGCCGCGGGCACGTTGAGGCCGCTGAACGAGAGCGCCGTCTGCCCGGCCGTGAGCGCGGTGACGGGCGCGCACGTGCCGCCGGTATTCTGGTTCACGCTCACCTGCATGTTGGCGAGCGTGTCGGTGAAGGCTCCCGCAGTCTGCGCCACGCCGGTCGGGTTGCTGAGCGTGAAGGTGAGCACCGAGGTGCCGTTCGCCACGATGTTGGCCGGCGCGAACGCCTTGGCGATGTTGATCACGCCGACGCCCAGGTTCGCGGTGTTGGACGCCGGGCCGGTGATGCCGGTCTCCACCGTCGTCACGCCCGAGGTGGTGTTGGCGTAGATGCCCGTGGTGGCGCTCTTCACCGCGAAGGACACCGTGCAGCTCGAGCTCGCCGGAATGGTTCCCGCGGTGAGCGCCAGGCTGGTGGCGTTGGCGGCGAGTGTTGCCGGCAGGTACCCCGTGCAGCCCGCGCCGGTGACAGTGACGGCGCCCCCGGCGGCGACGAGGTTGGCGGGGAAGCTGTCGGTGAGGCCCGGATTGGCGAGCGTGACCGCCGTGGTGTTGGGGTTCGTGAGCACCAGGGACACGGTGCTGTTGCTGTTCGGCGCCACGGCGTTGGGCGCGAACGACTTGGCGACCGTGACGTCGGTGTAGAGCGTGGCGCTGCCCGCGGCGATGTTGCTCACGTTCTGCGCATCGGTGAGCGCACCGGCGGGGATCGTGTTGGTGTACGCACCCGCCGCGGTGATCTTCACGTTCACCGTCACCGTGCACGAGCTGGAGGACGGCAGCGTGCCGCCCGCGAGCGTGAAGCTGGTTCCGCCAGGCGCCGCGGTGACGCTGCCGCCGCACGTCGTGGCGCCGCCGGGCGCGGCGGCGTTCACCATGCCCGCGGGATAGTTGTCGATGAGGCCCGCCGCGGTGAGCGCGGTCGAGCCCGGATTGCTGATCGTCACCGTGAGCGTGCTGGTGCCGCCCACAGCCACCGCCTGCGGATTGAACGCCTTGGTGACCGTGGGGCCGATGACGACCGTCACGTCCTCGGCCGTGGAGGACGTGGCGACGTAGTTGCTGCCGCCCACCGTGCCGCCGGCGAGGTAGGTGCCGCCCGGCGTGACGGTCTGCGCGGCGGTACGCGTGGGATCGAGATAGGTGACGGTCGCCGGGTTCTGGTAGGTCGCGGGCGGGGTGGCGAGCACGGTGTTGGCGACGAACGTGAGCGCGACGCTGCCGCCGCCCGGAATGCTGAACGTGCCCCACGAGGGCGACGTAGCGCCCGCGGCGGGATCGACGGTCGCGGTGCGCGTGGCGCCGCCCGCGAGCACCGGCGCGGTGTTGCTCGCGTACGTCATGTTCGGGTTCGCGGGCAGCACGTCGGAGAGCGACACGCCTGTGGCCGTGCTCTTGTTGGCGGCGTTGGCGACCGTGATCGTGTAGGTGGCCGGCGCGCCCGCCGCGACGAACGGCGTGGACGTGGCCTTGGTCACCGTGAGCTGCGGGAAGCACGTGCCCTGGCCGCCCGAGCCGGGAATCTGGTTGGCGGTGAGGCTCACGATCTGGAAGCCGCCCGACGAGGACGTCGAACCGTAGTCCTGCGTCGAGGTGGTGCTCGTCGCCGTGACGCCGTTCGCGCCGCCCGCCGCGTTCACCGTCGCCGTGCCCGAAAGGATCGCGAAGCCGCCGCTGCCGCCGCCGCCGGGGCCGTGGGGCGAGCCGCCCGTGGGCACCGTGCACGTGCCGGTGGAGGTGCCGCCGCCCGTGTTGCAGCCGCCGTTGCCGCCCTGGATGTTGATGCTCGTGCCGACCGGACCGCCGCTGTTGTTCACGAACACCAGCGCGCTGCCGCCGGCGCCGCCGCCGCCCGAGGCGTCGTTGCCCACCGAGGTGTTGGCCGCGGTGCCGCGCGCGTTGATCGTGCCGCCGCCGCTCGTGGTGCCGGCGCGCACGAACACCATCCCGCCGCCGGACGCACCCGAGGACGCGGCGCCGTTGGCCGGCGTGCCGGTGGCGTTGTTGCTCGAGCCCGCACCGCCGCCACCGCCGAAGAAGAGGCGCGAGACGCCGCCCGAAACCGACATGCCGCCCATGCCGCCGCCGTCCCAGCCGGGCGGCGTGCCCGGCGTCCAGCCGAAGCCGCCCTTGCCGCCGATGCCGTAGTTGCCGCCGCCCGCGCCGCCCGTGTTCTGGTCGTTGGCGGGAGAATTGCCGTCGGTGCCGCCGCCGCCGGCGTTGCCCGGCGCGCCGCGCCCGAACGAGCCGCCGGGATAACCGCCGCTCGTGCCGTCGGTGCCGCCGGTGTTGGTAATGCTGCCCGCCGCGCTGCTGTTGGGCGTGGTCCCCGTGAAGACGATGATCGGCGTGCCCGCCACGCCCTCGCCCTTCGCGCCGTTGGGCACCGTGCCGTTGGCCGCGGTGCCGAGCGTGCCGGCGCCGACGTTGCTCACGTAGTCGGTGATCGCGTTCACCGGCGCGCCGGTGGCGTCGCTGCTCGGAGGACTGGCCGCCGCCGCCGCGGAAGCCGCGCCCGTCGACGTCGATCACCTGGCCGTTGAAGTTGATGTTGCCCGCGGAGTCGATGGCGACGATGCCGCCGGTGCTGCCGTTCCACGGCGGCGCGGTGAGCGCGCCGCTCAGCGTGGCCGACGAGGCCTGCGCGACGCGGATCACCTGGTAGCGCTTCTGGCCGTCGCTCCCGTTCGCCGAGCCCGTGTGGTAGGTGTTGACGAGCGCGGTCGCGAGCGGCACCGAGCCGCCCGCGACCGGCCCCGCGGCCACGGCGTACTCGAACTTGCCCGCGGAGTTGAGCGACGTATAGCCCTGCCCGCTGCCGCTGCCGCCGTAGGCCGTGCTGTTGCTGCTGCTGATCGACGCGTCCTGGACCTGGACGATGAGCAGCAGGTCGCCGGCGGCGATCGGCGTGGATGCGCCGCGCCCGTCGATCGCGCCCACGCCGATCGACGCCGAGGGCGGGCCGGCCGTGGCGCTCGTGCCCGGGTAGTAGGTGTTGACGATGCCGGTCCACGTCGCGGGTCCCTGCGTGATCGGCGAGCACGACGCCTGCGCGAGCGCGGCAACGGGCGCGACGAGCGCCGCGAGCGCTGCGAGCGCGATCAGGCCGATGACGGCGAGCCGCTTCATGGAGCCTTGTCCTCGGACTTCATGGTCTTCTTCTCGGACGGCAGCATCCCCTCGATCGCCGTCTCGTCGAACTTGTAGCGCAGCCTCACGAAAGGCCCGCGGGCGGTGTAGTCGGCACCGGCGAGATCCGCGTCACGATACCCGAAGAAGTTGTATCCCGCCGAAACCCACAGGTTGGTGGCCACCAGGTAGCCCACTTCCACGCCCACCCCGTACTGGCGCGAATTCACCTGCTCGCCCATGAGCGCGCTGGTCACCAGCCCCACGTCCCACTTGGGCAGGAACTCCCAGGTGCCGCGCAGGCCCACGACCTGCGCGTGGTAGCGCGTCGCGAGCCCGCTCGAGTTGTCGGTGGTCCACTTGGCCGCGTACCGGCCGCTCACCAGGAACGGGCGGCGCGGCTGCCAGTCGGCGTTGAGCGAGATGATCTGGGTGGAGGTGCGCAGGTTCACGCCGGGCTGCGTGGTGTCGGTCTCGAGGCGGTCCTCGACGCGGCCCAGCGCGTTCCACTTGTTGGTGTCGTGGTCGCGGTACGCGAAGCCGGCCTGCATGCGCTCGATCACGTGCTCGCCGTTGCCGTCGCGGTTGCGCGTCACGTTGTACGAGTTGCGCGCGAGCGCGGTGGCGTCCTGGCCCAGGCGCGCGGCGAGGCCCACGGTGAAGAGCACCGATTCCTGCGTGGCGTTGCGCGCGAGCTCCAGGCGCGTGCTGCCCTTCCACTTCTCGCTGCCGGTGTACTCGAGGCCGAAGGTGGCCGCGGCGTTCTCGTCGCTGCCGGTGCCCGAGAAGGCGTGCACGCGCTCGAACGTCGTGCCGAGCTTCCAGCCCGGGGCGATCGACCAGAGGTTGCGCAGGCCGAGCGCGGCCTCGGCGTCGCCGCCCGCCAGCGCGTCGCGGATGCGGTACTCGCTGAAGAG
>CAWHAQ010000009.1:0-7413 GCA_963827425.1 uncultured beta proteobacterium | reverse complement strand
CTGCCAGTGGATGTTGCCCGCGCGGCGCAGCGCAAAGTCGATCATCCCCGCGCCCACGGTGGCGAAGCCGAGTTTCTCGATGAGCACGAAGCCGCCCAGCGCGCGGTTCGCCGCGTAGGGCTCGAACGCAACGGGCTCTGCGGTGGAAATGTTCACGACCCCGATCTCGTTCATCCCGAGCGTGCGCGCCGCGAGCCGCGAGCCGGTGTCCACGTCCTCGCGGTGCTTGATCGCGGTCACCGTCGCGGCCGTTTCCTTCGCGTGGATGCGCAGGAGGTACGGGCGACCGGGCATCAGCGGCACCCCGCCCATCCACAGCAGCCGCGCCTCGAACTGGTCGGCGACCTGCGCCGCGTCGCCGGCGGCCACGATGACGTCGCCGCGGCTCGCGTCCACCTCCTCGGCGAGCGTGAGGGTGACCGAATCCCCGCAACGCGCGCGCGGCACGGCCCCGAAGCCCACGAAAACCTGCGCGACGCGCGCCGTGACGCCCGAGGGCAGCACGCGCACCGCGTCTCCCGGCGCCACCTCCCCCGCCGCGATGCGCCCGCTGAAACCGCGGAAATCGGCATGCGGACGGTTCACCCACTGCACCGGCATGCGCAGCGCACGCGCGAGATCCGCCGGGGCGACATCCACGTTGTCCAGCCACGACATCAGCGTGGCGCCGCGATGCCAGGGCATGCGATCGCTCGCGGCGAACACGTTGTCGCCCTCCAGGGCAGACACCGGAATCGCCTCGATGCCCGCGAAGCCCAGCGGCGCGGCGAAGGCGCGGAAGTCCTCGGCGATGCGCGCGAAGACGGCGGCGTCGTAGCCCGCCAGGTCCATCTTGTTCACGGCGAGCGCGACCTGGCGGATGCCCATCATCGCCGCGATGCGCGCATGGCGGCGCGTCTGCACCAGCATGCCCTTGCGCGCGTCGACGAGGAGCACGGCGGCGTCGGCCGTGGAGGCGCCGGTGGCCATGTTGCGCGTGTACTGCTCGTGGCCCGGCGTGTCGGCGACGATGAAGCGCCGGCGCGCGCTCGCGAAGTAGCGATACGCCACGTCGATGGTGATGCCCTGCTCGCGCTCGGCCTGCAGGCCGTCCAGCAACAGCGCATGGTCGATGCGCGCGCCCTGGGTGCCGTAGCGGCGCGAGTCGGACTCGAGCGCGGCGAGCTGGTCGTCGAACACCGCGTGCGCCTCGTGCAGCAGGCGGCCGATGAGGGTGGACTTGCCGTCGTCCACGCTCCCGCACGCGATGAAGCGCAGCGTCTCTCGGCTCAGAAGTAGCCCTCCCGCTTCTTGCGCTCCATCGAGGCCGGCTGGTCGCTGTCGATCAGGCGCCCGATGCGCTCCGAGGCCCGCGCCGCGCGCACCTCGGCCACCACCGCTTCCAGCGTCTCGGCGTCGCTCTCCACCGCTGCCGAGAGCGGGTAGCAGCCCAGCGTGCGGAAGCGCACCTTGCGCGGCACGGGCTTCTCGCCCGGCTCCAGCACGAAACGCCCGTCGTCCACCACGATCCACTGCCCGCCGCGGCTCACCACGGGGCGCTCGCGGGCGAGGTAGAGCGGCACGATGGGGATGCGTTCGGCCAGGATGTACTCCCAGACGTCGAGCTCGGTCCAGTTGGAGAGCGGGAAGACGCGCACCGTCTCGCCGGCCGCCACGTGGGTGTTGTAGAGGCTCCAGAGCTCGGGGCGCTGCGCCTTCGGCTCCCAGCGGTGGCCCGCGGCGCGGAACGAGAACACGCGCTCCTTGGCGCGCGAGCGCTCCTCGTCGCGCCGCGCGCCGCCCAGCACCACGTCGAAGCCACGCGCATCGAGCGCCTCGCGCAGCGCCTGGGTCTTCATCACGTCCGTGTAGTAGCTCGATCCGTGCGTGAACGGGTTCACGCCCGCTTCCAGTCCCGCGCGGTTCACCTGCACGATGAGCTGCATGCCCGACTCGGCCGCCATGCGCGCGCGGTGCTCGTACATGTCGCGGAACTTCCAGGTGGTGTCGACATGCAGCAGGGGAAACGGGGGCGGGGCGGGGTGGAAGGCCTTGCGCGCGAGGTGCAGCATCACCGAGGAGTCCTTGCCGATGGAATAGAGCATCACCGGCCGCCCGCCGCCGGCCACGGCCTCGCGCAGGATCTCGATAGATTCGGATTCGAGGTTTCCGGGCATCTCCCTATAATAGCCGCCATGAAGAAGGCGCTCATCACCGGCATCACGGGGCAGGACGGCTCGTACCTTGCCGAGCTGCTGCTCGCCAAGGGCTACGAGGTGCACGGCATCATGCGCCGCTCGTCGCTCTTCAACACGGCGCGCATCGACCACCTCTACCAGGATCCCCACGAGGACCACCGCCGCTTCATCCTGCACCACGGCGACCTGACCGACGCCTCGAGCCTGCAGCGCATCATCCAGCAGGTGCTGCCCGACGAGATCTACAACCTCGCCGCCCAGTCGCACGTCGCGGTGAGCTTCGAGGAGCCCGAGTACACGGCCAACTCGGACGCGCTGGGGACGCTGCGCCTGCTCGAGGCGATCCGCATCCTCGGCCTCACGAAGAAGACGCGCTTCTACCAGGCGTCGACCTCCGAGCTGTTCGGCATGGTGCGCGAGACGCCGCAGAAGGAGACCACGCCCTTCTACCCGCGCAGCCCCTACGGCGTGGCCAAGCTCTACGCGCACTGGATCACCGTGAACTACCGCGAGGCGTACGGCATGTACGCCTGCAACGGCATCCTCTTCAACCACGAGAGCCCGCTGCGCGGCGAGACGTTCGTCACGCGCAAGATCACGCGCGCCTCGCCCGCATCAAGCTGGGCCTGCAGGACAGCCTCTTCCTCGGCAACCTCGACGCGAAGCGCGACTGGGGCCATGCCCGGGACTACGTCGAGATGCAGTGGCTCATGCTGCAGCAGCCCGAGCCCGAGGATTACGTGATCGCCACCGGCGAGCAGCACAGCGTGCGCGAGTTCGTGGACGCGGCCGCCGCGGTGGCGGGCATGCGCCTCGCGTGGAAGGGCAGCGGGCCGGACGAGAAGGGCTACGACGAGGGCGGCCGATGCGTCGTTGCCGTGGATCCGCACTATTTCCGCCCCACCGAGGTCGACTCGCTCCTCGGCGACGCGAGCAAGGCGCGCGCCAAGCTGGGCTGGACGCCGCGCGTGCGCTTCGCCGAGCTGGTGGCCGAGATGATGCGCGCGGACCTGAAGGCCGCCGAGCGCGACGAGCTGCTGAAGAAGCACGGCTTCGCCGCGCCCGACTCCCACGAGTAACGTCGTCATGGCCGCCCGGCGCAGGACCTACGTCGCGGGCCACAACGGCATGGCGGGCTCCGCGATCGTGCGGGCCCTCGCGGCGCGCGGCGCCGCGGAGATCGTCACCCGCACGCATGCCGAGCTCGAGCTCACCTCGCAGGCCGACGTGCGCGCCTTCTTCGAGCGCGAGCGCCCGGAGCGCGTGGTGCTCGCCGCCGCGAAGGTGGGCGGCATCCACGCCAACAACACGTATCCGGCCGAGTTCATCTACGGCAACCTCATGGTCGAGGCCAACGTGATCCACGAGGCGTGGCGCTCGGGCGTGCGCGAGCTGCTGTTCCTGGGCTCGAGCTGCATCTACCCGCGCCTGGCCGAGCAGCCGATGCGGGAAGCCGCACTCCTCACCGGCCCGCTCGAGCCCACCAACGAGCCCTACGCCGTGGCGAAGATCGCCGGCATCAAGCTCTGCGAGTCGTACAACCGCCAGTACGGCACCGACTTCCGCAGCGTGATGCCCACCAACCTCTACGGCCCCGGCGACAACTACCACCCGGAGGACAGCCACGTGATCCCGGGCCTCATCCGCCGCTTCCACGAGGCCAAGGCACGCGGCGCCGCGCAAGTCGTGATCTGGGGCACCGGCACCCCGCGCCGCGAGTTCCTCTACGTGGACGACATGGCCGAGGCGAGCGTGCGCGTGATGGAGCTCGAGAAGGAAGCCTACGATGCGGCCACGCGGCCCATGCTCTCGCACATCAACGTGGGCTCCGGCGAGGACCTGGAGATCCGCGAGGTGGCGCAGCTCATCGCCCGCACCGTCGGATTCCCCGGGCGCATCGTGTACGACGCAACGCGCCCGGACGGCGCTCCGCGCAAGCTCATGGACGCGGGGCTGCTGCGCTCGCTGGGGTGGAAGCCCCGGGTGGGGCTCGCCGAGGGCCTCGCCCTCGCCTACCGCGACTTCCTCGCGCGCAACTCGGGCTGAACGCGGCCGTACTGGTCCTCGAAGCGGACGATGTCGTCCTCGCCGAGGTAGGCGCCGCTCTGCACCTCGATGATCACGAGCGGCTCGGCGGTGGCGTTCGCGAGGCGATGACGGTGGCCGGCGGGAATGAAAGTGGACTCGTTGGCGTTGATGGTGAGCTCATGCTCGCCGTTCACCACCTTCGCCACGCCGCTCACCACCACCCAGTGCTCGCTGCGGTGCTTGTGCATCTGCAGCGAGAGGCTGGCACCCGGCTTCACCTCCACGCGCTTGATCTTGAAGCCCGGCCCCTCCTCGATCACCGTGTAGGTGCCCCACGGCCGGTGCACGGTGCGGTGCAGGCGGTGCGCCTCGTGCCCGCGCGCCTTGAGCTGGCCGTAGATGTCGCGCACGTCCTGGGCGCGGTCCTTGTGGGCGACGAGGAGCGCGTCGGGCGTGTCCACGATCACGAGGTCGTCCACGCCCACGGCGCCCACGATGCGATCGCCCGCTCGGATATAGCAGCCGGTGACGCGGTGCAGGAGTGCCTCGCCCTCGACGCGGTTGCCGTCGGCGTCGGGCGCGACCAGGCCAGCGATCGCCGGCCACGCGCCGATGTCGCTCCAGCCGATGTCGCACGCGACCACGGAGACGCGGCGCGATTTCTCCATCACCGCGTAGTCGATCGAGATGTCGGGCACCTCGGCGAAGCTCGTGGCATCGAGCTCGAGGTCGTGGACAGCCTCGGGCGCCGAGCGCTCGAGGCAGCGCTCCACGGCCGTGACGACCTCGAGGCAGTGCGCGCGCATCTCCTCGAGGATGGCGCCGGCCGTGTGGCAGAACATGCCCGAGTTCCACAGGAAGCGGCCCGAGGCCACGTAGCGCTCGGCGAGCTCCGCCGCGGGCTTCTCGACGAAGCGCACGACATCGCTGCCCTCGGCCTCGATGTAGCCGTAGCCGGTCTCGGGCGTGCGCGGCGGGATGCCGAAGGTGACGAGGCGCCCGGCGGCCGCGAGCTGCAAGGCGCGCTGGACCGCGAGCGCGAACGCGGCCTGGTCGGTGATGAGGTGGTCGGCAGGCAGCACCAGCATCGCCGCGTGGTGGCCGTGCGTGCGCGCGACGGTGAGCGCAGCCGCGGCCACCGCCGCCGCGGTGCCGCGCCCGAAGGGCTCGAGGATGTACTCCGTCGCGATGCCCGCGGCGTTCACCGCGCGGAACTCGTCACGCGTCTGGAACAGCAGCTCGCGGTTGGTGACGGTCAGGATGGCGGCGGCGCCCGGCAGCCGCGCGCCACGCAGGAACGCCTTCTGCAGCAGGCTCTCGCCGTCGGCGAGCCGGATGAAGGGCTTGGGATGCAGCTCGCGCGAAACCGGCCACAGCCGCGAGCCCGCGCCACCGCACAGGATGACAGGAATCAGAAGCATCGCGCCCTTTCAGGCATCATGATGCGCTTTGCCCGATGGCCGCGCCACGCCGGGAATGATACGATATTTCATTGACTTATGTCCCAAGCGTCACCCCACTCCCGCCGCTTCCCCGCCGAGCTCGCCTGGCTGCCCATCGTGGCCCTGGCGCTCGCGGCGATCTATCTTCCGGGCCTCGGCAACAGCCTCGTCTTCGACGACGCCTCGCTCACCGGCACCCTCTTCGAGCAGTACGCCGCGCTCCTTCCGCTCAAGGTGCGCACGCTCTCCTATGGCAGCTTCGTGTGGGTGCAGGCGTTGCTGGGCGAGGGCTGGTGGAAGCAGCGCCTGGTCAATCTGCTGATCCATGCGTCGTGGTCGGGGCGCTGTGGGCGTTCTACCGCGAGATCCTGCGCCACGTTGCCGCGCCCGCGGGCGACGGCGAGCCCGCGCCGTACCACCGCTCGCCCGCGCTGGGCATCGCGGTGGGCTTCTTCGCGCTGAATCCGGTGGCCGTGTATGGCGTGGGCTACCTCATCCAGCGCTCGATCCTGATGGCCACGCTCTTCACCGTGCTCGCCCTGTGGCTCTTCGCGCGCGGCCTGCGCAGCGGCAAGTGGTGGATGCACGCACTGGCGCTCGCGAGCTACGTGCTCGCGGTCCTCTCGAAGGAGAACGCGGTGCTCGCCCCGCTCGCCGCGCTGCCCGTCTACGTCCTCGTCGCGCGGCCGGACCGGCGACGGCTCGCCGCGGTCGCAGCCGCCGCGGTGGCGCTGGCGCTGGCGGCCGGCGGCGTGCTCTACCTGCGCTACGGCGAGATCCTCGGCAAGCCCTTCGACGAGTTCTCGCACCTCTACATCGACCAGCTCTCGAAGCTCGATCCGGCCGCCGGCCGCGATGCTTACCCGCTCAGCATCATGAACGAGGCGTGGCTCTTCTTCCGCTACGGCTTCGACTGGTTCCTGCCATGGTCGGGCTGGATGTCGATCAGCCTGCGGCCGCCGTTTCCGTGCACTGGCTCACCTTCCCGCAGCTCTTCGGCATCGTGGGCTACATCGGCGTGCTCGCCGGCGGCACGTGGCTCCTGCTGCGCTACCGTGACGGGCGCGCGCTCCTGGGGCTCTGCCTGCTGGTGCCCGCGCTGCTCTTCGCCACGGAATTCGCGACGGTGTGGGTGCAGGACCCGTTCTCGCTCTACCGCAGCTACCTGTGGGCGATCGGCGTGCCGGGAATCGTGTTCCTCGCGGTGCACGGCACCCCGGTGCGCGTCCTCATCGGCCTCGGCATCGCGCTCGCCGTGCTGCTGGGCTGGCAGGCCTCCGATCGCGTGATGTCGATGGCCACGGCGGAATCGGTATGGAGCGACGCGGTCACCAAGCTCTCCGGCGACGCGCGCGCCGTGGGCCGCTGGTTCCCCTACCTCAATCGCGGCAGCGCCTACGTCGACCAGGGACTCTTCAACCTCGCGCTGCGCGACTACGAGACCTCCGCGACGCTCGGCGACCAGGGCATGGGGCTTTTCAACGCGGGCTCGGTGCTTTCCGCCCAGGGCAAGCAGACGGAAGCCCTCGCGATGTTCGATCGCGCCGAGAAGGAAGGCTACAACCTGTACAACCTCCCGTTCGAGCGCGGCCAGGCGTTGCTTGCGCTGGGGCGGCTGCAGGAAGGCTACGACCAGATGCAAGCGGTGCTCGCGCGCGGGCCCTCGCGTGAAATGGCCGTGCTTGCGCTGCTGCAGCTCGGCAAGGCGTCCATCCAGCTGAAAAGGCGCCAGGACGCCGTGGCGGCGCTCGAGAACCTGCTGTCCA
>CAWHAQ010000008.1:0-167826 GCA_963827425.1 uncultured beta proteobacterium | reverse complement strand
CAGCGCCTGGCGCGGGTCCGGGTGCGCCACGGCCGCGGGATGGACGAGATTCTCGTGGTAGAAGAACTCGTCGCTTCTCGGAGGTCATGTTGTAGCCGTCGAGGCGGAAGATGCGCCCGAGGTCGGGCGTGTCGTACACCTCGAGGAGCTGGAAGGGCGTCTGGCGGCGCTCGAGCAGCGTGCCTTCGAAGTAGACGCCGCTGCCGGCGGTGAGCCGCTCGAAGATCTTCTCGGACA
This sequence comes from uncultured beta proteobacterium, assembly GCA_963827425.1. Lineage (GTDB taxonomy): Bacteria > Pseudomonadota > Gammaproteobacteria > Burkholderiales > Usitatibacteraceae > Usitatibacter. The sequence continues at coordinate 167,589 of CAWHAQ010000008.1, read as the reverse complement.
CACGCTTTCGCTAGGCGACGCGCTTGCTGCTGCGGGAGGTCCCGGCCGCGCATCACGCGCTCGACCATCATGTCGCCGGGCTTGAGCGCCTTCACGAGCTTCTCGAAGACGGCCTCGGCCTTGTCGGTGTTGTCGGCGGTGAAGTTGCAGACGTAGACGTCGAGCGTGGCGCCGTCGCGCTCCGGCCACGTGTGGATCGCGAGATGGGATTCGGCGAGCACCACGGCTCCCGTGGCGCCGCCCTCCTGGCCGCCATCGATGCCGTCGAATTGGTAGAAATGATCCCCGAGGACCGTCAAGCCCGACGTCGGTACAGGCATTGACGCAAAGGTCGCGGCAGCTTGCCGGACGAGACCAGCAGCTCGCCCTTCTGGCAATTGTAGAGATCGGCAATGATGTGCAGTCCCTTCACTTCGATACCCCCTTCCAAGCAAAAGTCCGCAGGAAGGGACTGCGCTTGCGCGACCTCGGGCGTTCCGCGGAATGCGTGCGGGACGCCCTCAAACCCAGGGCGGCGGGCGCAGTCCTTCTTGCAGAGGTTTACCCAAGCGAAAAATATCGCGGTGAAAAAGTGCGCAAGTATAATCGCATAATTCTTGCTGCGTGAACCAGTCCCGTTTTTTCCGGCCTTCCGAGTTTTTCCCAGCCCGTCCGCCACCGACAACATCCGATGCCCGATACGCCCTCGCCCCTCCGCTTCCCACGCCGACATCGTCAACGCCATCCGCGCGCTCGCGATGGACGCCGTGCAGAAAGCCAACTCCGGCCATCCCGGCATGCCGATGGGCATGGCCGACATCGCCGAGGTGCTGTGGCGCCGCTTCCTGCGCCACAACCCGGCCAACCCGCGCTGGCCCGACCGCGACCGCTTCCTGCTGTCCAACGGCCACGGCTCGATGCTCCAGTACGCGCTGCTGCACCTGACCGGCTACGACCTGCCGATGGAGGAGCTGCGCGCACTTCCGCCAGCTGCACTCGAAGACGCCGGGCCACCCGGAAGTGGGCGTCACGCCGGGCGTCGAGACCACCACCGGGCCCGCTCGGCCAGGGGCTCGCCAACGCCGTGGGCTTCGCGCTCGCCGAGAAGCTCGCTCGCCGCGCAGTTCAACCGGCCCGGCCACGCGATCGTCGACCACCACACCTACGTCTTCGTGGGCGACGGCTGCCTGATGGAGGGCATCTCCCACGAGGCGTGCTCGCTCGCCGGGACGCTGGGCCTGGCCAAGCTCGTCGCGTTCTACGACGACAACGGCATCTCCATTGACGGCAAGGTCGCAGGGCTGGTTCCACGACGACACGCCCAAGCGCTTCGAGGCCTACGGCTGGAACGTGATCCCGCACGGTCGACGGCCACGATTCGCAAGCCGTCGCACGCGCGATCGAGCAGGCGCACGCCGAGACCGACACGGCCGACGCTCATCTGCTGCAAGACGATCATCGGCAAGGGCGCGCCCAACGCAGGCCGGCACCGCGAAGGCCCACGGCGCGCCGCTGGGCGAAGAGAGGTCGCCGCCACGCGCGAGGCGCTCGGCTGGAACTATCCGCCGTTCGAGATTCCGCGAATCGCGTCTATCGCGCATGGGACGCGCGCGCGCGCGGGCAAGTCGCTGGAAGCCGACTGGGACAGCGCGCTTCGCCGCCTACGCGAAGGCGCATCCCGGAGCTGGCGCGCGAGTTCCGGCGCCGCATCGCGGGCGACCTGCCCGCGGGCTTCGCCGAACGCCGCGTCGAGGCGCTCGTGGCCAAGGCCGTGCAGAAAGGCCGAGACGGTCGCCACGCGCAAGGCCTCGCCAGCTCGCGCTGGAGGCGCTCGGCGCCGCACCTGCCGGAGCTCCTGGGCGGATCCGCGGACCTCACCGGCTCCAACCTCACGCAGTGGTCGGGCTCGAAGCCCGTCAGCGCGACCGAAGCCGGGCAACTACATCCACTACGGCGTGCGCGAGTTCGGCATGGCCGCCATCGTGCAACGGCCTGGCGCTCCACGGCGGCTTCATCCCCTACTCCGGCACCTTCCTCACCTTCTCCGACTACTCGCGCAACGCGCTGCGCATGGCCGCGCTGATGAAGGCGCGCAACATCTTCGTCTTCACCCACGACTCCATCGGCCTGGGCGAGGACGGGCCGACGCACCAGTCGGTCGAGCATGTGGCGAGCCTGCGCCTCATCCCCAACATGGACGTCTGGCGCCCCTGCGACACGGTCGAGACCGCGATCGCGTGGGCGATGGCGCTCGAGCGGCGCGACGGCCCGAGCGCGCTTCGCGCTCTCGCGCCAGAACCTGCCGTTCGCGAAGCGCGACGCCCGAGGCCATCGCGGCCATCCGCCGCGGCGGCTATGTGCTTTCGGACGCGCCCGGCAGGCGCGCGCGGTCGATCATCGCCACCGGCTCGGAGGTGCGCGCTCGCGCTCGCCGCGCAGAAGTCGCTCGCCGAAGCGGGCATGCCGGTGCGCGTCGTCTCGATGCCCTGCACCAGCCTCTTCGACCGCCAGGACGCGGCGTGGCGCGAAGCGGTGCTGCCCAGGGGCCTGCCGCGCGTGGCCGTCGAGGCCGGCGTCACCGACTTCTGGCGCAAGTACGTGGGCCTCGAAGGCGCGGCGGTCGGCCTCGACCGCTTCGGCGAGTCGGCGCCGGCCGCGGACGTGTACAAATTCCTCGGCGTCGACACCGAGCACCTCGTGGCGGCGGTGCGGGCGCGTTGTCTGCCGATAGCCCGCTCCCGGAAGGCCCGCGCCTCGCGCCACGCGCGGCCGTGCGGCTCGCGCGCTCCCGCGGACGCGCGAGGCCATCGCGCAGGGTGCAGCGCGAGCTGGCGCTCGACCTACGGCGGCATCCTCCCTGATGCGGTGATCACGGCGCACGCCGAGCGGCGCAGCGAATCCACCGTGGCGCCGGCGCTCGCCGCGCGCGTGCCGGAGGCCGCCACCTGGGTCGCGGAGCTCGACGGCGCAATCGTGGGCTTCGCCTCGGTCGGCCCCGCGCGCCACCGCCTCGAGGGGCCTGGACGTCGAGATCTACGCGCTCTACGTGCTCCGGGAAGCAGCAGCGCCGCGGCGTCGGGCGCGAGCTGGTGTCGCGAGTCGGCGCGCCACTTCGTGCGCCATGCGGCATCTTCGGCTTCTACCTGTGGGTGCTCAAGGCCAACCGCGCACGGATGTTCTACGAGACGCTGGGCGGCGCGAGATCGGCGAGAAGACCGAGCGGCTGGGCCTGCACGATTTCGCGCGAGGTCGCCTACGGCTGGCACGACCTCACTGGTCTCGTCGCGCCCGTAGCCGCGGCCCAGAACGAGTGGTCTGGTCGCCGGGCCGGCGCGGTGGCCGGCTGCGCTAAAATGACACGTTTCCCCGCGCCATCCGTCCACCCCCGGAGACCCCATGACCGTCCGCGTCGCCATCAACGGTTACGGCCGCATCGGCCGCAACATCCTTCGCGCCCACTACGAGAGCGGCAAGTCGCACGACCTCGCGATCGTCGCCATCAACGACCTGGGCCCGCCGGAGACCAACGCGCACCTCACGCGCTACGACACCGTCCACGGCAAGTTCCCCGGCAACGTCGCAGGTGGACGGCGACCACATGGTTGTGGACGGCGACCGCATCCGCGTCGTCGCACAGCGCGATCCGGCGCAGCTTCCCTGGAAGGACCTCGGCGTCGACGTGGTGCTCGAGTGCACCGGCTTCTTCACCACCAAGGAGAAGGCCTCGGCGCACCTCAAGGGCGGCGCGAAGAAGGTGATCATCTCCGCGCCCGGCGGCAAGGACGTGGATGCGACGGTGGTGTACGGCGTGAACCACAACATGCTCAAGGGCCGCGCACACCGTGATCTCCAACGCCTCGTGCACGACCAACTGCCTCGCGCCGCTGGTGAAGCCCCTGCACGAGAAGATCGGCGTGCTGAACGGCCTCATGACCACGGTGCACGCCTACACCAACGACCAGGTGCTCACCGACGTCTACCACGAGGACCTGCGCCGCGCGCGCTCGGCCACGCAGTCGATGATCCCGACCAAGACCGGTGCGGCGGCCGCGGTGGGCCTGGTGCTGCCGGAGCTGAACGGCAAGCTCGACGGCTACGCGATCCGCGTGCCCACCATCAACGTCTCCATCGTGGACCTCTCCTTCATCGCGGCGCGCGACACCACGGTGGACGAGGTGAACGCGATCATGAAGGAGGCCTCCGAGTCGAAGGCGCTGAAGGGCATCCTCGACTACAACAAGGCGCCGCTCGTGTCGGTCGACTTCAACCACGATCCCGCGCTCGTCCATCGTTCGACGCGACGCTCACCAAGGTCTCCGGGCCGCCTCGTGAAGGTGTCCTCCTGGTACGACAACGAGTGGGGCTTCTCGAACCGCATGCTGGACGTCGACCATGGCGTGGATGGCGGCGAAGTAGGCGTGCGATGAAAATCCTGCGCATGGCCGACGTCGACCTGGCCGGCAAGCGCGTTTTCATCCGCGCCGACCTCAACGTGCCCCAGGACGACGGCGGCGCCATCACCGACGACACGCGCATCCGCGCCTCGCTCGCCGGCATCCGTGCGGCGCTCGAGCGCGGCGCGGCGGTGATGGTCACCTCGCACCTGGGCCGTCCCAGGGAAGGCGAGTTCAGCGCGGCCGATTCGCTGGCGCCCGTGGCGAAGCGCCTGGGCGAGCTCCTCGGCCGCGACGTGCCGCTCGATGCGCGACTGGCTCGGCGGCGTGGACGTGCGCCCGGGCGCAGGTCGTGATGCTCGAGAACTGCCGCTTCAACAAGGGCGAGAAGAAGGACGACGAGGCCTCGCGCGGAAGATGGCGGCGCTCTGCGACGTCTATGTGAACGACGCATTCGGCACCGCGCACCGCGCCGAGGCCACCACGCACGGCATCGCGAAGTTCGCGAAGGTGGCGTGCGCCGGGCCGCTGCTCGCCGCGGAGCTGGAAGCGCTCGGCCGCGCGCTCGCCAACCCCAAGCGCCCGCTGGTGGCGATCGTCGCGGGCTCCAAGGTCTCCACCAAGCTCACCATCCTCAAGTCGCTCGCGTCCCAGCGTGGACCAGCTCATCGTGGGCGGCGGCATCGCCAACACGTTCCTCGCCGCGGCCGGCCTGCCGATCGGCAAATCGCTCGCCGAGCCGGACCTGGTGGGGGAAGCGCGCGAGATCATGGCGATCATGAAGGGGCGCGGCGCCGCGGTGCCGATCCCCGACCGACGTGGTGTGCGCCAAGGCCTTCGCCGCGGATTCCCCGGCCATCCCGCGCAAGGCGCGGCGACGTTGAGCCCGACGACCTGATCCTCGATATCGGCCCGCAGACCGCGCGCGCCTACGCGGAGGTGCTGAAGGGCGCGGGCACCATCGTGTGGAACGGCCCCGTCGGCGTCTTCGAGTTCGAAGCCTTCGGCGCCGGCACGCGCGCGGTGGCCGAGGCCATCGCATCCTCGAAGGCGTTCTCCCTCGCAGGCGGCGGCGACACCCTCGCCGCCATCGCCAAGTACGGCGTGGGCGATCGCATCGGCTACATCTCCACGGGCGGCGGCGCGTTCCTCGAGTTCCTCGAGGGCAAGAGGCTGCCCGCGGTCGCGGCGCTCGAGGAGCGTGCCACCCACCCGGAGCCCGCGGCATGAGCCAGCGCAGCACCAAGATCGTCGCCACCCTCGGGCCCTCGTCGAGCGAAGCGGGCGTGCTCGAGCGCATGTTCCAGGCCGGCGTGGACGTCGTGCGCCTCAACTTCTCCCACGGCACCGCGGCGGACCACGAGAAGCGCGCCGAGCTGGTGCGCGAGACCTGCCGCAAGGTGGGCCGCACCGTCGGCATCATGGCGGACCTGCAGGGTCCCAAGATCCGCGTCGGCAAGTTCAAGGACGGCAAGGTCACGCTCTGCAAGGGCGAGGCCTTCGTGCTCGACGCCACCGTCGAGATGGGAGACGCCACGCAGGTCGGCCTCGACTACAAGGAGCTGCCGCGCGACGTGAAGCCCGGCGACGTGCTGCTGCTGGACGACGGCAAGATCGTGCTCGACGTCACCAGCGTCGAGGGCCCGCGCATCCAGACCGTCACGCGCCACGGCGGCACGCTCTCCAACAACAAGGGCATCAACCGCCAGGGCGGCGGGCTCACGGCGCCCGCGCTCACGCCCAAGGACATCGACGACATCCGCACCGCCGCCAGGATGAAGGTGGACTACCTGGCCGTGTCGTTCCCCAAGAGCGGCGCCGACATGTACATGGCGCGCGAGCTGCTGCGCGCCGCGGGCGGGCACGCGATGCTGATCGCCAAGATCGAGCGCGCCGAGGCCATCCCGGCGCTGGAAGACATCATGCTCGCCTGCGACGGCATCATGGTCGCGCGCGGCGACCTCGCGGTGGAAGTGGGAGACGCCGCGGTGCCGGCGCTGCAGAAGCGCATGATCCGGCAGGCGCGCGAGCTGAACAAGCTCACCATCACCGCCACGCAGATGATGGAATCGATGATCTCCAGCCCCGTGCCCACGCGCGCCGAGGTGTCGGACGTGGCCAACGCGGTCCTGGACGGCACCGACGCGGTGATGCTCTCCGCGGAGTCGGCCTCGGGCCAGTACCCGGTCGAGACCATCGCGGCCATGAACCGCATCTGCATCGAGGCCGAGAAGTCGCACCCGGTCACGCTCGATTCCGAATTCCTGAACCGCGTCTTCATGCGCGTGGACCAGTCGATCGCGATGGCCGCGCTCTTCACCGCGTACCACCTCAAGGTGAAGGCGATCGCCTCGCTCACCGAGTCCGGCTCCACGGCGCTCTGGATGTCGCGGCTCAACTGCGGCGTGCCGATCTACGCCCTCACCGCGCAGACCGAGACCCGCTACCGCTGCACGCTGCTGCGCGACGTGTACCCGCTGATGGTGAAGTACGTCGGCCACGACCGCGAGGAGCTGCTCGCCGAGGCCGAGGCGGTGCTGGTCGCCAACGGCGTGGTCGTGCCCGGCGACATCATCGTGCTCACCATCGGGGAGCCGATCGGCAAGTCCGGCGGCACCAACACGATGAAGATCGTGAAGGTGGGCGAGCAGCGCGGCGGTTTAAGATAGTCCCACCCACCTCTTCAGCCCGGCTGAAGGACGGAGAACCCCCATGGCACTCGTATCGATGCGGCAGCTCCTGGACCACGCGGCGGAAAACGGCTATGGCCTGCCCGCGTTCAACGTGAACAACCTCGAGCAGGTGCAGGCCATCATGGAGGCGGCCGCCGAGACCGACAGCCCGGTGATCATGCAGGCCTCGGCGGGCGCACGGAAATATGCCGGCGAGACTTTCCTCAAGTACCTGATCGAGGCCGCGGTGGCGAGCTTCCCGAAGACTCCGGTGGCCATGCACCAGGACCACGGCCAGTCGCCCGCGGTGTGCGAGGGCGCCATCAAGCTGGGCTTCTCCTCCGTGATGATGGACGGCTCGCTCGAGTCCGACGGCAAGACCATCGCGAGCTACGAGTACAACGTGCAGGTGACCCGCCAGGTGGTCGACATGGCCCACCGGCTCGGCGTCTCCGTCGAGGGCGAGCTGGGCTGCCTGGGGTCGCTCGAGACCATGCGCGGCGACAAGGAAGACGGCCACGGCACGGACGCCACGATGACGCGCGAGATGCTGCTCACGGACCCCGAGCAGGCCGCCGACTTCGCGAAGAAGACGAATATCGACGCGCTCGCCATCGCCATCGGCACCTCGCACGGCGCCTACAAGTTCACGAGGAAGCCCACCGGCGACATCCTCGCCATCGAGCGCATCAAGCAGATCCACAAGCGCATCCCCAACACGCACCTGGTGATGCACGGCTCGTCGTCGGTGCCGCAGGACCTGCTGCAGGTGATCCGCGAGAACGGCGGCGAAATGAAGGAGACCTACGGCGTGCCCGTGGAGGAGATCCAGGAAGGCATCAAGCACGGCGTGCGCAAGGTGAACATCGACACGGATATCCGCCTCGCGATGACCGCGGCGATCCGCAAGTACATGAACGCCAACAAGAGCGCCTTCGACCCGCGCGATTACCTGAAGACAGCGCGCGCGGCGGCCAAGGAGATCTGCAAGCAGCGCTACCAGCAGTTCGGATGCGCGGGACAGGGATCGAAGCTGCAGCCCGTGCCCCTGGAAAAGATGGCCACGCGCTATGCGAAGGGGGAGCTCGCGGCCGTCGTCAACTGAAGCGAGGTCCACCATGGATGCCCGATTGATGGCCGAGACCGCCCGCGCCATGGTGGCGCCCGGCAAGGGCCTGCTCGCCGCCGACGAGAGCGCGGGCACCTGCAAGAAGCGCTTCGACTCCGTGAGCGTCGAGTGCACCGAGGAGAACCGCCGCGCCTACCGCGAGATGCTGTTCGCCACGCCCGGCATCGCGGATTTCGTGAGCGGCGTGATCCTGTTCGACGAGACGCTGCGCCAGCAGACGAAGGACGGCGCCAGCTTCGGCGAATACCTGAAGAAGAGCGGCATCATCCCCGGCATCAAGGTGGACGCGGGCGCCCACGACATGGCCCTGCACCCGGGCGAGAAGGTGACCGAGGGCCTGGACAAGCTCGCCCCGCGGATGCAGGAGTACTTCAAGATGGGCGCGCGCTTCGCCAAGTGGCGCGCCGTCATCACCATCGGCAAGGGCATCCCCACGCAGGCCTGCCTCGACGCCAACGCCCACGCGCTCGCGCGCTACTCGGCCATCTGCCAGGAAGCCTCCATCGTGCCCATCGTCGAGCCCGAGGTGCTGCTGGATGGCGACCACAGTGCCGAGGCGAGCGAGGAAGTCCACGAGCGCACGCTGGAGACCCTCTTCCACGAGCTCGCCACCCAGGACGTCTCGCTGGAGCACGTGATCCTCAAGGCCTCGATGTGCGTCTCGGGCAAGGACAACGCCAGGCAGGCCGGCGTGCAGGAGGTGGCGGAGCGCACCCTGCGCGCGCTCAAGCGCACCGTGCCCGCGGCGCTGCCGGGCGTGGTGTTCCTCTCCGGCGGGCAGACCGACGAGAACGCCACCGCGCACCTGAACGCGATGAACCGCATCGGAGCCCCGTGGCCGCTCACGTTCAGCTACAGCCGCGCCCTCCAAGCGGTGGCGCTCAAGGCGTGGCGCGGGCAGGCGGGCAACGTGGGCGCGGCGCAGAAGGCGTTTCACCACCGCGCGCGCATGAACAGCCTCGCCGCGAAGGGCGAATGGAGCACCGAGAGCGAGAAGAAGGCCGCGTGAGCGCGCTCGCGGTCCCCGCGTGCCGCAACTGCGGGGCGCCCGCGGGCGGGAAGTATTGCCCCGACTGCGGGCAGGAGACGGCGCCGCATCCGCCGACCGCGCGCGAATTCCTGCACGAGTTCATCGGACACTACGTCGCCCTCGAGGGCGCGCTGTGGCGCACGCTCAAGAAACTCGTGCGGCCGGGGGCGCTCACCCTCGAGTACTTCGCGGGGCGCAGGCGCCACTACGTGCTGCCCGTGCGCCTCTATCTCACGGCGAGCATCGTGTTCTTCCTGGTGGCCAAGGTGTTCCTGCCGACGCCCGAGATCCACGTCATCCAGGTGGGGACCGGGACGGGCCACGGCATCACGTTCATCGACTGCAAGCCGGGCGAGAGCGCTTGCGACAGCATCCGCCAGCGCCTGCTCGACCGCGTCGGTGCCATGACCGGTCCGCAGCTCGCCGACTACATGATGAAGCGCCTGGTAGCGCTATTCCCCTATGCGATGTTCGTGCTGGTGCCGGTCTTCGCGTTGCTCACGCGCGCGATCTACTGGAATCGGCCGTACAACTACGGTGAGCACGTGGTGTTCGCCCTGCACCTGCATGCGGCGGTGTTCCTGATCGGGGCGATTGCCGCACCCTTCCGCGAGGCGATGGCCTGGATCATCCCGTCGACGATCTACCTCGCGATCGCGATGCGGCGGGTCTTCGGCGGGCGCCAGTGGGCCTCGATCCTGCGCGCGGTCTTCGTCTTCCTCACCTACTTCGCCCTGCTCGTCGCGAGCATGATGGCGATCGTGACGGCCTCGGTGCTCCTATGAACGCCATGTACGAATCCTCGATCAGGTCCCTGCCCCTCCTTGCGCGCGGCAAGGTGCGCGACATCTACGTGCTGGGCGAAGACCGGCTGCTCATCGTCACCACCGACCGCCTCTCGGCCTACGACGTGGTGATGCCCACGCCCATCCCGGAGAAGGGCCGCGTGCTGACGCAGCTCGCCAACTTCTGGTTCGCCAGGCTCGCGCACATCGTGCCGAACCACCTCACGGGCATCGACCCCGAGACGGTCGTAGCGCCCGGCGAGCGCGACGAGGTGCGCGGCCGCGCCATCGTGGTGCGGCGCATGCAGCCCGCTGCCGGTCGAGGCGGTGGTGCGCGGCTATCTCGAGGGCTCGGGCTGGGTCGAGTACCAGGCGAGCGGAACCGTGTGCGGCATCCGGCTGCCGCCGGGCCTCGAGCGCGCCGCGAAGCTGCCGCAGCCGATCTTCACGCCCGCCACCAAGGCCGAGGCCGGGCACCACGACGAGAACATCCCGTTCGAGCGCATGGAGCAGATGGTGGGCCGCGAGCGCGCGGCCGAGGTGCGCGACATCGCAATCCGCCTCTACCAGGCCGCGGCCGCCTACGCGCTCGAGCGCGGCATCATCATCGCCGACACCAAGTTCGAGTTCGGCGTGGACGGCGCGGGGAACCTGGTGCTGATCGACGAGGCGCTCACGCCCGACTCCTCGCGCTTCTGGCCCCTCGACACGTGGCGCGTGGGTGCCAGCCCCGAGAGCTTCGACAAGCAGTATGTGCGCAACTGGCTCGATTCCATCGGCTTCCAGCGCAAGCCCCCCGCGCCCGAGATGCCGGCCGACGTGGCGCGCCGCACGTCCGAGAAGTACCAGGAGGCGCTGCACCGGCTGATGGGCTGACCGGAGCGCCGCACCGCGGAACCCCCCCGGCGTGGCGGGTGTCGCATGGAAGATGCGCATCGCCCTCGTCTCGCCCCTCTACGAAAGCGTGCCGCCCCGGCTCTACGGAGGGACGGAGCGCGTCGTGTCCTACCTCACCGAGGAGCTGGTGCGGCTCGGCCACGACGTGACCCTCTTCGCCACCGGCGACTCGCGCACCGGCGCGCGCCTGCATGCGTCGGCGCCGCGCGGGCTGCGCATGGATCCGGCATGCCGCGATCCCATCGCGCACCACGTCGCGATGGTGGACGACGTCCTCGAGCGCGCGGACGAGTTCGACGTCATCCACTTCCACATCGACTATCTGCATTTGCCCGCGGTGCGCGCGGCCGGGCTCAAGGCGGTGACGACCGTGCACGGGCGCCTGGACATTCCCGACCTGGCGCCCCTCTATCGCCGCTACCACGACGCGCCGCTGGTCTCCATCTCGGACCACCAGCGCCGCCCGCTCCCATGGGCGAACTGGGCCGCGACGGTGTATCACGGCCTGCCGCCGGAGCTGCTCGCGCCGGGCACGGGCCGCGGCGGCTACCTCGCGTTCCTCGGCCGCATCTCGCCGGAGAAGCGTCCCGAACGCGCGATCCGCATCGCGCGGGCCGCGGGCCTGCCGCTGCGCATCGCCGCGAAGGTCGAGAAATCGGACATGGCCTACTTCGAGGCGGTGGTGAAGCCGCTGCTCTCCGGGTCCGACGTGGAGTTCGTGGGCGAGATCGGCGAGCGCGACAAGGCCGCCTTCCTCGGCGATGCGGCGGCACTCCTCTTCCCGATCGACTGGCCCGAGCCGTTCGGCCTGGTGATGATCGAGTCGATGGCGTGCGGCACTCCGGTGGTGGCGTACCGCTGCGGCTCGGTGCCCGAGATCGTCGATCCGGGCGTGACCGGCTGGATCGTCGGCGACGAGGAGCAGGCCGCCGCCACCCTCGCGAACCTGGACGGCTTCGACCGCGCCGCGTGCCGCAGGCGCTTCGAGCAGCGCTTCAGCGTCGAGCGCATGGCGCGCGACTACCTGCGGGTGTACCGCCGCGTGGCCGCGGGCGGTCGCTTGCCCGAGATGCAGGCCGACGCCGCATGAAGGACGCCACGCCCCTCGAGGAAGCGATCCGCGTCGGCGACCGCTGGTACGTGCTCGCCACCTCGTCGCGCGAGGGAGACCCGATCCGGGTGCTCAAGCACGGCGAGAGCTTCGCGCTCTTCGACCGCCACGGCGACATGCCGCGCGCGGGCAGCGGCGAGCACGGCCTCTTCCACCAGGGGACGCGCTTCCTGTCGCGCTACGAGCTGCGCCTGAACGGCCAGCGCCCCATCCTGCTCAACTCGAGCGTGCGGCGCGACAACAGCCTGCTCGCGGTGGATGCCACCAATCCCGACTTCCACGACGCGCTCGGCGAGCTCGTGGCGCTCAAGGGCAACGTGCACGTCGCGCGCTCCTGGATCCTGTGGGACGCCGGCTGCCACGAGCGCATCACGGTCGCGAACTTCGGCCAGTCGCCCGTGCGCCTGCGCCTCACCCTCGAGTTCGCCGCCGACTACGCCGACATCTTCGAGGTGCGCGGGTATGAGCGTGCGCGGCGCGGGAGCGAGCTCGCCCCCGAGCCGGGAAGCGACCGCGTCACACTCGGCTATGCGGGCCTGGACGGCGTCAAGCGCCGCACCGAGATCGCCTTCGCGCCAGCGCCCACGCGCGCTTTCCGCCGCGCAGGCCGAGTTCGAGATCGAGCTCGCGCCGCGCGCGGTCCGACGAGCTGCAGGCCGGCATCTGCTGCGATCCGGCGGCGTTCGCCCGCGCGCATCGACTACGCGGCGGCGACGCGGCGCGCCGAGGAAGAGCTCGGCCGGCGGCGCGGCGCCTCGGTGCAGTCGCCCGACGAGCCGTTCAACGACTGGATCCAGCGCTCGGCCTCGGACCTCACCATGCTCACCGCGGGCAATCCCGAGGGCTGCTATCCGTACGCCGGCGTGCCGTGGTACAGCGTGCCGTTCGGGCGCGACGGCATCCTCACCGCCCTCGAGTACCTGTGGGTCGACCCGGAAATGGCGCGCGGCGTGCTCCAATTCCTCGCGCGCACGCAGGCCACCGCGCTCGAGCCCGCGCGCGACGCCGAGCCGGGCAAGATCGTGCACGAGATGCGCAAGGGCGAGCTCGCCGCGCTGGGCGAGATCCCGTTCGGGCGCTACTACGGCACCATCGACGCCACGCCGCTCTTCGTCGTGCTCGCGGGCGAGTACCACCAGCGCACCGGCGACCTCGCGACGCTGACCGAGGTGTGGCCGCACGTCGAGCGCGCGCTGGAATGGATCGACCGTTATGGCGACGTGGACGGCGACGGCTTCGTCGAGTACCAGCGCAAAAGCGCCACGGGCCTGGTGAACCAGGGCTGGAAGGACTCCGAGGACTCGGTGTTCCACGCCGACGGGCGGCTCGCCGAGGGCCCCATCGCGCTCTGCGAGGTGCAGGGCTACGTGTACCTCGCGCGCGTGCACGCCGCGCCGGCTCGCGCGGGCGCTGGGCCATCCGCAGCGCGCGCAGGCGCTCGAGCTCGCGGCGCGCGAGCTGCACGCGAAATTCGAGCAGCACTTCTGGTGCGAGGAGATCGGCACCTATGCGCTCGCGCTCGACGGCGACAAGCGCCCGTGCCGCGTGCGCGCCTCCAACGCCGGCCACGTGCTCTGGAGCGGCATCGCGCGGCCCGAGCGCGCGGCGCGCGTGGCCGAGACGCTGCTCGCGCCCGACTCGTTCTCGGGCTGGGGCGTGCGCACCGTGGCGCGCGGCGAGGCGCGCTACAACCCGATGTCCTACCACGACGGCTCGGTGTGGCCCCACGACAACGCCATCGCTGCGATGGGCCTCGCGCGCTACGGCATGAAGGACAAGACCGCGGCCATTGCCAGCGCGCTCTACGACGCGAGCCGCTTCGTGGACCTGCACCGCCTGCCCGAGCTCTTCTGCGGCTTCGAGCGGCGCCACCGCGGCGAGGGCCCGACGCTCTATCCGGTCGCCTGCTCGCCGCAAGCGTGGGCGAGCGCGGCCGCGTTCTACCTCGTGAAGGCCTGCCTGGGCCTCTCGTTCCGCCCCGAGGAGCCGCGCGTGCGCTTCCTGCATCCCGTGCTGCCGGCGTTCCTCGAACGCGTGCGGATCATGGACCTGCGCGTGGGCGACGCGTTGGTCGACGTGCAGTTCGAGCGCCACGGCGACGAGGTCGGCGTGAGCGTGATGCGCAAGGAAGGCGAGGTGGACGTCTCGGTAGTACTCTAGCCGGATGACCGCCCGCCTCGATCCGCGCGCCCTCACGCGCGAGCTGCTCGCCTTCAACACGATCAACCCACCGGGCATGGAGCGCGCTTGCGCGCGGCGGCTGGGATCGCTGCTGGAGCAGGCGGGCTTCAGCGTCGCCTACCACGAGTTCGCCGAGGCACGCACCAGCCTCATCGCGCAGATCGGCGTACGCGACGGCAGTCCGCCGATCTGCTTCACCGGCCACATCGACGTGGTGCCGCTCGGCGCCGCGCCGTGGAAGCACGACGCATTCGCGGGCGAGACCGACGGCGACCGCATGTACGGCCGCGGCGCCACCGACATGAAGAGCGGCATCGCGGCCTTCATCGTCGCGGCGCTGCAACTGGCACCCGAGCTCGCGCGCGGGCCCGGCCTGGTGCTCGTGATCACCGCGGGCGAGGAGATCGGCTGCGAGGGCGCCAAGTACCTCGCCGACCACGAGCTGCTCGACCGCGCCGGCGCCATCGTCGTGGCCGAGCCCACGGCGAACTATCCCTATGTCGGCCACAAGGGCCTCGCGTGGTTCGAGGTGGAGACGCGCGGGCGTCACCGCCCACGGCTCCATGCCCGAGGTGGGCGACAACGCGATCGTGAAGATGGCCCACGCGATCGCCGACCTCGAGCGCTACCGCTTCCCCGTCGAGTCGCACGCGGTGATGGGCAAGCCCACGCTCAACGTCGGCACGATTCGCGGCGGCCTCAACACCAACTCGGTGCCGGACCGCGCGACCATCACGGTGGACACGCGCACGGTGCCCGGCATCGAGCACGCGCACCTGTGCAAGTCGCTCGCCGCGCTCCTCGCCCCGCGCGATGCGCGCGTGCGCCAGATCGTCGACACGCCGCTGCTCTACACGGAGCCCGCGCACGAATGGGTGCAGGAGGTCTTCGAGCTCTGCACGCCGCCGGGAGGCACACGCCCGGTGCCGAAGACCATCACGTTCTCCACCGACGGAGCGGACCTCAAGCGCGGCTTCGGCGGGCCGCCCGCGGTGATCCTCGGCCCCGGCGAGCCGCAGCTCGCGCACCAGACCGACGAGTGGTGCTCCATGGAGCGCCTCGGGCAGTCGGTGGAGCTCTTCCGAGCGCTGATGCAGCGCTGGCAGGTGCGCCCGGGCAGCTAGACGGAGATCGCCACCTTCGCGCCCATCGCGACGAGGAAGAGCGCGAAGATGCGGCGCAGCGTGGCGGCGGGCAGGCGATGCGCGAGGCGCGCGCCCAGGGGTGCGCAGAGCATGCTCGTGACCGAGATACCGAGGAGCGCGGGGAGATACACGAAGCCCAGGCTCCAGGGCGGCAAGCTGCGCCACGCTCCAGCCGGCGACCGCGTAGCCCAGCGAGCCCGCGAAGGCGAGCGGAAACGCCATCGCCGCGACGGTGCCGATGGCCCGGTGCGTGCTCACGTTGCACCAGGTGAGGAACGGCACGCCGATCGCCGCCGCGCCGCCGCCCCCGAATCCCGAGATGAGCCCGATCATCGCGCCGGCGCCGGCGAGCCCCGCGCCGTTCGGCAGCGTGCGCGCCGCCTTCGGCTTCACGTTGAGCACCATCTGCGCGGTGACGACGAGCGCGAAGCCGAGGAAGAAGTACTTGAGGACCGCCGCCGGCACGAGGCGCGCGAGGAGCGCGCTCGCGAGCACTCCGGCGAGCAGGCCCGGTGTCATGCCTTTCACCACCCCCCAGTCGACGGCGCCGTGGCGGTGATGCGTGCGCAGGCTCGCGAACGAGCCCGCGAGCATCGCGGCGAGCGAGGTGCCGATCGCGAGGTGCATCACGTATTGCGGCGCGAAGCCGTGGTGCGTGTACATGAGGGCGAGCGAGGAGACGACGATGATGCCGCCGCCGATGCCCAGCAGTCCCGCGAAGAAGCCGACGATGGCGCCGATGGCGAGGTACGCGGCGAGCTCACCCACCGAGCAGCTCGAGGATGAAGCGCCACTCGTGCGGGGCCACCGGCGTGATCGAGAGGCGGTTGCCGCGCCTCAACGTCACCATGTCCTGCAGCTCGCGGTAGCCGCGCATCTCCTCGAGCGGCATGAGGCGCGTCTTCTTCGCGAGCGCCACGTCGACCAGCATCCAGCGCGGGTCCGCGCGCTTCGCCTTCGGGTCGTAGTAGGGGCTCTTCCTGTCGAACTGGGTGAGGTCGGGGTGCGGCGCGCTCGCCACGCGCGCGATGCCGGCGATGCCCGGCTCGGGGCAGCTCGAATGGTAGAAGAGCACGCCGTCGCCGACCTGCATCTGGTCGCGCATGTAGTTGCGCGCCTGGTAGTTGCGCACGCCGAACCACGGCGTGGAGCGATCGCGCACGAGGTCGTCGATGGAGAATTCGTCGGGCTCGGACTTCATGAGCCAGAACGCGGCGGCCATTTACCCTCTCCCCAACCCTCTCCCAAGGGAGAGGGAGCGAACGTGGGAAGAGGTTTCGCGAGATTCGGGCATCAATGAAAAGGGGCCGGATTGTCTGCGGTGTTCGTCCGGGCCGCACCTCGAACCAAAGGTTCAAGGCGGTCACCAACCGAGCGCCGCAGGTACGTCCGACGTGGGACGCGCACAATAGCGCTCTTGGCGGGCGTCCATGGCTGACAGCTTATCGGTCAAAGGATGTAAGCCCGGACGAACACCGCAGGAAACCCGCCCTTTCGGGAGCGGCGCGAGGCCGCTAGAAGAGATTCTCCTGGTCGGCGGCGAGCGCCGATTCCACGGTTTCCTGCATCGCTTCGATTCTACCCCGGATCGCCCCGGCATCCAACGGCGCGGCGCCCGGGTGGTTCGACAGGTGCTCGTGCGCGATGTTCAGCGCCGCCATGATCGCGATGCGCTCGTTGCCGACCACCTTGCCGGTGTCGCGCACCTCGCGCAGCTTCCGGTTGAGGTAGTCCACCGAGGCGAGCAGGTTTTTCTCCTCGCCCTCGGGGCAGGCGACGCGGAACTCGCGGCCCAGAGGCTGAGGTGAGCGCACCCTTCTCGGCGTCTTCGTCGCGCTCACGACTCGGTCTCCGGAATCTGCTTGAGGAGCGCCTCGATGCGCGTCTTCGCCGCCCCAGCTTCTCGGTGAGGCGCGAGTTCTCGTCGGTGCGGGCGGCCAGCGTCTGGCGCAGCTCGCGGTTTTCCGCGCGCAACGCGTTGAGGCGCTGGACCAATTGGGCGAGCTTCTCCTCGAGCCCGGACAGTTCCGAATCCATCTACTCACCCTATGTGAAAAACCATGCCGCGTCAACGGCTAAGGCGCTATTTTGAAAGTCGTTTCGAGCGAGCGCGGCGCTCCCCGCCGATGCGGGCGGGTATGATGCGCGGGCGAGCGGATGCTCGGGAAGCCGGTTCGAGGCCGGCGCTGCCCCCGCAACGGTATGTGGGCCAGGGAATCGCCAGGAAAGCCACTGCGGCGCTTGCAGCCGTGGGAAGGCGGCGGTTCCATGCCCGCGAGCCCGGAGACCGGTCCGCCCGTGGGAAGAAACGATCCGAAACCGCGGCTTGCGGGGACGCTCGCCGCCCCATCGAAGGACCAGGACAACATGAAAGCGATGCGATACGCGGGGCTCGCCGGCCTCGCGGCGCTGGGCGCTCAGGCCCAGGCCATCCAATACGGCATGCCCGCCGACACCCACCCTCGATCGATGGTGATCACCGCCACGCGCGGCCTGCAGCCGGTGCCGACGCTGCGCGACACCGTCGTCATCACGCGCGCCGAGATGGAAGACGCGGGCACCCTCTCGCTGGGCGAGGTGCTGGAGCGGAGCGCCGGCATGGAGCTGCGCGCGACCGGCGGACCCGGCCAGCCGGAGAGCATCTTCATCCGCGGCGCGGGCTCCGCCGGAACGCTGGTGCTGATCGACGGGCTGCGCGCGGGCTCGTCCAGCGCGGGCACCACGGCCATCGAGGCGCTGCCGATCGACATGATCGAGCGCATCGAGGTCGTGAAGGGGCCGATGTCCAGCCTCTACGGCTCGGAAGCGATCGGCGGCGTGATCCAGATCTTCACGCGCGACAAGAAGGTGCCCAACTTCTTCGCCAACGCGGGCTACGGCGCGGACAGCGACCGCGCGGGCTCCGCGGGCATCGCCACCGTCGAGGGCAATACGCGCGTTCTCCATCGCGGCGGGCGCGCGCAAGGTGGACGCGCCCAGCGCCACCAACTCGCGCAACACGTTCAGCTTCGACCCCGACCGCGACCCGCACGAGAACGCGTTCGGCAGCATGCACGTCGCGCACAAGACATGGACCGGCGAGACGCTGGCGCTCGACGCCTTCGTGTCGCGCTCACGCACCGACTTCGACGCGGGCATTCCGCCTTCGGGCACGCCCCCGGACCGCAGCGACCAGACCGTCGAGGGCATCCGCTTCTCCTCGGCCACGCAGCTTCGCGAGCTGGTGGGCGACCCGCCTCTCGCTGGGCGAAGGCCGCGACAAGGTAGACGTTCACCGGGCAGTTCCCCTCCAGCGTCGAGACGCGCCAGGACCAGGCCTCGTGGGTGAACGAATTCCCGATCGCGTACGGCACGGTGCTCGCGGGCTGGGAAGGACTGCGCGAGACGGTGAAGCCCGCGCACGGCAGCGATCCCGCCACCGGCGCCGACGTCGTGCTCTTCACGCAGGACAGGCGCACCACGAACTCGATCTTCGCCGCGATCACCGAGCGCTACGGCGGCCAGGCGCTGGAGGCGAGCATTCGGCGCGACAGCGAGAGCCAGTTCGGCGACCGCAACACCGGGAGCCTGAGCTACGGCTTCGACTGGCCGGGCATCGCGACCATCTCGGGCACCTGGGCGCGCGGCTTCCGGGCGCCCACCTTCAACGACCTCTACAGCCCGGCGATCCCGGGGTTCTTCGATCCCAATCCCGACCTGCAGCCCGAGAAGAGCCGCAGCACCGAGTTCAGCGCCGAGGGGCTGCCCAGCAGGTCGTCGTTCAAGTGGAAGGTCACCGCATTCCAGAATCGCCTCGACGATCTCATCGTGTTCAGCCCGTCGGAGCAGACCGCGCTCAACGTGGCCAACGCGCGCGTGCGCGGCATCGAGGCGAAAATCCAGGCGGCGTGGCTGGGCGTGCGCTGGCAGGCGCGCGTCACGGGGCAGGACCCGAAGGACATGGACACCGGCAAGCGCCTGCAGGACCGCGCGAAGCTCTTCGGCAGCTTCGAGGGCAGCCGGCGCTTCGGATCGTGGACGGTGGGCGCGACGGTGTTCGCGAGCGGCGACCGCTTCGACTCCACGGACGAGAATCCCGCTTCGCGCCTGCCGGGCTACACGCTCCTCGATGCGCACGTGAAGTACACCATCAACCGCCAATGGAATGCCGAGCTCACGGCGACCAATCTCTTCGACAAGCATTACGAGAGCGCGGTGGGCTACGACGCGCCGCGGCGCGGCGTGTTCCTCGCCGTGCACTTCGACGCTTACTGAGCCGGGCTAGGTGCGGATGTAGTGGCCGCGCGCGGCGAAGCTCGCGCCGAACTTCGCCTCGCGCGCCGCGTCGTGCAGCAGCAGGCCGGGTGCTTCCACGAGGTACTGCGCGATCGCCTCCATCGGGCCCGGACCATGGTCGGGGCGCACCGGATGCCCGTTCACGATCGTGTCCTCCACCACGAGGTAGTCGCCCGCGGCGAGGCGTGGCACCCAGGTGCGCAGCTCGCGCAGCACGTGGTCGCGCGAATGGTCGGAGTCGAGGATCAGGAAGAGCGGGCCGCGCGCCGGCGGCAGCAGGGCGAATGCCTGGTCCGCCATCGCCGCGGCGGCGCTGTCGCCGATCAGGAAGTGCACGCCCTCGCACGCCGAGATCTGGCGCGAGGCGCGGTCCACGTCGATCGACACCACCGGACCCGGCGCGCGGCGCGCGGCGAGCGTCTCGGCGAAGAACACCGCGGAGCCGCCGTGGCGCGTGCCGGTCTCGATCACATGGTCGATCTTCCTTTCGAAGATGATCTCCTGGTAGTTCCAGACGTCGCTCGGCAGCTTCAGCGTGCGGATACCGTGCCAGGTCATGCTCTTCCACACGTTGGCCTCGTGGAACCAGCGCACGTACTCCACACCCTCGGGCGACATGTTGAGGTCGTCGAACGCTGTCTTGGCGCTCATGGCTTCACGCCCACGACGCGCATATCGCGCGGCTCGCGCAGCTTGAACTGCGCTGGCTCCTGGCGCACCTCGGCGAGGCCGGCCTCGGCGAGCAGCGCGCCCAGCGACTCCGGCGTGTAGCCCCAGCGGTGGATCATGAGCGGATCCTTCCATTTCGGGTCGCCGTAGAACACCCACATCGTGCGCTGGCCGGCCTGGTCCTCGCGCGCGTTGTCGCGCGGGTTCTCGAGGAAGGTGCGGCACGCGCTCTCGAGGTTCGGGCACTCGACCACC
Source organism: uncultured beta proteobacterium (assembly GCA_963827425.1). Classification (GTDB taxonomy): domain Bacteria; phylum Pseudomonadota; class Gammaproteobacteria; order Burkholderiales; family Usitatibacteraceae; genus Usitatibacter. The sequence continues at coordinate 147,067 of CAWHAQ010000008.1, read as the reverse complement.
ATGCGCCCGCCGGGCCTGAGCACCCGCATCCATTCCTTCAGCACGTCGCGGATCTCCCAGCGCCAGAAGTGCTCGACCACATGCACGGACAGGATCTCGTCGGCCGAAGCGTCGGCGAACGGCACCAGGTCGTGCAGGTCGCAGATCACGTCGGGCTTCATGCCGGCGCGCGCTTCCACCACGTCGACGTTCACGTAGCCGGGCAGGATCTTGTCGCCGCAGCCGAGGTTGAGCTTGAGCGCTCGCGCCTGCGTATCGCCGCACGCCCCCGCCCATTGCCTCCCGCACTCGAATGCGGAATGGTAGCGGGCGATGCGCCGTTGCGCCGCGCGGATGCGCGCCTCGGTGCCGAGCGGATCCGCGAGCGCGTGCATGACGCTTTCCTCGAGCGGGGCCCCGACCGGCACCAGGTCCGCGTAGGGACGGTAGGCGGGCATGTCGTCGGCCACCACGAAGCGCCCCGCCCACAGCGCTTCCAGCATCCGGTTCGGGCTCTTCACCGCCTTCGCTTCGCTGCCCGCGACCGGGATCCATGCGAGGTCGCAATCGGCGAGCGCCTTCCACGTGGCCTCGGTCGACCACGGCACCACGGAGGCTTCGAGGGGCGCGCCACCCGCGAGCCCCGCGGCCAGCGCCTGCACCTCCGGCGCGGGCGTGGTGACGATCGCCAGGCGCACCGGCATGCGCGCCGCCAGCGCCTGGCAGCTCGGCCGCGCGCGCCTGCAGGCCGCCGAGGTTGGAGGGATGCCCGAACCACGCGATGCGGAGCGCCGGCAGGCGCGGCGCGAATGCGGGATTGCCGCGCGGGCCCTCGACCGGATCCGTGATCACGACCGAGTCGCGCTGCACGTTGCGGCGGACCGATTCCGCCATCGCCTCGGTGCTCGCGACGATCACGTCCGCCAGCGCGGCGAGCGCGCGGAAATGCGCCCCGACCTGCGGATGGGCGAAGTGGTCGTCGCAGAAATCCACGACGATCTTCACGCCCCGCGCCTTCATCGCGCGTGCGAGCTCCTCGTTGGCCGCGTGCATGCTCTTCGAGACCACCAGCACGTCGCAAGGGGCGTCGCGCACCTCCGTGGGCCAGCCCTGCGGGGGAAGGGTGGCGACCTGCACCTGCTGGCCGAGCCGCGCGAGCTGCTGCGCGGGGATCAGCACGCGGTAGCGCGCCGAGGCGAGGTCCGAGGTCGGGCCCGCGGGGCCCTGACGCAGCGGCGCGATGGTGGCGAAGAGGATGCGCATGGCTGTTGCAGCGCTCGCTAGCGCCGCTTGCCGAGCATGTTGACCATCAGGTACGGAAGGTACTTGCGCTTCTGCTGGTTGCCCACGTCGGCGAGGATCGCCATCCGGTTGTCCGCGTCGCATCCCTGGGCGGGAATCTCGATGAACTCGCCCGGCACCGAGCTGGAGAAGAACATCGAGCCCCAGTCGAACCCGTCGAAGAGCGAGATGACGCCGCGGTGGGAGAAGCGGAAAAAGTCGTCCGGATACGCGTGGTAGCGCCATACCCACGGCACCGACATGTAGAGCAGCCCGCCCGGGCGGATGAGCCGCGTGAGGTTGACCGCGAAGAGCCACGGCTTCTCCACGTGCTCCAGCACAGAGCAGCAGATGCCGAGGGCGAAGCGATCGTCGCCGAGCGTGCCCGTCGAGTGCGTGAGGTCGAGCACCACGTCCACGCCGCGGCCCTCCGACATGTCGACGCCGATGTATTCTTCGCCGGCGTAGAAATCGCGGAACGTGGATGTCGACCCGTAGTCCTTGCTGCCGACCTCGAGCACCGGGCCGCCGGCCTTCGGCACCCAGTGGCGAAGATATGCGAGCTGATTGGCGTCACCCAAGGGCATGATCGCCGCGGCAACGGCGAGCGGAAAGGAGAGGGAAATTCTAGCAGCTTGCCGGCGCAGATTTGCTATCGTTCGGCCATGGTCCCCGATGCCGTCAATCCCGGATCGATCCGCCGCGCCCTGGTGGTGAAGCTGCGCCACCACGGCGACGTGCTGCTCGCCTCGCCCGTCTTCCGCGTCCTCGCCAACCGCGCGCCGCACGCCGAGATCGACGCGCTGGTCTACGACGACACGCGCGACATGCTCGCGGGCCATCCGGCCATCGCGCAGATGCACGGCATCGGCCGCAAGTGGCGCCATGCGGGGCTCGCCGAGCAGGCGCGGCGCGAGAGCGCGCTCTTCTCCGCCCTGCGCGAGCGCCGCTACCAGCTCATCGTGCACCTCACGGACCATTGGCGCGGCGCGTGGCTCGCGCAGGCGCTGCGCCCGCGCTGGTGCGTGGCGCCGGAGCGCGACAACACGTTCTGGCGCTGGAGCTTCACCCACCGCTACAAGCTCCCGCGCCACACGCCCGCGCCACGCCGTGGAGGCCAACCTCGACGCGCTGCGCCGCATCGGCCTCTACCCCGAGGAGGAAGAGAAAGCGCTCGTGATGGTGCCGGGCGCCGAGGCCGAGGCGAAGGTGGAAGCGCTCCTCGCCGGCGCGGGCCTCGCGGCGCGCGGCTTCATCCACGTCCATCCCACGTCGCGCTGGCTCTTCAAGACGCTGGACCGAGGCGCAGAGCGCGGAGCTCCTGCGCGCCCTCGCCCGCGACGGCCACGCCCTCGTCGTGACCGCGGCGCCCGACCCGCGCGAGAAGGCGATCGTGGCGCGCATCCTCGCCGAGGCCGGCGTCGCCGTGACCGACCTCTCGGGACAGCTCACGCTGCGCGAGCTGGCGGCGCTCACGGCGCGCGCCCGCCTCTTCTTCGGCGTGGATTCGGCGCCCATGCACATCGCCGCCGCGGTCGGCACGCCGGTGGTCGCGCTCTTCGGCCCGAGCGGCGAGAAGGAATGGGGCCCGTGGCGCGTGAAGCACCGCGTGGTGACCAGCGACCATCCCTGCCGGCCGTGCGGCAACGACGGCTGCGGCGGCGGCAAGGTGAGCGAGTGCCTCACGCGCCTGCCGGTCGAGCGCGTGCGCGCCGCCGTGAACGACCTGCTGGCCGCGCCGTGACCATCGCGGGCACGGGCCCTGCGCCGGGCGCGCCGCGCGTGGCGCTGGTGCGCGGGCGCTACGATCCGGCGGGCGGCGCGGAGCGCTTCGTGCAGGGCGCGGTCGCGGCGCTGCGCGCGCAGGGCGCCGCGGTGACCATCGTCGCGCGCGAGTGGCCGGACCACGACGGCTCGGCGATCCTCGTGCGATCCGTTCCACGTCGGCAGCCTGTGGCGCGACTGGGCATTCGCGCGCGCGGCGTGCGCGGAGCTCGCGGCGCGGCGCTTCGACCTGGTGCAATCCCACGAGCGCATCGCGTGCTGCGACGTGTACCGCGCCGGCGACGGCGTGCACGCGCAATGGCTCGAGGAGCGCGCGCGGGTCCAGGGCCCGCTCGCGCGGCTCGCCACGCGCCTCGCGCCCCACCATCGCTACCTGCTCGCCGCCGAGCGCGCGCTCTTCGCGGCGCCGCGCCTGAGGGCCGTGATCTGCAACTCGGACATGGTGCGCGGGGAGATCGCCGGGCGCTTCGGCACCGCGCGCGAGAAGCTCGTGCTGATCCGCAACGCCGTGGACGCGCGCCGCTTCCATCCGGGCCTGCGCGGCGAGATAGGTGCCGGCGGTGCGCGAGCAGCTCGGCGTGCCGCGCGATGCGCGCGTGATGCTGCACATCGGCTCGGGCTTCGAGCGCAAGGGCGTACGCAGCGCTGCTGCGAGGCGCTGGCAGCCGCGCCTTCGAAGCCGTGGGCCGTGGTGGTGGGCCGCGACAAGCGCGCGGCGCGCTACGCCGCCCTCGCCCGCCGCCTCGGGGTGGACGCACGCGTGCGCTTCGTGGGCGGCGTCTCCGACGTGCGCCCCTACCACGCGGCGGCCGATGCCTTCGTGCTCGCCACGCTCTACGACCCGCAGCCCAACGCGCTCCTGGAGGCCATGGCGAGCGGGCTGCCGGTGGTCACCACGCGCAAGTGCGGGGCCGCGGAGCTCCTCGCCGAGGGGGTGAGCGGCTTCGTGCGCGACGCCCTCGACGTGGCCGGGCTCACCGAGGCGATGGAGCGGCTCGATCCCGGAGCCGCCCGGCGCATGGGCGAGGCGGCCCGGGCCGCCGTGGCCGCCTTCACCCCCGAGGCGATGGCCGCCGAGTACGTGGCGCTGTATCAGCGGCTACTTCGCTGATAATGGCGGGATGACTCCCGCCCGGCCCTCGAGCCGCGAGCTCTACCTGCGCCTGCTCCGCCACGTGCGCCCGTACCGCGAGGCGGTGCTCGCCGTGGCGCTCGCGATGGTGATCGGCGGCCTCGCGGACGCCTCGCTCGTGAAGGTCGGCCAGTACGTCGTGCAGGAAATCTTCGTGAACCACGACCGCACCTACGCGACCATCCTGCCGCTCGCGATCGTGGGCGTGTTCCTGGTGAGCGGGGTGGCGAGCTTCGCCTCGGGCTACGGCCTGCAGTGGATCGGCAACAAGGTGGTGCTCGACCTGCGGCGCGCTGATGTTCGCCAAGGTGCTGCGCCTGCCGCTTCGAATTCTTCGACGAGGTGGCCACCGCCCAGCTGGTCGCCAAGTTCACCAACGACGTGAACAACCTCACCGCCGCCTCCACCAGCGCGCTCACCGTGCTGGTGCGCGACACGCGTCACCATCGTGGCGCTGCTGGCCTACCTGCTCTACACCAACTGGAAGCTCACGCTGATCACGTTCGTGGTGATCCCGCCCATCGCGATCGTGGTGCGCGTGTTCAGCCGGCGGCTGCGGCGCATGAGCCGCGAGAACCAGCGCGCCGTGGGCGGCATCGCCGAGGTGCTGGACGAGGCGATCGGCAACCAGCGCGTGGTGCGCATCTTCGGCGGCCAGGAATACGAGGCGAAGCGCTTCGAGGACGCGAGCCAGCGCATCCGGCGCTTCATGATGAAGCACGCCACTGCCGCGGCGGGCACGGTGCCGGTGACGCAGCTCTTCGTGGCGGGCGCCGTGGCGGCCATCATCTACTTCGCCGCCGCCGAGGCCACCGCCGGCGCGTTCGACGTGGCCGAGTTCGTCGGCTTTCATCAGCGCGACCGGCATGCTGCTGCAGCCGTTGAAGCGCCTCACCGGCATCAACGAGCAGCTGCAGAAGGGGCTCGCCGCGTGCGAAAGCGTCTTCGCGCTGATCGACGAGGCGCCCGAGGAGGACCGCGGCACCGTGACCCTCGAGCGCGCCGCGGGCGCCCTGCGCTTCGAGGCACGTCTCGCTCACCTACCCGGGCGCCTCGCGTCCGGCGCTCGACCACGTGTCGCTCGACATCCGTCCCGGCGAGACGGTGGCGCTGGTGGGCGCCTTCGGGCAGCGGCAAGTCGAGCCTGATCCACCTCCTGCCGCGCTTCTACCATCCGTCGGCCGGTCGCATCACGGTGGACGGCCACGACCTGGAATCGCTCACGCTCGCGAGCCTGCGCCGGCAGATCTCGCTCGTGTCGCAGAGCGTGGTGCTGTTCAACGACACGGTGGCGGCGAACATCGCCTACGGGCGCGCCGAGGCCACCGCCGAGGACGACATCGTGCGCGCCGCCGAGGCCGCGCACGCGATGGAGTTCATCCGCGCGCTGCCGCAGGGGCTCGCCACGCGAGATCGGCGAGAACGGCGCGAAGCTCTCGGGCGGCCAGCGCCAGCGCATCGCCATCGCGCGGGCGATCCTCAAGGACGCGCCCATCCTGCTGCTCGACGAGGCCACCTCGGCGCTCGACACCGAGAGCGAGAGAGCCGTGCAGGCCGCGCTCGAGACGCTGATGCGGGGACGCACGACGATCGTCATCGCGCACCGCCTGTCCACCATCGAGAAGGCCGACCGCATCGTGGTGCTCGCGCAGGGCACGCATCGTCGAGTGCGGCAGCCACCGCGACCTGGTCGCCGCGGGCGGCATGTACGCAGGGCTGCACCGCCTGCAGTTCGCGGGCGCATGAGCGCTGCCGCGCCGCTGCGCATCCTGCACACCGAGTCGTCGCTGGGCTGGGGCGGGCAGGAGATCCGCGTGCTCACCGAGGCGCGCGGCGTGGCGCGGCGCGGGCACGAGGTGCTGCTCGCCGCACCCGCCGATTCGCGCATCCATGCCGAGGCGCTGGCGCTACGGGATGCATCGCGCTGCCGCTGCCGATCGGGCGCAAGGGCGTGCGCGGGCTCGCCGCGCTGCGCTGGCTCCTCGCCCGGCGCCGCTTCGACGTCGTGAACACGCACAGCTCGACCGACACGTGGAGCGCGGCCTCGCCTGCGCCACGCTGCGCCGGGCGCCGCCCCTGGTGCGCACGCGCCACATCTCGGCGCAGCGCGCCGCGCAACGCCGCCACGCGCTGGCTGTACACGCGCGCCGCCGCGCGCATCGTCACCACCGGCGAGAAGCTGCGCCACCAGGTGATCGAGGAGACCGGCGTCGCTCCGCGGCGAACGTCGTGTCGATCCCGACCGGCATCGACCTCGAGCGCTTCCGTCCCGCGCGACCGCGCGGCCGCGCGCGCTGGTCTGGGCCTCGCGCAGGATGGCCCGCTCATCGGCATCGTCGCCACGCTGCGCAGCTGGAAGGGCCATCGCCACCTGCTCGCCGCGTTCGCCGCGCTCGAGCGCCCGGATGCGCGCCTCGTGGTGGTGGGCGACGGCCCGCAGCGCTCGGCGCTGGAGGCGCTCGCGGGCGAGCTCGCGCTGGGCGAGCGCGTGCGCTTCGCGGGCAACCAGGCGAACGTGGCGCCGTGGATGCAGGCGCTCGACGTGTTCTGCCTGCCCTCGTACGCGAACGAGGGCGTGCCCCAGGCGCTCATGCAGGCCATGGCCTGCGGGTTGCCCGTCGTGACCACGCCCGTGGGCAGCATCGAGGAGATCGTGGCCAACGGAAGGACCGGCGTGCTGGTGCCGCCCGAGGATCCCGCGCGCCTGCGCGCTGGCCTCGCCGCGCTGCTCGCCGATCCCGCCTATCGCGCTGCGCTGGGACAGGCCGCGCGCGCCGTCGCGCTCGAGCGCTTCGGCGAGGACCGCATGGTCGACCGCATGCTCGAAGTCTTCCGCGCGGTGGCCGGCCATGGGTGAGCGCTTCAACACACGCGCCACCGTCGTGGCCCACGCGCTCGCGCGCTCGATCGCGCGCAAGGCGGGCGGCGGACCGGTGCGCCGTGTGCTCGTCGCGCACAACCTGCTGCTCGGCGACACGCTGATGCTCACGCCGCTGCTCGCGAAGCTGCGCGCGGCGCACCCGGCGGCCGAGATCGAGCTCACCGCCGCGCCGGCCTTCGTGCCGCTCTACGCGCAACGCCCCTACGGCGTGCGCGCGCTCGCCTTCACGCCGTCGCGGTCGGCCACCACGCGCGCGCTCCTCGGCCGCGAGCCGTACGACCTCGCGTTCGTCCTCGGCGACAATCGCTACAGCTGGCTCGCCGCCGCGCTCGGCGCGCGCCACATCGTCGCGCACGCGGGCGGCCCGGCGCGCAGCAACTGGTTCGTGGACGAAGCGCAGCCGTACTCGAGCGCGCCCGCGGCGTGGGGCGACATGGTGGCCGGGCTCGTCGAAGGCGCCGAGCCGGCACCCTACGCGCGCGGCGATTGGCCCGCTCCGCCCGCCGCGCCTTTCGGGATGCCAACCGGGCCTTACGCGGTGCTGCACGTGGGTGCGAGCACGCCGCTCAAGCACTGGCTGCCCGAGCGCTGGAATGCGCTCGCGCGCGCCCTCGCCGCCGAAGGGCTCGCGGTGGCATGGAGCGCGGGCCGCGGCGAGGAAGCCGTCGTGCAGGCGTGCGATCCCGCGCGCGAGTTCGCGTCCTATGCGGGACGGCTCGACCTTGCGCAGCTCTGGCGCCTGCTCGACAGCGCGGCGCTGCTCGTGGCGCCCGACACCGGTGTTGCGCACCTCGGCCGCGCGGCCTGGACGCCGACCGTCTCGCTCGTCGGGCCGGGCTCCCCGATGCTGTCCGGCACCGGACGCTTCTGGCGCGACACGCCGTGGATCAGCGTCGCCGAGGACCCGTTCCCGTGCCGCGACCAGGCAGTTCTCTTCGGCCGCGAAGTCGCCTGGGTGCGACGCTGCAGCCGCACGCTCGCCGAATGCGCCGAGCCGCGCTGCATGCACGCGATCTCCATCGATGCGGTGCTTGCGGCGACGCGAAAAGTGCGCGCGATGAGTCATCCCACGGAGGGGTCCGTGCGTTAGATTCTGGAACTCGCACGTGCGCGGCAGGGTCCGACTTGAGCATCCCTCGCGCACGTGCGACAAGACCGCCCCCGATGTCGATGATCGAACCTTCGTTCCGCGCGCTGCGCCACGCCGCCGCCGCCCTGTTCGCCGCCTGTGCGTTGCCCGTCATGGCCCAGCTCCCGGTCGTGATGGGCGAGCCCGCCGCCGCGCCCAAGGTCGCGCCTGCCGTGGCGGAGTTGCGCCTCGCCGCCGAAGGAGAGCCGCGCGGGCCCGCCGCCGTCGTTCTGTCGCCGGTCACCGACAACGAGCTCGCATCCCTGCGCGGCGCGAACGCGGGGCGCGCAGCCGCAAACGCGCGTGAAGCGCGTGCTGATCGGCGTGGTGCGCAACGCCGCCGCCGCGCCGGTGTTGCCCACGGCCGCGGATCTCGACTGGATTCCCGTGGCAGGCGGGCGCGCGGCGCGCATGTCGCTCACCTCGCCCGATGCCGCGGCCCTGCGCGTGGCGCTCGCGCTCGCGGGCGTTCCCGGCAATGTCGAGATGGTGTTCTTCGGCTCGGGCGATCCGTCGCATCTCGTGGGCCCGGTGAAGGTCACCGACGTGGCGGACCGCTCCCAGGCATGGTGGTCGCCGGTCACCGAAGGCGACACCCAGACCGTCGAGTTCTTCGTTCCGGGCGCCGCGGACCCGCGCCTGCTGCCCATCGCCGCATCCGCCGTTTCGCACCTGCTCACCGGACCGGCCAGCGGCTTCGACAAGCGCCTGAGCGAGATCGGCGACGCGGGCTCGTGCAACGTGGACGTGCCGTGCTCGTCCCTGGAAAGCTCGCAGGCGTTCCAGGACGCGACCAACGCCGTCGCGCAGATGGTCATCAACGACGGGCAGTTCGTGGCGCTCTGCACCGGCACGCTCCTCAACGACACGGACACGAGCACGCAGATCCCGTGGTTCTTCAGCGCCAACCACTGCTTCGACAACGAGTCGGCGCCGTTCAAGACGCCGGCGCAGATGCAGATGGTGGCGAACACGCTGGACACGTTGTGGTTCTTCCGCTCGAGCTCGTGCAACAGCGGGAAGGTGAGCTCCGCCTGGCGCGAGCTGCCGAGCGGCGCGACCTACGTCTACAGCGACACCACGAGCGACATCCTCTTCCTGCGCCTTAACTCGGCGCCGCCGCCGGGCGCCTTCTTCGCCGGCTGGAGCGCCAACGCGCTCGGGTCGGGCGCCGGGGTCGTGGCACTGCACCATCCCGAGGGCGATCTCCTCAAGGTCTCGAAGGGCACGATGCAGGGCTTCACGACGCCCACCTCGCCGCCGGTGAGCGCGGGCACCAACAAGTTCATCGCGATCCAGTGGAATTCGGGCGTCACGGAGCCCGGCAGCAGCGGTAGCGGCATCTTCACCAACACCGGCGGCCAGTACCTGCTGCGCGGCGCGCTATGGGGCGGCGGCTCATCCTGCCAGGCGCCCACCGCGATCGACGACTTCTCGCGCTTCGACCTCGCCTACTCGAAGCTCGTGCAGTACCTGAGCCCCACGGGATCGCCCTCGGGTGACTTCACGGACCTGTGGTGGAACCCGGCGGAGTCGGGTTGGGGCTTGAGCATCGTGCAGCACCCGACGCGCGTGATATTCGCGGTCTGGTTCACCTACGGCGCCGACGGCAAGGCGACGTGGTTCGTGCTTCCCTCGGGCACGTGGACCTCGGCGAACGTGTACAGCGGCACCATCTACTCGGTGACAGCGCCGCCGTACAGCACCGGGTTCGACCCGGGCCTCGTGCGGCAGTCCCCCGTCGGCACCGCGACGCTCTCCTTCACCGACGACAGCCACGGCACGCTGGCCTACTCGGTGAACGGGGTGTCGGGCAGCAAGGCGATCTCGCGCCAACCGTACTAGCGCTTGAGCCGCGCGCCGCGGGCGGATAGGCTAGCCCGCATGGCCGCGTCGCTCTCCATCACCGTCGTCACCTACCGCCCGGACGCGGCGCTTTTCGAGCGCGCGCTGCACCGCGCTCGCCGCCGCCGTGGAACGCGCCCGCGCGGCCGGCTCGCTCGGCACAGCGCAGCTGTTCGTGGTCGACAACGGCCCCGAGGAGGGGCGAGCGCAGGTGCGCGCGGCGCTCGCGGCGTGGCCCGGCGGCGCAGTCACGGCCGAGCTCGTCGCCGGGCACGGCAACATCGGCTATGGCCGGGCCAACAATCGCGTGCTGGAGCGCCTGGAGTCCGACTACCACCTGGTGATGAATCCCGACGTGGAGCCGGATCCCGAATCGATCGCCGCGGCGCTCGAGGTGCTCGCCGCGCGCCCGGAGGTGGGCCTCATCGCGCCCGATGCGCGCGGCGACGACGGCGCGCCCGCATACCTCTGCAAGCGCTATCCGTCGGTGTGGGTGCTCTTCCTGCGCGGCTTCGCGCCGCGCGGGCTGCGCGAGCGCCATGCGCGCGAGCTCGCGGCCTACGAGATGCGCGACGTCGTGGCGGGCGGGACGATCGCGCCGGTGCCGCTCGCGAGCGGCTGCTTCATGCTGATGCGCACGGCGCTCTTCCGCCGCGTGGGCGGCTTCGATCCGCGCTTTTTCCTCTACTTCGAGGATTACGACTTGAGCCTGCGCCTGGGGCGCGAGGCCGAGGTGGCGTTCGTGCCCCAGGCGCGCATCGTGCACCACGGCGGCGAGGCGGCGCGCAAGGGACCGCGCCACGTCGCCTGGTTCGTGCGCTCGGCCTGGCGCTTCTTCGCCACGCACGGCTGGCGCATCGCGTGAGCCGCTAGCCCTCGCGCGCCGCGCGCTCGAGGAATGCTTCCAGCGCCCGTACCGGCTCGTCGCGCTCGAAGAGCTCGCCGCGGCGTGCGGCGATCGCCCGCGACACGCGCGCGCGCTCGGCGAGATCGAGTCCCAGGCGCACGGCGGTTTCCACATAACCATCGACATCGGAGGCGACCAGCTCCTCCAGCCCCAGGGCGCGCAGCATCGCCTGGCTCTGGCGGCCGCGCATGAGCGAGCCCGGCAGCGTGACGATCGGCAGCCCCGTGGCGAGCGCGTCGAGCGAGGTGTTGCCGCCCGACCAGTGCAGCGTGTCCAGCATCACGTCGCACAGCTCGTTCAGGCGCAGGTATTCGCCGTGGGGGAGGAAGGGCGCGAGGAAGCAGGCGCGCTCGTGCACGTCCATGCCGCGCGCCTCCAGCGCCCGCCCGAGCCGCGCCGCGTACGCCTGCGTGAGGTTCTCATGATGCGACGCGAACACCACCGCTACGCCGCTCGGATCGCGCTCGAGGACGCGCGCCACGAGGTCGTCGTTGTCGGGATGGATCTTGAAGAGCGACTGCGGCATGAGGTAGAGCGTGCGATCCATGGGCAGGTCGAAGTCCGCGCGCCCGCGACCGGGGGTGGCACGCGGCATGGCGTAGCGGGTGCCCAGCCCCGGCAGCAGCGCCAGCCGCTCGCTGTAGTGGCGCTGGGCATCGGGCGGCTCCATGGACTCGCAGGAGATGAACCAATCGATCTCGGAGTGCCCGCTGGTCGTGGGATGGCCCCATCCCGCGCATTGCACCGGCGCCAGGCGCAGCGCGGCGAGCGTGAAGGTTTCCGGGTGCATGCCGAGCTCGGGATAGACCAGCACGTCGAGGTCGTCGTCGGCGATCTGGCGCGCGACCGAATACATTGACCGTCCCGCCAGGTGGCGGAAGGTCGCGGCGGCAGCGGCGATGGTGCGCGTGTCGTCGGCCACCCACTCGTTGGTGTAGTAGACGATGGTCTCGAAGCGCGCGCGGTCCAGGTGCGTGATCCACGACGCGAAGTAGCGCCCGGCGGTGCAGTTGAAGAAGAAATGGCTCGCGAAACCGACACGGATGCGCCCATCGCGCTTGCGTTTCGGGCGCGGCGCGTAGAGCTCCGGCAGCGCGGGCTCGAGCACCGCACGCAGGAAGGCGCCGTAGCGCTTCTGCAGCGTGACGTCGTCGCGCCCCTGGTAGGCGAGGTGGAAGTTGGTGCCGCGCGCCTCGGTGAGCGCCAGGTCGCCGCGCGCCTGGCGATACGCCGCGACGTTCGCCTCGAGGTGGGCGAGCCCCGCTTCGTAGCCGGCGCGAATCTCGTCGACCTGCGCCGCGCTCGAGTACACCTGCGGCAGCAGCAGGTTGGCCCGGAACGCCGCGCGCAGGCTGGCGGGAAACTGCGCCGCGATGCGGCTAAATTCGCCGCGCGCCTCCTCGAACCCCCCGGAGGCCGCGATGAGGTCAGCCAGGGCGAGGCGCACCTTGAGGTGCCCGGGCGCCACACGCGCGCCGGCGGAGTACGCGGCGAGCGCGGCCGCGATCTCCCGCTGCTGGGCGTGGATGTCGCCCAGCAGCAGCCACGCCTCGGGGTTGCCCTGGTCGCCCTGCGCGGCGGCGCGGGCGTGCTCGAGCGCGCGCTTCGCGTCGCCGCGCGCCTTGCGGATGCGGGCGAGGTTGTAGTGCGCGAGCGGGTAGGCCGGGTCGATGGAGAGGGAATAGTCGTAGGCGCGCACCGCTTCATCCGTGCGATCCAGCGACTGCAGCGCGTAGCCGAGGTTGTTCCAGGCGCGGACATGGCGCGGATCCGCGGTGACGGCGGCCTGGAACGCGGCGCGCGCCTGCTCCATGCGCCCCTGGTCGAGGTACACGCGGCCCAGCTCGACGTGCGCGGCGGCCCAGCCCGGACGCAACGACACGGCGCTCGCGAGGCTCTGCTCCGCGCCCGCGAGGTCGCCGCGGTCGTGCCTGATCGTGCCGTGCAGCAGCGCGTACGCGGGCCGCTCGCCGCCCGCCGCCACGGCGCGCGCGAGGCTCGCCTCGGCGGCGTCGAGCGCGCCCGACTGGTGCTCCGCGAGCGCCTTGAGGTGCCACACGTCGGCCTGCGCGGGATCGGCGGCGAGCGCCTCGCGGTAGGCTGCGATCGCGCCCCCGTAATCGCCGCGCAGATGGTGCTGCCGTCCCTCCTCGATGCGCTCTCGACTCATGCCGCGGCTCTCGCCTCAGGAACGGCCACGGCCGGGAAGCCAGGCGTGCGGCAGCTCGACCAGGCCGTAGTCGCGCGTCTCGCCGGTCACCACGAACTCGGTCTCCAGCGTGTCGCACATGCGCAGGCCTTCGGCGTCGAGCGCATGCACGCGCAGGCGGTACTTCCCGGGCAGCAACGCCAGCGCCTCGAAGCGCACGCTGAAGCCGAATTCGTGCGCGCGGATGCGCGCCGGCGCGTACCCGCCCTCGTTGGAGTGCGAGCCGTACACCGGCGAGCCGTCGACGCGCACCACGCCGAACAGCAGCACCGGCGGGCGGTCGTCGGGCTCATAGGCCACGCCCTGCAGCACGAGGGGCTCGCCGCGGCGGAAGGTGGCGGAAGCCGAGCCGTCGCCGCGCTCGATCCACGCCTCGACGATGCGCGGGATCGGTCCCGCGGCCGCGCGCTGCGCCGGGCGTTCCGCGGCGGTCTTCTCCTCGTGGTAGGTGAGATACTCGCGCGTCACGTCGAAGCTTTTCCCCGCCATGCGCACCGCGCCGTGGTGGATCCACACCGCGCGCCGGCACAGCGTCTGCACATGGAACATGCTGTGCGAGCAGAGCAGCAGCGTGCCGCCGGCGCCGAGGTAGCCCTCGAGCCACGCGATGCATTTCTTCTGGAACGACTCGTCACCGACCGCCAGCACCTCGTCGGTGATGAGCAGGTCGGGCTCGAGCGCCGTGGCGACCGCGAATCCCAACCGCACCACCATGCCCGACGAGTAGTGCTTGATGGGCTCGTCGATGTGCTCGCCGATGTCGGCGAACTCGACGATGGCATCCACCTTGCCGCGCGCCTCGCGCCGCGAGAGTCCCATCAGCGCGCTCGAGAGGTAGATGTTCTCGCGGCCCGTGTAGTCGGGATGGAAGCCGCTGCCCAGCTCGAGGAGCGCACCCACGCGGCCCCGCACGCGCACCGCGCCGCGCGTCGGCCGCACCACGCCCGCGATGATCTTCAGGAGCGTCGACTTGCCCGCGCCGTTCTCGCCGATCACCCCGAGCGATTCGCCGCGCCGCACCTCCAGGTCCACGCCGTCGAGGGCGCGGAAATGCGGCATGTCGCGGCGCCGGAAGAGCAGTGCGGCCAGCGTGCGCAGGCGGTCGCCGCCGGTGGACACCTTCGGGTAATCCTTGGTGACGCCCGCGAGCTCGACCAGCGCGGGCGCGCTCGCGCGCTCCGCCTCGGCCGCCGTCAAAGGAAGTCCTCGAAGTGCGGCGAGAGGCGCTCGAAGAACCACAGGCCCGCCCCGAGCACCGCGAGGCACCCCACGGTGGCCACCAGGTCGCCCGCCACCAGCCCGGAGCCCTGCAGCAGCACCTCGCGCAGCCGCTCCGAGAACCAGCCCAGCGGGTTCCAGCGCATCCAGGCCTGCATCGAGGCGGGCACGAGGCTCGCCGGATACAGGATCGGGGACGCGTAGAAGAGCACCAGCAGCACGACCTGCACCACGTGCTCCACGTCCCTCAGGAGCGTCTGCAGGGCCGCCAGGACGGCGCCGATGCCCGCGGCGAGCAGCATGTAGGGGACCAGCAGCGCCACGGCCAGCGGCAGCCGGTAGATGTGGATCGGCTCGCCGGCCGCCCGCAGCACCAGCAGCACGACCACGAAGCCGGCGAGGTGCACCGCGGAGGAGCCCAGCACGGCCGAGAAGACCAGCAGGCGGTGCGGGAACGCGACCTTGCGGATCAGGCCGGCGTTGGCCCCGATCGATCCCAGGGCGCGCTGCAGGCCCTCCGAGAACATCACCCAGGGCCACAGGGCGATCGCCACGAAGGCCACGTAGTCGACGCCCGGGTAGCCCGCCGGCACGCCGATGCGGAACACGCGGCTGAAGACGTAGGCGAAGACCGCGAGCTGCGCCAGCGGATGCAGGAGCGTCCAGGCGAGCCCTGAGACGCTGCCGGCGTAGCGGTTGAGGATCTCGCGGCGGACGAAGGAGGCGAGGAGCCAGCCCCAGCGCGGCGCAGCGGGCGGCGGCGCCTCAAGGCTCGCGGGATCCGGGCCAGCGCGGCTCACGCTCGCCTCACGCCCTGGCGAGGGCCTTGGCGCGCTCCTGGACTGCGAGCATCGCGTCGCGCTCGGCGAACCACTCGGCGGCGTACTCGCAGTCGCGATAGGCCTCGAAATACGGGCCGCCGATGGTGAAATGCACGAGGCTCGCATCGCGCCGCGGCGGATCGTATCCCACCAGGTGGTTCCAGGCGCGCGGGATCTCCCCGATCTGCTGGTCGCTGTCCAGCCACTTGAACTGGTGCAGCTCGAGGCCGCTCGCGCGGTTCACGTACTCCGGAGTGAGCGCCGTGCAGCGCGCGCAGTTCATGAGCATCACCGACGACCAGTTCTTCTTCTCGTATTTCGTCTGCACCGCGCCCAGGAACTTCACCTCTTCCTTCGGCACGTGCACGTGCTTCACGACCTGCACGGCGTAGCGCTCGTCGCGCAGCCGCCAGAGCTTCGCGATGTCGTCCAGCACCAGCATGTCGCAGTCCGTGAAGATCGCCCAGCCCTGGTAGCCGCAGAGGTACGGCGTGAGGAAGCGCGAGAACGAGAAGTCCGTGGATTGCAGCGGATTCCTCTCGCGGCGGTAGACGCCCGCGAGCTGCGAGAGCATCACGGGTGCGACCGCCACCGGCTCCGAGGCGCGCGCATGGATCGAGTGGGAAAGCACGCCGAAGGCGACTTCCTCGCGCGCATCGAAGCCGATGAAGACCCGGATCATGGGGCCGCGATCACTTGGCGGGTTTTTCGGGCACCTTGCTCGCCGAGGAGAGAACGTCGCCCATCGGCACGACCAGCGCCTCGACGTTGTCCGTGTGGATCACGACCGTGCTCGACCCGCGCACCTCGCGTGCGAGGTCCTCGCGACGCTTCTTCGCCAGGGCCTCGCGCTCGCCAGCGATGATCTGCTCCTTCACCTCGTCGAACTTCGCGACCCCAGGGGCTTTGTGGTCGACGTAGCGTACGACGTGGAACCCGAAGTCGCTCTCGATGGGCGGCGAGATGTCGCCATTCGCATGCGCCTCCTTCAGCCACTTGGCCATGGGCTCGACGAATTTTCCGGGGCTGTTCCAGCCCAGGTCGCCGCCGTTGCTTTTCTTGGTGGGGTCGTCGGACCACCGCGCGGCGAGTTGCGCGAAGTCTTCCTTGCCGGCCTTCGCTTCCTGGTACACCTGCTGGGCGCGCTCGCGTGCCATGTCGCGTGTGCGGCCATTGAGGTTGATCAGGATCTGCTGGACATGTACCTGCTCGGGCCGGGTGAACTTGGCGGGTTCCGCCGTGTAGAGCTCGTGGGCGCGCTGCTCGAGGTCGACCTTGGGCGCGGTATCGTCCAGGTGCTTGATGTAGAGGTCGGCCAGCACGGACTCGCGCGCTTCGGCGATCTGGCGCTGCACGATGGGATCCTTGTCGAGACCGGCGTCGTGCGCCTTCTGAGCGAGCGAGCGCGCGAGGAACACGTTGTCGACAAGGGCGGCTACCCGGTCGTACGAGGAGCGGAACTCGGCGCGCAGGTTTGCCGGGACGCGGCGGAATGCGGCCTGGATGTCGCCGGAGTCGACCTTGACCGGTCCGTCGACGACGATGGGCGTATCGACGGGGGGCTCTGCCGTCGCCGCCGCGAGGGGAAGCATCGCGGCCGCGACGGCGGCGATGAGGATGGTATGTCGCATGGAAGTCCTGTTCATGAAGAGAAAGCGCCCGCGCGATACCTCGCGCGGGCGCCGGATGTTGCGGGGCTTGCGGGTATCAGAACGGCCCGGTTTGCCACTGCTCCGAGAAGCCGCAGCCGCCGGAGGCCGTGAACGGACAGCTATTGTACGTCCAGCGGACGTTCACGAAGTACTGCTGCCCGTCTGCCGCCCAGCAGCCGCCCAGTGCCGCGGCGCTGGCCTGATCGACCCACGGGGGGCTTATGTACGGATTGGGTCGCAGGATGATCGGGATGCCGTTGCTCTGCACCGCGCCGGGCGAGCTCTTGCTGTAGCACTGCGGAGCGGTCGCCGCCGGATTGATCGTGCCAGGGCACTTCGAGACCTGGATCTCCGTGATCACGCCGCCCGGGGTGGCCGGTTGCTGCCCCTGCGTGAACGTGACTTCCGAATTCGTGGACGGCAATCCGAGATTCGGGTCGTTGGCTGAGACTACCGGGAACGAGGCTATCTGCCCGCTGGTCATGCGCAGCTGCATCGGGCTTCCGCCGGCCGGCAGGGTCAGGTCCTTCCAGTTGGCCGCCGGCGTCGCGCAACCCGCGGGAATCTGGGTTCCGCCTGCATTCGAGGTCGTCTGACTCGAGCCCGCAGCGACGACCGTCACGCTGGCTGTCGCGGTCCAAGGGGTCGAGGTGTTCTGGATGCTCGAGTTCAGGTTGACGGTCTCGTCCAGATCAGTGCCGGTAACCGCCACCGAGCAGGGAAGATTTGCTGCGACAGGCGTGATGGGAATCTGCGCCGTGGCGCCGTTGGCGGCGAAGGTGAGCGTGCTCTGGTCCGCGAGACAGCCACTGCCGCTAATCGCATAGACCAGGTAATGGGTTCCGCTGTCGCCGCCGGTCCGCGTGATGGTCGTCGCGGTATTGGTCGAGCCCAGAGTGACGGAAATGGGCGCGGAAACGTTGAAGGTCGCGCCCGTCGTGCTGACCGGAGGCGGAGGCGGAGGCGGAGGCGGCGGATTATTCGTGGTGCTGCTCGTGCACGGAATGGTCAGTCCGCCGCTCGGCGTGACGGTGATCGCACCATTGAGCGTGCAAGTGGCGAGCGTCGATGCGCCCTGAGTCAGCGTGATGGTCTGCGCTGTTTGTGCTTGTGAGGGTGCTGCCAGCGCGAGCGCGGCCAAGGCACTCGCGGCGAAAAGTGTGCGCCGGAGGAAGTCTAGCTTTGAAACGTTCATGGTTCTCCCTTTCGGCAAGTTCAATTGGATCAAATCTTAAACGAATCCATGGGATATGCAAGCATCTTCATGCTGTACCTGAAGTTTTGTGCAATTTCGCACAAAACTCTGTTTTTTTGGGTACTGAAAAAAAGCAGGCGGTCCCGGAATGGGGCCGCCTGCGCGAGCTCGAAACGGGGGGGATTGCTCCCCCCCGAAGTCGGTTACGGCGTGATCGTCGTGCGATAGCTGTGCGCGAACAGGCCGCCATAGTTGCCCTGGCAGGAACCCGAGCCGCAGGTCAGCGTGCCGTTGCTGAACGTGCGGAACGCGAAGCCCGTCACCGGCAGACCGAAGAACGTGGCCGGAGCTGCAGCCGCCACGACCGCGCCGCCGCCGGCATCCGTGCCCAGCGAAACGCGCTGCGAAGTTGCCGCAGGCATGCCCAGCGTCGTCGCACCGGCGCCCGTGAAGATCATCGCCGCCCAACCGTTCTGGAAGCCGGCCTTGACCGAAACGTTGGTCAGGTTCACCGAGCCCACCACCGAGGACACCGCGGTGTTGACATTCGTGTGCGCGTCGTCGTTGCGGATCGCGAGGACCGTCGACTCCCAGCACAGCGAGTTGGCGACCGCACCCGGGGGCAGCGGCGAGAAGTCGGAGTTCGACGCGACCGCAGCCTGCTCTTCGCGGTCGAAGAACCCGAAGGCGATCGTCTCGCACGCACCACTGGACGTGAGCAGCGCGGTGTACGGCACGGCCGAGACCACGGAGCTCACGAAACGGTTCTTCAGCGGCTGGGTGATGATCCAGTCGGTGAGGGAGGCCGTCGCGTTGTCCAGGACGTACTCGTTCATGACCGAGGTGTGCATAAACACCGACGCCACTGCTCTGGCACCTGCGGTCGCGGTAACGAGTGCGGGGTCCGCGGCGAAGGTGGAGCGATACGCGGTGATCAGGCTCGAGGCGCCGGTAACCGGGTCGATGTCGCCCGAGCGGATCACCAGGCTGGTCGGCGGGTTGGCGTTGTCCAGGCGCGGCGTGACGAAGCCCGAGTCCGTGTAGTCGGAGAGGGTGCTCCAACCATCCAGCGCGTCGGCCTTGTAGTCGCCGTTGAGACCCGACTGGACGTTGATCAGCGTGCCGGTGCCCATCAGGCCGCCGGTGGGCGCGTTGAGCTGGCCGGCCGGGACCGACGTAAAGCCAGGGGCCTGCACCACGCCGCAGTTGGCGGGAACGCCGCGCAGAGTTGTGCGTGACGGCTGCCGCGGTGGCGCCGCTGAGCGTGCCCATTTCGAGCATCTCGACGTAGCCCTCGCGGGTGCGGTCGAGGCCGGTGCCGGGCAGTGCGTCGTCGCTGCCGGGGGTGGAATATTCGAAGTTACGGAAGTCCTGGCCGCTCGCCGGGATGGCGGGACGCGTGCAGGAATGGTCCGGCGTGCTGATATGGCCCGGAGCGCCAGCCGCGGACGACGACGGGGAGATGACTGCGACCCACACGTCGTTCGGCGACAGGAACAGGTTGAAGTCCAGCACTTCCGCCGAGGTCTTGCCCTCGAGGAAACGGACCTTGACCGCCTTCGCGAAGGTCGTCGTGTTCACCACCGAGATGTAGGTGTTGAACGCGTTGCCAGCCGACGATTGGACGGTGTAGTACGGATAGACCAGGGCCTGGCCCGTCCGGTTGGGGCTCAGGAAGACAGCCTCTGCCGTGCCGGCCGCGGTGCCGAGACCGGCGACCACAGCGGCAAACAGAGCTTTTCTTTTGAACGTATTCATGTTTTCGATTACTCCTTTGTGAAGATGAAAGTGATCACTTTCTAGAGGTACAACTTTCAAATGTTATCCCATGCCCTGCCGTTTTAGCAATCCGAGCGTCGGATTCCGCCTACCTTCCGTCCCTTCGAAAACCAGCTATTTCGCCACGTACCACCATTCGGAACCTTCGCGTATCCACGTTTCCCGCAGGGGCGTCTTGCTGCGCCGCCCCATCAGCTCGTATTCGATCGACGCTTCCACCTCGCAGCGCTGCTCGGTGCACGTCGCCTTTTCCACCTGCGCCGCCTTCCAGAAGCCCTGGCGCAGGCTTTTCACGTATTCCTGCTCCCGCTGGACCGCCCGGCTGCCGGGGCTGAGGTAGGCGTACGCCGCCTTGTAGTCCCCCCGCACCAGCGCGTCCCAGCGCAACTGGGCTCGCTCCTTCACCGCTTCCTCCGGAGCCTTCGGCGCGATCATCGCGCATCCGTACACTCCGGCAGCGACAGCGGCGACGACTATTCCCGCCCTCACTTCCGCCCAAAGACTATTCAAGTTGATTCTCCACGTCAAACAAATTCGAAAGGATTTTACAACACTGTGGCTTTTGCGCAACAAGCAACTTTAAGTGTATTTCCCAATCCCATGTTTCCATTGTCCTTTGCGCGGTGTGTAGCACGTCACATATCGGGCTAAACAGGGGTCATTTTACGTCAGGAGGGGGGGTCGCGGGGGGCAGCGGCGGCAGGTTCTGGGGACGGGGAAGCAAACCCTCCAGCGCCGGCAATTTCTTGCGCAGCTCGAGGGTCGCTTCGCGCGCCTGGACCGAGTCGCTGATGATGCGCGGCGTGATGATGAGGACGAGCTCGGTGCGCTTCTTGATGAGGCTCTGAGTGCCGAACAGCACGCCCAGCACCGGGATCTTCGAGAGCAGCGGTATGCCCTGCGAGCCGGTGTTGTTGTCCTCGCGGATGAGGCCGCCCAGCACGATCGAGTCTCCCGAGGCGACGACCACCGTGGTTTGCGCGGAACGCGAGTTCACGTTCGGGTTCGGGTTGGACGGCGTGGTGGCGACCGTGGTGTCGGGCACGCTCACCTCGTCGTTCACCTCGAGGGTCACGAGACCGCCGGAGTTGATGCGCGGTGTGACCGCGAGCAGCACGCCGGTCTCGAGATACTGGAAGCTGTTCAGCACGCCGGTGCCCGTGGTGACGCCGGTCTGCGTCTGCGTCTGCACCGAGATGCGGTCGCCGACCTTGATCTGCGCCTTCTGGTTGTCGAGCACCATGATCTGCGGCGAGGCGAGCACCTTCGCCTTGCCGTCGGAGCCGAGCGCGTTCAGCACCGCGCGCACGTCGGTGCCCGCGAAGTTGATGAGCTGCAGGCCGCCGTTGATGCCGGGCACGGGGCTGCTCGGCGACGGGATGCCGGCGAGGCCGCTGTTGGCATCCCCGCCCGCCGTGCCGAGGTTGCCGGTCTGCAGGTAGCCCAGCGAGTTGTTGCGCGTGTGCAGGAAGTAGTTGAGGCCGAGGCTCAGGTTGTCCGAGAGCGTCACCTCCGCGAGCATCACCTCGACCAGCACCTGGCGCGGCACCACGTCCAGCTGGCGCAGCGCATTCTCGATGGTGTCGTAGTCGGCCGGCGTGGCGAGGATCAGGAGCGAGTTCGTGTCCTTGTCCGCGATGACGCGCACCTCGTTGGAGGTGGTGCCCGTGGCGCCGGGCAGCGAGAAGGCCGCGGCCGCGGGTGCCGGGGTCACCGTGGTGCTCGTCGTCTGGGCCGGCGGCTGGCCGTACGGCGTGCTGGAGAGCGTCGTCGGACGCGAACCGGGTGCGAGCGACGGCGCGGTGGTCGTGGTGCGGTGCGAGGAGAAGAGGTCGCTGATCAGCTGCGCGAGGCTCTCCGCCTTGCCGTTCTTCACGCGGTAGACGTAGAAGCGCGTGCCGCCGCTCGTGGTGCCGGCCTGGTCGATGCGCTCGATCCAGGTCTTCGCCATGTCGAGGTACCTGGGCTGCGTGGTGACGACCAGCAGCGCGTTCAGCCGCTCGATGGGAATCACGCGCACGATGCCCGCGAGCGGGCTCTGCGCCGAGGCCCCGAACACCTTGTCCAGGTCCTGCACCAGCGTCTTCACGTCGGCGCTGCGGATCGGGAAGAGGCCCATCGAGTAGCCGGCGAGCCAGTCCACGTCGAAGAGCTCGATGGTGTCCACGAGGTGGCGCATCTCGCGCTCGTCGCCGGCGATGATGACGATGTTGCGCACCTCGTCGACGCGGATCGACTCCGCGGGCGCGAACGGCTCGAGCAGGCGGAACATCTCGCGCGCGCCGACGTACTTGAGCGGCACGGCGAGCACCGAGAAGCCCGCGGGAATCGGCAGCGTGCTGCCGCCCAGCTGCGGCGTGATGGAGCCGCGCACCTGGTTGATCGGCAGCACCTTGTAGATGCCCTCCTCGCGCACGACCGCGGCGTTGTTCTGGCGCAGCAGCATCTCGAGCGTGGGCAGCAGGTCCTTGTTCGGGATCGGGCGCACGGTGCGGAAGGTGATGGTGCCCTGCACCGCAGGATGCACCGTGTACGACTGCTTGAGGTAGTCGCCGAGGATGACCTTGGCGACCTCGCGGATGTCGAGCGACTCGAAGTTGAGGCTCGCCTCCTCGGGACCGGGCGGCGCGGGCGGCGCGGGCGGCTTGGTGTTGAGGAAGACGCCGGTGCCCTTGAAGACCTTCGCCTCGGGGTGCGGTGCTTCCGGCGGCGGCTGGATCGCCTGCGCGTTGCCGGCGACCTGCGGCCCGAAGGGCGCTTGCTCGGCGGCCGCCTTCTCCGCGTCGGTCGCCTGCTTGTGCATGCTGGGCGGCAGCAGCGAGCACGAGGCCGCGGCCAGCACCACACCGGCGAGGAGGCCCGCGCGTACGCTGCGGCGCGGGAGGCTATCGGAAAGGGCAGGGATGCGGAAGGGCATGTTGATCGCTCAAGACTGGGTTATTGGGCGCGGCGCGCGCGGCGGCGGGCGAGCAGCTCTTCCGGCGACATCGGCGTGGTCGTAGCCTGAGGCACTGCGGGCGCGCCGGGGTTCGCCGCGTGCGGCACCGGGCCGAAGGAAGCGCCGCCCTGTGTCGCGGTATTGGGCGCCGCGGCGCCCGGCGGCGGCGCAGCGGGCAGCGCGGCGGCTCCGGCGGGGCCACCGGGCCCGAACGGGCCGCCCGGAGCGCCCGTGGGCCCGGGTCCGGGCTTCACTACCTGCAGCGGGATCACCTCCTGCTCGCTGCCGAGCGCGATCGTCACGGACTCGGGCGTGATCTCGGCGATCTTCATGCCGTTCAGGTCCTTGCCCTTCTCGGCGCGCACGATGTGGCCGGTGGACTTCTCGCGCAGCAGGGCGATGCGCAGGTCGCCGGCGATCGTCACGCCTTGCAGCATGTACAGGCCGCGCTTGAGGTTGGCCTGCGCGACCTGCTCGGCGGGCGGGGCGGGGCGGCGCAGCGGCACGAACAGCGGGCGCGCGGCCATTTCCGGGTAGCTGCGCTCGGGATCCGTCGCCGCGAGCGCGGGCAGCAGCTTCGCCTCGAAGGGCGCGGCGGGCTTCGAGACGCCGGTGGGAAGCACCGGCCCGAAGCGCGCGCCGAAGCCGGTCTCGAAGCCGAGGGCCGCCACGAGCAGCACGGCGACGACGGCGAGCACGGCGATGAAGGGCTGGCGCTGGAGGATGGCGAGCATCAGGATCCCGTGATGGCGTAGCCCGAGATGTCGAACTGCACGAACATGTCCGGCTCCGCGCCCGGCGCGGGCTTGAACGAAGCCGGTACCTGCGTGCGCACCGTGAGGTTGTCGACGAAGAGGTACGGGGTGTTGCTCTCGATGGTGTTCAGGATCTTGCGCAGCGCGAAGATGTTGGCGGTCATCTGCACGTTCACCGTGACCTGGCGGTAGCGTCCCTCGTCGCGCGAGGACGGAGCGCCGCATCGTGATGAGGCGCCCGCCGCTCGTCTCCACCAGTGTGCGCACCACCTCCCCCGCCTCGGCGGCCGAGAGCGCCGCGGCGCCGCTGCGCAGGAAGAACTTGCGCGGGTCGCGCGAGGCCATGGCGTCGAGCTGGCGCGCGACCTGCGGCCGCGTGCCCGCGACGCGGCGGAAGCGGTCGAGCTTGTCGAGGCTGTCGGCGACCGCGGAGTCGTAGTAGCGCAGCCGCAGCCACTCGGGGATCGCGACCGCCGCGACGATGGCGACGACGACCACCACCAGCAGGCCGACGGCGAGCTGGCGGCTGCGATGCGGATCGGTGACGAGGGGCATGGTCATTTCCCCGGCGTTGTCGCCGCGCCCGGCTGCGCGCCGTGCGCACTCGGCTTCGCGGCGTGCGGCGTCGGGCCGAACTGAGGCGCGCCCGGCGGCGCGGCACTCGGCGTCGCGGCAGGCAGCGATGGGGCCGCGGCCGGCGCGGCTGTGGCCTGCGGCGGCGCGGCGGCGGGTTGCGGCGGCGCGGCGGCGGGTTGCGGCGGCGCCGCGGCCGGTTGCGGCGGCGCTCCGGCGGGCATGGGCGCAGCCCCGGCGAGCACGGGCGTCGCCTCGACCGGCGGACGGGGGCGTACCTCCGCCACGATCATGAAGCGCTCCGAGTTGGGAGTGGAGCCGCGCGTGACGGTGCCGCGCGGCGTAGCGTTCTTCAGGAGCTGCGACTGCTCGAGGATCTCGATCAGCTTCGACGAGGACATCGTCTCGCCCTGGACCTGCACCTCGCGCGTCTTGCCGCTCGGCTTCACTGTCGAGCTGCTGCACCCAGGTGTTGTCGGGCAGCAGGCGCGAGACTTCCTCGAGGATCGCGAGCACCGGGTAGTTGGCGTGCTTCTTCGCGAGGAGGAAGTTGTAGTCGTTCACCTGGCGCTCGAGCGTGTGCTCGACGCGGTCGGCGCCCTCCGCCGACTGCTTCGCCTGGCCCAGCAGCGGCTGCAGCGCGATCACCATCGCGCGCTTCTGCCACAGCGGCACCACGAGCGCCAGGACGAGCAGGATCACCACAGCCACGACCAGGGCGCGCTGCACGAGGCGCTCGCGCGCGGTCTCGCGCTCGCCGCGCTGCTCGGAGGGCAGCAGGTCGAGCGGGGCGGTGGCGTTGCCGACGTCGTCGCGCACCGCCACGCCCTGCACGTTGGCGCCCAGCCCGCGCAGCGTCGCCACGCGGGCGTCGACGAGGTCGCGCTTGGCGAGCGCGAGCAGCACGGAGAGCTGGGCCGCCTGGGCGTCGCGGGCGAGCACGCGGTAGTCGAAGTACACCTCGTCGGCGCGGAACGGCGTGAGGCGGTCCATCTCGAAGGCGATGACCTGGCGCAGGTTCTCCTCGGTGGCCGCGGGCATCGCGACGCGGCGCACCAGCGCCTCGGCGCGCCCCAGGCAGAGGCGCATGCGCCCGCGCGTCTCGCCCGCGCGCTCGAGCAGCTGGGCCACGCCGGCGCGGCGGCGCGGCTCGTCCATCGCCGCGAGGTCGATGCGCGTGTCGGGCGTCACGGCGGCGCGCGGCTCGACCAGCACGAGCTCTCCGCCGTCGAAGGCGACGATCGGCACGCTCGCCGCGCCCCGCAACGCCGAGAAGCGCTCGAGCGCGAGGCGCTCCAGCTCGCCGGTCCACCACTCGCCAGAACGCGGCGAGGCGGACGCGCCAGCCGGCGGCGCGCGGGGCGAGCTCGGCGGGGACGGCCATCAGTGCTGGGCCGCCGCGGCGGCGGGCGCGGCGGCGGTTTCGGGACCGGGAACCGTTTCCGGCAGCGCGGTCGACTTCGCGCCAGGCGACGAACGTCACGGGCCGGCGCGGCTGCGGGCGCATGAGCGCGACGGCCTCGCGCGAGAAGATGGTGCCGTCGTCGAGCCGCGCTTCCGAGCGGATCGACACGACCATGGAGTAGGCCGACGCATACGCGCCCGCCTGCGGGAACGAGGGCAGCGGCTGGCCGTTGGCGCGCGGCGTCCTCGCGCTGCGCGATGTAGTCGTCGACCACCTCTGCCGTCACGCCGGGAATGGCGAGCAGCACCTCGCGCGCGGCGAGCTGCGGGTTCACGCCCGCCTGGCGCGAGAACACGGTGATCGACGGCGCGATGCGTCGGTAGATCTCGGGTCGCATGCCGAGCACGAGCTGGAGCTCCTCGATGGCCTGGAAGGGCGCGTTGGCGGGTCGATAGGGAAGGCCGGCGGACTGGTAATCGGCCTCCTCCGCCCCGTGGGGCC
Organism: uncultured beta proteobacterium; assembly: GCA_963827425.1. Lineage (GTDB taxonomy): Bacteria > Pseudomonadota > Gammaproteobacteria > Burkholderiales > Usitatibacteraceae > Usitatibacter. Next base: position 121,082 of record CAWHAQ010000008.1, on the reverse strand, counting down.
GCTTGAGCGTATCGGCGTCGCGCCAGTCCAGCATGGCGTCCAGAAGCGCGGTGGCATCGTCGTCGTTGAGGCCCGCGGAGACGAAGAGGCCGCGCAGCAGCGCGTCGGAGGCCGTGTTGATGTCGATTTTAGCAGACTCGTCGCGCATCTCGACCTGCACCGGCACGCCGTCGAAGCTCCACGCGTAGCGCGTGCCGTCGCGCTTCCAGCTGTCGGGGCTGTTGTCGCTGCGGTACGCGCTCGTAGACCGCGCGGTAGACGCCCGCGTCGGCGGCTCCCTCGGCGCGCGCCATCGACACCGAGTTCACCACCACCATCGCCTCGGTGCGCCGCTCGACGATGAAGCTGGACGCCACCACCAGCAGCAGGATCGAGGCCCACAGCACGAGCACCAGCGCGACTCCCCGTTGCGCGCGCCGCATCACGTCCTCCGCGGCCGGCAGCCGCGCTGCAGGCCCGACTCGAGGCAGCCCGCCTCCTCGCCCACCATCACCCGGATGACGATGTCGGGCATCGGAGCGCCGCCAGGGCCCTTGACCGCGAGCCGGATCATCACCGGCATGCGCGCGGGGTAGATCCACTCGTTGGACCACTGCGGGTCGGTGAAGTCGTTCTCGGCGCCGAAGTAGGAGAACTCGACGCTCTCCACGTCCGCCACGAGGATCGACGGCGTCGCCGAATCGAGCGCGCTGAAGTCCTGGCGGCGTCGGGATCGGCGAGCGCGCGGCGCATGACGAGGTTGTGGTTGCCCGGCACCTTCGGCGTCCTCCTCGACCGACACGCCCGCGAGCGCGAGGCCGCCCTGCGCCGCGCCCGCCGGCCGCGACGAGACGAAGCGCATGACCTGGCGCTTGCCGTCGAAGGCATACTGCAGCTGCGTGGGGTCCTTCCAGCGCATCGGGAACAGCCCCGGCCACCTCGCGGCGCAGGAAGTTCTCGCCCACGCGGCGGTCGGCCGTGCGCCGGCCGTTGGCGTCGCCCGCGTCCCAGCTGCGCAGCGCAAAGGTGAGGCCGTCGTAGAGCAGCACCATCATCGTGCCGAGCAGCACGAGGGCCACGACCATCTCGATCAGCGTGAAGCCGCGCGCGCGCCTCCTCATTGCGGCTTGGTCCCGAGCTGGAGGGTCGCGAGCGAGATGGAATGCTCCTTCTCGTCGGCGCCGTGCCAGTCCACGCGCGTCTCGACGTGGTAGAGGGCGTATGCGGCCATCACCTGGGGCTGCGCCGGGTCGTGCGCGATGTCGAAGGGGGCGATCGTGGTGGTCCAGCGGAAGCGCGGATCGGCCGACTCGCCCTGCGACTGGCCTTCCTTGAGCGGCTCCTCCACGCCGGCCGACGCCAGGTGCGAGCGCGCCACCTCGAGGGCGCGCGAGCGCTCGTCCAGCGTGCCGGCGCGGGCGAGCCCGTCGGAGAAGATCTGGAAGCCGACCGAAAACACGAGGGCGAGCAGCGCGAACGCGACCACGACCTCGATCAGCGTGAAGCCGGCCTGGCGATGCCCGATGCCGTCAATCCTCAATCGACACCCTCCCGGTGAGCCAGTCGACGTCGACCAGGAACTTGCGCTCGCCCGAGGAGACCGTGATGCGCCCGCCGGTGGAGCTGCCGTCGGGATAGAAGCGGATGGCGCCGCGCTTCTCGCTCGTGACCTCGCTTTGCGCCGTGTAGAGCTTGAGGTCGATGTCGTCGGGCAGCTTGTGCGCCTCCTTGTCGCCCAGCACCTGGTACTCCTTCTGTTCGAGGTCGACGGTGAGGGTGGCGTCGCGGCGCGTGGCCATCGCCGTGGTCTGGGCCTGGCGCAGCCCCGAGGCGAGCGTGCGCGCGGCGTACTTGAGGTCGGCGCTCTTGCCGCCGCGCAGGGGTACGCCCAGGATCAGCGCGTAGATCACCACCGCGATCACCAGCACGATGACGATCTCCAGCAGCGTGAATCCCGCCGGCCTGCGCATGGCGGAGTGTGGTCGCACGCGGCGTCAGTTGCTGACGTCGCGGTTCTCGCCGTCGCCGCCTTCCTTGCCGTCGGCGCCGAGCGAGACGATGTCGAAGGACTTGCTGGTGCCCGGGACCGTGTAGCGGTAGTCGTTGCCCCAGGCGTCCTTCAGGTCGTCGTCCTTCGCGTAGGGCCCGTTCCACTTGTCCACGCCGGCGGGCTGCTTCACCAGCGCCTGCAGGTTCTCGGGCAGCTTGCCCACCTCCAGCTTGTACATCTCGACCTGCCCCGCGAGGTGCTGGATGCGGATGCGCGCCTCCTGCGACTTCGCGCGCCCCATCTGCTCGAAGATCTTGGGGCCCACGAAGGCCATGATCCCGGCGAGAAGGATGAAGACGATCACGATCTCGAGGATGGTGAAGCCGCGCTCGCGTTTGAAGGAGCGAGCGCGCCCCGGCGCAGGACGGGGCCCAATTTGCGGTTGCGTTGTCATGGTCTCCACCTCTAGATCGGAATGTCGTATACGGACAGCATCGCCGACAGGATGGCGATGATGATGAACCCGATGACCAGCGCCATGGCGACGATCATCACCGGCTGCAGCAGCGCCAGCGCCTTGCGGATGGCGACTTCCACCTCACGGTCGTAGGTCTCGGCGACCTGCATCAGCATGTCGTCCAGGCGGCCGGTCTCCTCTCCCACCAGGATCATGTGCACCGCGAGCATCGGGAAGCGGCCGGTCTCCATCATCGGGCGGCCCAGGCCGCGGCCTTCCTTCAGCTCGCGCGCGACCCCCGCCACCGATTCGGCGAGCCACGCGTTGCTCATGGTATCGCGCACGATGTTGAGCGCGGAGACCAGCGTCACGCCGTTGTTGAGCAGCGTGCCCAGGGTGCGTGAGAAGCGCGCCATCTCGAGCTTGGCGAAGAGGTCGCCCACGACGGGCGCCGTCACCTTCCAGCGGTCCACCCGGTAGCGGACCTCGGGGTCGCGCAGCCACCGCGCGAGGAGCCAGACCACGATGCCGATGAGGAAAAGGCCGGGCAGCCAGTAGGCGCGCATCGCGTCGCCCGCGAAGAGCACCACCTGCGTCACGAACGGCACGGTCTTGCCGGCGCCGGCGAACACCGGCTTGAAGCGCGGCACCACGCCGGCCAGCAGCACCACCACGGCGACCACCGACACCACGGCGAGGAACGCCGGGTAGGTGAGCGACGCGCGCACGTTGTCGCGCAGCGCCTTGGAGCGCTCCATGTACTCGGCGAGCCGCAGCAGCACGTTGGGCAGGCTCCCGCCCGCCTCGCCGGCGCGGATCATGTTCACGTAGAAGCGCGTGAAGACGTCGCGCTGAGCCTCGAGGGCGCGCGAGAGCGAGACGCCGCCGCGCACCTCGTTCCTGATCTTGGTGAGCAGCTCGGCGATCTTCGGGTTGCCGGCCAGGTTGATCAGGATCTCGAAGCTGCGGTCGAGCGGCAGCCCTGCCTTGAGGAGCGTGGCCAGCTCGCGCGTGACGATGGTCACGTCGTCCTGCGAGACGCCGCGGCGCGCGAAGAGCGGGCGGCGTGCCGAGGGGGCGCTCTCGGCCTTGGCCGCGCCCGACTCCTCGGCGCGGATCGGGATGAAGCCCATCGCCTGGATGCGCGCCACCGCGGCGGTCGTGCTCGAGGCCTCCAGGACGCCTTCCTGCACCTCGCCCGCGGGGGTAACCGCCTTGTACTGGTAGAACGGCATCCGCGCGGTCAATCCTCGCGCGTGACGCGCAGGACTTCCTCGATGGTGGTGGTGCCCGCGAGCGCCTTCCTCAGCCCGTTCTCGAACATGCTCTCCATGCCTTCCATGATCGCGGCCGAGCGCAGGTCCCCGGCGGTGGAGTGGCGCATGATGAGCGAGCGGATGTTGTCGCTCATGGTGAGCATCTCGATGATGCAGATGCGGCCCCAGTAGCCGGTGCCCGCGCACTCCGGGCAGCCGACCGCCTTGTAGAGCACGACCTCGCCCTGGGGCACGTAGCGCCGGAGGCTCATCTGCTCGACGACTTCCGGCAGCGCCTTGTGGGGCTCGCGGCACTTGGGGCAGAGGGTGCGCACCAGGCGCTGCGCGAGGATGCCGTTGATGGTGGAGGTGAGGAGGTAGTCCTCGGCGCCCATGTCGAGCAGGCGGTTGATGGTGGAGGGCGCGTCGTTCGTGTGCACCGTCGAGAGCACCATGTGGCCGGTCAGCGCCGACTGCATGGCGATGCTCACCGTCTCCACGTCGCGGATCTCGCCCACCATGATGATGTCCGGGTCCTGGCGCACGATGGAGCGCAGCGCATTGGCGAAGGTGAGGTCGATCTGCGGCTTCACCTGGATCTGGTTGATGCCCGGCATCTGGTATTCGACCGGGTCCTCGACGGTGACGATCTTCACGTCGGGCTTGTTCAGGCGGTCGAGCGCCGTGTAGAGCGTGGTGGTCTTGCCGCTGCCCGTGGGGCCGGTGACGAGCAGGATGCCGTGGGGCTCGTCCAGCACGCGGATGAAGCGCTCGAGCGGCTGGCCCTCGAAGCCCAGCGACTCGAAATCGAGCGGCACGCCGCCCTTGTCGAGGATGCGCATCACGACGCTCTCGCCGTGCATGGTCGGCACGGTGGATACGCGCAGGTCGATCTCCTTGCCCTGGATGCGCAGCTTGATGCGCCCGTCCTGCGGGAGCCGGCGCTCCGCGATGTCCAGGCTCGCCATGATCTTCACGCGCGAGATCATCGCGGCCGAGAGCCGGCGCGGCGGCGATTCGACCTCGTGCAGCACGCCGTCGATGCGGTAGCGCACGATGAGGCGGTTCTCGAACGGCTCGATGTGGATGTCCGAGGCGCGCGACTCGAGCGCCTTGGTGAGCACCAGGTTCACGAGGCGGATGACGGGCGCCTCGGAGGCGAGGTCCTTCAGGTGCGCGATGTCGCCGAAATCGTCCTCCTCGGCCCGCGCCTCGATGTTGTCCACGATCGCGCCCATGGACGAGCGCCCGCCGCCGTACAGGCGCTCCAGCGCGGCGTCGATCTCGTTGGGCGCGGCGATGTAGGGGCGCACGCGCTTGCCCGAGGCCATCTGCACGGCCGAGAGCAGGAAGGAATCCGTGGGGTCGGCGACGGCGAGCGCGAGCTCCTCGTCGTCCTCGCGCAAGGGCACGGCCTGCGCATCGCGCAGGAACTTGGCCGAGAGGCGCTCCTCCAGCAGCGGCAGCTCGGGGAAGTCCGTCGCCGCGGCGATGGGGACGTCGAGCTGGTCGGCGAGCGCGTCGGCCAGGTCGCGGCCCGACACCATGCCGAGGCGCTGGAGGATCACGCCCAGCCTGTCGTGGGTCTCCCCTTCCTGCAGCTTCAGGGCGCGTTCGAGGTTCGCGGGATCGAGCTTTCCCCGCTCGACCAGGATTTCACCTAGGCGCTTGGGCAATTGGCATCGCCTATAGTCGTAAGCATCTTAAGCATCTGAAAATTATAGCGTCCGGAAAGAGAGCGCGGACGGGTTATCTCCGCCCGCGCTCCGAACGGCCTCTAGATGCTGATCATTTCACACACACAGCGGGCGATTGGAGACCGGGTCAGGTAAAAAGTTCCAGCGCGCGCCACTCTTCGGTGCACGCAAAAAAAAGGCGGGCCCGGGAGCCCGCTTCGAATGGGAGCCCGAACGGGCCCCCGGCCTCTCTTGATCGTTCGCGGCGCGCTTACTCCACGCGCTCGCCGTGCAGGGTCACGTCCAGGCCCTCGCGCTCCTGTTCCTCGGTGACGCGCAGGCCGATCACCATGTCGATCACCTTGAGGATGATGAAGCTGCCGACGCCGCTCACCACAAGGGTCGTGGCGACCGCTCCGAGCTGCACGAGGAAGCTGCCGTCGGTGCCGCTGATCTCCTTCACGTTGAAGACGCCGGTGAGCAAGGCGCCCACGATGCCGCCGACGCAGTGCACGCCGAAGGCATCGAGCGAGTCGTCGTAACCGAACATCCTCTTCACCGAGGTCGACGCGAAGTAGCAGATCACGCCCGCCGCGATGCCGATGGCGAAGGCACCGGTCACGCCCACGAAGCCCGACGCGGGAGTGATCGCCACCAGCCCGGCGACCGCACCCGAGGCGATGCCCAGCACCGAGGGCTTGCCCTTGGTCATCCACTCCGTGAACATCCAAGCCAGTGCCGCGACCGCGGTGGCGAGCTGCGTGACCACCATGGCCATGCCGGCGCGGCCGTCGGCGGCGACCGCCGAGCCCGCGTTGAACCCGAACCAGCCCACCCACAAGAGCGATGCGCCGATCACGGTGAGCGTGAGGTTGTGCGGCGCCATCGTCTCCTTGCCGTAGCCCACGCGCTTGCCGAGCACCAGGGCGCACACCAGGGCCGCGATGCCCGCGTTGATGTGCACGACGGTGCCGCCCGCGAAGTCGAGCACGCCCTTCATGGCCCAGAACCCGCTGGTCGACTCCCACATCATGTGCGCGATCGGCGAGTAGATGAAGACCGACCACAGCCCCATGAACCACAGCATCGCCGAGAACTTCATGCGGTCGGCGAAGGCGCCGCAGATGAGCGCCGGGGTGATGATCGCGAACGTCATCTGGAACGCCATGTACACCGACTCGGGGATGGTGAGCGCGAGGTGGCTCACCATGACCTTGCCGGCCTCCTTCTGGAACAGCATGCCGTTCAGGAACAGCCGGTCGAGGCTGCCGAAGAACGAGTTGCCCGGGAAGAACGCGATGCTGTAGCCCGCGACCACCCACAGCACCGTGACCAGGCACGTGATCGCGAAGCTCTGCATGAGTGTCGCGAGCACGTTCTTCTTGCGCACCATGCCGCCGTAGAAAAGTGCCAGGCCCGGCACCGTCATCATCAGCACGAGCGCCATGGAGGTGAGCATCCATGCCGTGTCGCCGCTGTTGATCTTGTCGACGCCGACCAGCACCGGGTGATCGGGTGCAGGCGGCGCCGCGGCGGCCGCGGCCGGTGCAGCACCCGCTGCGGGAGCGTCACCGGGCTTGGCGGCATCGGCCGGCTTGCCAGCGTCCGGCGCGGCGGGCGTGGCCGGAGCGGCGGCCTTGGAGGCATCGGCCGGCGCGGCCGCGGGTGCGCTGGGCGCCTCGGGCTTCTTGTCCTGCGCGTACACCGTGCCCGTGAGCGCGAGCGCGGCCGCGAACGCGGCGAGCGTGAGTAGGCGTTTCATCTGTTTTCTCCCCTGGTTAGAGTGCGTCGGCGCCGGTCTCGCCGGTGCGGATGCGGACGACCTGCTCGAGGTCGAAGACGAAGATCTTCCCGTCGCCGATCTTGCCGGTGTTGGCGCTCTTCTCGATCGCCTCGATCACCCGCTCGAGCAGGGGATCGGAGATCGCCGCCTCGATCTTCACCTTGGGCAGGAAGTCGACCACGTATTCGGCGCCGCGATAGAGCTCGGTATGGCCCTTCTGGCGCCCGAATCCCTTCACCTCGGTGACGGTGATGCCCTGTACGCCGATCGCCGAGAGGGCTTCGCGCACCTCGTCGAGCTTGAACGGCTTGATGATGGCCGTGACCAGTTTCATTTGTCTCTCCCCTCCGGCTCAGAATTTGTAGAGGACTTCGAACGCAAACGAGGACTGCGAGCCGGTGGCCGACACGCCATCGGAACGCAGGAACGCGTCCTGGTTCGACTTGTCGTAGCGGCCCTCGAGACGCAGCTCGAGCGGCTTCATGGGCATCCACGCGACCGTGACCGTGCCCTCCTTCCACTTCTGCTGCACTCCGGTGCGGTAGCCCTGCTTGTCGTCGAAGAACTCGCCGCGCAGGGACACGCGCCACTGGTCGTTGATCTGGTAGTTGGCGTAGCCCGCGATGCCCTGCCACTTGGCGTCGCCGCCCGCGGGCGCACCCTTGTCCTGCGAGCCCCAGTCGTAGTTCACGACCAGCGTCAGCGCGTCGCTCACGTTGAACGTCCCCACCAGGTCGATGAGGTTGCGCATTCCGTTGAGGTCGGTGCTCTTGGGATAGTTGGTGACCAGCTCCTTGCCGCCGTAGTAGTTGGCGGCGAAGGACATCGTCTTCGACGGCGCGTAGGTGAGGCCCACCTCGACGGTCTTGTCGCTGTTCGGGTCCTCGAACGCGTCCCAGCCCTGGTTCACACCGAGGATGAGCGAGGTCTGGTCGTTCGCCTTCCACGTGCCGCGGATGCCGGTGTGCGTGAACGGGATGGCGTAGCCGAAGAGGATCGAGCGCGAGTAGTTGGTGTCGCCCGCGCTGTTGATCACCTCGGCGCCGGCGAGTGTCACGAACTTGCCCCCGATGATGTTGAACGCCCCGGCGCCGTAGTACAGGTAGGCCTGCGTCACGTCGAAGTAGTGGTTCGCGCCGTTGGCCGGCCCCTTGTTCTTGTCGATCGTGCCGAACGCGGCGATCACGTCGGCGTCCTTGCCGGCGTTCACGTCGAGCGTTCCGCCGAAGCCCGTTTCGGGCGCCTTGGCGAGGATCAGCTCGAGGGTGTGGAAGATCGCCGCGTCGTGCTTGAAGTCGAACACGCGGTCGTTCGCCCCGCTCACGAACTTGCCGGAGCCGGAGAGGTGCGTGTACGCGGCGTCGATGTGGCCGGAGAGGTCGAACCCGCCGACGGAGTAGATCGGCGGTGGCGGCGCCTCGGCGGGTGCGGCGGCGGGTGCAGCGGGTGCGGATTCGGCTGGCGGGGGCGCGGGTTCTGCGGGGGGCGGCGTCTGTGCCTGCGCGAGTGATCCTCCCCAGAGGCACATCGCGACCAACGCCGACAGGCGGATTCCGGCCGACTTCGTGAACGACGCGCGGCTTTCGGATCTGAGCATGACTGTTATCCTTTGGTGGGAATTGGGACGAACGATTGCCCGGCGGGAATGAGCAACAACGGTGCCAAGCGCCAAGTTCTTGTTTGGCAAGCGATCGCGGCGCGCGCCGCGGCGCGATGCACCGGCGGGGGGCGGCGATGCGCGCTCCGGCACCAAACGGGTGCCGGCGCACGGGGCACAGATCGACGGAGCCCAGTGACGGGGATGCGGAGATGAACGAGAGATTCTTGGGTGAGCTCGCAGCGCGGCTGGCTGAGCTGGCGGCTGCCAATCCGGCGAAGGACCTGGAGCGCAACTTCCGCGCGCTCCTGTCCGCCGCGTTCACGCGCCTGGAGCTGGTGAGCCGCGAGGAGTACGACGCCCAAGCCGAGGTGCTAGCGCGCGCGCGGGAAAAACTCGCGGCGCTGGAAGCGCGCGTGGCCGAAATCGAGGGCCGCGCGAAGGGCTAGGTCAACGGGAAAGCGCTTCGCGAATTGAAGCGAAAGTGCTCAATCCAGGCATCCCGCACTCTTGCGCAGCACGCTACGCGCCAGGTAGCTGAATGTGGATCCAACATAGTTAGGAGCGCCGCGATAGCCTCGGGCTTCAAGCGCCAGCTCTCGCTTCAGTGGGCGGATGGGTCCCAAAGCACGGGCCAGCAGCTGTAGCTTCGCTGCACGCTCCAGGGCGAAGGCGAGCACGGTGGCCTTCTCCAGCGTAGCGCAGGCAGTGAGGATGCCATGGTGCGCAAGCAAGATTGCCTCCTTGTCGCCCAGACTCTCGGAGATGATACGGCCCTCCTCGTCCCCGATCGGCACACCGGGCCAATCAGCAAGGTATGCGCAATTCTCGTAGAGCACGCAGCTATCCATGTGCGAAACAATCAGCGGCTCCCCGATCATCGACAGTGCGGAGGCGTGCGGCGGGTGGGTATGAACGATGGAATTGACGTCCGGCCGCTGTCTATAGATCCACAGGTGGAAACGGTTGGCCGGGTTGGCCATGCCTTCGCCTTGCAGAACGTTGAGGTCGTCGTCGAAGAGAAGGATGTTGCTTGCCGCGGCCTCATCAAACCCCAGCCCGAAGGATAGTCCCCAATAGGTGTTGGGCTTTTCGCCGCGCAATGTGACTTGGCCAGCGAGCGCCGATGCGTGACCGTCGGCGTCGAGCATGCGGCAGGCGAGCGCGACGCGCTGCGCCGGCGTCCAATCGGGGACACGCACGTGATTCTGCATGTCGTGATGCATCTTTTCGTGATAGGCCGCTTTGGGTCTTACGATGATGTCATTCATGTTTGCCTGCTTGAATCAGGTTCATCGAGGCGCGCACGGGCCTATGTTTCAGTCCACGGTGACGTGGGAGACTCGCACGATCCCATTCCATTTTTCCATTTGGCCCTTCAGGAAGGCGGTGTGCTGCTCTGGTGTGTTTCCCACCAGATCTGCGCCTTGCGAAGTGAAGCGCTCCTTCACGTCGGGAAGGTTGAGTGCTTTCACGATTTCGTGGTTGAGCTTCACGACGATCTCGCGCGGCGTGCCAGCCGGAGCGTAAATGCCGTACCAGTTTTCGGCTGAAAATCCAGGCAGACCCGACTCCGACAATGTCGGTACATCCGGCAAGCTCGGTACGCGCTCCTGGCTGCCTACCGCGAGGATGCGCAGCTTGCCCGCCTTCGCGTACGCCTGAACAGTGAGGCTGGTCTCAAACAACACGTCGACCTGCCCGCTGAGCAGCGCTGTCAACGCGGGCCCGCCTCCGCTGAAAGGGATGTGCACCATGTCGATGCCCGCCATGGACTTCAACATCTCGCCGGCAAGATGGAACACCGTACCGTTGCTCGAAGATCCCATGTTGAGCTTCCCCGGCGCGGCCTTGGCGAGGTCCACAAGCTCCCTGACCGTGTGGGCCGGCACCGAAGGGTTCACTACCAACACAATAGGTACGGTGGCCACCTCCGTCACGCTCGCGAAGTCCCTGAGTGTGTCATAGGGGAGTTTGCGAAAGACGCTCGGGTTGATTGCATGGCTGGCCGTAGAGATCAACAGGGTGTAACCGTCTGGTGCGGCTTTGGCGACGAATTCGGTCCCGATGGTTGCACCGCCGCCGGGTTTGTTCTCCACAAGGACCTGCTGGCCCATGCTTTCGCCCAGCTTGTTGGCGATCACGCGCGCAAACATGTCAGTGCCAGCGCCCGGCGGGAAGGGCACCACCAAGTGAAGCGGCCTATGCGGGTATGGCTCGGCCCAAACGGCCGATTGAGCCGATATGAGGCAGGCTGCCAGCAATACCGCGAAGAAAAGTTTCGGGATCGAGCGCATGGTTAACCTCGTTGCAATGGGTGTTCGTTCTCGCCGATCGGCAGTGACGGCGGGGTGGCTACGCCCAAGAATCTTCGAAGCGCACGACGGAGGCAATTGATCTTTGAGAACGCCGGGCATCGCGCCCGGCGATGGCTCAGGCGGCAGTCAGAAACCTCACCAGCTCTCCCACAGCGGGCGCCGGTTCGTCCTCCGGCAACAGGAGATTGAGTTGCATGCTCGCCAGTCGGCCGACCAGCGGAATGCAGCGCAAACCCAGGAGATCCTTGTAGGGAAGCAGATTGGGCCCGGGAATGACCGCGCCACCCACGTTGGCCTGAACCATCGTACGCATCGCCTCATAGCTGGTGACTTGCATCGAAAATTTTGGCAGACAGCGCGCTTCGGACGCGGCGTCGAGCGCCATGCGATGGATGGCAGTGCCATCTGTCAGCGTGATGATCTCGAACTCGAGCACCTCGGCGAAGGTGATGCTTTCGCGCTCTGCCAGCGGGTGCGATGGCTGAACTGCCAGCCACAGAGGCACTTGCCGATAGGGAATCACACGCAAGCGCTCGACCGGCCGGTAATGGCCGACAATGCCGAAATCGACCTGCCCATCCACTACGGCTTCGATGATGAGCAGGCTGTGTCGTTCATCGATGCGCACCTTGACGGCCGGGTTGGCGGCAAGATAAGTCTTCAGATCCTCGACTAGATAACTCACCGTGGCGGTGAAGTTGGCCGCGATGCGGATTGGAGCGGAGGCTTTGCCGGCGAACTTCGCCAGCTCGCGCGGAATGCGGTCCAGCGCCTTGAGCACTTCTGCGACGTGGCGCATCAGCGCCTCCCCCGCGGGGGTGGGACTGACGCCCCCGTGCAGTCGCACGAGGAGCGGCATGCCCAGTTGTCCCTCCAAGTCGCCGATCCGCTTGCTCACGGCGGAGGCGACAAGATTCTCTCGCTCAGCCGCTTTGGCGATGCTTCTTTCCTCGACGACTGCGACGAAGAGGCGCAGCGTGATCAGGTCAAAGCGCACGGGATGGCGCCCGCTCCAGATGGCAACTTGTTGCACTTTGTCCACTCTTGAGTACCGGAGTCAAGCAGAACCCCGCAGCCATATCACCTTCTCAGAGGACCGCGCCAAGGGCCAGGTCAACGGGAAAACACTTCGCGAATTGAAGCGGAGTCAGGGAAGTCCGCATTCCCCGGGGATTGCGCGGTCCCGCCAATCCCGGGAGTGCCGATGCATGTCGCCGTCGTCTACAGCCGTGGCCTCGCGGGGCTCGAGGCGCCCCTGGTGCGCGTGGAGGCGCACGTGGGCGGAGGCCTGCCGCAATTCCGCATCGTGGGGCTGCCCGAGACGGAGGTGAAGGAAGCGCGCGACCGCGTGCGCGCCGCGCTGCAAACCGCGGGCTTCGATTTCCCGCAACGGCCGCATCACCGTGAACCTCGCGCCCGCGGACCTTCCCAAGGAAAGCGGCCGCTTCGATCTGCCCATCGCCATCGGCATCCTCGCGGCGACGCGCCAGGTGCCGGATCGGCTGCTCGGCACGCTGGAACTGGCGGGCGAGCTCGCGCTCTCGGGCGAGCTCCGGCCCATCCGCGGCGCGCTCGCGATGACCTTCGGCGCGCACCGCGACGGCCGCGCCTTCGTGCTGCCCGAGGCCGTCGCGGCTGAAGCCGCGCTGGTGCGCGATGCGGTCATCCTCCCCGCGCGTACGCTGCTGGATGTCTGTGCGCACCTCATGGGCCACGACTCCGCTCGTGCCGCTCGCCGCGTGCTGCGAGCCGCGGGCGGACGAGCATCCGGACCTCGCCGATGTCCGCGGCCAGCACCATGCGCGCCGCGCGCTCGAGATCGCGGCGGCAGGCGGGCATTCGCTGCTCTTCACCGGCCCGCCCGGCACCGGCAAGACCATGCTCGCGCTGCGCTTCCCGGGCATCCTTCCGGCGATGAGCGAAGGCGAGGCGCTGGAAGCCGCCGCGGTGCAGAGCCTCGCCACCGGCGGCTTCAGGCCGGAGCGCTACGGCATTCGTCCCTTTCGCTCGCCGCATCACACCGCTTCCGCCGTGGCGCTGGTGGGCGGCGGCTCGCCGCCGCGGCCGGGCGAGATCTCGCTCGCGCACCACGGCGTGCTCTTCCTGGACGAGCTGCCCGAGTTCAGCCGCCAGGTGCTGGAGGTGCTGCGCGAGCCGCTGGAGTCGGGCCGCATCACCATCTCGCGCGCGGCGCGGCAGGCGGACTTCCCCGCGCGCTTCCAGCTCGTCGCGGCGATGAATCCCTGTCCCTGCGGCTATCGCGGGCATCGAGGGCACGCGTGCCGCTGCTCGGCCTTCGACGTCGGGCGCTACCGGCAGCGCATCTCGGGCCCGCTGCTGGATCGCATCGATCTCCACGTCGAGGTGCCCGCGCTCTCGGAGGAGGATTTCGCGCGCGCGGCGCCCGGCGAGTCCTCGGGCCCGGTGCGGGAGCGCGTGGCGCGCACCTGCGCACGCCAGCTCGAGCGCCAGGGCGTGGTCAATGCGCGCTTGCTGGGCGTGGAGATCGCGCAGCGCGCGCGGCCGGATGCGAAGGCTTTGCGCATGCTGCGCGACGCGGCCTCGCGCATGGCCCTTTCGGCCCGCGCCCACGACCGCGTGCTCAAGGTGGCGCGCACCGTCGCGGACCTGGAGTCGGCCGCGCGCGTGGGTGAGCGACACGTGGCCGAGGCGCTACGCTACCGGGACCTTCCCTTGGCGGATAGACCGGGCGCGCCAATGACGTAGCATTCCTCCTTGGACATCGCCATCACCGCCCCCTGATGCCGCACCGCATCGCCACGCCGCGCGCGCGCGCCGGGTTCGCCGCGCTGCTCGCCGCGCTCTCGACCCTCGGCCCGTTCTCGATCGACGCCTACCTGCCCGCCTTCGCCGGCATCCAGGCCTCGCTCGGCGCAACACCGCTGGAGATCCAGCAGACCCTCTCGGCCTACCTCTTCGCCTTCGGCCTGATGTTCCTCTTCCACGGCGCGCTCTCGGACAGCTTCGGCCGCCGCCCCGTGATCATCGTCGCGCTCGTGGTCTATGCCGTCGCCTCCACCGCCGCGGCGGTGACCGATTCGGTGCACGGGCTCATCGTGTGGCGCATCGTGCAGGGCCTTTCGGTGGGCGCAGGCATGGTGGTGGGCCGCGCGATGATCCGCGACTTGCTGGGCCCCGAGGACGCGCAGCGCCTGATGTCGCTCGTCACGCTCTTCTTCGGCCTGGCACCCGCGGTGGCGCCGGTGATCGGCGGCTGGCTCTTCGCCGAGCTGGGCTGGCGCTCGGTGTTCTGGTTCCTCGCTGGCGTGGGCTTCCTGCTGGTCGCGGTGAGCTGGCGCTGGCTGCCGGAGACGCTGGCGCCCGAGGCGCGCCAGTCGTTCCATCCGGTCGCGCTGCTCAAGGGCTACGAGGAAGTGGGCATCCACCTGCGCTTCCTGCTGCTCTCGCTCGCCGCCGGCTTCAACTTCAACGGCTTCTTCCTCTACATCGTCTCGGCGCCGGTGTTCCTCGGCACGCACCTGGGCCTCGGGCCGCGCCAGTACGCGTGGCTCTTCCTGCCGTGCATCATCGGCATCATGGCCGGCGCGCAGCTCTCGGGGCGCGCGGCGGGGCGCCTCACGCCCCATCGCACGGTGGAAATCGCATACCTGTTCATGGCGGTGGCCGCGCTCGCGAACCTCGCCTATGCGTTCGCCGCACCCCCCACGCTGCCATGGGCCATCCTCCCGATCGCCGTCTACGGCATCGGTTTCGCGATGGCGATGCCGTCCATCACGCTCACCACGCTGGACCTCTTTCCCACGCGCCGCGGCATGGCGGCTTCGCTGCAGGGATTCGTCTCCGGCATGGTGAACACGCTCACCGCGGGGCTCGTGTCGCCGGCGCTGTCGGGCGACACGCGGGCGCTCGCCCTCGGGATGGCCGCGATGATGGGCATTGGCGTGCTGTGCTGGTGGCTATTCCGACAGGCGTCGGAGCGTGCCGCCGCGCGTGGTGACGCCCCGTTCGTGGAGCCGACGTGAGCCAGCCCGCGCTCGCCGAGGCGCTGCAACGCCTGCAGGCGGGCGACGCGGCGGGCGCGCTCGGCGCCGCGAGCGCGATCGTGATCGCCGATCCGAAGAACGTGCGCGCCCACATGGTGGCGGGCATCGCGCTGCGCATGCTCGACCGCGTGGAGGAATCGCGCGCCGCGCTCGAGCGCGCCGCCGTGCTCGACCCGCGCGACTACGCGCCGCAGTTCGAGCTGGGCGTGCTGTGCGAGGGCGTGGGACAGTCGCACGCCGCGGTCGAGCATTTCCAGCGCGCCGCGGCGCTGCGCCCGGACTTCGCGCCAGCCCGTTATGCCGCACTGCGCGCGCTGGGGCGCCTGGCGGTGCGCCGCGCCGGCTACACGCGCGCCGCCGAGCTCTTCGCCGAGGCGCTCGCCATGGCGCCGGACGACCCGGACCTGCCCCTCTTCCTCGCGCAGGTGCTGCTGCTGCTCGGCCGCTTCGACGAGGCGTGGGAGCCCTACGCGATGCGCGATTCGCGGCTCGCGTTCGAACGCGAGGCCGCGGCCGCCGGGCGCCCGTATCGCGTGCCCGCGCTCGCGGAGCTCGTCGGCGCCGACGTGGCGCTCGTCGCCGAGCAGGGGCTGGGCGACAGCCTCTTCTTCCTGCGCTTCGCGCCGCGATTGAAGGGCGTGGCGCGGCGCCTTGCGTTCGCGGGCGAGCCGCGCCTGGCGCCGCTCGTCGCGCGCACCGGCCTCTTCGACGCATTCATCGAGCGGCCCGCGCCCGGCGACGTTCCGCTGCTGGTCGCGGACCTGCCGCGGGTGCTGGGCGCGGGTGCAGACCTCCTCGCGCCGTCGCTGCGCGCCGCGCCCACGGAAGAGCGCCTGCGCGAATGGCGCGCCCGCCTCGAGGCGGCGGGACCGCGGCCGTGGCTCGCGGCCACGTGGCGCGCGGGCACGCGTCCCGAGGTGGTGCGCCAGGCGCTCTCCAAGAACGTGCCGGTGGCGCAGCTCTTCGGAGCGCTCGCTCCGTGGCACGGCACCGTGTTCGCGCTGCAGCGCGGCGTGGAGCCGGGCGAGCTCGCGCTGTCGCGCGCCGCCCTGGGACGCCCCGTGCACGACCTCTCGCGCGCCGGCGACGACCTCGAGGACCTGCTCGCCATCGTCGCGTGCGTGGACCGGCACGTGGGCGTGAGCAGCACCAACATGCACCTCGCCGCGCTCGCCGGCGCCACCGCCGACGTGCTGGTGCCCTTCCCGCCCGAATGGCGCTGGCGTCCCGAGGGGAGCTCGCCGTGGTTTCCCGGCTTCCGCGTGCATCGCCAGGCGCCGGACGGCGAATGGGCCCGCGCGCTAAGCGGCGTGCTCGGCTAGGCGAGCGCGCTCAGTACTGCTCCCAAGGCAGGCCGTCGACGCGCCAGCCGTTGCGCGTGTTGCGGTGGTGGCGCTCGTCGAGCTCGCCCTCGAAGCCGTAGAGCACGTTCATCACGTGGCTTGAAGCCCGCGCGCTCGAGCGCATCGCCCGCCTCGAGGGTGCGGTTGCCGCTGCGGCAGATGAGCACCACGGGGCGCTTGGCGAAGTTGGCGCCGGCGATCTTCTTCACCTGCCCCACGAAGTGGGGGTTCAGTTCCCAGTCCGCGCCGTCGTACCAGGGCACCATCATGGCGCCGATGGGATGGCCCACGAACATGTACTCCATCTCGCTGCGGCAGTCGATGAAGAGCGCGTCGGGATTGGTCCTTGAGGAAGGCGTGGGCCTGCCTGGGCTTCAGGTGCTCCATGCGCTCGATTATATAGCTTCCGGGCGTAGAATCGTCCCCATGAACGCTCCCGACAACCCCTTCCCCTTCGACGCCGCGCTGGACGAGGCCGCCGCCCGCATCGAGCCGCAGCGTCGTCGCGTGGCGGCGCGACTTCCACCAGAACCCGGAGCTCGGCAACCGCGAGAAGCGCACCGCGAAGCTCGTCGCCGACCATCTGAAGCCCTCGGCATCGAGGTGCGCGAGAACGTCGCGCACACCGGCGTCGTGGGCCTGCTGAAGGGCGGCAAGCCCGGCCCGGTCGTGGCGCTGCGCGCCGACATGGACGCGCTGCCCGTCACCGAGGAGGTCGACGTTCCCGTTCAAGAGCACCGTGCGCACCGAGTGGAACGGCATGCATTGCGGCGTGATGCACGCGTGCGGCCACGACGCGCACACGGCCATCCTCATGGGCGTGGCCGAAGTGCTCGGCCGGCATGCGCGAGCGCATCCCCGGCACCGTGAAGTTCATCTTCCAGCCCGCCGAGGAAACGCCGCCCATCGGCGAGAACGGCGGCGCGAAGATGATGATCGAGGAGGGCTGCCTGGACGATCCCAAGGTCGATGCGATCTTCGGCCTGCACGTGACCTCGATCTATTCCCACCGGGCATGCATCGGCTACCGCTCCGGCCCGCATGATGGCCTCGGCCGACGACTTCCGCATCTTCGTGCGCGGCACGCAGACCCACGCGGCGATGCCGTGGCGCGGCGTCGATCCCATCGTGGTCACGCTCGCAGATCGTGCTGGGGCTGCAGACCATCGTCTCGCGGCGCATGAACATCACGCACGAGCCGTCGGTCGTGACGGTGGGCGTCTTCCAGGGCGGCGTGCGCCACAACATCATTCCCGACGAGGTGAAGCTCGAGGGCACCATCCGCACCTTCGACGAGGACGCAGCGCGACGAGATCCACGGGCACGTGAAGCGCATCTCCGAGATGATCGCCGCCGCCGGCGGCGCCAAGGCCAAGGTGCACATCCACCGCTGGTACGACGTCACGGTGAACGACCCCGCGCTCACCGACTGGTCGGTGCCCACGCTCGGGCGCATCGCCGGCGAGGAGAACGTGCGGCATCATCGACAAGGTCTGCGGCGCCGAGGACTTCTCGTTCTACCAGAAGAAGGTGCCGGGTTTCTTCTACTTCATGGGCTGCACGCCGGCGCGACCGCGACGCCGCGACCGCGGCGCCCAACCACAGCCCGCGCTTCTACGTGGACGAGGAGTGCCTCACGCTCGGCGTGAAGCCGCTCGCGCGCGCTGGCGCTCGACTGGCTCGCCGCGCACGCCTAGGGAGCCGCGCCGTGCCGGGCCGGAGCTAGCGGTGGAAGCAGCCGCGCCGATCGCCGCCGCGATGGAGCGCGCGGCGCGCCTCTACGGAGCGGGCGAGCTGGACGCCGCGCTGGCGCTTTGCGATGACATCCTGCGCGCCGACCCGGTGCATTTCTACGCGCTGCACCTCCTCGCCACCATCGCCGTGCGCCAGGGCCGCCACGAGGACTGCGTGCGCTTCGCCACGCGCGCGCTGCAATCCAATCCGCGCAACGCCGAGGTGCTCGCCAACCGCGGCGCGGCGCTGCGCGCGCTCTCGCGCTACGACGAGGCGCTCGCGGACTACGACCGCGCGCTCGCCATCGCCCCGCGCTCGCCGGCCACGTTCAACAACCGCGGCGTGACGCTCGCCGCGCTCGGCCGCCACCGCGAGGCGGTCGAGTGCTACGACACCGCGCTCGCCATCGAGCCCGACTATCCCCGCGCGCGCTACAACCGCGGCCTGTCGCGCCTCATGCTGGGCGACTTCCAGCGCGGCTGGATCGACTACGACTCGCGCTGGGCGGGCGGCGACACGCCCACCGCGCCGCGGCCGTTCCGCGTGCCCGAGCTGCAGGCGAGCGACGTGGGGTTCGGCGGGCCCGTGGCGCTCTGGGCCGAGCAGGGACTGGGCGACGGCCTGGTGTTCTCCACGCTCGCCACCGAGCTCGCGGTGCGCAACCACCCCTTCGTCCTCGAGGCCGACCGGCGGCTCGTCCCGGCGCTCAAGCGCGCGCATCCCGACTGGCAGGTGGTCGCGAAGGAAGACTCGCAGGAAGGCTTCGCGGGCTGCGACCGGCACATCGCGCTGGGCTCGCTCGGGCGCATCTTCCGCAACACGCGCGAGAGCTTCGAGCGCCAGCCGCGCGCGCTGCTCGCCGCGGATCGGGAGCGCACGCGCACCTACCGCGAGCTCACCAGCGCGGGCGGCCAGCGCGCGATCGGAATCTCGTGGCGCACGTTCCAGACCGCGGGGCGTTCCTGGTACGCCCGCACACGCTCGATGCCGCTCGCCGCGTTCATGGCGCTCGCGCAGATGTCCGGCGTGCGGCTGGTGGACCTGCAATACGGCGACACGGCGGCGGAGCGCGCGGCGTTCGCCGAGGAGGGCGGCCGGCTCGACCGCATCGACGAAGGCCTCGACCGCTTCAACGACCTCGAGGGCCTCGCGGCGCTGATCGAGGCGTGCGACGTGGTCGTCACCACCGACAACGCCACCGCGCACCTCGCCGGCGCGCTCGGCAAGCGCACGCTGGTCCTGTTCCTCGAGGACCGCCCGACGATGCACTACTGGGCGCCCAACGAGAAACGGCACAGCCCCTGGTACCCGGCGGTGGAGATCGTGGGCGCGCCGATGCTCGACACCTGGGCGCGCGTGATCGACCGCGTGCGCGACATGCTCACGCCGCGCTAGCGGGGCGGGGCGCGCAGCGCGAGGCGCTCGAGGCCCTCGAAGGCGAGGTGCACCGCGAGCGCCAGCGCCGCCGCCGGGAGCGCCCCCGCGAGCAGCATCACGTTGTCGTTCAACGCGAGTCCCTGCGCGATGCGCTCGCCGAAGCCGCCCGCGCCGATGAACGCGGCGATGGTCGCGGTGCCGACGTTGATCACCGCCGCGGTCTTCACGCCCGCGAGGATGGTGGGCAGCGCCAGCGGCAGCTCGACGTAGGCGAGGGTCGCGCGCGGCACCAGGCCCAGCGCGGTCGCCGCGTCGCGCAGCCCCGGCGCTACGCCCAGCAGGCCCGCGTGCGTGTTGCGCACGATCGGCAGCAGCGCATAGAGGAAGAGCGCTGCGAGCGCCGGGCGCACGCCGATGGTGCCGGTGACCGGGATCAGGAACGCGAGCAGCGCCAGCGCGGGAATGGTCTGCACGAGCCCGGTGGCGAGCAGGATCGGCTGCGCGAGCCAGCGCCTTCGCGCCGCGGCAACTCCCAGCGGCACGCCGAGCACGATGGCGGCCGCGAGCGAGGCGAACACCAGCGCGGCGTGCTGCGCGAGCAGGCGCGGGAAATCGGGCGCGAACGTCGCGGCGACGACGTCCCCGGCCGCGCGCCGCCGCTCTTCACGCCGAGGAATTCCGCGGCGATCGACGCGAAGTCGCGCTTGTCGATCTCGGCCCGCGCGTTGAGGCGGATCATGGTCGGCGCGTCGATGCGCCCCGCGAGGCGCGCCACCGCGGCCCACGCCTTCGGGTGCTTCGCGGCCACGTCGAGGCGATGCAGGAGCACCGCGTCGTAGCGCGGGAAGTAGCCGCGGTCGTCGGCGAGCACCACGATGCCGTAGCGCGCGATCTTGGCGTCGGTGGAGTAGAGGTCGATCGGCGTCCACCTCGCCCGCCGCGAGCGCCTCGTAGGCGAGCCCGTGGTCGAGGCCGCGCGGCTCGGCGCGGTGATCCCGTAGGCCGCCGCGAGCCCGGGCCAGCCGTCGCGCCGCCCGAGGAACTCGTGCGAGAGGCCGAAGCGAACTCCGGGCACGCGCGCGAGGTCCGAGAGCTTGCGCGATGCCGTGCTCGCGCGCAAAGGCAGCGCGCACGCCGATCGCGTAGCTGTCGGAGAAGCCGAGGGGCACCGAGGCCGCGCAGCCCGCGCGGCGCGAGGCGCGCGTCGAGCTCCGCCGGCGTCGAGCTCCTGCTGCACGCCGAGGATCTCGCGCGCGATGGTGCCGGTGTACTCGGGATAGACGTCGATCGCGCCGTTCTCGAGCGCGGCCACGAGGATCGCGGTGTTGCCGAGGCCGGGCTTGTGCTCGGCGGGGGCGCCGGCGGCGCGCGCGGCCTGGGTCGCGATCTCGCCCAGGATGTAGGACTCGGTGAAGCGCTTCGAGCCGACGCGAAGGGGGTCCTCGTCGGCCCGTGCGGCGACGGCGAAGAATCATCAGGAAGAGGCAGGCGATGGCGCGCATGGCCCATGATAAGATAGCCGCACAAAGCGCCGATTTGATCCTCAGCTTGCGGGCGCTCTACAAGTGCAGCTAAAGCGACCGGCCCTGAAACCCGTTCGCGCTGAGCCGACGGGTTTTTTTGCTTTTGAAATTGGACCCCGGTCCATTGTCGCGATTGCGGCGCCCGGGGTGACGCGAATGGACCAACCGATCTCGACCCGCCCCGCCCGCATCGCCGCCCTGCACGCGGCGCTGAAGCAGCGCATCCTCGTGCTCGACGGCGCGATGGGCACGATGATCCAGCGCCACGTGCTGACGGAGGCGAGTACCGCGGCGAGCGCTTCCACGGCCACCCGCGCGACCTGCGCGGCAACAACGACCTGCTGACCCTCACCCGCCCCGATCTCATCCGCGCGATCCACGCCGAGTACCTCGAGGCGGGCGCGGACATCCTCGAGACCAACACCTTCAACTCGACCTCGATCTCGCAGGCCGACTACGGGCTCGAGGGCATCGTGCACGAGCTGAACCTCGCGGGGGCGCGCCTCGCGCGCGAGGCCGCGGACGCCGCGAGCGGCCGCACGCCGGCGCGCCCGCGCTTCGTCGCCGGCGTGCTGGGCCCGATGAACCGCACGCTCTCCCTCTCGCCCGACGTGAACGACCCGGGCTTCCGCGCCGTCACGTTCGACCAGGTGCGCGACGCTTACCGCAGCCGCGGTGGCGGCGCTGGTCGAGGGCGGCGTCGACCTCATCATGGTCGAGACCATCTTCGATACGCTGAACGCCAAGGCGGCGCTCTTCGCGATCGACGAGCATTTCGAGGCGACCGGCGTGCGGCTGCCGATCATGATCTCGGGCACCATCACCGACGCCTCGGGGCGCACGCTCTCGGGCCAGACCGCCGAGGCGTTCTGGAACTCGGTGCGCCACGCGCAGGCCGCTCTCGATCGGCTTCAACTGCGCGCTGGGCGCGCGCCAGCTGCGCCCCCACATCGAGGAGCTCGCGCGCATCGCGGATGTCTACGTCTCCGCGCACCCCAACGCGGGCCTGCCCAACGCGATGGCGGAGTACGACGAGCTGCCCGGCGAGACCGCGGGGTACCTGCGCGAATGGGCCGAGAGCGGCTGGCTCAACATCACGGGCGGCTGCTGCGGGACCACGCCCGACCACATCCGCGCCATCGCCGAGGCGGTGCGGCCGTTCCAGCCGCGCACCGTGCCCGAGGTGGCGCCGCGCCTGCGCCTCGCGGGCCTCGAGCCGCTGGACATCGGCGACGATTCGCTCTTCGTGAACGTGGGCGAGCGCACCAACGTCACCGGCTCCAAGGCCTTCTCGCGGCTCATCCTCGCCGGCGACTACGCGCAGGCGCTTTCGGTCGCGCGCCAGCAGGTGGAGAGCGGCGCCCAGGTGATCGACGTGAACATGGACGAGGCGATGCTCGACTCGCAGGCCGCGATGACGCGCTTCCTGCAGCTGGTGGCCGTCGAGCCGGACATCGCGCGCGTGCCGGTGATGATCGACAGCTCCAAATGGAGCGTGATCGAGGCGGGCCTGAAGTGCGTGCAGGGCAAGTCGATCGTGAACTCCATCTCGCTCAAGGACGGCGAGGAGGAGTTCGTCCACCAGGCGAAGCTCGCGCGCCGCTACGGCGCGGCCGTGGTCGTGATGGCCTTCGACGAGAAGGGCCAGGCCGATACCCTCGCAGCGGAAGACCTCGATCTGCCAGCGCTGCTACCAGATCCTCACGGAGCAGGTCGGCTTCCCGCCCGAGGACATCATCTTCGACCCCAACATCTTCGCCATCGCCACCGGCATCGAGGAGCATGACGACCTACGGCGTGCGACTACATCGAGGCGCTGGCGTGGATCCACCGGCATCTCGCCGCACGCCAAGACCTCGGGCGGCGTCTCCAACTTCTCCTTCTCGTTCCGCGGCAACGACCCGGTGCGCGAGGCGATGCACACGGCCTTCCTCTACCACGCGACCAAGGCCGGCATGACGATGGGCATCGTCAACGCGGGCCAGCTCGGCGTGTACGGGGAGATCCCCAAGGACCTGCTCGAGCGCGTCGAGGACGTGATCCTCAATCGCCGCGCCGACGCGACCGAGCGCCTGGTGGACTTCGCCGAGAGCTACAAGGCGCGAGAAGAAGGATGCCGCCGAGGAGCTCGAGTGGCGCAAGGGCCCCGGTGAAGGAGCGCCTGGTGCACGCGCTGGTGAAGGGCATCACCGAGCACATCGTCGCCGACACCGAGGAGGCGCGCCTCGCCTACGAGCGCCCGCTGCAGGTGATCGAGGGCCCGCTCATGGACGGCATGAACGTGGTGGGCGACCTCTTCGGCTCCGGCAAGATGTTCCTGCCCCAGGTCGTCAAGTCGGCGCGCGTGATGAAGCAGGCGGTGGCGCACCTCATCCCCTTCATCGAGGAGGAGAAGCGGCGCCTCGGCACCGCGCCGCAAGCCCAAGGGCAAGGTCGTGATGGCGACCGTGAAGGGCGACGTGCACGACATCGGCAAGAACATCGTGGGCGTGGTGCTCCAGTGCAACAACTTCGACGTCGTGGACCTGGGCGTGATGGTGGCGTGCGAGACGATCCTCGAGACCGCGAAGCGCGAGAACGCCGACTTCGTCGGCCTCTCGGGCCTCATCACCCCCTCGCTCGAGGAGATGGCCCACGTCGCCAAGGAGATGCAGCGCCTCGGCTTCACCCTCCCGCTGCTCATCGGCGGCGCCACCACCTCGCGCACGCACACCGCGGTGAAGATCGAGCCCAACTACAAGGCGGGCGCCGACGGTGTGGGTGCCGGACGCCTCGCGCGCGGTGGGTGTGGCCACCAGCCTCGCCTCCGAGGAGCAGCGCGCGGCCTATCTCGCGGAAGTGCGCGCCGATTACGTGAAGATCCGCGAGCAGCACGCGCGCAAGACCGGGCAGAAGAGCGTGAGCCTCGAAGCCGCGCGCGCCAACGCCGCCAAGATCGACTGGCCCGCCTACGCGCCGCCGAAGCCGCGCAAGCTCGGCGTGACCGCGCTCGCCAACTATCCGCTCGAGAAGCTGCGTGCCGTTCATCGACTGGGGCCCGTTCTTCCAGACCTGGGACCTCGCGGGCAAGTATCCGGACATCCTGCAGGACCCGGTCGTAGGGGAAGCCGCGCGCAACGTCTTCCGCGACGGCCAGCAGATGCTCGAGCGCATCGTGAAGGGACGCTGGCTCACCGCCAACGGCGTCTACGGCCTGTGGCCCGCCAACGCGGTGGGCGACGACATCGAGATCTACGCCGACGACAAGCGCGGCGGCGTGCTCGCCACGTGGCACAACCTGCGCCAGCAGAACCAGAAGCCGCCCGGCAATCCCAACCTATGCCTCGCCGACTTCGTGGCGCCGCGCGACGCGGGCCGCGGCGACTACGTCGGCGCCTTCGCCGTCACCGCGGGCATCGGCGTCGAGGCGAAGGTGAAGGAGTTCGCTGCGCCGCCCACGACGACTACAGCGCCATCCTCGTGAAGGCGCTCGCCGACCGGCTCGCCGAGGCGTTCGCCGAGCACCTGCACCACCTCGTGCGCACGGAGCATTGGGGCTACGCGGCAGGCGAGGCGCTCGCCAACGACGAGCTCATCGCCGAGAAGTACCGCGGCATCCGCCCCGCGCCGGGCTATCCCGCATGTCCCGACCACACCGAGAAGGCGGAGCTCTTCCGTCTCCTCGATGCCACGCGCCACGCCGGCATCGAGATCACCGACTCCTTCGCGATGATGCCGGCCGCGGCGGTGAGCGGGTTCTACATCGCGCATCCCGAGGCACGCTACTTCGCGGTGGGCAAGGTGGAGCGCGACCAGGTGGCCGACTACGCTCGCAGGAAAGGCATGGACTTGGCGGCGATGGAGCGCTGGCTCGCACCGGTCCTCAATTACTGATCGGCCGGAAGGAAGTCAAGCGTCCGTAAACGACCCGAAGCGGACATGGCTGGGTTAGAGACACACGTGTCGGCCGCTCGAAGGGGCAGGCGCCTCCACCCCCGGGCATTTCACGATCCCAAGGGTCAGTTAGACAGCGCTGATCAAGTTCAGGCCAGCACGTCGAGACCATGCTTCTCGACGACACGCAACAGCTTCGCGGCTATCGCGCCAGGTTTCTTTGCGCCCGTCTCCCACTTCTGCACGGTAGAGGGGCTCGTGTTCAGGTAGTGAGCAAACAGATTCTGGCTCACCTTCACGCGCTGGCGGATGCGGACAACGTCCTGCGCCGTAACTTCCTTCACGGGCTCCAGACAAAGTTCGTCGTACTCCCTCATCGTCGCCTTGCTGATCGCACCGGCTCGATGCAAGCCCCGTGCTGCGCTATGAATGGCCTCGAAGGCGTCACCCTTCGATCGGCGGTGCGATGCCGCCTTACCCTTCTTGCTCGTCTTTGCAAATCTCATGGAGATCTCCGTTCTTCAGCATTTGTCCCACGTCGGCCGTCTGGTAGTCACCAGAGAGCTTCTTGAAGGCTCTCAGCTCCTTCGGAGTGATGTTTTCGCGATCCTTCTTCGCAAAGAGATACACGTACACCCAGGACCCACCGGCCTTCGTAAGCACAATCGCACGCTGCCGATTCTTGTCCAGCCGTTTCTTCCAGACACCGCCGCCCAGGGGGTCGCCCTGACCCTTTCGCAGCTCTGTCGCTGAGTCGCACAGCTCACGGTCGGTGATCCCCGCATCCCTGGCCTGTTTCGCGAAGTACAGCGTCTTGAAGACGCGTTCCACTCCCCGCGATTCGACGTTCTTCGCGGGTCGCTCGATTCCCGAGTTCCTTGTACGAGCCACAAAGCCGAGTATAGCACTGAGTGCTACACTTGTCGAAACTCCATCAAGGCAGCCCGGGCTTAAAGCCGCTGGATCCGCGCCGGATCGGGCCGCCGCGTGAATTCGAGGAAAGCCTCCGCCAGCCGGCCGCTCTCGGCGATCGCCTCGCGCCAGTACTTCATCCGCCCCGCGTCGTCGCCGGCGTAACGCTTGAAGTCGCTGCCGGTCGGGAAGCTTGCCGTGCGGGAGCTTCGCGAGGTATTCCCGCGACGGCGACACCAGCACCACGTTGTCCAGCCATGCGCCGCGCGCCCGGCGCCACGGCAGGCCCTTGTCGAGCCAGCCCGGCACGATGCGGTCCGTGAAGTGCGGATAGAGCACGAGGCCCTGCGCCTGGTGGTAGGGCAGGTGCAGGTGATAGTCGATGATGCCGCCGTCCCAGTACACGCCGGGCGGGGCCGCGGGATGTCGGCCACGCCCTCGAGCACGAGCGGAATCGAAGCCGACGCCACGAGCGCCTCGCCCAGGTTGGCCGCGTCGAGGCGTCACGCAATGGGTGTGGAACGCGTCGAAGCGGATGGCCTGCTGCGCGCCGGGCGCGGCCACGTCGCCCACCGGCGCGAACGGCGGGCGCGTGCGCGGATCGTGGAAGAGCGTGCGGTCGATGAAGCGCGCGAGGTGGCGGCGGCCGACGGCGTTGGCGAGCGCGGCCATGCCGAAGCCGAGCGGCGTGGTCCAGGCGGCGATCGCGCGTGAGGGGCCAGCGCCCGCGCACCGCGAGGATATGCAGCCGATATCCCGGATTGGCGAGGATCTCCGCCTCGCGCCCGGCGAAGAGCGCCGTGAGCATCGCGCGCGCCGATTGCGAGACCAGGCGCCGGCTCGGGCGCGGCGGGATAGGCTGCTCGACGTAGAGGCGCGCGAAATCGTCGAGCGCGGCGAGCGGATCGGCGCGGCACGCGGCGGCGAAGCGCCACGCGCCGATGGAGGAGCCCACGAGGTGGCGCACGCCCGGGGCGCGACGGCAGCCACTCGCCGAAGATGGCGCGGTCGAGCGCCGCGATGCCCAGGCCCTTCGGCCCGCCCGCCGCGCCCGGGATCAGCTCGACATCGGCGGCATCGATTCCCGTGCGTGCGGATGCGCTCCAGCGCGCGCTTTCCCGCCCGGATGGTAAGAACCGTATCGATTTCCATTCGGTCTGAGTGGTGAGGTCAGGATCGATTATGGCCGCTCGCTGGCGTTGAGCGGCCGCTGGTCCGCTCTAACGCCGTTCCCGATGCTCGAACGATCGATCCATCCGGCTTCATTATCATTGCACCCATGTCGCGCCTCTTCTCCCCGCTCGCGCTGCGCTCGGTCACCTTCCGCAACCGCATCTTCGTCTCGCCCATGTGCCAGTACTCGAGCGAGGACGGGCATGCCCAACGACTGGCACCTCGTGCACCTCGGCAGCCGGGCGGTGGGCGGCGCGGGCATGGTGTGCGTGGAGGCGAGCGGCGTCACGCCCGAGGGGCGCATCACGCCCTGGGACGCGGGCATCTGGTCCGAGGCGCACGCGCGCGCCTGGAAGCCGGTGGCGCGACTTCATCCGCGACGCAGGGCTCGGTGCCCGCGATCCAGCTCGCCCACGCGGGGCGCAAGGCCGTCGTGCGACAAGCCGTGGAACGGCGGCAAGGCGCTGGACGCCGGCCATGGCGCATGGCAGACGCTCGGCCCCAGCGCGATCGCCTTCGGCCACTACCCGGCGCCGCGCGCGATGACCCGCGAGGAGATCCGCGCCACGGTCGAGGACTTCGCGCGCGCCGCGCGCCACGCGCTCGACGCGGGCTTCGAGGCGGTCGAGATCCACGGCGCCCACGGCTACCTGCTGCACAGCTTCGTCTCGCCGCTTTCCAACCACCGCGACGACGACTACGGCGGCTCGCTCGACAACCGCATGCGCTTTCCGCTCGAGGTGGCGCGCGCCGTGCGCGCCGCGTGGCCCGACGCGACTTGCCGCGTCCTCTACCGCGTGTCGGCCACCGACTGGGCCGAGGGCGGCTGGGACCTCGCGCAATCGATCGAGCTCGCGAAGCGGCTGAAGGCGCATCGGCATCGACCTGATCGACTGCTCGAGCGGCGGCAACGTGCACGACGCGAAGATCCCGCTCGGCCCCGGCTACCAGGTGCCGTTCGCCGCCGCGATCCGGCGCGAGGTGCGAGTTCCGACCGTCGCCGTGGGTCTCATCTCCGATGCCGTGCAGGCCGAACAGATCGTGGCGCTGGGCGAGGCCGACGCGGTGTGCCTCGCGCGCGCGCTGCTGCGCGACCCGTACTGGCCGCGCCACGCCGCGCAAGCGCGCTGCGCGTGGACTCGCGTGGCCCGACCAGTACAAGCGCTGCGACGTCGGCCCGCTCGGCCGCTGAGGCGCACGATGGTGGATAATCCGCGCTCCCACCGGAAGCAATGCACCCCAAGGACACTCCCATGATCGACCTGTACTACTGGACCACGCCCAACGGCCACAAGATCACGCTCTTCCTCGAGGAGGCCGGGCTCGAGTACGACGTGAAGCCGGTCAACATCGGCAAGGGCGAGCAGTTCGACCCCGCGTTCCTCGCGATCTCGCCCAACAACCGCATCCCGGCGATCGTGGACCACGCGCCGGCCGACGGCGGCAGCAGCCCATCAGCGTGTTCGAGTCGGGCGCGATCCTGCTCTACCTCGCGGGCAAGACCGGCAAGTTCATCCCGAAGGACCTGCGCGGCCAGGTCGAGGTGCTCGAGTGGCTGATGTGGCAGATGGGCGGCCTGGGCCCGATGGCGGGGCAGAACCACCACTTCGCCAACTACGCGCCGGAAAAGATTCCCTACGCCATCGACCGCTACGTGAAGGAGACCTCGCGCCTCTACGCGCGTGCTGGACAAGCGCCTCACGGGCCGCGACTTCATCGCCGGCAAGGCCTACACCATCGCCGACATGGCCGCTATCCGTGGATGATCCCGAGCGCCAGGGGCAGGACATCGACAGCTTCCCCAACCTCAAGCGCTGGACGGCCGCGATCCGGGCCCGCCCCGCCACCGCGCGCGCCTATGCGCTGGTGAAGCAGGTGAACCCGAACGCGGGCGCATCCGCACGGAAGAAGAGCGCAAGGTCCTGTTCGGCCAGGACCCAGCGTCGTGAAGTAGCCCTACTGCGTGACGTCCTTCTCCTGCTCGCGCGCCGCGGCGAGGTCCTCGTTGATCTTCTTCATCGTCGTGTTGTACTCGTCGACCGCGGCGTTGGCGGCCTCGGTGTTGGCCTGCGAGGTGGCCTTGCGCACGTCGATGTAGGAGACCATGCACTCCTTGTACTTCTCCATCTCGTGCTGGAACTGCTTGCGGCGGTTTTCAGACTGCATCGCGAGGTGGCCGGGGAACACGGGCTTGGGGTCGCAGGCGGGCTTGGCGACCTCGACGGGATCCGCGGCGTGGGCCGGGAAAGCGAACGCCGCGACGGCTGCGGCGAGGATGACGTGCTTCATGGGCTGCCTTTCGGTTACGGGGATTTCGAGGGGCGCTATTCTACTTCAGTCCGCCACCGGCACCGTGTAGTTCAACGCGAGGCGCCCCCGTCCGGATAGAGCGTCTGGCCGGTGATGTAGGACGCGTCGTCGCTCGCGAGGAACGCCGCCGACGCGCGCCACCTCTTCGGGCTCGCCCAGGCGTCCGAGCGGGCGTGCGCGAGAGGATCTTGCGCTCCGCCTCGCGGTTGCCCAGCACCGCCGTCTTCGCGAGCTCGGTGAGGATCGTGCCGGGCCCCACGGCGTTCACGCGGATGCGGTGGGGTGCCAGCGCCAGCGCCATCACGCGCGTCAGCTGGTTGATGCCGCCCTTGGAGACCACGTACGGCACCTGGTTGGGAATGGCGAGCACGGCGTTGACGCTCGACATGTTGACGATCGCCCCGCCGCCCCCCTGCTTCACCATCTGGCGCGCGGCCGCCTGCCCGGCGAGGAACACGCCCTTCAGGTTCACCGCGAGCACGCGGTCGAAATCGGCCTCGGCGAGGTCGAGGAACTCGGCGGCGTGCACGATGCCCGCGTTGGCGACCAGCACGTCCAGGCGCCCGAACTCGCGCACCGCCGCGGCGACCGCGGCCGTCGACGTCGGCCTTGCGCGCGACGTCGCAGCGCACGAAGAGCGCCTGCCGCCCGTGCCTCGCGATGGCCTCGGCGGCCGCGCGGCCCGGCTCCTCGCTCACGTCCGCGAGCACCACGCGCGCGCCTTCCCGCGCGAAGACCTCGGCGCACGCGCGCCCGATGCCCTGTGCCGCGCCGGTGACGAGCGCCACCTTGTCGTCGAGGCGCATGGCTACTTCTTCGGCGGCTCGGGCCGGCGGTGGGAATCGGCTGCAGCATGTCCGGCGTCTTGAACGGCTTCTCGGGCGCCGTCGACGTCGACGATCTCGCCGCAGAACCCGGCCAGCCCCTTCGGGCAGCTCGACTTGGCGCGCGAGTAGAGCGCGTCGCGGTCGTCCTTGGCCGGGTCGCCCTTCACGTGGGCCAGGATGAAGTCGTGGTACTGCGGGTCCTCGCCCATGTCCTTCGCGAGCGCGTCCATGTTCTTCCAGTCGACGCCGAGGCGCATGATCGCGTCGGTGAAGCCGTCGGCGGTCGGGCCCGAATCGCACGTGGCGCCAGTCCTTCCAGCTCTTGTGGAGCTCGCCCCAGGTGTTCACGCGGTCGAGCGCCTTGCCGGCCGCCGCGGAGTCCTTCGGAGTGCACGCCGCCTGCGCCGTCGCGGTGGTGACCGCTGTGACGGCGAGCGCTGCGGCGAGTGTCGCGATACGCATCACGCTCCCCCTCTTCAGGCGGCCGCCATGCCCGGGCGCCGCCCTGCCTGGTCCAGCCGCTCCCGGATCGAGCGCGCGATGCCTTGCGCGTCGAGCCCGCAGTCGGCGAGCAATTGTGCGTGGTCCCCGTGCTCGACGAACGCGTCGGGCAACCCGAGCGCGAGCACCGGGACCGCCAATCCGGCGGCTACGAGCGCCTCGGCGACGGCCGATCCCGCGCCGCCCGCCACGACGTTCTCCTCCACCGTCACCACCAGCTCGTGGCTCGTGGCGAGCCGGTAGGCGAGCTCGCGGTCGATGGGCTTCACGAAGCGCATGTTGGCGACGGTGGCGCCCAGCTCGGCGCCGGCCTCGAGCGCGGGCTTCAGCATCGAGCCGAACGCGAGGATCGCCACGCGCTTGCCCTCGCGCCGCACCTCGCCGCGGCCGATGGGCAGCGCCTTCATCGCCACCTGCACCTCGACGCCGGGGCCCGAGCCGCGCGGGTAGCGCACCGCGGCGGGACCCGTGTGCCGGAACGCGGTGTAGAGCATTTGCCGGCATTCGTTCTCGTCGGCGGGCGCCATCACCACCAGGTTCGGGATGCAGCGCAGGAACGAGTGGTCGAAGGCGCCGTGGTGCGTGGGCCCGTCGGCGCCGACCAGTCCCGCGCGGTCGAGCGCGAACACCACGGGCAGGTCCTGCAGCGCGACGTCGTGGATCAGCTGGTCGTAGGCGCGCTGCAGGAAGGTCGAGTAGATCGCGACCACCGGCTTCATGCCTTCCACCGCGAGGCCGGCGGCGAAGGTCACCGCGTGCTGCTCGGCGATGCCCACGTCGAAATAGCGCCCGGGGAATTCCTGCGAGAAGCGCACCAGGCCCGAGCCTTCGCGCATCGCGGGCGTGATGGCCACCAGGCGCTCGTCGGCGCGCGCCATGTCGCACAGCCATTCGCCGAACACCTGCGTGTAGGTGGGCCGCGCCGCGGCCTTCGCCTTCACGATGCCGATACCCGGGTCGAAGCGGCCCGGCCCGTGGTAGGCGATCGGGTCCTTCTCGGCGAGCGCGTAGCCGTGGCCCTTGCGCGTCACCACGTGCAGGAACTGCGGGCCCTCCAGGCGCTTCACGTTCTGCAGCGTGTCGATCAGCACGTCGAGGTTGTGGCCGTCGATGGGGCCGGTGTAGTTGAAGCCGAACTCCTCGAAGAGCGTGGACGGCGTGAGCATGCCCTTGGCGTGCTCCTCGAAGCGCTTGGCGAGCTCCATCATCGGGGGTGCGACCGAGAGCACCTTCTCGGCGGTCTTCTTGGTGGCGGCGTAGAAGCGCCCCGACATGAGCTTGGCGAGGTAGTTGTTGAGCGCCCCGACGTTCTCCGAGATCGACATGTCGTTGTCGTTCAGGATCACGATCACGCCGGCGCCGCTCTGCTTGGCGTTGTTCAGCGCCTCGAACGCCATGCCGGCCGTCATCGCGCCGTCGCCGATCACCGCCACGACGCGCTCGGGGCTGCCGAGGCGCTTGGCGGCCACCGCCATGCCGAGCGCGGCCGAGATCGAGGTCGACGAGTGCGCCGTGCCGAAGGTGTCGTAGGGGCTTTCCTCGCGGCGCGGGAAGCCCGCGATGCCGCCCTTCTGGCGCAGCCGCCCCATGCCCTCGCGCCGCCCGGTGAGGATCTTGTGCCCGTAGGTCTGGTGGCCCACGTCCCAGATGAGCTTGTCGGCCGGCGTGTCGAACGCGTAGTGCAGCGCGACGGTGAGCTCGACCGTGCCCAGGTTCGAGGAGAGGTGGCCGCCCGTGGCCGCCACCGAGTCGACGATGAAGGCGCGCAGCTCCGCGGCGAGCTGGGCGAGCTGGCGGCGATCCAGGCGGCGCAGCTGCGCCGGGTCGTCGATGGTTTCGAGAAGGGGGTAGGAGCTCATGCCGGGCCCGATATTCTAGCGCGCATTGACGCTCGGCCCGGTTTGCGCCACCCTACTTGCGCCCGGCGCGTCATGGGCCTGACGTGGGGGACGGCACCCAAAAAGGGGGGACAAGAATGGACATGCCCGTCATGGCAGTCGAGCCGGTCACGCTCACCGGGAAGCTCCTCCGGCTCGAACCGCTCGCCGAAGCGCACATCCCGGACCTGGAGTACGCCTGCAAGGACCCGCCCGACGGCCGGCGCACCATCTGGCGCTACCTGCTCGACTCGCGCAGCTATCGCGACGGCGGCATGCAGCGCGTGGTGCGCGAGCTGATCGAGCGCGGCCAGCAGGGCAGCGACATGCCCTTCGCGATCATCGACCTGAAGAGCGGCCACGCCTGCGGCACCACGCGCTTCATGGAGATCCAGCCCGAGAACCGCGTGGTGGAGATCGGCACCTGGATCGGCCTCGACTTCCAGCGCGAAGGCATCAACCTGGAGAGCAAGTACCTCATGCTCAAGCACGCCTTCGCGACGCTCAACGCGATGCGCGTGCAGTTCAAGATCGACCACCGCAACTTCGCCTCCATCGACGCGATCGAGCGCATCCGCGCCGTGAAGGAAGGCCTCGCGCGCAACCACATCATCCTGCACGACGGCACCCCGCGCTCCTCGGTGATCTACTCGATCCTCGACAGCGAGTGGCCGGCGGTCGAAGTGCACCTGGAGGGCCTGATGGCACGGGCCGGCCGCTGATGCCGGCTCGCGGGCGGCCGGCATGCTGAAGGAGACCACCCGCTCGCAAATCTGGCTCTCGGCGTGGGTCATCGGGTTCTCGGTGGCGATGGCCTGCCTGCTCCTCGGCTTCAAGCACCGCGCGGCGCTGGACGGCCTGCAGCGCGCGCGCCTGCTGCTGGTGGCCACCGAGATGCGCGAGGTGGTCGAGCGCACCCTCACCTTCGGCATCCAGTTCACCGACATCGCCACGCTGCCCGACGTGCTCGCCACCACGCGCAGCGCCGAGCCGCTGATCGCCGGCATCGACGTGACGGACGCGAGCGGCAAGGTGCTCTACTCGACCGACCCGTCGCGGCGCGGGCACCCGATGGAGATGGAGTGGCGCGACGCGATGCGCCGTGGCGGGAACGAGCCATGGCACGCGCGCGACGGCTCCGACGCGGTGCAGGCCGTGCCGATCCGCAACGCCTTCGGGCTCACCCTCGGCCATGCCGTGGTGCGCTACCGCCTCGACACGCTCAACCAGGCGAGCCTGCACTTCGTCCGCTACCTCGCGCTCTACGGCCTCGGGGTGGCGGTCGCCGGCACGCTGGCGCTCTTCCTCATGCTGCATTGGGTGCAGGCGCGCCTGGAGCGGCGCCTCGCGCGGATGCGCGGCGCATTCGAGAGCGGCGCCTCCGGCCAGCGCGCGGGCAGCCTCTCCGCCGAGGCCGCGGAGGCGCGCGCGAAGATCGACGATGCGCGCCACGCGCTGGAGGCCGCCGAGGCGGCGCTGCGCGAACCCGCGGCCGCGCTGTCCCGCGCCGGGGCCGCGCCGTGAGCGCCCGCGTGGCGAGCCTGCGCGCCTACCGCCTCGCCGCCCTGGGCGCCGTGATCCTCGCCGTCTCGGGCTCCATCCTCGCCTGCGCCGCGCTCGCCTACTCGGCCTTCGAGCGGGAGCTGCGCCCCGAGGCGCTGCGCAAGGCCGAAACGGTGGGCCACGTGGTCGACGCGCTCGCCGACAAGGCGATGCGCTTCCAGCTCCCGCTCGAAAAGCTTCCCGGCATGGAAGACCTGTTCGACGCGCTCGAGAAACAGAACCCCGAGATCACGTGGATGGCGATCCGCGTCGACGACAAGCCGATCTTCACGCGCGGCCAGGAGGCGCACGCGAAGCTCGCCGAGAATCGCGTCGAGTTGCCGCTCATCACGATGGGGGACCCCGCCGTGCTCGAGATCGCGGTCGATCCGGCCTGGGTGGCGCGCCTCTTCCGCGAGATGGCGCTCGACATGGGCGTGATCCTGCTGGTCTCGCTGGTGATCTCGATGGAGCTCGCGATCTACCTCACCGGAGCGGGCGACTTCCGCAGCGCCTCGGTGCTGCAAGGCGGGCTGCGCGCCGCGGCCGCCGGCAACTTCCGCGACGTATTCACGGTCGCGGGCGCGCGCGGGGAGGCGCGGACGCTGCTGGCGGCGCTCGCGAGCGCCGTGGACACGCTTGCCATGAAGCGGGCGCTGCTCGCCGCCGCGATCGCGCGGCGCTGGCCGCGGCGCCACGCCGATCCGGCCACGCGCGAGGGGCTGCGCGCGGCGCTCGCGCGCCTGCGAGCGGCCACGCGCGAGTACGCCCTGCCCACGGCGCCGGTGCCCGACGCGGGGCGCGTCGACGCGAGCAACGTGCTGGGCGCGATGCGCGCACCGTTCTTCCTGTTCCTCTTCTCCGAGGACCTGTCGCGCTCCTTCCTGCCGCTCTTCGCCGGCGCGCTCCCGGTGGGCCCGTTCGCGATCCCCGTGCACCTCGTGGTGAGCCTGCCGATCTCGATCTTCATGCTCATCGTGGCGCTCTCGCAGCCCACGCTCGGCACGTGGAGCGAGCGCGTGGGGCGGCGGCGCGCATTCCTTGCCGGCGGCATCGTGGGCGCGGCCGCGCACCTCGCCTCCGCCGGCGCTGGCTCGCTCTCGGAGCTCCTCATCCTGCGCGCCATCGCGGGCTTCGCGTGGGCGGTGGCGTTCGTGGCCGCGCAGGGCTTCGTGATCGACCACACCAACCGCGACACGCGCACGCGCGGGCTCGCGACCTTCGTGGGCATCATCATGGCCGCCTCGATCTGCGGGCCGCCCATGGGAGGACTCCTCGCCGACGGCCTGGGTCCGCGCTGGACCTTCGTGATCGCAGGCTTCCTCGCCGCGGGCGCAACACTGCTCGCCTGGCGCGACCTGCCGCGCGCGGTGGCCGCGCTGCGCGTGCCGCGCCGGACGACCGCGCGCGACTACGCCGCCGCCCTCGCCAACCCGCGCTTCGCCGCGCTGCTGGCGCTCGCCGCGATCCCGGCCAAGGTGATCGTGATCGCGTTCTGCTTCTACCTCGTGCCGCTCTACGTGGCCGAGTCGGGGCACAACGCGGCGATGGCCGGACGCATCATCATGCTGTACTCGGTGATGATGGTGCTGGGCGTGCCGATCACCACCGAGGTGGTCGAGCGCATCCAGCGCTCGCGCCACACGCGCCCCCATGCGGTGTTCGTCGCCGGCGGGCTGGTGATGTCGGGAATCGCCGGCCTGCTCATGCTGATGCCGCTGGGGCTCTGGGGCGCGACCGGGCTCGTGTTCCTGCTCGGCATCGCGCAGGCGATGTCGATCGCGCCGCAGTCGGCGATGGTGGCCGACGTGAGCGCCGCCGACATGAACCGCCTGGGCGAGAGCGCGATCTACGGGGTCTACCGGCTGATCGAGCGCCTCGGCAACGCGATGGGCCCGGTGATCGCCGCGTTCCTGCTGCAGGTGGCGGGCTTCGACGTGGCCTTCGCGGCGATCGGCGCCACGGTCCTCCTCTGCGGTATCGCCTTCTACGCCGTGTTCCGCAACGGCGCCGTCCCCGCGCGCGCGGAGGCGCTGCCATGAGACGGCGCGACGTTCTCGCCGCCCTCGGCGCCGCGGCGCTGGCGGGGCGCGCGCCCGTGGCTACCTCCGCGCGGCCCTATCGCATCTACATGGCGACGTGGCGCGGCATGACCGACGTCGAGCGCGGCTTCCAGGCCTACCTCGAGCAGCGCGGCGTGCCGGTGCAATACACCTGGCGCGACGCGGGGCAGAACCGCGCGCGCGTCGCCGACTTCCAGCGCGAGGCGCGCGAGATGCGCCCCGACCTGATCTACACGTGGGGCACGTCCGCCACCATCGGCATGGCGGGAACCTACGACGCGCCGCAGCTCGCCGGGATCCCGGTGGTCTTCGCGCTGGTGGCCGATCCGGTCGGCTCGCGCATCGTCCAGCGCCTCGCCGGGCAGGAGCGCGACGTGACCGGCGTCTACCACGTCGCCCCGGTGGCGGCGCAGATCGAGGCGATCCGCGCCTACCGCCGCTTCACGCGCATGGGCGTGCTCTACAACGCCGCGGAGCCCAACTCGCAGGTGGTGATCGCGGAGCTGAGGAGCGCGCTCCAGCGCATCGGCGCGAGCCTGGTGGAAGCGCGCTTCGCCACCGGCGCCGAGGGCCAGCCGCTCGCCGACGGCATCGAGGAGCGCGTGGAGAAGCTGAAGGCGGGCGGCGCCGAATGGCTCTACCTCGGTCCCGACACGTTCCTCTACACCAACCTCGACAAGGTGGCGGCCGCCGCGAAGCGCGAGAACCTGCCCACGTTCGCGACCACGGAATCGCTCATCGACACGAAGGCTCCGGTGCTGGCCGGGCTCGTGTCGCGCTACCGCGCCATCGGCGAGTTCGCGGCGTACAAGGCCGAGCAGGTCCTGGTCGGCCACCACCACGCGCGCGACGTGCCGGTGGAGA
Source organism: uncultured beta proteobacterium (assembly GCA_963827425.1). Lineage (GTDB taxonomy): Bacteria > Pseudomonadota > Gammaproteobacteria > Burkholderiales > Usitatibacteraceae > Usitatibacter. Next base: position 84,082 of record CAWHAQ010000008.1, on the reverse strand, counting down.
CGCTCTCGCGCTTCGTGTTCATCGTGCGCGTCGACGTCGCCAAGGCGCTGGGCTTCCTGCCGCCCATCACGCTGCTCAACTATGCGGAGTTTCGCTGATGCCGCGCGGTGGGCATTGGTAGGTCGCGACCACCTTGTTGTCGGCGGTGAGGGCCTTCAGCAGGTAGGGCGGGTTGTCGCCGGCGGGACGCCGCGCGGCGTCGAAGCGCGCGTTCGCCTCGAAGCGCAGGAAACCGCGCACCGGCGCGGTCGCCACGATGCGGCCTTGCGCCTTCGCATCCGGCACCCCGCACTTGATCGGCGCCGTGGCCGTTTCGACCTGGGCATCGAAGGCGATCGTGGATGCGTCGCTCGCGCGGTCGGGGTTGCAGTCGGCGTTCTTGGGATTGCAGCAGAACTCCTTGCCCGCGGCGACCGTCTCGCTGAACGTCTTGGCCGGCGCGGGCTTGTGCGACGCCATCACCGAGGCATGGACCGCACGGTCGGTGAGCGCATTGCGCACGCAATAGGCGTGGGAATCCATCGCGGCGAGCGCCGCCCCGAGGGCGAACAAGATGTGCAGGGCAGGGCGCATGGGGCGAGACCTCATCCTACGCAGGAATGCAGTCAACGTAGAATGCGGCGAAAGTCCCTTATATTCCCGCCGCCCTTGAGACCAAGGTCGTAGGACCAGCGCCCGCTAGTCAACCCGCGGAACGATCGTCACCATGAAAGGGTCGAGCATCCAATCCAAGGCCATGACGGTCCTAGTCGTCGACGACCACCCCTTGTTCCGCGAAGGCCTGCGCCAGGTGCTGCAGGGACTCGCCGAGGACACCCGCATCGTCACCGAGGGCGATGCGGAGACCGCGCTCGCCTCCGCGCGCCTGCTGGAGGACCTCGACCTGGTGCTGCTGGACCTCTCGATGCCAGGCATGAACGGCTTCACGGCCGTGCAGCGCTTCTGCCGCGAGGCACCCGGCGTGCCGGTGGTGATCATCTCGGCGCACGAGGAGCCGGCCGACGTGCGGCGCGCGCTCTCGCTGGGCGCCCTGGGCTACATTCCCAAGTCCACCCCGCCCAACACGTTGCTCGACGCGCTGCGCCTCGTGCTGGGCGGCGGCGTGTACGTGCCCCCGCTCTTCCTGCAGTCGGCGCAGGCGCGCGAGCCGCTCGCCCCCGACGATCCCGACATGTCGGCCGCCGAGCCCAGCGACGACACCCTCACCGGGCGCCAGGCCGACGTGCTGGTGCTGCTCTCGCAGGGCAAGAGCAACAAGGTGATCGCGCGCGAGCTGGACCTCTCCGAGAAGACGGTGAAGGCGCACGTCACCGCCGTCTTCCGGGCGCTGGGCGTGGTGAACCGCACCCAGGCGGCCATCGCCGCGCGCCGGCGCGGGCTCATCAAGTAGCGGTTTCCGCGCTCGCCTCGCGCATCAGCTGGCCCGCCAGCGCGCGCATGCGCGAGGCCTTCACCGGCTTGTGCAGCAGCGGCAGCCCGCTCGCGCGCGCTTCCTTCAGCCGCTCGGGCCCGGTGTCGCCGGTGATGAGCGCCGCGGGAATCTCGGCGTTGAACTCGTCGCGGATCGAGCGGATCACCTCGATGCCGCTCTCGCCGTTGCGCAGGCGATAGTCGCAGAAGATGAGGTCGGGGCGGCGCGCGGCGCTCGCCAGCCGCGCGAGCACCATGGCGCCCGAGTCGGCGGCGGCGACCTCGAAGCCCCAGCTGGAGAGCATCTGCTCCATCGCTTCCAGCACCTTGCGGTCGTCGTCCACGATGACCGCGAAGCGCCCGTCGAAGGACGCGATGCCGGGCGCTTCCTCGGCGCGCGCGAGGCTCGCCGCCTCCTCGGCCTCGCCCAGCGGCACGCGCACCCGGAACACCGAACCGCGCCCGAGCGTCGAGCGCACGTCCACGGGATGCTTCATCAGCTCGGACAGCCGCTCGACGATCGCCAGCCCGAGGCCGAGGCCCTTCTCGCGATCGCGCTCGGGATTGTCGAGCTGGATGAACTCGCGGAACACCTCGCGCAGCTTGTCGGGCGGGATGCCGCGGCCGGTGTCCCAGACCTCGATGCGCATCGTGCCCTCGGCCGCGCGCCGGCAGCCGAGCACCACGCGTCCCGCGGCGGTGTAGCGGATCGCGTTGGAGACCAGGTTGCCCACGATCTCCTCGAGCAGCACGGGATCGGAGCGCACGAACGCGCGGCTCGGGTACACCGAGAGTGCCAGCCCCTTGCGCGCCGCCTGCGGCCCGTACTCGGTGCGCATGCGATCGAGCAGGCGCGTGACGGGAAAGCTCACCGCGCGCGGCTCGACCACGCCCGCGTCCAGGCGCGAGATGTCGAGCAGCGCGTTGAACAGGCCGTCCATGGCGTCGAACGACTCGCCGATGTTGTCGGCGAGCTTCCTCTCGCGCTCGGCGAGCTTGCCCTGGCGCAGCGCCTGCAGGAAGAGGCCCAGCGCGTGCATCGGCTGGCGCAGGTCGTGGCTCGCGGCGGCAAGGAAGCGGCTCTTGGCGAGGTTGGCGCGCTCGGCGGCGTCCTTGCGTTCGCGCAGCTCGCCGACCAGGGCCACGTTCTGGAAGCGCAGGCGCAGCGACTCGATGAACGCGCGGTTCAACGTCACCGCGAAGCGCGTCACGATCGGCAGGTAGAGCAGCAGCATGAGGCCGAACACGAAGCGCGTGTTCTCGGTCTTGGAGAGAAACACGATCGCGGTTGGCAGCACCGCGGGAAAGAAAAAGAAGAAGAACGGCGGCAGGTACGTGGCGGAGGCGAACGCAACACTCGAGCCCACGATGGCCGCGGTCGAGGCGACCATGATCTGGTAGTCGATCGAGTCGGGCGTGTGCAGGAGGGGCGCCGAAAGACCCCAGAGGCTGCCCGCGAGCAGCGCTCCGGTGGTCGCGTAGTGGCCCCAGCGCCGCGCGGCCTCGCCGGTGGGCTTCGCGCGGCTGTAGGCGCGATAGAGGAAGCCCAGGCCCGCGGTCACCGCGAACATCGCGGCGAGCCAGGAGGCCCACACGCGCGCCGGGATGAGGTCACGCACGACGAAGCATAGCGCCACCGCGCCGGCCAGTCCCGCGGCATACGCTATCGGCAGGTTCTGGTAGCTGCTGCGTACCTGCTCGGCCAGGATCAGTGCGCGGCGCGGATCGGGCAGCTCGGTCCTCGTGGCGTCGGAGCCCGCCGCCGCGCGGTCGGAGAACGGCGCCACGGGTGCGGCGAAGACCCGGTTGCGGCCCGCCTCCTTGGCAGCACGCAGGCGCATGTCGGCCTCGGTGAGCAGCCGCTCGGGTGCCGAGTCCGGCGCGGCCTGGGCCACGCCCATGCTCACGGTCACCTTGAGCCACTGGTGGATCATCGCCCAGTCGTGCGCCTCCACCTCGGCACGGATCGCGTCGCAGGCGCGGCGCGCCCTTTCCAGGTCGCACCCGGCGAAGAGGATGGCGAAGGATTCCGGCCCGATGCGCGCCGCGATGTCCGCCTCCCCCACGTGGGCGCGCAGGATCCGCGCCACCTCGAGCAGCGTCGAATCGCCGGCCGCCTGCGTATACGAGTCGGTGAGGCGCTGGAAGTGGTCGATGTCGATCAGGGCCAGCGCGAGCGGCGTTCCGGCGCGCTTCGCCTCGACGTACAGGGCCGAGAGGCGTTCATCGAAGTGGCGCCGGTTGGCGAGGCCCGTGAGCGCGTCCTCGCGAGTCTGGCGCTGCAGCAGGCGCAGCAGGTCGTTCTTCTCCGCCGCGGCCGCCTGCAGGCGCTCGTTGGCCTGGGCGAGCTCGTGGCTGCGGCGGCGCTCTTCGGTCGCCTCGCGCTGCGACTGGTCTACGCGCAGGCGCAGCTCCAGGCCCTTGAGGCGGCTCCTCGACTCGTCCTGCGCGATGGCGCGCGTGAGCTGGTGGAAGCGCTCGTAGTACGCGAGCGCCGCGGCGGGATCGCCGGCGCGCTTCTCGGCCATGACCAGCGCCTCCAGGGCGTCGGCGACGTCGGGCCGGAAGCTCCCGCCCTCGGCGAGCGCCAGGCCCTCGTTCAGCAGCGCGCGCGCCTCGTCCACCCGCCCGAGCCGCACGCAGAGCCGTCCCAGCCCCACCAGCGCGTTGGCGGTCGCGGCGGGATATTCGAGGGCGCGGCCCTCCGCGATCGACTCGCGGTAGGCCGCCTCGGCCTCGGCGTCGCGTTTGAGCAGCGCCAGCGTGTGCGCGAAGTTGCCGAGCTGCGAGGCGAGCGAGCGGCGCTTGCCCAGGCGGCGCGAGATCGCCACCGCCTCCTCGTGGGCGGCGAGCGATTCCTCGAGCTGGCCGAGGTTCTTCAAGTCGAGCCCGATGTTGGTGAGCGTGCGCGCGACCGATTCCTCGTCGCCCGCGCGGCGCGCCATGGCGAGGCTCTTGCGGTACCACTCCAGGCCCTGCTCGTGGTCGCGCGACTTGGATGCCGAGACGCCGATGGTGCGCAGCACGTGCGCCATGCCGCGCTCATCGCCCAGGGTCTCCAGCAACCCCAGGGCCGCCAGGTGGTGGGCGTGGGCCTCCTCGAAGCGCCCGATGCTGTCGTGCAGGAATGCCATCAGGCGGTGCGCCTCGGCCTCGCGGGCACTGTCGCCGGCGGCGTGGGCCGCGTCGAGCGCCGCGCCGTAGCACGTGAGCGAGCGCGCATGGTCGCCCAGCACCCGGTCGCATTCGCCAAGCAGGATATGTGCCTCGACGATGGAGGCGGCGTCGCCCTCGGCGCGGGCGAGCCCGAGCGCCCGGTTGGCCTCCTCGCGCGCGCCGCCGAGGTCGGACTCGAAGCGCGCCCGCGCCTCGCCGAGCAGGGCCGCCGCGGCGCCGGCGGGGGGCGCGGTCTGGTCGTTCATGCAGGCAGATTGGACCGCCCCGGGCCGAGCGTCAACGCGGGTGAGACTAAAGTCGGAAGCAATCGAGACCTTCCTCCCATTTCCCCGCGCGCTGGCTTTTGCCATGCTGCGTCGGCGACTTTCCGGCATCAGGTGCTTTTCCGACGCCCATCAGGGAGACAACCCATGAAAAAAGCAGTCACACGACTTACGTGCCTCGCCGCGAGCTGTGTATCGCTCCTCGCGGTCGCGGCCGTGGACGTCACGCCCCTCACGCAGGCCAGCGCGGCCCTGAGCGATTGCGCCACCGTCGCCAACACCATCGCGGCGGTACCGGTTCCTCCGGACCACGCCAAAGCGGCGCTCGCGGCGGCGACCAACGAGACGGTCACCGACCCGAAGCAGAAGCTCACCATCGATCCCGCGCACGCCGCTTTCGCCCAGCAGATGAAGGACGGGGCGACGCAGCTCGATGCATGCGGCCAGAAGGTGCGTTCGACCACCAAGCAGGCCGACGACTTCGTGGCGGGCCTCGCGTCGCAGACGAACATGAGCCAGGAGGACGCCACGGCGGTGAAAGCGGCGTACGACGGGTTCGAGAAGGCCCGCGATGCCATGCGCACCGCGATCGCCGTGCTCACCAGCGACAGCATGCGTGCGACATACCTGAGGGCACCGTTGCGCGCCAACTTCCTGCAGCCGCCGGCCGCCAGCACCGGCACGGCACCCCGGAGGGCCCAGCAATGAGAACCCGAGCGATGAGCAAGTGGATCGGCGCCGCCCTGGTGGCTTTCGCCGCCGCGGGCGCATGGGCCCAATCCCTGGGCTGGCAGCAGCTTCCCGGCGCCGCGGTCGACGTCGGCGTGGGCGGGCCGAACAATACGGCCTGGGTCATCGGCACCAACGCAGAGAGCGGCGGCTACGGCATCTACCGCTGGAATGGCAGCAACAACTGGGACAAGATCCCAGGCAGCGCCGTGCGCATCGACGTCGACCCGAAGGGCAACGCCTGGGTCGTCAATGCGCAGCACCAGATCTTCCGCTACAACGGCTCGGGCTTCGAGGTGCTACCGGGCGCGGCCTGGGACGTCGGGGTCGGCGCCAACGGCACCGCCTGGGTGATCGGCACCAATTCCGAAGGCGGCGGCTACGGCATCTACCGCTGGAACGGCAGCAACTGGGACAAGATTCCCGGCGCCGCGGTGCGCATCGACGTCGATCCCCAGGGCAACGCGTGGGTGGTGAACAGCGCCCACAACATCTATCGCTACGACGGCCGCCAGTTCGTGCAGACGCCCGGGGCCGCGAACGACGTCGGCATCGGCGCCGACGGCACCGTCTTCGTGGTGGGCACCGATTCGGGCGTCTACAAGTGGACCGGCGGCAACTGGACGAAGATGGACGGCGCCCTCACCGACGTGAGCGTCGACAACAAGGGCCGTCCGTGGGGCGTGAACAGCTCGCGCAACATCTATGCCGCGGGTGGCGCCCAGGTGCAGGTCGCGGTGGCGCCGCCGCCGGCGGCCCCCGCCACGCCGGCCAAGGTGACCCTCCCGGCCGGCTCGCCGCTCACCAAGCTCGTGAACGTGACCAACGGGCCGGCCCTCTCGAGCGCCGAAGCCAACCAGGTGTTCGCGTGGATCGGGCGCAAGGTCGCGAGCGAGCGCACCCAGTACTGCTACAAGCAGAGCTACGGGCGCGGCGTGGGCACCATTCCGACGACGTGCGACGGCGGCAAGGAATACGATGCGGGCCTCTGCTATACCCGCTGCAACTCGGGCTATGGCGCCGCGGGGCCGGTCTGCTGGCAGTACTGCCCGAGCGGCTACACCGACACGGGCGCGCTCTGCCACTACTCGGCGAAGAGCCTCACCACGACCCTGCAGAGGACGGGCTGCTACCTGTCCCTGCCCTTCGTCGGCTGCACCGTGCCGAAATACGATTGCCCGAGTGGCTACACCAACGCAGGCGTCTTCTGCGCGCTCAACACGCCGTCGGTCCCGCCGGGCTATTCGGGCCTCACCGGCCTCGACCTCACCAAGAAGTCGTATGGACGCGGGGCGGGAACGATTCCGACCAACTGCGGCGGCAACCAGTACGACGCGGGGCTCTGCTACAAGCAGTGCAACGCGGGCTACGGCGGCGTCGGTCCCGTGTGCTGGGGCAACTGCCCGTCCGGCAAGACCAATTGCGGCGCCGGCTGCGGCTCCAGCCCGGCGACCTGCGCCATGGATACCGCGTCGATGGTGGTTTCCCCCGCCATCGCGCTCGCCGGCGCGCTCTCCGGCGGAGCCGCCACGACGGGATGGAAGGCGACCCTCATGGCGGTCAAGGAAGGTGTTTCGACGGCGTATGCCGTGGGCAACGCCTCCTACCAGGCGGGGATGACGACGTACACGTGGGTCAACGACGCGGTCGGAACCTTCGACCAGATCACCACGAAGGCGGTCAACGACCAGGTGAACCGCAGCTTCAGCCCGCTCGCCGCGCGCTGGGTGAAGGAGCAGTACGCGCTGGTGAACCTCAACATCGTCGCCCCCGACGACGGCACGAAGACCGCGCTCGCCACCCTGAGCGCGGCCTCGGGCTTCGATCCGACGGGCATCAGCGGCGTGGTGAGCGCCTATGCGAAGCCGATCTGCGTGGGCGACGAGCCGTTCCCGGCGGTGCATCCGAAGTACTGAGAACAACAAGGCAGGCGCGAGCCCGCCGCGATACGGCGGGCTTTTTTTTCAGCGCTCGCGATTCACGATGAAATCGGCGATCTCGCGCAGCCGCCGTGCACGCTCACCGAACGCCTCGAGCGCGCCCAGCGCGTCGCCCAGCAACTCGGCCGCGAAGCGCTTGGCCTCGGCGAGCGGCATGAGGCTCGTGTAGGTGGGCTTGCCGGCCGCGCGGTCCTTGCCCGCGGTCTTGCCGATGGTGGCCGCGTCGCCCTCCTCGTCGAGGACGTCGTCGACCACCTGGAAAGCGAGCCCCACATACTTCGCATAGCGGTCGAGGTGGTCGAAATCGCCGGCCTCGAGGCCCGTGCCGCAATGCGCGCCGAGCAGCACGGAGGCGCGGATCAGCGCGCCGGTCTTGAGGATGTGCATGTACTCGAGCTCGGGCAGCGTGAGGCCCTTGCCCACGGCCTCGAGGTCGATCGCCTGGCCGCCCGCCATGCCGCGCGAGCCGCACGCGCTGGCGAAGAGCTGGATCATCCGCAGCTGGCTCAGCGGATCCTCGGCAAGCCCATGCTCGGCGAGGAGCTGGAACGCGAGGCTTTGCAGCGCATCACCCGCGAGCAGCGCCGTGGCCTCGTCGAACTCCACGTGGCAGGTGGGCTTGCCGCGCCTGAGGGTGTCGTCGTCCATGCACGGCAGGTCGTCGTGGATCAGCGAGTAGGCGTGGATCATCTCGACCGCCGAGGCCGCTATGTCCAGGCGCGCGGTATCCGCTCCCGCGAGCTCTCCCGCGCCGTGCACGAGCATCGCGCGCACGCGCTTGCCGCCGCCGAGCGTGGAGTAGCGCATGGCGTCGTGCAGGCGCCCCGGCGCGATGCGTGCGGAGGGCAGCAGGTCCGCCAGCGCCGCTTCGACGCGGACAGCGACCGCGCGCGACCAGTCCTGGAAATCCGGGGTGCTCACTTCGGCCCGGGGTTGAAGTCGCGCAGCGTCTCGCCGTCGAGTATCGCGATGCGCGCCTGGGCGTCGCCGAGCTTGCCCTCGCAGAACTTGATGAGCTCCGCGCCACGCTGGTAGGCGGCGAGCGATTCCTCGAGCGGGAGCTTGCCGTCTTCCATGCGCGCGACGAGGGCCTCGAGCTCCTCGAGCGCGCGCTCGAAGCTCAGGTCCTCGGTGGGTGAGGTCTGTTTGTCCTGGGAAGCCATGGTCGTGACCGGAAAGCTTCCCATGATAATCGAGTCGCCACACGTGAAACGGGGCGGCATGCGCCGCCCCGTCTCATTGCGATCCTGCCGTCCTTCAGCGCTGCATCTGTTGCGTCGAGCGCTGCTGGTAGTACGCCTTCGCCTGCGCCGGACAGGGCTCGGAGCCCATCTGCTTGGCCATCGCGTCCTTGGTCTTTGCTGCGTTGGCGCGCACCTCCGCCTGCCGCATCCGGGGCCAATTTCGCGACCGCGCAGTTGAGCGCGGCGTCCTCGGCGGCCTTGAACTTCGCCATGGATGCCGGGTCGCCCAGCTTGCAGACCGTGCCCACGTTCTCGGTGGCCACCGCGTCGTGCCATTGCGCCATGCACTTCTCGTCGACCTGGGCCTGCCCGAAGGCCACCGGGGCGGCACAGGCGAGCGCGGCCGCGAGGAGCCACTTCATGCAGTCGGGAATGAATCGTTCCATGTTGTCGCTCCTTGTGGGTCTAGGGTAGGTTCCACTCGCCGCCGTTGTTGCGGCGCCGCGCGAGCCCGGCGTCGGTCTGCGGGATGCCGAACGAGTACCCGTAGTGATTGCCCGAGTCGAGCCGGCCGTAAATCGACCATTCCCACGGCCACTTGCCCTTGTTGCAGGTGAGGCCGGCGTTCGAATACCCGGGCTTGCACTCCTTGATGCAATTGCCGACCGCCTGGTCGTCGCCCGACAGGCACTCGGACTTGAAGCAGCCCGCGTTGTCGAGGCCCTGGTTCGCGTCTCCTGTGCACGAAGCGGTCGGGAAGGCGGCCATGGTCGGGTGCGTGTTCACGCCGTCCGGGCCCCATGGGAAGTTCTGCAGCCGATCGGCGGCGAGCCACGACTCGGCGTTGCCGTCGAGCGAGATCGGGTTGCCCCAGGTCTCCATCGACGGACCGCCGCCGTTACGCGAGTCGCCGTAGTACGTGCACGAGCCGCCGGGCGCCGCCGCGAGTCCGGCGGACGAGTCGTGGAACGTGCCGTGCGCGGTGCGGCCGATGTACGCCACGGGATGCGTGCCCGAAAGCTGGAAGCCATGGTTGCCGTCGCAATGGCCGACGGCGGTGCAGGGAGCGTCGCGCGAGCCGGCGATGCGCATGTAGCGTCCACCGTGCTGCCCGTACTGCACGGCGGCGATGCCGCTCTGGTCCTGCTTGAGGATCACGGTGATGTCCTCCCAGTCGCCGTTGTGCGAGCCCGTTCCGTTCACGTTGATGCAGGGCGGCTGGTAGCCGTAGAAGATCCAGTATCGGATGCGGACCTGCGCACCGAACGTGCGCAGCTGGTAGTAGATCGGCGTCCGGTTGCCGGGCCTGATCGTATTCGGGTCGGTGTTCTGCATCTGGGTCACGCTCTTGCTCTGCACCACCGTCTTGTAATACGTGTCCGCGGACATCGGATAGCCGTCGGAGGCGGAGCCGCTGTCGAACTTCAGCAAGGGCGCGAACCTGGCGACGACGGCCGGTGCCGCGGAAGGCGCGGGCGCCGGCGTGGGTGCACCTCCCACGCACGTGAGGACACCGTTGAGGTTGTCGATCTTGCCGCTGCTGCACGGCAGGGGCAGGGTCGCCTGGGCGACCGTCTGGTTGGCACGCCGGCAGTTGGCGTAGAGGACGTTGTTCTGGACGCGCGCATCACCGCAGCTCTGCAGGTAGCTGCCGGCCGGAACGCCGGCCGCCGGTGCTCCCGTGCAAATGAGCTTGCCGTTGATGTTGTCGATCGAACCGGCGCAGGGAAGGTTCAGCTGGGTGTCGACCATCGCACCCAGCATCGTCCTGCACTTGGCACGCAGGACGTTCCCCGCGACCTGTATGCCGCTGCAGGACTGCGCGTAGCTGCCCGCCGGGGCCTGTGCGTACGTGAGGCCGGTGCCCAGCATGGACAGCGCCGCGAGAATCAAGGAAATCCGTGTCGCCAGCATGTTGCCCTCCCTCAAGGGACTTGGTGAGCGCTATCTTCGTTGCGCCGGAGCCCGGGATCAATGCGACCAATGGGGATGGGGCCATGAGACTTTGGTCGCTCCCGCGTCACCGGAAAAAGCGGGCTGTTATACTCGACAAATAGAAATATGGGCGCGGAAAAGTTACCGAAGGTCTTGAAATACAAGGGAACTTGCCCCAAAATAGCGGGTGTAGTACGTCGTCGGGACGGAGCTGCAGAGTTAAAAGCTAGCTGACTCGATTAGCCCGAGTTGTTTTCATCTTCATCGGTTCTGGAGGTGCGGATAATGTCGGATCTCGCGAGTCAGCGCGACCTCACGCGCACGTCGCTGCATCTGCCCTTGGCGTGGTACTTCGACCCGAAGGTCGGAGAAGCCGAGCGCAAATTCCTCTTCGAGCGCGGGCCCGGATACGTCGGGCACGCGCAAATGGCGCCCGAGCCCGGCGACTACCGCGTGCTCGACTGGCGCGCCAACGGCGCCTGGACGCTCGTGAACAATGGCGGGCGCCACGACCTGGTCTCCAACGTCTGCCGCCATCGCCAGGCGATCATCCTCAAGGACCACGGCAAGCTCGCCGGCGGCACCATCACCTGCCCGCTGCACCGCTGGAGCTACAGCTCCGAGGGCAAGCACCTCGGAGCCCCGGAGTTCCCCGACCACCCGTGCCTGGACCTGCCGCGGCAATCGCTCGCGAAGTGGAACGGCATGCTCTTCAACGGCAAGCGCGACGTGGCGCGCGACCTCGCGAAGCTCGGCGTGGCGAAGGAGCTCGACTTCGAGGGCTACCTGCTGCACAAGGTCGAGACCATCGAGTACGCGTTCAACTGGAAGACGTTCATCGAGGTCTATCTCGAGGACTACCACGTGGGCCCGTTCCATCCCGGCCTCGGCAAGTTCGTGGCCTGCGACGACCTGCGCTGGGAGATGGGCGACTGGTACAGCGTGCAGACGGTGGGCGTGAACCAGGCGCTCGGCAAGCCCGGCAGCGACGTCTACAAGATGTGGCACGAGCAGGTGCTCCGCTACCGCAACGGGCGAGCCGCCGCCGCAGGGCGCGATCTGGCTCACCTACTACCCGAACGTGATGGTGGAGTGGTACCCGCACGTGCTCGTCATCTCGACGCTGCACCCGCGCGGTCCCGAGAAGTGCCTGAACGTGATCGAGTTCTACTATCCCGAGGAGATCGCGCTCTTCGAGCCCGAGTTCGTCCAGGCGCAGCAGAAGGCCTACCACGAGACCGCGCGCGAGGACGAGGAGATCTGCGTGCGGATGAACGAAGGCCGGCGCGCGCTATTGCAGGACGGCCGCGAGGAATACGGCCCGTACCAATCGCCGATGGAAGACGGGATGGTGCACTTCCACGAGTTCGTGCGCCGGGAGCTCGGGCAGCACGCCTAGTCGCGGCGGACGCGGCGACCGGCCGCCTTCCTCATTTCGCTGGTCGCGAAAAAGACTTGCCCGCCCGGGGCCACGCCCCAGAGATGGCTTTGGCCGTCGAGCGCGATCGCGGCAAGGACGCCGTCGCGCGCGGCCCAAGTCGCGCCGGCCAAGCTGTACACGGAGCCGCCGCTATTGATGATGAAGACCGCACCGGCCGGGCCCACGGCAACGTCGCTTGCACCACCCGGCAGATTGATCCACGAGCCGTTCGACCATCGAAAGATACCGCCCGCGCTGCTGAGGACCCACGGATTGCCCTTGTCGTCCACGTCGACGCGCACCGCGCCGCCCGGGACCTTCTGCCAGGCGTTGTTGACCCAGTGCTCGATAGTGAAGTCTTTCGCACCGACCTTGTCGTTGCCGACGATCCAGACGCTGCCGTCGGCGCCGATGCCGATGTCGTTGGCCGCGCCCGGAATCCGGTCCCAGCTCGCGCCATTCCAGCGCAGGATCTGGTGATCGGAGGTGACCACCCAGGCATTGCCCTTGGGGTCGACGTCGATGCGCACGGCGCTGTCGCCACCGGGTACCTTCTGCCACTTGAAGTCTTTCGCGAGGCGGTAGATGCCGAGGTTGCTCGGCCCGAACTTGTCGCTTCCGATCATCCATACGCTGCCGTCGGCGCCCACACCGATATCGGCGGCCCTCGGGCCATCCAGGTAGCTCCATCCCAACGACTGCGCGGACGCGAACGTCGCGCTGATCCATAGCAGGAAGGCGATCCAGGGGCGGATCGGCGTTCCCTTCATGACGGCAGCGTACTCACGATCCGGTGAGTGGTGTCGCGGCGCGTATCTTCACCGCCGCCTCGGCGGGCGTGAGCTTGCGCTGCACGAGGCCGCGCGGCTGCGGGGAGGCCACGGCGAAGCTCGACGACGCCGCCATCGCGCTCGCGGTGTTGCCCCTCGCATTCCCGACCGAGCCGGGACCGCCGGCAAGCACCGGCGGCGGGGCCGAGCAGATCTGGTCCAGGTCCGCCTGGGGCATCGCCCAGGTGGCCACCAGCGCGCCGGAGGTCGGATCGACCCGGTTGATGTCGAGCGTGCCGGTGAGCACCAGCGCCTGCTTGGAGGCCGGCAGGTAGCTCTTCACCTGATTCCACTGCAGCGTGGCGGTCGCCCGTTCGTTGTTGCCGATGCGCCGGGCGGTGACGGCGATCGACTGCGTGTCCGTGGGCACGAACGACGCGGTCCACGGCACCTTCGCGCCCTGCTGCATCAGCACCTGGAGCTGCGCGATGCGCCCGCCGTGCGGCTGGAACGTATCGTCGTCGAGTTGTGCGCGGTGGTGGTGTTGGAGTTCGAGCTCTCGCTCGAGTCCGTCATCGAGTAACTGGCCGTGGCGGTGACGCTGCCGCTCGCGAAGAGGCCGCTGTACGAGACGGTGGCCGAAACGCTGGTGTCGAAAGTCTTCGATTTCGCGATGCTGACCGAGTTGGTGACGTCGGTGGAGAAATCGACCTGGCGCGTGACCTGCGTCTCGTCGCAGTTCACGATCTCCTGCGTGTCCACCGGCACCAGCACGCCCTTGGGTGGCGTGAAGTTGAACGCCGTGTTCTGCAGCTGCGTGATCTTGACCGACTCGATGTAGAACTGGTCCGGCTTGGAGGCTCCGACCGCCTGGGCGAGGCTGCGCGCCGCATTCGCATCCGAATTGAACAGGTCGGCGACGGCCGCGCTCACGTCGATCACGTTCGGGGCGAGGGGTGGCGCGCTGCCCGTGTCCATCGTGCACCACAGCACGCCCCAGTCCTGTTGCGGACCGGTGCCCTTGTGGGTGCAGAGGTTGCCGTGGTCGTCCAGCGACGACATAGTGCGGGCCCGCGGGGCCGTACGCCATGCTGCACCAGGTCGCGTGGCTCGACCCGCTCGGAGTACGTGCAGAGGTTCCCGTCGGTCTGGATCGACGGTGTAGTACTTCGTGTGCGCGGCGTTCAGGAACGGATTGATCTTCATGTGGCACCACGAGGCGTCGTAGGGCCGCGCGGTGGCGGGGCTGCCGCCCCACACGCAGAAGTTGCCGTCCGACTGCTGCATCGCCATGGCGCGACCGTTGGGCGAGATCGAGCTTGTCGTTGGTCGCCGAGGTTCGCGGGCGCGGTGAGGTAATAGCGGTTGTCCGCCGCCGCTCGCCAGCGACGCCACGCCCAGCCCGCCGTGCGGCCGTGCCTTCAGGACGAATCGTGCATTCATTTCCGGCCTCCAGGGGTTTCGTCCGAGCGGGGAGCGTTGCATCCGCGGAGGCGGTCGGAATGGGACCAAGGTCTTGGCGCGCCGTGCGCCGGCGACCGCGACCAAAGTCGCGGACCTCGAAACGAAACGGGGCGGCCCAGGCCGCCCCGCTTCGCTTCTTTTGCTCCTCCTCCTCGCCTAATCCTTGTCGAACTCGTGCACCACCGCCCACAGGGTCGCGAACGTCTGGCCGGAAAATCCCGCGTGCAACTCCTCATAATCTTCCGCGCGCACCGGCTCGCGCTCCTTGCCCTTGCGGATCTCGAACCAGCGCGCCTGGATCTGCTCGCGCACGGCGTGCGGCGGCATCGACGGGCGGCGCAGCGACGAGCTGGTGCCCGAGAAGAGCCGGCGCTTCAACGTCACGTCCGCCGAAGAGATGCGGAAGAGGCGCGTGAGCATGGTGGAGGTCGCGCCGTGGGTGATGAAGAACTCGAGCTGGCGCGAGCGCTTGTTGAGGTAGTCGACCTGCCGCAGGCCATGCTCGAGCGAGCCCGCGTCGATCTGGATCGCCACGCGCGGCTCGGTCATCTCCGAAAGCCGCACCAGCCCGTCCGAAGTGAGCGATCGCAACTCGTCGAGCTGTTGCGCGCGCTGAAGCCCTCGGGCGGCGGTGGCGTTCCTCGGCGCCGCGCTGCAGCTCGCGGATGAGCTGCGCGAGCACCAGGAGCCTCAGCTGCTGGTCGCGGATGACGAACATCGGATCCTCGCTCTTGCCGGCTTGCGGGAAGGCGTGGGCTACCTTTCCCGAAGCCGAAAAAATGCTCCGGCGCGGGCGCGAAGTCAACCGGTAAACCGGCGAATTCGCAGGGGACGCGCGAGACCGCGACCGGCACCGAACTTGCAGTCAGTCCTCGTCGCGCTCGAGCTTGAACTGCGAGGCGAGGTGCTGCTGCGTCTGGGGCGGCACCGGCGCGTAGTGGCTGAACTCGATGGTGTACGCGCCCTGGCCCGCCGGTCACCGAGCGCAGCCGCGTCTGGTACTCGGCGACTTCCGAGAGCGGCACCGTGCCCTTGATCGACATGAGGTCGCCGCCGGTGGACTCGGTGCCCGTCACCTGGCCGCGCTTGCCGGAGATGTCGGAGGTGAGGTCGCCCACGTAGCGGTCGGGCGCGGTGATGTCGATGTTCACGATCGGCTCGAGCATGATCGGCGCGGCCTTGAGGATCGCGTCGACCACGGCCTTGCGGCCCGCGGTGACGAACGCGATCTCCTTGGAATCCACGTCGTGGCTCTTGCCGTCGTAGACGATGACGCGCAGGTCCTCGACGGGATATCCCGCGACCACGCCATGGTCGAGCGCCTGCTTCACGCCCTTTTCCACCGCGGGGATGAAGACCGTGGGGATCACGCCGCCCTTCACCTCGCTCGCGAACTGGAAGCCGGTGCCGCGCGGCAGCGGCTCCACCTTGAGGAACACCTCGCCGAACTGGCCCGCGCCGCCGGTCTGCTTCTTGTGGCGGCAGTGGCCCTCGGAGCGCTTCGTGATGGTCTCGCGGTACGGGATCTTCGGCGGCTTGGTGGCGACCTCCATCTTGTACTGCGATTGCATCTTCTCGAGCTTGGTGCGCATGTGCAGGTCGCCCAGCCCGCGGATGACCGTCTCGTGCGTGGTGGGATGGCGCTCGATCCACAGGCACGGGTCCTCGACCTCGAGCTTGTGCAGCACCTCGAAGAGCCGCTGCTCGTCGCCCTTCTTCCGGGTCTCCACGGCGATCGCGTGCATCGGCGTCGGGAACTCGAGCGAGCGCAGCCGTATGTGGTCCTCGTCGTGCGAATCGTGCAGCACCGCGTTGAACTCGATCTCCTCGATCTTCGCCACCGCCCCGAGGTCGCCGGGCACGAGCGTATCGACCTCGACGTATTCCTTGCCCTGCAGCTGGAACAGGTGCCCCACCTTGAACGGCTTCTTGCCGTCGCCGATGTAGAGCTGCGTGTCCTTGGTGAGCGTGCCCTGGTGCACGCGGAACACGGCGACCTTGCCCACGTACGGGTCCATGATGATCTTGAAGACGTGCGCGAGGACGTGCTTCTTCGGGTCCGGCTCGGAGTGGAACTCCTCGCCCTCGGTGGTCGGCGAGCGCACGAACTGCGGCGGGTTGCCCTCGGTGGCGTTGGGCGCCAGGCGCGCGAGGATCTCCAGGAATTCCGCCACGCCCGCGCCGGTGCGCGCCGAGGCGAAGCACACCGGTATCAAATGCCCCTCGCGCAGCGCCTTCTCGAACGGCGCGTGGAGCTGCTCGGGTGCCAGCTCCTCGCCCTGCTCGAGGTAGAGCGCCATCAGGTCCTCGTCCACCTCCACGACCTGGTCGATGATCGCCGAGTGCGCCGCCTTCACCGACGAGAAATCCGCGTCGCCGTCGGGGTTGAAGAAGCAATCGACCACGTCCTTGCCACCATGGGCGGGCAGGTTGATCGGCAGGCACTCCTTGCCGTACACGTCCTGGATGCGCGCGAGCAATCCCGCGAGGTCCACGTTCTCCGCGTCGATCTTGTTGATGAGGATCATGCGGTCGAGGCTGCGCTTGCCGGCGGCGCGCATCATGCGCGAGGTGTTGAGCTCGATGCCGTTCTGCGCGTTGATCACGATCACCGCGAGGTCCACCGCCGCCAGCGCCGCGATGGACTGGCCGGCGAAGTCGGGCATGCCGGGCGTGTCGATCAGGTGGACGTGGATCCCCTTGTAGGGAAAATTTACCAAGGCGGATGCGAGGGAATGGCCGTACTGCTTCTCGAGGGGATCGGAATCGCCGACGGTGTTGCCGCGTTCCGTGCTGCCCATCGCGCCGATCGCTCCGGCTTTCCACAGCAGGGCCTCGACCAGGGTCGTCTTGCCCGCCCCGCCGTGGCCGACCAGGGCCACGGTATGGATGTTCTCGGTGGTGTACTTCGCCACGACGCCTCCTCCTTGCTGCATGGCAGCAGAAACGTTGCGCGGGGGATTGAGGCCAGGACCCTTTAGGGTACACAACCTCGCGGCGGCGCGTAATCCGCCCCGGGGGCCGGGGTCAGGCGGCGATCTCGAGCTCGACCACGGCGCGGTCGCTGTCGAGGGCGTGCGCGATGCCGAGGTAGGCGCGGATCGCCATGCGCGCGTTCTCGACCGCCTCCACCTCGCAGGCCCCGCGCGAAACGCAGCCCGGAATGTCGAGCACGCGCGCCACGTAGCAGCCCTTCACGCGGTGCACGGCCACGCGGTAGCGCGATGCGGGCGGCGAGGCGGTGTTCATGGCGGTGCGATGGATGGTTTCGTCGGCCATGACGGTAGCCCGCGCGCGCCGCGCGCCGCACGCCGAAATCCGATCGCCGCATTTCCGATTTTTCCGCGCAGCCTGCGGCGCGCGCACCTACGATGCGCCCAACGGTCGGAACGGGACATCGAGGGCGCGCCGGATCGAAGGCGGCCCGCATGGGAGGAGGTCGACGTGAAGGAGCTTACTTTCGAGGAAGTGCTGCGCATCGCCGGCGGCGTGCCGCTCGCGGCGGCGCTCGACGAGGTCACCTACCGCGCGCCGGCCGAGCCGCCTGCGGAACCGGTCGACTATGCGCGACTCGCGGGTCGGGACCTTCGCGTCGCCGAGCCCAGCTGATCCAGGGCGGCGCGATGGCCGCGTTCCGGCCGTTGCCGCCACGGCGCCCCGGGCCTCCAGGTTGCTTGCCCGGCGCGATCGCACCCAGCAACCGATTCGTCGAAGGAGAGCAGTCATGAAGGAGCTGGACAGGAAGGACACGCCGGAAGTGACGGGTGGCACCGTCGGCCCGGTGCACATCCCGATCGTGAGGCTGCCGCTTCCCGGTCCCGAGTTTCCGCCGAGCCCCCTCGGCGCGCCCGAGCCGCCGGCGGTCGAGAAGTACCTCACCTGATGCCCCACTGATTCAAGCGAAGGAACATTCAGCATGGAAGAGACGAAAGACACCAATCCCACGCCCGGAACGCAGATCTCGGCCGAGCAGGTCGCGGATGTGGCGGGCGGCACCTCGACCGTAACCGTCGGCGCGGGGTGCGTTGGAGTGAGCAGCACCGGGGATACGCCCGGCCAGGCCATGATCAGCATCTACGACGGCGCCGTCGAGCTGACCTCGCACGTGATCGAGACGGTCGCCACCGCCATCAAGCAGAGCTAGCGCGGAGACGCTGCCGGGACCCGGGTTCCGGCAGCTCACTACCATGGCATCGGCCAAAGCCAGTCAGGACACGAGCATTCCCTCCCCACTCGCCGGCAACGTGCGGCCGGGACAGTTGCTGTTCCTGTATCTCCTCATCTTCGCGATCTCCGCGGTCGTGGGCATGAAGCTGGGCAACGTCGGCGAGACGGAATGGCGCTTCGGATGGCAGGCGATGATCTGGGCGGCGGTGCAGGGCGGCCTCATCCTGCTCGTCACGCTGATCGTGCCGGAGCTGCGTCGCTCGTTCCGTGCCTTGTATGCGCCGGCCCGCAATCCGATCACCGCCGGCGACGTCGCGCTCTTCGTAGCTCTCATGGTCACGTGGTGCTTCGGCGCCCACCAGATGCTCGTCGCGGTCCCGCTGATCCAGTCGCACCCCGAGCTTGCGGCGACCATGGGTTACAGCGAGCACATTTCCCCCGCGGGCCTGGAGTTCATCTTCCTCTGGTGCGTGACGAGCGGAATCCTCTCGCCCCTGGGCGAGGAGCTCTTCTTCCGCGGCTACATGCAGAACCTCTGGCACCGACGCTGGGGCGTGTGGGCCGGCATTCTGCTTTCCGCGGCGTTCTTCGGCGCAATGCATTTCCAGTTCATGGTCTTCGCCGGCGTGGCGGGTATCTTCTTTTCCCTCGTGTACCTGCGCACCGGTTCCCTGTGGCCCGGAACGCTGCTGCACGGCCTCTACAACCTCGTCGCGGCGCCTTATTTCACGATTCCCCTTCTCTTCCAGAAGAGCGCGGCCGATTTCAATTCGCCGTGGCCCTGGATTCCGCAGCTGGTCCTCACCGCCGGCTTCTTTCCCCTGCTGTACCTCTTCTGGCGCCGGTTTCGCCCGACCTGATCGACCCGCAAGGCCATGGGGAACGGTCTCTTCCGCGCGCAGGTGCGCGCCCATGCAGAGAGCGCGTGGCTCGGGCGCATCGTGCTCATACGGCCGATCTCCTTCGCGTTCCTCACGGCGTGCGCGCTTGCCATTGGCGTGGTGCTGGCGGTGTTCTTCACGCTGGGCGAGTACACGCGCAAGGCGCGGGTGGAGGGCGTGCTGGCGCCCGAGCTGGGCGTGGTGAAGATCGTCGCGCAGCAGGCGGGCATCGTGGCGAGCGTGCGCGTGGCCGAAGGCGACGACGTCGCGCGCGACGCAACACTCGTCACGCTGGGCGACGGGCGCGAGGGCGCGGCACGCGAGGAGATCGGCGGAGCAGTCGCGGCACGGCTCGCCGAGCGGGAGGACGCGCTCGCGCGGCAACGCGCGTCCACGGCGGCGGCGGCGCGCACGGAAATCGCGGGGCTCGCACGGCGCGTCGAGGGCCTTGGGCTCGAGCTCGCGCAGCTCGACCGCGAGATCGCCACGCAGGCGGCGCGCGGCGAGATCTCCGAGCGCGGCGTCGATCGCGCGCACCGCCTGGAGGACATCGGCTTCCTCTCGCGCGCCGCCCTCGACCGCGAGCGCGACGCCGCCATCGAGCAGCGCTCGCGGCTGGAAAGCCTCGGGCGTTCCCGGCTCGCCCTCGCCCGCGACCTGGACACCGCGCGCTTCGACGCGGACGCCGCGCGCGAGCGAGGGCAAGCCCAGCTCGCGGCCATCGACATGCAGCACGCGTCGGTCGGCCAGGAAAAGCTCGAGCGCGAGCTGCAGTACCGGCCCGCCCTCGTCGCGCCCACGGCGGGCACCGTGGCCGCGGTGCTGGTCGAGCCCGGGCAAATGGTCCTGCCGGGCACGACGCTCGCGACCCTCATCCCGCGCGGCTCGCGGCTGGAGGCGCACCTCTTCGCGCCCTCACGCTCCATCGGTTTCGTGCGCCCCGGCCAGGAAGTGCTGCTGCGCTACGTCGCGTACCCGCACCAGAAATTCGGCACGTACCGCGCGCGCGTGGTGGCCATCTCGCGCAACCCGCTTCCGGCCGCGGAGCTGGGCTTCGTGCCGCCCGACGGCTCGCGCGAGCCGCTCTACCGCATCAAGGCCGCGCTCGACTCGCAATCGGCGCTCGCGTACGGACACGCGCAGCCGCTCAAGGCGGGCATGCAGGTGGAGGCGGATGTGCTGCTCGACCGCCGCCGGCTCATGGAGTGGATCTTCGAGCCGCTGCTGAGCCTCGCCGGCCGCGCCTAGGCATGGAGCTCCCGGCGCAGCTCAAGCTCGGGCCGCGCACGCGGCTGCCTGTGTTCCTGCAGACCGAGGCGGCCGAATGCGGCCTCGCGAGCCTCGGCATGGTCGCGTGCTTCCACGGCCACCGCATCGACCTCGCGGGCTTGAGGCGGCGCTTCACCGTCTCGCTCAAGGGCGCGACCCTCGCCTTCATCATGCAGGCCGCGGGCCGGCTCGACCTCGCTCCGCGCCCGCTCAAGCTCGAGCTGGACGAGCTGCCGCAGCTGCGCGCGCCTTGCATCCTGCACTGGGACATGAACCACTTCGTGGTGCTGAAGAGCGCGGATGCGCGCGGCGCGGTGGTGCACGACCCGGCATTCGGGGTGCGGCGGCTGTCGACGGGCGAGATGTCCAAGCACTTCACCGGCATCGCGCTGGAGCTGGCGCCCACGGCGCGTTTCCAGCCGGCATTGGAGCGGCGCAGCCTGCGCATGCGCGACCTCATGGGGCCGGTGGACGGTCTCAAGCGTTCCCTCGCGCAGGTGTTCGCGCTGGCGCTCGCGCTGCAGGCGATCGCGATCGTGACTCCGTTCTACATGCAGTGGGCCATCGACGGCGCGGTGGTCTCCGCCGATCGCGACCTGCTCACGGTGCTGGGCCTCGGGTTTCTCTTGCTCGCGGTGATCCAGGTCGCGCTCTCGGCGCTGCGCTCGTGGGTGGTGCTCTACCTCGGCACGACGCTCAACCTGCAATGGCTCGCGAACGTCTTCTCGCACCTGCTGCGCCTTCCCGTGAGCTGGTTCGAGAAGCGCCACCTGGGCGACGTCGTGTCGCGCTTCGGCGCGGTGAACTCGATCCAGCGCACGCTCACCTCGAGCTTCGTCGAGGCGCTGATCGACGGCGTCATGGCCGCGGCCACCCTCGCGATGATGCTGGTGTACAACGGAGCGCTCGCCGCGCTCGCGGTGGCGGCCGTGGCGCTCTACGGCGTCCTGCGGTGGGTCTTCTACGACCCGCTGCGGCGCGCGACCGAGGAGCACATCGTGCACACGGCCAAGCAGCAGAGCCACTTCCTCGAGACGGTGCGCGGCGTGCAGTCGATCAAGCTCTTCGGGCGCGAGGGCGAGCGCCGCTCGCGGTGGCTGAACCTCGTGGTGGACTCGGTGAACCAGGACCTCGCCACGCAGAAGCTCGGGCTGGGATTCCGCTCGGCCAACGGCCTCGTCTTCGGGCTCGAGCGCGTCGTCATCGTGTGGCTGGGCGCCTCGCGGTCCTGGACAGCGCGTTCTCGGTCGGCATGCTGTTCGCCTTCATGTCGTACAAGGACCAGTTCTCGGCGCGCGTCGCGGGCCTGGTCGACAAGTTGATCGAGCTGCGCATGCTGGGCCTGCAGGGCGAGCGCCTGGCCGACATCGTGCTCGCCGCGCCCGAGCCCGACTCGCCGCCGGCGCCGGTGGACGAGATCGACGCCTGCCTGGAGGTGCGCGGCGTCTCGTTCCGCTACTCGGACATGGAACCCTTCGTGCTGCTCAACTGCTCCTTCGCCGTGGCGCCGGGCGAGTCGGTCGCGATCGTGGGCGCCTCGGGCGGCGGCAAGACCACGCTCCTCAAGATCATGCTGGGGCTGCTTGCACCCACGGACGGCAAGGTGCTCGCGGGCGGCATCGACATCGGCAAGCTCGGGCTCGACCGCTACCGCAAGCTCGTGGGCACCGTGATGCAGGACGACCAGCTCTTCGCCGGCTCCATCGCCGACAACATCGGCTTCTTCGACCCCGAGCCCGACCACCGCGCCGTCGAGCGCTGCGCGCGCATGGCCGCGGTGCACGACGACATCGCAGGGATGCCCATGGGGTACAACACGCTGATCGGCGACATGGGCGCGGCGCTCTCGGGAGGCCAGAAGCAACGCATCCTTCTCGCACGCGCCCTCTACAAGCAGCCGAAGATCCTCTTCCTCGACGAGGCCACCAGCGCGCTCGACGTGCAGAAGGAGCGTGCGGTGAACGACGCGGTGCGCTCGCTCAACCTCACGCGCATCATCATCGCCCACCGGCCCGAGACCATCGCTTCAGCCGATCGCGTCGTGGTCCTGCAGGGCGGGCGCGTCGCGCAGAATATAATCGGGGTTTTCCCGCCAGCTCCCGCATGACCTCCTCCTGGATGCTCGTCGCCGGCTTCCTCGCCGCCGCGATGGGCGTCTTCGTAAAGCTGGGCTCGACCCAATTCGGCGCCGCCGAGCTCGCCTTCTACCGCTCGCTCGTCACGTTCGTGGCGATCCTGGGCATCGTGCGCGTGAACAAGGGCACGGTGCGCACGCAGTATTTCGGCATGCACCTGCTGCGCGCGGTCGTGGGCGGCATCTCGCTCATGGGCTACTTCTACGCGATCGCGGCCCTGCCGCTCGCCACCGCGCAGACGCTCAACTACACCTCGCCCCTCTTCCTCGCCATCGCCACCGTGGTCGTGCTGGGCGAGCGCTTCACGGGACGGCTCGTGGCGGCGATCGTGGTGGGCTTCGCGGGCGTGGCCCTCCTGCTGCAGCCGACCTTCAGCGAAGGCAAGCAGGGCGCGGCGATGATCGGGCTCTTCTCCGGGGTGCTCTCGTCGTGGGCCTACCTCTCGGTGCGCTCGCTGGGCCGCCTCGGCGAGCCCGACTGGCGCGTGGTGTTCTGGTTCGGCCTGGTGGCGGCGCTGATGTGCGCGGGCTGGCAGGCGCTCACCGGCACGTTCCACCCGATCCGCTGGGACAACGCGTGGATCTTGCTCGGCATGGGCATCTCGGGCACTCTCGCGCAGCTTGCGATGACGCGCGCTTACCGCACCGGCAACACGCTGGTGGTCGGCGCGCTGTCGTACTCGACGCTCGTGTTCGGCGCGGCGGCGACGTGGCTGGTTTGGGGCGAGCGCGTGGCACCGCTCGAGTGGGCTGGCATGCTGGTGATCGTGGCGAGCGGCATCATGGCGATGCGAGCCGAGCGCAAGGAACAAGTCGAGGAAGCGGGATTCGAAAGCTGACCATGGACAAGATGCTGATCAATACCGAAGAGCTGGCGGCCCGCCTCGACGATCCGCAGTGGGTCGTGTTCGACACGCGCCACGACCTGGGCGACGCCGAAAAGGGGCGCCGCGCCTACGCCGAGGGCCATATCCCCGGCGCTTATTTCCTGCACACCGACCTCGACCTCGCCGCTCCCAAAACCGGCGCCAACGGCCGCCATCCGCTGCCCGACGTGCAGGCCTTCGCGGAGCGCATCAACCGCTGCGGCGTGACACCCGCCACCCAGGTCGTGGCCTACGACGACCTCGGCGGCAACTTCGCGGTGCGCCTGTGGTGGCTGCTGCGCTGGCTGGGCCACGAGCGCGTGGCGCTGCTGGACGGCGGCTATCCCAAGTGGCTGCGCGAGCGTCGCCCGGTCGCGAAGGACGATCCCGCCCCGCGTCCCGGATCGTTCGTGCCGAAGCCGCGCCTCGGCGCTACCGTCGATGCGCACTACGTCGAGCGCATCCGCAGCGACCCGTCGATCGCGCTGGTCGATGCGCGCGCTCCGAATCGCTTCACGGGCGAGCAGGAGCCGATCGATCCCGTCGCGGGCCACGTTCCCGGCGCGCGCAACCGCTTCTGGCAGGACAACCTGCTGCCCGACGGACGCTTCAAGACCGTCGAGCGGCTGCGCGACGAATGGACGCGGTGGCTCGGCGGCGCTGCGGTCGGGCAATCGGTGCACATGTGCGGCTCGGGCGTGACCGCGTGCCACAACCTCTTCGCGCTCGAGCTCGCGGGTCTCGGCGAGGCGCGCCTCTATCCGGGATCGTGGAGCGAGTGGTGTGCCGATCCCGCGCGGCCGGTCGCCACCGGTCCCGAGCAATCGTGATGCAGGCGCTCCGGGCCGCCGCCTTTACCGCGCTGGCGCTGGGCCTCGCCGCGTCTGTTAGCGCCGACGAGGGGTCCGCGCGCGCCGACGAGGGTCCCGCCGCTCCGCTGGTGAAGCCGCCCGCGGCCCTGGTCCTCGACGGCGTGCCCGCCATTCCCGCGCGGCTCGCCGAGAAGCTCGAGCCCTACGCCGACTTCCACGCGAGCGCCATGATGTCCTGGCATCCGGCGCGCCGCGAGATCCTCGTGCGCCGGCGCCTCAACGCCACCAACCAGGCCCATGTGGTCGCCGAGCCCGGGGTCGCGCCGGATCCGGTGACGGATTTCCCGGACGCGGTTGCCTACGCGTCGTACGAGCCCTCGAAAGGCGAATACTTCGTCTTCACGCGCGCGCAAGGCGGCGACGAGGTCTTCCGCCTCTATCGCGAGGACCTCGCGTCGCGCGCGGTGACGCCGTTGAGCCCCGAGGGCGAGCGCGTGAGCGACGTGGCGTGGACGCGCAAGGGCGACCGCCTGGCCTACGTGACGGAGCTCGTCGACCGCAACAACGCCGAGCGCAAGGCGCGCACCATGGTGCACGTCGTCGATCCCCTGAAGCCGGGGTCGGACAAGGTCGTCGCGCGTCTCGAGGGCGGCGGCTGGTTCGACTTCCACTTCTCGGAGGACGGCAGGAAGCTCGCGTTCGTCGAGTACCTCTCGGCGAACGACAGCCGCCTGTGGGTGATGGACGCCACGGGCGAGCATCGACGGCGCGTGACGCCGCTCGCGAAGGGCGCCTCCGTGTCCTACCAGTTGCCGCGCTTCTCGCGCGACGGCCGCGGCCTCTTCGCCACCAGCGACCGTGGCTCGGAGTTCCGGCGCCTCGTCTACCTGCCGCTCGGCGGCGGCGACGAGCGCGTGCTCACCGGTCGCATCGCGCACGACGTGGACGACCTCGACGTCTCGTTCGATGCGAAGCGCGTCGCGTTCACCACCCACGAGGACGGCGCCGACGTGCTGCGCTTCCTCGACGAGCGCTCCTTCAAGGAGTTGCCGCGCCCCCCGCTCTTTCCCGGCGTCATCGACGGGCTGCAATGGCGGCCGCACGCGCAGGAAGTCGCGTTCCACGTGACCTCGGCGCGCTCGGCGGGCGACGTGTTCTCCTACGACATCGCGAAGAACCAGCTCACGCGCTGGACCAACGGCAACAGCCCCAAGCTCAACACGCGCGACTTCCCCGAGCCGCGCACCATCCACTGGAAGAGCTTCGACGGGCGCGAGATCTCCGGGCTCGAGTACCTGCCCCCCGCGCGCTTCACGGGCAAGCGCCCCGTGGTGATCTCGATCCACGGCGGCCCGGAAGCGGAAGCGCGCCCCGGCTTCATCGGCCGCAACAACTATCTCGTCGACGCGCTGGGCATCGTGCTGGTGTATCCGAACGTGCGCGGCTCGGCGGGTTTCGGCAAGACCTTCCTCAAGCTCGACAACGGCATGAAGCGCGAGGATTCCGTGAAGGACATCGGTGCGCTCATCGACTGGATCGCGCAGCAACCGGACCTGGACGCCACGCGCGTGGCGATCGTCGGCGGCAGCTACGGCGGCTACATGACGCTCGCCTGCGCCGTCCACTACGCCGACCGCATCGCGGGCGCCATCGAGGTGGTCGGCATCTCCAACTTCGTGACCTTCCTCGAGCACACCGAGAGCTACCGCCGGGACCTGCGCCGCGCCGAGTACGGCGACGAGCGCGACCCGAAGATGCGCGCGTTCCTGCAATCCATCTCACCGCTCGAGAACGCCGGGAAGATCACCAAGCCGCTGATGGTGGTGAGCGGGCGCAACGACCCGCGCGTGCCCTGGAGCGAGGGCGAGCAGATCGTCGCCAACCTCAAGCAGCGCGGCACGCCAGTGTCCTGGATCGTCGCCAACGACGAGGGCCACGGCTTCGCGAAGAAGCCGAACGCGGATTACCAGTTCTACGCCACGGTGGAGTTCCTGCGCGGAATCCTGAAAATCGACCCGTGACCCCCGCTTGGCTCCCGCGCGGGCGGCCGCTAGTCGAGGGCGAGGACGGTCTTCACGGCCGACACCAGCCCGCTGATCTTGAACGGCTTGGTGACGTAGCCGTCGGCCCCCAGCGAGAGGCCGCGCGCGATGTCCGTGACCGCCGACTTGCCGGTCATCATGATCACCGGCATGCGCGTGATCTTCTGGTTGCCGCGGATGCGCTCGAGGATGGAGAAGCCGTCGGTGTCCGGCAGCGTGACGTCGAGCAGCACCAGGTCCGGGAGCGGGAGGCGGTTGAACTCGCCGTTGATCTCCTGGCGGGTGCGCGCCGAGCGGGTGAGGAACCCGGCCTTGGAGAGGACTTCGGAAACCAGCTTCATGAGGTCCGCGTCGTCCTCCACCACCAGCACGCTGTAGCGGTTGCCGTTGCGCGGCACCACCTTCTCCTGCGGGCGGCGCGCCATGGCCACGTAGAAGCCGGTGCGCGCGAGCTCGGGCGTGCCCACGGCGGCTTCCTTGCGGGCGCTTTCCACCTTCTCCGGGGTCGGCGGCGGCGCGGGCTTCACCGGCCGGGTGAAGTCGAGGTCGAGGTCTTCTTCTTCGTCAGCCATCATGGCGGAACATTCTAGCGCTCAGGGGGCGGTTGGTGACTGCATCTTGCGCTCGCCGATCCGGCTTTCCTCGCCGCGGGCGAGCTTCGCGATATTGGCATGATGGCGCGCGATCAGCACCACGCACATGGCGGCCACGGCATAGAGCATCGGCCCCGGGCCCAGGATCCACCATGCGGCCGCGGGCGCCACGAGGGCCGCGACGATCGCGGCGAGCGAGGAATAGCGCGTCGCCGCCACGACCAGGAGCCATGCGGCGAAGGTGGCGAGGCCCAGGCGCCAGTCGAAGGCGATCAGCACGCCCGCGGCGGTGGCCGCCCCCTTGCCGCCCCGGAAGCGCAGCCAGACCGGGAAGACGTGGCCCGCGAAGGCCGCGGTGCCGACGATGGCGAGCGCGGCGTCATCGAGCCCCAGGAGGCGCGCCACGAGCACCGCCGCCCAGCCCTTGGCCGCGTCGCCCACCATCGTGAGCAGGGCCGCGAGCCGGCTGCCCGAGCGCAGCACGTTGGTCGCCCCGATGTTGCCCGAGCCGTAGGTGCGGGGGTCGGGCAAGCGCATGGCGCGGCTCACCAGGAGGGCGAAGGGAATCGATCCGGCGAGGTAGCCGCCCAGCGCGCAGAGGAGCGCCGTCATGGCCATACTCTACAATACGCGCTCATGGCATCCGTCACCGTGACCCGCATCGTCCGCATCTTCGCTTCGGCCGTGCGCCACTGCCCGCCCCAACCAGAACATACGCCGAGCCCGTAGCGCCATGGATACGATCTTCATCCGCGAGTTCCGCGTCGAGGCGTGGGTGGGCATCTACGAATGGGAGAAGCAGCGCGCCCAGACGCTCGAGATGGAGATCGAGATCGCCATTCCGGGCAACGAGGTCGGCCTCACCGACAACATCCACGACACGGTGAACTACGGCGAGGTGGTCGAGCGCATCCGCCACGAGCTCGCCGAGCGCCGCTTCAAGCTGCTGGAAGCGCTCGCCGAGCACGTGTGCGGCGTGATCACGACCGAGTTCAAGGCGCCGTGGGTGCGGCTCTCGGTCGCCAAGCTCGGCCACGTGCGCAACGTGCGCAAGGTGGGCGTGACGCTCGAGCGCCGCCGCGATCCCGGCGCCTGAGCTCAGGTGGCCGCCGCCTGCGTGGGCGCCGTCTCCTCGGTGAAGATCGCGCGGTAGGCGGCGTAGGTGGAGGCGATCGCGAGCGGGACCCACACCAGCATGCCGAGGCCGAGCGGGATCACGGCGAGGATCGCGAACACCGTCATCACGAGGCCGTAGACCAGGAACGGCACGAAGTTGCGCATGCACGCGGAGAAGCTCTCCTTCATCGCCGCCACGGGCGACATGCCGTGCATCACCACGAGGGCGGGCGCGAACCAGTAGGCCGCGAAGAGCGGCACCATCAGCGCGAGCGCCACCAGCGTGCCGAGCAGCATCGTCATTCCCGAGGCCATCAGGGCCGCGGTCATGTCCTGCGTGTGGCCGCTCAGCGCCGCGGCGAGGATCGAGAACCCGGCGATCGCGGCGAACGCCACGAAGATCACGATGTAGCCGGCGAGCAGCAGCAGGCCCACGATGACCAGGCTGCCGAAATTCGTCTTGAAGCCCGCGAACAGGTGCTCGAGCTCGAACTCCCCGCCGCGCTCGAGGGAGCGGCAGGCCACAACGAAGCCCGCGGAGATGGTGGCGTTCAGGACCTGGAAGGCCACGGAGCCGATGAAGGGCACGAGGCCCATCACGATCGCGGCCACGAACACGAGCAGGATCGCGACGATCCACATGACCGGCGCACGCGTGAAGAGGCGCCAGCCGGCCGCGATCCAGGTCCAGCCTTCCCCGGCCGGCAGGGTTCGTCCCGGCAGCACCAGCCGGAGGTCATTGGCCGCCCCGCCCGCGGGCATTCCTTCGATTTGCGTGGCGCTCATCGTTCTCTCCCCTTGTCGTGGACGCGGGGCGAGATTACTCCTCCATCGCCACGTCAACAAGGACGGGGGAAAGCACCCGCACCAGCTCGCGCGGATCCATGCCGAGCAGGTAGCCGCGCCGCCCGCCGTTGATGTAGATGTGCGGCAGGTCGAGCACCGAGCGCTCGAGGTACACCGGCATGGGCTTGCGCGTGCCGAACGGCGACGTGCCGCCCACGAGGTAGCCCGAGTGGCGCTGCGCCGACCTCGGGCCGGCACGGGAAGACGCGCTTGGCGCCCGCCACGCGCGCGAGCTCCTTGGTCGCGACCTTGCGGTCGCCGTGCATGAGGACCACCAGCGGCTCGCCCCGGTCGGTCTCCATCACCAGGGTCTTCACCACCTCGTGCTCGGGCACGCCGAGCGCGCTCGACGACACGCCCGTGCCGCCGTGCTCGACGTACTCGTAGAAATGCTCGGTCCACGCCACGCCGCGCTCGGCGAGGAAGACGGTGGCCGGGGTGGCGGCGGCCTTCACCCCGTGAAGAGCGCGAGCACCAGGCGCCACAGCAGCGACAGGCCCGTGAACACCAGCAAGCCGCCCACCACGCGCTTCATCTGCTGCTGGCTCAAGCCGGTGTGGATGCGCGTGCCGATCTTCAGGCCGATCCAGACGAAGGGCGCCAGCGCCACGAGGCCGATGCCGATCGCCACGTGCAGCAGGAGCCCGCTCACCGCGTAGATCACCGCGCGGCTGAAGGCCGACACCGAGATCAGCGTCGACGTGGTGGCGCGCACCTGGTTCTTGTCGCCGAGGCGCGCCTGCAGGTAGGTCGCGTAGATCGGGCCGCCCGCGCCGAACACCGTCGCCACCGCGCCCCCCACCAGCCCGACGGGGATCACCCAGAGCCGCGAGATGCGCCGGGTGACAGTCGGGTTCGCGATGCTGTAGCCGCCCAGCGCCAGCGCGAAGACGCCGAGGGCGATGCGCAGGTACTGGTCGGGCACGCGCACCAGCACCAGCGCCCCGATCGCGAAGCCGCCGAACATCACCGGGACCAGCCACTTCAGCTCGCCAAACGCAACGTGCTCGCGCTCCGTGCTGCCGACGAAGCTCGAGCAGGCGCAGTCGAGCAGCGCCATCAGCGGCACGAGGTAGGACACGGGCAGGAAATGCGCGAGGATCGGCACCGAGATCGCCGTCGAGCCGAAGCCGGAGAGGCCGAACACCGTGTACGAGACGATCACCGTGAGCGGCGCCACGCAGCCACAGCCACGGCGACAGGTGCGTGTAGTCGATCATCCGCGCGGATGGTGGCGTGCGTGCAGCGCCTTCAGCCGCTCGCGCGCGACGTGGGTATAGATCTGCGTGGTCGAGATGTCGGCGTGGCCCAGCAGCATCTGCACCACGCGCAGGTCGGCGCCGTGGTTCACGAGGTGGGTCGCGAAGGCGTGGCGCAGCGTGTGCGGCGAGATCGCGCGCCCGATGCCCGCGGCGGCGGCGTAGCGGCGCACCAGCGTCCAGAACACCTGGCGGCGTCATCGGCCGCGCGCGGGCGGTGACGAAGAGCGTCTCGCACTTGCGCCCGGCGAGGAGCGCGGGCCGCGCGCTGGCGAGGTAGCGCTCGATCCAGTCGACGGCCTCCTCGCCCAGGGGCGTGAGGCGCTCCTTCGACCCCTTGCCGAGCACGCGCAGCACGCCCATGTCGAGGTTCACCTGCGCGGGCTTGAGTCCCACCAGCTCCGAGACGCGCAGGCCGCTCGCGTAGAGCGTCTCCAGCATCGCGCGGTCGCGCAGGCCCGCGGCGCGATTCGTGTCGGGCGCGGCGACCAGCGCCTCGACCTCGGCCTCGGAGAGCGTCTTCGGCAGCGAGCGCGGCAGCTTCGGGCCCTCGAGGTCGGCGGCGGGATCGTCGCCCCGCAGGCCCTCGCGCACCGCGAACTGGTAGAAGCGCTTCATCGACGAGACGAGCCGCCCGGTGGTGCGCGGCTTGGCGTGGCGCGTGCCGACCTGCCATGCGAGGTGGCGGCGCAAGTCGTCGGGCGTGGCGTCGACCAGCGCGCACTCGGGACCCGACTCGAGCCATGCGGCGAGCTGGGCCAGGTCGCGGCGGTACCCGTCGAGGGTGTTCCGCGCGAGGCCGTCGGCAAGCCACAGGCCATCGCAGAAGCGATCGAGCACGCCGCCGTTCGCTTCAGAGAGCGCCTTCATGCTCCAGCAGCCAGCGCTTGATGTCGCGCTCGAACCCGTCGCCCTTCGCGCCCATGAAGCCGCCGATCGCCCCGCCCGCCGCGATCACGCGATGGCACGGCACGACGACCGGGATGGGATTGGCGCCGCAGGCCCCGCCCACGGCGCGCGCCGAGGACTTGAGCTCGCTCGCGAGCTCGCCGTAGGTGCGCGTTTTCCCGGCCGGGATGCGCTGCATCGCCTCCCACACCGCGAGCCGGTGGTGCGTGCCCGCGAGTACGAGGGGCAGGTCGAACTCGAACGCCGGGTTCTCGAGGTAGGCCTGGAGCTGCACGCACGCGAGGTGCGCGAGCGAGCCGCGCTTCGGCGCCAGGGCGGGCACCGAGGGCGCGAGGAAGCGGACGCCGGTGATGTGGCGCTCGTCGGCCGTGATGCCGAGGGTGGCGAACGGCGTGCGCACGCACGCTTCGAACGCGGCCTGCGCGGGGCTCACGCCACCGCCTCCCCGGCGAGCGCGCGGATCTTCTGCATGAGGTCGGGCGCCAGTGCGATGCCGCCCGCGTGCGCCTTGTCACGCTGGGCGTTGCGGCGCGCGCCCGGCAGGCGCACGCCCGGATCGTCGAGCATCACCGCCACCAGCGTCTCCACGCGTTCGAGGTAAACGTCGCGCCCGGCCAGAGCGCCCGGGTCGATCGCGAGGAACGCCTGCCCGATGCGCGTGGGCTTGCCCTGCTCGGTGAAGAAGCTGTCGGACTCGAAGCCGAACGCCGCGCCCGACAGCGCGCACGCGAGGAGCTCGACGGTGAGCGCCAGCATCGCGCCCTTCACGCCGCCCGCCGGGAGCATCGAGCCCTCGAGCGCGGCGCGCGAATCGGTGGTGGGATTGCCGTGCTTGTCGACCGCCCAGCCCTCGGGAATGGGCTTGCCGTCGCGCGCGGCGACCATGATCTTGCCGCGCGCCACCGCGGAGAGCGAGACATCGACCACGAGCGGCGCGGCTTCGCGGCGCGGAAACACGGCCGCGACGGGATTGGTGCCGAGGAGCGAGCGCCGGCCGCCCCACGCCGGCATCGCCGCTGGCGAGTTGCCGAACGCGAGGCCCACCAGCCCGGCCACCGCGACCGGCTCCAGGTGATGGGCGGCGACGCCGAAATGGTTGCTGTTGGTGACCGACACGAACGCCACGCCGAACTCGCGCGCGCGCCGGATCGCCTCCTGCACGGCGAGCCCGCACGCCTCGAAGGCGAGGCCGCCGCCCGCGTCCACCAGGCACGCGGCCTTCGAGCTCTTCACGACCTTCGGCACCGCCGCGCCCAGCGCGCGCCCATTCTTCAAGTGCCCGCAGTACTGGGGGATGCGCGAGGCGCCGTGGGAGGGGATGCCGTCACGCTCGGCGGCGGCCAGCGCGTGCGCCGTGGCGCGCGCCATCGCAGGCGTGGCGCCGGAGCGCGCCAGCGCCTCGGTCATGAGGCGCTCGAGCTCGGCCAGCGGGACGGTGGCGGCGCTCATGCGGCGAGCAGCGTCTCGCCCGGGCGCACGCGCGTGAAGCGCACCGGCTGCCAGGACACTTCGAGGCGGCCGCCGTGGAGCGCCACGCGCGAGTAGGCCGAGCGCTCGAGCTCGCCCGCGCGCGGGAAGTCCTCGCGGAAGTGCGCGCCGCGCGAATCCTCGCGCGCAGCCGCGGCCTCGCAGATGGCGGCGCTCACGGTAACGAGGCTGGAAAGGTTGAGCCAGTCATGCCAGGTGAGATTGTAGCGAAGGTCGCCGCCCGCGACACCGGTCGCGTCGAGCTCTGCGCGCAAGCCAGCGAGCGTGCCGCGCGCGCGCGCGAGCCCCGCCGCGTCGCGCAGGATCCCCACGTCGTTCCACATCACGTCGTAGAGCGCCTCGCGCACCGCCTCGATATCCCCGGCGGGCTTGCCGAGCGGATGGCGGGCGCGCGCCTCGGCATCGCTCGAGCGCGCCCGCGGCGGGCTCGCGCCAGGCGCCCGAGGCGAGCGTCCATGCCGCCATCGCATCGCCGGCGATGCCGCCGAACACGGTCGAGTTGGCCACACCATTGCCGCCCAGGCGGTTCGCGCCGTGCACGCCGCCCGTGTCCTCGCCCGCGGCGAAGAGGCCTTCGCACCGCGGTGCGGCAGTCGGTGGCGAACTCCACGCCGCCCATCATGTAGTGCGCGGTGGGCACGACCTCGACCAGCCCGCCCGCGAGGTCGAAGCCGCAATCGGCGCAGCGCTCGACCATGCCCTTGAACTGGCGGCGCACGCTGTCGGGTCCGAGGTGGCCCATCGATATGTAGACGCCGCCGTTGGGCGTGGAGCGCCCGGCGCGCATCTCGGAGAAGATCGCGCGCGAGACCACGTCGCGCGTGGCGCGCTCGCCGCGCGGATCGTAGTTCGCCATGAAGCGCTCGCGATCGCCGTTGAGCAGGTGGCCGCCCGCGCCGCGCAGCCCTTCCTCGAGCACCGTGCCGGTCATGCGCGTGCCGGCACCCGCGAGCAGCCCCGTGGGATGGAACTGCACCATCTCCATGTCGCGCAGGGTGAGGCCCGCGGCGAGCGCCATGGCGAGGCCGTCGCAGCTCTTGTCGCCCGAGGGCGTGTGGAAGCGGTACATCGTGGGGCCGCCGCCGGTGGCGAGCAGCACGCTCTTCGCCTGCACGAACACCAGCTCGCCGGTGCGCATGTCGATCATGGCCACGCCGGCCAGCGCCCCGTCGGCCGCCTTCACGAGCTCGATGGCGCGGTGCTCCTCGAGCCGGTCCACGCCCGCCACCCAGACCTGCTCGGCGAGGCGGTTGATGATCTCGATGCCGGTGAGGTCTCCCTTGTGCACCGTGCGGTCGAAGGTCTGGCCGGCGAACGCCTTCTGGTGGATGGTGCCGTCGGGATTGCGGTCGAAGAAGCAGCCCAGCTCGTTCTCGAGCTCGTGCACGCGCTCGATCGCGGTGGTGACCAGCGTCCAGGCGAGGTCCTGGTCCGGCAGCCACTTGCCGCCCTCGATGGTGTCCATGAAGTGGCGCTCGACGGAGTCGCCCGCGGCGAGCGCCACGTTGTAGCCGCCTTGCACCATGCGCGTGCAGCCGCACTTGCCGAGCAGTCCCTTCACGGCGACGGTGACCTGAAGCTGCGGCGCGGCGCGCCTGGCGTGCAGCGCGGCGAAGAGGCCCGCCCCGCCCGATCCCAGGACGAGGATGTCGGTGCGTGAGGCGCTTCAGGATCGCGTCACGCCCGCGCCTGCAGCACCCAGAGCCGCGCGAGGTCGGCGGTGCCGTCGCTGCCCTTCACGCCCTTCAGCGTCTGGATCGCGGCGTTCTTCTTGCCGGCGTAGAGCTGCGCCTCGCCCAGGCGGAGCTTCGCGTCGTCGGGGCGCTTGAGGCCGCCCTTCTTGATGCCCTGCTCGATGAGCGCCAGGCCCTTGTCGGCCTGCCCCTCGTAGACGTACTCGAGGCCGATGCGCACCTGGTCGTCGCCGGCCTTGGCGGCTTCGGCATCCTTCTCGTCCTGCGCGCGCGTGCGCTTCGAGTCGGCGAGCGTCTTGTCCACCAGGTCGCCGAGGCGCTTCTGGCGCGCCGCCTCGCTGCCCTTGCCGAGGACGCCCGCGGCGTAGCCCTTGTCCATGATGACCTTCGCCTCGGCGGGCACGCCGTCCTGCATGGCGAGCTGCGCGAGCTCCATGTAGTCGTTGGCGCTCGCGAAGTTGCCGGTGGCGCTGCGCAGCTTGTAGACGTGCACGCCCAGGCGGTCCGAGAAGCCGGGCTTCCTCTGCACGCGCGCGAGCAGCTCCGTCCAGTATTCCTTCTTCGGGTAGCTCTGCAGCAGGCGCTCGGTGGCGGCCACGTAGCCCCGCGTCGTCCTTCTCCTTGCTGTAGCAGGTGCGCAGGATCTGCAGCTCCTCCTCGCTCGCCTTGTGGGAGCTTTCCTCGCCCAGCATCCTGCCCACCGCGGCGCAGTCGTTGCCGAGGTAGTAGCTCTGCAGCTGCACGGTGCGCACGGCCGGGTCGGTGCCGCCGTCCTTGAAGTACTTGGCCGCCGCCTGAGCGGCCTTCGGGTACTCCTTCATCTTGTAGTAGCCGACCGCGATGGCCTCCTGCATCTGGACCGCCTCGCGGCCGGACACGCGCCCGCTCGCGAGCACCGCCTCGAACGCCTTGATGGCGGCCTCGTTGTCGCCGGCGGCGAGCGCCGCGGAGCCGCGCATCTGCTGGATGAGGAAGCTCTCGTAGGGGGTCTTGTTGGCGACCGCGTCGGCCTCGCTCACCTTGGCGAGCGCCTCGCGGCCCTTGCCGGACTTCACGAGCGCCTGCGCCGCCTTGAGCGGGTTGCCCACCTCGGGGCGCACGGTGTCGGCCGCGAGCGCTCCGGTGGAGGCTACGACGGCGAGGACGAGGGCGGCGGCGGCCGCGCGCATGGGGGAAAGACGGATCATCGGTAGCGCACCTCTGGATTACGGCTAGTCGAGGAACTGCTCGGCGCCGATCAGGCCGATCTTCGTGACGCCGTCGCGCTGGGCGGCGGCCATCACGTGCGCCACGTACTTGTAGGTCACGAGCTTGTTGGGCCGGATGTGGAACTCGGGCTGGATCGCCTGGCTCGCGGCGCCGCGGAAGCGCGCGTCGAGCGTGTTCACGTCCAGCTGCTCGCCGTTCCACGTGAGCGTGCCGTCGAAGTCGATGTCGAGCGTCACGACCTCGGGCGGGGTGGGCGGCGGCGGCGGGTTGCCCACCGGCATGTTGAGCTTCACCGCGTGCGTCTGGATCGGGATCGTGATGATCAGCATGATGAGCAGCACCAGCATCACGTCGATCAGCGGCGTGGTGTTGATGTCGACCATCACGTCCGGATCGCCGGACCCCGAGGTGCTTACGGACATCGCCATGAATCGGACTCCTGGTCAGCCGCCCGCGACGGTGCGGATCGGCGGCTCGGTGATGAACCCGATCTTGAGGATCGAGGCGCGCTGGCAGGTGGCCACCACGCGTCCCACGGACTCGTAGCGCGTTTCCTGGTCGGCGCGGATGTGCACTTCGGGCTGCGGCACCATCACCGCGACCTTCTTCAGCTTCTCGAAGAGCGCTTTCGAGTCCTTCAGGTATTCCAGGTTCCAGAAGACGTCGCCATCCTTGTTGATCGCGATGACGACGTTCTCCGGCTTGGTCTGCGTCGGGACGTTGCGCTCCTTCGGCAGCACCATCGGGACCTGCTGCACCACCACCGGGATGGTGATCAGGAAGATGATGAGCAGCACCAGCATCACGTCCACGAGGGGCGTGGTGTTGATGGCGGCCATCACCTCCTGCTCGCCTTCGCTGACGTCTTGACCGACGGTCATCGCCATGGCGTTACCTCGCGGCGGCGACCGCGGCGGGGCGCGGCTTCACGCCGCCGCTGAGGAGGACCATGTGCAGGTCGGCGCCGAAGGCGCGCAGCTGCTCGAGCGCGACCTTGTTGCGGCGGACCAGCCAGTTGTAGCCCAGCACCGCCGGCACCGCGACCGCGAGGCCGAAGGCGGTCATGATGAGCGCCTCACCCACGGGGCCGGCCACCTTGTCGATGGACGCCTGGCCCGCGATGCCGATGGCGGTAAGGGCGTGGTAGATGCCCCACACCGTGCCGAAGAGGCCGACGAACGGGGCGGTGGAGCCCACGGTCGCGAGGAACGCGAGGCCGTCTTGCAGGCGCGAGGAGACGTTGTCGACGGCGCGCTGGATGGACATCGTGACCCAGGTGTTGAGGTCCACCTGCTCGAGGAGCTTGCCTTCGTGGTGCGTGTTCGCCTTGATGCCGCTGTCGGCGATGTAGCGGTAGGCGGTGCCTTCCTTGAGCTTGGTGGCGCCGTCGCTCACGGAGGCGGCGGCCCAGAACTGCGATTGCACGGAGCGCGCCTGCTTGAAGAGCTTGCTCTGCTCCCACACCTTCACGAACATGATGTACCACGACCCCATCGACATGATGACGAGGATGATGAGCGTGCCGCGCGAGACGAAGTCGCCGCCCTTCCACAGCGCCTCGAGGCCGTACGGGTTCTCGACGACCTCCTTGTCGGCGACGGGCGCGGGCGGGGCGGGCGTGGCGGAGGTGGAAGCGCCGGGCGCGGCCGTGGCGGCGGTATCAGCGGGAGCGGCCGGCGTCGCGGTGGCGGCCGCGCCCTTGGAGGCGTCGGCCTGCGCGAGTACCAGCGGAGCGGCAATGAGCGTCGCCGCGCCGGCGATCAGCGCTGCCGCGATGAGGGCGGGCAGGCGGTTGATGGGGTTCATTGTGGGGTTCTCCTGGTGATGAGGCGCTGGGGCGCCAGGACCTTCAGTCCTTGAGGTTGAAGACGATTTCGTACTCGCCTACGAAGCCGACGGGCTCGGGGTTGAACTTCCATTGCGAAAGGGCGCGGACGACCTCGCGATCGAAGATGTTGTTCGTCGACGACTTGATCTCCACGTCGCTCACCGTGCCGTCGGGCTTGACGTGCACCCACGCGACCACCTTGCCGCTCAAGCCCAGCTGGATGGCACGGCGCGGGAACGTGGGCTCCACGCGGTAGCTCGCCTTGTACTCCCTGCGCACCGCGGGCTGCACGGGCGCCACGGGACGCGCGACCGGCGGCGGGCCGGGGGGCGGCTTGGTCGTGGTGACGGTCGTGATCGTCGGCGGCGGCGTCACGGTGGGAATCTGGATGTTGATTTCCGGCGGCGGAATGAAGGGCGGCGGCGGCGCGGCGAGCTTCGGCGGCGGCGGCGGCGGCACTTCCGGCGGCGGCTTCTTGATCTCCTCGATGATCTTGGTCTCGATCGGCGCCTTCACGATCTCGATGACCCGACGCGCCAGCCCGGTGACCAGGGCCCACCCAAGGAGAATGTGCAGCGCGATGACGGCGAGGATGCTGGGCGCGTGTCTGCCCCAGCTCCTCTGCTGCTGTGCGTAATCCACTCTCAGACCTCCTCATGCACCTGCGGCGGACCGTGGCGGGCCGCGCCTTCGGGCGGCGCATCCTCGTGGGAGGCGCCCTTTAAAGACAGTCGGCCGGGGTTTTGGCCCCTGGCCGCTCACAAAACAGGCAATTTTACCCTAATCCCCGCGGATTGGGCACGCACATTCATGAGGCTGCAACAAACCGCAACGCGGCGCGCTATTTGACACCCAGTTTCGCCAAAGTTTGCGCGCGCCGGCTGCGCGCCTCGCGCTGCACCACGTCATAGAGGCTCGCGCCGTGGCTGTCCATGGCCACCAGCAGGGGGCCGAAGCCGTGGACGCGGAATTTCCAGATCGACTCCGGGTGCAGGTCGTCCAGGTCCACGTCCTCGATCGCCTCGATCCACGTGGTCTCCAGTGCCGCGGTGCCGCCGATGATGGCTAGGTAGGCGGCGCCGTGCTCGCGGAATGCTTCGAGCGAGCCCTGCGCGAGGCCGCCCTTGCCGATGACGATGCGCAGTCCGCGCTCCACCAGCGGGCGCGTGAAGCGCTCCATGCGCGCCGAAGTGGTGGTGCCCACGCACACGGGCGCGTAGCCGGTGGGATGCTCGGGCGACGCTGTCACGCGCTTCACGTTGGGAGCGGTGTGGATCGCGGCCTGCCCATTCCAGTCGAATTTGGTGGCGCGAGCGCGATCGAACATCGCGATGAGGTTCGCGTCGCGGATGCCGAAGAGCGTGCCTTCGAGCGTGACGGTGTCGTTCACGCGCAGCAGCCGCACCTCGGCTTCGGTGATTGGGGAACGCAGGACGTGGTGGGTCATGGCCTAGAAGCCGTACTCGACGCCCGACAGCGTGATGGCCGCCGAGGCCCGGCGCGCGGAGTGGCACTGCATGTTGACCGCCACGGGGTTCATCGTGATGTGGGTAGCGGCGAGCTCGACGTGCACGGCGAACGCGGTCGAGTCGCCGCCCAGTCCCTGCGGGCCCACGCCGAGCATGTTCACCGCCTCGGTGAGGCTCTTCTCGAGCGCCGCGCCTTCGGCATCCGGGCACGCGGTGCCGAGCGGGCGCGTGGCCGCGCGCTTGGCGAGCGCCATGCACAGGTCCGAGGTGCCGCCGATGCCCACGCCGACGATGGTGGGCGGGCAGGTCTTGCCGCCGGCGTCGAGCACGCAGTCGACGACGAAGGTCTTGATCGCATCCACGCCCTCGGCCGGGATCGCCATGCGCAGCCACGAGTTGTTCTCCGAGCCGCTGCCCTTGGGCACCATCTCGATGGTGAGCTTGTCGTGCTCGTCGCTGAAGTCGATGTGGATGGGCGGGATGCCGGGGCCGCACGAGGTCTGCTCGTTCTTGCGCGTGATGGGATGCACGACCGAGGAGCGCAGCGGGTGCTCGCGGGTCGCGCGCTCGCAGCCGCGGCGGATGGCGCGCTTCAGCTCCGGGCCGTCGATCTCGACGCCGCGCCCGATCACGACGTTGTAGATCGGGATGCCGGTGTCCTGGCAGAGCATGTTGCCGGTATCCTCGGCCACGCGGATGTTGGTGATCATCGTGCCCAGCACCTGCTTCGCGGTGGCGTCGGTCTCGCCCGCGGCGAGCCGGGCGAAGCCTTCCTTCACGTCGGGAGGCAGCACCTTGAGGGCGCGCACGTAGAGCTCGCACGCGATTTCCTCGAGCCTGGCCGGGTCGACCCTCATGGCGTGCCCCTCGCGTGCGCGCTCCATTGCCGTCAGTGCGCCTTCAGCCCGCGCTCGTGGATCACCTTCTCCCACATCTTCGTCTCGGCGGCGATCGCGGCGGTGAACTCGGCGGGCGTGTTGGCCACCGGCTCCATGCCCTGCTTGGCGAGCGCGGCGCGGAACTCCGCGGTCTTCAGGATCTTCGCGCTGTCCTGGTAGATCTTGTCGATCACGTCCTTCGGCGTGCCGGCGGCCGCCATCAGGCCGAACCAGCCGGTGTTCTCGAAGCCGGGCAGCGTTTCCGCGGCGGCGGGGACATCCGGCAGCTCGGGGCTCCTCTGCTTGCTCGTCACGGCGAGCGCGCGGATCGAGCCCTGCTTCACGAAGTTGATCGCCGCGCCCAGGTTGGACGGCACCATCTGGATCTGCCCGCTCATGAGGTCGGTGAGCGCCGCCGATTCTCCCTTGTACGGCACGTGGGTGATGTCGACCTTCGCCGCGGCGGCGAAGTTCTCGCCGGCGAGGTGCGTCTGCGTGCCCACGCCCGCGCTGCCGAAGTTCACCTTGCCGGGGTTCGCCTTCGCGTAGGCGATGAATTCCTTCAGCGTCTTCGCCGGCATCGACTTGCCCACCGCGATCACCTGCGGCCCCGAGGCGACGTTGGTGATGGCGACGAGGTCCTTGGCCGGGTCGAACGTCATCAGCTTGTACATGAACGGGTTCGCGGTGACGATGGAGCCCGACGTCATGAGCAGCGTGTAGCCGTCCGGCGGCGACTTCGCCACCACGTCGGCGCCGATGTTGCCGCCCGCGCCGGCGCGGTTCTCGACCACCACGCCCTGCCCCCACGCCTCGGAGAGCTTCTGCGCGAGCAGCCGCGCGACGACGTCGGTAGCGCCCCCGGCGTTGAAGGGCACGATGATCTTCACGGGCCGCGTCGGCCATGCATCCGCGGCGCTTGCCGCTGCGGGCACGAGCGCCACGAGCGCGGCGACGAAGAGACGGCTCACCAGGCGATGCAGCATCATTTTCCTCCGGATCGTTGTTGTAGCAGGACGGTCACTTCAAGCATAACGCTATCGCGCCAGCGCGAACGCGAGCCCCGCGACGAGTGCCAAGCCGGCGGCGAGCGCGGCGAGCGTCTTCTGCCAGTCGCGCCACGGCAGGAATTCGAGCGCGAGGAGGCGCAGCCCCCCCGCCAGGTGCGCGGCGAGCAGGAGTACGAGCCCCCACTCCGCCGCGACGACGGCGGGCTGCGCGGTCCACGCGAGGAAGCGGTCGAGGCGCGCGCCGCCCTCGAGCGCGGTGCCGAGCGCCAGGAAATGCGCGGGCAGGAAGAGCGCCAGCGCGATGCCCGAGATGCGGTGCACCAGGAAGGCCCACCACGCGGGGTGGTTGCGGTAGGCGCGCGCGCTCACAGGCTCACCGCCACGACCGCCCGCCATCCGGTGGCGAGGAGCGCCAGCGCGACGGCGGCCATCGTCGCATCCGCGCCGCGCCCGCGCCATCCCAGCCATTCCGCGGCCACGGTGCGCAGCCCGATGGCGCCGTGCACCGCCGCGGCGAGCACGAAGAGCGAATAGAACGCGGGCCACGCGAGGCTCGAGTGCACACGCGCGAGGATCGACGCGGCGTCGAGCCCGGAGCGCACCGCGTAGATGATGGTGGCCAGGTGCACGAGCACGAAGAAGGCGAGCGCCATCGCCGTGCCGCGCTGCGCGACCCAGAGCCACGCCTCGACGCGGCGCGCGCTCACGTCGCTTCGCCCTCGCCGGCGAGGAGCTGCCGCAGGCTCGCGCGCTTGAGCCCCGCGATGGAGCGCGTGGGCGAGAGCTGCTTGGGGCAGTGCTCGGTGCAGCTCATCATGGTGTGGCACGAATGGCAGCCCGCATCGCCCGCCACGGCGGCGAGGCGCACGCCGTGCGCTGCATCGCGGACATCCATCTGCAGCGTCCAGGCGCGGTTGAGCGCCGCGGGCCCCAGGTAGTCGGGATTCCACTTCACGACGTCGCAGGCCGCGTAGCACACGCCGCAGCCGATGCATTCGATCGCGGCGTCGGCCTCCCGGCGCGCCTTCGAGGCGGGATCGACGCGCGCGAAATCGTCCTTGCGCGTGGCGGTAGGCGTGAACTGCCCGCGCGAGCGCGCCCATTTGTCGAAGAACTCGCGCATGTCGGCGACCAGGTCGCGCACCACGGGCAGGTTGGCGAGCGGCGCCAGGCGCAACGCGCCGTCCTGCGCGACCTTGTCCACGTGCGTGCGGCAGGTCCAGCGCGGCTTGCCGTTCACCGTCATCGCGCACGAGCCGCACATGCCGACGCGGCAGGCGAAGCGGTAGGCGAGCGTGGGATCCATGAAGCGCTGGATGTGCGTGACCACGTCCAGCACCGTCTGGCTCGCGCGGCGCGGCACCTCGAACGCCTGGAACTTGCCGTCCGCGTCCCCGCGCCACACCTCGACCTTCAGTGTCTCCACGTTGCGCTATCCCTCAAGGTCGGAAACACAGAGGACACGGAGGTCCACAGAGAGCACAGAGGAAAACCCTGGTGAGCCTCGCCATGGTCGAACGCAGCCACGAACTTGCCGCATTTGGCTTTTCTCTGTGTCCTCTGTGGACCTCTGTGTCCTCTGTGTTTCCGGCTTTAACCCTCAAGCGCTCTCGTAGAGGCGCGTCAAGACGAACTCCCGGTGCCCCAGCGCCTCGGCGGCGGTGAGCCGGCCGTTGGCGGTGCGGAACATGCACTCCAGCAGCTTGTCGCCGGCCTGGTCGGGCGTCATCTCCTTCCTCAGCAGCCCCGACACGTCCACGTCGACGTGCTCGCCCATGAGCTTCACGGTGCGCGGGTTGGCGCAGAGCTTGATCACCGGCAGGATCGGGTTGCCGATCACGTTGCCCTGGCCGGTGGGGAAGAAGTGCACGACGTAGCCCGCGGCGGCGCAGAGCGTCACCATCTCGGCGGCGGCCGAGGACGAGTCCATGAACCACAGGCCCGGGTGCGTCGGCATCTCGGCCTTGTCGAGGACGCCGTCGACGATGCACTTGCGGCCGATCTTCTGGATGTTGCCGAGCGCCTTCTCCTCGATGGTGGTGAGGCCGCCGGCGATATTGCCCTTGGTGGGCTGCGAGTCGCGCAGGTCCGAGGTCTTGTGGCGGTTGATGATGTCCTGGTACTGGTCGAACACCTTCTGGAACTTGGCGCGCACCTTGTCGTCGCGGCAGCGCGCGGCCACCAGGTGCTCGCCGCCGGTGAGCTCGGTGGTCTCGCCGAACACCATGGTGACGCCGTGCGGATAGAGCTTGTCGAACGCGTTGCCGACCGTGGGGTTCGAGCCGCAGCCGGAGGTCGTGTCCGACTCGCCGCACTTGGTCGAGACCCAGAGGTCCGCGAGCGGCCGCTCCTCGCGCTTGAGCTCGCTCGCCCACTGCACGTATTCCTTCGCGGCCTTCGAGGCGCGCATGATCGTGTCGTGGTCGCCGTGGCCCTCGATGCCGAAGCCGCAGACGGGCTTCCCGGTGGCCGCGATGCCCTCGACCACCTTCGCGGTCCACTGGTCCTCGATGCCGATCACCACCACCGCCGCGACGTTCGGGTTCGCGCCCGTGCCGATCAGCGTGCGGAAGTGCAGCTCGAGGTCCGCGCCGAACTGCAGGCGCCCGTACGGGTGCGGGATCGCCATCGCGCCCTTGATGTTGTTCGCGACCGCCTCGCTCGCCGCGTTCGACAGGTCGTCCACCGGCAGGATGATGACGTGGTTGCGCACGCCGACGCGGCCGTTCTCGCGCTTGTAGCCGAAGAAACTCGATTTGCTCAGGTCCATGGATTACCCCGTTGGAACCACAGATGAACACAGATGAACACAGATAGAGACGGGCAAGGTTGGGCAGCGTGACGATGACCACGCCGCATCAATCACATCACGACTCATCTGTGTTCATCTGTGTTCATCTGTGGTGAATAGACTTAATGCCTTTACCAGCGCTTGGTGCGGATGTTGTGCACGTGCGCGTGCTCGCCCACCTGGATGGGCGCGATCACGCGGCCGATGTCGACGCCGTACTTGACCACGGTCGCGTCCTTGCCGAGCGCCCGGATGGCGAGCTTGTGCCCGATCGGGATGTCGCTCTTCGCCTCGACCGTGATGTCCTTGTCCTGGTCCATGATCCAGCCGGTGAGCTTCTGGCCGGACCGGACCCCTTCAACCACCACGACGCCGACGGAGTCGCCCTCGTCGTGGACCACGAAGTGAATCATCGCCTGTTCCTCGGGTATCTGGATGCGCTGGGAGAAATTGCGATGCTAGGCGCCGGGCGCGGCGCAAGTCAACTAGATGAGTTGCATGTTATCGTCGCGCCATGCCCACCCCCCGCCCCGGCGCCCGACCGGTTCCCGGCCTGACGATTGCCGGGGCAGGCACCGGCCGTCCGCTCTACGAGGAAGTGCGCGCGCGGCTCACCGAGGCGATCGCGGCGGGGCGCTGGCGGGCGGGCGAGGCGATCCCGTCGGAGTCGGCGCTCGCCGCTGTCTTCGGCGTGGCGATCGGCACCATCCGGAAGGCCGTGGACAGCCTGGTCGCGCAGCAGGCGCTGGTGCGCAGGCAGGGCAAGGGCACTTTCGTCGCCACGCACGACGGCCGGCGCCTCATGTTCCACTTCTTCCACATCGTCGGGCGCGACGGGGCGAAGGCCTATCCCGAGGTGCGCACGGTCGTTTTCCGGCGCGCGCGGGCCGACGCGGCCGAGGCGCGCGCGCTCGCCGTGGCGCCCGACGACAAGGTGATCCGCATCCGCAACGTCCTCTCGCTCGGCGGCGAGCCCGCCATCGTGGACGACATCACCCTGCCCGCCGCGCTCTTCC
The DNA here is from genome assembly GCA_963827425.1 of uncultured beta proteobacterium. Classification (GTDB taxonomy): domain Bacteria; phylum Pseudomonadota; class Gammaproteobacteria; order Burkholderiales; family Usitatibacteraceae; genus Usitatibacter. Next base: position 39,513 of record CAWHAQ010000008.1, on the reverse strand, counting down.
CCGGCTTCACCGAGAAGATCTTCCTCGCGCGCGACAACACCATCTACCACCTCTACCAGAGCCGCTACGGCATCAACGTGCTGCGCACCGACGAGCGCCTGCGCGCGGTGCTTGCGCCGCGCGAGGTCGCGCAGCTCCTCGGCATCGCGCCGGGCGCTCCGCTGCTCGAGATCCGCCGCGTTGCGCTCACCTTCCGCGAGCGCCCGGTGGAGCTGCGCCTCTCGCGCGTCGACACCACGCGCCACGACTACCACAACACGCTGGGCAAGGACATGTCGCCCTGATGGCCGCGGCACTCCTCATCCTGCCCAATTTCGCGCTGATCGTCGTGGGCCTCGTGCTGGCGCGCCGCTTCGAGTTCGGCCGCGACTTCTGGGCCGGGCTGGAAAAGCTCGTCTACTACGTGCTCTTTCCGGCGCTCCTCTTCCGCTCGCTCGCGATCGCGCGGATCGATTTCGCCACGGCTGCCGCTCCCATCGCGATCGCGCTGGGCTTTACACTCGCGGGCTTTGCGCTCTCGATCCTCGCGGGGCCGGTCCTCGGCCTCGAGCACAAGCTCACCGCGGCGGGATCGCAGTGCGGTTACCGCTTCAACACGTACGTGGGACTCGCCGTCGCGGGAAGCCTCCATGGGACGCCCGGCGTCGCGATGGCGGCACTCCTCCTGGGCGTGATGATTCCCGAAGCCAACCTCTTCGCGGTCGCGATGCTCGCGCGCCACGGCGAGCGCGGCTTCCTCTACGAGCTTTTCACGCACCCGCTGCTGGTCTCGTCGCTCGCGGGGCTCGCGTGGAACGCGGCGGGCCTTCCGCTTGCGGCTTTCATGGACCAGACGCTCAACCTCCTGGGCACCAGCGCGCTTCCCGCGGGCCTGCTCTGCGTCGGCGCGGCGATGCGCATCGAGAAGGGGCAAGGGCCGATCGCCGCGCACGCCTGGTGGCTGCTGGTGAAGCTCGCGATCATTCCCGCGCTCGCGTGGCTTGCGGCGCGCGGGCTCGGACTCTCCGGAATGGAGGGGCACGTGCTGCTGCTCTGTGCCGCGCTGCCCACGGCGACCAACGCCTACATCCTCGCGGTGCGCATGACGGGCGATGGGCGCGCCGTCGCGACACAGGTCACGATCGGTACCGTGATCTCCATGGTCACCATCCCGGCGTGGCTGTCCGTGCCGCTGTAGCATCGCGCCATGGCGTTCCATTTCGCGCCCGCCCCGCCCCACCTCGCCCCGACCGTGCGCGCCTTCTGGGCGTTCGATCAAGGGCCAGCCGCGCTCGCGCGAGTGCGCTTCGAGCGAATGCGCGCGCCGCTGTAAGACTCGCGCGAATGCAACTTGGGCGGCCAGCGGAGGTCTGTCACCTCAACTATCGGCCCAAGAGGCGCATCCATGGAACTCGGTGACGAAAAAGCGAGCGAGAACGTCGAAGACCGCCGCGGAATGGGCGGCGTGGGCCTCGGAGGCGGCATCGGGCTGGGCGGCCTGGTGATCCTCGTCATCGGCTACTTCCTCGGCGTGGACCCGTCGCAGCTCCTCAACATGGCGCAGCAGGGCCAGGGGCAGCAGGAATCGGCGGCGCCGGCCGCGCACGAAGGCCCGGTCACCGACGAGCTGGGCCATTTCGTGGCGCAGGTACTGGGCAGCACCGAGCGCGTGTGGGGCGAGGAGTTCAAGCAGCGGGGCTCGGAGTACCGGCAGCCGCACCTCGTGCTCTACGACGGGTCCACGCCCTCGGCCTGCGGCACGGGACGCGCGGCCATGGGCCCGTTCTATTGCCCCAACGACGAGCGCGTGTACCTGGACCTGTCGTTCTTCCGCGACCTGCGCACGCGCTTCCACGCACCGGGCAACTTCCCCGACGCCTACGTGATCGCGCACGAAGTGGGCCATCACGTGCAGAAGCTGATGGGGACGTTCGACCGGGTGGAGAAGGCGCGCGGCCACGTGTCGCAGGCGGAGATGAACCAGGCGTCGGTGCGCCTCGAGCTGCAGGCCGATTGCTACGCGGGGGTGTGGGCGAACCATGCCGGCGTGCAGGCGCACATCACCGACCAGGACATCGAGAACGGGCTCACCGCCGCGGCGGCGATCGGGGACGACCGGCTGCAGCGCCAGTCGCAGGGCTACGTGGTGCCCGAGTCATTCACGCACGGCTCCTCGGAGCAGCGCGTGCGCTGGTTCAAACGCGGGATCGCATCGGGGCGCGCCGAGGACTGCAACACCTTCTCGGCGCGCTCCCTCTAGGCCGTTACTTGGCCTCGGCCGCGGCAGGCGCCTCGGCCGCGCCTTCCTCGACCGGCGGCAGCACCTCGCGGGTCTCGATGCCGGCCAGCTTCTCGCGGATGCGCGCGGCCTTGCCGGTGAGTCCGCGGAGGTAATAGAGCTTCGCGCGCCGCACGTCGCCCTTGCGCTTCACCTCGATCGAGGCGAGCGACGGCGAGTAGAGCTGGAACGTGCGCTCCACGCCCTCGCCGCTGGAGATCTTGCGCACGATGAACGAGGAGTTGAGGCCGCGGTTGCGCTTGGCGATGACCACGCCCTCGTAGGCCTGCTCGCGCTTCTTGTCGCCCTCGACCACCTGCACCTTCACGATGACGGTGTCGCCGGGCGCGAATTCGGGGATCTTGCGGGCGAGCCGCTTGATCTCTTCCTGCTCGAGCTGCTGGATCAGGTTCATTGCAGTTCCTTTCGTCACGGCCTGTTGGCCTTCCGTGCAGAGCCGACTCGCGGATGCACGCGGTTTATTTTAGGGAGCGCTCGACGCGATACGCGTCCAGCAGCGCCCGGTCTTCCTTCGAGAGTGCGGGCTCGTCCACCAGCTCGGGCCTGCGCTCCCACGTGCGCCCCAGCGCCTGCATGCGGCGCCAGCGCGCTATCACCGCGTGGTTCCCCGACACCAGCACCTCGGGGACCGCGGCGCCCTTCCACGCCTCGGGCCGCGTGTAGTGCGGCCAGTCGAGGAGCCCCGCCGAGAACGAATCCTCCGCCGAGCTCCGCGCGTCGTTGAGGCTGCCCGGAAGCCGCCTCACGAGGCAATCGATCAACACCATCGCGGGCAATTCGCCGCCCGAGGTCACGTAGTCGCCGATCGAGATCTCCCGGTCGACGCGCTTTTCCACCAGCCGCTCGTCCACTCCCTCGTAGCGTCCGGCGATGATCACCAGCCCTTCTTCCTTCTCCAGCCCGCGGACCACGTGCTCCGTGAGCCGCTCGCCCTGGGGCGAGGTGAGGATCACGAGCGGCTTCGCGACACCCGCGTCGCGCTGCCGGTTCGAAGCCGCGACGATGGCCGCATCCAGCGGCTCGGCCATCATCACCATTCCCGGGCCGCCGCCGTAGGGCCGGTCGTCGACCCTGCGGTAGGCGTCGGTCGTGAAATCGCGCGGATCCCACGTCTTCAGCCCGAAGAGCCCGTCTTCCAGCGCGCGCCGCGTGATGCCGTGCCGCGCGACCGCCTCCAGCATCTCCGGGAAGATCGTGACCACGTCGAAGTGCTTCATTCGTCGTAATCCGCCTTCCAGTCCACCGTGATGCGGCCCGCCTCGCGGTCCACCGCCTTCACGTAGGCGTCCACGAACGGGATCAGCCGCTCGGCGCCGCCCTTCACCACCATCACGCTCGCCTCGCCCGACCGCACGAAGCCGTCGACCGTGCCGAGCGCGTTTCCATCCGTGTCGCGCACCTCGAGCCCCACCAGGTCCACCTGGTAGTGCGTGCCTTCCCGCGCCTCGCCCAGCGCCGCGCGCGGCACCGCGATCTCGCAGCCGCGCAGCCGCTCGGCGGCGGTGCGGTCGGCGCACCCGGCGAGCCGCGCGACCGGCCCCTTCGAATGCAGCGCGAATTCCTCCACCGCCATCTCGCGCCATCCCCCGGCGGTGCGCACCACCCAGTGCGCGAATTCGCCGAGGCCTTCGGCACTCTCGGTGTAGGGCTTCACCTTGACCAGGCCCTGCACGCCGAAGGCGCCCGCGACGTGGCCCATGGCCACCAGCGTCGACGCGTCCCCGTCGAAGCGGGGCGCGGCGTTACTTCGCGGCGGCTTCGGGCTTGGCGACGATTTCGGCCTTGCCACGCTTGATGAGCTTCTTCACGGCGTCCGAGGGCTGCGCGCCCTCGCCCACCCAATGCGCCACGCGATCGAGCGCGATGCGGAACTTGGGCTCGTGCTCGGCGGCCTTGGGATTGTAGAAGCCGATGCGCTCGATGAAGCGCCCGTCGCGCGGCATGCGCGAGTCGGCGACGACGATGTTGTAGAAGGGGCGGTTCTTGGCTCCGCCGCGGGCCATGCGAATGACGACCATCTTGTCTCCTGCCCCGTTGATAACGGGCAACGTGAAAAACGATTAGCGAACGTCAGAGATCATAACAGAAAAACGAAGCAAAATCATGGGGTCAGAGCCAGAATCGGGTCTGACCCCACGCTCAGTACTTGAACTTGCCGTCCCCGCCGATCACCGCCAGCTCGACGTAGTGGCTGCCCTGGCGCTGGTCGGGGCCGAAGTTGACCATGTAGCCGCCGGCATCAAAGCCGTTGACCGCCTGGAAACCGCGGTAGAGGGTTTCCCGCGTCACGCTCGGGCCGGCGCGGCGGATCGCCTCCACCAGCACCTTGGCGGCGATGCAGGACTCCAGGTTCGTGTAGTTGAGCTCGGGCAGGCTCGCCGCCTTCAGCGCCGCGCGGCACTCCTTCACGACCGGCACCACGATCTTGGTCGGCGGCGGCACCACGCCGGAAACCGAGACGCCGGCGGCGTCCGGCCCCGCGGATACGGCGAGCTGGCTCGGGCCCACGAACGAGAGGGTGGTCATGTTGTAGGGGCGCTGGGCCGCGTGCAGCATCTTCAGCACCTCGGCGGTGGAGGCGTACGAGGTGGTCGCGACGACGATCTCGGGATCGCTCTTGATGACCTCGTCGACCTGCGCCTTCGTGACGTCCTTGTTGCGCAGCAGCTTCACGCTCACCGGCTTCTTGCCCGCCGCCTTCATGATCTGCTCGACGGTGGCGTAGTTCTCGTTGCCGATCTGGTCGTCGTAGTGGATGACGGTCACGCGCGTGATGCCCAGGTCGCCCCAGTGCTCGAGCACCTTCTTCAGCTCGTCGGCGTAGGAGGCGCGCATCACGAACACGAGCGGTCCCTGGTGGAAGATCGCGTCGGCGCCGGTGAAGGGCGCGAAGAACGGCACGCGCTTTTCCTTCACCAGCGGCATCACGTCCAGCGAGAGCGTGGTGGAGGCGAAGCCGAAGAGCGCGACGCACGTTGTCCTCGTTCACCAGCTTCGCGGCGTTGGCCGCGGCCGCCTTGCGGTCGTTCCGGTCGTCCAGCACCTTGAGCTCGATGTGCTTGCCGTTCACGCCGCCCGCGTCGTTCACCTTCTTGAAGTACGCGAGCGCGCCGTCGCGGATGTCCTTGCCCAGCTCGGCGTTGGAGCCGGTGAGCGGCGCGGACTCGCCGATCAGGATGCGGTCGGCGGCGCCGGCGGCGAGCGGCGCGAGTGCGGCCAGCGCGACGGCGATTCGAAGTGCTTTTCCCATTTCGTCCTGTCTCCCGTCCTAGCGCATGCCGGGGAGCATCCCCTTCATGCCGCGCATCATCTTCGCAAGGTTTCCACCGCGCATCATCTTCATCATCTTGCGCATCTGCTCGAACTGCGTGAGCAGGCGGTTGACCTCCTGCACCTGCACGCCGGAGCCCGCGGCGATGCGCCGCTTGCGCGAGGCCTTGATCAGCTCGGGCTTGCGGCGCTCGAGCGGCGTCATCGCGTTGATGATGCCCTCGGTACGGCGCAACGCCTTTTCCTGCAGCTCGGGCGAGGACTGCGCCATCTGCGTGACCTGCAGCGGCAGCTTGTCGGCGAGGCTCGCGATGCCGCCCATCTTCTTCATCTGGGCGAGCTGGCTCTTGAAGTCCTCCAGGTCGAAGTCCTTGCCCTTCTTGAACTTGTCGGCGAGCTTCTTCGCCTCGACCTCGTCGACCTTGGAGCGCGCCTCCTCGACCAGCGAGAGGATGTCGCCCATGCCGAGGATGCGCGAGGCCATGCGCTCGGGGTGGAAGGCCTCGAGGCCGTCCATCTTCTCGGAGACGCCGACGAACTTGATCGGCTTGCCGGTGACGTGGCGCACGGACAAGGCGGCTCCGCCCCGGGAGTCGCCGTCCAGCTTGGTGAGCACGATGCCGGTGAGCGGCAGCGCCTCGCTGAAGGCGCGCGCCACGTTCACCGCGTCCTGGCCCTGCATCGAGTCGACCACGAAGAGCGTCTCGATCGGGTCCACGGCCGCGTGCAGCTCGCGGACCTCGTTCATCATCAGCTCGTCGATCGCGAGCCGCCCGGCGGTGTCGACGATCAGCACGTCGTGGAAGTGGCGCTTCGCGTAGTCGAGCGCGGCGCGGCGCGATGGCGACCGGCTTCTGGGAGGGATCCGACGGGAACACCTCGACCTCGAGGCTCCTGCCCAGGGTGGCGAGCTGCTCGATCGCCGCGGGCCGGTACACGTCCGCCGAGACCATCAGCACCTTCTTCTTCGTGGTGTTGCGGATGAGGCGCGCGAGCTTGCCGGCGCTGGTGGTCTTGCCCGAGCCCTGCAGGCCGGCGAGCAGGATCACCGCCGGCGGCTGGGTGGCGAACGAGAGCGCGGCGTTGGCGCCGCCCATCAGCTCGACCAGCTCGTGGTGGACCACGCCCACCAGCGCCTGGCCCGGCGTGAGGCTGCCGGCCACCTCCTGGCCGAGCGCCTTTTCCTTCACCCTGGCGACGAAGTCCTTCACCACCGGCAGGCCCGCGTCGGCGTCGAGGAGCGCCAGGCGCACTTCGCGCAGCATCTCCTGCACGTTGTCCTCGGTGAGGCGCGAATGGCCGCGCAGCGTCTTAACGACCGAGGAGAGGCGCAGCGTCAGGGCGTCGAGCATGGGGAATTGGTAAACTGGTGGATGATTCGGGACCGGTACTGAAATGCCTGATTTGCTGTTGTATTTTACCACCGCCGCGGCCTGGCTCCTGCTTTCGGGCATGGCCTGGCGCGCCGCCCGGCCGGCGCTCGCGGGCGCGGCTCCCGCCGCGCGGGACGACTTGCGCCTGGAAACGGTGCTGGTGCCGATCGCCCTGGTGATCCACGGGATGCTGCTCTACCGCACCGTCGTGCGCCCGGAAGGCCTCGATCTCAGCATCGGCAACGGCATCGCGGTGCTGGTGTGGCTCACCGTGCTGATCTACTGGCTGGCCGGCCTCGCCTGGCGGGGGCTCGCACCCATCCTCGGCTTCATGGCGCCGATCGCGTTCGTCGCCGTGGCTGCTGCAGGCCTCGATCATGAACGTGCACCACGTGGTGACCTACGGCGGCGACCCGCTCTTCGCGCTGCACTTCGGCATCGCCATGCTCGCCTACAGCCTGTTCTTCGTGGCCACGGTGCACGCGCTGGTGATGCTCGCCGAGGAGAAGTGGCTGCATCGCGGCGTGCTGCCGCCCTTCATCCGCAGCCTGCCGCCGCTCCTGGAGATGGAGGCGCTGCTCTTCCGCATCCTGCTCGCCGCGTTCGTGCTGCTCACCCTCACCGTGGTCTCCGGCGTCTTCTTCTCCGAGCAGCTCTTCGGCAAGCCCTTCGCGCTCAACCAGAAGAATTTCTTCGCCATCGTCTCGTGGTTCATCTTCGGGGGGCTCCTCGCGGGGCATTTCGTGCGCGGCTGGCGCGGCCGCACCGCCGTGTACTGGACGCTCGCCGGCTTCACCGCGCTGATGCTCGCCTACGTCGGCAGCAAGGCGGTGCTCGAGCTCGTGCTGAAGCGCGCGTGACCCCAACTTGACCGACGGCGTCTCCCTCCACTGGCTGTTCGCGGCACTCGCCATCCTGCTCGCGGTCTCGGGCTTCTTCTCCATGTCCGAGACCTGCATGATGGCGCTGAACCGCTACCGGCTGAAGCACCTGGTGCGCGAAGGCAACACCGGCGCGCGGCTCACCTCGAAGCTGCTGCAGCGCACCGACGAGCTGCTCGCCTTCATCCTCGCCGGCAACACCGTGTTCAACGCCGCGACCACGATCCTGGTGGCCGAGATCTGCCGGCGCCTTTTCGGCGGGGGCGACTACGTGCTCGCCATCGCCACCTTCACCGCGAGCTTCGCGATCCTGATCTTCGCCGAGATCCTGCCCAAGATCCTGGGCGCGACCTACTCGGAACGGATCGCGCTCGGCGCCTCCTTCGTCCTCACGCCGCTGATCCGCGCCACGCGCCCGGCGATGTGGATCGTGAACGTGATCGTGCGCGGCATCCTCAAGGTGCTGCGCATCCGCCAGGTGGGCGAGGGCGCGGCGCAGCCGCTGTCCATGGCGGAGCTGCGCACCCTCGTGCTGGAGGGCGGCAAGTTCATCCCCAAGAAGCACCAGTCGATCTTCCTCAACCTCTTCGAGCTGGAGGACATGACGGTCGACGACACGATGACCCCGCGCGGGCAGATCGAGCACGTGGACCTGAAGGACGACGTCGAGGAGATCCGCAGCACGCTCGCCACCGCGCACCACACGCGCCTGCTGGTCTGCGAGGGCGGCCTCGACAACGTGGTCGGCATGCTGCACGTGCGCAAGGTGCTCAACGCCACGCGCCGCGAGCAGATCGACGTCGAGGGGCTGCGCGAGATCATGCGCGAGCCCTATTACGTGCCGGAGGGCACGCCGCTGCTCACCCAGCTCACCAACTTCCAGGAGAACCAGCGCCACATGGGCCTGGTGGTGGACGAGTACGGCGAGCTCCTCGGCCTCGTCACCATGAAGGACATCCTGGAGGAGATCGTGGGCGAGTTCACCAGCCAGGCGATCGGCAGCTCCGCGCTCTTCCACAGGGAGCCCGACGGCAGCGTGATCGCCGACGGCGCCTGCTCGCTCAGGGTGCTCAACCGCAAGGCCGGCTTCGACTTCCCGCTCGAGGGGCCCAAGACCATCAACGGCCTGCTCCTGGAAGAGCTCGAGGACATTCCCGAAGCCGGCATCGCGCTCATGGTCGCCGACCACCCGGTGGAGATCCTGCAGGTGCAGAACCGCATGGTCAAAGTAGTGAAGATCCTGCCCAAGCTCGCCCCGCCGGCGCGAGGCGCAGGCGGCCTAGCGGCGCGCGGGCTGCGTGCCGTAGCGCGCGACGAACGCGCGGTCGATGCGGTCCTTCCAGCGCCACACCCAGTCGCCCTCCCACGAATGGCCGTCCCACATCGCGACCGCGTGGCGGTTGCCGGTGGACACGAGCGCGAGGTAGCGCGGGTTGGTCTCGTGGGGCTGCAGGGGCTCCTCGGCCAGCGCCGCGCGCAGGTTGGCCGCGAGCGTGGGGCCGGCGCGCACCGCGAACACGCCCGCCTTCGCATACGCGTGTCCCTGCACGGTGGCGCAGTCGCCCGCCGCGAAGACGTCCGGATGCGAGACCGAGCGCAGCGTGTTGTCGGTGAGCATGAAGCCGCGCTCGTCGGTCGAGAAGCCCGCGGCGCGGATCCACGCCTGCGCGGCCCCGCCCGTGGCCCAGAACACCGCGTCGGAGGCGAACTCGAGGCCCTGCTCGAGGCGCACGTAGTCGGGACCGACCTCCATCACCGCGCTGCCGGTGTGCAGGCCGATGTTGCGCTTCTGGAGCTTCCTCACCAGGCGCTGTCGCGCGGAGGCCGGGAACTCGGGCACCGCGAGGCCGGTGTTGGTGATCACGCGCACGTGGGACCACGCGAGGCCCAGCTCCTGGCGCAGGCGGTACTCCATGGCGAGCGCGACCTCGATGCCGGCGGCCCCTCCTCCCACCACGGTCACCGCGCCGATGCCGCCTTCGCGGGCGCGCACGATCACGTCGCTCCAGCCCTTCACCGCGCGCTCGAGCGGGCGCATCACCACCGCGTGCTTCTCCACGCCGCGCGCGCCGTGCGCATAGGGCTCCACGCCCACGTCGATCGAGAGCACGTCGTAGCCCAGCGCGGCGGCGTTCTCGCACAGCAGCTCGCGCTCGCTGGTGCCCACGGTGGACACGCGCGACTGCACGAACGTGGCGTTGGCGCGCTCGGCCAGCGCGCGCAGGTCGATGGTGCAGTCGTCGATCGCGTAGTGCCCCGCGAAGAGGCCGGGGACCATGCCCGAGTAGGTGAGCCACGGGTAGGGCGTGACGAGCGTCACCTTCCAGCGCTCGTCGGGGCGCTCGGCCAGGTCGCGCAGCACCTCGACGTGCGCATGGCCGCCGCCCGCGAGCACCAGGCGCCTCACCGCCCGGCCTCCGTCGTGATGTGGAAATCGCCGAACCACGCGGTCGCCGCCTCGCCGGTCTGGTCGGTGTCGTTGCCGGCGGCGATGCCCGAGACCGGCGGCACCCGCGCACCCGCCCCGAACGCCGCGCGATAGTCGGCCGCGAGGTCGCGCCGCTCGGCGACCCACTGCCCGGCGCGCGCGCTTCCGCTCTCCAGCACCACGATGCGCACGCGGCCGGTGTATGCGCTCCACGCCGACATGCCGACCGGGTGCCGGTTGTCCCAGACATAGCAGAGTGCCGCCGACGGCAGGTCGGGCCCGTAGAGCCAGCGCGCGAACCTGAGCTTGATGCGTTCCCCCACCGGCAGCTCGTCCGCGGGGACGTCGAAGAAGACGTATACGCGTGCCGCGAAATCGTCGCCGCGCCGGGTCGCGAGGTCGGCGTGCTCGACGACGCGATCGACCTTCCAGCGCCATGCGAGCGCCGGAGCGCTGTCGGCTTCGATGCGCAGCGGATGCCCGACGGCGCCCGCGGCCGCGTCCGCCGTCGCGCGCAGCACCGTGGCGCCGCCGTCGTCCACCAGCGCGAAGCGCGGCGGCTTCACGCGCGCCAGCACGAGCTCGCGCCACGGCGCGGGCAGCCGCGCGCCGGGCGCCGCCGACGAGAAGGGCGTGACGGCGCCGTTGCCGGCAGCGAGTGCGGAGGATTCGGCGGCCGCGGGCACGGGAGGTTCGGTGGCCGCGAGCGCGAGCGGCGCGGCGGCGAGCGCGAAGGCCGCGACCCTCACGACAGCACCTCGGCGAGCAGGCCCTCGCGTTGCAGGCGCGCATAGTCCTCGGGCCGGTCCACGTCCCAGAGCGCTGCCAGCTCGATCCAGTCGGCGCGCGCGGCCGCGAGGCGCTCGCGCGTCTGCGCCATCACCGCCGCGGTTCCCCACGCCACGCCTTCGAAGAGCCCCGGGATCGGCCGCGCGAGCCCGAGCAGCACGTAGCCGCCGTCCTCGGCGGGGATCAGCACCGCGTCCTTCGCCTCCAGCGCCGCGGCCGCCGCGCGCAGGTGATCGGGCGTGAGCGCGGGGCAATCGGCGCCGATCACGAGGAGCGGGCCGCCGGCGGCGGTGAACGCGTCCAGCATGCGCGCTCCGAGGTCCGCACCGCGCTGCGGTTCGAGCGCGACACCCGACTCGTCGCGGCAGCGCTCGAAGAAGGGATGCGAGGTATCGGGCAGGCAGCGCAGCGTGACGGGGCCGGTGCGCGCCTGCACGGCGGTGGCGATGGCGTGGCGCACGAGCCCCGCGTGCAGGCTCGCCGCGGCGTCCGCGCCGAGCACCGCCGCGAGCCGGGTCTTCACCGTGCCCGCCACCGGAGCCTTGGCGAACACGGCCACCGGCGTCTCACGACGGGGCGCGCTTGTCATAGCGGCGTGCGAGCTGGCGGGGATCGGCGCCCAGCGCGTAGGCGAGGCGCAGGCGCCACATGAGCGCGATGGTGGCGAGCGCGCCGTCGCGCTCCCAGCGCCGGCCCGACGTGGTGGCGCGCAGGCGCAGGCACGCGGGCGCGCGAGATGCGCTTCAGGCGCTTGCTGAGCGCCACGTCCTCCATGAGCGGGATGGGCGGGAAGGCGCCGGCGGCGGCGAAGGCGTCCCGGCGCACGAACATCGCCTGGTCGCCGGTCGCAATCCCCGTGAGCCGCGAGCGCGCGTTCATCAATGCGGCGACGACCCCGAGCAGCGCACCGCGGCCCTCGATGCGCACGTCGAAGCGGCCCCAGGCGCGGGCGGGACCGGCGAGCGCGGCCTCGATCGCTTCCAGGCCGGCCTCGGGCAGGCGCGTGTCGGCGTGGAGGAAGACGAGGATCGCGCCCGTGCTCGCGGCCGCGCCGGCGTTCATCTGCGCGGCGCGCCCGGGCGGCGCTTCGATCACGCGATCGGCGAGCGGCGCGGCGAGCGCGCGCGTGGCGTCGCGGCTGCCGCCATCGGCCACGATCACTTCGACCCCCCGGGCGCGCCCCGCCTGCAGCGGCGCCAGCGTGCGCTCGATGCCCGCCGCCTCGTCGAGGGCGGGGACGATGACCGAGATCGGGACCATGGGGGCCGATTGTAGCGTCCGCCCCGCCGGAGCTTCAGGGTTTCGCGTCGTTGAGCGACCAGTCGTAGTCGAGGAACGCGACCTCGGCGCGCTGGGCCTCGACCGCGGCGCGATCCTCGGGGCGCTCGGCGAGCAGGTCGGCATAGCGGGCGAGCGTGGCCTTCACCGACGTGAACCCGCGGTTGCCGCGCTCGAAGTCGGCCCCGTACCAGTCGAAGATCTTCGACACCTCGAGCCGGCCTTGCGCCGCGTCGTAGCGGTTGCGGCTGCGGTCGGCGAGGAAGCGGCGCATGCCGTCCTCGAGCTGGGCATCCAGCTTGTCCGCCGTGAACGCCTCGTTCCTCAGCATCGGGCAGCCGATGGAGGCGCACACCACGGCGAAGTGGATGCGCGGCTCGTCGTACACGCCGGGCTTCCTCAGCATCTCGTGCTCCACCATGTCGAGCGAGGCCGGAGCGCCGAAGAGCGTGAAGAACTTGTCCTTCCACGGGTTGCCGAAGACGGTCCCGAAGTCGCGGATCGACTTGATGCCGGGATAGCGCGTGAGGATCTTCTTCACCGTGAAGGCGTTGTACGCGTTGATGAGGAACGCTTCCTGCTGCGGCTTGCTCCAGCCGTCGAACTCGGCGCGGGTCACTTTCTGGTCTTCGTCGAGGATGGCGGCGAGCTTCGCCGCGTCGCGCTGCACGCCGGCGTAGTCGACGCGCGAGGCGTGGCCATTCTCGACGTAGCGCACGTGCTGCTTGAGCAGCGCGTCCCACGCGGCGTAGGTGTGGTCGAAGGCGGCGGCGGGAAGCGCCAGCACGGCGAGCGCCGCGGCGAGGAAGCGGAGCGGTTTCATCGCGAGCCTCAGTCGCCGTGGGTTTCGGCGGGATCGTGGTAGGGGCGCTTGTCCGAGATCTCGAAGAGGCCGGCGAGGAGCGACCCGATGCCCGCCTCGCCGCGCGTCCACGCGTTGTAGCGCTCGGCCACTGCCATCTGCCCCTGCGTGACGCGCGCCTTGCGCCAGACGCCCGCCGCGTACTTGTTGGCCTCGGCCACCGTCGGGTAGGCGTGGATGGTGCCCATGATGCCCTTGAGGCCGATGCCGTGGCGCATCGCCGCGACCACCTCGGCCAGGATCTCGCCCGCGTGCTCGCCCGCGATGGTGGCGCCGAGGATGCGGTCGCTGCCGGGTCGCGTGAGCACCTTCACCATGCCGAGCGCCGCACCGTCGGCGATAGCGCGGTCGAGGTCGTCGATGCCGTAGATGCTCACCTCGTGGGGGATCTTCTTCTCCGTGGCCTCGGTCTCGTTCAGCCCCACGCGCGCCACCTCGGGATCGGTGAACGTCACCCAGGGCACCACCGACCAGTCGACGCGGAACTTGCGCAGCCCCCCGAAGAGCGCGTTCACCGCGCAGTACCACGCCATGTGCGCCGCCGTATGCGTGAACTGGTAGGGACCCGCCACGTCGCCGCACGCGTAGATGTTGGGATACATCGTCGCGAGGTGCTCGTTCACCTCGACCGTCTTCTGCTTCGTGACCGGGATGCCCAGCTCCTCGAGCCCGTAGCCCGTGGTGTTGGCCACGCGGCCCATGGCGCACAGGATCTCGTCGCACGCGATGCGCACCTCGCGCCCCTCGTGCTCGGCGATGATCACCTTCTCGCCGCCCTCGACGCGCACCTCCTTCGCCTTGTGGCCGGCCTTCACGTCCACGCCCTCGGCGCGGAAGCGCGCGGTGACCAGCGCGGAGAACTCCGGGTCCTCGCGCATCATGAGGCGCGGCGCCATCTCGACCTGGGTGACCGCTCGCGCCGAGGCGCGCGAAGCATTGCGCGAGCTCGCAGCCGATGGGGCCGCCGCCCAGCACCGCGAGGCGCCGCGGCAGCTTGCGCAGCTCCCAGACATTCTCGGAAGTGAGCGGCCGCGCTTCGGCGAGGCCGGGGATGGGCGGCAGCAGGGGCCGCCCGCCCGCCGCGATCACGATGTTCTTCGTGGTGAGCGTGCGCGCGCCGCCGCCGGCGAGCGCCACCTCCACCGTCCACGGCGACGAGATGCGCGCGCTGCCCTGCAGGCACTCGACGCCGAGCTTCGTATAGCGCGCGACCGAATCGTGCGGCTCGACCTCGCGCACGACCCTCTGCACGCGCTCCATCACCTCGGCGAAATCGAAGTCGGCGTCCGCCCGGCGAATGCCCAGCTCCCGCGCGCGGCGCATGTCGGCGAGCAGCTTCGCGGTGCGGATCAGCGCCTTCGAGGGCACGCAGCCGGTGTTGAGGCAGTCGCCGCCCATCGCGCCGCCGCTCGACGATCGTCACCTTCGCCTTCACCGCCGCGGCGATGTACGCGCTCACCAGGCCCGCCGCGCCCGCGCCGATCACGACCAGGTTGCGCTCGAACTTCGCCGGCTTCTTCCAGCGCGCGTAGACCTTGCGCGCCTTCAGCGCCGCGAGCACTTTCTTGGCGACGAGCGGGAAGATGCCCAGGATCACGAACGCGGCGATGAGCCCCGCGGAGAAGCGGAACTGCCCGAGCTGCGTGCCGGCGTAGACGTAGGCGACGGTGCCGGCGAACATGCCCGCCTGGCTCACCCAGTAGAAGGTGCGGGCGCGGATCGGCGTGAGGCCCATCACCAGGTTGATCACGAAGAACGGGAACACGGGCACCAGCCGCAGCGCGAAGAGGTAGAACGCGCCCTCGCGCTCGACGCCCTCGTTGATGGGCTTCAGCTTGTCGCCGAACCTCGCCTGCACCCAGTCGCGCAGCACGAAGCGCGAGGCGAGGAAGGCGAGTGTGGCGCCGATGGACGATGCGAAGGACACGATCACCGTGCCCCATACGAGCCCGAAGAGCGCGCCGGCGACGAGCGTCATGATCGCCGCGCCGGGCAGCGAGAGCCCGGTCACCGCGACGTACACCGCGAAGAAGATCGCGCTCGCGGCGACGGGGTTGGCCGCGAAATAGGCGTCGATGGCGGAGCGCTGCTGCTGGAAGTACTCGAACGAGAAGTAGCGCTGCAGCCCGAGCGCGAAGAACGCGGCGACCAGCGCCACGATCACCACGACGAGGGCGACGCGGCCCTTCGTCATCGCGGGCGAGCCGGCGCGGCGGAACGCGGAGCCGCGAAGCGCGGGCCCTCCGCGATCCGCCGATGGTACGAGTCGTGCGCCGGCGAGCCCGCGGGCCAGGCCGCGAGGAAGCGCGCGAGCCAGCGCGCGTGGTCGTAGTCGAGGCGCAAGGCGTCCACGTGGGCGCCCGCGACGATGGTCCCGTGGAGCCGCTCGGGCCCCTCGAAAGGCGTGATTGCGATGCGCGTGACGATGCCGTGCCGCGTGCCGGCGAAGTTGGGCATGCCCGCGGCGCCGTTGTTGACGACCGCGCGCGGCGCGCCGTCCACTTCGAGCGTGTGCAGCGCCGGGAGGCACGTGTGCGAGCTCGCGAACACGTCGACCTTCGCGTCGCGGAATGCGCTCTCCACCCAGCGCGCGTGCCCGGGATCGGCGAGGCGGTCGTGGGCGAAGCCCCAGCCCGCGAGCGAGGCCGCGTCGCCGTGCACGATGGCCACGCGCGCATCTCCCACGCGCGCCACGAGGTGCATGGGCAGCCCGCCCAGGCGCGCGCGCACCGCGGGCAGCCCGCGCGCGGTCTCGCGCAGCAGCGCCAGGATCTCGTTGGAGCGCCGCACCTCGGCGTCGCTCACGTCCGCCGGATACGCGCAGCCGCAGCCCGCGCCGCTCTCCTCCGCCGCGAGCTCGGTCTCGACGTTCCCGCGCAGGGCCGAGTGCCCGGACACGCCCCCGTCGATGGCGGCGAAGTCCTCCAGGCGCACGTCGAACCAGTGGAAATCGCCGTTGAAGACGAGGCGCACCGGGGCGCGCTCGCGCGCCGCGAGCGCCTCGACCGCCATGAGCGCCTCGACGTTGCCGTAGAGGCCGCCGATCGCGTACACCGTTTCGGCGACGATCTCCGGCGCGCGGTCGAACACGCGCGGCGGATAGCGGTAGGAGACGGGGCAGGAGCGGCCGGGACGCGCGTCGCGGGCGGCGCCGGGGATTTCGCGCGCCGCGTGCGCGCCGAAGCTCACGCGAGCGCCCCGCCGCAGCTCGAGCCCTGGCCGGCGGTGCAGCCGTAGCAATGGTCGCGCACGACGATGGGATTGCCCTCGAGGTCGCGGGCCATCGCGTCCTTCAAGTGCACGCGCCCCTGCCCAGCCACGCGCAGCGGCAGCCCGAGCATCTGGTTGAAGTCGCAGTCGTAGAGGTAGCCCTGCCAGTCCACCGAGACCAGCGAGCGGCACATCACCGTGTCCAGGTTCGCGTCGCTGTGCGCGCCGCGCAGCAGGTCCATGTACGGGTTGAACTGGCCCTTGGTGACCAGCGTCGAGCCGAAGCGCTGGATCGGCATGTTGGCGAGGGTGAGCAGCCGGTTGAAGACGATGCCCTTCGCGCCGAGGATGCGCTTGTAGTCGGCCTCGAGCGCGGCCTGCGGCGGCGGCAGCGACGGCCCCTGCGGGTTGTAGACGAGGTCGAGCGTGAGGGCGCTGCCGGGTTGTGCGTAGCCCAGCGCGTTCAGCTCGCGGATCGCCTGGATGCTCGATTCGTACACGCCCTT
Organism: uncultured beta proteobacterium; assembly: GCA_963827425.1. Classification (GTDB taxonomy): domain Bacteria; phylum Pseudomonadota; class Gammaproteobacteria; order Burkholderiales; family Usitatibacteraceae; genus Usitatibacter. The sequence goes on along the minus strand of CAWHAQ010000008.1, from coordinate 22,638 downwards.
GCCGCGCTGGCGGTCCACCAGCTCCTCCGTGTAGCACGGCAGCGACGCGACGATCGCGACGCCATGGCGCAGCGAGGAAGGCGGCGAGGTCCTCGTGGCCGGGCTCGTGCAGGATCGTGAGGTTGCAGCGGTCGATCACGTGCGCGCCGCGCTTGCGCGCCTCGGTGACCAGCAGGCGAAACTGGGCGCTGAGCTCGGGCGCGCCGCCGGTGATGTCGAGCGTGGTCGCGCCGCACGCGTCGAGGTATTCGAGCACCTGCAGGGCGGTCTCGCGCGACATGGCCTCGGTGCGCGTGGGCCCCGCGTTCACGTGGCAGTGCAGGCAGGTCTGGTTGCACACGTAGCCCACGTTCACCTGCAGGATCTCGGTGCGCCGGCGCGCGATGGGCGGGAATTGCGTCTTCGCGAGGAGCGGGAGCGTGGCGTGCATTGCGGCGTCCTGGGTATGGCGGCAAAGCGTATGACCCGCCCGGTTCGAATGATCTTACCAAAGGGCGCTAGACTGGTCGGCCCATGCGCGAGGTCGAGCTCAAGTTCGCGATCGACGCGGCGGCCCGAGGGCGCCTCGCCGCCTGCGCGGCCCTGGCGGGCGTGAAGCCCCGGCGGCATCCGATGACCAGCCTCTACCTCGACACGCCGGCCGGCGAGATCGTGGCGCACGGGATGGCGCTGCGCCTGCGCCGCGCGGGCGGGCGCTGGATCCCGACGCTCAAGGGCGGCCGGAGCGGGACCGGCGGCCTGCACGCGCGCGACGAGTGGGAGTTCCCGCGCGCCGATCCGGTGATCGACCTGTCCCGGTTCTCGGATACGCCGCTCGCCCGCATTCCGGGCGCCGCACGGCTGCACCGGCGCCTGGTGCCGGTATTCGAGGTGGACGTGGTGCGCACGGCCTGGATCGTCGCTCCGCCCGGCGCGAAGCTCGAGGTGGCGCTGGACCTGGGCGAGGTGCGCGCCGCCGGCGGACGCGAGGCGATCTCGGAGGTCGAGATCGAGTCGCTCGAGGGCGATGCGGGCGCGGCCTTCGACCTCGCCCTGCGCATCCTGGACGAGGTCCCCATGCGCCCCAGCGCCGTGACCAAGGCCGAGCGCGGCTACCGGCTGGCGCGCGGCGCGGCGCGTGCCGCGGTCCATGCGCGGCCGGTGATCCTCGACGCGTCCATGACGCCGAGCGCGGCCGCACGGGCGCTGGTCGGCGCCGCGCTCGAGCAGCTGCAGGCCAACGAGGAAGGCGTGCTCGACACCGACGACGCGGAATTCGTGCACCAGGCGCGCGTGGCGCTGCGGCGCCTGCGCTCGATGCTGCGGATCTTCCGCGCCGTGATCGGGCGCGAGCGCTCGCGCGCATGGCGCGGGGCGCTGGGCGAGCTCGCCGCCGCGCTCGGCGCCGCGCGCGACTGGGACGTGTTCGCGCTGCAGACGCTGCCCGCGCTCTCGGCCGAATGCGCGCGCGCAACGTTGCCGCGCCGGCTCGCGGCACGGGCAGAGGAGCGGCGCCGCACGGCCCGCACCGCGGCGCGCGGGGCGCTCGCGACGCCGCGCCATGCGCGCACGGTGCTCGACATCGCGCGCTGGATCGCGGAGCTCGAGCTCGTGCCGCGCCCCGGGCACCACGTACTCGCTCGATGAGCTCGCGCGGCGCGTGCTGCGCAAGCGCCACAAGCGCGTGCGCGAAGCCGTGCGCCGCGTCGCGCGGATGGACGCCAGCCGAGCGCCACGCGCTGCGCATCGACGTGAAGCGGCTGCGCTACGCCATGGAAGGCCTCGGCCCGCTGCTGGCGCCGCATCGCGCGGCGCACTACCGGGCCGCGGTGGTCGACCTGCAGGACGCGCTCGGCACGGCCAACGACGCCACGGCGGCCCAGGGCCTGCTGCATGCGCTGGGGCCGCCGGCGGCGTTCGCCGCCTGCGCGGGCCGGCTCCTCGCGGCACGGGCGCGCGGCGATACGGGCGAGCTCGGGAGGCTCGCGCACCGGCTGGCGGCGCACGCACCGAAATTCGAATAGGCGACGGGGACCATGTTCGAGACCGCGGAGATCGGCCACAAGCTGAAGAAGTCGCAGTACCGGCGCGAGGAGCCGCGGCTGCGCGCCCGCCTGCTGAAGCTGCAGTACCAGCTCCTCGAGCGCTCGGAGTTTCCCGTCGTGATCCTGGTGAACGGCGTGGACGGCGCGGGCAAGGGCGAGACCATCAACCTGCTGAACGAGTGGATGGATCCCCGCCACATTCGCACCCGCGCCTTCGGCCCGCCCAACGACGACGCCCGCGAGCGGCCCGAGATGTGGCGCTTCTGGGAAGCGCTGCCGCCCAAGGGCAAGATCGGGATCCTGTTCGGCGCCTGGTACGCGGACCCGATCCTGCAGCGCGCGCTGGGCCGCGAGAAGCATTCGCGCTACGTGCTGCGGCTCGAGCGCATCCGCCACTTCGAGCGCATGCTGGTCGCCGAGGGCGCGCTGCTGGTGAAGCTCTGGTTCCACCTCTCGAAGAAGGCGCAGGGCAAGCGGCTGAAGGAGCTCGACGCGCGCAAGTCCACGGCGTGGCGCGTGGGGCCCGGCGAATGGAAGATGCACGAGCGCTACGGCGAGCTCTCGATGCGGCCGGGGAGGCGCTGCGCGAGACCGGCACCGGCGAGGCGCCGTGGGACGTGATCGAGGGCGGCGACGCCGAGTACCGATCGCTCACCGTCGGGCGCCTCATCGCCGAGCGGCTCGCCGCGCGCCTGGACGGGCAGCGCACGCGAAGCTCTCGCCGCCCGCGCCGCCGCCCGCGCCGCCCCTCGACGGCAGGACGCTCCTCGCCTCGCTCGACTACTCGCAGCGCATCGGGGATGCCGAGTACAAGCGCAAGCTCGAGCGCCTGCAGGGCGAGATCGCGCTCGCCATGCGCGCGAAGGCGCTGAGGAAGCGCTCGCTGGTGCTGGCGTTCGAGGGCATGGACGCCGCCGGCAAGGGCAGCACCATCCGCCGCATCACGGCCGCGCTCGACGCGCGCTTCTACCGCGTCATCCCGATCGCCGCCCCCACCGAGGAGGAGCGCGCGCAGCCGTACCTGTGGCGCTTCTGGCGCCACGTCCCGGGCCACGGCGAAGCCGCGATCTTCGACCGCTCCTGGTACGGCCGCGTGCTGGTCGAGCGCGTCGAGGGCTATGCGCCGGAGCTCGACTGGATGCGCGCCTACTCCGAGATCAACGAGTTCGAGGAGCAGCTCGCGCGCGGCGGCGCGATCGTCGTGAAGTTCTGGCTCGCGATCACGCCGCGACGAGCAGCTGCGGCGCTTCCGCGCGCGCGAGGAGGTCTCGTACAAGCGCTTCAAGATCGGCCCCGAGGACTGGCGCAACCGCGGCAAGTGGGCCGCCTACGAGCGCGCGGTGGACGACATGGTCGAGCGCACGTCCACGCAATCGGCGCCGTGGCACATCGTGGCCGCGGACGACAAGCACTATGCGCGCATCGCGGTGCTCGAGATGCTGCGCGATCGCCTGGTCCAGGCGCTCTGAGTCAAGCGAGCGCGGTCCGGTACTTCAGGCGAGCGTCAAACGAATTCGATTCCGCCCAAAAATATAAGCGTAGTCGGCGCGAGGCGGTGAGGCCCTGCGCGAGGATCACGCCCAGGCCGCCTTCCTTGCGCGCGTGGGCGAGCGCCTCCAGCATGTCGCGCACGCCCGGCGCGAACGGGTTGAAAGGCGGCGCGTGGTCCTCGTAGGTGAGGTCGACGCGGCCGGCTTGCGCGGCGAGCGTGATCCAGATCGGCGCGTCGCTGCCGCCGCCGTGCCCGTGCTTCACGGTGTTGAGGAACAGCTCCTCGATCACCAGGTTCGCCCGCAGGCAGGAGTCGCGCGGCAATGCTGCAGCGCGGCAAAAATCGTCGATGAACGCCCGGGCGTGCCTCCAGGCCTCGCTGCGGGACGTAAACATCCCCATCCGGGTTGTGACGGCGTTCACAGGCAGCCTGGTTCTAGGTTTGGCAACATTAGGGGCGCTAAACTGGCGTTTTGGCAAGGGAGGACCTCTCCAACATGAACAAGACCTGGATCCTGATCGCCGCCCTCGCGGCGACCCCCGCAATCGCCGCCGACGTGGGCCTCGTGAAGGTTTCCCACGGCACGGTGGCCATCGAGCGCTCCGGCGCGCGCCTGCCCGCCCCGATCGGCATGGCCGTGCAGGCCTCCGACGTGATCGTCACCGGCGCCGACGGCGCGGCGGGCATCACGTTCACCGACAACAGCCTGGTCTCGGTGGGGCCCGACAGCCGCTTCGCGATCGACAAGTACGCCTTCGACAACACCACTTACGCCGGCGAGTTCCAGGGCACGCTCTCGCAGGGGCGCCTCGCCGCGGTGTCGGGCAAGATGGTGAAGCAGTCGCCCGAGTCGATGAAGATCCGCACCCCCTCGGCGGTGATGGGCGTGCGCGGCACCGAGTTCGTGGTGCAGGTCGACCCGCCCGCCACGACCCAGCCGTAGGTTCCCCTTGCTTCGCATCGCAGCGGGGCTGGCCTGCGCGGGCCTCGCGGCGGGCTGCGCATCGCAGCCGGTCACGCCCGCGCTCTTCGCCGTGCTGCCCGCGCCCGACGGCCACATCGGCGCCATCGCGGTGGAGAGCGACGGCAAGCGCCAGGTGATCGACACGGCGTACGGCGCGCGGCAGCTCAAGTCCGACGGCACGCTGGAGGCGTCGAGCCTCACGCCCGAGGACGTGCGCACGCGCTTCGGGACGACGCTCGACGCGCTGCCCGCAGCGCCCGCCACGTTCATCCTCTATTTCCGCGAGGGCAGCGACGAGCTCACCACGCTGTCGAAGGTGGAGCTCGACCACGTGCTTCGCCGAGCTCAAGCGCCGGGCGCTTCCCGACATCGTGGTGATCGGCCACACCGACACCGTGGGCACCATGAGCTACAACGACCAGCTCTCGCTCGCGCGCGCCGAGCGCATGCGCGAGATGCTGATCGAGCTGGGCATCGCGCCCGAGCGCATCCAGGCGCGCGGGCGCGGCAAGCGCGAGCTGCTCATCGCCACCCCCGACGACGTGCGCGAGCCGCGCAACCGGCGCGTGGAGATCAACGTCCGCTGATCCCCGCCGGTGCGCCGCCGCGGTGGCGCTCCCGGGAGAACGCCTCGGCCGCGTCGTCGGCGAGCACCTCGAAGGCGCGGATCTCGCCGTGGCGGCCGTGCAGGCGCACCTCGCCCAGGTCGCGCACCCGAACCGGGATCGTGAGCTGGCGGCGCATCGACTCGGAGACGATGATCCGGCTGCCGTGCGCGCGGTTGAGCTCCTCGAGGCGTGCCGCGACGTTCACCGCGTCGCCGATCGCCGTGTAGTCGAAGCGCCGCGACGAGCCCATGTTTCCGACGGTCGCCACGCCCACGTTGATGCCGATGCCGATGTCGAAGAGCGGCAGCCCGGCGGCGTTCCAGCGCCGGTGCAGCCCCGCGAGGCGGCGCAACATCGCCTGCGCGGCGCGCACCGCCCGGTCGGCGTGGTCGGGCTGCTCGACGGGCGCGCCCCAGAAGGCCATCACGCCGTCGCCGATGAACTTGTCCAGCACGCCGTCCTCGCGGTGCACCTCGTCGGTCATGGCCTCGAAGTACTCCTGCAGCATGGCGGTGAGCTGGCGGGGCGCGAGGCGCTCCGCGATCTCGGTGAAGGAACGGATGTCGGAGAAGAGGATCGCGATCTCGCGCCGCTCGCCGCCCAGGGCGATGCGGGCCGGGTCGACGAGCACGAGGTCGAGGACCTTCGCCGGCAGGTAGGGGCGGAACGCCTCGCGCAGGCGGCGGCGCTCCCTTTCCGCGCGCGACGTGTAGCGCAGCATCAGCAGCAGGAAAACGGCGAAGGACAGCGCGGCGAGGGCGAGCGAGAACCCGAGCTGGTCGCGCATCGCTCCCTCCTGCACGGCGTACGTGCGGGGAACGATGATGCGCCCGATCACGCGTCCCGCCATGTCGTGCAGCGGCGTATACAACACCACGTAGGGCGCGCCTTCCAGGGTCGTCTCACGCGCGCCGAGCGGCTGCGCGGCGAGCACCATGGGATCAGTCGCGAGCGGGATGCGCCCGTGGGCGGCCACCAGTTCGCCGCCCGCGTCGACGACCGCCCAGTGCACCCCGTTGTCCATCGCGCTGCCGTCGAAACGGCGGAACTCGGCCACCGTGCGGCCCATGCGCGCCATATTCCTTTCCAGTACGCGGCCGGGATCGCGCACATCGGGATCGAGGCCCGAGATCCCGAGAATCGCGACACCGTGGTCGAGGCGGCGCGCGAGGAAGGTCCAGCGCTCGCTCGTTCCCGCTGCGTTCACCGTGAGCGGGATCGGCCGGTCGAGGGCCTGCTCGTAGGCAACGCCCACGCGCACCGGCGGGAGCATGCCGTGCACGATTCCGCGCGCGCCGGACCCGATGTCCACCACCGTGCCGTCGGAAAGGACGACCGCATAGTCGCCGGCGTCGCGGGAGGTGCGATTGTAGGCCTCGAGGTCGGCGGCCTTGTCGATGGCGAGCGCCGCCTCGATCTGCCGCGCGCCGTCGTCCAGCTGCTGCCCGACCGCCTGGATCACGCGCCAGCGCAGGAACGCATACCCGACGGCCGCGCTGAGCGCGCAGAAGACGGCGATGGCAAGCGCGCCCCACAGCAGCGAGCGGCGCTTCGGTGCTTCCATGGGATGCTCCGGGATACGCTGGGCCCCACTGTGCGCCGCGCGCGGGAAGCGCGTAAATCGCCCTTTAGTCCCCGTCCCAGCGCAGCGCGACGAGCGTGATGTCGTCGGAGGGCTCGGCGCCGTCGGCGAAGCGCGTCACGTCCTCGCGCGCCTTCGCGACCACCTTGCCGGGATCGGTCTCGTCGCCCAGCCGGGTGAGGGTCGCGCGCAGGCGCTCGGCGCCGAAGAACTCGCGGCGCGGGTTCATCGCCTCGGTGACGCCGTCGGTGACCACGCACAGCCACTCGCCGGGCGCGAGCGTGCGCCGTCCCGTGGGATAGGCGTAGTCGTCGATCACGCAGAGCGGCGGGCCGCCCGAGGCGCCGAAGCGCTCGGGCACGCCGCGGGGAATGCGCGCGAAGGCCGCCTCGTGGCCGGCGTTGGCGTGCTCCAGCGCTCCGGTGGCGAGGTCCAGCACGCCCGCGAACACGGTCACGAACAGGTGCTCGGGATTCTCGTGCGCCATCGCGGCCTGGGCGCGAGCGAGGATCTCGCCCACGGAGCCCCCGCGCAGCGCCGCGCTCTTCAGCTGCGACTTCACCGCCGCCATGAAGAGCGCCGCCGGCAGCCCCTTGCCCGACACGTCGGCGACCGCGAAGAAGAGCCGGCGCTCGTCGAGGCGGAAGAGGTCGTAGAAGTCGCCGCCCACGCTGCGGGCGGGCTCGAGCAGCGCGGCGATGCGCACGCGCGGGTCGTCGCCCTGCACGTCGCGTGGATCCGGCAGCAGGCCCATCTGGATGCGCCGCGCCGCGTCCACCTCGCCCGCCATGCGCGCCGCCTGCTCGCGCAGCACCCGGCGCTGGCGGTCCGCCTCGGAGAGCGAGCCCACGACCATCGACAGGTAGACCGCGACCACGCCCACCGCCGGCGTCGCCGGGTCGAGCAGCATCCCGTAGAGTCGGAACGCGACAAGCCCCGAGCCGGCGAGGACGACCACCATCAGCATCACGACCTGCAGCCCCTTCAACGCCCCCAGGCGCGGGATGGCGAACACCACCAGCAGAGCGCAGAGCGCGAGCGCCGCGCCCTCGCCCCACGGCGCCGCGCGCGGGCGCACCAGCCACACGCCGTTGAAGATGTTCTCGATCTCCTGCACGTGGATCTCGACGCCCGGGCACGAATTCGCCCAGCGCCGTGGTCTTGAAGTCGAGCACGCCCGAGCCGTTGATGCCCACCAGCACGACCTTGCCCGCGAAGCGCGCGGGGTCGGCGCCGCCTTCCAGCACGTCGCGGGCGGAGACGAAGCGCGCGGGATCGTGGCGGGAGAAGCGCAGCCACGCCGTGCCGTCGTCCTGCAATGCGCGTGGCCGTGCCGCCGAAGCGCATCTCGAGGAGTCCGCCGGGCAGCGCCACGAGCCGCACCGTCGACGCGCTCGCCACGCGCAGCGCCTCCACGGCGAGCGAAGGCACGATCACGCCCTGCACCCGCGCGACCATCGGCGCCGTGCGCACCACGCGCTCCTCGGGCCCGCGGTTGAGGAGCCCGCGCCCGGCGGCCGCCGCGTCCACCACGGCAACGTTGCCGATGTGTCCCGTGAATTCCTCGAGGGGAAGCGGCCGCGGCGCGGCGATCACGACGGGCGCGGCGTGCGGAGGCGCTGCGAAGCGCGGGTCGGCGTCGCTGCTGCCCACGATGCCCAGCACCACGTGCCGGTCGCGGATCGCGTCGGCCAGGCGCTGGTCGTTGGACGGAAAGGGCGAGCGCGCGCTCGAGGTCCGCGGGGCATCAGCGGCAGCTCGGCGGCGATCGTCTGCGGCGAGAGGCGGTCGGGCTCGGGAAAGAAGAGGTCGAGCCCGATCGAGGCCGGATGCATGCCAGCGATGCGCTCGATCAGCTCGCCCAGGCGCGTGCGCGGCCACGGCCATTGCCCGTAGGCCGCCAGCGCTTCCTCGTCGATGGCGACCACGATCGCCGGGGCCGTGGTGCGCTCGAGGGGAAACAGGCGCTGGTAGCCGTCGAACACCGCGTTGCGCAGCCCGCTCGAGCCCGGCGGGCGGACGACGGTGAAGAGTGTCAGCGCCGCGGCGAGCAGCAGGGCGAGGACGCGCAACCCGCCCAGCGCGCTCAGAGATCGATCTCCAGGCCGTCGTAGGCGGCCGACACCTTGAGCGCGTGGTCGGTGCGGGTGAGCTCCTCGAAGCGGCGCGCCTCCTTGAGCAGGCCCTCCAGCGTGGCGTCGTTGTTGGCGGGCTCGTGGTGGAAGAGCACGAGGTGCTTCGCGTGCGCCATCTGGCAGAGCTCCACGCCCACGATGTTGCTCGAATGCCCCCAGTCGGCCTTCACGCTGATCGCCTCGGCGAGGGCGTACATGGCGTCGAAGATCACCACGTCGGCTCCGCGGAAGAACTTCGCGAAGGCCTCGGCCTCGGCGCGGTTCTCGAGCTTGTGCTCGGAATCGGTGGAGTAGATGACGGCCTTGCCCGCGTGCTCGAAGCGGTAGCCGTACGAATCACCCGAGTGCAGCTGCAGGTGCGGCGTGACGGTGAGGCCGGATACGTTGTGCGGCTTGTCGGCCGTGAGCTTCACGAACTCGACGTCGGCGCCCAGCTGGTCGAACTCCACCGGGAAGCACGGCGGCGACTGCTGCAGGCGGAAGGCGTGCTCGAGCACGTCGTGCACGCCGTGGATGCGGATCTTCGTGCCCGGCACGTAGGCGGGGCCGAAGAAGGGGAAGCCCATGATGTGGTCCCAGTGCACGTGCGACATGAACACGTTCACCGTCGCGGGCACGCGCGCCTGCTTGGCCATCACGTGCACGCCGAAGGGCCGCGCGCCGCTGCCCATGTCGCACACGAAGTACTCGTTCGCTCCGGGCAGCTCGATCTCCACGCACGGCGAATGGCCGCCGAAGGTGTGCGTGATGGAGAAGTCGAGCTCGGAGCTCGCGAACGCGTGCGCCTCCTCGTAGGTGGCGAAGGTGCGCCCCGAGGCCTGCACCAGCGCCTGTGCGAGCTTGTCGCGCACGTCGGCGGCGGTGAGCGCCACCGGGATCGAGCCCGCGCGTGCCCCAGAAGCGGATGCGCACGGCGCTATGCCTTCTTGTAGGCCGCGGCGGCCTCGGGCGACACTGCCGCGAGCGCCTCGCGCACCGTGGGAAACACCTGGAACACGAGGTTGAAGTGGCTGATGCCGAAGATCTCGTCGACCATCGGCTGCAGCTGCGCCACGTAGATGCGCGCCTGCAGCGCCTTGGCCTCGCGCGAGGCGAGCATGAAGCAGCGCAGCCCCGCGCTGGAGACGTACTCCAGGCCCGAGAGGTCGAGGACCACGGTGCCGCCCTCGCGCGCCGCCCCTTCCACCTCGCGCATGAGCTCGGCGCGGAAGGCGTCGCAGCTGTCCTGGTCGAGGCGCCCTTCGACGCGGAGGACGATGGCGCTGTCGTAGCGCCGGGGGGCGAGGGTCATGGTTTTGATGGTCGGAAACTCGCGGCTATTGTCGGTAATCACCGGCACCCCGGCAACCTATTTCGGCCGGCGCTCGTGCCTACTCGCGCCGCTCGCGGAAGAAACCGAGCGCTTCGTGGGCCGCGCGGTCCGAATACGAGAAGAGCACCCAGTCGTCCTGCGCATGGAGCGTGTACGGCATCCAGCCCGGCACCACGGCGACGTCGTGGGGCGCCATCTCGATCGGAACGCCGTCCACCTCGATGCGCCCGCGGCCCTCGACCGCCACGAACACCATCCCGTCGCTCGAGCGGTAGGCTCGCGTGGCGAAGCCGCGCGGCACGAGCCGGATCATGGACGCGATGGTGGGCATGGCCCAGCCGCCGCGCACCGGGTCCTCGTAGCGAACCAGGTGCCCCAGGTGCGGGTCCGGCGGAGCCTTCGCCGCGAGCGCCTGCAGCTCGCGCTTCGCCCGCGCGTAGGGGAAATGGAGCAGGCCGCCGTAGGGCGCCTCGGGCGGCGTCCTCTGCGCGTGGTCCTCGCGGAAGGAGGTCGCGAACTGGCGCACCATCGGGATGTCCAGCCCGTCCAGCCACACCATGGGCTGGCCGGACTCGTTGCCGTGCTCGTGCCAGCGCCAGGGCGGCGTGATGATGAAGTCGCCGGGCTCCATCACCACCCGCTCCTCGTCGATGGTGGTGTAGGCGCCGCTGCCTTCGAGGATGAAGCGCAGCGCCGACTGGGTATGGCGGTGCGCCGGGGCAATCTCTCCCGGCATGATGAGCTGCATGCCCGCGAAGAGCGTGCCGGTGACCTGCGAGTTGCCGCGCAGGCCCGGGTTCTCGAGGATCAGCACGCGCCGCTCCGCCTCCTCGGCCGTGATGTGCTGGGCGGCCTCGAGGACGAGGGGGCGGAGCTCCGCATAGCGCCAGCGGTAGGGTACGCCCACCGGTACGGGCTCCCGGGTGACCAGGCCCTTCAGCCGCGTCCAGAGGGGAGCCAGGTGGTGGGGGTCGATGCGCTGGTAGTACGCCTCGCGCTGGGACTGCAGGTCTCGCGTGTTCATCGCAGGCAGTTCTCCACCTTCCAGCCGTACAGCCACTCTAGCGCATCGTAGTGCCGCTGCGGCGCCCGGCCTTTCCAGAGCTCGTTGCGCACCAGGCGCTCGACCCCCTTGGCGTGGTAGATGCGGCCCATCTCGCGGGTGAAGAGCACGACGCGCGCCGTGCGCGCGACGCGCGAGCGCTCGTAGCGGGCGAAGGCGCGCTCGAAATCGGCGCCCTCGGCGTCCAGCGCCGCGCCGAGCGTCACCGCGTCCTCCAGCGCCATGCAGGCGCCCTGCGCGAGGTACTGCATCATCGGGTGCGCGGCATCGCCCAGCAGGGTGACGCGGCCGTAGGTCCAGCGCCCGATCGGCTCGCGATCCGCAGTGGCCCAGCGCCGCCAGCTCTTCGGCAGGTCGAGCAGCCGCCGCGGGCGCGCTCCGATGCCCTGGAAGTACGAGAGCACCTCGTCGCGGCTGCCCTCCGTGACGCCCCACTCCTCGTGGTCGCGGCTGTGGAAGGTGACCACGACGTTGTACTGCTCGCCGCCGCGCAACGGATAGTGGACGAGGTGGCAGTCGGGGCCGGCCCAGAGGCACGGAGCGTTGAGCTTCAGGTCCGCGGGGAAGTCGCGCGCGTCGGCCACCGCGCGATAGACCACGTGCCCCGAGACGCGCACCGGGTCGCCGACGAACTGCTGGCGGACGGCGGACTTGACGCCGTCGCAGCCGATCAGCGCCGCGCCGCGGTGCCTGCGTCCCTCGCCGTCGATCACGGTGACGCCCTGCGCATCCTGCTCCACGCGATCGACCCGTGCGTGGGTGAGGAGCTCGATCGCGGGATCGTGCTGCACACCCTCCAGCAGCGAGAGATGGGCGTCGGCGCGGTGGCTTACGGCGTACGGGTTGCCGAAGCGCGCGCGGAATTCCTCGCCCACGGGCACCTCGGCGACCTCGGTCTCGTCGACCGCGTCCATCATGATCAGGCGATCGGTGTAGACGGCCCGTGCGCGCGCGGCCTCTCCGACGCCCAGCGCATCGAAGGCCGAGAACGCGTTGGGGCCGAGCTGGATGCCGGCGCCGATCTCGGCGACCTGCGCCGACTGCTCGAGGACCTTCACGGGAATGCCGCGCCGCCCGAGGGCGAGCGCCGCGGCAAGCCCGCCGATGCCGCCACCGGCGATCAGGACGGGCGCGGAAGGCATGGCTTGTCCTCGCTTGACATTGAGCTAGTATAACTCGTTATACTAGCGCAACATTTAACTAGTATAACCGCCATGGAATTCAGCCGGGAGCTGGGCAGCTCGGCGCAAGCCGCGTACGCCGAGATCCTCGAAGTGACACGCCACGACGAGCTTTCGCGCTCGGTGCGCAACCTCAGCGGCTCTTTCAACCTGAAGACCGTCAAGGGCATCCCCTATTGGTATTACCAGTTCCGTGAAGCCGCCGGCGGCAAGACGCGCCAGATCTTCGTCGGGCGCGACGGCGTCTCGATCCGGGCGCTGGTGGAGCGGGCGAAGACGCGCGACACCGGGCGCCTGGACGCGCTCGCGAAGGCGGCGATTGCGCTCGGATGCGCGGCCACCACCCCCACGCATTTTCGCATCGTGCGCCGCCTGAACGAGATCGGTTTCTTCCGCGCCGGCGGCCTGCTCGTGGGCACGCACGCCTTCCTCGCCATGGGCAACGCCCTCGGTGTGGCTTGGGGCGATATCGCCCGGACGCAGGATGTGGATTTCGCGCATGCCGGCAAGCATATCGAACTTGCGCTTCCTGCCTCCCTGCAGATCGAAACCCGGGATGCGCTCGAAAGTCTCGAGGCCGGATTGCTGCCCGTGCCCGGCCTGAGCCCGTCGGACAGGACGGCCACCTTCGTGAGCAGGGTCGACCGGCAGCTGCGAGTCGACTTCGTCACCCCCTTGGTGGTGGGGAAGGATGCCGCGTATGCCCATGGCGGGCTCGGGGTGAACCTCCAGCCGCTGCGTTTCCTGGAGTTCATCCTGGAAGACGTGGGGCAGGCGGTCGTCATCAGCGCCCTCGGGGCGGTACTGGTGAATGTGCCGGACCCCGCGCGGTATGCGCTGCACAAGATGCTGGTGTTCGCCGAACGTCGGCAACGGGAGCCGCAGAAGGCGCTGAAGGACCTGCGCCAGGCAGCCGCGCTGATCGAGATGCTTTCGACGTTTCGCGCCGACGACATCCCGAGGCTCTGGAAGGACCTGCTCGCCCGCGGGCCCGGCTGGCGCGCGCGGGCGAGAAAATCGCTCGCGGCATTGAAGGAACAGGCACCGTCGCTCGTGGCGCTCGAGCCGATGTCGAAAGCCCTCGCGGCAACGAGAGCGCGCCCGGTGCGTGGGCGCGCTCGACCTGCCGGGTGAGGAATTTGGTGGCCTGGGGCGGAATTGAACCACCGACACATGGATTTTCAGTCCACTGCTCTACCAACTGAGCTACCAGGCCTTGGGGTTTCCTTCCCCGCTCGAAATCAAGGCGGGGAAAGCCTAAAATTATAACCGTTTCCGCCCTCCCGAAGCCAATCGACCCCGTGGAGATCCGATCGAGGGCCGCGCGCGTCGCGCTCGGCCTCGCCGTATGCGTGGCCGGCGGCGCCCTGTGCGCCTGGGCGCGCACGCCGCTGCCGTGGATGATCGGCGCGATCCTCGCGATGGCGATCGCGCAGATCGCGGGCCTCAACCTGGAGCCCCTGCCGGGCGGGCGCGACGCGGGCCTCGTCATCGTGGGCACCGCGCTGGGCCTGCACTTCACCGCTCCGATCGTGCACCAGGTGTCTTCGTACTGGCCGTGGTTCGTGGCGCTGGGCTTCGCGGCGATCGGCCTGGGAGGCGCCAGCGGCTGGCTGCTCGCACGGCTCTCGGGCGCCGATGGCGCAACCGCCTGGTTCGCGATGATGCCGGGCGGCGCCTCGGAGATGGCGGTCACCGGCGAGCGCCACGGCGCGCGCACCGACAGCGTGGCCTTCGCGCACTCGATGCGCATGCTGCTCACGGTGACGATCTTCCCGGTGGCGATCACGCTCGCGGGCTTCTCGGCCCACGAAGAGTTCCGGGAAGCGTACATCGCCTTCAGCGTGCCCAAAATCGCGCTGCTCTTCGCGATCGCCGCGGCGTGCGGCTGGCTCGCGCGGCGCATCGGGCTGCCCACGGCGTACATGATCGGGTCTCTCGCGGGCACGGTTGCGCTCACGGTGAACGGGATCCAACTCTCCTCGGTCCCCTCGGGCTTCTCCAGCCTCGCGCAGGTGCTGCTCGGCTGCTCGCTCGGCGCGCGCTTCGACCGCAGCTTCCTCAAGAGCGCGCCGCGCTTCGTGGCCGCGCTGGTGCCTTCGATCACGCTCACCCTCGTGCTCGCAGCACTGGTGGGCTGGGCGCTCTCGCTCGCATGCGGCGTCTACATCGGCAGCGGGCTGCTCGCCGCAGCGCCCGGCGGCATCGCGGAGATGTCGATCACCGCGAAGGTGCTGCACATGGACGTGGCGTTCGTCACCGCGGCACACGTGGTGCGCTACGTGATCGTGGTGCTCTTCACGGGGACGGTGTTCAAGCTCATCACGAAGAGACTGCGCTAGAGTGTCGACCATGAAAAAACGCAAGAAGCCCGAAGAGCTGCGCAGCCACCGCTGGTACGGGGCGAAGGACCTGCGCAGCTTCGGGCATCGCTCGCGCACGGCGCAAATGGGATTCAGCCGCTCCGACTACCTCGGCAAGCCGGTGATCGCCATCATCAACACGTGGAGCGAGATCAACCCGTGCCACACGCACTTCCGGCAGCGGGCCGAGGAGGTGAAGCGCGGCGTGTGGCAGGCGGGCGGCTTTCCCATCGAGATGCCGGCGATGTCGCTCTCGGAGCCGTTCCAGAAGCCCACCACGATGCTCTATCGCAACCTGCTCGCGATGGAGACCGAGGAGCTGCTGCGCTCGTATCCCGCCGACGGCTGCGTGCTGATGGGCGGCTGCGACAAGACCACGCCGGCGCTCGTGATGGGCGCGTTCGTCGATGAACCTGCCCGACGATCTTCATGCCCGCCGGCCCGATGCTGCGCGGCGATTTCCAGGGCAAGACCTGGGCAGCGGCACCGACGCGTGGAAGTACTGGGCGGAGCTGCGCGCGGGCAACATCACCGAGGAGGAATGGCAGGGCGTCGAGGACGGCATCGCGCGCTCGCCCGGCCACTGCATGACGATGGGCACGGCCTCGACGATGACCTCCGCGATGGAGGCGCTGGGACTCACGCTCCCCGGCTCCGCGTCGATCCCCGCGCCCGACTCGCGCCACGCGCAGATGGCCACCGCCATCGGCAAGCGCATCGTGGACCTGGTGTGGGAAGACGTGAAGCCGCTCGGATATCGCAACCGCCGCCGCCTTCGACAACGCGATCACCACGGTGCTGGCGCTCGGCGGCTCCACGAATGCGCTGGTGCACCTGGTCGCGATCGCGCGCCGCGCTGGCGTTGCGCTCACCATCGACCGCTTCGACGCGCTCGCGCGCAAGGTGCCCGTGCTCGCCGACATGCGGCCCGCGGGCAAGTACCTCATGGAGGACTTCTATTACGCGGGCGGGCTTCCGGCGCTCTTGAAGTCGCTGGGCGAGCTGCATCGACGGGCGCTGCATGACCGTGAGCGGCGCGACGCTGGCCGAGAACATCGCGGGCGCGAAGATGTGGAACGAGGACGTGATCCGCCCGCGCGCCAAGCCCGCTCGTGGCTTCCGACGGGCTCGCCGTGCTGCGCGGCAACCTGGCGCCCGATGGCGCCGTGATCAAGCCGCCGGCGATGGAGGCGCGCCTGCTCCAGCACACGGGACGCGCCATCGTGTTCGAGAGCTACGACGACATGGCCGCGCGCATCGACGATCCCGCGCTCGACGTGGACGGCGACTCGGTCATCGTGCTGCAGAACGCCGGCCCGCGCGGCGCCCCCGGCATGCCCGAGTGGGGGCAGCTCCCGATGCCGAAGAAGCTCCTGAAGCAGGGCGTGCGCGACATGGTGCGCATCTCCGATGCGCGCATGAGCGGCACGAGCTACGGCGCTTGCGTGCTGCACGTCACGCCGGAGTCGTTCGTGGGCGGGCCGCTCGCGCTGGTGCGCGACGGCGATCGCATCGAGCTCGACGTGCCCGGCGCGCAAGCTGAACCTGCTCGTGGACGATGCCGAGCTCGCACGCCGCCGCGCGGCGTGGAAAGCGCCCGAGCCGCACTACACGCGCGGCTTCGGGACGCTATATCTGAAGCACGTAACGCAGGCGGACCAGGGCTGCGACTTCGACTTCCTCGAGTCCGGCGCCAGCGACGCAACGCCGGAGCCGGAGATTCACTGACACCTCCGCTAGTTGCCGTTGTGCGTCCGGATGGCCACCTGCTTGCCCTGCAGATAGATGTATTCGATGAGGTTCGTTCCGGGCGTCTGCTCCCACAGCAGGTTGCCGTTCGCCCCGTACACGTAGTAGGTCGATGTGCTGCCGGTCGTGGCACGGACGCGCATGTTGCCGGCGTCATAGTCGTAGTCGGTCTCGCCGAACGCGCCACAGGCGGAGCACTTCATGTTCGAAGCGTCGTTGTACGCGAACGTGTTAAGCCCATTGCTCGTGACATTCCCGTAGGCATCGTACGAGAACAGGTACGTGTGACTGCCGGCGGTCGAATGAAGGCGCTGCTGGCCATCGTACGTATAAGTCAGCGAATTCGTCGCACCGAGCTGCTTGCTGGTGATGTCGCCATGTCCGTTATAGGCGATCGTCCCCGGGCCCCAGGATCCGTTAGCAGTGGTGAGCCTGTCGATCGGGTCGTAGTCGAGGCCGCGGTTGTAGGCGGGATCGATGAAGTCCAGGATACCCAGCACGTTGCCCGCCTCGTCATACGTATAGAACGCGCTGAAGATGGAGGCCGTCGGCCCCGTGAGCGACATCGTGTTGGGCCACTGCCTGGCGTTCAGTCCGACCGTGGTATGCATGCCATTGGCGTACGCAATCGAGGCCACCTGTCCATTGGGATGGTGGGTCACGGCGGTCACGTAAGGCGCCGCGCGTGTAGGCCAACCGAACCCGTCCGGGGTGTACGTGATGGTCTTTCCGGAGCCGTAGGTCAGCACGTCCAGCGCATCGTTGCCGTCGTATGCATAGCCGATCACGAACGGAGTCTGCCCTACGACGGTGAGCGTCTCCTGCGTCAGGTTCTTGTTCGCGTCGTAGATGTAGTCGTGCCGGGCAACGCCATTGTCGGAGGACTTCGGCTTGTCGTCGTTGTAGTAGGTTCGGAGGACGTTAGGGGTGCCGGCGGGGTATGTGATCGCGGTGACGCGGTTCCTGCCGTCATATGCGTAGGTCGTCATCGCCGAGGCGCCCACCTGCTTCGATGTCATGTTGCCGACCCCATCGCGTCCGAACGTGGTGATGCCCACCTCCGGCTCGGTCATGCTGGTCAGGTAATAACGGCTGTCGTAGGCGTAGGTGCGCGTCACGCCGTCCTGGGTGACGTCGGTCATCTGGCCGAGTCCGTTGCGGCCGATCGAGACGCTGGCGGATGCCACGGGCGCGGCGATGGAAAGCAGGTCCCGCTGGTCGGGATCCCCATAGGCACGATACGTGTACGTGTAGGTGGCGCCCCTTTCGTTCCTCATGTCGACCGTGGAATCCCCGTACACGAAGGATCGCTCGCTCGACCCCGTTCCCCCGCTGGGGCTGTACCCGTTGATGATGGCGAGGGGCTGGCCCACGATGTCGTAGATGAATCCCGTTCCCACGGAGTCGTTGGGATAGGAAGCGAAGGTGCGCCGGCCCAACGTATCGTAGGCGAAGGTCTGGGTGACCGTCTGCGCGCCGCCGGAATGCACATCCTGGACCTGGCGGCCGAACCCGTCGAATGTGGACACCTCCTGGTAACCGCCGCGAGTGACCGTGCGCTGATTCGTGCTCCAAACCACGCCCACTGGATTGCCCGTGGGATGGGTGATGAAGAGCAGGCGGTTCAGCCCGTCGTAGGTATAGCTCGTTGTCGCGTGGGTGCCATCCGTCTGCGAAAGGATGTTGCCCTCGTTGCTGACCGTCCGCGTGATCGTCACCCCCTCAGGCTGTGCTTCGGACTGGGGTATGCCACGAAAATATGCCGCGTAGGTGGTGGCGTTGCCCGCGGCATCGGTCTTGGTGCCGATGTCGCCTTCGCCGGTATAGCTGTAGCTCGTCGGGACGCCGTACCTGTTCTCGAGGGTCATGTTGCCGTTGCCGTCGAAGCTCCGGTTGATGGTCCCGATGGTGCTGATGGACTCGTCCTTCTTCTCGTGAAGGATCCACTTGGTCGCGTCGGTGAAATACGTGAGCGTAGTGGTCCGTGTATCCGTTCCCGTCTCGGTGATCAACTGTGGATTGTTGAACTCGTCGAAATTGCTCATGGCGGTCTCGTAGATCCGCCCGTTTCGGCTGATCTTCTTGTCCGTCAGGAATGGCGCGTAAGTGAGCGGGTCGAAGATGAGGCCCGTGCCGGGGCGAATATTGTTCTGGTTCGAGATGAGAGTGGGAGCCCAGTCATACGATTCGATCTGCGTGACGCCGACCGTGGACGAGGTCATGGCCTTTCCGGCCAACGTTCCAATGAGATACACGGTGCCGGATTCGGCGCTCGTGTAGCCGACGTGGAAATACGACACCGTGCCCTCGGGGCCGGTGACGGATGTCTCGTCGAGCGTGGACGATCCGCCCGGATCGATCGTGTAGTTGACGATGCCACCCGCGGACGGCAGTGCCGTCGTCGCGGGGTGGTACGTGTATGTCCAGGCTCCTTCGAACGTCGCCTTCTGGGCGACGACCGTGCTCACAGGAATCGACGGATTCGGGCTGAACGTGGCGAACCCGTACGTATAGTCGATGGTGGCGCCGGTCGGATAGGTGACCTCTTTCATGGAGTAGCCACCCGCCGGCGCGACTCCCGGCCCGGAACCCGGCGGATTGTATTGGTAGCTCCAACTCGAACCGTCGGGGCGCGATACCCGGTCGAGCGTGTATTGGGCCGGCGTGACGCCCGAGATGGGCGTCAGCGAATAGCTCCATGTGGAGCCGCCCGAGCTCACGCTGCTGATGACGTCACCCGAATAGTTGAAGGTCACCGTGCGCCCGTCACTCGAGGTGATCGACTGGACACCGAATGCGCCACTGCCGGTGATGGGCGTGTACGTGAAGCTCAACGTGTTGCCGTTGCGATCGACGATGCGCGTGGTGTACCACGTGCCCTGGAACTTGTTGGGGTCGACCCCGATGAGCGGACCGGGCGTGGTCATCTCGTAGCTGGTCCCATCCGGTGATTGGACGATGAGGCCACCGCTCGGATCGCACGTGCCCTTCCAGAACGCCGGCGTGATCCTGGTCGTAGCGTCGACGCTTTCGTACATGATCTGCCGCGAGCCATCCGGAAGCTCGAGCACCGGATTGAACGTCGCGCCCTGCCCCATCGCGCACACCGAAACGGCCGCCTTGTGGATCACGCGCCCGAAATGCATCGTCCATCCCACTCCGGCCGGCGAAGGCTCGCCGAGAATCTCGTTCAGGCTCGAGTAGGAGCGCTGGACCTTGATGTCGAGGCCGCCGTTGCCGGGGATGTCCAGGTCGATGAAATGCCACTGGAGCTTGCCGGTGAAGGGGTCGATGCGCTCGTTGGGGTGCTGGGCGTCTTCGACACGATTTACGCCGTGGCCTGCTTCTTGGTAGAAGCTGGGGATGGGCTCGTCCGGGCCGTCGGCATAGCTCCGCGGAGCATACGAAACAACGAGAACTGCGGCCACTAACGCTACAACCTGTCTCTTCATAGCGAGCTGTCCTTTGAGGCTTAGGTAGGTCATTCCAAGTTATCGCGGGAATAGTCCGAAAGCGGGTATTCCGGCTCACACCCGTACGGAATCTCCACAGGGCCACAAACAGCTAACGTGAATGGATACACACCGGCAACAACGATCAACTCATCGCCATTCGCAGATTTGATTACCACCCCAGATTCGATCGTTACGCCGGACTCCTCGATCACGAGCTTCCTGACTTCGCTAAGGTCCAGGAACGAAGCGGGAAGCCCGTACGTGACATCCGAAGCTCGCCCTTCCGGCTTGGCGGGCTCAAATTCCAATGAACCTACCTCTCTCCGCGGCGCAACATCGTTCATCTGATTGCGAATGGTCACTCCCGAACGGCCGGGCCGCCACAGAGTCACTGTTATCGGTCTCCCATGAGCCCCGGCTTCGATAGAGATCCGATCCATACCCTTCATCAGTTCAGCCTTGACTGATCCAGTGCCGGCCCATTTCATCCAATGACGCATCGCGATCATTCGGCCCAAGCCAAGAAAACACCAAGAATGTCGATGAGGTTGCGAGGCCCGCCACGGCCTCGGAAAACGAGGCCGTCCTTCCTACATTGATACCAGCTGTCTTCCTTCTCATTCTGAATAATGACCGGCGTGAAGGCCGCATCAGAGAGATCGGTACCTTCGAGCTGAATATCGACTGCCCAGCCCGGGTTGTCGATGTTGGAAATGGTGATGCCATATGCATGCTCCCAGTCGCCATTGCACTGCGAGGAGTACCAGTCTTGTAGTCGAAGTAATTCAGACACGTGTCTGGCGCTAATCCTGACTCTGCTCGCGGAGCGCCTTGAGCCGTCGGATGAGGAACTCCGGTTCCATATCCATTGCAATGGCCAGTCGCCGCACTAGCTCGATTACAAATTCAGGCGGTTTGTTGTTCTGTTCCGCAAATCTGTCCACCATTGTTTCGAGTGCCAATGACATTTCATCGTACTCAGCGAATTCGCGAATCTGGTCCAAGTGTTCAGGCGACAGCGTGCCGGATGCGGAATCTATCAACTCCGAAAACATTGAAACCAGCTCCTGGTAGGTAGCCATGAATCAAGGGTTCTTCGGCAAGCAGGCGCGCCACTCGCTACCACTTGTCTGGCACCGGGTCATCGAACCGCTGGAGCACAAAGGCACATCCGAAACGCTCAGCAATCTCAGCTAATGTGTCGCGAAATGCCTCGGTTGAATCGACCTCATTTGCCATGAGCCGCGGCAAGTACTCTGCGTAATCGAGCAGGCCAGGAAAGTCCTCCGAGGTCCCTTGCTGCTCGGCCAGAAATCTCGCGCGAACTAGCACTCCGTGGAGAGCGTAGTGTGCGGCTCCGGCTTTAGTGGGTGAGATCATCTGGAGCGCCATTTCACTTTATCTGTACATCTGGATGGGAATTCCGCCGCCGACGTTCGGATGGCTCGTCGACGCCACCTCGATGGCGGAAGCTATCTGACAACTAAAGATGGTGATCGCAACGTAACGTACCGTGGTAGTCATGTCAGTACTCATGATAGAAATGACGCCTCGACGGATGGCTTGTAGGCGCGCCTTATGATTGCATTACTTCCCAGCCATCCGATCGCCCACCCTGAGCAGATGCCCTCTCATCCAGTTGCTTCTCACACTTCTCAACCGATTCATAGGTAAGCTTCATACGTTTGGCGACGATTAGCTGCATTCCACCTTTATCCCGAGGTTTAGTCTCAATGTTCGTGAATACGTTGCCCGCCTTGTGGTCGGCAACGTATTGCTTGGCAACCGCATCCGCGGCCGCCTCAGTGGGAAACACTGCAAAAAATTCCACATCATGCGGCACGTCAAAATTGAACTTGTGCTCCTCCAATCGGCGGAACACGTCACCAGTCGTATCGCGCGGATATTCCATGTGATGCTCCTCAGTAGGCGGGTTCATCGTGGTTGTTTCTAGTCGTCAAGGTACCTTTTGCCCGGCGAATTAATCTTGTTGTAATTGTCTGGACTCTTGACCCCGCCTCCATTCTCGATCCGCCTCGCCTCATCCTTAAATGCCTCATCACCATTTGGACGAAGGTGTCCAATCAGTAGCCGTGTGTCGATCCCCATGTTCCTTTTCCTTATCCTGACCTGATTGCTGCTACGGTCACTACCCTTACCGTGATACTGCTTTCCACTTTCGTGTGTGTTTGTATAGGACCCTGTTTCGGATTGATCACCCCCAGGGTTCTTGACTCCTGAGGGATTATCTTTAGCACCACCAGATTTCTCACCCTGCGGTGAGGATGCGCCCTCCCCATCTTGGTTCAGGATCGCATTCCACTTATCCCGTATGGCGCTTCCAAGCTGCTGCAGACTTTGTTGGCACGTCGTGCAGTTCGCTATGTAAACGGCACCCCCAACTACGACAGTGGCGTCTAGCAATAACGCTGGTATTACGAGAACTACGACACGCCCACTTGGATCTTGGAATCGATATGGATTGTTGTTTCCATACTGAAAACGATTGAAGCTGCCGATGTCGTTAGCATCGAATCCAACCGAATCGATCCCCATAAACCTTCCCACCGCCGGGTCGTAATACCTCGCCCCGAAGTAAGAAAGCCCCGTGCCGTCCTGCACCTTCCCGCCAAACCATTGATGACTCGACGTGGAAGTGGAAGCATTCACCAACCGCTCCCCGTAGGGCGTATAGCTCTCCTTCCAGCTA
>CAWHAQ010000007.1:0-406744 GCA_963827425.1 uncultured beta proteobacterium | reverse complement strand
GCCGGGAACCAGTGCGTTGCGTGTGGTCATACACCAAGCTGTCCAGTTCCCCGGATAAAATAGTCGCCATGATTGCGAAATTCCAGCCGACGTTGACCAAGCTCGCATTCTTCGCAGTAGCGCTAGTCGCCGCCACGGCGCATGCGCAAACGACGGCACTTTGGCTGGACTTCGTGCCTGGGCAGGGGAGCCCCTACGCCCCCGCAACCCGTCTTTATCAGCCGGGGCCGTCCACGTTGCAGTTCCAGGACGCCACATCGAGCCGGCTGTCGCTATCCGTCACTACGGCTTCCGATTCCGCGGATCTGGAGATGAGCCCCCCGACCGGCCAGTCTTTCATGCCCGGATCTTATGAGACTGTCGAGGAGCTCCTACCCTCGGCCACGGCTGCCGGCATGCGAATTTGCACGACCAGCGTGCCCTGTGACTTCACCAATGCCCGGTTCGTCGTGCTGGAGGCCACATTCGATGCCGGCTCCAACCTGGTGACATTCGCTGCCGATTTCGAGCAACGCAGCTTTGACGGTTCGACCTATTACGGCGAGCTGAGGTACAACTCGGCCATCCCGCTCACCATGGACAAGCCTGCGAATGCGTCGAGCCCCGACGCGTTCGCATTCCCGGCGCGCACCGAGGTGCTCACCGGACAGCCCATCGATTCGAACAACATTACCGTTTACGGGATACGTTCTCCGGTACCGATTTCCGTCAGTGGCGGCGAATACAGCCTGAATGGCGGCCCTTTCACGGCGCTCGCGGGCACTGCTGCCAATCGTGACCATGTTGTCGTGCGCGTCATGTCCGCGAGTGCGCCGGCCTCGACGACGAGTGCCGTGCTCTCCGTGGGCAGGGCGTCGGCATCGTTCAACGTCACGACATTCATCCCTGGAGCGCCCTTTACCGCGGTGTCGTTCGATAGCGGCAGCACGCCCAACTTCAACGGCGCCACCGGTCTCCTCGCCCAGGCCCCTGACTGGAACATCAGCGCGACCGCTGATCCGACCGGCCATGGAGTCTCCATCGACATAAGAAATGCCAACGGAGAGCGGTTTACGACCGGCTTCCAGGCGCCTCTCGATGCGCCACTGACGGTCGGCCCTTACGAGGAGGCGTACTACTCGTCGATCGCAGGACCGGTCCTGGATCCGGTATCGGGCGCCACGACATGCGGCGCCCAGTCGGGGCGCTTCGTGATCCACGAGTTGGCGCTGAGCACGACATTTCCGTACATCGACCGGTTTGCCGCCAGCTTCGACGAGCGGTGCACCACGGGTGACCCGCTCATCGGCGAGATCCGGATCAACTCGTCCATGCCCCTGCCGGCGATGCTCGGCGCCCCGCGGACCACACCCTACCCGTTTGCGCTCAGCACGCAATCCCCCGTGAGGCCGGGAACGATCGTGAGCTCGAACCAGACGACGATCGACGGCATCGATCAAGCCGTCCCCATTTCGATCGTCGGCGGGGAATACAGCCTGAACGGGGCCCCGTTCACCGCTGCGTCCGGGATGGCCGACCCAGGCGATCACGTCGTCGTTCGGCTTACGGCATCGCAAACGCCCGGCGCCACCAGTAGCGCGACGCTGTCCGTCGGGGGACGCTCCGGAACCTTGTCGGTGACGACCTATCAGCAGGGCATGGCGCTCACCGGAATCTACTACCGCAATCCGACCGCTGGCGCCAACGGCTTGGGCGATTCGCAGCTGGCCCTGGCCCCTCCGAGTGCCTTCTCGGCCACTGCACCTCAGCAGGGCTCGCTCGAGGGACTCTTGAAGGTCTTTGGCGGCACTGGGAGCATTTGGACCATCGACTTTGCAACGGTCGGCGGAGCCCCGCTCACCGTCGGTTCCTATACGGGTGCTGCGCGATATGGCTTTCAGCCCCCCTCGGTCCCGGGATTCGACTTCAACGGGGCCTTCGGCGGCTGCAACGAATCCTCCAGCCAATTCGTCGTCCGCGAAGCCGTGTACGCCCCGGATGGCACTCCACAACGGTTCGCAGCGGACTTCGAGCAGCGCTGCGTCAACGTATTGGACACGTCCCCGACTTACGGCGAACTGCGCTTCAATTCCACCATCCCCTTCAGCGCCCTCCTCCCGCCGGTATCGGCGACGCCGAACCTCTCGACGCGCGGGCCGGTGGCTACGGGTGACGGCGTGCTCATCGGTGGTTTCATCATCGACGGGACGACCAGCAAGAAGGTCGCGGTCGTCGCGGTGGGGCCGTCGCTCGCCGGCTCGAATGTCGCGAACCCGCTCGCCGATCCGATGATCACCGTCGTTCGCGCATCGGACCAGATGGTGATCGCCACGAACGACAACTGGGGCGATGCCGCGAATGCCGCCGAGCTGCAGGCGAGCGGCTTTGCGCCGGGAAACCGACTCGAAGCAGGCCTCGTCCTCGACCTCCAGCCCGGCGCATATACCGTAGTCGTTTCCGGCGCAGGCGGAGCGAGCGGCGTTGGACTGGTATCGGTCAACGAGGTCGACCACCCGGAGACGCCCCTTATCGCGCTCTCGACCCGTGGACCGGTCGGCACGGCCGATAACGTACTGATCGCCGGCCTCATCGTGCAGGGACCCGGGCCGCGCACCGTGGCCATCGTCGGCGTGGGCCCGTCGCTTGCCGGGGCTGGAGTCGCGGGCGTCCTGGCCAATCCCGTGCTCACGTTGGTGCGCTCGTCGGACCATACGGTCATCGCCACCAATGACGATTGGCAGAGCGCCACGAATTCCGCGCAGATCGCCGCAAGCGGATTCGCGCCGGGCGACGCGCACGAGTCCGTGATCTTCATGACCCTCGAGCCGGGCGCCTATACCGCGATCCTCTCCGGTGCCGGCGGCTCGACGGGGGTGGGACTGGTCTCCGTATACGACGCGGACTAGTCAGCGAGTCCGTCGCGACCCAGCATCCGCTCCACGTAGCGCGCGAGCATGTCGACCTCGAGGTTCACGTGGTCGCCGGCGGCGAGCCGCCGAAAGGTAGTGACCGCGCGCGTGTGCGGGATGAGGTTCACCTCGAAGCGGTCGCGCTTCCACCGCGTTCACCGTGAGGCTCACGCCGTCCACCGTGACCGAGCCCTTCTTCGCGACGTAGCGCGCGAGGGCCGCGGGCACGCGGACCACGAGCCGCGCGCTGCCACCCAGATCGTCGACAGCTCGACCACCTCGCCCACGCCGTCGACGTGCCCGCTCACGAGGTGGCCGTCGATGCGATCGCCCAGCCGCAGCGACTTCTCCAGGTTCACCTCGCGGCCCTGCGCGAGGCCGTGCGTGACGTCGAGCGTGGCGCGCGACGACTCCACGTCGAAGGTCTCGCCGCGCTTCGCGACCACGGTATGGCAGATGCCCTGGATCGCGATGGAGTCGCCGATCGCGACGTCGTCCAGGCCGAAGCCCGGCGCCTCGATGGTCATGCGCACGCCGTCGCCGCTCGGCCGCGCCGATGCGATGCGTCCCACGGCGGTCACGATGCCCGGCGAACATCTAGCTCCCGAAGCGCGCGGTGACGCGCCAGTCGGGACCCACGGAGCGCACGTCCACGATGCGGGGCTTGAGCGCCTGACCGAGCGCCGTGAGCTCGGGCATCGAGAAGAGGCCCTGTGCGCCATCGCCGAGGATCATCGGCGCGTAGTAGATCACCAGCTCGTCGATGATGCCGGCGCGAAGCAGCGACCCCATGAGCTTGCCGCCGGTCTCGACGGTGACCTCGTTGAAGCCGCGCTCGGCGAGCGAGCCGCGCGACCGCGCCGAGGTCGGACTTGCGCCCCTCGCCCGCGACGATCACGACTTCCGCGCCGCGCGCCTCGAGGGCGCCGCGGCGCTCGGCGTCGTCCTCCACGGCGAGGATGCAGCGGCGGCTCGCCCTGCAGGATCTTCGCCGTGAGCGGCATCTCCAGGCGATGGTCGATCACCACGCGCCGCGGCTGGCGTTCGCACGGCACATGCCGCACGGTGAGCTCGGGATCGTCGTGGCGCACGGTGCCGATGCCGGTGAGCATGGCGCAGGAACGCGCGCGCAGGGCGTGCACGTCGCGCCGCGCGGCCTCGCTCGTGATCCAGCGGCTCGCTCCGTTGGCGAGCGCGATGCGCCCGTCGAGCGACGCCGCGGCCTTGATGCGCATCCACGGCCGGCCCTTGCGCATGCGCGTGAGGAACCCGCGGTGCGCCTCCTCGGCCTCGGCCGCCATCAGCCCGATGTCCACCGCGATGCCGGCCTCGCGCAGCCGCGCCGCGCCGCGCCCCTGCACCTGCGGATTCGGATCCTCGAGCGCCGCCACGACGCGGCCCACGCGCGCGGCGACCAGCGCTTCGGCGCAGGGCGGCGTGCGGCCGTGGTGGCTGCAAGGCTCGAGCGTGAGGTAGGCGGTGGCGCCCGCGAGTGATTCGGTGGCGCAGGCCAGCGCCTTCGCTTCCGCGTGCGCCTCGCCGGCGCGCTCGTGCCAGCCCTCGCCCACGATGCGCCCGTCCTTCACGATCACGCAGCCGACGCTGGGATTGGGCGTCGACGTGTCCCGGCCGCGCGCGGCGAGCGCCAGGGCGCGGGACATGAAGGCGTGGTCTTCGGCTGTGAACGTCATTGCTCGCGATACCTTGGGTCCCGGCCCACGCCGGGACGACATCGCCTCGGCGCAGGCCGGGGCCCAGTCTACTTTTCTTTCACTTCCCGGATCGCGTCGCGGAAGTCGTCGACGTCGGAGAAGCTCCGGTAGACCGAGGCGAAGCGGATGTAGGCGACCTTGTCGAGGCGGCGCAGCTCCTCCATCACCAGCTCGCCCAGGCGGCGCGAGTCGATCTCGCGCTCGCCCAGCGAGAGCATCTTCTGCTCGATGCGCGTGATGGCCGCGTCGACCAGCTCCGTGGTCACCGGGCGCTTGTGGAGCGCGCGCTGGAAGCCGGTGCGCAGCTTCGGGCTCGAGAAGTCCTCGCGCTCGCCGTTGGTCTTCACGATCTGCGGCATGCGCAGCTCCGCGGTCTCGTAGGTCGTGAAGCGCTTGTTGCAGACCTGGCAGCGGCGCCGGCGGCGGATGGAATCGCCCTCCTCGCTCACGCGCGAGTCGATCACCTGGGTGTCGACCGGCGCCGCAGAAGGGGCACTTCATGCGGCTTTGCCCTCTCCCAGGGAAGCGGGAGATTCCGTAGCCATAGCTCGCGCGCATGGCGGGCCCGTAGACCGGGAACTTCGCGCACAGCGCCTTCACCGCGCTCGCCCACCCTCGCGAGCGCGGCGGCATCCGCGGGCGCATCGAGCACGTCGGCGATGAAGTGGGCGACCTGCGCCGCCTCCGCCTCGGCGAAGCCGCGCGTGGTCATGGCGGGCGAGCCGATGCGGATGCCGCTCGTGACGAAGGGCTTCTCGCGGATCGTTGGGAATCGCGTTCTTGTTCACCGTGATGTGCGCCGCGCCCGAGCGCGGCCTCGGCGTCCTTGCCGGTGATCTTCTTGGCGCGCAGGTCCACGAGGAACATGTGGCTCTCGGTGCGGCCCGAGACCACGCGCACGCCGCGCTGCACGAGCGTCTCGGCCATGATGCGCGCGTTGTCCATCACCTGCTGCTGGTACGGCTTGAACGCGGGCTGCAGCGCCTCCTGGAACGCCACCGCCTTGGCGGCGATGACGTGCATGAGCGGCCCGCCCTGGATCGACGGGAAGATCGTCGAGTTGAGCGCCTTCTCGTGCTGGGCGCCGGCGAGGATCACGCCGCCGCGCGGGCCGCGCAGCGTCTTGTGCGTGGTGCTGGTGACGAAGTCCGCGATGCCGATGGGCGACGGATAGAGGCCCGCGGCGACGAGTCCCGCATAGTGCGCCATGTCCACGAAGAAATACGCGCCGACCTCGTCGGCGATCTCGCGGAACTTCTTCCAGTCGATGGCGCAGCGCGTAGGCCGAGGCGCCGGCGACGATCATGCGCGGCTTGTGCTCGTGTCGCCAGGTCGCGCACCTGGTCGTAGTCGATCTCCTCCTTCGCGTTCAGCCCGTAGCCGACCGCCTGGAAGAGCTTGCCGGAGAAGTTCACCGACGCGCCGTGCGTCAGGTGGCCGCCGTGCGCGAGCGACATGCCGAGGATCGTGTCGCCGGGCTTCAGCACCGCGATGTACACCGCCTGGTTCGCCTGCGAGCCCGAGTGCGGCTGGACGTTGGCGTACTCGGCGCCGAAGAGCTTCTTCACGCGCTCGATGGCGAGCTGCTCGGCGACGTCCACGAACTCGCAGCCGCCGTAGTAGCGCTTGCCGGGATAGCCCTCGGCGTACTTGTTGGTGAGCACGCTGCCCTGCGCCGCCAGCACCGCGGGGCTCGCGTAGTTCTCCGAGGCGATGAGCTCGATGCCCTCTTCCTGGCGGCGCAGCTCCGCGTGATGGCGCGTCCAGAGCTCGGGATCGGTCGCGGCGATGGTTTGCGAGTCGGAGAACATGGATTCGAAGCCCTTGAATGGACCTGGAATTTTATCACGCTGCGCGAGTAAAGCCGGAAAGAGCGAGAACACGGAGAACAGCGGAGGGCACAGAGAAGAGCGGGTAAGTGCTGTGGCGGGTGAGGGAGAGTACGGCGCGACCAAGAGTTAAAGAGGATTGCAGCATCAAAGCACGAAGCGGCGCATTCCATCCTTGAGCCTTGGCACATTGAAATTGAGCAGCAAGCCCACTTTCAGCCCGGTGAGGCGAAGATAAGTGAGGATTTGCGCATAGTGAAGCGAAAGCAGTCGCTCGACGGCCTTGAGTTCGAGCAAGACCGATCCTTCGACGATGAGATCCGCCCGATAAGCGTTCTCGATCTCCGTACCCTCGTAGACCAAGCTGATCGGCGTTTCGAGCTCGTAGGCCAGGCCGTCCAGTTCGAATTGCCGGGCAAGGCACCCGCGATACGCACTCTCGAGCAGCCCCGGACCGAGCCGGCGATGAACCCGGATCGCGGAGGCCAATATGCGCCGTGACAAGTCGGCATGGATACGTTCGGCCTCGGCGTCTTGCATTGAGCACTCATCGCGCAACATTTCCCATTCAACGCATCGATCCTGGATGCCACCTACATGGCCTTTCCTCTGTGCCCTCGCCTTTTCTCCGTGCCCTCGCTCTTCCCGGCTTTAACCCACACCCGCGCGAGCGGGGCCAAAGCGATCCGCCAGCGTTCCGTCAGAAAGCACACACAGATGCGGCAGCCCGAGCTCCTCCAGCCACGCGAGCCCGGCCTCGCGCCCCTTGAGCATCGCGATGGTCGTGGCGCTTCCGGCGACGAGGCAGCTCGGCGCGTGCACGGTGACGGACTGGAAGCCGCGCGCCGAGCGGCCGGTGCGCGGATCGAGCACATGGCAATGCCGCACGCCGTCCACCTCGATGAAACGCTGGTAGTCGCCGCTGGTGGCGATGGCGCCCGAGGAGACCGGAAGCGTTGCGAGTGCCACGCCGTCGCGCCGCGGGTGGCTGCATCCGCGAGGCGCCACGGCTCGCCGCCGGGCTGCGCGCCGAGGATCGCGAGGTCGCCCGCGAGGTTGACCAGCGCGCTCGCGGCACCCGCGTTGCGCAGCGCCAGCGCCGCGCGATCGACCGCGTATTCCTTGCCAAAGCCGCCGAAGTCGAGCTCCATGCCGGCGACCGGCAGGCGCACGGTTGCGCCCGCGCGCTCGACGCGGTCCCAGCCGATCAGCGGCAGCACCGAGGCGAGCGCGGATTCGGTGGGCGGGCGCAGCCCCGCCTCGAAGCGCCACGCGCGGCGCAATACGCCCGAGGTCGCGTCGAAGAGCCCGCCGCTCTCGCGCCAGCAGGCGTCTGCATAGTCGAGGAGCTGGGCGGTCTCGGCGTCGATCGCGACGGCCTCGTGCCCCGCGGCGGCGTTGATGC
Organism: uncultured beta proteobacterium; assembly: GCA_963827425.1. GTDB lineage: Bacteria > Pseudomonadota > Gammaproteobacteria > Burkholderiales > Usitatibacteraceae > Usitatibacter. Next base: position 398,910 of record CAWHAQ010000007.1, on the reverse strand, counting down.
GCGAGACGATGCTGTCGGGCCGGTAGCGCGAGTACTTCGTCTCGATGCGCTGGACTTCCTCGATGGCGCGCGCGGCCATGGCCTCGGCGCTCGCGCGGTCCGGCGCGTGCACCTGCACCTCGTTGGTGGCCGCCATCGCATGGAACGCGTAGCGGTGTAGCGCCACGGCCGTCAGAAGGTGTGCGAGACCGTGAGCAACCCGTAGACCGCGCGCAGCGTGGCGAACGCCTCGCTGCCGTTGCCGCCGAGGCGGAAGGACGCGGAGTCCTGCACGTAGCCGGCGGTGCCTTCGACCTTCCAGCCACCTTCGCCGCGCCACGTGACGCGGAGCGACGGCGAGAGGCCGCCGAAGGCGCCCAGGCGCTGGTCGCTCGAGAGCACCGCGGGCGTGGGACGCGGGATCACCGGCGAGTAGAAATTAGCCGCGCCCTGCGTGTAGTAGCGCAACCCCGGGCGCACGGACCACTGCTCGTTCAGTTGCTGCTCCCAGCCCGCCTCGAACGTGTGGGCGGTGATGCCCCAGTCGTCGTGGAAGAAGCGGTATTCGGCCTGCAGCGTGCCGTTCGCGCTCGCGAAGTGGTGCCGGTATCGCGTGAGCCACGCGAACATGTCGCGATGGTCCGGGCGCGTATCGGGGAGCAGCGTGGGCACGATCTGGTCCGGATAGAACGTGAGCGTGAGCTTGTACGGGTCGTTGTAGTCGCCGCGCCCGCGCGAATAGGTGACGGTGCTGTCCACGATGTCGACCGGTGAGATGATCTGCGTCACACCGAAGAGGTACTCGTGCGTGTCGCGCGGCGCGTTCAGGCTGGGGTCGATGGACGAGCCCACGTGGTCGTGGGATTCGGCATAGCTCGCCGCGAGCGTGGTGTTGCGCTGGTTCAGGTCCGCCTTGCCCTCCACCGCCCAGGACTTGGAATGGTAGTCCTCCTCGTTGGAGTGCCCGGTGGAGGCCGCCAGCGCGTAGTCGCCGAAGCGGCGCGTCACCTTCACGTTGCCGGTGGTGCGGCGGTCGTTGATGGAGGCGCCGGTCACGCTCTGCACCGGCTTGCCGGAGGCGTTCGACACCAGCTCGGGCGAAGCGCCGGTCACGATGTCGATGGCGCCGCTCGCCTCGATCTCCCACACCTCGGCGAGCTGGATGCGGCCCCAGAGCACCGGCTCGGTCACCTTCATGAGGCCGCGTTCCTTGTAGCCGAGCGTGGTGATGCCGATCTCGCCCACTTCGGCCGCGCCCGCTTTCGCGGCCACCGCGAGGATGGGGAGCGCCAGCGCCGCCTGCATGAGCGCGCCCAGCGCGCCCGATCGCCGGGGGCCGTCCTGCTCCGGATCAGTTGCAGCCACAGCCGCCTCCGCCCACCGACGCGCCGCCGCGCGCCGCTTCCTTCGCTTCGTAGGTGAGTTCGGTGGTGCGGGTGGTGCCCGGATCCGCTCCGAGCGCCATGTCTGGCCGCGCGAGGTAGCCGCGCTGGTACGGCGCCACCGTGGTACACGCGCACAGCGCGGCAAGGAGGATCCACGCGGCGGCGCGCCTCATGCCGGGTCCTTGAGCAGGGACTCGATTTCCTTCGCGAGATCCAGCGGCGTCTGCGCCGTGAAGCCGCGATGCACGTAGCGCACGACGCCCTTGCGGTCGACGAGGTAGCCGCTCGGCATGGCCTGCACGTCGAAGGCCTTGGCGATGGCGTCGTCCTTGTCGCCGAGCAGCATGAAGCTCACGTTGACGCGCTTGAGGAAGCGGTCGATGTCCTCGCCCGCCACGTCCTTGTTCACGCCCACGACGCGGAAGCCCTGCGCGCCGTACTTGTGGGCAAGGGTGTCCAGCGCGGGCATCGAGAGGCGGCACGGCACGCACCACGACGCCCAGAAATCGACGTACACCACGTTGCCGCGCAGGCTCTTCAGCGCGACGGGCGGCCCCGAACGCAGGAGCTGCGGCGCGCTCACGTCAGGGGCGGGCGCGCCCGGCGCCACGGCATGGGCGGCGGCCGGCACGAGGAGCGAAAGGACGAGGAGGAGTTTGCGCATCAGTAGGGTTGGCGGGTGATGTTCTTGATGACCTGCACGCCGTTCACCGTGAAGGCGAGCGTGCCATGGTCGGCGTCGGAGAAGGTGAGCGTGACGGCGCCGACCTGCGTGAGATGGACCGCGTTGGGGTCGAAGGCGGGCAGCGCATAGGTAGGGCCCACCGCCTCGTACCACGCGCCCACGAAGTTGTTGCTCGCGGTCCACGTCCCGCCCGGCAGCACCAGCCAAATGGGTTTGCGCGACGCGTCATAGGTGTACATGACCGCGAATATGTTGTTGCTCGGATGCTGGACGATGTTGATGCCCCAGCCCGATTCATCCGCATTCCACCAGAGGTCGGAGTAATCGAACTGCGGCACGTTGGCCGGAGGATCGGGGGGTGGCGGCGGGGGCGGAGGTGGCGGGGGCGGCGGCGGAGGCGGGGGAGGAGAGGTGGCCTGCCCGATGAAGGCGGCGATGTCGGCGAGTTGCGCGTCGCTGAAATTGAACGGGCCGACGACCGCCTGCATCTCCGGCACCAGCCCGTTGATGGCCGCGCGGATGAGCGCAGGATTGTTGGCGCCGAGCTCCGCCCCGCCCAGCGGCGGCAGCGCGTGGCAAAAGATGCAGATGGACTTGTAGAGCGCCTCACCATTGGCCGCATTCTGTGCGAAAGCGGCCGGCGACGCGAGGGCGGCCGCCGCCGCGACCCATGCCGCAAGCCACCGCCTCATGCCTGCCTTCGCCATCGTTCGCCTATAATCGCCGGAAATCCGCGTGAGCGCCAATCGATAACAATTGCAGCGTCGGGGTTATTCCGGGCGCGCGGCCATGCGGCGGGAGGGGGCCGGGATGCAGACGCTGTTGAAGGCGGCGCGCGCGATCGACGCGCTCAACGAGCACATCGGGCGCTGGGTCTACTGGCTCGTGCTGTTGATGGTCCTGGAGAGCGCGGGCAACGCCATCGTGCGCAAGCTCTTCAACTCCAGCTCCAACGCGCTCCTCGAGCTGCAGTGGTACCTCTTCTCCGCGGTGTTCCTGCTCTGCGCGGGCTGGACGCTGCTGCGCAACGAGCACGTGCGCATCGACATCCTCCAGGGCCGCCTCTCGCCGCGCGGCCAGGCGTGGCTCGACATCTTCGGCGCCGTGTTCTTCCTGTTGCCGATGGTGTTCATCTTCATCTGGCTGTCATGGCCGTGGTTCCTGCGCACCTATACGGAGGGCGAGATCTCCGGCAGCGCCGGCGGCCTGGTCCTCTGGCCCGCGCGGCTGCTCGTGCCGGCGGGATTCGTGCTGCTCGCGTTGCAGGGCCTCTCGGAGATCACCAAGCGCGCCGCGTTCCTCGCAGGCGCGGGGCCGGACCCGGTGAAGCGCCACGACGCGCGCGCCGCGGAGAAGGAGCTCGCGGAGGAAATCCGCAAGATGGCCGAAGGCAAGTCCTGATGGAGTTCCTCGCCGCCAACATGGCGCCGATCATGTTCGCCGCACTCGTGGTCTTCCTGCTGCTGGGCTACCCGGTCGCGTTCTCGCTCGCCGCCAACGGCATCTTCTTCGGCCTCATCGGCATCAAGCTCGGGCTGCTCGAGCCCTCGCTCTTCCAGGCGCTGCCCGAGCGCCTGTGGGGCGTGATGTCCAACGACACGCTGCTCGCGGTGCCGTTCTTCACCTTCATGGGCTTGATCCTCGAGAGAAGCGGCATGGCCGAGGACCTGCTCGACACCATCGGGCAGCTCTTCGGGCCGGTGCGCGGCGGCCTCGCCTTCGCGGTGATCTTCGTGGGCGCGTTGTTGGCGGCAACGACCGGGGTCGTTGCGGCGTCGGTGATCTCCATGGGGCTCATCTCGCTGCCGATCATGCTGCGTTACGGCTACGACCGGCGCTTCGCGACCGGAGTCATCGCGGCCTCGGGCACGCTCGCGCAGATCATCCCGCCCTCGCTCGTGCTCATCATCATGGCCGACCAGCTCGGCCGCTCGGTGGGCGACATGTACGCCGGAGCGTTCATCCCCGGCATCGCGCTCGCCGGGCTCTACGCGGCCTACGCGGCCGGCGTGGCGCTCGTGAAGCCCGCCTGGGCGCCGGCGCTGCCGCTGGCGGCGCGCCGGCTGCGCGAGCCCGACGGCACGACGGGCTCGATCTCGGTGGCGGTGATCGTGGTGCTCGCCGTCGTCGCCGCGGTGGTCTTCGACCATTACTACTATGTGCCGAAGTATCCGGAAGCCGCGCTGGACGAGCGGCTCGTGGTGGCGGCCGGCGCGGGCGCGGCCCTGGCGTTCGCCGCCGCGCTGGTGAACCGCTACGCGCGCCTGGGCCTGCTCTCGAAGCTCGCCGAGCAGGTGGTCCTGGTACTGATCCCGCCGCTGGCACTCATCTTCCTCGTGCTGGGCACCATCTTCCTCGGCTGGGCCACGCCGACGGAGGGCGGCGCGATGGGTGCCACGGGCGCGCTGGTGATGGCGATCGCGCGACAGCGCCTCACGCTCAAGCTCACGCGCCAGGCGATGGAATCCACCGCGAAGCTCTCGACCTTCGTGGTGTTCATCCTGATCGGCGCGCGCGTCTTCAGCCTCACGTTCTACGGGGTGAACGGTCACGTGTGGGTCGAGCACCTGCTCACCAGCCTCCCCGGCGGCCAGCTCGGCTTCCTCATCGTGGTGAACCTGATCATCTTCTTCCTCGCGTTCTTCCTCGACTTCTTCGAGCTGTCGTTCATCGTGATCCCGCTCCTCGGCCCGGCGGCCGACAAGCTCGGCATCGACCTCATCTGGTTCGGCGTGCTGCTGGGCGTGAACATGCAGACGTCGTTCATGCACCCGCCCTTCGGCTTCGCGCTCTTCTACCTGCGCAGCGTCGCCCCCGTGCATCCGTACGTGGACAAGCTCACCGGCCGCCAGACCGCGCCCGTCACCACGGGCCAGATCTACTGGGGGGCGATCCCCTTCGTGCTGATCCAGCTCGTGATGGTGGCGCTCCTCATCGCGTTCCCGCAGATGTCGCTCGTGTACAAGTCCGGAGCACCGGTGATCGACATCAACAAGGTGAAGATCGAGCTCCCCGCCGACGAGCCCGCGAAGGGCGACGACCTCATGAAGGACCTCCAGAAGGACCTCGGCGGCAAGGCGCCCGGCGATTCGAAGGCGCCCGCGCAGGACGAGAAGTCGCCCGAGGACAAGGCGGCCGAAGACCTGCAGAAAGCGCTCGGGGGCAAGTAGCCGTGCGCACCCTGGAGCGCTGCGTGGCCTGGGCGGTGCGGTTGGGCGCGCCCCTCGCGATCCCGCTCTCGCTGCTGCTCTTCCTGCAGTGGCCGCTGCGCGACCTGGTGCAGGCCGGCTCGCGCGAGGCGAACGACGCGGCCCAGGTCCTGTTCGCGGCGTACGTCGCGGTCGCCCTCACGGCGGCCACGCGCGGCCGCGCCCACCTCGCCGCCGACGTCGTCGCGCGCCGCTTTCCGCCGCACTGGCGCGCGCGCCTCACGCGCTTCGCGAGCCTCGCGGTCGCCGCGCCCTTCGCGCTCTTCGTGCTCTGGACCGGTGCTCCGGCGGCGTGGAGCTCGCTCCTGCAGCTCGAGCACTTTCCCGAGACGTTGAACCCCGGCTACTTCCTGCTGCGCGCCGCCGCCCTGCTGCTCGCCGCCCTGGCCCTCGCGCAAGCACTCCTCGATGCGCGCGCCCCGTCCGGCGAGCCCGGCTGATGCAAGCGTGCGGCGTGTGGATGCTGGCGGCGGTCGCGGTCGCGATGGTGGCGACGGGACTGCCCGCGTGGATCGCGCTGCTCGGCGTATCGATCGCCTTCGCCCTGGGCGGCATCGCGGCGGGCGCCTTCGACGCGAACATCCTTTCCGCCGTGTATCCGCGCCTCGTGGGCCTGCTCGAGAACGACCTGCTGCAGGCGCTGCCGCTCTACGTTTTCATGGGGGTACTGATCAACCGCACCGCGCTCGCGGGCACGCTGTTCCGCGCCGCCCGCGCGGCACTCGCCCCCACCGGCCGCGGCGTGGGGCTCGCGGGCCTCCTGATCGGCATGCTGCTCGCGCCGATGAGCGGCTCGGCGGGCGCCAGCGTCGCGATGCTCTCGAAGACGCTCTACCCGCGCCTGGCACGGGTCGGCATGCCCGAGGAGCGCAACGTGGCGCTGGTGTGCGTGGCGAGCACGCTGGGCGTGGTCGTGCCCCCGTCGCTGGTGCTGATCCTGCTGGGCGACGCCATGATGCGCGCGCACACCGAGGCGTCGCACTTCACGCCGATCACCGGGCTCATCGTGAATACGCAGGACGTGTTCCACGCCGCGTTGGTCCCCGCGGGCCTCTTCGTTGCGTGCTGCATCGCGATCGCCGCGTGGCGCGGGCGGGAAGCGGGAAACGCGGTCGTGGAGCCCTGCACGCGCGCCGACGCGATCACCGCCGCGCTCACGGCGGCGCTCATCGTGGCGCTGCTTGCGGGGGTGGCCCTCGGGTACCTGTATGCCGTCGAGGCGGCCGCGACCGGAGGAATGGCCCTCCTCGCGCACGGCATCGCCACCCGCGCGCTGCGCCGCGAGGTGCTGGCCGCCGTGCTCCAGGACACGCTGGCGATCACCGGCGCGCTCTTCGCGCTGCTGCTGGCGGCGACCGTCTTCACGCTCGTGCAGCGCGCCTTCGGCACCGATCTCTGGCTCACGGCCGCGTTCGCCGCGATGGGCGGCGGCCCGCTCTCGATCCTCGCGCGCGGCCTCGCGGCGATCGCCGTATGCGCCCTCGTGCTCGACGCGTTCGAGATGATCTTCGTGGTGATCCCGCTGGTGGCGCCCGCGTTGCTGGTGCGCGTGCCCGACGCGCCGTGGGTCGCGGTCCTCATCCTGCTCATCCTGCAGGCGAGCTTCCTCATCCCGCCCTTCGGCTACGCCGTGATGATGGCGCGCTCGCGCACCGGGTCGGCCGTCGCGACCGGCGCGCTCGCCCGCGCCCTGCTGCCCTATGTCGCCGCGCAGCTCCTGGTGCTGGCGCTGGTGATGTCGTTCCCGGGCATCCTGTGGCGCGGCGGCACGGAGGAGGTCAAGCCCTTGCCCTCGGACCAGGACGCCGCCGAGATGCTCGACCGCCAGCTGCGCGGCGCGGAGGCGCCGGAGAAATGAAAAGGCCCGCCGGAGCGGGCCTTGGATTCCCGACGACTCGGGGATGACCGCGCATCGACCCGCGATCGCGGGCCGGCGCGCGGTCACTTGATCGTCTGGATCGTGTGCATGAAGTCGTCGTAGCCCTTCTCGGCCACGCGGAACCACAGCAGCTGGTCCTCGCGGAATTTCACCATGCTGGCGTAGATCTTCTTGAAGGCCGGGCTCTTCTCCTCGGTCTCCTTGTAGACCTCGAGCGCCGCCTTGTACGAGGCGATCATGACTTCCTTCGGGAAAGGCCGCAGCTGCGTGCCGCCGCCCACCAGGCGCTTCAGCGCCGCGGGGTTCACCGCGTCGTACTTCGCCACCATCCAGGTGTTGGCCTCGGCGCACGCGGCCTCGACGATGTTCTGGTACTCCTTGGGCAGCTTCGCCCACTCGCCGGCGTTGAAGTAGCACACTACCTGCGGCCCGCCTTCCCACCAGCCGGGGTAGTAGTAGTACTTGGCGATCTTGTTGAAGCCGAGCTTCTCGTCGTCGTACGGGCCGACCCACTCGGCCGCGTCGATGGTGCCCTTCTCGAGCGCGGGATAGATGTCGCCGCCCGCCAGCTGCTGCGGCACGCCGCCCATCTTCTCGATCACCTTGCCGGCGAAGCCCCCGATGCGGAACTTGAGGCCCTTCCAGTCGGCCGGCGTCTTGATCTCCTTGCGGAACCAGCCGCCCATCTGCGCCCCGGTGTTGCCGGCGGGCACCCGATAGATGTTGTAGGCCTTGTAGAACTCGTTGAAGAGCTCGTTGCCGCCGCCGAAGATCTGCCAGGCGTTGGTCTGGCGCACGTTGAGGCTGAACGGGATGGCGGTATCCAGCGCGAAGGCCGGATCCTTGCCCCAGAAGTAGTACGGCGCGGTGTGAGCGCATTGGACTGTGCCGTTCTGTACCGCGTCCACCACGCCGAAGGCGGGGACGATCTCGCCCGCGGCGAAGACCTGGATCTGGAACTTGCCGCCGGTGCACGCGGCCACGCGCTTCGCCATGATCTCGGCGGCGCCGTAGATCGTGTCGAGCGACTTCGGGAAGCTCGAGGCGAGACGCCACTTCACCTCGGGCAGGGCCGCCTGCTGCGCGCGGCTGAGGGTGGGCATCGCCGCGGCGCCGGCAGCCAGGCCCACCCCCGCGGATTTCAGGAATTTCCTGCGTTCCATTTTGGCTCCTCTCCGGTTGGTTTTCTATTGATGCCCCGGGCCCCGGCTCATTGCCGCCCGGTGGCGCCCGGGGTGACGACGCGAAGCCTAATCTAATCGCCGGCGATCGTCATCCGCTCGATGAGGATCGAGCCGCACTGCTTCGAGCCGCGCACCAGCACATCGCGCCCGATGGCGGCGATGCCGCGGTACATGTCGAGCAGGTTGCCGGCGATGGTCACTTCCTCCACCGGGAAGCGGATCTCGCCGTCCTCGACCCAGAAGCCGGCCGCGCCGCGCGAGTAGTCGCCGGTGACCGGGTTCACGCCCTGCCCCATGAGCTCGGTCACCACGAAGCCGCGGCCCATGAGCGCGATGAGGCCCTCGAAGTCGCGCTCGCCCGGGGCGACCACCAGGTTGTGGTTGCCGCCCGCGTTGCCGGTGGTCGGCAGGCCGAGCTTGCGTCCCGAGTAGGTCGACAGGAACCAGCCGGTGAGCACGCCCGCGTCCACCACGTCGCGCGCCGTGGTGGCCACGCCCTCGGCGTCGAAATAGCCGCTCGCCATCTCGCCCTTGAGGTGCGGATCCTCGTGGATGCGCACGTGGGGGGCGAACACCTGCGCGCCGAGCTTGCCGAGCAGGAAGGACGATTCGCGGTAGAGGCTGGAGCCGCTTGCCGCCGCGACGAAGTGGCCGATGAGGCTCGCGGCGATGTTGGCGTCGAAGAGCACGGCGGCCTCGCCCGTGGGCACACGCCGGCCGCCCAGGCGGCGCACCGCGCGCTCACCCGCCGTGCGTCCCACGGTGTGCGCGTCCTCGAGGCGGTTGGGATCCCGGTGCGTGGTGTACCAGTAGTCGCGCTGCATCGCGCCGCGCTCCTCGGCCACCACGCCGCAGCCGATGCTCGCCTTGGAATTCGGGAAGCCGCCGAGGAAGCCGCGCGTGTTGGCGAGGATGAAATCGGTGTCGTAGCTGGAGACCGTGGCGCCCTCGGAGTTGGTGATGCGCTTGTCCACAGCGAGCGCCGCCGCCTCGGTGCGCCGCGCGAGCTCGATGGCTTCGTCGACGGTGAGGCTCCACGGGTGATAGAGGTCCAGGTCCGGGGGCGTGCCGCGGTACAGGCACGGCGCGTCGGGCAGCCCCGCGGCGGGATCCTCGGCGGTGTGGCGGGCGATGGCGCAGGCGGCTTCGACAGTGCGCGTGAGCGCCTCGGGCGAGAGGTCCGACGTGCTCGCGTTGCCGCGCCGCGCGCCGAAATACACGGTGATGCCGAGGCCCTTGTCGCGGTTGTACTCCACCGTCTCCACCTCGCCGCGGCGCACGGTCACGCCCTGGCCCACGGCGGCCGACACCTCGACCTCCGCATCGCTCGCGCCCTTTTCGCGCGCCACCTCGAGGCACTTGAGCGCCACCTCCGCCATGGCGTCGCGTGAAAGCGGCAGGGACGCGGAGGCGATCGGATGGTCGGGCATGGGAATCTCCCCGCGGGAGGCGGACAGCGCGGGCGCGGTAAAATCGGCTCCGCGCACCACCCTGACGGCCGAGGAATGGAAGAAGACGAGTTTATCAGCAAGACGCAGCGCAAGCGGCAGATGAGCGAGCTGCAGGACGTGGGCGCCCAGCTGGTCGGGCTCTCGGCCGAGCAGCTCGCACGCTTCGACCTGCCGGAGACCCTGCGCGATGCAGTGGAGGCCGCGCGCGGCATCACGCGCCACGAGGCGCGCCGCCGCCAGATGCAGTACATCGGGCGGCTCATGCGCGACGTGGACTCCGGGCCCATCGTCGAGCAGCTGGCGGCGCTCACCGCCCCGTCGAAGCGCCAGACCGCCCTCTTCCACGTGGCCGAGCGCTGGCGCCAGGATTTGCTCACCGACCCGGAGGGCCTCGCCCGCTTCTTGCGCGAGTTCCCCGAGGCCGACCCGGATCGCATCCGCGCGTTGATGGAGGATGCCCGCGAGGAGAAGCGCACCGCGCGGCCGCCGAAGCAGTTCCGCGAGCTCTTCCACGTGCTCACCGCAATCGTGCAGGACCACGCGCGCCGCCAGCCATGAGCGACCACGACACCGTGCGCATCGGCCTCGTGGCCGCGAGCGACCGCGCTTCCCAGGGCGTGTATCGCGACGAGGGCATCCCGGCGCTCGAGCTTTGGCTCGCGGGTGCGCTCCTGAACCCGCTCGAGCTGGAGCGCCGCCTCATCCCCGACGAGCAGGCCGTGATCGAGGCGACACTGCGCGAGCTGGTCGATGAGCGCGGCTGCCACCTCGTGGTCACCACCGGTGGCACCGGACCCGCGCGGCGCGACGTCACACCCGAGGCCACGCTCGCCGTGGCCGACCGCGTGATGCCGGGCTTCGGCGAGCAGATGCGCCGCATCTCGCTCGAGTTCGTGCCCACCGCGATCCTCTCGCGCCAGGTGGCCGTGGTGCGCGGCCAGGCGCTGATCCTGAACCTCCCGGGCCAGCCCAAGTCGATCCGCGAGACCCTCGAGGGCCTCAAGTCGCCCGAGGGCAAGCAGATCGTGCCCGGCATATTCGCCGCGGTGCCGTATTGCATCGACCTGATCGGCGGGCCCTACCTCGAGACGCGCGCGGAGGTGGTGAAGGCGTTCCGTCCCAAGTCCGCGCTTCGATCCTCACCCCAACTCTCTCCTTTACGCTCACCCCAACCCTCTCCCAAGGGAGAGGGGGAATCGCGGAGCTGAATTTGGAGCTGCTGCCCCACGTCGAGCTCGCCACCGGCGCCGATCCCGCCGGCACCGTCATCTGGCTGCACGGCCTCGGCGCCGACGGCTGGGACTTCGTGCCCATCGTGCGCGAGCTGCCGCTGCCCGCCTCGCTGGCGCTGCGCTTCATCTTCCCCCACGCGCCCGAGCGCGCCGTCACCATCAACAACGGCATGCACATGCGCGCCTGGTATGACATCGCGCTGAACGACATCGCGCGGCTGCCCGACGAGCGCGGCATCCGCGAGTCGCAAGCCCAGATTGAACAACTCATCGCGCGCGAGAGGAGCCGCGGCGTGGACAGCGCGCGCATCGTGCTCGCGGGCTTCTCCCAGGGCGGGGCGATCGCGCTGCAGGCGGGCCTGCGCCATGCGGAGCGGCTGGGCGGGATCGTCGCGCTCTCGACTTACCTCACGCTGCAGGATTCACTCGCCGCGGAAGGTTCGCCAGCCAACCGCGCCATACCCATCTTCATGGGCCACGGCACGAGGACCCGATCGTGCCGCTGGCGCTCGCCGAAAGCTCGGCCGCGGCGCTGCGCACGCACGGCTACCCGGTGGAATGGCACACGTGGCCGATGCCGCACTCGGTGTGCGCCGAGGAAGTGCAGCTCCTCGCCGCGTTTTTCGTGCGCATCTACGGAACGGGCCGCGCGGGCGCCGCCCGTTCCGCGATCCTGCTGCCCTGAGCGGTTATTTCGCGGGCGTGGCGAGGGGCTTGCCCTTCTCCACCACGTAGGTAGAGATGATCTTCGCGGGACCGTCGGCGGTCACCTTGGCGCTATGCACCCGCCCATAGGGGATGGAGAAGCTGTCGCCGGCCTTCAGGTTGCGCGGAGCCTCGCCCTCGACCTCCAGGGTCATGGATCCCTCGAGCAAGTAGCCCGCTTCCACGCCGGGATGGGTGTGGCGCGCGGCCAGCCCGCCGGCGGGAATATCGGCCTGGGCCATGACGACCTCGCGGTCCGCGTTGAGCTCCTGCTTCTGCAGCATGGTGCGTTTGATGCCGCCGGGTTGCTGCGCGAAGGCGACGATGGCGGCACAAGCGGCGACGGCGACAAGGATCTTCGGGGCATTCATGGGCTCTCCTCCTGGGGTTGTGGGACGACGCAAAGGGGCTCGAGCGCGCGCTTGAGCCCTTCGGGCAGGTGCCCGACCGGCCGGCGGCTCGCGCGCTCGACGTACACGTGGACGAAGTGGCCCTGCGCGGCGGCGGTGTCCGCGCCCGGCGCGAAGAGCGCGATCTCGTAGCGCACGCTCGAGCGGCCGACGTGCGCGACGCGCAGTGCCGCGGTGACCGGCTGCGGATATGCAAGCGGCGCGAAGTAGTGGCAGCCGGTCTCGACCACGAAGCCGACCACCGTGCCGCGCTCCACGTCCAGCGCGCCGCGCTCGATCAGCCACCCGTTCACCGTGGTGTCGAAGAACGAGTAGTAGACGACGTTGTTCACGTGGCCGTAGGCGTCGTTGTCCATCCAGCGCGTGGTGATCTCGCGGGCATGGGGATAGTCGGCGCGGCGGTGGGGCTCAGGGCGCGCCATGGTCAGAGCGCGGTCCCGGCCTGCGCGGAATCGCCGACCGGCGCCATCATGCGCACCGTGCGCCAGGCCCCCGGCATCGACGAGAGCCCGCCGGCCAGGAACGCCGCCACCTCGTCGCGGCGCTGCATGGTGTCCTTGTAGCCCAGGTCCATCAGCTCGTTGCAGTAGCCGGGCTCGAACAGCAGGTAGCTCGCGAGGTTGGCGCCGCCGCGGCGCATGGCGCCGACGCTGCGCATCAGGAAGCGGATGGTCCACGGCAGGCTGCGCACGTGCTTCACCGCGATGACGTCGAGCGGCTCCGAGGGTGTCAGCACGAGCACGTCCACATGGTGCAGCGTGAGGCCCATCTTGCGCAGCTGCTCGGGCTCCACGCAGCTGATGGTGCGGTTGATGCGCTCCAGCCGCTCGAGGTCGACCGCGAGGCTGTCCAGGAAGATCGAGTTCATCACGTGGCCGGCGATCTGCGCGAGCGAGGGGTAGGCGTCCCCGCGCGTGCGCTGCGGGCCGTCGCTCTTGGTGCGCGCCGTGCCGACCACCACCACGCGGTCCGCCCCGAGGTGCAGCGCCGGGCTCACGGGCGCGATCTGGCGCATCGAGCCGTCGCCGAAGTACTCGCGATTCAGGCGGTGCGCGGGAAAGAGGAACGGGATGGCGCTGGAGGCCATCAGGTGCTCGACCCCGATCGCCGAGCGCACGCCCACGCGCGACTGGCGCTTCCAGCCCTCCATCGCCGCCGTGGCCTGGAAGAAGCTCACGCTCTGCCCCGACGTGTAGCCCGAGCAGGAGATGGCGACCGCATCCAGCACGCCGGCGTCGATGTTGGACTGGATGCGCGTGAAGTCCAGCCGGCGCGCGAGCAGGCTCTCCAGCGGGCGGTTGTCGAGCAGCGAGATGCGCTTGTTGCGCAGGAACGCTCCGAACAGGAAGCCCGCGAGCCAGCGGCCGCTGTTGGCCATGACGCCGGGGAAATCGGCGCGATAGACGTGGTGCGGCTGGAAGTGCCGCCAGACTTCCAGGAGGTGCTCGACGCCGAGGGCGAAGTCGTCCGCATGCACCGCGAGGGCCGCCGCGTTGACGGCGCCCGCCGAGGTGCCGCAGATGATCTGGAACGGGTTGGCTGCGACTGTCGGAGACCAGCTCCTTCATCGCCCGCAACACGCCCGACCTGGTAGGCGGCCCGGGCCCCGCCGCCCGCGAGCACGATCGCCGCCTTGCCGCCCTTCGCCTCCATCGCCTCTCCCTGGGGCGCCCGCCTCAACCCGGACCGGCTGCCGCCTTGCCCCGCTCCTTGCGAACCGGTGTACCCGCAGCGCGGGCGTTTTGCAACATCTCCTTCGCGTGGCGGCGCGTGGCCTCGGTGATGGTGAGGCCGCCCAGCATGCGCGCGACCTCGGCTACACGCTCCTCGCCTTCCAGCGGCTCGACCGAAGCGAAGGTGCCGCGCGCGCCCGGCTGCTTGGCCACGCGCAGCTGTGTACGCGCATGCACGGCGACCTGCGCGAGGTGCGTCACGGAGAGTACCTGGTGGTGGCGGCCGAGCGATTGCAGGAGCTTGCCCACGATCTCGGCAACACCTCCGCCGATGCCCGAATCCACCTCGTCGAACACCAGCGTGGCGACCGACGCCTCGCCCGACATCAGCACCTGGATCGCGAGCGAGAGGCGCGAGAGCTCGCCGCCGGAGGCGACCTTCGCGAGCGGCGCCAGGGGCTGGCCGGCATGGGTGGCCACCTGCAGCTCGACGGATTCCAGCCCCCCCGCGCCCGGTGTCTCCAGCGGCTCGAGTGCCACTTCCAGGCGCCCGCCCGCCATCGCGAGGCCTTGCATGGTGCGCGTGACCTCGGCCGCGAGCCGCCGTGCCGCCTCGCGCCGCGCGCGCGAAAGCTCGCCCGCGCCCTCGCGATACGCGCGCTCGCCCGCCGCTTCCTGCTCGCGCAGCGCCTCGAGGCTCTCCTCGCCCCCCAGCTCCGCGAGGCGCGCCGTGCGCTCGGCGAGCGCCTCGGGCAATGCCGCCGGCTCGACGCGATACTTGCGCGCGGCGTCGAACACGGCCTTGATGCGCTGGTCGAGCTGCGCCAGGCGCGCGGGATCCAGCTCCAGGCGCTGCAGGTACCTGCGCAGCTGCTGCGCGCCCTCGCCCGCCTGCAACGCGGCACCCTCGGTGTCGCGGCGCGCATCCTCGAGCGCCGGATCGAGCTGTGCGGCATGGGCGAGGCGCGCGGCGACATGGGCCAGGCGCGCGGTGATCGACTCGTCGGATTCGTCCAGCGCCTCGGCGCACGCCGACACGTCCTCGATCAGCTCCTGCGCGTGGGCGAGCCGCCGGTGCTCGGCCTGGTCCTCGGCCCAGCGCGCGGCATCGAAGGCGAGCGCCTCGAGGTCGCGGATCTCGTGGCCCAGGAGCTCGCGCTCGCGGGCGCTGCCGGCCGCGGCCTTCTCGCGCGCGGCGCGCTGGTCCGCGGCGCGGCGCCACGTGGCATAGCGGCTCGCGACGTCTCGGGCCAGCGGCTCGCAACGCGCGAAGGCATCGAGCAGCGCGCGCTGCCGGTCGCGCTTGAGCAGCAGCTGGTGGTCGTGCTGGCCGTGGATGTCCAGCAGCAGCTCGCCCAGCTCGCGCAGCTGCGCCGCGGTGGCCGGGCGGCCGTTCACGAAGGCGCGCGAGCGACCCGTGGCGTCGAGAGTGCGCCGCACGAGGCAGGCACCGTCGCCCTCCTCGAGGTCCTGCGCCTCCAGCCACGCGCGCACCGCGGCGAGGCCCTCGGCGTCGAAGTCCGCGCTGATCTCCGCGCGCTGGGCGCCGGCGCGCACCACCCCCGCATCCGCTCGGTCGCCGAGGGCGAGCTTCAACGCGTCGACGAGGATGGACTTGCCCGCGCCCGTCTCGCCGGTGAGCGCGGTGAAGCCGGCCGCCAGCTCGAGGTCGAGCCGCTCGACGATGACGTAATCGCGGATGGACAGCGCGCGCAGCATGGAACTAGGAAGTCCGCTCGGTCCAGCGCAGCTTCTGGCGCAGCATGCCGAAGTACTGGTAGCCGCGCGGATGCAGCAGCGTGGCAGGACGCTCGGCGGCCGAGACGCACACGAAGTCGCCGGGCTCCAGCTCGAAGTACGACTGCACGTCGAAGTTGGCGCGCGCATCCACGCCGCGCTCCACCTTGATCTCGACCAGCGAGGTGCTGCGGATGGCGACCGGGCGGTTGGAGAGCGTGTGCGGCGAGATCGGCACCAGCGCGATGGCCGAGAGCGCCGGATGCAGGATCGGGCCGCCGGCGGAGAGCGCATAGGCCGTGGAGCCCGTGGGCGTGGCGACGATGAGGCCGTCCGCGCGCAGGGTGTAGATGAACTCGTCGTCCACGGTGACCGAGAGCTCGATCATGCTGCCCATGGCGCCGCGGCTCACCACGACGTCGTTCATGGCGAGGGCGGAGAAGACCTTCGCGCCGTCCCTGCGCACCGAGCCCGAAAGCAGCGTGCGCCGCTCGGCCTGGTAGTCGCCGGCGAGCACCGCCTCGATGGCCTCCTCGAGCCCGTTGGCCGGGACGTCGGTGAGGAAGCCCAGGCGCCCGAGGTTCACGCCCACCAGCGGCACGTCGCGCTCGGCCATCAGGCGCGCGCAGGAGAGCAGCGTGCCGTCCCCGCCCACGATGATCGCGAGGTCGCAGCGCGCGGGGAGCTCGCCCAGGTCCGCGACCGCGTCCGGCGCCATGCGCGAGGCGCGCGCCGTGGGCGGATCCATCACGATCGCGAGGCCGTGGCGGCGCAGCAGCGCCGCGAGCTGGTCGAGAACGTCGGGCAGGCTCGGCGCGTCGCTCTTCCCCACCACGGCCGCGGTCTTGAACGCGGGAGGCATGGGCGCAATTAAAGCATGATTGCTTGTAGAATTCCGGTGAGTCACCCGAGGAACCCCATGCTCAGCGACCGCGCGCAAAGCCTGTTGAAGATCCTGGTAGAGCGCTACATCGCCGAGGGCCAGCCGGTGGGATCGCGCGCGCTCTCGCGCTTCTCCACGCTCGAGCTTTCGCCGGCCACCATCCGCAACGTGATGGCCGACCTCGAGGAGATGGGTTTCGTCGCGAGCCCGCACACCTCCTCCGGCCGCGTGCCCACGCCCAAGGGCTACCGCCTGTTCGTGGACACCCTGCTCACCGTGCGGCCGATGGAAGACGAGGAGCGCCAGCAGCTCGCCGACCAGCTCACGCCCGACGACCCGCACCGCGTGGTCACCACCGCCTCGCAGATGCTCTCGGACCTCACGCATTTCGCCGGCATCGTGGTGGCGCCGCGGCGGCGCGGCGCGATGCTGCGCCACATCGAGTTCTTCGGCCTCTCGGAAAAGCGCGTGCTGATCATCATCGTGGCTTCCGACGGCGAGGTGCAGAACCGCGTGCTGGTCATGGACCGCGCCTACACGCCCTCCCAGCTCCAGGAGGCGGCCAACTACATCAACGCGAACTACGCGGGCCGCGAGTTCGACCAGCTGCGCCAGATGGTGCGGGGCGAGCTGATCGACCTGCACCGCGACATCTCCGCGCTGATGCAGGCGGCGATCGCCACCAGCGGCGACGCGCTCTCCGAGAGCACCGACGGCGTGGTGATCTCCGGCGGGCGGAACCTCCTCGCAGGTCGACGAGCTCTCCGGCGACATGCAGCGGCTGCGGCGGCTCTTCGACATGTTCGAGACGCAAGACCCAGCTCCTGGAAATCCTCGAGCAGAGCGAGCGCGCCGACGGCGTGAAGATCTTCATCGGCGGCGAGTCGGACGTGGTGCCGCTCGACGAGTGCTCGATCGTCACCGCCCCCTACGAGGTGGACGGGCGCGTGGTGGGCACCGTGGGCGTGATCGGACCCACGCGCATGGCCTACGAGCGCGTGATCCCGATCGTCGACGTGACCGCCAAGCTGGTCTCCTTCGCGCTCTCGCAGCACTGAGCGGTGGCGCCTCCCACCGGCGTCCTGCTCGTGAACCTCGGCACGCCCGAGGCGCCCACGCCCGCGGCGGTGCGCCGGTACCTGCGCGAGTTCCTGATGGATCCGCGCGTGGTGGCGATTCCGCAGCCGCTCTGGTGGATCATCCTCAACCTCTTCGTGCTGCCGTTTCGTCCCGCGAAGACCGCGCACAAGTACGCCGCCATCTGGACCCCCGACGGCTCGCCGCTGCGCGTGTACCTGGTGCGCCAGGCGCAGCTGCTGCGCGGCTACCTGGGCGAGAGGCTCAAGCGCCCGTATCCCGTGGTGGCCGCCATGCGCTACGGACAAGCCCTCGATCGCCGACGGCCTCGCCGAGCTCAAGTTCCGCGGCTGCGAGCGCGTGCTGGTGATGCCGCTCTACCCGCAGTATTCGCAGAGCACCACCGCGAGCGTGGGCGATGCGCTCGAGCGCACCTTGAAGCGCATGCACCCGGCCCCGGACCTGCGCGTGGTGCAGGACTTCCACGCGCATCCCGCGCTACGTGAAGGCCATCGCGAACGCGGTGAACGCCTACTGGATGAAGCACGGGCGGCCCGACAAGCTGGTGATGAGCTTCCACGGCCTGCCCAAAGCAGTGGTGGAGCGCGGCGACCCGTACGAGGCGCAATGCCGCGCGAGCGCGGCGCTGATCGCCACCGAGCTGGGATGGAACGACGCGCGCACCGTGGTGTCGTTCCAATCTCGATTCGGGGCGCAGGAATGGCTGAGACCCTACACCTCGGAAACACTGGCGGAGCTCGGACGCGACGGCACGGGCCGCGTGGACGTGATCTGCCCGGGCTTCACCGCGGACTGCCTCGAGACGCTCGAGGAGATCGCGATGCTCGGCCGGGACACGTTCAAGGCGGCTGGCGGGAAGGATTTCCATTACATTCCCACCACGAACGACACCCCGCCCTGGATGACCGCGCTCGCCATCCTCGCGATGGAAAACCTCGCGGCGTGGGACGCCGGGACCGCCTAGGCCATGCTCACCCTCATCGCCCGCTGGATCGTGAATGCCGCCGCGCTGCTGCTGGTGGCCTACCTGTATCCGGGCGTGCACGTGGACGGCTTCATCCCCGCCCTGTGGGCTGCCCTGCTGCTGGGGCTCGTGAACGCCGTGGTGCGGCCCATCCTGGTCATCCTGACGCTGCCCGCCACGCTCCTCTCGCTCGGGCTCTTCCTGTTCGTGATCAACGCCCTGCTCTTCTGGATGGTGGCCGAGCTCGTGCGCGGCTTCACCGTGGGTGGCTTCTGGCCAGCGCTGCTGGGCTCGATCCTCTACAGCCTGATCACGCTCGTCACGAGCTGGATCCTGTTTCCCGCGCGCCGCTAGCGGCGCCGGGCCTTGAAAGTGCGGGGCATCGCCCCCATTTCCCTATCGAAGCCATTGTTTTCATAGGACTTTCCCGTGACTGATGCCAATTTCGCCGGCGCGCCCGGCGCGTCCCCCGGCGGTCTTTCCGGCCACGACGCCGACAATCCCGAGGCGGGCGTGGACGCGCGCATCGCCGAGCTGGAGGCCAAGCTCGCCGCCGCCATCGCCGAGGCCGAGAAGCTGCGCGAGGACTGGCTGCGCGCCAAGGCCGAGACCGACAACGTCCGCCGCCGCGGCGAGGAGGACGTCGCCAAGACCCACCGCTTCGGCATCGAGGGCTTCGCCGGGGCGCTGCTGGCGGTGAAGGACAGCCTGGATGCCGCCCTCACCGTCGAGAACGTCTCGGTCGAGTCCTTCCAGGAGGGCGTGGAGCTCACCGCCCGCCAACTGGACGCCGTGTTCGAGAAGTTCGCCGTGAAGGCCATCGTCCCCGAGGGCGAGAAGTTCGACCCCCACCGCCACCAGGCCATCAGCCAGGTGCCGAGCGACGCGGAGCCCGGCACCGTGGTCGCGGTGCTCCAGAAGGGGTACCTGCTGCACGACCGGGTGCTGCGCCCGGCGCTGGTTACCGTCGCCGCGCCGCGCAACCCTTGAAAGCGCACGGAAAAGCCTCACCTCTCACCGACAAGACACATACAAACCGGATTTAAGGAAGACCACCATGGCAAAGATCATCGGCATCGACCTCGGCACCACGAACTCGTGCGTGGCCATCATGGAAGGCGGCAAGCCCAAGGTCATCGAGAACAGCGAGGGCGCGCGCACCACGCCGTCGATCGTCGCGTACGCCGACAACGACGAGATCCTCGTTGGCGCCCCGGCCAAGCGCCAGGCGGTGACCAACGCGAAGAACACCGTCTTCGCGGTGAAGCGCCTGATCGGCCGGAAGTTCGAGGAGAAGGAAGTCCAGAAGGACATCAACCTCATGCCGTACCGCATCGCCAAGGCCGACAACGGCGACGCCTGGGTGGAAGTGCGCGGCAGGAAGATCGCGCCCCAGCAGGTGTCGGCCGAGGTGCTGCGCAAGATGAAGAAGACCGCCGAGGACTACCTGGGCGAGCCGGTCACCGAGGCCGTCATCACGGTGCCCGCGTACTTCAACGACTCCCAGCGCCAGGCCACCAAGGACGCGGGCCGTATCGCCGGCCTGGACGTGAAGCGCATCATCAACGAGCCCACCGCGGCGGCGCTCGCCTTCGGCATGGACAAGAAGGAAGGCGACCGCAAGATCGCGGTCTACGACCTGGGCGGCGGCACGTTCGACATCTCCATCATCGAGATCGCCGCGGTCGAGGGCGAGCACCAGTTCGAGGTGATGTCCACCAACGGCGACACGTTCCTGGGCGGCGAGGACTTCGACCAGCGCGTCATCGACTACATCGTCACCGAGTTCAAGAAGGACCAGGGCGTGGACCTCTCCAAGGACGTCCTCGCGTTGCAGCGCCTGAAGGAAGCCGCCGAGAAGGCGAAGATCGAGCTTTCGAGCACGCAGTCGACCGACATCAACCTGCCCTACGTCACGGCCGACCAGACGGGCCCGAAGCACCTCTCGATGAAGCTCACGCGCGCCAAGTTCGAGTCGCTCGTCGACGACCTCATCGAGCGCA
This sequence comes from uncultured beta proteobacterium, assembly GCA_963827425.1. GTDB lineage: Bacteria > Pseudomonadota > Gammaproteobacteria > Burkholderiales > Usitatibacteraceae > Usitatibacter. The sequence continues at coordinate 378,433 of CAWHAQ010000007.1, read as the reverse complement.
CCATCGAGCCGTGCCGCATCGCGATCAAGGACGCCGGCGTGAAGGCCGCGGAAATCGGCGACGTGATCCTGGTGGGCGGCATGACGCGCATGCCCAAGGTCCAGGAGAAGGTGCGCGAGTTCTTCGGCAAGGAGCCGCGTAAGGACGTGAACCCGGACGAGGCGGTCGCCGTCGGCGCCGCAATCCAGGGCGGCGTGCTGCAGGGCGACGTGAAGGACGTGCTGCTGCTCGACGTGACCCCGCTCTCCCTCGGCATCGAGACCCTGGGCGGCGTGATGACCAAGCTCATCAAGAAGAACACCACCATCCCGACCAAGGCCCAGCAGGTGTTCTCCACGGCCGACGACAACCAGGGCGCGGTGACCATCCATGTGCTGCAGGGCGAGCGCGACGTGGCCACGGGCAACAAGAGCCTCGGCCAGTTCAACCTCGAGGGCATCCCGCCCGCCCCGCGCGGCATGCCGCAGATCGAGGTCACGTTCGACATCGACGCCAACGGCATCCTGCACGTGCACGCGAAGGACAAGGCGACCGGCAAGGAGAACAAGATCCGCATCCAGGCGAGCTCGGGCCTCTCGGAGGACGAGATCCAGCGCATGGTGAAGGATGCCGAGGCGCACGCCGACGAGGACAAGAAGCAGCTCGAGATCGTGGCCGCACGCAACCAGGCCGACGCCCTCGTGCACTCCATCCGCAAGTCGCTGACCGAGTACGGCGACAAGCTCGAGGCCGGCGAGAAGGAGAAGATCGAGGCGGCGGTGAAGGAGCTCGAGGCGGTGGCCAAGGGCGACGACAAGGACAGCATCGAGGCCAAGGTGCAGGCGCTGGGCACCGCCGCGCAGAAGCTGGGCGAGAAGGTCTACGCCGATGCGCAGGCCAAGAACGCCCAGGGCGGGCGAGCCGCACGCCGAGCCGCAGCAGGGCGGCCCGGACAGCGGCAAGGCCGAGGACGAGGGCAACGTCGTCGACGCGGAATACGAGGAAGTCAAAGACAAGAAGTCGGCATAGGCGATACTGCTGGCAACGGGCGATCGTTGGAGCGGACGACTTCGTCGCCGCTCAACTCCCCGGGCAGCAGGACAGCGTTCGGGGCCTGGTCGCGAGATCAGGCCCATTTTCACGTTAGCAACAGGGACCCTTGATGGCGGCGAAGAAGCGCGACTACTACGAAGTGCTCGGGGTCAACCGCGATGCGAGCGACGAGGACATCAAGAAGGCGTATCGCAAGCTCGCGATGAAGCACCACCCGGACCGCAATCCCGACAGCAAGGAATCCGAGGAGCGGTTCAAGGAGGCGAAGGAAGCCTACGAGGTGCTCACGGAGCCGGAGAAGCGTCGCGCCTACGACGCGTACGGCCACGCCGGCGTGAATCCGCAGATGGGCATGGGCGGGGCGGAGGCCGCGGGCTTCGGCGGCTTCGCGGAAGCCTTCGGCGACATCTTCAGCGACATCTTCGGCGGCGGCCAGGGACGCGGCCGCTCCTCGGTCTACCGCGGAGCCGACCTGCGCTACAACCTCGAGATCGCGCTCGAGCAGGCGGCGCGCGGCACCGAGACCAAGATCCGCATTCCCACGATGGAAGCGTGCGAGACCTGCCACGGCTCGGGGGCCAAGCCCGGCACGCATCCGAAGACGTGCGAGACCTGCCACGGGTCGGGCACCGTGCGCATCTCGCAGGGCTTCTTCTCGATCCAGCAGACCTGCCCCACCTGCCACGGCAGCGGCAAGATGGTGTCGGACCCGTGCGCCACCTGCCGCGGCGCGGGGCGCATCAAGAAGCACAAGACGCTCTCGGTGAAGATCCCCCCGGGCGTGGACGAGGGCGATCGCATCCGCCTCTCGGGCGAGGGCGAATCCGGCGTGAACGGCGGGCCGCCTGGCGACCTGTACGTCGTCATGCACCTCAAGCCCCACTCCGTGTTCGAGCGCGAGGGCGACGACCTGCACTGCGAGATGCCGATCAGCTTCACGCAGGCGGCGATCGGCGGCGAGATCGAGATCCCCACGCTCGACGGCTCGGCCAAGATCAAGGTGCCCGCGGAGACGCAGACCGGCCAGGTCTTCCGCCTGCGCGGCAAGGGCATCAAGGGCGTGCGCTCGAGCTACCCGGGCGACCTGCTGTGCGAGGTCGTCGTCGAGACACCCGTGCGCCTCACCGACCGCCAGAAGGAGCTGCTGCGCGAGCTGGAGGACATCAACCGCGCCGACGGCAGCCGCCACAATCCGCGCGCCAAGAGCTTCATGGACAAGGTGCGCGAGTTCTTCGCCGGTTGAGACCCCCTCCCACGGGGTGACATCTGTAACGGGCGCGAACGCCCCGTACTCCATCCGGACCGGTATTATCCACTGAGGGGCGCTCCCCAGATGCCCCCGGAGGAGTACCGATGTTCCGCGCACTTATCTCAGGATTCGCGCTGACGCTGGCTCTCGCCGCGTCCGCCCAGGGTGTGACCGACACGCAGGTCGTGCTCGGACAGTCCGCAGCATTCACCGGTCCCGCCATGCAGCTCGGCAAGGACATGCGCGACGGCGCCCTGCTCTACTTCAATTCCATTAACGCGAAGGGCGGCGTGAACGGCCGCAAGGTCGTGCTGAAGTCGCTGGACGACGGCTACGATCCCGCGCGCGCCTCGGCCAACACCAAGAAGCTGATCGACGACGAGAAGGTGTTCGCGCTCTTCGGCTACGTGGGCACGCCGACCAGCGCGGCCTCCATGCCGATCTTCACCGCCGCCAAGGTGCCCTTCGTCGGCGCCTTCACTGGCGCGGAGTCGCTGAGGAAGCCCGTGAACCCGTACGTCTTCAACGTGCGCGCGAGCTACTTCGACGAGACCGAGGCCATCGTGCAGCACCTCACCGCGATGAGCATCGACAACATCGCGATCTTCTACCAGAACGACGCGTACGGCCAGGCGGGGCTCGAGGGCGTGAACCGCGCGCTCGCCAAGCGCAACATGAAGCTCTCGGCGAGCGGCACCGTCGAGCGCAACACCGTGAACGTCACCAAGGCGGTGGACACGATCAAGAAGGCGGCCCCCCAGGCGGTGATCATGATCTCGGCGTACAAGTCCTGCGCCGAGTTCATCCGCCAGATGAAGAAGGCCGGCCAGAACCCCACGTTCTGGAACGTCTCCTTCGTGGGCAGCGCCGCGCTCGCCAAGGAGCTCGGAACCGAGGGCCGCGGCGTCGAGATCTCGCAGGTGGTCCCGTTTCCCTGGGACGTCAGCATCCCGGTGGTGCGCGAGTACAAGCGGCTCCTCGAGGAAGCCAAGGCGGGCGAGCCCGGCTTCGGCTCGCTGGAGGGCTTCATCGCCGCCAAGGTGATGGTCGAGGGGCTCAAGCGCGCCGGCCGCAAGCTTGACCGCGAGAGCTTCTTGCGCGCCATGGACTCCATGGGCGAGTACGACGTGGGCGGCTTCAAGGTCAGCTACTCGGCCGACAACCACTACGGCTCGAAATTCATCGACCTCACGATCATCTCGCGCGACGAGAAGTTCGTGCGCTAGGAATTCATTTCCGGCGCCACTCGCTGCCGCCGCCGGGCTTGTCCTCGAGGATGATGCCGGCCTCGTCGAGCTTGCGGCGGATGCGGTCGGACGCCGCGAAATCGCGGCTCTTGCGCGCGGCGTCGCGCTCGAGGCGCAGGGCCTCGATGTCGAGGAGCTCGCCGTTCGGGTGACGCACGTGCGCCTGGGCATCCTCGCCCACCTCGGCAATGCCCCCGCCCTTCATGAAGGTCGCGGGATCTTCCTGCAGCAGCCCCAGGGTGGCGCCCAGCGCGCGCAGCAGGCCCGCGAGCTTGCCCGAGCGCGTGCGGTTCACCTCGCCGCGCAGCTCGTGCAGCGCCGCGAAGGCGATGGGCGTGTCGAAGTCGTCGTCCATCGCAGCGCGGAAGCGCTGCGCGTGCGGCTCGTCCCAGTCGATCGCGCCCGCCTCATCGGCCGGCACCTCGCGCAGCGTGGTGTAGAAGCCGCGCAGCGTGTGGACAGCGTCCTCCAGCGACTCGAACGTGAAGCCGGCTTCGTTGCGGTAGTGCGTGCGCAGCAGGAAGAAGCGCAGCTGCTCGCCGCCCTGCACCGCGTCGAGCTTGTCCAGCACCGCGCGGGTCGTGTGGAAGTTGCCGAGCGACTTCGACATCTTCTCGCGGTCGATGTTGAGGAACGCCGAGTGCATCCACAGGTTCACGAACGCTCCGCCCAGCGCGCCCTCGCTCTGCGCGATCTCGTTCTCGTGGTGCGGGAACTGCAGGTCCCAGCCGCCGCCGTGGATGTCGAAGGGCGCGCCCAGCTCGCGGCACGACATCGCCGAGCACTCGATGTGCCAGCCCGGGCGCCCGGCGCCGAACACCGCGGGCCAGCTCGGCTCGCCGGGCTTGGCCGACTTCCAGAGCGCGAAGTCGAGCGGGTCGCGCTTGGCCTCGCCCACCGCGACGCGCTCGCCGGCCCTCAGCTCGTCCAGGTTGCGCCGCGAAAGCTTGCCGTAGTCGGGAAAGCCGCGCACCGAGTAGTACACGTCGCCGTTCGCCGCCCGGTACGCGAGCCCCTTCTTCTCGAGCGCCGCGATCATGTCGAGCATCGCCTCGATGTAGCGCGTGGCGCGCGGCTCGCGCTCGGGCGGCAGCAGCTTCAGGCGCGCGCAGTCCTCGGCGAACGCCGCCACCATGCGCTCGGTGAGCACCTCGATGCTCTCGTGGTTGGCGTTCGCGCGCGTGATGATCTTGTCGTCGACGTCGGTGATGTTGCGCACGTACGTGACGTCGTATCCGCTCGCGCGGAGCCACCGCGACACCATGTCGAACACCGTGAACGTGCGCGCGTTGCCGACGTGGAAATAGTCGTACACCGTGGGGCCGCACACGTACATGCCGACCTTGCCCGCGACGCGCGGCGCGAAGCTCTCCTTCTTTCGGGTTAAGGTGTTGTAGATGGTGAGCGGAGCCATGTGGGGCGTGGGCGCGGCGGACCGGGGGTTGCGTCTGCCGGATTGTAGTTGAGGGAGAACTCCGGTAGACTGTTGTTTCCTATTAAATTCAATAGATTATACACGATGCTTCACCGGAATTCCGTGATGGGCCGGCTCGCGGCGGGATTCGCGGCTGCATGGCTCGCGATCGCGGGCGCGGCGGCGCTCGCTGCACCAGCCGATGACCTGAAGGAAGCGCAGAAGCTCTACGGCCAGGGCAAGCTGCAACCCGCGCTCGACAAGGTCGAAGGTTTCCTCAAGACCGCGCCGAAAGATCCGCAGGGCCGCTTCCTCAAGGGCCTCGTGCTCACCGAGCAGAAGCGCACCGACGACGCGATCAAGGTCTTTACCGGGCTCACCGAGGACTACCCGGAGCTGCCCGAGCCGTACAACAACCTCGCGGTGCTCTACGCCTCGCAGGGCAACTACGAGAAGGCGCGCGCCGCCCTCGAGCTCGCGATCCACACGCATCCGACCTACGCCACCGCGCACGAGAACCTGGGCGACATCTACGCCGAGCTTGCGAGCCGCGCCTACGACCGCGCGCTGCAGCTCGACAAGAACAACACCAGCGCGCAGGTGAAGCTCGCGATGGTGAAGGACCTCTTCAGCGCGCAGAAGGTGGCCTCGCGCGCGCAAGCGGCGAAGCCCGACGCGACCGCGAAGCCCGAGGCGAGCGCGCCCGTGAAGACGGTCGCACCCGCGCCCGAGCCCGTGAAACCCGCGCCGCCCGCCGCCACCCCGGCCCCCGCCAAGAGCACGGGGCAGGCTCCGGCCGCGGCCCAATCTCCGGCGGAAACGAAGAAGCCCGCCGTGGTCGCATCCACCACGCCCGCCACGCCGCCCAGGGCCGCGCCGGCCCCCGCCGCCGCGAAGCCCGAGGCCGCGAGCGGTGGCGATGCCAAGGCGCAGGTCACCGCGGCGGTGGCCGAATGGGCGAAGGCCTGGAGCGCCAAGGACGTGCAGGGCTACCTCGGCTACTACGCGCCGGATTTCGAGCTGCCGGGCGGCGAGACACGCGCCGCGTGGGAGAAGCAGCGCGCCGAGCGCATCGAGCGGCCCAAGTCGATCGAGGTCGAGGCGAAGGTGCTCTCGGCGCAGGTGAGCGGCAACGAGGCGACGGTGAAGATCCGCCAATCGTACAAGTCGGACGCGCTCAAGAGCCACACCACGAAGACGCTCAAGCTCGAGAAGTCGGGCGAGCGCTGGCTCATCAAGCAGGAGCGCACGGGCGGGTGAAGAGCCGCGAACTCCTCCGCGCCTGCGTTCGCTTCGCGCAACGCATCGCGGTCGTGCTGTTCGCCGCGGGCGCCACCGCGCTCGCCGACGGCAGCCTCGTGCCGCACGGCGCGGGACCGGCGTTCGCGAACGAGGTGGAGGGCTCGCTGGTGCGCGCGATCGTCGAGCTGCGCGACAGCGGCTTCAAGCAGGCGCTCGCCGAGATCGACAAGACGGTCGCCTCGCAGCCCAACTTCCGCCTCGCGCAGCTGGTGCGCGGCGACCTCCTGATGGCGCAGGCCGGGCGCCCGATCGCCTTTGCATCCAACGCCGTGCCCGCCGCGAGCCTGGCACCCCTGCAGGACGAGGCGCGCGTGCGCCTGCGCCGCTACCTCGACGCGCCGCCCGTGGACGAGCTGCCGGCCTCGCTGCTGCAGCTCGCCCCCGACCAGGTCCACGCGCTGGTGGTGGACACCTCGCGCTCGCGCCTCTACGTGTACGCCAACGACCTCGGCCGCCCGCGCTACGTCACCGACTTCTACATCAGCCTCGGGCGCTACGGCGTCGACAAGGAGCGCGAGGGCGACCAGAAGACGCCGATCGGCGTCTACACCATCGTGGGCGACAAGGAGAAGGTACCGGACATCTACGGCCTGCGCGCCTTCCCGCTCTCGTATCCCAACGACTGGGACCGCATGCACGGGCGCAAGGGCCACGGCATCTGGCTGCACGGCACGCCCGCGGAAACCTACAGCCGCCCGCCGTGGGCCACCGACGGCTGCGTCGTGCTCACCAACGACGACCTCGCGCGCCTCTCGAAGTACGTGGACGTGAGCCGCACGCCGGTGGTGATCGGCCAATCCATCCAGTGGCGCGACCCCGCGCACTGGGAAGCCGACCGCCAGGCCTTCCTCGCCGCCTTCGCGCTCTGGAAGAAGGACTGGGAAAGCCTCGACACGCAGCGCTACCTGTCGCACTACTCGCTGCGCTTCCACACCGACGGGCAGGACCTCGCGACGTGGAAGGCGAAGAAAAACCGCGTGAACGCGGGCAAGGCGTGGGTGAAGGTCGGCATCGACGACCTCTCGCTCTTCGCCTACCCCGGAGCGCAGGACATGATGATGGTCACGTTCGAGCAGGACTATCGCTCGAGCAACATGTCCAAGAAAACGCTGAAGCGCCAGTACTGGATCCGCGAGGACGGCGCCTGGCGCATCCTGAACGAATCCGTCGTCTCCTGAATCTTTCCCTTCCCGAATGGTCCCCATGAACGTCTATCGACGCCTTACCCTCGCAATCGCCGCCGCCGCACTCGCCCTCCCGCTCGCCGCGGCCGAACCCGCCAAGCACACCTGTGAAAGCGCGCTGAAAGGAAAAACGATGAAGGTCAAGCTCACCACCTCGATGGGACCGATCACGCTGGAGATCGACAAGGACAAGGCGCCGGACTCGGCCGCCAACTTCGCGAAGTACGTGGAGAGCGGCCACTACGACGGCACGATCTTCCACCGCGTGATCGACGGCTTCATGATCCAGGGCGGCGGCTTCGGCAAGGACATGAGCCAGAAGCCCACCCAGGCGCCGATCAAGAACGAGGCGGGCAACGGCCTCAAGAACGAGAAGTACACGGTCGCCATGGCGCGCACCAACGTCGTCAACTCGGCCACCGCGCAGTTCTTCATCAACGTGAAGGACAACGAATTCCTCAACCACAAGGACGACTCGGCGCAGGGTTTCGGCTACGCCGTATTCGGCAAGGTGGTCGAGGGCAAGGACGTGGTGGACAAGATCGCCAAGGTCGCCACGAGCAACACCGGCATGCACCAGAACGTGCCCTCGACGCCGGTGGTGATCGAGAAGGCGGAGTGCCTCTGAGGCGCACGCTCTTCATCTCGGACCTCCACCTCGACCCCTCGCGCCCGGCGATCGTCGCGCAGTTCGAGCGTTTCCTCGCCGACGTGGCGCCGGACGCCGAGGCGCTCTACATCCTGGGCGACCTCTTCGAGTACTGGGTGGGCGACGACGGGCTCGCCCTTCCCTTTCCCCGCCGCATCGCCGAGCGGCTGCACGCCGCCTCGGAGCGCGTGCCCGTTTCCTTCATGCACGGCAACCGCGACTTCCTCGCCGCGGAGCGGTTTGCGCGCGAGACCGGCGCGACGCTGATCGATGATCCCATCGAGGTCGACCTCTACGGCACCCGAGCGCTGCTCATGCACGGCGACACGCTCTGCACCGACGACGTGAAGTACCAGGCCTTCCGCGCCCAGGTGCGCGACCCCGCGTGGCAGCGGGCCACGCTCGCGCGCCCGATCGAGGAGCGGCTCGTGCTGGCGAACCGCATGCGCATGGAAAGCGAGGGCGCGAAGCAGGCCACGCAGATGGACATCATGGACGTCGCCCCGGGCGCGGTGGAGCGCGCCTTCGCCGATTCGGGCTGCGACCTCATGATCCACGGCCACACGCACCGCCCCGCGCGCCACGTGCACGAGGTGGCGGGGCGCGAGCGCGTGCGCTGGGTGCTGCGCGACTGGTACGAGCGCGGCGGCTACCTGGAGGCTTCGCCCGACGGGGTCCGCGCCGTCGAGGGCTTCTGAGCGCGCGTTCAGCGCCGCGCGGATCTCCGGCATCTTCTCGCGCGTGTAGCGCTCCGCCGCGGCGATCACGCGCTTGCGGTATTCCTCGTTGTGCCCCGCGTAGTACCCGATGTCCGGGTGCAGCAGCACGTCGGCCCCGGGCGCCTCGGCCTGGATCTGGCGCGCGCGGCGCTCGTCCTTCTCCACCCATTCGCGCGGCACGCCCGCCGGCGTCTCGGTGAGGTAGGCCGAGACGTCCACGGCGATCACGATCTCGGCGCCGAGCTGGCGCGCCACGCGAATCGGCACCGGGCTCGCCTCGTCGCCGTCGACGTAGAGCTCGCCGCCCACCGGCACCGGGCGGAACTCGCCCGGGCTCGCCGCCGACGCGCGCACCGCCCGTCCCGTGTCACCGTGGTTGAAGAGCGCGAGGTGGCCGTCGCGCTGGCGCGTGGCCACGACGACGAAGCCGGTGCCGAGCTCCTCGAGGGGCCGGTCGTGGACGCATTCGTTCACGTACTTCTCGATCGGGCCGCCGCTCGCCTCGCCGCCGCCCAGCGTGCTCACCTCGAAGAACTCCATGAGGTTGAGTCCCAGCGCGACCTTCTCCAGCGCTGTCGCGTTCATGCCCGACGCGTAGATCGCGCCCACCATGGCGCCCACGCTCGAGCCCACGATGAGGTCGGGATGGATGCCGTTCTCCTCGAGCACCTTGAGCACGCCCACGTGCGCGAAGCCGCGCGGCCCGCCGGAGCCCAGCACGAGCGCCAGGTGCGGCCTGGACCCCGTGGGAGCGACGAAGCGCGGCACGCGGTCGGGCGGAAGGCTCGCGGGCGGCGTGCACGCGACGAGCGCCGCGAGAACGGCGCCGACGGTGCCCGCGCGCCTCAGGAATCGCAGTACTGGTCCGCGTCCTTGCGCCATTTCGCCGTTTCCGCCGCGCGATCGGATTCCTCCATGTAGACGCGCTCGCCCTTCTCGTCCACGTGGTACAGGGGACGGCCGGCCGCGAGGAGGTCGAGCCGGCGCCGCGCCTCGATGCAGCGCCCCTTGCGCGCCGCGGCCGCATTGTTGGTCGCCGCCTTCTCGCTCGCCTCGGTCTTCTCCTTCTGCAGCATCCTGCGCCGGAACTCGATCTCGCGGCCCTTCCAGTCCTCGGGCGTCTCGCTCTTGACGGGCGGCGCGTCGGACGAGACGGCGGGCAGGTCCAGCTTCTTCGCCTGCGTGCCCTCGGGCGGCGGCGACTCGGAATAGTGCGTGACGCCCTTCTCGTCGACCCACTTGTACATGGCGGCCGACGCGGGGAGTGCCAGCGCGAGGAGCGAAGCGATGAGGATGCGCGCGGTCATGGCTCGTCCAGGCGCAGCGTCAGGCACTTGGCGCTGCCGCCCGCCTTCATGAATTCCGAAAGGGGGGTCTGCACGACCTCGAAACCCTTGCGGCCGAGGGCTTCGACCAGCGCGGGCGTGGCGCGGTTCACGACGATGGTCTTGTCGATGTTCACCGCGTTGCAGGCGAAGGCGAGCGCATCCTCCTCGCCGATGGCGATGCGGCGCGCGGCGGGCACGCGCTTCTCGATCGCGGCGCGCGACTCCTCGTCGAAGGCGGTCGGGTGATAGAGCAGGTAGCCGCCCTCCAGCGGGCAGAAGCAGGTGTCGAGGTGGTAGAAGCGCTGGTCGACCAGCTTCAACGTCGCGACCTCCACGCCGAGGCGCTCGTGCAGCACGTCGCGCGCGGCCGAGATCGAGCGGTGGCCGTGCGCCATCCACAGCAGGTCGCGCGCGCGGTCGAAGAGCGCGTCGCCCGCGCCCTCGAACGGCACGTCGCGCGGCATGAGCGACACCTCGTAGCCGCGGTCCATGAACCAGTCGGCGAAGTACGGCTCCTCGTGCTGGCGCTCGGGATAGCGGAAGCGCGAGACGATGAAGCGGCGGTCCTTCACCAGGCCGGCATTCGCGGTGAACACCATGTCCGGCGAGCCGGGCTGCGGCCCCACCAGGCGGACGGTGGCGCGGTCCGTGAGCGCGTCGTAGAGCGAGCGCCACTGCGCGCGCGCCGCCGCCACGTCGATGCGCCGCAGGTTGCCGTGCATCCAGGGATTGATGATGTACGCGACGGTGAAGTACTCGGGCGGGCACATCAGGAAGACGTGCTGTGCCGGCCCCCACGGCGCTAGCCTCCGAGGCCGCGTTCGAGGTCGGCGCGGATGTCGTCCACGGCCTCGAGGCCCACGCCGAGCCGCACCAGCCCCTCGACGATGCCGCTCTTGTCGCGCTCGGCGGGCGGGATGCGGCCGTGCGTGGTGGTCGCGGGATGGCAGATGGTGCTCTTCACGTCGCCGAAGTTGGCGGTGATGGAGATCATGCGCACGGCGTCGATCACGCGCCACGCCGCCTCGCGCCCGCCCTTCACGACGAACGAGAGCAGCGCGCCGCCCGAGGACTGCTGGCGCATCGCGAGCGCGTGCTGCGGGTGCGACGCGAGCCCGGAATAGTGCACGCGCTCCACGCTCGGGTGCGACTCGAGCCAGCGCGCGAGCTCCGCCGCGTTCCTCGACTGCGCGTCCATGCGCACGCGCAGCGTCTCCATGCCCTTCAGGCAGATCCACGCGTTGAAGGGCGAGATGGCGGGACCGGCCGTGCGCACGAAGCCGAAGAGCGGCCCGGTGACGAGGTCCGCCCGCCCCGCGATGGCGCCCGCGAGGATGCGTCCCTGCCCGTCCAGGTACTTGGTGGCCGAGTGGATCACGAGGTCGGCGCCGAATTCGATCGGGCGCTGCAGCGCCGGCGAGCACATGCAGTTGTCGACCGCGAGCACCGCGCCGGCTTTCTTCGCGACGTCGGCGAGCGCGGCGATGTCCGCGATCTCGCACACCGGGTTGGACGGCGTCTCGGCGAAGAGCAGCCGCGTCTCCTTGCGCACGGCCCTGCGCCACTGGTCGACGTCGGGCAGGTCCACCCACGTGGTGGCGATGCCGAACTTGCGCGAGGATCTGGTCGAAGAGCGGGACCACGGTGCCGAACACGCCGCGCGCCGCGATGATGTGGTCGCCCGCCTTGAGCAGCCCCAGCGCCGTGGTGGCGACGGCGGCCATGCCGGTGGCGGTGGCCACGCACGCCTCGGCGCCCTCCAGCGCCGCCAGCCGCGCCTGGAACATCGACACGGTGGGGTTGGTGAAGCGCGAGTAGATGTTGCCCGGCTCCTCGTTCGCGAAGCGGCGTGCGGCTTCCGCCGCGCTCGCGTAGACGAAGCTGGTGGTGATCGCGAGCGCTTCCGAGTGCTCGCGGAAGTCGCTGCGCACGCCGCCGGCCCGGACCGCCAGCGTGTCGGGCTCGAATTCCGAGGTCATGTGGGGCGCGCGATCCTCAATCGATGCGCGAGAGGCCGAGGTCCAGCTGGTAGCTCGACAGCCGCGTCTCGGGCCGCCCGCTCTCGCCGTTCGCGCGCCCCGCCTCCACCTCGTCCAGGTATTCCTGCGACACGTCGCCGGTCACGTAGACGCCGTCGAAGCACGAGCAGTCGAAGCGCTGGATGGCGGGGTTCAGGCGCCGCACGTCGTCGATCAGCGCGTCCAGCTCCTGGTAGATCACCGCGTCGGCGCCGATGGCTTGCGCGACACCCTCGGCGTCCCGCTCGGCCGCGATCAGCTCGCCGCGCGTGGGCATGTCGATGCCGTACACGTTGGGGAAGCGCACCGGGGGTGCCGCCGAGGCGAAGAACACCTTCTTCGCGCCGCTCTCGCGCGCCATCTGCACGATCTCGCTGCTGGTGGTGCCGCGCACGATGGAGTCGTCCACCAGCAGCACGTTCTTGCCCTGGAACTCGATCGGCATGGCGTTGAGCTTCTGCCGCACGCTCTTCTTGCGCTGCTCCTGGCCCGGCATGATGAACGTGCGGCCGATGTAGCGGTTCTTGATGAAGCCCTCGCGGTACGGCTTGTTCAGGGCCGCGGCGACCTCGAGCGCGGACGGGCGGCTCGAATCCGGGATGGGCATGACGACGTCGACCTGCTCGCGCAGCCCCTCGGCGATGATCTTCAGCGCGAGGCTCTTGCCCATGTTGCGGCGGCTCTCGTAGACCGAGATGCCGTCGATCACGGAGTCGGGCCGCGCGAGGTACACGAACTCGAAGATGCAGGGATTCAGCTCCGGATTCTCGGCGCACTGGCGGCTGTGGAAGTTGCCGCTCTCGTCGACCAGGATCGCCTCGCCGGGCGCCACGTCGCGCATCACCTTGAAGCCGAGGGTATCCAGCGTGACGCTCTCGGAGGCGACCAGGAATTCCACGCCCTTGTCGGTATCCGCGCGGCCGATGATGAGCGGGCGGATGCCGTGCGGGTCCCGGAAGGCGAGCATGCCGTGGCCGGCGATCATCGCCACCACGGCGTAGGCGCCCTTCACGCGCCGGTGCACGCCCGCCACCGCGGTGAAGATCACGTCGGGATCGAGGCGCTCGCGGCCACTGCTCGCGTCGGTGATCTCGTGCGCGAGGACGTTCAGGAGGATCTCGGAGTCGGAGCCGGTATTGACGTGGCGGCGATCGGCCATGAAGAGCTCGCGGCGCAGCTCGTCGGCGTTCACCAGGTTGCCGTTGTGGCCCAGCACGATGCCGTACGGCGAGTTCACGTAGAACGGCTGCGCTTCGGCCTCGGAGGAGGCGGAGCCGGCGGTGGGATAGCGGCAATGCGCGATGCCCATGTGGCCGGCGAGGTTGCGCATGTCGCGCGTGCGGAACACGTCGCGCACGAGGCCGCGCCCCTTGTGCATGTGGAAGCTGTGGCCCTCGGCCGTGACGATGCCGGCCGCGTCCTGGCCGCGATGCTGCAGCACCGTCATGCCGTCGTAGAGCAGCTGGTTCACCGGGCTACGGGCGACGACACCCACGATTCCGCACATGCCTCAGGATTCCCTGTTCCCGCGGCCGTTGCCGGCACCGCGCAGTAGGTTGAGATGGGTCCGGACCGCGCCGGTTTCAATGCGGCTCATGGCAGCGGGACCACCTGGCCGTCGAGCGCATCGGCCTTGAGCGCCGCCTTGGCCTTCTCGGCCGCCTCGCGGGTGGGAAAGGGACCCGCCCGGAGGCGCGTGAGGCCTGCCTGGGAGCCTTCCAGGCGCTCGGTGTAGTGGGCGATGCCGGCAGCAGCGAGCTTGGCGCGCGCCTCTCCCAGCGTCTTCTCGTCGCGATAGGCGCCGACCTGGACGGCGAAGCCCTGGAGGGTGGGCGATCGGGGCCCCGGCCTTCGCCGGGGCGACGGCGGGATTCGCCGGGACCACCGCGGGATTCGCCGGGACCACCGCGGGATTCGCCGGGACCACTGCGGGATTCGCCAGGACGACGGCCGCGGTACCGGCCGGGGGTGTCGGGGCGGGCGCGGGCCTGGCCTTGGGCGGCGGCAGCGGCGGGGCCTTGTCGGGCGACGGGATCTGCATGGAGGGCTCGGCTGCTTCGTGGTGCGGTTCGGAGTCGAGCAGCATGGGGACGAAGACCACGAGCAGCGCCACGATGGCGACGGCGCCCACCAGCCGCCGGCGGCCGCGCCGCCGGATCTCGATCGCTTCGGTGGCTGCTCTGCTCGCCATGGAAAGTTAGCGCAATGACCGCAGCGCTTCCGCCACGGTATGGAACGATCCGAAGACGATAATTCTATCATTCGCACCCGCTTCACGACGCGCTTCGCCGAGCGCGGCCTCGACGGTGGCGAAGGCGCGCACGGGCTTGCCCGGATCGTGCCGCTGGCGAGGATCCCGGCGACCTTCGCCGCGGGCGCCGCGCGGTCGGCCTGGGCCGCCGAGACGAACCAGCGGTCGATGCGATGGCGCACCGCCTCCACCACGCCCGCGATGTCCTTGTCGCCCAGCATCGCGAACACCGCGAAGGTGTTCTCGAAGAAGCCCATCTCGCCCAGCGCATCCGGCCAGCGCGCGCGCGGCGTGCGGGTTGTGCGCGACGTCGAGCACGATGGCGGGCCGCCCGGCAGCGCCTGCAGGCGAGCCGCGAGGCGCACCGTCGTGAGGCCGCGCTTCACCTCGCCGATGGAGACCGGCAGCCGTTGGGCGACCTCGTCCAGCGCGGCCAGCGCCGCGGCGGCGTTCTTGAGCTGCCAGCGGCCGCGCAGCGCCGGAATGGGCAGCGCGCGCCGGGTGCTGCGCCGTCCCACGAAGTCCCATTGCCGCTCGCCCTCCGCGACGCGGTAGTCGCGGCCGAGCACCTGCAGGTCCGCCCCGATGGCGAGCGCATGGGCCTCGAGGCGCGCGGGCGGGTCCGTGTCGCCGAAGATGGCGGGCCGCCCGGCGCGGAAGATGCCCGCCTTCTCGTAGCCGATCGATTCGCGGTCGCTGCCGAGGAACGCCTGGTGGTCGAGGTCCACGCTCACCACGATGGAGGCATCGGCATCGACGATGTTCACCGCATCGAGCCGCCCGCCCAGGCCCACCTCGAGCACCCACGCGTCGAGCTTCGCCTCCTGGAAGATCCAGAGCGCGGCGAGCGTGCCGAACTCGAAGTAGGTGAGGGGCGTGTCGCCGCGCGCGGCCTCGACCCGCTCGAAGGAAGCCACGAGCGCGTCATCGCTCGCCTCCTCGCCCTGCAGGCGCACGCGCTCGTTGTAGGCGAGCAGGTGCGGGGAGGTGTAGAGGCCGACGCGGTAGCCGGATTCGATGAGGATGCGCTCGAGGTAGGCGCAGGTGGACCCTTTGCCGTTGGTGCCGCCGACGGTGAAGACTACGGCACTCTCTCCCCGGCCCTCGCCCAAGGGAGAGTGGGCACCCGGCCTCGCAGGGTGAGAGGGTGCATTCGCCGCGCTACTTCGCGCACGCGCTCCAGCCCCAGCGCGATGGTCGACGGATGCTGCGCCGAGATATACGCCAGCCAGTCTGAAAGGGATTTCTTCAGGGTTTTATTGGAGTCTGGCCCTCAAGCCATGACCCTTTCAAGCTTCGGTCGCGGGCTCGCGCTTGAGGAGCGTCACGAGGCGCGTCACCCGGTCGCGCAGCTGGCGGCGGTCGACGATCATGTCCACGGCGCCCTTCTCGAGCAGGAACTCGGCGCGCTGGAATCCCTCGGGGAGCGTCTCGCGCACGGTCTGCTCGATGACACGCGGGCCGGCGAAGCCGATCAGCGCGCCGGGCTCGGCGATCACCAGGTCGCCGATGAAGGCGAAGCTCGCCGACACGCCGCCCATGGTGGGATCGGTGAGGATGGAGATGAACGGCTGGCGCGCGGCGGAGAGCTGGTGCAGCGCCGCGGTGGTCTTGGCCATCTGCATGAGCGAGAGGAGTCCCTCCTGCATGCGCGCTCCACCCGTGGCGGTGAAGCAGATGAACGGCAGCTCCTCGTCGCAGCACGCCTGCACGGCGCGGACGAACCGCTCGCCCACCACCGAGCCCATGGAGCCGCCGAGGAAGCCGAACTCGAACGCCGCAGCGATCATCGGAACGTTCTTGACCGAGCCCTGCATCACCACCAGCGCGTCGGTCTCGCCGGTCTCCTTCTCCGCCTCCTCCAGGCGCTCGGCGTACTTGCGGCTGTCCTTGAACTTGAGCGGGTCCATCGGGACGACTTCGGAGGCGAGCTCCGCACGGCCTTCGGGATCGAGGAAGAGGTCCAGCCGCTGGCGCGCGGACAGGCGGTTGTGGAAGCCGCACTTCGGGCACACGTGCAGGTTGTTCTCGAGGTCGGTGAAGTAGAGCACCGCCTCGCACGACGGGCACTTGCTCCACAGGCCCTCGGGGACCGCCTTCTTCTGCTGCGCGCCCTCGTGCTTGATCTTGGGCGGCATGAGCTTGCGGAACCAGCTCATGCGGGGGCCTTCACGTCGTCCATCGCGCCGCGGAACTCGGCAAGGAGACGGCGCGCGCGCTCCGGCGCGCCCTCCGCGGGTCCTTCGGCGATCTCCTGCACGATGCGGGTGCCGACCACGACCGCGTCGGCTACCTGCCCCACGCGCCGCGCCGTGGCGCCGTCGCGGATGCCGAAGCCCACGCCCACCGGCACCTTCGTGCGCTTGCGGATGCGTGCGAGCATCGCCTCGACGTCGGAGGTGTCGATGTTCGCGGCACCCGTGACGCCCTTCAGCGACACGTAGTAGATGTAGCCCTTCGCGACCGCGGCCACGCGGTCGATGCGCGCGTCGCTCGAGGTGGGCGACAGCAGGAAGATGGGGGCGATGCCCGAGCCCTCGAGGGCGCGCAGCCAGTCGGCGCTCTCCTCGGGCGGGTAGTCGATGATGAGCACGCCGTCCACGCCGGCCTGCTTCGCCGCCGCGACGAAGGTGCCGAGGCCCATGCGCTCGATGGGGTTCGCGTAGCCCATGAGCACCACGGGTGTCGTCGAATTCGTCTTGCGGAACTCGGCCACCATCGCGAGCACGTCCTTCAGCGACACGCCGTGCTTCAGCGCGCGCTCGGAGGAACGCTGGATCACCGGGCCGTCGGCCATGGGATCGGAGAACGGGATGCCCAGCTCGATCACGTCCGCGCCGCCCTTCACGAGGGCGTGCATGATCGCGACGGTTTGCGCGGGATGAGGATCGCCGGCGGTGATGAAGGGAATCAGGGCTGCACGGCGACCCTCTCCCTGGCCCTCTCGCCAAGGGAGAGGCAGAGCGTTTCTCGAAAGTTGAGGCGATGCGGCTCACGGGGCTCAGAACTGGATGCCCGAGGCCTTGGCGACGGTGTGCATGTCCTTGTCGCCGCGTCCCGAGAGGTTCACGAGGAGGATGCGGTCGCGGGCCATGGTGGGGGCGAGCTTCATCGCGTAGGCGAGCGCGTGGGAGGACTCCAGCGCGGGGATGATGCCCTCGAGGTGGCAGAGCGTATGGAAAGCATTGAGCGCCTCATCGTCCGTTATTGCGACGTACTGGGCGCGGCCCGTGTCCTTGAGCCATGCGTGCTCGGGGCCCACGCCGGGGTAGTCGAGACCGGCGGAGATGGAGTGCGTCTCCTGGATCTGGCCGTTGGCGTCCTGCATCAGGTACGTGCGGTTGCCGTGCAGCACGCCCGGCGTGCCGGCGGAGAGCGAGGCCGCGTGCTTGCCGGTCGCGAGCCCCAGGCCCGCCGCCTCCACGCCGATCAGCTGCACCGACTCGTCCGGCACGTAGGCGTGGAAGATGCCCATGGCATTGGAGCCGCCGCCCACGCAGGCGAGCACGGCATCGGGCTGGCGCCCCGCCATCGCCGGCATCTGCGTGCGGCATTCCTTGCCGACCACGGAATTGAAGTCGCGCACCATCATCGGGTACGGGTGCGGGCCGGCGACGGTGCCGATGATGTAGAACGTGTTCTCGACGTGGGTGACCCAGTCGCGCATCGCTTCGTTCAACGCGTCCTTCAGCGTGCGCGATCCGCCCAGCACGGGAACGACCGTGGCGCCGAGCAGCTTCATGCGGTAGACGTTCTGCGCCTGGCGCTCGATGTCCTCGCTGCCCATGTACACCACGCACTCCATGCCGTAGCGCGCGGCGACCGTGGCGGTGGCCACACCATGCTGGCCCGCGCCGGTCTCGGCGATCACGCGCGGCTTCTTCATGCGCCGGGCGACCAGCGCCTGGCCCACGGTGTTGTTCACCTTGTGCGCGCCGGTGTGGTTCAGGTCCTCGCGCTTGAGATAAATCTGCGCGCCGCCGCACTGCTCCGAGAGACGGCGGGCGTGGAAGATCGGGCTCGGGCGGCCGACGAAATGCTCGAGCTCCCAGGCGAGCTCCTTCTGGAATTCCGCGTCCTCGCGGCAGGCGCTGTAGGCGAGCGTCAGCTCGTCCAGCGCGGCGCGCAGCGTCTCCGCCACGAACACCCCGCCGTACGGCCCGAAATGCCCGGTCTCGTCCGGGCCCGAATAGCGCGCCCAGTCAGGCGGATTGCCCTGCATCTTCACGTCGCACGCTCCGAATGAATTCGACGATCTTGCGCGGATCTTTCACGCCGCGACCCGACTCGACACCGCTCGACACGTCCACGGCCCAGGGCCGCACTTCACGCACCGCACGGCCGACGTTTTCGGCGTCGAGGCCGCCGGAAAGGATGAGGGGAATCGGAAGCCCGGGCGGTATGGCCGACCAGTCGAACTTGCGCCCCGTGCCTCCCGGTATTCCGGGCGCATGCGCATCCAGCAGCAGCGCCTTCGCCGTGGAAAACCGACGTGCATATTCTAGCAAATCGGTCCCCGCGGCCATGCGTACCGCGCGCACGAAGGGCTTGCCGAAGCGCGCGCAGAACTCGGCCGGCTCGTCGCCCTGGAACTGCAGGAGGTCGAGCGGCACGCGCTCGAGCACCGCGCGCACCTCGGATTCGGAGGCGTCCACGAAGAGTCCCACGGCGGACATGTACGGCGGCAGGCTCGCGGCGATGGGTGCGGCTTCCGCTGCTTGGACAAAGCGCGGGCTCGGGCCGTAGAACACGAAGCCGATCGCATCGGCGCCCGCCTCCGCCGCCACGCGCGCGTGCGCCATCTCGCGGATGCCGCAGATCTTCACGCGCGTGCGATGGGGGCTCATGGGGGGAAATCGAGCAGCGGATGGCGGGGAAACAGAGGCAGTGCGAACGCCGGATCATACTCGACCGCCGCCAGGTAAAGGCCGTCGGGCATGAACGTCGGCGCGGCTTGGCGGCGATCCTCGAGTTCCATGAGATCGCGGATCCAGCTCACCGGTTGCCGTCCCGCGCCGACGTACACCAGCGAGCCCACGATGTTGCGGATCATGTGGTGGAGGAACGCGTTGGCGCGGAAGGTGAAGACGACGAGCTCGCCGATCCGCTCCACCCGCGCCTCGGCGAGGTCACGCACCGGCGACCTGGCCTGGCACTGCGCATCGCGGAATGACGAGAAATCGTGCTCACCGAGCAGGGCCCGCGCCGCCGCGCCCATGAGAGCCACGTCGAGCGCCTGGTGGTGCCACCCCACCCGCCCACGCAACACCGCCGGGGAAACCGGCCGGTCCAGGAGCAGGTAGCGGTAGGTGCGCGAGCGCGCGGAGTAACGGGCGTGGAAGTCGTCCGGCACCTCGGCTGCCCACAGCACGCGCACGTGCGGATCGGCATTCGAGTTGGTGCCGCGCACCCACGAATAGGCTTCGCGCCGGACCGGGGAATCGAAGTGGACGACCTGCGCGGCGGCGTGCACGCCGGTATCCGTGCGGCCGGCGGCGGTGACCTCGACAGGTGCGTCGACGAACTGCGCCAGGGCCTTCTGCAGGTGGTCCTGGACGCCGCAGCCGGAGGGCTGCGTCTGCCAGCCGCAGAACGCGCCTCCGTCGTACTCGAGGCCGAGGGCGATGCGCAGGCTCAGAGCGAAGCGATGAGCTTCTTCGCCTCGTCCTTCTGGGCCGAGGAGCCTTCCTTCGCCACTTCGTGCAGGATCTCGCGCGCGCCGTCCTTGTCCCCGATCTCGAGGTAGGCCTTGGCGAGCTCGAGCTTGGTGCCTACGGCCTCGGCGCTGGCGCCCGAAGCCGTGGCCTCGAGGTTGATGTCGGCGAGGTCCATGCCGCCGCCCGAAGACGAGGACGACGAGGACTTGCCCATGTCGAGGCCGGAGAGGTCGAAGTCGAACGCGGGCTTGTCCTCTTTCGCGCCGTCGGCGGGCATATCCATGCGCTGCGCGGCGCCCGTGGGTGCGAGGTCGAAGTCGAGGCCCGAGGAAGCGGGCGCCTCGTGGCTCGCGGGCGAGGCATGCTTCTGCGAGTCCAGGTCGAGGTCGAAGCTGGGCGCCGGCGCGCTCGCCGCACCGCCGCCGCTCGCGCTGCTGCCGGCGAGGTCGAAGTCCAGGTCCGGCCTGGGGGCCGGCGGAGGCGCGCTGGGCGACATCGCGGTGTAGGTCGCGGTCATGCTGCCAGCGGCGCTGCCGTAGAGCGGGTTCGAAGGATCGATCTGCGCGCCCATGGCCGCGGCCTTCTGCCACAGCGGGCTCTGCTCGCCCACGGCGTTGCGCAGCTCCTTGGCGACGGTCTCGTACGCGGTGGCGCTCTTGCGCGCGTGGTAGATCTCGAGGAGCTTCAGCGCGATCTCGTGGCGGCCCTTGTCGCGCGCCATCGCTTCCTTGAGGATCTCCTCGGCCTGCGCGTCGCGGCCGTACGCGATGTACACCTCGGCCTCGGCGACCGGGTCCACCTCGTCCGTGTCGATGGTGCCCGGGCCGGTCTTGTCGAAGTCGGTGAGGAACGAGCTGTTGCCCGTGTCCACCAGCCCGCCGGCGGGCTTGCTCGTGTTGCCGCCCGGCTTCAGGTCCGAGGGGAACGCGCTGGTCATCTGGCTGTTGTCGCCCATGTCGTTGCGCGAGCGGCGGCGGCGCGCGACGACGAAGCCGGCGATGGCGAGGAGCGCGATGACGCCCACGCCGCCCGCGAGGTACGCGGGGTTCTCCATCAGCTCGTCGACGAGGCTCTTGTCCTGGACGACGACTTTCTTGGGCGCGGTTTTCGGCGGCGTGGACTTGGGAGGCTCGGCCGGCTTCGGCGGCGTCGCATCGGCGACTTTCGGCGGCTCGGCGGGCTTCGTCGCCTCGGTGGACTTCGTCGTTTCCGGGATCGGGTCGGAGGACCTTCGGCGGCTCGGCGGGCTTCGTCGCTTCGGGAGCCGGCGTGGGCGCGGGGGTGGGCTTCGGCGGCTCGGCGGGCTTGGTTGCCGCGGGCGGCGAGACGGCCGCGACTTGCGCGCCCGGCTTGGCGGCAGCGGCGCCGCCCCTGAGGTCCAGCAGCCGCTGCATTTCGCGGATCTGCTTCTCGAGGTCCGCCACGCGCGATTGCGATTCCTGCAGCGCGTTGTTCTTCGCGGTGAGCTCTTCCTGCAGCGCGTTGAGGCGTTCCTGCGAGGCCTTGCCGGCCGCGGCCTTGCCGCTCGCCGAATCGGACTTGGAGATGCGCAGCGTGTCGTTGGGCGCGGCGGACGGCGCGGGCGGCGGCGTCACCGCGGCCGAGGTAACGCGGCCGCTCGCGGCATTGGAGCCGGTGGCGGCATCACCGCCGCCGCGCGACGGGGCCGCGGCGGAAGCGCCGGCGAGCTGGTCGCGGTAGCTGTTCCAGTCCTGCACCTGCGTGTGGATTTCGGCGCGGGCGTCCTTCTGCTCGATCTTGGAGATCTCCTCGGCCGACGGGATCTTGAGGATCTGGCCGGTCTTGAGGCGGTTCATGTTGCTGCCCGAGAACGCGCCCTGGTTCTCGCGGTAGAGCGCTACCAGCATCTGCTCGAGGCTCACGTCGGCGGGCTTCACCTGACCCGCGATCTTCGAGAGCGTCTCGCCCTTCTCGATCGGGCCGTAGGTGTCGGACGCCGCGGCGCCCGCGGGCATCTCGGTAGCGGCGGACGGCCCGCCGGCGGCGGCGGGCGGGTTCACCGCTTCAGATGCGGGTGTAGAAGGCGGCGCCGCCGGCGCGGCGGCCGGCGGCGTTTCGGCGATCTTGGCCGGCGTACTTGGCGCCGGTGCGGGCGCCGCGGATACGACGGCGGGCGCGTTCACCTTGCCCTGCGCGTAGCCGGGCGGATCCAGCAGGATCGGATACTCGCGCTGCAGGCGGCCGGCGGGCCACGTGACTTCGATCAGCGCATCGATGAACGGCTCGTTGATCGGGCCGATGCTCGTGACCTTGAGGTACGGCTGCCCGTTCGGGTGCTTCTCCACCGAGAAGCGCAGCAGGCGCAGCGCGGGCGAGTATTCGATGCGCGCATCGCGGAAGGCCTCGGAGCCGGCAACGCGCGCGCTGAGGGTGTCCGATTCGCCGGGCTGCAGCGAGACGAGGTCGATCTCCGCGTTGAGGACTTGGCCCAGCGCCGAGTTGACCGTGAGCTTGCCCAGACCCGCAGCGTGGACCGCGAACGTGCCGCTCAGCAGCAATGCGAGCGCCAGAACGCTTCTGATTATCCTCATCGCCTTGTCCATCCCAACCAGGAAGATCGGTGAAATTAGAGTAACATCAGGGGCTTATTGTTGCAACCTCACCCGGTTCCTCTGCATTATCCCCCAAGCGCGGCGATTTTCAAGCCTTTTTTCTCGTCGAAACCGAAGGTTACGCCACAGCACGCGCCGGAATGCGCGCTTCGTGCAGGATTCCCAGCATGCGCCGCAGCGGCTCGGCCGCGCCCCACAGCAGCTGGTCGCCCACGGTGAACGCGGAAAGGTACTCGCCGCCCATCTTGAGCTTGCGCAGTCGGCCGATGGGAACTTCGAGCTTGCCCGTCACCGCGACGGGCGTTAAGCGCGCGAGCGTTTCCTCGCGCTTGTTGGGCACGACCTTCACCCACGGATTGGCGGCGGCGAGCATCTGCTCGATCTCGGCGCAGCGGCGATGTCGCGCTTGAGCTTGATGGTGAGGCCCTGCGAGTGGCAGCGCATCGCGCCCACGCGCACGCAGAGACCGTCGATGGGAACCGGGTGCGTCTCGCGGCCGAGGATCTTGTTGGTCTCCGCATGGCCCTTCCACTCCTCGCGGCTCTGGCCGTTGCCGAGGTCCTCGGCGATCCACGGCAGCAGGCTACCGGCGAGCGGCACGCCGAAATGCTCCGTCGGAAAATCTTCATCGCGCAGGATGCCGGCGACTTCGCGATCGATGTCGAGGATGGCCGAGCTGGGATTGTCGAGCAGGCCCTTCGCGGCGAAATGCACCTCGCCCATCTGCTGCAGGAGCTCGCGCATGTTCTGCGC
Source organism: uncultured beta proteobacterium (assembly GCA_963827425.1). GTDB lineage: Bacteria > Pseudomonadota > Gammaproteobacteria > Burkholderiales > Usitatibacteraceae > Usitatibacter. The sequence goes on along the minus strand of CAWHAQ010000007.1, from coordinate 355,057 downwards.
GCCGGCGCCCGAGGCGGCCTGATAGGTCATCGCGCTCACCCACTCGACGACGTCCGCGCGCAGCAGGCCGTCGATGGCCATGAGCATGAGGCTCACGGTGCAGTTGCCGCCGATGTAGTCCTTGACGCCCGCCGCGACGGCGCGCTCGATCACCGGCTTGTTCACCGGGTCGAGGATGATGACCGCGCTCTTGTCCATGCGCAGCGCCGAGGCCGCGTCGATCCAGTAGCCGTTCCAGCCCGCCGCGCGCAGCTTCGGATGGATGGCCTTCGTGTAGTCGCCGCCCTGGCAGGAGACGAGGACGTCGTGCTTCGCGAGCGCCGTCGATGTCGTTCGCGTCCTTCAGCGGCCCCACGGGCTTGCCGATGGCCGGGCCCGTACCGCCCACGTTGGAGGTCGTGAAGAAGGTGGGCTCGATGCCATCGAAGTCGCCTTCCTCGCGCATGCGCTCCATCAACACGGAGCCCACCATGCCACGCCAACCGATGAATCCTACCGATCTCATGATTCTTCTTTCTGGTGCGATTTTCAGGAAAGCGCCTTGGCCACCGCCATGCCCATCTCGGCGGTGGTGCACGGTTTCTCGCCGCGTTTGGCGATGTCGGCGGTGCGCAGGCCCGTATGCGAGCGCGGCGCGCACGGCGCTTCTCGATGCGCGCGGCGACGTCGGCCTTGCCGAAGGTGTAGCGGAACATCATCGCCATCGACAGGATCATGGCGAGCGGATTGGCCGCGCCCTTGCCGGCGATGTCGGGCGCCGAGCCGTGGATGGGCTCGTAGAGGCCCTTCCCGTTCGCGTCGAGGGACGCCGACGGGAGCATGCCGATGGACCCCGTGAGCATCGAGGCCTCGTCCGAAAGAATGTCGCCGAACATGTTGCCGGTCACGATCGTGTCGAATTGCCGCGGGTTGCGCACGAGCTGCATCGCGCAGTTATCCACAAGCATATGCGAAAGCGCCACGTCCGGGTACTCCGGGGCGATCTCGTCGGCCACGTCGCGCCAGAGCTGCGTGGTCTCCAGCACGTTCATCTTGTCGACGGAGGTGAGCTTGCCGCCGCGCGCCTGGGCGGTCTTGAAACCCGCGTGGACGATGCGGCGGATCTGCGGCTCGGTGTAGTGCATCGTGTTGATGCCGACGCGCTCGCCCTTCGCCCCGGAAACCCCGCGCGGCTGGCCGAAGTAGATGTCGCCGGTGAGCTCGCGGATGATCATGATGTCCAGGCCGCTCACCACCTCGGGCTTCAGCGTGGAGGCGTCGGCGAGCTCCGGGAAGACCGTGGCGGGCCGCAGGTTCGCGAAGAAGTCGCATTCCTTGCGCAGCCCCAGGATGGCCTTCTCCGGGCGCTTGTCGCGGGGCAGCGTGTCGTACTTCGGGCCGCCCACGGCGCCGAAGAGCACCGCGTCGGATTGCTTCACGAGGTCCAGCGTGGCCTTCGGCAGCGGATCGCCGTGCGCGTCGTAGGCGGCACCACCCACGAGCGCCTCCTCGGTCTCGATGGGCTGCGCCTTCCTTGCGCAGGATGTCGAGGACCTTCTTCGCCTCGCGCAGGATCTCGGGGCCGATGCCGTCGCCGGCCAGGAGCGCGATCTTCATCCTAGGAGAAGATCCACGGCTCGGTTCTCTTGCGCTTCTCCTCGTATGCCTTGATCGCGTCGGAGTGCCGGAGCGTGAGGCCGATCTCGTCCAGGCCGTTGACGAGGTTCTCCTTCCGCGTGGGCTCGACGTCGAAGTGCATCGGCTTCTCGTTGGCGAGCGTCACGGTCTGCGCGGGCAGGTCGATGGAGAGCCTGAGGCCCGCGTGCGCCGCCACCTCGGTGAACAGGTGGTCGAGCTGGAAATCGAGCAGCACGATCGGCAGCAGCCCGTTCTTGAAGCAGTTGTTGAAGAAGATGTCGGCGAAGGACGGCGCGATGACGGCGCGGAAGCCGTATTGCTGCAGCGCCCACGGCGCGTGCTCGCGCGAGGAGCCGCAGCCGAAGTTCTTGCGCGCGATGAGGATCGAGGCGCCCTGGTAGCGCGGCTGGTTCAGCACGAAGTCCGGGTTCGGGCGGCGCTTCGAGAGGTCCATGCCCGGCTCGCCCACGTCGAGGTAGCGCCACGCGTCGAACAGGTGCGGGCCGAAGCCCGTGCGCTTGATGGACTTCAGGAACTGCTTCGGGATGATCGCGTCGGTGTCGACGTTGGCGCGGTCGAGCGGCGCGACGAGGCCGGTGTGGAGGGTGAATTTATCCACGGCTAGTACCCCTTGTTCTTGTCGGCGGCCTTCTCGATGGCCTCGCCGCCCTTCTTCATGTCCTTGCCGAAGCCTTCCATCGTGTTGCAGGCGGAAACGGCGAATAGCGCGGTGATGAGGCAAAGGATGGTCTTCACGATCGGCTCCTGGGTGAACCTCGAATTATACGGGCAGCGCGTCGGCCGGCCGGAGTGCCGCCGCGTTCATCCGCCAATGGCTGGCACCGATGCATTGGCCGGCACCCACGGCAGGCACCGAAAGGCTCTGAATGGCGGGCACCCCGAAGTCACGTTTGCATTCGACTGATCCATTGGCGCAATTCCGGGAGGTGCTGCGTCGTACGCCAGTGGATCAGTCGAATGCAAACATGACCCCAGGGGATGCCCCACTTCCCCTGGCGCGATCGAGCGTCCTGGACGTCCGGACCCTGCGCAACCGCATGGGCCTCACGCAGCGCGAGTTCGCCGGCTGGTTCGGCTTTTCCGTCGCCACGCTGCGCCACTGGGAGTGCGGCGACCGGCAGCCCGCGGGGCCGGCGCTCGTATTGCTCACGGTGATCCGCGAGAACCCGCGCGTGGTGCTGGTGGCGGTGCGCAAGGCAAGGATGCGCGACCGCGGAGGCCTCGCCGCGATCCAGCCGCCGGAACTCTCTCGCGCGCCGCCGGGTTACGGGAATCGGCCGCCACCGCGCCGGCCTCGAGGGCCGCGCCGCTAAACGCGCCGCACCGCTAAACGCGCCGCACCGCTAAATGCGCCGCACCGCTAAATGCGCCGGATATCGACGAAATGCCCCGCGATCGCCGCGGCGGCCGCCATCTCCGGGCTCACCAGGTGCGTGCGTCCGCCGGCGCCCTGGCGGCCCTCGAAATTGCGATTCGAGGTGGAGGCGCAGCGCTCGCCGGGGGACAGGCGATCGTCGTTCATGCCGAGGCACATGGAGCAGCCCGCGTCGCGCCATTCGAAGCCGGAGTCCTTGAAGACGCGGTCGAGGCCTTCCTTCTCGGCCTGGGCCTTCACGAGGCCCGAGCCCGGCACCACGAGCGCCAGCTTCACGTTCTTCGCCACGCGCTTGCCGCGCACCACCTTCGCGGCCGCGCGCAGGTCCTCGATGCGCGAGTTGGTGCACGAGCCGATGAAGATCTTGTCGACGTTGATGGCGGTGACCGGCATGTTGGGCTCGAGGCCCATGTAGACGAGCGCGCGTTCCATCGCCTCGCGCTTCACCGGATCTTTCTCGCGATCGGGATCCGGCACGCGGTCCTCGATGGAGACGACCATCTCGGGCGAGGTGCCCCACGTCACCTGGGGCTTCAAGCGCGTCGCATCGATCTCGACCACCTTGTCGAAATGCGCGCCCGCATCGGAGACCAGCGTGCGCCAATACGCCGCGGCCTTCTCGAACATCTCGCCCTGTGGCGCGTAGGGCCGGCCACGCAGGTAAGTCGATGGTCTTTTCGTCCACGGCGACCATGCCGGCGCGCGCGCCCGCCTCGATCGCCATGTTGCACACGGTCATGCGCCCTTCCATCGAGAGCGAACGCATCGTGGAGCCGCCGAACTCGATGGCGGAGCCCGTGCCGCCCGCGGTGCCGATCTTGCCGATGATGGCGAGCACGAGGTCCTTCGCCGTGACGCCGGGCGGCAGCGCGCCCTCGCACTTCACCAGCAGCGACTTCGATTTCTTCTGCACCAGGCAGCCGGTGGCGAGCACGTGTTCCACCTCGCTCGTGCCGATGCCGAACGCGAGCGCCGCGAACGCCCCGTGGGTGCTCGTGTGGCTGTCGCCGCAAACGACCGTCATGCCCGGGCAACGTCGCGCCCTGCTCCGGCCCGATGACGTGCACGATGCCCTGCCGCCGGTCGTTCATGCCGAAATAGGTCTTCACGTGGAACTTGTCGACGTTGCGGTCGAGCGTGTCCACCTGCAGCTTCGATATCGGATCCGCGATGCCTTCATTGCGATGCGTCGTCGGCACGTTGTGGTCGGCGGTCGCCACCACCGATTCGATGCGCCACGGCTGGCGATGGTGCACCTCGAGCCCCTCGAACGCCTGCGGGCTCGTCACCTCATGCACGAGGTGACGGTCGATGTAGATCAACGCGGTGCCGTCTGCTTCCTCGCGGACGACGTGGGAGGACCAGAGCTTTTCGTAGAGTGTTTGCGGCATGAAGCAATTATACGTCCGTCACCACACACGAACGCGCGCTCCCGGCTCGAGATAGAGCCCCTGCCCCGGCCGCAGCGATCAGCGCTTGCGGGCCGCCTTCTTCTTCGCGGCGGGGCGCTTTTTCGTAGCCTTGGCCTTGGGCTTCGCCGTCGTCGCCTTGGCCTTGGGCTTCGCCATCGGCAGCGGCTGCAGCATACCGACCCGGTTGCCCTCGGTGTCCACGAACGAGACGTAGCCGCCGACGCCGGGAATGTCCATCGGCTCGCCCAGCACCTTCCCGCCCGCGGCAGTCACCTTGTCCATGGCCTTCACGAGGTCGTTCACGGCGATGACGACGGACGGGTGCTGGGCCGGCCAGTCGGGCTTCTTGGGGAAGAAGCCGCCGTTGATGGTGCCGCCCTGCTTCGGCCGCCCGTCGGCCCCGCTCTCGGTGGTGACAGCGAGGACGTACTGGCCCATCTTCTCGCCCATGTTCTGCATCTTCCAGCCGAACGCCGCCTTGTAGAACTGCGCGACGCGGTCGGCGGCGTCGTAGGGCATCTCGAAATGGACGACCGGGTTCATGGGGCCTCCTGGGGGGGGATAACGCGGGACGGGCAAGAATTTTAACGCTGTGGTACAATGTGCGTGCAGGATCATCAAGTACAGTGAAGTTTCAGTACTCCCTTCTACGCGCCGTACGGCGTTCCAGTGGCAGTCAATTCCCTTCCTTGATCTTCGTGACCCGTTTCCGGAGTCGGGCTACTCCGGTCCAATCGAAATAAGGAAGTGAAAATGAGCAAAGGCACCGTTAAGTGGTTCAATGACGCGAAGGGTTTTGGTTTCATCACGCCGGAAGACGGCGGCAAGGACCTCTTCGCGCACCACACCGAAATCCAGGGCACGGGCTTCAAGTCCCTGAAGGAAGGCCAAGCCGTCGAGTTCGACGTGACCGAAGGCCAAAAAGGCCCGGCGGCCGCGCGTATTCGCCCGCTGTAAGCCAGGTGTGACTTCGCGCGGCTTGCCGCGCGATGATGAAAGGCCCGGGAAACCGGGCCTTTTTCTTTGTCTAAGGCCAATGCCCGGCAAGGTCGAACGAGAGTTGCCGGTGATGCCGGATGGAAAGCAGGAACAGTGAATCCGCGCGCACGAGGTACAGCACGACGTAGTCCCCCTCGACCAGTTGCCGCAGATCCGCCGAGGCGCCGGCCATCGCTACCAGCCGCTCGAAGAGGGCTTGCCCTTCGCGCGAGAGCGGCGCCCTCGCCACGAAATCGGCCCCGAGGTCCGGAAATCGCTCGAGGTTCGCAATCAGCTCCGATGCGAGGCGGTCGACCAAGGATTCGAAAGCGGCCTCGGCGCCTGCGGACGCCAGGAATTCGCGAACTTCCGCCAGGTTGCGCTCGAAATTCGCGGTGACGAGGACCTTGACCCGCTGCCTGCTCACCGCTTGCGCTTGACCTTGTACTTCGCGAGCACCTCGCGCGCCGTGGCCACCCTGCCATCGCGCACATCCTCGATTCCCTTCAACGCTTCCTGAAGCAGGGCGATGTGGATGTGCTCCCGCTCGAGGCGGTGGTAGTGGTCCAGGCGCCGGGCATCGACCAGGGCCACATAGCTCTCCCCGTTGCGGGTGATGATCTTCTCCGCTCCCGCACGCACCTCCTCGGCAAGCTCCGAGAAGCGCGCGCGCACCTGGTTGAGGGGGACGATGTCTTCGGACTTGATGGACATGATGAATCCATTAACGGATGGATTAATGCCCAGTTTACAAGGAAATGGGGCCGCCAGGTAGCGCCGTCCGGCCGCTGCGCTCGGAGCAACGGCCGGCATCCAGCGTCACCCCAGGATCGGCTCGAGTGCCTTCCCAATCCGCTTCCCCTGCCCGGCGTCGATCATGCCGCCCAGGATCTTGTTGAAGCGCTCGTCCTGCACACCGCTCACGATGTACTGGTGGCGATAGGCACGCAGGAAAGCCACAGCGACCGCATCGCCCTCCGCGGGCGCGAGCTTGCGGCCGAGCGCGGCCACGAAGTACCCGGTGTCGGCCTTCGCCTGCATCTGCACGATGCCGTCCACGGCGCCCGCGAGTGCGATGAGATCGTCCACCGCCTTGTCGCGCTCCTTCGCGGTGAGCTTCACGTCCTCGCGAACCCATTCCAGCTCGTCCACGATGGCGTGCTGCGACTCCTCGCGCGCGTGGTGCATGAAGACGTCTTTCCAGAGCGCCGAGAGGTCCGTATCCGGCTCGATGCTCTCGCGGTAGTGCGCGAGCACGAAGAGCTCGATCACGCACACGAGGCCCAGCACCGCCCACGTGGACGAGGCGAGCACGGCATTGGCGACGTCGTTGGGCTTCGGCAGGAACGCATAGCCCGAGGGCATGCCGGCCGCGGTCATGGCCTCCATGCGCCGGAAGAGCTCCTGGTGCTTGATCTCCTCGTCGGTGAAACGGACCAGCGCCTCGAGCGCGACCTGGTCGCCCATCCAGTGGTCGCGGCTCACGTCGAGCATCTTCGCGCCGATGAAGCGCTCGACCAGCCCGAACATGTTGGCGTACGTGCGCCCCTGGACGTGGCTGTAGAGGCGCTTCTCGGCCGCGGTGAGGAAAGGCAGCTGCGCGGCCATGGAAAGGCCGTCGGGCAGGAATTTGCGGCCGAAATCGAGCTCGCGGCCGCGGATCACGTCGCGGTCGATGTCGAAGCGGATGCGCTTGGAGTTCTCGATGCATTTGGCATAGCGGGCGGTGGTCGTCGGGACATGCATGTCCATGGTTCTCTCCGGGGTTGGGTGGTTGATGAGCACGCCGCCATGATCGGGCGCCGGGGCGAAGCCGCCTTGACGCGCGTGCCGTGTTTCTTGCCCGGGACGCCGCGCCGCGACCTCGGCGTACCATCGGCCCCCATGGACGCGCTATCTGAAATCCTGAAGGTGGTCCGCCTGAACAGCGGGATCTTCCTCAATGCCGAATTCACCGCCCCGTGGTGCATCGACTCCACTCCGCACAAGGAGGATTTCGCGCAAATCCTGCCGAACGCGGAGCAGCTGTCGATCTACCACCTGGTGACGGAAGGCCGCTGCTCGGCGAAGCTTCCCGGACCGGGACCGTCGATCGACCTCGAGGCGGGAGACCTCATCATGTTTCCGCATCGGGATGGCCACCTGCTCGGCAGCGACCTGCAGCTCGCCCCGCGCCGCGCGTCGGAGCTGGTGGAGACCGCGCCGGGCGGCGGGCCGTCGCGCGTGCGCTACGACGGCGGCGGCGCGCGAACGCGCTTCGTCTGCGGCTACATGGCCTGCGACAAGCGGACGTGCAAGCCGCTGCTGGACGCGCTGCCCCGCATGCTGCGCGTGTCGCTGCGCGACGCCCCCGCGGCGCAGTGGATCGAGACCACGATCCGCCACGCGGCCTCGCAGACTCACGCGCCCAGCCCGGGAGGCGACGTCCTGCTCGCGCGCCTCGCCGAGTCGCTCTTCGTGGAAGCTGTGCGCGAGTACGTACGGTCGCTTCCCGAAAGCCAGCGCGGCTGGCTCGCGGGGCTGCGCGATCCCCATGTGGGCCGTGCGCTCGCGTTGCTGCATGGGGAGCCCGCGCGCGCCTGGGACGTGGAAACGCTCGCCCAGGAGACCGGCCTCTCGCGCTCGGCCCTCGGCGAGCACTTCGTGGCGCTGCTCGGCGAGCCGCCCATGCAGTACCTCACCGGATGGCGCATGGCCCTCGCCGCCCAGGCGCTTTCCTCAGGCAGCGACGCCGTCGCGCGCATCGCCGAGCGCGTGGGCTACGAGTCCGAGGCCGCTTTCAACCGCGCGTTCAAGCGGGAGTTCGGGGCGCCGCCAGCGGCGTGGCGGCGGGCTGGCAGGGTCGCTTCGCGCGGGCCCTGAGATGCTAAGCCGGTCTTATTGCTTGTGCGGATTGTTGGGGTACCTGTCCGTGCTATCCGGCACGCCATCGCCATCGCTGTCACGTCCCCAGCCGCCCTGCTGCCTCGTCCACTTGCTGTTGTCGTGCTGCACCCAGCGATCGCCCTCGTAGTGGTAGCCCTTTTTCTCGGCGACATAGTGCCCCTCGACCCAGTGGTGCTTGCCGTTCTCGTAGTCCCAGTAGCCAGGAGCGACGACGTAGCCGGGACGGGGATCGAAATGCTCGACGCGGGGCGCTGGCGGAGCGATGTCGATGTAAAGGCCCACCGCCGCCGAAGCCGGCATCGTGAAGCTCGCCAGGGAAGCGGCCGTCGCGGCCGCGAGTAGTGTCTTGCGATTCAACATGGAGTTCTCCTTTGAAGGACCCCACTTATGCGCCTTCGCCGGGCGGCGGTCGGTACGCTACCGCACGGTTGTCCTCACCTGTACCCCGCCGCCTGCAGCTCGAAGAGCTCCTTGTACCGGCCGCCCTGCGCAAGCAGCTCCTCGTGCGTGCCGATCGCCTCGAGCAGTCCCTCGCCCAGCACGACGATGCGGTCGGCCATGCGCACGCTCGAGAAGCGGTGCGAGATGAGGAGCGCCATCTTCCCCGCGGAGAGCTCCTTGAAGCGCCTGAACACCTCGTACTCGGCGCGCGCATCCAACGCCGCCGTAGGTTCATCCAGCACGAGCACCTGGGCGTCGCGCATGTACGCCCGCGCGATCGCGATCTTCTGCCACTCGCCGCCGGACAGATCGGTGCCGGTTTTCCATCGTTTCCCGATGACCTGGTCGTAGCCGCCGGGGAGCTTGCGGATCAACTCGTCCGCCCCGCTCTGCTCGGCCGCATGCACGATGCGCTCGCGATCGTCGCGAGCTTCGATGCGCCCCACGGCGATGTTCTCGGCGGCCGTCATGTGGAAACGAACGAAGTCCTGGAAGATGACGCCGATGTTGCCGCGCAGCTCGAAGAGGTCGTACTCGCGCAGATCGTGGCCGTCCAGGAGGATGCGGCCCTCGTCGGGATCGTAGAGGCGTGTGACGAGCTTCACGAGCGTGGTCTTGCCCGCGCCGTTCTCGCCGACAAGCGCCAGCACCTCGCCCGCGCGCAGCGTGAACGAGAGGTGCCGCACCGCCCAATGCTCGGCGCCCGGGTAGCGGAAGCCGACGTCCTCGAACGTGAACCCTTCGCGGATCGGATTCGGGAACGGGCGCGGATTCGCGGGCGACGTGATCTCGGGCTCGATCTCGAAGAACGAGAAGAGGTCGTCGAGGTAGAGCGCCTGGCCCGCGACCGTCGAGAAGCCGGAGAGGAAATTCTCGAGGAGCGTGCTCAAGCGCCGGAACGAGCCCGCGAGGAACGTGAGGGTGCCGATCGAGAATTCGCCGTGCAGCGTGCGCCAGACGATGTACGCGTAGGCGCCGTAGTACGCGCTGGTGCCGATGGCCGTGAGGAGGCTTCCCCATCCCGCGCGGCGGATCGCGATCTTCCGGTTCGCCTTGAAGAAGCCCGTCGCGAGCGTCTCGTAGCGCGCCATGAGGAAGCCGTTCAAGCCGAAGATCTTGACCTCCTTCGCCGTCTCCACGCTCGCCGCGGTCTGGCGCACGTAGTCGCTCTCGCGGCGCTCCGGCGCGCGCGTGTAGTTCATCCAGTACGACTGCGCGTTGAAGTGCACCTCGCCGATGAAGGCCGGCACGAGCGCCACCGCCATCAGCACGAGGAGCCACGGCGCGTAGACGACGAGGCTCGCCCCGAAGCTCACGATGGTGACCACGTCCTGCGCCTGGTTGAAGAGCTGGCTCATGAGCCCCGTGCGCCCCGAGGCCTGCTGGCGCGCGCGCTCGAGCCGGTCCTGCACCTCGCTATCCTCGAAATCCTCCAGGTCGAGCGTGGCCGCGTGCTGCATCAGGCGAAGGCTGGTTGCGATGCTGAAGCGCTCGCCGAGGAGCGAGTCGAGGAGCGAGACGCCGCGGCCGAGGATGTCCGAGACGACCGCGAGCCCGAACTCCAGCGCGAGAAGGGGCCAGATCGTACTGAAATCGCCGCTCGGTATGGCCTTCACCACCGCATCGATGATGAGCGCGCCGACGTAGAGGGTCGCGACCGGAAGAAGCGCGCGGACGAGGCGCAGCACGATCACCGCGACACTGATCGCGGGACTCGTCTGCCATACGAGCTTCAGGAAGGGCGGGAGGTTGCGGAGGGCCCCGACGCGCTCGCGGATGGAGGTGGGCGCCTGTCCTGGGATGCCGGCCACACCTTGCGGCGGCGTGCGTCCTCCCATCGAGTACTGGCGGGGCATTCGTCAGTATGTAGAACGCGCGTGCGCCTACCGCTTCGAGATCCGATAGGGCGCCCTGCGCTGAGCGGCCTTCGGCGCTTCGATGGGCCTCACCGAGAGGCGCAGCCCGGCCGCCGCGAGAATCGCCGTCAAGCTGCGCAACTCCGGGTTGCCGGATTTCGAAAGCATCCGGTACGTGGCCTCGCGGGTCAGCTTGGCACGTCGGGCCACGGCCGCGATCCCGCCATGCGCCATTGCGACCTGCCGAAGCGCGAGCATCAGCGCCCCTTCATGATCTTCCTCGATCACGGCTTCCAGATAGCCGGCCGCCTCCTGCGGGTCCTTCAGCTGCTCGACAAGCCAATCCTCGTAAGGAAGGCTAGGTTCGGCCTCGCCCGGCCGCCTGCCTGGTGCGCCGCTTGAAGTCCTCGAAGTATGTTTTGGCATGAGTAGTATCAAAGCTCCATGTCATTGTAACTTATATTTCACACCCATGAGAGCGCAGCGATGCCACACATTCAACGAACCGGGAAATGTGCGGGTTGACCGAGGCCGCGACGTTGGATCACCGCCCCGGGTCGTCCCGGCCGCTGCAATCGCAGCGTTGGGCCGGGGCCCAATTTGGCGTTTTGCGTTCGCCTGATCCACTGGATCAATGGGGCCCTCTGGACTAGCTCCGGCGGCCGCCGTCCCCGTCGCTTTCGATTTCCCTAGCTCATCCCCTGAGCCTCCGGACCCCTACCCTGCCACCATGACTTTCGCACACACGTCAACGATCGGAGCGCGACGCCCTCGAGCTACTGCTCGCAGTGCGTCGGGAGGATGGTGCGATGAAGAATGGGCTCGCCCAAATCGTGGGCAGGCGCATCGCGGGCGTGGTCGTGGCGGAGAGCCCGCGCGAGCCGCGGCAGCAGGTCTTCCTCGTATTCGAAGACGGAACCCGTTTCGAGTTTTGGGGCGAGAATTTCTCGTGCTGCTCGGGATTGGACGAGGCGGCGGGAGTCCTGCCGTACGTGAGGTCGGCAGGCGGCGAAATCGTGGACGTGTACGGGGACATGCTCTTCGCCATCTGCCCCTCCCCGCCGTACCATCCCTCGCGGGCGCGTCGGATCTACGCGGCGGCGCTCGCCATGCGCACGATCAACAAGGCGAAGCGGCGACAAGGGGATTGACGAGTCGGCAATGCACGCATCAGTACGCGTCGCCCCTGCGGCGAGCGGCTTCCCGGTTCCCACGAGATTTTCAAGCGCGGAGATCATCGGGCGAGCCGAAGAGCCAGATCTTCGGTTGCTCCATCACGCGGGCCACGAACGAGTTGCGCTCCTTCAGGCGCTTCATCCATTCGCTTCGTGTGTACACCGTGGGATTGAGCGAGCGGCCGAGCTCGCGCGTAGCGTCCTCGAGCGCCGAAAAGGCATCAGCATAAGCCAGGGAATCGCTGATGATCATGATGTCGATGTCGCTTAATGCCGTGTCGCTTCGCTTGGCGAGGGAACCGAAGACGAACGCCGCGATGATTCCGCCCTCGAGCCCTCCCAACGCCCGCCGCAGCGGCTCCGCGATCCCGACGGTCTTCTGCGCGATCGAGCAAAGCTCCGCGAAGAGCGGCGAATCCGGGTTGGCCTGGTAGTGCTTCTGCGTTGCCGAGCCGGCGTACGGTCACGAGGCCGCTCGTCTCCAGCCGCGCGAGCTCACGCTGCACGGCTCCCGACCCGGCGCCGACCCTGGTGATGACCTCCGTCGCGTAGAAGCTGCGATCCGGCTGCCCGAAGAGGAGCCCGAGCACGGCTTGCTGCGTGCGGGAGAAGAGCGCGTCCGCCAGTCCCGATCCGGCTTTGCGCCTAAGTGGCTCTCTACCCATTTCGGGTATATTACTACCCAAGTTGGGTATATGCAAAAACGCCCTCGCTATTCATTTCTTACCGTAGGTGGAATCGTGGTCCGGCTCGACGGTGAGAAATCGCATGAAGCTGCCTTGGCGGAAAGCCGTCGCGCGCCGTGAGCGGGTGATTCGGAGCGAATAGATGACGCTTCCGCCGGGCCCGGCTACGCTCACGATCTTCTCCCACTTGAGCCCGGTGTCGCGGTACACCTGGTTCCAGGTGAGCTGGCTGATCTTCTTCAGCGTGTCGAGGACGCGCTGCTGCTCTTCCTTGTCGAGCCGGAACCAGCCCTGCTGGAACACCTCATTGTTGAGGTCCAGCTGGACGTTTGCGCTTGGCTTGTTTTCGTCGTGCGCCATGCCCGAGCCTTCCCACGGATTCAGGGTCTGAGCGTTGCGGCGGAATCTGCTCTGCCACCCGCAATGCCCGCCCGAGCTCTGCCCGTGCCTGCGGCTGATGCAGCCAGCGCTCGTTATCCGGAATGACCGAGGCCGTGCGCACGAGCCACACGCCGGGCTCTTGCTCCTCCACCAGCACCTGCCGCCCGGCGTACTGCTTGCCGAGGGAGATCTGGCCGTTCGCGCCGATGACCTTCACGCTGACCTTGGTTCCGATCGTGTCCATTCGAGCCGTTCCTATCGCACGAATGCACTATAGCACGATCAGGGCAGGCCCACTCTCCCATTAACGGGGACGACGGGGGCTGGTTGACGGAGCCGCGGACCGTGTGCGGACATGGCTGATTGGACGGGCGACGTCGTCCGTCCCGTTTGGTAAAATTGCCATGTGAGCTCAAAGCTTTCCAAGACCAATCCCCACCTTCGCGATCCCGCGGCTCGCGAGCGCGCCATCCTGAAGTCCGTGGCGAGTTCCTCGGCCATCGAGGGTATTCGGGCACCCTTCAAGGGCTCGGCAGAGCGCAAGCCCAAGACCTCGAAACGCAAGAACTAGGATGGTTGCCTGCACTGTGTTCGAGCGATGATGCGCTCGAACACGAACATCATCGGCGCCAGGTTTCCCGCCAAGGCGGCGTGCACCGCCTGGAAGTAGCGCTGCCGCTCTCGTCCAGTCACCCCGGAGAAATCAAGCGGTGGCAGCCCGGCTTGCAGCGCCATGAGCGTTGCCACCAACCGGGCCCACCGACCGTTTCCGTCCCTGAAGGGATGGATCAGGACGAGCTCGACGTGCACGGCGGCCAAGCCAAGCTGAACCTCGTCGCCGGCGGGGCCGATTCGACACGGCGTGTACTCGCGAAGCTGTTCGCGCTCGAGCTTTTCCATGAGTCGCGGAATCTGTGATGCCGCGGCGAACGGAAAATCGCCCTTCGAGAGGTTGACACTGCGATATTGCCCCGCCCACGGGTAGATCTTCCCGAGCCACATGTGATGCAGTCCGCGAATGTGATCCGAGCTGAATCGATCGTCGGTGCCGGTCTCCTCGATCGCTTTCCGCGTGGTCGACACGAGCTCTACCGACTCCGCGTGTTCCATCTCGCGGACGGATCGGATCCCCAGGAGGTTGCGAAGGACCCGGCCACGCGAACCGGGTTCGGACTCTGCCTCCGCGCCGGTCGCGGTATAGCGATCTGTCATGGTCGCAGCGTAGCCGCGGCCAAGCTCATCACGTGAGCCTATGCATCGGCTCTACAATCCCCCGAATGCCCATCCCCGACGATCTCGACCAGCAAATCCGCACCGCCGCCTTCATCCAGGTGCGGCGGATGCTCGAGCTGCGCGATCCCCTAACCTCCGACGATCTCAAGCGCGGCTTCACGTTCCAGGGCGAGCGCATCCCGCTCATCAACCCCCAGCGCGGCATCTTCAAGCCGACGCAGATGAAGTACGCCCTCTCGATCAAGACCGTCGTCCCGAGGAAGGGCGCGAGGATCTGGTACGACGACCAGAAGACGGCGCACAACCAGATCTACAAGGGCGATGAAACGGTCGCGTACTCCTTCATGGGGACGAACCCCGAGTCGGCCGACAACCGGTGGCTTCGCGAGGCCATGGAGAACCGGATCCCGCTGATCTACTTCCTGGGCGCATTCCCCGGGCACTATCACGCGATCATTCCCGTCACCATCGTGGGATGGGACGCAAGAGCGCTCCAGGCGCAGGTCTCGATGGGACTGCCGGGTGAGATGCGCGCCGACCCGCAGGAAACGCGCTCGAGCGCCGCTACGCGCTGAGGCAAGTCAAGGCGCGGTTGCATCAGACGCTGTTTCGCGCCGCGGTGATCGCTGCCTATGGCGGCCGATGCGCTCTCTCAGGCCTGCCGGAAACCAGCCTTCTCGATGCAGCGCACATCGCGGCCGATGGCGACGAACTGTTGGGCCAACCCATCGTGACCAACGGCTTGCCGCTCACGAAGCTGCATCACGCGGCTTTCGACAACCACTTGATCGGCGTTGATCCGGACTATCGGATCGTTGTGTCCGATCGGTTGCTCGCGACGCGAGATGGCCCGACGCTCGAGGCGCTGAAGTCGTTGCATGGGAATCGGATCAACTTTCCTCGGCGGGAGAAGGATCGGCCGGATCGCGATCGGCTTGCGGCGCGGTTTGAGGCGTTTGAAGAGGTGAACTAACACCGAAAATGCAGAAGATGGGGCGCCCATAGCACGCAGGGCGGAGCCGAATTAAAAGCGGAATCCGATCCGGTTGCAAATCCGCAAGCCTCAGCCACGCGATGTCGCAATTGCACCGCGACGGCGATCTGCCGGGAATATAGCCTTGAAGCCTGGCAAACTTACCGAGGGTTTCCTCGCTTCCTATGCGCTCGTGCCAATTTTCTCCAGACGCTCCCCTTTCTCGAAAAGTCATCGAAAACGCATCGACATTCGGTCGAGAAATCGCCTTGTCACAGGCCAAGGCATTGGATGCTGAAGGACCTCAATCGCTGGACAAAGAGTGGGAAGTTATTGTTCTGAATGCATTGGCTAAGATCGGCCACGTCGAGCATTAGAGGCTTGGAGCCGCCAATAAGCGATTAGACCTTATTTTCCGCGACGAATTGGACTCAGCGCCGCTGTTCTCGGCAGACATAAGTGGCGGCGTCGGACAAGGGCATCGAGGACGAAAATCCGGTTCATCGTCTTCGCGATCTTGTAACGCAAACCGCTAGGAAAGCAGGTACGGCACCGCATACGTTCGGTCTGTGGATCGAAGGGGACCGATCTGGGCCCAGCCGCGCCATGAGGTATAGGGCCAAGGTTCCTCGCGGAAAAGCACAGATGGATATGGCGGCTTTGGCCATTCGGCAAGCTGTGCAGCAAACCGTCCAGAACGCATCTCACCCGTTCGACACTACGGTAGCCTTTGAGGACGTTCACTTTCGTCTGTCGTATCGACCAAACGTGAAATACGGATTCGGCGGTGGAGTAGCGTTGGACCAGCCGATATCTTTGAAGGGCAATCCGCTTTACGGCGCGCTCAAGAGGAAAGCAGTCCAGCTAAAGAAGGCCAACCCGGCTGGCCTTAAGGGAATCATTGCTTGCGATGGTGGTACCGCGTCCCTCGGAATTCCTGGCAATCATATCGACCCTAGATGGAGGAGCCGCATCGTCGCGGAGTTTCTGCGAGTCCACACGACCGTGTCGTTCGTGTCGACCATCTTTGTCGATAGACATCCGGAGAGGTGGTCGGCTCTCTTGTTGAAGAGCAACATCTATGTCCAGAGGACTCTGAATCCAATTCTGGCGGCTCGGATAACTTCGATTATCGAGTCTGCGGTGGCGCGTATGCCAAAGCCCGTAAACGATGCGGCGAATGCACTTGAAGCACTACGCCGCGGTCCTCGGCGCTACAAGATTACTCATTTAGGAGGCCTAGAAATGACCGAGACTTCCGCGAAGATTTCGTCTACCGAACTCCTTTGCCTTCTGGCCGGGCGCAAGGACTCTGAATCACTTCTTGAAGCCTTCGCAAGAGCCGACCCGTCAAAATCCCCCAATCCTTTTGCCGTAGCACTGTCCCGGGGGCTTGGGATAACGGCGATCACACTTGAGCGTGATGATGAGTTCGATGATGACTGGGTAGTTTTTCATTTCGGGTTCGACGCCGCGCAGTCCAAGATAATGTCCCTGCTCATGCGGAATAGTAACGTGGCATGAGAGTCCTAGTTGCCCCCCGGCGCCTTTGACCCAAAAGTCGGAAAGAGCCCTTCGCTTGCCAGTGACCTGCCCGGGTTTTTCGGACCAATCGTAACTTGAGAGAATGGCTCCTGGACTCATCAAAGGGAGCCCATGAAGAAGAGAGTGGTTCCGCAGCCGCGAAGAGGCTCGCGTCGTCATCGAGATCTGGCGCCGTCACTACAATCGCGTTCGACCGCATTCGAGCCTCGATTACCTCACGCCATACGAGTTCAAGCTGCGCTACGATTCCACCAACCCGGGAGCCGTTTCCAAGTTATGAATGGACCGAGAATCCCCGGGCAGGTCAGAGCTATCTTCTTCCACTGAGATCTCGATTTTGGAATCCCTCCTCAGGCTAGGCCGAAATAGCGCTCAAAGAACGCGGCGAGCTTATCCAGCACCGTCTGCTTCACGGTCGAATGAGCATTGGCCTTCGAGAACCTCGACGCCGGCGGCAGTATCTTCGTGATGGCGGTGCCGGTGGTCTGGATCGCGCCGTCGCGGAAGGCGTTGTCTCGATGAACGCCCTGGTCTCCTCGGGCTTGAGGTTCTCCTCCTCGATGATCGCGTCGAGTTCCTCGGCTCGTTGCTTGCGGCGACGTAGGCCGCGCCATTGCTCGTCGACGTCGCCAGTGGCCGAAACGGAGTCGACGAAGTCCTCGATGAGGTCCTTCTTGTTGCGCAGGCTCGGGCTGGCGTCGATGCGCGTGCGAGATGGTCGGCGCGGATCTCCTTGTCCTCGCCGTTGCCCTTCGCCTTCGCGGTACTTCTGGACCAGCATCAGGATGTAGTCGACGTTGATCTCGACCTGCTTGATCAGCTCGATCTCGAAGACGACGTCGTCGTTGATCGACTCCTTCTCGGCTTCGTGGCTCCTTCCGGAACTCGGCGTAGAGGTCGAGGTAGACGCTGCGGTAGTCCTGGCCCTGGCGCTCGGTCAGGATCTCGTTGCCGGCGAACTCGTCGAAGGCAGTCAGGATGTTCTGCAGGCGCAGGATCGGCCGAACAGGGCGATGAACGCCTTCTGCGCCGCCTCGCCGACGATCGGCTGGCCGAGCGGGAACCTCTGAGCAGCTCCGGGACCTTCTCGGCGTACTCGTCGTAGTACTCGGCGTACGGCTTGAGCAGGACGATGCCCTTGCGCGTCCTTGTTGCCGAACAGCGCGATGGCGTCGTTGGTCTCTTCCTCCAGGTCGCGGAAGGAGACGATGTTGCCGTAGGTCTTGACCGAGTTGAGGATGCGGTTGGTGCGCGAGTAGGCCTGGATCAGGCCGTGGTTGACCAGGCTCTTGTCGACGAACAGCGTGTTGAGCGTCGTGGCGTCGAAGCCGGTCAGGAACATGTTGACCACGATGACCAGGTCGATCTCGCGGTTCTTCAGCCGCAGCGACAGATCCTTGTAGTAGTTCTGGAACTTGTCGGCGCGAGGTGTCGAAGCTCGTGCCGAACAGGGCGTTGTAGTCCTGGATCGCGGCTTCCAGGAAGTCGCGCGACGACTGGTCGAGGCCACTCGGTCTCGAAGCCCTCTTCGTCGAGGTAGTCGTCGCCTCCGTCCTCGTTGGCGGCGTAGGAGTAGATCAGGCCGATCTTGAGCCGGCGGTCGGGCGTCAGGTCGCCTGCTGCTGCCTTGAACTCGGTGTAGTACCGCTTGGCCGCGTCGATCGAGGCGGTGGCGAACAGGGCGTTGAAGCCGTGGACACGGCGCTTCCGCCGAGCGAGTAGTGCTGCGCTGCGCCTGGTCTTCTGGTCGAAGTGCTCGCAGCGTGTAGTCGACGACCTGGCGTCAGCCGCTCCGGTGCGAGCAGCGCCCGCTCGGTGTCGATGGCCGACACCTGCTTGTCCGTCGAGGCCGTCGGCGACCTTGATGGTGTTGACGTAGTCGATGCGGAACGGCAGGACGTTCTTGTCGCTGATGGCGTCGACGATCGTGTAGGTGTGGATCGCCATCTGGTGCTCGCCGACGGGCAGTTGCTCGGGTCGCCGTGCAGGAAGCAGCCGAAGGCCTGAGCGTGGTCCGAGCTCGGGTTGCCGCTGTGCCAGCGTTGACGGCGAAGATCGGCGTGCCGGTGAAGCCGAACAGGTTGTACCGCTTGAACGCCTTGGTGATCGCCGTGTGCATGTCGCCGAACTGCGAGCGGTGGCACTCGTCGAAGATGATCACGACGTGGCCGCTGTAGATGTCGTGGCCCTTGTTGCCGCCGATGAAGGTCGCAGCTTCTGGATCGTCGTGATGATGATCCGGGCGCTCGGGTCTTCGAGCTGCCGCTTGAGCACCGCGGTCGAGGTGTTGGAGTTGGCCGCGCCCTTCTCGAAGCGGTCGTACTCGCGCATGGTCTGGTAGTCGAGATCCTTGCGGTCGACCACGAACAGCACCTTGTCGACGTCGGGCAGTCCGACTGCGAGCTGCGCCGCCTTGAAGCTGGTCAGCGTCTTGCCGGAGCCGGTGGTGTGCCAGACGTAGCCGCCGGCGGCGACGGTGCCGAGCTGCTTGTAGTTGGTCGAGATCTCGATCGTCTGCAGGATCCGCTCGGTCGCCACGATCTGGTACGGACGCATGACCAGCAGCATCCGGTCGGCCGTCAGCACGCAGTACTTGGTCAGGATGTTGAGCAGCGCGTGCTTGGCGAAGAAGGTCTTGGCGAAGGCCGTCAGGTCCTGGATCGGCTTGTTGGTGGCGTCCGCCCACCACGAGGTGAACTCGAACGAGTTGCTGAAGTCTTGCGTGGCCTTCTTGCGCGCCGGCTGCTCTCGCTGATGTGCTGGCGACGGGTCGTGTTGGAGTAGTACTTGGTCAGCGTGCCGTTGCTGATGACGAAGAGCTGGACGTACTCGAACAGGCCAGAGCCGGCCCAGAAGCTGTCGCGCTGGTAGCGGTCGATCTGGTTGAACGCCTCGCGGATGTCCACGCCGCGGCGCTTCAGCTCGATGTGGACCATCGGCAGGCCGTTGACCAGGACGTCACGTCGTAGCGGTTGGCGTACGTGGCGCCGCCCTCGCCCTGGCCGATCTCGTACTGGTTGATCACCTGCAGGCGGTTGTTGTGGATGTTCTTCTTGTCGATGAGCATGATGTTCTTGGTCGTGCCGTCGTCGCGCTTGAGGATCTGGACGTGGTCCTCCTGGATGCGGACGGTCTTCTCGACGATGCCCTCGTTGGCCCCGGCGATCTTCTCGTGAAGAACCGTTCCCACTCCGCGTCGCTGAACGTGATGCTGTTCAGGGCCTCGAGCTGGGTACGCAGGTTGGCGATCGAGCTGCGCCTCCGTGGTGATCGGGAGGTAGTCGTAGGCCTGCGACTGCAGCAGCTTGATGAACTCGCGCTCTAGGTCCGCCTCGGACTGGTAGGCCGTCGGCAGTCGGCGTCCGGGATGAACTCGGCGACGACCGTGCTCTCGCGAGATGACCGCGATCGGCTCGTAATGCGGTGCGGTGCGTCCTCGCTCATGCCGCCAGTTCCCTGAAGGTCAGCAGCCGGTCACGGTAGTACTCGTACTGCTTGCGGCGGGCGTCGATCTCGGCGGGCAGGCCGACGGAGAGGTCATTCACGAGCGCGTCGAACTTGTCGAGGATGGTGACGATGCGCTGCTTGTTCTTCGAGTGGCGGGACGGGAATGGCGGCTTGGCGAGGCCCTCGCCAGACAAACGTTTGACCTTTGCCCTGGCGACGATACTTGTTTTTCTCTGCGTTGAAAGCCTTCGTCTGGAAGTAGTAGGACACGAACTTCGGGTTCTCGAGTGTGGAAAGTGAAGCAGTCATCGTGAACGGCAACCTCGTCGCGCCGAGCCAAGCTACGGCCTTGCAGACGTCTTCGACCGTCTCCCCAATTGCCGCGATCACAGATGTCACCTGGTTTCGCGAAACGTAGCGAGGCGGCATGGTCAGCACGCACATGGTAACTGTCTTCATCGCAGCCGTGTCCGTACTGGGTGTAGATGTCACCATAATGGATGCACCCGAGGCCGATCAGACATAGTCATTCTTGGTGAATCGGCGCCCGCGCGAGAACGTGCCAATCTCACCCAATGTCTTCCACCTTGCGCTTCTTGCTGTTTGCCCGTCAGTCCACGAAAGCTGAGCAGCGCCTCACGATAATACTGATACTGCCGCCGACGAGCATCCAGTCGCTCGGCGCCTCCAGCTCCGCCTCCAATTCCGTGAAAGTGTCAAGGACCTTCACGATTTCGTCGCTGGACTTCTTGCGGCGGGACGGGGATGCGGAATCTTTGAATCATGTCTTCAAGTTCTTCTGGGCGCCTGTTGCCTGAGGATGCGTAGATGTTCGGGCTGCAGGCTACAGGAAGTCAGCCGCTACTTGCTTCTGCTGGTCAGATCTTCGACCGATGACTTTTGCAAACTTGAAATCGGAATTCGAGCCATCCAGAACGCCGCGGTGAACTTTGTCGAACAACATGATCTCTGATCATGGCGGATGCGAATACCACCGTCTGCGTCTATCTCGTGTGGTCGCATAGATGCGGAACTTATCTGCCCCGCCTCCGCCATACTCAGACAGCGGTATTGAGAGCCGTAGCGATCGTTCGTAATCTCGTCGATCGATGCGGTACTCGCCCGAAGTATGCAGTTTGGCAATCGCCCAGATGCTTAAACTCAACGCCGTCCGGGCACAGCTGGCGATCAATTCATCGAACGCGACTCACTCGCTCACCTCCAGGTCCGCGACGATGGCATCGATCTGCTGCGCGCAGCTCCTGCTGCCGCGCCACGATCTCGAGCGATCTCCGCATTGAGCGCTCGGATGTCCACCGCGTCACGGTGTCGTCCGGCTCGACATACGAAGAGACCGCGATGTTGTAGCCGTTGGCAGCTATGTCACCGTTGTCCACGAGCCGCGCGAAATGCTCGATGTCCTCGCGCGCGGTGAAGGCGTCGAGGATCTTCTGCTGGTGCGGCGGCTGAGCTTGTTCTTGTTGCCGACTGCGAGCGAACTCGGCCGAGGCGTCGATGAACAGCATCTGTGTTGTCCTTCTTCGACTTCTTCAGCACGATGATGCAGGTCGCGATGGTCGTGCCGAAGAACAGGTCGGGCGGCAGCTGGATGACCGTGTCGACATAGTTGTTGTCGATCAGGTACTTGCGGATCTTCTGCTCCGCGCCGCCGCGATAGAGCACGCCGGGGAACTCGACGATCGCCGCCGTGCCGTTTACCGCCAGCCAGACAGCATGTGCATCGTGAACGCGAGGTCGGCCTTGATCTTCGGCGCCAGCACACCGGCGGGGGCGAAGCGCGGGTCGTTGATCAGCAGCGGGTTTGCGTCGCCGTCCCATTTGATGGAGTACGGCGGGTTGGAGACGATCGCCTCGAACGGCTCGTCGTCCCAGTGCGCCGGGTCGATGAGCGTGTCGCCGTGGGCGATGTCGAACTTCTCGTAGTTGATGTCGTGCAAGAACATGTTGATCCGGCACAGGTTGTAGGTGGTCAGGTTGATCTCCTGACCGAAGAAGCCCTGCCGGACGCTGTCCTGGCCAGCACCTTGGCGAACTTCAGCAGCAGCGAACCGGAGCCGCAGGCGGGGTCGTAGACCTTGTTGACCTCGGTCTTGCCGACCACGGTGATGCGGGCCAGCAGCTCGGAGACCTCCTGCGGCGTGAAGAACTCGCCACCTGACTTGCCAGCGGTGGACGCGTACATCGTCATCAGGTACTCGTAGGCGTCGCCGAAAGCGTCGATGGTGTTGTCCGTTGAAGTCGCCGAGGTTGCAGGTCGCCGATGGCGTCGAGCAGCTTGACGAGCTTCTCGTTGCGCTTGGCTACGGTTGGGCCGAGCTTGCCGCTGTTGACGTCGAGGTCGTCGAACAGGCCCTTGAAGTCGTCCTCGCTGTCGGTGCCGATCGCGGACCCCTCGATGTTGGTGAAGACCCTGGTCGAGGGTCTCGTTGAGGTTCTCGTCGTCACGCGCCCGCTTGCGGACGTTGGCGAACAGGTCCTGCGGCAGGATGTAGAAGCCCTTCTCCTTGACCGTCTCCTCGCGGCCGAACTCGGCGTCGGCGTCGGACCAGCTAGCGATAGTCGAAGTCGGTGTCGCCGGCCTCGCGCTCCTGCTCGTTGAGGTAGGCGGTGAGGTTCTCCGAGATGAACCGATAGAAGAGCATCCCGAGCACGTAGGTCTTGAAGTCCCAGCCGTCGACGCTGCCACGCAGGTCGTTGGCGATGCGCCAGATGGTCTTGTGCAGCTCCGCACGCTCGGCTTCTTTGTTATTGTTTGCCATCGGAACTTTCGGTAAAGTCATTTAAGCGCCACTGCGCCTTCGCGGTTAAGAAGAGCGCGTCGCGCGGCACTCCTCGACATGGCTAAGCCTCCAGCGGATCCGGATCCTCCAGCTTCCGCCCTTCCTTCTTGCCCTTCGCCTTTCGCCCAGAGGCCGGAACGGCCTTCACCCCTCCGTCACATCCGCGTTCTGCGCCCGATGCCTCAAAGCATGATCAATCAGTACCAGCGCCAGAAACGCCTCCGCAATAGGCGTAGCCCGTATCCCCACACAAGGATCATGCCGCCCATGCGTCTCGATCGTCGCGGCATTCCCCTCGATATCGATCGTCTTCCTCGGCAGCCGAATGCTTGAAGTCGGCTTGATCGCGATCGAAACGAGAATGTCCTGCCCCGTCGAAATCCCCCCGAGTATCCCGCCCGCATTGTTCGACAAGAACCCCTCAGGCGTCATCTCATCGGAGTGCTCGGTCCCGAGCTGCTCGATCGAGCGAAACCCCGCCCCGATCTCCACGCCCTTCACCGCATTGATCCCCATCATCACCTGCGCGATGTCGGCATCGAGCCGCCCGTACAGAGGCTCGCCCCAGCCGGAAGGCACGCCGGTGGCCACGACGTTGATGCGGGCGCCGCACGAGTCGCCGCTCTTGCGAAGGCGGTCCATGTAGGCCTCGAGCTCGCGGCACGGCGTCGGGGTCGGGCGAGAAGAAGACGTTCTCGTACACGCCGTCCCATGACTTGAACGCGATGGGATTGGGGCCGAGCTGCGCGAGGTAGCCGCGCACGACGACGCCGTACCGCTCGCGCAGCCACTTCTTCGCGACGGCGCCGGCGGCCACGGCGGGCGCGGTCAGTCGCGCGGAGGAGCGGCCGCCCCCGCGCGGATCGCGGATGCCGTACTTGCGCAGGTACGTGTAGTCGGCGTGCCCGGGGCGGAACGAGCTCGCGATCTTCGCGTAGTCCTTCGAGCGCTGGTCGACGTTGCGGATCATGAGCGCGATCGGCGTGCCGGTCGTGCGCCCCTCGTACACGCCGGAGAGGATCTCCACCAGGTCGTCCTCGCGCCGCTGCGTGACGTGCCTCGAGGTGCCGGGCTTGCGGCGGTCGAGGTCGGGCTGGATGTCGGCTTCGGTGAGCTCCATCCCGGGCGGGCAGCCGTCGATCACGCACCCGATCGCCGGCCCGTGGGACTCGCCGAAGGTGGTGACGGTGAAGAGGGTGCCGAGGGTGTTGCCGGACATGGTGATGCGAGTTTACTGCATCCCATGTTCCGGAGACAGATCAAGGGGTTGCAAACTTGAGGTCACATTTTGTGACCTCAAGAGGATGCCTCGGGCTCACTTGGTGAGCTTCGCTCATGTGAAGCTGGCTCCAGGGAGGAAATGCATCATGGGAAAGGCTGTTCCGTACGGCACGGGCACACCAAGCCCGGGTCGGATTCTCACGGTGAGAGGCAAGCGTGTAATCCTCGATGCCGACTTGGGAGAGCTCTATGGCGTGACAACCAAACGCCTCAACGAGCAAGTCCGACGCAATCGGGATCGTTTCCCCCTGACTTTGCTTTCGTCCTCACATCTCCCGAATGGGAGATCTTGAGGTCGCAATTTGCGACCTCAAGTTGGGGCGGCAGGCGGTCGCCGCCCCACGCTTTCACCGAACATGGCGCGCTCATGGCGGCCGGCGTGCTGAACTCGCGTCGCGCGATCGAAGTCTCGATCTTCGTAGTTCGCACCTTCATCGCGATGCGTGAAGCCGTGGCCGACACACGCGAACTGGCAAACCGACTCGACGAACTCGAAAGGAGCATCGACAAACGCTTCGGCAAGTACGACGAATCCATCGCCCAGATTCTTGCCGCGATCAGGGCGCTCATGAATCCGCCAGGACCGCCCCGCCGGCCGATAGGTTTTGTCGTACCGCCGTAGGCGTATGAACCGACCGGCATTCCTCTAAGGTCACAAATTGTGATCTTAGAGCCGCTCACCGGAT
Organism: uncultured beta proteobacterium; assembly: GCA_963827425.1. GTDB lineage: Bacteria > Pseudomonadota > Gammaproteobacteria > Burkholderiales > Usitatibacteraceae > Usitatibacter. Next base: position 330,263 of record CAWHAQ010000007.1, on the reverse strand, counting down.
GAACCCGCCGTCACGAAACCCGCCCGCCCCTCCGCCTCTCGGCCCATGGCGGGGCCGATCGCTGGAAACCTCCCCGGCGCCAAATGCACCATCGAGCGAATGTCGAAACCAGCCCTCCCGGTTCGACTCGTTGATATCGGGGCTCACCCGAGCCCCATCGATTGGAGCCGGAAATGTCGAGGCTATTGGCGGCAGTCGCTGGATGGCGTGGCGTGGGGAGCGCAATCGCACCCTATGTCCTGCTGGCGGTGCTCGTGCCCGGCGGAATGGCCATCGCGCCGCTCCTCTACTGGCGCAATCGCAAGCGCTCCTGAACGCCGGTCGTAGCACCTCTTCCTGGAGCCCGAGCCGAGCCGGAATACTCCTCCAGCCAGCAAAGCGTATTCACCAGCTCCATCTGCTGCGGCGTCCTGCAGTGCACCTTCAGCAGGTCCGGGCTCGCCACGACGATCGCGAGGCATTTCGCCCGGGAGACCGCCACGTTGAGCCGGTTCTTGTCGTAGAGGAACTCGATGTTGCGCGGCAGGTAGTCCTCGTTCGAGCTGGCCATGGAGACGATGACGACCTGCGCCTCCTGGCCCTGGAACTTGTCGATGGTGCCCACGCGCGCGCCGGGCAGCATGCGCTTGAGCAGGTTCACCTGCGCGTTGTAGGGCGCCACGACCAGGATGTCATCGGCAGTGATGGCCTTCCGCTGGCCCCGCTTGTCCTGGTAGTGCTGCTGCAAGAGGCTCGCATACAGCTCCGCCACCACGCGCGCCTCGGGCTCGCTCCGCTGCGAGCATCCGTCGTGCTGGATGCCGAGGAAGCGGATGCCGGCGGGCCGCAACGCCGCAGTGCGCCGAGGCCCCGAGTATCAGCTCCTGCTGGTCGTTGCCCGGCGCGGCGGCGAGGCGCCCGTCGTACACGGCATCCGAGATGAAGCGGCAGACGTCCGGGTGCATGCGCCAGCTCGTGGCGAGGAAGATGCCGCGATCGGCCGGCACCGTGGGGAGCCCATCCAGCAGGTACTCCAGCGTCGATTCGCCCGAGCGCCCCGGATGCACGCCCTGGATCGGCTGCCCGAGCTGCATCTGGTCGCCGATCAGCACGATGTTCTTCGCGGCGGTGGACATGGCGACGAGGTTCGCGAGCGACACCTGCCCCGCCTCGTCCACGAAGAGATAGTCGAAGGTTTGCTCGAGATCCGGCTCCGCGAAGACCCACGCGGTCCCGCCGACCAGTGGCTGGGCCGCGCCAATCACGTCCTTCGCATCCGTCACGTCAATGATCATCTTCCCGTTCACCATGCTGTCCGGGTCGTTGCGCGTCGACTTCTTGAGCCCCGCGATCCGCACCCCGGCCTCGACCGCCCGCTCCTCCACCGCCTTCAGCAAATTGTTGATCGCCTTGTGGCTGTTCGAGGTGACGCCGACGCGCTTGCCCTCGCGCAGCAGGCGCAGGATGACGTGCGAGCCCGTCGTGGTCTTGCCCGCTCCCGGGGGTCCCTGCACGAAGAGGTAGCTGCGGTCGAGCGCAAGGACCGCCGACGTGGTCGCCTCGATCACATCTTCGGACTCGCGGGCGATCGCGTCGCCGGGCGTGCGGCCCTTCAGCATCGGGGGGATCTTGCGAAGGAATGCCTCGGTGGCCGCGTACCGGCCGTCGCCGCGCACCACCGAGTCCGCGAAGCGCCAGACCGCCCGGCGCGGCTTGTCCGACATGACGGGCCCGCCGGGTCCGATGGAGAGAGCGTCCGGCACATCCTTGCGGCTCGAGATCCTGATGCGCACGATGCGCGCTTCCTCATCCAGCTCCTCGATCTCTCCCAGCGCCTTCGCAGTGCCAGCGTCGTACACCTCGCGCCCGGCCCGCAGCTTGGTCTCCTGCTCCGGGAACGAGAACGCGTGGATCGCGGACTTGCCCATGGCGACCGGCGCCTCGTCTTCGATGCGGCGAAGACCCCCGAGGCATTCGATGTCCTCGACCAGATCTTCTTCCACGAGGTCCTGCCGCGCGAAAAGCTCCCACCACTGCGGCTTCTCCTCGCGCCGATGGAAATCCACGAGATGAAAGACCAGCGCCCGGAAGCGGTCTTCGTCGCTCCACTGGGTCTCGTCGGCGGGCAGCGGATCGAGCAGCGCCGCGCGGAACCTGTTCACCGTCGCCTCGATCTCGCGCATTCGATCGGAGAGCGGCCTGGCCTCGACATCCCCGCCGCCACCCGGACCCGCGTACCAGGCGACGGTCTCGGGCCGCTGCTTCAACAGCCAGTCGCGCAATAGCTCGGTCGATCGGCAATCGTCCTCGTTGTAGCGCTGGATCTTCTCGAGCTCCGCTGGCTCCCGGGTCTGGCGCCACCGCTCGTAGTAGACGATGGAAGCCCCGGCGTCCTGCACCTCGCCCTCGCGCGCACCCATGTAGAACTTCTCGAGGTCCTTGATCGAATAACCGGGCGCCGAGGTGCGCATCGATTCGCGCACCACCCGGTACAGGTCCACGAGCTTGCCGCGGCGTAGAAGATCGTCCACCACGGTCTCGCGCGTGCCGTGGAAGGACATGAGGCGCTTCAAGCGCCGTGGGCTCGTAGTGCGCGTAGTGGTAGATGTGCAGGTGCGGGTAGCGCTGCATCCGATCGTTGACAAAGTCCATGAATGCTTCGAAGGCCACCCGCTCCTCGCGCCGGTCGTGGGCCCAGAAGGCGCGAAACTCGGGCTCGCCCTTCTCGACGAACCGCGCGCCGAAGAGGTACTCGAGCCCGCCTTCCTCGAACGGATCGCCTTCCATGTCGAAGAACACATCGCCCTCGTCGGGCCGCGGCAGCCGGAAGAAGCCGCGATGCCCGTCGGCATCGAGCGGAAGGATCTCGACGGAATCGCTTGCCCGTGGTTGCCCGGCGCCACCTGGAGGCGCGCCTGCGAGGCGAGCTTGGTCACGGTTTCCGGTTGCAGGCGCGGAACACGCGTCGCGGGACTGGCCGCCGCGAGCTGCGCCATCGTGAGGATGCCCGCGTCGCGCAGCCGCTCGATCTGGTTGCGCCCGATTCCCGCCACCTGGTTCAGGTGATCCTCGCGCAGCCACTGCTCGGCGCAAAGGTCGCGCCACGGACACACGCCGCAATGCTCGCAGCGCTCCGGCCGGCTCGCCCTCGCCTCGTCGGCCGTGAAGGCGATGAAACGCTCGCGCACCTGGCGGAAGTAGCGAGAGTAGCTCGCGTACGCGAAGCGGTGCTCCTCCCCGTTGCCGAGGATCACGCCCATCATCCGCGGCGGCCGGCCCTGCGCCTCCTCCACCATCGCGGAGTAGACGCAGAGCTGGATCAGGAACTTGCCCTGGGCGCTGCGGGCGAGCTTCGTGTCCAGGACCTCGTAGCCGTAGCTGCCCAGGGCCGAGGGCTCCTCCACGCGCCGCAGGAAATCCGCCCGGCCGTAGAACGGCGGCGAGAGGAAGGCGGCCTGGAAGATGATGTCGGCGCCCTCGCGCATCGCGGCGAGCGTGCGTGCGGCGAGCTCGGCGGGGCTGCCATCGCCCTCGATGCGCACGATGCCAAGCCCCTGCTTCTCCAGGCTCTCGAGGTACCGCGCCTCGTGCTCGAAGCCCTTCTGCTGCACGAGCTTGTCGGATTCGTCGTCCTCGGCCCTCTCCAGCTTCGGGCCGAGCAGGTCCTTCAGCGAAAGCGTGGTGCGGTGCTCGCACGCGAGGAAGCCGACGACGTCGCCCGCCGAGAAGAAGGACTCGCCCTCGATGCGCTGCATGCCGCCAATGTTAGGGCATTTTTTGGTGGCTCATCCCATGAGCCTGGGCGGCCGTATTGTCGCCCCATGACTACTCGCCCACACGGAACGACCCCAGGCCCCGGCGCTGCCTCGCCGGCGACACCCACACCAGCCGAGGCGCCGGAATCCCTCGAGCAGCTCATGACGCGCGACCTGGATGCGTGGCGTGAGGCGAAGGCGGCGATCGAGGCCGCCCGGAAACGGTGCGCCCGCGGATCAGCGGTTCACTCCGACCCCCGACTCTGACTCCCGACTCTGCATCGACCCCCTGGAGCGATGAGCCAGCGGATCAGTCGAACGCAAACAAGGGTTCAGGGGTCCGTCACCTCATGTTCCCCTTCCCTCAGTTGGCGTGAAAGCCGCCACGCCATCCCGCCAAGCACGAGCACGCCGATCACCGGACCGCCCAGAGCGCGAGCTTGCGCGGGCCGAGCTCGGCGACGAATGCCGGCAGCACGGAGGCAGCGGCAGGCGGCTTGCCCTCCACGGGTCCGACTCGCCTGGGGCAGCTTCAGCTCGTCGCCCTGCTTGTAGCCGGGGACCAGGGTCGCGACGTTCACCCAGCCGGGCCGGGCCTCGGGCGCGCCGAACGCGAGGTGGAACGGGGCGGGGCCGCGCGCGGCGAACACCACCTGGGCGCTGCGCCACTGCACCTCGAGCGCGGGCGGTGTCGCGCCCACCCCGCCGGTGCCGGGATCCACGCGCGCCATCCAGTAGCGCGCCGGGTGCCGCCCGATCTCCACCGCACCGGATTCGAGCTGCGTCCCGCCGCGCTCCAATCGATAGAACACCGCGCTCGTCACCGTGCGCCAGTCGCCCGACAGCGTGTCGCGTGCGAAGAGCGTGAAGGTGGAGACGGAGTTGGCCTCGGCGGGCACGATGCGCAGCGCCTCCACTGGCAATCGCGCGCCGAGGTCGAAGACGAACTCGCCCGGCTTCGGTCCCGCGGCGCCCGGCACGGCGGATGTGGCCCGCTCCGCCGGCCGCGTCGTGCTCGCGTACTCGCCCTGCACCGACTTCAACGCGAACGACGGCGCCCCGCTCCAGGTCACGCGGTAGTACTTCGCCTTGATGGCGCCATGAAGCTCGGCGCGCCTCTGCTCGAGCACGCGATCACCCTGGGATAAACGAAGCAGGGTCCCATGGCCGCCGTGGTGCCACGCTTGAAGATCATCGCTCTCCTCTATCGAAACGCGCACGACCTCGGCGCCGGGCGTCGCGTCCCAGTCGAAGACGAGGGCCGCGGGGATCGGTGAGCCGGCTCGCGTCGAGGAGATACGCTGCGGGCACTGCCGTCTTCGCTCCGCCCGCGCCGCGCCCGCGCACTTCCACCAGCGTGCCATCGGCGGTGCGCACCGTAACCTCGGTTGCGCTGCCGCCGGGCGCCGCATCCAGCTTGCTCACAGAAAATTGCGGGAGCGCCACGGTCTTCGGCGCCTCGTGCACCGCCTCGGGCGCGCCCGCCAGCGCAATCGGCACCGGCTCGCCGCGCCCGTTGAACACGCGCACGTCCGCCATGTCCCGCCGCGTGTCGCGATACGCCGCGAACGGCAGCACGAAGCGCTGCAGCGCATCGCTGCCCTGGGGCGTTATCGGCGCCGACGACGCGAAGTCGCCCGGCTCCTCGGCGGCGCACCGAGCACCGCACAGCAGCCACCCACGCGATCGTCCTCATGCCTGCACCTCCACGCGCCGCGGCGGCGCTGGCGCGAAATAGCCCACCACCAGCATCAGCAGCCCCACCCCGATGAACGAGACGATCCGCTCGATGCCGGCCACGTGCTCCAGGTCCACGACGAAGAGCTTCACGACGACCACGCCCATCAGCGCCGCGCCCAGGATCCAGATCGGGCGCAGCTTGTTGCGCGTGGCGACGACCATCAGCGCCAGGGCCAGCACCGTCCAGAAGATCGACAGGGACGCTTGCACCGAGCACCGAAGCCGCCATCGTGTCGAGCTCGTAATCGATGCCCGCCCAATGGTGGATGCTCCTCAACAGGATGCCATTGAGCCAGACGAACGCAAGCACGCCCACGGCGACACGCAACGCCTTGCCCCATCCGCACGAACTCTTCCGGCCGCCGCCGCGCGCCGAGCCACGCCGACACCAGCGCGATCAAGGCCAGGATGTGGCCCAGGTCCAGCGCATTCACCAGCGGCAGGTACGGCAGCGGATCGCTCGTGCCGTCGTGCGTGACGTTGGCATAGAGGCTCCAGACATCCGAGTCGCGGCGAGCAGCGTGGCCAGCGCCGCGACGCGATACGCCCGCGGATGCGCGCTGATCGGCCAGCGTTCGTCACCTCGCCGGTGCGATAGAGCGATCGCCACCAGCGCCGGTACCACCATCGCCGCCGCCACCGACCATGCCGTGCCGTGCGCCGTGTACTCTCCCGCGAGCCAGTTGAGCTCCACCGCGCCCAGCGCCGCGACGAGGAGCGCGCTGCCGCCATGGATCCAGACGGAGAATCTCGAAGTATCCACGCCTGCACACCGATCGCCACGACCCACGCCGCCCATCCGTAGTGCGCGAACGGATGCGCCTCCAGCACCATCACCGCGGCCAACGAGACCCACAACAGCGGGAGCAGCGCGCGTGCTGGCAGCATCGCCACGGGCCGTTCGAGCTGCATCGACGTCACCGAAGCCGCCAGCGCCGTCACCGCGAAGAGCCCCGATGCGCGCGGCGATGTATTCACTCGGATGCAAGAGCGAATCGATCTCCGTGCCATGCCGCGAAGAGCCACCACAGCGTGCCCCACACGAATGCGAAGGCCTCGAGGCCGCGCTCGAAAGCCGTCACCCGAGCACCCGCGCGCCGGATGAGCAGTGCCGTCCACAAGCCCGCGAAGGCGAGCAGAACGCCGCCGATGAAGCTGCGCCTCCACGAACGGACCCATCGGCGAGAGATCGAGTACGCGGTGCCGTACGACACCGCCAGCGCCCAATGCAGCAGCATGCCGAACGCGCGCGCGAGGCGACGCTGCTGCCGGATGCCGAACCAGAAGATCGCCGCGCCCTCGAGCGCCCACGCCGCCGAGGTCCAGCGCGCATCGAGCGCCAGCGGAATGGCGAGCGTAACGAAGACAACGCCGAGCGCGAGGAACGCTTCGACCAGCAGCTTCCAGCGCTCGGCCCGCGCGCGTACAGCAGCTCGCGAGCCCGATGTAGAACCCGAGCGCCAGCGCGACCATGCCAGCGCTTCGCAGAAAATGAGCGCCGACTCCGAGCCGCGCACGATGCCGCCTGCAGACCGAACGCCGCGAGCGGCATGCCGAAGACGATGCGTGCCGTCGACGTAGCGCTTCAATGCGCAGCGACCTGCTGCGCGCGAAGAGCATCGCCATCGCGACGTACAGCAGGAAGAACGCGCGAGGAACGGCTCCGTCGTCTCGAAGTACTCGGGCGCGGTAGAAGCGTGACGCCCCACGCGAGGCCGATCACGAACGTGAAGAGAAAACCCATCACGTTCAACACGCGCCATGCGCTGAACAACGCGATCACGAAGATGCGCGACGTTCAGTACGAGGTAATACTGAAGAGCGCGACGTGGCTGCCGCCGCCCGTCGAGGCGAGGATGGGCGCGAGGAAGCCGCCGCCCGCGCCGAACACCGCCAGGATCAGCGCGTCCTGCGCGATGGCGATGAAGGCCGAGAGCACGGCGATGGCGGCCAGCAACACGAAGGCGAGCGTCGGCGGCAGCAGATGGTAGAGACTGAACGCCGCAAAGGTCGTGAGATAGAGCACGCCCACGCCGGCGCCCTGCAAGCCCAGCGCATAGCCCGCGCGCCGCTCGCGCAGCCGCCAACCGCCGACGAGCAACGCTACTCCCACCGCCGCGACACGCCGCCACGCGCAGCTCCATGGGCATCGAAGTTGTGATCGACCGCGTACTTCAGCAGGAACGCGAGGCCGATGAAGAGGATCGCGAGCCCGATGCGCGCGATGGCGTTGGCGCCGGTGAACCACGCGACGATGGGGTTGGGCTGCGGCGGCTCCGGCGGAACGGGCGGCGCGGGTCGGACGAGCGGCAGGGGTCGGACGAGCGGCAAGGGTGGGACGAGCGGCAGGCGTGAAATGGGCGGCTGATCGTCTCCGGCGTCAGGCGCGGGGCCCAATGATTGGGTCCCGGCCTTCGCCGGGACGACAGTCTCCGCCGTGATGACATCCGCCACGGGTTCCTCGACCTCCGCCCCAACCTCCATCTTCGAAAGCCGCGCTTCCAGTGCCGCGTAACGCCGCTCCAGGCGCTCCATCCGCACTGCCAACGAATCAGCGGGTGCCGTCATCGCGATCGGTCCACTCTTCTTGTTCGAGCTGATGATGAGCCCCACGAGCCAGCCGATGAATCCCAGCATGCAGCGCGCCCTTCCACTGCGCGAGCACCGCGCCCAGCAGCACTCCGATCACCAGGCCGAGCCACATCATTTCCAGTCCCCCCTCATCCCCAGCACCACGTCATGCAGTGCCTCGGGGGTTGCCATGGATGGCGCGATCGCAGCGGCGGCCTCCACCGCTATCCGGCGGAATGGCGAGAGCTGCGAAGGCCGCGTCATCGCGGGCCCGCCGCGGCGGCTGAAGAAGCTCCCCCACAATCCCTTCAACGCGAGCGGAATCACCGGCACCGGTGTTCTCTCGACGATGCGCCCGATGCCGCGCTTGAACGGGTAAAGCTCGCCCGTATCCGTGATGCGCCCCTCGGGGAAGATCGCCACCAGCTCGCCCGCCTCGAGCGCCTCGGCGATCTTGTCGTACGCCTCGTTCAGCAGCTTCTCGTCTTCCTTCGCCGGGGCCACGGGAATCGCCTTGCCGGTGCGGAAGATGAACGAGAGCACGGGTGTGGCGAAGATGCGGTGGTCCATCACGAAGCGGATCGGGCGCGGGCTCGCCGCGAGGAGCACCAGCGGATCGACGTAGCTCACGTGGTTGCACACCAGCACCGCGGGTCCCTTCTCGGGGATGTTCCCGAGGCCGCGCTTCTGCAGCCGGTACACCGAGTGCACCAGCAGCCAGCAGAGGAAGCGCATCAGGAACTCGGGCACCAGGAAGTAGATGTAGGCCGCGACGGCCGCGTTCATCAGGCCCACGACCAGGTAGAGCTCCGGCAGCGTGAGGCCGGCCTTGAGGAGTGCGACCGCCATCAGTGAAGCCACCACCATGAAGGCGGCGTTGAGGATGTTGTTGGCGGCGATGATGCGTGCGCGGTGCGAGGGCTCGGAGCGCGCCTGGATCAGCGCGTAGAGCGGCACCGAGTAGAGGCCACCGAAGAACGCGAGCAGGAACAGGTCCGCCATCACGCGCCAGTGGCCGGGCTCGCGGAGGAATTCGGAAACGCTCAGCGTCCCGCCGGGATGCGAGCCGCGGCTCGCGAGCCAGAGGTCCACCGCGAACACCGTCATGCCGATGGATCCGAACGGCACCAGCCCGATCTCCACCTTGCGCCCCGAAAGCCGGTCGCACGCCACGGAGCCGACGCCGATGCCGATGGAGAACGTCGCGAGCAGCAGCGTCACCACGTTCTCGTCGCCGCCCAGCACCTCGTGGGCGAAGGGCGTGAACGAGGTGAGGAAGATCGAGCCGAAGAACCACAGCCAGGAGATGCCGAGGAGCGAGTTGAAGACCGCCGGACGCGGACGCGCGAGGGCGAGGTTCTTCGCGATCTCGCTGAACGGGTTCGGGTTGATGGCGAGGCTCGCGTCCACGGGCGGCGTGGCAGGCACGAACTGCGCGCAGATGCGCCCCAGGATCGCGATCGCCATGCACGTGGCGGGCACCGTCACCACCGCGCTCGACTCGCTCCCCGCGAGCAGCCCGCCCGCGATGGTGCCGCCGAGGATCGCGACGAAGGTGCCCATCTCGACCAGCCCGTTGCCGCCCGTGAGCTCGCGCTCGTCCAGGTGCTGCGGCAGGTACGCGTACTTCACCGGGCCGAAGATAGTCGAGTGCACGCCCATCAGGAGCACGCAGAGGTAGAGCAGCCACGCGAGGTGGTAGCCGAAGGCGAGGGCCGCGATCGCCATGATCGCGATCTCCAGCTCCTTCACGCGGCACATGATCCACGCCTTGTCGAGCTTGTCGGCGAGCTGGCCCGCGGTGGCCGAGAAGAGCAGGAACGGCACGATGAAGAGCGCGCCGATCACGAAGCCCGCCGTGCTCGGGTCCACCCCGCCCCACCGCGCCGCGTGGTAGGTCGCGAGCAGCGTGAAGGCGAACTTGAAGAGGCTGTCGTTGGCGGCGCCGAGGAACTGCGTCCAGAAGAGCGGCGCGAAGCGGCGCTCGCCGAAGAGGCGGAACTGGCTGTGCGGTTGGCTCACGCATTCCTCCGGATGTAATCGAGCACGGAAGCGAGCGACTCCTCGAGGAAGGTCTTGTCGATCCAGTAGTAGACCTCCTTGCCGCTCTTCTCGCTTTGCAGCACGCCCGCTTCGCGCAGCAGTCTCAGATGATGGGAGACGGTCGGGCGCGAGAGCGTGGACACCGCCACGATCTGCCCCACGTTGAGCCGCTCGCCGCGCTCGAACGTGAGCAGGATGCGCTGCCGGTGCTCGTCGCCCAGGGCCGTGAACGCCCGGGAGATGGTCCGCCACTCGCGCGGGATGGCGCGCAGGTAGTTCCGGTTCATGTCCATATGCTTAAACATTTCGACATATCCGTCAAGTCTGGAGTCAGAGTCGAGGGCCGGAGTCGCGACTCTGACTCCAGACTCTGACCCCCGTGATAAAATCGTTTTTCGCTCAAACAGTTAGCGACGATGCTCGACGAACTCCGGAAGAATGCCCTCGACTACCATCGCCATCCGGTGCCGGGGAAGATCGAGATCGCGGCCACCAAGTCCCTGATTACCCAGCGGGACCTGGCCCTCGCCTACTCCCCGGGCGTGGCCGCCGCCTGCGAAGCCATCGTCGCCGACCCGCGCCAGGCGCGCGAGCTGACGGTACGCGCCAACCTGGTCGCGGTAATTACCAACGGCACCGCGGTGCTGGGCCTGGGCGCCATCGGCCCGCTCGCCGCCAAGCCGGTGATGGAGGGCAAGGCGGTGCTCTTCAAGAAGTTCGCCGGCATCAACGTGTTCGACATCGAGGTGAGCGAGCGCGACCCGGACAAGCTGGTCGACATCATCGCGGCCCTCGAGCCCACGTTCGGCGGCATCAACCTCGAGGACATCAAGGCGCCCGAGTGCTTCTACGTCGAGAAGAAGCTGCGCGAGCGCATGAAGATCCCGGTGTTCCACGACGACCAGCACGGCACCGCGATCATCGTGGGCGCCGCGGTCGTGAACGGGCTGCGCGTGGTCGGCGAAGGAAATCGGCAAGGTGAAGCTGGTGGCCTCCGGCGCCGGCGCCGCGGCGCTCGCCTGCCTCGACATGCTGGTCGCCCTCGGCATGAAGCGCGAGAACATCTGGGTCACCGACATCGCGGGCGTCGTCTACTCCGGGCGCAAGGAGGAGATGGACGACAACAAGGCCCGCTACGCCCGCCCCACCGACGCGCGCAAGCTCGCCGACGTGATCGCCGATGCCGACGTCTTCCTGGGACTCTCCGCGGGCGGGGTGCTCAAGCCCGAGATGGTCGCGCGCATGGCCGCGAAGCCCCTCATCCTGGCCCTCGCCAACCCCGAGCCCGAGATCCTTCCCGAGCAGGTCAAGGCGGTGCGCGACGACGCGGTCATCGCCACCGGCCGCTCCGACTACCCGAACCAGGTGAACAACGTCCTCTGCTTCCCGTTCATCTTCCGCGGCGCGCTGGACGTGGGCGCCACCACCATCAACGAGTCCATGAAGCTCGCGGCGGTGAACGCCATCGCGGACCTCGCGCATGCCGAGCAGTCGGACATCGTGGCCCAGGCCTACGGCAGCGACATGGTGCGCTTCGGTCCCGAGTACCTGATCCCGCGCCCCTTCGACCCGCGCCTCATCGTGAAGATCGCGCCGGCCGTGGCGAAAGCGGCGATGGATAGCGGTGTCGCCACCGATCCCATCAAGGACTTCCCCGCCTACGTCGAGCGCCTGAACGAGTTCGTCTACCACTCCGGCCTCATCATGAAGCCGGTGTTCGCCGCGGCGAAGGAAGCGCCCAAGCGCGTGGTCTTCACCGAGGGCGAGAACGAGCGCGTGCTGCGCGCGGTGCAGGTGATCGCCGACGAGGGGCTCGCGAAGCCCATCGTGGTCGGGCGGCCCGCGGTGCTGGAGCGGCGCATCGAGCGCTATGGGCTGCGCATCCGCGCGGGCCGCGACTTCGAGCTGGTGAATCCCGAGGACGACCCGCGCCACCGCACCTACTGGATGGAGTACTACCGCATGATGGAGCGGCGCGGCGTGTCCATCGCCTACGCCAAGCTCGAGATGCGCCGCCGCCTCTCGCTCATCGGCGCGATGATGATCCACCAGGGCGAGGCCGACGGCATGATCTGCGGGATGATCGGCACCGTGAAGGGCCACCTGGGCTACATCGACCACGTGATCGGCAAGCGTCCCGGCGTGCAGAACTACTACGCGATGAACCTGCTGATGCTGCCCAAGCGCACGGTCTTCATCTGCGACACCTACGTGAACGACGATCCCACGCCCGAGCAGCTCACGGAGATGACGATGCTCGCCACCGAGGAGATCCGCCGCTTCGGCCTCACGCCCAAGGTGGCGCTGGTCTCGCACTCGAGCTTCGGCACCAGCGATGCGCCCTCGGCGGCGAAGATGCGCGCGGCCCTCGGCCTGATCCGCGCGCGGATGCCGGGCCTCGAGGTGGAGGGCGAGATGCATGGCGATGCGGCGATCTCGGAAGAGGTGCGCCACCAGGCCTTCCCGAATTCGCGGTTGAAGGGCGAGGCGAACCTGCTCGTCATGCCGACGCTCGACGCCGCCAACATCTCCTTCAACCTGCTGAAGGTGGTCGGCGGCTACGGCATCACCGTGGGCCCGATCCTGCTGGGCGCCGCGAAACCCGTGCACATCCTCACGCCCACGGCCACGGTGCGGCGCATCATCAACATGACCGCGCTCGCGGTGGTCGACGCGCAGGCGGAGCGTCGCGCGTGACCAAGGCCCATGTGTCGGACCGGTTCCACCACCTCTTCATCGCGCCGGCGGATTTCGAGGCCTCGCTCGCGTTCTACCGCGACGCGCTCGGCTGGACGGTCGCGCGCACCTGGGGCGACAACGGCGCGGTGCGCGGAGCGGTGCTCTCCGGCGGCGGCATAAAAGTGGTTATCGCGACGGACGCGGGCCATCCCGCCGGGCGGCCGATCCTGCACCTGGACATCCACGACATCGACGCGCGCTTCAAGTCGCTGCCCAAGGGCGTGGAGGTCGTCACGCCCCCCAGGAGACGCATTGGGGCACGCGCTGGTTCGTGGTGCGCGACCCGGACGGCAACCTCATCGCATTCGAGGAAGTGCACTCCGGTGGCCGCTAGCGGCGGGGGAGACCGCGCCGTGGCCGGCGTGCGCGAGCGCGCGGTGCGCCTGCCGCGCCCGTTGCGCGAGCCCGCGACCATCGGCGTGTGCGCGCCCTCGGGCCGCGTGGACGAGGCGGCGCTGGCGCTCGGCACCGCCTACCTGGCGCGAGCTGGGGCACCGCGTCATCGTGCCGGACAACACGCTCCACGCATGGCGCTACTTCGCGGGCAGCGACGAGGAACGCGTCGCGGGACTGCATGCGCTGATCGAGGATCCGTCCATCGACCTGGTGATCGCGGCGCGCGGCGGCTACGGGCTCACGCGGCTGCTGCCGCGCATCGACTGGAGCCGTGTGGCCGGCAGCGGCAAGGCTTATGTCGGATTCAGCGACTTCACCGCGTTCAACATGGCGGCCTATGCGTGCGCGAACCTGGTCACCTTCCACGGCCCCATGCTCGCCGTGGACTTCGGCCGCCCGCAGCTGGACACCTTCACCGAGCAGCATTTCTGGATGACGCTCTCGCGCCCCAGCCACCGCATCGAGGACATCGACTGCCAGCACGGCTACGACGCGCGGCGCATCGACGGCACGCTCTGGGGCGGCAACCTCTCGATGCTGGCCCACCTGGTGGGCACGCCGTACTTCCCGGCGATCGACGGCGGCATCCTCTACGTCGAGGAGATCGCCGAGGAGCCCTATGCGGTGGAGCGGCTCTTCATGCAGCTCTTCCATGCCGGCGTGCTCGCCTCGCAGCGCGCGCTCGTGCTGGGCGATTTCTCCGACTGCCTGCCGACGAACCCGCTGCGCTACCCCTACGCGATGGAAGAGGTGGTGGAGACTCTGCGCAAGCTGCTGCCCTACCCCGTGCTCACGGGCCTGCCCTTCGGCCACGTGCCGCGCAAGGTCACGCTGCCCTTCGGCGCGCCCGGCACGCTCTCCATCCGTCCCGGCGCCTATTCGCTGCGCTTCTCCGACCACCTTCGCGCCAAAACGGGGTCAGGTTAATTTTTTAGGCGGCAGCGCGGATCGGGATGCGCACCCGGGCGGTTTCGGGGTTGCGCCACTCGGCCATCAGCTCGGCCTGCCGCGCGCTCGCCTCGGCGAGGAAGCGCTGCTTCACCGGACCGTAGCCGCGGATGTGCTCCGGGATAGCGGCGATCTCCGCGGCGAGCGGCAGGCGCTCGGCGGCGAGCTTGCCCAGCAGCTCCTCGATGGTGCGGCGGTAATCCTCGATGAGGCGGCGCTCGGTGCGGCGCTCGGCCGCGTAGCCGAAGACGTCCAGCGCCGTGCCGCGCAAGCCCTTCAGCTTCGCCAGCACGCGCATGGCCGAGAGCATCCACGGCCCGAACGTGCGCTTGCGCGGCTCGCCCGTCACCGGGTCCTCCTTCGCCCAGAGCGGCGGCGCGAGGTGCAGCTTCAGCGTGTAGTCGCCCTCGAACTGGGCGGCCACGCGCGCGAGGAAATCGGTATCCGTGTAGAGGCGCGCGACCTCGTACTCGTCCTTGTACGCCATGAGCTTGAAGAGGTAGCGCGCGACGGCCGCCGTGAGCGCGGTGGACTTCGGCGCCAGCGCCTGCTCGGCCGCGCGCACCTTCGCGACGAACTCCACGTAGCGGCGTGCATACGCCTCGTTCTGGTATCCGACGAGGAACGCGCGACGGCGCTCGATCATCTCCTCGACGGATTCGGACAGGCGGTGGCTGTCGGTCTTCGCCTCCGCCGGCGCCGCGGCGCGCTCGACGCTCGGAAGGTCCACCGCCGCACGCCGTCCCCATTCGAACGCGGCCTTGTTGGAATCGACCGACGCGCCGTTCAGCTCGATCGCCTGCAGGATGGCCGCCTCGCCAACGGGAATGAGGCCCTTCTGCCACGCATAGCCCATCATGAAGAGGTTGGTGGCGATGGAGTCGCCGATGAGAGCCGTGGCGAGCTGCGTGGCCTCGACGAAATCCACGGCATCCGCGCCGCACGCCTCGCGGATGGTATCGGCCATCTCGCGCGACCGGCACTTTCAGGTCCGGGTCGTGCGTGAAGGCGCCGGTCGGCGCCACGCCGCCGTTGATCACCGCGCGCGTGGTGCCCGCCTGCATCTTGGCGATGGCTTCGTCGCGAAGCCGCGACGATCATGTCGCAGCCCAGCACGGCTCGTGCCTCGCCCGCGGCGATGCGCACCGCATGGATCTCCTCCGGCCGCGCGCGATGCGGATGTGCGAATACACCGAGCCGCCCTTCTGCGCGAGCCCGGTCATGTCCAGCACCGCCACACCCTTGCCCTCGATGTGCGCCGCCATGCCCAGCAGCGCGCCGATGGTGACCACGCCCGTGCCGCCGATGCCGGTCACGAGGATGCCGTACGGCTCGTCGAGTGACGGAAGCGTCGGCAAAGGCAGGCCCGCCTCAGGCGCGCGGCCCACCGGCTTCATCTTCCTGAGCTTCCCGCCCTCCACCGTCACGAAGCTCGGGCAGAAGCCCTTCACGCACGAGTAGTCCTTGTTGCAGGTGCTCTGGTCGATGGCGCGCTTGCGGCCGAACTCGGTCTCCACCGGCACCACCGAGAGGCAGTTGGACTTCACGCCGCAATCGCCGCAGCCTTCGCACACCAGGTCGTTGATGACGACGCGCTTCTGCGGATCCGGGAACGTGCCGCGCTTGCGCCGGCGGCGCTTCTCGGCGGCGCAGGTCTGGTCGTAGACGAGCGCCGTGACGCCCGGCACCTCGCGCAGCTCGCGCTGCACGGCATCGAGGTCGTCGCGATGGCGCACCGTGACGCCGGGCGCGAAGTCCTTCGTGTCGTCGTATTTCTCGGGCTGGTCCGTCACCACCACGACCTGCTTCACGCCCTCGGCCGCGACCTGGCGCGTGATCATCGGCACCGTGAGCGGACCGTCGACGGGCTGCCCGCCGGTCATCGCCACGGCGTCGTTGTAGAGGATCTTGTAGGTGAGGTTGACGTTCGCGCCCACCGCCGCGCGCACCGCGAGCAGGCCCGAGTGGTAATAGGTGCCGTCGCCCAGGTTGGCGAACATGTGCTTGGTCTCGGTGAACGGCTGGATGCCGATCCACGGCGCGCCCTCCCCGCCCATCTGCGTGAAGGTCATCGTCTCCTCGGGGCGGATCCAGATCGCCATGTAATGGCAGCCGATGCCGGCGAGCGCCTTGGAGCCCTCGGGAACGTGGGTGGACGTGTTGTGCGGGCAGCCCGAGCAGAAGTACGGGATGCGCACGACCTTCGAGCGCGGGCTCGCGAGCGCCGCCTCCTTCGCCTCGAGGAACTTGAGCCGCGCCTCGACGATGGGCGACGTATAGAACTTGCCGATGCGCTTGGCGATCACGCGCCCGATCATCGCCGGCGTGAGCTCGCCCGCGGCGGGCAGCAGCCACTCCGCGCGGTGCACGTCCCACTCGCCCTGCTCGTCGTACTTGCCGATGATGCGCGGCCGCACGTCGTGGCGCCAGTTGTAGAGCTGCTCCTTCATCTGGTACTCGATGACCTGGCGCTTCTCCTCCACCACCAGGATCTCCTCCAGCCCCTGCGCGAACTCGCGGATGCCGTTGGGCTCGAGCGGCCAGGGCATGCCGACCTTGTAGAGCCGGATGCCGATCTCGGCCGCGTGCTTCGCGTCGATGCCGAGGTCTTCGAGGGCCTGCAGCACATCCAGGTAGCTCTTGCCCGAGGCGATGATGCCCAGGCGCGGGTTGGG
Source organism: uncultured beta proteobacterium (assembly GCA_963827425.1). Classification (GTDB taxonomy): domain Bacteria; phylum Pseudomonadota; class Gammaproteobacteria; order Burkholderiales; family Usitatibacteraceae; genus Usitatibacter. The sequence continues at coordinate 313,417 of CAWHAQ010000007.1, read as the reverse complement.
CGAATCGATGGTGACGCGGTTCAGGCGATTGACGCGCGCGTAGGCGAGCGCGGCGTAGATCTTGTCGTGCTGCAGGCGCAGCTCCTGATCCATCGGCGCATCGGGCCAGCGCAGGTTGAGTCCCGCCGGGCGGAAGCTGGAAATCCTCGGGCAGCACGATCTTCGGCGACGACGGATCCACCACGATCGAGGCCGACGAGTCCACCGTCTCCGAGATGGTCTTGAAGGCGACGTAGCAGCCCGAGTAGCGCGACATCGCGAAGCCGTGCAGGCCCAGCTCGAAGATCTCCTGCACGCCCGTGGGATAGAGCACCGGGATCATCGCCGCGTCGAACGCGTGCTCGCTCTGGTGCGGGAAGGGTGGACGACTTGCACGCGTGGTCGTCGCCCGCCACCAGCAGCACGCCGCCGTGCTTCGCGGTACCCGCCGCATTCGCGTGCTTGAAGACGTCCCCGCAGCGGTCGACACCGGGGCCCTTGCCGTACCACATCGCGAAGACGCCGTCGTACTTCGCGCCCTCGAAGAGCCCGACCTGTTGGGAGCCCCACACGGCGGTCGCCGCGAGCTCCTCGTTCACGCCCGGCGTGAAGTGGATGTGGTGCTCGCGCAGGTGGCCCTTGGCCTTCCAGAGCGCCTGGTCGAAGCCGCCCAGCGGGGAGCCGCGATAGCCCGAGATGAATCCGGCGGTGTTGAGGCCGGCGGCGGCGTCGCGCTCGCGCTGGATCATCGCGAGGCGCACCAGCGCCTGGGTGCCGTTGAGATAAATGCGCCCCGAGGCGAGCGTGTACTTGTCCTCGAGGGACACGGGCAATGCGGACATTCGAGCTCCTCCGACAGAGCGGTGCTTTGTGGGCGCCATGGCACCGGCTGGCGGGATTGTGTCCCGATGCCGGCGGATAGCCAAATTATACCGGTTGGACAGCGCGTCCCGACCCGCGTTTGCGCCTAGAAGAGCCGTCCCTGGCCGGCCCGCTCGGGGGGACGGAAGAGGCTGCAATCGAGCTCCTGCGTGTCACGGTCCAGGCCGAAAGCGCGCGAGGGCCTTGCGGAAGCGCTGCGCGAGCAGCTCGGCGAGCGTGCCCTTGCCCACCATGCGCGAGCCGAACTCGGGGTCGTTCTCGCGGCCTTCACGCATGTCGCGGATCCTCGACATCACATGCTCGGCCTTGAGGGGGAAGTGCTTCTCGAGCCATTCCTTGAAGATCGGCCGGACTTCCCAAGGCAGGCGCACGAGGACATAGCCCGCGCTGATGGCCCCGTTGGCGGCCGCCGCTTCCATGATGGGTTCGAGCTCGGAATCGGTGAGGAAGGGGATCACCGGGGCGACGTTCACGTTGACGGGGATGCCGGCTTCCGAGAGGCGCTTCACCGCGAGGAGCCGGCGCGCCGGAGCGCTCGTCCGCGGCTCCATCTTGCGCGACAGGTCGTTGTCCAGCGTGGTGATGGACAGCGTCACGTGCACGAGCTTCTTCTTCGCCATCGATGCCAGCAGGTCCAGATCGCGCTCGATGAGAGCGGACTTGGTGATGAGCGAAACCGGGTGGTCCGTCTCGTGCGCCACCTCCAGCAGCGAGCGCGTGATCCTCTGGGTGCGCTCGATGGGCTGGTACGCATCCGTGTTCACCGCGATCGTGAGCGGCTCGCACTTGTATCCCGGCTTCGCGATCTCCTCGCGCAGCTTCTCCGCGGCGTTCACCTTCGCGCGACAGGCGCGTCTCGAAGTCGAGGCCCGGCGAGAGGCCGAGGTAGGCGTGGGTGGGGCGCGCGAAGCAGTTGTGGCTCACGACGCCGTTGGCGATGAAATCCTCGGTCGTGGTCGTGATGTCGAAGAGGCGCATCGCCCGGCCCAGCGGCTCGATGGAGACCACCTTCAATTTCGCGTCGCTCTTGATCGCCTGGCCTTCGAGGTTCAGCTTGCGGGTGATCGCCGGGCGAACGGTGTGGAAGAAGCGGAGATGCTCGCGCAGGCCGCCTAGGAGCCTCACATAGCCCAAGAGCTTTCGGCCCTGGCCACGATCTTGTTGCTCGAGCGCAAAACGGAAGCCGAACTGCTGCAGGCAACGCGTGATCCAGCCGATGATTTCCGGATCGGTGTTCGTAATGCGCCAAATGGTCTGACTGAAGCTACCCTCTGCATCGAAGATGCCCGCAAGGAATCCCGCCGACCATTCGCGCGACGGTGAGTTTGGCCAAGCGATCAACTCCCCGATCACCTCAATTTTCCAGCGTGACCTAGCGACGATCGCGTTCATTTCGCGGCGGTTTCCGACTGCCGCCTGAAATTGGAACTCCTGAGTAGCAATCTCGAAATCGAGCAAGTAATCCTGCGTTCTGAGCAGAGCTTCCGGGTCACACATCGCAAGTCGGAATTGCCGCCCCAAGTGTGCATCGCCTCGGACGACTCCACAGATGTATCCACGACGGTAATCGTCATTCTCGCGCGGACCTTCCGCGAAGGCGCCGGTTCCGAGCAACTCGTTGTTTGCCGTGAGATGGGCGCGTTGCGGGCTCGACGCATTGTCCGTCACGTGCTTCCATCCGCGATTCGTCAGGAAGCGATGATCTGCGCTGGTCACGAACGTCGTACCGTCTTCGAGTGTCGTCCTGAACGCCGGCTTGATTACGCTCCAGTGCGCGAGTACCCGTGACCTCGCATAGCGACGATACTTGCCATCGAACGTCGTGCCGTAGATCTCGTCGCCGACGCGCAGTTCCGAAATGGGCAGAGTGCGCCCATTTCCCATCAAGACAGGCGTGTCGGGCGAAGTACAGTAGGTACAACCATGCGCACATCCCCGATAAGGATTCACCGACTGCGCGAACCCTACATCCGGAGAATCGTGCCGCGAGATGATGCTCTTCGCGCGCTCGATGTGGATCACGGTCTTGAGCCGCAGCGGCTCGTCGTCCTCGGGCGACTGGAACCAGCCGTCGTCGTCCGCGTCGCGCTTCCAGGACTCGAAGCGGCCCTCGATGTTGGAGGGCGCGCCGCGGCCCTTGATGACCTCGCCGTGCGTTCCCGCCGTGGTTTTCAGGGGCATCGGACAAGTTTACGCGCGCCCCGTCGCGATTCGACGTCGCGATCCAAATTGTGGATAAGCGACAGGCAGCTAACGTTTGCTAGGGGACAGGAATAGCGCCCGCGCACGCATGTTCACGTCACGGAGCCGCACCGTCCGCCCCGGCGCGCAACGGATGCGGCGGCTCAGCGCGCGGCGTTCTCAGGCCGCGATCCGTTCATTCCCCCCATCGAAGGAGACCCACATGGCCAGGAAGACCCTCGCTTGCCTGCTGTTGCTCGCCGCTACCGCACCCGCCGCCGCGCTTGCCGACGATGGTGGATCGGGCGGCTCGCTCGTCAAGTTCAGCGGCGGCATCGGCGTGATCCCGGTATCGAGCGCGCCCGGACCCGCGCCCACCGCCGCCACCGTGAACCGCAACATCGTGCGCGGCGTGCAGCCGCCTGGACAGATCTGGCGCATATCGGACCTGCGCGCCACCGTGAGTACCAACGGCCACATCACCGTCGACGGCCGCGGCCTGCTGCTCGCGGGCGGCAACGGCATCGGCGGCAACGCCAACCAGAAGGTCTTCGCCACGCTCATCTGCGAGGCCACCGCCCCCTTCGTCGAGCGCAGCACGAACCTTGGCGGCGTGGCGCTCGAGGCCGATGGCGATTTCCGCATCGACGACGACCTCGTGCCCGCGCCCACCGATTGCGCGAGCCCGGTCCTGCTGATCCGCAACACCGGCGGCGCGTGGTTCGCCGCGGGGATCGTGAAGCAGTAGCACCCGCCGCAAGCGATAACGCCCGGCCCCGGCCGGCCGGGCGTTCGAGGGCGCGTTACAACCGTCATTGCCCGGCCCTCCCCCCTTCCAGCGCATTGGGTTACAGTCCCACGATCGCACCAGCGGTTCTGGAGGCCCGTGTTCGGATCCGCCACCGCGTTGATCAGGGACATCAGCACCCCGCGGCGCTTCCTGCTCATGGGGACGACGTTCGGCTTGCCGCTCGTCACGCTGATCGTGCTCCTGGCTGCCAGCCCGGCCGCTGTCGACCTCTCCGTTCCCCTCGGAATCATCGCGGGCGGCACCCTCTTCGGGCTCTACCTCGTGCTTTGCTGGCACCGCCAGTCCCATGCGGGCTTCCAGGGCATGGAGCGCGCCATCCAGCGGCTCGCGGCCGGCGACCTGCGCGCGGAGCATGCCGAGCACGTCAACACCAGCCTCATCTGGTCCCTCGCCTACCAGCTCGACGACGCGGCCGGCAGCCTCGGGCACGCGGTGGGGCAGGTGCGCGCCAGCGCCGAGGAGATCGACCGCGAATCCCACACGCTGAGCACGGGCTATACGAGCCTCGCGCAACGCAGCGAGGAGCAGGCCGCCACGCTCGAGGAGACCGCCTCCGGCATGGAGGAGCTCGCGGGCACGGTGCGCCAGAACGCCACCAGCTGCGAGCGCGCCGACGAGCTCGCGCGCGCGGCCGACGACGTGGCCACGCGCGGCGCCGACACCATCAACCGCGCCGTCGAGCGCATGGCGATGATCGAGAAAAGCTCGCGGCGCATCGTCGACATCGTCGGAGTCATCGAGAGCATCGCGTTCCAGACCAACATCCTCGCGCTCAATGCCGCCGTGGAGGCCGCGCGCGCCGGGGAGCAGGGCAAGGGCTTCGCGGTCGTGGCCTCCGAGGTGCGCGGGCTCGCGTATCGCAGCTCCGAGTCGGCGCGCGAGATCAAGGCGCTGATCAAGGATTCCGCATCCAACGTCGCCGAAGGCGGCAAGCTCGTCGGCGAGGCCGGCGCGATCATCAACGGCATCGTGGACGGCGTGCGCGAGGTGAAGGAGCTGATCGGCGAGGTGGCGCGCGCCTCCAAGGAGCAGAGCCATGGCGTGGAGGAGATCAACCGCGCCATCGCGCAGATGGAGAGCGTGACGCGCCAGAATGCCGCGCTCGTGGAGCAGGCCTCGCGCACCACCCACGCGTTCGAGGCGGCGGCCGGGCGCCTCATCGAGGCCGTGGGACGGTTCAAGTCGCTCGCCTACACCGCCGCGCCCGCCCCTTCCCCGGCCCCGCTTGCCGCGCTCGCCGCGCATCCCGTGCCGCGCACCGACCGCACGCCGCGGCCAACCCACGGCGCGCCGAACGCGCCCACCGTCACCACGCTGCACGGCGACGACGAATGGGAGGCCTTCTGAGATGAATGCCCTGTTCGCACCCGGCACCGCGTTGCTCGGCCTCTTCAACACGCCGCGCCGGATGATCGTGGTCGCCCTCGTCTTCAACGCCCTCTTCGCGTACGCGGCCTACCTGCTGCTCGCGCGCGGCGGGTATTCGTGGCACGACCCCTTCATCCTCGCGGCACTCGCGGTCCAGGCCTTCGCCAACTACCAGCACCTCGGCCACTACATCGTCGTGAAGGGCGGCTTCGGCGAGCTCGCCGTCGCCATCAAGCGCCTCGCCGCGGGTGACCTCCTGCTGAGACGACGGCGACAAGGGGAGGGCGAGATCCGCGCGCTCGTAGAACGCCTGGACAACGTGAGCAGCACCCTCGCCGCGATGTTCCGCGAAGTTCGCGGCGGCGCGGAGGTGATCGGTGTCGAGGCCGCGCAGATCGCCGACGGCCACGCCGACCTCTCGCAGCGCACCGACGAGCAGGCCACCACGCTCGAGGAGACGGCGGCGGGCATGGAGCAGCTCGCGAGCACGGTGCGCCGCAACGCCGCGAGCTGCGAGCGCGCGGACCAGCTCGCGCAGAACGCCGCCACCGTCGCAAGCCGCGGCGCCGAGACCGTGCATCGCGCGGTCGAGCGCATGACGCTCATCGACCGAAGCTCGCACCGCATCGTCGACATCATCGGCGTCATCGAGGGCATCGCGTTCCAGACCAACATCCTCGCGCTCAACGCAGCCGTCGAGGCCGCGCGCGCCGGCGAGGAAGGCCGCGGCTTCGCGGTGGTCGCCTCCGAGGTGCGCAACCTCGCGCAGCGCGCCGCCTCCGCCGCGCGCGAAATCAAGGAGCTGATCGAGGAATCGGCCTCCAACGTCGCCGAGGGCGGCAAGCTCGTCGGAGAAGCCGGCGCCAACATCAACGAGATCGTCACCGGCGTGCGCGCGGTGAAGGAGCTCATCGCCGAGGTGGCGCGCGCCTCCAAGGAGCAGAGCAACGGAGTGGACGCCATCAACAAGGCGTTCGCGCAGATGGAGGCCACCACGCGCGAGAACGCCTCGCTGGTCGAGCAGGCCTCGGCCGCGACGCAGGCTTTCGAGGCTTCCTCCAGGCGGCTCGCCGAGGCGGTCGGCCGCTTCCAGTTCGGCTAGGCGTGCCTTACTCGGGCTTCGCCGCCATCGCCTTCACCAGCGTCTCGAGCTGCGGGCTCATCGGCAGGTCGATGCTCGTCCCGGCCGGCAGCTTCTTCATGAACCAGCGCTGGTACTGCCGATCCACCTCGCCGTCCTCCGCGAGGTCGCGGAAGGTGTCGATCACCAGGCGCGCGAGCTGCGCATCGCCCTTGCGGTACATGATCCCGTACGGGTCGTAGGAGAGGAACTCGCCCACCACCAGGTACTTGCCGCGCGCGTTGTTCTGCGCGATGAGGCCGTAGAGCAGCACGTCGTCGGTCGCGAACGCGTCGGCCCGGCCGTCGGCCACCATCGCGAACGACTCGGCGTGGTCGCGGGAAGCCGTGATCCGGAAATCGATGCCGAATTTCTTCTGGATGGCGCGCATCGCTTCCTCGTTGGTCGTGCCCGACGTCACCACCACGGTCCTGCCGCGCAGGTCGCGGAAGGAACGGATCGGCGAGCCGCGCTTCACCATGAGCTTGGTGCCCGAGACGAAGATCGTCGGCGAGAACGCCACGCGGCGCGCGCGCTCCAGGTTGCTCGTGGTGGATCCGCACTCGAGGTCCGCCCTGCCGGAGACGATCGCCTCGATGCGCGACTCCGAGGTCACCGGAACCCATTTGACCTCGAGCGCCCGCCCGACCGTGTGGCCCATCGCCTCGACGAGCTTCCGGCAGAGCTCGATCGAGTAGCCGACCGGCTCGCCGCGCGCGGAGAGATAGGAGAACGGGACCGACGCCTCGCGGTAGGCGATGGTCACCGCGCCGGTGGTGCTCGCCTTGGCGAGCGTGCCGGAGAGCTCGACGGGCGCATCGGCCGCAGCGCTCGCGGCGGCCTTGTCGTCGGCGGGATTCGCCGGCGCGTCGTCGGCGCGCGCGCTCCCCGCCGCGAACGCGAGCCCGAAGGCGAAGAGCAGCGCGGCAGGCCGCGTCACGCCCGATCCCCTACGCGTGCGCCGGCTCGGGAGCGGTGTCGAGCTGCGATCGCCAGCTCGTCGGCCTGGCTCGGCGGCAGCAGCTCGCCCTCCCACTTCGCGACCACGGCGCTCGCGATCGAGTTGCCGACCGCGTTGGTGGCCGAGCGGCCCATGTCGAGGAAGGTGTCGATGCCGAGGATCAGCAGCAGCCCCGCCTCGGGAATGTTGAACTGGTTCAACGTGGCCGCGATGACGACCAGAGATGCGCGCGGCACGCCCGCCATGCCCTTGGAGGTGAGCATCAGGATCAGCAGCATCGTGAGCTGCGAGCCGATCGAGAGGTGGACGTCGTAGGCCTGCGCGATGAAGAGCACGGCGAAGGTGCAGTACATCATCGAGCCGTCCAGGTTGAACGAGTAGCCCATCGGCATCACGAAGCTCGAGATCTTGCGCTTCACGCCGAAGCGGTCGAGGGCGTCGAGGATCTTCGGGTAGGCGGCTTCCGAGCTCGCCGTCGCGAAGGACAGCATGAACGCCTCCCGGATCAGCACCAGCAGGCGGAAGACGCGCGGCCCGAGGAAGACGAAGCCCGCCCCCACCAGCAGGCTCCAGAGGAGCAGGAGGCCGAGGTAGAAGTCGCCCATGAACACCGCGAAGCGCAGCAGGATCGCGAGCCCGTTGGTGGCGACCGTGGCGGCCATGGCGGCGAGCACGGCGATGGGCGCCAGCTTCATCACGTAGCCGGTGATCTTGAGCATGGCGTGCGAGAGCTCGTCGATCATGGCGGTGAGCGTGCGCGCCTTCTCGCCGAGGGCCGAGAGCGCCACGCCGAAGAACATCGAGAACACGACGATCTGCAGGATCTCGTTGTTCGCCATCGCCTCGGCGATCGAGCGCGGCACGAGGTGGGTCACGAACTCCTTGACCGTGAACTTCGAGGTGGCGAGGTTGGCCGAGGCGCCGATGTCGGGCAGCGGGAGGCCCAGGTTGTGGCCCGGCTGCAGCAGGTTGGCGAGCAGGAGGCCCAGCAGCAGCGAGACCAGCGAGGCCGTGACGAACCAGCCGATCGCCTTGGCGAACACGCGTCCCACGGAAGCGGCGCTGCCCATGTGCGCGATGCCCACCACCAGGGTGGAGAACACGAGCGGCCCGATCAGCATCTTGATGAGGCGCAGGAAGATGTCCGAGGCGAGCGAGATGTAGCCCGCGACCTCGGCGGCGCTCTTCTTGTCGGGGAACTGGATGAAGACCATGTAGCCCAGGACGATCCCCAGGCCCATGCCGACGAAGATGGTGATGGCGGGCGACTTGAGGTTCATGGCTCTGCCTCGTGGGCCGGCAGGCGCGCCGGCCGTGCCATCATCCCCGCCCGCTATCGTTCACGCAATCGATAAGCGCCTGCGAAGCCCAAAAGTGCCATGAGCGCGAGGAGGGCCCATTCGCCCAGCGTCGGAACCGGCTGCGAGCCCGTGAGCCCCCCGCCACCGGCGCCCGGCCCGCCCTGGTCCACGATGGTGCCGTTGGCGGTGAGGTCGTCGTCGCCCAGACCGCCGTCGGTGATCGAGAACGTGGCCGTGGTGCCCGCGATGGACGCCGGGAGCACGTACCAGCTCGGCGACGCATTGCCCGGCGTCGGGCCGTACTTCCAGTACTGGGTGCCGGACGGCAGCGCGGACGGATAGGTCATCGTCATGGTGATCGTGCTACCCGGCGTGCAGCCCGTCGTCGTGAACAGGAAGAGCCCGTGCGGGAAGCTCACGCCCGCGGGCGCGCTGCCGGCCGGTGGGCTGGCGGAATCGCCGGTGACGGGGATGAGGCGCGTGACGCTGAAGGTGCACGCGGGACCGCCGCCGGAGAAGCTCGCGGTGATGATACCGGTGCCGGTCGGCGACGGCCCGCTGAAGGTCGTCACCACCGCGCTCGGCGTAACGCTCACGGTGGCCGAGGCAGCGCTCGTGCCCGCCGAGTTGGTGGCGGTTACCGAGCACGTGTACGTGGTGCCGTTGGTGAGGGCGGTGACTGTGATCGGCGCGCCCGCTCCCGTCGCGGTGATTCCGCCCGGGTTGCACGTCACTGTATAGGTCGTGATCGGCGCTCCACCGGTAGCCGCCGGCGCGGTGAAGTTGATCGTCGCCTGGTTATTCCCCGGCGCGGCGATGCCGATCACCGGCGCGCCCGCCACCACCGCATTGACGGTGAGCGAGCGCGTGATCGTCGGCGCGGGGAGGAAGCTCGCGTTGCCCGCCTGGTCGGCGTTGATGGTGCACGTGCCCGCCGCCACGAACGTGAGCGCGCCGGCCGGCGTGATCGTGCACACGGAAGGCGTCGAGGAGCTGAACGTGACGGTGAGGCCGGAGCTCGCGATGGCGGAGAGCAGCGGCGTCGAGCCGAACTGCTGCGGTGCCGGCGCGCCGAACGTGATGTTCTGCGCGGCTTTCGGCGTCACCGCGTTGGACGACGCCGAGGCGGGTCCCGTGCCGTTTGCGTTGGTCGCCGTCACCGAGAAGGTGTAGGTAACGCCGTTGGTGAGGCCGGCCACCGTGATCGGGCTGCCCGCGCCGGTGCCGGTGATGGCGCCCGGGTTCGAGGTCACCGTGAAACCCGTGATGGCCGAGCCGCCGTTGCTCACCGGCGCCCCGAACGTGACCGTCGCCTGCGTATCGCCGGCGGTCGCCGTGCCGATGATGGGCGCGCTCGGGACCACTCCGTTCACGATGAAGGAATGACTGACCGTGACTGCCGGTCCGAACGTGCTGTTGCCCGGCTGGTCGGCGTTGATCGTGCAGGTGCCCGGCACCACGAACGTGAGCGTGCCGCCCGGGGTGATCGTGCAGACGCCTGCCGTCGACGACGTGAAGACCACGGCGAGGCCCGAGCTCGCGGTGGCCGTGAGCGTGGGCGACGTGCCGATGGCCTGCGCGGGCGGCTGGGCGAAGGTGATGCTCTGCGCGGCGAGCGGCGTCACCGGGTTCGACGCTCCCGATGCCGGGCCGGTGCCGGCGACGTTGGTCGCGGTAACGGTGAACGTGTACGCCGTCCCGTTGGCGAGGCCCGTCACGGTGATCGGACTGCCAGCGCCGGTGCCCGTGATGCCGCTCGGGTTCGACGTCGCGGTGTAGCTGGTGATCGTCGATCCGCCGTCGATCGCGGGCGGCGTGAACGCGACCGTGGCCTGCGCATCGCCCGCCGTCGCCGTGCCGATGGTCGGCGCGTTCGGCACCACCGCGTTGATGGAAACGCTGTAGTCGTGGCTCACCGTGAACTGGATGATGGTCGAGCTGTCGGTTGCGGTGGCCGTGAAGTTGAAGGTGCCTGCCGCGGTCGGCGTGCCCGAGAGCACTCCGGTCGGCGACAGCGGCACGCCGGGGGGCGTCGTGCCCGTCACGGTAAACGCGTACGGCGGCGTGCCGCCCGACGCGGTGATGGTCTGGCTATACGGGATACCGAACGTGCCGGCGGGCAGCGTCAGCGGCGCCAGGACGAGATTCGGCGGAAAGATGGTGAGCGCCAACGGCGTGGAGCCGTGGCGCCCGGTCGAGTCGAAGATGCGGATGGTGAAGGAGAACGAACCCGCCTGCGTCGGCGTGCCGCCCAGGGTGCCGGCGGCCGAAAGCGTCATGCCCGCGGGCAACGAACCGGCGATGATGACGAAGGTATAAGGACCCGTGCCCTGCGCGCCCACGAACGATTGGCTGTAGGGCACGCCATCCTGTCCCGCGGCGAGGGTCGTGGGCGAGAAGATGATGGGCAGCGGCGCCTCGTAGGCGCCCGGATCGCACGCCGCGCCGATCGGCCGTACGACGCCGCGCTGGTCGGCGCCGGTGGCGCAGCTGGGGCCGCCCGTGTCGATAACCGGGCTCTCGTCCTGGATCGCCACGGTCAGCTGCGGCCCGCCGTTGTTGGCGAGCGCGCCCAAGAGCGGCGTGGCGTTCACGGTGTCGTTCCCCGTCGCGCCCGTGATCGTGCAGTTGGCGGTCGAGCTCAGGAAGTTGAAGCCGGCCGAGTTGATGTTGGCGGCCGTGGCGCAATCGGGGCCCGTCCCCGCGCTGTTCTGGGCGATGAGCGAGCGGTCGATGGTGAAGGCGGGCTGCGCATTGAAGACGCCGCCGCCGAGGAGCGACGTGTTGTTCGCAACCGTCGTCTGCGTGAGCGTGACCGCCCCCATGCTGGTGTTGTCGTCGGCGGAGATCGCGCCGCCGTCGGTCGTGGCGCTGTTGCCCGCGAAGGTTGAATTGAGCACCAGGAGCGGAAAGCCGCCCGACGAATGCCACACGCCGCCACCGAGGTCGCCGCTGTTGTTGGAGATCGTCGTGTTCGTGATCGAGAGCGCGCCGATGTTCATGATGGCGCCGCCCTCGCCCGCCGCCACGTTGGAATCGAACGTGCTGTTCGTGATCGAGAGGATGCCGTCATTCTCGATCGCCCCGCCGCTGCCCTCGGCGTGGTTGCCGCTGATCACGCAGTTGGAGATCGTCCCCGGTGGTGTTCATGCTGATGAAGATCGCGCCGGCTTACTGGAGTTGCCGACCACGAATTGATGGCGTTGCCGCGGATGATGGACAGGTCCTGCCACGTGATGCTGATGGGATTGACGACGCCGCTGTCGAAGTTGTCGAAGACGCGATCGTGGTTCGCGGCGTCGATGATCGTGCCCGCCGGGCCGTTGCCCTGGATCACGAGCGAGGCGTTGGCGAAGTTGAGCGCGTTGTCGATGTTGATCGGGGGGCTGCCGACCGTGACGGTCGTGAACGGGGTGGCGTTGAAGTCGACCGGAGAGAAAACGATGGTGTTGGAGGTGGTGCCCACGGCGCAGGTGCCGTGCAGCGTGTTGTCGGTGGCGGTTGCGACCGCGTTGCGCAGCGTGCAGTGGAGATCGTCGTCGACGGATGAGTCGACGGTGATGGTCGTCGCCGAAGCCGCGCACGCGCACAGCGCGAGCGCGGCCGCCGCGGCGGCACGCAGGAAGCGGCGCATCATGCTCAGTTGCGCGACGGGAAGATGCCCTGCAGCGCGATGATGAAGCTCACGGCCAGGTAGGGCGAGCGCATCGCGAACGGCTGGTTGCCTCCCGCCGATGTGGTGGCCCCGAGGCTCGTGTCGGCCGGCGAGCTGCTGTAGATCCGGTCGCGCGCGGTCGATTGCGCGAGGAACTCTCCGGGACCCGGCGTGCCCGTGGTGCCGCCCGCCTGGACCGCGGGCACCGAGTGAGTATGGGCCGGCATTTGAATCGGGAGGAGCGTCACCGATTCGGTGCCGCCCACCTCGCCCAGGACGACCGAGCCCAAGCCGGCACCCTGCCCGAAGTGGACCGGCGAGCGGCCTTGCATGTCCGGCAACTGGAAGCTCGTCGTACCGTTGCCGCCGTACGTCGTGCCGAGGAGCGAGAAGAGCGCCGTGCTCTGGTTGATAGCCAGGAGCGCCCCGTTGCAGAACGCGTAGCCGCGCGGCGCGAAGTTGCCGCCGAACATCTTGATCTCGCCGAGGAATGCCTGGGTCATGTCGAGCTCCCTTGAAAATTTCAGTTGTGTCTTGGTGTCTTGCCGCTCATGCCGTGAGGTAGGCCTGCGACCAGCCGGTCTTGACCGCGGTGCGAAGCTCGCGGCGCATCTCGCACGCGAGCGGGGTCGCCGACAGGCGCTCGACCGAGATCTCGGTGAGTCCCGCCGTGGTTCGTGTGAGGCGCCGCACGTAGGCGGGCCCGGCACGCTCCGCCGGCTCGCTATCGGGCAGCACGCAGCCGCGCGGCCCGTCGCAGGACGTGCCCGCGATCGCCTGCGCGAGGGCCACTGCATCGCCGGTGGCGCCGTTCAGCGCCGCCGCGCCCGCGGCCACGCGCTGCGCCGCCTCGAAACCCAGCACCGCGAACGGGCCGGCCGTATCGGGCCCCCAGGAAGCCGCCGTGAGGATGCCTTCGAACGCCGCCGCGCCCGCGCGCTCGGTCAGCATCGCGGCTCCGGCCAGCGGTGTTGCGCCGGCCAGCCCCGCGGCCTCGTAGGCGCGCAGGAAGGCCTGGGCACGCTGGCCCGAATAGAAGGCATAAACGAAATCCGGAGCGCTCGAGCGCACCGCGGCGGCGACTTCGGGCAACGCGCCGGTCCCGTCGGGCAGCCCGGTGCGCGCTACTCCGACGACCTGGCCACCCGCTGCCTCGAAGCCGCGCCGGAAGGCATAGACGAGGTCGTGGCCGCTTTCCAGGAAATCCGTCGGCGATGAGGACACGCGGGCCCAGGTGCTGCGCCGCCCAATGCCCCATCGCTTGATTGGCCTGCCAGTAACCGAGCGAATGACGGACCAGCAGCGCGCTGTCGCGGCGCGCGCGAACGACATCCGCTCCGAGGTCGCAGGCCACGAACGGCACTGCGCACGCCTCGAGCGCCGTGGCCATGCGCGCGGCAAGCTCACCGCCCGCGAAGCCCGCCACCACGTCGACGCCACGGCATTGCGTTGCTTGCACGGTGGCGGCGACGGCTCCGGACGCACAACTCGTGGCGCATTCGATCGGGATCACCTCGAGGCGAACGCGCGCCGCATCCGAAGCCGCATGGGCCTCGAAGCCCGCGAGGAACTCGCGCGCGAGCTCGGGATAACGCGTGGAATGAGGAAGGAGGACGCCGAGGCGCAGGGTTCGCGGCGAGCATGCCTGTGCGATGCGCGCCATCGGAAGCGTCCCGACGGCGACCGCGCTCGCGGCGAACAGAAAACGCCTACGGCCGTGCAGGCGGCTGTGCGTAAGTGCCATGACCGACTCCTGGTTCGGTCGTAACCCGTTGCGCGAGGCTACGGCTCGTTGTTCGTCTTCTTTTGTGCCGGCACAGTAACATCATTGCGCGGCGTGTGCATCCACTTCATCGCGAAGCGCAAGCTGTCCTCGCCGATGATGACGAAGCCGTGCCGCCGGTAGAAGCCGACCGCCGGGCTGTGCAGCTCGGCCTGGAGCACCATCGGCACCATCGCGGTGCGCGCTTCGTCCTGCATGCGGCGCAGCAACGCACTGCCCCACCCGCGGTTGCGATGCTCCGGCAGGATCGCGAAATCGAGAAGGATCAACTCGTTGCGCGTAAGCGCCTTGAGGATCCTTCCGATCGGCGTGGCGCCACAGCTGATCACCAGGTCTTCAGTTTCGGGAAGGTTTCGGCGGTAGTCCGTGATCTGCGCATCGAACTGCTGGTCGCAGAAGGCGCGCTTCTGTGTTTCGCTCCATGAAAGCGGCGCGAGCTCGGCTGCGCGCGTCGAAGCGTAGACCGAGCGCAGGAACGGCCCGTCTTCGGGCGTTGCGGCGCGGACGCTCAGCGGCGCGGAGTCCACGGCGGCTTCACGGCGCGGGTTGTGGCAATGCGTCTTCCTTCGTGATGCAGACCTCGTATTGCATGCCCGTCCGCCCGCGTCCCACGGGCACGAGGAACAGATGCATTTCGCCCAACGATCCATGGACGAAGCGGTAGATGCCCTGCGCGGGATACGAAGGCTCGAAAGGCCCGACGAAGAGCGCGGAAAACTGCTCGCAGCCCTCGGGTGCACGCATTACCTTCACATCCACGAGCCGGGCCGCGATAGGTGCGCCATCGCCAGCGAGCGGCCAGATCTCGAAGACGGTCTGCAGCGCGGACTGGAAGCGCGCCTGCGAGGGCGGCGGCTGGGTCAGGTCGTGCATTGCGCGCTCCGTTCGGATCGATCCGCATCGCCACCCGCGGTGCGCGCCTCGAGGCGCAGGCGCTCGAGCGCGCGGTAGGCCGGCGCGGCCCAGCGCTCGTTCGCCGCGCGAAGCTCCTCGCTCGCCTCGCTCTGCTTGCGCTGCGAATCCGCGTCGAATGCGAGCTGCGGGCTCTTCGCGTTCCAGCGCGCTGCGCTCTGCAGCGCCTCCTGCGCCGCTTCATCCCCGCCAACGCCGAGCACCTCGCGCAGCCGCGTCCACATCGCCACCGGCAGCTCGTTGTAATGAACGAGGAGGCCCGCCTCGCTCGCGCAGCTCGCCGCGGCCGCCTCGAGCATGTGGCCCAGCACGCGCGCGATGAACTCCTCGGTGGGCATGGCGAGCGCATCGGCCGGCGAGAAGAGGTCCACCGTGGGCCCCACCATGCCCTGGACCATGTACGCGCCGCGCTCGCGCAGCTGCGACACCGCGATCTCGAGCGGATCGCGATAGAGGTAGATCCAGGGCGTGCGCGGGAAGGCCTTGCGCAGCAACGCGACGTCGAAGATGTTCCACGCGTCCAGCTTCACGAAGAAGCGGTGCTCGGCGTTGCGCGGCTGCGCGAGCGCCGAGACCATGCCGCGCAGCCACTCGATGCGCACCGCCTCGGGCACCGGCGGCGACATGCGCCGCGTGGCGAGGATCGCATCGACCACGGGCGGCTCCGAAACCACGATGTGCGTGCCGAGCGCGGCCAGCATCTGCGACACGAGCGTCGATCCGCAGCGCGAGGCGTGGTAGAGGAAGGCCGTGGGCTCGATGCCCGGGCTCACCGCCTGCCACTGCGCCAGCGCCTCGATCGGCGTCTCGCGGCGGAAGGCCTGGTTGAAGGGCAGGCGGAGCGCGCCCGCGACGCTGTCGCGGAAGAACGGCTCGGCGAGTCGTGTGCGCCCGAAATGGCACCAGTCGACCCGCGCATTCCCATCGCGCCAGAACACGCGGATCGGGATCCATTCGTCGTAGCGTGGCTGCGCCATCACATCATCCACTGCTCGATCCAGGCGCGCCGGCCCTGCGCCATTGCCGCGCGCACATCCTCGGCGCCGAAGCGGAACCCGCGCTCCGCGCCGAGCGCCACGGCGTGCGCGACGAATGCGCCGGGATCGGTCTCAGCCTGCAATCGCGCCTCCAGGGCGCCGTCCCCGAGCAAGTGCGCACGGAACGCCGCCAACGCCTCCTGCCCCGAGGGGGGTGCGGCGCGCGCGACGGCGCCCTCGCCCGCCGCGATCTGGAGCGTGAGCCACTCGTTCACGCCGCAATCGACCACCAGATGGATGCGCTCGCGCTCGCTGCCGTTGTGCACGCGGTGCGGGCGCGAGAAGTCGACGTACCAGCACTCGCCGGCTTCCATCATCACGCGCCGGTCCTCGACGTAGAACTCCACCGCGGGACTGGTCACGAGGGGGATGTGCAGGCGCGCCTCGCCGTCCTCGAAGCGCAGGTCGTCGTCGCGATGCTCGCGGATAGTCGAGCCCGCCGCGAGGCGCAGCAGGCGCACCGCGCGCAGCGGGCAGCGCAGGCGCGCGAGCGCCGCGGCGATGCCCGGGCAGCGGCGCATGATCTCGGTGTCGCCGACGTCGCTCGCCTGGTGGGCGCCGGAATGCAGCCGCCCTGCCTCCCCCCCGACCGAGCGCAGCGCCACCCCCTGCCAGCCGCCGTCATGGTAGCCCTGGTTGAAGTGGGCGACCCAGCGGTCGCCGGCGAGGGCGGCCACGTCGGCAAGCAGCGGCGCGACGTCGAAGGCGAGCGGCAGGCGGGCGTACGGGACCATCGCGTCGCATGCTACCCGACTTTAGTCGGAAGACATCGCCCGGTACGCTCTGCTACCTTTTCAGCTCGCCTGCAATCCAAGAAAAGGAAATGCCCATGCAGAAGACGCTTCGGACGGCCGCCGCGCTGCTCCTCGCCGCCTCGTTCGCCTCCGCCAGCCTGGCGCACGAGTCGCCGGCCTACTCGCACGACTCCGGCCCCGGCCACAACTACACCAGCCCGGACTGGATGGGCAGGCTCGGCGACGGGACCCGGCTGGCCCAGCTCAGCATTCCCGGCACGCACGACACGATGTCGCACTATGGCGGTGACATAGCCCAGACCCAGTCCATGGACCTCGCCACACAGCTCAACTCGGGCATCCGCGCGCTCGACATCCGCTGCCGGCACATCAACAACGCGTTCGCGATCCACCACGGGATCATCTACCAGAAGGCGAACTTCGACGACGTGATGAAGGCGGTCACGGCGTTCCTGGCCGCCCATCCCCGCGAGACCGTGCTGATGCGCGTGAAGGAGGAGTACGACCCGACCGGGAACTCGCGCGACTTCGCCGCCACGTTCGCCGACTACCTCGGCAAGTACCCGAACAAATTCTGGAAGTACACCTCCGACAACCCGACGCTGGGCGAGGTGCGCGGCAAGATCGTGCTGCTGCAGAACTTCTCGTCGGCCACCCAGTACGGCATCAAGTGGAGCTCGCTCAACATCCAGGACGACTTCAGCATGGGCACCAACTGGGACCTCGAGGGCAAATGGAACAAGGTCTCGGCGCAGATGGATGCCGCGAAGGCCAACGGGGGTGCGGCCATGTACGTGAACTTCCTGAGCGCCTCGGGCGGCTCGTTCCCCTACTTCGTCGCGAGCGGCCACTCGAGCCCGGGCACCGGCGCGCCGCGCCTGGCGACCGGAAAGACCACGCCGGGCTGGAAGAACTGCTGCCAGATGTTCCCGCGCGTCTCCTGCGCGATCGGCATCTGCACCATCGCCTTCGAGGGCACCAACGTGCTCTTCGCCACGCGCCTGCTCCAGTACAACAACGATCGCAAGGGCAAGTTCCACACCGGGATCGTGATGGCGGACTTCCCCGGCTACGGGCTGATCCAGTCGATCGTGACCCAGAACTAGCGCGCTAGTTGTGCTTCACGAGCTCGCCCGACTTGCGTCCGGTGAGGTCGTTGTAGAGCGTGTCGATGAACTTGTCGGTGGTGATGAACTTGCCCTCGCCGCCCCAGCTCTCGTAGCCCGCGAGGACCTTCGCGCGCTTCAGGTCCTCGGCGCTCTTGCCTTCGCGGATGCCGCGCTCGATGCGCGCGGTGGCCTCCTTCAGCATGGCGACGTAGGGCTTCAGGTCCGCGACCGTGCTGAGCGCTCCGTGCCCCGGGATGAGCTTGGTTTCGGGCGGGAGCGTTGCCAGCACCTTCTCGCAGGCGGCGATCATGCCGCGTGCGCTGCCGCCGCTTTCCAGGTCGATGAAGGGAAACCCGTAGGTCACGAAGTCGTCGCCCATGTGCACGACGTGGGACTGGGTGAAGAAGATCACGCTGTCGCCGTCGGTGTGGCCGTGGGGGAAGTGGATTGCGCGGATGTCCTCGCCGTTGAGGTGCACCGTGAGGCGGTCGTTGAAGGTGACGATGGGCAGGTCCTCGCGCGCCGCCGGCTTCACTTCCGTGCCGAGCAGGGTGCCGCCGCTCTCCAGGCGCTCGCGCACGTTCTCCTGCGCGATGATGGTGCCCTGCTTCGCGAAGTAGGGATTGCCGCCGGTATGGTCGAAGTGCCAGTGGGTGTTGATCACGAAGCGCACCGGCTTGTCGGTGATGCCCTTGAGGGCGGCCTGGATCTTGTCGGCGAGCGGCGCGAACTGGTCGTCCACGATGACGATGCCGTCCTCGCCCACCGAGGCGCCGATGTTGCCGCCCGCACCCTGCAGCATGTACACGGAGCCGGCGACCTTGGTCACCTTGATCTCCACCTTGCTGAAGTCCTGCTGCTGCGCCGCCGCTGCCGTGGCGGCCAGGGCGATCGCCCACGCCATGCGCCTCATCGCGTTTCCTCCGGGGTAGTGTGCCGCGCATTGTAATGCGACGGCGCGGCTCCCGGCCGCGGAACACGGGCTAGACGGACAGCTCCTCGGTACTACTCGGCAGCGCGTGCTGCTCGCCGGGACGCGGCGCGCGGCGCGTGGGCGAGCGCACGGCGACGGCGGTGGCCGCAACCTCCATGGACGCGTGGATCGGCCCTTCGCCCGCGCCGAACACGGCCACCGCCTGCGCGAGGCGCGCGGCCTGCTGCTCGAGGCTCTGGGTCGCGCTCGACGCCTCTTCCACCAGCGCGGAGTTGCGCTGCGTGGTCTGGTCCATCTGCACGATGGCGCGGTTCACCTGCTCGATGCCGCTCGATTGCTCCTCGCTCGCGGTGGCGATGTCCGCCATGATGCGCGACACCCGCCCCACGCTGTCCACGAGCTCTTCCATCGTCCGGCCCGCCTCGTCCACCAGGCGCCCGCCGGACTGCACCTTGCCCACCGAGTCCTCGATGAGGCCCTTGATCTCGCGCGCGGCCGAGGCGCTCCTCTGCGCGAGGCTGCGCACCTCGGCGGCCACGACCGCGAAGCCGCGGCCCTGCTCGCCCGCGCGCGCCGCCTCGACGGCGGCGTTCAGGGCGAGGATGTTGGTCTGGAACGCGATGGAGTCGATCACGCTCGACGATGTCGGCGATGCGGCGCGAGCTCTGCGTGATGGCGTCCATGGTCTGCACCACCTGCCCCATCACCGGTCCGCCGCGCTGCGCCACGCCCGAGCGGTCGCGGCGAGCTCGTTCGCCTGGCGCGCGTTGTGCGCGTTCTGGGTGACGGTTCCGGTGAGCTCCTCCATGAGGAGGCCGTCTCCTCGAGCGACGAGGCCTGCTCCTCGGTGCGGCGCGCGAGGTCGTTGGTGCCGCGCGCGATCTCCGCGGAGGCGGCCGAAACGCGCTGCGCCGAGGTCCGCACGTCGCCCACGATGCCGCGCAGCGCCGCCTGCATCGCGGCCAGCGCCTGCAGCAGCCGGCCCATCTCGTCGTGGCGATCGACCGTGATCGGCGCTTCGAGGTCGCCGTCGGCCACGCGCCGCGCGACGTCCACCGCTTCGCCGAGCGACATCGTGATCGAACGCATCACCCAAAGGACCACGCCCGCGATGAGCGCGATCAGCACCCCGGCCAGGACCACCGAGGCGGCGTTGAGGGGCCGGTTCATGCCCGACGAGCGCTCGTAGGCGACGCGTCCCGCGGCCTCCTCGAGCGGCAGGAGCTTGTCCAGCGGCTTGGAGTACTTGACGATGAGCGTCGCCCAGTCCGTGTCGAGCACGTCCCGGAGCTGGTCGTTGTTCTTGGCCTCGTAGGCCTTCTGGATCTTGCCGAGGGTGGCGTCGACGGTGCCCCAGCCCTCGCGCATCAGGCCGAAGAGGCGCCGTTCCTCCTCACCCGCCGGTGCGTCGGCGGCGAGCACCGTTTTCCACTCGGCCTCGAGATCCTTGCGCGCCTCGACGATATGGTTGAGCGAGCCCTGCACGGGCATCACGTCGAGCAGCACGCCCGCCACGCGGAAGCGCACCTCGCCCAGCGTCGCCGCGATCTTCTGCAGCTCGACCACGCGGTGCACGTTCGTCTCGTAGACGCCGCTCAACGCCTGCGCGCTGGCGCGAGCCGCGTAGAGGTTGAATCCGGCCAGCGCGACGGCTCCGACGGTCGCAACAACCGCGACCGCCGCGAGCTTCGCTCGTACGCTTAGGTTCATTAGCATGTAACCGCCGCCGCGCCTGGGCACGGGGCCGGGTTATTGGGTCGGCAGTCCTTTCGCGACCCACTCCGGCATGCCGCCGCGCAACCAGTAGATCTGCTTGTAGCCGGCGTCGCGCGACACGACGGAGGCCTTGTAGCTCTTCCAGCATTCGCCCGCGTTGCAGAAGAACACCAGCGGCGCGCCCTTGTCGGCGGGCAGCTTGGTGAGGTCGAACTGGTCCAGCTTGCGGTCGAAGTCCACCGCCTTCGCGCTCTTCTCGCGATAGGGGACGCTCTTGGCGCCCTTGATGGTCTTCTCCGCGTATTCGGTCGCCACGCGCGCGTCGAAGAACGGCACGCCGCGGTCGAGCATCTTCTTGGCCTCGTCGGCGGTCACCACCTTCACGCCGTCGATCGTGGGCGGCGTCTCGGCCGCCGCACGCGCCCGATCACTGCGAATCCCAGCACGAGCGCGCCCGTCATCGCCACCGCCGTGCGTCGCATTCCCATCGCCATGCCGTTCATCTCTTGTCTCCCTGTGTTATTTCGAGAACAGGGCCGAGTGTGTGGCACGGGCGATCGGGAATCTTTGATGTGCGTCACTTTCCGGACTTCAACTGCAGCAACCGGGATTTCAAATGCAACCGCGCGCCGCGGGCCGAGCGCAATGGCCATCTCGCCCGCCGAAATCACGTATCACGCAGCTTCGCGACGATGGACTCGACCACCTCGCGCGGGTGTTGCGCGATCGGCGCCACGATCGGGCGTTCATCGGCCTGCGGCGCCTCGAGGGCGGCGAATTGGCTGCCGAGGAGCTGCGGGCGGCATGAAATGGCCGTCGCGCGTGGCGAGCCGCCCGGCGACGAGCTTCTGGTCGCCCTCGAGGTAGACGAGCCGCACGTCGCGCCGTTCGCCGATGAGGATGTCGCGGTAGGCGCGCTTCAACGCCGAGCAGGCGATCACCGCGCCCCGGCCCTCGCGGCGGAAGGTGTCGATGCTCGCGGCGATCGCCTCCAGCCACGGCCAGCGATCCGCGTCGGTGAGCGGCACGCCGCGATGCATCTTCTCGACGTTGGAAGCCGGATGCAGCCAGTCTCCGTCCTCGTAGGTCCAGCCCAGGCGCTGGGCGAGGAGCGCGGCGATGGTGCTCTTGCCGGACCCCGAAACGCCCATGACCACGATGACCCGCGCAGCACCGGGCAACGCCTCATGCGCCATGGGCACGCTCCGGCGCGGGCGCGATCGGCCGCCAGGCGCGAGCGTCGCGTGCCAGCAGGCGGCCGGCCTCCTCCGGACCCTCGCTCCCGGCCGCGTAGGTCGCGAGCCCCCGCGCGCCCGCCTCGCGCCAGGCGTCGAGAAGGGGCTGCACGATGCGCCATCCCGCCTCGATTCCGGCCGCGCTCTGGAACAGCGTCGCATCGCCGATCATGCAGTCGTAGATCAGCGTCTCGTAGCCGGTCGCCGGCGCGGCCTCGAAGTAATCCTCGTAGTCGAAGGTCATCTTCACGCCCGCAAGCGCGATCGCCGGTCCCGGGACCTTGGCGTTGAACTGCAGCGAGATGCACTCGCACGGCCGGATTCCCAGCACGAGGAAGTTCTGCGCGAGGTGCTCGACGGGCGAGCCGCGGAACATCGCGAAAGGCGCCTGCTTGAACTTGATCGCGACCTCGCTCGCCTGCGACGCCAACGCCTTGCCGGTGCGCAGGTAGAACGGCACGCCCGCCCAGCGCCAGTTGTCGACGAGGAGCTTCACGCGCGACGTAAGTCTCCGTGGCGCTGTCGCGGCGAGACGTCGTTCGCTCCGCGATAGTCCGCGATCGATTCATCGCCGATGCGCCCGGCGCCGATATTGCGCGCGCACGCTCTCGCGCACCGCATCCGCCGGGCTCCATTCCTGGATCGCCTGGAGGAGCTCGGTCTTCTTCGCCCTCACGGCCGGCCGCCTCGAAGCGGGCCGGCGGCTCCATCGCGACGATCGAGAGAAGCTGGAAGAGGTGGTTGGGCACCATGTCGCGCAGCGCCCCGGTGGCGTCGTAGAAGCGCCCGCGCCGGCCGATCGCCTTCGACTCCGCGACGGTGATCTGCACGTGGTCGATGTGGTCGCGGTTCCAGATCGGCTCGAACAGTCCGTTCGCGAAGCGCAGTGCCAGGATGTTCTGCACCGTCTCCTTGCCGAGGTAGTGATCGATGCGGTAGACCTGGTCCTCGTCGAGGACGCCCAGCAGCTTCGCGTTGAGCGCACGCGCCGAGGCGAGGTCGACGCCGAACGGCTTTTCGACGATGAGGCGCCGCCACGCCGCGCCATCCTCGCGCGCGAGGCCGGACCGGCCGAGCTGCGCAGCCGATGGGGGCGAAGACGTCGGGCGGGGTGGCGAGATAGAAGAGCCGGTTGCCGAGCGTCCCGCGCGTGCTCTCGATTCTCGCCAGCGCCTCGCCCAGGCGCTCGTAGGCGCGCGGGTCGTCGGCATCGCCGGACACGTAATCGACGCATGCGAGGAGGCGCCGCACCACCTCGGCTTGCACCGGACGCGTGCGCGAATTCGCCGAGGCTCTTCTCCAATCCGGCGCGGAAGGCGTCAGCCGACATATCCTTGCGCGCGACGCCGACCATCGCGAAGGCTTGCGGCAGCAGCCCGTCCGCGGCGAGGTTGTAGAGCGCGGGAATGACCAGCCGGTGCGTGAGGTCGCCCGAGGCGCCGAAGACCACGAAGCAACACGGGTCCGCGGGCCGCGCGCTCGCCGCCGCGGCGCTCATCCGCTGCGCTGCTTCGGCTCGACGTGGCCGCCGAAGCCCGCGCGCATCGCCGAGAGGATCTTCTCCGCGAACGTGTGGTCCCGGCGCGAGCGGAAGCGCGCGTAGAGCGCCGCCGAGAGGACGTCGGCGGGCACGGCCTCCTCGATCGCCGCCATCACGGTCCAGCGTCCCTCGCCGGAATCCTGGACGACTCCCGAATAGGCCGCGAGCTCCGGATCCTTGGCCAGCGCGGCCGCGGTAAGGTCGAGCAGCCACGAGCCGACCACGCTTCCGCGCCGCCACACCTCGGCGATGTCGGCGATGTCGAGCTCGAATCGCTGCGCTTCGGGAAGCGCCTCGGTGGCCGCGTTGGCGAGGATGTCGAAGCCTTCGGCATAGGCCTGCATCAGCCCGTATTCGATGCCGTTGTGCACCATCTTCACGAAATGGCCGGCGCCGCTCGGTCCGGCGTGCAGGTAGCCGCGCTCGGCGCGCGTTGGCCCGCCCGTGCGCCCGGGCGTGCGCGGCGCCGCATCCGCGCCCGGGGCCAGCGCGGCGAAGATCGGATCGAGCCGCTCGACGATCGCCTTCTCGCCTCCGATCATCATGCAATAGCCGCGCTCGAGTCCCCACACGCCGCCGCTCGTGCCCGCGTCGACGTAGTGGATGCGAGCGCGCCTTCAGCGCCTCGGCGCGCCGGATGTCGTCCTTCCAGAAGGAGTTGCCGCCGTCGATGATGACGTCGCCGGCGTCGATCAGTGCCGGCGAGGCTTGCGATCGCCTCTTCGGTCGGCTCGCCGGCGGGCAGCATCAACCAGATCGCACGCGGCTTGCGCAGCGCGGCGACCAACCCCGCCAGGTCCTTCGCGCCGCGTCGCTCCCGCCTGCACGAGCGCGGCGATCGCGCTCGGCGTCGCGGTCGTAGACGACCGCTTCGTGCCCGTGCTGCATCAGGCGCCGGGCGATGTTGCCACCCATGCGCCCGAGCCCGACTATGCCGATCTGCATGGCGCCCCCCTTCAGGCCGCCGCGCGCGCGAGGGCGCCGCTCTTTTCGCGCAATGCATCGAGGACCTTGTCGTTGGATTCGGTGAAGAGGCGCACACCTTCCTCGGTGAGCTTGTCGGTGACCGCGTCGAGCGAGATCGCCGGCGCGCGGCGAGATCGTCGAGGATACGGCTCGCCCCATCCACGTCCTCCGCGAGAGTGTCGCCGCGTATCCTGCCATGGTCGCGGAAGGCGTCAAGCGTGGCGGGCGGCATCGTGTTGATGGTATCGGGGCCGATCAGCTCCTCGACGTAGAGCACGTCGCTGTAGGCCTTGTTCTTGGTGCCGGTGCTGGCCCAGAGCAGGCGCTGCTTCGCCTGCGCCGAGCCTTTCCAGCGCCTTCCACCGCTCGCCGGCGAAGAGCCGCTGGTACCGCTGCGCGGCGAGCTTCGCGTTGGCGATCGCGACCTTGCCCTTGAGCCCGGCGAGGCGCGCCTTCTCGCCCGCGTCGCCTGCGGCGGCGATCTTCGTCGTCGATGCAGCTTGTCGACCGCGGTATCGATGCGGCTTACGAAGAAGCTCGCCACGCTCGCGACGCGCTGCGACCTCGCCCTTGGCCGCGGCGAGCGCCTCGAGGCCGGCGATATAGGCCTCGACCACCTGCTCGTACACCTTCTGCGAGAAGAGCAGCGTGATGTTCACGTTGATGCCCTGCGCGGTCAGCTCGCGGATCGCGGGCAGGCCCGCCTGCGTTGCGGGCACCTTGATCATGAGGTTCTCGCGGTCCACCTCGCTTCCACAGCCGCTTCGCCTCCGCGATGGTGCCCTTGGTGTCGTCGGCGAGATAGGGCGAGACCTCGATGCTCACGAAGCCGTCGGCGCCGCGCGTCGCATCGAAGACCGGACGCAGCACGTCGGCCGCGTGGCGGATGTCCTCGACCATCAGCGCCTCCAGGATCTGCTCGGGGGCGCGCTCCTCCTTCAGGAGGCGCCGGATGGACCCGTCGTAATCCGCGGAATGGCCGATCGCCTTCTCGAAGATGGTGGGATTCGAGGTGACGCCACGCACCCCGTCGCTTTCGATGAGGCGTGCGAGCTCGCCCTTGTCGAGCAGCTCGCGCGAGAGGAAATCGAGCCAGACGGCCTGGCCGTGGTCGACGAGTGCCCTGACGGGATTCATGGTTTCGCTCCGTGCAAGTTGTGCCTTGGCGGCGCGCACCACCGCCTCCGTCGTGAATCCGAATTTCTTCATCAGGTCCTTGATCGGCGCCGAGCCCCCGAAGGAGCGCATCGCGATGATCGCACCCGTGCCTCCCGCATAGCGTTCCCAGCCCAGCGCAGCGCCGGCCTCGACCGCGACGCGCGCCGTGATACCGGGCGGCAGCACTTGCGCGCGGTACTGCGCATCCTGCTCCTCGAAGCGCTCCCAGGACGGAAGGCTCACGACGCGTGCCGCGATTCCCTCACGCGCGAGCTCCTCGAAGGCCTGCACGCAAAGCTGCACCTCGCTGCCGCTCGCGATCAGGATCACCTGGGGCTTGCCGGCCTTGGGTCCTGGCCATGACGTAGCCGCCGCGCGCGAGGCCTTCGGCGCCCGCGTAGCGCTTGCGGTCGAAGACCGGGAGCCCCTGGCGGCTCATGACGAGGCAGGCAGGCCGGTCCTTCAGGGCGAGGGCCACCCGTATGCCTCGCGGGTTCTCGTTCGCATCCGCGGGCCGCAGCACCACCATGCCCGGGATGGCGCGCAGCCCCGCGAGCTGCTCGACCGGCTGGTGGGTCGGCCCGTCCTCGCCCAGCCCGATCGAGTCGTGCGTAAAGACGTGGAAGACCGGGAGCTTCATCAGCGCCGCGAGACGCAGCGGCGGGCGCATGTAATCGCTGAAGATGAGGAAGCTCGACCCGAACGCGCGCATGCCGGAGAGAGCCAGCCCATTGACGATCGCACCCATCGCGTGCTCGCGCACGCCGAAATGCAGGTTTCTATCCTCGGCGGAGAGCTTCGCCTTGGTCGAGGCCGCGAGGTCCGCCGCCCCGCCGATGAGCCACGGCACCCGCTCGGCAACGGCGTTCAACACCTTGGCCGAGGCTTCCCGCGTGGCGATCTCCTTCCCGCCGGCGGCAAAATCGGGAAGCTTCGCGTCCCAGCCCTTCGGCAGCTCGCCCTTCGACTGGCCCATGAGCTCGCGGGCAGCCTCGCGATGATCGCGCTGCCAGGCGGCGAAACTGCGTTGCCACGCTTCGCGCATCCGCCGCCCGCGCCCGCCGATTCCGGCGTTGAATCGCTCGCGCACGCCGTCGGGCACGAGGAACTGCGCCTCCTCGGGCCAGCCGTAGAAGCGCTTGACGAGGCGCACCTCGTCTTCTCCCAGCGGCTCGCCGTGCGCCGCCGGCGTGTTCTGCTTGTGCGGCGCCCCGTAGGCGATGATGCTGTTCACGATGATGATCGTCGGGCGGTCGCGCGTGCGGCGGAACGTCGCCAGGGCCGCGGCGACGCGCGCGGTGTCGTTGGCGTCCCGCACCCTCAGCACGTTCCAGCGATAGGCCTTGAAGCGCGCCGCGACGTCCTCGGTGAACGCGATATCGGTGTGGCCGTCGATCGTGATGGTGTTGTTGTCGTAGATCCAGCACAGGTTCGCGAGCTGCAGGTGCCCGGCGAGCGAGGCGGCCTCGCTCGCGACCCCTTCCATGAGGTCCCCGTCGCTGCAGATCGCGTACACGTCGTAATCGAAGATCTTCGCCCGGGGGCGGTTATAGCGCTTGGCGTGCCAGCGCGAGGCGATCGCCATGCCCACGCTGTTGCCGCAACCCTGGCCGAGGGGACCGGTCGTGGTCTCGACTCCCGTCGTGTGACCGTACTCCGGGTGCCCTGGCGTGACGCTGTCGAGCTGCCGGAAGCGCTCGATATCCTCGAGAGCGACGGCGAGCTTATCGCCCACGCGGCCGCCCTCCACCCGCCGGACCCCGGCCAGGTGCAGCAACGCATACAGCAGCATCGAGGCGTGGCCGGCGGAAAGGACGAAGCGGTCGCGATCGGGCCAGAGGGGATCGAGCGGGTCGTAGCGGAGGAACTTTTGCCACAACGTGTAGGCGACGGGCGCGAGCGCCATGGGCGTGCCGGGATGCCCGGAATTCGCCTTCTGCACGGCGTCGATGGCGAGCATGCGGATGGTGTCGATGCAGAGCTCGTCGCGGGACCTTGTTCGGGAAGCTGGCTTTGGATTTCATGGGAATGAAGCTGGGTGGACTTTGCGCCCCCGGTGTCTTTAAGAGTGGCGCTCAAGCCCGGAGTTCTGCATCTCGCCTCGAAAGGCGGGCGCCGCCGGCGGGCGAATTCGCCTCGCTCCTTGCAGCTTACGCCCCATGCGAGGCTCCATCGCGAGTGTGAAATCCTTCACAGCGCCGCGTCGCGATTTGTAGTGGGCAGCGTCGCAACGCCGGTTGCACCCCCTGCAGCGATCGGATAGATTGCCGTTAGCATTCGTTAATTCCAGGTCATAACAACAATTGCGCACGCACGCTGCCAAAGGGAGAG
This sequence comes from uncultured beta proteobacterium, assembly GCA_963827425.1. Taxonomy (GTDB): domain Bacteria; phylum Pseudomonadota; class Gammaproteobacteria; order Burkholderiales; family Usitatibacteraceae; genus Usitatibacter. The sequence goes on along the minus strand of CAWHAQ010000007.1, from coordinate 285,683 downwards.
CCTGAAATGGATCGAGGTCATCGTAGGTTGCGCCGGGACGTACTGAAGGCAATGGCCGCGGGGGCCGCGACGCTCGCCTCCCCCCTGGGCATCGGGAAGGCGTTCGCGAAAGGCGACCAAGTAGGCCTGCCGGGCACCATCGCCGACGCCGCAAAGCTGTTGAAGTCGGGCCACGTGAGCGTCACCGAGCTGATCACCGGGTTCCTGCGCGGAGCGCGGACCCTCCAGCCGGTGCTGGACTCCTTCATCACCATCACCGAGCTGCAGGCGCTGGCGACGGCCACCGCCCTGGACAACGAGCTGCGCCATGGAATGAAGCGCGGACCCTTGCATGGCATCCCCGTCGTCTACAAGGACAACATCGACACCGCGGGCATCCTCACCACGCGCGGATCCGCATTCTTCCGCTCGCGCGTCGCGACCAGCGATGCGGAGGTGGTTCGCAAGCTCAAGGCCGCGGGCGCCGTCCTGGTGGGCAAGGCCAACATGAACGAGTTCGCCGCGGGCGTGGCGGGCTTCAACCAGCAGTTCGGCACCGCCGGCAATCCATGGGACCTGTTGCGCTGGCCCGGCGGATCGTCGAGCGGCAGTGGAGTCTCGGTCGCCGCGGGCCTCGCCTTGGCCGGCCTCGGCACCGACACGGGCGTCTCCGTGCGCGGTCCGGCGAGCTGGCTGGGTCTGGTCGGCGTGCGGCCCAGCTACGGCCGCGTGAGCGTGCGCGGCGTCTTCCCGCGCGCCCAGACCTTCGACACCGTGGGCCCGCTCACGCGCACCGTCGAGGACGCGGCGACGGTCCTCCAGGCCATCGCCGGGTTCGATCCGCTCGATCCGTTCGCGGTGAAGGCTCCGCAGGACGACTTCGGTGCCGACATCGGCCGCGGTGTCCGGGGCCTGCGCCTCGGCATCGTCGAGGACTTCACCTTCCGTAACGTGGACCCGGAGGTCCAGGGCGTCGTGCAAAAGGCGCTCGACCGCCTGCAGGCCGCCGGCGCGCACATCGTGCCGGTGAAGATCCCGCTGCTCAGCGGAAAGATCGACTTCCAGTACCCGCTCACGATCCTGCTCTACGAATTCAACCAGATCCTGGGCGACACCTTCCGCGCCGCGCCCGACCAGAGCCAGTTCGGTCCCGTGGTGCAGGCGAACCTCGCGCAGGGCGCGGCGATCACCGCCGACACCTACAACGCCCGGATCGCGGGCCGCCCGGCGGAGATCGCCGAGATCCGGCAGGTGTTCGACAGCGTGGATGCCTTCATCACGCCGACGCACGCCTTCGTGGCGCCCCCGCTTACGGTCAACGCGGAGGGCGACCCGGGCGTGCGCCAGTTCACGGTGCCCATCAGCTACACGGGCTTTCCGGCCGTCTCGGTGCCCTGCGGCTTCAACTCCGCCGGCCTGCCGGTGGGAATGCAGATCGTGGCCGAGGACTTCGAGGAACGGCTGCTCTTCCGCATCGCCGCCGAGGTGGAGGACAACACGCGCGGAGTGCCGACCACGCCGCCGATCCACTGGGACGGGGAAATCGACACGTGAAGCGCGTGCGCCTGCTGGGCTCCACGGGCAGGCGCCTCGGCGCGAGCTTCGGCCTGGTGCTGGTACTGATGATGGCCGTGGCGGGCGCCTCGTGGTTCGCGATGGAGCAGAACCGGCGCGCCAGCGACCGGATGGTGAACGGGTACCTGCCGCTGGTGTTCGAGATGGAGACGCTGCAGAAGGCGCACCTGCGCGTCTCCGTCCTGGTGCGCGACATCGCGAGCGCGAGCGACATCGCCGTCCAGAAGCAATCGATCGCCGCGCTCGAGGAGCAACGCAAGGTGATCGACAACACCATCGAGTCGCTGCGCCAGCGCACCGCCGACGGTGACGAGGGCGCCGCGCTCGGCATGGACGAGGTGATCGCCAGCAAGGACCGCACCAACGCCGTGATCGGCAAGGCGCTCGACCTGATCAAGATCTCCCAGTACGACGAGGCAACGCTCGTGGTGTACAACGAGCTGCGCCCGATCCAGCTCGCGGTCTCCGAGAAGCTCGACCGCATGCAGGAAGCGCTCGTGAAGCAGGTGGGCGCGACCGCGCAATCGATGTCCGACCGGAGTGCCGCGAGTGTGAAGGCGATCGTCGCCGGCACCCTCTTCGCGCTCGCCATCGGCATCCTCGCCTCCGCCTGGATCACGCGCTCCATCACGCGGCCGCTCAAGGCCGGCCTCACGCTCGCCAACCAGGTGGCGGCGGGGGATCTCACGGCGCAGATCGCGGTGACTTCGGACGACGAGTTCGGCGCGCTGCTGGGTGCGCTCAAGACCATGACCGGCAACCTCACGCGCATGGTGCACGACATCCGCGGCAGCGCCGAGAGCATCCACGCAGCCGCGATGGAGGTGGCGACCGGCAACGCGGAGCTGTCGCATCGCAGCGAGGAGCAGGCCTCGACGCTGGAGGAGACCGCCGCCAGCATGGAAGAGCTCACGACCGCGGTGCACGAGAACACGCGCAGCGCCACCGACGCGAACGCGCTGGCGCAGCAGGCCAACCACGTCGCCGCACGGGGCGGCGAGGCGGTGGGCGCGGTGGTCGCGACCATGAACGGCATCCGCGACAGCTCGAAGCGCATCGGCGACATCATCGGCGTGATCGACGGCATCGCCTTCCAGACCAACATCCTCGCGCTCAACGCGGCCGTGGAAGCCGCGCGGGCCGGCGAGCAGGGCCGCGGCTTCGCGGTGGTGGCCGCCGAGGTGCGAAGCCTCGCGCAGCGCTCCGCGGAGGCGGCGCGGGAGATCAAGGCGCTGATCGGCGACTCGGTGAGGAAGGTGGAGACCGGCACGGTGCAGGTCGAGGCGGCGGGCCAGACCATGGGCGAGATCGTCGCCTCGGTGGACAAGGTGACGGCCAACATCGACCAGATCAGCGGCGCATCGCGCGAGCAGGCCGCGGGCCTCGAGCAGGTGAACCGCGCCATCGGGCAGATGGACCAGGTGGTGCAGCAGAACGCCGCGGTGGTCGCGCAGGCCGCGGCCGCGGCCGAATCCATGCAGGCTCACGCACGCCAGCTGGTGGAGTCGGTGAGCGCGTTCCGGCTGGACGACACGCTGCCGATCGCAGAGCCCGGCCGCGCGCGTGTCTCGCGCCTCGCGCAGTTGCTGCGCCCCGGACGCATCGCGCTGCCGGCGGAATGACGCGCCAACAACGACGACGAATACGCAAGGGAGAACCCATGACAGCCGCCTTAAGGAGAGCCTTGATCAATACCGCCTCGATCACGGTCCTCGCCGTTTCTGCCGCTGCCGTCCACGCCCAGACCGTGGAGGCCGCCGGCGGGCTCACTTTCTACAAGGAAGTGATCGAGCCCAACGCGCAGCTCATCAAGGAACGCACGGGCCTCACGGTCAAGTACGCGGGCCCGACGACGGGGCTCGGCATCTTCCTGCTGGTGCAGGGCCGGGCGAAGATGGCCTTCGCGCTGGACACGCTCGACGAGTCCATCAAGCAGGCGCACGCGGTGGCGAAGGAGCAAGGCACCCCGCTCATCGTGCCCCCGGACCTGGTGTACAAGCAGTTCTCCACCGACCGCCTGGTGCCGATCGTGAACCGGCAGAACCCGGTGGCCTCCATCACCAAGGCGCAGTTCAGGGATGTCGCCTCGGGCAAGGTCAAGAACTGGAAACAGCTCGGCGGCCCGGACCTGCCGATCAAGGTGATCACCGGAACGCCCACCACCGCCACGCGCCTGGTGGTCGAGCGCCAGGTGCTGGACGGCGAGCCGTTCGCGCCCGGGGCGGTCGAGGTGCGCACGACCGCCGAGGAGCTGAAGCACGTCTCCCACGAGCCCGGCGGCATCGGCTTCATCAGCGACCGTTACGTGAACTCTCCCGGCTCGAACGTGAAGGCCGTGAGCGGCCCGCCCGCCTCGCGCCCGTGGGCCATCGTCACCATCGGCAAGCCGACCGGCGACGCGCAGAAGCTCGCCGACTTCCTGCTCTCGCCCGAGGGCCAGAAGCTGCTGCAGAAATAGGCAGCGCCCGGACTGTAAAGCATGCTTGACAGCCGTGCCGGCCGGGGCTAAGCTGTCAAGCATCCTTTACAGCCAGGCGGCGGGAGACGACGATGAAAGAACGCGAGGTCAACTCGAGATATCTGGTGGAGCTGTTCTCGGCATTGCTGCTGTACGTGCTCGTCCTGTTCAGCTCCATCCTGCTCGCCAAGCCGATGGAGCCCGGGACCGCGCGTACGCTGCTGCTCCTCACGCCCGTGATCCCGTTGACGCTCGCGGTCTGGGCGATCGGGCGCCACTTCCGCCGCATGGACGAGTTCGTGCGGCTGCGCAGCCTCGAGAGCCTCGCCGTGGCGGCCGCGGTGACGGCGGGCCTCAGCCTCACTTATGGATTTCTCGAATCCGCCGGGTTTCCCAGGCTCAGCATGTTCTGGGTATGGCCGGTGATGGGCGCGGCGTGGGGAATCGACCTGTGCCTGCGCCGCGCGTTGTCGCGATGAAGAACCTGGTGCGCGAGCTGCGCACCGACCGCGGCTGGAGCCAGGGCGACCTGGCCGACCGGCTCGAGGTGTCGCGGCAGACCGTGAACGCCATCGAGACGGGGCGCTACGACCCCAGCCTGCCGCTTGCCTTCGGCATCGCGAGGTTGTTCGGCAAGCCGATCGAAAAGATCTTCTCCACGGAGAAGTAACCGCGGCCAGCGCCCGCCCCCGGACGCCTCGAACGCGGACCGCGACTTTGGTCCCGTGGCCATCGCGGCCCGCGGGCGGTATCGTCTGGCCCGAAGAAGGGTCCGGACAATCCAAGGGGGGCCACCATGAACACGTTCCTCGGCGCACGTACCGCTGCGGTCGCACTCGGTCTCGCGGCAGCCATTGCCGCGCATGCGGCGCAGCCACCAAAGGGGCCCGACGGCTGGGAAACCACGCATCGCTTCTCGATGGGCGGTGTGACCGACAAGGGCGCGACCACCGTCCTCTTCATCCACGGCCTCACCTCGAGCGCCCGCACGTGGAGGAACCCCATGTCGGCGTCGAACATGGCGAAGGTCGATTACAACCCGAAGGCCATCATGAATACGGGCGTCGGCCTCGACATCGTCACCTCGCCGAAGGCCCCGCGGAACGTGAACTGGTACGACACCCTCGGCAGGAGCTTCCGCGTCGCGACCTGGTCGCAGACCCCTTGCATGGACGCTGACCATCCCGACGGCGCGTGCGCGAACTCGGATACGTTCGAGGCCGCATACCAGAGCGCGCCGTGGGCCCTCAGGAAAGTGCTCGACGAGACCACCGGACCGATCGCCATCGTCGCCCACAGCCGCGGCGGGCTCATCGGCCGGCGGCTGCTGAAGGAGTTCGGCGACGCCGGCGGGCGCATCAAGTGGTTCGTGACTCTGCACACGCCCCACAGGGGTTCGAGCCTCTCGGCGCGCGCCGCTGCGATGGACACCACGTCGGCCGCCCTGATCAAGAAGTTGCCGAAGGAAGTCGCCAGCATCATCAACGATGCGCGCGATGGAGTCGTCGAGATGGCGGGCAACGTGGGCGGGGAAGAGCTGGGATTCACCGGCCCGAAGAGCATCTTCCCCGCGCTCACCAACGGCGAGAAGCAGGTGCCGGGCATCAGGTACCTGAGCTTCGGCGGCACCTCGACTTCCGTGCTGCGCCTCTTCGTGCGCGCGCCCGGCGTCGGCACCGACTGCCCCACGGGCCGCGAGCTGGACGCGGGGCTCTGCTATCCCAAGTGCGCCGCGGGCATGAAGGGAGTGGGACCCGTGTGCTGGCAGAATTGCACCTCGGGTTGGACGGACAACGGCGTGGGTTGCACCAAGCCCGTTCCCTACGGCCGCGGCGGCGGATATCCGTGGAAGTTCGGCGATGGTTTCAACAACAACGGAATGCTCGGCCGCTGCGGGCGCGCCAATCCCCAGGGTTGCGAGATGAACGGTGCGATCGCCTATCCCCGCTGCAAGCCGGGCTACCACGCGGTGGGCTGCTGCATCTGCTCACCCGACTGCCCTTCGGGCATGACCGACGTGGGTGTGAGCTGCACCAAGAGCACCGCGAACCGCGGAGCGGCCACCTCGCCTTCCGCGACGTTCCCGCTCTTCTCGAGCCCCGAGATCCCCGAGCTGCAGAGCGGATCGGGCGACCTGCTGGTCACCGACGCGAGCGCGCACATGCCCTGGCCCGCGCCGCACGTGACGCAAGCGCTGCATCACGGCGAGGTGCTGTGGGACACGGGGACGATGCAGCAGGTGACGGCGTTCCTGAAGCAGCCGCCGCTCTAGACGCGGGCGCTCCGCTGTCTTGCGCGCACGACTACAATTGCGGGGTGGATGACGACGAGGCAAGGGAAGTCGGCAAGCGGCTCGACGAAGTCATCGGCACGCGCTTCGATGCCGAGCCGCACGAGGGCTTCTTCCGCCGAATCCGGCGTGGCGCGCTGAAGGCGCTCGTCGCGGCGGTACTTGCGATTGGGGCCGCGTTCGTGGTGGTCTACACCATCGAGTCGCACCGATTGCCTTCGCCGGAGATATCGACGCGGCGAAATCGGGCAAGCCGGTCGAAGTTTTCATCGCGCCTTCGCCCGCGAAGCGCTGAGCATCCCTCCTGCTACTGATCGGTCCCACAAATGCAAACGCCCGACCTCTGTGGAAGTCGGGCGTTTGTATTGAAGGCCCTGGCGATGACTTACTTTCTCACGCGCAATCCGCAATATCATCGGCGCGGCGTCGTTTCACGGCCCTGTTCGAGCTCCTGAAGAACCTCACGATGCTCGTGGGTCCGAAGGCCGTCGTGCCGCACTCAATCCGGGTTGCCTGGAGCGGTATACCCGTTGAGGTATGAGTGGGTCATGGTGCCGCCGCTCGCGTTGAACGACTGGATGGAAGTCGCCAGGGGCTCCGCGGTCTGCCCATTGTGATGCACCGCCGGCACGAGCAATCCGTTGAGGATTCCGTCGGTCCCGGCGGGCACAAGGTCCGGATTGCCGATGCCGCTGTTGATCTCGAACGAAGGGCCCCGCTGGGTTCCGGCAGGATTCGCGTGAAAGATGATCCGGACGAGCGACGTCGCGCCGGGCACGGGCGAGAAGGTAAAGACGGTGTTCCCCTGGCTGTCCGTCACGGTGAACTGGGCGTTGGAGCGCGCTCTTTGCACGGCAGGCACCAGCATCCCGAAGGTCACGCTTTCTCCGTCATGCATCTGGAAGGGCCCCGAGGAAAAGATGCGGTCGGGGTTGCCGGGAGCAGTCTGGGCGGCGGCGAACATCGGGTAGAGCGCCAGCATGGCGAGGGCAATGAAGGTCGCGACCGGCGAGGTGAAAGCGCACCGCGTGCGAAGGAATTGGAATGCGGAGTGCATGGGAGTCTCCTGTGGGATCTGCAGAGCCCGGCGCCGAATGGCGCGGGCAGAACGGGAGACGATCGTCCGGATCGAGTGTGTAACGTGGGCCACTGTAGGCCCGGCCATCGCGGGATGCAATGCCCTTGAAAACGCAAACGCCCAACCAGGTTGCTGGTTGGGCGTTTGTCTTGAAGGGCCCTGGCGATGACCTACTTTCTCACGGGCAATCCGCAATATCATCGGCGCGACGTCGTTTCACGTTCCTGTTCGGGATGGGAAGGGGTGGGGCCAACGCGCTATGGTCGCCAGGAATTCTGGAAGGAAGGTAGCTCACTGAGCTGTGTATTGCATCGTGTCGATGTCGATTGGGCTGGTCTTGCACCGGAGTGCCACACACGCACATCTGGGATGCGCAAGGTTATAGGGTCAAGCCGCACGGGCAATTAGTACTGGTTAGCTCAAGCGCATTACTGCGCTGTGCACACCCAGCCTATCAACGTCGTGGTCTCCGACGACCCTTCAGGGGGATCAAGTCCCCGGGAGATCTCATCTTCAGGCAAGTTTCCCGCTTAGATGCTTTCAGCGGTTATCTCTTCCGCACATAGCTACCCGGCAATGCGACTGGCGTCACAACCGGTACACCAGAGGTGCGTCCACTCCGGTCCTCTCGTACTAGGAGCAGCCCCCGTCAAATCTCCAACGCCCACGGCAGATAGGGACCAAACTGTCTCACGACGTTTTAAACCCAGCTCACGTACCACTTTAAATGGCGAACAGCCATACCCTTGGGACCGGCTACAGCCCCAGGATGTGATGAGCCGACATCGAGGTGCCAAACTCCCCCGTCGATATGAACTCTTGGGAGGAATCAGCCTGTTATCCCCGGCGTACCTTTTATCCGTTGAGCGATGGCCCTTCCATACAGAACCACCGGATCACTATGACCTGCTTTCGCACCTGCTCGACTTGTCAGTCTCGCAGTCAAGCACCTTATGCCATTGCACTATCAGTACGATTTCCGACCGTACCTAGGTGACCTTCGCAGCTCCTCCGTTACTCTTTAGGAGGAGACCGCCCCAGTCAAACTGCCTACCATGCACGGTCCCCGACCCCGATCAAGGGGCCCAGGTTAGAACCGCAATGACATCAGGCTGGTATTTCAACGTTGGCTCCACGGAGTCTAGCGACCCGGCTTCAAAGCCTCCCAGCTATCCTACACAGATCAGTGTCACAGTCCAATGCAAAGCTACAGTAAAGGTGCACGGGGTCTTTCCGTCTAGCCGCGGGTAGATTGCATCTTCACAAACATTTCAACTTCGCTGAGTCTCAGGAGGAGACAGTGTGGCCATCGTTACGCCATTCGTGCAGGTCGGAACTTACCCGACAAGGAATTTCGCTACCTTAGGACCGTTATAGTTACGGCCGCCGTTTACCGGGGCTTCGATCAAGAGCTTGCACCCCATCACTTAACCTTCCGGCACCGGGCAGGCGTCACACCCTATACGTCCACTTTCACGTGTTTGCAGAGTGCTGTGTTTTTGATTAAACAGTCGCAGCCACCGATTTCTCTGCGGCCGCCTCCGGCTCCGGAGCAGTAAGTGCCTTCACCGTACCTGCGGCACACCTTCTCCCGAAGTTACGGTGTCAATTTGCCGAGTTCCTTCACCTGAGTTCTCTCAAGCGCCTTAGAATTTTCATCCTGCCCACCTGTGTCGGTTTGCGGTACGGTCCTCAACGGACTGAAGCTTAGTGGCTTTTCCTGGAAGCAGGGTATCCGCAACTTCCGCAGCCAAGGCTCCTCGTCATCACGCCTCGGCTAAGACCGCCCGGATTTGCCTAAGCGATCACGCCTACACGCTTCAACCGGGACATCCAACACCCGGCTCGCATAACCTTCTCCGTCCCCACATCGCATCCGTCGAGCGGTTCTGGAATATTGACCAGATTCCCATCAGCTACGCCTCTCGGCCTCACCTTAGGGGCCGACTCACCCTGCGCCGATGAACGTTGCGCAGGAAACCTTGGGCTTTCGGCGACAGGGCCTTTCACCCTGTTTATCGCTACTCATGTCAGCATTCGCACTTCCGATACCTCCAGCAGACCCTCTCGATCCACCTTCACAGGCCTACGGAACGCTCTCCTACCACCCCAAGCAATCCATCGAGTTCACTTCCCCGCTGCCAGGCCCGTCGCCTCAATGACGTACGACTCATCGGCGCGTAAAGCGCGATGAGAACGTAACGACCCAAGGTTTGTGACCTGATGCGCTTGCCGTGTGCGCCCAAAGAAAGGTCACAAACCTTTCATTGAGGCGACAGGGCCTTTAACAAGTTGCCGCACCACTTGGCACTTACGTCAAAGAACGCGCTGACGTTAATGAACTCGATGGATTGCTTGAGATCCGCAGCTTCGGTTATCGGCTTGAGCCCCGTTACATCTTCCGCGCAGGACGACTCGATCAGTGAGCTATTACGCTTTCTTTAAAGGATGGCTGCTTCTAAGCCAACCTCCTGACTGTCTAAGCCTTCCCACCTCGTTTCCCACTTAACCGATCATTCGGGACCTTAGCTGGCGGTCTGGGTTGTTTCCCTCTTGACCCCGGACGTTAGCACCCGGTGTCTGTCTCCCGTGCTCGACTCTTCGGTATTCGGAGTTTGCAATGGTTTGGTAGGCCTATACGGCCCCCTAGCCATAACAGTGCTCTACCCCCGAAGGCAATACACGAGGCACTACCTAAATAGTTTTCGGAGGAGAACCAGCTATCTCCGGATTTGTTTAGCCTTTCACCCCTATCCACAGCTCATCCCCTACTTTTTCAACAGTCGTGGGTTCGGCCCTCCAGTGGGTGTTACCCCACCTTCAGCCTGGCCATGGGTAGATCATCCGGTTTCGGGTCTACACCCAGCTACTGAACGCCCTGTTCAGACTCGCTTTCGCTGCGCCTCCGGCCTATACGCCTTAAGCTCGCAACTGAATGTAAGTCGCTGACCCATTATACAAAAGGTACGCAGTCACCCAGTTGCTCCAGGCTCCCACTGTTTGTATGCATGCGGTTTCAGGATCTATTTCACTCCCCTCCCGGGGTTCTTTTCGCCTTTCCCTCACGGTACTGGTTCACTATCGGTCGATGACGAGTATTTAGCCTTGGAGGATGGTCCCCCCATCTTCAGACAGGATTTCACGTGTCCCGCCCTACTTGTCTCGAGCCTAGTTCCACACACGGGTTTTCGCGTACGGGGCTATCACCCACTATGGCCGCACTTTCCAGACCGTTCCGCTAACATCGCGTGCTAAAGATCGAAGGCTGCTTCCCATTTCGCTCGCCACTACTTTGGGAATCTCGGTTGATTTCTGTTCCTCTGGTTACTGAGATGTTTCAGTTCACCAGGTTCGCTCCTACCACCTATGTATTCAGTGCGCGGTGACCCTCGCGGGCCGGGTTTCCCCATTCGGACATCTGCGGATCAGCGCCCGTTTGCCGGCTCCCCGCAGCTTTTCGCAGGCTGTCACGTCCTTCATCGCCTATCATCGCCAAGGCATCCACCACATGCACTTATTCGCTTGACCCTATAACCTTGCTGCCTTCATGAACAAAGGCGACGCGAGCCAAAGTCGCTCGACGCCATCACAAAGCCATAGGAAACTCTCGCGCTTGTGCGTCCCCACGACGGTTAATCGTGCAGACACGATGCAATACATAACCCAGTGTCCTTCTACTCGCGCACGTCATCACAACACGCGCTTTCCAAGGACAACTACCTTCTTCCAGATTGTTAAAGAGCAGCCGATCGATGCTTCACGAGCTTGCAAGAAGCACCAAACAGCATCGCGTGCGCGGCGCTGTTTGCTGATGCCTGATTTTCCGATCTCCTGCTGACTGGTGGAGCCAACCGGGATCGAACCGATGACCTCCTGCTTGCAAAGCAGGCGCTCTCCCAGCTGAGCTATGGCCCCTCCCGATTGCTCGGATGCTTCTCATGGGCGCCAGTTGGTGGGTCTGGATGGATTCGAACCATCGACCCCCGCCTTATCAAGACGGTGCTCTAACCAACTGAGCTACAGACCCGCCCGGGTCGCTATCAAGCTGGCATTTCGAGCTGCTGCACACGCAACAGCCGATAGATGGTGGGCACTGAGACGTGCTCGTCTCTAGAAAGGAGGTGATCCAGCCGCACCTTCCGATACGGCTACCTTGTTACGACTTCACCCCAGTCATGAATCTCACCGTGGTCGGCGCCCTCCTTGCGGTTAGGCGACCGGCTTCTGGTGGAACCCACTCCCATGGTGTGACGGGCGGTGTGTACAAGACCCGGGAACGTATTCACCGCGACATGCTGATCCGCGATTACTAGCGATTCCGACTTCATGCAGTCGAGTTGCAGACTGCAATCCGGACTACGACGCGCTTTTTAGGGATTGGCTCCACCTCGCGGCTTGGCAACCCTCTGTACGCGCCATTGTATTACGTGTGAAGCCCTACCCATAAGGGCCATGAGGACTTGACGTCATCCCCACCTTCCTCCGGTTTGTCACCGGCAGTCTCATTAGAGTGCCCAACTGAATGTAGCAACTAATGACAAGGGTTGCGCTCGTTGCGGGACTTAACCCAACATCTCACGACACGAGCTGACGACAGCCATGCAGCACCTGTGTTCCCGTTCCCTTTCGGGCACAGCCGGATTTCTCCAGCCTTCCAGGACATGTCAAGGGTAGGTAAGGTTTTTCGCGTTGCATCGAATTAATCCACATAATCCACCGCTTGTGCGGGTCCCCGTCAATTCCTTTGAGTTTTAACCTTGCGGCCGTACTCCCCAGGCGGTCGACTTCACGCGTTAGCTTCGTTACTGAGAGTGTCAAACCCCCAACAACCAGTCGACATCGTTTAGGGCGTGGACTACCAGGGTATCTAATCCTGTTTGCTCCCCACGCTTTCGTGCATGAGCGTCAGTGTCAGCCCAGAGACCTGCCTTCGCCATCGGTATTCCTCCTGATATCTACGCATTTCACTGCTACACCAGGAATTCCAGTCTCCTCTGCCGCACTCAAGCCTTGCAGTCCCAAATGCCATTCCCAGGTTAAGCCCGGGGCTTTCACATCTGGCTTACAAAACCGCCTGCGCACGCTTTACGCCCAGTAATTCCGATTAACGCTCGCACCCTACGTATTACCGCGGCTGCTGGCACGTAGTTAGCCGGTGCTTATTCTTCCGGTACCGTCAGTAATCGGACGATATTCACGTCCACCGTTTCGTTCCGGACAAAAGAGCTTTACAACCCGAAGGCCTTCTTCACTCACGCGGAATGGCTGGATCAGGGTTTCCCCCATTGTCCAAAATTCCCCACTGCTGCCTCCCGTAGGAGTCTGGGCCGTGTCTCAGTCCCAGTGTGGCTGATCATCCTCTCAGACCAGCTACCGATCATCGCCTTGGTGGGCCGTTACCCCGCCAACTAGCTAATCGGACATCGGCCAACCCAATCGCGCCAGGCCTTGCGGTCCCCGGCTTTCCCCTCTCGGGCATATGCGGTATTAATCCGGCTTTCGCCGGGCTATCCCCCACGACATGGACATGTTCCGATGTATTACTCACCCGTTCGCCGCTCGCCGCCAGGTTGCCCCGCGCTGCCGCTCGACTTGCATGTGTAAAGCATTCCGCCAGCGTTCAATCTGAGCCAGGATCAAACTCTTCAGTTCAATCCAGTCAAAAACTCACTCGAATCACTTGGATCCAAAAGTGAGTACTTAAGTATTGCTTTGCCGTGCCCCTCCGATCGGAATACTCCCCAATCTTCAGCGCAACGGCCGAGCGCCACCCAGCACCCACCTCTATCGGCTGTAACTTGTTAAAGAGCGATGGCATCCCCTTGCCGTGCACAGATGGGGAAATTGGTTGCGGGGGCAGGATTTGAACCTGCGACCTTCGGGTTATGAGCCCGACGAGCTGCCAGACTGCTCCACCCCGCGCCAGGTCGACGAAAAGCACTCGTCGAGAGGAACGATTATCGCAGATCGGGGGCACCTACGTCAATCCAAGCCATCGACCGACATCAGGATGCGGCGCGCTCGCATTGCAAATCAGCGACTTGCGCGAGCCTCCTAGGCATGGACCAGCCGGCCGCCGGAAAACGCCCAGTTTTCCCAGGCTGTCTCCTTGAACACCACCATGACGTCCTCGGGATCCCGGCCCGCGGCCACGAGGCGCGCCATGAGGTCCTCGAGGAGCTTCTTCTTCACCTTCACGCTGCGGCCCACCGACCAGAGGATCTCGACCAGCACGAAATCGGCGTCGCGGTCGGTCGCGCGGTCGGGGTAGCGCGCATCGAAGCGGAAGTCGGCGCCTTCGAGCTCCAGCACGCGCTGGAAGCGGTCGGCGGCCGGCACGCCCGAGGCGACCAGCGCGGCATGCACCGCGTCCAGCACCGCGGCCTTGAAGGCATCGGTCTTGGGACGGCGGACGGTGACGGTCACGAGCGGCATGGCTTCCTCCACGGGGGTTCTTGACGCAGCCACGTTAGCCGTCGAGAATACATTTGTGAAACGAATTGTTCTTATCTAACCAATGAGCTTTACTCATTCTTCATGAATACCAACCTCGAGATCGACCTGCTGCGCACCTTCGTCGCGGTGGCCGAAACCGGCAGCTTCACCGCCGCGGCCGAGCTGGTGGCGCGCACGCAGTCGGCCGTGAGCCTGCAGATCAAGCGCCTGGAGGAGATCGTCGGGCAGCGCGTGTTCGAGCGCACCAGCCGCTCGCTCGCGCTCACGCCCGCAGGCGAGACGCTGCTCGAGTACGCGCGGCGCATCCTCGACCTCAACGACGAATCGGTGCGGCGCATCGCCGGGCCGCCCGTCACCGGCGTGATCCGCCTTGGCATCACGGAGTACTTCGTGCCCACGGAGCTGCCGCGCATCCTCGCGCGCTTCGCCGCCGCCTATCCCGGCGTGCAGCTCGAGGTGCGCATGGGGCTCTCGCGCGAGCTGCGCCAGGCGCGCGGCGCGGGCGCGCTCGACGCGGTCATCGTGCGCCTGGCGCCCGCCGAGCGCGACAAGGCGATCTGGAGCGAGGCGCAGGTATGGGTGTGCCGCGAAGGCATGGAGCCCGCGCGCGGCGAGCCCGTCCCGCTCGCCCTGCTCCCGGCGCCCTGCGTGCTGCGCGAGCACGCCATCGCCTCCATGACCCGCCTGCGGCGGCCGTGGAAGCTCGCGTTCACCGGCTCCAGCATGGCGAGCGTGCAGGCGGCGGTCGCGGCGGGGTTGGGGATCTCCATCGTGCCGCTCTCCTCCGTGACGCCGGAGATGCGCGTCCTCGGGCGCGGCTATCCCGATCCGGGGCGGCTCGACATCGGCGTGGTACGCGCGGCCGGCACGCCCCCGGACATCATCGAGGCATTGCAGCGCGTGATGAACCAGACGCTCGGCGTGCTGCTGGTGAGCCGCGCCGCCTAGGCGGGACGCCGCTCGAGGACCGCCTGCGCGAGGGTTCCGCTGTCGACGTGCTCGAGTTCGCCGCCCACCGGCAGCCCGCGCGCGATGCGGGTGATCGCGAGTCCCTTGCCCCCGAGGATCTCGCTGATGTAGTGCGCGGTGGCCTCGCCTTCCACCGTGAAGTTGGTGGCGAGGATCACTTCCTTCACCACCCCGTCGGAGGCACGGCGCACGAGGCGGTCGAGGTGGATCTCGCGCGGGCCGATGCCGTCCAGGGGCGACAGGCGTCCCATGAGCACGAAATAGAGGCCGGCGTAGCTCTGGCTCTGCTCCATCATGAGCAGGTCTCCCGGCGACTCGACCACGCAGAGGAGCGAGGCGTCGCGGCGCGGCGAGGCGCATAGCGAGCAGACCTCGGCCTCGGTGAACGTATTGCAGCGCGCGCAATGATGGATGCGCGCCAGCGCCTCGCCGAGGCCCTGCGCCAGCCGCTCCGCGCCCTTCTGGTCGCGCTGCAGGAGGTGGTAGGCCATGCGCTGCGCCGACTTGGGGCCCACGCCCGGCAGGCAGCGCAGCGCCTGGATCAGCTCGTCGAGCGCGGCCGGCTTCTCCATCGCCCCGCGGCTAGAGGCCGAAGCCCGGCGGCAGGTTGAGGCCGGCGGTGAAGCCCGCCATCTTCGCCTGCGCGGTTGCCTCGGCCTTGGCGGCCGCGTCGTTCACGGCAGCCATCACGAGGTCCTCGAGCATGTCCTTGTCCTCGCCGAGGAGGCTGGGATCGATGGCCACGCGCTTCACGATGTGCTTGCACGTCATCGTCACCT
Organism: uncultured beta proteobacterium; assembly: GCA_963827425.1. Lineage (GTDB taxonomy): Bacteria > Pseudomonadota > Gammaproteobacteria > Burkholderiales > Usitatibacteraceae > Usitatibacter. The sequence continues at coordinate 270,099 of CAWHAQ010000007.1, read as the reverse complement.
TCACGAGGCCCGCGCCGGACTGGCCCTCGACCTCGATCGCCGCGAGCTCCTCCTGCGCGCGCTTCATGTTCTCCTGCATCTGCTGGGCCTGCTTCATCAGCTGGCCCAGGCCGCCCTTGCCGATCATGGGGTCACCTCTTGTCGCCCGATGGGTTGCCCGGCGCGCCCTCGTCGTGCGGCCGGATGGAGGACGGCACTACCTCGGCGCCGAGGTCGCGCACCAGGTCGCGCACGAAGGGATCGTCCTCGATCGCCTCGGCCGCGTTGGCCTGGCGCTGCGCGTCGACGCGCGATTTCTGCGCGGCGAGGCTGGTGCCCGCGGCGCCGCCCGCGCGCACCGTGACGCGCAGGTTCGCGCCGAAGTGCGGGACGAGCGCTTCCTTGAGCTTCTCCACGTACGCGCGCTCCGCGTACATGCGATGCGATTCGGGCACCACCAGCTCGAGGTGGTTGTTGGCCCATGCGGCGAGCTCGCCGTGGCGCGCCGCCATGCCCGCCATGCCGGTAAGGCCGAGGCGCTCGACCAGCGCCGACCAGTCGCCGTCGAAGCTCATCGAGGCGCCCGCGGCGGGTGCCGGACTCGAGGCGGCGGGGGCGCCCGGCGTGGGCGATGGGACCCCCGGCGCGGACAATGGGCGCCAGGCGGCATCGGCGCCGCGGCGCCCGATGCCGGCGCACCGGCCGGCTCCGCCGAGCGCGTGATCTTCGCCGCGGATTGCTTCGCCACCGCCGCCGGGCGTTCGGCCTGCGTGCCCGGCTGCGCCTGCGTGAACGAGAGCATGCGCAGCAGCGCCATCGTGAAGCCCGCGAATTCGTCGGGGGCGAGCGGCAGGTCGCGCCGCCCGAGCACGGCGATCTGGTACATCACCTGGACGCGCCCCGCGTCGAGGCGTGCGGCCATGGCCGCGATGCGCGCGGCATCGGGATCGTCGGCCGGCGGCTCGATGCCCGCCTGCGCGAGCGCTACCCGATGCAGGATCGCGGCGATCTCCTCCAGCGCGGAATCGAGCGAGACGCTGCGGCTCGCGATGCGCTCGGCTTCGCGCACCGTCCCCGCGCCGTCGCCCGCCGCGACGCATTCGAGCAGCGGCCACATGAGGTCGCCGCCCAGCGAGCCCAGCATCTCGGCGACCTGCGCCGCGGTGACCTTGCCGCCACCGTGGGCGATGGCCTGGTCCAGCAGGCTCAAGCTATCGCGCACGCTGCCCGCCGCCGCCTTGCCGATCAGCTGCAGCGCGGCTTCGTCGTAGGCCACCATCTCGGCCTCCAGCACGCGCTTCAGGTGCCCCGCGATCATCGCCGGCGAGAGCGGCTTCAGGTTGAACTGCAGGCAGCGCGAGAGCACGGTGACCGGCAGGCGCTGCGGGTCCGTGGTGGCAAGGATGAACTTCACGTGCTCGGGTGGCTCCTCCAGCGTCTTCAGCATGGAGTTGAAGGCCGACTTCGAGAGCATGTGCACTTCGTCGATGATGTAGACCTTGAAGCGCCCGGACGTCGGCATGTACTGCGCGTTCTCGAGGAGGTCGCGCATCTCGTCGACCTTGGTGTTGGTGGCCGCGTCCACCTCGAGGAGGTCCACGAAGCGCCCGGTATCGATCTCGACGCACGCGCGGCACTTGCCGCACGGGTGCGCCGTGATGCCGTTGGTCTCGCAGTTGAGCGCCTTGGCGAGGATGCGGGCGAGTGTTGTCTTGCCGACGCCGCGCGTGCCCGTGAAGAGGTACGCGTGGTGCAGGCGCTTGGACTCCAGGGCGTTGGAGAGCGCCTGCACGACGTGCGGCTGGCCGACGATCTCCTCGAAGACCCGGGGACGCCACTTGCGGGCGAGGACTTGGTACGTCACGGTGGATCGTGGACTTGGAAGGATAAAGGCGAGCCTGACCCACGGCACTTGAGGGAATCGATTATGGCTGCTTCGTTCCCGACCTGACCAGATTCACCGCCCCGCAATGCGTGGAGGCCCGCCGAGTGAATTATGACACGCCGCGGCGCCCTTCGACCGCGCAGGTGCGAAATCCCGCGAACATGTCCGAGCGCCCCGGCGTGTAGAAGTTGCGGTAGCGGTTGGTGGCGATACGGGGCCGCGTGGCGAAGCTGCCGCCGCGCAGCACCTGGTGGGTGTGGAACCACGGTTGCGAGTAGTCGCGGTAGGGCCCGGGCTCGAAGCCGGCATAGGGCGCGAACGGCGTGGCGGTCCATTCCCACACGCCGCCGACCATCGCGGCGGAGCGCTCCCGGGCCTCCCCGCCGCCGCTACGCGCCGCGAATTCCCATTCGCACTCGGTGGGCAGGCGCCGGCCGGCCCAGCGGCAATACGCCTCGGATTCGTGCAGCGATACGTGCACCATCGGGGCGTGGCGGTCGATCTCCGTCCAGCGATCGAAGCGGCGCGCGAGCCAGTCGCCCGCATCGCGCTTCCAGTAGCCGGGGGCTGGTGCGCCGGTGGCTTCCAGGTACGCGGCATATTCTCCCTGCGTCACCGGGCGAGACGCGATCGCGAAGGGCGCCACCTGCACCCGGTGCGCGCCCTTCTCGTTGTCGAACACGAAGCCGCCCTCCGCGCTGCCCTGCATGAAGACCCCGCCCTCGAAGCGGATGTCGCGCGCGGGTCCGGGCTGTGGGGACCGCGCCTCGGGCAAATCGAGGGACGGCGGAGCGGGCAATCCGAGGGTCTGCAACGTCATGAGCAACGCCTCGCCATGCATGTCCTCGTGCAGCAGCGCGAGATGGAAGAAGTAGCGGCGGTCTTCCGGCGTGCGCGCGAGGGCCGCGAGCGTGGCGTCGAGCGACACCTCGAGATAGCGCATCAGCGCGCGCGGCTCCGGATAGTCCAGGTGCCAGCGGCTGTCGTGGGGCACGGTGCCGGAGTTGAAGAGCGAATCGGAGCGCGCGAGGAGTGTGGCCGCGCGCTCGTCGCCGCCGCGCAGGCACCAGTACTCCTGGAACCACGCGAGGTGCGCGAGCTCCCAGAGCGGCGGGTTCACGACGGGGATGCACGGGAACCTGGCCGCGGGGAGGTCCAGGTGGGCGTAGGCCGCGAGCGTGCGTTGCCGCGCTTCGGCGAGCGCCGACGCAAGTCCGTCGCCTTCGTATAATCCGCCGATGGCTCCGCTCGCCAAACCTGTCGTGTGCATCGTGACGCCCGGGACGAGAAGCGCGAACAACGGCAACTGGCGCACCGCGGTGCGCTGGGCCGCCATGCTGCGCGATCGCTATCAACCCATTGTACAGACGGCATGGGAGGGCGAACGCGCCGATGCGTTGATCGTCCTGCACGCGCGGCGCAGCGCCGAATCGGTCGCGCGCTTCCACGCCGCGGCCGCCGGGCGCCGCATGGCCGTGGTGCTCACCGGCACCGATCTCTACAAGGACCTGCCTGCCGGAAGCGCCGAGGCGGCCCATTCGCTCGACCTCGCCGATCGCATCGTCGTGCTCCAGAAGCACGCGCTGGAGTCTCTCGCCCCCGGCTGGCGGCGCAAGGCCGCCGTGATCTTCCAGTCGGCTCCGTTGCTGCGCGCCGCGTGCGAAGCCCGCCGGGCGGCTCGACGCGATCATGGTCGGCCACCTGCGCGCGGAGAAGGATCCCGCCACGCTCTTCGCCGCCGTGCGCGCGCTGCCCGCGGGGCTCGCGATCCGCATCCGCCACGTGGGCGCGCCGCTCGATCCCGCGCTGGCCGCGGCCGCGCAGGCGCTGCAGCGCGACGAGCCGCGCTACCGCTATTCGGGCGCCATCACCCACGGCCTGGTGCGCAACGCCATCGCGCGCGCCCACGTACTCGTGCATCCGTCGGTGGTTGAAGGCGGCGCCAACGTCGTGGTCGAGGCGGTGACCGCGGGCACGCCGGTCATCGCGAGCCGCATCGCCGGCAACGTCGGCATGCTGGGCGACGGCTACCCCGGCTACTTCGAGCCGCGCGACGCCGCGGGGCTCGCCGCACTCCTGGTACGCGCGCTCGAGGAACCCCGTTTCCTGGCCACCCTGCGCCGCGCCTGCGACGCCCGCCGCCCCCTCTTCCGCCCCGCCGCCGAGACCCGGGCGGTGCGCGCGCTCGCCGCCGGGCTCCTCGCGCGCTAACGTGGCGTGCCGCGCGGTAGTTGTAGAATCACCCTTCCCCCGTTTTCCCCGCAGGCCAGCGCATGGACATGCAGGTTCGCCTCACGCAGTTCAGCCATGGCGGCGGGTGCGGCTGCAAGATCGCACCCGGCGTCCTCGAGCAGATCCTCTCCAAGAGCGGGCCCTCGATCCTGCCCAAGGAGCTCCTGGTCGGCATCGAGACCAGCGACGACGCGGCGGTCTACAAGCTCAACGACCGCCAGGCCATCGTCGCGACCACGGATTTCTTCATGCCGATCGTCGACGACCCGTTCGACTTCGGCGCCATCGCCGCGACCAACGCCATCTCCGACGTGTACGCCATGGGCGGGCAGCCGCTCTTCGCGCTGGCGCTGGTGGGCATGCCGGTGAACCAGCTTCCGCTCGAGGTGATCCGCAAGATCCTCGAGGGCGGCGAGTCGGTGTGCACGCGCGCGGGCATCCCGATCGCCGGCGGCCACACCATCGATTCGGTCGAGCCCATCTACGGGCTGGTCGCCATCGGCCTCGTGGATCCCTCGCAAGATAAAGCGCAACGCGGGCGCCAGGGCGGGCGACAAGCTCATCCTCGGCAAGCCGCTCGGGGTCGGCATCTACAGCGCGGCCCTCAAGAAGGGCAGGCTCGACGACGCCGGCTACAAGGCGATGATCGCCGCGACCACGCGCCTCAACACGCCGGGCACGAAGCTGGGCCAGCTCGAATCCGTCCACGCCCTCACCGACGTCACAGGGTTCGGGCTGCTCGGACACCTGCTCGAGATCGCCAAGGGCTCGCACCTGGGCGCCCGGCTCGACTGGAACGCGATTCCCGTCATGCCCGGGGTGCTCGAGCTCGCGCGCGAGGGAATTGTCACCGGCGCTTCCGGTCGGAACCTGGCGGGCTACGGCCAGCAGGTGAAGATGGCCTCCACGCTGGGCGAGGCGCACCGCGCCGTGCTCACGGACCCCCAGACCAGCGGGGGCCTGCTCGTGGCGTGCGCGCCCGAGGCTTGCGACGAGGTGCTCGCCATCTTCCGCACCGAGGGCTTCGCCGAGGCCGCGGTGGTGGGAGAGATGGTGCAGGGACCGCCGGAGGTGGCGGTCGGTTGATTCGCGCGGCCCGACGGGGCCGGATGGGAGGAGCGATGAAGCAGCCGGTTGGTGGACGGGCGCACGGCCCTCGAGTCGCACCCCTGCAGGACGCCAATTCCCTGGCCCGGCGCTACGGCGCGGTGCGGGAGGCCACGCGCGCGCTGGCCGGCCCCCTCACCCCCGAGGACTGCGCGATCCAGTCGATGCCCGACGCGAGCCCGGTCAAATGGCACCTCGGGCACACCACGTGGTTCTTCGAGACCTTCATCCTCGCCGCGCGCCGCCCCGCCCCGCCGCCATTCCATCCGGCCTTCCGCCATCTCTTCAACTCGTACTACAACGCGGTGGGCGAGCGGCATCCGCGGCCGGAACGCGGCCTGCTTTCCCGCCCGAGCCTGGACGAGGTGCTCGCGTACCGCGACTACGTGGATCGCGAGATGGGCGACATCCTCGCGCGGCGAGCGGCTCGAAGCCGCGACGCTCGAGCTGATCGAGCTCGGCATCCAGCACGAGCAGCAGCACCAGGAGCTGATCCTCACCGATCTCAAGCACATGTTCTCGCGCAATCCGCTGCGGCCCGGCGTACCAGAAGCAATGGCCGCTCACCGCGATCAGCGTGCGGCACGGCGGGTGGATGCAGTGTGGCGGGCGGCGCGCATTCGATCGGGCACGCGGGCGGCGGATTCTGTTTCGACCTGGAGCTGCCGCGCCACACGGTGTGGCTGGAGGATTTCGAGATGGCGACGCTGCCGGTGACGCACGGCGATTTCCTCGCCTTCATCGACGACGGCGGCTACAAGCGTCCCGAGCTGTGGCTTTCCGCGGGATGGGACGCGGTCAATGCGCGCGGCTGGCAGGCCCCGCTCTACTGGGAGCGCATCGAAGGCGACTGGCGGACTTTCACGCTGCACGGCATGGCGCCGGTGGAAGCGAACACGCCGATCTGCCACGTGAGCTTCTACGAGGCGGACGCGTACGCCCGCTGGGCCGGGGCGCGGCTGCCGACCGAGGCCGAGTGGGAGGTCGCGGCGGCGCAGGCGCCCGTAGAGGGCAACTTCATGGAGAGCGGGGCTCTGCATCCGCTGGCGCTTCGGGAAATGCCGGACGCGGGCGCGCTCGCCCAGGCATTCGGCGACGTATGGGAGTGGACCCGCAGCGACTTCGCCCCTTACCCCGGCTTCAGGGCCGCGGCCGGCGCGGTGGGCGAGTACAACGGCAAGTTCATGGCCAACCAGTACGTGCTGCGCGGCGGATCGTGCGCCACCCCCGCCTCGCACATCCGCGCCAGCTACCGCAACTTCTTCCCGGCCGACGCGCGCTGGCAATTCTCCGGCCTGCGCCTCGCGCGCGACCCCTGATTGGAGTCAGAGTCGGGACTCAAGGGCCGGAGTCCCCACTCTGACCCCGGACTCTGACTCCGGACTCTGACCCAGAAGACGAAGTAGGCTTCGGAAGGCGCGGACCAGCGGTGCTGGATGGGAAACCCGGCCTCGCGCAGCATGCCGGCGAACTGGTCGGCACCGTACTTGTACGAATTCTCGGTGTGGATGCGCTCGCCGGCGGCGAAGCGGCGCGCGCGGCCGTCCACGTGGACGGCCTGGTCGCGCAGCGATTCGAGGTGCATCTCGATGCGGCCCTCGGCCTCGTTGTAGAAGGCACGGTGCCGGTAGCCGTCGAGCGCGAAATCGAAGCCGAAGCGCTTGTTGAGGTGCAGGAGCACGTTGCGGTTGAACGCGGCGGTGACGCCCAGCGCGTCGTCGTACGCGGGATCGAGCACCGCGCCGGTCCTTCTTCGCGTCCACGCCGATCAAGAGCCCGCTACCCGGGCGCGCCGCGCAGTGCGCGTGGATGCGGCGCAGGAACTCGAGCGCCTCGGCGGGCGCGAAGTTGCCGATCGACGAGCCGGGATAGAAGAACGCCACGGGGCGCTGGTCCAGCACGCCCTCCAGCGGCAGGCCGCGCGTGAAGTCCGCGACCACGCCCAGCATCTCGACCTCGGGGAAATCCGGCGACATGCGCGCGAGGGAGCGTTCGATCTCCGGCCCCGCGAAGTCCACCGCGATGTAGCGCGCCACGTCCAGGAACGGCAGCCACGACTGCGCCTTGCAGCAATCGCCCGCGCCCAGGTCGACGAACTGGCGCCCGCGCCCGACCGCCTCGGCGATCTCCGAGCGATGCTCGCGGAACAACGTTGCCTCGGTGCGCGTGGGGTAGTACTCGGGGAGCTGGCAGATCGCGCCGTAAAGCGCGCAGCCCAGCTCGTCGTAGAAGTACTTGGGCGCGATGGACGCTCTCGCGGCGAGGAGCGCGCGAACGACCTCGGAGCGCTCGTCGCCGCGATCGGCCGCGAGGCGCTCGACGATGCGGTACTGGACCGGCTTAGCGTCCGGCACCGTGCGCCTCGGCCACGAGCTTGTCGATGACGGCCACGGACTCGCCGCCCGTCCAGTCGCGCTCGCCGAAGGTCTGGTAGCGCACGTGCCCGCCCGCATCCACGAGGAACGTCATCGGCAGCCCTTTCGCGCCCCAGGCATCCGCGGCCTCGGTATCGGGATCCATCAGCACGTGCAGGCCGATGCCGGATTTCTTGAGCCACGCCTGCACCTTCGCGCTCGATTCGCCGTAGTTCACCGCGAGCACCGTGAACGGCTTGGCGCCGAGCGTGGTCTGCAGGCGCTGGATCGACGGCATCTCGGCGATGCAGGGCTCGCACCACGTGGCCCAGAAGTTCACCAGCACCACGCGGCCCTTGAAGGACGCGAGGTCTACCTCCTTGCCGGACAGGTCGTGCAGCGCGAGCTTGGGCGTCGGCTTGTCCTTCCACTCGCGCAGCGCCTGCTCCGCGTGCGCGGCGACGGACGCGGACAGGATCGCCGCGGCCGCGAGCACCGCGCCCCAGGCTCGCATCGCGCGGTCCCTAGGCCGTGATTTCCCGCGAGGTGATCGTGTAGCTGAAATGCTCGGCATCCAGGCTGTCGCGGCGGCCTTCCCCGGTCTCGCTCTGCGGGTACATGAGGAAGTTCACCGGCCCGCGCGACGAGCCGGGCAGCGCCACGTCGTTCGCGTAGTTGTAGCCCAGCCAGTTCATCTCCCACGAGCCGAACAGGCGCTTCCTCGCGGCGACCGTCATCGGGTCGTCGATCGCCTTGCCGCCCTGCTCCTCGAGGATGACCTTGCGGACATCCGCCGGATCCACCGGCACCCAGCCGTGCGCCTTCGAATAGAACTCGGCGCGGCAGTGCTGCGCCTTGGTGATGTCGCCGCTCTTGCCCAGGCTCTTGTAGCCGAGCTTCGAGTCGGCCACGCGGATGCCGTACACGTCGCGCGCCGGGATGCCCTGCGCGCGGGCGAGCGTGGTGAAGAGCGCGTTCAGGTCCGCGCACTTGCCGCCCCAGGCCTTGTTCTCGACCATGAAGTCGATGTCGCCCGCGCCGCAGCCCTTGGTCTTCGGGTCGCGGTACGTGTTCTCGACGATCCACTCGTAGATGGCGCGCGCCTTCTCCACGTCGTCGCCCGCACCGGCGTCCTTCACGATGCGGTTGGAAAGATCCATCACCACGCCGCCGGTGGGCATGTGCTGCGTGGACTGCGTGTAGCGCGCGAGGAGCACCGGGTTCTCGGGAATGGGATTGAAGGGGCGCGAGAGGTCGACCTTCACGTCGCGCGTGGCGAACCGGCTCTTCAGCTCCAGCACCGCCTTCACGTCCTCGGCCCATTCGCCGCACACGATGCCCGCGCTGTAGTGCGGGTCCAGCGCGAAACGGGTGTTGCCGCCGATGGCCTCGAAGGAATTACCCATGGGTTTCAGGAACGAGCGCTCCTCGAGCAGGGGCACCGGCACCCAGACGCGGGTTGCGCCCTTGGCGTCCAGCACCTGCACGCGCGTGGTGACCTCGAAGGTGCGCCACGGGGCGTCCGTGGCCTCGGCGGCGAAAGCGCGGGTGGCGCCGGGAACGGCAAAGGTTGCGGAAGCGATACCGGCCAGGCGAATGAAGTCACGACGTTCCATGGGGCGTCTCCGGAAGAGGATGCGGGTTGGGGAAATGATATCCGATAAAATCGAGCTCTTTTGCCGACGCATCCGCAATGCCCGACTCGCAGCCGTCCCTTCGCCTCGCCTTCGGCCTCGCTTTCGAGGACCTGTACGATCCCGCGGGACTCGCGCGGCTGGACGGATTCTTCGCCGACGAGCTGCGTCGCGCCGACGCGGAACTCTCCGGCCGCTGGCTCGCGGCGCGCGCCGATCCGCGGCGCTCGAGTACAAGGCCGAAGCCGAGCTGCTGATCGCCGTGGCGCCGCACCTCGACCGCTTCGTCGCACGGCTCTTCGCGATCGAGGAGGAATGGCAGGAGCTGGTGGAGGGCCACCACCGCCTGGCACCGCTCTTCCGCGTGAAGCGCAAGTTCGTGCAGCGCCGGGCGATGCTGAAGATCAAGGCCGATGCGGCGCAGGCGCTGGACGGCCCGGCGCTGGAAGCGGAAGTAGCAGCGCTGCTGGGGGGCGCCTTCGACGAACTGGTGTTCGCCGAGGCAGTGCTCGCATGGCTCGCCGACGAGAAGGCCCACGGGGCCGAGCTGGAAATCGCGGAGCGTTTCGCGGCGTGGGCCGCGCACACGGCCGAGGGCCGCCGCCGCTACAAGGGCGGGGTGCTCTTCAAGCCTCCCCAGCGCGTCGATCCGCTCCATCTCGTGCCCGTGGAAACAGACGCGAGCCACGGATATTCCGTGCATACGCTGCACCACATCCGCCGCCGCGAAGGCTTCGCCCTCACCGATCCCGGCACGGGTCTCGCCGGCGCGCTGGACGAGGCCAACTACTGCATCTGGTGCCACGAGCAGAACAAGGACTCGTGCTCGAAGGGGCTGAAGGAAAAGCCCGCCGAGGATGGCCGCATCGAGTTCAAGAAAAGCCCGTTCGGCGTGCCGCTGCACGGCTGCCCGCTGGAAGAGCGCATCTCGGAATTCCACAAGCTGAAGAGCGAGGGCTGGGCGGTGGGCGCCCTCGCGATGATCGTGATCGACAATCCCACGGTGTGCGGCACCGGCCACCGCATCTGCAACGACTGCATGAAGTCGTGCATCTACCAGCGCCAGGACCCGGTCAACATCCCGCAGGCCGAGACGCGCACGCTGAAGGACATCCTCGAGCTGCCGTGGGGCTTCGAGATCTATGGGCTGCTCACGCGCTGGAACCCGCTGAACCTGCGCCGCCCGATGGCGCAGGCGGCAAGCGGCAAGCGCGTGCTCGTGGTGGGCATGGGGCCCGCGGGCTTCACGCTCGCGCACCACCTCCTCAACGACGGGCACACGGTGGTCGGCATCGATGGCCTGAAGATCGAGCCGATCGATGCCTCGCTCTGCGGCGTGAAGCCCGACGGCACGCGCGTGCCCTTCCGCCCGATCCACCAGGTGGCGGAGCTGCGCGAGCCGCTGGAAAGTCGCGTCATGGCGGGCTTCGGCGGCGTGGCCGAGTACGGCATCACGGTGCGCTGGGACAAGAATTTCCTGAAGATGGCGCGGCTGCTGGTCGAGCGCCGGGCGCACTTCGCGATGTTCGGCGGCGTGCGCTTCGGCGGCACGCTCACGGCCGAGGGTGCGTTCGCCATGGGCTTCGACCACATCGCGCTCGCCGCGGGCGCCGGCAAGCCCACGGTGCTCGACATGGCCAACGGCCTGGTGCGCGGCGTGCGCACCGCCTCCGATTTCCTCATGGGCCTGCAGCTCACCGGGGCGGCGCGCACGGATTCCATCGCCAACCTGCAGGTGCGCCTGCCCATCGTGGTGGTGGGCGGCGGCCTCACCGCGATCGACACCGCGACCGAGTCCCTCGCCTACTACGCCGTGCAAGTGGAAAAGTTCCTCGCGCGCTACGAGCGCATGGTGGCCGAGAAGAGCGCGGGCGAAGTGCGCAACGAATGGAACGAGGAGGAGACCGCCGTCGCCGAGGAATACCTCACGCACGCCCTCGCCATCCGCGCCGAGCGCGAGCGAGCCGCCGAGGAAGGCCGCGCGCCGCGCATCCTGGAACTGCTGCAATCGTGGGGCGGCTCGACCATCGCCTACCGCAAGCGGCTGATCGACAGCCCCTCGTACACGCTGAACCACGAGGAAGTGGAGAAGGCGCTCGAGGAGGGTATCCGCTTCGCCGAGAACCTCACGCCGCTGCGCGTGGAGGTCGATCGCTACGGACATGCGCGTGCGCTGGTGGTGCGCGCCCAGGAGGACCCGGCGGGCGAAGCGCGCGAGGTGGAGCTTGCCGCACGCACCATCCTCATCGCCGCCGGCACGCAGCCCAACACCGTGCTCGCGCGCGAGGACCCGGGGCATTTCACGCTCGACGGCCGCTACTTCCGCGCGGTGGACGACGAGGGCGAGCCGGTGAAGCCCGAGAGATCGCCCAAGCCTGCGACCCCGCGCGTGCTGATGGCGCGCGACGCCGAGGAGCGCTACGTGAGCTTCTTCGGCGACCTGCATCCGTCCTTCTACGGCAACGTGGTGAAAGCCATGGCCTCGGCGAAGCAGGGCTTCCCGGTGGTGAGCCGCGTGCTCGAGCGCCGGCCGCCCCGCCCCGCGGCCGAGAGCACGCGATTCCTCGCGATGCTGAACGGCGAATTGCGCGCCACCGTGCACCGCGTGGAGCGCCTCACGCCGAAAATCGTCGAGGTGGTGGTGCGCGCCCCGCTCGCGGCGCGCCGCTTCCATCCCGGCCAGTTCTATCGCCTGCAGAATTTCGAGTCGCTGGCCACGCACCCCGAGGGCACCACGCTCGCGATGGAAGGGCTCGCGCTCACCGGCGCATGGGTCGATCGCGAGCGGGGGCTGGTCTCGACCATCGTGCTGGAGATGGGCGGATCGAGCGACCTCTGCGCGCTGCTCAAACCCGGCGAGCCCGTGATCCTCATGGGACCGACCGGCACGGCCACCGAGACGCCGGGTGACGAGACCGTGGTGCTGGTGGGCGGCGGGCTCGGCAACGCGGTGCTGTTTTCCATCGGCGCGGCGCTGCGCGCGGCGGGCTCGCGGGTGCTCTACTTCGCCGGCTACAAGAAGATCGCCGACCGCTACAAGGTGGCCGAGATCGAGGCCGCGGCGGACGAGGTCGTCTGGTGCTGCGACGAGGCGCCGGGCTTCACGCCGTCACGCGCCGGCGACAAGGCCTACGTCGGCAACATCGTCGAGGCGATGGCGGCGCACGCGAGCGGCATGCTGGGGGAAGCGAAGGTGCGCATGCAGGATGCCGACCGCCTCGTCGCGATCGGCTCGGACGGGATGATGGGTGCGGTGGCCCGCGCGCGCCACGGCATCCTCGCGCCCTACGTGAAGAAGGCGCACGTGGCGATCGGCTCCATCAACTCGCCGATGCAATGCATGATGAAGGAGATCTGCGCGCAGTGCCTGCAGCCGCAGGTCGATCGCGCCACCGGGAAGACCACCTACGTCTTCTCGTGCTTCAACCAGGACCAGCCGCTCGACGCCGTGGATTTCCCGGGCCTGCGCGCGCGCCTGGGGCAGAACTCGCTGCAGGAGAAGCTCACCGCGCAGTGGATCGGACGGACGCTAGGGAGGCGATGAGGCGCTGCAGGAAGCCGTCGACCTGCTTGCCCTCGATCCAGCGCACCACGGCCACGAGGTCGTGCTCGGGATCCACGTAGATGATGTTGGTGCCCGCGCCGATGTGCGCGAAGGCGCTGCGCGGCGCGCTCGGCCACGCCTTGCCGTCGCGGTTGTTGAACCAGTTCATGAAGCCGTAGCCGGGCTCCACGGGCGTGGGTGTCAACGCCATGTCCACCCACTTGTCCGAGAGGAGCTGGCGGTCCTTCCAGCGGCCGTGGCGCAGCGTGAGCAGGCCGAAGCGCGCCATGTCGTACGCGTTGATGAACATGCCGCCGCCCCAATGGCCGCCGCCCGAGACCGACTGCACGGCCTGGCCGTCGAGCACGATCCACGAGTTCTCGTAGCCGAACCAGCGCCAGGTGCTGGAAGCGCCGATCGGGTCCATGATGGTTTCCTTCAGCACCTGCGGCAGCGGGCGGCGCCAGACCTGTAGCGCGGCGAGCGCCAGCGCGTTCACGCGCGTGTCGTTGTACTTGTACGAGGTGCCGGGCGGGTTGCGCTTGCGAGTCAGCCATTCCGAAGGCGGCCCGGGGCGATCGGCCCAGTCCGGCTTGCCCCACAGCGTGCCTTCCCAGTCGCTCGTCTGGCGCAGCATGTGGTCCCAGGTGATGAGCTTGTCGTGCGGCGTGTCGAAGAGGCGGATCTCGTCGCTGCCGCCCACGCGATCGCTCTTGTCGCCGCCGCCTGCCGGATGCCACGGCACGATCGGGCCCACGTAGTCGCCCACCGGATCGTCGAGGCTCGCGATCATGCCGCGGTCGTAAGCCACGCCGATCACGCTCGAGAGAAAGCTCTTGCTCACGCTGTGGGTCATGTCCACGCGCTTCGGCTCGCCCCACTCCGCCACGATGTAGCCGTGGTAGACGACGATGCCGGTAGTGTCACCACGGTCCTGCAGCGGGCCGATGGCGTAGCCGAAGGGCTCGCGGCCGAAGGTCTGGTAGTGCGTCAGGACGGCGTCGCGTGGGTAGTGCGATTCGGCGGCGACGGCGAAATCGATCGCGTCCTTGAGCTTCGCCGCGTCGATGCCGGCTTCGGCGGGCGTTTGGTGCCGCCAGTCGCGGTCCGGGTAGTACGCCGTGGGCTGCGCGGCGGCGCAGAACGCGGCGAACGCCAAGCCCAGGAGGGCGATGGAACGCAGGCGCATGGGATCTCCTCGCGGGCGGACGTGCCGGCGCGGATCTTAGCGGAAAAGCGGGGTCAGTTCTGGTAGATGCCGAGCAGCGACAGGCCCACGGCGAGCGCCGCCTTGCGGCCGCGCAGCTCCATGCGCAGGCTGCCGACTTCCCGGACCAGCTCTTCCGGGGCATCGACGATCTGGCGCAGGTTCTCCTCCCGGTCTTTCAGGGATTCCTGGATCTTCTCGATCCGGTGCAGATGGGTCTGCACCTCTCGTTCGAGCGTCCTGCGCTCAGGGTCGTCCATGGGAGCCACTTCTGTCACTCGTTGTTGTGGATGGATTTTCGGTCGCCGCTGTTCGCGTGTCTGTGCAGAAACGCACAAAAATTCCGGCACTTCCCGCCCTCAGGGGCGAACCAAACTGGCAAGATATAGACTGAGCCATTACCGCCGTAATAATCAAGGAGATCGCCTGGATGCCGAAACCAAATTACGCGTTCGCGAAGCGCCAGCGGGAGCTGGCAAAGAAGCAGAAAAAGGAAGCCAAGAAGCAGGAGAAAGCCCAGGCACGCCAGCAGCCGGAAGGCGAGCCCACCCCCGGCCAAGAGGCCGCTCAGGGCGACGTCGTGAAGCCGTAGGTCATCGTCGGGCGGTGCGCCCGCCACTCGGCCTGAATCTGGCCGGTATCCCCGCTTTCTATCGCCGAGCGGAATGCTTGGCGATACTGGTCGATGAGCTGCGCCTGGTTCGGCGTAGCCTGGTAGTAGAAGACCAGGTCCGGGACGTTGCCCGCGCCGCATTGCCCCGACCAAGCGCAGGCATTCATCACCGCCCGGCTGTCCGGACCGCAGTCCAGCCCGTATTCGCAGGCCACCAGCTGCCACGCTGCCATCGAGGCGCGGCCGTCCACATCGTCGTGATTCGGCCCCACCTGCAGCACGACATTCGGAAACGTGTTCGAGAGGATCGTGCCCGCCGCGAGGATGGCATCCGGGTCTCGTGACGCGAGCACCTGGCGCAGGTTGGCCATCTGCCCTTCCGTGATCGGCAGCGTGCCCGCGGGTGTCGTCGGGCTGAAATGGACCTCGAAGATATCGTGCTGCGACCTGCGAGGCCTGCGCCGTCGGATCGCCTGCCTGCGCCGCCGCCTCGCGCATCCGGTCCAGCTCCGCGGTGCTCGTGGTCACGTTCTCGAATCCATCGCAGCGGCCGGCGAGGTAATCGAACGCCGCGAGGCGCTTCTGCTTGTCCGGATTGGAGTCCGAGATGCTGTCCGCGAGCCGCTTCCTGCGTTCCGCCGGCGACTCCCGGGCCGGATCGTTCGGCTTGCGGTCCGTGCGCGCGGCGCAGGTAGCCAGGATCTTGTAGAGGATGAACCTCGCCTCCGGCGTCTTCGGCGCGCCGGGACCCGTCAGCCGGTCGTAGAGCGGCTTGAGCGCACGCGCGGTGTCGAACTCGTGGGCGAGGCTCGGAACGGCGGATGCCTTGGCGGGCGGCAACGCCAGGGTCGAGGCCTTGCCGACCTTGATCGAAAGCACGGCGGAAGGCGAGAGCGCCGCGAGATCGCCCGCTTTCGGGGCCGACGCAGGCGCCACGCTCGCCTTGGTCTCCGGATGCGGCGAGTGCAGCCACCAGGCGCCCACGAGGGCGGCGACGATCAAGACGGTCAGGATGTAACGGGGTCTCATGGTGTCCCGGGTCAGCGTTCGAGGGCTGCGCGGTCCCAATCCGCGAGATCCGCCCCCGCATCATAAGTGCTGCGCAGGAAGGCGAGAAGCTTGGTGTCCGGCGAAACGGCGGAGCGCACCTCTTCGTAGGGCAGCAGGAACTCCCGGAAGTGCGGGTCGTAGCGCGCCGCGGCGGGTGCCACGGCGGCGACCGCATATCCCTCGGGCTCGGGCGACGTGTACGCGTAGAACGACGCGTCGGTGTCTCCTCCGCCCGGCCAGAAACCGTGGCTGATGACCTCGTGGAAGTACGACTCGCGCGTGACCTGGTCGGCCTCCGGCCGCTCGGGCGCGCGCCGCCCGCAGAAGCGGGTGAGCGCGAGGTCGAAGCCGCCCCAGAAGAAATGCAGCGGGCTGCACTTGCCCACGAATCCCGCGCGGAACTCCTCGAAGACCGGCCGCATCGACGTAAGCGCGCGCCAGAACGCGTTGGCCCATTCGCGATCGTAGGCGCGGTGCACGGTGTCCTTCTCGAAGGGAATCGGGTCCGGCACCTCGGAGGGCATCGTCCAGATGTGGATCGGCGCGCCCAGGCGACCGAGCGCTTCCATCGTCCGCGCGTGGAAGTCCGCGACCGTCATCGGCTCGAGCGGCAGGATGATCGAGCTGCCGTCCGAGACCTCGAGGCGCAGCTCGTGGGAGACGAAGTCGAAGGAGGCGACCAGCGCGCGCCCGCCGACCGTCATCGGCCGCGTGGATAGCCCGCGCGCCGTGAGGCCGAATGCCACGTTCCAGTAGTGATTGGCGAGCGGCGTCGTGCGCAGCGTGAGCTTGCCGACCACCTGCGACCACATGTGCAGCGTGTCGCACGTGTCCTGCCATTCGTCGATGGGAAGGCGGGGCCAGGGCTCGGCGGTCATCGCGCTCCTTCGGGCTTGCGTCGATATCTCGCGCCGCGGCATTCTCGGATGCGGCGCAGGGAACCGAAATCATAGCGCGGCGGCGTGGTCGGCTCTCCAGGGCTTGACACATCGCATTACTAGGCTTAGTTTAACTAGGTCTCACAACCACGGAGCCGGCCATGCCCATCGCGAAAGTCTTCGTCCCCGAAGGTGCCCTCACGCCGGAGCAGCGGCGCGAGATCGCCGAAGGCATCCACGAGGTCATCCTGGGAGTCGAGAAGCGTCCCCTCGATTCCCCGACCTACGTCCTGATCAACGAGATTCCGGCGCGCGGGTGGGCGTACAAGGGCAAGGTGATGCCATGAGCGCCAATCTGCCCTCGGCCGGCCGGCGCGCCGTGCTCCTCGCCGGAGCCGGAGCTGCCGCTGGAGCCGGCGTCGTCGCTGGAATCCCCGTCCTCGCGCAAGCCAGCGCGGACTACGGAGCGCCCGTTATCGAGCTCTGCGTGCCCGCCGGCGCGCTCACGCTCGAGCAGAAGGCCGCCATGGTGAAGGGCCTGACCGACGTGGTGCTGAAGGCGATGGGCCGCACGCCCGATCCCGCGCGGCGCTGCTTCGTGGCGCTCATGGAGACTGCCGAAGGAGGATTCGGCGTGGACGGCCGGGTGTTCGCGCCGAAGAAGTAGCGGCTACGCGGCCCGGAAGGTGTGGGCCGCCCGCACGGCTCGCCGCGCAATCAGGCAGAGCTGTGCGGCCACGACGATCGCGCCCGCGGCTTCGAGGGCCATCGACGCGAACGGCAGCACGGAATCCGGCCCGAACCCCCGCCCGATCACCTGGAACGCGGTGAGGATCGCATCGCAAGCAATGCAGACGACGAGGGACGCCATCGCAACCGCGCACAGCACGAAGAAGCGGCGAAGGCGTTGGGGATACGTGGGCGCGAGCGCGTCGGGCATTCGGCCGCGCACGAAGTAGGCCCAAGCCGCGAGCGCCATGGCGGCGGCGAGCCAGAACGAGTAGCGGTCTATCGAAAGCACGAAAGCCGCCGGTGCGGACCACCCGCCCTTCGGCGCGTGCGCCACGAGCGCGTACCAGGCCACCCGCACCTTCATGGCGACGAATGCCGCGGCGACCACGGCCATCACCGCGAGCGCGAGGCCCCTCGCCTGCCGTGCGAGAGCAACCGCCGCGAGCTGCGCTGCGAGAGCCCGTGCATCGCCGAAGCTCGCGATGGCACGGCGCTCGGCCACGGCGCCCTCGCCCGCCGGATCCGCTGCAACGCACTCCCAGAGGTGATCCTCGACCTCCGCGCGCACCGACCGCGCGAGCCGCGGATCGAAGGCGAGCTTGCGCGCGATCGATTCCGCGTACTCGGGAATCATGGGGAATGCTTCGCGGTGCGCGCGCCGAGGAGTCCCGCGATGGCCCGCGTGAACTGCTCCCACGTGACGCGCTGCGCGGCGAGCGCATCGCGCCCGCGCTTCGTGAGTGAATACACCTTGCGCTGCCGGCGGGTCTCCGCGGTCGTCCACTTGCTGGAGAGCAACCCCGCCGCCTCCAGCCGGTGCAGCGCGGGATAGACCGTGCCCTCGGGGAGATTGAACGCCTGGCCGCTGCGGTGACGGATCTCCTCGATGACTGCGTAACCGTGCGCGGGCGCGGGTGCCAATGCCGCGAGCACGATCATGTCGAGGTGACCTTTGAGGATTTCGCCTTCCATGCCTAGCGATATTAGGCTTGGGGCGGTGCGAGGTCAATGAAGGGGAATGGCGGAGAGGGCGGGATTCGAACCCGCGTTAGGCTATTAACCTAAACACGCTTTCCAGGCGTGCGACTTAAACCGCTCATCCACCTCTCCGGTGATGCGGCGAAGCCCGAAATTATACCTTCCCGGCGGGTGACGAGCGAGTTCCAATCGGCCCTCTCCCCGGCCCTCTCCCAAGGGAGAGGGAGAACGCTTACCGCAGCAACCCCCGCCAGCTGAACCCGCTCACCTGCCGGTAGAACAGCAGCAGCACGAGCGCCGCCATCGCGAGGTGCACGGGCCAGAGCCCCACCCACATCGGGATGCGCTGCGAGGCGGTCCAGGCCTGGAAGATGGAGAGGCAGTTGTTGTAGAGCACGTAGATCAGCACCGCGAAGATCAGGTTCCAGGAGCGGCCGGAGCGCGGGTTCACGAAGGAGAGCGGCACGGCGAAGAGGCCCATGATCAGCACCGCGATGGGGAGCGCCAGGCGCCAGTGCAGCTCCGCGATCTGCTCGGGCTTGTGCTGCAGGAAGAGGTCGAGGGTGCTCATGGCCTTGGACGACGGCGCCTCGCGCTTGGCCTCGTGGGGCTCGATGCGCACGGCGTAGCGCTCGAAATCCACGTAGCGGTAGTCCAGCATGCCCGGCGTGCCCTCGTAGCGCCGGCCGTTCAGCATCACCACGAAGCGGTCGCCGTTGGGGGCGGTCTCGAGGAAGCCCTTCTTCGCGACGATCACGCCGAGCTTGCCGCGCTCGGTGGACTGCACGAAGATGTTGCTCACCTGGTCGGTGAGGTCGTTCAGGCCCTCGACGAAGAACACGCGGTTGCTGCTCCTCGATTCCTGGAACACGCCGGGCGTGATGGCCGAGACCTCGTCGCGGCTCTGCAGCAGGCGCTGGTACTCCACCGATCTGCGAAACCGCCCAGGGCGCCACCACGAGCGAGAGCAGCGCGCACACCAGCGCCACCGGCACGGCGAACTGGATGACCGGGCGTATCCAGGCCGCGATGGACAGCCCGGAGGTGAACCACACGGTCATCTCGCTATCCCGGTAGCTGCGCGTGAGCGCGAGCAGCACCGCGACGAACACCGCGATGCCGAGCAGCACCGGCATGTAGTTGAGGATCCCGAACGCGATGAGCCCGATGACCGCCTCGGGCGGCACCTCGCCCATGGAGGCCTTGCCGAGCAGCAGGATCATCAGCCGCGTGAGGATGATCGCGAGCAGCACTCCAACCACGGAGAGCGCGATCAGGCTGAATTCGCGGATGAGGCTGCGGTGGAAAATCACGAATGTTATTTCCGGGCCATTGACCGGTCGCAGCAGGGATATAATTCGCCCCTTCGCCACTCCTCGGAGCCGGGAATCGCCATGGAATTTAGCACAAAGACCGGCAGCCCCGAAAAGCAACGTTCGGGCTGCGTCGTGGTGGGCGTCTTCGAGGGCCACAAGCTCTCCGAATCCGCCGCCGCACTGGATTCCGCCTCGGGCCGCTACCTCACCCAGGTGCTGAAGCGCGGCGACCTGGAAGGCAAGGTCGGCTCCACGCTGATGCTGCACCACGTGCCGAAAATCCCGGCGGAGCGCGTGCTGCTCGTGGGCCTGGGCAAGGAGAGGGATTTCCACGAGGCGGCCTACCGCGCCGCCCTGGCCGCGGCCGTGCGGGCCCTGAAGACCACCGGCGCCGCAGATGCAACCATCTGCCTCACCGACCTGCCGCTCAAGCGCCGGGACGCGGCCTGGCGGGTCGAGCAGGCGGTGCTGGCGTTGAACGACGGCACCTACCGCTTCGACCAGATGAAGAGCAAGCCCAGCGGCAAGGCCCCGGCGCTGCGCAAGGCCACGTTGCGCGTGGCGCAGAAGGGCGAGGTCGCCGAGGCGCAGGCCGCCATCCAGCGCGCCCAGGCCATCGCCGCCGGCGTGGCCTTCGCCAAGGACCTGGGCAACCTTCCCGGCAACGTTTGCACGCCGACCTACCTCGCCGAGCCAGGCGGTGGCCCTCGGCCGCGAGCACGGCCTCAAGGTCGAGGCGCTGGAGAGGAAGCAGATCGAGAAGCTGGGCATGGGCGCCTTCCTCGCCGTGGCCCAGGGCAGCCGCGAGCCGCCGCGCTTCATCGTGATCGAGCACATGGGCGGCAAGAAGGACGAGCGCCCGGTGGCCCTCGTCGGCAAGGGCATCACGTTCGACACCGGCGGCATCTCCATCAAGCCCGCCGCCGAGATGGACGAGATGAAGTTCGACATGTGCGGCGCGGCCAGCGTGCTCGGCACCATGAAGGCCGTGGCGCTGATGAAGCTGCCGTTGAACGTGGTGGGCGTCGTCCCGTCCACCGAGAACATGCCGGGCGGCAACGCCATCAAGCCGGGCGACATCGTCACCACCATGTCGGGCCAGACGGTGGAGATCCTCAACACCGATGCCGAGGGCCGGCTCATCCTCTGCGACGCCCTCACCTACGTCGAGAAGTACAAGCCCGCCGCGGTGGTGGACATCGCCACCCTCACCGGCGCCATGGTGATCGCGCTGGGCCACGTCGCCACCGGCCTCTTCGCCAACAGCGACCCGCTCGCGCGCGAGCTGCTCGCAGGCGGGCGAAACGGCGTGGGACCGCGCCTGGCACATGCCGCTCTGGGACGACTACCAGGACCAGCTCAAGAGCAACTTCGCGGACTTCCCCAACATCGGCTCGCGCGCCGGCGGCTCGGTCACCGCGGCCTGCTTCCTCTCGCGCTTCACCAAGTCGTACCCGTGGGCGCACCTGGACATCGCCGGCACGGCGTGGAAGAGCGGCGCGGAAAAAGGCGCCACGGGCCGGCCCGTCGCGCATGCTCGCGCATTTCCTCGCGCGCCGCGCCGCCGCCGCCGCGTGACGCGCATCGACTTCTACCGCTACGCCGAAGACAAGCTGCATTTCGCCTGCCGCCTCGCCGCCAAGGCCTTCGAGCAGTCGAGCCGGCTGGTCGTCTACACGCCGGATGCGCAGGTGCTGGGCGCCTTCGACCGCCAGCTCTGGACCTTCCAGTCCACGCGCTTCGTGCCGCACGTCTACGCCGGCACCGGCGCTCGCCGCGGAAACGCCGGTGATCCTCGCTTCCACGGGCGACAACCTCCCGCACCACGACGTGCTGCTCAACCTCGCCGACGAATGGCCGCCCTTCTTCGCGTCCTTCGAGCGGCTGCTGGAGATCGTCGGCGCCGACGAGGACGACAAGGTGCGCGCCCGCGAGCCGCTATGCGTTCTACAAGGACCGCGGCTACGATGTGAACGTGAACGCCATCAAGGCCGAGGCCCCGGAAGCCCCCGATGCCCAGTGACAAGGACGTCTTCGGCCGGGCCGACGCGCTGCTGCGCCGCACCACCACGGGCACGGATACCGGCAGCGTCCCGGTGCTCACGGAGCTGGTAGAGCCCCCTCCATCCGAGCCGCCGGCCCCCGAGACAGCGCCCGTCGAGCTCTCGAGCAGCATCGCGCAGGATGTCTTCGCGCAAGTCATGACGCAGGTCGAGACGCGGCTCGCCGCGGACATCGAGCGCCGGCTCTCGGAACGCTTCGCGGCGGACGTGCACGCGGCCGTGGCGGACGTGATGCAGGACCTGCGCCAGGAGCTCGCGGGGGCCATCGCAAGCGCCGTCGCGGAGGCTTTGGGCCGTCGTAATCTAAGATAGACCCTGCGGCGTTGGAGCGGACGCAAGCGCCGCTCAACGCCGCCGCCCTTATGGACCTAGAAAAAGCCTTCAATCCCCACGACATCGAGTCGCGCTGGTATCCGCAATGGGAGTCGCGCGGCTACTTCAAGGCGGGCTTCGACGCCGTCGCGCGCCTCCTTCTCCATCCAGCTTCCCCCGCCCAACGTCACGGGCACGCTGCACATGGGCCACGCGTACCAGCAGACGCTCATGGACGTGCTCACCCGCTGGCACCGCATGAAGGGCGAGAACGTGCTCTGGCAGCCGGGCACGGACCACGCGGGCATCGCCACGCAGATGGTGGTGGAGCGCCAGCTCGAGGCGGAAGGCACCTCGCGCCGCGCCATCGGCCGCGAGGCGTTCGTGGAGCGCGTCTGGGCGTGGAAGGAGCAGTCCGGCTCCACCATCACGCGCCAGATGCGAAGGCTGGGCGCCTCGTGCGACTGGTCGCGCGAAGTACTTCACGATGGATGCGCCGCGCTCCCGCGCCGTCACCGAGGTCTTCGTGCGCCTCTTCGAGGACGGCCTCATCTACCGCGGCAAGCGCCTCGTGAACTGGGACCCGGTGCTGCAAACCGCGGTCTCGGACCTCGAGGTCGAATCGCGCGAGGAGAACGGCACCCTCTGGCAGCTCCGCTACCCCCTCGAGGATGGCAGCGGACACCTCGTGGTCGCCACCACGCGCCCCGAGACCATGCTGGGCGATACGGCCGTGGCCGTGCATCCCGACGACGACCGCTACCGCCACCTGGTGGGAAAGCAGGTGCGCCTGCCGCTCGCCGATCGCCTGATCCCGGTCATCGCCGACGAATACGTCGACCGCGAGTTCGGCACCGGCTGCGTGAAGATCACGCCCGCGCACGACTTCAACGACTACCAGATCGGCGTGCGCCACGGCCTGCCGGTGCTCTCCATCTTCACGCTCGAAGCGAGGGTGAACGAGAACGCGCCCCTCGCCTACCAGGGGCTGGACCGCTTCGCCGCGCAGGAAGAAGGTGCTCGCGGACCTGGAGGCCGCGGGGCCTGGTCGACAGCAAGAAGCCCCACAAGCTCATGCAGCCGCGCTCGCAGCGCTCCGGACGCGGTGGTCGAGCCGATGCTCTCGGACCAGTGGTTCGTGCGCATGGACGGCATGGCGAAGGCGGGCCTCGCCGCGGTGGCCGAGGGGCGCACGCGCTTCGTGCCCCCCGAGTGGACCAAGATCTACGACCAGTGGCTCGCGAACATCCAGGACTGGTGCGTCTCGCGCCAGCTCTGGTGGGGCCACCAGATTCCCGCGTGGTACGCCGAGGACGGCACCGCGTTCGTCGGCCGCACGTTCGAGGAAGCACTCGCGCGCGCCACCGCCGCCGGCAAGACGATCGCGGACGAGCAGCGCGATCCGGACGTCCTCGACACCTGGTTTTCCTCCGCGCTTCCTGCCCTTCTCCACGCTGGGCTGGCCGGACGAAGCGTTGCTCGAGCGCGAGCGGCAGTTCTACCTGCCCTCCTCGGTGCTGGTCACCGGCTTCGACATCATCTTCTTCTGGGTCGCGCGCATGATCATGACGACCCTGCACTTCACCGGCGAGGTGCCGTTCCGCGACGTCTACATCAACGCCCTCGTGCGCGACGCCGAGGGCCAGAAGATGTCGAAGTCGAAGGGCAACACCATCGACCCGCTGGACGTGATCGACGGCATCACCTTCGCGGATTTGCTCGAGAAGTCCACCCAGGGCCTGATGCTCGAGGCGCACCGGGAATCCGCGGCCCGCCGCATCCGGCGCGAGTTCCCCGAGGGCATTCCGTCGTACGGGGCGGACGCGCTGCGCTTCACCTTCGCCTCGCTCTCCACGCTGGGCCGCACGCTCAACTTCGACCTCAAGCGCTGCGAGGGCTACCGCAGCTTCTGCAACAAGCTCTGGAACGCCGCGCGCTTCGTGCTGATGAACTGCGAGGGCCAGGACACCGGCGTGGACGAGAAGGCCACGCGCGACCCGTCGGTGGTCGACCGCTGGATCGTGAGCCGCCTGCAGGTGGTCGAGCGCGAGGTCGATGTGGCGCTCTGCCGAATACCGCTTCGACGTCGCCGCGCGCGCGGTCTACGAGTTCGTGTGGAACGAGTACTGCGACTGGTACGTCGAGCTCGCCAAGGTGCAGATCGCCGCCGGCAACGAGGCGCAGCAGCGCGCCACGCGCCGAACGCTGATCCGCGTGCTGGAGACGACGGTGCGCCTCGCCCACCCCATCATCCCGTTCATCACCGAGGAGCTGTGGCAGCGCGTGGCGCCGCTCGCCGGGAAGGCGGGCGACACGATCATGCTCGCGCCCTACCCGAAGTGCCGATGCCTCGCGCATCGACCCGCAGGCCGAGCACGAGATGGAGCAGGTGAAGGAGGTCGTGAACGCCGCGCGCAACCTGCGCTCGACCATGAACCTGCCACCCGCGACCCGGGTGCCGATGTACCTTGCCGACGCCGCGCCGGCGCTGCACCACCACGAAGCGGGCATCGCCGCGCTGGCACGCTTGTCCGAGGTGCGCTTCGTGCCGCAGCTTCCCGCCGAGGACGCCCCGGTGGCGATCCTCGCCTGCGCCAAGCTCATGCTGCATGTCGAGATGGACAAGGGCGCCGAGCGCGTACGCGCCTCGCGAAGGAGATGGAGCGGCTCGCGGGCGAGATGGAGAAGGCGAAGGCCAAGCTCGGCAACGCCTCGTTCGTCGAGCGCGCGCCGCCCGCGGTGGTCGACCAGGAACGCAAGCGCCTCGCCGATTTCGAAGCCAAGCACGCGGACCTGCATAGCCCAGCTCGCCAAGCTCGGCTGTGACCGGCCACCGACTTGCCCTACCCCCACACCCTCCGCGCCCTCGAGTCACCGAACTTCCGGCACTACTACATCGGCCAGGCCGTCTCGATGCTGGGGACGTGGATCCAGTCGGTGGCGATGATGTGGCTCGCCTACCGGCTCTCGGGCTCCACGTGGTTCACGGGCACCATCGGGTTCCTCAACAGCGCCCCGCATCTCTTCCTCGCCACCTTCGCGGGCGTGCTGGGCGACCGGGTGAGCCGCCGGCGCATGCTGATCGCGGTGCTGACACTCCTCTCGCTGCAGGCCGCCGTGCTGGCCGTGCTCTCGGGTCTCGGGATCATCACCATGCCCGAGCTCGCGGCCCTCGCGCTCTTCGCCGGCGTGTGCAACGCCTTCGAGACGCCCACGCGCCAGTCGATCTTCGTGCAGCTCCTGGACCGGCGCGAGGACCTGCCCAACGCCATCGCGATGAACTCGGTGCTGATGAACGGCACGCGCCTCATCGGGCCCTCGATCGGCGGGCTCCTCATCGCGGCGTTCGGCGAGACGGTGTGCTTCACGCTCAACGCGATCTCGTACATCGCGGTGCTGGCCGCGCTCTTCAGCCTGAAGATCGTCCGCCCGCGGCCCAAGCGCGCCGCGAGCCATCCGCTCGCCGACCTGGCCGAGGGCTGGAAGTACGCCATGGGCATGGTCCCGGTGCGGCGCATGCTCTTCACCCTCGCGGCGGTGAGCTTCGCCCTCGCGCCCTACTCCACGCTCATGCCGGCGATGGCGGTGCAGGCGTACCACCAGGGCGCGGAGCTGGTCGGCCTCTTCATCGGCGCCGTGGGACTGGGCGCGGTGATCTCGGCGGTGTCGCTCGCGCGCCGGCCCTCGGTGCGCGGGCTGGGCAAGTGGATCGCCATCGCCGCCACCGTGGGCGGGCTGGGCGCCATCGGCTTCGGGATGCTGCGCAACGTCTACCTCGCCTTCCCGCTCATGATGATGCTGGGCTTCGGCATGTTCATGACCGGCGCCACCTGCAACACCATCCTGCAGACCATGGTGGACGAGGAGAAGAGGAGCCGCGTGATGAGCTACTACACGATGTTCTTCATCGGCACCGCGCCCCTCGGCCACTACACCGCGGGCTGGCTCGCCGAGCACATCGGCGCCCCCGCGACGTTCGTCGTGGGCGGCGCCATCGCGCTCACCACCGGCATCGTGTTCGCGATGCAGCTCCCGTCGTTCCGCTCGCACCTGCGGCTGGTCTACGTGAGCCGGGGCATCATCCCCTCGAGCGACACCACGGGGCCGGGCAACCCCTAGCGGCTCAGAAGTCCATGGTGACCGAGGCCGAGAACGTGCGCGGCGCTCCGATGTGCGCCACCATGTTGCCGCGGTTGGTACCGGTGATGTTGGCCGGGTTCACGCTCGACCAGTAGCGCTGGTCGGCGAGGTTCTGCACCGCCGCGCGCCACGTCGTGTTGCGCCCCCAGAGCTTCGCCCGGTAGCGCGCGCCGAGGTCGAAGGTGTTATAGGCCGCCGCGAACGTGGTGTTGGTGTCGTTGGCCGCGCGGTTGCTGTTGTACTGCCAGTCGAAGATGCCGGTGAGCCCCGGCACGGCCGCCAGGTCGTACTCCACCAGGAAGTTGCTGTGCACCTTGGGAATGCCGACGTAGCGCTTGCCGTCGGTGGCCGCGACCCCCGTGTCCTCCATCTTGGCGTCGATGAACGTGACGCCGCCGTAGAGCCGCGTGCCGCGCGCCACCTCGCCGATCGCGAGGATCTCGGCGCCCGTGTTGACCTGGTTGCCCGAGATCTTGAACACGTTGTCGGCGGGATCGACGTTCGCGAACGGGCGCTTCAGCCGGAAGATCGCCGCCGAGAGATCCAGCGCCTTGTTCCAGGCGATCTTGTAGCCCGCTTCCACTTGTTCGGTGCGGTACGGGGCGAGGCCCGTGTTGGCGTTCGCGCTGCCCGCGGGCGCGAGGTCGCCCTGCTGCAGGCTGCTCGCGTACGTGACGTAGGCGGTCTGGTCTTCGCGCGGCTTGAAGATGATGCTGGGCATGGGGCTCAAGCCGGCGTCGGCGTAGCTCGTGGTCTGGGCGCCCGCGGCATTGTAGTTGCGGGTGCCGATCCAGTCGTAGCTCACCGCGAGCCGCAACGCCCACTGCCGCGTGAGGGCCATCTGGTCGCTCACGTTCACGCCCTGCTGCGTCGCCACCGACGAGCGGAAGTTGTTGCCCGTGTCGGGCAGGCCCGCGGCGGGCTCGGGAAAGACCTCGGGATCGTTGATGTTGGCGGTGCCGAGCAGCACGGCCGAGGCCGGCGGCGTCACGCGCACGGCGAAGGTGGTCGCGCGGTAGCCGGTGGTGCCGAATGTCACCTCGTGGGACACCGTGCCGGTGTTGAAGATGCCGTTGAGGTAGCCGATGTTGCTCGTCGTCGTGAAGGTGGGCGCGAAGCCGTTGCCGAGCGAAGCCGACGTAGTCGCCGTTGTTGTTGATGAGGTTCATCACCGGCGTGTTGATGTTGCGGTCGATGCGCTGCGTGAGTCCGCCCACGACCAGGTGCCAGTTGGCGCCGAAGTCCTGCTTCCAGCGCAGGTCCGCGGTCTTGTTGTGCAGCTCCACGCCCGCGTAGACCTGGCCGAAGCCGCGCCGCGTGGGATCCGGCGCGGAGGGCAGGTTGATGCCCGGCCCGTACGTGAACCAGCCGGCGTAGCCCTTCTGCTCGACCTGGTAGCTCGTGATCGTGGCCTCGATCGTCGTGTCGCGCGCCGGGTGCACGTCCACGGCGAGGCTCATGAGCTCGCGGTTCAACTCGCTGTCGGGCGCGTAGCTCTCGCCGTTGCCCTTGAGCAGGTTGAGCCGGTAGCCCACGGCTTCACTCGTGCCCACGCGCCCGCCCAGGTCCAGGTGCGCGGTGAGGATGCTGTCGGAATCGTAGTAGAAGCTCGCGCGCGTAAGGCGCCCGACCGTCGCGCGCTTGGTGAGGAAATTGAAGTTGCCGGCCGGGTTCGCGGGGCCGAAGACCGCCGAGGCCGGGCCGGCCAGCACCTCGATCTGCTCGTAGGACTCGATCGCGTTGCCGCCGGTGATGAAGACCGTCATCCCGTTCTGGCGCGTGTTCTGGAAGTTCGACGACTGCATGCCGCGCGTGGCCGGCCGGATCACCTCCGAGCCCTGCTGCTCCTGGAATTGCGCGGCGGGAATGTACTTGAGCGACTCCTTCACGCTCCTCACCTGCGTGTTCTCGAGCAGCGGCCCGGGCACGATCTGCATCACGTAGGGCGCGTCGAGGAGCTTCATGCGTTCCGAGCGGCCCGAGCGAATACGGCGCATCGACCCGGTAGCCGCTCTCGGGGCTGCCCGGGCGCTGGGATTCGACGTAGACGTACTCCTTCGGAGCTGCCGAAGGCGGGGACTCGGTCGCTTGTTGCGCGTTTGCGGAAAGGACGGCGAGCGCCAGTGGCGCGGCGAGGACGGTTCTTTTCATTGTGGGATCCTGGTTGCGGTTGCGGTTGTTGCGGTCAATCGGGTGCGCGCACGAGGCTCCTCAGCGGCGCGGGCACGCGCGACAGGTCGTCGCGGCTCACGATGGCGGGACTGATGGGCGTGGGCCCGGTCGCGGCCTGCATCGCCACGCCCTCGGGTCCCAGGAGCAGCTTCAGGAACTCGACCGCGAGCTCCGGATGCGGCGCGGACTTCATCACCGTGAGCCCCCAGGTGACGCGCGTGGCGGGAATGCGCACGGTCTCGGCCGACGACGGGATCTGCAACCCCGGGATCGTGATGCCGACCTTCGCGTACTGCGCGGCATGGCTCGTCGAGGAGAGGCCCACGTCATCGGGCAGGTGCGCGAAGCGGTAGGTGCCGGTGGTGTCGTTGCGGAAAGCGGCGATCGCGCTGTGCTCGTAGATGAACTGGAAGTCGTAGTCCTTGCCCAGCGCAAGCGCCGCATAGCCGCCCTCGATGTGGTGCGAGAGCATGGTGCTGTAGAGGTTGGGCACGCCGTACTTGGCCTGCGCGAGCTGGAAGATCAGGTCGGCGCGGTATCCGCCGGGATCGAGGAACGGGTTGGAGCCCAGGCTCGAGACACCGGGCCCGATCATCTGCTCGTACCAGTCGGGCGCGACGTCGGGAATGGACGCGGGCGGATCGAGCCGGCCGCGCGCGATGGTCTCGGCGTGCTTGCTGGTGGTGCGATACGCGAGCACCATGGCGCCCTCGCCGAAGCGGATGGTGTAGTCCGCCACGCCGGCGGGCTTCATCATCTGGTCGATGATCTCGTAGTCGGCAGAGGCGTAGATGTCGCAGGGCACGCGGCCGGCGGTGACCGTGCGCGCCCCGGCCACACTCCCGCCCGGGACGTCGGTCACGCACACGCCGGTGCGTTGCGTGTACACCTTCTCGACCGCCTTCAGCACCGCGCTCAAGCTGCCTGCGTGATGGATGGCCAGCGTGGGCTTGCCGGGCGCGCACGCGCTCTCTTGCGCATGCGCTGACGCGGCGAGCACGCACGAAACGACGAACAGGAGAAGGCTGCGCAAGATCGATCGTCCGGACGGGAGCGGGATCCGATGCTAGCAGTGGCGCGCGCGCAGCCATATGAAGGCGAGTGCATATCGGCTCGCCATGCCGCGCGCTCGGCGTATGATCCCCACGTATATCGGCAGCAACGACCCTGGAGACCGCATGGCGAGCCTCGCCGGCAAGACGCTTTTCATCACCGGAGGCTCGCGCGGGATCGGGCGCGCCATCGCGCTGCGCGCCGCCCGTGACGGTGCGAACGTCGCCATCGCCGCGAAGACCTCGGATCCGCACCCCAAGCTCCCCGGCACCATCCACAGCGTGGCGAAGGAGATCGAGGCGGCCGGCGGCAAGGCGCTCGCGCTCCAGCTGGACGTGCGCGACGACGCGGCGATCGCGGCGGCGGTCGAGCAGGCGGCGCGCGCCTTCGGCAGCCTCGACATCCTGGTCAACAACGCGAGCGCCATCAGCCTCACGCCCACGCTCGCCACTCCCGCCAAGCGCTTCGACCTGATGATGGCGGTCAACGCGCGCGGCACCTTCCTCTGCTCACAGGCCTGCATCCCGTGGCTCAGGAAGGCGAAGAACCCGCACATCCTCAACCTCTCGCCGCCGCTCAACATGAAGCCGCGCTGGTTCGCCGGCCACGTGGCCTACACGATGTCCAAGTACGGGATGAGCATGTGCACGCTCGGGATGTCGGCCGAGCTCAGGGCCGACGGCATCGCGGTGAACTCGCTATGGCCGCGCACCACGATTGCCACGGCGGCGGTGGAGGTACATTTCCCCGAGGCGATCCTCAAGGCGAGCCGCCACGCCGAGATCATGTCCGACGCCGCGCACCTCATCCTCACCTCGGAGGCGCGCACGCACACCGGGCACTTCCACATCGACGAGGAGGTGCTGCGCACCGCGGGCGTGAAGGACTTCGACTCGTACGCGGTGACGCCGGGGACGGCGCTCGCGCAGGACCTCTTCCTCGACTAGCGCTTCTTCATGAAGAAGGTGAACTCGGGTCCCGGCGAGTGGGAGATGAGCTCGTTGCCGGTCTGCTTGCAGAAGGCCTCGAAGTCCTTGACGGAGCCCGGATCCGTGGCGACCACCTTGAGCACCTGGCCCGCCGTGAGGTCGCCCAGCGCCTTCTTGGCGCGCAGGATCGGCAGCGGGCAGTTGAGGCCGCGAACGTCGAGCTCGCGGTCGAAGATGCTGAGGCTCATGGGCATGCTTCCGATGGGACCGAAAATTTTATCACGCCCGGTACGTGCCGGACTTGCCGCCCCGCTTCTCCAGCAGCCGGATGGCCTCCATCGTCATGCCGCGATCGACCGCCTTGCACATGTCGTAGATCGTGAGCAGGCCCACCTGGACCGCGGTGAGGGCCTCCATCTCGACGCCGGTGCGCGCGGTGCACTCGACCGTGGCGCGGCATTCGATGGCGTCCCCGGAGGCATCGATGGTGAACTCGATCGCGACGGAGCTGAGCGGCACGGGGTGGCATAACGGGATGAGTTCGGACGTGCGCTTGGCGGCCTGGATTGCCGCCACCCGTGCGACCCCGAGCACGTCGCCCTTCTTCGCGGTGCCGGACTGCACCAGCGCGAGGGTGGCGGGCAGCATCCGGATGCGCCCGGCGGCCACGGCCACCCGGTGCGTCTCGGGCTTGTCCGCGACGTCGACCATGCGCGCGGCGCCGCTCGCGTCGAAATGCGTCAGTTTTCCGGAGGTTTTTTCCGTCATAATGGCCGGATCGTATGCCCGTGAGCCGCCCGGGCCCGGCCACCATGGTAGCAGCTTGACCCGGCCATCCTGATCGAGTGAAAGCCCGCGCTCTCATCACCGCCGTCCTCCTCGCCTGCAACGGCCCGCTCGCGCACGCGCAGGGCTTGCCCGACCTGGGCGACATCTCCTCCGTCTCGCTCTCGGACACGCAGGAGACCACCATCGGCAACCGCATCATGCGCGAGGTGCGCATCGACAAGGACTTCATCGAGGATCCCGAGGTCTACGACTACATCAACTCGCTCGGCAACCGCCTGCTCGCGGGCGCCGACGGGCCGCACCGCGACATCGACTTCTTCGTGGTGCGCGACGATGCGATCAACGCCTTCGCGCTGGTGGGCGGGCACATCGGCGTGCACTCGGCGCTGGTCCTGCTCACCCAGAACGAGTCGGAGCTGGCGGGAGTGGTCGGCCACGAGATCGGCCACATCCTGCAGCACCACCAGGCGCGCATGCTCTACGGCCAGCGCGGGGTGCAGTTCACCTCCCTCGCCGCCCTCGCCCTGGCGATCCTCGCCTCGCGCGGCGGCGGCCAGGGTGGCCAGGTGACGGAGGCGGCGGTGGCGACGGCGGGCGCGATGAACATCCAGAACCAGCTCAACTACACGCGCGACCACGAGCGCGAGGCCGACCGCGTGGGATTGCAGCTGCTCATCCGCGCCGGGTTCGCGCCGCGCGCCATGGTCACCTTCTTCGAGCGCATGCTGCGCGCCAACCGGCTGAACGAGTTCAAGGGCGCGCCGGGCTACCTGCGCACCCACCCGCTCACCACCGAGCGCATCGCGGACATGCAGGACCGCGTCGAGAACCTGCCCTCGCGCCTGGTGCCGGATTCGTTCGAGTACCGCATCGCGCGCGCCAAGCTGCGCGCGGCGTCGGGTTCGGCGACCGAGGCCGTGCAGTTCTTCCAGACCGCGCTCGAGGACCGGACCGTGGTGCGCCCGCGCGAGGACGTATACGGCCTCGCCCTCGCCCAGCGCCGAGCGCGTGACTTCGAGGGCGCGTGGAAGACGCTCGCGCCGCTGCGGGGCGAGAACACGCTGCCGGCCTTCGAGCTGCTCGCCGGCCAGATCAAGACGGACATGGGCCAGACCGACGCCGCCGCCGCCATCTACCGCGCGGCGCTCGCCGAGCATCCCGACTACCGCGCGCTCGTGTACGCGAGCCTCGAGCTCATGCAGCGCACCGGCCAGGCGAAGGCGGTGCTGGACGACGTCGACAAGCGCCTGCGCGAGCGGCCCACCGACGCGCGCCTCTACGAATTCCAGGCCCGCGCGTACGAGGCGCTGGGACGCACCGCTTCGCAGCACCGCGCGCAGGCCGAGGCGCAGTACCGCCGGGACAACCTCGCCGCCGCGGTGGACCAGCTCGAGCTCGCCGTGAAGGTGAAGTCGAGCGACTTCTACGAGCAGTCGAGCGCCGAGGCGCGCCTGCGCGAGCTGAAGTCGCTGCTGGAAAACCAGCTGGCCGCCGAGAAGGCGTTGAAGATCAGCTGATGCGCGCAGCCGCGATCGCCGCGCTCGCGTGCGCGCTGTCCCTGCCCGCCGCCGCAGCGCCCCTCGCGGGCGTCGAGCTCTTCACCCGCGCCGACAAGGGCTACTGCATCGCCTGCCACCAGGTGCCCGCGGGCGCCGGCCCCGCGACGCGCTCGGACCTCGGACCCCGGCTCGAGGGCGCGCGCATGCGCGAGCTGGGCCGGGCGCGCCTGCGCGAGCTGATCGTCGATCCGGCGCGCCTCAATCCGGACACCGTGATGCCGCCCTTCGGCCGCCACCGCATCCTCGACGCTGTCGAGATCGATCGCCTGGTCGAGTACCTCCATGCGCTCCCCTAGCACCCTCGGCGCGCTGATCGCTATCCTCGCCTGCGCCTTCGCGCCGGCGGCGCTCGCCGCGAGCCCCGCCGCGGTGAAAGCGGCCATCGAGGCGCGCCTGCACGCCCAGCTTCCCGCACTCGCGCGCGCCGACTATGCGCTGGGCTCGGCCGCCTTCGATCCCGAGATGCGTGCGCAGGAAGACGCCAACGCCGGCGCCGGGAAGGAAGCGATCGAGCGCGGCGCGGCGATCTGGAAGCGCAGGTTCAAGGACGGGCGCTCGCTCGCCGCGTGCTTCCCGAACGGCGGGCTGCGCGTCGCAGTCGCTTATCCGCAGTGGCACACGGCGGCGCGGCGCGTCTTCACGCTCGAGATGGCGGTGAACCAGTGCCTGAAGACGCACCACGAGGCGCTGCTCGACTACGACGATCCGCGCACCATGGGCGCAGTCACTGCCTACCTGAGGAGCCTCTCGGACGGCCACCCGATCCAGGTGCGCGTGCCGGCCGCCGCCGAGGCGCATTTCGAGCAGGGACGCCGGCTCTATTTCACGCGCATGGGGCAGCGCAACTTCGCGTGCGCCTCTTGCCATGTCGACGGCGCGGGCAAGCGCTACGCCGACGTGCCGCTCTCGCCCGCCATCGGGCAGGCCGCGCGCTGGCCGTTCGTGCGCGAAGGCGACGCGCTCACGCTGCAGGCGCAGGTGCGCGCCTGCCTCGAGCGCATGGGTGCCGCGCCCTTCCCCGCCGCCTCCGAGGAGCTGAACGACCTCGAGTACTTCCTGACCTATCTCTCGAACGGCCTGCCGGTTAAGGCCAACGCCTGGCGGTCCGAAATGAACGGTCGCGGGCTAGGAGGACGGGGCTGGCGCGCCGCAGGCGGCGCCGCGCGGCCACTGCGATGCATCGGGCAGGTTGGCGAGCGTGTAGAGGTAGCGCAATCCGACGGGCGCGGCGCCCGCCAGCAGCCAGTCCTTGGTGCCCGCCGCGAAGAGCTTGTTCGCGTCCGCGAGACGATGCTGGCAGACGAGCCCCGCGGCGGTCGCACCGAATGCGTACTCCGTGAGGATGTCGCGGCGGCCGCGATTGGCCTCGAGGATCTCGTCGCCGACGCGGCTCATGGCGGCCGGATCGCGGCCCGCCACCGCCGAGAAGAGCTCGAGCCAGCGGCGGTCGCCGGGCGCGAGGCGGCTCGCGCAGGGCGTGCCCTCGAGCCGCTTCCAGACCTCGAGCGCCGCCTCCTTTGCGAGGTGGGGATTGACCGCCTCGGCGATGGTCACGATCGACGGCAGCAGGCGGTCGAAGGGCACGCTGGGCGGGACAGGCTGCGGCCCACAGCGCGAGGAGGCGCGCCGACTGCTCGCGCGAGGACGACGCAGGCGCGGCCCGGTCGGTACCAGCGCTGGGCTCAGGAGGAGGTCGTGGAAGAACCAGGCATCGACCACAACGTGGTCGACACCCGCGGTCTCGACGGGCGATGGATCTTGTGGTCGAGCGGCCCGACCTTGCCGTCGAACATCTCCAGCAGCGGCAGGCCGGTGACCTGCATGCTCGTCCAGATCGGTCACGCGCTCCTGCGTGAACCGCGTCTCGAGGCTCGCTGCTCCAGCACGGGCAGGTAATCGGAATTGGCGGGGACGCCCGCCGAGCCGAAAAGCGCCAGCACCGTGCCCGGGAGCCCGTTCCCGCATGGCGCGCAGCAGCACGGCGGGATCGGCGATGTGCAGCCGCTCGACGACCGGCCGCATCTTCGGCCAGCCGAGAGCCCGCGGGTCCATCCGGCCGACCGGCGCGCCCTTGCGGGCGATGAGGATGATGTCCCCGTCGTTCGAGGTGTAGACGACGAATTGCGGGAAGGTTTTCGCCACCGCCTTGAAGACCGACGCCATGCCGGCCGAGTCCATCTCGTAGGTGTGCAGCCACTGGGACAGCACGCCGCCGTCGTTCAACGACAGCGGCGAGGCGCGATAGAACTCCTCGGTGAAGAGCGAGGCGACGCCGCTCACCCACGGATTGGACGGCTCCGAGACGATGATGTCGTAGCGCTTGCGCCCGCCGCGGGCGAAATACGACTTCGCGTCGTCGATCACGATGTGGCTGCGCGGATCGGAATAGGCGAGCTGCACGCGCGGCAGGAAGGCGCGCGCGCCGTCGACCATGGCGGGCTCGATCTCGATCGTGTCGACGCGCTCGATGTTCGGCGAGCGCAGCATGATGTCCGAGGACATGCCGGAGCCGAAGCCGATCAACGCGGCGGTCTTCGCCTCGCGGGCTGTACGTGAGGGGCATCAGCGCGAGCATCCCCATCGTGACCTCGTCCGCGGTCGGTCGCCGGCCATCATGATGGCCGCGTCGGTCTTGCCGTTGGTGCGGATGGCCACTCAAGCCGCCCTAGTCATCATGTCCACGGTCGCGGTCTTGCCGTCCTGGTGGTATGGCAGGAGCCGCGTCGGCCGGCATCGTCGCTTGCCGCCGCGGAACACGCCCGAGGCGGCGCGGCGCTGATCGATGGGGAAGGCGATCGCCACGACCAGAAGAGGACCATGCCGGCCCCAGCGGCCCAGGCAGCGCCGTGGCGCGCCGGGGCGGCACGCGTTCCGCCGAGGCGATCAGCAGCACGCCGAGCCCTACGTCTATCGCCGCGCCCACGAGCAGGACCCCGCGCACCCCCAGCGCCACCATCAGCACGTGCACCGCGAGGATCACGCCCAGGATCGAGCCCAGCGTATTGACCGAGTACACCAGCCCGATCGCGCGCTCGCCCGCGCTCGATCGCAGCAGCCGGTAGGTGATGAGCGGCAGCGTCATGCCCGCGCAGAACGTGGCCGGCAGCATGACCAGCAGCGCGATGCCGATCGAGCCCAGGTTGAAGATCATGAAGCCGCCGTCGTTGCGCGAGAGCGCCGACAGCAGCACGCCATGAAATCGAACGAGCCGTTGTACAGCGGAATCGTCGCCGCCGCCGCCACGCCCATGACGACCTGCACCACGCCCAGGTAGCGGACCGGGTCGTCGATGCGGTCCACGCGCCTGCGGATCCACAGCCCGCCGAGTGCCAGGCCGAGGATGAAGCTCGCGAGCATCAGCTCGAACGAGTAGGTCGAGGCGCCGAGCACCAGGCTCAGCATGCGGATCCAGACGATCTCGTAGATGAAGGACGAGAGCCCCGTGAGGAGTGCCGTGGCGAGCAGGAGCGTGAGGAGCCGCCGCTCGGGGCGCTCCGCCTGCACCGCCTGCTGCATCGCCGGCACCGCGAAGGCGGGCGGCGTCACGGCGGCGAGCGCGTACGCGCCCGCGGCAAGCGCGATGTTGACCGCGCCCGCGAACCCCAGCGTGCCGGGCAGCCCGAAGGCCGGGATCAGCACGAAGATCGACGCGAGCACCCCGAACACCGCCCCGAGGCTGTTCAGGAAATACAGCATCGAGATGTGGTGGCCAGGCGCCGCGGGATCGAGGCGCAGCACCGCGGAGCTCACGAGCGGGAACGTGGCCCCGATCAGCACCGACTGCGGGGCCAGCATCAGCGCCGACAGCAGCCATTGCGTGGCGCACACCGAGTGCTCGGCCGCGCAAGTCGCGGGCAGCAGGCTCGCATAGCCCCAGTCGGTCACCGCCACGAACACGGGATGGAAGACGAGCGCCATCACGCCGACCGAAAGCTCCACGCCGGCGTACCAGCGCAGCGGGTTGCGCAGGCGCTTCGTGAAGCGCGCGCAGAGTGCCGCGCCGGCCGCGAGCCCGCCGATGAACACCACCAGCACGAGCGTCTGCGCGTAGGCCGCATGGCCGAGGAAGAGCTTGAGGTAGTGAGTCCAGAGGGATTCGTAGATGAGCCCCCCGAATCCCGACACCATGAAGAGCGCGAAGATCAGCTTGACGCGGCGGGCTGAGGACATCATTTCTTTCCTTCCGGCGGCGCTGCCGGCGGCCTCGTGAGCCCATCGCCGCCCCACGGCTGGAAATCACAGGTCCGCAGCACGGTCCCGTCGCGCGGATCGACCAGCACCGCGAGGTCGAGACGGCCCGCGCGCATCGGCAGGAAGGCCACGTCGCTCTCCTTGCGCCCGAGGGAGGCAAGGACGGCGTCTATCTCCTTGTCGCGCCCGGGGTTTAGCCGGCGCAGCTTCGCGATGGGCTGGCCGTGCTTCGCGACCTCGGCGCGCACCTCGTCATAGGGAACGTAATACTTCGGGAAGTACTGCGCATCCAAGCCGCCCAGGGCCGAATCCAGGAGGCGCAGCACCTCGGCCGGATCGGTGGGCAGCCGGACCCCTAGCAGTTGCGGGCCGGTGAGCGGCGCGGTCGAATACCTCGGATCGCGGGCTCCGGCATAGTTCGCGGCCGGAATATCGTTCGCACGCACCAGCTCGAAGCGGTCCTTCACGAACGCGATGAAGGCGGGGCGCGCCTCGTAGAGCACATGCACGCCATAACTCAGGGCCGCGACCTGCAGGACCGCGATCACCGCGAGGTCGAACGGCAAGCCCTTCTTGCCCGGATTGAACACCACGAGCGTGAGCAACGGGCCAAGCGTCACATCCACGCCCGCGATCAGGAAGAAGAGCGTGGCCCCGCCCGCGGCCGTGAACAGGACATCGGGAAACCAGAGCCTGAAGATCACCAGGAAAACGGTCGTCGCGATGAGCGCGCTCAGCAGGAGATGCGAGCCGGCGGCCTGGAAGCGGTTGAAGGAGGAGAGTCTCAGTCGCATGATCTTGGTGTCTATGCTGATCCTGAAATGAAAACGGGCCGCAACCGGCGGCCCGTCTCCACGCAAGAACGATCAGGACGGAATCGCGCGGCAAACGGCCGGCAGGTACTTCGAAAGGACCGTCGTGCCCGTGAAGCAGTCCCACGCCGTGATCGGCTTTCCCGCGGCGGCGGTAACCGCCGTGTACGTCAGGATGTCGAGAGGGGTGAGTTGCGTTTCGAGGCCGCCGTTGGCCTGAACCTTGATGACGCCGGCGGTGACAATGGGCGCCTTCGCGTTCAGCGAGTCGGTGTCCGAGCAGCCCGCTTCAGTCGTATTCGCGGGCATCACGCCACGGGACTGGTAGAACTCGGCGACCGACGTCTTGCAGACGCCCGCTTGATTGACCATTTCCGTGACTTTGGAACGGACGAGGTAGTCCTGGTACGCCGGAATCGCGATGGCCGCCAGGATGCCGATGATCGCAACCACGATCATCAGTTCGATCAGGGTGAAGCCTTGCTGGACTTTCTTCATGAAGGGTAACTCCTTTGTGGGATGGAAATCGCCACACTGACTGCCGTGTGCGAGGAGCTTAATGCAACCGGCGTGCCATGCCGTGCCGATCGCGAGCTTATGGTGAACTGCGTCACAGACCGCGGCTCGTCATGGAAAACAGCCGCACAATCAACGCGATTTTTGTGACATTTCGACCAGATTCGAGTCCCGCCGGAGCCTCTCGGCCGCGAAGCGACTACGTCTGTCGCCGCTGGTAGCGCGATGGCGCGAAAAGTGACCAAATCCGTCACTTCGGCCGTACGGCTACGGGATGTAGCCAGGAATCTTCGTTTCGTCGACCGCGTCGATCTGTTCGGGGTCGAGAAACTCGCGCGCGTAGCGCAGGTACACCTTCTGGCGCACGAAGATGTCGAAGAGGTCGGGATCGATGTGGCCGTTCAGCCTGAAGCGCCCGAGGATCTGCAGCGACTCGGAGAGCGTCTTGCCCACCTTGTAGGGCCGGTCCTTGGCGGTGAGCGCCTCGAAGATGTCGGCGATGCCCATCACGCGCGCCTGCACGCTCATCTGGTCGCGCGTGAGGCCCTTGGGATAGCCCTTGCCGTCCATGCGCTCGTGGTGCCCGCCCGCGTACTCCGGCACGTTGGTGAGGTGGCGCGGCCAGGGCAGCGCGTCCAGCATCTTGATGGTGGCCACGATGTGGTGGTTGATGACCTCGCGCTCGGCGGTGTTGAGCGTGCCGTAGGCGATGTTGAGGTTCTCCTCCTCGTCGCGCGTGAGGAAGCGCTCGAGCTCGCCGCGCGTGTTGCGCCACTGGTAGCGCGCGATCTGCGACACGCGTGCCTGGTCCTCGGCGCTGCATGCGCTCGCTGCCGATGTTGGTCGCGCGCAGGAACGCGCGGTCCGCGTCCAGCTGGCGCACGCGCGCCACGTACGCTTCCTCGGCGCGCCGCGCGCTCGCCTCGTCGTGGGCCTCCAGCGCCTGCACCTTGGCGCGCAGCATCTCGACCTCGGCCTCGCGCTTCAAGGCCTGGAAGCGCGTGGCCACGAGCTCGATGCGGTCGAAGATGGTCTGCAGCTTGGTCGCCTTGTCCACCACGTGCACGGGCGTGGTGATCTTGCCGCAATCGTGCAGCAGGCCCGCGATCTTCAGCTCGTAGCGGTCCTTGTCCGTCATGCGGAAGTCGCGAGAGCGGGCCGGCGCGCGTCTCGTGCGCGGCCTCGGCGAGCATCATCGTGAGCACCGGCACGCGCTTGCAATGGCCGCCCGTGTACGGGCTCTTCTCGTCGATCGCGGTGTTGATGAGCTCGATCAGGCTCTCGAAGAGCACCTCGAGCTGCTGGATCAGGAGCCGGTTGGTGAGCGCGATGGCCGCCTGCGAGGCGAGCGACTCGGCCAGGCGCTGGTCCTCCTCGTTGAACGTGGTGACCTGGCCGGTGCCCGGGTCGGTCGCGTTCAGGAGCTGCAGCACGCCGATGATCTCGCCCTCGTGGTTCTTCATCGGCACGGTGAGGAACGAGGTGGAGCGGTAGCCGGTGCGCTTGTCGAAGTTGCGCGTGCCCGAGAAGTCGAAGCCCTCCGCGGTGTAGGCGTCGGCGATGTTCACCGTCTTGTGCGGTGAGCGCCGCGTACGCCGCGATCATCGTGTAGTTGGGCTTGCCGTCCTTGTCGGCGAGCGGGATCGGGTAGAACGGCACCGCGGTCGCCGGAGCTGCCGCCCATCGCGATGGAGAGGCTGTCGGTGCGCACGATCTCGAACTGCGAGCTTGCCGTTCGACCAGCGCGGTAGAGCGTGCCGCCGTCGGCGCGGGTGAGGTTCTTCGCCGCGACGAGGATGGTCTCGAGCAGCCGGTTGATGTCGCGCTCCTGCGAGAGCGCGATGCCGATCGCGTTGAGGTACTCGAGCTTGGAGAGGAAGCGCGTCTCGAGGGAGCGCGCGAGTTCGCTGGGGACGCGCAGGGACTGGGCCCCGGCCTGCGCCGGGATGACGGCACTTTCTCCGGCCCCGTGCGCCGTCACTTGATGCAGACGGCCCGGACCTGCGCCATGTCGGTGGTCCCCTGCAGCACCTTCTCCATGCCGTCCATCTTCAGGGTGAGCATGCCCCTCGGCCAGCGCGATGCGCGAGCATCTCGGCCACGCGCGCGTGCTCCTGGATCAGCTTCTTCATCGGGTCGGTGCCGACCAGCAGCTCGTGCAGGCCGACCCGCCCCTTGTAGCCCGTGCCGCCGCACGCGTCGCAGCCCCCCGGCTTGTAGAGCTGGAACTCGGGCTTGCCGAAGCCGTAGTCGCTCTGGAAGCGGTCGAAGACCTTCTTGTAGCCCGCCGTTGGCGTCGGCCTTGAACTCCGGGGTGCTGAGCAGCTCCTGGCAGTACTCGGTGAGGAAGTGCTTCACCTCGGCCTGGTCCGGCGTGTAGGCCTTCTTGCACTTGCACAGGCGCTTGGCGAGGCGCTGCGCGAGGATGCCCAGCAGCGCGTCGGCGAAGTTGAAGGGGTCCATGCCCATGTCGAGCAGGCGGATGATCGATTCCGGCGCGGAGTTCGTGTGCAGCGTGGCGAACACCAGGTGGCCCGTGAGCGAGGCCTCGATGCCGATCGCCGTGGTTTCCTTGTCGCGCATCTCGCCCACCATGATGATGTCCGGGTCGGCGCGCAGGAACGCTTTCATCGCCGTGGCGAAGTGAAGCCCGCCTTCGGGTTCACCTGGCACTGGCGCAGGCCCTTCTGCGTGATCTCGACCGGGTCCTCCGCGGTCCAGATCTTGGTGTCCGACGGTGTTGAGCGAGCCCAGCACCGAGTGCAGCGTGGTCGTCTTGCCCGAGCCGGTCGGGCCGCACACGAAGAAGAGGCCGTAGGGCTTGGCGATGCAGCCCTTGAGGCGCTCCATGTTCTGCGGCAGAACGCCCAGCTTGTCGAGCGGGATCGGCTCGCCGGCGGCGAGTATACGCATCACCACGTCCTCGACGCCGCCGGCGGTGGGGATGGTCGCCACGCGCAGCTCGATGTCCAGCGGGCCCGAACTTCTTGAACTTGATCTTGCCGTCCTGCGGCTTGCGCTTCTCCGAGATGTCCAGGTCGCACATGATCTTCAGGCGCGTCGACGAGCGCGCTGCGGTACGCCGCCGGCACCTCGATGTAGTTGGAGAGCGAGCCGTCCTTGCGGAAGCGCACGCCCATCTTGCCCTTGCCGGGCAGCGGCTCGATGTGGATGTCCGAGGCGCCCTGTTTGTAGGCGTCGACGATGATCTTGTTCACGAGCTTCACCAGCTCGTTGTCGGCGGCCGCGGAGACGTCGTCGGCGTTGGCGGGATCGACCTCTTCTTCGGAGTCGAGGCCGCCCAGCAGGTCGCCGATGGATTCCGACCCCATGCCGCCCGCGCCGAAGAAGTGGTCGAGGGTCTGCTGCAGGTCGCGCTCGGTGCAGACGCGGTAGACGATGCGCGAGCGCGGGAAGACGTTCTCCACCATGCGCGAGTTGCGCACCCGCTCGGGGTCCGTGGACATGATCGACCACGCCCTGCTTCGAGTCCTCGAGCGGGATCCAGTGGTTGGCCTCGGCGTAGTCGCGCTTGATGTTCTTCAGCAGGTCCGGCGGCTTGATGCGGTCGGACTTGAACGGCTCGTACTCGACGCCGAAGAACTTGGCGAGCGCGGCGCCGATCGCCTGGGGCTTCACCTGGAACTCCTCGATCAGCACGTCCTCGACGTTCTTGTTCTTGCGGCGCGCGGCCTTGGTCGCGAGCTCGAGCTCGCCCGCGGCGATCACGTTGTCGATCACCAGGTACTCGAACTTCGACTGGATGGTGCCCGGCATCTGCTGCCGGACCCGGAAGGCGATGGCGAGCGTCTTCGACAGCTCCACCACGCCCTCGTCGTGCAGCGCCGAGAACGGCTGCCCGGCGAGGTTGTTGATGAGCTGGATCACGCCCATCAGCTCGGTGCCGGTATCGCCGCCCAGGATGGGGGCGATCAGCATCTGCTTGGAGCGGTAGCCGGTGCGCTGGTCGACGGCCTTGAGGAACGTGAGGTTCGGAGAGTACTGCTTCAGCTCCGCGTCGTCGTACACGTCCTTGATGTTCATGTGCCGCTTGTTCATGCGCGCTGAAGCCCGCGAGCGACGACTCCGAGATCGGCAGCTTGATGTCCTTGAACGTGGTGAGGCCGGTCTTCACCTTCGAGATGATCGAGGAGCCGTCCTCGCTCATGATGTAGACCGTCATGCGGTCGGCTTCGAACAGCTGGCAGATGTCGCGCGAGACGTCGAGGATGATCTCGTCGACGTTGCTGGTGGAGTGGATGCGGTTGGTGACGGCCTGCAGCTTCTTGGAGAAGGCAAGCTTCACGCTCATGTCGGCGACGTTGCCCGACGACGGCTGCATCTTGGGTTCGAGGACTGCGCTCATGGTCGCACCTGCCTGGAAGAGGTTGTCCTGCCGCTCACAGCGAGAATTCCTGGTTGTTCTCGAGCATGCGGGGCCGCCAGCGTCCCGCCGCCTTGCCGATCTCCTTCATCGTGAGCGCGCCCTCGCCCGGCTTGAGGTGGGTGATGTACACCTCGGGCTCGCGCGCGCATCTTCTTCAGCTCGAGCGCGAGCATGTCGGGACAGAGGTGCTTAGAGGCGGCGGCGATGTCGCGCTCCTTGTTCGAGAAGGCGGTCTCGATGATGAGGTATTTCACGTTCTGCGTGCGGTTCACCGCTTCCCACAGCGCGTCGTTGCTCGACGTGTCGCCGCTGTAGACCAGCGCGCCCTTGGCCGTCTCCAGCACGTAGCCCACCGCCGGCACCGTATGGTTGGCGGGGACGGCGGTGAAGCGGCGGGCCCCGAGCTTCACGGTCTCGCCCGCCCTGATCTCGCGGTAGACCATGAAGGGCTTCTCCGCGCTCGGGATCTGGGTGAAATCGGGCCAGATCTTCCAGTTGAAGAGGTGGGCGCGCAGGATGTCGAGGGTCTCCTTGATGCCGTACACGATGATAGGCGCGGCCCGCATCCAGCACACGGTGTCGACCAGGAACGGGATGCTGGTGACGTGGTCCAGGTGCGAGTGGGAGACGAAGATGTGGTCGATGCGGGCGAGCGCCTCGAGCGACAGGTCGCCCACGCCGGTGCCGGCGTCGACCAGCACGTCGTGGTCGACCAGCAGCGACGTCGTGCGCAGTCCCCCGCCGATGCCCCCACTGCAGCCCAGTACCCTGATCCGCATCTCCTGTCCTCGGGCGCTGGCGGCCTTGGTGCGGCCGACCGGCGCGGTCGCCGGCCGCGACGGGGACCGGACTGTCGGTCCATTATCGGAGAACGTTAGCACGGGCACTGTGCGGGATTCCACACTGGCGAGGCCGCGAATGCGGCGTCGCGCGCTGCGCCGGCGCTCGGGGCTCCGTCGCAACGCGCTGGCTCACGGCTTGTGGAAGAACTCCATCTTCACGCCGGCGATCTCGATCAGGTCGTGATCGTTGAGCGGGTGGGCCTGCGCCCCCAGTGATGCTCCATTCAGCGTGGGGTAGGTGGCGCCCTCGACGTGGGTGATGAAGTAGCCGTTGGGCCGCTTGGTGATCACCGCGACCTGCAGCCCGGGCTTGCCGACGGTGGTGAGGTTCTTGGTGAGGTCCAGCGTGCGTCCCGCGGCTGCGCCCGAGAGCACCTGGATAGCGGCTTCGCGCCCGCCGCCGGCAGCGGGGGCGGCCACGCTCGGCGCCGCAGGAGCCGGCGCAGCCACGGGAGCCGGAGCGGGCGGCGAGGTGTCGGTGGGCCTCGGTCCGGGCGGCGTGGTGGTGGCCGGCCCGCCCGCGGCGGGCGCGCCCGCGGCCTTGGCCCCATCGCCCAGGGCCTTCAGGTTGGTATGGGTGTCGCCCATCGCCTTGTCCGGCGCCGGCGAGGGCCCCGCCTTGGCGGGGTTGCGGATGATCATGGTCTTCTCGAAGTCCGCCGCCGTCGCCGCCGTGGGCGCGTCGTTGAAGTACTTGAGGCGGTGCTTGCCGATCTCGACCACGTCGTTGTTCTGCAGAAAGTGCTTCTTGATCGGCTTGCCGTTCACCATGGTCCCGTTGGTGCTGCCCAGGTCCTCGATGAAGGAGTCGTTCAGGATCGTGATGATGGCCGCATGCTCGCCGCTCACCGCCAGGTTGTCGATCTGGATGTCGTTGTGGGGCTTGCGTCCGATCAGCGTGCGCTCCTTGGAGAGGGTGTACTCCTTGAGCACCTGCCCGTCGACGCTGAGAATGAGCTTGGCCATGTTTGTTTTCCTTGGGTATTACC
Source organism: uncultured beta proteobacterium (assembly GCA_963827425.1). Lineage (GTDB taxonomy): Bacteria > Pseudomonadota > Gammaproteobacteria > Burkholderiales > Usitatibacteraceae > Usitatibacter. The sequence goes on along the minus strand of CAWHAQ010000007.1, from coordinate 225,836 downwards.
GGAAGAATGCCTTCACGCGCGCGAGCCATCCCCGCGGCACGCCGAAGGGCTCGGCCACGCGGATCAGCATGGCCGAAATGTTGTCACGGCCGCCGTTGTCGTTGGCGGCTTGCACCAGCTGCTGCACCGTGAGGGTGGGATTGGACCGGAGCGTGATGAGGGTGAGCCGGATCTCCTCGTCCTCCACCATGTCCGAGAGCCCGTCCGAGCACAGCAGGTAGAGGTCATCGGGCTCGGCCTCGTGCACGTGGATCTCGGCCTCGACCGTGGGGTCGATGCCGAGGGCGCGCGTGACGAGGTTCTTGTTCTGCGAGAGCTTGGCTTCCTCGGGCGTGATGAGGCCGGAGTCGAGCTGCTCCTGGAGCAGCGAATGGTCGCGCGTCACCTGCTCCATCACCTCGCCGCGCAGGCGATAGAGGCGCGAGTCGCCGATGTGGGCCGACGGCGAGGAAGTTGTCGTAGAAGAGGCCCATCACGAGCGTGGTGCCCATGCCCGCGCACTCGGGATTGTTCTGGGAGGTGGTGAAGATGGCGCTGTTGGCGCGCGCGATCTGCTCGCGGATCAGCCGCTCGGCGAGCGCCTTGGCCTCGTCGCGGCCGAGCCGTTCCACGGCGCGCGGGTTCCACGCCTCGTTCAGGCCGTCGGTGATGAGCGATGTCGCCATGCCGCTCGCCACTTCCCCCGCGTTGTAGCCGCCCATCCCGTCGGCGAGCACGTAGAGGCCGCTCTCGGGACGCGACTCGATGCAGTCCTCGTTGTGGTCGCGGACCCGGCCGGAATCCGTGAGGCTCGCCGCCTGCAAAGCCTGCGACAGGTTCACGCGCAGCCCCATCTTGCGCGCGCTGCGATCGCCCCCGCGACCGTCTCCCCGTGTGCCGTGCGCCTCTTCTCTCATGCCGTTTCCGGTTTGTTGTTGGACGCCGCCTGTGACGACGGATCCGCGTGTCCCTTACGGGCCCGCCCCCTGTGGGTCTCCCCGAAAAGCCCGCAAAAACACGGATTTATAATAACTTAAAAAGCTTTTTTCAGAAACGATCCCGCTTCCGGTCCCATCTGCATGAATTTCCGGGGGATTTCCCGTGCCTCGCAGCGGTTCGCGGGCGCCCCCGCCACTTCGTCCGCGGCGGCAAAAATCCTTTTCCCACGGACCTTTCCGCTCGGGTTGCCAGTCATTATACGATTGGGTTTTCGCTGAAGGCCCCCCATGGATCGCCTGCAAGACATCGACCCCCTCGAGACGCGCGAATGGGTGGACTCGCTCGATGCGGTCCTCGAAATCGAAGGCCCGGAGCGCGCGCATTTCATCCTCGAGCAGCTGGTCGACAAGGCGCGCCGCTCGGGCGCGTACCTGCCCTACAGCGCGAATACCGCCTACATCAACAGCATTCCGCCGCACCTGGAGGAGCACATCCCGGGCGACCAGGCGATCGAGCACCGGCTGCGCTCGATCGTGCGCTGGAACGCGGTGGCGATGGTGCTGCGCGGCGGCAACAAGGACCTCGAGCTGGGCGGCCACATCGCGAGCTTCGCCTCCGCCGCCACGCTCTACGACGTCGGCTTCAACCATTTCTGGCGCGCGCCCACCGACGGAGCACGGCGGCGACCTCGTCTACATGCAGGGCCATTCCTCGCCCGGCATGTACGCGCGCGCCTTCCTCGAGGGCCGCCTCACCGAGGCAGCAGCTCGACAACTTCCGCCAGGAGGTGGACGGCAAGGGCATCGCGTCGTATCCGCATCCGTGGCTGATGCCGGACTTCTGGCAGTTCCCCACGGTCTCCATGGGCCTCGGCCCGATCCAGGCCATCTACCAGGCGCGCTTCCTGCACTACCTCGAAGGGCGCGGCCTCGCGAAGACGCAGACCGCAAGGTGTGGGCGTTCATGGGCGACGGCGAGATGGACGAGCCCGAATCCCTGGGCGCCATCGGCATGGCGGCGCGCGAAGAGCTCGACAACCTCATCTTCGTCGTCAACTGCAACCTGCAGCGCCTCGACGGGCCGGTGCGCGGCAACGGCAAGATCATCCAGGAGCTCGAGGCGGATTTCCGCGGCGCGGGCTGGAACGTCATCAAGGTGATCTGGGGCTGCTACTGGGACGCGCTCCTCGCGCGCGACAAGGACGGCCTGCTGCAGAAGCGCATGGAGGAAGCGGTCGACGGCGAGTACCAGAAGTTCAAGTGCCGCGACGGCGCCTACGTGCGCGAGCATTTCTTCGGCAAGTACCCGGAGCTGCTGGAGCTGCGTCGCGAGCATGTCCGACGAGGACATCTGGCGCCTGAACCGCGGCGGCCACGACCCGCACAAGATCTACGCCGCCTACGCCGCGGCGGTGAAGCACCAGGGCCAGCCCACGGTGATCCTCGCCAAGACGGTCAAGGGCTACGGCATGGGCGCGGCCGGCGAAGGCAAGAACATCACGCACCAGCAGAAGAAGATGCCCGTCGAGGCGCTCCGCCAGTTCCGCGACCGCTTCAGCGATCCCCATCGCCGACGACAAGCTCGCCGACATCCCCTTCTACCGGCCGGCGGACGACTCGCCGGAGATGAAGTACCTGCGCGAGCTGCGCGGCGCGCTGGGCGGCTCGCTCCCGCAGCGCCGGCGCACGCAGCCGCAAGCTCGACGTGCCGACGCTCGAGGCGTTCAAGCCGCTCCTCGAGGCCACGGCCGAAGGCCGCGAGATCTCCACCACCATGGCCTTCGTGCGCATGCTCGGCATCCTGCTGAAGGACAAGAGCATCGGCAAGAACGTGGTGCCGATCGTGCCCGACGAGTCGCGCACCTTCGGCATGGAGGGGCTCTTCCGCCAGCTCGGCATCTACTCCTAGGTGGGCCAGCTCTACGAGCCCGAGGACAGCGACCAGCTCATGTTCTACAGGGAGGACAAGAACGGGCAGATCCTCCAGGAGGGCATCAACGAGGCGGGCGCGATGTGCTCGTGGATGGCCGGCGGCCACGTCCTACTCGCAACAGCGACGTGCCGATGATCCCGTTCTACATCTTCTACTCGATGTTCGGCTTGCAGCGCGTCGGCGACCTGGCGTGGGCCTCGGGCGACATGCGCGCGCGCGGCTTCCTGCTCGGCGGCACCGCGGGGCGCACCACGCTGAACGGCGAGGGCCTGCAGCACGAGGACGGCCACAGCCAGGTGCTGTCCTCGGTCATCCCGAACTGCATCTCCTACGATCCGACGTTCGCCTACGAGGTGGCGGTGATCATCCAGGACGGCCTGCGCCGCATGATGGAGAACCAGGAGGACGTCTTCTACTACGTCACCCTGATGAACGAGAACTACCCGCACCCCGGCGATGCCCGAGGGCGCGCGCGAGGGCATCCTCAAGGGCATGTACCAGCTGGTGGACGCCGCGCGGCGAAGGACAAAGCGCCGCGCGTGCAGCTGCATGGGCAGCGGCACGATCCTGCGCGAGGTGATCGCGGCCGCCGAGCTGCTCAGCCAAGGACTGGGGCGTCGCGGCCGACGTGTGGAGCTGCCCGAGCTTCACGGAGCTGCGGCGCGACGGCATGGCCGCCGCGCGCTGGAACCTGCTGCACCCGACCGAAAAGCCGCGCGCACTCGTACGTCGAGCACTGCCTCGCCGCACCGACGGGCCGGTGATCGCCTCGACCGACTACGTGCGCACCTTCGCCGACCAGATCCGCGAGTTCGTCCCGCGCCGCTACAAGGTGCTGGGCACCGACGGCTTCGGCCGCAGCGACTCGCGCGAGAACCTGCGCCGCTTCTTCGAGGTGAACCGCCACTACGTCGCGGTCGCGGCGCTGCAGCGCGCTCGCCGAGGACGGCACGCTGCCCGCGACGAAGGCGGCCGAGGCGATCAAGAAATACGGCATCGACCCCGAGAAGCCGGCTCCGTGGACGGTGTAGGGCGAGCGCCGACAATAACGACAACGAGGAGAGCTAGGTGGCAGCGATCGAGGTCAAGGTCCCGGACATCGGCGACTTCAAGGACGTCCCGGTCATCGAGGTGCTGGTGAAGCCGGGCGACGCCGTGAAGAAGGACGACTCCCTCATCACGCTCGAGAGCGACAAGGCGACGATGGAGGTGCCCGCGCCGTCGGCCGGCACCGTGAAGGAGCTGCGGGTGAAGGTGGGCGACAAGGTGAGCGAGGGCAGCGCGATCATCGTCCTCGAGGGCGCTGTCGCCGCCGCCGCGGCGCCCGCACCGAAGGCCCAGGGCACCGCACCCGTGCCGCCCGCGCCGGCGAAGGCACAGGCCACCGGCGCGGCGGCGAAGCCGGCGGCGCCGGCTTCGGCAAGCGCGCAAGCTTCCCCGGCCACGCAAGCTTCCGCGCCGACACCAGCTCAACGCCCGCGCAGGCTTCCGCGCCCGCCCCCGCCGCACGCGTCGAGCCTCTACCCGTGCACGAAGGCGTGCCGCCCCACGCGAGCCCCGGCGTGCGCCGCTTCGCGCGCGAGCTGGGCGTCGACGTCGGCAAGCGTCGCGGGCTCCGGTCCCAAGGCCGCATCCTCAAGGAAGACATCCAGAGTTTCGTGAAGCAATCGCTCGCGGGCGGCAGGCGCACCGGCGGTCGCGCACGGCGGCGGCGGGTTCGCGGAGCTGGGCTTGCCGGCGTGGCCGAAGGTGGACTTCGCGAAGTTCGGCCCCGTCGAGCGCCAGGCGCGCTCGCGCATCCAGAAGATCTCGGGCCCCGCGCTCGCGCGCAACTGGGTGATGATCCCGCACGTCACGCAGTTCGACGAAGCCGACGTCACCGACCTCGAGGCGTTCCGCGCCAAGGTGAACGAGGAGAACGCCAAATCCGGCGTGAAGGTGACGCCGCTCGCCTTCTTCATCAAGGCGGTCGTCGCGGCGCTCAAGAAATATCCCACGGTGAATAGCTCGCTCGACGGCGACGATCTCGTCCTCAAGAGCTACTGGCACATCGGCTTCGCGGCCGACACGCCCAACGGCCTGGTGGTGCCGGTGGTGCGCGACGCCGACCAGAAGGGCGTGATCCAGATCGCGAAGGAAACCGCCGAGCTCGCGGGCAAGGCGCGCGAGGGCAAGCTCGCGCCCACGGACATGCAGGGCGGCACGTTCTCGATCTCGTCTCTGGGCGGCATCGGCGGCACCGCGTTCACGCCCATCATCAACGCGCCCGAGGTGGCGATCCTCGGCGTCTCGCGCGTGCAGACGCAAGCCGGTGTGGAACGGCCGCGAGTTCGTGCCGCGCCAGATCGTGCCGCTCTCGCTCTCCTACGACCACCGCGTCGTCGACGGCGCCCTGGGCGCGCGCTTCGTCACGTACCTCGCGCAGGTGCTCGCCGACATGCGCCGCGTCGTGCTCTAGGAGGCAGCCGTGGCCGCCATCGAGATCAAGGTCCCGGACATCGGCGACTTCAAGGACGTGCCGGTCATCGAGCTGCTGGCCAAGCCCGGCGACACGGTGAAGAAGGAGGACTCCCTCGTCACGCTGGAGAGCGACAAGGCGACGATGGACGTGCCCTCCCCGCACGCGGGCGTCATCAAGGAAATGCGCGTGAAGGTGGGCGACAAGGTGTCGCAGGGCACCGTGATCGCGCTGGTCGACGCGCAGGACGCCAGGGCAGCGGAGCGGCAAGCGCAGCGGCAGCGAAAGCGCCCGCCCCGAAAGCACCCGAGGCGGCCGCGCCCGAAGCCAAGCGCGAGGGCGACGCGAAGAAGCCCGGCGACATCCGCCAGGCGCTCTCCTCCACCCTCGCCTCGCTGGACGCCGACTTGCACGCCGAGGTGCTCGTGCTGGGCGCGGGCCCGGGCGGCTACACCGCGGCCTTCCGCGCGGCCGACCTGGCAAGAAGGTGGTGCTGGTCGAGCGCTATCCGACGCTGGGCGGCGTGTGCCTCAACGTGGGCTGCATCCCGTCCAAGGCGCTGCTGCACGCCGCGCGCGTGATCGCCGACGCGGAGGAGATGGGCGCATTCGGCGTCGAGTTCGGCAAGCCCAGGACCGACCTCGCCAAGCTGCGCGCCTGGAAGGACGGCGTGGTGGCCAAGCTCACCAAGGGGCTCGCGGGCCTCGCCAAGGCGCGCAAGGTGACGGTGGTCGAGGGCACCGCGCGATTCGCATCCCCGCACACCCTCGAGGTGCAGGGCAAGGACGGGAAGAAGACCGTCTCGTTCGACCATTGCATCATCGCCGCGGGCTCGCAGTCCGCGCGCATCCCGGGCTTCCCGTACGACGACCCGCGCCTCATGGACTCCACCGGCGCGCTCGACCTCGCGGAAGTCCCCAGGCGGCTCCTCATCATCGGCGGCGGCATCATCGGCCTCGAGATGGCCACGGTGTACGACGCGCTGGGCGCCAAGGTGAGCGTGGTCGAGTTCATGGACCGCCTCATCCCCGGCGCCGATCCCGACATCGTGAAGCCGCTCGCCCGGCGCATCGAGAAGCGCTACGAGAAGATCCTGCTGAAGACCAAGGTCACGAAGATCGAGGCCACGCCGCAGGGCCTGAAGGCGAGCTTCGAATCGGCCGACGGCGGTGCGGGACCCGAGGCGCAGACCTACGACCGCGTGCTGCTCGCGGTGGGACGGCGGCCCAACGGGAAGAGCATCGGCGCGGAGAAGGCGGGCGTCACCGTGAACGAGCGCGGCTGGATCCCCGTCGACAACCAGATGCGCACCAACGTGCCGCACATCTTCGCGATCGGCGACATCGTGGGCGAGCCCATGCTCGCGCACAAGGCCACGCACGAGGGCAAGCTCGCCGCAGAGGTCATCGCGGGCATGGAGCCACCATGCGTGGGAGGCGCGCACCATCCCGAGCGTGGCGTACACGGATCCCGAGGTGGCCTGGATGGGCCTCTCGGAGCCCGAGGCGAAGGAAAAGGGCATCGAGTACGACAAGGCCGTGTTCCCGTGGGCCGCGTCGGGCCGCGCGCTCGGCATGGGGCGCGAGGAAGGCCTCACCAAGGTGCTTTTCGAGAAAGGCTCCAAGCGCATCCTGGGCGCCGGCATCGTGGGGGTGAACGCCGGCGAGCTCATCGCCGAGACCGTGCTCGCGCTCGAGATGGGCGCGGATGCCGAGGATATCGGCCTCACCATCCATCCCCACCCGACGCTCTCGGAAACGGTGTTCTTCGCCGCCGAGATGGCCGACGGCACCATCACGGACATGATGCCGAAGGCGCCCGCGGGCCGCTGAAGCCCCGCACGCGGTGACGAATCCGGCCACCTGGGGCGCTGACGCACGCGGCGCGTTTGCCGAGGCCCGTGATCCCGCGCGGCTTGCCATCGCCGTCGTGAAGTTCCATCGCACCGTGGATGCTGTCGTCGACGCCACCGTCACCGGCCACGGCCTCGGCCTCGCGTGCAAGCCGGGATGCAGCTACTGCTGCCACCTGCGCCTCGAGGTGCAGCCCGCCGAGGCATTCGCCATCGCCGCGTGGCTGCGCAAGCACCGCACGCCCGCGCAAATCGAGGCGATCCTCGAGCGGCTGCGCGACAACGCCGCCCGCACCGGGGCGATGGGCGTGGAGGCGCGCAAGCGCACCAACATGGCGTGTGCGCTGCTGGGCGGGGACGGCAAATGCGGCGCGTACGAGGCGCGGCCCGCCCAATGCCGCCGCTACCATTCGCTCGACGTCACCGCGTGCGCAGCCTTCCACGCCGACCCTGCCAACGAGGCGCTGGAGAGCCCGCTCAATCCCGCGCTCGCCCACAACGCCGCGGTCATCATCACGCAGGCGCAGCACGGCACGCGCACCGCGGGCCTCGACGCGGAGAACGTGGATTTCAACATCGCGCTCCTGGCCGCGCTCGACAATCCCAAAGCGTGGCGGCGCTGGAAGGACGGCAAGAAGCCGTTCGTGCGCTAGACGGAGCGGCGCGAGCGGCCCACGTACCACGCGGCCGCGGGGCCGAGCAGGCCGAAGAACGCGGCGGGCAGTGCCGCGAGGTACCAGCCCGCCATCGCGAGATAGCACGCGCCGGCCCACCCGAACGTCGCCATGGACTCCACGAGGTTGGCGAGGATGTTCTTGCGATTGCGCACGCGCAGATCCCGGCCCGAGCCTGGCACACCGGTCCACACCTGGATCACGCCCGCGGAGGCGAGCGACAGGGTGAGGAACACCACGACGATCGCGAAGAGCCGCCACGACAGGTACGCGTACCACGCGAGGAACGGCGTGCAGAGCACCCCGACGGGCAGCAGCGCCGCCGCGACCTTGAGCCAGCGCAGGCGATCGTCGTCGACGGGCGAGCTGCCGAGCAGGTCCGGCGCCTCCTCGCCGCTCACCGCGATCCACGCGAAGATGCCCGCCAGCATCGAGGCCAGCAGCACGAGCGAAGCGCCCAGGAGCCCGGCCAGCTGCGACTTGCGCACCAGCAGCAGCATCAGCGGCACCAGGGCGACCCCCTGGACGAGCGACTTCGCGATCAGCAAGGGATCGCGCGCGATGAGCTTGAGCTCCTTGACGATCACTACCGCGGCGAGGCCCGAGCGGAATCGGCGCGATGGCGCGGCGCGCGGCCGCCCGCGCACGGCAATGCCGGGGTCCTCCTGCGCCATGGCCGCGAAGCTCGCCGTGGTGGCCCACACCACCCACGCGAGCATGCCGAACCCCACGGCCATGACCGCGAGCGCGGGCAACGGGTCGCCCAGCAGCGCGCGGGCAGGCCAGGTGAGCACGCTGTGCGACCCCAGCCAGGCGTGCCCCTGCTGCGAAGCGGTCCAGGCCCGCACGCGCGCCTGCACCTCCCCCGGCAGCACCGACTGCGACTGGAAGACGACGATGAACGCCGTGGCCACGAGCGCGCCGATGACCTGCGGCCACCCGGTAGGCGCGACGCGGCCCGAGCAGGCGCGCGAGCCCGAGCGTGCCCGCCAGGGCGAGCCCGGCGCAGACGCAGCCCAGCGCGAGCCATACCGGGTAGGCGGCGAGCGCGCTCCAGTGCCCGCGCAGCGCCCCCATGTTCGCGAACGGCGAGAAGAAGACCGCGGGCAGGGCAACACAGGTGGCCGCGACGGTGAGGCCGCGCACGAGGTACACGTCGCGGATCGGCACCGGAGAAGCCATGATCAGCTCCTGGTCGCGGTTGCGGAACAGCGCGTTCACCGCGAGGCCGAACGCCGACGAGAGCAGCACGAAGAAAATGATGAAGGTGACCAGGATCATCACCTCCGGGCGCTTCGCGAACACGCCCTCCAGCTCGAAGCGCCCCATCACGAACCACGCCAGGACGTGCAAGGCGATGAGCAGGATCGCGCACACCACGCCGAGGAGGAGCACCGTCGACTTCGTCTGCGTGCGCCAGAGCAGCCGCGCCTCGTGCGCGGCGAGCCAGGGCCAGGACGCGGGCCTAGGGCGCCACGCCACCCGCGCCCTCGCGCGTAAGCTCGAGGAAGATGTCCTCGAGCGTGCCCTGCCGCCCCGAGCCCCCGCGCAGCTCCTCCATCGTCCCCTGCGCGACGATCCGCCCGCGGTCGATGATGCTGATGCGCTCGGCGAGGCGCTCGGCGATCTCCAGGATGTGCGTCGTGAGCACGATGGTGCAGCCGCGCCGCGCGCGCTCGAGCAGGATGTCCTTCACCACGCGCGCCGCCGCGGCGTCGAGGCCGGTGAGCGGCTCGTCGAGGATCATCACCTCGGGATCGTGGATGAGGCCGCCGGCGAGCGCCAGCTTCTGGCGCATGCCGCGCGAGTACGTCTCGACGCGGTCGCCCTGCTTGTCGCACGAGGCCGAGCGTAGCGAGCAGCTCCCCGGCACGCGCGCGGGCCGCCTCGGCCTCGATGCTCCAGAGGCCGGCGACGAACTCCAGGTACTCGAGCGCGTCGAGCTTGCCGTAGAGCATGGGGTCGTCGGGGAGGTAGGCGAGCGCGCGCTTGGCCGCCGCGGGATCGGTCGCGATGTCGTGGCCCGCGCACGCGCACGGTTCCATGATCCGCTTTCACGAGCCCCGCGACGATGCGAAGCGTGGTGGTCTTGCCCGCGCCGTTGGGGCCCAGCAGCGCGTGGAACTCGCCCGCCGGGAATGGAGAGGTCGAGCCCATCCACGGCGGCCTGCGCGCCGTAGTGCTTGCGCAGTGCCGCGATCTCGAGCCCGGCGGTCACGGCAGTACGGCGGGCGCGACCAGCGCCAGCGCGGCGATGACGGCGAGGCGCTCGGCGCCGAAGAAGCCGCGCGGCTTCGCCTCCGCGTCGACGATGCCTGCGATGTCCCGGTCTTCGCCCAGGATCGGCAGGCACGCCTCGGACTGGATGCCCTCGTCGCACACGTAGAAGCCGCCGCCCGCCTCGACGTGCTTCGAGACGTCGTCGATCACCGTGGCGCGGCCGGTGAGCCCCACGGTGCTGTTGGTGCTGCGCTCCGCGAACTCGCGCGTGAGCGGAAACTCCGCGCGGCTGGGACGCCCGACGTATGACACCTTCACCAGCACCGGCACGCCCGCGATGTTCACGCGCCGCTGGTAGATGCCGATCCAGTCCGCGCCCGTCGTCTCCTGCGCGCGCTCCACGAGCCGCTCGAGCAGCGCCAGGCGCCGCGTGGTCTGCTCCGAGCGCCCGCCCAGGATCGCGCCGAGGTCGTAGGGCACCGGAGCCATCTCGTCCACGATGGAGCAGGCGCCGTCCTCGGTCAGCATGGGCACCTGGTACGAGTAGAGCGAGTCGGCGCTTCCGATCGCGACCTTCTCGCCCATCGCCTCCACGAGGTCGCGCACGGCGCGCTCGACCCCGGGCGCGCGCGCCGCGAGCGATTCGAGGCCCGCCATGCGCAGGTAGGTGGTGACGCGGTCCGAGGCGCTCATGTCCGCGCCTGCTCCGTGGACAAGGGCGGCACATCGAGCCATTCGAAGGGCAGGTTGCGCGCTCGCATCCAGTCCGCCACCGCTAGGCCCGTCGCCCGGCGCCAGGGGCGCAGCGCCGCGGGCTTCACGCGCCGGTACTCGGCGAGCTCGGCGCCCAGCTTCACGCTGCCCACCGCGAGCGCGTGGTAGCAGAGCATCACCTCGTTCTTGCGCTCGAAGATGTAGTTGCCGATGGGGTTCGCCTCCACCACTTCGAGTCCCAGCTCCTCGCGCACCTCGCGCGCCACGCCATGGCGCGGGTCCTCGAGCGGCTCGAGGTAGCCGGTGATGAGCGCGAAGAAGCCGCCGGGCCATGCGCGGTTGCGCGCGAGGATCATCTCGCCCTCGTGCTCCACCAGCGCGCCCACGCACGGCACCGGGTTGCCCCATTGGACGAAACCGCATTCGTCGCTGCACGCGCGGCGCTGCTGCGCGATGCCGTCCGCGTCGGTGAGCGTGCGTTCGCCAAGCGGCCTGGCACAGCGCGGGCAGAAGGCGAAGGGTTCGATGCTCAGAGGCGTTCGGCGACCCAGCCGCGCACTGATTCCAGCGCCGCGGGCAGTGCCGCCGCGTTGGTGCCGCCCGCCTGCGCCATGTCCGGACGCCCGCCGCCCTTGCCGCCGACCTGGGAAGCGACGAAGTTCACCAGCTCGCCCGCCTTCACCTTGGCGATGAGGTCCTGGGTGACGCCGGCGATGAGGCTCACCTTGTTGTCGCCCTCGGCGCTCGCGAGCACGATCGCGCTCGACTTGAGCTTGTCCTTGAGCTTGTCCATGGTGTCGCGCAGCGTCTTCGCATCCGCGCCCTCGAGGCTCGCGGCGAGCACCTTCACGCCCTTCACGTCCACGGCGCTGCCCGCGAGGTCCTGGCCCTGGCCGGTGGCCATCTTCACCTTGAGGCGGGCGAGCTCTTTTTCCAGCGCGCGGGCGTTCTCGAGCGCGGCGTTGAGCTTGGCCTCGACCTCCTGCGGCTGGGCCTTGAGCGCCGCGGCCACATGCGCGAGGCGCTCCGACTCCGCGCGCGTGAACGCGAGCGCCACGGTGCCCGCGATGGCCTCAACGCGGCGGATGCCGGCCGCGACACCACCTTCCGACGTGATGCGGAAGAGACCGATGTCGCCGGTGCGTGCGACGTGCGTGCCGCCGCAAAGCTCGCGCGACGTGCCGATATCCAGCACGCGCACCTCGTCGCCGTATTTCTCGCCGAAGAGCATCATCGCGCCCAGCTTCTGCGCCGCCTCGATCCCCATCACGCGCGACTCGGTGGGCGCGTTGGCGAGCACCTCGGCGTTGACGATCGCCTCCACGCGGGCGATCTCCTCCGCGGTCATGGGCGCGTTGTGGCTGAAGTCGAAGCGCGTCTTGTCCTCGTCCACCAGCGAGCCCTTCTGCTGCACGTGGGCGCCGAGCACCTCGCGCAGCGCCTTGTGCATGAGGTGCGTGGCGGAATGGTGGCGCATGGTGCGGGCTCTCTTGTCCAGGTCCACGTTGCGCAGCGACCTTGTCGCCCACCGCGAGCTCGCCGGTCTTGACGACGCCATGGTGGCCGAACACCTCGGGCTGGATCTTCTGCGTGTCCTGCACCTCGAAGAGCGTGAGGCAGACGCCGCCCTTCGTGAGCTCGCCGCGGTCGCCGACCTGGCCGCCGGATTCCGCGTAGAACGGCGTGCGATCGAGGACCACCACGCCCTCCTCGCCCGTCGAGAGCGATTGCACCGGCGAGCCGCCCTTGTAGAGCGCGACGACTCTTCCCTCTTCCGAGAGCGTGTCGTAGCCGCGGAAGGTGGTCTTGGCGCCGGTGTATTCGAGCTGGCCCGCGCCGGCCTTGAACCTGGACGACGCCCGCGAGCGCTCCTGCTGCGTAGTCATGGCGGCGTCGAACGCCGCCATGTCGATCTCGAAGCCGCGCTCGCGGCCGATGTCGGCGGTGAGGTCGACGGGGAAGCCGAAGGTGTCGTAGAGCTTGAATGCCGTGTCGCCATCCAGGCGCGCCGGGTTCTTCGCGAGCGCGCCCTCGAGGATGGCCATGCCGGTCTCGAGCGTCTCGGCGAAGCGCTCCTCTTCCTGCTTGATGGTCGCGATCACGCGCGCGCGCGCTTCGGCGAGCTTGGGATAGGCCTCGCCCATCTCCTGCACGACCACGTCCACGAGCTTGTAGAAGAAGGGCTGCTTCTGGCCGAGCTTGTAGCCGTGGCGCATGGCGCGGCGGGCGATGCGGCGCAGCACGTAGCCGCGGCCCTCGTTGGCGGGCACGACGCCGTCGCTCACGAGGAAGGCGCAGGAGCGGATGTGGTCCGCGATGACGCGCAGGCTCGGCGACTCGAGGTCCTTCGTGTTCGTCTCGCGCGCCGCGGCCTTGATCAGCGTCTGGAAGAGGTCGATCTCGTAGTTCGAGGGCACGTGCTGCAGCACCGCGGTGAGGCGCTCGAGCCCCATGCCCGTGTCCACCGAGGGCTTGGGCAGCGGATGCATGGTGCCCGCCTCGTCCCGGTTGAACTGCATGAACACGAGGTTCCAGATCTCGATGTAGCGGTCGCCGTCCTGGTCGGGCGAACCGGGCGGGCCGCCGGCGAATGCCGGGACCGTGGTCGTAGAAGATCTCGCTGCACGGGCCGCACGGGCCGGTGTCGCCCATCTGCCAGAAGTTGTCGCTCTCGAATTTGCGCCCGCCCGGCTTGTCGCCGATGCGGATGCAGCGCTCCGGGCGGCACGCCGATGTCCTTGGTCCAGATGTCGTAGGCCTCGTCGTCCGTCTGGTAGACCGTGGTCCAGAGCTTGTCCGCGGGCAGGCCGTATCCCTTGGTGAGCAGCTCCCAGGCGAAGCGGATGGCATCGCGCTTGAAGTAGTCGCCGAAGCTGAAGTTGCCCAGCATCTCGAAGAACGTGTGGTGGCGCGCCGTGTAGCCGACGTTCTCGAGGTCGTTGTGCTTGCCGCCTGCGCGCACGCACTTCTGCGCCGTCACCGCGCGCGGTCCCGGCGGCTTCTCCTTGCCGAGGAAGATGTCCTTGAACTGGTTCATGCCCGCGTTGGCGAAGAGCAACGTCGGGTCGTTGGCGGGGACGAGCGAGCTCGAGGGCAGGTGCGCGTGCCCTTTCGAGACGAAGTAGTCGATGAACTTTTTTCGAATCTCTTTGGTATTCATGGCCTTGCGGTCGTGGGCGCGTGCGCGGGCGAGTTGCCCGGGCAAACCGTAAGGATATCAAAGAACTAGCGCGGGACCGAGGGTGTTTTCAGTTCTTGCGCCGCGCATGCAGGGCGGCTGCCGCCTGTTCCCAGTTCGCGCCGTCGAAGTGCTTCAACGGGAGAGACGTGGCTTCCACACCCTCGATACACCGGACGTTGACCGCCCACATGTTCGGGTCGAGGCGTGGCCGCGAGAAGGGGTGGACGCCACAGTGACGGCAGGAGTAGTGCCTGGCGGTCATCGTGCCGAACTGGTAGAGCGTCAGCTCATTCTCTCCCGCGATGATTCGCAGGCTGGAGTCTGGAACACCGTGCCACAGGGCCCCAACGCGGCGGCACAGCGAGCAGTTGCATTCCATGACGTAGTTGAGCGCCGCATCGAGCTCGAAGACAACACGACCGCAGTGGCAAGACCCTTGGTAGGTGATTCGTGTGTTCATCGTGCCGCTCCAGCCCTATCGATTTCGGTCCTGATCATCTTCGGATCCGGGATAGATAGCAAACTGAGGCAAGGCATCGGAAATCGAATACCAGGGCGCCTTCGATGCGACAAAGACATGACGCTCCGGACGAACACCGGGATCGCCGTCGACGGTCCCCAGGGCGACTGCTGTGACGCGGGGATCATTGGTGCGGCGAATGAATAATTGGGAGCCGCACACTGAACAAAAGCACTTCCGCCGGTTGGCTGAGGACTCGTATTCAGAGATGAGCTCCGCGCCGCTTTCGATCTTGAGCGACGATGACTCAACCACCACATTGGCGGAAAACGCCGCCCCGTGAGCGCGTCGGCACATGGAGCAATGGCAGAACTCCGATCCCCCCATGGGCCGATCGAATTCGTACCGAACTTTCCCACAGAGACACCCGCCGCGTACCGAGGTCACGATTCGGAATGCCTAGCGATCAGAGCGTGCCGGCCAAGCTTCATTCAGCAAATCCACGGGAGACTCGCTGAGGACGACCAAGTCGATATCCGAATCAGGTCTGGCCACGCTCCGGGCATGCGAACCGACGAGCGCGATGCCGATGACATCAGAACGGTCCTCGGCCCATGCCTTCACGGCCTCCAGGAAGGCTGCGATCTTCGCGGTGTCAGGCAGCAACGTCTATGTAGTCGACCTGACTGGCGGGCAGCGGGAACGGCACTCCATCCTCCCGCATGGCCGACAGATGCAACTCGATCGCTTCACGGATTGCCTCCTGCACCTCGGTTACGGTGCCTCCCGTGGCGATGCAACCAGGAAGATCCGGCACATAGGCCGAATAGTTGTGCTGGGCCTTTTCGATCACCACGGCGTAGCGCATGGGTTCCCTCATTTCTTGAGCCCGGACTGCTTCAGGATGCTGTTTAGTGTACCCGGTGCAATATCGTCGCTTGCCTTTCCATGAACCGTGACGCGGCCGGACTTGCTCGGGTGCCTGAGCTGGCGATGGCTGCCGCGCATTGTGACGATGTACCACCCGTCGTCACCGAGCAGTTTGAGGATGTCGCTGACCTTCGGGGGCATACTCGCATCAACGCCCGTCCGAATCTCGCGATGACACTCATCAGTAGCTGCCTAACGACCTGGTTGAGCGGCCGGTCACCCTTGCTGCAGGTCCACATACGCGCCCTTCACCAACTGGTGCTGAGCGATGCCTAAGATCGCCATGATGCTTCGTGCTACCGACGTGCCTGCCTCTAGCGATTCCCCATCGGACAGGACCACTTCGAGCTCGACAAAGTGGCCCAATCCGTCGACGGCGTCGAGGTGGACTCGCGTTCGGTCGATGAGGTAGAGCCGACGGTGCTTACGGACGCGGCCGATGACTCCGAACGCACGAGATAGGCTCTCGCGCAACACTTCCGGCGAACTGATCTGGGCTGATCAAGTAGTCGCTGATCTTCGGACCGCTATCCTCGTCGCGCAGATAGTGGATCAGCTCGCCCCGACCATCGATGAACTGGCGTAACTTCAACCGCCCTCGGGAGCAGGCGAAGAACGTATCGTCCTGCGCGATGTCGCAGGGCCCCTGCGTTGCGACCAAGCGCGCCCTCGCCTCGACCTCCGACAGATCGGCGACACGGGCTTTCACCTCGACGTTTCTCGCCACGAAGCAATACTGCCAATGAGCGCTGAAGGGATCCCGAGCGGCTCTACCCTTTCAGCAAGGCATTCACGACAAACAGCGCCACAAGCGCCAGAAGCGTGAGCGTGTTCTGCATCCGATAATTCATCGTCGATTTCTCCATGATCTTCAGGAAGCGCAGCACCTCTTCCAGCGGAAACCCGCGCCCCTGGAGGAAGCGCGCCTGCCGCGCGTGCTCCCGCGCATCCGCGGCGTTCCGTGGAAGCGGCTGCGCCAGACGGATTCCATGCTGGACACACCATCGGCGGCCGCGGCGCGGAAGGCGGCAGCGATGGTTTCCGCGTCCAAGCCCGCGCGCACGCAGTTGATGCGTGACCTTGAGGGGACCGAAGCGGCGGGCCTTGGCGCGGATGGCCTGCTCGGCGTAGCGGGCATCCGAGAGCCAGCCACGCTTCGACGAGCTCATCCAGCAACGCCTCGACGTCCTCACCTTCCGCAGCGTGGCGCGAGAGCTTGCGCGCGAGCTCCTGCGCGCGAGTGCTCGCGCCGCGCGAGCAAGCGCAGGGCCCGGGCCGCGCAAGGAGGGAGGGTTGGCAGCCTTCATGGAAATTGGGCCCCGGCCTGCTGCCGCAACAGCGGCGGCCGGGATGACCCTCAATCCGCTTCCGCGGCTTCCTGGGCCTGCGGCATGCCGCCGGCGATGCCGACGGCCTCGCGGATCTTGCGCTCGATTTCCTGGGCGATGGCCGGGTTGTCCTTCAGGAACTCGCGCGTGTTGTCCTTGCCCTGGCCGATCTTCTCGCCGTTGTAGGCGTACCAGGCGCCGGACTTCTCGACGATGCGGTGGTTGACACCCATCTCGATGATTTCGCCCTCGCGGGAGATGCCCTCGTTGTAGAGGATGTCGAAGTCGGCGACCTTGAACGGGGGCGCGACCTTGTTCTTCACCACCTTCACGCGCGTTTCGTTGCCGATGACCTCCTCGCCCTTCTTGATGGAGCCGATGCGGCGGATGTCGATGCGCACCGAGGCGTAGAACTTGAGGGCGTTGCCGCCGGTGGTGGTTTCGGGGTTGCCGAACATGACGCCGATCTTCATGCGGATCTGGTTGATGAAGATGACGAGCGTGTTGG
The DNA here is from genome assembly GCA_963827425.1 of uncultured beta proteobacterium. Lineage (GTDB taxonomy): Bacteria > Pseudomonadota > Gammaproteobacteria > Burkholderiales > Usitatibacteraceae > Usitatibacter. Next base: position 208,661 of record CAWHAQ010000007.1, on the reverse strand, counting down.
AGCGCTTGATGTTGGCGGTGAGCTTGCGCAGCGCCTGGCTCATGAGGCGGGCCTGCAGGCCCATCTGCGGCTCGCCCATCTCGCCCTCGATTTCGGCCTTGGGCGTCAGTGCGGCCACCGAATCGATGACGACGCAGTCGACGGAGGCGGAGCGCACCAGCATGTCCGCGATTTCCAGGGCCTGCTCGCCGTTGTCCGGCTGGGAAAGCAGCAGCTCCGAGGTGATGACGCCGAGGCGCTGGGCGTACTGCGGATCCAGCGCGTGCTCCGCATCGATGAAGGCGGCGGTGCCGCCCAGCTTCTGGATGTTGGCGATGACCTGGAGGGTGAGCGTGGTCTTGCCCGAGGATTCCGGGCCGTAGATCTCGACCACGCGGCCGCGGGGCAGGCCGCCCACGCCGAGCGCCATGTCGAGGCCGAGGGAGCCGGTGGAGACGACCTCGATGCCCTTTTCGACATCGGCATCGCCCATTTTCATGATCGAGCCCTTGCCGAACTGCTTCTCGATCTGGGAGAGCGCGGCCTGGAGGGCCTTCGCCTTGTTCTCGTCCATCTTGGGGGCTTCCGCGGAAGTGCTGGAGATGACCTTGAGCATTGGAATTATCCCATTAGTAGTTGGTTATCGGTGACGGGTCGAGACTAGGCGGTTTGAAGCTCATGGCGTGAGCTACCGGGTTCGCCGCACCAGGCCCGCCATGACGCCGAAGATCTCGAGGCGCCCGCGGGGGCGGATGACCGGGTAGGCCTTGTTGGCCGGCTTGAGCACGAAGGTGCCGCGCTCGCGGTCCAGGTACTTGACGGTGAACTCGTTGTCCACGATGGCGACGACGATGTCGCCCACGTTCGCGTTCGGCTGCTGCTCGACCACCAGCAAATCCCCTTCGTGGATGCCGGCGTCGATCATCGAATCGCCCTTTACCCGCACGAGCGAGGTCTTGGACGGGTGGCGGATGACGATAGTCGTCGATGGTGATGAGGTCGTAGCCCTCCGAGAGCGCCGGGTTGGGCAGGCCCGCCTGGACGGTGGAATCCGCCAGGCGGCGCTCGAAGAAGCGGCCGCCGGGCTTCAGTTGCCGATCCGGCGTCCAGTCCAGGTACCCCGCCTCCTCGAAGCGCTTCACGCACTCCGATACCCACGACTTGGCCGAGATGCCCCACAGGCTCGCCAGCACCGAGTACGACGGGATGACCTTGTGCTCCGCGTAGTAGTCCTGGAGCTTTTCCAGGTACGTGGGATCGAGCGGGGGCTTCTGGGCATTCAACGCCATGGCGGCCGAACCGATGACAGAACGAATGTTCGGCAACTTACCGAACGATCGTTCGGCGGTCAAGGGGTTCAGCCGAGGAGGTCGATAAGCCCCTGCAGCGCGACTTCCACCGACTGGCGCCGGATCGCCGCGCGGTCGCCCCGGAAATGGAAGCGGCGGCATTGCGGATCGCCCCCGCGGTAGCGCCCACGCGATCCAGACCAGGCCGACCGGCTTGGCGGGAGTGCCGCCGGTGGGCCCGGCGATACCCGGTGATGGCCACGCGCGACATCGGCATGCGCTGTGCGCCAACGCGCCGGCGGCCATCTGCCGCGCCACCGCTTCGCTCACCGCGCCGAAGTCCGCGAGCGTGCCGGGCAGCACTCCCAGCATCTCGACCTTCGCGGTGTTGGTGTAGGTCACGAAGCGCGCGCTCGAACCACGCGGAGCTGCCCGAGATGCGCGTGATGGCTTCGGCCACGGCCGCCGCCGGTGCACGACTCGGCGGCCGCCATCATCACGCCGCCGCTGGCGCGCCGCATGGCCGAGCGTTCGCGCAAGCAGCGGTGACGGTCGTCGCTCATCGCCTGCTCCCCGGGCCGCACGCGGTACCAGTACTCGTATCGCTCCTCGAAGCCGAACTGCCGGTAGAGCCGCCGCGCCGGCTCGTTGTCGCTCTTCACCTGCAGGTAGGCGTGGCGCGCGCCCAGCTCCAGCGCGACGCGCAGCAGGCCGACCACGATGGTGCGCGCGTGGCCGCGGCGCCGCACCGCCTCGTCGCGTGATGATGTCGAAGAGGCCCGCGCACCCGTCCTCCACGATGGTGACGCCCGCTGCCACCACGCGCCCGCCCTCGCGAATGGCGACCGCGCGGCGCTCCAGCGGAATGCCCGCCAGCCGCACGAGGTGCGCCTCGCGGTGCGCGGGCGGCGAGCCGCGCATCAGGCCGACCGCCTCGGCGGCATCCTCCACGCTCACGGGCTCGGCGCGCCGGCGCCGCCCAGCCGCGCGGGTCGATCGCCGCGAGCTCCACCGCCGTCGGCTCGAAGCGCCGATAGCCGCGCTGCTCGAGCTCGCCGTCGAGCGCCGGCGGGTGCGAGAACGGCGTCATGCGGAAGATCGTGGGCAGGCCCGCGCGCCGGTAGAGGCGCTCGCAGTAGGCGATCTTCTCCTCCAGCGCGACGCGTCGACGGATAGACGGCGTTCACGCTGCGCGCGCGCTTGGCCTTGCCCGTGGCCAGGCGCACCAGCCAGCCGTCGTAGAGCAGCTGGCCGGGCGGCGCCGAGGAATTGAGGCCCAGCTCCTCGATGCGCCGGGCGTCGGGGGCGGCCATGCTCAGGGCCGTGCCGGGCGCAGGCGCTTGCCCGTGGCGCCGTCGAAGAAATGGATGCGGCCCGGCTTGGGCGCGAGCGCCAGGGCCTGCCCGACCAGGGGCGCGGCATGGCCGCTCACGCGCGCCACGAGCGGCGCTCCGGCGAAGCACGCCGTGCAGCGAGCGAATCCGCGCCGAGCGCCTCGACGGTGTCCACCGTGAACGCGAACGTGCCCGCCGCACCCGTCACATCGAGGTGCTCGGGACGCACGCCCACCGTGATCGCCTCGGGCGCGGAGCCGCGCAACGCCTCGGGAAGCGGCGATCTGCACGCCGCCGCCGACGTCCACCTCGTCGCCCACGCGCTTGCCCGGCAGGAAGTTCATCGCCGGCGAGCCGATGAAGCCCGCGACGAACTGGCTCTCGGGATCGTCGTACACGTCGATGGGCGCGCCCACCTGCTCCACCACGCCCGCGTTCATCACGATCATGCGGTCGGCGAGCGTCATCGCCTCCACCTGGTCGTGGGTCACGTAGATGCTCGTGGTGCGCAGCTCGCCGGTGCAGCTTCTGGATCTCGAGGCGCATCTGCACGCGCAGCTTCGCGTCGAGGTTGGAGAGCGGCTCGTCGAAGAGGAACGCGGCGGGCTCGCGCACGATGGCGCGTCCCATGGCCACGCGCTGGCGCTGGCCGCCGGAGAGCTCGCGCGGCTTCCTCTGCGAGGAACGGCCCCAGCTCGAGGATCTTCGCCGCGCGCTGCACGCGCTCGTTGATCGTCGGCGGGCGGAAGCCGGCGGATGCGCAGCCCGTACGACATGTTCTCGTACACCGTCATGTGCGGGTAGAGCGCGTAGTTCTGGAACACCATGGCGATGTTGCGGTCCTTGGGCTCCACGTCGTTCACGACGCGCCCGCCGATCGCGATCTCGCCCTCGGTGATGGTCTCCAGCCCCGCGATCATGCGCAGCAGCGTGGACTTGCCGCAGCCCGAGGGCCCGACGATCACGATGAACTCGCCGTCGGCGATGGTGACGTTCACGCCGTGGATCACGCGCACGTCCTTCGTGTAGCTCTTCTGGACGTCCCTGAGGACGATCTCTGCCATTTACCGCCCTTGAGCGGCCAGCGGTCCGCTCCAACGCCTATTACTTTTCCGTCTCCACGAGGCCCTTCACGAACCATTTCTGCATGAGCACGACCACGAGCGCCGGCGGCAGCATCGCCAGCATCGCGGTGGCCATGATGAGGTTCCATTCGCTGGTGGCATCGCCGCCCGCGAATCATGCGCTTGATGCCGATCACCACCGTGTACATGCTCTCCGTCGCTCGTGATGAGCAGCGGCCAGAGGTACTGGTTCCAGCCCAGGATGAAGAGGATCACGAAGAGCGCCGCCATGTTGGTCTTCGAAAGCGGCAGCAGCACGTCCCAGAAGAAGCGCAGCGGCCCCGCGCCGTCGATGCGCGCCGCCTCGGCGAGCTCGTCGGGAATCGTGAGGTAGAACTGGCGGAACAGGAACGTCGCCGTGGCCGAGGCGATGAGCGGCAGGATGAGGCCCGGGTAGGAATTGAGCAGGTGCAGGCTCGCGGCCACCTTGAAGGTCGGGATGATGCGCACCTCGATGGGCAGCATGAGCGTCACGAAGATCATCCAGAAGAAGAAGTTGCGCAGCGGGAAAGCGGAAATAGACGATCGCGAACGCCGAGACGATGGAGATCGCGATCTTGCCGACGGCCACGCCCATCGCCATCACCAGGCTGTTGAAGAGCATGGGCAGCACCGCGGCGTGGGAGCCCTTCGTCGGAGCCCGGCCCCAGCACCTGGCGATAGTTCTCGAGCAGCTGGTCGCCGGGCATGAGCGGCATCGGCACGGTGATGATCTGGTCGTAGGTGAGCGTCGAGGCGACGAACGTCACGTACAGCGGGAAGGCGACGATCGCCACGCCGAGGATGAGGATGGCGTGCGCGAGGAGATCCCCCCGGGGCGGTTTTCTACCATCGCGGCGGGCCTGCCTTCCGGGAGCTCATCAGTACTGCACCTTCTTCTCGACGAAGCGGAACTGCACGACGGTGAGCGCCATGACGATGATCATGAGCACCACCGACTGCGCCGCCGAGCCGCCGAGGTCCGCCGCCTTCACGCCGTCGAAGTACACCTTGTACACGAGGATCTGCGTGGCTCCGCGCCGGGCCGCCCTGCGTGGTCGCGTCGATCACGCCGAAGGTGTCGAAGAACGCGTAGACGACGTTGATCACCAGCAGGAAGAACGTGGTGGGCGAGAGCAGCGGGAACACGATGGTCCAGAAGCGCCGCATCGGCGACGCCCCGTCGATCGCCGCGGCCTCGAGCAGCGAGCGCGGGATGGACTGCAGCCCCGCGATGAAGAAGAGCACGTTGTAGCTCACCTGCTTCCACGTCGCCGCGAAGACCACGAGCATCATGGCCTGGTCGCCCGTTCACGTTCCAGTTCCAGTCCACGCCCGCGCGCGCGCAGCCAGTAGCCGACGATGCCGATGGACGGGGCGAAGAGGAACGCCCACAGCACGCCCGCGACGGCGGGCGCCACCGCGTAGGGCCAGATGAGGAGCGTCTTGTACACCATCGCGCCGCGCACCACGCGCTCGGCCATCGTCGCGAGCAGCAGCGAGACGGTGATCCCCAGGACGGCGACCAGCAGGCTGAACACCGCCGTGACCTTGAACGACTCGAGGTAGTTGGCGTCGTGGAACAGCTCGCGGAAGTTCTGGAACCAGACGAACGTGCTCGACTTTGTCCGAACGGGTCCTGCACCAGCAACGAGTAGTACACCGCCTGCGCGGCGGGCCAGAAGAAGAAGACGACGGTGACCGCGAGCTGCGGGGCCACCAGGGCGTAGGGCAGCCATCTCGACCGGAAGACGACGCGCTTTTCCATCTAGGTGTCCCGCGGGCGCGCGTTGCGCGGCACAGGTCCGCTCCAACGCGCGCGGTCGATCGGGCGTGGCACGGGGAGCCTCGCCACGTCCCGATCGACCTATTTGTTGGCGGCCTCGAACTTGCGCAGGATCTCGTTGCCGCGGCGCACGGCGTCGTCGAGCGCCGTCTTCGCGTCCTTCTTGCCCGAGAACACGGCCTCGAGCTCTTCCTCGATCACCGCGCGCCCCTGCACGAAGTTGCCGAAGCGCAAGCCCCTTGGAGTTGGGCGTCGGCGGCTTGTTCATGAGCTCCTTGATCGCCACTTCACGGCCCGGGTATTTCTCGTAGTAGCCCGACTTCTTCGTGAGCTCGTAGGCGGCGGTCGTGATCGGCACGTAGCCCGTGGCGGTGTGCCAGTCCATCTGGATCTCGGGCCGGGACAGGAACGCGAAGAACTTCGCCACGCCCTTGTAGGCGTTGTTGGTCTTGCCGCCCATCACCCACAGCGATGCCCCGCCGATGATCGAGTTCTGCGGCGCGCCCTTCACGTCGTCCCAGTACGGCATCTCGCTCACGCCCCACTCGAACTTCGAGTCGCGCCGCGATGTTGGCCTGGGCGCCGGTCGAGTCGGTGAGCATGGCGCACTCGCCGCTCGTGAACTTGGCGCCGCCCTGGTTCGTGCGGCCCGCGTAGCGGAACATGCCCTTCTTCGACAGCTCGCCCAGCATCTGGACCTGGCGCACGTGCAGGGGCGTGTTGATCTTGAGCTCCGTGTCGAAGCCCGCCATGCCGTTTTCCTTCGTGCCGATGGGGATGTTGTGCCAGGCGGAGAAATTCTCGATGTGGACCCACGAAGGCCAGCTCGTGGTGTAGGCGCACGCCTGGCCCGAAGCCTTGAGCTTGTCGGCGTCGGCGAGGAACTCCTTCCACGTCTTCGGCGGCTTGCTGGGGTCGAGCCCGGCCTTCTTGAACTCGTCCTTGTTGATGTAGAAGACCGGCGTCGAGCTGTTGAAGGGGAACGAGAGCATGTTGCCCTTCGAGTCGGTGTAGTAGCCGGCCACCGGGCCGAGGTAGGCCTTGGAGTCGAACGGCTCGTCGGCGTCCTTCATGAGCTTGTACACCGGCACGATGGCGCCCTTGGCGGCCATCATGGTGGCGGTGCCCACCTCGAAGACCTGCAGGATGTGGGGCGCGTTGCCGGCGCGGTAGGCGGCGATCGCCGCGGTCATGGACTCGGGATATGTGCCCTTGAATACCGGGACGACCTTGTAGTCCTTCTGGCTCGCGTTGAACTTGTTGGCGAGCTCGTTCACCTTGTCGCCCAGCGCGCCGTCCATCGAATGCCACCATTGGATTTCGGTCTGCGCCTGCGCCGCGGAGGCAAGTCCGAGCGAGGCGAGGAGTGCGACCAGCGATTTGCGGATCATGCGTGGAGTCTCCCGTGTTTTTGAGGTTGCGGCAGGCCCCGGACGGGGCGCAGCAGGGGCCCGCGCGACCGCGCAATGGTACAACGATCGGCAAGCGCGGTCCGCCGCGGCCGTCATCAATCCGTCACGCCGGGGTGCCCGTCGCGAGGGCGCGCGATGCGCGGGCTACTGGTCCTTGCGGATGATCGACTTGAGCGAGCCCAGCAGGCCGCGCTTTTCCTCGGGCGCGGGCTCGGGCTGCTTCTGGACCACGTATTGCGGCTCGGTCTTCGGGCGCGGCACGGGGGTAGCGGCCGTGCGCACGTTGAGCGTGGAGCGCTTCACCACCTCGGCCCACTGGTTCGGGCGCCCGATGAGGTGCTTGGCGAACTCCTCCACCGCCTGGTCGTTGGTCTCCTGGGCGAGCAGGTTGAAGAGGTCGACGTGGAAGCCGCCCACGTTCTTGGTGACGATCTTCATCTTGCCGGTCTCGTGGTCGCCCTCGAGCTTGCCCTGCACGCGGAAGTCGCAGCGCGACCTTGAACACCTCGTGGCGTGATCACCTTGCGCTCGTTGCGGAACTGCTCGCTCTTGTGCTCGATGTTCGACTGCCAGAGCAGGTCGCGGAACTTCTCCATCTCGTCCGGGCCCTTCTTCACCGAGAGGATCTTGTCCGCCCAGCAGCGGTAGCCGACCTGCACCTCGCCGTAGTAGTCCTTGTCGATGAAGTGCTTCGAGCGGAAGTCGCAGAAGAAGTCCTTGATGATGAGCCCCTCGATCGGCCCGACGGTGGGCAGGTCGAAGACGAACGGGGTCGGCATCTGCACGACGTTGAGCTGCTTGCCCAGGTCGTTGAGATAGAGGAATGTGCGACGCAATGCGTGGTCCACGGCCACCGCCGTGGAGCGCAAGCTCTCGGTCTTGTCCTCACCCTGCGCCTTGACCGCGTCGGCTTGTTTCTTGAGATCGTCCAATAGTCCCACGGAACCCTCCTGAGATTCCGGCCGTCAGAGGCGGATTTTAACGTATGATCGCCGCGAATCCAAAAAGCCGGAGCCCTTTTTTCAACGATGAAGGCCGTGCTCGCCTTCGACCAGGGCACCACCAGTTCGCGCGCCATCGCCTTCGGGCATGACGGCCGAATATTGGGTATTGCACAGCAAGAATTCCGCCAGATCTTCCCCCGCCCCGGCTGGGTGGAGCACGACCCCCTCGAGATCTGGGCCTCCCAGCGCGACGTGGCCGCCGCCGCCATCGAGCGCGCGGGCCTCGCCCCAGGGGAGATTTCAGCCCTCGGACTCACCAACCAACGTGAGACTACCGTGGTCTGGGAACGCGCCACCGGGGCTCCGATCGCAAACGCCATCGTGTGGCAGGACCGACGAACCGCGTCCCGATGTGACGCTCTGCGACAGTCGGGCCATGCCGCCCTCTTCGCGCGCAAGACCGGCCTCGTGCTCGACGCGTACTTCTCCGGGACCAAGCTCGCATGGCTGCTGGACAACGTGCCGGGGGCCCGGGCGCGCGCCGAACGGGGCGAGCTCGCGTTCGGCACGGTCGATTCGTGGATCGCATGGCAGCTGTCCGGCGGCAACGCGCACGTTACCGACGCGAGCAACGCCTCGCGCACGCTGCTCTTCGACATCCACACGCTCGACTGGGACGAGGAGCTGCTGGCCCTGCTCCGAATTCCGCGCGCGGTGCTGCCCCGGGTCGTCGATTCGAGCGCGCGCGTGGCAGAGAGCGCGTGCGAGGGACTGCCGCGCGGGCTGGTGCTCGCCGGCATCGCGGGCGACCAGCAGGCCGCGCTTTTCGGGCAGGCGTGCCTCGCACCCGGCATGGCGAAGAACACCTACGGCACCGGCTGCTTCGTGCTGATGAACACCGGCGCGCAGCCGGCCGAGTCGCGCCACGGGCTGGTCATCGACGGTCGCGTGGCGGCGCGGCGGCCGCGCGGCCTACGCCCTCGAGGGCAGCGTGTTCGTGGCGGGCGCGGCGATCCAGTGGCTGCGCGACGGCCTCGGCCTCATCGCGCGCGCCCCGGAGATCGATGCGCTCGCGGCGAGCGTGCCCGACAGCGGCGGCGTGCACTTCGTCCCCGCGCTCGCGGGCCTCGGCGCCCCGTATTGGGACCCGCACGCGCGCGGCACCATCCTCGGCCTCACGCGCGGCACCACGAAGGCGCACCTCGCCCGCGCCACCCTCGAGGCGATCGCCTTCCAGAGCACCGAGCTGATCGAGGCCATGTGCGCCGATAGCAGCCTCGCCTTGAGCGAGCTGCGCGTGGACGGGGGCGCGGCCGCGAGCGACCTGCTGATGCAGATCCAGGCCGACCTCCTCGGCGTGCCCGTGGTGCGTCCCCGAATCACCGAGACCACGGCGCTCGGCGCGGCCTATCTGGCGGGCCTCGCCACGGGGTTCTGGAAGGACGAGGCCGAGATCGCCGCGCTGTGGGAGCGCGAGCGCGTGTTCGAGCCGCGCATGGGACGCGACGAGGCGCGCTCCCGGCTGGCGGGATGGAAGCGCGCCGTGGAGCGCGCGCGCGGCTGGGCGGACGAGGCGACGTGAGCGCGTGCGCTACGCTTCCGGCTCCATGCGCAGGAAATGGCGGCGGTAATGCTTGAGCTCCTCGATCGACTCGTACACGTCGGCGAGCGCCTCGTGGCGGCCTTCCTTGGCGAGGCCCGCCAGCACGTCGGGGCGCCAGCGCCGCGCGAGCTCCTTCAGCGTCGAGACATCGACGATTCGATAGTGCAGGTACTGGTCGAACGCGGGCATGTAGCGCGCCATGAAGCGGCGGTCCTGGTGCACCGTGTTGCCCGCGAGCGGGGCGATGCGCGCGCCGACGATGGGCTTCAGGAACTCGATCAGGGCTGCCTCCACCGTGGCCTCGTCGAGTGTTGCGGCGCGCACCTTCTCGACCAGGCCGGACTTGCCGTGGGTGGCCTTGTTCCAGGAGTCCATGCCCTCCAGCACCGCGTCGGACTGGTGCAGCACGTACACCGGCGCCTCGGCGATGGTCTCCAGGTTGGCGTCCGTGACCACCATCGCGACCTCGAGAATGCGGTCACGGTCGGGAACGAGGCCCGACATCTCCATGTCTATCCAGACCAGTGGGGTCTTGTCCTGCGTGGGTTGTGCCATGGGATCCCGGTTTCGCGCGTCGCGCCGATTGTGTCACGGCGCTCGGCCATCCTCCAAGCATCGTGAACGCCCCGACCTTCGCCACTGTCTTCGCCGCCTTCGTCATCGCCGCCCTCGCCTGGCGCACGTGGCTCGCCGTGCGCCAGCAGCGCCACGTCCTCGCCCACCGCGGCGAGGTGCCGGCCGACTTCGCCACGCAAATCCCGCTCGAGGCGCACCACAAGGCGGCCGACTACACCCTGGACAAGCAGCGCCTGGGAACCATCGAGCTCTGGGTGATGGACGGGCTCGTGCTGCTGCTCCTCACCCTCGGCGGGGGTGTGGCGGCCATCGACGCGCTCGCCGGGCGCCGGCTCGGGGAAGGCAACGCGCGCGAGCTGGCCACCATCTTCGGCGTGATGCTCGCGAGCGCGCTCGTCACCCTCCCCTTCGAGGCGTACCGCACCTTCGTGATCGAGGCGCGCCACGGCTTCAACCGCACCACGCCCGCGCTCTTCGCGGCCGACCTCGCCAAGGGCGCGCTCATCGCCGCGCTGCTCGGCACGCCGCTGCTGCTGGCCATCTTCTGGTTCGTGCGCGCGCACGGGCCCCTGGTGGTGGTTCTACACGTGGCTCGCGTGGGTGGCGTTCACGCTCCTGCTGGTGACCGTCTTCCCGCGCTGGATCGCGCCGCTCTTCAACCGCTTCTCGCCGCTCGAGGAGGGGGAGCTCAGGAGCCGCATCGAGGCGCTGCTCGCGCGCTGCGGCTTCCGCGCCGAGGGCCTCTTCGTGATGGACGGCTCCAAGCGCTCGAGCCACGGCAACGCGTACTTCACCGGCTTCGGCACCAACAAGCGCATCGTGTTCTTCGACACGCTGATGGAGCGCCTCACGTCGGCGGAGATCGAGGCGGTGCTGGCCCACGAGCTGGGGCACTTCGCGCGCGGCCACATCCCCCGCATGCTGGCGGTGCGCTTCGCCCTCGCCCTGGTGCTGCTCGCCATCCTCGGCTGGCTCTTCCACGAGCCCGCGTTCTACCAGGCAATGCGCCTGCCCGGGCCGCACATCGGCGCGGCGCTGGCGTGCTTCGCGCTCATCATCCCGGCGTTCACGTTCCCTTTCCAGCCGCTCGCGAGCCTCCTCGCGCGCCGCCAGGAGTTCGAGGCCGACGCCTTCGCCGCGAGCCACGCAAGCGCCGCTGCCCTGGTGAGCGCGCTCGCCAAGCTCTACCGCGACAACGCCTCCACGCTCACCCCCGATCCGCTGCATTCGCTGGTGTATGATTCGCATCCCCCGGCGACGCTCCGGATCGACCACCTGCGCAAGGCCGCCCCATGAACGAGCTCGCGCGCAAGAAGTGCAAGCCCTGCGAGGGCGGCGTGGCGCCGCTCACGCCGGAGCAGGTGAAGCCCCTGCTGAAGGGGCTCGCGGGCTGGGAGCTCGCCGACGGCGCCGTCGCCAAGACCTTCCGCTTCAAGAACTACTTCGAGACCATGGCCTTCGTGAACGCCGCGGCGTGGGTGTCGCATCGCGAGGACCACCACCCCGACATGGCGGTGGGCTACAGCCAGTGCCGCGTCTCGTACGTGACGCACGCCATCGGCGGATTGTCGGAGAACGACTTCATCTGCGCGGCGAAGCTCGACGCGCTGTTCGAGATCTAAAGGCCCTGAAACCACGGATGAACACAGATGAACACAGATGATTCACCGGTCTGCTGACTACCCGCGGATTGCGAACGATGGATATTTCCGAATCGCCCGCATCCACGGCAAGGCCATCCGTGCTCATCCGTGTTCATCTGTGGTTTCGCCGCCTTAAATGACCACCCGGAGAGAACGGGAGGAGCAGGTCGTCGTCGAGGGGCGCGTCGTGGCGGACTTCGGCCGCGAGTTCCTGGTGGAGCTCGCCGACAAGCGCCAGCTGGTCTGCACGCGCAAGGGCAAGCGCCAGGACGCCACCTGCGGCGACTTCGTCGAGGTGCGCCTCACCGGGAGCGCGCAGGGCTCCATCGAGCGCCTCGGCACGCGCAGGAACCTTCTCTACCGCTCGGACCAGTGGCGCGAGAAGACGCTCGCCGCCAACGTGGACCAGGTCGTGATCCTGCTGGCTCCCAAGCCGATTTTCAGCGAGGCGTTCCTCAACCTCTCGCTGGTGGCGTGCGAGGCCGCGCGGCTGCCGGTGATCGTCGCGCTCAACAAGTCCGACCTTCCCGAGCACGCCGCGGCGTTGAAGTCGCTGGCGCCCTACGAGCGCATCGGCTACACCGTGATCTCCATGTCGGCCAAGTTCGACACCGCCCAGCCGCTGCGCCCCCATCTCGAAAGCAAGCTCACGCTGCTCGTAGGCCAGAGCGGGATGGGAAAGTCGCGCACCGTGAACGCGCTGGTGCTCTCCGACGTGGCGCGCGTGGGCGAGCTCGCCTCGCGCGAGACGGGCGCGCAGACCACCACCTTCTCGCGCTTCTACCGGCTGGACAAGGACACGGCGATCATCGACACGCCGGGCTTCCAGTCCTTCGGCCTCTTCCACCTCACCGAGGACCAGATCGGCGAGGCGATGCCCGAGTTCCGCCCGTTCCTCGGGCGCTGCAAGTTCAACGACTGCGCGCACCTGGGCGAGCCGGGCTGCGCGATCATCGAGGCGGCCGGGCGCGGCGAGGTGAGCGCCGCGCGCCTCTCGTTCTACCAGGTGCTGATCGAACAGCACCGGGAGCTCCACGAGGAGCATCCCGAGTGGTCGCGTTGACGAGCGCCTGAGGTTCGCGAAACCCTGTCCAGCGATTGCTCCCTCTCCCCTGGGAGAGGGTTGGGGAGAGGGTCGCCGGCTACAATCGCGGACTCGACGCGCGCATAGTCGTACACGCGACTGAACAACTGCCGCGCCGGGGATTCTCCGCCCGAGCTTGAACGCCCGCCGGGCGTTCTATCGCAATCATCTGGATGAAAGGGATAACGCCATGAAAAAGCATGCGTTTCTCGCGTCGACCGCCGTGCTCTTGGCGCTGTCGTGGAGTCAGCCGGCTGCGGCCGCGGACCTCCGGGTCGTCAACGGGACGGATAAAGAAGCCCTTTTCACCGTCACCTATCACACGACTATGTTCTGCCACGACGACCGCGGCGTGAAGGTCCCTCCGAAGGGCACGGTCACGCTCAAAGCCGGTCTTTGCACCGTCAAGACCGTCTATGCCAGCCTTACGATGAGCCCGGGCTTTGCAAACACGTGCCTGCCCAAGAACCGGACCGGCAACTCGGCATACACGGTGACCGTGTCCAGCACCGGCAAGGACTGCTACGTCAACTGACGGCCTGATGTCGAAGGCCGCCCCGTCTACGCGGGAGTAGCGCCGCGGCCTTCGATCCGGACGGGAATCCGTTTTCGCCCGAACTGGCGAGCCTTGTCGAAAGCCTCGAAGCGTCCGGGAATCTCCGTCGCGCACTTCGGGCACTTGCCATCGGCCGTGAGGCGATAATCCTCGATGCGATGCCAGTCGCGCACGATCAGCGGCTCGGCGCACGAGGCACAGAAGGTGGTGCCGCCGGCCACGTCGTGGACGTTGCCCGTGTAGACGTAGCGCAGGCCCTCGTCCATCGCGATGCGCCGCGCGCGGGCGACCGTGGCGGCGGGTGTCGCCTCGACATCCATCATCTTGAAGTCCGGGTGGAACGCGGTGAAGTGCAGCGGCACGTCGGGCCCCAGCTCCCGCATGATCCAGCGGCTCTCGGCGCGGATCTCTGCGTCGGAGTCGTTGCGCCCGGGAATGAGCAGCGTGGTGATCTCGAACCACACCGAGGTCTCGTGCTCGAGATACACGAGCGTGTCCAGCACAGGTGCCAGGCGCGCCCCGGTGAGCTTCACGTAGAACTCGTCCGTGAAGCCCTTGAGGTCGACGTTGGCCGCGTCCATCTTCGCGTAGAACTCGCGCCGCGGCTCGGGCGAGATATAGCCCGCGGTCACCGCGACGGTCTTCACGCCCACTTCCCGGCAGGCGTCGGCCGCGTCCATCGCGTACTCGGCGAAGATCACCGGGTCGTTGTAGGTGAAGGCCACGCTCGCGCATCCCGAATCGACCGCCGCACGCGCGATCGCCTCGGGCGATGCGCGGTCCATGAGCCGGTCCATGTCGCGCGACTTGGAGATGTCCCAATTTTGACAAAATTTGCAAGCGAGATTGCATCCGGCGGTGCCGAACGAGAGCACGGCGCTGCCGGGCAGGAAATGGTTGAGCGGCTTCTTCTCGATGGGATCGACGCAGAAGCCCGACGAGCGCCCGTACGTGGTGAGCACCATCGCGTCGTTCACGCGCGCGCGCACGAAGCAGGCGCCGCGCTGGCCCTCGTGCAGGCGGCATTCGCGCGGGCAGAGGTCGCACTGCACGCGGCCGTCGGCGAGCGCGTGCCACCAGCGGCCCGGGTGCAGCGGGCCCTCGATGGCATCGGGCGCCCGCGGGCTCACCGGTATTTCTCGACGGTGTAGCGCGAAACGCGCAGCTCCGGATGCCAGAAACGCGCGGGAAGGTGCGCCTTGCGCCGCAGCTCGGCGAGGAAATCCACCGGGTCGGGCAGGTGGTCCCAGACCTGCGGCAGGAACGTGGCGCTCATGCCCTGGAACTCGATCACCACGCCGTCGACGCCGGGGCGCAGCTGCTCGGCGAGGGCGACCTCGCTCGGCGCCTGCACCGGCTCGCGCGGCGAGAGCACCGAGACTTCCACGTCGAGGCGCGCGCGCACCTCGGCCGACACCGGCTCGAAGCGCGTGTCGCGGTAGGCCGCGGCGTAGGCGTTGTGCGCGACGTCGTCGCCGAGCGGGCGGTGGGCGTCCACGGTGCCGATGCAGCCGCACAGCTCGCCGCGGTCGCGCAGCGTGACGAAGCTCGCCGCTACCGCGCGCAGCCAGTCCTCGGGCCAAGCGATGCTCGCGATCGACTGCCCGGGATGGGCGAGCGCCTCGCGCGCGATCGCCACCAGCATGCGGGCCCTGCGCCGGCGCTCATCCATGGCGCGCCTCGTGGAACGCGAATGCCCCGTAGCCCACGACCTGGTCGCGGCCGCCCGCCGTGTCGCCCGAGTTGCGCAGGTCCACCAGCCGCGCCTCCAGGCCGCGCTCGCGCGCCAGGGTGAGCAGGCCGTTGATGGGCGCGCACCCGCATGCATCCTCGGGATCCAGCGTGGCGTCCAGCGCCACGATCGCCCGGGCGGTGCCGCCGTCGCGCGCGCGCGCCGCCTCGTAGCGAAGGTAGTGCGAGAGGTCCGAGCTCACCACGACGAGCGTCTCGGGCCCGCCCCACAGCTTGCCCAGGAGCTTCGCCATCTCGCGTGGCGCCGCGTCGCCGACCACCAGCGGCACGAGCGTGAAATCGCCGAGCACGGATTGCAGGAACGGCAGGTGCACTTCGAGGGAATGCTCGAGGGCGTGGGCACGATCGCTCGCCTCGACGAACGGCAGCGCGCGGATCGCCTCGATCGCCTCGAGGTCGACGGCAATGCTGCCCAGCGGTGTTGCGAACGCGCTTGCCGTGGGCACCGCCACACCCGGCACGTAGACGCGATGCGCGGGGCCCGCCAGCACGACACGCCGCACCGTGCCCGCGCGGCTCGCAAGCTGTGCGTAAACGGATCCGGCGATCGGGCCGGAGTAGATGTAGCCGGCGTGGGGCGCGATGATGGCCTTGGGCGCATCTTCCGCGGCACTTGGCGCCTGCCCGACGCATGCGCTGACGCAGGCGGAGAGCTCGGCGGGATCGCGCGGGTAGAAGGTGCCCGCCACGGCGGCGGGACGGATCGCCGGCATGGCGCGATCTTCGAAGGAAAAGTGACGCATCCAGCGTAGCACTTTCCCGCGGCCGCGGAATACGGCGCTTTAGAAAATCCAGAACCGCTCGGGCGGGAACTCCAGCCAGTATTCGCCGGGCGCGAGCTCTTCCGGCCCGTGGGCGCGCACGGGCGCACCGCCCAGGCGGAAGAGGTGCTCCCACTTGTCGCCGAGGTACATCGAGGCCGAGAGCGGCACGCGCACGCTGTTGCCCTCGCCGCCCTGCACGAGGCGGACCTGCTCGAGGCGGATCACGCCGTGGGCATCGCGGCCCGGCGCGGTTTCGCCCCTGGGCGTGCCCCACAGCGACCAGCCCTCGCCCTGCAGCCGCGCGCGAGTGTTGCGCACCTCCGCGATGCGCCCGGCGAGCCGGTTGTTGCTGCCCATGAATTCGGCGGTGAAGAGCGTGCGCGGCGTGCCGTACATCTCCTGCGGCGTGCCCTGCTGCTCGATGCGCCCGTTGTTGAGGAGCAGGATGCGGTCCGACATCGCCATCGCCTCGCTCTGGTCGTGCGTCACCACCAGCGCGGACAGGCCGAGGCGCACGATCAGCTCGCGCAGGAAGGCCCGCGCCTCCTCGCGCAGCTTGGCGTCGAGGTTGGAGAGCGGCTCGTCGAGCAGGATCACGGGCGGGTTGTAGACCAGCGCGCGCGCGATCGCCACGCGCTGCTGCTGGCCGCCCGAGAGCTGGTGCGGGAAGCGCGCCCCGAGGGCCCCGAGGCCCAGCTGGTCCAGCACTTCCTTCACGCGCTTCGCGGCGTCGCCGTGCGCGACGCTGGCGCAGCTTGAGCCCGTACGCCACGTTGTCGTACACGCTCTTGTGCGGCCACAGCGCGTACGACTGGAAGACCAGCCCGAGGTTGCGGCGCTCGGCGGGCTCCTCCACGCCCTGCGCGCCGTCGAACACCACGCGCTCGCCGATGCGGATGGTGCCCGCGTGCGGCTGCTCGAGCCCCGCCACCGCGCGCAGCAGCGTGGTCTTGCCGCTGCCCGAGGGACCGAGGAGCGAGACGACCTCGCCGCGGTCGAGGTCCATCGACACGCCCTTGAGGATGGGATTGTCGCCGTACGTGAGGTGCAGGTCGCAGACGCTGAGCTCGGCCATGGAAGGATCTCCGTCAGTCGCGCAGGCGCACGCCGAAGCGCAGCGCGATGCCCAGCCCCACGGCGACGAGGACGATGTTGATGAGCGAAAGGGCGGCCACGATGTCCACGGAGCCGCCCTGCCACAGCGACACGAGCTGCGCGCCGATCACCTCGGTGCCGGGTGCCAGCAGGTAGACCGCGGTCGAGTACTCGCGCTCGAAGATCATGAACACGAGCAGCCACGAGCCGAGCAGCCCGTAGCGGATGAGCGGCAGCGTCACGTCGATGGACACGCGCCCGCGCGAGGCGCCCACGCTGCGCGCGGCCTCCTCCAGCTCGGGGCTCACCTGCAGGAGCGACGAGGAGATGAGCCGCATGCCGTAGGCGAGCCACACCACGGAGTAGGCGATCCAGACGCTGAAGAGCGTGGAGCGCAGCGGCGTGAGCGGCGGCACGAAGAGGAAGAGCCACAGGAACGCGAGGCCCACCAGCAGGCCCGGGATGGCGCGCGGCACCAGCACGAGGTAGTCCACGAAGCGCGACCAGCCGTCGTTGCGGCGGTGGGTGGCGAAGCCGATCGCGGTGTAGCAGATCACGGTGAGCAGGCCGCCCACCACGCCCACCAGCACCGTGTTCCAGATCGCGCGCACCAGCGTGGGCTCGCTCCAGACCTGCCGGAAGTTGTCGAGCGTGAGCACCTCGGAGAGATTCACGCCCTCGCCCCAGTTGGTGACGAAGGAGCGCAGCGCGATCCCCGACACCGGCACGATGACCGCGGTGAATATCCACGCGAAGATGAGCGCGTAGGCGAGCCACTTCCACCCGCCCAGCGGCAGCTCGCGCAGCCGCCCCGCCTTGCCCTTGATCGAGGCGTACTTGCGCGAGCCCTTGAGCAGCACGCGCTGCAGCAGCACCAGCGGGAACGTGATCGCCACGATGCACACCGCCACCGCCGCCATGAGGTGGTACGAGGGCGTGCCCAGCTTGTTGGTGAGCTTGTAGAGGTAGGTCGAGAGCACCAGGATGCCCTCCGGGTCGCCCAGGACGAGCGGCAGGCCGAAGAGCTCGAAGCCGAGGAAGAACACCAGCACGCCGGAGAAGAGCAGCGACGGCATGATGAGCGGCAGGCTCACGCTGGCCGCCACGCGGAAGGGAGAAGCGCCGGTGACGCGCGCCGCCTCCTCGACGTCGGAGCCCAGGCTCTTCAGCGCGGACGAGGCGTACACGTACACGTTCGGCACGTGGGTGAGGCCCGCGATGACCGTCATGCCGAGCACGGTGTAGATGCCCCACGGCGCGCCGCCGAAGAGCTCGCGCGCCCACACCGTGTAGAAGCCCACCGGTCCCGCGGACACCACGTAGCCGAACGACAGCACCATCGGCGAGACGAACGACGGCACGAGGAGCAGCGGCTCGATCCAGCCCCGGCCCCGGAGGTCGGTGCGCTCCATCACGAAGGCGAGCAGCCCGCCCAGCGGCACCGCGATGACCGTCATGCCGGCCGCGATCAGCAACGAGTTCTTGGACGCCTCCCAGAAGTCGCCGTCGGCGAAGACGAAGCGGTAGGCGTCGAGGCCCGCGGCGGCGTTCTTGTCGAAGAACGGAGCGTTGAGCAGGCTCTGGTAGAAGATGAGCGACAGCGGCCCGAGGACCGCCGTCGCCGTCACGAGGATCGTGAGCGCGCGGGGCAG
This sequence comes from uncultured beta proteobacterium, assembly GCA_963827425.1. Classification (GTDB taxonomy): domain Bacteria; phylum Pseudomonadota; class Gammaproteobacteria; order Burkholderiales; family Usitatibacteraceae; genus Usitatibacter. Next base: position 190,089 of record CAWHAQ010000007.1, on the reverse strand, counting down.
CGTTTCCGTCGGGGATGCGCGCGCCACGCCGGGCTTCCTACTTCGCGTGCAGCGTCTGCTTCCAGTGGCCCAGGAAGTCGAGGCGCTTCTTGGGGTCGAGGTACTGGGTGATCTGCGCGTTCACGGGGATCGGCTTCAGGTTCTCGCCGTACTTCTTCCTCAGCGCCGCGGCGGTGTTCTCGCCCTCGACGTCGTCGCGCATCGAGTAGAGCTCGCAGGCGTCTCCAATCACCTTCTGGCCACGCTTGGAAAGCACGTAGTCGAGCCAGACCTTGGCCGCGTTGGGCTGCTTGGCGCCCTTGCCGATGAAGATCACGCGTGAGAGCACGAGCGTGTAGTCCTTGGGCATCACCACGCCCAGGCCGGGATCCTTCTTCGCGCGCGCAAGGGCGTAGGAGCCCAGCACGTTGTAGCCGATCAGGTGCTCGCCCGACGAGGTCTTCTCCAGCATGTTGCCGGTGCTGGAATACACCTTGTAGCTCGTCTCGCCGAACGCCTTCACGAGGCCGTCCATCTGCGCGAAGTCCTTGTAGTCCTGCACCACGAACATGAAGCCCACGCCGCTCTTCTCGATGTCGTACGTGGTGACCTTGCCCTTGAACTTCTCGGCGTGGGCCGCGAGGATCTTCGCGAGCGAGGCGTGGTCGGTGGGGATGTCGGCGCCGGTCACGAGGCGCTTGTTGTAGACGATGACGGCCGGCTCGTAGGTCGTGCCGTAGGCCTCGTTCTTGTAGTTGGCCCACTGCGGGATGGATTTCGCCTCCGGGCTCTGGTAGGCCATCGCATGGCCCTCGTCGACCAGCTTCACCTGCAGGTCCATGGCCGAGCTCCACATCACGTCCGCCCCGCCCTGGCCCGCGGCCTGCTCGGCGATGAAGCGGTTGTACATCTCGGTCGAGTTCATGTCGTTGTACTCGACCTTGATGTCGGGATAGAGCGCGTTGAAGTCCTTGATGAGCGGCTGGGCCGCCTTGGTGTCGAGCGCGCTGTAGATGACGACCTTGCCTTCCTTCCTGGCGGCGGCGACGACCTGCGCATAGTCGGCCGGATAGCCCGCGGGGACCTGGGCGAGCGCGACACCCGAGGCGGCTGCCAGCGCGATGAGCGCGGCGAGTGACTTGTGAACCATGGTTGCTCCTGTCGAAAAAGGCGGGACGGCCGGGGGGACCGGCCGGCGGGATGAGACGCTATTGTAAAGGCTTGCGGGGCGCGCTCACGCGTAGCGCAGCGCCGCATCCAGCAGGAAAACGACGAGCCACAGGGCCAGCGCTCGCCACAGCAGCCCCTCGAGGCTCGCCAGCGCATCCTCGCGCGCGCTCTCGCCCACGCCGAGCGCGGGCCGCACACGCACTTCGCCCGCGGCCGCGATCGGGTCTCCCAGGCGCACGCCGAGCGCGCCCGCGCCGCTCGCGAGCACCACGCCTTCCTCGGGCCGCAGCCACGCCGCCGCCTGCGAGCGCCAGCAGTAGATCGCGTCCTCGAAGTCGCCCACCACGGCGAACGTGAACGCGGTGGCGCGCTGCGGGATCCAGTCGATCACGTGGAAGGCGCGCGCCGCGAACCAGCCGAAGTCGCGCTCCTCGGGAGCCACGAGGTGCTCCCAGGCCTGCGCCGCGCGCCATGCGAGCGGGTACATGACGAGCCCGAGCGGGCCCGGCAGCACGAGGTACCAGAGCAGCGGCGCGAACACGCCGTGGTGCGCCTCGCGCAACGCGTGCTCGGCGGCGAGCCGCGCCACGCTGCCGGCATCGTCGGCCTCGACCGCCTCGCCCATCCAGAGCGCCAGTCGGTTGGCCGCGTCGGGCACGGCGCCCGCGCGCAGCAGCTTCTCGATCGCGGCCACCTCGCGCACCGTGGCGAGGAAGCGCAGCGTCCCGTAGAGCACCGCGATGTCGACCAGCCACAGCACGAACGGGTGGATCGCCGCGGCGAGCGCGGTCACGAGTCCCGCCGGCACCAGCACGCCCACCATGAGCGCCAGCCACGCGACGATGCCGGAATTGCGGTCGCCCGCGTCCAGGCGCTTGGCGGCCGACAGGCACATGCGTCCGTAGAAGCGCATGAGCGGCGGGCGCGCCTTGGGCGGCCATGCGTGCTGGGCGAGCAGGCAGACGAGGAGTGCGAGCAGGTTCACGGGCGGTTCGACGGTTGCTTGTCGATTATAGTTCGGCGCCCGAGAGCGCCCTTTTGCGCGCGCGCCTGCCGCGCACGCCGGTGAAGCGCGCCTCGACGCGCGCGAGGTCGGCCTCCGCATCCTCGCCGGGCTCGAGCAGCGGGCCCAGGTGCACGCAGCGCGTCTCGTAGTCCATGGCGGCGAGCAGGATCGGCACGCCGGCGCCGCGGGCGATGTGCAGGAAGCCGCTCTTGAAGCGCCCGTCGCCGTGGCGCGTGCCCTGGGGCGCCAGCGCGAGGATGCGCCGGTCGGCCGCGGCGAAGGCGCGCACCGCCTCGGGCACGACGCCGTGCGGGCTCGAGCGATCCACGGAAATGCCGCCCAGCCAGCGGAAGAACGGCGCCGAACGGCCCGCGGAAGAGCGTGTGCTTGCCGAGGAAAGCGAGGCGCAGGTCGAGCGCGAACATGGCCGCCATGCCGACGACGAAGTCCCAGTTGGACGTGTGCGGGGCGAGCGCGATCACGAACTTCGGCAGGTTGGGCATCTCGCCCGCCACGCGCCAGCGCAGCAGGCGAAGCAGGCCGCGGCCGAACAACCGCAGCACCGCGCTGCCGCGGCGCGGGATCGCCGGCCCCAGCGTGGGAAGCGCGCTCAAGCGAAGAGCTGGGCGGCGGCTTTCAGGTCGACGTTGCCGCCGGACAGGATGATGCCGACGCGCCGGTCGCGCACGTCGATGGGGCCGGCGAGGACACCCGCGGTTGCGAGCGCCCCGGTGGGCTCGACCACGAGCTTCATGCGCTCCCACAGGAAGCGCATCGCCTCGACCAGCTGCGGATCCGTGACCGTGATGATGTCGTGCACGTAGCGCAGCACGAGCGGGAACGTGAGGGCGCCCAGCGACTGGGTGCGCGCGCCATCCGCGATGGTTTGCGGGTCCTCGACGCGCTGCAGCGTGCGCGTGCGCAGCGACCGCGCCGCGTCGTCGCCCGCCGCCGGCTCCACGCCGACCACGCGCGTGCCCGGCGAGAGATGGCTCGCGGCCACGGCGCTGCCCGAGAGCAGGCCCGCGCCGCCGCAGCACACGAAGAGGTAATCGAGCGGACCCACGTCCTCCAGCAGCTCCTTCACCGCGGTGCCCTGGCCGGCGATGACGTCGCGGTGGTCGAAGGGCGGGATCACCGTCGCGCCCTTCTCGTCCGATACGCGTTTGGCCACCGCCTCGCGGTCCTCGCCCTGCGCGCGGTCGTAGAACACGACCTCGGCACCGTAGCCCCGGGTCGCGGCCACTTTCACGGCGGGCGCATCGGCGGGCATGACGATGGTCGCGGGAACGCCGAGCAACCGTCCCGCGAGCGCGACGGCCTGCGCGTGGTTGCCGGACGAGAATGCGACCACGCCGCGCGTGCGCGCCGCCTCGTCCAGCTGGGCCAGCGCGTTATACGCGCCGCGGAACTTGAAGGCGCCCATGCGCTGCAGGTTCTCGCACTTGAAGTACGCCTCGCAGCCGGTGAGCGCGTCGAACTGGCGCGAGGTGGCGACCGGCGTGCGGTGCGCGACGCCTTCCAGGCGCCGCGCCGCGTCCTCGACGTCCGCATAGGTGACGGCGACGGGGAGCGCGCGGTCGTTCATTCGAGCTCGATGGTGTCGTCGAAGGTGACGCTCACTTCCGTGCCGCCGCCCAGCGTGAGGACCATCTTCACGGGAAGGGCTTCGTCGCCCTTGAGCTGGCCCGATGCGACGCCCTTCTCCACCGCCGCCTCGATCTCGCGCTGCGAATGCACGCCCACCCGCTTCAGGAACTTGCGGATGCTCATGTTGAACGCGTCCTGGTTCATGGTTTCCTCACGAAATGGCGGTGACGTCGCTGCTGATGGCGACCAGCGCGTCCTTGAGCGTGTCCTCCGTGAGCGCGTTCACGCTCTCGGCGAGGATCTCCGCCTCGGTGGCCACCTTCTCGGGCAGCGAACGGCTCTCCATCACCGCGACGAACTGCGCCGCGGCGCCGGCCACGCGCAGCAGGCGCGCTCGCTCGGACATGAGCATCTCTATTTCGCTGGAAAGCATCATGCTGCCGGTGTTCTGCATCGTGGTCATTGGGGGCGCTCCGGTTCGAGGTCGGATTCTACCCGCCCGGCGCCCCCGGCGAATCCGAAAAGGGCAAATTCACGAGCAGGTTCTGGGGCTTCAGTTTCAGCGTGCGATCGGGACGGCACGCGAGCCCCAGATAGACCGGACGTGCGCGCGCATCGGGATGCGCATCGCCGGCATCACGGAACTCGAGGCGGAAGAGCAGCGCCAGCCGCTCGAGGTCGGCGGGCGGCACGGTGTTGCCGCGATAGAGCGCGTTGAGGATCGCGTTGGCGTCGACGTCGAGCCCCACGTGCCATCTCCAGCGCTCATCTTCGACGCGCGCCAACGGCTCGATCGTGACGGCGACCCCCGCCAGCCGGGCTATCCAGCGCTCGAGCACCGTGGCGAGCGCGCGCGCGCCGGCGCCGCGGGCGCCAGGTCGAGCACGAAGGCGTAGAGCTCGTCGCGCAGGAAATAGAGCGGCGCGTTCTCGCGCGTAGAGCACGTCCATCCGCACCGCGGCAGTCGCGGTGGACTGGCGGCGCAGGAGCCGTCCCACCTCTCCGAAGCCGCCGGTCTCGGCGTACACCTCGATGCGTGCGCGCGTCGGCGGCGAGCACCTGCCCTCCTCGGCGGCGAGGCGCTGGCGGCGGAACAGCATCTCGCCGGCGCGGCAGAGCCAGGCATCCTCGGTTCCGTCGAGTAGCCGCGCGGGTGAGCACCTGCGCGAGGAGCGTCCACGAACGCCGGCGCGATGTCCACGTCGCCGCGGAAGAGATCGCGGTAGCAGTCCTCGAGCGTGGGATGGGCGGCCAGCCGGTCGCGGAAGGCGAGGAAGGCGCGCCAGTTGCCGCGTGCGTCGGGATCCTCGAGGCGCGCGACCTCGTCCGCGCCGACCGGGCTACGCGGTGCCTGGACCAGCCGCTCGTGGAGCGCGCGCTCGCGGGCTCCGGCCTCGGGCGGCGGGACGAGCTCCTCGCGCTGGAGCAGGTGGGCGAGCCACGCATCGGTGGCGACGAGGCCCGACGGTGTGCGCTCGAGGAGCCGGAAGCCGCACGAGGCCCAGAAATCCTGCGTCATCAGGGCTTCCCGGGCTCGACCGCGAGCGTTTCCACGGCCGCGCTCAGCCGGCCAGTGTTGCGACCTCGGGCAGCGGAAAGCCGTTGAAGTTGCTGGCGTACGCGGTGGTATAGGCGCCGGCGTTCTTGATGAAGATGAAGTCGCCTTCCTGCAGGTCGGCCGGGAAGAGCTCCTCGCGCATCACCACGTCCACGGAGTCGCAGGTTGGGCCCGCGACGTTCCACGCCACCGGCTCGCCGTCGCGCTCGGTGTAGATGTTGTAGCGCAGGCCCTCGGTGGTCTCGATCACGCCGCCGAAGACGCCCGCGTCCCAGTACATCCAGCGCTGGTTGTTGCGGGTGGCGGTGCCCACCACGCGGCAGATGAAGTAGCCGGCGTCGGAGACCATGTAGCGCCCCGGCTCGGCGATCACCTGGATCTCGGGGCCGAAGTGGCGCAGCTCCTTGTTGATCAGCTCGGCGATGGTCTCGATGGAGGGGATCGGCTTCACGTGGCGCACCGGGTAGCCGCCGCCGAGGTTCAGCAGCCGCGGCTTGAGGCCCACCTGGCGCATCGAGGCGAAGACCTTGCGCGCGCGCTCCATGCCGACGCGCCAGTTCTCGGGGTTCAGGCACTGCGAGCCCACGTGGAAGGTGACGCCCGCGAGGTCGGCCTTGCAGTCGACCGCCGCTTCGATCATCTCCGGCACGTCGTTCATGTGCGCGCCGAACTTGCCCGCGAGCGGCCAGTCGCTGCCGATGTTGGGCGCGTCGATGCGCAGGTAGAGCTTGGCGTCGGCCTTCACCGACTGGACCTTGCGGATCTCCTCCACGCTGTCCACCACGTACCACTCCACGCCCTTGGCCGCGGCGTACTCGAGGTAGGCGCGCGACTTCATGGGGTTGGAGTAGAAGATCTCGGCCACCGGCACGCCCAGGCCCATCAGGATGTCCAGCTCGGCGATGGAGGCGATCTCGAACCCGGCGCCCTCCGGCGATCAGGATCTTCAGGACGCGCGGATCGGGATTGGCCTTGACGGCGAAGTGCGGGCGCACGCGCGGGAGCGCGGCCTTGAAGCGGCGCGCCTTGGCCTGGACGATGTCCAGGTCGACCAGCAGGACGGGCTTCTTGTAGGGGTGCTTCGCGAGGTGCTGCTTGAGGCGCGAGAAGTCGAGGCTGATTTCCGGATGGGAATCGAGGGGGAACTCGGGCTGCGGGCGCAGCCGCTTTATCGTGGCGGTTCGGGGCATCGGGGTCTCGGGCGACAAGGCATGGAGAACAAGCGGGGCGCTACGCGCGCGCCGGGCGAGATTCGGTCCAGCAAGCCGCCGGGGTTCCTCGCTCCTGTCATGATGACCTCCTCCATCCCCTCGCAGGGGCTGAAAAACCGGGGCGGAAGACCTCTCTCCCGCCCCGGGATTCGAAAAAAATTGCGCGAAGTATAGGGCAAAAAAACCGCCCCGTTGTAACTTTTTTGTCGCAAATCGCAGCCGCAGGTTCCGCTTGTGACCTGGGTCACATTTTCGGCAGGGTCACGCCCTTCTGGCCCTGGTATTTGCCGCCCCGGTCCGCGTAGGAGGTCTCGCAGACCTCGTCGGACTCGAAGAACAGCATCTGGGCGACTCCTTCGTTGGCGTAGATCTTGGCCGGAAGCGGGGTGGTGTTCGAGAACTCGAGCGTCACGTAGCCCTCCCATTCGGGTTCGAGCGGCGTGACGTTCACCACGATGCCGCAGCGTGCATAGCTGCTCTTGCCGAGCGCCACCACGAGCACGCTGCGGGGGATCCGGAATCGCTCCACGGTCCGCGCCAGCGCGAACGAATTGGGCGGAATGACGCAGACCTCGCCCTTGAAGTCCACGAAGGACTTCTCGTCGAAGTTCTTCGGATCGACGATGGTCGAGTAGACGTTGGTGAAGATCTTGAATTCGTCCGAGCAGCGCACGTCGTAGCCGTAGCTGGAGGTGCCGTAGGACACGATGCGCTTGCCGTCGACGGACCTCACCTGCCCGGCCTCGAACGGCTCGATCATGTGGTGCTCCGCCGCCATGCGGCGGATCCACTTGTCGCTCTTGATGGACATGGTCAGGTGCTCGAGGAGTTGAGCGGCGACTTGTCGTCCGCTCGAACGATCGCCCCGGCCGCTCTTACCCGCGATTCTGTTCAATTGTTCTGGATCACGATCTTCGGGAACACCGCCGAGCGGTCCTCGGACTGCCGTGCGATGCGCGCGGCCACCTTGCGGGCGATGTCGCGGTAGATGGCGGCGACCGGGCCCTCGGGGTCCGACACCACCGTGGGCTTGCCGGAGTCGGCCTGCTCGCGGATGCGGATGTCGAGCGGCAGCGAGCCGAGGAGCTCGACCTCGTAGTCCTTCGACATGCGCTCGCCGCCGCCGGAGCCGAAGATGTGCTCGGCGTGGCCGCAGTTGGAGCAGATGTGGATGGCCATGTTCTCGACGATGCCGATGATGGGGATGCCCACCTTCTCGAACATCTTGAGGCCCTTCCTCGCGTCGATGAGCGCGATGTCCTGGGGCGTGGTGACGATGATCGCGCCGGTGACGGGCACCTTCTGCGCGAGGGTGAGCTGGATGTCGCCGGTGCCGGGCGGCAGGTCCACGACCAGGTAGTCCAGCTCGCGCCACCGGGTCTCGGTGAGGAGCTGCTCCAGCGCCTGGGTGACCATCGGGCCGCGCCAGACCATGGGCGTGTCCTGCTCGATGAGGAAGCCCACGCTCATGGCCTGCACGCCGTGGCCTTCCATGGGCTCCATGCTCTTGCCGTCCTTCGAGCTGGGTCGCCCGGTGATGCCCAGCATGAGCGGCTGCGAGGGGCCGTAGATGTCCGCATCCAGCATGCCGACCGTGGCGCCCTCGGCGGCGAGCGCCAGGGCGAGGTTCACCGCCGTGGTGCTCTTGCCCACGCCGCCCTTGCCCGAGGCCACCGCGATGATGTTCTTGATGCCCGGCACCAGCTTCACGCCGCGCTGCGCCGCGTGGGAGACGATCTTCGAGGACACGTTCACGCTCGCGTGCGCGGCGCCGGGGAGCTTTGCCAGCCGCTCGGCGACCTGCCTGCGCACCGCCTCCAGCACGCCGCGCGCCGGGTAGCCGAGGACCACGTCGAGCGCCACGCGGTCGCCCTCCACCTTCACGTTCTTCACGCTCTTCGACTCGACGTAGTTGCGGCCCGTGACCGGGTCGATCAGCTCGGAGAGCGCGGAAAGGACGTCCTTCTCGGTGGGGGGCATGCGAACGGGAGGTGGATGGAGGCGGGAAGAGATAAACCAGACAGGGAATCTTAAAGCAATTTGCTATGATCGCGGAGCCTCCAGAAACCATTCATGCCCCGCAAGCTTTTCGTCACCACGGCGCTGCCCTACGCCAACGGCCCGTTCCACATCGGCCACATCATGGAGTACGTCCAGGCCGACATCTGGGTGCGATTCCAGCGCCTGCGCGGCCACCGCGTGACTTTCGTATGCGCCGACGACACGCACGGCGCGCCCATCATGCTCAGGGCCGAGGCCGAAGGCACCACGCCCGAGGAGCTGATCGGCAAGGTGGCCGAGTCCCACCGCCGCGACTACCAGCGCTTCGGCATCAGCTTGGACAACTTCCACACCACGCACTCCGAGGAGAACCGCGAGCTCTCCACGGAGATCTTCGCGGCCTTGCGCGAGGCCGGCTTCATCGAGACGAAGACCATCGAGCAGTTCTTCGACCCGGTGAAGCGCATGTTCCTGCCCGACCGCTACATCAAGGGCGAGTGCCCGAAATGCGGCACCGCGGACCAGTACGGCGACTCGTGCGAGAACTGCGGGGCGGTCTACGCGCCCACCGACCTCAAGAAGCCCTACTCCACCCTCACCGGGGCGAAGCCGGTGCTGAAGAAGTCCGAGCACTTCTTCTTCCGGCTGTCGGACCCGCGCTGCGTGGAGTTCCTGCGCGAATGGACCCAGGAAGGCCGGCTGCAGCCCGAGGTCGCCAACAAGGTGAAGGAGTGGCTGGAGAGCGGGCTCAACGACTGGGACATCACCCGCGACGCGCCCTACTTCGGCATCGAGATCCCCGGCGCGCCCGGCAAGTATTTCTACGTCTGGCTGGATGCGCCCATCGGCTACCTCGCCTCGCTCAAGAACTTCCTCGCGAAGAAGGGGCAGGATTTCGACAAGTACCTGGCCGACAAGAACCTCGAGCAGGTCCACTTCATCGGCAAGGACATCATCTACTTCCACACGCTCTTCTGGCCGGCGATGCTCAAGTTCGCCGGGCGCAAGGTGCCGGACAACGTGTACGTCCACGGCTTCCTGCAGCTCGCCGGGGAGAAGATGAGCAAGTCGCGCGGCGTCTCGGTGAGCCCGCAGAAATACCTCGACCTGGGGCTCAATCCCGAGTGGGTGCGCTACTACCTCGCCGCCAAGCTCAACGCGCGCGTCGAGGACATGGACTTCAACCCCGACGATTTCCTCGCGCGGGTGAACTCGGACCTCGTCGGCAAGTACGTGAACATCGCGAGCCGCGCCGCGGGCTTCATCAGCAAGCGCTTCGGCGGCGCCCTCACCGAAGAGCCGCTCTCCGCGGGGCGCGAGTTGAAGCACAAGATGCGCGGCAACCTCGCCGCCCCCGCGCCCGGACGACGACCAGGCGCCGGCCATCCTCTTCGAGATGAGGAGCTTCGCCGACCCCATCGCCGCCGACTACGAGGCGCGCGAGTTCAGCAAGGCGATCCGCCAGGTGATGTTCCTCGCCGACCGCGTGAACCAGTACGTGGACGAGCAGAAGCCGTGGGAGATCGCCAAGGAGAGCGGCCAGGACGCGGCGCTGCAGTGGTTCTGCACGCTCTACCTCGAGCTCTTCCGCATCCTCACGATCTACCTGAAGCCCGTGCTGCCGCACATGGCCGAGGAGGTCGAGGCGTTCCTGGGCCTCGCCAAGCCGCTCGACCTGGGAAGACGTGGACGTGCCGCTCAAGCCGGGCCACAAGGTGCAGCCGTACCGCCACCTCGTCTCGCGCATCGACCCCAAGCAGATCGACGAGCTGCTGGCGCCGGAGCCGAAGCCGGGGGCGGAAAAGCCCGCGCCCGTCGCGGCCGCCGGGCGCGCCCGAGTTCAAGCTCGAGCCCGTGGAGCCGCCCAAGCCGCCGGTGATCCTGCCGGTGGGCGAGACCATCTCCATCGACGACTTCGGGCGCATCGACCTGCGCGTGGCGCGCATCGTCGAGGCGGACCTGGTGCCGGACGCGGACAAGCTGCTCAGGCTGACACTCGACATCGGCATCGAGAGCCGCACCGTGTTCGCCGGCATCCGCTCGACCTACACGCCCAAGGAGCTGGTGGGACGCCTCACGGTGATGGTCGCCAACCTGTCGCCGCGCAAGATGCGCTTCGGCGAATCCCAGGGCATGGTGCTCGCGGCGGGCGACGGCAGCTCGATCTACCTGCTCGCGCCCGATTCGGGGGCGGTTCCGGGAATGCAGATCAAGTAAAAACGACGCCCGCCGGAGGTGATCCGGCGGGCGTTTCGCAAGTGCGCCTTGCGGGAAGCGTACGCGGGCCCGGCCGCGTGTACGTTCGGCGCCATCTTTCCCCGGCCGCGGGCGCCGCGTCCAGAGGCCGCGCAATACAGATGTAATCGACGACCCATGCCGAACCGCGAGCCCCAGCATCCACCGCCCTACTCCATCGGCCGCGAGGCGCTGGAGCGCGAGGTGGTGGTCGACGTGTTCCGGGCGAGCGGACCCGGCGGCCAGCACGTGAACAAGACCGAGTCGGCGCTGCGCCTCACGCATCCGCCCTCGGGGGTCGTCGTGATCGCCCAGGATTCGCCCTCCCAGATCCGCAACCGCGAGATCGCCTTCAAGCGCCTCGTCGAGCGCCTCAAGCGCCTGAACCACGTCCCCAAGAAGCGGGTGGCGACCAAGCCCACGTTCTCCTCGAAGAAGCGGCGCGTCGCGGACAAGAAGCTCCGCGCGAAGACCAAGCACGCACGCGGCCGGGTGCGCGGCGATGAGTGAGAGCGAGAAGGTCACGCGCCGGCTGGTGGCGCGCGGCCGCGTCCAGGGCGTGTGGTTCCGCGAGGGCATGCGCCAGGAAGCCGCGCGCCTTGGCATCACCGGCTGGGTGCGCAACCTCATGGACGGCAGCGTCGAGGCGGTGGTCCAGGGTTCGCCCGGCGCGGTCGAGGCGATGCTCGCGTGGGCCCACCGGGGACCCGAGGCCGCGCACGTCGCATCGCTGGAAGTCTCGGAAGCCGCGGGCGACTACGCGCAATTCGAGAAGCACTAATTACTCCGCCGCGATGGGAGGCGGGGGGCGGCGGCGCTCGAGGTGGAAGCGGGCGAGCGCGGCGAGGCGATAGAGGCCGTGCACGAACTTGCCGTAGGGCATCGTCACGAAGAGCGCGAGCACCATGCCCAGGTGCACGGCGAGGAGCGTGCCCATCACGCGGGTCTCGCGGAAGGCGAGCAGCAGCAGGCCGGTCGCCCCCGTGAGGAGCAGCATCCACAGGAACATGAGATCCATCCCGTCCTGGGCGGGATCGCCGAGGTCGGGATCACGCCGCTCCCGTAGCCACAGCAGTCCGGCGGGCCCCACGACGAGCCCGATGCCCCCGAGCGTGCCGAGGATGCACCGGCAGGCTCGCCAGCGCGTACGGCGCCTTCCAGCCGAAGCCGTAGTGGTAGAGCGTCGCCACGCACGTCGCCGCGAAGCAGAGCATGAAGCCGTAGAACGTGAGGTGGTGGAAGCGCCGCCGGAGGTATGAGGGCTTCGCATCCGGATACGTGCAGCCGATGCCGCCGCCGTCGAGGTACTTGAGCGCCAGCGCATCGGCCGCGGCGGGCCCGGCGGCGTGCGGCGCGAAGAAGTCGCCCACCCGCTCGCCCGTGTCGCGCCAGAATCGCGCCACGCCGATGCCGAGCGCCACCAGCGCCGCGAGGAACACGACGCCGAAGATGGCGGCCATCACGCCGTGGGGCACGATCGCATAGAACGCGCCCTCGGCATCGCTCCACGCACGCTCCAGGCGGTCGCGGCCCGCATAGGCATCGAGGAACGCGAACACCGCGGCGAGGCAGCTGCCGGTGGTGCCCGCCATGGCGAGGCCGTTGCGCGTGAACGCGCCGCGCAGGAATGCCGGCCAGGTGTACTTGCGGTAGGTCTCGGCGCGCACCTCGCGCCATCAGGCGCGGGAAGTTCACCGGGAATTCGTGGGGCGGCGCGTACTGGCAGGCGTAGAGGCACGCGCCGCAGTTGTGGCAGAGGTTCGCGAGATAGTGGACGTCGTCCTCGCCGAAAGCCAGGCGGCGCTCGAGGGCGGGAAAGACCGCGCAGTAGCCCTCGCAGTAGCGGCACGCGTTGCAGATCGCCAGCACGCGCTGGGCTTCGGCCACCAGCGCCTCGAGGCGCGGAGCCTCACCCGCGGACATGCCGCGCGGCCTCCTCGCCCGCGATGCGCCCGAAGGTCGTGCCGATCGCCATGCCGAAGCCGCCGAGGTAGCCCTTGCCGAGCACGTTGCCCGCCATGATCTCGCCCGCGGCGAAGACGTTGTGCGCGGGCTTGCCGTCGTCCATCAGCATGCGGGCGCGCTCGTCGACGCCCACGCCGAGGTAGGTGAAGGTGATGCCGGGCCGCAGCGGCCACGCGAAGAAAGGCGGCGTATCGAGCGCGCGCGCCCAGTGCGTCTTGGGCGGCTCGAGGCCCGCGGTCGCGCAATCGTCGAGCACGGTGTGGTCGAAGGTGCCGGGACGCACCGCGGCGTTGAAGCGCGCGACGGTCGCCTCGAGCGCGGGCGCATCGAGCCCCAGCTCGCGCGCGAGCGCCCGCGACGGACTGCGCGCGCAAGGGCGGGAACACCGGCGGCATGAATTTCCCCATCGACTTGGCGTCGATGATCGCGTAGGCGATCTGCCCCGGCTCGGCGGCGACGAGCCGTCCCCAGATCGCGTAGCGCTTGGGCCAGAAGTCCTCGCCCTCGTCGTAGAAGCGCTTGCGCGTCGCGGTTCACGACGATGCCCAGCGAGACCGCATCCACGCGCGTGACGATGCCGCCGTCGAAGCGCGGCGAGCGCGCGTCGATCGCGACGCAGTGGCCCTGCGTCGGCATCGCCGACGGACTTCGCGCCGCGCGTCGAGCAGGAGCTTCAGCACCTTGCCGAGGTTGTACGGCGTGCCGCGCATGATGAAGTTCTCGGCGATCGGGCCCCCAGGCCTCGCGCAGCCATTCGAGGTTCGATTCGAAGCCCGCCGCGCGGCCGCGACCACCGCCCGGGCGCTGCACCCGGTGCTCGGCGCCGCCATGCGCCACCGTCGCCGCGACGAAGCGCCCGCCCTCCATCTCGAGGTCGATCACCTCCGCCTCGTAGGCGACCTCGACGCCGAGGGCGCTCGGCGGCTGCGTAGTAGGCGTTGACCAGCGCCTTGCCGCCGCCCAGGAAGAACGCGTTGGTGCGCGCGAGATGCAGCGTGCCGCCGAGCGGCGCCTGGAAGCGCACGCCGTGGCGCTTCATCCAGGGCAGGTGGTCCGCGGTGCCGCGGATCGTCATGCGCGCGAGCCGCTCGTCGGTGAGGCCGCCGGTGACCTTCAGCGAGGTCCTGCCAGTACTCCTCTTCCGGATACGCGTCGACGAGCACGTCGAGCGGCGCGGCGTGCATGGAGCGCATGTTGCGCGTGTGCCGGCTGTTGCCGCCGCGGAACGGCACCGGCGCCGCCTTCGAGCATCAGCACCGAGAGCCCCGCGCGGCGCGCCGTGAGCGCCGCGCAGAGCGCGGCATTGCCGCCGCCCAGCACCAGCAGGTCGAAGGAACGCGAAAGGTCCATTGAGCGGGAGTTTACTGTGGGCGCTCGCGGGTGCGGCACAATTGTAGGCAGCCCGAACCGAGGAGACCCATGAAGAAGACCATCCAGGCCGCGCTCGCCTGCACGGTGCTCGCCGCGACCGGCGTGCTCGCGCAATCGGGCTTCCCGTCGCGCACCGTGACGCTCACCGTGGGCTTCGCGCCCGGCGGCGGCACCGACACCGCCGCGCGCATCGTCGCGAAGAAGCTCTCCGAGAACATCGGCCAGAGCGTGGTGGTCGAGAACCGCGCGGGCGCCGGCGGCAACATCGCCGCGCAGCACATCGCGAACGCGCACCCGGACGGCTACACCATCTCGCTCTCGTCCGTAGGACCGCTCTCGGTGTCGCCCGCCCTCTACAAGAGCCTGCCCTACGACCCCAGGCGCGACATCGCCCCGCTCACGATGGGGGTCGTCTTCCCGAACGTCTTCGTGGTGAATCCGAAGGTGCCCGCGAAGACGCTGACGGAGTTCGTGGCGCTCGCGAAGGCCAGGCCTGGCGAGCTCAACTACGCGTCGTCGGGCGTGGGCGGCGCGGGCCACCTCGCGGGCGAGCTCTTCAAGCAGGCGGCGGGCATCGACGTGGTGCACGTCCCGTACAAGGGCGGCGGCCCGGCGATGACCGACCTGCTGGGCGGGCGCGTCACGATGTATCCCGCCGTGCCCTCGACGGCGCTGCCGCACATCCAGGCCGGCAAGGTCCGCGCGCTCGCCGTCACCGGACCCAGGCGGCTGCCGACGATGCCCGACGTGCCCACGGTCGCCGAATCGGGCTATCCGGGCTTCGAGGCGATGAACTGGTACGCGTTCGTGGCCCCCGCGAAGACGCCGAACGAGATCCTCGACTACTGGAACCGCGAGCTGGTGAAGGTGCTGAACGACCCGGGCGTGCGCTCGGCGCTCACGCGCGACGGCCTCGACCCCATGCCCGGCACGCGCGAGGAGCTGGCGCGCTACATCGAGCGCGAGACCGAGAAGTGGGGCAAGGTCGTGCGCGACGCGAAGATCCAGGCCGAATGACCGAGGCCGAGCTCGCCGCGCTCGCCGCGCGGGCGCTGGCGGGAGAAGGCGTGGCCCGCGCCGAGGCGGAGGACGCCGCGCGCATCCTCGTGCTGGGCGACCTCTTCGGGCACCACACGCACGGCGTCTCGCGCCTGGAGGGATATCTCGAGCGGCTGCGGCTGGGCGGCATCAGAGCGAAGGCGAGCCTGCGCGTGGAGGCCGCGGCGCCGGGCATGCGTGAAGGTGGACGGCGACGACGGCCTGGGGCCCGCCGTGGGCATGCGCGCGCTCGCGGCGGCCATCGAGGCGGCGCGCACGAACGGCATCGCGCTCGCCCTCGCCCGCAACAGCAACCACTTCGGCGCCGCGGGCCCGTATTGCTGGCTCGCCGCCGAGCAGGGCTTTGCCAGCATCGTCGGCACCACCGCCACGCCGACCATCGCGCCCAGCGGCGGGCGCGACACGCGCGTCGGCAACAACCCGCTCGCCATCGGCGTGCCGCGGCCCGGCGCGCACCCGATCATCCTCGACATGGCGATGAGCGTGGTCGCGCGCGCCAAGATCCGCGACGCGATCAAGCGCGGCGCCACCATCCCCGACACCTGGGCCACCGACCGCGAGGGGCGGCCCACCACGGACCCACGCGCCGCGGTCGAGGGCTTCCTGATGCCGTTCGGCGGCTACAAGGGCTACGGGCTCGCGGTGATGGTGGACCTCTTCGCCGGCGTGCTCTCGGGCGCGGAATACCTCACGCGCGTCGGCAACTGGATCGATGCGCCGCAGCGCCCCCAGAAGATCGGCCATTTCTTCATCGTGGTGGACACGGCGCGCCTCGGGAGCGCGGAATGGCTCGCCGCGCGGGTGGCCGATTTCGCGCGTATCGTGCACGAGACGCCGCCCGCGGACCCCGCGCGGCCGGTGGTGCTGCCGGGCGAGATCGAGATGGGCCACCTGGAGCGCCAGCGCAGGACCGGCATCGAGGTGGATGCAGCGCTGGTCGCGAAGCTCGAGCTATGGGCCGGGCGGCCATGACGCAACCTGCCATGGCGGAATAGTCAGGCGGCCCGGCTGTCTACCGGTTGAAGGAGGGACGTTCCATGCACGCATCCACTGCCCTTCGCATCGCGCTCGCCGCAGCGCTCTGCGCCGCCCCCGGGGCCTACGCGGCCACGGCGGAAATCCAGTTCGTGAACCCCGACCAGTTCACCGATGCCGGAAAGACGCGGCAATGGGTGGACAGCGACTCCGTGTTGAACGGCCTGAAGGAGCACCTGGTGAGGCAGGCGGCCACGCGGCTCCCGGCCGACCAGAAGCTCTACGTGGACATCACCGACGTCAACCTCGCCGGCTGGTACGACCGCCGCCAGACCCTCACGCACGAGGTGCGCGTGGTGAAGCAGGACCACCCGCCGCGCATCAACCTCGCCTTCCGCCTGGTGGCCGCCGACGGCAGCGTGATCAAGCAAGGCGAGCGCAACCTGCGCGACCCGGATTTCCTCACCGGCCCCAGCCTCGGCTACGAGAACGATTCGCTCCGCTACGAGAAGGCGATGCTCGACCGCTGGCTCGCGCGCGAGTTCGGGCCGCGCTAGTACTGGTAGCGCCGCAGTCCGCCGTCCACCGGGTACACCGCGCCGGTGATGTAGCCCGCGCGCGGCGAGGCGAGGAACGCGGCGAGGTCGGCGAGCTCCCCCGGCTCGCCGTAGCGGCCCATCGGGATCTCGTGCTCCGACTGCCACGCGCGGTACTCGGGCGTGTAGTTGCGCAGGATCTGCTCGCTCATCACGCGCCCGGGCGGAATGCAGTTCACGGTGATGCCGTGCTTGCCCACCTCGCGCGACAGCCCCTTGGACCATGCGGTGAGCGCAGCCTTGGCGCAGAACGCGCCGTTCACGCCGTCCGGCTCCGACTTGCCCGTGATGTTGATCACACGACCCCAGCGGCCCTCGACCATGCCCGGGAGCAGGCGGTTGGTGAGCTGGCGGTGGCGCGTGAAGTTGAGCGCGAACGCCTCGTCCCACTGCGCGTCCGTGGCGTCCTTGCCGAAGGCGCGGCTGCCGCCGGCATTGTTGACCAGGATCTGCACGGCGCCCATTTCATCGCGGCATCGCGCGGCGAGGGCCTCGACGTAGCCCGCGTCCAGCGCGTCGTGGGCGATCACCACGGGCGCCGGGCCGCCGGCGGCGACGACCTCCTCGGCCAGCGCTTCGAGGTTCGCGCGGCGGCGCCCGGTGATCGCCACCCGCGCCCCCTCGGCCGCCAGCGCCCTCGCGATGGCGCGCCCGATGCCCGAGCTGGCACCCGTGACGAGCGCCGTGCGCCCGGCGAGCTGCAGGTCCATGGTGCCCTCTCCCCTGTCGATTCTTAGTAGACGACCTCGACGTTCTTCTCGTCGAGCCATTGCGCGAGCGTGTCCAGCAGCGGCGCCGAGACCTTCACCCGGCAGCTCTCGGGCAGCTTGATGTCGCATTCGCCCTGCGCGTTGCGGTAGCGGATCGCCACGCCGCATTTGCCCCCCGCGTACTGCGCGAGGATGCCCTTGAGGCGCGCCGAATCGGCCTGCCCGTTGATCGACAGGCGCAGCAGCCGCGCGTGGGCCGAGCGCACCTCGGCAAGGTCCATGATCTGGTCGGCGGTGATGCGCAGCCCCCCCGAGAACTCGTCCGGGAAGACCTTGCCGCGCACGACGACCACTTGGTCTTCCTGGATCACGGCGCGCTTCTCCTGGAAGAGCTCGCCGTACACCACCACTTCGATGCGCGCGGTGGCGTCGTCCAGGGTGAGGATCGCCATGCGCCCGCGCCGCGAGTTGCGCACCTGCACGCCGTAGATCACGCCCGCGAGCATCACCGGCTCGAACTGCGGCGACGATGCTCGCGAGCGAGGTGCGCGCGAAGCGGCGCAGCTCGTCGCGGTAGGCGTTGAACGGATGGCCGGAGAGATAGAAGCCGAGGCTCTGCTTCTCGTTCACCAGCCGCTCGCGCTCGCCCCACATGGGCATGGGCGTCAGCGTGAACGACCCGGTGGCGCTCGCGGCCTCGCCGAAGAGGCTGGTCTGCGACGCGAAGTGCTCGGCGTGCTCGGCCGCCTCGATCGCCGCGCCCGAGCGAGGCGAGCAGGCTCGCGCGGTTGGGCTCGATGGAATCGAAGGCGCCCGCCTTCACCAGCGCCTCCATCGCGCGGCGGTTCACGATGCGCCGGTCCACGCGCAGGCAGAAGTCCGCGAGCCCGGTGAACTTGCCGGCGGCCGCGCGCGCCTCGACGATGTTGGCGATGGCGCCCGCGCCCGTGCCCTTCACGCCGCCCAGGCCGTAGCGGATGCGCTTCGCATCCACCGGCACGAAGCGGTAGGTGGACGTGTTGATGTCGGGCGGGTCGATCGCGAGGCCGTTCTTCTGCGCGTCGTCGTGCAGGACCTGGACCTTGTCCGTGTCGTCCATCACCGCCGACATGTTGGCCGCCATGAACGCCGCCGTGTGGTGCGCCTTGAGGTAGGCGGTCTGGTACGCCACCAGCGCGTAGGCCGCGGAGTGCGACTTGTTGAAGCCGTAGCCCGCGAACTTCTCCATCTGGTCGAAGAGCACCGCGGCCTTGTCCGACGCGAGGCCGCGCTCGGTCGCGCCCTGGGTGAAGATCTCGCGCTGCTGCGCCATCTCCTCGGCCTTCTTCTTGCCCATCGCCCGGCGCAGCAGGTCCGCCCCGCCCAGCGTGTAGCCGCCGATGACCTGGGCGATGGTCATCACGTGCTCCTGGTAGGTCATCACGCCGTAGGTGGGCTCGAGGATCTCCTTCAGGCGCGGGTCGAGGTAATCCCAGCGCTGGCGGCCGTGCTTCCTCTCGATGAACTCGGGGATCAGGTCCATCGGCCCCGGGCGATAGAGCGCGTTCAACGCGATCAGGTCCTCGAGGCGGTCGGGCCGCGCCTTCATGATGAGGTCGCGCATGCCGCGCGATTCGAACTGGAAGATCGCCACCGTGTTGCCCGACGAGAACACCTTGTAGGACAGCGGATCGTCGAGCGGGATCGCCTGGAGGTCGAAGCCGGGCACGCCCGAGCGCGCGGATGTTGCGCTCGCTCTCGGCGAGGATGGTGAGCGTGGTGAGGCCGAGGAAGTCGAACTTCACCAGGCCGACCTTCTCCACGTCGTCCTTGTCGTACTGGCTCACCGTCGCCGCTCGCGCCATCGGCCCGGTAGAGCGGCGTGAAGTCGGTGAGCTTGCCGGGGGCGATCAGCACGCCGCCCGCGTGCATGCCGACGTTCCGCGCGAGCCCTTCCAGCGCGCGGGCGAGCGTCATCAGCTGGCCGACCTCCTCCTGCTCGTCGACCAGCGCCTTCAGCTGCGGCTCGTCCTCGAGCGCCTTCTCGAGCGTGATGCCGAGCTCGAAGGGCACGAGCTTGGCGATGCGGTCGACCTCGCCGTACGGCATGCCCAGCACGCGCCCCACGTCGCGCACCACGGCCTTCGCCGCCATGGTGCCGAAGGTGGCGATCTGCGAGACGCATTCCGCGCCGTACTTGTTGCGCACGTAGTCGATGACGCGGTCGCGCCCGTCCTGGCAGAAGTCGATGTCGAAGTCGGGCATCGACACGCGCTCGGGATTGAGGAAGCGCTCGAAGAGCAATTCGTAGCGGAGCGGGTCGAGGTCGGTGATGCCGAGCGAGTACGCCACCAGCGAGCCCGCGCCGGAGCCGCGCCCCGGTCCCACCGGCACGCCGTGGGTCTTGGCCCAGTTGATGAAGTCCGCGACGATGAGGAAGTAGCCCGGGAAGCCCATCTGCAGGATGGTCCCGGTCTCGTACTCGAGGCGCTCGACGTAGCGCGGCCGCTCGGCATCGCGCCGTGCGGCTTCGGGATAGAGCGCCGCGAGCCGCTTCTCCAGCCCGGCGCGCGCCTCGCTCCTCAGGTACTCCTCGATCGACTCGCCGTGCGGGGTGGGGAAATCCGGCAGCCGGCTCTTGCCGAGCAGGAACTCGAAGCTGCAGCGCCGCGCGATCTCCACCGAGTTCTCGAGCGCCTCGGGGATGTCGGCGAAGAGCTCGGCCATCTCCGCCTGGGTCTTGAAATACTGCGCGGGATGGAAGTCGCGGGGGCGGCGCGCGTCTCCCAGCACGTAGCCCTGCGCGATGCACACGCGCGCCTCGTGGGCCTGGTAGTCGCCGGGGCGCACGAACTGGATCGGGTGGGTCGCGACGACGGGAATGCCGAGGCGCGAGGCGAGGGCCACCTGCGCGGCCACCGCCGAGGCGCTGCGCACCGGGTCCACGCGCTGCAGCTCGATGTAGTAGGCGCCGGGGAAATCGGCGACCCAGGCGGCGCGCCAGGGCCTCGGCCTGCTCGGCGTTGCCCGCCGCGAGCGCCGCGCCCACGTCGCCCGCCTCGCCGCCGGACGAGGACGATCAGCCCCTGGGTGGCCGCGAGCCACTCGCCGCTTCATCTCGGCGCGGCCGCGCCAGTGGTTCTCGGCGTGGGCGCGCGTGAGCAGGTCGCAGAGGTGGAGATACCCGGCGCGGTCGCGGCACAGCAGCACGGCACGGTGCGGCGCGTCGCGGTTGCGCTCGTTGGAGAGCCAGACATCGCAGCCGATGATGGGCTGCACGCCCCCGGCGCGCGCCGCGGCGTAGAACTTGATCGCGCCGAAGACGTTGGCGAGATCGGTGATCGCGAGCGCCGGCATGCCGTCGGCGGCCGCGGCGGCCACCGCGTGGTCCACGCGCGCCATGCCGTCCACGATCGAATACTCGGTGTGCAGGCGCAGGTGGACGAAGCGGGGTGCGGTCATTCAGGCGGCTCGGCGTGCGAGCCTCGATTCTACCGTCCGTGAACCCGCGCCGCGCGTCCCCTTCCCTAGGCGGGGCGTGCGAGGAACGCCTTGAGGGGATCCCAGTAGTTTCCGTACCAGCCCACCGCGAGATGGGGCCCGGCGCCCTGGGGAAAGCCGCGGTGGTCGAAGACGAGGCGGGTCCCCGCGCCCTCGTCCCGCAGCTGGAACCTCGCGATGGAAAACTCCCCGGCGCCCCAGGCCTTCTCGTGCCAGGCCTGCACGATGCGCTCGTCCCGCGCGAGCTCGATCTGCACGCCGGTGATGTAGCCGCCGAAGAGCGTGAACGCGCCGCCCACCCGCGCCTCGATGGCGGTCGGGAGGGCGTCCGGCGCGGCGACGAGCTTGCTTCGCGCTCGCCGAGCTTCGTCACCTCGGCGAATTGCGCGGCGTCGAGCAGCGCCGCATACACGCGCGCGCGGCTCGCGGCGAAGACGACTTCCTGGTGGATCGACTCGGCCACGTGGGTCAGAGCCCGCCGGCGAGTCCGTTTCCGCGGCATCCGCCAGCCCCGGGTGCAGGCCGAGCGGCAACGCGGCGAGCCCGAGCAGCGCGGCGCGCCGGGGCAACAGGTCGTGGTTCATGGTCGAAGCATCCTTATCGGGGTCGTCAAGGAAGACGGACGACGAATCACACGCGCCGCGGCGGCCGGCGAAAACTCCGCAGCACCCCAGCGCATTCGTCGGCGAGGAGGCCGCCCTCGAATTGCCCGTGATGGTTCCAGTGGGCGATTGCGGGAAGGTCGACGATGCTGCCGCACGCGCCGGTCTTCGGGTCCGTCGCGCCGAAGACGACGCGCGCCAGGCGGGCATGCACCATCGCCCCCACGCACATGGCGCAGGCTCGACGTCAGTAGAGCTCGCAGCCCGGGCCGGTCGTACGCTCCGCGGCGGCGGCCTCGCGCAGCGCGATACCGGTGGGCGGTGGGATCCGCGTCGTTGTAGCCGCGGCCGATGACGCGCCCTCTTCACCACGACGGCGCCATCGGCACCATCGCCCGCCCCGCCACCTCGAGCGCAGGGCTCGAGCGTGACGTGCAGAGCTTCTCGCAGCCCGAGGAGCCGGTAGTTGCCCATCTCCGCGGTCCCGAAGCCGCCGTCGCGCAGGCGCGACGATTTCCGCGTCGCGCCCGCGGGTTCTTCGTCGCTGGAGTAGTCGCGCGCCGGTTGTAGCCCGCGGCGGATGTCGGGCGTCCGTCGGCTTCCGGGGCCAGCCGGGACGGAGCCCACCGGACACCCGTCGCCCGCCGTTGCGCCGCCTGGCCGTGCGGTGCGGTGAACAGGGGCCTGATCGTGTCCATGGGGTGCTCCGCAAAACGTCCATTATCGCGCGGCGCTGTCTCCCGCGCCTTATTCCCACTCGATGGTCGCGGGCGGCTTGGACGAGATGTCGTAGGTCACGCGGTTGATGCCGCGCACCTCGTTGATGATGCGGCTCGAGACGCGCGCGAGCAGGTCGTAGGGAAGCTCGGCCCAGTGCGCGGTCATGAAATCGGTGGTCTGCACGGCGCGCAGCGCCACCACGAAATCGTAGGTGCGCCCGTCGCCCATCACGCCCACCGAGCGCACGGGGAGGAAGACCGCGAAGGCCTGCGCGACCTCGTCGTACCAGGTCACGCCGTCCGGCGTCGTGGCGCGGCGCAGCTCCTCGATGAAGATCGCGTCGGCGCGGCGCAAGAGCTCCGCGTACTCGCGCTTCACCTCGCCCAGGATGCGCACGCCCAGGCCCGGCCCCGGGAACGGATGGCGATACACCATCTCGCGCGGCAGGCCGAGCTCCACGCCCAGCAGCCGCACCTCGTCCTTGAAGAGCTCGCGCAGCGGCTCGAGGAGCTTCAGGTGCAGCGACTCCGGCAGCCCGCCCACGTTGTGGTGCGACTTGATGGTGACCGCCTTCTTGGTCTTGGCGCCGGCGCTCTCGATCACGTCGGGATAGATGGTGCCCTGGGCGAGCCACTTCGCGTTCGGCATCTTCTGCGCCTCGCGCTGGAACACCTCGACGAAGAGCTCGCCCGATGATCTTGCGCTTCTGCTCCGGATCGGAGACGCCGGCGAGCGCGGCATAGAACTCGTCGGCGGCGTTCACGCGGTCGACCTTCACGCCCAGGTGCTGCGCGAAGGTCCCCATCACCTGGTCGCCCTCGTTCAGCCGAGCAGCCCCGTGTCCACGAAGATGCAGGTGAGCTGGTCGCCGATCGCCTTGTGGATGAGCGCCGCGGCCACCGCGGAATCCACGCCGCCGGACAGGCCGAGGATCACCTCGTCCTTGCCGACCTGCGTGCGGATGCGCTCGACCGCCTGCGGCACGAACTGCGGCATGTTCCACGAGGCGCCCGCGCCGCAGATCTCGTGCACGAAGCGCGTGTAGATCGCGCGGCCCTGCTTGGTGTGCGTGACCTCGGGATGGAACTGCACCGCGTAGAAGCGGCGCGACTCGTCGGCCATGCCGGCGATGGGGCAGGCGTCGTTGGAGGCGATGAGCTTGAAGCCCGGCGGCAGTCGCGGTGACCTTGTCGCCGTGGCTCATCCACACCTCGAGGAAGCCTTGCCGTCGGGGTCCGAGCGGTCCTGGATGCCGTCGAGGAGCTTCGAGTGGCCGCGCGCGCGCACCTCGGCGTAGCCGAACTCGCGCACCTTGCCCGGCTCCACCGCGCCGCCCAGCTGCGCGGCCATGGTCTGCATGCCGTAGCAGATGCCGAGCACGGGCACGCCCGAGCTCGAACACCGCCTGCGGGCGCGCGCGCCGTGTCCTCCTCGGTGACCGAGGCGTGGCTGCCGGAGAGGATGACGCCGCGCGGGTTGAACGCGCGCACGAATTCGCGCGTCCACGTCGTGGGGATGGAGCTCGCAGTACACGCCCGCCTCGCGCACGCGGCGCGCGATGAGCTGCGTGACCTGGGAGCCGAAATCGAGGATGAGGATGCGTGTCCCGTGCGGACGCCCCGCTACTCGACGTGGTAATTGGCGCTTCCTTGGTGATCTGCACGTCGTGGACGTGGGACTCGCGCATGCCCGCCGAGGTGATCTCGACGAACTCCGCGCTTGCGCGCGCATCTCGTCGATGGCGCGGCAGCCGGTGTAGCCCATGCTCGCGCGCAGCCCCCCCATGAGCTGGAGGACGATCGCGGTGGCCGGGCCCTTGTAGGGAATGCGGCCCTCCACGCCTTCGGGCACCAGCTTGTCGGCGTTCATCTCCGCGTCCTGGAAATAGCGGTCGGCGGAGCCCTTCTGCATGGCGCCGATGGAGCCCATGCCGCGGTAGGACTTGTAGGAGCGGCCCTGGAAGAGCTCGATCTCGCCGGGCGCCTCCTCGCTGCCGGCGAAGAGGCTGCCCAGCATCACGCTGGCGGCGCCCGGCCGCGATCGCCTTGGCGATGTCGCCCGAGTAGCGGATGCCGCCGTCGGCGATGCACGGCACGCCGGTGCCCTCGAGCGCCTCGGCCACGTTCTGGATCGCGGTGATCTGCGGCACGCCCACGCCCGCGACGATGCGCGTGGTGCAGATGGAGCCCGGGCCGATGCCGACCTTCACGCCGTCGGCGCCGTGGTCCACCAGCGCCTTGGCCGCCGTCGCGCGTGGCGATGTTGCCGCCGATCACCTGCATCTGCGGGATAGCTTGCGTCTTCACCCACTTCACGCGGTCGAGCACGCCCTGCGCGTGGCCGTGCGCGGTGTCCACCACGATCACGTCGACGCCCGCCTCCACCAGCGCCTCGACGCGCTCCTCGGTGCCCTCGCCCACGCCCACCGCGGCGCCCACGCGCAGGCGGCCCTGCTGGTCCTTGCAGGCGTTCGGGATGCTCGGAGGACTTGAGGATGTCCTTCACGGTGATGAGCCCGCGCAGCTCCAAGTCGCCGTTGATCACCAGCACGCGCTCCAGGCGGTGGCGGTGCATGAGGGCCTTGGCCTCCTCGAGCGCTCGCGCCCTCCTTCACGGTGACGAGCTTGTCGCGCGGGGTCATGATGTTCTTCACCGGCTGGTCGAGGTTGGTCTCGAAGCGCAGGTCGCGGTTGGTGACGATGCCCACCACGCGCTGGCCTTCGAGCACCGGCAGGCCGGAGATGTGGTGGCTTGCGCGTGATCTCGAACACCTCGCGCACGGTCATGGTCGGGCGTGACGGTGATGGGCTCCTTCACCACGCCGCTCTCGAAGCGCTTGACCTTCGCCACCTCGGCGGCCTGCGCGCGCGGCGACATGTTCTTGTGGACGATGCCGATGCCGCCTTCCTGCGCGAGCGCGATCGCGAGGCGCGACTCCGTCACCGTGTCCATGGCGGCGGAGAGCAGCGGGATGTTGAGCTGGATCGTGCGGGTGAGGCGGGTGGAGAGGCTGACTTCGCGGGGCAGGACGGTCGAGTGGGCGGGAACGAGCAGTACGTCGTCGAAAGTGAGCGCCTTCTGGATGACGCGCATTCGAAAACCCTCGTCGCAAAACGAAATTATACAGATCGGTCCCCGCCCGGACAACCGCGCGCCCCGCCGCGGGTGCAGTGCGGAGCGCTTCATTTGACGTTCGTGTCAATTCTCGATAAGGTATGTAAATGCTTGAAACTTCACGCCTTTGGTCGCACCTCGGACGGGGCGCTGGTTGGCTCGCCGCAGGGCTGCTCGCGGTGGGCTGCGCACGCTCCCGAGACCGCAGGTCGCAGCACCTGCCCGAAGAGCCGCGCCGTGGCGCCGGCCCAGGATGAGGCCGCCGCGCGGCGCAGGCGAAGCTCGCCGCCGAAGCGCGCGCGATGCTCGCGCAGGCGGAGACCGACGTGCAGCGCGCGCGCGCGCAGCACGCGCTGTGGCTCGAAGGCGTGGGAAGACCTGCTCGCGGCGCGCCAGGCGGTGGCTGCGAAACGACTATGCGCAGGCGATCGCGCAGGCGCGCCAGGCGAGCGAGCTCGCGGAGCTGGGGCTGGAGCAACTCGCCTATCCGGCCGTGAAATAAGTGATCAGACAAGAGGAGGTAGCCGAACATGAAACGCATCGTCCTCCTGGTCCTCGCCATGCGCCTTCGCGCCGCTCGCGGGCGCCCAGCTCTACAAGTACGTCGACAAGGACGGCAAGACCGTCTACTCCGACCAGCCGCCCGCCAACGTCGAGGCCACAGCTCACTGAACACCGGCATCCCACGTCCCGGGCGCGGCGGGCAAGTCGCCGTGGAGCGCGACAAGGAGCTCGAGAAGGGCCGCGACAGAGGCGCGCGACAAGGCCAAGAAGGCCGAGACGGAGGCTGGCAACGCCAAGGTGGCCGAGCAGAAGTGCACCCAGGCCCAGGCCAACTACAAGACCTACGAGGACGGCGGCAAGCTCTTCAAGTACACCAAGGACGGCGAGCGCGAGCTCCTCTCCGACGAGGAGATCGAGGCCAAGCGCAAGTCGAGCAAGGCGGACATGGACGAGGCATGCAAGAAGTCGTGACCGTCCGCGCGGCCCTGCGCGCCGCGGCTGCCGCGCTCGCGGTGGCGGCGAGCGGCCCGGCCGTGCCCGCGATCACGCTGGGCGATGTCGAGGTGCGCTCGGCGCTGGGCGAGGCGCTCGATGCGCGCATCCCGGTCACCGCGGCCCCCGGCGACACGCTGCGCGGCGCCTGCTTCTCGGTGGCCCCCGATGCGAGCGGCGCACTGCCGGCGCTGCCGGGCGCAACTCTCGAGCTGCGACCGCTCCGCCGCAGGTGCGCGCCTGCGCGTGCAGACGAAGCGCCGGTGCAGCGACCCCGCCGTGGCGCTCGGCATCGCGATCGCCTGCCCCGGAACCGACGCGGCCACCGAGCGCAAGGAGTTTTCGATCCTGCTCGATCCGCCGCGTCGTTGCCGCCGCGGCGCTGATCCAGCACGCCCGCCATCGCCACGCCCGCCATCGCCACGCTCGGCGCGCAGCCGGGCGACACGCTCGCATCCATCGCGGCCCAGATCTTCCCGCGCGACCGCAACGCGCGGCGCGCGTACCTCGCGGCCATCCGCGCCGACAATCCCGCGCTCGCGAGCCTGTCGGACACCGATCCGCTGCCGGCCGATGCGCAGGTCGCGCTGCCGGACCTGCGCACGTTCATGAAGGCGGTGCCCGCGCCGCGCACCGTGGCTGCCGCCGGGGAGCCTGGCGCGCCGAGCGCCGAGGCGCCCGCCCCGCGTGCACGCTCCAAGACGCGCGTGCGCCGGCGCGCCACGGCGCAGCCCGCGCCCGCTCCCGCCGCCCTGCCCTCTGCCCGCTCCGAGGCGCCCGCGCTCGCCGGCCGAACCGCCGCCCGCGCCGCGTGCCGAGCGCGCGCCCCGGGCGGGCGCCACGCGCGCCGCCGAGCCGCGCGGAACATTCCGGCTCAAGCTCTCGGCCCCGGTGGTCGACCTCGCGCCCAGCCGCTCCATGAACGAGCGCCAGCGTGCCGCACTGCGCGCGCGCCTGATGGTCCTCGACTCCGACGACCAGACCGCCGCGATGCTCGCGATGCGCGACAGCATCCGCAAGCTCGAGTCGCAGGTGCGCGAGCTGCAGCTCAAGCTCTCGGGCATGTCCCGCCCCCGCTGCGCCGCGCCTGCGACGTCCGAGCCGCCCGGCCGCCGAAGGCCGAAGCCCGCCCCGCCCAGCCCGAACCGGCCCGAGCCACGCCGCCGGTCGCCGCGAAGCCCGAGCCCGACGCCCGGCGCGCGAAAGCGCCCGAGTCCGCCGCGCCCAGGCCGCGCCACCGTCCGAGCCGCCCGCCGCCGCAACCGCCGAGCCGCGGCCGCCGAAGACGCGAGCCGCGTCGGCGCGAGCCGCCGCCGAGCCAACGCCGCACGCACGCCTGCCCGCCCGAGGCCCGACGCGACCCCGCGTCCGTCGAACGCGCAGCCCGTGGTACGAGTCGGAATGGATGCTCCCGGCGCTGCTCGCCGTCGCTCGCGCTGCTGCTCGGCGCTCTGGCTGCTCGCGCGCCGCCGCGCCGCGAGCGCCGCGCGAGGAAGAGGAGTACTACGCGCAGCCCGGGGACGAGGCGCTCACCGTGATCGCCGACGAGTCCGCGCCGGAGCCTCCACCGGACGAGCCGCTGCTGCCCGAGGAGACGTCGGCTCGCAGCCCGACGTCTCCGCGCCGGCTCCGCTGCTCGCCACCGACGCGCATCCCGCCCGCGGACAACGCCGAGCTGCGCCGGCGCTACGTCGAGGAGCGCTTCCCCGAGATCGTGCAACGGCACGCTCGTGCTCTCCGATCCCGCCTCCGTCGTGAACGCCGCGCGCCTCATCTACGAGGACGGCGCCGCGACGCGCGCGGTCGAGCTGCTGCAGCTCGCGATCGAGCACGACCCGGAGCCGATGGCGACCTGGCTCGCGCTCTTCGAGATCTTCCGCCTCGAGCGGCTGCGCGGCGAGTACGCGAGCTCGCGGCGCCGCTTCATGGAGCGCTTCACGGCACGCCCGAGTGGCGCAAGGTGCGGTTCGTGGGCCGCGAGCTCGATCCGGGCAACGCGCTCTACGAGGATACCGAGCCGGCACTCGGACTTCGACCCGGCGGCGCGAGAACTGGCTGCAGCCCGCGCCGGCGGCGGGGACGCGGCGCTCGCCGCGGAGCTGCGCGGCGGCCTGATGGCGGGCGCCGCGGTGAACGAGCAGCGACCTCGTGCCCGACCCCACGCCGGCGCTGCGCAAGTCCGAGTCGTTCAACGTGGCCTGACATGGGCGACCACAGCGCCTTCCCCGACGTCGAGCGCGTCCTCGCGCTCACGACGCGTGCGCGAGGCGTCGGAGCGCTCGGCGTTCCTCGCCGCGATCCGCGAGCTCGGCCGCGACGGCGGCGACTTCACCCTCGAGCGCCTGCAGCAGCTGATCCGCGTCGAGGACCATTTCCAGGCGCTGCTGCTCTACGGCCAGCTCGACTTCCTGCGCCAGCCGTTCGTCGTGTCCGAGGCCGACCGCGACTTCGCGCTCAACATCCAGCGCATCTGCCTCGAGGCGGCCAACGGCTTCCAGCGCTTCCTGCGCAACCGCGCGAGCTGGGCGCGCACGCGCGAGGCGCTCGACGTCATGTTCCTCGTGACCGGCCTCGCCGTGGACGCGATCCACCGCTTCGTGAAATGGGGCTACTTCCTGAACGAGACGGGACGCGGCGCGCCGTGGAAGCAGATGCACGCGCTCTACGCGCTCGCGGATGCCGACGGCTACGCGGACGCCGAGTTCGGGCTGCACGCCTCGCAGCCGGACCTTCGCGCCCGTCGGTGCAATCGCTCTACCTGCGGGCGCTGCTCGCCGACCTGCTCAACACCGGCAACCTCGCGCAAGGTGCAGATCGAGATCGCCGACGGCTGGTTCGCGGCAGTGGAGCCGCGGACTACGCGCTCGACCGCGGCTACGACCCGCGCCAGCACCTCTTCTGCGTGGACCTCGCGTCGCGACTCGGGCATGCACCTGGTGCGCCGGCAGAGCCAGGGCGACACCGTGCGCTACCTGCGCGCGGAGCGCCTCGGCGCGCAGATCGAGGCGATGCGCGCGGAGCTGCGCCAGGGACGGCTGCACGCGGGCGACGGGGCGGGCGCCTCGTTCCCGATCGAGGAGCATGCCGCGCTGCTCGGGCATCGTCGAGAAGCTCAACCAGTCGATCGTCGCCGGAGGGCAGGCGCGCATCGAGCGAGCGCACCGCGTTCGAGGACCGCGAGGTCGACGTCGTGATCGGCATGGAGCGCGTGATGCGCAAGATGCGCGAGGCGCCCGAAGCACGAGCGGCACGGCGCGCCGGCGGTGGCGGGCATGGAGATGATCGACGTCTCGCCCGCCGGCCTTTCGGCGCTGGTCGAGGATCCGCACCTCGCGGCCGCGAAGCTGGAAGCGCCCACCGCCGATCCGGAGATCGAGCGCTGGCGCGTGCACGACCTCTCCTCGCGCGGCTACGGGCTGCTCGTGGACCGCGCCGCCGCCGAGGCCGTGGCGCTGAACGGGCTGGTGGCGCTGCGCAACCACGAGACGGGCGGCTGGATCATCGGCACCGTGGTGCGCAAGCAGCCCAGCCGCGGGCGCGCCGAGGTGCTGGTGGGCGTCGAGATCCTCGCCTACCGCCCGATCCCCACGGACCTGCGCTTCGACGGCAGGCGCTCGGCGCCGGCGCTCTTCCTGCCCGGGATCGACACCGGCGGCAAGGCCGACTCGCTGCTCATGCCGCTCGGCGACCTGGGCTCCGGCAGCCGCTTCACGATCGGGGTCGGCGGCTCGACTACCGCGTGCGCGTGAACCGCATCCAGCGCAAGGGCTCGGACTGGATCAACGCCCGCTTCGAGATCGAGTCGAAGGCGTGAGGCGGGCTCTCGTGCGGCGCTGCGCCTTGGGATCGGCGGCGAGCGGGCGGTAGACCTCCACGCGGTCGCCGTCGCGCAGCCGCGCTTCGAGCGCGCACGCGGCGCGACCAGATGCCGACCGCCAGCGCGGCGCGGTCGAAGGACTCCAGCAGCGGGCGCACCGCGGCCGCTTCGAGCGCGTCGGCCACGCGGCTGCCGTCGGCAAGCTCCAGCTCCACCACGTCCTGGCGGCCGGCGAGCGCGATGGCGACCGCGACCCTGAGCGTCACGCGGGCTTCGCGCCTTCGCCCGGCAGCGACTCGGCGCGCTCCACGAAGCGGTCGACCAGCGTCTCGACGATGCGGCCGAACACCGGCCCCAGCGCGAGCGACATGGCCGCGCTGGAGAACGCGTAGTCGAGCGCCAGCTCCACGCGGCAGCCGCCGTCGCCCAGCGCCACGAAGCGCCACTCGCCGCTGAAGCGGTCGAACGGGCCCTCCTCGAGCTCGAGCGCCATCGCGCCCGGCGGGCGCTTCACGTTGCGCGTGCCGATGCTGGTGGTAAGGCCGTGGTAGTCGATGTCGATGCGGGCGCGCGTGAGCTCGGGCGTGCGCTCGTAGACCTCGGCATCCGCGCACCAGGGCAGGAACTGCGGATAGCCCTCGACGTCGTCGACCAGCGCGAACATGGTGGCGGCGGGACGATCGACGATGACGGACTTGTGGACGGTAGGCATCCCCCGATTTTACCGGTGGGGCGGGCCGGTAGAATGGCGCCATGTCCATCGTCGACAACAAGAAGGCGTTCCACGACTACTTCATCGAGGAGCGCTACGAGGCCGGCCTGGTGCTCGAGGGCTGGGAGGTGAAGGCGATCCGCGCCGGGCGCGCGCAGCATCAAGGAGGCCTACGTCATCCTGCAAGGGCGAGGAGCCCTACGTGATCGGCATGCACCTCTCGCCCGCTCGCCGCCGCCTCCACCCACGTGCACGCCGACCCCACGCGCAGCCGCAAGCTCCTCCTCAACGCCGAGGAGATCCGCCGCCTCATCGGCAAGGTCGAGCAGCGCGGCTACACGCTCGTGCCGCTCGACCTGCACTACACCAAGGGCCGCGTGAAGATCGCGATCGGGCTCGCCAAGGGCAAGAAGCAGCACGACAAGCGCGACACCGAAAAGGAGCGCGAGTGGCAGCGCGAGCAGCAGCGGCTGATGCGGCGCAAGGCCTAGCCGGGCGCGATCCCGTACCCGCCTCGAGCCGCCTGTTCTTTCGGACCATCCCTCACCCGCGAGCGATTCATGCCGCCCGGCTAACTTTTCGTCGATGCGCGCGAAGTCGCTCGCGCGGCGAGGTGAGGACATGTTCGGCGAGACCCTGGACTACTGGCTGCTCAAGCCGCTCGCGCACGCGCGCAATCGAGCCACCGAGGAGGACCTCAACCGCGAAGGCTCCACCAGCCTCGCGCCCGGCCAGGAGAGCTCCAAGCTCGCCAAGATCCTCGAGCGCTTCGAGGGGCAGCTGCCGATGACGCCGGGGCTGCGCTACCTCGACATCGGGTGCGGCAGCGGCGAGCTCACGCTCGAGCTCGCGCGCAAGACCGGCGGCAACGTCACGGGCGTGGATTTCCTGCCGCGCTTCGTCGAACGCGCGCGCCAGCAGGCGCAGGCGCAAGGGCTGGAGGATGCGGCGACATTCCATTGCGCCGACATCCATTCCTGGGAATGCCCGCATCCGTTCGACGTGGTGTTCTCCTTCGATGCGCTCGAGCATATCGACAATCCGCGCGCATTCCTGCGGCGCATGGGCGATTTCCTCGCCCCCGGCGGTGTTGCGGTCGTCTGCTTCGGCCCGATGTTCCACTCGCCCTTCGGCGACCACATGTCGGGCTTCTTCCGCGTGCAGGTGCCGTGGCGGGGGGTGCTCTTCTCCGAGGCCGCGATGATGCGCGTGCGCCGCGAGTTCTACCGGCCGACGGATCCCGCGCAGTACTACCCGCAAGTGGCGGGCGGCCTCAACCTGATGCGCTATTCCGAGTTCCTCGCGCACGCGCGCGAAACCGGCTGGCGCTTCCGCTACCTGCGCACCAACGCTTTCCTGCGCAACCCCGCAGTGCGCCGGCTGAACGACGCGATCTGCAGCGCGCCCGGCGTGCGCGACTACTTCATCCACAACGTGTACGCGGTGATGGAGCGCGCCAGCGACGCGGCGAACGCCCGTCCCGTCCGGAGACACGCAGGCCGGACGAGCGCCTGGCCGCCTGAAACCACCAGGGCCCACATCGGCTACTGGGCGGCCTGCGGCAGGCACATCGCGACACCCTCGCCCGCCCAGCCCTGGGCGATCATCGCGTTGTAGAGGTCGATGCGCACCACGTACCGGTGGTTCGAGTCGTTCTCGGCGAAGCGGTTGTTGTATAGCCGATAGACGGGCCGCTGGCTCGCCGTGCACGCGCCGTTGACGGGCATGAAGGCGCCGAACGCAATACCCTCGAACTGCCAGCCCGGATCGCTGTTGTGAACCGCGCCGCACTCGCCGGCGTCCACCGTGAAGAAGTGCGAGTTCGGCCCCGCGCCGTAAAAGCGGAAAACCGGCAGGCCTCCCGAGCACGCATTCGACGGATAGGTCGCGAACGCCTCGCCGGTCCGTACCCAGCCGGGGCCCGCGGCTCCAGAATCGATGGCCGCGTTCTCCCCCGCGGAGCTCGACAGGAAGTAGTGGTCGAGCAGGACGTTGTGGTATTCGGTGACGTCGACCCGTCCCGGCGGCGGCGGCTCGGGGAAGCATCCGTACAAGTCGGGGGAGGCCTGCCTCACTCCCAGCGCCGCGAGCACCGGGTCCCCGGTGATCCCCGAGGCCACTTCGGCGGTGTCCACCAGCGGGCTGAAGTCGTAGGTGAAGGACACGAAGTTGTCGAGCAACAAGCGTGCACTCGTCGGCCGCTGCAGGCGCACGAAGAAATCCGCATTCGCCGCGGGGTTGCCCGCCATCGCTACGGCGGCCGCGGCCTTCGCGCTGTCGGCGAACGTGACAAGGAGGTCGTTGGCCTCGAAGCCGGTGGAGCAGCTGCGCGTCAACGGCTCCGCGGCGAGGACGGATTGCGCGGCGAGCACGGCGAGCGCCATGGTGAGGGGTTTCAGTCGCATCGATAATCCTCCCTTGCTGCACTCGCCCGAAAATCTACCAGAACGGCGCTGTGCCAGGAAGCCCGAAAAGAAACGGGCCGCGCTGGGCGGCCCGTTGCTTCATCTGGGGTGGCTGATGGGATTCGAACCCACGACAACTGGAATCACAATCCAGGACTCTACCGCTGAGCTACAGCCACCATTGTTCCGGGTCTGGCGCGCCCGACAGGATTCGAACCTGTTACCCCCGGCTTAGAAGGCCGGTGCTCTATCCGGATGAGCTACGGGCGCTTCGATCGAATCCTCACGCGAATCGGGTCGGGGTGGAGGGATTCGAACCCCCGACATCTTGGTCCCAAACCAAGTGCGCTACCAGACTGCGCTACACCCCGGAGAGGGGGATTTTACCCTCTCCCCCGGGGCATCTCTACTGCTGCGCGGATTCGGCCGGCGCCGGCGGCGGGGACTCCTCGCGGCGCGGCGGCGGGTCGAGCAGCGCCTTTCTCGACAGGCGCACGCGGCCCTTGTCGTCGGCCTCGAGCACCTTCACCTTCACGATCTGGCCTTCCTTGAGGTAGTCCGAGACCTGGTTCACGCGCTCGTGGGCGATCTGCGAGATGTGGAGCAGGCCGTCCTTGCCGGGCAGCAGCTGGACTATCGCTCCAAAATCGAGAAGCCTGAGCACCGGGCCCTCGTAGACCTTGCCGACTTCCACTTCCGCGGTGATCGCCTTGATGCGCGCGACTGCCGCATCGCCGGCTTCCTGCGACAGGCATGCGATGGAGATCGTGCCGTCGTCCTCGATGTCGATCGTGGTGCCGGTCTCGCGCGTGAGCGCCTGGATGACGCTGCCGCCCTTGCCGATCACCTCGCGGATCTTGTCCGGGTTGATCTTGATCTTGATCACGCGCGGCGCGAAGTCCGACAGCTCCTGGCGCGGGCCGGGAACGGCGGTCTTCATGATCCCGAGGATGTGAATGCGGCCTTCCTTGGCCTGCTCCAGTGCGACCTTCATGATCTCCTGGGTGATGCCGTTGATCTTGATGTCCATCTGCAGCGCGGTGATGCCCTTGTCCGTTCCCGCGACCTTGAAATCCATGTCGCCGAGATGGTCCTCGTCGCCCAGGATGTCGGTGAGCACCGCGAAGCGCCCGCCGTCCTTGATGAGGCCCATGGCGATGCCCGCGACGTGGCCCTTCATCGGCACGCCGGCGTCCATCAGCGCGAGGCAGCCGCCGCACACCGTCGCCATCGAGGACGAGCCGTTCGACTCGGTGATCTCGGAGACGACGCGCAGCGTGTAGCCGAACTCCTCCTTGGTCGGCAGCACGGCGAGCAGCGCGCGCTTGGCGAGGCGCCCGTGGCCGATCTCGCGGCGCTTGGGAGAGCCCACGCGGCCGGTCTCGCCGGTGGAGAACGGCGGGAAGTTGTAGTGCAGCATGAAGCGCTCGGTGTACTCGCCCTGCAGCGCGTCGATGATCTGCTCGTCCTGGCCGGTGCCGAGCGTGGTCGTGACGATCGCCTGCGTCTCGCCGCGGGTGAAGAGCACCGACCCGTGAACACGGGGCAACAACGTGGGCCGGATCGAGATGGGGCGCACGGTGCGCGTGTTGCGCCCGTCGATGCGCGGCTCGCCGTTCAGGATCTGGCCGCGCACGATCTTGGCTTCCATGTCGTGCAGGATGCCGCGCACGACGTTGGCGTCGGCCGGCGTCTCGGCGTTCTTGACCAGCTCGTCCAGCAGCTTCGCCTTCACGCCGTCCAGCTTCTCGCTCCTCACCGATTTGCTCTTGGTACGGTAGGCCTCGTTGATCTCGGCATCGGCGAGCGCGCGGATGCGCTCGATCAGCGCGGTGTCCGGGGCCGGAGCCTCCCAGTCCCAGTCGTCCTTGCCGCCTTCGTCGGCGAGCTCGTTGATGGCGTCGATCGCGACCTGCATCTGCTCGTGGCCGTACATCACCGCGCCCAGCATGACGTCCTCGGAGAGCTCGTGCGCCTCCGATTCCACCATCAGCACGGCCAGCTCGGTGCCCGCCACCACGAGGTTGAGCTTGGAGGTCTCGAGCTCGGTCTTGGTGGGGTTCAGCACGTACTCGCCGTCGATGTAGCCCACGCGCGTCGCACCGATCGGGCCCTCGAAGGGGATGCCCGAGAGCGTGACCGCGGCCGAGGCGCCCAGCATCGCGGGGATGTCGGAGTCGACCTCGGGGTTGATCGAGAGCACGGTGGCGATCACCTGCACCTCGTTGTAGAAGCCGTCCGGGAAGAGCGGGCGCAGCGGCCGGTCGATGAGGCGGCAGGTGAGGATCTCCTTCTCGGAGGGGCGGCCCTCGCGCTTGAAGAAGCCGCCGGGAATGCGGCCCGCGGCGTAGGTCTTCTCCTGGTAGTCGACGGTGAGGGGGAAGAAGTCCTGGCCCGGCTTCGCGTCCTTGCGGCCCACGCAGGTCACGAGCACCACGGTGTCGTCCATCGTCACCAGCACGGCGCCGTCGGCCTGTCGGGCGATCTCGCCGGTCTCGAGCGTCACGGTGTGGCGCCCGAAGGGAAATGTCTTCTTGATCGATTTCATCGGGGGAATCCTATGGTCGGTGGGCCGGATCCCGCGCGCGCGCGCGGAAATCCGGAAAGCAAAAACCCCGCGAGCGCCGGTGAGCGTTCGCGGGGCTGCGTCGTCCGGCGATGTCCTTACTTCCGCAGGCCGAGGCGCTCGATGAGCGAGCGGTAGACCTCGACGTTGCTGCGCTTCAGGTAATCGAGCAGGCTGCGGCGCGTGCTCACCATCTTGAGCAGTCCGCGGCGCGAATGGAAATCCTTGACGTGCTTCTTGAAATGCTCGGCGAGCATGTTGATGCGCGCGGTGAGGAGCGCGATCTGCACTTCGGGCGAGCCCGTGTCGCCCTTGGCGCGCTGGTGCTGCTCGACGATCTGCGCGCGGTCTACGGTGTTGACGGCCATGAACTTATCTCCGTGAGTCTCTTCGCTGTCAGGTCTTCTCGAATGAACTGGCTATTTTAGCGCGAAAAAGGGCACTAGCTCAAGCAAATCAGGGGGATCGGGGCGTCTGCCCGGCCGCCACCAGGCGCACCGGGGCGACGCGGCCGCCGGCCTGCATCCGGCCCACCCCGATGAGCCGCCCGCCGGGGGCGAAAACGGCCAGCTCCGCCGCCTCCGGGACGCTCTGCGAGGCGACGATCGCCTGGCCGTGCCCGAAACGCCGGGCGTCGTCGGGTGTTGCGTCCAGCCGCGCCAGGCTCGCTACGAGGGCCTCGGGCGGCAGCAGCCGGGCGCGGGCGGCCGCGGGATCGGCCTCGATCGCCTCCAGGGTGAGCGCCTGGCCGAGCGCGAAGCCGCCCACGGCGGTGCGGCGCAGGGCCGTGAGCGAGGCCCCGCAGCCCAGCGCGCGGCCGATGTCCATGGCGAGGGTGCGCACGTAGGTGCCCTTGGAGCAGTCGACGGCGATGCCGAGCTCGGGGCCGCGCAGGAAGAGGCGGTGGATGGAAGCGATCTCGATGCGGCGCGGTGCCCGCTCCACCTCCTCGCCCGCCCGCGCGTACTCGTAGAGGCGCTTGCCGTTCACGTGCAGCGCCGAATGCATGGGGGGAAGCTGGTCCTGCACGCCCACGAACGCGGCGAGCACCTGGTCGATGCGCTGCGCGTCCACGACCGGCTCGCGGCGCGCGGTGACTTCGCCCTCTGGGTCGGCCGTGCTCGTCTCCACGCCGAGCAGCAGCACCGCGTCGTAGGCCTTGCGTGCGTCGATGAGGAAGCGCGAGAACCGGGTGGCCTCGCCCAGCACGAGCGGCAGGAGCCCCGTGGCGAAAGGATCGAGCGTGCCGGTGTGGCCGCCCTTGTCCGCGCCGAGGAGGCGGCGCGCGCGGCCGAGGGCGCGCGTGGAGGTGTAGCCGGCCGGCTTGTCGAGCAGCAGGACGCCGTCGCAGGCCGCGCGAGCGGTCATGCGTGCGCTCCTAGCTCCGCGACCCGCCTCGCGGACGGCGCGCGGGGGCCTGGGGCTTCACGGCCTCGTCGATCAGGCGCGACAGGCGCACGCCGCGCTCGACCGACTCGTCGAACGCGAACGCGAGGTCGGGCACCTTGCGCGTGGTGAGGCGGTGCGCGAGGCTCGAGCGCAGGAAGCCCGCGGCGCGCTGCAGGCCTTCCTGCGCCTGCTCGGCGTCGGACGGTGCGCCGAGCACGGTGAAGAACACCTTGGCGTGGGACTGGTCGCGCGAGAGCTCCACGCCGGTGAGCGTGACCATGCCCACGCGCGGGTCGCGCACCTCGAGGCGGATCAGCTCCGCCAGCTCGCGCTGGATCTGGTCGGCGATGCGCGCGCGCCGGGGCGCGGTCATGGACGCCGCGCCCTCAGGCGAGGGTGCGGGCCACCTCGACCACCTCGAACACCTCGAGCTGGTCGCCGACCTGGACGTCGTTGTAGCCCTTGAGCGAGAGGCCGCACTCGAAGCCCGCCTTCACTTCCTTGACGTCGTCCTTGAAGCGCTTGAGCGAATCGAGCTCGCCCGTGTGCAGCACGACGCCGCCGCGGATGAGCCGCACCTGGGAGCCGCGGCGCACCAGCCCGTCGGTGACCATGCAGCCGGCGACGGTGCCGACCTTGGAGATCTTGAAGACGTTGCGCACTTCCACCGTGCCGACGACGCTTTCCTTGCGCTCGGGGGTGAGCATGCCGTTGATCGCCGCCTTCACGTCGTCGACCGCGTCGTAGATCACGTTGTAGTAGCGGATGTCCACGCCCGAGTGCTCGGCGAGCTTGCGCGCCGCGGCGTCGGCGCGGCTGTTGAAGCCGATCACCACCGCCTTGGAGGCGAGCGCGAGGTTGATGTCGGACTCGGTGATGCCGCCCACGCCGGTGTGGACGATGTTCACCTGCACCTCGTCGGTGGAGAGCTTGGTGAGCGCGTGCGCGAGGCCCTCGTAGGAGCCCTGCGCGTCGGCCTTGATGATGAGGGTGAGGTTCTTCGCGCCTTCGGCGAGCTGGTCGAACGCGTTCTCGAGCTTCACCGCCTGCTGCTTGGCGAGCTTCACGTCGCGGAACTTGCCCTGGCGGAAGAGCGCGATCTCGCGCGCCTTGCGCTCGTCGGAGAGCGCCACCACGTCGTCGCCGGCGCGCGCCACGTCCTGCAGGCCCTGGATTTCCACCGGGATGGAGGGGCCCGCCTCGGCGACCGCCTTGCCGTTCTCGTCGTTCATCGCGCGCACGCGGCCGAACACGGCGCCCGCGAGCACCACGTCGCCCTTCTTGAGCGTGCCCGACTTCACGAGGATGGTGGCCACCGGGCCGCGGCCCTTGTCGAGGCGCGACTCGATCACCACGCCGCGCGCCGGCGCGTCTGAGCGGGGCCTTGAGCTCGAGCACCTCGGACTGCAGCAGGATCGCCTCGAGCAGCTTGTCGAGGCCCTGGCCGGTCTTGGCCGACACCTCGACGAACTGCACCTCGCCGCCGAATTCCTCCGCGACCACGTCCTGCGACAGCAGCTCCTGCTTCACGCGCTGCGGGTTGGCCTCGGGCTTGTCGATCTTGTTGACCGCCACCACGATCGGCACCTTCGCGGCCTTGGCGTGGTTGATCGCCTCGATGGTCTGCGGCATGACGCCGTCGTCGGCGGCCACCACGAGCACCACGATGTCGGTGATTTGGCTGCCGCGCGCGCGCATCGCCGTGAAGGCCTCGTGGCCCGGCGTGTCGAGGAAGGTCACGACGCCGCGCGGGGTCTCCACGTGGTAGGCGCCGATGTGCTGGGTGATTCCGCCCGCTTCTCCCGCCGCCACGCGCGCCTTGCGGATGGCGTCGAGCAGCGAGGTCTTGCCGTGGTCGACGTGGCCCATGACGGTGACCACGGGCGGGCGCGGTTTCCACGCTCGCCTCGGATCCCGGCGCCGCCTCGGCGAGGAAGGATTCCGGGTCGTCCAGCTTGGCGGGCTTGGCGACTTGTGGCCCATCTCCTGCACCACGATCATCGCCGTGTCCTGATCGAGCACCTGGTTGATGGTCACCATGGTGCCCATCTTCATCATGACCTTGATGACCTCGGCGGCCTTCACCGACATCTTGTGGGCGAGGTCGCCCACGCTGATGGTCTCGGGAATCGCGCACCTCGAGCACCTTCGGGCTCCGCCGGGGCGGCGAACGCGGTGCCGCCCTCGTCGTCGCGATGGCGCGACGGCCGGCGCGCGAGCGCCAGCCGTCACGCGCCGCCGGAGGCGTCGCCGCGCGTCTTGATCGAGCGCCGGCGCGCCTGGTCGTCGACCCAGGAGGAAGCGGGCTTCGCGGCCCGCTTGGCGGGTTTCTTGTCGGCCTTCTCGCCGGGCTTGAGCACCGGCTTGTGCAGGGTGCCCTCGGGGGTGCCGGCGGCGGGCGCCGCGCCCGCGGGCTTGGCCTCCGCCTTGGGCGCCTCGGCCTTCACCTCCACCAGCACCGGGGCCTCGGCCTCGGTGGCGGCTCCTCGCCCTTCTTGCGCACCACGCGCTTCTTCTTGGGCCCCTCGGCCTCGGCGGGGCGGGAGCGGCGGCGGGCGGCGCCGCGGCGGCCTCGGCCTCCTCCTTCTTCTTGGTCGCGCGCTTGGCCTTGGTCTCGGCCTCGGCGGCCTGGCGCGCGGCGAGCTCGGCCTGGCGCTTCGCCTCGGCCTCGCGCTTGCGGGCTTCCTGCTCGTCGATGACGGGCGCGGGCGGCGGGGCCACCTTCACCGGCTCGGGGGTCGGCTCGGCCTTGTCCACCTTCACGAACATGCGCTTCTTGCGCACCTCGACCTGGATGGTGCGCGCCT
Source organism: uncultured beta proteobacterium (assembly GCA_963827425.1). GTDB lineage: Bacteria > Pseudomonadota > Gammaproteobacteria > Burkholderiales > Usitatibacteraceae > Usitatibacter. The sequence goes on along the minus strand of CAWHAQ010000007.1, from coordinate 150,055 downwards.
TGCCGGTCGCGTCGGACTTCTTGATCTCCGTGGTCTGCTTGCGCGTGAGCGTGATCTTCTTCTTCTCTTCCTTGTTGCCGTGCATGCTCGCGCAGGTAGTCGAGCAGGCGCGTCTTGTCCTGCTCGGTGATCGCGTCGTCACCGGCCTTCTTCTTCACGCCCGCGGCGCCGAGCTGCTCGAGCAAAAGGGCGACCGGGAGCTTCAGCTCCTCGGCGAATTGGGTGACGTTCGACTTTGCCATTACTGGGTATTCTCCACCGGCGCGGCCCCTACTGGACCTGCGCCTGCTCCTTGAACCACGGCTCGCGCGCTTTCATGATGAGCTTGTTGGCGCGTTCGGCATCCATGCCGGTCATCTCGGTCAGCTCGTCGGTCGCGAGGTCGGCCAGCGCCTCCTTCGTCGTGATGCCCTTGGAGGCGAGCAGGCGGGCGGTGGGATTGTCCATGCCCTCCATGCTCTGCAGGTCCTCGGCGGCGTGCTCCACGGTTTCCTCGCTCTTGATGGCTTCCGTGAGGAGGGCGTTGCGCGCCCGGCGGCGCAGCTCGTTCACAGTCTCCTCGTCGAAGGCCTCGATCTCCAGCATCTCGTTGATGGGGACGTAGGCCACCTCGTCCAGCGACGTGAAGCCCTCGGCGACCAGGATCTCGGCCACTTCCTCGTCCACGTCGAGCTTCTCCATGAAGAGCGCGCGCACGACCGAGGTCTCCGCTTCGCTCTTCTGCTCGCGCTCCTCGGTGGTCATGATGTTCAGTTGCCAGCCGGTGAGCTCGGAGGCGAGGCGCACGTTCTGCCCGCCCTTGCCGATGGCGAGCGCCAGATTGGTCCTCGCTCACCACCATGTCCATCGAGTGGCGCTCCTCGTCGACCACGATGGAGCTCACGTCGGCGGGCGCCAGCGCGTTGATCACGAACTGCGCGGGCTCGGGCGACCACAGGATGATGTCCACGCGCTCGCCGGCGAGCTCCTGGGTCACCGCCTGCACGCGCGAGCCGCGCATGCCGACGCAGGTGCCCATGGGGTCGATGCGCGGATCGTTGGACTTGACCGCGATCTTGGCGCGCAGGCCCGGGTCGCGGGCGGCGGCCTTGATCTCGAGCAGCCCCTCCTCGATCTCGGGCACCTCCAGCTCGAAGAGCTTCACCAGGAAGTCGGGCGCGATGCGCGAGAGGATCAACTGCGGGCCGCGCGCGGCGCGGTCGATCTTGGCGATGTAGGCGCGCACGCGGTCGCCCACGCGCAGGTTCTCCTTGGCGATCAGCTGGTCGCGCGGCAGCAGCGCCTCCACGCGGCCCGATTCCACGATCAGGTTGCCGCGCTCGGCGCGCTTCACGGTGCCGGTCACGAGCGATTCCCCGCGCTCGAGGAAGTCGTTCAGGATCTGCTCGCGCTCGGCGTCGCGGATCTTCTGCAGGATCACCTGCTTGGCGGCCTGGGCGCCGATGCGCCCGAAGGTCTCGGCCTCGAGCGGCTCCTCCACCACGTCGCCCAGCGCGGCCTCGGGATTCTCCGCGACGGCGTCCGTGATGGCGATCTGGTGCGCCGGCTCCTCGTGCTCCTCGTCGGGCACGACGGTCCAGCGGCGGAAGGCGTGGTACTCGCCGCTCTCGCGGTCGATTTCCACGCGCACGTCCACCTCGTCCTTGAAGCGCTTCTTGGTGGCCGAGGCGAGCGCCATCTCCAGCGCGAGGAATACCGTGTCCTTCGCGACGTTCTTCTCGCGCGACAGCGCGTCGACCAGCAGCAGGATGTCCCGACTCATGAAGCGATGTCCTCTAACAAGCCTTCACACGTCCGGCACGAGCCGGGCGCGATCGATGTCCTCGAACGCAATATGCCGCCGCTTGCCCTCGATTTCCAGCACCACGCGGCCCTCCTCCACACCCGCCACGCGGCCCTCGAAGCGCCGCTGCCCGTCCACCGGCAGCTTGAGCTTCACCGAGGCCTGCCGCCCGGCGAAGCGCTCGAAGTCCGCGAGCTTCTTGAGCGGGCGGTCGAGCCCCGGCGAGGAGACCTCGAGCCGCTCGTAATCCACGCCCTCGACCGCGAAGAGCCGCGTGAGATGGTTGCTCACACGCGCGCAGTCCTCGACCTTGATGCCGCCCGGCGCGTCGATGAAGACCCTGAGCAGCCCCGAGCGCGACGACTCCAGGTCGACGAGCTCGTAGCCCAGGCCCTCCAGCGTCACGGAGAGCCACTGTTCGCGCCCCTGTTCCGGCTTCACAAACAAAAAATGGGCGCTGCCGCCCATCTCCTCTCGAAACCCCGAAATTCTAGCATGGAAGACCCCGTTCCGGCCACGGGAATCGGCGCCCGGTCCGGGGCCGCCGCAGCGCCCCGGTTTACCCCCCGATTCGCGTTTGTCAAGGGCGTTCGCACCCAGTGTTGCAAAAATGCGACACAGCGACAATTTAGTGTTGGATAAATCACCCGACCTAGCTATCATCGCCGCGTTGTCACGGGCTAAAAGGACTACAAAACCAAGCCTTACTCCCTTCAAGTCCCTGCTTAGCAAAACTTTCACACACCACCTGGGGGTTTCAATAATGAATCCTAGAATGAAGAAGCTTTCCCTCGCCCTGGCGCAAACGCTGGGCGTGGGTCTGGCAGTGTCGGTCGCTACCGCGCCGGCGCTCGCCCAGCAGACGGCACAGACCAAAGAGAGGATCGAGGTCACCGGCTCCAACATCAAGCGCGTGGAAGGCGAAGGCGCGCTGCCCGTGACGGTGATCAGCAAGCAGGACATCGCGGCTTCGGGCATCACCACGGCGCAGGACCTGCTCGACCGCCTGCCCATCAACCAGTCCTTCGGCAGCTTCAACGAAGCGGGCGGCGAAGGCACGGGCCTCGTCGGCTTCACCGGCATTTCGCTGCGTGGCTTCGGCACCAACCGCACCCTCGTGCTCATCAACGGCAAGCGCGTCGCTCCGTACGCGTTGTCCAACCAGATCGGCGGCGGCGCGGACCTTTCCGCGATCCCCGTGGCGGTCATCGAGCGCGTCGAGATCCTGAAGGACGGCGCCTCCGCGGTGTACGGCTCGGACGCCATCGCGGGCGTGGTGAACTTCATCCTGCGCAAGGACTTCAAGGGCATCGAGGCCTCCGCGACCTACCTCGACACCGACCAGGGCGGCGGCAAGCAGACGCGCTACAACGCGAGCGTCGGCTTCGGCGACCTGAACAAGCAGCGCTTCAACGTCTACTTCACCGCCGACTACCTGAAGCAGGATCCGCTCAAGGCCTCGCAGCGGTCCTTCTCCTCCACGGCGTACCTCCCGAGCCTCGGCATCGACCGCACCTCGGGCAACTCGCTGCCGGCCAACATCAGCCAGCCGGGCGGTTTCTCGGGCACGCACAACCCGACCATCCCGGCGACCGGAGCCACCCCCAGCTCCTGCCTGCCGCCGCTGTCGTTCCCGACCGCCGGCTCGCCGAACCAGTGCCGCTTCGACTTCGCGAGCGTGATCGAGATCATCCCGAACTTCACCAAAGAGAACTACCTGGGCCGGGCGACGATGCAGATCAACGCCAACACCCAGGCGTACGTCGAGGGCTCGTACTACAAGGGCAAGTTCGACCAGAAGATCTCGCCCACCCCGATCGGCCCCGGCATCGTGCTGGACAACGCCAACATCACCATCACCCCGAGCAACCCGTTCTACCCGGCCGCCTACATCGCGAGCCTGCCCGGCGGCAACACCAGCCTGCCGGTGCTCGCGAGCTATCGCTCGGTGGAGCTGGGCCCGCGCTTCGATGAGGCGAACGTCGATCAGACCCGCGGCGTGGCCGGCATCGAAGGCTTCTCGGCGGGCTGGGACTGGGCGGCTTCGGTCAACTACACGAAGAACAACCAGGTCGACACCTACAAAGGCGGCTACGTGAGCGAGGCCGCGTTCGGCCCGCTGTTCCAGGGCGGCCGCATCAACCCGTTCGCCATCAACACCGGCGCCAACGCCGCCGCGCTGGCGGGCACCCAGGTGTTCGGTGACGCGTCGAACAACACGGCCAAGAACTACGGCTTCGACGCGAAGGTCTCGAAAGAGATCTACCAGATGAAGAACGGCGCCATGGCCTTCGCGTTCGGCGTCGACGGCCGCAAGGAAGAGCTGGATCTCCAGAACGCCGCGTTCCTGTCCACCGGTGACATCATCGGCGGCCTGGGCGCGATCCCGTCGCTCACCGGCGCCACCCGCAAGGTGTACGCGATGTACGGCGAGCTGAACATCCCGATCCTCACGAACCTCGAGGCGGACCTGGCTGTTCGCTACGACCACTACAGCGACTTCGGCAGCACCACCAACCCGAAGGTCACGGTGCGCTACCAGCCGACCCACGACCTGCTGCTGCGTGGCGCTTACGGCACGGGCTTCCGCGCCCCGACGCTGTATGACCTGTTCCAGCCGCCGCTCACCACCAACACGGCCGGATCCCACGACGACCCGCTGCGCTGCCCGACGACCCAGCTGGTGACGGATTGCAACCTGCAGTTCAACGCCCTGCAGGGCGGCAACCCGGCCCTCCAGCCGGAGAAGTCGCACCAGTGGTACGCGGGCCTGGTGTGGGAGCCGACCAACGCCACGTCGATCGGCATCGACTACTTCCGCATCTACGTGAAGAACCTGATCACGACGATCGACGATGCGACGATCTTCGCGGACTTCGCCACGTACGGCACCTCGAACATCATCCGCGGTCCGGTCGACCCGCACTTCCCGAACCTGCCCGGCCCGATCACGGGGGTCCTCGAGAACTCGGTCAACGTGGGTAAGCAGGAGACGGACGGCTTCGACTTCGACTTCACCTACCGCTTCCCGACCACGAACGTCGGTCGCTTCACGGCGCGCTTCAACGGCACGTACGTGATGGACTGGAAGCAGGAGACGTTCGATACCACCGACTACCCGAACTTCGTCGGCCAGCGTGCGGCCGGCTACCAGGCGATCCCGCGTTGGCACCACTACGCGACGATCGACTGGACCTCGGGTGCGTGGGGCGCGACGGTCGCGCAGAACTACGTGCTGGGCTACACCGAGCCGAGCCTCACCGGCCCGGGCAACCGCCGCGTGGGCGACGTCGATACGTACGACCTGCAGGGCCGCTTCACGGGCTTCAAGAACGTGAGCGTCTCGCTGGGCGTGCGCAACGTCTTCGACCGCGCTCCGCCGACGTCCAACCAGAACGCCACGTTCCAGGTTGGCTACGATCCGTCGTACGCCGATCCGCGTGGCCGCATGTACTACGGCACGGTGACGGTGAGCTTCAAGTAACCGTCGCAGCTGCCAGCATCAGGACGGGGGCCTTCGGGCCCCCGTTTTGTTTGGGTAGAATCGCGGGACACGATGAAGACCTACCTCGACCTGCTGCGCCACATCCGCACGCACGGCGCTCGCAAGGACGACCGCACCGGCACGGGCACGCTGTCCGTGTTCGGCGCGCAGATGCGCTTCGACCTCGCCGAGCGCTTCCCGCTGCTCACCACCAAGAAGGTCCACCTGAAGAGCGTGATCCACGAGCTGCTCTGGTTCCTCAAGGGCAGCACCAACGTGGCGTACCTGCGCGAGCACGGCGTGACCATCTGGGACGAGTGGGCCGACGCGCGCGGCGAGCTGGGGCCGATCTACGGCTACCAGTGGCGCTCGTGGCCCGCGCCCAACGGCCAGCACGTCGACCAGATCGCGCAGGTGCTGGCGCAGATCCGCGCCAACCCCGATTCGCGCCGCCTCATCGTCTCGGCGTGGAACGTGGCCGACATCCCGCGCATGGCGCTGGCGCCCTGCCACGCGCATGTTCCAGTTCTACGTGGCCGACGGGCGCCTGTCGCTGCCAGATGTACCAGCGCAGCGCCGACATGTTCCTCGGCGTGCCGTTCAACATCGCCTCCTACGCGCTGCTCACCATGATGGTGGCGCAGGCCACGGGCCTCAAGCCCGGCGAGCTGGTGCACACGCTGGGCGATGCGCATCTCTATATCAACCACCTCGAGCAGGCCGACGATGCAGCTCGCGCGCGAGCCGCGGGCGCTTCCGGTGATGAAGCTCAATCCCGCCGTGCACGACCTGTTCGGGTTCCGCTACGAGGACTTCACCCTCGAGGGCTACGACCCGCACCCGGCGATCCGCGCGCCGATCGCGGTCTAGGAGCCGCGCGATGCGCCGCTCGCTGGTGGTCGCCATGGACCGCAACCGGCGTCATCGGGCGCGACAACGCCCTGCCCTGGCAGCTTCCCGACGACCTCGCCTATTTCAAGCGCGTGACCATGGGCCACCCGGTGATCATGGGGCGGCGCACGTGGGAGTCGATCGGCAAGGCCGCTGCCCGGGCGGCTCAACATCGTGGTGAGCCGCAACCCGCGCCTCGCCGCTCCCGGCGCGAGCGTGGTGACCTCGCTCGACGAGGCCTGGAAGGCGGCCGGTGACGCCGCCGAGGCCTGCGTGATCGGCGGCACGTCGCTCTTCGAGGCGGCGCTGCCCGCCGCCGATGCGATCCACCTCACCGAGGTCGATGCCGAGGTGCCGGGCGACACGTACTTCCCGCCCTTCGATCGCGGCGCAGTGGCTCGAGCACGAGGTCCAGCGCCATCCCGCGGACGCGCGCCACGCGTATCCGTTCCGCATCGTGCGGCTGGAGCGCCGCCGCTAGCTATTTGCGGCCGCTGTCGCCCGGATCGATGCGGATCGCGATCTTGCTGCGCACGATCCAGTCGGGCCCGAAGGTGACCGAGAAGTCCGACAGGTAGCCCCAGCCGTCCTGGAAGCGGTACGTGTACGCGACGTTACCGCTGCGCGCGCCGAAATTCGTCGTGTCGCCCGGCGGTCCGATCATGCGCAGCACCTCGTCGCGCGTCATGCCGGCCTGGATGCGATAGAAGTGCTCTTCGTTCAGCACCGGCTCGATGCCCACCAGCTTGCCACTGGCATCCATGTGCGCGATGAACGTCTGCGTGCCGAGCGGCCCGCGCGGGAACATCAGGTCCTGCCCGCCGCCTTCTGTCGCGAACTGCATCGCGGGCTTGCCCATGGCCTTCACGACATCGGCCTCGGACGCGGACCCGGGCTGCAGTCCGTACCCGCTGTAGGAAGCGCATGCGGCGAGAGCAATCGCAGCGAGGGGCGCGAGGATCTTCATCGGGGGCTCCTTTCCAGCGGGCATGTTCCGATCGGCGCATCCCGCAGTAGTTCGTCAACACGGGCCGCACGAAGTTTCTTCCGCGCGGTCCGCATCGTGGAGCCGGATAGCCCCTTGGTGCAATAGGCAGGGTTCGCCCGAAGGAACATTCTTCGCCGACATCGGGCCGACAATGCGCGCTCTGTGCCCGTTCGGCCCCTGACCAACAGGAGGCGAACATGTCCGCATCGGCACCCGAGGCACGCAAAGGACTTTCCGGATATTTCTCGGTATCGCAGGGCCGCGTCGACCGCTGGCGCAGCGTGCATCGGTTGGCCAAGTCGCTCGCCGCGAGCGGCGGCAAGGACGAGGCGATGCGCGCGCGCGCCGCCGAGGAGATCGCGGCACTCGACCCGCTCGAGGAGCTCTGCGCCTATCCCGGCCCGGGACTCATGGGCCGCGTGAAGGACCGCCTGCAGAGCGGCGACCACGCCGCGTTCGCGCGCCTCGCGCAGCGCATCAGCGTCTCGCTCCTGTCCAACAGCTACCGCGACGACATCGAGGCGTGGAAGTCCGACGACGAGGGCGATGCCCACGCGCCCGACGTCCTCCCACCCGGCATCGGCCACGGGCAGGCGCGCAAGCCCTACTTCGAGGTGCTGGTCGTCTCGCCCGGCGAGCGCTCCACGTGGCACGAGACGCGCGAGGCGCTGCGCCGGCTGCGGCGCGACACCGACACGTTCGTCTACGAGCCGGTCGTGGTCGGCAGCTTCGAGGACGCGGTGCTCGCCGCGATCGTCAACTACAACATCCAGTCGGTCGTGATCTTCGACGGCTTCACGTATCCGTCGCAGCACACCGTGGCCGACCTGCGCCAGGTCCTCGCCTCCCACGTGCCCGCGCGGCAGGACGTGACGGACGGCGACCTCGGCACGGTCCTGGCACGGGTGCTGCACGCCTATCGCCCCGAGCTGGACCTCTTCCTCGCCACCGATCGCGACGTGGGCGCGCCTCGCCGGGTCGGACGAGGCCGCGTGCATCCGGCGCGTGTTCTACGGGCTGGAGGAGATGCTCGAGATCCACCTCTCGATCCTGGACGGCATCTCCGACCGCTACGACCACGCCCTACTTCGACAACCTCAAGAAATACGCGCAGCGCCCGATCGGCACCTTCCACGCGCTGCCCATCGCGCGCGGCAAGTCGATCTTCAAGTCGAACTGGATCCGCGACATGGGCGAGTTCTACGGGACCAACCTGTTCCTCGCCGAGTCGTCGGCCACCACGGGCGGGCTCGACAGCCTGCTCGAGCCCACGGGCAACATCAAGGTCGCCCAGGACAAGGCGGCGCGCGCGCTGGGCGGCGACCGCACCTTCTTCGTGACCAACGGCACGTCCACGTCCAACAAGATCGTGCACATGGCGCTCACGCACCCGGGCGACATCGTGCTGATCGACCGCGACTGCCACAAGTCGCACCACTACGGCTGCGTGCTCGCCGGCGCCCAGCCCTACTACATCGACGCCTTCCCGCTCACGCAGTACTCGATGTACGGCAGCCTCGCCATCCGGCCCATCAAGGAGGCGCTGCTGCACCTGAAGGCCGAGGGCAAGCTCGACCGCGCGCGCATGCTCGTGCTCACGAACTGCACGTTCGACGGCCACGTCGCCAACGTCGAGCAGACCATGCTCGAGTGCCTCGCCATCAAGCCCGACCTGATCTTCCTCTGGGACGAGGCCTGGTTCGGCTTCGCGCGCTTCTCGCCGTTCCTGCGCCGGCGCACCGCCATGGGCGCCGCGGCGCGCATCCGCGAGATGCTGCGCGACCCGGCCTACAAGGAGCGCTACAAGGCCTTCCAGCGCCAAGGTGGGCGAGATCGACCCGAAGAACAAGGCCCTGCTCGACACGCCGCTCTTGCCCGACCCCGACAAGGTGCGCGTGCGCGTCTACGAGACCGACTCCGTGCACAAGTCCATGTCGGCGCTGCGCCAGGGCTCGATCGTCGTGGTCGCCGACCAGGACTTCCACAAGGTCGAGCCGATGTTCAAGGAGGCCGTCTTCACGCACACCTCGACCTCGCCCAACCTGCAGATCATCGCCACGCTCGACCTCGCGCGCCGGCAGATGGAGCTGGAGGGCTACGAGCTCGTGCAGCGCGCGACCCAGCTCGCGATCGAGCTGCGCCGCGACATCAACTCGCACCCGCTGATCTCCAAGTACTTCCGGGCCGCCACGCCGGCCGAGATGATCCCGGCCGAATACCGCCGCTCGGGCTTCACCGACTTCGGCGCGCCCGGCTGGACGCTCGACAAGACCATGGGCGCCCTCGAGAACGACGAGTTCTTCCTCGATCCGACCCGCGTCACGCTGCTCTGCGGCAACGCCGCCTACGACGGCAGCCAGTTCAAGGCCCTGCTCGCCACCGAGCACGACATCCAGATCAACAAGACCTCGCGCAACAGCGTGCTGGTGCAGATCAACATCAACAACACGAAGAGCGACGTCGCGCACCTGATGAAGGCGCTGGCCGACATGGCGCGCGAGATCGACAAGCGGCCTGGCCGAGGGCGGGGAGCCCGCGCGCGCGGCCTTCAAGGCGCGCGTGCAGTCGCTGGTCTAGGACGTGCCCGACCTGCCCAACTTCACGCGCTTCCACGACGCGTTCCGCGAGAACCCGAAGTCGCGCGTCGAACGAGGGCAACATGCGCGCGGCGTTCTACCTCGCCGCCGATCGCGGCCGCCTGCGAGCACCTGAAGCTGAACAGCAAGGAGCTCGACGAGCGGCTGAAGAACGGCCCCGAGCTGGTGTCGGCCAAGTTCGTGATCCCGTACCCGCCGGGCTTCCCGATCATGGTGCCGGGCCAGGTGGTCAGCGAGGAGACCATCACGTTCATGCGCAAGCTCGACGTGAAGGAGATCCACGGCTACAACGCCGCCCTCGGACTGGAGCTCCTCAAGCCCGACGCCCTCGCGCAGCTCAAGGGCAAGGCGCCCGCTGCCGGCGAGCGCGCACCCAACAAATCCACCCTCGTGGGAGCGTGACCATGGCGGATTTCCTGCAAGTGGCTGGCGGCGAACCCGTACATCCTTCTGTTCACCGTGGTGGGCGGCGCCGTGCTGCTCGGCAAGGCGACCATCAAGGGTTACGGGCTCGGCATGGTCGCCTCGGCGATCGTCGTGGGGGCAGCGATCTCCGCGTTCGCCTCCACGCAGGGCGTGAAGATGGGCATCGACAACTTCACCAAGTCGATGTTCTATTACCTCTTCATGTACGGCGTGGGCCTGCGCGTGGGCCCCTCGTTCATCAACAGCCTGAAGGGCGACGGGCTCAAGTTCACCGTGCTCGCGGTGGTGTGCTCGGTGATGGGCCTGCTCGCGACCGTCGGGTTCGTGAAGCTATGGGACCTGCCCGCGGGCTCGGCGGGCGGCATCCTCGCCGGCTCCATGACGATGTCGGCGGCGATCGGCTCGGCGGAGGAAGCCGTGAAGCAGGGCGTCTTCCCGATCCCGGCCGGGCAGACGGCCGAGAGCGTGAGCGGGATGATCGCGCTCTCCTACGGGCTCACCTACATCTGGGGCACCGTCGGCATCATCCTCATCTGCAAGTACCTGCCGCGCTGGTGGGGCATCGACGCCAAGGCCGAGGCCAAGAAATACGAGGAGACCAACGGCGTGCCGAACGTGGACGACGCGGGGCTCACCGGCTTCCGCCCGCTCTCGGTGCGCGCCTATCGGCTCACCAACGATGCGCTCTCGGGCTCGTCGGTGCGCCAGTTCGTGGCGAAGTACCCGCAGTACAAGGTGCTCAACGTGCTGCGGCCCGTGCCCGCGCGCCGCGCGGTGGTCGAGGAGAAGGCCGTGTCGTTCAGCCTCGCCGACGAGCCGGTGGCGCTCGCCGCCGCGGGCGGCGTGGGCTTCACGCGCCTCGCCGAGCCCGACTCCTCCGCCCCGGGAAGTGCCAAGCGCGACCGCGGCCAGCTCCCGGAGACGACCTACGAGAAGATGGGCGCCGCCGACGACCTCGCGTTCCGCCCCGGCGACATCATCACCCTCGGCGGGCGCCTGCAGCAGATGACCGACAACCTGGGGCTCATCGGGCCCGAGGTGGCCGACCAGGCGGCGCTCGCCGTCCCGCTCGACTCCGCCGAGATCCTCGTCACCAACAAGGCGATCGTCGGCAAGGAGATCATCGCCTTCAAGGACGCCGATTTCGTCGGGCAGGTGGCGATCCACCACATCGAGCGCGGCGGCGTGCCGATTCCCCTCGGCATCAAGACCAAGCTGCAGCGCTTCGACGTGCTGTTCGTGGCCGGCATGAAGGCGGGCGTCGAGAAGCTCGCCGCGGTGGCGGGCCGGATCGCGCGCCCGAGCACCTCGACGGACCTGCTCACCCTCGCGGTCGGCATGATCCTGGGCCTGCTGATCGGCGCGATCAGCTTCCCGCTCGCGGGCTCCAAGGTCGGCCTCGGCAACGCGGGCGGCCTGCTCGTCTCGGGCGTGATCGTCTCGTCGGTGGCCTCGCGGCTGCGCTTCTTCGGCAACACGCCGAACGCGGCGCGCAACATCCTCGAGGACCTCGGGCTCATCGTGTTCATCGCCATCGTCGGCGTCAACTCGGGCGCCGCCCTCATCACCCAGCTCTCCGGCGACGTCGCGATCAAGATCCTGGTCGCGGGCTTCGTGGTGTGCACCGTCCCGCCGATCGTCGTCTGGGCGATCGGCCTGCACCTGATGAAGATCAACCCGGCGATCCTGATGGGCGGTGTAGCGGGCGCGCGCTCGCACTCGGGCCCGGCGCGCGAGGCGGCCAAGGAGATCGGCAGCTCCGTGCCGTGGATCGGATTCCCGGTCGGCTATGCGATCTCGGGCGTGCTGCTCACGGTATTCGGCTACGTGGCCATGGTGATGTCGAAGTAGCGGCCCGTCCGCCATGGACTGGCTCACGCAGCCGCTGCACAAGTACCCGGAGCTGGCGGTCTTCCTGGTCGTCGGCGTCGGGTACTGGCTGGGCGCCGTCAAGTTCCGCGGCTTCGGCCTGGGCCCCGTGACGTGCTCGCTCGTCGCGGGGCTCGTGCTGGGCTACCTCGTGGACATCCCGGTGTCCGCGACCGCCAAGTCGATCCTCTTCCTGCTCTTCCTCTTCAGCATCGGCTACTCGGTCGGGCCGCGCTTCTTCTCCACCATGAAGGGCGACGGGCTGCGCTGGGTCGCGCTCGCGGTGGTGCAGTGCGTGGTGGGACTGGCCACCGCCGTCGTCGTGGCGAAGGTGCTGCACCTCGACCCGGGATTCGCCGGCGGGCTGCTCTCGGGCGGACTCACGCAATCCTCGGCGATCGGCACGGCGAGCGAGGCGATCCGCACGCTGCCGATGCCGGAAGCCGATCACGAGCGGCTGGTGGCTCACGTCGCCGTCGCCGATGCGGTCTGCTACGTGTTCGGCACGCTCATCGTGATCATCTTCTGCAGCCATATCGGCCCGCGCCTGCTGCGCGCCGACCTCGTCGCCTCCGCGCGCGAGGTCGAGGAGCAGCTCGGCATCGACCGCACCAAGCCGGGCGTGGTCTCGGCGTGGCGGCCGTTCGAGATGCGCGCCTACCGCCTGGCGCCCGGCGGCAGCGTGGTGGGCAAGACGGTCGCTTCGGCGGAGGCGGCGGCGGCGATGACGGACGCGCGCGTCTTCATCGAGCGCATCCGCCGCGGCCAGGCGCTGATCGCCCCCAAGCCGGACACCGTGCTGCAGGAAGGCGACGTCGTGGTCGCCTCGGGGCGGCGCGAGGTGCTGGTGGAGCAGCTGGGCCACGGCCTCGCCACCGAGGTCGAGGATGCGGAGCTGCTCGACATCCCGACCGCAACCTTCGACATCTACGTGATGCGCAAGGAGATCGACGGCAAGACCCTGGAGCAGATCGGCACCGAGGTCGGCGCGGCGCGCAGCGTCTTCCTGCGCGAGATCCAGCGCGGCGAGGAGCGCATCCCGGTGGCGCGCGGCACCGTGATCCACCGCGGCGACGTGCTGCGGGTGACGGGGCCCGAGCCCGCGGTGATCCGCGCCGAGGCCGCGATCGGCCGCACCGTGGTGCCGACCGAGAACACGGATTTCGTCACGCTGGGCCTGGGCATCTTCCTCGGCGCGCTCGCCGGCATCCTCATCGTCATCCCGGTGGGCGCCTTCCGCATCCCGCTCGGCACGAGCGTGGGAGCGCTGCTGGCCGGACTGCTGGTGGGCTACCTGCGCTCGGTGCGGCCGCTCTTCGGGCGCATTCCCGAGGGCGCCATCTCGCTCATGATGGCGTTGGGCCTGGCTTCCTTCGTGGGCATGGTGGGCATCGGCGCGGGACCCCATTTCATGACCGCGCTGCGCGAGGCGGGCGTGTCGCTCCTCTTCGGCGGCATGGTGGTCACCTTGCTTCCGCTCCTCGCGGGCCTCTATTTCGGCTACTACGTGCTCAAGCTCAACCCCGTGCTCCTGCTGGGCGGCGTGGCGGGCTCGCAGACGCAGACCGCCGCCATGGCCGCGGTCCAGGAGCGCTCGGCGAGCCCCGTCGCCGTGCTGGGCTACTCCGGCACCGTGGCCGTGGGCAACATCCTGCTCACGATCTGGGGCTCCCTCATCGTCCGGCTCGTGAGCTGAGGCGGCGGTGAGCTGGCCCGCGCTCAACAGCGCGCTGGTACTGTCGGGCCTCGAGGGCGCCGCGGTGCTCGTTTCCGCCATCGCGGGCATGATCCTCGCCTCCCACAAGCGCATGGACATCGTGGGCGCCTTCGCGCTCGCCTGCTTGAACGCGTTCGGCGGCGGCACGGTGCGCGACCTGCTGCTCGACAACCGGCCGTTCTACTGGGTGGCGCACTGGGAGTATCTGGTGGCGATCCTCGCGATCTGCGTGCCCTTCGTCTACAGCGCGCGCATGTTCCGCTTCGCGAAGGAGGTCCACCGCCGCTCGGTGAAGATGGATGCCCTCGGTCTCGCCCTCTTCACCGTCGCCGGCACCGGCATCGCGCTCCAGCACCACTCCCCGCTCGTCGTGGCACCCCTGATGGGGGTCATCACCGGGACCGTGGGCGGGGTCCTGCGCGACGTGGTGGTGAACGACGTACCCGACCTCTTCCGTCCCGGCACGCTGTACGCCACCGCGGCCTTCTTCGGCGCGGTCGCCTTCATGGCCGCACTCGAGAACGGGCTGCGTTATGGCGAGGCGGCCATCGTCGGGGTGCTGGTGGTGATGCTGCTGCGCCTCGCGTCCTTGCGCCACGGCGTGACCGTGCCGGCGCCGCAATGGATGGAGGACCGTGAGGCCCCCCGCCCTGAGGCCTCCTGCCCTTTGGTGCTATTTGATTTTGCCCCCCCGGCGAGCATCCTCCACCTGACATTTCCGATGGGAAAGCTGCCATGGACCGCGTGCTCACCCTGCACTTCGTCGACGGATCCAGGCTCGCTTTCGACTTCCCGGAGCAGACGTCCCACGCCGCCGCGCGCCAGTTCAAGGTCGCGGATTTCCTCGTGAGCAAGCACCTCATCGTAGAGGCCGAAGGCAGCGTGCTGATCTTCCCGGTCACCAGCATCAAGTACATCGCGCTGTCGCTGCCCATTTCGCCCCGGAAGGGCGCGGCGGCGCTGCCCCGCCACGCCATCATCGGCGCGCGCATCCGCTCCTGAGAAAAAGGCCAAAGACATGAAAATCCACACCCTCCTCACCGCGCTCGGCGCAGCGCTCGTCCTCGCGATCTCGCCCGCGCTCGCCGTGGGCAAGACCAAGGCCGAGAAGCAGGCCGAGGTCCACAAGGCCGCGGATACCGCGCTAGCGAAGTTCTACCGGCTCGAGCCGAAGGTGAAGGAAGAGGTGGCGGCGGCGCCCGGCTACGCGGTGTTCACGAGCTACGGGCTGTCCTTCGTGATCGGCGGCGCCGGCGGCTCGGGCCTCGCCCACGACAACAAGACCCACAAGGACACCTACATGAACATGGCGCTCGCGAGCGCAGGCGTGCAGGCGGGCATCACGCAGAACGACGTCCTGCTGGTATTCAAAAGCCAAAAGGCGCTGCACCGCTTCATAGACAAGGGCTGGGACGTCGGAGCGCAGGGCGCGGCGAGCGGCGGCGTGAAGAGCAACACCGCGGGCGGCGGCGCGGGCGAGAACTTCGTGAACGACGCGGTCTACTACACCCTCACCAAGAACGGCCTGGAGATCGGCGCGGCGGTCGCAGGCACCAAGTTCTGGAAGGAAAAGAGCCTCAACTAGGCCGATGAAGCTCTGGATCGGCAACATCGCACCGGGCACCACCGACCTCGAGCTGCGCGCGCTGCTCTCGAAGTACGGCGGCGGCACCGAGGTGGCCTCGATCGCCCAGGTCCCGGGCGACGGCACGCACCCCGCCGTGATCCTCGACGTGGCCGCAACCCCGGAATCGCTCTATCAGCTCACGCAACGCCTGAACGGCATGTACTGGAAGGGACGTTCCCTCACCGTGCAGGCCATGACGAGGTGACAACATGAACCACAAGCCTTCCCTCGCACTCCGCATCCTGGCGGCGGCGGCTCGCCGCGAGCCTCACGCTCGAGCCCGTCGCGTTCGCGCAGCAGCCCGCGCCGGCCCAGGCGGCCACGCAGGCTCCCGCCGCTTCGGGCAAGACGTTCACGCAGCAGGACATGGACGAGCTGCTGGCGCCCATCGCGCTCTATCCCGACGCGCTGCTCTCGCAGGTGCTCATGGCCTCGACCTATCCCCTCGAGATCGTGGAAGCCGCGCGCTGGCAGAAGGAGAACCCGAGCCTCAAGGACCAGGCGCTCGAGGACGCGCTGCAGAAGCAGGCCTGGGACCCGAGCGTGAAGGCGCTCACCGCGGTGCCGCAGGTCCTCACGATGATGAACGAGAAGATCGACTGGACCCGCAAGCTCGGCGACGCCTTCCTCGCGAGCCAGGAGGAAATGCTCAAGACCGTGCAGAACCTGCGCGTCAAGGCCGACGCGGCGGGCAACCTCAAGTCGTCCGAAGAGATGAAGGTGGAGAAGGCGACGGAGAACAACGTCCAGGTCATCAAGATCGAGCAGCCCAACCCGCAGACCGTCTACGTGCCGACCTACAACCCGGCGACCGTCTATGGCTCGTGGTGGTATCCGGCCCCGCCGCCGTACTACTACTACCCGCCCGGCTATGCCTACGGCACCGGCCTCGCGTTCGCCACCGGCGTCGTCGTCGGCGCGGCGATCTGGGGCGGCATCGGCTGGGGCAACAACAACGTGAACATCAACGTCAACAAGTACAACAACTTCAACAAGACCAACATCTCGAACGGCAACTGGAACCACGCCGCCGAGCACCGCAAGGGCGTGTCCTATCGCGACAACGGCACCGCCCAGAAGTACAACCGCGGCGCCAACGCGCAATCGGCACAGTCGCGCGAGCAGTTCCGCGGGCGCGCCGACCAGGGCCGCGGCGAGCTCTCGCAGATGGATCGCGGGCAGCTCGACCGCAGCACGCAGGGCGCGGGTAACCGCGACGCCGGCGGCCAGCGCGGCGGCGGCGCGCAGGCGAGCGACCGCAGCGCGGGCAGCGGCGGCAATCGCGGCGCCAGCGCCAGCAGCAGCAACTTCTCCGGGGGCGGAAGCCGGGGCGGCAGCAGCAGCAGCGGATTCTCGGGTGCGGGCGGCGGCGGCTCTTCGGCGCGCGCGGCGAGCTCGCGTGGCGGAGCAAGCCGCGGCGGTGGTGGCGGCGGCGGGCGCGGCGGCGGCGGACGGCGCTGACCCATCCAGGAGACCGACATGAAGATCCTTCACATCGCACTCGTTTCCCTCGCGCTCGCTTTCACGGGCGTCCCGTCCACCCATGCGGCGGATCCCTCCGCCCCGACAGCGCCGTCCAAGGGCAGCGCGAAGCAACGCACGTTCGCCACCGCCGACGAGGCGGCCGCGGCGCTCACCGACGCGGTGCGCGCGAAGGACGTGAACGCCATCGTCGCCATCGTCGGTCCCGGCTCGGGCGCGTGGCTCTTCACCGGCGACAAGGTGTCCGACGCCAACGACTGGCGGCGCTTCCTTTCCGCTTACGAGGCCGCCCACAAGCTCCAGACGCAGGGTGACGGCAGCGTGGTGCTCACGGTCGGCGACGACGACTGGCCCTTCCCCGCGCCCATCGCCAAGCATGGCGAGCGCTGGTCGTTCGACCCGAAAGCAGGGCACGAGGAGCTCATCAACCGCCGCGTCGGCCGCAACGAGCTGGACGCGATCCAGACCATGCTCGCCATCGTGGATGCGGAGCGCGAGTACGCGCAGATGGACGCGAACGGGAGCGGCTCGCCGGACTACGCGCGCCGCTTCGCCTCGACGCCGGGCAAGAAGGACGGCCTCTACTGGCCGGAGCAGCCGGGCGGCGTGCAGAGTCCCCTGGGCCCGCTGGTCGCGGTGGCGGCCGCCGAGGGCTACGGCAAGCAGGCGCGCAAGGCGGGCGAGCGCGCGCCCTACCACGGCTATCTCTTCAAGATCCTCACGGCGCAGGGCCCCGATGCGGCGGGCGGCGCCTACGACTACCTCGTGGGCGACAAGCTCATGGGCGGCTTCGCGGTGGTCGCGTGGCCCGCGAGCTACGGCGTCTCCGGGGTCATGAGCTTCCTCGTGAACCACGACGGGGTCGTCTACGAGAAGGACCTCGGCAAGCAGACGCCCTCGATCGCGTCGTCCATGTCGCGCTTCAACCCCGACCCGACCTGGAGGAAGAGCCCGTGAGCCGCCGGGCCCCGGCCGTCTTCCTCGCCCTCGCATGCGCCCTCGGAACGGCAGGCGCGGCCGAAGCCCCCACGGCCGCGCCCGCCAACACGCCGGACTCGGTGCGCCAGGCGGTGCAGACCGACAAGCGCGCGCTGGTCGAGCGGAACATGCAGCTCACGCCCGCGGAAGCGAAGAAGTTCTGGCCGCTCTACGACGTATACCAGGACAACCTCGAGCCCATCGTGCGGCGCCAGAACCGCGCCGTCATGGATTACATCAACACCGAGTCGTCGATGACCGACGCCAACGCGAAGCGCATCGCGAAGGAGATCATCGAGGCCGACGCCGACGAGCAGAAGCTGCGCGAGAAGCAGCTGAAGAAGCTGCTCGCCGCGCTGCCCGCGCGCAAAGCCGTGCGCTACCTCCAGATCGAGAACAAGATCCGCACCCTCAACCGCTACGACATCGCCGAGCGCATCCCGCTCGTGCGTTGAAAGGAGGCCCATGAAGAGGACTAGCAGCACCATCGCCGCGATAACCGCGGCATCCCTCGCGCTCGCCGCCTGCGAGAATCCGCCCACCAAGCAGCAGACCGGCACGGTCGCCGGCGCCGTGGTGGGCGGCGTCGTCGGCTCGACGATCGGGGGAGGCACCGGGCGCACCGTGGCCATCGTCGCGGGCACCATCGCCGGCGGCCTGCTGGGCAGCCACATCGGCAAGCGCATGGACGAGGCCGACCGCATCAAGGCCGGCCAGGCGCTCGAGGCGACGCGCACCGGCGAGACCTCGGCGTGGCGCAACCCCGACACCGGCGACAAGTACGCCGTGACGCCCACCACGACCTACAAGACGGTCAACGGCCCGTGCCGCGACTTCACGGTCAACGCGACCGTCGACGGCAAGCCCGAGAAGGTCGAGGGCACCGCGTGCCGCCAGGAAGACGGAAACTGGAAGCAGACGAGCTGAGGCGCGGCTAGAGCACCATCTGGAGCAGCCGCTTGGCGAGCTCCTCGGCGGGAACGATCGTGAGCAGCAGCGGCGCAATCGGCACGAGCGTGGCAAGTGCCACCGTGATCAGCGCGCCGCGCGATACCGGAACCACCTGTATTGCGCCGATCGTGGAGATGCTGTTGGCGATGTCGGCAAGCGACTGGATGTCCGCGTCGCCGAGCGGGGAACCGGCCGGAGGCACCCCATCCGGCAGCCATTTCGCCTCGAAGTCCTTCACGTAGCGCTGCCCGAGGCGGCCGTATTCGCGCTCAGCCCTGCGCCGCGCGAAGTCCACCTGCGGGGCGAACACCAGCAGCGGCCCGATCACCAGCACATACAGATAGCCGACCATGATCGCGATCTCGGGCCCCGAGTCCTTGAGCGTGCCGCCGAAGCGCAGGATGTGGCTTGCGATATTGCCCGCGAGCAGCGCCCCGTGCGCCATCAATAGCGGCACGAACGCGATCACCGTCCCGGTGAGAAATCCCAGCCCCGCCGCATGGTCCGCATGCATCGCCGAGAGGTCGAGGCGGATGCGCGACACTTGCCATAGGAAGCGCATCCAGATCACCAGGCGGTAGTACCAGCGCAGCAGCAGGAACTGGAAGAGCGGCACGCTCACCCCGGCGTACCAGAAGCCGGCCAGCGTGAGGTGCGCGCCGCCGGGCCCCGGCTCCGAGATCCACGAGGACGCCTCGAGCCCGGCGAAATTGCGCCACAGGAACGGCACGCCGAGCCCGTAGACCACCACGATCATCAACACCTCCGCGGTGATCGAATTGCGCATGCGCCACGCGGCGCGCACGCATTCCTCGAAGCGCGGCACCGAGTCCGCCGGGACCAGGCCGCGCACGAGGAACTCCTGTGCCACGACCCGCAGCCGCACGTGCACCAGCAGCTCGGCCGCCACAAGCAACGGCACGGCCACCAGGAAACGCACGTGCACTTCGACGTCGCGCAGGAAAGCCACGCCCGCCCCACGCCAGAGATTGCCGTCCGCCGCGGCGAGCAGGACCAGGGGCAGCCAGGCGATGAGCGCGATCACGACCACGCGGCGGCGCGCGAGCTCGAGCGCGTCGCCCGCCATGTGCGCCCGGCGCAGCAGCTGGAAGAGCGGGCCGCCGAGGACGATCGAAAAGTTGCGCGGGTCCGCCGCCGCCGGGGGCGCCGCGCGGCTCATCGCGCGCCTTTCACCGGACGCGCCGCCATCCTGCGCTCGTAGGCCTGCGCAGCCGTCTGCACGTCGAAGAACATGCGCTCGCGCCCGAGGCGCCGTCCCAGCGCCGAGCCGCGCACGATCTCCAGCACGTGCGGGTTCAGGCCCGCGAGCCAGAGCGCCACGCCCATGTCGGCGAGCTTCTCCTCGCCCGCGGTGAGCATTCCGAGCGCCGTGTATTCGAGGTCGGTCACCGCGCCGAAATCGAGCAGCAGCACCGTGGGCTTGGCCGCGGCGTAGAGCGCCCACAGCCGGTCGCCCACGCGCTCGGCGTTGGCGAAGTAGATGCGCCCCTCGGGACGCGCGATGAGCAGCCCCGGCCACGTCTCGTCGCCCGGATGGTCGCCGGAGCGGGCGCGGAACACGTCGGTGCCGCGCTTGCGCGCGAGCTCGTGGACGTGCGGGTTGTTGGCCTGGTGCAGCAGGCTCAGCAGCGAGGCGATCACCGCCACCAGGATGCCGTGCAGCGTTCCCAGCACCAGCACGCCGACGAAGGCGATCAGCGCCCAGCGGAACTCGGTCGTGCGGACGGACCGGATGGCGCGGAACTCGTGGATCTTCACGAGGCCGAGGGAGTAGATAGAGCACCACGGCGGCCAGCGCCGCGCGCGGCATGAGCGCGATCAGCGGGCCGAGGAAGACCAGCGTGGCAAGTGCCAGCGCCGCCGTGAAGAGCTCGGCGCATTGCGTGCGCGCGCCGGCGCTGCGGTTGACCGCGGTCTGGGTGGTGCCGCCGCCGCACGGCATGGCGCCGGCGAACGCGCCCGCGAGCGAGGCGGCGCCGGTGGCGAGCAGCTCACGGTTCGCGCCGGGGCGCGCCTCGCCTTGCCCGGTGAAGGCGCGTCCCGCGGCGATCGACTCGGTGAAGCTCATGAGGGCGATGCCGGCCGCGGCCGGCCACAGCGCCTCGGCAAGGTCGAGACGCGGCAGGTCGAACGCGAGCCCGCCGTGCACCTCACCGACGGTGTCGACTCCCATCGCCTTCAGGCCGAGGAGCGCCGAGGCGGCGATCGCGAGCGCGATGCCGATGAGCGGCGCCGGGGCGCGCGGCGCCCAGCGCCGTCCCGCGAGGATGATCGCCAGGACGGCAAGCCCGGTCGCGAACGTCGCGAGCGACAGCTGCGGCAGCTCGCGCCCGATCGCGACCAGGTCGCGGAAGAAACCGGCCTTGGCGATGTGGATGCCGAGCAGCTTGGACAGCTGGTCGGTGACGATCACCAGCCCGATGCCGGCCTTGAATCCCACCAGCACCGGCTGGGATATGAAGCTCGCGACGAAGCCCATGCGCAGGAACGCGGCCAGCACCAGCATCGCCCCGGCGAGCAGGGCGAGCGTGCCCGCCACCACCGTCGCCTGTTCGGGGCCTGCGCCGCGCGCCGCCTCGCCGATCGCCGTGGCCACCAGGATCGCGATCGTGCTGGTGGTTGAGACGCTCAGCACCCGCGAGCTGCCGAGCAGGGCATACGCCGCCATGGGCACGACCGCGGTGCACAGGCCCGCGTGCACCGGCAGCCCCGCGATGGTCGCATGGGCCATGGCGATCGGGACCACCACGGCGCCCGCCGTGAGGCCCGCCAGCGCGTCGGCGCGCAACGCGGCGCGGTCGTAGCCACGGAGCCATCCGGGGCCTGACAACCACGCCCCCATGCGCTCGAGGTGCCATTCCATGGCGCGCTCCCCGGTGCGCCCGCCGGCGCCGGCTACTTCTTCGCGGCGGGCTCCATCGCAATGGCGACGGCCTGCGTGTAGGTGGCCTGGATCTGGTCGCCCTTCTTCACGAGCTTGATCTGCTCGGGATCCTGAACGTGCAGGTCGACCACCTCGCCCTTCTCGTTCTTCACCGAGATCGTCTTCTTCTTCGCGTCGACGGCGACCACGTCGGCGACGATGGTGAGCTCCTGCTTCGCGATGCCGCCCGGCTTCTCGCCCGGCGCGGCGCGCTGCAGGTCGCTGGTCCGGGTGCGCCCGACCACCGCCTTGCCGTCCTTCTTGAGCTCGATCGCCAGCGACTCGAGGTATCGCACCGTGAGCTTGTCGCCGACCTTGATCTGGTCGAAATTCTTCACCTCGTCGCTCGCCACGATGGTGTGCACCTCGCCCTTCGAGGTCTTGAGCGTCACGCTGCGCGTGGCGGGATCGACGGCCTCGACCGTGGCGGTGGCCTTGACGACCGTCGCCCCGGCGACCTTGCCGGGCGCCACGGCCATGCCCCCGGCGACGTGTGGCTCTTCGGCGAGCGCCAGGCAAACCGCGGACGCTGCAACGAGGATGGCGAGGATGGCGAAGGGACGCATGGCTTTCTCCTTGTTGGTCAGGGATCCGGGCAGCATGCCCGCTCGCAGGGGCGGGCTCTATGGAACCAAGGTGCCGCCCTCAGGTGGTCTCGGTGACGTACTTGTACGGATAGTCGGGCGCCTTGTATCCGCCGGACTTCCCGCGCTTGGGCAGCTTCACCTTCTCGCGCGCGACCTTTCCGGGCGACACGTGGCCGATGATGTGCCGCAGCACGTTCAGGCGCGCGCGGCGCTTGTCGTCGGAGCGCACCACGTACCACGGCGCCCACGAGGTGTCGGTCTCGGCGAACATGTCGTCGCGCGCCCGCGAGTAGTCGTACCAGCGGCTGTACGACTTCAGGTCCATGGGCGAGAGCTTCCAGGTCTTGCGCCCGTCCTGGATGCGGTCCTCGAGGCGGCGGGTCTGCTCCTCGGGGCTCACCTCGAGCCAGTACTTGAGCAGGATCACCCCCGAGTGCACGATGGCCTTCTCCACCAGCGGCGCCATCTTGAGGAACTCGCGCGCCTGCTCGTCGCTGCAGAAGCCCATCACGCGCTCCACGCCCGCGCGGTTGTACCAGCTGCGGTCGAAGATCACGACCTCGCCGGCGGCGGGCAGGTGCGGGATGTAGCGCTGCATGTACATCTGCGATTTCTCGCGGTCCGTGGGAGCGGGCAGCGCGATCACGCGGAAGACGCGCGGGCTCACCCGCTCGGTGAGCGCCTTGATGGTGCCGCCCTTGCCGGCGCCGTCGCGGCCCTCGAAGACGATGCAGACCCTGAGCCCCTTGGCGACGACCCAGTCCTGCAGCTGGACCAGCCGCACGTGCAGCTTGTCCAGCTCCGCCTCGTAATCCTTGCGTCCCAGGGCTTCCAGGGGCGCGGCGCCGTTGCCGCGCTTCTTCGCCTGCTTGCCGGCGGATCGGGTCATCGTTGTTCTCCTTGGGGGACTTCCCCCGGTGGCGGCGGCGGCGTTTCGAATCCCCCGGCGAGCGCGAGGTGGAGGTTCACGCGCTGCACGAGGCGTTGGGCCCGCACGCCCACGAACGTGGAACGCGCCGTGTGCAGCGCCAGGAGCTGCTGCTGCACCGCGCGCTGGTCGGCCGAGCCCACGTCGTAGCGCACGCGCACGAACCCCAGTGCGCGCTCATTGGCCTGCACCGAGCGCGCGAGGACCTCGTAGCGGCGCTCGACGTTGAAGGACGCCGAGAGCGCATTCTCGACCTCGCTGAAGGCACGCGCGCCGATGCGGCCGTAGTCCGCGAGCGCGGCTTTCTGGTCGGCGCTGGCCGCGTCCACCTGGGCCTCGAGCGAGCCGCCGGTGAAGATCGGCGCGAGCAGGTTCGCCCCCAGGCCCCACACCGGGTTGTCGCGCTCCTTCAGCACGAAGAGGTCGCTCGACACCCCGTTCACGCTCGCGGTGAGCGAGATGGCGGGCAGCCGCGCCGCCCGCGCCTGCGTGGTCTTGTAGAACGCCGCGGCGACGCGCCGCTCGGCCGCGCGCACGTCGGGGCGGCGCTCGAGCAGCTGCGAGGGCAGGCCCACGGGCACCGGACCGGGCAGCTGCGGCAGGTCGGCTTCCACCTGGATAGCGGTGGCGGGATAGCGGCCGGCGAGCAGCTCGATCGAGCGCAGGGCGTTGTCGCGCGCGAGCTCGGCCTGCAGCGCGACGTCGCTATAGGTGAGCACGCTCGCCTCTGCCTGGCTCTGCTCCAGCTCGTCGGAATTGCCCACGCGCACGCGCTCGTTGGTGAGCTTTACCAGCTCCTGCGCCGAGCCGACCATCTCGAGCGCGATGGCGCGCTGCGTGGCCGCCTCGCGCGCGAGGAACCAGCTCTTGGCGACCAGCGCCGCGATCGACTCGCGGGCGTATTGCATGTCGAGCGCCGTGGCTTCGTACTGCGCGGTCGCGGCGGCGCGCGAGGCCCGCACCCGGCCCCACAGGTCGATCTCCCACTTCGCGAAGAGGCCGAAGATCTGCAGGCCGCTCGCGTCCCCGCCCATCTTGCCGCCGCCATGCCCGCCGAGGTTCAGCTGCGGATAGAGCGCGCCGCCGGCCGCCCGCGCGGCGGCCTCGGCGGCCTCGACGCGCGCCTCGGCCACGCGCAAATCGGGGTTGTACGCGATGGCATCGACGATGAGCTTGTCGAGCTCGGGGTCGTGGAAGGTGGCGAGCCAGCCGGGGACGACGTCGGCCGGATTGGCGGGGCCGGCGGTCCACTGGCCGGGTACCTGCGTGTTCGGCATGGCCTGCGTGCGCAAGTCGTCGACCGAGGGCGGCGGTGGCAGCGGGCAGCCCGCGAGCACACAGGCGGCGAGGAGGGGCGGCAGGAGCCGGATCCGTTGGGCGTTCATCAGTGCAGCTTGAGGACCAGGTAGTTGATCTTGGTGCCGACGCGCAGGATCACCTTGCGCAGGATCTGGATCTCCTCCAGGTGCTCGGTGTAGATGGCGGCCTGGCCGCGCGCGCCGGCCGCGAGGAAGTGCGGCTTGTCCTTGTCTTCCACGATGAGCTTCACCGGGAAGCGCGCCGGCGCATCCGGGGTCGCACCGGTCTGCGGCAGGATCGGACTGATCATCGACTGGCCCTGGCCCTGCGCCCAGATGATCGAGTCGACCTTGGCCTTGATCACCTCGCCCGGCAGCGTCTCCAGGACGATCTCGGCCTCGTCGCCGGGCTTCACGGCGTGCAGCTCGTTCTGCTGGAAGAGCGCCACGACCACGAATTCGTCCTCCACGTAGGTGAGCGCGGGCGACACCGGCACGATGCCGGCCAGCGCGCCCGGCCGCAGCATGAGGTTCACGGCCGTGCCGTCCGCCGGCGCCGTGACCGTCGTCTGGTCGAGGTCCCACTTGGCCTTCGCGAGCTGCGCGCGCACCTGGGCGACCTGCGCCCATTCGCCGTTCGCCTTGGCGCCCATCTTCTGCCGGATCTGCCGCTCGCCCGCGAGCGCCTGGCCGGCGGCGCCCTCGCCTGCGCCTCGGCGCTGCGCGCCCCGTCGAGCGCGCTCTCCGCCTCGCGCAGGTTGGTCGTCGCCTGCTGGAGGTCGAAGCGGTTGTTGGCGCCCCCGGCGGCTAGCTCCCGGTACTGCGCAACGCGCGTGCGTGCGAGCTCGAGCTGCGCGTTCGCCTGCACCACGCGGGCGCTCGCCTGCTCGATCGAGGCGCGCGCCGAGGCAACCTGCGCGACCGCGCCCGTGAGCTGCTCTTCGAGCTCGCGGTTGCTGCCCTTGGTGTTGTCGAGCTTGGCCTGCAGGACGTTCACGGCGTTCTGGTAGGGGGAAGGATCGATGCGGAAGAGCACGTCGCCCTTCTTCATCGGCTTGTTGCCTTCCGCCGGCACTTCGAGCACGTGGCCGCGCACCTGCGGGACGATGTTGACCACGTACTTGATGACGCGCACGTCGTGCGACGAGGGCGCCACGACGTTCAGCGTGAGGATGAGCACCGTGAGTCCCACGATCGGCAGCGTGATCACGATCACCTGCGACACGGTGTTCCACGGCAGCCACTTGAACTTGAAGAAGACCAGCCAGACGAAGAAGCCGTAGATCGCGAGGAGGATGGCTTCCATGCGCTCTCAGTGCAGCTTGAGGATGAGGTAGTTCATCTTGGTGGCCACGCGAATGAGCACCTTGCGCAGGATGTGGATCGCCTCGAAGTCCTCGGTGTAGATGGCGGCCTGGCCGCGCGCGCCGGCCGCGAGGAAGAGCCCCTTGTCCTTGTCGTCCACCTTGAGCTTCACCGGAAAGCGGCCTTCCGGGATCGGCACCGAGCCGGTCTGCGGCAGCGCGTTGCTCAACGGCGACTGGCCCTGGCCCTGCGCCCACACGATGGAGTCCACCTTCGCCTTGATCACCTCGCCGGGGTTGGTGAGCAGGACGATCTCCGCCTCGTCGCCGGGCTTCACCTGGTGCAGCTCGTTCTGGTGGAAGAGCGCGATCACCGTGTAGTCGTTCTCGACCCACGTGACGGCGGGAAACGCGGGGAACGGGGCGATCGCCGCACCGGTGCGCAGCTGCAGGTTGATCGCCGTGCCGTCGGACGGGGCGCGCACCGTGGTCTGCGCGAGCTCCCACTTGGCGTTGTCCAGCTCGGCGCGTGCCTGCGCCACCTCCGACAACTCGCCGTTGGTCGTGGCCCCGATGCGCTGGCGGATCTGGCGCTCGCCGGCGAGCGCCTGGCCCTCGGCCCCGCGCGCCTGCGCCTCCGCGGCGCGCGCCTGGTCGAGCGCGCTCTCCGCCTCGCGCAGGTTGGTCTGCGCCTGCTCGAGGTCGAAGCGGTTGCCGGCCCCCTTCGCCTTGAGCTCGGTGTATTGCGCGACGCGCGTCTTCGCGAGGTCGGCCTGCGCCGCGGCCTGCACCACGCGCGAGCTCGCCTGCTCGATGGACGACTTCGCCGCCGCCGCCTGCGCGACCGAGCCGGCAAGCTCCTCGGTGAGCTCGCGGCCGCCGCCCTCGGTGTTGGCGAGCTTCGCCTCCAGCGCATCGACCTCCATCTGGTAGGGCGTGGGGTCGATGCGGAAGAGCACGTCGCCCTTCTTCATCGGCTTGTTGCCCTCGGCGGGCACCTCCAGCACCTTGCCGCGCACCTGCGGCGTGAGGTTCACGACGTACTTGATGACGCGCACGTCGGACGAGGTGGGCGCGAACACGTTGAGCAGCAGGATCAGCACCGTGAGTCCGACGATGGGAATCGTGATCACGATCACCTGCGAGACCGTGTTCCACGGCAGCCACTTGAACTTGAAGAAGATCAGCCAGACGAAGAACCCGTAGATACCGAGCAGCAGGGCGTCCATGGATCAGTGCCCGTGCGCGGCCTCGGACCGCGAGCGCACCGCGGCGGGGCCGGGCACCGCGCGCGCGGGCAGCGTCTCGCCCGCCTCGATGCGGCGCACGTCGTCCAGCACGCGCTGCAGCTCGATCATGAGCGGCGCGTGCGTGGCCATCACCTCGAGCTCGTGGCGCAGGCTCGCGAGCTCCTCGGCCGAGAGCTCCCCGGCGCGCGCCTTCTCGCCCATCTCGATGTAATAGTCCTCGTGGCGCTCGGTGCCGTAGATGGCGCGGAACCCGATCGGCCGCGTGTAGGCCCACAGCCAGGCGAAGGGCCACAGCATC
The DNA here is from genome assembly GCA_963827425.1 of uncultured beta proteobacterium. Classification (GTDB taxonomy): domain Bacteria; phylum Pseudomonadota; class Gammaproteobacteria; order Burkholderiales; family Usitatibacteraceae; genus Usitatibacter. The sequence goes on along the minus strand of CAWHAQ010000007.1, from coordinate 122,653 downwards.
CCGCCGAAGAAGAGCGACAGGATGCAGAGCGTCTTGATCGAGTCCTTGTGCGGGTGGTGGCGCTTCTCGGCGATCTTCTCCGGCAGCACGTGGATCATCAGGAACACCACGATGCCCGCGATGGGCACCACGATGATGATGAACCAGGAGAGCCAGTTGGCGACAGTGTCGAGCGCGTCGCCGGAAAGGAAGGAGGCGCGAGCGAGCGAGGGCGCGATGCCGAGCGCGAGGCCGAGCGCGAACCGAGCGCGGCGCGCGCTCAGGACTGCGGCTTCTTGAACTTCTTGACGCATTCGCCGATGGGCTCCGAGTAGACCTTCGGCTCCCAGTTGGTGCCGCCGGTGCGGTGGGCCGCGATGCGGTAGCGCGTGCACGCATCGACCTCGAGCTCGACCTCGCGCGACACCTCGGAGGGAGCCTGCGCGACGCGTCCCGTCTCGAAGCGCACCGTGACCACGTGCTTGCCGGGCGTTATCGGATCGGAGCGGCGCGTGTTGCGCGTGCTCTTGCCGTCGATCTGGGTGATGGCGGGCGGGAATTCCTCGCGCACCTGCGAGCGGTCGGCGGCTTCGACGATCGCCCAAGGCTCCTTGTACTGCATGGCCGCGGCGGCGTCCGCGGCGGGTAGGGACGCTGCGGCGGCGAGGAAGAGCAATCGCATTCTCATGGCTGTCTCGCGGTCGGGATGCCGGTGGCCACTATGAGCCGCCGCCCATGGCGTGCTAATTGGACCAAGGGCCTATAGCGGGTCGCGGTGAGGCCGCTCGATGATGGGCTCCCGTCGGTAGGGAGGAGATTTTCGGTGGATGCCTCGCGGTGGCTCATCGCGGCGGCAGTGGCGGCGACGACCGCGCTGCCCGCGCGCGCGATCAACGAAGCGCTCTTCGCCCGCGACGCGCCGATCTCCCGCATGACCGCGGAGGACTTCCGGATCGCCGGAGAGGTGATCCGCAAGGCCCTGGACGAGGGACAACAAGGCCGCTCGTACGAATGGAAGAATCCGGCTACCGGCGCCTCGGGATCGATCACGCCCGGCGCCTCCTTCGAGCGCGGCGGCATGCCGTGCCGCGCCGCGCGCTTCAGCATCGCCGCGGGCGGCAAGAATTCCGCGAGCGCATGGAACCTGTGCAGGACACCGGAAGGCTGGAAGGTCGCGGAGGGACGCTAGCCTCGGCGCTGGTGCTCTGGGCCCTCCTGCTGCTGCCGCTCCCCTTCCCCGCCCTCGCCACCGACGCGCGCCCCGAGCCGTGGCGCGTCGTGCTGGTCCGCAGCTGGGACTCGCAGTATGCGGTCAACGTGATGCGTGAGCGCGCGCTGCTCGAGGCGATGATGCAGGCCGCGCCGCGGCTGGTCGAGGTCTACACCGAGGAAGTCGACGGCGTGCGCTTTCCCTCGGGGGAGCCGCCCGAGTTCGTGGACTACCTGCGCGCCAAGTACGGCGGACGCCACACCGACCTCGTGATCGCGTCGGGCAACGAGCCGCTCGAGTTCGTCGCGCGCCACCGCGACGGCATCTGGCCCGGCGCGCCCATCCTCTTCAACGGGGTGCCGACGGGTACGCTGCCGCAGTCGCTCCCGCCGCGCACCACGGGCGTGACGATGACGCTCGACCTCGCGGGGACGCTGCGCATGGGCCTCGCCCTCGTCCCGGAGGCGCGCGTCGTGCATTTCGTGGCCGGGGTCGCGGAATTCGACCGGATGTATGCCGAGCTCGCCCGCGAAGCGATGCGCGAATTCGAGGGCCGCCTCGAGGCGCGCTTCATCTCGGGGCTGTCGCGCGCGGATACACTCGCCGCGGTGGAGAAGGTGGAGCCGCATTCGCTGGTGGTCTTCCTCACCATGCTGCGCGACGGCACCGGCCAGATCTCGGGGCCCGGTGCGGACACCATCGCGCAGGTGGCCACGCACGCGGCCGCACCGGTCCTCGCCGCGGCCCACACGCAGTTCGGCCGCGGGCCGGTGGGCGGCTCCTCGGCGCGCTTCGACGCGCACGGCGCGGCCGCGGGGCGCCTCGCGCGCCGGCTGCTCGAGGGCGCGGACCCGGATGAAATCCCCGTCGCGGCGGATCCCCGGCCCACCTGCATGGTCGACTGGCGCACGCTCGCGCGCTGGAGGCTCGACGAAGCGCGCATCCCGACCGGCTGCGAGGTGATGGAGCGGCCGCCTTCGGCGTGGGACGCTTACCTGCGCCCGGTGGTGGCGCTCTGCTCGGTCATCCTGCTGCAGGCGGCGCTCATCTGGGCGCTGTGGGCGCAGAGCCGCCGGCGGCGCGCGGCGGAAGCCGAGTCGCAGCGCCGGCGCACGGAGATCGCACACGTCGCGCGCCTTTCGGTGATGGGCGTGGTCACGGCGAGCATCGCGCACGAGATCAACCAGCCGCTGGGCGCGATCCTCAGCAACGCGGACGCCGCCGACCTGATGATCCGCAACGGCAACGTCGACCACGCGCAGCTGCGCGAGATCCTCGCCGACATCCGCAGCGAGGACCTGCGCGCGAGCCAGGTGATCCGCAGCCTGCGCCTGCTGCTGCGCAAGCGCGAGATGCGCACCGTGGTGCTCGACGTCAACATCGAGGTCGCCGAGGCGCTGCACCACGTGGCCCACGACGCGGGGCGGCGGCGCGTGCGCGTGGTCCCGGACTTCGCGGCCGACCTGCCCGCCATCGAGGGCGACGCGGTGCACCTGCAGCAGGTGCTGATCAACCTGGTCGTGAACGCCATGGACGCCATGGCGGCCACGCCCGAGACCGAGCGCGAGGTGCGCGTCGGGACCACCGTGCGCGGCCGCGGCGTGGAGATCGCCGTGTCCGACCACGGCTCGGGCATCACGCCGGACCATGCCGCGCAGCTCTTCGACTCGTTCTTCACCACCAAGCCCGACGGGATGGGGCTGGGGCTCTCGATCGTGCGCACCATCGTCGAGGCGCACGGCGGGCGCGTGTGGGCCGATGCCGGTCTGCTGCGCGGCGCCGTGTTCCGCGTGTGGCTGCCGGCGGCGGGGACGGCATGAACGAGGCCTGCATGCTGCGCGGCATCGTGCACGTGGTCGACGACGACCGCGCCTTCCGCACCGCGATCGGCCGCCTGCTGCGCGCCGCCGGCCACGAGCCGCGCCTGCACGCCTCGGCCCACGAATACCTCGCCGCCGACGATTCGGCGGGGCCGGCCTGCCTCGTGCTCGACCTGCGCATGCCGGGCTCCACGGGACTCGAGCTGCAGCAGCTGCTGCGGGAGCGCGGCGACGCCCACCCGGTGATCTTCCTGTCCGCCCACGGCGACGTCGGCACCACGGTACGCGCGATGCAGGACGGCGCCCTCACCTTCCTCACCAAGCCCGTGCAGGAGCGCGAGCTGCTCGACTCCGTCGCCCAGGCGCTCGAGCGCGACGCCGAGCGGCAGGAGCGCCGGGCGCACCTCGCGGTGATCCGCAGCCGCTACGGCTCGCTCACGCCGCGCGAGCGGCAGGTGATGTCGGGCGTGGTGGCGGGGCTGCTCAACAAGCAGATCAGCTACGCGCTCAACTCGGCCGAGCGCACCGTGAAGACCCACCGCTCGCGCGTCATGGAAAAGATGATGGTGCGCACGGTCCCCGACCTCGTGCACGTCGCGAAGGAGCTGGAAGAGGCGGGCGAGGCGCTCGAGGCGATTCCGGGCGCGTGAGGCGCTTCAGCCGTCGCGCGCCTCGCGGCAGAGCTCGACCAGGCCCGCGACCGAGCGCGCCTGCATCTTCTCCATCACCTTGGCGCGGTGCACCTTCACGGTCTTCAACGAGATGCCGAGGTCGAAGGCGATCTGCTTGTTGAGGCGGCCGCGCACCACGTGCTCCATCACCTCGCGCTCGCGCGGCGTGAGGCGCGCGATCCGCTCCTCGATCTCGCGCACCTCGGCCGCGTGCGTGCGGCGGACGGCATGGCGCGCGAGCGCAGAGCGCACCGTGGCGAGCAGCGCCTCGCCGCGCACCGGCTTCTCGAGGAAGTCGACCGCGCCCATCTTCATCGCGTCCACGCTCGTGGGCACGTCGCCGTAGCCGGTGAGGAAGACCACGGGCAGCGTGATGTTGCGCTCGAGCATGGCGCGCTGCAGCTCGGGGCCCCCCATGCCGGGCATGCGCACGTCGAGCACCACGCACCCGGAATCGAACTGCGAAGCCGCGTGGGCGCTCAGGAACTCGTCGGCGGAGCCGAAGCTCTGCACGTCGAGGCCGGCCACGCGCATCAGGCGCGCGAGGGCCGCGCGCTGGCCCGCATCATCGTCGACGATCAGGACGGTGTCCGTAAGCCCCTCCCCAGGGACGCTACTGGAGCCATTGTAGTCCGTGTGGCGATATCCACGATGCCCGGTGGGCCGCTTTCGTTGGCTTCACTGAACGACTATGGTTTCGCCCGCCGACACGCGATGAGATTACACGCCGAGGAAGCGGTGCAGGATGCCGGGCTGCGCCTTCAGCTCGTCGACCGAGGCCTCGTGCACGACGTGGCCGTTGTTGATCATGTAGGCGCGGTGCGCGAGCGCCAGCATGGCGGCGATGTTCTGCTCGACCAGCACGATGGTCTGGCCGGCCGCGGCTAGGTCGCGGCACACGCCCATCAGCTCCTTCACGATGAGCGGGGCCAGCCCCTCGAAGGGCTCGTCCAGCAGGATGATCTTCGGGTCGCGCACCAGGGCGCGCGCGATGGCGAGCATCTGCTGCTCGCCACCCGAGAGGTCGGTGCCGCGGCTCGTGCGCCGCTCCTTCAGCCGCGGGAACATCGCGTAGATGCGCTCGAGCGGCCAGCGCTTGGGCGCGGTGAGCCCGGCGAGCACCAGGTTCTCCTCGACGTCGAGGCTGCCGAAGATGCGCCGCTCCTCGTGCACGAGCTGCATGCCGGCGCGCGCGATGGCGTGGCTCTTCCGGCCCGCGATCTCGGCGCCGTCGAGCATCACCGAGCCCGAGCGGGGCGTGACCACGCCCATGAGGCTCTTCAGCGTCGTGCTCTTGCCGGCGCCGTTGCGGCCGAGCAGCGCCACCACCTCGCCCTTCTCCACGCGCAGCGACACGTCGAAGAGGATGTGGGAATCGCCGTAGTAGCTGTTGAGCCCGCGGGCCTCGAGCAGGCTCATGCGACCTCCTCGCTCATGCCGCCGAGGTAGGCCTCCTGCACCTTCACGTTGCCCTTGATCTCGTCGGGCGTGCCCTCGACCAGGACGCGGCCTTCCTGCAGCACGGTGACGCGCTCGGCGAGCTCGAAGAGCGCGTCCATGTCGTGGTCGATGATGATGAGGGTGCGCCCGCGCGCGATCGACTTCAGCAGCTTCACCGTCTCCACGCGCTCGGCCGGGCTCATGCCGGCGAGCGGCTCGTCCAGCAGCAGCAGGCTGGGCGAGGAGGCGAGCGCCAGCCCCACCTCGAGCCGGCGCTTCTCGCCGTACGCGAGGTCCGAGACGGGCGTATCCACGCGCGCACCGAGGTTCACGAGCTCGAGCGTGTGGCGCACCTGCTCCTCCAGGCCCTTGATGCCCGCGAGCGAGGCGAGCAGGTCGAGGCGGAACTTGCCGCGCAGCTCCGCCAGCGCGGCGATAGTGAGGTTCTCGCGCACCGTGAGCCGGTTGAAGAGCTGGTTCACCTGGTAGCTCTTGGTGAGGCCGAGCTGGCAGACGTCGGTCACGCTCATGCCGGTGATGTCGCGCCCCTCGAAGACGATGGTGCCCGAGGTGGGCGGCACCTCGCAGGTGAGCATCTTGAAGAAGGTCGACTTGCCGGCGCCGTTGGGGCCGATGATGCCGCGCAGCTCGCCCGCGTTCACGGTGAAGTCGATGCCCGCGTTCGCGATCACGCCGCCGTAGTGCTTGGTGAGCCCCGTGGCGCGCAGCAGCGGGCCTTCGTAGCTCGCCTGGGCGCGGTGGCGCGCTGTCATGGCGAGGACGTTGGCCGGCGGCTGTGCCGCGGCCTGCGGCGCCGAGGCGGCCGCCGCCGCCGCGCGCTTGCGCGCCACGCGGGCCCATAGCGTCGCGCACCCCGCCGATGATGCCCTGGCGCAGGAAGCAGACCAGCAGCACGAAGACCAGCCCCAGCACGAGCTTCCACGTGGCGCCCAGGTGGAGCGTGGACTGCAGGAAGTCCTGCAGGAAGAGCCACACCGCGGCGCCCACGAGGGGGCCGAAGAGCGTCCCCCGCCCGCCGATGGCGGTCTGCATCACGAGCTGGCCCGAGGTCTCGAACGTGAACGCCTCGGGCGGCATGAAGGCCTGCAGCACGCCGAGGAGCCCGCCCGCGAGGCCGGCGTAGGCGGCCGCGATCACGAACGCGGTGAGCTTGTAGCCGTGGATGTTGTGGCCGACGGCGGCCGCGCGCAGCGGGTTCTCGCGGATGGCGCTCAGGATCACCCCCACCGGCGAGCGCACGATGCGCAGCGCCACCACCACGCCCACGAAGTAGCAGAACGCGAGGAAGGGATAGAGCGACCAGCCGGTCGTGAAATGCAGCGTGGTGAAGCCGAGGTTGATGTTGGGCGTGGGCACCCCGGGCAGCCCGTTCTCCCCGCCGGTCCAGTCGGAGAGCGGGTTGAACTCGACGAAATAGAACACCTCGCCGATCGCCACCGTGATCATGGCGAAGTAGATGCCCGTGCGGCGCAGCGCAATGAGGCCCACGAGGTAGCCCACCACCGCGGCCGACACCATGCCGATCGCGAGCGCCGGGATCACGTACGGGAAGCCCGCGCGCGTGAGCAGGTAAGCCGCCACCATGCCGCCGGTGCCGTAGAACGCGGCCTGCCCGAACGAGAGCAGCCCCGTATAGCCGAACAGGATGTCGAAGCCGATGCCGAAGAGGCCCCAGACCAGGATGCGGTTGACGGTGTTCGGCGCGGAGCCCAGGTAGGGCAGCACGAACGGAGCCGCGATCAGGGCGATCGCCGTGAGGATCTCGGCGAGGTGACGGCGACGCGTGCGCATCAGTGGCGGATCTTCATTCGCGGCCCCGCGCACCGAGCAGGCCGCGCGGCCGCACCATGAGCACCAGCGTCATCGCGGCGAACAGCATCACGTATGCGTAGCCGGGATTCACCATGGAGGTGAGGCTGATGATCTCGCCAGCGATAAGACCGCCGATCACCGCGCCGGGGAACGAGCCCACGCCGCCGATCACCACGACCACGAAGGTCTGCACCAGGATCATCTCGCCCACCTCCGGGGTGAGCGAGACGACGGGCGCGTTGACGATGCCCGCGAAGCCGGCCGCCATCGCTCCGATGCCGAAGACGACCATGAACACGCGCTGGACGTTGATGCCCAGCGAGTCGACCATCACCGAGTCCTCGATGCCGGCGCGCACGATCATGCCCAGGCGCGTGCGGTAGAGCACGACGAAAAGCACCGCGAGCGCCACCGCCACGATTCCCACCACCGCGAGCCGGTAGGTCGGATAGAGCATGAAGCCCATGTTGGTGATGCCCTGGAAGAGCGGCGGCGGGGGCACCGTCTGCGACTGGCTCGAGAAGTACCAGCGGATCGCCTCCACGAAGACGATGGCCAGGCCGAACGTGAGCAGCAGCTGGTCCTCGTGGGGCCGGGTGTAGAAATGGCGGATGACCAGGCGCTCCATCACCACGCCCACCACCCCGATGGCGACGGTGCCGGCGATCACCGCCGCGGTGAAGGACCCGGTGGCCTGGTAGGCGGCGAAGCCCGCGTAGCCGCCCATCATGAACATCGCGCCGTGCGCGAGGTTCAGCACCCCGAGCGTGCCGTAAATGATCGTGAGCCCCGAGCTGATGAGGGCGAGCAGCGCCCCCAGCGCGAGGCCGTTGAAGAGCTGCGAGACGAAGTTGGACCAGGTGACCATGCAGTAAATCGGCGCCGTGGACGGGCATTATCGCCCACGGCGCCGAATCAGGTTGCAGCTAGGGCGTCAGGTGTAGTCGCCGAGGTTGCAGCCGAAGGCATCGGGCTTCTGCATCAGCCCTTCTCCCGGCACGATCTCCAGCACGTTCCAGAAGTCCTCCTTGTTCTTCATCTCGGAGGCCTTCTTGCCCTGCACGATGACGACCGGGCGGACCAGCTGGTGGTCTTCCTTGCGGATGTGCACCGGGCCCACGGTGGATTGCAGGGTGCGGCCCGCCTCGAAGGACTTGATGACCGCGGGCGGGTAGAACGTGCCCGCGTGCTCGACCGCGTCGGCCCACATCGCGAACGACATGTAGGCGTTGTTCGCGCCCCACTCGGGCTTGTAGCCGTACTTCTTGTCGAACTCCTGGACGAACATCTTGGCGAGCGGGTACTTGTCCTCGAGCGTCCACCAGAAGTCGGTGGCCGCGTACACGCCGGCGAGCAGGTTGCCGCCGACCTCGGGGGCGAGGAACGGGATCTGGTAGGGGACCACCAGCTTCATCTTGTCGAAGATGCCGAACTGCTTGGCCTGCTGGATCGACAGCACCGCGTCGTGGCCCCAGTTCACGTTGATCAGCACGTCGGCGCCGGAGTTGGCGACGTTGAGCAGGTACGACGAGAAGTCGGGCGCGCCGAGCGGCGAGACCTGGTTGGTCGCCGTGGTCCAGCCCGCGGTGGCGAGGTAGTCCTGCATCGACTTGGTCACCGTGTGGCCGTACGTGTAGTCCGGCGTCATGTACGCCGCCTTCTTGTTCTTGCCGAAGGCCTTCACCAGCACCGGGCCGATGGCCGCGGCGGCGGTCTGGCCGTAGAAGTTCTGGCGGAAGCCGTAGCGCACGCAATCCTTGCCGGTGGTGTCGTTGGAGCCCGAGATGCCCGTCACGTACAGCACCTTCTCGCGCTGCGCGAGCTTGTTCAGCGCCACCGCGACCGCGCTCGAGGTCGAACCGGTCATCAGCACCGCCTTGTTCTCGGTGATGAAACGCTGTTCGCCTGCACGGCGTCGTTGGGCTTGGCGGCGGAGTCGGCGACGCCGAACTTCACCTCCTTGCCGAGCACGCCCTTCTTGGTCTTGGGCGAGATCTTGCGGATCAGCTCGTGGCCGCTGTTCAGGTGCTCCACGGCGAGCTGCCAGCCCTTGAGCTCGTCCTCGCCCTGCACCGCGTAGGTGCCGGTGCGCGGGACGGCGATCCCGATGAAGACCGAGTCGCCCTGCGAGCCCGCCGGCCAGGTGCCGATGGGCGGCTGGTCGGCCGCGAAGACCCGCGAAATGAATGCGCCGGGGAGTGCCAAGCCTCCCGCGATGCCGAGACCCGTGCGCATGAAGCCGCGTCGGCCATTGGAATTATGATCCTGCATGACGTCCTCCTCCGAGTGAGTTGCCGGTTGTCGATCTTATGGGCCCAGCCTGGGGATATATCGCTCCGCGATGGTACCGCATTCGGCCTCGGAAGAAAAAAAGGGGATGGCGCCCTTTTTTCGGCCGCCATCCCCCGGTTTTCCTGGTAGGGCGTGGCGGATTCGAACCGCCGACCAACGGATTAAAAGTCCGCTGCTCTACCAGCTGAGCTAACGCCCCGGAAAAAACAGCGATTATATCGTTTGGCGCGAAACAGGGTCAAACGCGAACGCACGTTTTCGCTCACATTTCGCGCGCGATGCGCCAGTATTGCCACTTCAGGGTGCACGCCGAGCCCGCGACGATGGCGAGGAAGGTGACGATCGAGCCCACGGCGAGCGTGGAAAAGCCCGTGAGCCCCTGCCCGATCGTGCAGCCGAGCGCGGTCACGCCCCCGAATCCCATCAGCAGGCCGCCGGCCACGTGGCTCGCCGTGTCCTCCGCGCCGGCGAAGCCCTCCCAGCGGAAGGTGCGCGAGGCGAGCGCATAGGCGAGCGAGCCCGCGACGATCCCCGCCACCGCCGCCACGCCGAAGCTCACGAAGAGCGACTTGTCGGTCCAGAAGAGCAGCAGCTCCAGCGCATAGCCCACCGGCGCCACGAAGGAGAGCGACTCGATGGTGTGGCTGTTGGTGCCGGAGAACACCGTCTCCAGCGTGTCCGGGCTCTCGCCGTAGCCCACGTGCCCGGTCACGTACCAGCCGCCGACGATCACCAGGCCCACGACGGTGCCGCCCAGCACGTGGTCGAAGCTCGCCCGGAACTCGCGGTCCTTGAACACGAAGGCGAGCAGCGCCAGCGCCACCAGCGCCGCCACGAGGACCTCGGCCACGCGGGGGGCGAGCCCCGTGGCGGCGGCCGACGAGTGTGGGCAGGTCCTGGTGCGCCAGGTGGTGGGCCGCGAGGTCGGTGGCGACCGGGTCGATCCAGTGCGCGCGCCCGACCGCGAAGAGGCCCTTCAGCGTCATGTACGCGGCGATGCCCAGAAACACGCACACGACGAGCGACTTGAGGCTGCCCGCGCCCAGGCGCACCAGCGTCTTGCTGCCGCAGCCCGATCCCAGCGTCATGCCCACGCCGAACAGGAAGCCGCCCAGCAGGTACGAGAGCCAGGTGACATTGGGGCGCGTGTAGAACGACCGCCCGAGGTCGATGAGTCCCGCGAGCTGCAGCCCGTGGGCTCCCACGATGGCGACCGCGATCGCGAGCAGCCACATGCGCATGCGTGCCCAGCTGCCCATGTTCACCACGTCCGAGATGGCGCCCATGGTGCAGAAGTTGGTGCGGTTGGCGACGGCGCCGAACACGAACGCGAGCGCGAAGCCGCTCCACGCGACGACGGCGTCGAGGTGCAAGTTGCCGCCCACTATAAGGTGCTGCCCACTACGGGATTCTCCTGGTCAACCCGGGATTTTATCTCACCGGTAGCGCGTGGGATCGGCGAGCCCGGCGGCGCGGAAGCCCTCGCGGCGCAGGCGGCACGCGTCGCAGGTGGCGCAGGCCCGGCCCTCGGCGTCGGCCTCGTAGCACGAGACCGTGAGCGCGTAGTCCACGCCCAGCTCGTGGCCGCGCCGCACGATGTCGGCCTTGGTCATGCGCACGATGGGCGCCTCGATCGCGATCGGATGCCCCTCCACCGCGCGCTTGGTGGCGAGGTTGGCGAGGCGCTCGAAGGCGGCGATGAACTCGGGGCGGCAATCCGGGTAGCCCGAATAGTCCACCGCGTTGGCGCCGGTGAATATCGCGTCGGCGGCGACGACCTCGGCATGCGCCAGCGCGAGGGCCAGGAACACCGTGTTGCGCGCCGGGACGTAGGTGACGGGGATGCCTTCCGTGGGGGCGTGCGGCACCGGGATGGCGGGATCGGTAAGCGCGGAGCCGCCGAAGACGCCCAGCTCGACCTTTGCCACGCGGTGCTCGGAGACGCCCAGCGCCCGCGCCACGCGCGCGGCGGCGGCGAGCTCGGCGCGGTGGCGCTGCCCGTAGTCGATGGAGAGCGCATGGCAGCGCCAGCCCGCGGCGCGCGCCATGGCGAGCACCGTGGCCGAATCGAGGCCTCCGGAGAGCAGGACGACCGCGCGCCCGGCCACGCGAGGAGCGCTAACGGCGCAGGGAAGCGAGGCGCGTGCGCGCCTTGCCGGCCGCCTCCGAGGCGGGAAAGCGCGCGATGATGTCCTCGAGCGTGTTGCGCGCGCTGCCGGTGTCGCCCTGCTCGGCCTGGATCGACGCGATCGCGAGCAGGGCGTCGGGCGCCTTGGGCGATTGCGGGTGCTTCGCGAGCAGGTCCTCCTGGGCGGCGAGCGCCTGGCGGTAGTCCTTCATGTTCGCGTAGCTGATGCCGATCCAATAGGCCGCGTTGGGCGCGAGCTGGCTCTGCGGATAGTCCTTGAGGAACGCGCGGAACGCGTCCATCGCCGAGGCGAAGTCGTTGCGGCGAAAGAGGCTCGAGGCCGCGTCGTAGGCCTTCACCTCGCGCGCCTGGTCGTCGTGCGACGACGTGTGGGCGGGCGGCGCGCCGGAAGGGTCGATCGGACCGACGCTCGCCGGCGCGGCGGCCGCTCCCGGAGGTTTCGCGGCGGGCGGCGCCCCGGCATCCGGCGCCGCGGCGGGCGTGGCGGGCGCGCTGCCCGGCGCGGCTCCCGCGGCCCCGGCCGTGCCGCCCTCCACGCGCTTCAGCCGCGAGTCGAGGTCGAGGTAGAAGTCGCGCTGCCGTTTCTGGATCTGCTGGTTCTCGTTGGAGAGCACCTCGAGCTGGCCGCGCAGGCGCGCGATCTCCTGCTTCAACTCCTCCATCTGCTGCAGCACCTCGACCACGCCGATGTTGCGGATCTGCTCCTCGAGCTTGGCGATGCGCGCCTCGTTGTCCAGTGCCCTGCTGCGCGAGCTCCTTCCTCAGGGCGTCGACGCGGCGGCGTGCCTCGTCGTCGTCGAAGAGGCCGGCGCGCGCGCTCGTGGAGGCGGCCAGCAGCGCGAACGCGACGGCGGCGCCGAAGCGCAGCGCCGCCGCGGCGCGCCGGTCACTCGCCCGCGTACTTGATGTCGTCACGGCGGTTCTTCGCCCAGGCGGCCTCGTCGTGGCCCGGCGCGGCCGGCTTCTCCTCGCCGAAGCTAACGGTCTCGATGCGCCCGTCGGCCACGCCCAGCACGGTCATGATCTTCTTCACCGCCTCGGCGCGGCGCTGGCCGAGCGCGAGGTTGTACTCGCGGCTGCCGCGCTCGTCGCAGTTGCCCTCGATGCGGGCGCGCGCGTCGCGATGGTCGGTCATGTAGTGCGCGTGCGCCTGGATGAGCCCGCGGTACTCGTCCTTCACGGCGTTGGAGTCGAAGTCGAAGTAGATGCTGCGCTTGGAGAGGATGTTGTTGGGATCGTGCAGCGGGTTGCCCGAAGACGTCGGCGCTGGTGTTCGGGCGTCGTGGTCGAGCCCGTGGACGCGTTCCCGGTGCCGGGCGTGCTTCGGTGCCCGCTGGGCGGCGTGACCTCCGCCTCGGGCTTGTTGCTCGCGCAGGCGGCGGCGAGCAGGGCCAGTGCGCAAATAGAGGGTGATGTTCTTCATGTGAATCTCCTTCGTTGCTTTTCTGAGGGTTGAATGGCCGGCGGGATGGGGGTCCCGCTCAGTTGGTCGGCATGGGTCCCCATGCGGGATCCTGCACGTCACCCGCCGCCGACGTGAGCCGCTGCCGCACGCGTCCGTCACCGGACACTGCCGCGAGCTGCCCCCGGCCGCCGACCTGGGCCTCGTAGAGGATCATCTTACCGTTGGGCGCAAATGTGGGCGAATCGTCGAGGCTGCCGTCGGTGAGGACCTGGACCTGGCCGGTGGCGAGCTCGAGCGTCGCGATGCGGTAGCGGCCGCCGTCGCGCTGCACGAACGCGAGGAAGCGGCCGTCGGGGCTGTAGCGCGGGCCGACGTTGTAGTTGCCCTCGAAGGTGAGGCGCTGCGCCGGGCCGCCCGAGGCCGGCATGCGGTAGACCTGCGGCGTGCCGCCGCGGTCCGAGGTGAACGCGATCCACTGGCCGTCGGGCGAGAAGGCGGGCTGCGTGTCGATCTCGGAGGAATCGGTGAGCCGCTTGGCCGCGCCCCCGTCCGCGGGGATGCGGTAGATCTGCGTGAAGCCGTCCTTGGAGAGCGCCACGGCGAGCGCCTGGCCGTCGGGCGACCAGGCGGGGGCGCTGTTGTTGCCCCGGAAATTGGCCACCACGTGGGTGCGTCCCCTGCGCGAGGTTCTGCACCACCACGACGGGCTTCTTCGGGTCGAAGGACACGTAGGCGATGCGGCTGCCGTCGGGCGACCACGACGGCGACATGATCGGCTCGTTGGAGGCGAGGATGGACTGGGCGTTGTAGCCGTCCGCGTCCGCCACCTGCAGCTCGTAGCGCGTGCCGCGCTTCACCACGTAGGTGATCTTGGTGGAGAAGACGCCCTTGTCGCCGGTGAGCTTCTCGTAGATCACGTCGGCGATGCGGTGCGCGGTGGCGCGCAGCTGCGCGGGCGCCACCACGTACGAGTAGCTCGCGAGCTGCGCCTGCTTGGTGACGTCGAAGAGGCGGAAGCGGATCTCGAGCCGGTCCGCGCCCGCGGGCTGGATCTTGCCGATCACCAGCGCCTCGGCGTTGCGCGCGGTCCAGTCGGGGAAGTTCACCTCCGACGGCTCGATCGGCACGGGCATCACGCCCGCGACGTTCACCAGGCGGAAGAGGCCCGTGCGCTGCAGGTCGGCGCCGACCACCTCGGTCACCGACTGCGGCAGCGCGCTCTCGCCCGCCATGGGCAGCACGGCGATGGGCAGCTGGCGCGCCCCGCTGGTGGTGATGTCGATGGTGAGCTGGGCCTGCGCGGCGAGCGCGAACAGGAGGACAGCACCCGCGAGGCAAAGCGCGCGGGCGGCGTGGGCAAATCGATGAGGGCGGCTAGCGTTCATGCCGGAAATTAAGGTTGAGGTCGCGAAATTGCGGAAAAAGTTCCGAAGTGGGATCGGGAACGGGCAACGGCTGCGCGCTACGGATGGCGCGCTCGATCGCGGCGCTGTACGTGGGGCTCGTACTGTTCGTCACCGCGATGTCGAGCACGTCGCCACCGGGAAGTATTCGGATGCGCACCGATACCTCGGTCCCGGTAGCCACCGTGTCCGGCACGTTGGCCCTGTTGAGGATTTTAGCCTTAATCTGGTCGATCCATTTCTGCATCTCCTTCTGGTGCGCGCGTGGCCGCCGCGGCGCGCGCCTGCTCGGCCTGGGCGAGGCGCTCCTGCTCCTGGCGTGCGGCGCTGCTCCTCCTCGCGCTTTTCCTTCACGAGCCTTTCCTGCTCCTGCTTCTTGCGGGCGGCCTCCTCCTCGCGTTTCTTCTCCTTCGCGGCCTCCTCGCGGGCGGCCTTCTGGCGCGCCTTCTCCTCGCGCTCCTCCTCGAGCCGCTGGCGCTCCTCGCGCTCGCGCTTCTCGCGCAGGGCCTTCTCGGCGATCTCGGGATCCGGCTTGGGCGGCGCCGGCTTCACTTCCTCGGGCTTGGGCTCGGGGGGCTTCGGCGCTGTCTTCACCGGCTCGGGCTTGGGCGGCGTCGGCGCGGGCGGTGGCGGCGCGGCTTTCTGCTGGGTCGGCAGCTTGTCCCACAGCTCCGCCACCACGGGCGGCGTTGGCATGCTCTGCCAGCGCACCCCGAACACGATCAGCGCGATGAACGCCGCGTGCACCGCGACCGCGAGCACGATCGCGCGCACGCGGCCCGGCTGCGGGCGCTTGCGCAGGCGCTGCGGGTTCTCGTCCTGCCTCACTGCGTGCCCGCGGGACGGGCGAGCAGCCCCACGCGCTTCACCTGGCCCTGCTGCAGGACGTCCAGCACCTTGAGCACCTCCTCGTAGGCCACCTTGCGGTCGCCGGCGACGACCACCGCCTGGTTCGGATGCCCGGCCTGCGCCTGGCGCACGTAGTCGAGGAGCTGACCGCGGTTCACGCGCAGCTCTTCGGTGGAGCGCGTGCGGTCGACCAGCGCGAGCTCGCCGTTGGGACGCACGCGCACCTCGAGCGGCGCCACCGCGGGGTCGAGCTTCTGGCCCACCTGCGGCAGGTCGATCTGGCCCGGGTTGATGAGGGGGGCCGCGACCATGAAGATGATGAGCAGCACCAGCATCACGTCGATGTACGGCACGACGTTGATCTCGGCCATCGCGCGGCGCTCGCGCCTCTGCGCCTGTCTCATCGTGGTCGCGTCACCGCCGTGGTGGTCATGTCGCGGTCGGACACGTGGGCCTGGCGCTGCAGGATGTTCTGCAGCTCCTCCATGAAGCTCTCGTAGCGGATCGCGAGGCGGTCGATGTCGTGGCTGAAGCGGTTGTAGGCGATCACCGCGGGGATCGCCGCGAACAGGCCCATGGCGGTGGCGACCAGCGCCTCGGCGATGCCCGGGGCCACCTGCTGCGAGCGTTGCCTGCGCGACGTTCGACAGGCCCCGGAACGCGTTCATGATGCCCCACACCGTGCCGAAGAGGCCGATGTACGGGCTCACCGAGCCCACGGTGGCGAGGAAGGAGAGGTGCGACTCCAGCGTGTCCATCTCGCGCTGGTAGGTGGCCTTCATCGCGCGCCGCGTGCCGTCCAGCAGCGCCGAGATGTCGTAGCCCGCGCGCCCCTTGAGCTTCAGGAACTCCTTGAAGCCCGCCTCGAACATGCGCTCCATGCCCTGCGTGGGATAGCGCGCCGCCCGCGGCGCGCTGGTAGAGGCCGACCAGGTCCGAGCCGCTCCAGAACTCGCGCTCGAAGGTCTCGGCCTGCGAGCGCGCGCGGCCGGATGCCGAAGATCTTCATGAAGATGTAAGTCCACGACAGCATCGAGGCGCAAAGCAGGATCGCCATGACGACCTTCACGACGATGCTCGCGTTCAGGATCATCGAGAGGATGTTGAGGTCGTGCGAGACGATCATGTTCTCTCCGGGTTCAAGTGGCGGCTTCCATCTTGCGGCGCAGCGCTTCGGGCAGTTCCACGGGCCTGCAACGCCGCCTCGCCGGCGACGCAGGCCACCGTCACCTTCGCGCGTCACCAGCACCTCGTCCTCGCGCGCGGATCTCCTGCGCGAAGACGCAGCGCGCCTTGCCCAGGCTCTCCAGCTGCACGCTCACCGCGAGCGTGTCGTCCAGGCGCGCGGGCTTCATGAAGTCGATCGAGAGCGCGGTCACGACCAACGACACCCGGTGGCTCCGCGCGAGCTCCTGATGATCGAAGCCCAGGTGGCGCAGCCACTCGGTGCGCGCGCGCTCGAGGAACTTGAGGTATTCGCCGTGATAGACAACGCCGCCCGCGTCGGTGTTCTCGTAGTACACGCGCACCGGAAACGAATATCCGAACAATTCGGGTTGCAGGGCCGGCTTGGTGGCGATGCGGGTCATGGCGTGACAGCGTCCGTCGTGTCGCCGCCCGGCGCGCGGGGATCGAAGAGGTCGCCGCCGCCGGCCCGGGGCTGCGACCAGCCCGAGGTGGCGCCAGGCGAGGGCGGTGGCCACGCGGCCGCGCGGCGTGCGCTGCAGGTAGCCCTGCTGGATGAGGAACGGCTCCAGCACGTCCTCGATGGTGTCGCGCTCCTCGCCGATGGCCGCGGCGAGGTTCTCCACGCCCACCGGGCCGCCGGCGAACTTCTCGATCACCGCCGAGAGGAGCTTGCGGTCCATGAGGTCCAGCCCGATGGCGTCCACGTCCAGCATGCGCAGCGCCGTGTCCGCGACCGCGCGCGTCACCAGCCCGGTGGCCTTCACCTCGGCGAAGTCGCGCACGCGCCGCAAGCAGCCGGTTGGCGATGCGCGGCGTGCCGCGCGAGCGGCGCGCGATCTCGAGCGCGCCGCCCGCGTCGATGGCCGACCTCGAGCAGCCGCGCCGAGCGGTGCACGATGAGCGTGCAGCTCCTCGGGCGTGTAGAACTCCAGGCGCGCGACGATGCCGAAGCGGTCGCGCAGCGGGTTGGTGAGCATGCCCGCGCGCGTGGTCGCGCCCACCAGCGTGAAGGGCGGCAGGTCGAGCTTCACCGAGCGCGCCGCCGGGCCCCTCGCCGATCATGATGTCGATCTGGTAGTCCTCGAGCGCGGGATAGAGGATCTCCTCGACCACCGGCGAGAGGCGGTGGATCTCGTCGATGAAGAGGACGTCGTTGGGCTCGAGGTTGGTGAGGATGGCGGCGAGGTCGCCGGCGCGCTCCAGCACCGGCCCCGAGGTCTGCTGCAGGTTCACGCCCATCTCGCGCGCGATGATGTGCGCGAGCGTGGTCTTGCCGAGGCCCGGCGGGCCGAAGAGGAGCACGTGGTCGAGCGCCTCCTTGCGGTTCCTCGCCGCGGCGATGAAGATCTCGAGCTGCTCGCGGATCTTCGCCTGCCCGACGTACTCGGCGAGCTGGCGCGGGCGCAGCGCCCGTTCCTCGCCCTCCTCCACCGGCGAGGTGGGGTCCCCGGAGATGAGGCGGTCGGCTTCGATCACCAGGGAGCCTCTGATCTATTCACGGGGCCTGCGACGGATCGATTTCGAGGCCGGAGGGTTGCGACAGATGCGGCGTCTGCGTCGTTGGACGCCTTGCGAAGGTTGTCGACATTCGCGGCGGCGGCGCGCCTAGCAGCCATCCGCATCTGTCGTAACGCAGACCCGGTGCATAGATCAGAGGCTCCCTGGCTTTCCATCACGTCCTGGCGAGGTGCTTCAAGGCCTGGCGGATCGCATCGGCGAGGGCGAGCTCCGCCGGCAGCTGCTTTACCGCTGCCTGCGCCTCGCGGTCATTATAGCCAAGGGCGAGCAGCGCATTGACCACCTCGCCGCGCGCCTGCCCGGTCTCCGCACGCCCGCCGGCGGCTTGCGCCGGGGCGAGCTTGTCGCGCAGCTCGAGGACCAGCCGGTCGGCGGTCTTCTTGCCGATGCCCGGCACCTTGGTGAGGCGCTGGGCGTCCTGCGCGGCAATGGCGAGCGCGAGGTCCTCCACCGAGAGGCCCGAGAGCACGGCGAGCGCCACCTTGGGTCCCACGCCGCTCACCTTGAGGAGCTGGCGGAAGGCTCCGCGCTCGGCGGCGGTGAGGAAGCCGTAGAGCAGGTGCGCGTCCTCGCGCACCACCAGGTGCGTGAGCAGCGTCACCTCGGCGCCGGTGCGCGGCAGGTGATAGAAGGTGCTCATCGGCACGTCGATCTCGTAGCCCACGCCGTGCGCGACCACCACCACGCTCGGCGGGCTCTTCTCGGCGAGCACGCCCTGGATGCGCCCGATCATGCGATGCGCCCCGCGCGAACGCGCCGCCCGCGCGTGGCGATGGCGCCCAGCCCCATGCCGCCGTGGGCATGGCAGATGGCGCAGGCGAGCGCGTCGGAGGCGTCCGGCCCCGCCGTGCCGGGCAGCTTCAGCAGCCGCGCCACCATCTCCTGCACCTGCTCCTTGCGCGCGTGGCCCTGCCCGACGACCGCTTGCTTCACCTGCAGCGCGGTGTACTCGGCGACCGGCAGGCGCGCGAGCACCGCGGCGCAGATGGCGGCGCCGCGCGCCTGGCCCAGCAGCAGCGTGGACTGCGGGTTCACGTTCACGAAAACTTTCTCGACGGCGCACTCGACGGGATGATAGCTCCCGATCACCTCGGCGAGCCCCTCGAGGATGGTGCAGAGGCGCTCGGCGAGTGGCCTGGCCGGGTCGCTCCTCACCCGGCCGCTCGCCACGTAGCGCAGGCTCCCGCGCTCCTTCTCGATCACGCCGTAGCCGGTGATGCCGAGCCCCGGGTCGATGCCGAGGATGCGGATCGCGCTCACGCGCCGAACACCCGCGCGTACATGCAGGAGTCCGAGAGCTCGCCCTTGGTGTCGCGGCGGCTCCTGCGGCGGATGCCCTCGAGCTCGAAGCCGCTCTTCTCGGCCACGCGCCGGCTCGCGGTGTTGCGCGCATCCGAGCTGATCTCGACGCGCGCCGCCTTGAGCGCGCGGGCGAGCTCCACCAGCCCCAGCGTGGCCTCGGTGGCGAAGCCCTGGCGCGCGCAGGAGCTGCGGATCCAGTAGCCGATCTCGAAGCGCGGCACGCCCCAGTCGATGGTGTGCAGGCCGCCCTTGCCGACCAGCACGCCGTCGGCGCGGCGGTGGAAGCAGAAGTCGAGCTCCTCGCGCGCGTGCCACTTGAGCTGCATCTCGCGGCAGTGGCGCTCGGTGTCGGTGACGCTCTTGGTCTCGCGCGCCCACGGCATCCAGCGGTCCAGCTCGCGCTTGGACTCGCGCACCGCCTGGAAGACCACCGGGCCCATGCCGGAGCGCGTGGCGCGCAGCGTGAGCCGCTCGGTCTCGACGGCCTCGGGAACGTTGAGCAGCAGGACCTCCAGGATGGCCGTCACGGAGCCTTGGCTCTACGCACGGCTCACGCGAGGACCGCCGTGGTGTAGACCTCCTGCACGTCGTCCAGGGATTCGAGCGCGTCCAGCAGCTTCTGCATGCGCGCGGAATCGTCGGCGCCCATGTCGGTCTCCGAGGTGGGCTTCATCGTCACCTCGGCGAGCGCGGCCTTGAGGCCGGCCTTCTCGAGCGCCGCCTTCACCAGGGAAAGTCGTAGGGCGCCGTGAGCACCTCGATGGAGCCGTCGTCGTTGGCGACCACGTCCTCGGCGCCCGCCTCGAGCGCGGCCTCCATCACCTTGTCCTCGCTCGTGCCCGGCGCGTAGAGGAGCTGGCCGACGTGCTTGAAGAGGAACGCCACCGAGCCCGCGGCGCCCATGTTGCCGCCGAACTTGGTGAAGGCGTGGCGCACCTCGGCCACGGTGCGCGTGCGGTTGTCGGTCATGGTGTCCACGATCACCGCCGCGCCCGCCGGGCCGTAGCCCTCGTAGCGGATCTCCTCGTAGCTCACGCCGTCGAGGCCGCCGGTGCCGCGCTTGATGGCGCGCTCGACGTTGTCCTTGGGCATGTTGTGCTCGTATGCCTTGTCGACAGCGAGCCTCAGGCGCGGGTTCATGGCCGGGTCGCCGCCGCCCATGCGCGAGGCCACCGTGATTTCCTTGATCAGCCGCGTGAAGATCTTGCCGCGCTTCGCATCCTGGCGACCCTTGCGGTGCTGGATGTTCGCCCACTTGCTGTGGCCTGCCATATGGGTCTCGGGTGTGCGCTCGGTCGCAAGACGAGCGGGAAAACGTAATGGTAACATTCGCCTCCCGCCCTTCTCCAGAGCGAAAATCGGGCGGCGCGGCGCCATAACAAGGGGAGCGGCACACGATGGCGAAGACCGGGGAGCGCAAGGCGCAGATCCTGCAGACGCTCGCGGCGATGCTGGAGGATCCGAAGGGCGAGCGCATCACCACGGCACTGCTCGCCGCGCGCCTGGAGGTCTCCGAGGCCGCGCTCTACCGCCACTTCTCGAGCAAGGCCCAGATGTTCGAGGGGCTGATCGAGTTCATCGAGCAGACCGTCTTCACGCTCGTGAACAAGATCCAGGCCGACGAGGCCGACGCCATGAAGCAGGTCGAGGCCACGGTCGCGACACTGCTCGGCTTCGCGCAGAAGAACCCCGGCATGACGCGCGTGCTGATCGGAGACGCGCTGGTGAACGAGGACGAGCGGCTGCAGACGCGCATGAACCAGCTCCTCGACCGCCTCGAGGCGAGCCTGCGCCAGAGCGCGCGCCTCGCGGCCACCGCGGGGAAGCTCCCCGCCGAGTGGGAAGTCAACGCCTACGCCAACGCGCTCATCGCCTTCGTGGTGGGGCGCTGGCACCAGTACGCGAAGAGCGGCTTCAAGCGGCTGCCGATGGAGTCCTGGCCGCAGCAATGGCGCGTGTTCGCGTCCTGAGGCAAGCGCTGCCATCCGTGGGCGCAGGCCTGCCCGAGCTCGCCACCGAGCGCCTCGCGCGTGCGCCTCGCGCAGCCCGGCATGGAGGCGGCGATGGCGCGCTTCCTCGGCGACAATTTCGCGGGCCACCTCGAGCGCTGGTCGCCGCCCGCCGCGCCCGCGTTCTTCACCGAGGCGTTCTGGCGCGAGCGCCTCGCCATCGCCGTGGAGGAGTACCAGGCCGGGCGCGCCGCGCGCTTCGTGCTGCAGGCCCGGGCGGAGCCTCGGGCGCCATCCTCGGCACCTGCAACTACACCAACATCGTGCGCGGGCCGTTCCAGGCCTGCCACCTCGGCTACCAGATCGCGCGCGAGCCACGAGGGCCGGGGACTCATGGCCGAGGCCCTGCGCGCGACCAACGCGTGGGCGTTCGAGCACCTGCGCGTGCACCGCATCATGGCCAACTACCGGCCCGAGAACGAGCGCAGCGCCCGCGTGCTCGAGCGGCTGGGCTTCGTGCGCGAAGGCCTCGCGCGGGACTACCTCTTCATCGACGGAGCGTGGCGCGACCACGTGCTCACCTCGCTCGCCAATCCCGCCTTCGATCCCGCCTGGGTCGAGCCCGCCGGCGCGAGCTAGCGGGACAGCTCAGTCGTCGCCCACCGTGGCGAGCGCCTCGTCGGCCGCGCGGAGCCTGCCCCCGGGATGGAAGGTGATCTGCCGGCACAGCTGCGCGAAGCGCGCCTGCAGCTCCTCGCGGCTCGCCGCGCCCGCGTTGTAGACGCCGTAGCGGTAGCTCCCCAGCCACTTCATCTCGCGCGCGAGGTCGGCGCCGCGCTTGCGGTAGATCATGAGGTGCGCGTCGGGATGCGCGGCCTGCAGCTCCCTCACCTCGCGCGCGTCGGGCCAGCGCGCGAGGCCGGCGCCCGCGAGGTCGCGCAGCACGAAGCTCGCGGCATGCGCGTGCCGCCCCGCGCCGCGGCGCACGGTGGGCACGCCACCGCTTTCCAGCTCCACCAGCGCCTGGAAGAGGCAGTAGCCGTCGACGCGCTCGAAGAGGTCGTAGAACTGCCCGGCGGCGCGCGGGTTGATCTCGATCACGCGCGCCGCGCCGCTGAGGGGATCGACGCGCATCTCGACGTTGAACATGCCGTGCCGCAGGCCCAGTCCCTCGATGAGCCGGGTAGCGAGCGCGTCCACGGCTTCGAGCTGCCCGGCCGGCAGCGCCGAGGGGTACTGGAAGCGCTGGAAGTGGTCCGTGCCCGGGTACATGATCGAGTCCACGGTGCCCAGCATGGTGACCCGCCCCTCGCGCACGTAGCCGTTGGCGGTGACCTGCCGGCCGTGCGCGATCTCCTCGCACACCATGGCGTACGGGTCCTCGGCGAGGCTCGAGTGCGCGCGCATCACGTCGGCGAAGGGCCGCACCAGGCGTTCGATGATGGCGGCCTCGAAGGCGCTGAAGCGCGTGTGGCGCCGGAGCGCGGCGAACGAGTCCACGCGCCGCGCGAGCACCGAGTAGGCGGCCTTGGCGGGCTTCACGTAGAACGGGAAGGCGAGCGGCACGTCCGCGGGCCCGGCGTAGCCGCGGCGCAAGAGGCCGAAGCGCGCGTTGGCCTCGGGGGCGATGCGCTCGAAGGCGCGCCGGGCGTAGTACTTGTGCTGGATCGCGAGCACCGCCTCGAGGTTCGCGTGGGGCAGCCCCAGGCGCTGCGCGACGAGCGCGGCGATGAACGGGCCGAACTGCTCGTCGGAGGTCACCACCGCTTCGACCCCGAGCTCCGAATACCTGCGCACCACGCGCTCGACGAACGCCAGCGCGTCGAAGGTGAAGAGGCGCGCGTTGTCGGGGAAGGTGAAGAGGTCGAAGCCCTCGTAGCGCACGTCGTAGAGCTCGCCCACCGCGCGGGCGCAGGCCGCGGCGCGGTCCCATTCGTCGGGGAAGAGGACGAGGATGCGCGGCTTCATGTCACGCGAACCCGTCGGCCCAGATGTTGCGGGCCCAGTCCCAGGCATAGCGCGCCTCGCGCTCGTTCATCGCCGCCGAGAGCCCGCCCGCGCCCGGCACCGGCTTCATGGTGCGCTCGCCCAGGTCGTACTTGTGCACCGAGGCCACGTGCACGGCGAGCGTGTCCGAGACGAAGCTGTAGCAGGTGTTGGTGAGGGTGGGCGCCGGGTTGGGCGCGCGCATCGCGCAGCAGCGCCACCACCGCAGCCGCGCAGGCCTTGCCGTGGGCGTTGGCCATGTGCGCGCTCTTCGGCATCACCGGCGCGGGCAGCAGCGCGTCTCCCAGCACGTGCGCGCGCGGCACGGCCTTCGATTCGTAGGTGAGCCAGTCCACCTCGCACCAGCGCCGGTTGGCGGTGACGAAGGGTGCCGCGACCTCGGCGGCCTTCATGGGCGGGATGACGTTCAGCACGTCGCCGCGCACGTCTTCCAGCTCGAGCTTCACGGTGAGCGTGGCAGCGTCGACATCCACCGCCTTGCTGTTGGGGCGATAGTCGATCATGCCCGCGTAGAGCTCGGACCAGGCGCGGCGGAAGAGCGCGGCCTTGGAGGTGATGTCGCCGTTGGCGTCGAGGATCACCACCTTGGCGCGCGGCTTGTGGACCTTGAAATAGGCCGCCGCCTGGCACGCACGCTCGTAGGGGCCGGGCGGGCAGCGGTACGGCGTCTCGGGAATGGAGATCACGAAGGTGCCGCCGTCGGGCATCGCCTCGAGCTGGCGGCGCAGCATCGCGGTCTGCGCGCCCGCCTTCCACGCGTGCGGCACGCGCGCCTGCACCTCGGGATCCTTCATCGCCGGCATCTCGTTCCACAGGAAGTCGATGCCGGGCGCGACGACAACGCGGTCGAACGGCAGGCGCGCGCCGCTTTCCAGTCGCACCTCGCGCCGCTCCATGTCGATCGCCGCGGCGCGGTCGCGCACCAGGCGCACGCCGTGATTGCGCGCAAGGCCTTCGTAGGGGACGGTGACGTCGGAGAGCACGTTGAAGCCGCCGATCACCAGGTTGGACAGCGGGCACGAGACGAACGCGGCCTCGGGCTCGACCAGCGTCACGGCGAGCCCCGGATCCAGCAGGCGCAGGTACTTGGCGGCGGTCGCCCCGCCGTAGCCGCCGCCCACCACGACCACGCGCGGTGCCGCGCGCGCGGGCGCCATGGCGCAGCCGGCCAGGCCCGCGACGAGCCCGGCGGCTCCGGCCCTCAGCAGGTCCCTGCGCCGCGTATCCATGGTTCTCCCACCTCGTTAACGGGGCAAGCGGGCGAAATAATCCGCGAGCGCCGCCAGCTCGTCGTCACTGTAGCCCTTGGCGATCTGGTCCATGACCGTGGCACGCGCCGTGCCCCGCTTGAAGGCCGCGAGCTGTGCGGCGAGCTCCAGCCGATCCCGCCCGGCGAGCGCCGGGATGGCGCTGCCCGCCACCGGCCGGCCGTCGGTGCCATGGCACTGCGCGCAGTTGGCGGCGAGGGCGCGCACGCCGGCGGGCGAGAGGTTGGGCGGGGCGAAGCGCGGCGGCGCGGTCTGGCCAGCGGCGCTGCCCGCCACGGCCAGCGCGGCGGCGAAGGCGGCCGAGCGCGAAAACGCCCGCGCGGGGCGGGCGTTCTCGGTGGCGCGCTCGTGCGGGGCGCTCAGGTGGATTCCACGGGCTCGGCGGGCGCGGGCGACTGCGCGATGTCGAGCTTCACCTGGCCGTCCGCCCCGAGGTCGATGGTCACGCGGCCGCCGTTGGAGAGCTTGCCGAACAGCAGCTCGTCGGCGAGCGCACGGCGGATCGTGTCCTGGATGAGGCGCGCCATGGGGCGGGCGCCCATCTGCGGATCGAAGCCGTTCTTGGCGAGGTACTTCTTCAGCTCCTCGGTGAAGATCGCCTCGACCTTCTTCTCGGAGAGCTGCGCCTCGAGCTGCATCAGGAACTTGTCGACCACCCGCAGGATGATCTCCTCGTCGAGCGAGGCGAAGGACACCACCGCGTCCAGGCGGTTGCGGAACTCCGGCGTGAACATGCGCTTGATCTCCGCCATCTCGTCGCCCGCCATGCGCTGCTGCGTGAAGCCCATGGCGTTCTTCGAGAGGCCCTCGGCGCCGGCGTTGGTGGTCATCACGATCACGACGTTGCGGAAGTCGGCCTTGCGGCCGTTGTTGTCGGTGAGCGTGCCGTGGTCCATCACCTGCAGCAGGATGTTGAAGATGTCCGGGTGCGCCTTCTCGATCTCGTCCAGCAGCAGCACCGAGTACGGGTGCTTGGTGATGGCCTCGGTGAGCAGCCCGCCCTGGTCGAAGCCCACGTAGCCCGGGGGCGCGCCGATGAGGCGCGACACCGCGTGGCGCTCCATGTACTCCGACATGTCGAAGCGGATCAGCTCGACACCCATGATGAAGGCGAGCTGGCGCGCGACCTCGGTCTTGCCCACGCCCGTGGGCCCGGAGAAGAGGAAGCACCGACGGGCTTCTGCGGGTTGCCCAGGCCGCTGCGCGCCATCTTGATCGCCGCCGAGAGCGCGTCGATCGCCTTGTCCTGGCCGAACACGGTGGCCTTCAGGTCGCGGTCGAGGTTCTTCAGCGCCGAGCGGTCGTCGTTGGAGACGTTGCGCGCCGGCACGCGCGCGATCTTGGAGACGATCTCCTCGATCTCGGGCTTGCCGATCACCTTCTTCTGCTTGCGACTTGGGCAGGATGCGCTGCAGCGCGCCCGCCTCGTCGATCACGTCGATCGCCTTGTCCGGCAGGTGGCGGTCGTTGATGTAGCGCGCCGAGAGCTCCGCGGCGGTGGTGAGCGCGTTGGCGGTGTACTTCACGCCGTGGTGCAGCTCGAAGCGCGACTTCAGGCCGCGCAGGATCTCGACGGTCTCCTGGATCGAGGGCTCGTTGACGTCGACCTTCTGGAAGCGCCGCGACAGCGCGTGGTCCTTCTCGAAGATGCCGCGGTATTCCTGGTACGTGGTCGCGCCGATGCACTTGAGCGCGCCCGACGACAGCGCCGGCTTCAGCAGGTTGGACGCATCCAGCGTGCCGCCCGAGGCGCTGCCCGCGCCGATCAGCGTGTGGATCTCGTCGATGAAGAGGATCGCGTTGGGGTTGTCCACGAGCTGCTTCAGCACCGCCTTCAGGCGCTGCTCGAAGTCGCCGCGATACTTGGTGCCGGCGAGCAGCGCGCCCATGTCGAGCGCGTACACCTGGCCCTTGGCGAGGATCTCGGGCACCTGGCCGTCGACGATGCGCTTGGCGAGGCCTTCGGCGATGGCGGTCTTGCCCACGCCCGCCTCGCCGACCAGCAGCGGGTTGTTCTTGCGGCGGCGGCAGAGGATCTGCACCACGCGCTCGAGCTCGGCCTCGCGGCCGATCAGCGGATCGATCTTGCCGTCGATGGCGAGCTGGTTCAGGTTCTGGGTGAAGCTCTCCAGCGCGCCGCCGGATTGCGCCTCGGGGGCCTCGGCCTCGCCCTCGCCCTCCTCGCGGCTCTGGCCGGGCGGCCTGCGGCGCTCTTGGTGATGCCGTGCGAGATGTAGTTCACGACGTCCAGGCGGGAGACGCCCTGCTGGTGGAGGAAGTAGACGGCGTGGGAATCCTTCTCGCCGTAGATCGCGACCAGGACGTTGGCGCCGGTGACCTCCTTCTTGCCGGACGATTGCACGTGCAGGATGGCGCGCTGGATGACGCGCTGGAATCCGAGCGTGGGCTGCGTGTCCACCTCGCCGGTGCCGGCGACTGTCGGCGTGTGCTGCATCACGAAGTCGGACAGGGCCTTCTTCAGCTCGTCGATCTTCGCCGCGCACGCCTTCAGCACTTCCGATGCGCTCGGGTTGTCGCAGCAGCGCCAGCAGCAAATGCTCCACGGTGATGAACTCGTGGCGCTTCTGGCGGGCCTCCACAAAGGCCATGTGCAGGCTGACTTCCAACTCCTGGGCAATCATGTTTCCTCCATCGCGCACTGCAGCGGATGCTGGTGTTGGCGCGAATATGCGGTTACCTGTTCGACTTTGCTCGAGGCGACGTCCCTCGGATAGATCCCGCAAACCCCCCGTCCCTCAGTATGGACTTTGAGCATGATCTGGGTGGCCCGTTCCCGCGGCAGCGCGAAGAACAGCTGCAGCACCTCGACCACGAATTCCATCGGCGTGTAATCGTCGTTGTACATCACGACCTGGTACATCGGCGGCGGCTTGGTCTCGGTCTCGCTCGGCTTGATGAGCGTGGAGCCGCTGGATTTCTCTGCCATGGCGCGTGGGGGAGGACGCTCAACGCGGTGAACCTCCGAAGTCCCTTTCGGGTTGGATCGATCTGATGACTAATATGGACAAGCGGGAGGGGTTTTTCAAGACCCTTCAAGCGCTTGGAAGCGCCGATTATCGGCGCCCGCGGCGTGTTTGGGCACGTTCCGGGCCTGTTTTCGCCCCCCTTCCGGGCGCTATTGACACTCCCGGGGACCCCGCGTAAAAAGCGCGTTGGAGTTTGGTTTCAAGCATTTCGCATCGCCTTTTGACGTGCGGGAGAGCCTGGATCCGAACGATGTGCGGGACTCCACCCGTTTAACAAGAGGCAAGCAATCGAATGGCAACCGGAACTGTGAAGTGGTTCAATGACGCGAAGGGCTATGGCTTCATCACGCCCGACGATGGCAGCGAAGACCTCTTCGCGCATTTCTCCGCGATCCAGATGCAGGGCTTCAAGACCCTCAAGGAAGGCCAGAAGGTCTCCTTTGACGTGACGCAGGGCCCGAAAGGCAAGCAGGCGTCCAACATCCAGGCGGCATAGGGAGCAGTCTTCTCAAAAGGCCCCCGCGGCTTCGCGCCGAGGGGGCCTTTTCTATTCAGGAGCCCCGGCGCGCTCACGCCGCCATCTTCTTCTTGAGGCCGGTGTCCACCGCGTCCATGAACTCCTCGGTGGTGAGGAACGGATGGTCGGGGCGGATGAGGATCGCGAGGTCCTTGGTCATCCGGCCGGACTCCACGGTTTCGACGCACACGCTGCTCGAGCGCCTCGGCGAACTTCGCCACCTCGGGCGTGCCGTCCATCCTGCCGCGGTACTGCAGCCCGCGCGTCCACGCGTAGATCGAGGCGATCGGGTTGGTGGAGGTGGGCTTGCCCTGCTGGTGAAGGCGGTAGTGGCGCGTCACCGTGCCGTGCGCGGCCTCGGCCTCCACGGTCTTGCCGTCCGGCGTGGTGAGCACCGAGGTCATGAGGCCGAGCGAGCCGTAGCCCTGCGCGACGGTATCGGACTGCACGTCGCCGTCGTAGTTCTTGCAGGCCCAGAGGTAGCCGCCGTTCCACTTGAGGTTGGCCGCGACCATGTCGTCGATGAGCCGGTGCTCGTAGGTGAGGCCCGCGGCCTCGAACTTGGAGCGGAACTCGGCTTCGAACACTTCCTGGAAGATGTTCTTGAAGCGCCCGTCGTAGACCTTGAGGATGGTGTTCTTGGTCGACAGGTACACCGGGTAATTGCGGTTGAGCGCGTAGTTGAAGCAGGCCTGGGCGAAGCCGCGGATCGACGCGTCGAGGTTGTACATGGACATCGCCACGCCGCCGCCGGGCGCCTGGAACACCTCGCGCTCGATGGGCGCACCGCCGTCCTTGGGCGTGAAGATCATCTTCAGCGTGCCGGGGCCGTCGAAGCGGATGTCGGTGGCGCGGTACTGGTCGCCGAAGCCGTGGCGCGCGACCACCACCGGCTTGTTCCAGTGCGAGACGATGCGCGGCACGTTCTGGCAGATGATGGGCTCGCGGAAGATGGTGCCGTCGAGGATGTTGCGGATGGTGCCGTTCGGGCTCCTCCACATCTGCTT
Source organism: uncultured beta proteobacterium (assembly GCA_963827425.1). Taxonomy (GTDB): domain Bacteria; phylum Pseudomonadota; class Gammaproteobacteria; order Burkholderiales; family Usitatibacteraceae; genus Usitatibacter. The sequence goes on along the minus strand of CAWHAQ010000007.1, from coordinate 93,859 downwards.
CAGGCCGAACTCCTTCACGCGCCCCTCGTCGGGCGTGATCGTGGCGCACTTCACCGCCACGCCGTACTTCTTCGTGGCGTTGGCCGAATCGACCGTCACCTGGTCGTTGGTGGCGTCGCGGTGCTCGACGCCCAGGTCGAAGTACTTGAGGTCGACGTCGAGGTAGGGAAGGATCAGCTTCTCGCGGATGCGCTTCCAGATGATGCGCGTCATCTCGTCGCCGTCCATCTCGACGATCGGGATTCTTGACCTTGATCTTGCTCATGGGATTCCTGCGGGGTCTCTGGGGGAAATGGGAGGCGGGGAAGGCGCCCCGCAGCATGCGCGAAGGCGGCACAATCGAAAATTATAGCAAAGCGCCCCGAGCGCCCTTTCCATGCCGCGTCTGATCCTCCTCAACAAGCCCTTCGGTGTGCTCTGCCAGTTCGGACCCGCCGAGGGACAGCGCACGCTCAAGGACTTCGTGCCGGTGCCGGCGGTGTATCCCGCGGGCCGGCTGGATGCCGACAGCGAGGGGCTGGTGGTGCTCACCGACGACGGGCGGCTGCAGGCGGCCATCGCGGACCCGCGCCACAAGCTCGAGAAGGGCTACTGGGTGCAGGTGGAGGGAACCCCCACCGAGGCCGCCCTGGAGCGCCTGCGGCGCGGCCTGGCGCTGCCCGACGGGCCTACGCGCCCCGCCGCGGTGCGCACCATCCCGGAGCCGCCCGGGCTCTGGGCGCGCGATCCGCCCATCCGAGTGCGCAAGGCCATCCCCACGGCGTGGCTCGAGTTGGGGCTCACGCGAGGGGCGCAACCGCCAGGTGCGGCGCATGACCGCCGCGATCGGCCTGCCGACGCTGCGCCTGGTGCGTTTCCGCGCCGGGCCGTGGGGCCTGGAAGGGCTGCTACCCGGGCAGTGGCGCGAGGTCCCGGTGCCCGATTCACGCGCCCTCCATCCGGAATCTTGACTTCCAGCAGGGCTTCTGGTGTCAACCCTCGTATAATGCGCGACGTTAATGTGGCGACGAGGCTGATCCCAGCGCAGTCGAAGCATTGATGCTCCTATCCAACCACACAACTCTAGGAATGATCACAAAGATGAAGAAGCTGTCCGCCACCATCGCCGTGCTGTTTGCCTCCGCGTCGTTCTCCGTGCTGGCCCAGCCGGCCACCGCGCCTGCCAAGCCGGCCGCCGATACCGCCAAGACCACCACGCCCGCCGCGCCCGCGAAGGCGGACGCCGCCAAGTCCTCGGACATGGCGAAGACCGACGCCAAGGCCGACGACACCAAGGCCAAGAAGAAGCCGAAGCACAAGAAGGCCCCCAAGAAGCCGAAGACCGACAGCACCACCACGGCCTCGGCCACGCCGGCCACCCCGGCCGCTCCGGCCGCCGACGCCGGCAGCGCCCGCCGCTCCGGCCAAGAACGACAGCAAGCCGAAGTAACCGTCGTTCGCGCAGCAAGGAAGGCGGAGCCCGGCTCCGCCTTTTGTTTTTCCGCCGCTAGAATTCCACCTTCCCGTCCGCCTTACCGCCATGAAGATCGTCGTCGGCCTCTCCGGAGGCGTGGATTCCGCCGTCGCCGCGCTGCTGCTCAAGCGCGCGGGCCACGACGTGGTCGGCCTCTTCATGAAGAACTGGGAGGACGACGACGACGACCAGTACTGCTCCACGCGCGAAGACCTGGTCGACGCGGTGGCCGCCGCCGAGCGCATCGGCATCGAGGTCGAGGCGGTGAACTTCGCCGCCGAGTACCGCGAGCGCGTGTTCGCGAGCTTCCTCGCCGAGTACCGCGCCGGGCGCACCCCCAATCCCGGATGTGCTCTGCAACGCCGAGATCAAGTTCAAGGCGTTCCTCGACCACGCGATAGCCCTGGGCGCCGAGAAGATCGCCACCGGCCACTACGCGCGCGTCGAGGAGCGCGCGGGCCGGCACGTGCTGCTGAAGGGCGCTGGATCCGCGGCAAGGACCAGAGCTATTTCCTGCATCGCCTGAACGCAGCAGCAACTCGCGCGCACGCTGTTTCCCGTGGGCCACCTGCACAAGACCGAAGTGCGCCGCATCGCCCGCGAGGCGGGCCTCGGCAACCATGCGAAGCGCGATTCCACCGGCATCTGCTTCATCGGCGAGCGCCCGTTCCGCGACTTCCTCTCGCGCTACATCCCGCGCGCGCCGGGACCCATGGTCACGCCCGAGGGCGAGCGCGTGGGCGACCACGAAGGCCTCATGTACTACACGCTCGGGCAGCGCCAGGGCCTGGGCATCGGCGGGCGGCGCGCCGGGGGCGGCGAGCCGTGGTACGTGGCGGCGAAGGACCTCGGCGTCGAACACGCTCACCGTGGTGCAGGGCCACGACCATCCGCTGCTGCATGAAGCGCCACCTGCACGCCGCCGAAGCGAGCTGGACCGCCGGCGTGGCGCCCGGGGCGGGCGCGGAGCTCGCCGCCAAGACGCGCTATCGCCAGGCCGACTCGGCGTGCCGCCTTACCGTCGCGGACCCGCTCGGCTTCGACCTCGACTTCGCCGCGCCGCAGTGGGCCGTGACGCCCGGGCAATCGGCCGTGCTCTACCGCGGCGACGAGTGCCTGGGCGGCGGCGTCATCGCCTAGCTACGCCGGCGCGGGTCGCGGCGAACGACGGGCGCGACTCGAGGCGCTGCGCCCACGCGGCGAGCGGCGGGTGCTGCGCGCGCCAGTCGAAGTCGGCCTTGAGGCGGAAGTCGACCCAGAAGAGAGCGCAGGCGCAGGCGATGTCGCCCAGCGCCATGTCGGTCCCGCCCAGGAACGGTTTCTTGCCCAGCGCCTCCACGAGCGCCGCGATGCCCGCGTTCACCTTGCTCGCCTGGCGCTCGATCCACGCCGGATCCTGGCGCGCCGCCTCGCGCTTCCTCTCGAGGAAGATCGTGATGCCCGCATCCATGATCCCGTCGCCCAGCGCTTCGTGGCAACGAGCCACCGCGCGCTCCGCTCCGCCCGCGGGCAGGAAGCGCCGCCCCGGCAGGCCGTCCACGTACTCCGTGATCACCGCCGAGTCGTAGATGGAAGCGCCGTCGTCCAGCACCAGCGCGGGCACCTTGTTGAGCGGGTTGTAGCGCGGCACGGTGGTGCTCAGCGTTCCACGCGCTTTCCTCGAGGAACTCGTGCGCGAGTTGCTTTTCCGCGAGCAGCACGCGCACCTTGCGCACATAGGGGCTGGTGAGGGATCCGACGAGCTTCATGGCGTTCCTCCGGAAAACGCGCAAGTATACGGCCTGATAAAATTCGCAATTCCCCAATGTCCTCCGCCCTCACCGCCCTCTCGCCCCTCGACGGGCGCTACGCCGCCAAGACCCGCGCGCTGCAGGAGCATTTCAGCGAGTTCGCGCTGATCCGCGAGCGCGTGGCGGTGGAGGTGGAGTGGCTGGTGGCACTCGGCGCCGAGCCCGAATTCACCGCGCTGGCGCCGCTCTCGGCCGCAACCGTGAAGGAGCTGCGCGCTGCCGCTTCGCGGCTTCTCGCTCGCCGACGCCGAGCGCGTGAAGGCCATCGAGGCCACCACGAACCACGACGTGAAAGCGGTGGAGTACTGGCTGCGCGAGCGCTTCGCGGGCAACGCCGAGGTGGCGGCGGGCGCGGAGCTCATCCACTTCGCGTGCACCTCGGAGGACATCAACAACCTCGCCCACGCGCGCATGCTGCGCGGCGGGCGGGACCAGGTGCTGCTCCCGGCCATCGACCGCATCGTGGACAAGCTCTCCGCGCTCGCGAAGGAGCACGCGGGCCTCGCCATGCTCGCGCGCACCCACGGCCAGCCCGCCACGCCCACCACGCTCGGCAAGGAGATGGCCAACGTCGCCGCATCGCCTCAAGCGCGCGCGCGCGACGGCTCGCGGCGGTGAAGCTCCTCGGCAAGGCCAACGGCGCCACCGGCAACTTCAACGCCCACGTCGCGGCGGCGCCTGCGATGGACTGGCCGCGCTTCGCGGAGCGCTTCGTCGCGAGCCTGGGCCTCGAGTACAACCCGCTCACCATCCAGATCGAGCCCCACGACGCGCTCGCCGAGGCGTTCGACGCCGTGGCGCGCCTGAACACCATCCTCCTCGACCTCGACCGCGACATCTGGGGCTACGTCTCGCTCGGCTACTTCCGCCAGAGGGTGAAGGCGGGCGAGGTCGGCTCCTCGACCATGCCGCACAAGGTGAACCCGATCGATTTCGAGAACTCGGAGGGCAACCTCGGCCTCGCCAACGCGCTCCTGCGCCACCTCTCGGAGAAGCTGCCGGTTTCGCGCTGGCAGCGCGACCTCACCGATTCCACGGTGCTGCGCAACGTCGGGCGTGGCGTTCGGCTATTGCCTGCTCGCCTACGACTCCTGCGTGCGCGGGCTGGACAAGCTCGAGGCGAATCCGGCGCGCATCGCCGCCGACCTCGCGGACAGCTGGGACGTGCTCGCCGAGGCGGTGCAGACCGTGATGCGCGCGCACCGCATCGCCGGCTCCTACGAGAAGCTGAAGGAGCTCACCCGCGGCAAGGGCGGCATCACGCGCGACGAACTGCACGCCTTCGTGCGTACGCTTCCGATCCCGGCTGAGGCGCGCGATCGGCTCCTCGCCCTCACGCCGGCCACCTACGTGGGCCTCGCCGAGCGCCTGGCCCGCGAGGGCTGACTAGCCCTCCGGGGTCGCGAGGGGCACGCCGAGGCGCGCGCGCCGGGTGAGCCAGGGGCTGGGGCGATAGCGCGGGTCGCCGTAGAAATCGAGCAGGCCTTCCAGCAGCGCGAGCACGCGGCCCGCCCCCAGCGCATCGCCCATGGCGAGCGGTCCCTGCCGATAGCCCAGGCCCAGCGTGACGGCGCGGTCGATGTCGGCGGGCGTGGCGATGCGCTGCTGGGCGATGTCGCAGGCGACGTTGACGACCTGGCATACCACGCGCGGCGCGATGAATCCGGGGCTGTCGTGGATCACCGACACGGGCACGCCGTCGGAGGCGAAAAGGCCGTGCGCGGCGTCGCGCACCGCGGGATCGGTGACGGGCGTCGTCATGAGCGTGCGGCGCGTGGCGAGGCCGAACGAAGCGTCGATCGCCACGCAGCGGCGCGCGTCCAGCCCCTCGGCGAGGGCCGCCGCGGTGGCGTCGAAGCTCCACGGCGTGAGCACGCAGATCGCGCTGTCCGAGGGGCGTCGCACCGGCGTCGATGCGCGCACCGAGGCGGACCACGAGCGCCTGCACCTCGGCGTGCTTCGCCGTCCCGGCGCGGCTCACCCAGACCAGCGCATCGCGCGGCGCGCCCGGCGCTGTCGGCGCCTCGACCGCCTGCCGCGCGCCCTCCACGTAGCGATAGAAGCCCGCGCCGCTCTTGCGACCGAGGAGCCCGCCCTGCCGGCGTTGCGTGAGCACCGGCGAGGGGCGGAAGCGCGGCTCCTCGTAGAACTGGTGGTAGATCGAGTCCATCACCGGCTGCGAGACGTCGAGCCCCGTGAGGTCCATGAGCTCGAAGGGCCCCATGCGAAACCCCGCCGCCTCGCGCAGCACGTCGTCGATCGCGGAGAATTCGGCGATGCCCTCGGCGAGCAGGCGCAGCGCCTCGGTGCCGTACGCGCGGCCGGCGTGGTTCACGAGGAAGCCCGGCGTGTCGCGCGCGCGCACCGGAGCGTGGCCGAAGGCGTGCGCGAGACGCATCAGGCGCTCGATCACCGCCGGCTCGGTGCGCACGCCGTCGATCACCTCGACCACCTTCATGAGCGGCACCGGGCTGAAGAAATGCAAGCCCGCCACGCGCCCGGGATGCTGGCATGCCGCGGCGATCGCGGTCACCGAGAGCGAGGAGGTGTTGGTGGCGAGGATGCAGTCGGCGGCCACCGTGTGCTCGAGGGCGCGGAAGAGCTCGCGCTTGGCCTCCAGGTCCTCGACCACCGCCTCGACCACGATGCTGCAGCGAGCGAGGTCGGCCAGGCTCGCCACGGGTTGCAGCCGCGCGATGCAACGCGCCGCGTCGGCGGCGACGAGCTTGCCCTTCTCCGCCATGCGGTGCAGCTGCGTGGCGATGCCGTCCTTCGCCGCCTCGGCGGTGCCGGCGCGCGCGTCGTAGAGCAGCGTGTCGATGCCGGCCTGCGCGGCGACCTGCGCGATGCCGCGGCCCATGAGGCCGGTGCCCACGACGCCGAGCAGCGGGCGCGACTCGTCCATATCCCGGCTCCCTCGACCGAATCCCCGCGCATGATACGCGAGGCCGGGAGAGCGGGAATTGGGCCCCGGCCTGCGCCGGGGTGACGCGCGCCGCGCGCCCGGGGCGAGCGCGGCGCTCAGACCTTCACGAGCGCGTTGGCGCCCTCGTGCAGCGCGGCGATGTCGCCCACCATCTCGCCGCCTTCCTGCACCAGCATCTTGCCGTAGCGGATCTTGCCGCCCACCCGCCCGCTCGCGTGGATCACGAGCTTCTTGCGCGCGGTCATCTCGCCCTGGAAGACGCCGCGGATCTCGGCCACGTCGACGTCGACCTTGCCCTCGAACGCGCCGTTCTCGGCGATCTGGATGCTGCGGCTCACCATGGTCGCCTCGACCCGGCCCTCGACCACGAGCGTGTCGCAATCGTGGATCTCGACGCCCTTCAGCTTGATGTTGGGCCCGACGATGAGCTTGCTGCCGCCCTCCTCCGAGCGTGCGGCCGGGGGATGCTGCTCGGGGGGCGCGGCGCGCGGGGCGCCCGGCACCGCAGCCGGCGGGTGCGTCGGCGACATTCGCCGCGACCGGCTGGGATGGCAGGGACGCTCGCGGATCGCGCGCGCGGTTGAAGATGCCTTCGCCGTATTTCATTGTGACCTCCCTCGTGGATATCAGGGAAGGGCAGTAACACGTTCCGTGCCAGACGATGCGATTCGACCCGCCACGCCCCGCGCGCGCGCGCACGAGGAGCGCGGCGACGCGCGCATCGCGGCGTGAAACGCGCGCTTTCCGTCGCCGGCGGACTACGGCCTGCGCGACCTCGCGGGCCAAGCCGCTGAATCGACTCCGCTTCGCGTGTCGCCGCGCGCCGACGCGGCGGCTCCGCTCAGATCATCTCGAGGGGCCGTTTGGAGCGCGGCGGCGGAAACGCGCGGTCGAGCGCGGCGAGCGCTTCGGCGTCGAGCTTCAGCTCGCGCGCCGCGGCGTTCGCGCGCACGTGCTCGGGCCGCGTCGCCTTGGGGATCACCGCCGCGCCGCGCGCGAGCAGCCACGCGATGGCGACCTGCGCGGGTGTCGCCTCCAGCCGCTTGGCCACCGTGCGCAGCGCTCCGTGGGAGGCGAGCGGGCCCTCGTCGAGGGGCGAGTAGGCCATCACGTCGATGCCGCGCTTGCGCGCACCAGCGCAGCAGGTCGAACTCCGGGCCGCGGCGCGCGAGGTTGTAGAGCACCTGGTCGGCGGCTACGCGATCGCCGCCCGGGGCGCGCGTGAGCTCCTCGAGGTCCGCCACGTCGAGGTTGGAGACGCCCCAGCGGCGGATCTTGCCCGCTTGCACGAGCTTCTCCAGCGCCTCCACCATGACCGCGAACGGCACGCTGCTCTGCCAATGCAGCAGGTAGAGGTCGATCGCATCCACGGCGAGGCGCCCGAGCGAGGCCTCGCACGCCAGCGCGAGCTCGCGCTGGCCGGCGTGGTGCGGATAGAACTTCGAGACCAGGAAGACAGCGTCGCGCCGCCCGCGGATCGCCTCGCCCACGATGCGCTCGGCCTCGCCGTCGCCGTACATCTCGGCGGTGTCGACGAGCGTCACGCCGAGGTCGAGCCCCAGCCTGAGGGCGGCGACCTCGGCGGCACGGTCCTTCGCGCGCTCGCCCATGTGCCACGTGCCCATGCCGAGCCGCGGCATCACGGGCGCGCTCACACCGCCTGCGCCTCGGTGCCGTACTGCGGGTTCACGCGCAGGGCCTGGGCGGCGAACTTGTTGAGCGCGTTCACGTACGCCTTGGCCGAGGCCACGACGATGTCCGTGTCCGAGCCCATGCCGTTCACCATGCGGCCGTCCTTCGCCAGGCGCACGGTGACCTCGCCCTGCGAGTCGGTGCCCTCGGTCACGTTGTTCACCGAGTAGAGCTGCAGCTCCGCGCCGCTCTGCACGATGCTCTCCAGCGCCTTGAAGGTGGCGTCCACGGGGCCGCCGCCGCGCGCTTCCGCCCGCGCCTCGCGCCCGTTCTCCGAGATCACGATGCGCGCGAACGGCTGCTCGCCGGTCTCCGAGTGCGCGGTGAGCGCCACCAGCTTGTAGCGCTCGTCCTCCGGCGTCACGGTCTCGTCGGAGAGCAGCGCCTGGATGTCCTCGTCGAAGATCTCGCGCTTCTTGTCGGCGAGCTCCTTGAAGCGCGCGAACGCGGCGTTCAGCTGCTCCTCGGAGGCGAGCGTGATGCCCAGCTCCTGCAGCCGGGCCTTGAACGCGCTGCGCCCCGAGAGCTTGCCCAGCGTGAGGCGGTTGGCGCCCCAGCCGACGTCGGAGGCCTTCATGATCTCGTAGGTCTCGCGGTGCTTCAGCACGCCGTCCTGGTGGATGCCCGACTCGTGGGCGAACGCGTTGGCGCCGACCACGGCCTTGTTGGGCTGCACCGGGTAGCCGGTGATGGTGGAGACGAGCTTGCTCGCGGGCACGATCTGGGTCGCGTCGATGCCGGTCGTGAGCTTGAAGAAGTCGCTCGCGCGTCTTCACCGCCATCACGATCTCCTCCAGCGAGGCGTTGCCCGCGCGCTCGCCCAGGCCGTTGATGGTGCACTCCACCTGGCGCGCGCCCGCCATCACCGCGGCGAGCGAGTTGGCCACCGCCATGCCGAGGTCGTCGTGGCAGTGCGTGGACCACACCGCCTTGTCGGCGTTGGGGATGCGGCTCATGAGCGTGCGGAAGAGATCGCCCCACAGCGACGGGGATGCTGTAGCCCACGGTGTCGGGGACGTTGATGGTCCTGGCACCCGCGGCGATGGTCGCCTCGAAGATGCGGCAGAGGAAATCCACGTCCGAGCGCACCGCGTCCTCGGCCGAGAACTCGACGTCGTCGGTGTACTGGCGCGCGAGCTTCACGGCGCGCACGGCAGCCTCCAGCACCGCCTCCGGCTCCATGCGCAGCTTGTGCTGCATGTGGATGGGGCTGGTCGCGATGAAGGTGTGGATGCGCCCCGAGTTGGCGCCGCGGATCGCCTCTCCCGCGCGCTTCACGTCGTTGTCGTTGGCGCGCGCGAGCGAGCACACGGTGGAGTCGCGCACGGTGGCGGCGACGGCGCGGATCGCCTCGAAGTCGCCGGGGCTGGAGGCGGCGAAGCCCGCCTCGATCACGTCCACGCGCAGGCGCTCGAGCTGCTTGGCGATGCGGACCTTCTCGTCCTTGGTCATGGCCGCGCCGGGGCTCTGCTCGCCGTCGCGCATGGTGGTGTCGAAAATGATGACCTGGTTCTTCACGGAATTCTCCGTTCAGTGCAATTCGGATGGATCGAAGCGCTCCGTGTTGCCGAAGCGGCCGGATGCTGCACAACAAAAGGGGGGTGGGGTATTTAGCGCGCGGGGCGCAGCAGCAGCAGGCCCGACAGCGCGAGGGCGCGGGGGCCGGCGGGGCGAAGAGCGATGAGGTCGCCGATCGGGTGCATGGGGCCAATATAGCTTGGACGCCCGGGGCTTGGCAAATGGGCGGACGGGAGCCGGGTTCCCGCGGGCACGGCAATCACGATCACGGCTGGCGCGGGGCGAGGTCCCGGCTCGACTTGCCGCCGTAGCGCAGCAGCAGCGATGCGATGTCGTGGGCGCCGTGCTCCTCGGCGGTGTCGAGCGGCGTCATGCCCGAGAGGTCGTGCATGTTCGGGTCCGCCCCCGCCGCGAGCAGCGCCTCCACCGCCTCGTGGAAGCCCATTCCCGCGCCGAGCGCCAGCGCGGTCATGCCCTGGTCGTCGCGCGTGTCGAGCGAGGCGCCGCGCTGCACGATGAGCTCGACCGCGGGCAGGTTGGCCTCCTCCACCGCGACCATCAGCAGGGTGCGGCCGTCCGGGGCGATGACGGTGTCGGGCGCCGTGGTGGAGAGCATGCGCGCCAGCGCGGCGACGTCGCCCTCTTCCAGCGCGTCGCGCATGGTGCGGTACTGCTTCTGGGTCGCTTCGCTGCGCGCGCGCTGCACGGCCCACATCGCGTAGCCCGAGACGCCGTACGCGACCGCGATGCCCCACAGCACGTGGGAGGGCTTGAGCGAGATGAGGAGCAGTGTCACGACGATGACCAGCGTCGCCCAGAACGGCATCTGCCGGCGCAGGTTGATGTCCTTGCCGCTGTAGAACTTCACGTTGGTGACCATCGTGATGCCGGCGTACACGGTCACCGCGGCGGCGAACCAGCGCAGTCCGCGCCGCTCGCGTAGTACTCGCTGAACGACCAGATCATGCCCGCGACGATCGCCGCCGCGGCCGGGCTGGGAATGCCGGTGAACCAGCGCTTGTCGGCGACCGCGAGCTGGGTGTTGAAGCGCGCGAGCCTCAAGCGCCGCCCCGGCGCAGTAGACGAACGCCGCGATCCAGCCGATGCGCCCCATCCCCTTCAGCGCCCACTCGTACATGAGCGAGCGCCGGCGCCGCGCCGAAGGACACCATGTCGGCGAGGCTGTCGTACTCCGCCCCGAAGGCCGATTGCGTGCGCGTGAGGCGCGCCACGCGGCCGTCGAGCCCGTCCAGCACCATGGCGACGAAGATCGCCTCGGCGGCTTCCGCGAAGGCGTGGTTCATGCCCTGCACGATCGCGTAGAAGCCGGCGAAGAGCGCCAGCGTCGTGAAGAGGTTGGGCAGCAGGTACATGCCGCGCTTGCGCGCGCGCTCGAAGGCCGGCTTGGCGCGCTGCTCGAGCGGCGTGGCCATGGCCCTAGGCGCGGGGCGCGCCCGCGAGCTCGGCCAGCACCGTGCTGGTCGCCTTCACCTTGTCGCCGATCGCCACCCGGGGCGTTCGAGCCCGGCGGCAGGTACACGTCCACGCGCGAGCCGAAGCGGATGAAGCCGTAGCGCTGGCCGGCTTCGAGGCGGTCGCCCGCCTTCACGTAGCAGAGGATGCGCCGCGCGATGAGCCCGGCGACCTGCACGCAGGTGACGTCCGCGCCCGTCGGCGGTTGCGAGCACGATGGCGTTGCGCTCGTTGCCGGTCGAGGCCTTGTCGAACGACGCGTTCACGAAGAGGCCCGCCGAGTACTTCACCTCGCGCACCGTGCCCGCCACCGGCGAGCGGTTGGAGTGGACGTTGAAGACGTTCATGAAGATGCTCACCTTCAGCGCGTCGCGCTCGAGGTACGGGTCGCGCTCCGCGCCGACCACCAGCACGCGCCCGTCGGCCGGGCAGAGCACCAGGCCCTCGCCCTGCGGCACGGCGCGCGGCGGGTCGCGGAAGAACTGCAGCACGAACACCACCACGAGCCACAGCGGCGCCGACCACCAGCCGAAGAACGCGGTGGCCACCCCCGCCACGATCACCGCGATGGCGAGGTGCGCCCAGCCTTCCTGCGCGACGATCGGGTGGGGGTAGTTGCCCATCTAGTTCCTGCTCGTGTCGACCAGCTTGTTCTTGCGGATCCACGGCATCATCGCGCGCAGCTTCTCGCCCACCTTCTCGATGTCGTGCTCGGCGAGCAGCCGCCGCTTGGCGTTGAGCGTCGGCGCGCCGGCGCGGTTCTCGAGGATGAACTCGCGCGCGTACTCGCCGTTCTGGATGCGCTCGAGGCACTCCTTCATGGCCTGGCGCGCGGCGCCGCCGATCACCTTCGGGCCGGTCACGTACTCGCCGAACTCGGCGTTGTTCGAGATCGAGTAGTTCATGTTGGCGATGCCGCCCTCGTAGATCAGGTCCACGATGAGCTTGGTCTCGTGCAGGCACTCGAAGTAGGCCATCTCCGGCGCGTAGCCCGCCTCCACCAGCGTCTCGTAGCCCGCCTTGATGAGCTCCACGATGCCGCCGCAGAGCACCGTCTGCTCGCCGAAGAGGTCGGTCTCGGTCTCCTCGCGGAAGTTGGTCTCGATCACGCCGCCGCGGGCCCCGCCGATGGCGGCGGCGTACGAGAGCGCGAGGTCCTTGGCCTTGCCCGAGGCGTTCTGGTGCACGGCGATGAGGCACGGCACGCCGCCGCCCTGCGTGTAGGTCGAGCGCACCAGGTGGCCGGGCCCCTTGGGCGCGATCATGATCACGTCGAGGTCGGGCGGGGCACGATCTGCTTGAAGTGGATGTTGAAGCCGTGGGCGAAGGCGAGCGCCGCGCCCTTCTTGATGTTGGGCTCGATGGATTCCTTCCACACCGCGGCGTGGTTCTCGTCGGGCAGCAGGATCATCACCAGGTCGGCGCCCTTCACCGCCGTCGCCCACGTCCTTCACCGCGAGCTTCGCCTTCTTCGCCTTGTCCCACGAAGCCCCGCCGGGGCGCAGCCCCACTGTGACCTTCACGCCGGAATCCGTGAGGTTCTGCGCGTGCGCATGGCCCTGGGAGCCGTAGCCGATGATCGTGACCTTCTTGCCCTTGACGAGCGAGAGGTCCGCGTCCTTGTCGTAATAGACCTTCATGTTTCGTTTCCTTGTTTGGAGTGGTTTCAGACCTTCAGCACCCACTCGCCGCGCCCGATGCCGGATACGCCGGTGCGCACGGTTTCCAGGATCGCGCCGCGGTCGAGCGCGTCGAGGAAGGCGTCGAGCTTCTCGGTGGTGCCGGTGAGCTCGATCGTGTAGGACTTGTCGGTGACGTCGAGAATGCGCCCGCGGAAGATGTCCACGGTGCGCTTGATCTCCTCGCGGTCCTTGCCCGCGGCGCGCACCTTCACGAGCATCAGCTCGCGCTCGATGTGCTTGCCCTCGGACAGGTCGACCACCTTGACCACGTCCACGAGCTTGTTCAGCTGCTTGGTGATCTGCTCGACGATCTCGTCGGAGCCGGTGGTGACGATGGTCATGCGCGACAGGGTCGCGTCCTCGGTCGGGGCGACCGTGAGCGTCTCGATGTTGTAGCCGCGGGCGGAGAACAGACCGGCCACGCGCGACAGAGCGCCGGCCTCGTTCTCGACGAGGATCGACAGGATATGGCGCATGGCTACAGCTCTTCGGAGAGGATCATTTCCGACATGCCCTTGCCGCCCGGCACCATCGGAAACACGTTCTCGGTCTGGTCGGTGATGAAATCCATGAACACGAGGCGGTCCTTCAGCGCGAACGCCTCCCTGAGCGCGCCCTCCACGTCCGCGGGCTTGTCGATGCGCATGCCGACGTGGCCGTAGGCCTCGGCGAGCTTCACGAAGTCGGGCAGCGAGTCCATGTACGACTCGCTGTAGCGGTTGCCGTGGAAGAACTCCTGCCACTGGCGCACCATGCCCATGTAGCGGTTGTTGAGGTTCACGACCTTCACCGGCAGCTTGTACTGGCGCGCGGTCGAGAGCTCCTGGATGCACATCTGGATGGACGACTCGCCGGTCACGCAGGCGACCTCGGCCTCGGGGAAGGCGAGCTTCACGCCCAGCGCGTAGGGCAGCCCCACGCCCATGGTCCCCAGGCCGCCCGAGTTGATCCAGCGGCGCGGCTTGTCGAACTTGTAGAACTGCGCGGCCCACATCTGGTGCTGGCCCACGTCCGAGGTGACGTACGCATCGCCCTTCGTGATCTCGTAGAGCTTCTCGATCACGTACTGCGGCTTGATGAGCGGGGAGGCGCGGTCGTACCGGAGGCAGTCCTTCGCCCGCCACGCGTCGATCTGCTTCCACCACGCCGCGAGCGCCGCGGCGTCGGGCTTCTGGCCCGAGGCCTTCAGCTGCGCGAGGAGGTCGGTCACCACCTCCTTCACGCCGCCCACGATGGGCACGTCCACCCGCACGCGCTTGGAGATGGACGACGGGTCCACGTCGATGTGGATGATCTTGCGCGCCGGGTTGCCGGCGGCGAAGTGCGCGGGGTTGCCGATCACGCGGTCGTCGAAGCGCGCGCCCACCGCGAGCAGCACGTCGCAGTTCTGCATCGCGTTGTTGGCCTCGAACGTGCCGTGCATGCCGAGCATGCCGACGAACTGCGGGTCGGTCGCGGGATAGGAGCCCAGGCCCATCAGCGTGTTGGTGACCGGGATAGCCCAGCGTGCGCACGAGCTCGATCACTTCCGCCGAAGCCTCGCCCAGGATCGCGCCGCCGCCCACGTAGATCATCGGGCGCTTCGCGTCGACCAGCAGGTTGCAGCGCTTTCTTGATCTGCCCGCCGTGCCCCTTGGTGACCGGGCTGTACGAGCGCAGGTGGATCTTCTGCGGGTAGTGGAAGGGCGCCTCGGTGTTGGAGACGTCCTTGGGGATATCCACCAGCACCGGCCCGGGACGCCCCGTGGTCGCGATGTGGAAGGCCTTCTTGATGGTGATCGCGAGCTGGTTCACGTCCTTCACGAGGAAGTTGTGCTTCACGCACGGGCGCGTGATGCCGACCGTGTCGCACTCCTGGAATGCGTCCTCGCCGATGGCGTGGGTCGGACACCTGGCCGGTGATCACCACCATCGGGATCGAGTCCATGTACGCGGTGGCGATGCCGGTCACCGCATTGGTGACGCCGGGCCCGCTGGTGACGAGCGCCACGCCGGGCTTGCCGGTGGCGCGCGCGTAGCCGTCGGCCGCGTGCACCGCGCCCTGCTCGTGGCGCACGAGGATGTGCTTGAGCGAACCCGTCTGGCGTGCGAGCGCGTCGTAGATGTAGAGCACCGCGCCGCCCGGATAGCCGAATACGAACTCGACGCCCTCTTCCTCGAGGCAGCGGATGACGATTTCGGCGCCCGTCAGGGTCGCACCGGTTTCCGCGAGCGGGGGGAGCTGGAGTTCCATGCTAAGGCCTTGTTAATCGAGCGGTTTCGGGAGAGGAACCAGTGACATTAGCGGCTGGTCCCCGATTGGTCAAGCCGGAAAGGACAGCGCGCTTTACGGCGGGCGTCCGAGCGGGGGAGCCGGGCGGCCGCGGGGCATTCGCGCGGCGGCGGCCGTCAAGGCGACAAGTAGCCGACCAATTCCTCGAGGTAATCGGCGGAATCGTACTTGAGGACCGGCAACGACTCGCCATCGTGCCGCACCGGGATGCCGAGCCGCGCCATGAGCTCTGCCTCCAGCGCCGTGGCATCCACTTGGTAGTCGGCGTTGAAATCCCTCTGCGCCCGCTCGTGCTGCTGCTGGAGCGACTGGGTCGTGCGCAGGAACCCGATGGCTCGCGAAGCGTCGGACCATCCCGGCAGCGTCTTCTCGAGGGACGCCTGCCGGGTATCGTCGGTCGACGTCTGGAACGAGCGCAGGCGCGTGACGAAGAGCATCGTCACGCCGCGCAGCTCGGCATTCGTGAGGGCTTGCAGGTCCAGGATCTCGCTCATCAGGGCTTCCCGCCGTCGCCGGCTCCGATCGGCCACTGTAACCCCAATTAACGCTTGTTGCAGGCCGGCCCGCGCCCCGGCGGAATAACCCCAGCGGCTTCGGGGCGAATAGGCAGCCCGGCGCACACCCCCCGGCTGTTATGCTCCCCGCCGCAGACACTATCGACCCGCCTATATTTCATGGCCAGCCGAAAAGAGATGTCCGATTTCCTCGCGAGCGTCGAGCGGCGCGCGTTCAAGCAATGCGTGTACGCCGTGCAGGACGACGAGGCCGCGCTCGACATCGTGCAGGACTCGATGATGAAGCTCGCGGAAAAGTATTCCGAGCGGCCGGCCGCGGAGATCCCGCTGCTGTTCCAGCGCATCCTGCAAAATGGCATCCGCGACCACTTCCGGCGCAGCAAGGTGCGCTCGACGTGGACCACGCTGCTCTCCAACCTGGGGCTGAGCGGCGAGGACGACGACGCCGACCCCCTCGAGACCCTGGACGTGGAGGACGGCGGCAACGTGCCGGCATCCCCCGCGGACCAGCTCGAGCAGTCCCAGGTTATGGCCGCCATCGAGGAGGCGGTGCGGGGCCTGCCCGACCGTCAACGCGAGGCATTCATGCTGCGTTACTGGGAGGAACTCGACGTGAGCGAGACAGCCAAGGTGATGGGATGCTCGGAAGGCAGCGTTAAGACGCACTGCTCCCGGGCCACGCATGCATTGGCAAAAGTCCTGAGATCCAAAGGGATAACGCTATGAAAGAACAGGAATTTATGGATCGGCTTCGTCCCTGGCTCGCGCGCGCGGAGTCGGAGGTGGGCGAGATGCAGGCGGTGCGGCTGAAGGCGGCCCGGCTCCGGGCCCTGGATGCCGTACGCGAGCCCGTGCGCGTGCTCGGGCTGGTCAGCGTGAACGCCGGCACGGCGCAAACCCTGCGCTACTCCGTGTTCCAGCAGGGCCTGCTGTGGCTGCCGCTGGTGGCGCTGCTCGCCACCCTCGCATTCCAGTCCATGCGCGAATCGGATCCGGGCGAGATCGACGCCCAGCTCCTCACCCAGGAGCTGCCGCCCGACGCCTACCTGGACCAGGACTTCCGCACATGGCTCGCACAGCCGCACGCCTGATCGTCGCGGCCATGCTGCTCGCGTTCGGCGGCGCCGCCGCCGCGCGCGACGAGCAGCTGCCCCAGATGCCCTGGCAGGCGCTCACGCCCGAGCAGCAGCGCATCCTGGGACCCATCGCGCCGGACTGGGACCACATGCCCGGCTTCCAGCAGCAGCGCCTGCTGGGCGCGGCGCGCCAGTATCCCAACCTGCAGCCGATCCAGAAGCAGCGCTTCGAGGAGCGCATCCGCACCTGGGCGGCCATGACGCCCGAGCAGCGCTCGGCCGCGCGCCAGGCCTTCCAGGGCATGCGCCGGCTGCCGCCCGAGAAGCAGCACGAGCTGCGCGAGCGCTGGCTCCAGCGGCACGGCGGCCAGGGTCCCCGGGGGCGGTGAGCGCGGCAACCCCGTCGCCGGCACCCGCGATTTCGCGCCGGCTCGCCTCGGCGCTCTACGACCTGCTGCTCACGGTGGCGCTCGCCATCTTCGTCACCTTCCCGTTCCTCGCCGTGTTCGGCGATTCCACCCAGGGCTGGCGGCGCCACGTGCTGCAGGCGTGGGTGCTCGCCGCGATCGGCGCCTACTACGTGTGGTTCTGGACGCGCGGGCCAGACGCTGCCGATGAAGACCTGGCGCATCCGCCTGGTGCGCGCTGCCGATGGCGGCGCCGTCAACCCCGGGCGCGCGGCGCACCGCTTCGTGCTGGCGCTGCTGGGCACGCTCGCTGCCGGCCTGGGCTTCGCATGGGCCCTCGTGGACCGCGACCGCCAGTTCCTCCACGACCGCCTCGCCGGCACTGCGCTCGTTTCCGCTTAGAGCGCACGGGAACCGGACCAGCGCGATCAGTCAGAGCCGTCCGTGGCCGAAAGGCGGCCCACACCGAAAAGCTCGCGGGATGCTCGTCACGGATTCGCTGAGGTTCGTGCGAGGATGAGGGGCTCTTCCCCAGAGGCGCCACGCGACGGTTTCGGCCATCGCACTACCCTCATGCGCAAACGTCATAGGGAGTATCTCCACCGGGTCATAGCAGCAGAGCCCATTCACCGGGAAAGCCAAATCCTGCAATCGTTACAGCGCTTCCAACAAAGAGGCGCCGGGTCGGGAAGGCCCCTCGTCCTCGCACGAGCAAAGACCAAAACGAGCAAAGAGAAGTCACCGCCGCTCGGCACGCCGCAGCCCCTCGGCCGCCACCACCGCCACGATCGCGAGCGGCAGTCCCGCCGCGACGATCGGCGGCCAGTCGTTGAGCTGCCCCACGTTGGAGACCAGCCGGCCGGCGAAGTGGAACAGCAGGCCGATGATGATGCCCAGCACGATCTTCACGCCCACGCCGCCCGCGCGCGCCGACTGCACCCCGAACGGGATCGCCATCACCATCAGCATGATCGCCACCAGCGGATAGAGCAGCTTGTTCCAGAACGCGATCTCGTAGCGCGTGGCCTTCTGGCGGTTCTCGCGCAGGTGGTCGATGTAGGCGCGCAGGTTGGCCGCCGACATGCGCTCGGGCACGATCTTCAGCACCGCCATGATGTCGGGCGTGAGCACCGAGTTCCACGTCGCGCGCGGCACGTGCTGCAGCACCGCGCGGTCGCCCTCGAAGCGCGTGAGCTCCACGTTCGACAGCAGCCACTTGTTCGGCCCCTCGTAGGTGCCCTTCTCCGCGCGGCTGATGGCGGTGAGGCGGAAGGACTTGTCGAACTCGTAGATCTTGAGGTTCAGCAGCGTCGTGTCCGGCGTCACGTCCTGGATGTTCACGAAGCTCCTCTCGTCCTTCACCCAGAAGCCGGAGCGGAACTCGCGCGCCACGATCGACTGCGTGGCCTTGAGGCGCAGGTCCTTGGCCCATTCCTCGGTGTAGGGCGTGACGCCCTCGCCCATCGCCGCCGTGACGAGCGCCACCACGATCCCCGCGCCGGCCACGTACATCCCGAGCTGGCCGAGCGACATGCCGCGCGGCGCGCATCACCGTGATCTCCGAGTGCTCCGACATGCGGGCGAGCGCGAACAGCGTGCCGATGAGCCCAGCGGCGGGCAGCAGCACGTAGGCGTGCGAGGCGAGCGAGAGCGTGACGTACGAGAGCATCGCGGGCAGCCGGTAGCTGCCCTTGCCGAGGTCGTCCAGCTCGTGGATCAGGTCGAAGAAGCCGAAGAGCGCGAGCAGCGCCACGAGCACGAACAGGCTCGTGAGCAGGATCTCGCGGCTGATGTAGCGGAACAGCACCGGGCGTGAAGCGGATTGCGCTCCGCTACAGGTTCTGCTTCAGCTGCTCGAGGATCGCGGGATTCTCCAGCGTGGAGACGTCCTGCGTGATCGCCTCGCCCTTGGCGATCGAGCGCAGCAGCCGGCGCATGATCTTGCCCGAGCGCGTCTTGGGCAGGTTGTCGCCGAAGCGGATGTCCTTGGGCTTGGCGATGGAGCCGATCTCCTTTCCCACCCAGTCGCGCAATTCCTTGGCGATCTTCTTCGCCTCCTCGCCCGTGGGGCGCGGGCCCTTGGTCACCACGAAGGCCACGACCGCCTCGCCGGTGAGCTCGTCGGGGCGGCCCACCACCGCGGCCTCGGCGACGAGCTTCGTGTTGGCCACCAGCGCGCTCTCGATCTCCATGGTGCCCAGGCGGTGGCCCGAGACGTTCAGCACGTCGTCGATGCGGCCCATGATGCGGAAGTAGCCCTCCGCGTCGGTGCACGCGCCGTCGCCGGCGAGGTAGTACTTGCCCTTGAAGTCCTCGGGGAAGTAGCTCTTCTTGAAGCGCTCCGGGTCGCCCCAGATGGTGCGGATCATCGAGGGCCACGGCCGCTTGATCACCAGGATGCCGCCCTTGCCCCGGCCGACCGGATGCCCGGTCTCGTCGACGATGTCGGCGATGATGCCCGGCAGCGGCAGGGTGCAGGAGCCGGGCTTCAGCGGCGTGGCGCCGGGCAGCGGCGTGATCATGTGGCCGCCGGTTTCGGTCTGCCACCACGTGTCGACGATCGGGCAGCGGCTGCCGCCCACGGTCTCGTAGTACCACATCCACGCCTCGGGATTGATGGGCTCGCCCACGGTGCCCAGGATGCGCAGCGACTTGAGGTCGTACTTCTTCGGCAGGTCGCCGCCGGCCTTGATGAGCGAGCGGATCGCGGTGGGCGCCGTGTAGAACACCGTCACCTTGTGGTCCTGGATCATCTTCCAGAAGCGCCCGGCGTCGGGATAGGTGGGCACGCCCTCGAAGATGATCTCGGTGGCGCCCACGGCGAGCGGGCCGTAGGCGATGTAGGTGTGGCCGGTGACCCAGCCCACGTCGGCCGTGCACCAGAAGATGTCGGTGGGCTTGTGTCGAACGTCCAGCTTCATCGTGAGGATGGCCTGCAGCAGGTAGCCGCGCGGTGGAGTGCTGCACGCCCTTGGGCTTGCCGGTGGATCCCGAGGTGTAGAGGATGAAGAGCGGATGCTCGGCGTTCACCGGCGTGGGCTCGCACTCGCTCGGTCTGGCCCTTCACCGCATCGTGCCACCAGTTGTCGCGCCCGGCCTTCATGGCGATGGCGGTGCCGGTGCGCTTGTAGACGAACACGTTCTTCACCGCCTCGCAGCCGCCCATGGCGATCGCCTCGTCGCACGCGGGCTTCAGCGCGATCTCCTTGCCGCCGCGCATCTGGCCGTCGGCGGTGATGAGCGCCACCGCGCCCGCATCGACGATGCGCTCCTGCACGCTCTTGGCCGAGAAGCCGCCGAACACCACCGAGTGCGTGGCGCCGATGCGCGCGCAGGCCTGCATCGCCACCACGGCCTCGATCGACATCGGCATGTAGATCAGCACGCGGTCGCCCTTCTTGATGCCGCTGCGCCTTCAGCGCGTTGGCGAACTGGCAGACGCGATGGTAGAGCTGCTTGTAGGTGATCTTCGTCACCGTGCCGTCGTCGGCCTCGAAGATGATGCGCGATCTTGTCGGGCTGGGTCTTCAGGTGCCGGTCGAGGCAGTTGTACGAGGCGTTCAGCTCGCCGTCGTGGAACCACTTGAAGAACGGCGCGTTGGACTCGTCGAGCGATCTTGGTGAAGGGCTTCGTCCACTGCAGCTCGTCCCGCGCGTGCTTGCGCCCAGAAGCCCTCGAAGTCGCGCTCGGCCTCGCGGCACATCGCCTGGTAGGCGGCCATGCCGGAGATGTTGGCCTGCTTCACGAAGGCCTCGGAGGGCGGAAAGACGCGGGTTTCCTGCAGCACCGACTCGATGGTGGACGACATGACTTCTCCTCTCATGATCGCCTGATTTATAGCACAATCGTCATCATGGACGCCCTCGCCGCCGGCACCGATTCGCCCTCACCGACCGCCTCCGCCCGCCGCGGAGAGCGACATCCTCGGCGACTACTGGCCGGGCATCCAGATCTACTACCCGCCGGTCAAGTACGCGCCCTCGCTCGGCATCTACGAGGACCTCGAGCAGGCCGCGCAACGCTTCCGCAAGCACGCCTGGAACACGTCGGCGCACACGCTGCTCTTCGACCTCGAGGACGGCTGCCGGCAGAAGGAGATGAGCCGCGAGCTGCTGCGGCGCGAGCTCCCGCGCCTGCCGCGCCGCCGGGGCGTGCAGGTCGCGGTGCGCATCAACCCCTTCCGCACCGACGAGTACGACAAGGACCTGCAGCTCGTGCGCGACCTGGCCGACAGCTTCGACTCCGTGATCCTCGCCAAGGCGGGCGAGGCGTACGGCGCGCCCGAGATCCGCGACCTCTCGGCCGTGCTCGCGGGACTGAACCACCGTATCACCATCCAGCCGCTCATCGAGCATCCCAAGTCGCTCAAGATCGCGCCGGAGCTGATGCAGTACGCGACGGTGAAGCACGTCGTGTTCGGCATCCACGACTTCTCCAAGGCCATGGGCATCCACATCACGCCGCGCAACTGGACCGAGGAGCTCAAGTTCTACCTGCACGACATCCTGTTCGAGGCGCGCATCGCCGGCAAGGGCGTGATCGGCGGCGTGGAGACGCTGATCGGCAGCGCCACGATGCCCGAGGAAGCCGTGGAGCCCGACGACGTGCGCCGCTGGCTGGACCTGCATGGCGACGAGGAGTCGCGCGTCGTCTACACCCACGCCTGCGAGGAGGCCTCGATGGGGCTTTCCGGCAAGCAGGTGATCCATCCCTCGCACATCCATCCGTGCAAGGTGGCCTTCACGCCGTCGCCCTCGGAGGTCCGCACGCAGCATCCGCATCCTCGAGGCGGCGATCGAGGCCGACGCGCTGCTCGGCGGCGCCATCAAGTTCGAGGGCGAGATGCTCGATCCGCCGATGTTCGGCAAGGCGCTGCAGACGCTACTGCGCGCCCACGCCCTGCGCGCGCTCTCGCCGCCCGACACGGCTTTCGCGATCGAGGTGCTGAGGAAGTTGCCGGAACAGGTCGTGAGGGAAAATTGGCCCTACGGCGTCATTTTGTGAAGTGCGCCAATTTCAGCGGAGACTAACCTTCAGGTTACGTCGGAGCTAAAATTGGCCTTACGGCGTCATTCTCTGATCCCCCGGACTGGTAAAATCGTGGGATGACCACGATCCACCAGGAAGACTTCATCCAGTCGGTCGCCGACGCCTTCCAGTTCATCAGCTATTACCACCCCGAGGATTACCTGCGCGACCTGTGGGCCGCGTACCAGCGCGAGGAGTCGCCCGCGGCCAGGGACGCCATCGCGCAGATCCTGGTGAACTCGCGCATGGCCGCCGAGGGCCACCGCCCGATCTGCCAGGACACCGGCATCGCCATCGCCTTCATCCGCGTCGGGCATGGACGTGCGCTGGAACACGAAGATGTCCCTCGAGCAGCTCGTGAACGAGGGCGTGCGCCGCGCCTACACCGATCCCGACAACCCGCTGCGCGCCTCGATGCTCGCCGACCCCGACGGCAAGCGCCGCAACACCGGCGACAACACGCCCGCGGTCACGCATGTGGAGCTGGTGCCGGGCGACAAGGTCGAGGTGATCGTCGCGGCCAAGGGCGGAGGCAGCGAGAACAAGAGCAAGTTCGCGATGCTGCTTCCGTCGGACTCGATCGTCGACTGGGTGCTGTCCATCGTGCCCACCATGGGCGCGGACTGGTGCCCGCCCGGCATCCTCTCGCTCGGCATCGGCGGCTCGCCCGAGAAGGCGATGCTGATGGCCAAGTGGGCGATGATGGAACCGATGGATATCCAGGCGCTCATCGCGCGCGGGCCGTCCACCGCGCCGAGGAGCTGCGCCTCGAGCTCTACGAGAAGGTGAACGCGCTAGGCATCGGCGCGCAGGGCCTGGGGGGGCTATCCACCGTGCTCGACGTGAAGGTCACGGACTATCCCACGCACGCGGCCTCGAAGCCCGTGGCGTTGCTGCCGAATTGCGCCGCCACGCGCCACGCGCATTTCGTGCTGGACGGCAGCGGTCCGGCGAAGCTCGATCCACCTTCGCTCGACGCGTGGCCGAAGCTCGCGCTGGACCTACTCGAAGAGCCGGCGCGTGAACCTCGACACGCTCACCAAGGCCGAGATCGCGGCCTGGAAATCGGGCGAGACGCTGCTCCTCTCCGGCAAGCTCCTCACCGGCCGCGACGCCGCGCACAAGCGCATGGTCGACATGCTCGCGAAGGGCGAGAAGCTGCCCGTGGACCTCACCAACCGGTTCATCTACTACACCGGTCCGGTGGACGCGGTGCGCGACGAGGTCGTGGGGCCGGCGGGGCCGACCACCAGCTCGCGCATGGACAAGTTCGTCGAACCGGTGCTGGCCCGCACGGGTCTCATCGGCATGGTGGGCAAGAGCGAGCGCGGCCCCGCGGCGATCGAGTCGATCCGCAAGCACGGCGCGGTGTACTGCATCGCCGTCGGCGGCGCGGCGTACCTCGTCTCGAAGGCCATCCGCGGCTCGCGCGTGCTCGCGTTCGAGGACCTCGGCATGGAAGCGATCCGCGAGTTCGACGTGAAGGACATGCCGGTCACGGTCGCAGTCGATTCCACCGGCGGGGCGGTGCACAAGACCGGCCCCGCGCAATGGCGCGCGCGGATCGGCAAGATTCCCGTCGCCGTCGTCTAGGGATAGCGCGATGCCCAGGGCCGCGTGGAACGCGAGCGGCTCGGCGGACGCGCTTTGGCTCGCGCGCGAGTCGGGCGAGCGCGGTGCGTTGCTGGTCGTCACCGCGAGCGCGGCGGACGCCGAGCGGCTGCGCGAGGAGATCGCGTGGTTCGCGCCGAAGCTCGCCGTGCACCGCCTGCCCGACTGGGAGATCCTTCCCTACGACCAGTTCTCGCCGCACCCGGACCTGGTGTCCGAGCGCCTCGCGACACTCTGGCAATTCGCCAACGGCGCGTTCGACGTGGGCCTGGTGCCCGTCACCACCGCGCTGCAGCGCCTGCCGCCGCGCTCCTACCTCGCGGGCCGCACCTTCGAGCTGCGCGCGCGCACCAAGCTCGACCTCGAAGCGCTGAAGGCCCAGCTCGCCCTCGCCGGCTACGCGCACGTGCAGCAGGTGATGAGCCCGGGCGAATTCTGCGTGCGCGGCGGCCTGATCGACCTCTATCCCACCGGCAGCGCTGTGCCGTATCGCCTGGACCTGGTCGGCGACGAGATCGAGACCATCCGCACCTTCGACGTGGACTCGCAGCGCTCGATCTACCCGGTCTCCGAGGTGCGCATGCTGCCGGCGCGCGAGTTCCCGCTCGACGAGGAAGGCCGTGCGCACTTCCGCGAGAGCTTCCGCGAGCGCTTCGAGGGCGATCCCAGCAAGAGCCGCATCTACAAGGACGTCTCCAACGGCGTCGCGCCCGCGGGCGTCGAGGGCTACCTGCCGCTCTTCTTCGACGCGACCGCGGCCCTCGCCGACTACGTGCCGGCCGACACGCGCTGGTTGCTGCACGGCGATGTGTCCGCCGCGGCCGAGTCGTTCTGGAAGGACCTGAAGTCGCGCCACGGCCTCTTGCGCGGCGACCGCGACCGCCCGCTGCTCGAGCCGCGCGAGCTGTACCAGCCCCTGGAGGATTTCTTCGTCGCGATGAAGGACCGTCCGCGCCTGGACCTCGCGCCCGGCTTCGGCGAGCCGGTTCCCGCGGTCGATGTCGACCGCCGTTCGGTCGAGGCGCTCGGGCGCCTCAAGGCCTTCGTCGACGGCTTCGGCGGTCGCACGCTCGTGGTCGCCGAAGGCGCGGGGCGGCGCGAGACGCTCGCGCAGTTCTTCGCCGAGCACGATTTCCATCCGGTCCTGGTGGACGACTGGGAGCGCTTCACGGAGTCCGTGCATCCGGTCGCGATGACCTACGGCCCGGTCGCCGCGGGCTTCGTGCTCGAGGCCGAGAAGATCGCGGTGGTCACCGAGGCCGAGCTCTATCCCGGGCAGGTGCGCCAGGCGCGCCGGCGCGACCTGCGCTCGCGCAGCAGCGCCGAGGGGATGGTGCGCGATCTCGCCGAGGTGAAGCCGGGAGACCCGGTGGTGCACAGCCAGCACGGCATCGGCCGCTATCTCGGCCTCGTCACGCTCGACCTGGGCGAGGGCGTGATGGAGTTCCTGCACCTCGAATACGAGGGCGGCGACAAGCTCTACGTGCCCGTCTCGCAGCTGCACGCGATCAGCCGCTACACGGGTGCCACGCCCGAATCCGCGCCGCTGCACCGCCTCGGCAGCGGCCAGTGGGAGAAGGCCAAGCGCAAGGCCGCGCGCCAGGTGCGCGACACCGCCGCGGAGCTGCTCGACCTCTACGCCAAGCGCCTCGCGCGCGAGGGCTTCGCGTTCCCGCTGAAGATGCAGGAGTACGAGGCGTTCGCGGCCACGTTCCCGTTCGAGGAGACGCCCGACCAGGCCGAGGCCATCCAGGCGGTCATCGTCGACATGACGCTGGGCCGCCCCATGGACCGGCTCGTCTGCGGCGACGTGGGCTTCGGCAAGACCGAGGTCGCGATGCGCGCCGCGTTCATCGCGGTGGCGGCGGGCAAGCAGGTGGCCATCCTCGTGCCGACCACGCTGCTCGCCGAGCAGCACTTCGGCAACTTCAGCGACCGCTTCTCCGCCTTCCCGGTGAAGATCGCCGAGCTCTCGCGCTTCCGGAGCCCCAAGGAGGTCGCGAAATCCCTCGAGGGCCTCGCCTCGGGCGCGATCGACATCGTGATCGGCACCCACAAGCTGATCCAGAAGGACGTGAAGTTCAGGAACCTCGGCCTCGTGATCATCGACGAGGAGCACCGCTTCGGCGTGCGGCAGAAGGAGGAGCTGAAGAAGCTGCGCGCCGAGGTCGACGTGCTGACGCTCACCGCCACGCCCATCCCGCGCACGCTCGCCATGTCGCTCGAGGGCCTGCGCGACTTCTCCGTGATCGCCACCGCGCCGCAGCGCCGGCTCGCGATCAAGACCTTCGTGAACCGGCTCTCGAAGGGCATCGTGCGCGAGGCGGTGCTGCGCGAGCTG
Source organism: uncultured beta proteobacterium (assembly GCA_963827425.1). GTDB lineage: Bacteria > Pseudomonadota > Gammaproteobacteria > Burkholderiales > Usitatibacteraceae > Usitatibacter. The sequence continues at coordinate 68,074 of CAWHAQ010000007.1, read as the reverse complement.
AAGCGCGGCGGCCAGGCCTACTACCTCTACAACGAGGTCGAGACCATCGAGAACCGCCGCGCCGAGCTGGAGGAGCTGCTGCCCGAGGCGCGCATCGCGGTGGCCCACGGCCAGATGCGCGAGCGCGACCTGGAAGCGGTGATGCGCGACTTCTACCACCAGCGCTCCAACGTGCTGCTCTGCTCGACCATCATCGAGACCGGCATCGACGTGCCGACCGCCAACACCATCCTCATCCACCGCGCCGACCGCTTCGGCCTGGCGCAGCTGCACCAGCTGCGCGGGCGCGTCGGCCGCTCGCACCACCAGGCGTACGCGTACCTGCTCACGCCGGGCGACGAGGCGCTGTCGGCCCTGGCGAAGAAGCGGCTGCAGGCCATCCAGATGATGGAAGACCTGGGCGCCGGCTTCTACCTCGCCATGCACGACCTCGAGATCCGCGGCGCGGGCGAGGTGCTGGGCGAATCGCAGTCGGGCGGCATCCACGACGTGGGCTTCGCGCTCTATACCGAGATGCTCGAGCACGCGGTGAAGTCGTTGAAGAAGGGCAAGGAGCCCGACCTCTCGCGGCCGCTGGACATCGCCACCGAGGTGAACCTGCACGCGCCCGCGCTCCTGCCCGAGGCCTACTGCGGCGACGTGCACGAGCGGCTGGTGCTCTACAAGCGGCTCGCGAACTGCACGACGGAAGAGGAGCTCGACCGCCTCACCGAGGAGCTGGTGGACCGCTTCGGCGCGCTCCCCGACCCGGCGCGCGTGCTGCTCGAATGCCACAAGCTGCGCATCCAGGGCGCCCCGCTCGGCGTGCAGAAGATCGACGCCGCGCCGTCCGGGATCACGGTCCAGTTTGTCCCCGAGCCGCCGGTGGACGCGCGCAAGGTGTTGTTGCTGGTGCAGTCGAGCCGCATCTATCGCCTGCCGGGCCCGGACCGGGTGAAGATCGAGATGAAGCACGAGGACTTGAAGCAGCGCTCGAACGAGGTGCGCCAATTCCTCAAGAAGCTGGCCTGACGGCAACCACGGATTGAAGGATCAAAGCCGTGGAACCACAGATGAACACAGATAATTTGTGCGTGGCAATTGCGGCGTGGCTACGAGCACGGCGCGGCAACTTCCCTCAAGCCATCTGTGTTCATCTGTGGCTCCATCGCTTGAATGGCGCAGCCAGAAAAAGTGAATCTGATAATCCAGGGTGAGGAGGTCGAGACGCCCGACCTGAGAGCCATCGCCCACATGACCGGCGGGAAGGCCATCGAGCGCGTAGCGGATGCCGCATTCAGGATCACCGGCGCCGATCCGTCCGCGCGCGCCGCCGTGAAGGAGCATTGCGCCCGCGTGCATCTCGACTGGGGCTTCGTGCCGGAGGGCCGCGGGCTCGCCGACTTCGCGCTGCTGGCGATGGACATGGATTCCACGCTGATCTCGATCGAATGCATCGACGAGATCGCGGACTTCGCGGGGCGCAAGGCCGAGGTGGCGGCAGTGACGGCCGCGGCGATGCGCGGCGAGATCGACTGGCCCGAGAGCCTGCGCCAACGAGTCGCCGCGCTCGCGGGCCTCGAGGAAAGCGCGCTCGAGCGCGTCTACGCCGACCGGCTGCGCTTGAATCCGGGCGCCGAGCGCCTCATCGCCGCCGCGCGCCGCGCCGGGCTGAAAACATTACTCGTCTCCGGCGGCTTCACGTTCTTCACCGACCGCATCCGCGACCGGCTGGGAATAGACCATGCGCACTCCAATGTTCTCGTGGTCGAAGGCGGCAAGCTCGCGGGGCGCGTGACGGGCCCGCTGGTGGATGCGGCGGGCAAGGCGGCGCCACGTGGCGCGCCTCAAGTGCCAGCTGGGCATCGCAAGCGAGCGTGTCATCGCGATCGGCGACGGAGCCAACGACCTCGCGATGCTCGCCGAAGCGGGCACCAGCATCGCCTACCATGCGAAGCCGGTGGTGAAGGAGAAGGCGGACTACGCGCTCGACTATGCCGGCTTGGACGGCGTGCTCAACTTGTTCCCCGAATCGGGGTCTTCATCCTGGGCCGAGCGCGGCAGCGGAAAGTAGACGTAAGCTGGCTGCGGCACTGCCGCCTGGCGGCGCTCCTTCTGGGTTTCCAGGTCCTGCGGACGATCCCACCAGGTGAGCCGGTTCTTCTTCTGCTGCTCGGATACCTGGGGATTCTTCTTCACGAAGTCGCGCAGGAAGCGCGTGAGCTCTGATTCGTACATGGCGTCCTGACAAACAATTGATTCATAGGCATTTTATCACCGATAATCGGAACCTGATGCGGCTCACCTATCCGCGGTCGTTCCTCGCCCTGCTGCTGATCGGGTTCTCGATCGTCGCGGCCCCGCTCCTCTTCGCCCTGTTCTCCAACGCGATCGCCTTCGAGCGCCTCGCCGGGCTCTCCGAGCAGGCAGTGCATTCGGCGGTGCGGGTCACGCAATCCAGCCGCGCGCTGCTCTCTTCCATCACCGCGCTCGAGCGTACCGCGCGCCAATACGCGGTAGCGGGCGAGCCCACGTACCTCGAGGCCTATCGCGCCAACCGCGAGCGCTACCTCTCGATGACGCGCGAGCTGGACGGCATGCAGCTCTCGGACGAGCAGCGCGCGCAATTGACCGCCATCGAGCGCGAGGAGCGGCTCATCAACGACCTCGTGACGCGCCTGGGACCCGTGCCCGCGCTCACCAATCGCCTGCCGCTCGCGTTCAACTCGCTGGTCGAGCGCGCGCAGGCGCTGGTGCAGCTCGGCGACCACGTGATCGACCAGGGCATCCTGGAGCTGCGCACGCAGGCCGAGCAGTCGAGGAACAGCGTGTTCTGGCTGATGATCGCGCTGATCCCCACGGCGGTGGCGCTGATCGGCTCCTTCACGTTCCTCATCGCGCGCCCCATCACGCAGGTGAGCGAGAGCATCCGCGGCCTCGGCGAGGGCCAGTTCGGGCGCCCGATCCGCGTCGAGGGCCCCGGCGACATGGTGCGCCTGGGCGAGCAGCTCGACTGGCTTCGCGAGCGGCTGCTGGCGCTCGAGGCGCAGAAGACGCGCTTCCTGCAGCACATCTCCCACGAGCTGAAGACGCCGCTCACGGCATTGCGGGAGGGCAGCGACCTGCTCTCCTCGGGCGTGGTGGGCAACCTCAACGCCGAGCAGCGCGAGATCGCGCACATCCTGCAGGAGAACTCCATCGAGCTGCGCAAGCTGATCGAGGGCCTGCTCAACTACAGCGCCGTGCACGCCCAGGCCTCCTACCTCGACGCCAAGATCGTCCCGCTGCGCGAAGTGGTGCGCAGGGTGGTGAACGACCGCAAGCTCGCGATCGTCGCCAAGGGCATCCGCATCGAGTTGAACTGCGAGAACGTGGCGGCCTACTGCGACGAGGAGAAGATCCGCGTCGTGCTGGACAACCTGCTCTCCAACGCCGTGAAGTACTCGCCCGAGATGGGGCTGGTGTCGATCAAGCTCTACAAGCAGAGCGAGCACGCGGTGTTCGAGGTGATGGACGAGGGCCCGGGCGTGCCCGCCGCGGAGCGCGAGCGCATCTTCGAGGCGTTCTACCGTGGCACCGACGTCCCGATGTCGGCGGTGAAGGGCAGCGGCCTGGGCCTTTCCATCGTGAAGGAATACGTGACGCTGCACCGCGGGACCATCGAGGTGCTGGACGGCCCGGGCGCGCATTTCCGCATCCGCATCCCGCGCCGCAAGTCCGAAGGCCGGGAGGCCGCGGCGTGAGGCGTGGCGTGGCACTCGCCGCGCTGGCGCTCGCGGGCTGTGCCGCCGAGCCCGGGCAGGCGCCCTACGAGCCCGAGGCGAGCATCGCTTCCAGCCCGCGCGCCGCATCGGCGTCGAGCCTCGGCGCATATCTCGAGCAGCTGCGCGGCATGAGCGAGGCGAAGCTCGCCGTCGAGGCGTCCCGCCAGCGCGCGCTCGCCGCACGCGATGCGAGCGACCTCGCGCGCGTCAAGGCGGCGCTCGCCCTCACGCTCGAGCACCGCGCCGACGACGCCGAGATCCTCGCCCTGGTCGATCCGGTGCTCGCCCGGTCCGGCGCCCGCGGTGAGGTGCCGGCGATGGCAAGCTTCTTGCAAGCGATTGTCACGGAACGCCGCCGGTTGAAGGAAAGCGCCGCGGCGTCCGGGACGCGCGCGACTTCCGAGCGCCGCGCCCACGAGACGGAGAAGCAGCGCGCCGAAGCACTGCAGGCGCGCGTGGACGAGCTGCAGCAGAAGCTCGACGCGCTTTCGAGCCTCGAGAAAAGCCTTTCCGACCGACCTACGCCGAGCCGCTGAATGTCCAAACTGGGAAAAGCATCACTGCTGCTGGTGGACGACGATCCGGACCTCCTCCGGCTCCTCTCGATCCGCCTCAAAGCCAATGGGTATGGCGTCACCGCCGTGGATAGCGGCCGGCGCGCGCTCGCGGCCATCGGCGCCTCGCGCCCCGACCTCGTGCTCTCGGACCTGCGCATGGAGAGCATGGACGGCATGGCGCTCTTCCACGAGATCCAGGCCTCCTACCCGGGGCTGCCGGTGATCATCCTCACCGCGCACGGCACCATCCCGGACGCGGTCGCGGCCGTGAAGCGCGGCGTGTTCGGCTACCTCACCAAGCCCTACGACGCCGACGAGCTGCTGGGCCAGATCGGGCGCGCGCTCACGCTGCACGGCGGCTCGAGTGCGATGCAGGCGGGCGTCGGCCAGATCTGGCGTGAGGACATCGTCACACGCTCCTCGCTCATGGAGGACCTCCTCGCCAAGGCGCAGCGCGTGGCCGCGGGCGATGCGAGCGCGCTGATCCAGGGCGAGAGCGGCTCGGGCAAGGAGCTCCTCGCGCGCGCCATCCACCGCGCGAGCCCGCGCGCCAACGAGCCCTTCGTGGCCATCAACTGCGGCGCCATCCCCGAGACGCTGCTGGAAAGCGAGCTCTTCGGCCACACCAAGGGCTCGTTCACCGGCGCCATCGCGGACCAGCGCGGCCTCTTCATCGCGGCCGACAAGGGCACGCTCTTCCTGGACGAGATCGGCGACATGCCGCTGGCGCTCCAGGTGAAGCTGCTGCGCGTGATCGAGACGCGCGAGGTGCGGCCCATCGGCGCCACGCGCTCCATCCCGTTCGACGTGCGCATCATCTCCGCCACGCACCGCGACCTCGCGAAGGAGAAGGAGCTCGGCACCTTCCGCGAGGACCTCTACTACCGGTTGAACGTGGTGACGCTCAAGCTGCCGTCGCTCGACGAGCGCCCGGAGGACATCCCGCTGCTCGCCGAGCACTTCCTCACGCGCCTCGCCCCGACGCTACGGGCGCGACAAGGCGTCCTTCGCGCCGGAAGCGCTCGAGCTGCTGGTGAAGGCGAAGTGGCCGGGCAACGTGCGCCAGCTCTTCAACGTGGTCGAGCAGTCGATCGCGCTCTGCCCGACGTCCATCATCCCGCAGACGTTCGTCGAGCAGGCGATACAAGTCGAGATGCACGAGATGACGTCGTTCGAGGACGCGCGCAAGCGCTTCGAGCGCGACTACCTCACGCGCATCCTCAAGCTCACCAAGGGCAGCGTCACCCAGGCCGCGAAGCTCGCGCGCCGCAACCGCACCGAGTTCTACAAGTTGCTGCAGCGCCACGGCATCGAGGCGGCGATCTTCAAGAGCGAGGTGAAGCAGTGACGTAGCGGTGACGCTACGCGCTGTAGCTGTCGCTCTACAGCGACGTGGATTTACGTTTTCGAATCAATAAGTTGGCAAGCCTTCCCGATACCCCTGTCGTTGCCCAGAGACAGGGGTCGGGAGCGGCCCCGGAGGCGTCGGGACCCTCCCACTGTAAACCCCTGAAAATACAGTGCTTCCGGAAAATGGCACGGTCCCTGCTCATATAGGGCGTGCACCTCCGGGTGCAAATGAATTCAAGAGTGCGCCTTGTGGGGCGGGAGATTCCTGCCCCGTTTTTTTCCGCCGCATTCTTTCCTGTGTGCGCCTTGTGGGCAGACCAACAGTCTGCCCTTCTTTTTTCGGGCGTCAGAACCGGTAGCGGCCGGTGACGCCCACCATCCAGTTGCGCGGAAACGCGGATTCGAAGAAGCGCCGGTTGGCCTCGTTCACGATCACCGAGCCGACGTAGCGGCGGTCCGTGGCGTTGTCGAGGCGCACCAGCGGCTCGATCTCGAGTGCGCCGTTGCGGTAGCGGTACCCCGCGCGCAGGTTGTACAGGCTGGCGTGCGGCGCGAAGTCGCTGTTGATGTCATCGACGAAGAGCTTGCCGGCGTAGACGTACTCCACCGCCCCGTAGAGGCCCGCCGCCCAGCGCGGCGCGTAGGCGAGCTCCGCATAGCCGCTGCGATCCGGAGTGCCCGGCAGCCGGTTGCCCGCGGCCACCGGCTGCGCCGCCGACCCCGCGCCCGAGAGGAACGACTCGTCGAAGCGCGCGTCGAGCAGCGTGAAGGTGACCTGCGTGCTCCATTCCGGCGTCCACTGCGCCGTGTACGAGGCCTCGAAGCCCTTGCGCGTGGTCTTGCCGGCGTTGCGGAAGGTGGAGCGCCCGCCCACGTTCACGTCCACGATCAGCTCGTCGTCGGTGTCGATGTGGTAGGCGGCCACGTCGAGCGACTGGTTGGTGCCGCGCCACTTCGCGCCCACCTCGTAGTGCTTGCTGTGCGAGGCCTTGAGGTCGGTGTTGAGCCCCGAGGCGTTGTTGCGGTAGGAGAGCTCGGTGAAGGTCGGCGTCTCGAACCCGCGTCCCGCGTTGGCGTAGACGTTGAGGGCCGGGGACGCATGCCACGTCACGCCCGCCACCGGATTCGTCCCGCGGTAGTCGATGGTGCCGCTGTCGTCGGGGTTGCCGGGCGCGATGAAGTGGTCGTCGGTGCGGAAATGCACGCGCGTGGCGCGCACGCCCGCGATGCCGCTCCAGGCGTCGCCGACGTCCACGGTGCCTTGCAGCAGCGCGTCCGTGTTGTAGACGTAGTCGTCCTCGTCGCGCTTGAGGGCGCCGCGCTCGCCGTTGTTGTTGATGTAGCCCTGGCGATCGTCGTGCATGCGGTCGTAGGTGAGGCCGCCCAGCAGGCGCGCGCTCGCCTGGGGCCCCAGCGCGAAACGACGCGAGAGCTGCAGGCCCACGCCGTCGTAGTCGCGGTCGAAGGACACGATGCCGCCCGCCGAGGTGGGCGGTGTCTGGGCGGCGAGGGGAATACCGAGCGCGTTGTCGAGGTGGCGCACGCCGTAGTACACGCGGCCCGACAGCACCGTGTCGGGATCGAGCTGGTGCTCGAGCACCGTGCCGATCTGGTTCTGGCGGACTTCCTTGCTGGTGTCGTTCTGGATCGCGATGGGCTGCGTCTGCTTCGGGTCGGCCTCCCACTGCGCGCGCGTGAGCCCGAGCGGATCCTCGGCCTTGGGCTGGTCAAACAGGTTCACCGTCGTGGCCAGGCGCGTGCCCGGGGCGAGCTGCCACGCCCACTTCGCATTGACGATCTCGCGCGTCGCGGCGCTGTGGTCGCGGTAGCCGTCGGTGTCGAAGCGCGAGGCGTCGATGGTGAAGGCGTGCGGCCCGCTGGTGGTCGCGAAGCCCACGTCCTCGCGGTGCATGCCGAAGGAGCCCGCGGTGTAGTTGGCCCAGAGCGTGGGCTGCGGTGCGCCGGTGCGCGTGAACACCTGGAGCACGCCGCCGGCCGCGTTGCCGTAGAGCAGCGCGAGCGGCCCGCGCAGCACCTCGATGCGCTCGGCCGAAGACAGGCTGATGGACGACGCCTGGCCCTGCCCGTCCGGCGTGGTGAGGGGAATGCCGTCGACGATGAGCCGCACGCCGCGGATGCCGAAGGTCGAGCGCGAGCCGAAGCCGCGGATCGACACCTGCAGGTCCTGCGCGTAGTTGTTGCGATTGAGCGCCGCGATGCCCGGAATGCGCGTGAGCGCCTCCGAGAGGTTCACCTGCGGCCCCGCGATGGAGATCACGTCTGCGCCCACCGCGTTGATCGCCGCGGGCGCGTCAAATACGCGCGTCTCGGTGCGCGTCGCGGACACGACGACCGGCTCGAGGATCACCGGTGACACGTCTTGCGCACGCGCGGCGAGAGGCAGCGCGGCGATCACCGCGGCGGCAAGCGCGATTCTCATGGCCCGTCCTCCTCGGTGGCGTTCTTGTTACGAGCGCGGCCCCATGCTACGCCCGCGCCGCCGCAGATACCAATCGGAGGCTATTCGGGCTTGATGCCCGCGTCCTGGAAAAGCTTGCTGTAGCGGGCGAGCTGCGCGCGCGTGGCACGGGCGAGCTCGTCGGGCGAGCTGCCGCGCGGCGTGAGCCCCTGGTCGGCGAGCTTCGCGCGCACCTCGGGATCGGCGAGCGCCTTCAGATCGCGGCGTTGAGCTTCGCGATGATGTCCTTCGGCGTGTGCGCGCCGGCGCCATGATCGTGAACCACGAGTTGAACTCGAAGCCCGGCAGCCCCGATTCCGCCACGCGTCGGCACGTCGGGAAACTGCGGCAGGCGCTCGGGCGTCGCCACGCCGATGCAGCCGCGCCTTGCCCCCGCGCACCAGGCTCGTCGACCGTGGCGATGCCCTGGAACGCGACCGGCACCTCGCCGCCCGCGACACCGAGCGCCGCCTGCGTGGCGCCCTTGTACGGCACGTGGGTCAACTGGATGCCCGCGGTGGAGGCGAAGAGCGCCATGGCGATGTGCTGCGGGCTTCCGTTGCCGCCCGAGCCGTAGTCGACCTTGCCCGGGCGCGCCTTGGCAGCCGCGATCAGGTCGGCGGCGCTCTTGTACGGCGCCGCGTTGTTCGCGACCAGGCCCCACTCGATGGTCGCCACCAGCGACACCGGCTCGAAGTCGCTGCAGGTGTCCCAGGGCAGCTTCGGCGTAGAGGTTGGGCAGCATCGTCATGATGCTGTCGTTGAAGCCGCCGAGCGTGTAGCCGTCGGGGGCCGCCTTCGCGACGCTTGTCGGCGCCGATCAGCCCCGCCGCGCCCGGGCTGGTTCTCGATCACGATCTGCTGGCCGAGGTTGCCGCCCATCTGCTGCGCGACGATGCGCGCCGCGTTGTCCACCGCGCTCGCGGCGGCGAGCGGGACGATCATCGGATGGGTTGGTTCGGCCGCGCCGGGTACGTTTCGGCCGGCGGCGAGGCTGGCGGCAGCACGAGCAGCGCAGCACAGGCGAGCGCGATGTCGACGTGCTTCGATGCCTTGCGGTCCTCCAGGGTTCAGGTGCTCTTGCAGCAGCCGGGATGCTCGAGCGTCGCTCGCGCGAAGGCGGTCGAGATTGCTGCACGCAGCTGGGCAGCGCAGGGCGATGCCGTCCGTGCGCTGCGCGACGCTCTTCGCGTGGCTCTGCTCGCCCGGCAGCCAGATGCGCTCCACGCCCGGCATGCGCTCGCTAGCCGCGCAGGTCGCGCATCAGCCGGTCCACCGCGCGCCTTGAATTCCGCCACGTCGCCGAACGCCGCCGGGTCGATCGCGACGATCGCCTGCCCGGTGTTGGTACGCTCGTGTCGTCGGCGTTGAAGTCGATCACGTCGCGGCCCATGGCCGCGCCGTTGAGTGTGCCGGCGAGCAGGCCGACCACGAGCGCCAGGCCGTAGCCCTTGTAGCCGCCGATGGGCAGCAGGAAGCCCTCGGCCGCGCGCTTCGGGTCGGTGAGCGGCTGGCCCTCGCGGTCGATCATCCAGCCCTCCGGCATCGCCTCGCCGCGCTGCGCCTTCGCCTTCACCTTGCCGTAGGCCGCGACCGTGGTCGCCATGTCGAGCACGACGGGCGGCTCTTCGCCCGCCGGGATGGCGACCGCGATCGGGTTGGTGGACAGCAGCATGTCGAGGCCGCCCCAGGGCGGCAGGTGGTTGGCGTTGCCGACCGCGAAGTACAGGCCGATCATGTCGTGCGCGCAGCGGCATGCGCGCGTACAGCGACGCGGGCCCGGCGTGGTTGCTCCACTGCGCGCCGACCCAGGCGACGCCGCGCCGTGCGCGCCTTCTCGATCGCGATCTCCGCGGCGCGCTTCATCACCAGGTGGCCCATGCCGTTGTCGCCGTCCAGAGCGCCATGGCCGCGCGCTCCTTCACGACGCGGATGTCGGGATGCAGGTTGACGCCGCCGGCGCGGATGCGCTTGAGGTATTGCGGCAGGCGGATCACGCCGTGGCCGTCGGCGCCGCGCAGGTCGGCTTCGGCCATGAGGGACGCGACCACCTGGGCATCGGCCGCGGGCATGCCCACGCACTCGAACGCCATGGCGATGAAGTAGCGCAGGCGCCCGAAGTCGACGCGGATCGGCTCCTCGCTCAGCCGGCCTCCTCGATCCACGCCGCCTGGATGGCCTCGAGGATCTTCTCGCCCGAACGCGTGGGTTCGTCGTCGAAGCCGTCGAGGGCGAGCACCCAGTTGCGCAGGTCGACGAAATTCACGCGCTTGGGGTCGACTTCGGGATGCGCGTCGGCGAGCGCGATCGCGATCTCCAGGCTGTCGGTCCATTTCATGGGCGCCATCTTAGCGTAACGCCAGCGCCGGGCGCCGCGGACGCGGGCGCCTCAGTACGGGAACGAGATCGCGAGCTGGCCGTACTTGTCGGAGCCGGCCTGTCCCTTGAACTCGCGCGAGCGCTCCACGAGCGTGAAGCCGACGCGCGCCTTGGGCCATGCCGCCGCGATCCCGACCTGCACGTCGTAGCCGAACCGCTCGAGGCTCACGTTCGGCCCGCCGTCGAAGGTATTGCCGTCGATGAACGTGTTATAGGCTACCGCGCGCGTGTCGATGCCCGTCCAGACGTACCACCCGAACGCCGGGGCGCCGCGGAAACCGTCGCGCGGAGGCCCGAGCGAGATGTGCGTGACGGGAAGATCGGCCGGCAGGGTGCGCCCGTAGCGCAGCACCGCGCCCGCATCGGCATACGTCAGGGGCGTTCCGACGCTCGCGCCCACGCGTGTCGCGAGATCCCAGCTCTGGCCCGCGAAGCGTCCCGATGCGATGCCCGGCCACGCGCGCTCGTATGCCGCCATGAACGTCGCGCGGTTGCGCACCTGCGTGTCCCAGCCCTTCGACTCCACCTCGCCCAGCGCGGTGTGGATGAAGTCCTGGGTCTGGCGCGCGCCCGACGCGGGGCCCACCATGCCGACCGTGATCGTGAGGTGGTCGATGGTGGGCGTGGCGCGCGTGCGCACGTCCGTCATCAGATATAACCAGCCCGCATAAGGACGATCACCCGGGTCCGGCGGGGTGATGTCGGTGTTCGCGGGCGTGTAGATGCGCTGGCCGATCGCCACCACCGCATGCGGGTCGGCGGTCCACTTGAAGGGCGCCGAATTTCGCAGCACATCGGGCGTCCCGGCGATGTCGGTGAGGAAGGCGAGCTGCATGCCGTTCGTATAGTGCCGGTCGTAGCCCGCGAAGAAATCGTTCTCGAAGGTGAACGACGCGAAGCGCGGGGCTCGGCGCGTGCGCCCGCCGAAGCGATGAGCGCGAAGACGGCTAATAGGGGGACGCGCCAGAACATCGGCAGGGAATCAATCGACCGGGGGGCTCAGATGAGTAACAATATCACGAGCGCCAGCAATGTCGCGAGCAAAGCGCCCACCGGCCCCGGGTCGGGTTCGCGATCGCGGCGAGGTTTCGGCGAGTCTCACGAGCCTTCTCCCCAGCCGCCGCCCAGCGCGCGCATCAGGCCCACGGTCGCCTGGTATTGGGCCGACCTCACCTGCACGGCCTGGCGCCGATTCGCTGAGCTCGCTGCGCTGCGCGTCGAGCAGCTCGAGCTGGCTCACGAGGCCGTTGCGGTAGCGCGCATCCGAGAGCGCCGTGGCGCGCGCCGCGGAGGTCACCGCCCGCGCCTGCGCGTCGGACTGCTCGCGCGAGCAGGCGCAGGGCGGCGAGCTGGTCCTCCACTTCGCGGAACGCGACCAGCACCTGCTCGCGGTAGTGCGCGACCGCCGCGTCGATCTGCGCCGCCGGCGCTCTGCACGCCGGCCTCGCGCCGGCCGCCGTCGAAGATCGGCAGCGAGAGCAGCGCGCCGATCGCCCCACGCGCGCGCCGACCACTTGAAGAGGTCGCCGAGGTCGGTCGAGGCGTAGCCGCCCGGCGCGGTGAGCGACGATGTTCGGGAACCACGCCGCCTGCGCGACGCCGACGCGCGCCTGCGCCGCGAGCATGCCGCTGCTGCGCGGCCGAGACGTCGGGCCGCCGCGTCGAGCACCGTCGCGGCACGCCCGGCGGGAATCGCGGGCAGCGCCGTCGCCCAGTCGGCCTCCGTGATGCGCGAAGTTCGAGGCGCGGCTCGCCGACCAGCACGGCGAGCGCGTGCTCCAGCTCGGCGCGGCTGGCGATCGAGCGCCAGCGCCTCGGACTCCGTGGCCGCCACTTCGGTCTGCGCGCGCGCCACGTCGAGCTCGGCGACGTCGCCCGCGCGGTAGCGGCGCTCGGTGAGCTCGCAGCGTGTCGCGGTAGGCCGCCACGGTGCCGCGCACCAGCGCGCGCTCGTCGTCGAGCGCGCGCAAGCCGAGGTAGGTCTGCGCGACGTCGGCCTGCACCAGCAGCCGCGTGCTCTGCAGCAGCGCCTCGGCGCGCGTGCGCGTCGAGCTCCGCGGCGTGGCTCGCCTGCGCGAGGCGGCCGAACAGGTCCAGCTCGTAGGACGACGTTCGCGCCGACGCGTGTAGCAGCGTGCGCGGGCTGCCGGCCGGGAGGCTGGTGCCGAGAGTCCGTCGCCGCGCACGCGCCGGCCGCCCAGCCCGACCTGCGGCAGGCGGTCCGCATCGGCCGCTGCGCAGCAGCGCGCGCGCCTCAGCGAGGCGCGCCGCCGCCACCTGGATGTCGTGTTGCGCGCGGTCGGCGCGCTCGACCAGATCGTCGAGCACCGGGTCGGCGAACGCCTTCCACCATTCGCCGCGCGGCTGCGCCTCGGCGGGCTGCACGCGCAGGCGTCCAGCGCCGGATCGCGCTCCTTGAACTGCGGCCGGCGTCGCGCGGCAGCGGTCGGACGGTGTCGATGGCGCAGCCGGCCAGCACCAGTGCGGCCAGCAGGAGCGAGCACGCAGCGCGCCAGCGACGAGCGAGAATCGATTTCATGATGTTCATCCATGGCTTCAGTGCCGGCGGCGCCGGCGACCGCAGGCGCTGCGCCGCTGCGCGACGCGTCGCCGTGCCGTGCTTGAGCGGCGCGTTGCCGGTGAGCCGCGCGCAGCAGCACGTAGAACACCGGCGTCAGGAACAGGCCGAAGACGGTCACGCCGATCATGCCGGAGAACACCGCGACGCCCATCGCGCGGCGCATCTCGGCGCCGGCGCCGGTCGACGAGCACCAGCGGCACGACGCCCATGATGAAGGCGAACGACGTCATCAGGATCGGCCGCAGGCGCAGGCGGCTCGCCTCGATCGCCGCCTGCACCGGCGTGCGCCCGGCGAACTCGAGCTCGCGCGCGAACTCGACGATCAGGATCGCGTTCTTGCCGACAGCCCGACCAGCACGATCAGGCCGATCTGCGTGAAGACGTTGTTGTCGCCGTGGGTGAGCCAGACGCCGGTCATCGCCGCCAGCAGGCCCATCGGCACGATCAGGATGATCGCCAGCGGCAGCGTCAGGCTCTCGTACTGCGCGGCGAGCACCAGGAACACCAGCAGCATCGCGAGCGGGAACACCAGATCGCGGAGTTGCCGGCGAGGATCTCCTGGTAGGTCAGCTCGGTCCACTCGAAGCCGATGCCCGTGCGGCAGCGTCTCGGCGGCGATGCGCTCGATCGGCGTCCTGCGCCTGGCCGGACGAATAGCCCGGGCGCCGGCGCCGCCGTTGATGTCGGCGGCGAGGAAGCCGTTGTAGCGCATCGCGCGCTCCGGCCCGGAGCGTCGGCTTCACCTTCAGCAGCGCCGACAGCGGCACCATCTCGCCCGTGTCGAGCGCACCTTCAGCAGGCCGATGTCCTCGGCGCGCGCGCGGAACGGCGCGTCGGCCTGCACGCGCACCGAGTAGGTGCGGCCGAACCTGTTGAAGTCGTTGACGTAGAGGGTGCCGAGATAGATCTGCATCGTGTCGAACACGTCGGTCACCGGCACGCCGAGCTGGCGCGCCTTGGTGCGGTCGACGTCGGCGTAGAGCTGCGGCACGTTGACCTGGTAGCTCGAGAACATGCCCGGCGAGCTCCGGCGCCTGGTAGGCCTTGGCCGATGAACGCCTTCGTCGCGTCGTCCAGCGCCGTCGTAGCCGAGCCCGGCGCGGTCCTCGATCTGCAGCTTGAAGCCGCCGATCGTGCCGAGGCCCTGCACCGGCGGCGGCGGGAACATCGCGATGAACGCGTCCTGGATCGCGGCGAACTTGCTGGTTGAGCTGCCGGCGATCGCGCCGGCGCTGAGATCCGCGCGCCTTGCGCTCGTCGAAGGCTTCAGCGTCGAAGAAGACGATGCCGGCGTTCGAGCTGTTGGTGAAGCCGTTGATCGACAGGCCCGGGAAACGCGACGGCGTGCTCGACGCCCGGCTGCTTCAGCGCGATCTCGCCCATGCGGCGGATCACCTCCTCGGTGCGGTCGAGCGTCGCGCCGTCGGGCAGCTGCGCGAAGCCGACCAGGTACTGCTTGTCCTGCGCCGGCACGAAGCCGCCGGGCACCGCCTTGAACAGGCCGACGGTGACGCCGACGAGCGCGAGGTAGACGACCGATCACGATGCCTTGCGCGAGATCGCCCGCTCGACGCCGCCGCTGTAGCGCGTCGGCGCCGCGCTGGAAGACGCGGTTGAAGCGGCGGAAGAAGCCAGCCGAACACGCGGTCCATGCCGCGCGTCAGCGCGTCCTTCGGCGCGTCGTGGCCGCTTGCAGCAGCAGCGCCGCGAGCGCGGGCGACAGCGTCAGCGAGTTGATCGCCGAGATCACCGTCGAGATCGCGATCGTCAGCGCGAACTGCCGGTAGAACTGGCCGGTCAGGCCGCTGATGAACGCCAGCGGCACGAACACCGCGACCAGCACCAGCGCGATGGCGATGATCGGCCCGGAGACCTCGCGCATCGCCTGGTAGGTCGCCTCGCGCGGCGACAGGCCGGCCTCGATGTTGCGCTCGACGTTCTCGACCACGACGATGGCGTCGTCGACCACGATGCCGATCGCCAGCACCAGGCCGAACAGCGTCAGCGCGTTGATCGAGAAGCCGAAGACGATGCATCACGGCGAAGGTGCCGATGATCGACACCGGCACCGCGATCAGCGGGATGATCGAGGCGCGCCAGGTCTGCAGGAACAGGATCACGACCAGCACGACGAGCGCGATCGCCTCGAGCAGCGTGTGCACCACCGCCTCGATCGAGGCGCGCACGAACTGCGTCGGGTCGTAGACGATCTCGTAGTCCACGCCCTCGGGCATGTTCTTCTTGAGCTCGGCCATGGTCGGCGCGCACGTTGTCCGAGATCTGGATCGCGTTGGAGCCCGGCGCTGGAAGATCGGCATCGCCACCGCGTCCTTGTTGTCGAGCAGCGAGCGCAGCGAATAGTCCGCGGCGCCCAGCTCGACGCGCGCGACGTCGCGCAGGCGCGTGACCGCGCCGTCGGCGCCGGTCTTGACGATGATGTCGCCGAACTCCTCCTCGGTCTGCAGCCGGCCCTGCGCGTTGACCGAGAGCTGCACGTCGACGCCCGGGCACGCCGGGCGATGCGCCGACGACGCCGGCCGCGACCTGCACGTTCTGCTCGCGGATGGCGCGCACCACGTCGCCGGCCGACAGCCCGCGCGCGGCGACCTTCTGCGGGTCGAGCCAGACGCGCATCGCGTAGTCGCCGGAGCCGAAGAGCTGCACCTCGCCCACGCCCTCGATGCGCGCCAGCAGGTCCTTGACGTTGAGCACCGCGTAGTTGCGCAGGTACGTCATGTCGTAGCGGCCGTTCGGGCGAGAGCAGGTGCACGACCATCGTGAGGTCGGGCGAGCTCTTGACCGTGGTGACGCCGAGGCGCGCGCACCTCCTCGGGCAGCCGCGGCTCGGCCTGCGAGACGCGGTTCTGCACCAGCTGCTGCGCCTTGTCGGGGTCGGTGCCGAGCCGGAACGTGACGGTCAGCGTCATCAGGCCGTCGGTGGTCGCCTGGCTGCTCATGTAGAGCATGTCCTCGACGCCGTTGATCGGCTCCTCGAGCGGCGTGGCCACCGTCTCGGCGATCACCTTCGGGTTGGCGCCCGGGTATTGCGCGCGCACCACGACCGACGGGCGGCACGACCTCGGGATACTCGGAGATCGGCAGCGCCGCGCATGCGCGATCAGGCCGCGCGATGAAGATCAGCAGCGAGAGCACGCCGGCGAAGATCGGCCGGTCGATGAAGAACTTGGAGAAGTTCATGGCGGTTCTTTCGGCAGCCTGGCGATCGTTGGAGCGGACGGCGAGCCGTCGCTCGACTCCGCGAGCGATCCGAGGCATTAGTCGGATGCGGCTTGGCGATTCGCGCAGCCGCCTGCGGCGCCACGAGCGCGCCGGGGCGCACGCGCTGCAGGCCGTTGACGACGACGCGCTCGTCGGGCTTCAGGCCCGCGGTCACGATGCGCAGGCCGTCGACGCTGCGCGCCCAGCGTCACCTCGCGGTAGTCGGCCTTGTCTGTCCGTCGCCCACGACCATCACGAACTTCTTGTTCTGGTCGGTGCCGACCGCGCGCTCGCTCACCAGCAGCGCCTGCTGCGGCTCGCGCCTGGCCCATGCGCACCTGCGCGAACTGGCCCGGCATCAGCCGCGCCGTCGGCGTTGTCGAACACCGCGCGCACGCGCACCGTGCCGCTCTTCGCGTTCGACCTGGTTGTCGACCAGCTGCAGATGGCCCTTGAGCGGCGTGCCGTCGCTGCCGTCGGTGCCCATCTGCACGGGGATCGCCTCGATGCGACGCGGCGCGGCGGTCCCTGCGGCAGAGTCGCGAGCGCTCGCGCGACGACCTGCTCGTCGGCGTCGAAGCTCGCGTAGATCGGGCTCACCGACACCAGCGTCGTGAGCACCGGCGCGCCCGGCCCGGCGGCGACCAGGTTGCCCGACGGTGATCTCGAGCTTGCCGACGCGGCCGGAGACCGGCGCGCGCACCTGCGTGTAGCCGAGGTTGAGCTTGCGCCGATCTGCAGCGCCGCCTGCGCCGCGCGCAGGTTGGCCGTCGGCCTCGCGCCGCGCGTTCACGCGCTCGTCCAGCTCGCGCTGGGCGATGGCGCTCTCCTCCCAGCAGGCGCTGCGCGCGGTCGAGCTCGCTCGACGCGTTGTCGAGCCGCGCCTGCGCGGCGAGCGACCTGGGCTTCGCGCGGTCGACCTCGGCCGCGTACGGCGCGGGATCGATGGTGACCAGCAGGTCGCCCGCGTTCACCAGCGCGCCTTCGCGGAAATGCACGGACTGCACGGCGCCCGGCGACGCGCGAGCGCACGTCCACGCGATCCACGGCCTCGAGCCGGCCCGAGAATTCGTCCCAGGGCGTGACCTCGGTCGGCACGACGGTGGCGACCATCACCGGCGTGGCCTGCGGCGCCTGGGGTACGGCGGCCCCGGACGCGCGGTGGGCGGCGAGACCGCCGGCGAGGCCAGCGAGGGCGAGCGCGCCCCCGATTGCGATGGCGAGGCGGCGGCGGGCGGGAATGGCTTTGGACGGCATGGTGCTACTCCTTGTTCGGGTTACCGATGAGCAGACGTTTGAGGCAGACGTTTCGTGACGGCGCTTATTGTCACGGTTTATGTATCGCGCACTACACTATTCGGGAGAACTCTAGACGCGCCGCCAGCGAAGTGTCAAGTAGTTTCTTATCGATCGCTATGAAATGCTTGGGGCAACCGGACGAAACGCGCCGTCACGGCAATGAAATGCGCCAGCGCGGTCTGAACGGAGACCAGTTTCCGCGCCGGTGGGCGGATCGCGTTAGCAGGATTCGCGCCTCTCCTTGCCTGATCCTCCACGCGGGCGGCCAACCCCTTGCGGGCGGCAAGAATCGCGGAGTAACGTGCAAGGCATGACGACACAAGAACTTGGGCTCGAAGCGGCGCTGGACGAGCTGGCCGCGCGCATTACCCGATACACCGAGGGCGCCGGCGACGGCCTGCACGCGACCGCGCTGCGCGGCCTGCAGCTCGCGCGCGCCACCGAATCGCTGCCGCGGGTTCATGGCCTGTCCAGCCCGTGCGTGGGACTCGTCGCGCAAGGCAGGAAGCGCATCACCCTGGGCGACGAGATCTATGAGTACGACCGCGCGCAGTTCATCGCCGGGTCCGTCGACCTCCCGGTCGCCTCCCAGGTGATCGACGCGAGCCCGCAAAGGCCCTTCCTGTCGCTCAAGTTCGAGCTCGAGCCGCGCGAGGTCGCCGGACTCCTGGTCGAGGTCCCCGCCCTCGCCGCGCCCGCCGAAACGCCGCCCGCGCGCGGCATCTTCGTGACGCGCGTGAACCCGCAGGTGGCCGAGGCCTTCCTGCGCCTGGTGCGCCTGCTCGACACGCCCGAGGACATTCCTGCCCTCGAGGCGGGCGCGCGCCGCGAGGTGCTGTACCGGATATTGAAGAGCGACCAGGGCGGGCGGCTGCGCGAGCTCGCCGGGCTCTCGGGCCGCTCGCCGCGCATCGCCAAGGCGATCCAGTGGCTGCGGCAGAACTTCCACCGGCCCCTGCGCATCGAGGAGCTGGCCGCGCTCGCCAACATGAGCACGTCGTCGTTCCACGAGCACTTCCGCGCGACCACGGCGATGAGCCCGCTGCAGTTCCAGAAGCAGCTGCGCCTGCAGGAGGCGCGCAACCTGCTGCTGACCGAGGCCGTGGACGCCGCGACGGCGGGCCATCGCGTGGGCTACGAGAGCCCGAGCCAGTTCAGCCGCGAGTACAGCCGCCTCTTCGGCGTGCCGCCCGCCACGGACATGCGGCGGCTGCGCGCGACCGCGCTGGTCCACAGGTCCGGCGCCGCGGCGGCGAGCGCGCCCGCCTAGGTCCCAGGAGTGCCATTGCGGCGCGCGGCGATCTAATTTAATATCGATCACTATGAAAAAGCCCGCCGCCCCCGCGCTGCCCGGCGCGCCCGCCAAGCCCCGCGGCCGCCCGCGCTCCTTCGACCGCGAGCAGGCCCTGGAGCGGGCGATGGACGTGTTCTGGAGCAAGGGCTTCGAGGCGGCCTCCCTCACCGACCTCACCGAGGCCATGGGCATCAACCCGCCCAGCCTCTACGCGGCCTTCGGCGACAAGGAAGGCCTCTTCATCGAGGCGGTGGAGCGCTACCACGCCGACACGCAGCAGAACTGCCCTTACGCGGACCAGGCCACGGCGCGCGCGGCGGTCGAGTCGCTGCTCACGTTCGCCGCCACGCTCTTCACGGACCCGGGGCATCCGCGCGGCTGCCTCGCGGTGATGGCGATGATGACCTCGTCGACCACCAGCCCGCGCCTGCAGCAGATGCTGATGGAGCAGCGCGCGATGGCCAGGGCGCACCTGCGCGAGCGCATCCAGCGCGGCGTGAAGGAAGGCGACGTGCCGCAGGATGCCGACGTCACCGCGCTCACCAGCCTCTACTCGGCGGTGCTGAGCGGGCTCTCGCTGCAGGCGCGCGACGGCGCCTCGCGCAAGGCGCTGCTCGCCGCCGTGCAGGCCGCCATGCAGGCATGGCCCGCCGGGCAGGCGAAGCCCGCGCGGCGCAAGTTGCGCGCGATCGCCTGAGCCCCACCTGCCGCGTCCCCTGCCGCGGCGGCGTGCCCCCTAGCGCGCCTTCACCTCGCTCACCTGGTTGATGGTGTAGCGCGGGATCTCGACGGTGAGCGGCTGGTCCGCCACCTTCGCCTGGCACGAGAGGCGCGAGGTGAGCTCGAGCCCCCACGCCTTGTCGAGCAGGTCGTCCTCCTTCTCCTCGGCCGGCTCGAGCGAGCCGTAGCCCTCGCGCACGATCACGTGGCACGTGGTGCACGCGCAGCTCTTCTCGCACGCGTGCTCGATCTCGATGCCGTGGTCGAGCAGCGTGTCGCAGATCGAGCGGCCGGGCGTGGCCTCGATCTGCCTGCCCTCGGGGCACAACGTCTCGTGGGGCAGCACCGTGAGCTTCGTCATCGGGCCACGTCGTCCACGCTGCGGCCCGCGAGCGCAGCGGTGATGGCGCGGTCCATGCGCCGCGCGGCGAAGCCCTCGCTCGCGTGGTTCACCGCCTCGATCGCCGCCTTGATCGCGCGGTGGTCCGTGCCGGCGCGCGCGCGCTCGAGCTCGCCCATCACCTTGTCGATGGCGGCGCGCTCCTTCGCATCGAGCAGGTCCGCATCCTTCGCGAACGCGGCGCCGAGCGCTGCGCTGCAGCGAAGCCGCCTCGACGCGCTGCTCGGCCAGCGCGCGCGCGTCGCGGTCCTCGCCGGCGTGCGCGAAGCCGTCCTGGAGCATGCGCGCGACCTCGTCGTCGGAAAGACCGTAGGAAGGCTTCACGACGATCGACGCCTCGACCCCGGTGACCTTCTCGCGCGCCGCGACCGAGAGCAGGCCGTCGGCGTCCACCTGGAAGGTCACCTGGATGCGCGCCGCGCCCGCGACCATCGGCGGGATGCCGCGCAGCTCGAAGCGCGCGAGCGAGCGGCAGTCGGAGACCAGCTCGCGCTCGCCCTGCACCACGTGGATCACTCATCGCGGCCTGGCCGTCCTTGAACGTGGTGAACTCCTGCGCGCGCGCCACCGGGATGGTCGAGTTGCGCGGGATCACGCGCTCGACCAGGCCGCCCATGGTCTCCAGCCCCAGCGAGAGCGGGATCACGTCGAGCAGCAGCCAGTCGTCGCCCGCGGTGCGATTGCCCGCGAGCACGTTGGCCTGGATCGCCGCGCCCAGCGCCACGACCTGGTCGGGATCGAGGTCCTTCAACGGCGGCTTGCCGAAGAATTCCTGCACCGCGCGCTGCAGGTGCGGCATGCGCGTGGCGCCGCCCACCAGCACCACGCCGTCGAGGTCGCGCGCCTCGAGCTTCGCATCGCGCAGCGCCTTGCGCGTCGGCGCCAGCGTCTTCTGCACCAGCGCCGCGGTCATGTGCTCGAATTCGGCGCGCGTGAGGCGCAGGTGCAGCTTCTGCCCGTACGAGAGCGTCACGTGGGCGTCGGCTTCCGGCTCGTCCGTGAGCCGCTCCTTCACCGCGCGCGCGGCGGCGAGGAGCCGGCGCGTGTCGCGCCGCGTCCGCGTCGGCGATGCCGTGCGCCTTGACGCCCAGTGCAAGGCGATCGCGTGGTCGAAATCGTCGCCGCCGAGCGCCGAGTCGCCGTTGGTGGCGAACACCTCGAAGACGCCGCGCGTGAGCTTGAGGATGGAGATGTCGAAGGTGCCGCCGCCCAGGTCGAAGATCGCGTAGGTGCCCTCGGAGCCGTGGTCGAGGCCGTAGGCGATGGCGGCGGCGGTGGGCTCGTTCAGCAGGCGGAGCACGTTCAGGCCCGCGAGGCGCGCGGCGTCCTTGGTCGCCTGGCGCTGCGAATCGTCGAAGTACGCCGGCACCGTGACGACCGCGCCGAAGAGTCCGCCGCCCAGCGCGCCCTCGGCCCGCTCGCGCAGCACGCGCAGGATCTCGGCCGAGACCTGCACCGGCGAGCGCGAGCCCGCGGCGGTCTCGATGTGCACCATGCCCGGCGCATCCTCGAAGCGGTAGGGAAGCGCGCCGTACTTCGCGACGTCGGCCACGCCGCGGCCCATGAAGCGCTTCACCGAGACGATGGTGTTGGCGGGATCGTCGGCCTGCGCGGCGCGCGCTCCGTAGCCCACGTCGACGCGCCCGTCGGGGAAGTAACGCACGATCGAGGGCAGCAGCGGCCGGCGCTCCGCGTCGGTCAGCACTTCCGTCGCACCGCTCTTCACGGTCGCGACGAGCGAGTGGGTGGTGCCGAGGTCGATGCCGACCGCGAGGCGCGCCTCGTGGGGGTCGGCCGCCGCGCCCGGCTCGGAGATCTGCAGCAGGGCCATCTTATGGAACCCCAAAACCGCGAAAACGCTTCCGACGATCGCCCCCTCTCCCCTGGGAGAGGGTTGGGGTGAGGGTCAGGGCGGGGAGCCTCATTGCAGCGCCTCGTCGATCTCCTCCTCGAGCTTCTCGAGGAAGCGGAGCTTGCGCACCAGCGAGCAGCCGGCGTCGAAGTTGGAGTCGCGGTCGATTGCGCGCTCGAGCTGGCGCAGCATCTCCGAGCGCTCAGCCTGCAACTCGGCGGCGAGCTCGCCCAGGCGCTTCGCGTCGCGCGCCTGGCGCGCCTCGGAAGCCGCCTCGCGCCATTCCATCTGCTGCATGAGGAAGTCCGGCGGCATCGCGGTGTTGGTCTCCTCGCCGGTGTCGAAGCCCTTCAGCGCGAGCAGATAACGGGCGCGCGCCACGGGATCGCGCAGCGTGCGGTAGGCCTCGTTCGCGCGCGTGGCCCATTGCATCGCCACGCGGCGCTCGGCCTCGCTGCCCGCGGCGTGGCGGTCGGGGTGCACGCGCGTCTGCAGGTCGCGGTAGCTGCGCTCGAGGCGCGCTCCGTCGACCGAGTAGCCGACGGGCAGCCCGAGCAATTCGAAGTGGTTACGGGAGAATTCCGGGGACATTGGGGCGGGACGATTGTCGTCCCGGCGCGAGGCCGGGACCCAATGCATCGCGAGGAGAATTGGCCCCGGCGCGTGCCGGGGCGGCCACGACTACACGTTGAACGATTCCCCGCAGCCGCAGCGGTCCTTCTCGTTCGGGTTGTTGAACTTGAAGCCCTCGTTCAGCCCCTCGCGCACGAAGTCGAGCTCGGTGCCGTCGAGGTAGGCGAGGCTCTTCGGGTCGACCAGCACGCGCACGCCGTTGCTCTCGAACTCCTGGTCCTCGGCGCTGGATCGCGTCGGCGAACTCGAGCTTGTAGGCGAGGCCCGAGCAGCCGGTGGTCTTGACGCCCAGGCGCACGCCCACGCCCTTGCCGCGCTTCTCGATGTAGCGCTGGACGTGCTGCGCGGCGCGGTCGGTGAGGGTGATCGCCATCAGTCGGCCGCCTTCTTCGCCGGGTCGATGTCGGAGCCTTCGCGCGTGCCGTACTTCTTGCGGTAGTCCGCGACCGCCGCCTTGATCGCGTCCTCGGCGAGGATCGAGCAGTGGATCTTCACCGGCGGCAGCGCCAGCTCCTCGGCGATCTGCGTGTTCCGGATGGTGGCGGCCTCGTCGACGCGTCTTGCCCTTCACCCACTCGGTGACGAGCGAGGACGAGGCGATGGCGCTGCCGCACCCGTAGGTCTTGAACTTCGCGTCCTCGATGACGCCGTCCTTGTTCACCTTGATCTGCAGCTTCATCACGTCGCCGCACGCCGGCGCGCCCACCATGCCGGTGGCCACGCCCTCCTCGCCCTTGGCGAAGGAGCCCACGTTGCGCGGATTCTCGTAGTGGTCGATGACTTTTTCGCTGTATGCCATTTCAGTCTCCTTGAGCGCTCCCTCTCCGCTGGGAGAGGGCCGGGGTGAGGGTCAGTGAGCCGCCCACTGCACCGTGTTCAGATCGATCCCGTCCTTGTACATCTCCCAGAGCGGGCTCATTTCGCGCAGCTTGCCGATCCGCTCGCGGATCAGCTTCACCGCGAAGTCGATGTCCTCCGGCGTGGTGAAGCGCCCGAGGGTGAAGCGGATGGAGCTGTGGGCGAGCTCGTCGTTGCGGCCCAGGGCGCGCAGCACGTACGACGGCTCGAGGGAGGCCGACGTGCACGCCGAGCCCGACGACACCGCGAGCTCCTTCATGCCCATGATGAGCGACTCGCCCTCGACGAAGTTGAAGCTCACGTTGAGGTTGTGCGGCACCCGGTGCTCGAGGTCGCCGTTCACGTAGATCTCCTCCATGTCCCTGAAGCCCGCGAGCAGCTTGTCGCGCAGCATCGCGGATGCGCTCGTTCTCGGTGGCCATCTCCAGGCGCGCGAGCCGGAACGCCTCGCCCATGCCGACGATCTGGTGGGTGGCGAGCGTGCCCGAGCGCAGGCCCTTCTCGTGGCCGCCGCCGTGCATCTGGGCTTCCAGGCGCACGCGCGGCTTCCTGCGCACGTAGAGCGCGCCGATGCCCTTCGGCCCGTAGGTCTTGTGCGCGGAGAAGCTCATGAGGTCGACCTTCACCTTCTCCAGGTCGATCGCGACCTTGCCGGTGGCCTGCGCCGCGTCCACGTGGAAGATGATGCCCTTCGCGCGCGTGATCTCGCCGATCTCCGCGATGGGCTGGATCACGCCGATCTCGTTGTTCACGAGCATGATCGAGACCAGCGATGGTGTCGGGGCGCAGCGCCGCCTTGAATTTCTCGAGGTCCAGCAGCCCGTCGGGCTCGCGGATCGAGGTAGGTCACCTCGAAGCCCTCGCGCTCCAGCTCGCGCATCGTGTCGAGCACGGCCTTGTGCTCGGTCTTCATCGTGACGAGGTGCTTGCCCTTCGTCTTGTAGAAGTGCGCCGCGCCCTTGATCGCGAGGTTGTCGGACTCGGTCGCGCCCGAGGTCCAGACGATTTCCTTCGCATCGGCAGTTCACGAGCTTCGCCACTTCCACGCGCGCGTTCTCGACGGCCTGCTCCGCCTCCCAGCCGTAGGGGTGGCTGCGCGAGGCGGGATTGCCGAACTGCTCGGTGAGCCACGGGATCATCTTCTCGGCGACGCGCGGGTCGACCGGCGTGGTGGCGGAGTAGTCGAGGTAGATCGGGGCCTTTGCGGGTCATGGCGTCACGCTGAAATCGGTTGGGAGTCGCGCGGGCGCGGCGAGCGCACCACGGCGACGGTCTTGTTGCGCTGCTTGTCGACCAGCTGCGAGAGCTTCACGCCCTCGAGGAACCCGGCGACGGTGCCGTTCAGCTCCGCCCACAGCTCGTGGGTCATGCAGCGGTGGTTGTCCTGGCAGTTCTCGCGCCCGCCGCATTGCGTGGAATCGAGGGTCTCCTCGACCGCGCGCACGATGTCGGCGACCGACACCTGCGAGGCATCGCGCGCGAGGTGGTAGCCGCCGCCCGGGCCGCGCACGCTCTCCACCAGCTCGCGCCGGCGCAGCTTCCCGAAGAGCTGCTCCAGGTACGAGAGCGAGATCTTCTGGCGCTCGCTGATCCCGGCGAGGGTCACGGGACCGTCGGTCGCGTGCAGGGCGAGGTCCAGCATCGCGGTGACCGCGAAGCGCCCCTTGGTGGTGAGTCTCATGGCATGCCCTGGTGGAGGTGCCCGGCGAAAAACCCGAGCGAATTACTCAACTATACTAAATCCGACTGTTTCAGTCAAGAATGGTTCCGGCCCTCAACCCCGCCCGCCGGCCGACCGGCGTGCCGCATCGGCAACCGGGTTGCCGCTCTCCAGTCCCTCCAGCCGCCGCAGGATCTCGGTCAGCCGCCCGTCGATGTCCTCGGTGCGCGAGCCCAGCGCCACCAGCACCTTGTTGAGCGGATCGTCCAGGTCCCCGCCCACGGCGTACGCGTCGAACGCCATGCGCGCGGCATCGGCGCGCTCGCCCTGGGCCTCGACGATGCGGGCCGGGATGCCGACCACGGTGGCGCCCGGAGGCACCGCCTTCACCACGACCGAGTTGGATCCGATCTTGGCGTTGTCACCGACGATGAAGGGACCCAGGATCTTGGCCCCTGCCCCGACCACCACGTTGCGGCCCAGGGTGGGGTGGCGCTTGCCGTGGTCCCAGGACACGCCACCCAGGGTGACGCCGTGGTAAAGGGTGCAATCGTCGCCGATCTCCGCCGTTTCTCCGATAACGACGCCCATCCCGTGGTCGATGAACACACGCCGGCCGATGGTCGCGCCGGGATGGATCTCGATGCCCGTGACGAAGCGCGTGAGGTGGGAGCCGAAGCGCGCCAGCCAGCGCAGCTTCCAGCCCCACAGCGTGTGGTTGATGCGGTGGAGCTGCAGCGCATGGAAGCCGGGATAACACGTGAGGACCTCCCACACCGAACGGGCTGCGGGGTCGCGTGCGAATACGCAGTGGATGTCCTCACGGATGCGGCTGAACATGGCGGCGCACTTCTCCATTTCGCGATGGCCTGGTGGACGAAGTCTGGCATTCCCGAGTAAAATTATCAACTATTCCCCGTGAAGCGCTTCCTCGACAAGTACGTCGCCTTCGTCGGCCAGCCCGACGTCGCCCGCCTGCTCACGGTGGCGATGCTCGCACGCATGCCGATCGGGATGGTCGGCTTCTCGATGCTGATGTTCCTGCGCGAGCACCTCGGCAACTTCGCGCTCGCGGGCACGGCGGTGGGCATGAACTTCATCGCGGCCGCCGTCGCCGCGCCGATCCAGGGGCGCCTCATCGACCGCCACGGCCCGCGGCGCCTGCTGTGGGTGACCGGCGTGCTGCAGCCGCTGTCGCTCGTGGGCATCGTGGCGGGCGTGAAGCTCGGCCTGCCGTTCGGGCTCATCGCGGCCTTCGCGGCCTGCGCGGGCGCGTTCGCCTCTCCCCTCACGACCCTCACGCGCACGCTGTGGCGCCATCGCTTCGAGCGCGAGGAGGACCGGCGCACGGCCTTCGCGCTCGATGCCGTCACCATCGAGCTCAACTTCACCGTCGGCCCCGCGATCATGGCCGGCATCCTCGCCTCGGTCGGCAGCACGGCGGCGTTCTGCACCGCGATCGCCGTGTGCGTCGCGGGCATCGTCATCTTCGTGTCCTCGCCGGCGCTGCGCTACTTCAAGCGCGAGGCCGCCATGGAGCGCCACCTGCTGGGCCCGCTCACCGAGCCGCGCCTCTGGATCCTCTTCGCCGCGACGTTCGGTTTTGCGACAACCATAGGCCTGCTCGAAGTGGGCTATCCCGCGTTCGCAACCGGCCTCGGGGCGCCGGCGCTGGGCGGCGTGCTGCTCGGCGTGAGCTCGCTCGGCAGCGCCCTGGGCGGCGCGCTCTATGGCGGGCTGCACTTCAAGGCGCCGGTGGAGCGCCAGTACGCGGCGGCCATGGCTCTGATGACGGTGCCGCTCTTCCTGCACGCCGTGGTGGGCCCGCTCGCGCTCTTCACGGTGGTGGTGTTCGTGGCAGGGCTCGTCATCGCGCCGTCCATCGCCGCGCAATCGGTGCTCGTCTCGCGCCTCGCGCCCGCGCATTACGCGACCGAGGCGTTCACGTGGTCGTCCACCTCGATCATCAGCGGGCTGGGCACCGGCATGGCCCTGGGCGGGCACCTGGCCGACAACTCCGGCGTGCGTACGTCTTTCGCCATCGGCGCCGCGATCGTGGCCGCGATGGCCGTGCTCACCCTGGCGATCACGCCCGTGCGGCGCGTGGTGGCCGCGCCGGCGCGCGACTAGCGCCGCATCCTGCGCTCGAAGGCCTCGAGCATGCCGCGCAGGGCTTTCACCTCGCTCCTCTCGGGCGCCGCGCGCGCGAGCATGCGGCGCAGCCGTTCCATGAGGCGGCCGGGGCGCGCCGGGTCGAGATAGCCGCTCGCTTCCATCGCCGCCTGCCAGTGCGTGAAGAGCGCCTCGAGGTCCTCGGAGGTCGCGGGCTCGTAGGCGCGCGGCTCCTCCACGGTGAACGCCGCGGCCGCGCACGCCACCTCGTAGCAGGCCACCTGCACCGCGGCGGCGAGGTTGAGCGAGCCGTAGCCGGGATCCGCCGGGATCGCGGCACTCATCCGGCAGCGCCCCAGCTCCGCGTTGGAAAGCCCCGAGGTCTCGTTGCCGAACACGAGCGCCACCGGGCCGCCGCGCGCCGCCGCGACGAGCTCGGGGGCGGCCTCGCGCAGCACGCGCGCCGGATGCGGGAGCTCGCGGCCGCGCGCGGTGAACCCCACGGCCAGCACGGTGCCGGCAAGCGCCTCTTCAAGGGTCGCGCACACGCGGGCGCGCTCGAGGACCTCGGCGCCGCCCGCGGCGAGCGCGGTGGCCTGGGGGTCGGGGAAGTGGCGGGGCTCGACCAGCCTCAGGTCCGCGATGCCCATGGTGCGCATGGCGCGCGCGGCGGCCCCGATGTTGCCGGGATGGCTGGGACGAGAAAGGACGACCCGGAGCTGGTCGAGGACGGAAGGCATCACGGCATTCTGCCCGCAGGAACGCCGGTACGAATTTCCGGCTCCGCAAAAAAAGAGCGGAGCGCCGCCCCCGGCGCTCCGCATTTGCGCCCCACGGTGAACCCAACATCTTGCGGCGCCGTTCGTCGCCGGCGCTTCATCCGGTTATGCCTTTTTGCCCTGGCGAGATATATCGCAATACGATATTCCCGTTTCCATGTTTATATATCGTGCAACGATAGGCTGTCAACGGTGGCGATCAAGGGGTGGACATGGCGCTTTCCAAGCGTGAATTCGAGGTGCTCGCGGCCTTCCGCTACAAGCTGCGGGAGTTCCTTGCCTTCAGCGAGAAGGCGAGTGCGGCCGTCGGGCTCACGCAGCAGCAGTACCAGGCCCTCCTCACCATGCGCACCCATCCCGGGCCCGAACCGCTCACCATCAGCGACCTCGCGGCCGAGATGCTGATCAAGCACCACAGCGCGGTGGGCATGGTGAACCGGCTCGAGCAGCAGGGCATGGTGCGCCGCGAGGGCGCGGGCGCGGACCGGCGCAAGGTCGCGATCCGCCTCACCGCCCCGGGCGCGCGCGTGTTCGCGAAGCTCGCCTCGGTGCACATGGGGGAGCTCCGCCGCATCGCCCCCGAGCTCGAGCGCTTCTTCGGCTACTTCGCGCGCGAGGCGGGACGCGCCGCGAACCGGAAGGCGCGCGCGCGTTCATAGTAGAATCGACCGCTCACCCCGCCGTCACGCGCCCGCGCCCCCCGCGGGCGGATTCCCGCGCCCTCCTCCCATGCATCCCATGCTCAACACGGCCGTGAAGGCCGCGCGCAAGGCCGGCGCCATCATCAGCCGCGCCTCCTTCGACATCGACAAGCTCACGATCCAGCGCAAGCGCCACAACGACTTCGTCACCGAGGTCGACCACGCCGCCGAGGACGCCATCCTCGCCACGCTGCGCGAGGCCTATCCCGACCACGGCGTGCTCGCCGAGGAGAGCGGGGCGCGCGATGCGAAGGCCGAGTACCTGTGGATCGTGGACCCGCTCGACGGCACCACCAATTTCCTGCACGGCTTCCCGCAGTACTGCGTGTCGATCGGGCTGCTGCACAAGGGGGTGGCGCAGCAGGCCGTGGTGTTCGACCCCAACCGCAACGAGCTCTTCACCGCCACGCGCGGCGCGGGGGCGTTCGTGAACGACCGCCGCATCCGCGTGAGCCGCACCGACAAGCTCGACGACGCGCTGGTCGGCACGGGCTTTCCGTCGCGCGAGATGGGCCACGTCGACGAGTACCTGCGCATGTTCCGCGCCGTCACGCACGGCTGCTCGGGCATCCGCCGCCCGGGCGCGGCGGCGCTCGACCTGGCGTGGGTCGCCGCGGGGCGCCTCGACGCCTTCTGGGAGATGGGCCTCTCGCCGTGGGACATGGCGGCGGGCTCGCTCCTCGTGCGCGAAGCGGGCGGGCTGGTGGGCGATTTCGCGGGCGAGGACAAGTACCTGGAAAGCGGCCGCATCGTCGCTTCGAACTCCAAGGTGTTCGCGGCGATGCTGAACCTCCTCAACGCCAAGGGCTGAGGCGGACATGACCGCGGCGCACCGCATCGTCGTGGTGGGCGGCGGCGCCGGCGGCCTGGAGCTCGCCACGCGCCTGGGCGACCGCCTCGCCCGCAAGGATCGCGCCCACGTGACGCTCGTGGACCGCTCGCGCACGCACCTCTGGAAGCCGCTGCTGCACGAGGTCGCCGCGGGCAGCATGGACATGCACGCGCACCAGCTCGACTACCTCGCGCAAGCGCGCTGGCACCGCTTCACCTTCGCGCTCGGCGCGCTCGCCGGCCTCGACCGCGCGAAGCGCGAGGTGCAGATCGCCGCGGTGCGCGACGACGAGGGCGCCGAGATCCTGCCCGAGTCGCACCATCGCCTACGACACGCTCGCCATCGCCATCGGCAGCGAGTCCAACGACTTCAACACGCCCGGCGTTCGCGAGCACGCGTTCACCATCGACAACGCGTGGCAGGCGCACCTCTTCCACCGCCGCCTGGTGAACGCCTGCTTCCGCGCCAACTTCGCGAACGACGCCGCGTGCTGCACATCGCCATCGTCGGCGCCGGCGCCACGGGCGTGGAGCTCGCCGCCGAGCTGCACAACACCGTCCGCGTGCTGACCGCCTACGGCCTGGAAGGCTTCGACCCCGCGCGCCAGATCCGCATCGCCGTGATCGAGGCCGGGCCGCGCATCCTGCCCGGCCTGCCGGAGTACATCGCCGAGGAGACGCAGAAGACCCTCGCCGGGCTGGGCGTCGAGGTGCTCACCGACGCGCGCGCCGTGGAGGTGACCGCGAGCGGCGTGCGCACGGCGGGCGGGCGCGAGGTGGCGGCCGACTTCACGGTGTGGGCCGCGGGCATCCGCTGCGCCGACGTGTTGTGCGAGCTGGGCGGCCTCGAGACCAACAAGCTGAACCAGCTCGTGGTGCGCGCCACGCTGCAGGCCACGCGCGACGACGACGTCTTCGCGTTCGGGGACTGCGCTGCGGCGCCGTGGAAGGACGGCAGGACCGTGCCGCCGCGCGCGCAGGCCGCGCACCAGGAATCGTCACGCCTCGCGAAGACCTTCGAGCGCCGGCTCGCCGGCCGTCCGCCCCTCGCCTTCCACTACCGCGACTTCGGCTCGCTGGTCTCGCTCGGCGGCTACCAGTCGGTGGGCACGCTCATGGGCTTCGTCACCGGCGGCACGGTGAACCTCGAGGGCTGGCTCGCCAAGATGTTCTACATCTCGCTCTACCGCATGCACGTGTGGGCGCTGCACGGCTTCTGGCGCATGGCGCTCGACACGCTCGCGGGCATGATCCGCCGCCAGACCCAGCCCAAGGTGAAGCTGCACTGAGGCCTCGAGGCCGCGCGCTACTTCGCCCCCGCGGGGAAGGCCGGCAGCTTGTCGATGTCGCGCGGGTCGTGCTGGATGATGACGGTCGCCTTCAGATTCTTCGCGATGCCCTTGATGCGGTCGATGGAGGCGATGGTCTGCGCGCGGTCGTAGTTGAAGCCCGGCACGCCGTCGCTGTCGTAGTTCTCGTGGAAGTGCGCAGCATCGCCGATGAGGATGAACGCACCGCTCCCCCTCGTGCGCACGAGCAGCGACTGGTGCCCCGGCGTATGGCCCGGCGTGCGCAGGATGACGACCGTGCCGTCGCCGAACACGTCCTTGTCCGCGGCCTGCGGCTCGACCTTGCCGCCGCCGCTGATCCAGTGCTTGAACGCATCGACGTTGGCGCCCGCCATCGGCTTCGGCGCCGTGAGCGCCTCCCATTCGCGCTGGCCGATCAGCAGCGTCGCGCCCGGCAGCGAAGGCAGCTGGCCGGTGTGGTCGGCGTGGAAATGGCTGATGCCGACGTACTTGACGTCGTCCGGCTTGACCTTGAGCTGCGCGAGCTGCTCGGCGAGGCTCACCTTGGGCGCGCTGGCATTGGAGCCCGGGGCGTAGCCCGTGTCCCAGACCATGTACTCGTCGCCGTGCTTGATGAGATAGCAGCTGAACGTGAAGGGCACCTTGGGTTCGGTGTAGGCGAACATGTCGCTGAAGCGGCGCTGGTCGTTGAATCCCGTGCCGCAGTCCAGGCGCGTGAGCGTGACTTCCGGCGCCTGGGCGAGCGTCACGGTGGCCGAGAAGGCGGCCACGGCCGCGCCGATCATGACGAGCAGGTTCCTGGGCATTGCTTTCCCTCCACGGAACGGAACGCGGATGTTGCCTGCACGACGGCGAGCCGGTCAACCCGGAACCGGCCTCACCTGGATCTCGCGGTACTTGTCGTCGTAGAAGGCGAGGCGATCAGCGAGCGCGCGGTGCTCATCGTAGGGATCCTCGTAGGACCACACCGCGTCGTCGAGCTTGCGCCCCGCCGCCTCGAGGCCGTAGTAGCTCGCGCTGCCCTTGAACGGGCAGATGCTCTTCGCGGCCGAGCGGCGCATCAGCCCCATGCGCGCATCGCTGCGCGGGAAGTAATAGCGCGGCGGATTGCCG
The DNA here is from genome assembly GCA_963827425.1 of uncultured beta proteobacterium. Lineage (GTDB taxonomy): Bacteria > Pseudomonadota > Gammaproteobacteria > Burkholderiales > Usitatibacteraceae > Usitatibacter. The sequence goes on along the minus strand of CAWHAQ010000007.1, from coordinate 36,225 downwards.
TCTTCGTTCACCTCGATCACGTCGCTCGAGTCGGCGAGGATCTCGCCACCGAGCATGGCCTGCATGCGGCCGGGAACGCGCTTTTCCAGGACCTTGTGGCCGGGATGCTCGCGATGGCCGGGGGACTTGCCCATGGTCGCCTCCTTAGTGTGCATTCGACAGCGGCGCTCGCCGCGGTTCCCGCCCGGGAACGATTTACAATCCGGCGCATGAAGCTCGAAGCGCCCGCGCCGCAGCACACCCCGATGATGCAGCAATACCTGGCCCTGAAGAGCCAGCATCCCGACATGCTGCTCTTCTACCGCATGGGCGACTTCTACGAGATGTTCTACGGGGACGCCGAGCGCGCGGCGAAGCTGCTCGACCTCACGCTCACCACGCGCGGCCAATCCGCGGGCTCTCCCATCCGCATGGCGGGCGTGCCCTGGCACGCGGTCGAGCAATACCTCGCCAGGCTCGTGAAGCTGGGCGAGTCGATCGCGATCTGCGAGCAGGTGGGCGATCCGGCGACCTCCAAGGGCCCCGTGGAGCGCAAGGTCACGCGCATCGTCACGCCCGGCACGCTCACCGACTCGGCGCTGCTGCCCGCCACGCGCGAAAGCTTCCTCGCCGCGGTGAATGTCGCGGGGCCGGCGGCGGGCATCGCGTGGATCTCGCTCGCGAGCGGCGCGCTCGCCATCGCCCAGCACCCGAAGGCGCGCCTGGAAGCCGAGCTCGAGCGCCTGCAGCCCGCGGAGGTGCTCGTCGCGGGCGATGCGAGCCTGCCGCAACGGCCCGGCATGGCGGTGAAGAAGCTCGACGCGTGGCAGTTCGATGCGGGCTCCGCGAAGCGCGACCTCGCGCGCCAGTTCGGCACCACGGACCTCGCGGGCTTCGGCTGCGAGGGCATGGAGCTGGCACTCGGCGCCGCGGGCGCGCTGGTCGCCTACTGCCGCCACACGCAGCAGTCCGACCTGCCGCACGTGACGGGGCTGCGCGTCGAGCACGAGAGCGAGTTCATCGTGATGGACGGGACCACGCGCCGCAACCTCGAGATCAGCGAGACGCTGGGCGGGGCCGAGTCGCCCACGCTCTTCTCGCTGCTCGACCGCACCTCCACCTCCATGGGCGGCCGGCGCCTGCGCCACTGGCTGCACCATCCGCTGCGGGACACCTCGGTCGCCGCGCGCCGCCACGCAGCGATCGCCGCCCTGCTGCATCCCGCCTCCACGCTGCGCCACCCGCGCCTCGCGGAGCACTTCGCGGCGTGGTCGGACGTGGAGCGCATCACCGCGCGCGTGGCGCTGCGCACGGCCCGCCCGCGCGACCTCGCGGGCCTGCGCGACACGCTCGCCACACTACCCGCGCTGCACGGGGAGCTCGCGGCGAGCACGCAGCCGGGCTTGGCCGATGCCGCGCAGGCGCTCGCGCCCGCCCCCGAGGCGCTCGAGCTCCTCCAGCGCACGCTGCGCGACGAGCCCGCCGCGCTGGTGCGCGACGGCGGCGTGATCCGCGACGGCTGCGACCCCGAGCTGGACGAGCTGCGCGCGATCCAGAACGACTGCGGCGCGTTCCTCCTCGACATGGAGAAGCGCGAGCGCGCCCGCACCGGCATCGCCAACCTGCGCGTCGAGTACAACCGCGTGCACGGCTTCTTCATCGAGGTGACCCAGGGCCAGCTCGAGAAGGTGCCGATCGAGTACAAGCGCCGGCAGACGATGAAGAACGCCGAGCGCTTCATCACGCCCGAGTTGAAGGCCTTCGAGGACAAGGCGCTCGCGGCGGGGGAGCGCTCGCTCGCGCGCGAGAAGGCGCTCTACGACGCGCTGCTGGAGGGCCTCAACGGCCACCTCGCGCGCCTGCAGGCGATCGCGGAGGCCGCGGCGCAGCTCGATGCGCTGGCCGCACTCGCCGCGAGCGCCGAGGCGCTCGACCTCGCGCGCCCCGAGTTCACGACCGAGGAGCGCATCGACATAACCGACGGCCGCCACCTGGTGGTCGAAAGCCAGGTCGAGCATTTCATCCCCAACGACACGAGCCTCGCGCGCTCGCGCCAGCTGCTGCTCATCACCGGCCCGAACATGGGCGGCAAGAGCACCTACATGCGGCAGGTGGCGCAGATCGCGCTGCTCGCCTACTGCGGCAGCTTCGTGCCCGCGCGCTCGGCATGCCTGGGACCGCTCGACCGCATCTTCACGCGCATCGGCGCCTCCGACGACCTCGCGGGCGGCCGCTCGACTTTCATGGTGGAGATGACCGAGGCCGCGGCGATCCTCAACAACGCCACTCCCGCAGAGCCTGGTGCTGGTCGACGAGATCGGCCGCGGCACCTCCACCTTCGACGGTCTCGCGCTCGCCTATGCCGTCGCGCGGCACCTCGCCGAGACGGTGCGCTGCTACACGCTCTTCGCCACGCACTACTTCGAGCTCACGCAGCTCGCGGGTGCGCTCGCGAACGTGGCCAACGTGCACCTGGACGCCGTCGAGCACAAGGACCGCATCGTCTTCCTGCATCGCCTCGAGGGCGGTCCCGCCGACCGCTCGTACGGCATCCACGTGGCGCACCTGGCCGGCATCCCGCGCGACGTGGTCCGGGCCGCGCGCAAGCATCTCGCGGAACTCGAGCGGCAGCTCCGGCCCGCGGGCGCGCAGCCCGACCTCTTCACGGCCCCCGGACCGGCAGCACCGGAAGCCGCACCCGACGCGCTGCGCGAGGAGATCGATGCGCTGCGCCCCGACGAGATGTCGCCGCGTGACGCGCTCGAGGCGCTCTACCGGCTGAAGAAGCTGCGCGACGAGGATGCGTAGGGCGTCCGCCGCCGCGCTCGCCGCGCTCCTCGCGGGCTGCGCGAGCGCTCCGCCGCCGCCCGGCGGCTTCGCCTTCGGCGTCATGGGCGACACGCCCTACAGCGCGGCGCAGGAGCCGCAATTCGTCGCGATGATCGAGCGCATGGGCGCCGAGCCGCTCGCGTTCGTGATCCACGTGGGCGACATCAAGGCGGGCAGCCACGCGCGCTGCAGCGACGAGCTCTATGCGCGGCGCAAGGCCCAGTTCGACGCCTCGGCGCACCCGCTCGTCTACACGCCGGGCGACAACGAGTGGACCGATTGCCGGCGCGCGAGCAACGGGGGCGACGACCCGCTCGAGCGCCTGGCGAAGCTGCGCGAGGTGTTCTTCGCGGGGCGCAAATCCCTGGGCCGTGCCGAGCTCGACACCGTGGGCGAGGACGACGCTGCGCCCGGCTGCACGGCCTATCCCGAGAACCGCATGTGGAGCCACGGGGGGGTCTACTTCGCCACCGTCAACATCCCCGGCCCCGACGACAACGAGGGCGTGGATGCGGCCTCCGACGCCGAGGCGCGCTGCCGCGACGCCGCGAACGCCGCGTGGATCGAGCGCGCCGCGGGGCTCGTGGAAAGCCGCAACGCGCGTGGCCTCGTGATCGCCACCCAGGCCGACCCTTGGGTCTCGAAGGCGCCGGGCTTCGTCGCGCTGCTCGCCCAGGTCGCCGCGGTGGCCGAGCGCCTGCGCCGCCCGGTGCTCTTCGTGCACGGCGACACGCACGTCTACCGCCACGACACGCCGTTCAAGGACGCCGCGGGTGCCACGGTGCCGAACGCGATAAGACTCGAGACCTACGGGAGCCCGTTCGTGGGCTGGGTGCGCGTGACCGTGGATCCGGCCGATCCGCGCGTCTTCAGCGTGGAGCCCGCGCTGCTCGCGATCTCGCCGTGAGCCGGAGCCGTGAGCCTAGGTCGGGTGCACGCCGAGGTCGCCGTGCACGTGGCCGTGCCTGATCTCCTCGTCCGTGGCGCGCCGCACGTCGTGCACCGCGCACTTGAACCACAGGCGCTCGCCGGCGAGGGGATGGTTGCCGTCGACGACCACGGCCTCGGGTGTCACGTCGGTGACGGTGTAGATGAGCGCCGCCTCCTCGTCGTCGCCGGGCACGCCCTCGAAGCGCATGCCGACCTCGATCTCCGCGGGGAAGCGCTCGCGCGGCTCCACGCGCAGCAGCTCCGCGTCGTACTCGCCGAAGGCGTCGTCGGGCTCGAGCGTGATGCTCAATTCGTGGCCGACGTCCTGGCCGGCGAGCGCTGCTTCCACCTTGAGGAAGATGTCGCCGTAACCACCGTGCAGGTAGGCCATGCGCGCACCCTCGTCCTCGAGCGGCTCGCCGTCGGCGCCGCGCAGCTCGTAGTCGAGCGTGACGACGGTGCCCTTCTCAATTCGCATGCTTCTTGGCGGAGAGCTCCCGGCACACCTTGAGCACCTCGCTCACGTGCGCCTTGGGGTTCACGTCCTGCAGGATGTGGCGCACGACGCCCTTCTTGTCGATCACGAACGTGGAGCGCAGGAGCGTGGAGCGCGCGTGGCCGTCCACGACCTTCTCCTGGATCACGTCGTAGAGCCGGCAGACCTCGGCCTCGGTATCGGCGAGGAGCTGCACGGTGAGCCCGTGCTCGTCGCGGAACGCCTGGTGCGAGAGCACGTCGTCGCGCGAGACGCCGAAGACTATGGTGTCCAGCTTGTTGAACTCGTCCTCGCGGTCGCTGAAGCCGATGGCCTGCAGCGTGCAGCCGGGCGTGCCATCCCGCGGATAGAAGTAGAGGACGACGTTCTTCTTGCCCCGGTAGCTGGAGAGATCCATTATCTCCAGGTCCGCGTCCGGCAGGCTGAATGACGGTGCTGGTTCGCCTACGTGTAGCATGGCACCCGCTTGTCGCTCGACAGTCGAATCGATTCTAGCCCATTTTGATCGCACGCAAGCCCCCCGGTTCGCTCGATGTATCGGCCTTCCTGCGCAGGCACTGGCAGCGCGAGCCGCTGCTCGTGCGTGGCGCCTTCCCGGGCTTCGTCGATCCGCTCGCGCCGCGCGAAGTGCTGGACCTCGCCGCCTCGCCCGACGCCGCCGCGCGCCTGGTGCGCCGTCGCGCGGGGCGCTGGAGCGCGGAGCACGGACCGTTCCCGCGCGCAAGCCTTTCGCGCCTGCCCGCGCGCGACTGGACCGTGCTGGTGCAGGACACGAACCACCACTCGCGCCGCGCCGAGGCGCTCCTCGCGCGCTTCGACTTCATCGCCCATGCGCGCGTCGACGACGTGATGGTGAGCTACGCGGTGCCGGGCGGCGGCGTCGGACCGCACGTGGATTCCTACGACGTGTTCCTGCTGCAGGGGCGCGGGCGGCGGCGCTGGCGCATCTCGCGCCAGAAGGACCTGGCCTTCGTGCCCGGGCTGCCGCTCAAGATCCTCGCGGACTTCCGGCCCGAGCAGGAATGGGTGCTCGAAGCGGGCGACATGCTCTACCTGCCGCCGGGCGTGGCCCACGAGGGCGTGGCGGAAACCGAATGCCTTACCTGGTCGATCGGCTTTCGCGCGCCCACCGATCGCGAGCTGGTCGCGGGATTCCTCGATTACCTGCACGAGAAGCTCGAGCCGGGCGGCCAATACGGCGACCCCGGCGCGCGGCGCGCGCGCCATCCCGGCGCGATTCCACCGGCGCTCACCGCGCACGTGGGGCGCGCGCTGGCCGGCATCCGCTGGACCGAAGCCGACGTGCGCGAGTTCGCCGGCCGCTTCCTCTCCGAACCGAAGGCGCAGGTGCATTTCGATCGGCCGCGGCGTGCGCTGTCCCGTGCGCGCTTCGAAGCGCGCGCCGCGCGCGACGGCGTGGCGCTCGATGCGCGCGCGCGGCTGCTATTTTCCGGCGCGCGGGTATTCCTCAACGGCGAGCCCGTGCGCGCGAGCGCAGGCGTGCGCCGCCTCCTCGCGCGCCTCGCCGACGCCCGCCGCCTTCCCGGTCCCGTCGCCGCGCGCGCCCCGTTCTGGGACCTGCTGCACGCGTGGTACCTTGACGGCGTCGTGGCCTTCGACGGGAGGGACGAATGAGTGACGCACCCGGCGCCGTGCCCCAGCCGGACTACCGCATCATCTCGGGCAATGCCGAGTCGCTCGCGGCGATCGAGAGCGTGGTCGATGCCGCCGAGCGCACGCTGCGCGTGTTCGACTTCACGCTCGCCAACCGCGGCTTCAACTCGCCCGGGCTCGCGGAAAAGCTGCGCGGCTTCATCGTCGGGGGACGCGCGCACCGCCTGCTCATCGCCCTGCACGAGCCCGATGCGCTGGCGCGCGAGTGCCCGCGCCTGCTGGCACTCCTGCGCCAGTTCCCGATGTCGATCGAGATCCATCGCACCGTGGGCGAGGCGCGCAATGCCCAGGACCCGTTCGTGATCGCCGACGACCACAGCGTGTGGCACCAGCTCCAGCACGAGCAGCCGCGTGCGATTGTTGCACTGCACTCGCCGCCCGACGCGCTGCCCATCGCCCAGCGCTTCGACGAGATCTGGGATCTTTCGGAGCCGGCGGTGTCCGCGACGACCCTGGGCCTTTGAACGGTCCGCGCCATTCCGCTACAATCGCGCTCCGGCGACACCTCCGGCGGCTGATTTGTTGCGAAGCAGCACGCGGTGGACCGGCCGCCGCGCATGCCCTCCAAGACCAACACCGTAAGGATTTCAAACAATGAAACGTTATCTGCTCGCCGCGCTCCTCGCCGCCGGCCTGGTCGCCTGCAGCAAGGAACCCGCTCCCACCCCTGCCCCGACGCCCGCCCCCAAGGTCGAGGCCCCGAAACCCGCTGATACCTCGGCCATGACGCCCGCCCCGACCACGCCGCCCGCCGACGCTTCGAAGCCGGCCGACACGTCGGGCGCGCCGCCCGCCGCAACGCCGCCCGCCGACACGACCAAGCCGGCTGACACGAAGAAGTAAGAAGCATCGGCACCAGGAAAAAAGCCGGCGCGAGCCGGCTTTTTTCTTGCGCGATCGGTCAGGAGCGCCCCGTGACCGCCAGGCGGCTCACCCCAAAATGCTCGGGGGCGCTCGCCACGGACTCACTGGGGCTCGTGCGTGGATGAGGGGCGTCTTTCCGAGAGGCGCTACGCGATGGTGATGCCGAAGCCACAGATCTCATGGGCAAACGTTATACGGAGCCTGTTTACCGGGTCAAAGCAGCAGAACCCATTCACCGGGAAAACCAAATCCTGCACCCGTTAGAGCTATCCAAGTAGAGAGGCGCCGGGTCAGGAAGACGTCCCCGTCCACGCACGAGCAAAGGCACGAGCAAGGCAAGGTCAAACGTCCCGCCAGGCGAGCCCCGCCTCCTGCTCCGCCACTCCGATCCACCCCTCCTCGCACCCCGCCGCCTCCGCCAGGGCTTTGCGCGCCAGCGCCGGCGTGTTGTTCTGCTGGGAGAGGTGCGCGGCGACGAGGTGGCGCAGGTGCGAGCGCTCGAGGCTCGCCACGAGGTGGCCGGCGGCCACGTTGTCGAGGTGGCCGAAGCGCCCGGCGATGCGCTGCTTGAGCCCGAAGGGATAGGCGCCGTTCATCAGCAGGTCGAGGTCGTGGTTGCACTCGATCACCAGCGCGTGGCAGCCGGAGAGCTTCTCCTGCACGTGCGAGGTAGGCGTGCCGAGGTCGGTGAGCACGCCCAGGCGCACCGCACCGTCCGTGAACGCGTACTGCACCGGCTCGCGCGCATCGTGGGGCACGGGGAACGGCTCGATGCACAGGTCGCCCACCGCGAACGGGGTGTGCGAATCGATGTAGCGCACCAGCACGGCGGGAAAGTCCTCGGGCAGCCACTGCGCGGTGCCGCGCGTGAGGTACACCGGGATCGCGTAGCGCTTGGCATAGCGCGCCACGCCGCCCAGGTGGTCGTCGTGCTCGTGGGTCACGACGATGGCGGTGATGTCGGAGGCCGAAAGCCCCGCGCGCTCCAGGCGCTCGCGCGTGCCGGCGAGCGTGAAGCCGCAGTCCATCATCACGCGCGTGCGGCCGCACTCCACGACCAGCCCGTTGCCCGAGCTGCCACTGCCCAGCGACGTGAATCGCACTGCGCCTACTTCAGCTGCTCGTACAGCAACCCCAAGATCTTCTTGCCGGTCGAGCTCTTCTCCGGCTCGCCCTTCGAGTCCTGCACCTGCACCTGGGAGGCGTTGGCGCCCGCGTCGCTCAGGTAGATGCGGTACTGGGGCTGGGATTTCTTGTCCGCGCTCTTCCAGAACATGAGCTTGTCCGTCCAGCTCTGCTTCTTGCCGGCGTTGAGGTCCACGTCGGGATCGATGTAGCGCACGAAGAAGAGGCCCTTGGAGCGGTCGCGGTCCTCCACCGTGAAGCCGGTGCGGTCGAGGGCGAGGCCCACGCGGCGCCAGGCGCGGTCGAAGCCGTCGTTCACCACCAGCGGGCCGGCGCCGGAATTCTCGAGCACGGCATTGCGCGTGGCACTCGCCGGCGCGGCGACCGAGGCGGCCTTGGCGACCTGGCCCGCGGGCACGGTGGCCGCGGCGGTCTGCACCTTCGCCTCCTCGCCGCCGATCCTCACCGCCATGCGGTTCAGCATCTCCGCCTCGAGCTCCTTGTCGGCGGGCAGCGGGTTCCACACCGTGTGGTCCTGGCCCTCGCTGGTGTAGATCTCCTCCACCGAGCGGTTGCTCACGAACACCTCGGTGGTGCCCGGCACGGCGCCCTTCTCGAGGCGCGTGCGGAACTTGTCGCGCCGCGGCATCGAGTACATGCCCTCGATGGCCCGGCCGATGGTGCGGCGGATGAAGTCCATCGGGATCTTCGAGCGGTCCTCGTACCAGTCGGTCTCCATGATCCCGACCTCGGGGTTCTCGCGCACCAGCGGGTAGCCGGCCTCGATCCAGAACTCGCGGATCACCGGCCAGACCTTGTCGGGCTCGCCCTTCACCACCAGCCAGCGCTGGTCGCGATCGCGCTCGACGTGCGCGCCGTCGATCTTCGGCAGCACCGCGGCGCCCGCGGTGGCCGGCTTGATCGTGCCCTGCGGCCCGATGCCCTTGGTGTAGTCCGAGTAGGTCGTCTGCGCGTGCGGGTCGGGCACGGCGTAGCGGTCGTCCATGGTCGGCGACGAGAGCTCCGGAGGCACCTCGAGGGGCTGGTTGGCGCGCGCCTGGGCGCTCTTGTAGTCGTCCTTCTTGCTGAACCACGAGCACCCCGTGGCGAGGAGGACGACGGCGGAGCAGACGGCAACTTGACGCAACAGGATCATGAGCTTTCGGTCCTTCAGGAGATGCAGCCGGCCGTGCGCAGCGCGGCGGCGACGGTTTCGTGGTATTGCGAGGCGAGCGGTGTCAGCGGCAGGCGCAGGCCCTCGGCGATGCGCCCCATGCGCTGGAGCGCCCATTTCACGGGGATGGGGTTGGATTCGACGAAGAGCGCCTTGTGCAGCGCCAGCAGCTTGTTGTTGATGGCGATGGCCTTCGCCGCTTCGCCGGCGCGCGCCGCCACGATCATGTCGTGCATGAGGCGCGGGGCGACGTTCGCGGTGACCGAGATCACGCCGTGGGCGCCCAGCTGCGCGTAGGCGAGCGCGGCGTCGTCGTTGCCGCTGAACACCATGAAGCCCTTGGGCATGCGCATCATGAGGTCGGTGACCCGCTCGATGCCCGAGGTCGACTCCTTGAGGCCCACGATGCGCGGCACCTGGGCCAGGCGCAGCACGGTTTCGTTCTGCAGGTCGGCCACCGTGCGCGAAGGCACGTTGTAGAGGATCACCGGGATGTCGCTCGCCTCGGCGATGGCGCGGAAGTGGCGGTAGAGCCCTTCCTGCGTGGGCTTGTTGTAGTACGGCACCACGGAGAGCGCGTAGTCCGCGCCCGAGCGTGCCGCGAACTTCGTGAGCTCGATCGCCTCGCGCGTCGAGTTGCCGCCCGTGCCGGCGATCACCGGCACGCGCTTGCCCGCGTACTCGATCGCGCACTCGATCAGCTCGCAGTGCTCGGAGACGTCCACGGTGGGCGACTCGCCCGTGGTGCCCACGATGACGATCCCGTCGGTGCCCTCGGCGACGTGCCAGTCGACGAGTGCCTTCAGGCGCGGCAGGTCGAGCGCGCCGTCGGCGGCCATCGGGGTGACGATTGCGACCAGACTTCCGGAAAGCATCGGCTTCGGGGGAATCGGAAAGACGAAGATTTTACAGGCTATTCCCGGCGCGCGGCGAGGCGCTGGACCGCGGCCGGGCGCGGGGCTTCCACCACCCGGTCCTCGTAGCCCACCACGCGCAGCTTCCCGCGCACCGCTTCCAGCAGCTCGCCGGGCTCGAGGAGGTAGGCCGGGTTCGAGGGCTTGCCGAAGCGCTCGTTGCCACGCGCGAAGGTCTCGTAGATCAGCATGCCCTGCGGCTCCAGGGAATCCACCAGCAGCGGCAAGAGCGGGCGGTGCAGGTAGTTCACGACCACGATGCCCGCGAAGCGCCGCCCGGCGTATGGCCACGGCGCGGCTTCGAGGTCCGCCTGCAGCAGCGCCACACCCGGCGGGGGCGTGGCGAAGAGCACGGTATCGCGGTCCACGGCGTCCACCTCGAAGCCGAGGCCGGCGAGCAGCCGGGCATGGCGGCCCGCGCCGCACGCCACGTCGAGCACCGCGCCGCCGGGCTGGATCCACGCGGCCCACTCGCGTACCCAGGGCGACGGCGGCAGGTCGAAGGAATGGGCAGCCATGCGCGATGCTATCCTCGGTTCGACGGGGAGGAAAACCATTTGAAGCTGCTGGCGGCCCTCGGCGTCATCCTGGCCGGCCTCGGCGTGCTCGCCGCGGCCGCGTTCGCCGGCGCGGTGTGGCTGGGCGAGCGCAAGCTCGCGCGCCTGGTCGCGGTGAAGGTCGTCCCGGTGCCGTTCGCGAAAGGCCCCGCCGCGCTCAAGGTCGGGCGCTACTTGTTCGAGTCGCGCGGCTGCGCCGAATGCCACGCCGCCGACGGCCACGGCCTCGCCTTCATCGACACGCCTAACGGCCTCTACGTGAAGGCGCCGGACATCAGCGCTGTCGCGGGCGGCGTCGTCGCGGACTATACCGAAGGCGACTGGGTGCGCGCCATCCGCCACGGCGTGAATCCCGCGGGCCACGCGCTGCTCATGATGCCGAGCGGCGACTACGCGGGCATGAGCGATGCGGACCTCGCGGCGCTCGTGGCCTATGCGCGCAACCTGCCTCCCGTGGGCGGCAGCGGCGCCGAGATGCACCTGCCGCTCCTCACCAAGGCGCTCTACGGAATCGGGATCATCCGCGATGCCGCCGAGACCATCGACCACGGCCGCCATCCGCCGCCGGACATGACGCCCGCGGCCACCGCAGCCTACGGCGAGTACGCGATCGAGATGTGCACCGGCTGCCATCGGCCGGACCTCACGGGCGGCCCCATCGCCGGCGCGCCGCCCGAATGGCCGCCCGCCTCGCGCCTCGTGCCGGGGCCGGGCTATGTCATGGGCCGCTACGACACCCTCGAGAAATTCTCCGCCATGATGCGCGGCGGCAAGCGTCCGGACGGCACCATGGTGAATGCCGTGATGCCCTTCGCGTCGCTGCGCAACCTCGACGACACCGACCTCGGCGCCCTCTACGCCTACCTCACCACGTCCCCCGGCGAGCGCGCGGCGCGGCCCTGAGCCGCTTCAGACTCGCGCAAGGCTCGGCGTCCTACACTTTCCCCGCCGCGCCAACAACCAACAACCGGGAGAGATCGCCATGAGCCCCACCCGCACCGCCGCAGTCGCCGCCGTCGCCGCCCTGGTCGTGTCGCTCGCCGCCCTCGCCGCCGAGCACACCGTCACCCGCGTCGGCATCGTCGCCAAGCCCAAGTCGTATCACGGCGACTGCCCCACCACCATCGAATGGATCGCCACCATCCATGTGAGCCATCACCCCGCGCACGTGACCTACCAGTGGGAGCGCAGCGACGGCGCCCACGGCCCGCGCCAGGAGGTGGAGATCGACTCCGCCGGCCGCGGCGTGAGCGACACGTGGGAGCTGGGCGGACCCGGCATGCACAAGGTGGTCTGGGAGCGCCTGCACGTGCTGGCGCCCACGGGCATCAGCTCGCCCGAGGCACGGGTGAAGGTCGAATGCCGTAAGTAGCGGGCGTCAGGAAACGGCGAGCCAGCGGTCGAGCTGCGCGGGATTGGCCGCGAGCGCGGCGCTGGCGCCGTCGTGCACGATGCGCCCGCGCTCCATCACGAGCGCGCGGGGCGCCAGTCCCAGCGCGAGCCGCGGGTGCTGCTCCACCAGCACCACCGCCATCGAGGCGTCGGCGATGAGGCCGCGCAGCACGCCCGCGAGCTCCTGGACGACGATGGGCGCCAGTCCCTCCATCGGCTCGTCGAGCAGCAGCAGGCTCGGGTTGGTCACCAGCGCGCGCCCGATGGCGAGCATCTGCTGCTCGCCACCCGAGAGCTGGCTGCCGCGGTGCAGGCGGCGCTCGGCGAGCCGGGGAAAGAGGGCGTGCACGCGCGCGATCGTCCACGGCCCCGGGCGCGCCACGCACGTGAGGTGCTCCTCGACCGTGAGCGAGCGCCACATCGCGCGCTCCTGCGGCACCCAGCCGATGCCCGCGCGCGCGCGCCGGTGCGCGGGCCAGCGCGCCATCTCCGCGCCCTTCCAGCGCAGGCTGCCGCGGTGCAGGCGCGTGAGCCCGACAAGCGTGGTGAGGAGCGTGGTCTTTCCCGCCCCGTTGCGCCCCAGGAGCGCCACGGTCTCGCCCGCGCCGAGCGCGAAACGCGCATCGTCCACCACGACGGACTCGCCATAGCCCGACGCCACGCCCTCGATCGCCAGCAGCTCAGCCATCCTCGCGTCCCAGGTAGACGGCGCGCACGCGCTCGTCGCGCCGCGATCTCGGCGGGCGTGCCCTCGGCGAGGATCGCGCCCTGCGACGAGCACGGTGATGCGCTCCGCGAAACGGAACACGAGCCCCATGTCGTGCTCGATGAAGAGGATGGTCACCGACTTGGGCAGCGCGGCGATCGCACGCGAACACCTCGGCGCTCTCCGCGGCGGGGATGCCGGCGGCGGGCTCGTCCAGCAGCAGGATGCGCGGGCGGGTGGCGAGTGCCAGCGCGATCTCCACCAGCCGCTGGCGTCCGTACGGCAGTTGCGCGGTGCGCGTGTCAGCGTCGTCGGCGAGGCGCAGCCCGGCGAGCAGCGCCATCGCCTCGTCGATCTGCGCACGGTAGCCCGCCACCGGCCGCCACCAGCGCGCCGCGAGCCCGTCGCGCTGCAGGATCGCGAGCACCACCGACTCGAGCACCGTGAGCCCGGCGAAGAGCGTGTTGATCTGGAACGTGCGCGCGAGGCCGCGCTTCACGCGCGGGTGCTGGCGCAGCGCCGTGATGCGCTCTTCGCCCGAGGTAGACGTCGCCCGCGCTGGGGGCGAGAACGCCGGTGAGCAGGTTGATGAACGTGGTCTTGCCCGCACCGTTGGGGCCGATCAGCGCGTGGCGCGCGCCCTGCGGGAGCGCCAGGCTCACGTCGGAGACGGCGGCGAGCGCTCCGAAGCGGCGCGACAGCCGCTCGGTGCGCAGCACGGGCGCGCCGGTCGCCGGCACCGGCGTCACGGCAACGGCGTCACGGTGCGCCTGCGCCAGCGCGCCGCGAGGGTGCTCGCCGCGCCCAGGATGCCGCCGCGCGCGAAGAACACGAACACCACCATCGCAGGCCGAGCCAGAACTGCCAGTACACCGGATTGATGCCCGCGAGGTAATCGTGCGCCACCATGAACACCGCGGTGCCGATGAGCGCGCCGTAGAGCCGGCCCGTGCCCCCCAGCACCAGCATGATGAGCACGTCGGCCGAGCGGTCGAAGCCCAGCACGTCGATGCCCACGAACTGCGTGGTCTGCGTGAGCAGCGCGCCCGCTACGCCCGCGAGCGCAGCGCCGACCGTGAACGCCGCGACGAGGCGCTGGCGCACCGGGGCGCCGATCGCCGGCATGCGCTGCGCGGTTCTCGCGGATGCCGCGCAGCGAGAGGCCGAACGGCGAGTTCACCAGTCGGCGCGCGACGAGGAACAGCAGGAAGAGCACCACGAGCTGTAGACGAAGCGGTGTTGCCGCCGAGGTCGAACGCGAAGACGCCGAGCACCTTGTCCATCGTGACGCCCGAGAGCCCGTCCACGCCGCCGGTGAGCCACGCCGCGCGGTTGGCGGCCTCGTAGAGCAGGAGCGCCGACGCCCAGCGTCACCATGAGCCGCGCCAGGTCCTCGCCGCGCACCACCAGAACGCTCGTGAGGAAGCCGCCCGCCGCGGCGACCGCGATGCCCGCCGCGAGGCCCGAGAGCGGCTCGCCCCAGCCGTGCGCGGCGAGCAGGCCCGCCGTGTACGCGCCGAGGCCGAAGAACGCCGCGTGCCCGAGCGACAGGATCCCCGCGTAGCCCAGCACGAGGTCGAGCGACAGCGCGAAGAGCCCGATGATGAGGACCTGGCTCGCGAGCACGAGATAGCCGGGAAAGATGAAGAAGCACGCGAGCGGCACGAGCCAGAACACCACCTCGGCCCAGCGCCAGCGGCCGGTTGCGAGCCCTGGCCCGGGCGGCGGCGTCATGCGCGGCGCCCCAGCAGTCCCGCGGGGAACGCCAGGAGCAACACCACCATCACCGCATAGATCGTCGAACGCGCCCGCCTGCGGCAGGTAGTACTTGGCGGACACGTCGAACACGCCGAGGATCATCGCCGCGAGCAGCGGGCCGCGCAACGTGCCGGCACCGCCCACCACGACCACGAGCAGGAAATAGACCATGAACTTGAGCGGGAACGCGCTATCGAGGCCGAGCACCTCGATGCCGAGCCCGCCGCCCAGCCCCGCGAGCCCGGAGCCCAGCGCGAACGCGATGGTGAACACGCGGTCGACCTCGATGCCCAGCCCTCGCGCGGCCGCGCATTGTCCACGGCGGCACGGACCTGCGCGCCGAAGCGCGTGCGCTCGATGAGCAGCGCCAGCGCCAGCGTGAGCACGGCTACCACGGCGATGAGGAAGATGCGGTAGACGCCGAAGTCCACGCCGCCCAGCATGGACCTGCCCGCGCAGGAAATCCGGCAGGCGCACCGGCTGCTGCGAGGAGCCGAAGAAATACGTCGCGCCGGCGATCGACATGAAGGTGAGGCCGATGGAGAAGAGCACCTGGTCCAGGTGGCTCGCGCCGTAGAGGCGCCGGTAGAGCAGCGCTCCATGATCGCCCCCGCCGCCGCCGTGACGAGGAAGGCGAGCGGCAGCGCGGCGAGGAACGGCACGCCATAGCGGGTCATCGCCACCACGCACACGAAGCCGCCCGCCATCGCGAAGGCGCCGTGGGCGAGGTTCACGAAGTTCATGAGGCCCATCTGCACGGACAGGCCCAGGCTCACGAGGAAGAGCAGGCTGCCGTAGGCGAGGCCGTCGAAGAGGACGCCGATCACGCGCGCATATTACAGCGGGAAGCGCATGGAACGGACTTCCGCTGTCCATCCACTACAATGTCCACGGGTCCGGCGAGCGCGGAATCCTGGCGCGAAAAAGGTATCTGACCCCTTTCCCCCGGGAGCCGACATGAGCCTCATCGAGGAAATCCGTGCCTCAGACGCGCCCAAGGTGAAAGTCGCGGTCACCGACATCGACGGCGTCCTGCGCGGCAAGTACCTGCACCAGACAATTCTTCTCCGCGGTGGAAGGCGGCTTCGGCTTCTGCGACGTGGTGTTCGGCTGGGACGTGGACGACCAGTGCTACGACAACACGACGCTCACCGGCTGGCACAGGGCTTCCCCGATGCGCATGGCGCGCCTCGACCCCGCCACCTACCGCACGCGTGCCCTGGGACGACAACGTGCCGTTCTTCCTCGGCGACTTCGTCGACCGCCGACGGCAAGCCCCATCCCGTCTGCCCGCGCCAGGTGCTGAAGCGCGTGCTCGCGCGCGCCGAGAAGCTGGGCTACTGCCGCGATGGTCGGCGTCGGAGTTCGAGTTCTTCAACTTCGCCGAGACGCCGCAGACCTGGGCGGCGAAGAGCGGCGTCGACGCCCGACGCCCATCACGCCCGGGCATGTTCGGCTATTCGCTGCTGCGCGCCGAACCAGAACCGCGAGTATCTTCAATGCGCTGATGGACGACATGCGCAGCCTTCGGCGTGCCCATCGAGGGCCTGCACACCGAGACCGGCCCCGGCGTGTACGAGGCGGCGATCGCCTTCTCCGAGGCGCTCGAGGCCGCCGACCGCGCGATCGCTCTTCAAGACCGGGCCAAGGAGATCGGCGCGCGCTTCGGCATCATGCCGAGCTTCATGGCGAAGTGGAGCGCGCAGCTATCCCGGCTGCTCGGGCCACGTGCACCAGAGCCTCTCCGACGGGAAGAAGAACCTCTTCCACGACGCCAAGGGCCGCCACGGCGGCATGTCGAAGCTCTTCGAGAGCTACCTCGCCGGGCAGCTCGCGCACCTCATGGGGATGGCGCCGATGTTCTGGCCCACGGTGAACTGCGTACAAGCGCCTGGTCGACGGCTTCTGGGCGCCGGTGAAGCCCACCTGGGGCGTGGACAACCGCACCGCGACCTTCCGCGTGCTGCCCGGCTCGCCCAAGGCGACGCGCCTGGAGACGCGCGCCCCGGGCGCCGACATGAATCCCTACCTCGCCATCGCCGCGGTGCTCGCCGCCGGCCTCGAGGGCGTGGAGAAAGAGCTCGAAGCTCACCGCGCCGCCCATCACCGGCACCAACTCAGGGCGCCGAGAAGATCCCGCGCGCGCCGCGCACGCTGATCGAGACCACGCGCATCTTCCGCGAGTCGAAGGTCGCGCGCGACTGGTTCGGCGACGAATTCGTCGACCACTTCGCCGCCACCCGCGAATGGGAGTGGCGCCAGTGGCTCGACGCGCGTGACCGACTGGGAATTGAAGCGCTACTTCGAAATTATTTAGTGGCCTCGCACCCGCCGCCGGCGGTCGGCTTCTGGGCCGAAGTGGTGGACCGCGCCGAGGCGGCGCTCGCCGCTGGCGCCATGCACAGCTTCGAGTGCCGGCTGGAATTCGTGCAGGACGGGGGCGTGGAGTTCGTGCTGCGCATCGCGACCCGGTTTCCCGGCGGTGAGAACGCCGCGGGCCGTACCGCCGATGCGCCCAGGCTTCCCGCCGACCCCTTCGCCGACCCCGAGCCGCAGCTCGTCGTGCGCGACCTCACGCCCACCCACCGCGCGCTCCTCAACAAGTTCAGCGTGCTGCGCGAGCACCTGCTCATCGTGACGCGCGAGTTCGAGGACCAACGCTCGCTGCTCGACGAGCGGGACTTCGAGGCCCTTGCCGCGTGCATGGAGGACGCCGAGGTCCTCGGCTTCTACAACGGCGGCGCCGAGGCGGGGGCGAGCCAGGCGCACAAGCACCTGCAGGTCGTCACCCTTCCGCTCTCGCCGCGCCATGCGGTACCGATGGATGCGCTCCTCGCGCGCGACGGGGCGGACCTTCCCTTCCGGCACGCCTTCGCGCGCCTCGCCGCGGGCCAGGTTTCCCGCCCCGCCGAAATGCGCCGCACGTACGAGGCGCTGCGCCGCGAGGCGGGACTCCGGGTTGCGCAGCCCTACAACCTGCTCGTCACCCACGAATGGATGCTGGTGGTGCCCCGCGCCCGCGACCGGTTCGAAGGCGTCTCGGTGAATTCGCTCGCGTTCGCGGGGTCGTTCTTCGTGCGCGACGCGAGGCACGCCCACGCCATCGCCGCGGCGCGCCCCATGTCGCGTGCTGAAGAGCGTCTCGATGCCCTGACGGCCCGCCTTCCCGGTCACTGCGCGGTGCGGATCACCGTGTAGTTGGCGGGAATGAACCGGTAGCCCTTGCCTTCCGTCACCAGGTGGCCCAATCCCGGGAACGGCAGGTGCGCACCGCCAACCCAGTAGCCGTTCTTGGCCGCATCGGCGAACGCCTTCTTGCGCTGCGCCATCGCCGCCTTGCTGTCGCTGTCGAACTTGATGGTGACCGACGGATCGGGAAACTGCAGCGCGGCCACGTGCATCAGGTCGCCCCACAGCACCAGCTTCTGGCCCTTGCTTTCGACCACGTAGATGCAATGACCCGGGGTGTGGCCGTAGGCCGCGTGGGCGCGAATGCCGGGGGCCAGCTCGGTGTCGCCCTCGAACGGCTGGAACTTGCCGGCCTGCACGTACGGCCCGAGCATGGACTGCGCGCCCTGGACGAAGCCCTTGGAGCCCTCGTCGGCCTTGGCGAGCGTCTCGGCCGAGAGCCAGTAGTCGGCGTCGTGCTTGTCCGCGCGCACGATGGCGTTCGGGAAGTTGAGCTTGCCGTCGGTGGCGAGGCCGCCCACGTGGTCCGGGTGCATGTGCGTGATGTAGATCTCGTCCACCTGCCCGGGCTCGTAGCCGGAGGCCTTGAGGCTCGCCATGAGCTTGCCCACCGTCGGCCCGAAGAGCGTGCCCGAGCCGGTGTCGATCAGCACGAGCTTGGTGCCGGTGTTCACGAGGAAGGCATTGACCGAGGTCTGCAGCGGGCTCGCGAGGAAGACCTTGGCGAGGGCCTTGTCGACCTTGTCCTTGGTGGTGCCGGTGAGCAGCTTGTCGACCGGCAGGTCGGCGGTGCCGTCGGACAGGGCGGTGACCTCGAAATCGCCGACCATGATGCGGAAGAAACCGGGCGGCGCGGTCTTCACCATCGGCGCCGCGGCATGGGCGGCGACGGAGAAGGCGAGCGCGAGGGCGGTAATTGCGGCGCGGTACGGCGACATGGAACCTCCGGGGGGTCAAAGCTCGAAATGATAGGCCATGGGATGATTCCGCGCATGAACACCACGCATCGGTTCGCATTCCCGACCACGATCCACTTCGGCCCGGGGGCGCGCCACCTCGTCGCGGAGCACCTGAAGGCGCAGGGCGTGAAGCGGCCGCTGATCGTCACCGACAAGGGCCTCGCCGTCCTGCCCGTCCTGCACGACTTCGCCGCGGAGCTCGAAGGCCTCGAGGTGAAGGTGTACGCGGGCGTATCCGGCAACCCGGTGCGAAAGCAGGTCGATGACGGCGTGGCCGCGTACCGCGCCCACCGCGCCGACGCCGTCGTGGGCTTCGGGGGCGGCGCGGCGCTCGACGTGGCGAAGGCCGTGGCGTTCATGGCCGTGCACGAGGGCGACGTGCTGCAGTACGCGTGGGACCATCCGCGCGTGCTGCCGGTGACCAAGCCCCTGCCCTATCTCATCGCGCTGCCCACCACCAGCGGCACCGGCAGCGAAGTGGGCCGCTCGGCGGTGATCTCGGACGACGCCACGCACGTGAAGAAGGTGATCTTCAACCCGGTGCTGCTCGCCCGCGCCGTGTTCGCCGATCCCGAGCTCACCCTCGAGCTGCCCGCGCCCGTCACCGCCGCCACCGGCATGGACGCCCTCACCCACAACATCGAGAGCTACCTCTCGCCCGAGTACCACCCGCTCTGCGACGGCATCGCGCTGGAAGGCGCGCGCATCGCGGCGCGCTCGCTGGAGACCGCGGTGAAAATGCCGCACGACATCGCGGCGCGCTCGGACATGATGATGGCCTCGATGATGGGCGCCATCGCCTTCCAGAAGGACCTGGGCGCCGTGCATTCGTGCGCCCACGCGCTGGGCACGGTCGTGGACATGCACCACGGCCTCGCCAACGGCATCATGATCGACCACGTGATGCGCTTCAACCGCGAGGCGGCGGAGGCGAAGATGGCCGAGCTCGCATGGGCCACGCGCGCCGGCTCCACGGGCGCGGACCTGGTCGAGTGGCTCGCGGCGCTCAAGGCGCGCATCGGCATTCCCGCGCGCCTCGGCGAGCGCGGGGTGAATGCGGGCCATGTGGCGCGGCTGGTCGAGGTGGCCTGCGCCGACACCTGCCACCGCACGAACCCGCGGCCGGTCGCGGCGGCCGATTTCGAGCGCATCTTCACCGCCGCCCTGTAGCGCGCTAGAGTGCCGTCATGGAGCCACTGCGCATCGGCGTCTCCGGCGCGCCTGCTCTACCCGGATCCGGACCGCACGTTCCTCCCGACCAAGTCGGTGCAGTACCTCGAGCAGTCGGTGGCCAACTGGGTCATGTCGGGCGACGTGCTCGCCTTCATGATCCCCGCCATGAGCCTCGCCTCGCCGCACCTGCCCAAGTCGCTCAGGTGAAGGACTACGTCGACGCGCTGGACGGCCTGGTGCTGCAGGGCGGCGCCGACATGTCCCCCAAGAGCTACGGCGAGACGCCGTTGCAACCCGATGTGGGCGGGCGACGAGGTGCGCGACCATACGAGATCGAGCTCTTCCACGAGTTCGTGACCCAGGGCAAGCCCGTGTTCGGCATCTGCCGCGGCCACCAGGTGATCAACGTGGCGCTCGGCGGCACGCTCTACCAGGACATCGCGACGCAGCGCCGCCGAGACCGGCTCGCACCGCGACGAGCGCGCTACGAGCACAACTTCCACGAGATGCGCATCCTGCCCGACACGCTGGCTCTCGCGCGTCTATCCCGGCGTCGAGCGTGAAGCGCGTCAACACCATCCACCACCAGGCCGTGAAGCGACCGGGCGAAGGCCTGCTCGCCGAAGCCATGAGCGAGCCCGACGGCATCGTGGAAGCGGTGCGCTGGGAAGGCCACAGCTTCGTGGTGGGCGTGCAGTGGCACCCGGAGTTCATGGACCCGGACGATCCGGACGCTCATCGACAGCCGCCCGCTGCTGCGCGCGTTCCTCGCGGCGTGCGAGCTGCGAAGCGCACCGGCAAGGCCTCGCCGGTCATGGCGGTCCGGGCCGCCGGCGTGAAGCTCAAGGTCGCTCAACCCCGCCACGGGCGACGTGGTGGCCACCCTGGAATCGCGACGATGCGCGCAGCGTGCGCGGCCAAATACATGCAGGCCCGCGCCGCGCAGCCGGGTGGGCGCGCGCCCGCTCGAAGAAGCGGCTCGCCGCGATCGGGCGCTTCCGCGAGCGCGTGGTCGCCGAGAGCCGAGACGCTCGCGCGCGTCCTCACCTCCGAGGTCGGCAAGCCCATCGCGCAGTCGCGGAACGAATTGAAGGGCGTGCTGCCGCGCATCGATTTCTTCCTCGCCGAGACCGCGCGACGCGCTGCGCCCGAGACGCGTGCACGCCGAGGGCAGGCCTCGAGGAGCGCAGTCTCCCACGAGCCGCTCGGCGTCGTCGCCAACGTCTCGGCGTGGAATTACCCGTGGTTCGTGGGCTGCGAACGTGTTCGTGCCGGCGCTCCTCGCGGGCAACGCGGTGCTCTACAAGCCTTCGGAATTCGCCTCGCTCACCGGGCTCGAGATCGCGCGCCTGCTGCACGAGAGCGGCGTGCCCGAGGACGTGTTCATGCCCGTGATCGGCGGCGGGCGACGTCGGCGCCGCGCTGCGTGCGCCCAGGACGTCGACGGCGTCTTCTTCACCGGCTCGGTACGCCACCGGGCAGCGCATCGCGCAAGCCGTGCGCGCGCGCGCATGGTGAAGCTGCAGCTCGAGCTGGGCGGCAAGGACCCGGTCTACGTGTGCGACGACGTGGACGTCGCGAAGGCCGCGGCCGCGCATCGCCGACGGCGCGTTCTACAACACCGGCCAGAGCTGCTGCTCGGTGGAGCGCATCTACGTGAACGAGACGCATCTTCGAGCCGTTCGTCGACGCGTTCGTCGCCGAAGTGCGCGGCTTCCGGCGCGGCGATCCCGACGGACGAGCGCACCTACATCGGCCCGCTCACGCGCGCGCCGCAGCTGCAGGTGCTCGAAGCGCAGGTGACCGACGCGCGCCGCAAGGGCGCGAAGGTGCTCGCCGGCGGCGAGCGCGTGAAGGCGCCGGGCAACTGGTTCGAGCCCACGGTGCTGGTCGACGTGAACCACTCGCATGGACGTGATGCGCGACGAGAGCTTCGGCCCGGTGATCGGCCTCATGCCGGTGCGGGACGACGCCGAGGCGCGTGCGCCTCATGAACGACACGCGAGTACGGCCTCACCGCGGGCGTCTACACGCGCGACCGCAGCGCGCGCCGAGCGCATCCTCGCGCAGGTGGCAGCGGCTCGGTGTACTGGAACTGCTGCGACCGCGTGAGCCCGCGCCTGCCGTGGTCGGGCGTGGGCCACTCCGGCATCGGCCTCACGCTCTCGACCTACGGCATCGAGACCTTCACGCGGCCCAAGGCGTGGCACCTCGCAGCGCATGAAATAACCCTGAAGGAAGAGACAGACAACTGAAGACGAACGCGGATCGGATGATCCCGTTCGCTTTGTTTGCCGCACTCGCGTCCGCGTTGTCAGCCTCGGCGACCGCGGGCACGGGCACGACGCGGAAGCGACGACTACCGCGCCGGCTACGAGGATGGTTTCGACGATGGATTCCCGCGCGGCTACGAAGGCGCTGCACGAAGGATGGCAGCCGCGCGAGTGCCGCGACCGCCCGTCCTTCGCCGTCGCGCGACGTCGGTCCCATCCTCACGATCTCGCGCGCGTTCTACGGGAGCAGTCGCAAGATCTGCGACGCCACGCGCTGGCTCGCGCGCAATGCGCCAACGGCCGCATGAGCGCGCAGCCCTCGAGGTGAGCAACGAGATCTGCGGCGATCCCTCGCCCGGCAACCGCAAGTCGCTCGAGCGTGACCTACGTGCTGCGGCACCGATCGCGAAGACGCGCGTCGGCGAACGAGCACCGCACGGTCTCCCTCGATTGCTCGTCCTGACAGGCCTAGCAGCTTCTCCAAGTCTGCACCGCTCCAACGCCACTTCCGCGAGTGCGCGTGCGGCGAGGCACGCGCTCGATGCGCTCCAGGTAGATCGCCGCCACGCCGTCCCCGGGACAGCGCACCAGCACCTCGCGCCACGAGCGCTCGCTCTCCTCCCACGCGCCGCGCGCGGTACGCCGCGACGGCCTGCGCGGTCGCCTCGCGCACCGCCGGGTCGTCGCACGGCGTCACGATCTCCACCGGCTCGCTCTTGCCCTTCACGATCACGCGGTCCACGGGCACGGAAGCCGACCGCGTCGCCCGCGCGCTCGGCGGTCTCGCGCGCTGAGCAGGATCCCGGTGCCGTAGAGCTTGTTCACGCCCTCCAGGCGCGCGGCGAGGTTCACGCCGTCGCCGATCGCGGTGTAGTCGAAGCGGTCCGCGGAGCCGAGGTTGCCGATCACCGCCGTGCACGAATGCATGCCGATGCGCATGCGGATGGGCGGCAGTCCCAGGCGCGCGAGCTCGACGCGCAGGTCGTCCATGTCGCGCTGCATCTCGACCGCCGCGAGGCACGCGTTGGCGGCCTGGCGCGGATCGTCGACGCGGCGCGCCCCACATCGCCATGATCGCGTCGCCGATGAAGCGGTTCACGGTGCCGCGGTGCTTCTTCACGATGGCCGTGGCGCGCGAGAAATGCAGGTTCAGGATCTGCGCCACCTGCTCGGGGCCGAGGCGCTCGGTGAGCGGCGTGAAGCCCTCGAGGTCGGTGAACATCATCGTCACCTCGCGCCGCTCGCCGCCCAGCGCCAGGCGCTCGGGATGCGCCATGACGTGGTCGACGACCTCCGGCGACACGTAGAGCGAGAAGGCGCGCCGGATCTCCGCGCGCCGCGCCTGCTCCACCACGAAGGCGATGGCGTTGCAGGTCACGTACATGGCCACCGCGCTCGCCATCGCGGCGATCACCGGGAGCCACAGCCCCCAGCGCCGGAAGAGCGCCCAGTCGAGGCCGGCGAGGCAGCGCCAGCAGCCCGAGCACCCACGCCGCGCCCAGCAGCGGGCGCCAGCGCCGCATGACCAGCGTGCAGAGCGCCACCACGAGCAGCACCAACGCCGCGCTCCACGCCGGAGCGACCGGGCGCACCCATGCGTTGCCGAACGCGGACTCGAGGAAGTTCGCGTGCAGCTCGACGCCCGGCATGAGCCCGCCGTTGGCCGCGGTGAACGGCGTCACGAAGAGGTCGGCCTGTGCGGCGCGTGCGTCCACGTTGGCCTTGATGTCGCGGCCCACCAGCACCACCTGGTCGCGGAACGCGTCGGGCGGCAGGAACTTGTCGGCCTCGAGCGCCTGGTAGAACGACACGTACGGAAAGGTGTGGTCGGCGCCGACGTAGCGGATCATGGCGCCCGCGGGCGGCGGAGTCACCTGCACGAGGCCCGGGGCCGCCGCCTCGATGCGGTCGATGACGCGCTTCCAGAACGCGTCGGGCATGGCCTCGATGTCGGGCATGTTGCGCACCACGTGGTCGGGGTCGAACTCCACGTTGCGTAGCCGTTCACGGCGCCGGCGGCGAGGAACTCGGGGCGCGGATCCACCCGCAGCCACTGGCGCGACACCGAGGTCTCCTGGTAGACGCGATCCGAGGCGAGCACCACGTTGCCCGCGCGCTTGATGGCCGCGGCGAGCGCCGCATCGTCCGCCGCGCCGGCGTTCGAAGGCTGGTCGAGCACCACGTCAAGGCCGACCACCAGCGCCCCGGACTTCACGAGCTGGTCGATCGAGCCGGGCGTAGAGCTCGCGCGGCCATGGCCATTGCTTGCCGACGCGCGAGAACGAAGGCTCGTCGATCGCCACCACCGTGATCGGGAAGCGCGACGCGCCCGGCGCGGCGTGGCGCGTGAGGACGTCGAAGCCGTTGCGCTCGAGCTGCACCCAGGGGGGCAGGAAGCAGGCGAGCGAGAAGACCGCGGCGACGGCCAGCGCCGCCGCGACGAGGAACCTGCGCGGCAGGCCGCTGGTGCGCTCGAACATGGCGCTGCCAACGATAGCGCAACGCGCGCTAGTAGCGATAGCTCAGCGTGACCCCGAAGGTGTCGGACGCTTGCCTCTTCAGCAGGTTGGCGGCGTAGGCCTCGAGGGCCCAGCGCTTGTCGGGGGTCTCGATGAAGACGCGCGCCTGGCAATCCCAGCCCGCGGGCAGCGCCACCTGGTTGGCCTCGTCGGCGAAGCGGCGCGAGCGGTAGATGGCGTCGAGGGTGACGAAGGTGCGTCGCCCCGGCGCCCAGGTCGCGGCGAGGTCGCCCTGGTGGCGCGGCAGGTAGGGCACGAGGCGGCCCTGGAACGCGGGCCCGTCGTTCACGCTGTCGGTGTAGACGTAGCCCGCGCGCACGCCGATGCGCGGGGTGAGGATCTGCTCGACGGCCGCGGTGGCGCGCCGCACGGTGCCGGACGCGTAGACCGGGGTGTCCTCGAGCTGGTCGGGGATGGGCGGCGGGGTGAGCACGCGGTTGCGCAGCCGCTCGAGGTCCGTGATGTCGGCGATCGCGTTCTGCACGCCGTCCAGCGGCGAGAAGAGGTTGGCCACGCGGCTCCTCTCGGCGCGCGCGACGAGGAATGTGTCGCGCGCGGCGTTCCATTCCCATTGCGCGCGGCACTGGTCGAGCTCCCCGCCGGCAAGCACGAGCTGGTCGTCGATCGGCATGCCCGCCACGGCCACCGGACCCAGCGTGTCGAGCGACGCCGGGCGGAGCCACCTCCGGCACGCGGCGCGCACGGTGTTCGTGCCCGCGTGCCACGTGGCGCCGAGGAAGGGCTCCGCCTTCGACTTGCGCAGCGCCTCCTCGACGTGCACGGCGCTCGCGGTGGTGACCTCGATGTCGCGGTCCTTGCGGTACTCGCTCCAGCCGACGCCCGCCTCGAGGCGCAGCGCGCCCTGCGTCACGCGAAGGTCGCCGTAGGCGCGGCTCGAGCGGTCGCGCGCCGACTGGTCGACGGTCTGCACGCCGACGGTCGCGTCGGGAAAGTGGAAGAGGGCGTCCCGCGCGAGGAACGTCGGCTGCTTCTGGCGCGCCGCCTCCACGCCCCAGTCGAGCTGCGCGGCATCGGAGAGCGCCAGCGTGTGGCGCAGCGCCGCATCGCTCTGGCGCGGGTCGAGCGTGAGATGGGAATTCTGCACCAGGCTGAAGCCGGGGCCCGCCACCTGGTCGGCCTGGTCGAGCGACGAGCTCTGGTCGCTCGCGCCCGCCTTGATCCAGAAGCTGGAGCTCGTGCTCGGCGCATAGTGCACGCCCGCGTCGAAGCGCGAGACGGTGCCATCGATGTGCTGGAAGGTGCCCGGCACGCCCGGCTGCCCGAGGTCCGCCGTCACCTCGAAGCGCGTGGCGTAGAGGAAGGCGCCCACCTCGTGCACCGGCTCGGCGCCCAGCCCCGCGGTGTAGGTGCGCGCGCGCACGCCGATGGCCGTGTTGCCCGGATCCACATGCGTGTCGATCACCTCGGCGAAGTAGGCGGTCGGGAACGGGCTCGCGCCATACCCGTTCAGGGTGAGCACCGGCTCGACGACGTGCAGATCGTCGCTGTGCGCGTAGTTGACGGACAGGGTCGCGTGGTGGCCGGGTTCGGGAAAGAGCGACAGGAAGCGGTTCGAGGCGCCGAATACGACCGGATCGGTGATGAATCCCTGCATCAGCTCCGAGCGCTTGTCGAAGTCCCCCGGGTAGCGGTCGGACAGGAAGAGGTGGCTTGCGCCCCACGTCGGCAGGTACGAGTCGTGGGCCGCGCTGCGCGCCCATTCCTCGAGGCCCATGAACGCGAGGGGAGCGCCGAAGTTGGCGATGCCGCGCTGGTTGTCCGCCACGCCGTTCACCGAGCGCAGGAACGGAATGCGGGCGAGCGCCGCGCGCGCCTCTTCTGCCGCGTCGCCGGGCTCGATGCGGTCGAGGTGGATCATCGCCATCAGCAGGTGCGGGAGGGGATCGTTCGGGTCGAGCTCGGCGGCACGGTCCAGCTCCACCTGCGCATCGTGGTCGCGCCGCTCCTGGTAGTACGCCGCCGCCACATAGAGGTGCGCGCGGGCGTAGCGTGGCTCGATGCCGGCGGCGCGCTGGAACGACGCGATCGCGGCCTCGGAGTCTCCCGCCTTGAGCGCCACGATGCCCTGCCCGGTGAGCGCGACGTAGTTGTCGGGCTGGGCGGCCAGGGCACGCTCCAGCTCGGCGCGGGCCTGGGGCAGGCGCCCGGCGAAGCCCTCGAGCGTGCCCAGCTCGGCGCGGTAGGTGGGATCGGCCGCGTCCAGCTCGATGGCGTGCAGCAGGTCGGCGCGTCCCGCGCGCCACGTCCTCGCGCTCGCTCGCCACCACGCCGCGTCCGTACCAGGCGCGCGCGTCGCGGGCGTCGGCCTCGATGGCGCGGCTGTAGCCGGCCACGGCCGCGGCGCCGCGTCCCTCGTGGCGGTCGATGTCGGCGCGCATCACCAGCGCATCGGCGGATGCGGGACGCAGCGCCAGCGCGGCGTCGGCATGGCGATAGGCTTGGGGGATGTCGCCCGCGAAGAGCGCGATGCGCGCGAGGGCGACCTCGAAGCGCTCGTCGGCCGGGTAACGGCGCGCCCCCTCCTGCGCGGCGCGGTGCGCGGCCTCCAGGTCGCCCCGGTAGATTTCGAAGTCCGCATCGAGCAGCCACGCGGCGGCGGGCGCGCTGGGCCCTGCGGCCATGCGGCGCAGCGCCTCGTAGGCCTGCGCGAGGTTGCCCGCGCCGAGGTCGGCCCCCACGCCCGCCAGCTCGGGACCGGGCTCGCCGCGGAATTCGGCATACCGGCCGGCGTCGACCGTGAAGGCGTTGGCCCACTGCACGCGCTCGCGCGAGACGCGCAGGAAGAGCTTTACCGGTGCGCGGCCGGGCTCGGCGCGCGCCTGCTCGTTCGGCCGCACCACGACCGCACCCTGGGCGTTGTAGAAATCGACCTCGCCGTTGAAGACCGAGAGCGTGGCGGCGCCGTCCTCGGCGACCACGATCTCCCATTCGGTGCCGCGGATGCCGGCGGTGGCCGACGGCGTGCACACCGTGAAGCCCTCGGGCGGCGTGCGCGCCACACCCCAGCTGCGCGAGCGCGCGGCCTGCATCACCGAGCACTTGGTGTCCTTCGCCGCCTCCTCGCCCAGCACCTGCATCTCGCCGTCGTGGTCGAGCATCTGCGTGACGCCGTTCCAGAAGCGGACCTCCATGCGCGAGAGGCCGAGCGTGCGCACGAAGTCGCGTGCGTAGAGCGGCTGCTTCACGTGCGCGTCGGACCACGCGGGGGCGCTCTGCGCGCGGTACTCGCCGTGCCCCTGGAGCCCCACGATCTCGGCGCGCTGGGGCGCATCGGAGCCGTGCGCCGCGAACACGGTGCACAGCGCGACCGCGAGGAGGGTCGTTCTCACCGCAGGCCGCGCATGCTCAGAAGATCTGCCGCGTGATGGCCTTGGTGGCCGTCGTGGACCCGACCGTGTAGCTGAGCGTGCCGTCATTGGGGCCGGAGAAGATGACCGTCACCTGCCCGACCTGCGTGGCGTGGACCTGGCTCGCGTCGAAGGTGGGCCCGAATGGCGGCCCCGCGACCGTGTAGAGGGCGCCAGTGCACCCGTTGCCGCTGACTGAGACCTCGCAATCCGAGGCGACATACCACACGGGCTTGCCGGTCGCGTCGTACACGAACCACGCGAGGAACATCACGTTGAACTGATGCGAGATCGCCATGCCCCAGCCACCTTCCGATCCTGCCGGAGAGGCCCACCACAGGTCCGTGTAGTCGATAGCCGGTGCGGTGGCGCCGCTCGCGAAGAGCTGGCGCACGATGCCGACCGTGCGCGAGAGGCCGTTCACCGTATAGCTCATCGTCGCGTGGCTCGGATCCGTGAAATCGACCTGCAGCGTTCCGACTTGGGAGACGTGAATGCGGCTCCCGTCGAAAGGCACGCCGAAGAACGGCGGGCCGGCGACCTCGTAGAGCGCTCCCGTGCAGCGGCCCGCCGAGGCCATGGGGTTCTGCATCGTGCAGTCGGAAGCGGTGTACCACTTCGGGTTCCCCTGCGCATCGTACGTAAACCACGCTGCGAAGACGTGGTTGCGCCGCTGCACGAAATCGATGCCCCAACCCTGCTCGGACGTGTTGAACCAGAGCCCGCTGAGCGGGCCGGCGTTGGCGGGCACGACGGCTGGGCACTGCGCGGCGCCCGGGATGGTTGTGACGTTGCGGTCCACACCCGAGCTCACCATCGAAGCGCCATCGGTACCGTAGCCCACGAAGAAGCTCGCGCCCGCGACGGTCGGCGTCGAGACGCCGTTCAGGACCGTCACCGCCTGGCCCTGCGCCGAAAGGACGCCCGACACGTACGGCTGCAGCTGCCCGGCCGAGGTCTGCACGAGGTGGCCGCTGGGATCGAGCTGTGCGAGCACGCAGGTGTCGGGGCCGTCGAGGGGCAGGGCTGTACCGAGCCGCTTCACGACGCTGCGCGGCGCGAGCGCGAAGACGAAGACACTCTGCGTCGTGCCGACGTCGCGGGCTGGATACGTGATCTGCGCGGTCGCGTTCGCCGTGGTGGGCGTCACGGTCACGCTGGTGGTCATGTCGAACGGCTGCGGCTTGGGCGGCGCGGGCGGTACGCCGGTCGCGGTGAACGACACGGCGACCTGCAGCGGGCGGCCCTGGTCATCGACGCCGGTGAGCAGCATGCCGCCTTCCGTGCCGTCCCAGCCACCCTGGTAGGCGAGCGTCTTGTCGCCGGCGGGCCCGTTGGCCGTGCACTGGTGGTTGGCGTCGGGGGTCACGTGGAAATCCACTCCCCGCAGTGTGGCGGAGCCCTGGAAGCCGACCGCGGAAAGGTCCACGCCCGTGAAGGTGAGGCCGCCGCTTATGGGCAGCCCGTTGCCGCATTCGGGAAGATCGTCGGTGCCGGTGTACGTTCCCGTGCAGGTGGGCGATCCGGTGCACGTGAACGTGGCGACGAGGATGTCGCCGGACGGCAGGATGGAGGCGATCTCGCCGGAGAGCGTCTGCGCCGACGCGGCGGCGCACCACGTCATCGTGGCCGCGACGACCAGCCAGCGGCACGCACGCGCGAACCCTGCGTGGAACATTTCGCCCTCCCTGGGCCTGCCCGTGCGCGCATTCTGCTCCGGGGCTCCTCCCCACGCAACGAGGCGGAGCAGGGAATATGCCGCGGCTCCGGTACGGAATCTTGCGCACACTCGCGCGCTCCGGCACGCCCTTCATGCACGGCTGCGCCGCGGTCTGCTCGGCCATCCGTTAGTATGTTCATGATGGCGGCCAACGAACGGGCGATGGCGCTCGCGGGGAAGACAGCGGTGGTGACGGGCGCGGCGGGCACGCTGGGCTTCGCGGCGGTGCGCGCGCTGCTCGAGGACCACGCCCAGGTGGCGCTGGTCGACGTCGACGCCATGCGCCTGGACAGCATGATCCGCTTCCTGCGCGGCACGGTGGCGGCCATCCCGTGCGACGTGAGCGACCCCATGGCGGTCGTCGAGGCCCATCGCAAGGTCGAGAAGGCGCTGGGCCCGGTGGACATCCTGGTCAACGCCGCGAGCATCGGCTCGGTGGAGCGGGCCGAGGCGACGGCGGACCTCGAGTGGCGCCGCGTGCTCTCGGTGAACCTCGACGGCGCCTTCCACTGGTCGCGCGCGGTGATCCCGTCCATGAAGAAGCGCGGCTGGGGACGCATCGTGAACGTGACCTCGCTCGCGGCGAAGACCGGCGGCGCCGATACCGGCACGGCCTACGCCACGTCCAAGGGCGCCCTTGCCGCGCTCACCATCACCCTCGCGCGCGAGGTGGCCCCGCACGGCGTCACCGTGAACGGCGTGGCGCCCGCCTACGTGAAGACGCCCGCGCTCACCGAGGAGATGACCGAGGCGCAGCGCCGCCAGCTCCTCGCGCAGATCCCGGTCGGCCGCTTCTGCGAGCCCGAGGAGTTCGCCCATGCGGTGCGCTTCCTCGCCTCACCGCTCGCCGGCTTCGTGACCGGCGAGATCCTCGACGTGAACGGCGGGCTGCACATGGACTGAACGCGTCCCACCGCGCGGGCAGCCCGCTTCCTACAAGGGAATCGGAGCGCGCGCGATGACGCACGCCGCGGGCCTTGGCGATGATGGGGCACATCACCATCCATGACCTGAGGAGCCGCAACATGCGACTGCCGAACTTCAAGAGCCTGCCGTCCGACCAACAAGGTCGGGTCGGCTACATCCTGCTGTGGCTGCTGGGGGTACCGATCCCCGTGCTGTTCCTGTTCTACCTGCTGCGCGGTTGCACCTGATCCGCCGCTGATTTTCCATTCCTGTAGGAATCCTCCGACGCGCGTATCAGCTGCGTCGGAGGTAGCCTTTCCCCTCCGGCTTACAGACCGGTAGTTGGCCCCACACCCATCCTGTCGGGACTCCGGCGGCGCGACATTTTTGAGGCCGCCTCCCGACAAATCCGGAGGGCCCATGACCCGAGCGATCCTGGTGGCACTCGGCACCGGCACCATCATCACCAGCGCGGCCGCCATCGGCATCGGCGCGGCGCGCGAAGCATCCCCGCAATCGATTCCCCATCCCCGGTCCCGCGTGGAGCTCGCGCGCCTGGAGCAGGCGGCCCGTGACGGCCAGCGCGCGCTGATCGAAGTGCGCTACGAGGCCGCGAAGGTGCGCTGCATTCCCCTGCGCGGGTTCGAGCACGACCGCTGCCTGATCGAGGCGCATGCGGCGCGCGGCCGCGCATTGCTGGAAAGCCAGGATCCCTACGCGGTGCGGCGGGGCTGAAGCTAGCCGGCGGCGCGCTCGGGGAAGCGGGCGGCGAAACGCCCGAAGCGCCCGCGCTCCTCGGCGAGGAAGCGCATCAGCTCGGGCTCGGGCAGCGCCGGGCGGCAGTAGAAGCCCTGGAATTCGTCGCAGCCCTGCTCGCGCAGCAGGTCGAACTGCTGCTGGTGCTCGACCCCTTCGGCCACCACCGTCATCTTGAGGCTGTGCGCGAGCGCGATCACCGCGCGCGTGATCGCCACGTCGTCGCCGTTGTGCGGCAGGTCGCGCACGAAGCTGCGGTCGACCTTGAGGCGGTCGATGGGGAAGCGCTTGAGGTAGCCGAGCGAGGAGTGCCCGGTGCCGAAATCGTCGATCGAAAGCCGCACGCCCATCGCGCGGAGCTCCGTCATCACCACCACGGCGCGCTCGGGGTCGCGCATCACCATGGTCTCGGTGATCTCGAGCTCCAGTGCCTCGGCGGGCGCGCCGGTCGACCAGAGGATCGCCGCCAGCTCCTTCACGAGCTCGGGCTGGTGGAACTGGGTCGCCGAGAGGTTCACGGCCGCGGTGAGCTGCATGCCCTGGTCGTGCCAGCGGCGCACGCGCTCGCATACGCGGCGCAGCGTCCAGTAGCCGATCGGGACGATGAGCCCGGTCTCCTCGGCGAGCGGCACGAACTTGTCGGGGGCGAGCAGCCCCAGCTGCGGATGGCGCCAGCGGATCAGCGCCTCCACGCCGCGTCACGCGCCCGAAGCCGAACTCGATCTTCGGCTGGTAGTGGATCTCGATCTCGTCGCGCGCGAGCGCGTGCTTCAGCGCCGCCTCGAGCGAAGCCGCTCCTGCGAGAGCTGGTTCAGCTCCGCGGCGTAGAAGCAGTGGCGGTTGCGTCCCTGATCCTTGGCGCGGTACATGGCGATGTCGGCGTTGGAAAGCAGCGTCTGCGCGTCGGCGCCGTCGGCGGGGAACGTGCAGATGCCGACGGAGGCCGAGAGGGCGAGCTCCTGGCCCTCGACGGTGAAGGTCGGGCCGAACGCGCCGAGGATCTTCACCGCGATGTCGGAGAGGTCCGCCGTCTCGCCGAAGTCCTCCACCAGCAGCACGAACTCGTCGCCGCCCAGGCGCGCGATGAGGTCGCTCGCGCGCACCACCGTGGCGAGGCGCCGCCCCGCTTCCTGCAGCACGCGATCGCCGGTGCCGTGGCCCAGCGTGTCGTTGATGTTCTTGAAGCGGTCGAGGTCGAGGAAGAAGAGCGCCAGCGGACGGCCGTGGCGCTCGGCCTGGGCGATGGCGTGGACCAGCGTTTCGTTGAACAGCGCTCGGTTGGGCAGCGCCGTGAGCGCGTCGTGCGTGGCCATCTTCTGGATCAGCTGCAGCGCCGAGGTGAGCTCGTCGTTGATGCGGCGCAGGCGCCGGCGCAGCGCCGAGAGGCGCCCGCCCACCAGCGCGAAGGGCGGCAGCACCAGTGCCAGCGTGAGCCAGCGGAACGCCTCCAGCGGCACGCTGATCACCGCGGGCTTGAGCCACATGAGCAGGTTGATCACCGCGAGTAGCCGGCGAGCACCAGGCCCGAGGCGGTGAAGAATTGGCGAGTGCCGAAGCGGAAGGCGCCGAACGAGAGCACCACCAGGCACATCATGAGCGCCAGGCCGCGCTCCTTGTCGAAGTGGTAGACCGCGAACATCAGCACGAAGGTCGCGATCACGACCTGGGCCCAGGTGAGGCTGGGATCCGCGAAACGCTGGTTCAACCCGGAGCGGAACAGGAGGAAGAACGTCACGTTCACCGCGAGCATCAGGACGCCGATGCGCAGCGCGGGCCCGAGCAACACGAGGTCGAGGAGGTGCGCGACGGCGAGGAGCGGGAGGCAGACGGCGTAGGCGCCGGAGGCCAGGAGGAACCGGCGCATGCGCACGGATTGGTCGCCGTATCCTTGTGCGCCTGGCCTCGCGATCATGTTCCAGCAACTCCCCGTCTTGTTGTGCGGCGATTATCCAAGACAGGCAAGCGGGCACCGCGTGAACCAGTTCACAAACCGGAGCGGGAGGGATTACCGCTGTAATTCCTCCGTGCGCGTGAGCGCGTGCAGCAGTCCCAGCGCGCAGGTGAACACGATCACCGCGCCCGACTGGTGGAGCGCGGCGAGCGCGAGAGGCACGCGCAGCAGCAGTGTCGTGATGCCGGCGGTGACCTGCAGCGCCACCGCGATTGCCAGCCCCCACGCCCAGCGCCGTTCCTGCATGCGGGACGCCGAATCGCGCAGCACGCGCCAGGCGAGTGCCCATGCGACGGCCGCGATGGCATAGGCGAGCAGCCGGTGGTCGAGCTGCACCAGCGTGATGTTGTTCACGAGGTTCATCCACCACGGATCGATCACCCACAGGCCGGGCGGGATGAAGTCGCCGTTCATCGTGGGCCAGGTGTTGTACGCCGAGCCGGCGTGGATGCCCGCCACCAGCGCACCGGTGAGCACCATCACGAACACCATCGCCGCGAGCACGACAGCGTGCGAGCGCGCGGGATGCGGCGGCGCGCGGCGCCTGAAGCCCAGCGCCAGGCCGAGCGCCAGCCAGAGCATCGCGGCGTAGATCAGGAACGCGGTGCCCAGGTGCGCGGCGAGCCGCACCGAGGACACGCGCGGGTCGTCCAGCAGCCCGCTCTTCACCATGAACCAACCCAGCGCGCCCTGCAGCCCGCCCAGCGCAAAGATGCCCGCCAGGCGCCACGCGATGGGCCGCGAGATGGCGCGCCGCGCGAGGAACCAGAGGAACGGCAGCAGGAAGGCCACGCCGATCGCCCGCCCGAGCAGGCGGTGGCCGTATTCCCACCAGAAGATGCCCTTGAAGCCCGCGAGCGTCATGTCGAAATTGCGCAGGCGATACTCGGGGCTCGTGCGGTAGCGCGCGAACTCGGCCTGCCACGCCGCGTCGTCGAGCGGCGGGATCACGCCGGCGACCGGCTGCCACTGCACGATGGAAAGGCCCGAGTGCGTGAGGCGCGTGATGCCGCCCACCACCACGATCGCGAACACGAGGGCGCAGCAGGCGAACAGCCACCACGCCATGGCGCGGCGGGTGGCTGCGGGGGGAAGCTTCGAAGCGGGATCCAAGCCCGCTATTTTATCAGGCGGCTTTTTTCTGCTTCGCCTGCTCGAGCTGCTGCGCCGCGAACTCCCAGTTGAGCAGCTGGTCGATCACCGCCTTCACGTGCTCGGGTCGGCGGTTCTCGTAGTCGAGGTAGTACGCGTGCTCCCAGACATCGATGGTGAGGAGCGGCGTGAGGCCCTTGGCGATCGGCGTCTCGGCGTTCGAGGTGGCCACGATGTCGAGCTTGCCGTCGCGCTCCACGAGCCACGCCCAGCCGCTGCCGAACTGGTTCACCGCCGCGTCGGCGAACTTCTGCTTGAAACCTTCGAGCCCGCCGCAGTCCGCGTCCAGGCGCGTGGCGATGGCGCCCGCGGGCTTGCGCCGCGCCTTTCTTCAGGCAGTTCCAGTAGAAGGTGTGGTTCCACGCCTGCGCGGCGTTGTTGAAGATCTTCTGCTCCTTGCCCGCGGTCTCGCGCACGACCTGCTCGAGCGGCATGTCGGCATAGCGCGTTCCCGCCACCAGCTCGTTCAGCTTCTTCACGTAGGCGGCGTGGTGCTTGCCGTGGTGCAGGCCGATGGTGCGCGCCGAGATGACGGGGTCGAGCGCGTTTTCCGCCCAGGGCAGCGGCGGCAGTTGGAAGGGTGCGGATTGGGTAGCCATGGAAGATCCTCCGGGTGAATAAGGGAATTTAGCTCTTGGGGGCGGGACGTTCCAGCGGACGGATGCGTTTTCCTCCGTCGGAGCGTTCCTACGTTGATGCCTGCCGCTGTAGGAAAGTTCCGACACGGCTATCAGTGGAACGTCGCCTCCGGAGTTCCGCTGCGCCGACAGATCGGGCCGTCCTACAAATCCATGATGGGAGTGGCGCCGCATGGATTCACGGATTCGTCATGCGGCGCGCAGCATGATGTATCCCAACCCTCTCTACTACCAGGTGACGCCATGAATTGGGACCGCATCGAGGGGAACTGGAAGCAGCTCAAGGGGCACGTTCGCGAGACGTGGGGCCGGTTGACCGACGACCAGCTCGACCAGATCGCGGGCAAGCGCGACAAGCTCATGGGCAATCTCCAGACCTCGTATGGGATCGCACAAGACGAGGCCGAGAAGCAGGTGAACGACTTCGAAGCCCGTTGCGAGCGCGATCGGTGGGTCCAGTGACTGGAATCGCATAAGGAGCCTAACCATGAGAATGACAACTCTTTACGCCGCCCTGTCCGGGGCCTTCCTGCTCGGCACGGCGGCACTCGTCCCGGCGCAGACCACGAATACGGCGACGGGCAACAACAGCAGCATGAGCACGACGTCCACGATGCCGGCCACCAAGGGCACGCCGGGCGCGAAGGACGAGTACAAGGCCGAGAAGGACCGCATCGAGGCCGAGTACAAGGACGCCAAGGCGAAGTGCAAGTCGATGACCGGCAATGCCAAGGACGTCTGCATGGCCGAAGCGAAGTCGAACGAGAAGGTCGCCAAGGCGGACGCCGAAGCCAAGCACAAGGGCGATCCGGACGGCGACTACAAGGTCGCGGTCGCCAAGGCGCACCGGGCAAGTACGACGTCGCCAAGGAGAAGTGCGAGGACCAGAAGGGCAAGGAAAAGTCGGCCTGCAAGAAGCAGGCGAAGGCCGACGAGGACAAGGCCCTTGCGGACGCGAAAGCGAGCCGCAAGAACGTCGCCTCGGCCAAGCCCGCGAAGTAACCCGTAACGCAGCCGGCGAGCGTCCCATGAAACGTACCGCACTCATCGCAACGCTCGCCGGCCCCCTCTTCTTCGGCGTCGCCGCCCTCGGCATCGACGCCGCGATGGACAACACCCGCACGCTGATGTCGCGCCCGGACCACGACCGCGCGCTCGCCGGCATCGAGGGCACCACGCGCGCGGCGCTGGCCGAGTGCCGCCGTGCATTCGAGGCAATTCGT
>CAWHAQ010000006.1:0-14086 GCA_963827425.1 uncultured beta proteobacterium | reverse complement strand
CGATAGCTTCGGCGGTGGGCCACTCGATGCGCCGGAACATGTCCTGCAGCTTTTTCCCGCGCTCCCAGTTGAGCGACGCCACGTGCGCGACGCGGCCGCCAGGTGCGAGCGGAAATCGCGTACGCCGCCCCGGTTCTGGGATTCGGACCGTGACGGACGCAGTTTGAGGATCGCTTCAGCCGGTCGAAATCCTCGCGCCGCACGTTCGGCCGATCATTGACGACCACGCCGGCGCGTAGTCGTACTCCTCAACAATGAACCTTGGGGTAACCCCGAAAGGCATGCCACCGTCGAATGGACCGATGCGATGCCTGCTTGGAGCACCCGCCGCGTCACGAAGCTACAAGGAAAAGCGCGGCCGGTCAAATACCAGTACATGACCGGTCCCGTCGCCCCGGATCGTTGACTTTGTCAAAGGATTTTCTTTGATAAAGTCAAGTAATCCGAGCGGACATGGCGTCACGAAAGGCCTGATCCGGCATCGAAAAACGCAATTTGTCGAAATGCCCATCCCTGAACGACCCTTGGTTGTAGCACCCCAAACCAACGGAGATCCCCATGAGCGAATACGTACTGTTGTATCGAGCCACCCCCGAAGCCCGTGACGCAGCCATGACCGGCGAGCGGCAGAAGCAGTCGATGGCCCGCTGGCAGGCCTGGATGAAGGACCTGGCCGACAAGGGCCAGCTCAAGAACCGCGGCTTGCCATTGGAGCGCCCCGGCCGGGTGGTGCGGGGAAAGAAGAAGATGGTGACCGACGGGCCGTTCGCCGAATCGAAGGAAGTGATCGGCGGCTTCTCGATCGTCGAGGCGAAGGACATCGACGAAGCAGCGCGCATCGCCGAGGGTTGCCCCATCCTCGACGGCGAAGGCTCCGTCGAGGTTCGGCCGGTGATGGACTTTCCGGGCTAGAAGTAGCGCGTCGCCTTGAAAAGGATGCTCGCCTCCCGGGGCAGGCTGCCGAAGTTCGACCGCCTGCCGCCCGTGGTTCCGCCCGCGAGCACGCCGAAAGTCCAGAGATCCGTCTTCGCATAGCTTGCTTCGGCCTGCCATGATCGTCGATCCGTCCGTGCATCGGCCAGCACGAACCCGGTGAGCTCCAGCTTCGGACGAGGAGTCGACCCAGTCGGCGCGCAGGAAGAGCGAGTGGCGCTGCATCGGCTCCTGCCGGTCGGCCGCATAGCCGCGGATGTACCAGAGCTCGCGGTCGATCGGCGAGGAATCGGCCGGCGTCCCTCACCGTTGCGAACCAGCGGTCCCAATCCGTCGCGCGAGAAGCCCGCGGCGTTGTAGTGGTACTCCAGGTTGAACGTGACCTTCGTTCTCGGTCGAGTACGAGGCGCCCACCGCCACCTGGCTGGAAACGCTTGTCGCCGCCTTGCGAGATCACGCTGGGCGCCGTCGGCGGGATGGTGCCGGTCGCGCGCCCGAAGGCGAGCGCCTCGTCGACAATGCCGAGCCGCTCGCCTCCGGCCCACTCGCGATACACGACCGTGCCCTGGCCGACGCTCTCGGCGATGTTCGCGCCCGCCTTCCACCTGCCGTTCTCGCGGAAAGCACCGCCTCGGGATTCACGCCGTTGCCGAACTGCGCGCTCGCCTTCACGAGCCAGCGCTCGGTGCCGTTGGTGCGTCCCCAGAGGGGATCGAAGCCGCGATAGGGATCGTCGCCGAGGGGCGCGGGATCGGTCACGCGCGGGGCATAGGCGGCCATGACGATGCGCCTTCGCCCACGTGCTGCGCGCGAGCATCACCGTGCCGAGGCGGTTCTCGCGCAGGGCGCTGGGGTCCGCCGTGAGCGGATCGACCACCGCGCGCGCCTTGAAGAAGTCCGTGGGATTGAAGCCGAGCGCCACGCCGCTCTTCACGTTGATGCGCCCGGCGTCGAGGTAGTCCGCGCGGCCGCGGCTCGGCGCTCGCGTAGAGCTCGCGCAAGTCGTGCGTCACGTTGCCGCGATTCGGGAAGCCGAGGTCGTCCTGCGCGACGAGGCTCGAGGCGCCCGCTGTAGACGGCGAAGCGCGTTCGGCGACAATCGGCCATTCGACGCGGGCGTCGGCGAACAGGCGCTCCTCCCAGCGGGGCGGAATGGCGGCGGCGGGGGCACGAGGAGGTTGTCGCGCAGGGACGTCAGAGGCGAGCGCGCTCTCGACGTAGATGCGCTGGTTGCCGCGGCCACGGCGCTCGTGCAGCGCCCGCAGTGACAGCTTCCGGCGTCCGGGCAGGTCGCCTGCGGGATCAGGTCGAGGTCCTTGTCCTCGTCGGCGGCCGCGGCCACGCCCGCGAAGAGCGAGCGCCGCGACCGTGGCGGCCGATCGCCTCATCGAATCTGCAGTCGCGGCAGGTAGTCGCGCTGGAACCAGGCATCCGGGACGTCCTGGAAGCGCGAGTCGCCGAAGGTCGCGATGGTGGCGAGCGAGCTGTCGACCGCATCGATGATCACCGCCTCGGCGGGCCGCACGGCGCCCAGCCGCTCGTTGAAGTTGCGGTAGTAGATGATCTTCAGCAGCCGCCCGCTGTCGGAATAGAACTTGCCCTTCACCGGCCGGAACGTGCCCTGCTCGACCCAGTACTCGACGCGGCTGTAGACCGCGGTCGTCGCTCGCCGCCTTCAAGTCGAGATGCCAGCATTGCGCTTCTGGCGCGCCGCGTCGTCGATCGCTCTCGGTGCCGGCGAGGGTGGCGGTGTAGTCGACGCGCCAGGTTCACCGTCAGCACGTCGCCGATCGCCGCCTGGCCCACGAGCCGCTGCTGCGCGGAGATGCGCACGCTGGTCTGCGAGGCGGGATCGAAGAACCAGAACGAGCGGCCGTCGAGCAGCACGCGCTTGCCGGCGTCGCGCGGCGGCTCGACGTACTGGAGCAGGTTGCGGAAGTGGCCCGGCGCCGTCCTCCTTCGAGAAGAGCACGAACGCGGTGCGCGCGCTCCTGGCCGGTCACGTACTCGGTGAGCGTGAGCGTCGAGCGGAACGGCTGGCTGGGATTGCGCACCTTGTCGGTGGCGGCGACGATCTCCTGGGCGCTCTGGGCGATGAGCCGCGGGCGCGTGCGCGGCGAGAGCGCGAAGCAGCCCGCGCGAGGCGCGAGGCGACATGCGCGGTCGCTTAGACATGGCGCAGCGCGTCCACGACGGAGAGCCGCGCGGCCCGGTTGGCGGGAATGAGCGCCGGCGGCCATCGCCACCACTGTCGAGCACCAGCCAGGTGCCGCCGACCAGCAGGGGATGGCTCCAGACGTCGCACGCGGAACGGCGCCGGGCTCGAGTTGCCGGGCGGCATCCACGTGAGCCCCGCATGGTTCACCGCGCCGCCGATGACGAGCGCCAGCATCGCCGCCGAACGTCGCACCGATCGCGCCCGATCATCGCGCCCTCGAGGATGAACTGCATGCGCACGCCGCGCGGCGCACGCCCATCGCGCGGATCGTGCCGATCTCGTTGGTGCGCTCCATCACGTTCATGCGTCATGGTGTTCACCACGGCGAAGAGCACGATCACCCCCATCACCAGGGAGATGAAGATGAAGATCGCGCCGAACATCCCCATCGACCTGCACGTAGAAGGGCGAGAGCTCGCGGAAATCGCGCACCTCGAGGTCCAGGTGGTTGTCCGCGATGATCTGCCGCAAGCGCGCGCGCGACCAGCGGCACGTCCTCGCTGCGGTGGAGCTGCAGCACGATGCCCGTCACCTTGTGCTCGCCGCGGCCGTAGACGAGTTGCTGCGCGAGCGCCGAGGTGCATGGCGATGATAGTTGTCGTCCAGCTCGCGCACGCCCTGCGGCTCGGCGCCGGCCACGGCGAGGCTCACGACGTTGGGCGCTCCGCCTGACGGTCGCCGCGAGGAGCTCGAGGCGCGGCGCCGGCGTCCTTCTGCTCGGCGGCGCGGGACGGCGTCCGGCCTGCGCCAGGCCCACGACGTCGTCGCGCCGCGCAGCGGGTTCGCGGTGCCGGCCTGGGCGGGCGCGGCCGGGCACTCGCGCGATGTCGAGCGCTCCGCACAATCCGAGGATGCGCGCGAGCCCCACGCCCGACCAGCCCGCGCTGCTC
Source organism: uncultured beta proteobacterium (assembly GCA_963827425.1). Lineage (GTDB taxonomy): Bacteria > Pseudomonadota > Gammaproteobacteria > Burkholderiales > Usitatibacteraceae > Usitatibacter. The sequence goes on along the minus strand of CAWHAQ010000006.1, from coordinate 10,045 downwards.
GTCGCCGTCGGAAAGCCGGTCGTCGGGCGGGCGCGTCTGTCCCGTGCCGCGCTCGTCCCACCTGCGCATGCGGTCGCGCGCCGAGGGCACGATGCCCACGCCGAGGAACGTCTTCGAGGCCTCGTTGCCGCCCGAGAAGTTGCCCGCGATGCCGACCAGCGACTGGTCGGCGTGACCACGTTGATGCAGCGGCTTCAATTCGGATCCTGGGCGATGAGCTCCATCACGCGCTGGTAGTCGCCGATGCCGTAGGCGGCGGGGTTGCCGCTGCCGAAGAGGAAATAGCCGCTGCGGAACACGCGTCACGTGCCCCACGCGCTGCACGTTGATGGTCTCGAGGCCGGCGAAGATGTAGCTCACGAAGCCGCCGAACAGCATCATCGCGAGCGCACCCGCGGCCACCGCCGAGCCGGTCATCAGCGAGCGGCGCGCGTTGCGCGAGATGTTGCGGGCCGCGGTCTTGAAGAGAAGGTTCATGCGCCGCTGCCTCCGTGGCGTTGCTCGACCAGCGTGCCGTCGCGGATCACGAAGATCTCGTCGGCCTGCGACATGAGCTGCGGGTCGTGGGTGGCGAAGACGAACGTGGTGCGCGACTCGGCCTGCACGCGGCGCATCAGCTCGATGATGGCCGCTCCCGTCGCCGAATCGAGGTTGGCGGTGGGCTCGTCGGCGAGGACCACTTGCGGCGCCTTCACGAGCGCCCGCGCGATCGCCACGCGCTGCCGCTGCCCGCCGGAGAGCTCGTTCGGCCGCCGGTGCGCGTGCGCGGCGAGGCCCACCGCCTCGAGGAGCTCGGTCGTGCGGCGCCGCCGCTCGGCCTCGGGCGTGCCCACCAGCACCAGCGGGTACTCCACGTTCTCGTAGGCCGAGAGCACGGGGATCAGGCTGAAGGTCTGGAAGATGAAGCCGATGTTCTTCGCGCGGAAGTCGGCGAGGCCGTCGTCGTCGAGCCGGGCGACCTGCTCGCCGCACACCTCCACCGAGCCGCCGGTGGGCGCGTCGATGCAGCCGATGAGGTTCAGCAGCGTGGACTTCCCGCTGCCCGAGGCGCCGATCACCATGGAGAAGCGATGGTAGGGGATGTCGAGGCTGATGCCGCGCAGGGCCGGCACCTCGACCTCGCCGGTGCGGTAGGTCTTGGCGGCATCGCGCAGCCGGACGGCGGCGTCTGGATTCATCTGGCGATCTCCGGTACCATTGGGTACCATGCGAACCAAGCCTACGGTACCTGTGGGTACCATGTCAAGTGGCTCCGACGACAAGCGGACCCGCATCCTCCTGGCCGCCATGGACGCCTTCATGGAGCACGGCTTCGCCGCCGCGACCACGCTCGAGATCGCCACCCGCGCCAGGGTCTCCAAGCGCGAGCTCTACGCCCTGGTGGGCAACAAGGAGGCGATGCTCGCGGAGTGCGTGGCCCGGCGCGGCCAGCGCATGCGCCTTCCCGCCGATTTTACGGCGCCGGCCGACAGCGCGAGCCTGCGGGAGGCGCTGCGCCTCTACGGCGTCACCCTGCTGCGCGAGCTCACCGACCCGGCCGTCGTCGCGGTCTTCCGTCTCGGCATCTCGGAAGCGAAGCGCTCGCCAAGGGTCGCGGCCTCGATCAACGAGCAGGGCCGCAAGCCCGCGCGCGCCGCGCTGGAATCCGTGCTGCGCCCGGCACGGGCGGCGAAGCTCCTCAAGGATGGCGACGTGGCTGCGATGGTCGCGCACTACCAGGGCCTGCTCTGGGGCGACGTCTACGTGTGGCTTCTGCTGGGCATCGAGAAAGCGCCGGGCCCGAAGGAGATGGAGCGCCGTGCCGCCGAGGCGGCCGACCTGTTCCTGGCCATGTTCGGGCGCTGACCCTCGCCCCGGCCCCCTCCCGGGGGAGAGGGGGTTAGCGGTGCCGCTTGTGCGCGGCCTTGTGCGCTTCCTTGTGCACCGGGCGCTGCGCCTCGGCGATCTCGTCGCCGCTTTGCCCCGCGAGCTTCGGCGTGACGTTGTCGTCGATCCACTTCTGGTCCCACCACTCCACCGGCAGCACCGCCACGCCGTCCAGGTAGACGCCGAAGTGCAGGTGGTCGCCACCCGCGAAGCCGGTCTCGCCGGTCTTGCCGATGATCTGGCGCTTGGCGATCGCGTCTCCTGGCTTCACGTCGACCTGGCTGCAGTGGCCGTAGAGCGTGTAGAGCCCGAGGCCGTGGTCGATGATGATCGCGTTGCCGTAGAGGCCGAGATCACCGGTGAAGGCCACCACGCCGCTGTTGGCGGCCTCGATCGGGTAGTGCTTGGTGACGGAGAGGTCGTAGCCCAAGTGGAATGCCGTGTCGATGGGCTCGCCGTTGTAGGTGTACGTGCGCGCGTCGGCGAAGTTGGCCTCCACCTTCGAGTTGCTGAGCTGCGCGAAGGCGTCCTGCCAGAGGATCTTCGGCGTGGTCTTGGTGGTGACCTCGGTGATCTTGTCCTCGTTGTCCTTGCGCACGCCCTTGTCCACGGCGACGAACACGTCCTTCACCGAGCCGCCGCGCTTCGAGGCGTCCTTCAGCAGCGGCATCACCTTGTTCTGGAAGAAGTTGTCCGAGATGGCGATGGTGCTCTTCTTGTACTTCACGTTCTTCAACTCGTAGGAGAGCCGCATCTCGGCCGCGTTGCCCGCCTTGTCGGTGGCGACGATGGTGGCGCGCTCGGTGGGCTGGACGTCGTAGGCGTGCGAGAAGAGGGCGAAATAGTAGTCTGGATGCCCCTTCACGACCCCGGTGAAGCCCGGGAAGAAGTGGCTCCCGACCTTGACGCCGGTGCTGGCGGTATCGGGCGAGGATTTGTAGACGATCGCGCCCACGCCGCCGAAGTTGATGTAGCGGTCGTCGGCCACCAGCTCGAGCGTGGGCGGCGTGATGTCCACCGTGAGCTTCTTCTCGAGCGTGGCCGCGTTGCCCGCGCCCCAGTGCCAGAGCGACGCGTCGCGCGCGGTGACCTTCAGCGTCGCGGGGCCTTCCTTGATGCCGGGCACCTTCGCGAGCGCCACGGTGACCTTCTTGCCCGGCACCGGCTTCGCGTACTGCTCGGAGGCGAGCGTGTGCTCGGCGCCGCCCTGGGAGACGATCGCCGTCACGGACTTCAGGCCCGCGCCGGCATCGGCGACGTCGATCTCGAAGGGAGCCGTGCCGATGACGTCGGCTTGCGTGGAAAAGGTGATGCTCGGCGGCTCGGATTCGAGGCGCTGGCGGAAGTGCCAGGCGCCGGCGGCGAGCGCGGCGAAGATCACGACGATGACGACGGCAACGACGATTGCGGCGCCGCCGCGCTGGGAACTGCGGGATTCGAGGGTGGTCATCTTGCGAGAGAAGGGAGGAAAGGCGCCGTCCGCGGGGGCGGGCTGGACGACACCGTAATTCTACCCGTCGCGGGACCTTTCACGGACCATAATGTCGCTGATGAGCACGATCCTTCGCCTGGCCATGCCCTGCGCGCTGCTGCTTGCCGCCTGCGCGGCGCAAACCGTGCCGCCGCCGCGGACGACCCCAAGCAGCGCCAGGACCTCACCGCCGTGATCGCGCTCCAGGGCAAGCCCTGCGGCGAGGTGGTGAGCTATACCGTGCAGGCAGACAACGATTTCGTCGCCACCTGCAAGGACGGCAACGTTTACCACGTGCACGTGAAGGACGGGCGCGTCGTGGTCGAGAAGAAGTAGCCGATCGAGGGCGTCGAGGTGCTCTCCCCGGCCCAGGTCGCGAGAAGACTCCTCTCTCGCTAGTGCACGACCCGGTTGGCTAGCGCCTTCGTTTCGCGCGCGGTGGGCGAGCGCAGGTGCGGCTGCAGCGCGCGGCGCAGCGACCGGCGCGCGAGCAGGGTCTTCAGCTCCTCGTCGCCCAGCTTCGTCGCGGCGAGCCGGCGCACCGCGCCGCCTTCGAGTGCCGCGACCGGCAGGCCGTCCTCCAGCAGCAGGCGGTTGGTGTGGATCGCGGGCACGCGCGCCCCGGGCGTGAGGATGCCCACGAGGTTCAGCGGATCCGCGGCCGAGAGCACGATCACCTCGCCGATCTTCTCGGACTTGCGCACCGCGCGCAGCCGTCCCACCGCATCGGGTGCGGCGAACTGCTCGCCGCCGAAGCCCGCGACGAAGCGCCCGCCGCGGATCTCGCCGCGCGCCTCCAGCCTGCGATAGACGCGCACCAGGTCGCGCCACGGCGGGAGGTTCGTCTCGCGCACGAGCAGCGTGCGGAAGACGACGCCGTAGCGCTTGAGGAGGGTGCGGGCGATGGGTTCGAAGTCGGGCGAACCCTCTCCCCGACCCTCTCCCAGGGGAGAGGGAGAGGCAAGCAGCGACCAGCGGCCCGCCGCTTCGACCAGGGCGCGGCGCTTGTCCTGGCGCGCGAGGAGGGCGCGCAGTCCCGCGAAGGTGTCGGCGGTGGCGAGGCCGGCGCCGGCGAGCTCGGCAAGCGCCCGCTCGACGAGAGTCGGGAGGAGGCCGGAGGCGGCCACGATCTCGTGGAAGAACGATGCGCCGCGCTTTTCGAGCACGTCGCGAACGGCGAGCGCTTCGGAGCTCGACGTGGAAATATCGGACCCTCTCCCGGCCCTCTCCCAAGGGAGAGGGAGGCACTACCGCGAAGCAATAACGCTATCGGTGTGGTCTTGAGCGGCGCCTTGCTGCCGGGCGTGAGGCGCCCCCACGTGACGCGGCCGCTGTAGCAGAGGCGGTCGATCAGCTCGCCGCCGTAGTCGGAAACACGCGCTGTCAGCACGTCGTGCTCCCAGGCGATCGCGGCGAGCTCGAAGCCCTCGAGCTGCTCCACCACCACCGCGAGCCCTTCGGCGCCGTGCACGGCGTCCTCTGCCGCCGCGTGCTGCCAGTGCGCGAGGAAGCGCAGGAAGTCGGCCGCGGCGACCGGCTCGATCTCGGCGCGCAGGCGCGAGAGCGTGTAGCGGTGGATGCGGGCGAGCAGCCGCCGGTCGCACCATTCGACCTCCGGCGTGCCGGGCGTGAAGCGTCCGCGCAGGATGCGTCCCTGGCCCTCGAGCGCGAGCAGGAGCATGCCCGCGTCGGGCACGTCGAGCTGCGTCTCGCGCACCGGTCCCAGCACCTCGAGGCGGCTCGCGAGCAGGTCGACCGGGCCGTCGTCCTTGCGCTCGAGTGCCAGCCAGCGCCCGCCCTGCTTCACCGCGCGCGGCCCGAGCTGCTCGATCAGCTTGTCCCACCCCGCGGCGAGCTCCGCATCGCGGATGTAGCCCGCGACCATCAGCGCGTCGTACATCTCGTCGGGCGTGCTGGCGATGGGCCAGGCCTCCTGGCGCACGCGCTCGATGGCGGCGGGGTCGAGCGCGCCCAGATCGTCGGCGCTGCGCACCTCGGTGGCGCGGCGCGTGTGCACGGCGCGCGTGCGGCGCTCTTCCAGCGGCGCATCGTCGAGGAAGGTGTAGACGGCGGAGTTGAGCAGCTCGTGCGCGAGCACTGAGGGCTCGGGCAGGTCGCGCGCCACCGTGGCGATCTCGCCCGCGTAGAGGCGCGCCAGCTGGTGCTCGAGTCCCGTCGCGTCGACCGCTTCCTCGAGGGCATCGTGCAGCGCCTGGTTCACCAGCGGGTGGTCGGGAACCTCGCGCGCACCCTGCAGGTTGTCCTGGCAGGCGACGGCATCGGGGAAGACGGCCTGCAGCACGTCCTCGCTGTACATGCGCTGCAGCTGGTTGGGCACGCGCGCGCCGCCGCGGTTGCGCGGGACGGCGAGCGCGAGCGTGGCGCTCCAGCGCCAGCGCGTCTCGAAGATGGGCGATTGCAGGATCGCCTGCGTGAGCGTCTCGCGCACCGTGTTCGGGTTGAGGTAGCGGAACACTTCATCGAGCGGGAACGAGTGCACGCTGCTCAACGAGAGGATCAGTCCCTCCTCGGTGGCCGCGGCCTGCAGCTCGAAGTTGAAGCCCTGGCAGAACTTCTTGCGCAGCGCGAGTCCCCACGCGCGCATGATGCGGCTGCCGAACGGCGCGTGGAGCACGAGCTGCATGCCGCCGGACTCGTCGAAGAAGCGCTCGAGGGCGATGGTGTCCCGGGTGGGGACTACGCCCAGCGCGCGCTTCGCTTCGCCGAGGTAGGTTGCGATCTGCACGGCGGCGGGGCGGGCGAGGGCGTAATCGCGCTCGAGCAGGTCGGTGGCGGCGTCGACGGAAGGCAGCACGCCGTCGACGGCCTTGCGCAGGCGCGAGACCGCGTCGCTCATCTCGAAGAGCGCGCGGGCGCTTCGCCGAGCCAGAACGGCATCGACGGCGGCTGGCCCTTCGCGTCGGCCACGCGCACGACGCCGCCGTTGATCCTCAGGATGCGCCACGAGGTATTGCCGAGCTGGAAGACGTCGCCCGGCAGCGACTCGATCGCGAAGTCCTCGTTGAGGGAGCCGATGACGTGGCCCTCGGGCTCGAGGACCACCTTGAAGTCGAACACCTCGGGAATCGCGCCGCCGTTGACGATGGCGTTCATGCGCGAGCCCTTGCGCGCGCGCAGCTTCCGGTCGAGGCTGTCGCGATGCAGCAGGGCGGCGCGCCGGCCGCGGGCGGTGGCGAAGCCGTTGGCGAGCATCTGCAGCACGTCGTGGTAATCGGAGTCGGCGAGCGAGCGGTAGGGATATGCCTGGCGGATGAGCGCGAGCAGCGCCTCTTCGTCCCATTCCGCTTCGGCGGCGACCTCGGCCACGATCTGCTGGGCGAGGACGTCGAGCGGGGCATCGGGGACCTCGATGCGGTCCAGCTCGCCATCGGCCACGGCGCGCACCATCGCCGCGCATTCGACGAGGTCGTCGCGCGTGAGCGGGAAGATGCGGCCCTTGGGCACGCCCTTGATGGTGTGGCCAGAGCGCCCGACGCGCTGCAGGAAGGTCGCGATGCGATGCGGCGACGAGATCTGGCACACCAGGTCGACGTGGCCGATGTCGATGCCCAGCTCGAGCGAGGCCGTCGCGACCAGCACCTTGAGCCTGCCCTCGCGCAGGCGATGCTCGGCGTCCAGCCGCGCCTCCTTCGCGAGGCTGCCGTGGTGCGCGGCGACCGCGTCGGTGCCGAGGCGCTCGGAGAGCTGGTGCGCCATGCGCTCGGCCAGGCGCCGCGTGTTCACCGTGATGAGCGTGGTGCGGTGTGACTCGATCAGTCCCACGAGCCGATCGTAGATCTCCTTCCACACCTCGTGCGACATCACTGCCTCGAGCGGCGAGCCCGGCACTTCCACCGCGATATCCATCTTGCGCTTGTGGCCGCGGTCGACGATGGTGCACGGCGCGTTGGTGAGGAAGCGCGCCACTTCCTCGATCGGCTTCTGGGTGGCCGACAGGCCGATGCGCTGGAGCTTGCGGCCGCAGAGGTGGTCGAGGCGCTCGAGGCTCAACGCGAGGTGCGCGCCGCGGCGCGACTGCAGCACCGCGTGGATCTCGTCCACGATCACGACGCGCGCCGTGGCGAGCATCCTGCGCGAGCGCTCGGCGGTGAGCAGCAGGTAGAGCGACTCGGGCGTGGTGACGAGGATGTGCGGCGGCGTGCGCAGCATCGCCGCGCGCTCGGTCTGCGGCGTGTCGCCGCTCCTCACCGCCGCCGTGATGCGCGCGCCCTGGTAGCCCATGGACTCGGCGAGCGAGCGGATCTCGCGCCGCGGCCCGGCGAGGTTCTTGTGGATGTCCGCCGACAGCGCCTTGAGCGGCGAGACGTAGATGACGCGCACCTCGTCGGCGAGCTCGCCGCGCTCCGCCCCCTCCCGGAACAGCTCGTCGATCGCGGTCAGGAAGGCGGCGAGCGTCTTCCCGGAGCCCGTGGGCGCCGCGATGAGGGTGTGGTCCCCGCGCCGGATAGCGCTCCAGCCTTCGGACTGGGCGGCGGTGGGCTCGCCGAAGCGGCTTTCCCACCAGCGGCGGAGGACAGGATGGAAATCGGAGGGTAGCAAAGGGGCGGTCTCGAAACGGTGCCTGGGACGGCGAAAAGGCTGCCCTCCAAGTTTACGCGCCCGCTGCTTCGCGTGGTGCAGGTGGCAGAACGTGTTCCCTAGAGCTTGTGCACCTAGGCAGGTCCCTCGCGTTACTTGACAATGTCAACGAATAATCTTTGACAAAGTCAATGAATCGCGAAGAACACCTTGCCGCACGCCACGCAGAGCTACAGGCGGGGATACAGCAGGTCCTTCGCTTCGAGCGCTACTACGCGAGGCGACTGCGGGAGACGGGCACGGCGAGGCGTCCGACCGAAATGAACGTCGTGGAAGCAGGGATCTTCCACGAGCTGCGCGATGGACCTTGTCCCGTCGCCTGGCTGCGCGAGCGGCTGGGCTTCGACGCGGCCTACTTGTCCAGGAACCTGCGCTGGCTCGAGCTCATCGGTGACCTCACCGTTTCGGTCAAGCCGGCCGATCGGCGCGAGCGAATTGTCAGCCTCACGCGCATGGGGCGGCGCACGGCATCCCTTCTCGAAGCGGACCGCGCCAAACGCGTGCGCGAGAACCTGGAGCAGCTGCCGCGACGTCAGCAGCGAAGGCTCGTGCGCGCCATGGCGGCCATCGTCGAGATATTCGAGCGCGACGTGCTCACGAACCTCGTCGAAAGCCTGCGCGAACGCTAGCTCTCGCCCACCCGCGTGCGGATGAAGTTCTGCACGTCCCACACGCCATCGACGCCGCGCACGACCGCCTCGGCATGGTCTTTCTGCCCGGTGGTTGCCACGCGTCCGGTGAGCGAGACCACGTGACGATAGGTCTCGACGCCGATGCGCCCGGAGAGACGCTCGTCGACGGAGAGGCGATCGACGACGGCGGTGCGCAGCAGCTCGTCGTCGCTCGGGCGCGGCGCGGTGACCACTGTCGAGGGCAGCGAGTAGTGCTCGATGTCCGGCACGGTGGCCGGGTTGCCGGTAGCTTGCGGCGCGGGCGCTTCGACTATCGGGGCCGGCGCCTCGGCGGCCGGCGTCTCGGTGGCCGGCATCTCGGCGGCCGGCATCTCCGCGGGCACGACGGGAGCCTCTGCCGCGGCGGCCGAGTGCGGGTCGTTGTTGGTGACGTACGCGAAGCTGCTGGCCGCGACGGCCGACAGCACGAGGACCAGGGTGACGGAAAGCTTCGAGCGAGCGGACATGGAGGCTCCGTGGGGGCGAAAACCACGTCCATGCAAGTTTCGTTCCGAAGCCGGCGCCAGAGGGAGAAACGCCTTGGAGCGCACGCAAGGCGTCGCCGCAGGGAGACGCGGCCGCCAGCGTTCCGTGCCTCGCCTCTCTCAAACGCCCTGTCGTCATTGGACGACCGGGCGGTCCTTGCGCAAGAGAAAGGCCGGCCCCGCTCGGGGAGCCGGCCCGGGCCCGACGGCGGTTACTTGTAGCTGCTGGAGCTGCTGCTCGCCGGGGTCTGCGAGGTGCTGGTGGACGGTGTCGACGGGGTTGACGGCGTGGTGCTCGACGACTGGTCCGACGAGCTGCTCGGCGACGAGGCGGTCGAGCCGGACGACGGCATGCTGCTGCCCGACGACGACTGGTCCGAGGAGCTGCTCGACGACGGCGACGCGCTCGACGGCTCGAAGACGCACCGGCGCTCCCGTTCAGCGCGGCGAGCGTCTGCTGGTCGAGCTGGCCGGTGGCGGAGAGGTTGTTCTGCTGCTGGAATTGCTTGATCGCGGCTTCGGTCTTCGGTCCCATCTTGCCATCGACTGCCACGTCGATGCCCTTGGACTTCAACGCCTGCTGGGCGTCGCGCACGTCGGAGCCGCCGGCCGACTGGCCCGAAGCGGACTGCGACGAGCCGGGATCCTGCGTGCTCGAGGCCTGCGACGACTTGTCGTTGGCCAGGACGGCGGTGCTCGACAGCGCGAGCGCGGCAATGACTGCATGTGCGAGTTTCATGTGTATTCCTTTCCGGTACCGTTGAGAACGGACAGCAAGGATGTAGCGGCCGCCGCGCGTTGATCGCGCGAGGGCGCGCTGAAGCTGCCCGGCATGAAAGAGCACGCAACCCACGTGCCTGAATCGGCAGGGGCTAGTGGTCCCGAAGCACCATTGGTCCCATCGGGCCGGGGCGGGAGTGCCTTGGCGTCAGAGCGCTCGTGGACTTCCTCTA
>CAWHAQ010000005.1:0-1160814 GCA_963827425.1 uncultured beta proteobacterium | reverse complement strand
TGGTGCACCTCGTACTTCTCCTGGAGGCCGCGCAGGATGGCGATGGTGTCCTCCACGGACGGCTCCTCGACCATCACCTTCTGGAAGCGGCGCTCGAGGGCGGCGTCCTTCTCGATGTACTTGCGGTACTCGTCGAGCGTGGTGGCGCCGACGCAGTGCAGTTCGCCGCGCGCCAGCGCCGGCTTCAGCATGTTGCCGGCATCCATGGCGCCTTCGGCCTTGCCGGCGCCCACCATGGTGTGCAGCTCGTCGATGAAGACGATGATCTGGCCCTGTCCTGGCGCGAATTCCTTCAGCACGGCCTTCAGGCGCTCCTCGAACTCGCCGCGATACTTGGCGCCGGCGATGAGCGCGCCCATGTCGAGCGAGAGGACGCTTCTTGTCCTTCAGCGCCTCGGGCACTTCGCCGTTCACGATGCGCTGCGCAAGCCCCTCGACGATGGCGGTCTTGCCCACGCCGGGCTCGCCGATCAGAACCGGGTTGTTCTTGGTGCGCCGCTGGAGACCTGGATCACGCGGCGGATCTCCTCGTCGCGCCCGATGACCGGGTCGAGCTTGCCGTCGCCGCGCGCGCTCGGTGAGGTCGATGGTGTATTTCTTCAACGCCTCGCGCTGGCCCTCGGCCTCCTGCGCAGTCCACGGTCTCGTTGCCACGCACGGCGGTGATCGCCTCGGCCAGTGCCGCCTCGGTAGCCCCGTGCTGCTTGAGGAGCCGGCCGGTCTCGCCCTTGTCCTTCACCGCCGCGAGCAAAAGAGCTCCGAGGCGATGAACTGGTCCCCGCGCCTCGCCGCTTCCTTGTCGGTGAGGTTGAGCAGATTATTGAGGTCCCGCGAGATGCCGATCTCGCCGCCCTGTCCTTCCACCCTGGGAAGGCGGCGAATGGATTCCTCGAGCGCCTTCCGGAGCGGCGGCACGTTGGCGCCCGCGCGCTGCAGGAGCGAGGCGGTGCCGCCGTCCTCCTGGTTCACCAGGGCGAGCATCAGGTGCTGCGGCTCGATGAAGCCCGCGTCGTTGGCGAGCGCGAGGCTCTGGGCGTCCGCCAGGGCCTGCTGGAACTTCGTGGTGAGCTTGTCGATTCTCATCGTCCCGTCCTCGGAAGGTTACGGGTTAGATAGGGGCAACCCTTTGACATTCAAGGGCGCCCGCCGCCTGTAGAATGGCTTCTACCGGCTCGAAATCTACCATGCCCGACACCGTCCACCTGATCGAGGAAAACGTTACCGAGGACGTCACGCGCGCCCTGCGGGAGGACGTCGGCACCGGCGACCTCACCGCGCGCCTCATCCCCGCGGAGCGTCCCGGGCACGCGCACCTGCTCACGCGGCAAAGCGGCGTGCTGTGCGGCACCGAGTGGTTCAACCGCACGTTCGAGGAGCTGGATCCGGATGTCGAGATCTTCTGGCACCACCGCGACGGCGACGACATCGTGGCGGGCACCTCGCTCTGCGAGATCGACGGCCAGGCCCGGGCGATGCTCACGGCCGAGCGCACCGCGATCAACTTCCTGCAGCTGCTGTCGGCTGTCGCCACGCGCACGCGCCAGTTCGTGCGCGCCATCGCCGGCACCCACGCGAAGATCGTCGACACGCGCAAGACCGTGCCGGGGCTGCGCATCGCGCAGAAGTACGCCGTGCACGTGGGCGGCGGCACCAACCACCGCATCGGCCTCTACGACGGCATCCTCATCAAGGAAAACCACATCCACGCCTGCGGCAGCGTGCGCGAGGCCGTGCGCCAGGCCATGCACGACGTCTCCGACGACGTCTTCCTGCAGGTGGAGGTGGAGAACCTGGAGCAGCTGCGCGAGGCACTGGATGCCGGCGCGCGCCTGGTCCTGCTCGACAATTTCGACATCCCGCGCCTGCGCGAAGCCGTGAAGATCACGGGAAAGCGCGCCGAGCTCGAGGCCTCGGGCGGCGTGGAGCTCACCAACGTGCGCGCCATCGCCGAGACGGGCGTGCACCGCATCTCCATCGGCACCCTCACCAAGGACATCGACGCGCTCGACCTGTCCCTCCGCTTCATCAATCCTTAAGAAGAACCGATGCGCCCCTCCCTCGCCACCGCCCTGATCCTGCTTTGCCTCCTCGCCCTCCCGGGCTGCGCCACCACCGGCAACCCGGATCCCTGGGAGGGCCTCAACCGCAAGACCTTCGCGTTCAACGACGCCGTGGACCGCGCGGTGCTCAAGCCCGCCGCGAAGGGCTACGTGGCGATGACCAATCCGTTCGTGCGCGCCCGCGTCTCGAACTTCTTCGACAACATCTACGACATCAACACCACGTTGAACGACTTCCTCCAGGGCAAGGCGCCGGAGGGGATCAACGACATGGGGCGCCTCTTCGTGAACACGCTGTTCGGCGGCTTCGGGCTCTTCGACGTGGCGAGCACCCTGGGCGTGGAGAAGCGCGACGAGGACTTCGGCCAGACGCTCGGCTGGTGGGGCGTGCCGGCGGGGCCCTACTTCGTGATCCCGCTCCTCGGCCCCAGCACCACGCGGGATGCGCCGGCGCGCCTGGTGGATCTGGGCTGGTACTACCCGCGCTGGGTGAACAACGATACGCTGTACTGGAGCTTCTGGACCCTGGACAAGGTGCGGCTGCGCTCGCAGCTCTTCCAGGCCGAGAATGTGCTGGAACAGGCGGCCCTCGACCGCTATCTATTCGTGCGCGATGCCTGGTTGCAACGGCGCCAGAACCAGGTCTATGACGGGAAGCCGCCGCTGGAGGACGAGGAGAAGTAGCCGGAATAGGGGTCCTCCCGTGGCTGTTTGCCGAACCGGAGGTAAGCCCATGTCCCGAATGCAACAAAAGTTGTCGGCAGCCTTGCTCCTCGTTGTGGGGATGCTCCTCGCCGCCCCGGCCGCCGCCTCGTTCCACCTGTGGTTCATGACCCAGCTGTACACGAACGCCAGCGGTTCGGTGCAGTTCCTCGAACTTACCGCCCTGGCGCCGGAGCAGCAGTTCGTGAGCTTCCACTCGCTCAAGGTGTCGGGCGGCGGCGTCAACCACACCTACGACGTCACCACCAACTTGCCCGGGGATACGTCCGGCCGCAAGTTCCTCTTCGGCACCCAGAGCTTCGCGGCGCTGGGCATCGTGCAGCCCGACTACATCGTCCCCGACAACTTCTTCCCCATCGGGGGGGGCACCGTCAACTGGGCCGACGTCGACCCCTGGACCTACCAGCCGCTGCCCACGGACGGCGTGCTGGCGCTCAATCGTGACAATACGACGACAACCAACGCGCCCACGAATTTCGGCGGCCAGTCCGGCACGGTGACCGCGGGCGCCGGGGCGGCCAACAACTACCAGGCGCTCTGGTGGCGCTCCCCGGCCGGCTTCGAGTCGGGCTGGGGCGTCAACATCGCCCACCAGGGCAACATCCTCTTCGCAACGTGGTTCACCTACGACTCGAGCAACAAGGGCATCTGGGTGGTGATGTCCGACGGCGAGAAACAGTCCGGGGCCGCCACGGACACATACACCGGCGCGCTGTTCATCACGACAGGCCCCGCGTTCAACGCGCAGCCGTTCGATCCGAATGCAGGTCCACAACACGCAGGTCGGCACGGCGACCTTCAGCTTCACCGACTCGAACAACGGCACCTTCTCCTACACCCTGAACGGCGTCTCGCAGTCGAAGCCGATCACGCGCCAGATCTTCTCGTCGCCCACGCCCGACTGCGTGTCGGCCGGCGCGCCGCCCCGCCCGCCGAACTTCGCGGACCTCTGGTGGCAGTCGCCCGCGGGCGTCGAATCGGGCTGGGGCGTGAACCTCAGCACCAGGGCAACATCCTCTTCGCCACCTGGTTCACCTACGACAGCACCGGCAAGGGCCTGTGGGTGGTGATGTCCGACGGCGAGAAGACCGGCAACAACACGTATTCGGGCGCGCTCTACACCACCGTCGGGCCGGCCTTCAACGCCGACCCGTGGGATCCGAAGCAGGTCCAGGCTACCCAGGTGGGCACCGGCACCTTCACCTTCAGCGACGCGAACAACGGCACGTTCGCGTACACGCTGAACGGCATCTCGCAAACGAAGTCGATCACGCGGCAGGTGTTCCGACACCGTGCAACGTCTGCCGCTAGCGGAGGAACCCATGAAACGCATCGCTCTCCTCGCATCCTTCCTGCTCCTCGCCTCGCTGCAGGCATTCGCGCAGAACGCCACCGGCCCCGGCAACATCAGCTACCAGGGCCTGTGGTGGAACAGCCCCGCCGGCTCCCAGAGCGGCTGGGGCATCAACATCGCGCACCAGGGCGGCATCCTCTTCGCCACCTGGTTCACCTATGACGCGGACGGCAACGGCATGTGGCTGGTCGCGAGCGATGCGGAGCTCGTCAACATGGGCATGGACGACGGCGAGCCGATGTACGGCTACGGCGGCCCGAGCATGAACCAGTCGCTGCCGATCTACTCCGGCACGCTCTTCAAGACCACCGGACCGGCGACGCCGCTCAACGCGCCCTTCGACGCCACAAAGGTGAAGGTGACGCCGGTGGGCTCCGTGGTCTTCACCTTCACGAGCCCCACGGACGGCCAGCTCACCTATACCTACAACGGCACCGTGGGCATGATGAACATCACGCGCCAGGTGTTCTCGACGCTGCCGGATTGCGCGATGGGCGGCACCATGCCCGCCACGCCGAACTTCTCCGACCTGTGGTGGAACCCCATGAGTCGGGCTGGGGCGTGAACCTGCAGCAGCAGGGCAACATCGTCTTCGCCACCTGGTTCACGTACGACGCCAACGGCAGGGGCCAGTGGCTGGTGATGACCGACGGCGAGAGCACCGGCAGCATGACCTGGACCGGCGCGCTCTATCGCACGGTCGGGCCCGCGCTTGGCACCGCCTGGGATGGCAACAAGGTCAAGCTCACGCCGGTGGGACAGGCCACGTTCGCGTTCTCGGACGCCAGCAACGGCATGTTCACCGCCACCGTCGACGGCATGACCATCAGCAAGCCCATCACGCGCCAGGTCTACCAGACGCCGCCGACCGTCTGCCGGTGAGGTGAGAGAATGGAGGAGTGACCCTCCTCCACAAGCTCGCCATCGTCCTCGCGGCGTTCCTGGTGCTGCTCACGGTGGTGAGCTGGCTCGCCCTGCATGAGCGCCGCGTGGGCAAGACCATCGCGCATGATGACGTGGCGAGCCAGCAAGCCTCGGATGCGCGCGTGCTGGCGGTCATCTTCTCCGCGATCCTGGGCGGGATGATCCTCGCCGTCGTCACCGCCTGGCTGATCTTCCTCTAAGCGTCGCCCCGGGCGCGGCTGTTGCAGCGGCGGTCCGGGGCCCAGTCAATCCCGCCTGAGCGACTTCACGACCAGCATCGCGGCGACCGCGATGGTGAGGCCGAGGATGAGGGACAGGAGCGCCAGGGTGCGCCCGCTCATGGTGGCGAGCGCGGCGCGGATGTCGTGCGATCCCACCGCGGCGAACGCGAGCGAGTCGCTGTCGTCGGGCAGCGAGCCGATGGCGTTCACCTGCCCGGTCTTCGTGTTGATGGTGACCAGGCGCACGCTGGCCGGGGAGCCGCCGTTGGTGTCGAGGGCGAGGAGCAGGCCCGAAGGCGTGAACGTCATCGCCGCGATGCCCGCGGGGAACGGGGCGCCGGTGAGCACGGGGCCCTTGGTGATCGCGCCCGTCGTCGTGTCCACGCGATCGAGGTTTCCCGCCGCGCCGTTGGGCGTGATGTAGGCCACGCCCTTGTCGTCGATCGCGATGCCGCCGCTGTTGCCGGCCGCCCCCGGCGGCCCCAGCGGCCGCACGTTCGCGGTCTGGAGGTCGACCTTGCCGAGCTGGCTCGTCGCCGGCAGCCACACGTAGAGGTTGCCCTTAGGATCGAACGCAATGTCGGAGCCCGCGGCGCCGATCGGGCCCACCAGCTCGGCCGCCGCGGTGTTCACGTCGAGCGTCACCAGCGAGCGCGGATTCACGGGCGAGAGCGGCGACGTGATGCCGTAGAAGACGCCGGTGGCGGGGTGCACGGCGAGCCCCGTGATGCCCACCGCGGTCTCGCCCTTCAGCAGGATCGGCGCGACCAGCTTCGCGGTCGCGTCGCCGAGGTTCACCGTGTAGAGGTTGCCCACGACCTTGTCCTGCCCGCCGCCCGCGAACGTGCGGATGCTGGTCGTGTAGAGCATCTGCGCGGCGGCGCCGGCACAGCAGAAGAGCGCGGCCGCGGCCAGCAGGATGGAATATGTCGTATGCCGATGCATTGCGCCCGATTCTACTTCAACGATCTGCGGCGCCTACCGAGCCCTCAGGCGGCGCGCTCCGCGATGTAGCGCTTCAGCGCCTCGGCGTCCGGCTTCAGGACGTCGAAGCGCTGGGGCAGCGCCTCGATGCCCGCGAAGCGCCCGGGGCGCGGCGCGTGCTCGCCCAGCGCCTCGACGATGGTGGCGTCGAACTTGGCGGGCAGAGCCGTCTCCAGGCACACCATCGGGTGGCGCGCCTCGCGCAGGCGCAGCGCGATCTTCACGCCGTCGGCGGTGTGCGGGTCGATCACCGTGCCGTACTTCTCCTTCACGAGGCGGATCGTCTTCACGCGGTCCTCGTGCGTGCTGCGCCCGGAGACGAAGCCCGAGTCCTCCTCGATCTTCTCCCATGCGCGGTCGGTGGAGAGGTCGAAGCCGCCCTTCTCGTCCACCTGCTTCCAGAGCCATGCGACCTTCTCGCCATCCTGCTCGACCATGTCCCACACGAAGCGCTCGAAGTTGGACGCCTTGGAGATGTCCATCGACGGGCTCGAGGTGGCGTGGGTCTCGGCGCTCTTGCGCGGCCGGTAGCGCGCCGGTGCGGAAGAACTCGTCCAGCACGTCGTTCTCGTTGGTCGCGAGCACCAGGCGGCGGATCGGAAGCCCCATGCGCTTGGCCGCGTGGCCCGCGAAGATGTTGCCGAAGTTGCCCGACGGCACCGCGAAGGACACCTGCTCGTCGTTCGAGCGCGTGGCGGCGAAGTATCCCTTGAAGTAGTAGACCACCTGCGCCACCACGCGCGCCCAGTTGATCGAGTTCACCGCGCCGATGGCGTGCTCGGCCTTGAAGGCCGCGTCGAGGTTCACGGCCTTCACCACGTCCTGGCAGTCGTCGAACATGCCCTCGACGGCGATGTTGAAGACGTTGGCGTCGGTGAGCGAATACATCTGCGCGCGCTGGAACGGGCTCATGCGTCCGTTGGGCGAGAGCATGAACACGTTCACGCGCGCCTTGCCCTTCAGCGCGTGCTCGGCGGCGCTGCCGGTGTCGCCGCTCGTGGCACCCAGCACGTTGAGGTGCCGGTCCTCGGCCTCGAGCACGTGCTCGAAGAGGTTGCCCAGCAGCTGCATCGCGATGTCCTTGAACGCCATCGTGGGCCCGTTCGAGAGGCCCAGCAGGTGCAGGTTGGGCTCGAGGGTCGAAAGCGGCGTGATCTCGGGCGTGCCGAAGGCCTCGGCGGTGTAGGTCCTGTCCACCAGCGCCTTCAGCACCGCGCCGGGAAGTCGTCGGCGAAGAAGCGCAGGATCTCGAAGGCGAGGCGCGGGTACGCGAGGTCGCGCATGGCGTCGAGCTTGGGGCGCGTGATGCGCGGCCACTGCTCGGGCACCATGAGGCCACCGTCGGGCGCGAGGCCCTCGAGCAGGATGCCGGTGAAGGTGCTCGGACCGGGTGGCCGCGCGTGCTGACGTACTTCATTGTGGCGCGACGGCAGCGCTCCGGCGCACGTTGGCGATATGGCGTTGGGCGTCGGCGAAGCCATGGGCGCCCGCTTTCTCGTAGAGCTCGATGGCGCGCGCGTAGTCGACCTTGCGCCCCTTGCCGTTCGAGTACTGCCAGGCCATGCCGGCATAACCGTACCCCGAGCCGAGCGCCGCCGCCTTTTCGTAGTCCGCGTACGCGGCTTCCCACTGCTGCTTTTCCTGGTGCGCCCAGCCACGCGTCGAATAGGCCCACGCAACCGGCGGATAGCCCTCGATGTAGCGGTCGAGCACCGGGATCAGCGCGTCGAACTTGTGATCGTCGCGGTAGATGGCAATCAACGTCTCGATGTTGCCGGTAGCCCCGGCCAGTGCCAGGCTCTTCTCATAGTACTGGGCGGACTTGTCGTGCCGGTCCGCGTGGAAATAGGCGTTGCCGAGCTCTCCGTACAGGACGTACTGGACGTAGCGGCGAGCACCCTCGGAGAGTCCCTCGAGCGTGCGCTCGACGCCCTCGAGCTGGCCAAGGCTGCCGCCCCACCTCGGGGCACTGTGCTCGATGTACGTGACGCGCACCTGCACCGCGTCGGGAAAGTCGTGGATCACGCGCAGGTAGGTCGCGCGCAGGTGCGAATTGTCGACCTGTCCGACCGTGGCGAGCATGTTGAGGCGCAGGGATTGCAGCATCGAGGTCTCGCCGCCGAGGCTCTCGGCCTGGTCGATCAGCGACAACGCCTTGCGGAACTCCAGTCCCATGGTCTCGACCTGGGCGTTCGATGTCTCGGAAGCCGCTTTGCTGCCGCGCGCCACGAAACCGCGCCTCTGGTAGTAGTAGGCGCTGGCGATGAGGGGCACCGGCGAGCGCGGGGATGCGGCGATCCAGTCCTGTAGCAAGGGCTCCTCGGCGATGCTGGACGATGCGAACAGGCTGATGAACCAGCGCTGCACCTCGCTATCGCTGAGCCCGTGGGCCTTGAGCTCTGCCAGCAGGCCCTTCAGCTTGCGCTCGAGGTCTTCATAGCGCCGCTCCTCCAACGCTTTCTCGTAGGGCCTCATGGCCCCGTAGAAGGCATCGTATTCCTTGCGGCTGTCGCAGAAGCCCATTGCCGAGGCGACGATCGGAAGCGCGACCACGGCAGCGAGCAAGGGAATGAAGCGACGTATCACAGCAGTTCTTCGAGCCGGATCCTCACGACCGGCGCGGGAATCGTCGGCAGCGCCTCGATGCGCGCGATCGCCGCGTTCACCTTCTTCTCGAGCGCGATGTGCGTGAGGATCACCACGTCCACCTGCTCCTCGCCCTCGCCCGCCTCCTTCTGGAAGATGGCGTCGATGGAGATGTCGAGGTCGGCGCAGATGCGCGTCACGTCCGCCAGCACGCCGGGCGGTCGAGCGCGCGCAGCCGGAGGTAATACGCCGTCTCGATGTCCTCCATGGCGAGGATGGGCACGTCGGAGAGGCGGTCGGGCTGGAACGCGAGGTGCGGCACGCGCTGCTCGGGGTCCGCGGTCGCCATGCGCGTCACGTCCACGAGGTCCGCGACCACCGCGCTCGCCGTCGCCTCGGCGCCGGCGCCGCGCCCGTAGTACAGCGTCGGCGCCGACGGCGTCGCCCTTCACCAGCACCGCGTTCATCACGCCCTCGACGTTGGCGATGAGGCGGCGCGCGGGCACGAGCGTCGGGTGCACGCGCAGCTCGATGCCTTTCGGGGTGCGGCGCGTGATGCCGAGCAGCTTGATGCGGTAACCCAGGCCCTCGGCGTACTTGATGTCCACGCGCGGTGAGCTTCGTGATGCCCTCGATGTAGCGCGCGCTCGAACTGCATCGGGATGCCGAACGCGATGGCCGAGAGGATCGTGAGCTTGTGCGCGGCGTCGATGCCCTCCACGTCGAAGGTGGGATCGGCCTCGGCGTAGCCCAGGCGCTGCGCCTCGGCGAGCACCACGTCGAAGGGCAGCCCCTTGTCGCGCATCTCCGAGAGGATGTAGTTGCAGGTGCCGTTGATGATGCCGGCGATCCACTCGATGCGGTTGGCCGAGAGCCCCTCGCGGATGCGCCTTGATGATCGGGACGCCCCCGGCCACCGACGCCTCGAACGCGACCATCACGCCCTTCTTCTGGGCGCGCGCGAAGATCTCGGTGCCGTGCCTCGCGAGCAGCGCCTTGTTGGCGGTGACCACGTGCTTGCCGCGCGTCGATCGCCTTCAGCACCAGCTCGCGCGCCGCGGTGTCCCCGCCGATCAGCTCGACCACGATGTCGATGTCGGGACGCTCGACGATGTGCCCGGCCGTGGGCACGAGCTCGATGCCGTCGAGCGAGACCTTGCGCTCCTTGGTGAGGTCCTTCGCGCTCGCGACCTTGATCACGATGTCGCGCCCGGCGCGGCGCGAGATCTCCTCGCGGTTGCGGCGCAGCACCTCGATGGTGCCGCTGCCGACCGTGCCGAGGCCGAGCAGTCCTACCTGGATGGGTTTCACGAGAGCTTGGTACCGGTGGGGTTGCGGCTGATCTTCTTGTCGAAGTGGAACGCGGTGATCGACCATGCCTTCGCGGAAGTAGAACTTGTGCGCCTGCTGGCGCTGGGCGCCCGAGTCGAGCGAGAAGGTGTCGCACGCAGCGCTCGCGGCAGATCCCTTCCATGTACTGCATGAGCGCATGGCCCACGCCCGTGGAGCGCTTCGCCTCGTCGGTCGACGAGGTCGTCGCAGTAGAGGTCGCGGCCCGAGTGCGTCTTCTCCAGCACGCGGAAGACGGTGACGCCCGCCACCTCGCCGTCGACCACGCAGACCGCCATCTCGGCGCCGCCGGCGAGGACCTCTTTCATCCGGCCCACGTAGTCCTTGAGGTGCGGGCGCAGCTGCCGATGCACGCGCTCGGCCGCGGCGAGGAGCTGGCCGTCCGTGACCTCGCCGTTGGCGTTGGAGACCGCGACGACTTTCATTACCCTCTCCCCGGCCCTCCCCCAGGGGGAGGGAGTCGCGCCGGAACATTTCCTTCACGCCGCGCACCGCCTGGCGGATGCGGTTCTCGTTCTCGATCAGCGCGATGCGCACGTGGTCGTCGCCATAGTCGCCGAAGCCGACGCCGGGGGCCACCGCGATCTTCGCGTCGCGCAGCAGCTTCTTCGCGAACTCGATGGAGCCCATGGCGCGGTACTGCTCGGGGATCTGCGCCCAGACGTACATCGACGCGCGGGGGTTCTCCACCATCCAGCCGGCCTCGTGCAGGCCCTTCACCATCACGTCGCGGCGGCGCTCGTACTTGGCGCGGATCTCCTCGACGCACTCCTGCGGGCCTTCCAACGCGGCGATAGCCGCCACCTGCAGCGGCGTGAAGGTGCCGTAGTCGTGGTAGCTCTTGATGCGCGCGAGCGCGTTCACGAGCTCCGCGTTGCCCACCATGAAGCCGATGCGCCAGCCGGCCATGTTGTAGCTCTTCGACATGGTGAAGAACTCCACCGCCACGTCGCGCGCGCCCGGCACCTGCATGATGGAAGGCGCCTTCCAGCCGTCGAACGTGATGTCGGCGTAGGCGAGGTCGTGCACCACCAGGATGCCGTGCTGCTTGGCGAGCGCGACCACTTTCTCGAAGAACTCCAGCTCGACGCACTTCGCGGTCGGGTTGGACGGGAAGCCGATGATCATCATCTTCGGCTTCGGGATCAGCTCGCGGATGGCGCGCTCGGCCTCGGCGAAGAAATCCACGCCCGGCGTCATGCGCACCGAGCGGATGTCGGCGCCGGCGATGATCGCGCCGTAGATGTGGATGGGGTAGCTCGGGTTCGGCACCAGCACCGTGTCGCCGCGGTCCAGCGTGGCGAGCATGAGGTGCGCGAGGCCCTCCTTGGAGCCGATGGTGACGATCGCCTCGCGGTCCATGTCGAGGTCCACGTCCCAGCGGCGCTTGTACCACTGGCAGATGGCGCGGCGCAGGCGCGGGATGCCCTTCGAGACCGAGTAGCCGTGCGTGTCCTCGCGCTGGGCCACCTCGACCAGCTTGTCGACGATGTGGCGCGGCGTGGGCCCGTCCGGGTTGCCCATGGACAGGTCGATCACGTCCTCGCCGGCGCGCCGCGCCGCCATCTTCAGCTCGTTGGTGATGTTGAAGACGTACTGGGGCAGGCGCTTGATGCGCGAGAACTCGGGGATCACGGGCTTGCCAGCGTCGTTGAGGTTCATGTCCGTTGTGATGCTGCACTGCAAAACGCTATGATTCTAGCGTGAAAATCGCGCGCGACTCGACCGAAGGGCGCAATGCCGTCACCGGCTACGGGGAGGGCTACGTGGAGGTGAACCGTGCGCGGCACACCGCGAGCCTCGTGGTGGCCCCCGAGCGCCTCGTCACGGACTGGCCGGCGGCCTCCATCGACGCGATCACGGCCGACCACCTCGCGGCCATCGTCGAGCTGCACCCCGAGGTGGTGCTGCTGGGCACCGGCAGGGAGTTCCGCTTCCCCGAGCCAGCGCTGCTGGCGCCGCTCTACAAGGCCGGCATCGGCGTGGAGGTGATGGACACGCCGGCCGCGTGCCGCACCTACAACATCCTGCTGGGCGAGGGCCGCAACGTGGTCGCGGCCCTCATCCTCTAGCCGGCTCGATGGCTACGGCGCCGCGAAGACCCCGACCAGCCGATTCCCGTCGTGCCCCCCACGCCCGTAACGATGACCGTATAGGCCCCCGGCGCCAGGTCCGCGATGATCGCGGACTCGCGCGGGTCGCTGGGCTGCAGGCCCGCGGCGGTGATCGCCCCCACATCGGCGGGATTGGCCTGCACCTGCCAGTCGTCGTTGGTGGCGAGCACGGCACCATCCGACGAGCGCACGAGCTTGAGTGCCGGGTTGGCGCGCCCCGGTCACCCCGAAGGCGGCGGGCTCGGTCCCGCGACGTTGACCACGACCCGCTGCGGCGCGGCGCCCTGCACGTGGCCCGCGTCTGACGTCGTGGCCGTGGCACCTGGCCGCGCGTGGAGAGGTTTTGGCGGTGTGTCCGCGTTGTCCACCTCGAAGACGCCCACCGCGCGGTACCGGTCACCGTACCCGTCGGGCCCCGCCGGTCACGTCGCGGTGTAGCGCCGGGGCAAGCGTCTGAGGGCGGCTCGACCCGTTGCTGGCTGGGTCCGGGGCCACGTATCGTCGCGGTCGGGGCGACCGCTGGACGTTCCGTCGTCGTTGGTCGCGTGCCACCGTCGGGGCTCCCGCGTGTCTGGTGCCGGCGGTTCGCGTGCCGGCCGTGGGTGTCCCGGCGCTCCCCGCGGTCTTCGCGCTGCCTCCCCGTCCCTCCACCCGGCCTGTCCGGCGTTCGCGCGCGTCACAGGTTGGCGGCGCGGCGTATCCGAGTCGAAGAACGGCGTGCCGTCTTCAGCGAATCCATGGAGGCACGCAGTCGCCCGGCCGGTGCACGCGCCCTGCCGCCGCGGAAGACCGTTCCCGGCGCCGGGCCGCCGTCAGCGTCACCGTGGTTCCCGTTGTGATTCGCCGCGCACGCGGAGCCGCATCGATGCCGGCCGGCTGGGACGTCGCGCGACCCGTGCCCGCACCGGTCTGCCTGGCGATGACGCCCGTGACGCCGGCATTGGCCGTGACGTCGATATCGGCCTGCGCGGTGGCCGGGAGCTGCGTCGCATCGCCGGCCTGGCTCGCGGCACTTCGCACGATGCCATCGCGGTTCCGGTCCAACCTTCCCGGAGAGCGAGCACCCCACCGAGGACGACAGCGTGTCGTCGCGGGCCCGGGTCGGAGGTGCATCGACCGGCCCACGCCGCCCACGGACGCTGGCCGGCGCGGTCAGGGTGTCGTCTGCACGTGTCGCGGATCGACCGCGAGGTCCACCGTGGCCTGCGGCGCGGCGTCGAAGAAGCGTCTCCCGCCTGGTGCGCCGCGATGGTGCAGGTGCCCCCGGCGTGCCCGTCACCGTGACGCCCGTCACCGAGCATGTGGCCGGCGTGGGCTCGTGAGGATCACCGGGCTGGTGGACCCGCCAGGGACGACCGTCAGCGACGGGCCCCCCGGGCGGCGCCCGCGGGGCGTCGCCGGCGCGCTCGTGCGTCCCCCAGCAGGTCACCGCGCCGCTCGGCGCGCCCCCGCCCCCGGGGCGGCGCGAAGGCATCCGGGCGCACCTCGCGCGCGGGCAGATTCCGCCCAGCAGCGCGCTGGCGCGCGGGTCACCGCGCCACGTCGCCCGCCCGGCCTCGCACGTGCGACCTCACGGCGCGCGCCACGGCGCGCACGCAGATCGCCGTGCGGCGTCGGCACGCGGCGTGACAGGCTCCGACTCGGCGGCGCGAACCAGCGGCAGCGAATCGAGTCGTGCCGGTGCCGACACGGCTCTCGAGCGTCGCCTGGCCGCACGCAGCTCGGCCCAGCACCGCGCCGCCACGCGCACCTCGCCCCGGCGCGGCAGGCGCGCCAACACGCATGTTGTCGCCCGGCAAGCGCGCGTGCCGCAAACCCAGACGCCAACGCCCGCGCACGCGCGCAATATGCCGACCCGCCTCACCACCCCCCACAGCCCCACACCACCCTCCCCGCCAGCCCACGCCCCACACTCACCCACCCAACACCGCAACCCCCCGCGCCTCGATCGCGATGACACCGGTGGTCAGCCGAGCACGTCGGTGCCGAGCTGCGAACGACGTCGCCGGCCCGTTACCGAGCTGCCGGAGCCGTTGCGCCCCAGCACTTCGCGCCGCCGGAATTGGTGACGACGCATCCGTGCCCGCCCCTCTGGCTCATCTGCACGGCGCCGGTGAGCGGCACCTGCGAGCGAATACCAGTGAAGGCACGACCAGCAGGCAAGCGAGCATGAACGCATGAGCGAATCCTTTCCGAACGATCAGTCCACAGAGCGATAAATGGATGTCAATGGAACGAAGGCCCTCGACAACCGTACAGCTTCGCGGCGATTAATCCCGATCGCGCCTGCGCCTTGAGCTCCGCCAGCTCGGCGGCCAGCGCCTCCAGCTGGCGCTGCTGGCCCTCGATGGTGCGCTGCTGCTTCTGGAACTCGTTCAGCAGCATCGGCGGCAGGTCCTGGTAATACACGGTCTGGACGTTGCCGTCGGCCCCGCGCGCGGCGAGGTCGGGCGCGACCTGCGCCACTTCCTCGGCGACCAGGCCGTACTGCAGCGGCCAGTCCGGGCGGTCCCTGTAGCGGAAGGTCACGGGCCGGAGCTTCATCAGCAGCGCGCTCGCCTCTCCCATGTCGGCGATGTCCTCCTTCACGGCGCGCGACGAGCTCACGGTGCCGAGCTGCCCGTTCACGTCGATGAGCACCGGCACGCCCGGCTGCCCCGTCGTCACGCCGTTGATGCCGGCGACGAACGTCTTCTTGTGCGTGGCGGGCATGCCGATGTAGATCGAGCCGTCGCCGTACGACGCCCCCTGGCTGCCGATCAGGATGTTGTTGTTGCCGCGCTGCATGAAGAAGCCGGCCTGGTGGCCCAGCGCGATGTTGTTGTCGCCCTGCACGAAGGTGAGCGCAGCGGCGCCGATCGCGGTGTTGTTGCTGCCCCCGAGGTTGAACTGCAGCGTGCGGCCGCCCACGCCTACGTTGCCCAGGCCGGCAGTGCTGCCCTGCAGCGCCTGCAGGGCGCCGGAGCCCACGGCGACGTTGTTGTCGATTGCTGATGCGTGCATGGCGGCGAGCGCTGCGGCGATGCCCAGCGCAAACCTGCTGCCGCGGAGGAGGAGCGGCTTCTTCGGCGTCTTCATCGGGTCTCCCTGTCGATCGGACGCCGCGATGATACCTCCTAGGCCAGCGCGCGCAGCTCCCGCAGCAGCACCGAGAGCACCGCGAGGTCGACCACGCCGCCGCGCTTGAGCTCGTCGATCATCGACTTCAAGCGCGCGAGCGCCGGCGCGTAGCGGTCCTTCCACTCGGCGAGCATCACCGCCGGGTCCTCGCCCCCGGCCGCGAGCTTCGCGACCGCGCTCGTGATCGCGCGCTGCTGCACCGCGAGGTCGTCGCGCAGCGCGTTCCTCGCCATCGCCTGCCACGAGGTGTCCGTGGGCAGCGCCGTGATGCGCTCGGCGATCCAGCGCAGCTCGAGCTCGCCGGCGAGCGCGAAGTAGAGGCGCGCCATGGACTCGACGCTCTTCTTCTGGTCCTGCGCCACCTCGGTCACGTCGAGCACCGCGTAGAGGGAATCCATCCCCGCGAGCGACTCGGCGAGCGGGGCCGCCACGCCCTCGGAGGCGAGGCGCTTCACGTACGCCTCCCAGGCCGCGCGGTCGCCGGGGGCGAGCGCCGCGGGCAGCTGCGAGCGCACCGCCGCGAGGCCCGGCGCGAAGATCTTCAGCACCTCGGCGATCGGCATCTTCACGCGCCGCCGCCGCAGGAGCCAGAGCGTGCCGCGCAGCACCAGGCGCCCGGCGTCGATCAGCATCTCGGACTGCAGCTGGGCGGGCACGCGGTTGTCGAGCGCGTCGATGGCGGCCCACAGCGCCTCGAAGCCGAAGATGTCGCGCACCAGGATGAAGGCGCGCGCCACCTCTTCGGCCGCGGCGCCGGTCTCCTCCTGCATGCGGTGCACGAAGACGCTGCCGGTGCGGTTGATCATCGTGTTGGCGGCGACCGTGGCGATGATCTCGCGCTTCAACGCGTGCTTCGGCATGAGGGCGGCGTAGCGCTCCTGCAGCAGGCGCGGGAAGTAGCCCGCGAGCGCGCGCCCCACGTACTCGTCGTCGATCAGGTCGCCCGCCACCAGCTCGTCGAAGAGCGCCATCTTGGAGTAGGCGAGCAGCACCGCGCGCTCGGGCGCCGTGAGTCCGAGCTTGGCCAGCCGGCGCTCGGCGATCTCGTCCTCGGCGGGCAGGAATTCCACCGCGCGGTTCAACTTGCCGGATTTCTCCAGCGCGCGGATGAACGAGGCCTGCGCGTCGAGCAGCTTGTCGGCCCGCACGCCCGAGACCGCGAGCGACTGGGTCTGGTAGTAGTTGTCGGCGAGCACGAGCCTCGCCACGTCCTCGGTCATCTCGGCGAGCAGCGCGTTGCGATCGCCCTGCGCGAGGCGCCGTCGGCGAGCCCGAGCAGGATCTTGATGTTCACCTCGTGGTCGGAGCAGTCCACGCCGGCCGAGTTGTCGATGGCATCGGTGTTGATGCGCCCGCCCGCCTGCGCGTACTCCACGCGCCCGAGCTGGGTGAAGCCGAGGTTGCCGCCCTCGCCCACCACCTTGCAGCGCAGCTCGCCCCCGTTCACGCGGATGGCGTCGTTGGCGCGGTCGCCCACCTCGGCGTTGGACTGGTGCGCGGCCTTCACGTAGGTGCCGATGCCGCCGTTGTAGAGCAGGTCCACGGGCGCCTTCAGGATCGCCTTCATGAGCGCGGCCGGCGTGAGCTCCGCATCCTCGATGCCGAGCGCGCGGCGCGCCTCGAGCGAGAGCGCGATCACCTTGGCCGTGCGCGGGAAGACGCCGCCGCCCTTCGAGATGAGCGCCTTGTCGTAGTCGTCCCACGAGGAGCGCGGCAGCGCGAAGAGCCGCTCGCGCTCGCGGAAGGCCGACAGCGGGTCCGGCTCCGGGTCGATGAAGATGTGGCGGTGGTCGAAGGCCGCGAGCAGCTGGATGTGGCGCGAGAGCAGCATGCCGTTGCCGAACACGTCGCCCGACATGTCGCCGACGCCCACCACGGTGAAGTCCTTGCTCTGGGTGTCCACGCCCATCTCGCGGAAGTGGCGCTTCACGCTCTCCCAGGCGCCCTTCGCGGTGATGCCCATCTTCTTGTGGTCGTAGCCCGCGCTGCCGCCCGAGGCGAATGCATCGCCCAGCCAGAAGCCGTACTCGGCCGAGATGCCGTTGGCGATAGTCGGAGAAGGTGGCCGTGCCCTTGTCCGCGGCGACCACGAGGTAGGGATCGTCGGGATCGTGGCGCACCACGTCGCGCGGCGGCACCACCTTGCCCGCCACGAGGTTGTCGGTGACGTCGAGCAGGCCGCGCAGGAAGTCCTGGTAGCAGGCCACGCCTTCCTTCAGGAAAGCCTCGCGCTCCGCGGCCGGCGGCGCGCTCTTCAGCACGAAGCCGCCCTTGGAGCCCACCGGCACGATGACGGCGTTCTTCACCATCTGCGCCTTCATGAGCCCCAGCATCTCGGTGCGGAAATCCTCGGGGCGGTCCGACCAGCGCAGCCCGCCGCGCGCGACCTTGCCGCCGCGCAGGTGGATCGCCTCGAAGCGCGCCGAGTACACCCAGACCTCGAAGAGCGGGCGCGGCTCCGGCAGCTCGGGCACGCGCGCCGACTGGAACTTGAACGCGAGGAAGGGCTTGCGTGCGCCGTCGGCTGCGCGCACCCAGTGGTTGGTGCGGATCGTCGCGCGCACGAGATCCAGTCAGCCGGCGCAGGATGCGGTCCTCGTCGGCGTTGGAGACGGCGTTGAGCGCTGCCTTGATCGCGCCGGCGAGCTGGTCCTCGGCCGCCTCGCGCCCGGTGCTCTCGCGCCGGGTCGAAGCGCGCGTGGAAGAGCGCCACCAGCTTGCGCGGCGATCGCGGGATGCGCGGCGAGCGTCTGCTCGATGTACGCCTGGCTGAACGTGAAGCCCGCCTGCTTCAGGTACTTCGCGTAGGCGCGCAGCACGAGCACGTCGTCGGCCGCGAGCGCCGCGCCGCGGCGTGAGGCGGTTGAAGCCGTCGTTCTCGATCTCGCGCCGTGCCACGCGCGATCAGCGCCCGCTCGGTCTTGTCCTTCACCGCGGCGACGTCGGGGATGGGGCGAGCTCGCCCGCATGCCGAAGTCGTGCAGGTACACCGGCGCGCTGTCCTGGCGGGCGTCACCTCGTAGGAGACCTCGTCCAGCACCTCGAGCCCCATGTTCTCCAGCACCGGCAGGCTCCCCGAGAGCGGCACGGGCGCTCCGAGGCGGTAGACGCGCAGGCGCAGCGTCCGCTCGTCGCCGCCCTCGGGGCGATACAGGTCCACGGCGAACGGCGTCTTCGCATCCAGCGTGCGCATGATGTCGATGTCGCGCACCGCCGCGCGGGGCCGCAACGCCCTCGCGGTAGGCGAGCGGGAAGGCGCTGGCCGTAGTCGCGCAGCGCCGCCACCGCGCGCTCCTCGCCGTGCGCCTCGATGAGGACGGCCTTGAGGTCCTCCTCCCAGCGGCGCGTGGCCGCGGTGATCTCGGCCTCGATCGCGCCGATGTCGTACGCCGGCGCCTCGCGCGGGTTGGAGCGCACCAGCACGTGCAGGCGCGCGAGCGTCGCCTCCGAGAGATGCACGGTGAACTCGGCGCTGCTGCCGTGCAAGTGCCGCTTGAGGATCTCCTGCACCTTCACGCGCGCGTCGGTGTTGAAGCTCTCGCGGGGCATGTAGACCAGGCACGAGTAGAAGCGCCCGAAGAGGTCGCGCCGGACGAAGACGCGGGTCTTGCGCCGGTCGCCCAGGCGCAGCACGCCCATCGCGGTGTCCTGCAGCGTGTCCTCGTCGACCTGGAACAGCTCGTCGCGCGGGTATTCCTGCAGCACCGTGAGCAGGTTCTTGTACGCGTGGCTGAAGGGGCGGAAGCCCGCGCGCTCGATCGCGGTGGCGACCTTCCTGCGCAGCAGCGGGATCTCGCGCGGGTCGGCGTGGTAGGCCGAGGACGTGTAGAGGCCCACGAAGCGGCGCTCGCCCAGCACCTTGCCCGGCCGCTGTCGAAGCGCTTCACGCCGATGTAGTCGAGGTAGCCGGGGCGATGCACGGTGGAGCGCGTGTTGGCCTTGGTGAGCACGAGCAGGCGCGGCTCGCGGGCGAGCGCCTTCAGCTGCGCTGGCAGCTCCGTGAAGCTCCTCGAGATGCCGCCCAGCGCGGGCTCGCGCAGCACGCCCAGGCCGGTGCGCGGGACGATCTTCAGCTGGTCCTCGCCGTCCGGCGTGGTCGAGCTCGTACTCGCGGTAGCCGAGGAACGTGAAGTGGTGGTCCGAGGCCCAGGCGAGGAATGCGCGCACCTCGCCCGATTCGGAGCCTTCCATGAACGACGGCGGCGTGTCCAGCTCCGCCACCAGCGCGTCCATCTTCGAGCGCATCGCCTCCCAGTCGGTCCAGGCGGAGCGCACGTCGCCCAGCACCGAGACGATGCCGTCTCCCAAGGCCTTGAGGCGCGCGGGCTCGATCTCGCGGTCCACCTCGACGTGGATCAGCGACTCGGGCTTGCCCTCCGACGCCGGGCGCTCCGAACGCCTCGAGATTGCCGTCGCGCGTCGCGCTTCGTGGTGAAGAGCGGGTGGTTCAGCAGGTGCAGCGTGTGGCCCTGGCGGTTCACCTCCATCGTCACCGAGTCGACGAGGAACGGCATGTCGTCGTTCACCATCTCGATCACGGTGTGCGGGCTCGTCCAGCCGTGCTCCTCGGCGCGCGGGTTGTACACGCGCAGCTTCGGCAGGCCGCTCGCGAACTCGCGCGCGAAGGCGAGGTGCGCCAGCGCCGCGCCGCAGAGGTCCTCGGGCGTGCGCGCCGCGAGGTCCTCGGCATCCACCTGGTCGTAGTACTGCGCGATGAAGGCACGCGCCTCGGCGCTGTCCTGCCCCTTGAGTCGCTGGTCCGCGATGCGCAGGACCTGGGCGAGGATGGCCTGCTTCTGCTCGTGGGAGGGAAAATGCATGGCAAGTCCGGGCCGGGAGCGAAGCCGTTATTGTCCTCCAAACGGCGCCCGGGTATCCTAGCCGCCGTATGCGGCCGCCGGGCCCCCGTGGCATCGGCGCGGTCCTGCCCCCGGAAGACCAACGACGCCGCGTGCAACTTTCCAACCAGGAGGTATCTGCCATGTTTCGCAAGACCAAGGCCATTGCCGCGCTGGCCTGCCTAGTGCTCGCCGCCCCCGCGTTCGCACAGCAGGGCGGCACGATCGAGAAGATCAAATCCACCGGCGCCATCACCCTGGGCCACCGCGACGCCTCGATCCCGTTCTCCTACTACGACGACAACCAGAAGCCCATCGGCTACGCCATGGACCTCTGCCACAAGATCGTGGACGCGGTGAAGCAGGACCTGAAGATGCCGAAACTGAAGGTCAACTACCAGCTCGTCACCTCGGCCAACCGCATCCCGCTGATGGCCAACGGCACCGTCGACCTCGAGTGCGGCTCCACCACCAACAACCTCGAGCGCGAGAAGCAGGTGTCGTTCACCATCACCCACTTCGTGACCGCCAACCGCTGGGTCGCGAAGAAGTCCTCGGGCATCAATGCGCTGGACGACCTCAAGGGCAAGACCATCGTCTCGACGGCGGGCACCACGAACATCAAGCAGATCACCCAGATCAACGCCGACAAGAACCTGGGCATGAACATCATCTCCGCCAACGGCCACCCGGAAGCGTTCCAGATGGTGGAGACCGGCCGCGCGGTGGCGTTCGTGATGGACGACATCCTGCTCTACAGCCTGGCCGCCAGCTCGCGCAACCCCGACGACTTCGAGATCAGCAAGGAGGCGCTGTCGGTCGAGCCGTACGGGATCATGCTGCGCAAGGACGATCCCGAGTTCAAGAAGCTCGTGGACGCGGCCATGACCAAGATCTACAAGTCGGGCGAGATCAACGCGATCTACGACAAGTGGTTCCTGAAGCCCGTCCCGCCGAAGGGCATCAACCTCAACGTGCCGATGAGCGACCAGTTCAAGAAGGTGGTCGCGAATCCCACCGACTCGGGCGACCCGGCGGACTACAAGTAAGCGCGAGACGGATACGGGGGACCAGGCGGTCCCCCGCTCCATTTCCGGCCCCGGCACAAGCGCGTGAGATATCCCTGGAATTGGGCGATCCTGTTCGCGCAGGAGCCCGGCGGCACCGGAACCTACCTGCACTACCTGCTGGTGGGCCTGCTGTGGACGCTCGCCACCGCGCTCGCGGCGTGGGTCATCGCGCTCGTGATCGGCGCCGCGGTAGGCACGCTGCGCACCACGAACAACCGCTGGGTGGTGCGCCTCGGCAACGCGTACGTCGAGGTCTTCCGCAACGTCCCGCTGCTGGTGCAGATGTTCCTGTGGTTCTTCGTGGTGCCCGAGCTGCTGCCCACGGGCCTGGGCAACTGGGTGAAGCAGATGCCGCCGCCGTGGGGCTCGTACCTGCCGGCGGTGCTCTGCCTCGGCCTCTTCACCTCGATGCGCGTGGCCGAGCAGGTGAAGGCCGGCATCCAGTCGCTGCCGCGCGGCCAAGGCATGGCGGGCACGGCGATGGGCCTCACGCAGTGGCAGACCTACCGCTACGTGATCCTGCCGCAGGCCTTCCGCATCATCCTGCCGCCGCTCACCTCCGAGTTCATGAACGTGATCAAGAACTCGTCGGTCGCCCTCACCATCGGGCTGCTGGAGCTCACGGGGCGCGCGCGCGCCATGCAGGAATTCAGCTTCCAGGTGTTCGAGGCCTACGCCGCGGCCACCGTGATCTACCTGCTCACCAACCTGGTGGTCGTGCTCGGCATGCGCTGGCTCGAGTCGCGCTTGCGCGTGCCCGGCCTCATCGCCGTGGGCGGCGCCCAGGTCGCGGGACACTGATGGGCGGCTTCGACTGGGACGTCATCCGGCGCTCGCTGCCGTACCTCTTCAAGGTGGGCATGACCTTCACTGTCACGCTCACGGTGCTCGCCATGACCGGCGGCATCGTCTTCGGCACGCTGCTCGCGATGATGCGCCTGTCGCACGTGCGCGCCGTCTCCATCCTCGCCGGCGGCTACGTGAACCTGATGCGCTCCATCCCGCTGGTGCTGGTGATCTTCTGGTTCTTCTTCCTCGTGCCCTACATCGGCGCGTGGATCCTGCGCGAGCCGCGGCCGGTCGCGGTGGGCGCGTTCTACTCGGCGCTGGTCACCTTCACGATGTTCGAGGCCGCGTACTACTGCGAGATCATGCGCGCCGGCATCCAGTCGATCCCGCGCGGCCAGGTGTGGTCGGGCTTCGCGCTCGGCCTCGACTACTGGCAGACCATGGGGCACATCGTGCTGCCGCAGGCATTCCGCAACATGCTGCCGGTGCTGCTCACCCAGACCATCGTCCTGTTCCAGGACACCTCGCTCGTGTACGTGATCTCGGCCACCGACTTCCTGGGCGCCGCCGCCAAGATCGCCAACCGCGACTACCGCCTGGTCGAGATGTACTCGTTCGTGGCGGTGGTCTACTTCGTCATCTCCTTCGGCCTGTCGCTGCTGGTGAAGCGGCTGCAGGCCAGGATCGCGGTGGTCCGCTAGAACCCTGATGATCTCCCTCAAGAACGTCTCGCAAGTGGTACGGCAGCTTCCAGGTGCTCACCGATTGCAGCACCGAGGTCGCCAAGGGCGAGGTGGTGGTCGTGTGCGGCCCCTCGGGCAGCGGCAAGTCCACGCTCATCAAGACCGTGAACGGGCTGGAGCCCTTCCAGAAGGGCGAGATCGTGGTCGACGGCATCTCCGTGGGCGACCCGAAGACCGACCTGCCGAAGCTGCGCTCGCGCGTCGGGATGGTGTTCCAGCACTTCGAGCTCTTCCCGCACATGAGCGTGATCAGGAACCTCACCCTCGCGCAGGTGAAGGTGCTCGGGCCGCTCGAGCGCCGAGGCCGCGCGAGAAGGGCGCGAAGCTCCTCGACCGCGTGGGCCTCGCGCGCGCACCGCGACAAGTACCCGGCGCAGCTCTCCGGCGGCCAGCAGCAGCGCGTGGCGATCGCGCGCGCGCTGTGCATGGACCCCATCGCCATGCTCTTCGACGAGCCCACTTCCGCGCTCGACCCGGAGATGATCAACGAGGTGCTCGACGTGATGGTCGAGCTCGCCAAGGACGGCATGACGATGATGGTCGTCACGCACGAGATGGGCTTCGCGCGCAAAGTCGCGCACCGGGTGATCTTCATGGACCGCGGCCAGATCGTCGAGGACGCCCCGAACGAGGATTTCTTCGGCAAGCCGCGCAGCGAGCGGGCCCAGGTTTTCCTGTCCAAGATCCTGCACCACTGATGTGACGGGGTTCACGGAAAACGCCCCCCGGGGGGGCTAGAACTGCCCCAGTGGGGCCCGCCCCGGGCCGGGAGGCCCCCCGCCGGACGGAAATCATTGACGAAACGGCCTTTTTTCTGGAAACTTCCCCTCCATGAATCGCCTGACGGCCATCGGCCTGGCCTCGCTCGTCGCCTA
This sequence comes from uncultured beta proteobacterium, assembly GCA_963827425.1. GTDB lineage: Bacteria > Pseudomonadota > Gammaproteobacteria > Burkholderiales > Usitatibacteraceae > Usitatibacter. Next base: position 1,137,063 of record CAWHAQ010000005.1, on the reverse strand, counting down.
CGGGCTGCTGATCGCGAGCAAGTACGCCGGGGTGGTAACGGAAGCGCACGACGCGAAATCCGCGCCGCGCGCGGATGTGGCTGCGCTCGACAAGGCAGCGCCCGAGCCTGCGGCGGCCGCTCCCGGGCTCGTCACGCAGCCCCTCGCCCGCATGCCGCTGCCGGTGGGCCGGCCCGACCCGGTGCGCGCCTCCCCCGTCGCCCTCGAGTTCCGCCAGTCGCGCGACCTGAAGGCCTTCGCCGACGCGCTGCTCGCCCGCCGTGAAAACCTCACCCCCGACGAGCGCTACCACCTCGCCAAGGCGCTCGAGGAATGCCAGTTCACCGCATCGGTCAACGAGGACATGGCCGCCTACGCGGCCAAGCAGCACCGGCTCTTCCTCGCCAGCCTGCCGCTGAACGACCCCAACAACGCCAAGCGCGTCACGGCCTACGAGGCGGTGGACAACACGCAGCGCTGCGCGCGCTTCCAGAACTCGAAGATCTCGCAGAAGGACATCGACGACCTCTTCCAGGCCGCGGCCCAGGAGGGCGACGTGCGCGCCCAGGCGCGCATCCTGGTGGCGTCGCTCAACAAGGCCAACCAGCAGACCTCGAGCGAGGGCGCCACGCCGCGCGTGAATCCGCGATGACCTCTCCTCGCTCATCCAGCTGCTGCAGACGCGCGACCCCGAGGCGATCCAGATCGTGGGCGGCTACCTCTCGCAGTCGTCGGTGGCGAGCCAGCTGCGCATCGGTCCCAACGGCGAGGTGCCGGAGCCCGCGGCCTTCCTCGGCGCCTTTTCGCTGGTGGCGTGCGACTTCGGGCCGGACTGCACCTCGCTCGCGCGCGAGCCGCAGCTCGCCTGCGCCTACGCGGGCTACTGCAACGCCCAGAGCTTCGAGGAGCTGTACCAGAACTTCCTCGCCTCGCCGTGGGCGTACTCGCTCGCGCTGCGCTACAGCAGCACCATCCACACCGCCATCAACACGCAGAACTGGTCCCTGATCGGCCTGCAGCCCCCGGGCGTCGAGAAGTTCCGCGCCGCGGCCACTCCCCAGTAGTCACTGCGCCAGCGCGCGCAGGTGCTCGACCACGCAGCGGCCGAGCGCCTCGGTGTTGTAGCCGCCTTCCAGCGTCGAGACCACACGCCCTCCCGCATCGCGCTCGGCCACTTCCACGAGCTGCTCCGTCACCCAGCGGTAATCCTCGTCCGCGAGCTTGAGGTAGGCGAGCGGGTCGTCGCGGTGCGCGTCGAAGCCCGCCGAGACGAACACGAGCTGGGGGCGATGCGCCGCCAGCGCCGGCAGCCAGGTGCGCTCCACCGCCGCGCGGAAGCCCTGCCCGTCGGTCATCGCCGGCAGCGGGACGTTGATGATGTGGTCGTTGCCCGAATCCGCCCCCGAATAGGGATAGTAGGGATGCTGGAACGTCGAGCAGAGCATTACGCGCGGGTCTTCGTGGAACGCATCCTCGGTGCCGTTGCCGTGGTGCACGTCGAAGTCCAGCACCGCCACGCGCTCGAGGCCGTGCGCCGCGATGGCGTGTGCCGCACCGATGGCCACGTTGTTGAAGAGGCAGAATCCCATCGGCCGCTCGCGGGTGGCGTGGTGACCCGGGGGCCGCACGGCGCAGAAGGCGCGCTTCGCGGCGCCGGACATGACGGCATCGGTGGCCGCCACGACCGCGCCCGCCGCGCGCAACGCCGCCGAGAGCGAGCGCGCGTTCATCGAGGTATCCGGATCGAGGTATGCGTAGCCCTGTCGCGGCGCGGAGTCGAAGATGAGGTCCACGTGCTCGCGCGCGTGCACGCGCTCCAGCTGCTCGCGCGTGGCCTCGGGCGCCTCGCGGCGCTCGAGGGTGCTCGCGAGCCCCGCGCGCTCGATGGCGGCGAGGATGGCCTTCAGGCGCTGCGGTGATTCGGGATGGCCCGCGCCCATCTCGTGCAGGGCGCAATCGGGGTGCGTGAGGAGGACGGTTTGCATCCCCCGATTCTAGGGTTTTCTAGAAGCTCTGGCGCTGGATGCTCTTGGTGCCCGCCATGGAGGGCAGGCCGAAGGCCGGATCGCCGCTTGCGAGCCCCGTGGGCACCGCGATGTTGTACGCGAACGTGGCCGTCGACGTGCTCGAGAAATTGAAGGTAAACGTACCGATGGGGCTGGGGTGCGTGTCGGAGCCCGTTTGATTGAACGGCTGGCCGTTGGTGACGAACACCGGCCCGGTGATCGAGGTGGGCGTGGTCCACGTGCCGCCGGGCATGACGATCCACAGGGGCTTGAAGCCGCCGGGCGACGCGGGATCCGGCTGGCGCGGATCGTACGTGTACCAGACGGCGAAGACCTGGTTGGAGCCGTTGTGCTGGGTGAAGCTCACGCCCCAGCCCGACTCGCTGGGGAGATACCACATGTCCGTGTAGTTGGCCGCCGGCGCCACCTGCGCCGCCGCGGGCAGCGACAGCGTGGCGACAGCCAGGAGGACGGCGGTAAGGAGCCTTGCGATCATCGGGTCTTTCTCCGGGGCGCGGACGCAGTGCAACTATTGAACTTAAACAACCTTCCAACGCGAATGTTCCCCCTTCGGTGCACAGGGGACGGCGGGGACGCCGTGATATCCTCGTTTTCGCACCCGCATCGCTCGTAACCCGCTGAGAAGGTTTCCATTTCGCCCATGCTCCTCGACGCGCGCAGCCGCCTCGCGGCCGGCCCCACCGAGGCGGTTGTCGCCGCCGCCGGACAGGTCATCCTCGGCAAGGAACGCCAGATCCGGCTCGCGATGGCGTGCATCCTCGCGCGCGGCCACCTGCTGATCGAGGACGTGCCGGGCGTCGGCAAGACCACCCTCTCCCACGCGCTCGCGAAGCTCCTCGGGCTCGAGTACCAGCGCATCCAGTTCACCTCGGACCTGCTGCCCGCGGACATCATCGGCGTGTCGATCTTCGACCGCGAGACCTCCACCTTCCGCTTCCACCCCGGCCCGATCTTCGCGCAGATCATCCTCGCCGACGAGATCAACCGCGCGAGCCCCAAGGCGCAGAGCGCGCTGCTGGAGGCGATGGAGGAGCACCAGGTGACGGCCGAGGGAGCAACGCGCCCGCTGCCCGAGCCGTTCTTCGTGATCGCGACCCAGAACCCGCTGCACCAGGTCGGCACGTTCCCGCTGCCCGAGTCGCAGCTCGACCGCTTCCTCATGCGCCTGAGCCTGGGCTACCCGGACGCGAAGGCGGAGCGCGAGCTGCTGCGCGGAGCCGAGCGGCGCGACCTGATCGCGCACCTGCCTCCCGCCATGAGCGCGGCGCAGCTGAAGGAGCTGCAGGAGGCGGTGCCGACGATGCAGGCCTCCGATGCGCTGATCGACTACGTGCAGGCGCTGATCCACCACTCGCGCGTCTCGCCGCGCTTCACGCAGGGGCTCTCGCCGCGCGCGGGCGTGGCGGTGCTCCGAGCCGCGCAAGCCTGGGCGATGATGGAGGGACGCCGGCAGGTGCTGCCCGAGGACGTGCAGGCGATCCTGCCCCCGGTCGTGGGGCACCGGCTGCACGGCAACGCGGAGGCGGTGCGCAGCGGCTTCGACGCGCCGAGCGAGCTGATCGCGGCGGTCCCCATCCCCTGAAGCGGCACCGCCCCCGCGCCTCGTGCTCGCCGACCTGAGGCAATCCGTTTCCGACTGGATCTTCCGCGCCACCGTCCCGGAGGCTCCTCCGGTCACGCTGGTGCAGCGGCGCATCTTCATTCTGCCCACGCGCCACGGGTACGGCTTCGGCTTCGTGGTGCTGATCCTGCTGCTCGCCTCGATCAACTACAGTCTCTCGCTGGGCTTCGTGCTCACCTTCCTGCTGGGCAGCATGGCGGGCGTGGCGATGCTGCACACCTGGCGCAACCTCGCGCACCTCAAGCTGCGTCCGGGGCGCTGCGACCCGGTGTTCGCCGGCGAGACCGCGTATTTCGGCGTGACGCTGGAGACTCCGTCGCTCACGCGCTTCGCGATCGGGCTGCGCCGCAGGGGCGACGATGCGCTCCACGCCGACATCGTCGTGGGCGAGCCCACCACCGTCGCGCTGCCGCTGCAGACGCGGCGCCGGGGGCGCGCGCGTTGCGGGCGCATCGAGGTCTTCACGCGCTATCCGCTCGGCATGTTCCACGCCTGGTCGTACGTGGACTTCGACCTCAACGCGATCGTGTATCCCCGCCCCGACCGGGCCGCTGGCGCGCCGCCGCAGGACGGGAGCAGCGCCACCGAGGAGGGCATCCCGGTGCGCGGCGACGAGGAGTTCAACCTGCTGCGCCCGTACCTGCCCGGCGACGCGCTGCGCCAGATCGCGTGGAAGGCGCTCGCGCGCGAGCGCGGCCTGCTCACCAAGGAGTTCAGCGCGATGGCCTCGAGCGAGCTGTGGCTCGACTGGGATGCCGCGCGCGCCCCCGACCTCGAGGCGCGCCTGTCGATCCTTGCGCACTGGGTGCTGCAGGCCGAGGAGTTCGGCCAGGGCTACGGCCTGCGCCTGCCCGGCGTGCGCATTCCGCCCGACCGCGGCGAGGCCCACCGCGCGCGCTGCCTCGAGGCGCTCGCCCTCTACGAGCTGGTACCGTGAAGCCCGTGCACTATTCGCCCCACCTCGACGTGCGCAACGTCATGTGGCTCCTCGCCGCGATGCTGATCGTCGTGGCGCCGCACATGCTGCGGCTGCCCTATTGGGTCGGGCTCTTCTTCGTGGTGGTGGTCGGCTGGCGCGCGTGGATCTCGTGGTTCGCGATCCACTTTCCGCCGCGTGCCGTGATCCTCACCATCACGGCGGTCGCCACGGTCAGCACCTACGTGCAGTTCGGCCGCATCGGCGGGCGCGAGGCCGGCGTCACGCTGCTGGTGCTGATGTCGGCGCTGAAGGTGCTCGAGATGCGCACCCAGCGCGAGGTCGTGCTCAGCATCTACCTCGGGTTCTTCCTGGTGCTCACCAACTTCCTCTTCTCGCAGAGCATCCCGCTCGGCGTCTACATGCTCGCGTGCGTGTGGATCTTCATCGCCACGCTGGTGGGCTTCAACCGGCCGGGGCGCTCGCCCACGTTCGGCGAGCGCCTGCGCCCGGCGGGCGCGCTGCTGATCCAGGCGCTGCCGCTCATGGTCGCGTTCTTCATCCTCTTCCCGCGCGTGAACGGCCCGCTCTGGGCCCTGCCGCGCGACACCCAGGCCGGCCAATCGGGCCTGTCGGACACCATGTCGCCCGGCAACATCTCGAACCTGATCAAGTCCGACGCGGTGGCCTTCCGCGTGCATTTCGTGGGCGAGCGCCCGCCCTACTCGACCCTCTACTGGCGCGGGCCGGTGCTGACGCTCTTCGACGGCAACACCTGGCGCATGCTGCGCGCGACGCATCCGGCGGCGCCGGAATATACGCGCGCCCAGCGCCCCACGCGCTACGACGTGATCGTCGAGCCCGGCGCCAGCACCTCGCTCTTCGCCATCGACGCGCCCGCCGAGGTGCCCGCCGAAGCGCAGCTGATGAGCGACCTGCAGCTGCGCTCGCGCCGGCCCCCCGCCGAGGCGCGCCGCTACGAGATGACCTCGTGGCTCGATTTCCGCTATGGCGCCGGGGAGGACCCGCGGGCGCTGCAGCGTGCGCTCGCGTTCGACCCCGAGCGCAACCCGCGCACCGTGGCGCTCGGCCGCTGCCTGGGCCGCCGAGACAAAGGATCCGCGCGCCATCGTCGCCCATGCCGTGCAGCTCTACAACCGCGAGTTCACCTACACGCTCGAGCCGCCGCTGCTCGACCCGCGCGATCCCTACGACGACTTCCTCTTCAACGCCAAGCGCGGCTTCTGCGAGCACTACGCGGGCAGCTTCGCGCTGCTCATGCGCGCCGCCGGCATTCCGGCGCGCGTGGTGACCGGCTACCAGGGCGGCGAGGTCAACCCGTTCAGCAACGAGCTGATCGTGCGCCAGGCCGACGCCCACGCCTGGACCGAGATCTGGCTGCCCGGCGAGGGCTGGACGCGCGTCGATCCCACCGCCGCCGTGTCGCCGCTGCGCGTCGAGCAGGGCGTGAACGCGGCGCTGGGGCCGATCGGCGTGATCCCCTCGCTCATCGCCGCCGACCGCCTCGGCGTGCTCTCGAGCCTGCGCTTCGGCTGGCAGATGCTGAACGGGCGCTGGGAGCAATGGGTGGTGGGCTACAACACCGAGCGCCAGCGCGACTTCTTCGCGCGCCTGGGCCTGCCGTCCGTGAACTGGCGCACGCTGGGCTTCTGGCTGGTCGTCGCCGTGTTCCTGGTGGGCGGCGCGGTGACGCTGGGCCTGCTGGTGCGCGAGCGCCCGCGCCGCCCCGACGCCTCGCTCGCGGCGTGGAACCGCTACTGCGCCAAGCTCGCCGCCGCGGGGCTCGCCCGCGCGCCCCACGAGGGGCCGCTAGACTACCTCGCGCGCGTCCAGCGCGCGCGGCCGCAATGGGGCGCGGCGGCCGACGAGATCACGCGCCGCTACGTGGCCGCGCGCTACGGCGACAGCGCCACGCGCGAGGAGCTGCGCGCCCTCGCGGGCCTGGTGCGCGATTTCCGCGCCGCCTGACGCGGGGCGGGCTGCGTTGGCCGATCCCGTCCGCCGCAACGATCCCTGCCCCTGCGGCAGCGGCAAGCGCTACAAGGAATGCCATGGGCGCCTGCCGGCCGACGGCGCGAACGACCCGGATGGGCTCGCACAGCGCGCGTTGCGCGAGCACAGCCAGGGCCGCATCGACGCGGCCGAGCGCGGCTATCGCGAGGTGCTCGCGCGCGCTCCCGGCCATGCGCTCGCGACGCACTACCTCGGCCTCGCGGCGTGGCAGCGCGGCGATCCCGTCCGCGCCGAGCGCCTGATGCGCGAAGCGCTCGAGCGCGACGCCGCGGTCCCCGATTTCCACAACAACCTGGGCCTCCTGCTGCGCGACACCGGGCGCGTGCCCGAGGCCATCGCCGCGTTCCGCCGCGCCCTCGAGGTGGACCCGCGCTGGCTCGACGCCTACGGCAACCTCGGCCTCGCGCTGGAGGCCGCGGGGCGCTTCGACGAGGCGATCGCCGCCTACCGCGCGGCCATCGCCGAGCGCCCGCAGCTCGCCGTGGCGCGCCAGAACCTCGCGCGCACCCTGGTGGCCGGCGGCGCGTGGGCCGAGGGCTGGAGCGAGTACCGCTGGCGGCTCGCCGCGCAGGGGCTCGCGGCGACGGCGCCCGATCCCTCCGCCGCACCGCTGACAGCCTCGCTCGCCGGGACGCCGCTTCGTCCTCAATGCCGAGCAGGGCCTGGGCGACGAGATCTTCTTCCTGCGCTTCGCACCCGAGCTTGCGCGGCGCGGCGCGCAGCTGGCCTATCGCGGCGATGCGCGGCTCACGGCGATGCTCGAGCGCAGCGGAGCCTTCGCGCTCGGCGTGGCGGCCCAGGGCACGCCCCCGGGCTCCAGCGGGCCGGGGCAGGCCGCGCCGGAGCTGGAGCCGCTCATGATCGGCGACCTGCCCTGGCTCACCCAGGCGCACGATGCGGCGCGTTTCCCCGATGCCCTTCCGCTCGCCGCGCTTCCCGGGCGCCTGGAAGCGGCGCGCGCGGAGCTCGAGCGCGCCGGTCCGCGCCCGTGGGTCGCGCTCACCTGGCGCGGCGGCGTGGCGAGCGTGGGGCCCGCGCGCACCCAGGTGAAGGAGATAGCGCCCGAGCGGCTCGGGGCGACGCTGGCAGGAGCGCGCGCCACGTGGATCGGCATCCAGCGCCTGCCGCGCGACGGCGAGCGCGAGCGCCTCGCGCAGGGCTTGGGCGCGCCGGTGCACGACGCGAGCGGCGCCAACGACGACCTCGAGCGCATGCTGGCCGTGCTCGCGCTCTGCGACGCGTACGTGACGGTGAGCAATGCCAACGTGCACCTGCGCGCCGGAGCCGCCCGCCCCGGCTCGCTCCAGGCCGGGGGCGGACCGCTGCACGTGCTGGTGCCGCATCCGCCGGAATGGCGCTGGGGCCTCGCGGGCGATCGATCGCCCTGGTTCCGCGCCGCCACGGTGCATCGCCAGGCGGTGGACGGCGGCTGGGATGCGGCGCTCGCGGGATTGCGGACCGCGCTCGCCGCGACGCTACATCGGGGGTAGCACCTTCACGGGATCGACGGGCTTGCCCTGGCGGCGGATCTCGAAGTGCAGCGCCACCTGGTCCGCGTCCGTGGAGCCCATCTCGGCGATCTTCTGGCCGCGGCCGCACCTCGTCCTGCTCCTTCACGAGGATCTTGTCGTTGTGCGCATAAGCCGAGAGCCACGTGTCGTTGTGGCGAATGATCACGAGCTTGCCGTAGCCGCGCAGGCCCTGGTCGGCGTAGATCACGCGCCCGGCGGCCGCGGCGAGCACCGGCGCACCGCGCTTGCCGGCGATGTCCATGCCCTTGCTCGCCTCGCTGAAAGGCGCCGTTACCTTGCCCTTCGCGGGCCAGACCCAGTCGACGTCCTCGCGCGCGCTGCCGGCGGCCTTGGGCGGCTCGGCGAGCACCGTGGGTGGCACGGCGGGAATCGGGCCGACTTGCGGCGGCGTGAGCTCGGTCGCCGGGGGCAGCGTTGCCGGGTGCGGGTCCGGGCGGCGTGGCGGGCCCGGGCGGTGCACCGGCATCGGGCACCGACAATTGCACGAGCGCCTTGTCCGAATACGGCACCTTCTGGCCGCGCGGCTCGACCTTGAGCGTGGGCGTGTTGCCGAGCGGCCGCGCCTCGATGGGCGGGCCGGGCGCCACGAGCGGCGTGCTGACCGCGGCCGCGGGCGGCGTGGCGGATTGCGCGGCCATGCCCGGGGGTGCGGCGAGCACGAGCACCTGTCCCACGCTGATCTTCGCCGGATTGGTGATGCCATTCCATGCCGCCAGCTCGCGGTAGTCGAGCCCGTACTGCAGCGCGATGCTCACCAGCGTCTCGCCGCGCTTCACGGTGTGCGTCGGGAGGGGCTTGGCCTCGGGAACCGGGGCCGGCGCGGGAGCCGGCGCCTCGGCGGGCGCGCTCGGCGCCGGTGGGGCTCGCGTTCGCTCACGGGTGCGGGAGCGCGCGCGGCGCAGCCCGCGAGCAGGATCACCAGTGCCACCGCGGCGAGCTTCCTCATGCGATCCCCGGCAGCAGCGGCACGAAGCGCACCGCCGCGCATTTGCGTTCCTCGAACCCGCCGGGCTTGCGATCGACCACGTGCAGCCACTGGTCATCGGTGCCGACCGGAAGCACCATGCGCCCGCCGACCGCGAGCTGCTGCTTCAACGCCTCCGGCACATGCGTGGCCGAAGCCGCCATGAGGATGCCGTCGTACGGGCCGCCCTCAGGGTAGCCGCCGTGGCCGTCGACGTGCTTGTAGCGCACGTTGTAGAAGCGCAGGTCGCGCAGGTGCCGGCGCGCCTTGTCCATCAGCGCGGCGATGCGCTCGAGGGTGTAGACCTCCTTCGCGAGGCGCGCGAGCACGGCGGTCTGGTAGCCGCAGCCGGTGCCGATCTCGAGCACCTTGGCGAGCGGTGCCTTCTCCATCAGCAGCTGGGTCATCATGCCGACGATGGTGGGGCTGGAGATGGTCTGGCCGTGGCCGATGGGCAGCGCCACGTCCTCGTAGGCGCGCGAGGCGATGCCCTCGTCCACGAAGAGGTGGCGCGGGATCTCGAGCATCGCTGCCAGCACGCGCTCGTCGCAGACGCCCTCGCGCCGCAAGAGCTCGATCATGCGCAGCCGCGTGCGCTCCGAGGTCATGCCGATGCCGTCGCGCGCGCTCATTTCTTCTCGAGCCATCCGGAGAGCACCGGGATCTGCGCGCCGTAGGTGAGGTCGACCTGCAGCGGCGTCACCGAGACGACGCCGCGCTCGAGCGCGTTGAAGTCGGTGCCGGGCCCCGCCTCGCGCGCGGCACCGGCGGGGCCTACCCAATACACCGTCTCGCCGCGCGGGTTCTTGCCCTCGACCACCGGCTGGGCCTTGTGCCGCCGCCCGAGCTTCGTCACCTCGACGCCACCGATCTCCTCGTAGGGCAGGTCGGGCACGTTCACGTTGAGCAGCACCGGGGCGCCCAGCGGGGCGCGCGCGAGGCGCTCCACCAGCTCGCGCGCCACGCGCGCCGCGGTGGCGTAGTGGCGAAACTCCTTGCCCACCAGCGACACCGCGATGGACGGGATGCCCAGCAGGTAGCCCTCGGTGGCCGCGGCGACGGTGCCGGAGTAGAGCGTGTCGTCGCCCATGTTGGAGCCCGAGTTGATGCCCGAGACGACCACGTCGGGCTCGAAGTCGAGCAGCCCCGTGACCGCCATGTGAACGCAGTCCGTCGGCGTGCCGTTCACGTAGTGGAATCCGTTGGGCGCGTGGCTCAGCATCAGGGGCCGGTCGAGGGTGAGCGAGTTGGAGGCGCCGCTGCGGTCGCGCTCGGGGGCGACGACGGTGATCTCGCCCAGCGCGGCCAGCCCCTCGGCGAGCGCGGCGAGGCCGGGTGCGAAGTAGCCGTCGTCGTTCGAGAGGAGGATACGCATGCGGGAGAAAATTATACAGCGCCCTCGCGTTGCTTTACTTTTTCGTGCGAGGACGAGGGGCCTTCCCGACCCGGCGCCTCTTTGTTGGAAGCGCTGTAACGATTGCAGGATTTGGCTTTCCCGGTGAATCGGCTCTGCTGCTTTAACGCGGTATATCGGCTCCGTTTGACGTTTGCCCATGAGAGTGGCGCGATGGCTGGGACCCTCGCGTGGCGCCTCTCGGGAAGAGCCCCTCATCCTCGCACGAACCTCAGCGAATCCGTGACGAGCATCTCCCGACTTTTCCGTTGGAGGCGCCTGGCGGTCACGGGCCGCTCGGGTTGATCGCGTTCGGCTGATCCTCTACTCGTAGTCCGCCAGCGGCGGACAGGTGCAGACCAGGTTGCGGTCGCCGTAGACGTTGTCGACGCGGCCACCGGCGGCCAGTACTTGGCCTCGCGCAGGCCCGGCAGCGGATAGGCCGCGACGCTCGCGCGAGTACGCGTGCTTCCACTCGCGGCGCGTCACCATCGCGGCGGTGTGCGGCGCGTTCGCGAGCGGGTTGTCCGCGCGGTCCCAGCGTCCCTCCTCCACGGCGCGGATCTCGGCGCGGATCGCGATCATCGCGTCGCAGAAGCGGTCGAGCTCGGCCTGCGACTCGCTCTCGGTGGGCTCGACCATCAGCGTGCCGGCCACCGGGAACGACATCGTGGGCGCGTGGAAGCCGTAGTCGATGAGGCGCTTGGCGACGTCCTCGACGGTGATGCCCGAGCTGTCCTTCAGCGGGCGCAGGTCGAGGATGCACTCGTGCGCCACGAGCCCGCCCGGCCCCGTATAGAGCACGGGGTAGTGCGGTGCGAGGCGGCGCGCGATGTAGTTGGCGTTGAGGATCGCGACCTCGGTGGCCGCCGTGAGCCCCGTCGCGCCCATCATGTCGATGTACATCCAGGAGATCGGCAGGATGGAAGCGCTGCCGTACGGCGCCGCGGACACCGCGCCGATGTGCGGGCCCGCGTCGGGCAGGTTGCGATGTCCGGGCAGGAACGGCGCGAGGTGCGCCGCCACCGCCACCGGCCCCACGCCGGGTCCGCCGCCGCCGTGCGGGATGCAGAAGGTCTTGTGCAGGTTGAGGTGCCAGACGTCGCCGCCGAACTCGCCGGGCGCGCAGAGTCCGACCATGGCGTTCATGTTGGCGCCGTCGACGTAGACCTGCGCCGCCGTGGCGATGGACGATGGCGCAGATCTCGCTGATGCGCTCCTCGAACACGCCGTGCGTCGAGGGATAGGTGACCATCAGCGCGGCCAGGCGTGTCAGCGTGCTCGCCGGCCTTGCGCTCGAGGTCGTCGAGGTCGACGTTGCCGTCCTCGTCGCAGCCCACGACGACGACCTTGAGCCCGGCCATCTGCGCCGAGGCGGGATTGGTGCCGTGCGCCGAGCTGGGAATGAGGCAGACGTCGCGGTGCGCCTCTGCCGCGGCTTGCGTGCCAGGCGCGGATCGCGAGCAGCCCCGCGTACTCGCCCTGCGAGCCGGCGTTGGGCTGCAGCGAGACGGCGGCGTAGCCGGTGGCCGCGGCCAGCCACGCCTCGAGCTGGCCGATCATCGCGCGGTAGCCGCCGCCACTGCTCCGCGGGCGCGAACGGGTGCAGGTGCGCGAACTCGCGCCAGGTCACCGGGATCATCTCGCTCGTGGCGTTGAGCTTCATCGTGCACGAGCCGAGCGGGATCATGGCGCGGTCGAGCGCCAGGTCCTTGTCGGCGAGGCGGCGCAGGTAGCGCAGCATCTCGGTCTCGGAGTGGTAGCGGTTGAAGACCGGGTGGGCGAGGAAGGGCGATGGTGCGCGCGAGCGCGGCGGGGATGGCCTCGGCGCGCGTGCTCGAGGTCGCGCACGGCGAGCGTGGCGCCCTGCGCCCGCGAAGACGCGCCAGATCGCCTCGACGTCGGCGCGCGTCGTGGTCTCGTCGAGGGAGATGCCGAGGCGGGTCGCCGGACACGCGGCGGAAGTTCATCCTGCCAGTCGCTCGGCGCGCTCGACGATGGCGGCGAGCCGCGTCGCCCGCGCTCGACCGTGAGCGTGTCGAAGAACGCGCTCGGTGGCGACCGCGAAGCCGAGCTGCTCCAGCCCGGCGCGCGAGCATGGCCGTGAGCCGGTGCACGCGCGCGCGCGATGCGCGTGAGCCCCTGCGGGCCGTGGTAGACCGCGTACATCGAGGCCATCACCGCGAGCAGCACCTGCGCGGTGCAGATGTTGGAGGTCGCCTTCTCGCGGCGGATGTGCTGCTCGCGGGTCTGCAGCGCGAGGCGCAGCGCGGGCTTGCCCTGCGCGTCGACCGTGACGCCCACCAGGCGCCCCGGCATCGCGCGCTTGAACGCGTCGCGCGTCGCGAGGTAGCCCGCGTGCGGGCCGCCGAAGCCCATCGGCACGCCGAAGCGCTGCGTGGTGCCGACCGCGACGTCGGCGCCGAACTCGCCCGGGGGCTTCAGCAGCGCGAGGGCGAGCAGGTCGGCGGCCGCGACCAGCAGCGCGCCGCGCGCGTGGAGCTCGACAGCGAGCGGCGCGTAATCCCGCACATCGCCGTCGACGCCGGGGTACTGAACGAGCGCACGCGAAGCAGTCGATCGCCGCGAGCTCGCCGGCGGCCGCCACGCGCACCTCGATGCCGAGCGGCTCGGCGCGCGTGCGCACCACGTCGATCGTCTGCGGCAGCACGTCGGCGGCGACCGAGAAGACGCGCGAGGCCGACTTGCGTGGCGCGTTGGCAAAGCGTCATCGCCTCGGCCGCGGCGGTCGCCTCGTCGAGCATCGAGGCGTTGGCGATGGCGAGCGCCGGTGAGGTCGGTCACCATCGGTCTGGAAATTGAGCAGCGCCTCCAGCCGGCCCTGGGAGATCTCGGGCTGGTAGGGCGTGTACGCGGTGTACCAGGCGGGATTCTCGAGGACGTTGCGCAGGATCACGCCGGGCGTGATGGGTGTCGTAGTAGCCCATGCCGATGTACGACTTGAAGACGCGGTTGCTCTGCGCCGAGCGCGCGCAGCTCCGCGAGCGCCTCGCCCTCGGTGCGCGGGCTGGCGATCGCCATGGCCGACTTGCGGCGGATGCCGAGCGGAATCGACCGCGTCGATGAGCGCGGAGCGCGAAGCGAACCCGAGGCTGGCGAGCATCGCCGCCTGCTCGGCCGCGTCGGGACCGATGTGGCGGCGCTCGAACGCGCCGTGGTCCTCGAGCTCGGCGAGGGACACGGGACCCGCTGGCGCGACCGGGATGTCGGGCACCGCAGCCTCCGTGTCGCGGCTAGTTGGCAGCGGCTTTCTCGTAGGCGCGGGCATCGAGGAGTTTCTCCACGTCGGTGGGATTGTCGGGCTTGATCCGGTACATCCAGGCGGCGAAGGCGTCGGCGTTGACCTGCTCGGGCGCGTCCCCCAGCGCGGCGTTGGCAGCGACGACCGTGCCCGCCACGGGCGCATAGATGTCGGAGGCGGCCTTCACCGACTCGACCACGCCCACGGATTCGCCGGCGGCCACCTTGCGGCCGACCGCGGGCGCCTCCACGAACACGATGTCGCCGAGCTGCTCCTGCGCATGGTCGGTGATGCCGATGGTCACGGTGCCGTCGCTCTCGCGGCGCACCCATTCGTGGGATTCGGTGTAGCGCAGGTCCGGGGGAAGTTTCATGGGGCTTCCTTCACGTTGTCGACGAGGGATTGGCCGCGGCGCACGAAGACCGGCTTCACGACGCGCGCCGCGAGGGATTTGTCGCGCACCTGCACGCGCACCGTGGCGCCCGATGTCGTGCCGCGGGGCAACCGCGCGAGCGCGATGGAGCGCGCGAGGGTGGGCGAGAACGTGCCGCTGGTGACCTCGCCCGCGCCGGCTTCGGCCTCGACCTTCTGGTGGCTGCGGAGCACGCCGCCCGGTTCGAGCAGCACGAGGCCCACGAACTCGTGGCGCTGGCCGCGTGCCTCGAGCGCGGCGCGGCCGACGAAATCGCGCCCGTCCGCGCGGTCCACGGTCCAGGCGAGGCCCGCATCGAGCGGCGAGACGCGCTCGTCCATGTCCTGGCCATAGAGGTTCATGCCGGCCTCGAGGCGCAACGTGTCGCGCGCGCCCAGGCCGCAAGGACGCACGAGCGCCGCGGCGAGCGCGTTCCACGTGGCAACGGCCTCGCCCGCCGGCAGCGCGATCTCGAAGCCGTCCTCGCCCGTGTAGCCGGTGCGCGCGACCATGGTCTCGCCCACCAGCGCGGCATTGAAGGGCGCGAGGCGCTCCGAGGCCGCGCGCAACTGCGGGAAGGCCTGCCACACCTTCGCGCGCGCATTCGGCCCCTGTACCGCGATCATCGCGAGGTCGCGGCGCGGCACGAGGGTGATGTCGGAATCCCAGCGCGCCCGCAGCGCCTTCAGCCATGCGAGGTCGCGCTCGGCGGTCGCGGCGTTCACCACGAGGCGGAAGCAGTCCTCGCGGAAGAAGTAGGCGATGAGGTCGTCGATCACGCCGCCGTCCTCGGCGAGCAGGCACGCATAGAGGGCCTTGCCGGGCTGGCGCAGCTTGTCCACGTTGTTGGCGAGCGCGCGGCGCAGGAAACCGCGCGCCCCCGCACCCACGACATCCACGGCGAGCATGTGCGAGACGTCGAACATGCCCGCGTCGCGCCGCACCGCGTGGTGCTCCTCGATCTGCGAGCCGTAATGCACCGGCATCTCCCAGCCGCCGAAGTCGACCAGGCGGGCGAGCGCGGCGTGGTGCACGGCATTGAGCGGCGTCTTCTTCACGGCTTGCGGCCTCCGGAAAGCAAAAGGGGCCAGGACAGCCTGTCCGGCCGCCTGACCCCTCTGTCCTTGGTACCTGAGAGATTACGGACCGGCTTCTGGCCGCTCCGCGCGCCCCTTCGGTGGGCCCCGGCAATCGATTCCGGCGCCGCTCTCCAGAGTCCGGCCACCCATGCGCCGGCCCCGATCGGTCCTTTTGCCTGAGAGTTTGCGGGTGCTACCCCTTCGGCGGCGCCGCGAACGGCGCGCTCTCCCGGTCGGATGCCCGGATTTTCGGGCATCGCCGGGAGCTTGTCCAGCTTGTCCAGCGCCCTACAGCAGCTTGTCGAGCGTGATGGGCAGGTCGCGCACGCGTTTGCCCGTGGCGTGATAGACCGCGTTCGCGATCGCGCCCGGCACGCCCGTGATGCCGATCTCGCCGATGCCGCGGATGCCGAGCGAGTTGAAGCGCCGGTCGTCCTCCTCGACCACCGTGACGTCGAGCTCGCCGATGTCCGCGTTCACCGGCACGTGGTATTCGGCCAGGTTGGCGTTGGCGAAGCGGCCGTAGCGCGTGTCGAGCAGGCTCTCTTCCGTGAGCGCCATGCCCACGCCCCACACGATGCCGCCCTGCAACTGGCTCAGCGCGAGCTTGCTGTTGAGCAGCCGCCCGACGCTGTAGGTGGCGACGATGCGCGGGACACGCACGATGCCGAGGCGCTCGTCGATGCGCGCCTCCACGAACACCGCGCCCCACGAGCGCGAGGCGAATGGCTCCTTGTCGGGATCGGATTCGTCCGGCTTCGCCGCGCCCTTCGCCTCGACGGGCGCGGCCTGGCGCGCCGCGAGGGCGCGGAACGCGCGCGCGCGGCCGGCGTCGTCGCCCGCCTTGAGCCACGCGCCATCCTGCGCCTCGAGCTCCACGCGAAGCTTCCGGCACGCGTCCTCGACCGCGGGACCGACGCTCGCCGCGGTCATCGAGCCGCCCGACACCGGCGCCTTGGGCATCGTCGTGTCGCCGAGCTCGAAGCGCACGAGCTCCACCGGAATGCCGAGCGTCGTCGGCGGCAACCTGCGTCATCACCGTGTAGGTCCCGGTGCCCAGGTCCTGGGTGCCCGAGCGGACCAGGACCGTGCCGTCGGTCATGAGCGTGGCACTCGCCATCGCGGGCATGCGGTGCGCGGGATAGGTGGCGGTGGCCATGCCCCAACCCACGAGCCACGAGCCGTCGCGCATGGAGCGGGGCTTCGGGTCACGCTTCGCCCCAGCCGAAGCGCTGCGCGGCCTGCCGCATACGCCTCGCGCAGCTTCTTGCTGGACCACGGCTTGCCGCTCGAGGGCTCGGTCTCGGCGTAGTTCGCGAGGCGCAGCTCGAGCGGATCCATGGCGAGCGCCTAGGCGAGCTCGTCCATCGCGCTCTCGATGGCGAAGGTGCCGGTGCTCTCGCCCGGCGCGCGCTGGAAGGTGGGCGTGCCGACGTCGAGCACCACGAGGCGCTGCGTGGTGGCGCCATTCGGGCACGGCGTAGAGCGCGCGCGTGGGCTGCGTCGAGGGCTCGGTGAACTCCTCGAAGCTCGAGGTGTGCGGTGATCGCGTCGTGGCGCAGGGCGACGAGCTTGCCGTCGCGCGTCGGCGCCGAGCGCGACGCGCTGCTCGGTCTGCGGCCGCCCGCCCACCGGCCCGAACATCTGCGGCCGCTCGAGCACCAGCTTCACGGGGCGGCGCACCGCACGCGCGGCGAGCGCGCACAGCACGACGTGCGACCAGGTCGAGCCCTTGCAGCCGAAGCCGCCGCCCACGTAGGGATCGATGACGCGGACGTTCTCCGGGTCGATGCCGAGGGTCTTGGCGACGGTCTCCTTCACGCCCGAGACGTACTGGGTCGCGTCCTAGAGCGTCAGCCGCTCGCCCTCCCAGAGCGCGACCGTCGCGTGCGGCTCCATGGGATTGTGGTGCTCCATGGGCGTGGAGTAGGTCTGGTCGATGCGCACCGCGGCGCCTTCCATGGCCTTGTCCGGCGCGCCCCACGTCTTGTCGGCGGGTCCGTGGGTGAGCTTCTCGGGCTTCTTGAGGTTGGCCTTGGCCTCGTCGAAGGCGAGGCGCGGGCGCTTTTTGTCGTAGGTGACCTCGACGCGCGCGGCCGCCTCCAGCGCGTGCTCGAGCGTGTCGGCCACCACCACCGCGATGGGCTCGCCGTTGTAGCGCACGGCGTCGTCCTGCAGGAGCGACATCTCGCGGCCCGCCGGGGGCTTCACCGCGCCGCGGCCCTTCTTCGGCAGCGCGGGCGCGTTCTTGTGCGTCATCACGTGCACCACGCCCGGCGGCCGACTCGGCGGCGCGCGTGTCGATCGCGGCGATGCGGCCGGCGGCCACGGTGCTCTGCACGATGACCGCGTGGCAGAGGTCCTGGCGCGGGTCGAACTCCGCGGCGTAGGGCGCGTGCCCGGTGACCTTGCGCGGGCCGTCGGTGCGGTCGAGGGGACGTCCGATGGGGGAAGTGTCGTTCATGCCGATGCCCACGCCTGTCCGAGCGCGCGCGCCACGGCGCGCTGCGCGAGCTCCACCTTGAATGCGTTCTCGCGGTAGGGCCGCGCCCCCGCGACTGCCGCGCTCGCCGCCGCCGCGAAGCTCTCGGCCCCCGGCCGCGCGCCGGCGAGCAGCCGCTCGGACTCGCGCGCGCGCCACGGCTTGTGCGCCACGCCGCCCAGCGCGATGCGCGCCGTCGCGGATCGACCCGTCCTGGACATCGAGCGCAACCGCCACCGAGACCAGCGCGAACGCGTAGCTCGCGCGGTCGCGCACCTTGAGGTAATGGCACGCGGCAGCGAAGCGGCCCGGGGGAAGCTCGACCGCGGTCGACCAGCTCGCCGGGCTCGAGGCTCGTGTCGCGCTGCGGCGCGTCGCCCGGCAGGCGATGAAAGTCCTCCATCGCGATGCGGCGCGCGCCGCGCGCCCCGCGCACCTCGACCACGGCGTCGAGCGCGGCGAGCGCCACGCCATGTCGGAAGGATGCGCCGCGATGCAGTGCTCGCTCGCGCCCACGATCGCGTGCATGCGGTTACGCCCCTCGAGCGCGGCGCAGCCCGAGCCGGGCTTGCGCTTGTTGCACGCGTCGAACGCGGTGTCGCAGAAGTAGTGGCAGCGCGTGCGCTGCAGCAGGTTGCCGCCGATGGTCGCCATGTTGCGCAGCTGCGGCGAGGCGCCGGAGAGCAGCGCCTGCGCGAGCAGCGGGTAGCGCTTGCGCACCAGCGGATGGTTGGCGCAGTCGGTGTTGGGCACCAGCGCGCCGATGCGCACGCCGCCGTCCGGCGTCTCGCTCGACGCCGTCCAGCGGCAGGCGGCTGATGTCGACCACGCGCTCCGGGCGCTCGACGCCGATTCTTCATGAGGTCGACCAGGTTGGTGCCGCCGGCGAGGAAGCGCGCCTCAGGCCCGCTCGCCGCGATCGCATCCTCGACGCGGTCGGCGCGCACGTAGGAAAAGGGCTGCATGGGTAGTCCCTTATTGCGGCGCGCCGTGTCGCGCACCGCGTCGACGATGTTCGTGTAGGCGCCGCAGCGGCAGATGTTGCCGCTCATCCGCTCGCGGATCTCGGCGTCGGTGAGCTCCGGTGCGCCGGATGCATGCAGATCGGTGACAGCGCTCGCGTCCCCGCGCCGCGCCTCGACGACCAGCGCCACGCACGACATCACCTGCCCCGGCGTGCAGTAGCCGCACTGGAACGCGTCGTGCGCCACGAACGCCGCCTGCGCGGCGTGCAGCTCGCCGCCGTGCGCGAGGCCTTCGATGGTGGTGATCTCCCGCCCGTCGTACGCGGCCGCGAGCGGCGAGGCAGGCATTGACGCGCCGGCCGTCCACGAGCACCGTGCACGCGCCGCACTGGCCGTGGTCGCAGCCCTTCTTGGTGCCCGTGAAGTGCAGGTGCTCGCGCAGCGCGTCGAGCAGCGTCACGCGCGGGTCGAGCACCAGCTCGTGCACGCGCCCATTCACGCGCAGGCGCACCGGGATCGGCGTTCCGGGCCGCGGAGCCGCGGGCGCGATCGGCACGGCGGCGGCACCGCGGGGATCGGCGGCGAGCGTGGTGGTGATGGCGCCGGTGTGGATCAGGAAGCGGCGGCGGGAGAAGCTCGGGGGATCGCGGGGCGTGGTTTCCAAGGTCGGGGGCGCGCGTGGGGGGAATGCGATTCGACCACCCTTGCAAGCTTCGTTCCCGCTCCGGGACACGGCGCTGCCCGGCACAACAATGCGGCCGACCGGCACGCGATGCCGGAAAGGATTACGGAGTCCGCAACGTTTACGTGGGCGGACCGCCCGCGTCGATCAGCGCCATCAGGTCGCCGGGCACTACCGGCTTCACCAGGTGGCCGTCGAAGCCCGCGGCGGCGGAGCGGCGCCGGTCCTCCTCGTGGCCGTAGCCGGTGAGCGCGTAGATGCGCATGGCGCGCCCTTCGGGACGCGCGCGAAGGGCCTCGGCGACCTCGTAGCCGGACAGGCCGGGCAATCCGAGATCGAGCAGCACGATCTCGGGACGGTCGCGCAGCGCGCGCTCGAGCGCCTTCGGCCCGGTGTGCTCGACCGCCGGCACGTGCCCCGCCATCTCGAGCAGCATCGCGAGGCTCTGGGCCGCGTCGTCGTTGTCATCGACCACCAGCACCGAGCGTCCGCGCGCGGCGGCCACGACCGCGTGCTCCCCGCCGGGCTCGCCCTCGGGCACCGCCAGGTCAAGGCGCGGCAGGCGCACCTCGAACTCGGAGCCGCGCCCGGCGCCCTCGCTGCGCGCCACGATCGTCCCGCCGTGCAAGCCGACGATGCGGCGCGCGAGTGTCAGCCCGATGCCGAGGCCGCCCTCGGAACGGTCGAGGGTGCGCTCGCCCTGCGCGAATACATCGAAGACGCGCTCGAGCAGCGGCGGCGGAATGCCAACGCCGTTGTCGCGCACCACGATGAGCGCGTCGCGCCCAGCGCTGCGGGTCTCGAGCTCGATGCGGCCGCCCTCGGGCGTGTACTTGGCCGCGTTGTTGAGGAGGTTCACGACCACCTGCGTGAGGCGCGTCATGTCGCCGTGCACGGCGATCGGGCCGGCGGCGAGGCGAAGCTCGAGGTGGTGGCCGCGCGCCTCGATCAGCGGGCGGCTCGATTCCACCGCACGGCCCACCGCGGCGTTGAGGTCCAGGGCCCCGCTCTTCAGGCGCAGCTTCCCGCGCGTGATGCGGCTCACGTCGAGCAGGTCGTCGACCAGGCGCACCAGCTGGGCGGTCTGGCGCTCGATCACCTCGCGCGACCACGCCACCGGCGCTGTCAGGTCGCGCTGCGCTCCGATGATGGCGAGCGCGCTGCGGATCGGCGCCAGGGGATTCCTCAGCTCGTGCGCGAGCATCGCGAGGAACTCGGTGAGGTGGCGGCCCTGCTCCTCGAGGTTCTCCATGCGCTTTCTCTCGCTCAGGTCGCGCATCACGAAGGCGAAGCCGCGCAGCCCGCCGCGATCGTCGTTGAGCGAGGTGATCACGGTCTCGGCCCAGAAGAGGCCGCCGTCCTTCCTCACGCGCCAGCCCTGCTCCTCGAGCCGGCGGTTCAACTGCGCGCGATGCAGGTCCTCGCCGGGGCGGCCCGCCGCGCGGTCCTCGGCGAGATAGAAGCGCTCGAAGGAATGGCCGGTGATCTCGTCCGGGGACCAGCCGGTGAGGCGCTCGGCGCCGGTGTTCCAGCTCGTCACGCGCCCGGCGCGGTCGAGCATGAAGATGGCGTAGTCCTCGATGCCCTCGAGCAGCAGGCGGAAGCGTTCCTCGCTGCGGCGCAGGCTCTCCTCGTGCTCGCGCCGCTCGGTGAGGTCGCGCGTGATCTTCGAGAAGCCGCGCAGCTCGCCGTTGGTGTCGCGCAGCGCCGTGATCACCACGTTGGCCCAGAAGCGCGTGCCGTCCTTCCTCACGCGCCAGCCCTCGTCCTCGAAGCGCCCGACGCGCTCGGCCTCGGCGAGCTCCCGGGCGGGCCAGCCGATGTCGAGGGACTCGGGCGGATAGAACACGGAGAAATGCTTGCCGATGATCTCGGGCTCGCTGTAGCCCTTGATGCGCTCGGCGCCCGAGTTCCAGCTCGCCACGTGGCCCGTGGGATCGAGCATGAAGATCGCGTAGTCCTGCACGCCCTCGACGATGGCGCGGAAGCGCTCCTCGCTGCGGCGCAGGCGCTCCTCGTTCTCGCGCCGCTGCGTGAGGTCGCGCGTGATCTTCGAGTAGCCGGCGAGGTGGCCGTCGCGGTCGCGGATCGCGGTGATCACGACGTTGGCCCAGAAGAGGCTGCCGTCCTTTTTCACCCGCCAGCCCTCGTCCTCGAAGCGCCCGAGGCGCGCGGCGGACTCCAGCTCGTGCTCTGGCCAGCGCTTGTCGATCGCGGCCTGCGGGTAGAACGTGGAGATGTGGCGGCCGATGATCTCGGCGGGGCGGTAGCCCTTCAGGCGTTCGGCGCCCTGGTTCCAGGACGCAACGTTGCCCTCGGTATCGAGCAGGAAGATGGCGTAGTCGCGCACGCCTTCCACGAGGCGGCGGAAAGGCTCGTCGCGCCCTGCGGGGTTGGTTGCGGCGCTCGGTGCGGACAGTCCTGGCTCGGCCATTCGTTGCGCTTGCGCGGTTGTGACCGCGTCATGTAATGGCCCCCGTTGGTGTCGGGAACCTTTCGGGAAGTTCCGCAAGCCCGGAACCAGACAACCGGCTCGCAAGGGAGCATAACACGCTGATCCCTCAGCGTTTCCCGGCTATCCCTTCGCTACTTTTCCTTGTTGTCCCGGTTGTCCTTGCTGTCCTTCTCCCGGCCTTGTTCGTGGCCCTGCTCCTGGCCTTGCGGTGTTTTCTCCTGAGCTTGCTGCCGCGGCGCCTGGGGCTCGTGAGCAGCGATCACCGGCTGCGGCTTGTGCTCAGCCGGTTGTGCATGCCCCGTCTGCTGCTGCGGCTGCTGCGGCTGCGGTTGATGCTGCGGCTGATGCTGCTGCTGATGCTGTTGCGGCTGGGGCTGTTTCGCAGCCTGCTGCTCGCGCACGACCGGCGCCGGGTGAGGCTGCACCGCGTGCTGGACCGGGGCGACCGAAGCGTTCGTTCTCGACTGCTGGAAGTGCTGCTGTGCCACCGGATCCTTCGGCTGATAGCGGTAGTTCCGGGTTTGGATGCTGGCCTGTTGCGACGGTTGCGGATAGCGGCTACCCGAATACTGGCGCTGGTAGGTCGGCAGCGGCGCGGCTGCCGGCACGGACTTGCGATTCCATTGATCCCATCCGCTGCGATGCTGCTCCCAGGATTGGCCCCAGTGATCGCCCCATTGAGGCGCATCGTCCGCTCGCCATCCATGGAAGAACGCCGGAGCCTGCCGGTAGTAACGCACCGGAACCCGCAGCACGTAGACCGGAACGTCGAGGGGATCCACGAGTCCCCAGGGCCCGTTGTACCAGGAGCTCGCATACCAGTTGTCGCCTTCGAAGACCCAGTACAGGCCGTCGTAGAAGAAGTAGTTCGAGTTCATTCCCGGGGCGTAGTACACCGGGTAGCCGGGAACCCGCTGCAGCTGCGGGTACACGGGAAGATTGATCCCGATGTCGGCGCCCGGAACCTGGAAGTTGATGCTGAGCTGGGCGAATGCCGGGCTCGCGGAGCCGAGCAGCAGCCAGAGTGCGATGTTTGCATGACGCATGGGGAGTCCTTTAGTCGCCGCCGACGATCGGGGGCTTGGAAGGAGTGGCCTTGGCAACGTGCCCGCCGTCGTCCTCCCAACGCTCCTTGGAAGAGCGTTCGGAAGCGGCGGCCGGTGGGCGCTGCACGACTTTGCCGCGCGACAACAGGACCGATCGCGGCTCCGGCCCCGGGCGCATCACCCGGCGCCAGTCGGTGATGACGAGGGAGCGTTTCTTCTGCATGGCGGTCCCCGCGGCCTCAGACGGACCTGCGTCCGCTGATGAAATTGACGAGGATGACGACCACGGCGATCACGAGGAGGATGTGGATGAATCCGCCCATGGTGTAGGAGGTCACCAGGCCCAGGAGCCAGAGGATGACGAGGATGACTGCGATGGTGTAGAGCATGGCGGGACCTTTCGGGAGGTGGGATCGCTGGTTACGAAGCCAAGGCTAACCGGCCATCGCAGCCGCGTCGGTGCGCTGGCGAACGTAGACGGCGTGTGTTCGCTGGCGCACACTGCCCCGCATGCCCATCAAGCCGACCGAGAATCGCCTCCTCGCCGCCCTCTCCGCTGCCGAGCTGAAGCGCATGCGCCCCCACCTCGAGCCGGTATCGATGGCGCTGGGACAGGTCGTCTATGAATCCGGGCGCCTGCTGGACCACGTGTACTTCCCCACGTCGTCCATCGTTTCCCTGCTCTACGTCCTGGAAGACGGCTCTTCCGCGGAAATCGCGGTGGTGGGCAACGAAGGGCTGGTCGGAATCTCGCTGTTCATGGGCGGAGAGACGACCCCGAGCCGCGCCGTCGTGCAGAGCGCCGGGCAGGCGCTGCGGCTGGCGGCGCGATATCTGCGGGCGGAGTTCGGCCGCGCGGGATCCATGCAACACCTGCTGCTGCGCTACACGCAGTCGCTGATCACGCAGATGGCGCAGACCGCCGTGTGCAACCGCCACCATTCCGTCGACCAGCAGCTGTGCCGCTGGCTGCTGTTGAGCCTCGATCGCCTGCCCTCCGATGAGCTGGTCATGACGCAGGAGCTGATCGCGAACATGCTGGGAGTGCGGCGCGAGGGCGTCACGGCCGCCGCGGGCAAGCTCCAGAAGGCCGGCGTCATCGACTACGCACGCGGCCGCATCAAGGTGCTCGATCGCCCGAAGCTCGAAGCGATGTCCTGCGAGTGCTACCAGGTGGTCAAGCGGGAGAGCGACCGCCTCTCGCTCTACCCGACGGTGAAGTGACCGGCCGGCGAGCGCCGCCGGATCAACGCGAAGGCGAGCTTCGCGCAGAGGAGGACCCGCGTCGCGAGCAGGATCATCCGTGCACCGCGCGCGCGGCCAACGAACGCCAGCGCCAGGCCGAACGCGATCCGGCGCGCCGCGGGCATGGCCATCACGGCAACCGGCGTACGCCGCCAATCGAGCGCATCGCGCAGGCCCCGGGTCTGCCGGCGCAGCCGCAGCCGGCACAGCGCCGAGCGCGCCAGCAGGGCTTCCCGGTCGCGAGCCAGTGCCTCGAGCGTTGAATTCATCGCGGCTCGCGCAAGTGCGCCAGGTCCTCTTGCAGCTCGCCCAACGATGCCGCAAATGGCGCGGGGTTGGCGGCCACTGCAACCCTGAGGCGGACCAGAGCCGCCGCGCCGCAGCCGAGGTAGGCGGCCGCCATGGCGCCCAGCGCCGCAATCCGATGCGTGTCCCAGAACACCGCGGCGACGAGAAATGTGGCCAGGACCAGGGCCATGTGCAGCAACGCGATGGCGAGCACGGCGAGGAGCAGCACGTGCCTGCCCCGCTCCACCTGCTCGCGCAACTCCACTGCGAAGAGCGCGCCGCGCACGCACGCGGTCTCGGCGAGCGTTCCCCCGAAGGCGCGTAACGCATCCAGCAACCCGCCGGGGGCGGGCAAGCCGACGGGACGAACGCTCATGTCGGAATCAGCGACGCCCGATCACGAAGCCCGTGATGAGGCCCGTCATTCCCGCCATTGCCGCGACGATCCCGACGGCGAGCCACGGATTTTCCTGGACGTATTGATCGGTTGCCCGCACGGCCAGGTTCGCCTGGCCGATCGCATCCGCGCGGATCTGCGCGAGGCGGGCGCTGGCCTCCGAGAGCTTCTGCGCCACGCTGTCTTGCAGCGCACCGGCCTTTTCGCTGCCGGCACCGGCGAGGGACTTGAGGAGCTTCTCGGTCTCGGCGACGACCGAGTTGAATTCCTCGAACAGCCGTTCATTCGTGATATCGGACTTGATTTCGGATTTGACGTGGTTCATTTCGCTCTCCTGTTACGTCCTGGGATGATCGCGCTCAATCTTGGGATGTGAAGGCCGCGACGTCTGTGCGTCATCGCACACACCTCGCCGCTTCGTCATGGCATTGCTTCCTCGACTGCGCATTGAACGGTAACCTCGATGCGGTGCTCGCCCTGGTCGTCCACGAGCTGCACCGAGTTGCCGGGCTGCGCGATGCCGTTGGCCGTCACCGTCGTGGCGGCCGCCACGCTGGGGTGCGCTGGAGCCATCTCCTGGCGAACGGAAATCACGTAGAGCGTCGTGCCGTACCGGTAGCGAATCGTGATGGCATCCCAGTCCGCGGGGAGCAAGGGCGTGAAGCGCAGCCGATCCTTTTCCCGCACGAGCCCCAGCAGCGATTCGATGATCAGCCGGTACATCCAGCCGGCGGAGCCGGTGTACCAGGTCCAGCCGCCGCGGCCGGTGTGCGGCGCCACCGCGTAGACGTCGGCGGCGACCACGTAGGGCTCGACCTTGTAGACGGCCACCGCGTCCGGCGTTCGCGCGTGGTTCGACCGGATTGATCATCGCCGCCAGCTCCCAGGCGCGCGTGCGATCGCCCATGGCGGCGAACGCCATCGCCGCCCAGATCGCGCGCGTGCGTGTACTGGCCGCCGTTCTCGCGCACGCCGGGCACGTAGCCCTTGATGTAGCCGGGATCGATGCGTCGACTGGTCGAACGGCGGATCGAGCAGCTGGATCAACGCGTCGTCGCGGCGCACCAGCCGCTCGTCGACGGCATCGCATCGCCTGCGCGCGCGCGCTCCGGGTCGCCGGCGCCGGACAGCACCGACCAGCTCTGCGCGATCGAATCGATCTGGCACTCGGCGTTGCTCGCCGACCCGAGCGGCGTGCCGTCGTCGAAGTAGGCGCGGCGATACCACTCGCCGTCCCAGCCGTGCTGCTCGAGGTTCGCGGCGCAGCTCGGCGGCCTCCGCCTCGCAGCGTCTCGGCGAACGACGTCATCGCCCATGCGTGCGCGCGACTCGGCGAACTGCGTCAGCACGTCGCAGAGGAAGAACCCCAGCCAGACGCTTTCGCCCGGCCCTGTCGCCGACCAGGTTCATGCCGTCGTTCCAGTCGCCGGAGCCCATCAGCGGCAGGCCGTGCGCGCCGAAGCGCAGGCCGTGCTCGATCGCCCGCACGCAGTGCTCGTAGAGGGTCGCCGATTCGCGCCGAGCGGCGCGGCAGGTCGTAGTAGGACTCGTCGTCCGGCATTGACCGGGCGGCCCTCGAGGAAATGGACCGCTCGTCCAGCACGCCGGTGTCGCCGGTCGCCTTCACGTAGCGGCACGTCGCGAGCGGCAGCCAGAGGTAGTCGTCGGAGAAGTGCGTGCGCACGCCGCGGCCCGAGGGCGGATGCCACCAGTGCTGGACGTCGCCTTCGCGAACTGGCGGCCGGCGCAGCGCAACGAGTGCTCGCGCAGCAGCGCGGGCTCGGCGTGGACCAGCGCCATCACGTCCTGCAGCTGGTCGCGGAAGCCGAACGCTCCGCCGGACTGGTAGTAGCCGCTGCGCGCCCACAGCCGGCAGGCAAGGGTCTGGTACAGCAGCCAGCCGTTGGCCAGCACGTCGAGCGACGGATCGGGCGTCTGCACCTGCACCGCGCCGAGCGTGCGCTTCCAGTGCGCCGCACCGCGTCGAGGGCGCCATGCGCCGCGGCCGTGCCGCGGAAGCGCTGCACGAGCCGCGCTCGCATCGGCGACGTTGCGGCCGACGCCGAGGCTGAAGACGATCTCGCGCTCCTCGCCGTCGGCGAGCTCGAATGTCACCTGGATCGCGGCGCACGGATCGAGCGCCGGCGCCAGCTTGCCCGGACAGCCGCGCGCGCGCCAGCGCGGCGGGATTGCGAAGCGTGCCGTTGCGGCCGAGGAATTCGGTGCGGTCGCCGGTCACGCGTGCGCGCCGCATCGTCCGCGTCGAAGAAGGCGACCCGGTCGGCGAAACTCGGTGTTGTAGGAGTTGCGGGCGAGGAGCGCGCCGCTCCGGGATTCGACCTCGGTGATCGACGTGCATCGCCGTCTTCGGCCGCAGGTCGCCCAGCACCCATTCGACGATAGCCGGTGGCCGAAAGCCGGCGCGGCCGGCCCGAGTCGTTGCGCAGCTTCAGCACCGAGAACTTCACCGCCGCGTCGATCGCGACGTACACCGACAGCTCGGAGTCGATGCCGTCCTCGCCGTGCTCGAAGACGCTGTAGCCGAATCCGTGGCGCGTGACGTAGGCGCCCGCTCCGCGGCAGGGCCAGCGGCGTGGGCGACCAGAAGTGGCCGGTCTCCTCGTCGCGCAGGTAGAAGGCCTCGCCGCCGGCGTCGCTCACCGGATCGTTGTGCCAGGGCGTGAGGCGGAACTCGTGGGCGTTCTCGCTCCAGGTGTAGGCGCTGCCGCTCTCGGAGATCGACGGTGCCGAAGTCCGGGTTGGCGAGCACGTTGACCCAGGGCGCCGGCGTCGCTCGATCCGCGCGCGGTCGTGATCACGTACTCGCGGCCGTCGGGCGTGAATCCGCCGAGGCCGTTGACCAGAATGCAGATCGCGCGCGCGGCTGCATCGGACGGGCGCGCGTCTCGCGCGCGATCGCTGCGGGTCGGGCGCGAAGCGCGCGGCATCCGCGCGCTCCGCGGCGGCCGCGCCGGCGTCGACCTGCTCGGCGAGCGCTGCCGCGCCGATCGGTGATGATGACGCGCGCCACCGATCTGCAGCAGGATGCGATCCTCGCTCGGACATCTGCTCGGCGCGCCGCACGAAGATGCCGCCGGGCCGGTCGACGATGTGCGCCTCGATGCCGGCGGCGATCAGGCCCATGATCTGGTCCTGCAGCACCTGCCGGTAGCCGGCGCGATCCTCGTTCCAGATCACCAGGTCGACGGCCAGCCCCTTCAGCCGCCAGTACGCGTGCGCCTGCACCAGCTGGCGCACGAGCTCGATGTTCTCCGTGTCCGCCGATCTGCAGCAGCACGATCGGCAGGTCGCCCGAGATCGCATAGCCCCACAGCCCGGACTGCCCGCGCCGGTTGCGCGACAGGACGCCGGCTTCGCGCGCGCAGCGCCGGGTTGGCGTAGATCACCGAGCCGGCGAGCCGCGCCGTACAGCTGCGCATCGGCCTCGCGTGGCGTTGAGCTGGCGCAGCATCACCTGGCTGTGCGTCCACGCGAGGTCGAACACGCGATCGGCGAGATGCCGGTCCTGGTACTTGCTCGACGAGCGCCAGCGCGGCCTCGCGCGTATCGGCCGATGCCGGAGACGATGTCGATCGTCGCGGTCTGCTGCGGGTCGAGCACGATGCGATGCGCGGATCGCGACGATCGGGTCGAGCACCGAGCCCTGCGCTGCCGGACAGCGGTCCGCGCCGGTCATCGCCTGCGGAGCGGCGACCGTGCGTCCGCGGCCGATGAAGCGCATGCGGTCGGTCTCGTACGAGATCGCCGCGCGAATCGGCGCCGTGCACGGCCATCAGGTGGAACATCCACGGCGGCTGCTCGTCGCCGCGAGCGGGGCCGGCGCGTGCAGAGGATCGCCTGCCGCGGTCGCGACGATCTCGGTCTGCACGAACAGGTTGCTGAACGCCGGGTGCAGCGCGTCGGCCGCGGGCGGCGCCAGCACGACCTCGGCATAGCTCGTGACCTCGATCGTGCGCCGCGTGCGCGAGCGATTGGTGATGCGCAGCGCGCCGCAGCTCGATGTCGTCCTCGGGCGAGACGCCGATCTCGGTGTGCGTCTCGATGTCGTCGTCGCGGCGGCGGAACTCGGCGCGCGCCTCGGTGAAGATCGCCTCGTAGTGCGTCGGCGCGCTTGCAGCGTCGGCTGATGCGCGGTCGACCAGAAGTCGCCGCTCGCCACGTCGCGGAGGTAGCAGAACGTGCCCCAGTTGTCGCTGGTGGCGTCCTCGCGCCAGCGCGTGACCGCCAGGTCCTTCCAGCGGCTGTACCCGCCGCCGGCGTTGGTGACCATGACGTGGTACCGGCCGTTCGACAGCAGCTGCACTTCGGGGATCGGCGTGTCGGGACTGTTGAACACGCGCACCGGCGCCTCGGCGCCGCTCGCGATGCCGCGGATCGCGGAGAGCTCCGTGCGGGTGGAAGACAGCGCCGCGGCCTTCGGGATCGCGCTCCTGCAGCAGCAGCAGGTCGCCTTGAACAGCGGGTCGGATTCGAAGCGCCGCTGCATCGGCCGGTCGAGCAGCAGGTACGCGAGCGACAGCAGGCTCATGCCCTGGTGGTGCGCCATGAACGATCGCACGATGGCGCTCGTCTTGCCCGCGCGGCAGCGCGACGGCGTGTAGTCGATGGCCTCGTAGAAGCCGAACCTGCCCGCGAGCCCCTCGGCCGCGAGGCGCTGCAGGTTCGCGCACGCCGCCTCGGGCGCGACCATCAGCGCCAGCGCGGTTGCGTACGGCGCGATGACCAGGTCCTCGGCGAGCCCGCGCTTGAGACCCGAGGCCCGGCACGCCGAAGGCGCGGTACTGGTAGTTGAGGTGCGCGTCGATCGTGTTGTAGCCGCGACTCCGAGATGCCCCAGGGCACGCCGCGCTGCTCTGCCGTACTCGATCTGGCGCTCGACCGCCGCGCGATAGGTCTGGTCGAGCAGCGTGTTCTCGTAGGTCGGCATCACCAGCAGCGGCATCAGGTACTCGAACATCGAGCCGCTCCAGGACAGCAGCACGGGCCGGCCGCCGCGCCGTCGTGAGCAGGCGGCCGAGCGCGAACCAGCTCTCCTGCGGCAGCTGTGCCCTGCGCGATCGCCACGAAGCTCGCGAGCCGCGCCTCGGAGGCGAGCAGGTCGTAGTAGCTGTGTCGAGCCGGCGCTCGGTCGACGTTGTAGCCGATCGCAAGCAGGTGGCGCGCCTGGTCGTAGAGGAAGTCGTACTTCATGCTCGCGAGCTCGTCGCATGCGCATCGCCAGCGCGGCCGATGTGCGCGATCCGCTCGGTCGCGCGGCGCGTCGGACGCCGGCGAGGCAGGCCCGCTTCCATCGAGCGCGAGCTCGCGCAAGCGTCGGGATCGTCCGTGCACCCGCGCCGCGGCGGATCGAGGAACGCCAGTTCGTCCTGCATGCTCCGGCACTGGCGGACGAGCGCGTCGGCCCAGAACGCGGCGTCGCTCGCGCTCACGCGTGGCGATCGTCCGTCCGGCGACTTCGTCCGCGACGGCGCTGCGATCCGGTCGAGGCACCGGCGAGAGTCCGCCACGGTCGCGGGGCGCGAATCGTATGCGGTCTCCAGCTCCGCTCGCCAGGCGGACGAGCCGGCTACGGGCACGGCCGCGCCCGTCGCATCGCCGAGCGCGCGCAGCGTGTCGCCGAGCCCTCGAACCATGCGCAGGTCGACGATTCGCTCGTCGGCGAGCGCCAGCAAGCCCGGCCGCAACGTCAGCAGGTGGCCGGCGAGGTTGCCGCTGTCCACGGTCGAACGTAGAGCGGCGGCAGCGGCTCCAGCGACCGCGTGTCGTACCAGTTGTAGAAGTGGCCCTCGTGCGCTCCAGCGCCTCCATGGTGCGCCAGCGTGTTCGCGCGTGCGCTCGAGCAGCTGTCCCGCCGGGATGTAGCCGAAGTCGTACGCGGCCAGGTTGGCCAGCAGCGCAAGGCCGATGTTGGTCGGCGACGTGCGGTGCGCGACGCGGGCGCCGGATGCTCCTGGTAGTTGTCCGGCGGCAGCCAGTGGTCCTCCGCGCCCACGTAGGTCTCGAAGAACGCCCAGGTCCTTCGCGCCAGCGTGCGCAGGAAGGCACGCTGCGGTAGGCGTGAGCCGCGCTTCGCGGCGCGACGAGCGGCCGGCTGATCCACCAGGCGATCGCAGGCGAGACGAGCCAGGCGAGCAGGATCGGCGCGGCCAGCGCCAACGCGAACGGCGCCGCGAGCGCCAGCGCGGCGCCCGCCGCCCACCGCGATCACCGGTGCGATCCACATCGATCGCGCAGGGTTCGGCTCGCGGCCGAAGCGATTCCATTCGAGCAGCTTGCGCCTGCGACACAAGCATCCGCCACGAGGTGCGCAGCGATCGCGTCGACGTTGACGCGTCGCCTCGAACGGCAGGAACGCGAGCGTGAGCGCGGCCTGCGCCAGCGTGCAGCTCGCGCCGAGCGCGCCGTGGCCGCCAGGTGCTGGCGCAGCAATACCTCGCCGGGCTTGCGCAGCAAGTCGAGCCCGGAGGCGCTCGCCGACGGAAGCAGCAGGATCGCGACCACCACCAGCATCCAGAGCCAGGCATGCGGGAGCGGTCCACGCGAGCAGGAGCA
Source organism: uncultured beta proteobacterium (assembly GCA_963827425.1). GTDB lineage: Bacteria > Pseudomonadota > Gammaproteobacteria > Burkholderiales > Usitatibacteraceae > Usitatibacter. The sequence goes on along the minus strand of CAWHAQ010000005.1, from coordinate 1,105,711 downwards.
GCAGCGTCAACGCGACCGGCACGAGGCTGCGGCGCAGGTTGTCGAAGATCTTCCACAGCGACAGGCCCGACAGCGGATTCGCGAGGCGCTTCCCGCCGGGGCCGGGCACCGACGGCAGCAGCCATCCCGCGAGCTGCCAGTCGCCGCGAATCCAGCGGTGCCGGCGGCTCATGTCCGCGCGCGTAGGTCGACGGATATTCCTCGTACAGCTGCACGTCGCTCAGCAATCCCGATCGGGCGTAGCAGCCCTCGAGCAGATCGTGGCTGAGGATCCGGTCCTCCGGAAAGCGGCCGCCGAGGGCGCGCTCGAACGCATCGACGTCGTAGATCCCCTTGCCGATGAACGAGCCCTCGCCGAACACGTCCTGGTACACGTCGGAGACGGCCCGCGTATAGGGATCGATGCCCGGATCGCCTCCGTGCATGCGCGCATACCACGAGCGGCTCGCGCCGTGAGGCTCGCGCCGACCCGCGGCTGCAGTATGCCGTAGCCTTCGACCACCCGATCGCAGCCCTCGTCGGAAGCGCGGGCGGTTCAGGGGATGCGCCATCGCGCCGACGAATTGCCGGGCCGCGTCGCGCGGCAGCTGCGTATCGGTGTCGAGCGTGATCACGTACCGCACGCCCGGCAATACCGCGGTCTCGCCGACGACGAGCGAGAAGCGATCCGCTCCGCTTCCGCGCAGCAGGCGGTTCAGGTCCGCGAGCTTGCCGCGCTTGCGCTCATGGCCCATCCACACGCGTTCCTGCGCGTTCCAGCGGCGCGGGCGGTGAAGGAGAAAGAAGGTTTGCGCACGCCCATGCTTCTCGTTCAGGCCTTCGATCCGTTCCCGCGCCAGGTCGAGCAGCGCCTCGTCCCCGGGCACGTGCCTCCTCTGCCGCATCCGGGAAGTCCGTGAGCAGGCCGAAGTGCAGGTGGTCGTCGCGGTTGGCGAGGTAACGCACTTCCAGCGCCTCGACCAGGCTCTCGATGCCCTCCGGGCTCACGAGCAGGGTCGGAACCACCACGAGCGTCCGCGACCGTGGCGCAATGCCCCGGGAGAAATCCATGCGCGGCAGCGCGTGCGGTGTCACGAGCAGCGTCGCCAGCCAGTTCACCATCCCCACCGCGAGCTGGCTGGTCGCGAGCAGAAGCAGGACGCCGAGTGCGATCAGCTTCGCGTCGACAACGCCGTCGCGATGGGCCTTCTCCAGCAGGATCGTCGTGAGCGCGGCGGTGATCGCGACGATCGCCCCCACGTACAACGGCAAGGGCGAGCGCCGCCACAACGAGCGCAGCCACTGCATTGCGCCGGGCCTCACGTGCGCGGCCCGCTCGAGCGAGCGCGCGCCCCTTGTCGACGAGATAGAACCCGACATGGGATTCGCGGGCGTCGTCGCCGTTCCTGCCGGCCACGCCTGCCGCGTCGTCGTGGGCCAGCTGGACAGCCTTGCGCGCAACCTCGACCTCGGCCAGGGAGCTTGCCCGCGCGATCTCCTCGATCACGTGCCGGTAGCGATCGCGAGTGGCGAAATCCATTTCACCGTAGAGCCCGCCCGGATCCTCGCGCAGCTTCTGCTCCACGACGCTCATCGTTTCGACGAACTCGGGCCATTTCATCGCCCCCAGGAATCGAAGGCTGCCGATGGTGTTGCTGATCGAGACCTGGTCGCCGGCCTGTTCCTGGGTCTCCGATTGAACCAGCTGCTCGATCGTGGCGCCCGCCTCGCTCAGCCGCTGCTCGATCCACGTGAGCGGCAACGCGAGCGCGATGCTCTGCCCCTGCAGCCGGCGCGCGAGCTCCGCGACGAAGGAGCTCACCATCGGCGGGTTCGAGCGCGCCATGTCCGCGATCACCAGGATCAGGCTCTTCGGATCGTGCTCGGCCACCTGCAGCATCTCGTCGGCCCACGCATCGGCCCGATTCCGGTCGGTTGTCCCGGCCGCGATGCGCACTCCCACGCGGCGCAGGTTCTCGATCAGCGCGAGTCGCAGCATGATCGGAATCGCCCACAGCTCACCGACCGTGAGCGGCGCCACCGTCTGGTAGGTCGCCACGAAGCGCGAAAGGCTCTCCGCGTCGACCCAGCCGTCGCCGTGGGAGATGGCCTCGAAGGCCAGGTCGTAGACGCGCGGCAGCCCCGCCGAGGGACCGCGCGCCAATCGCGGCAGCTCGCGGCTGTATCCCTTGGGCAAGTGGCGCTTGGCCGTGCGGATCTGCTCTTCGATCAGGTAGAAGTTGTCGAGCAGCCAGTCGGCGGCGGGCGTGATGCGGCGGTTCGACGGTGACGGCCTCGGTCAGCAGCCCGCAGACTTCGGCGAGGACGTCCTCGTTCTCGGCGAGCCGCGTGAGGAGCCGGTCGCGCGTGCGGCCCGGCGCTACGCGATGCGCGAGCGCGAGATGCCGGCCGTGCTGCTCCATCTGGTCGGCATTGAACAGGGCCGATCGAAGCGGCGGCTCTTCACCGGCGTATCTCCCGAGCGGATCGGGGCGGTGGAGGCGCGCGACGAGGCTGCGCAATCGCTCGATGACCGTCTGCCCGCTCTCTTTCAATTCCTGAATTCCTCGTGGGCGGGGAGCGACGGCGAAGTGTCGCCGCCGGGGCCTCGCAACGTCTGTGCGCTACCGCACGGACCGTGGCCCGGACCGTCGGTAGCATTCGCGCATGAAAACTTCTCGACACCACCGATCCGGCCGCCGCGCGACGCTCGCGACACTCCTCGCAGGATCAACCGCGCTGCTCGCTTGTTCTCCGGCATCGGCGCAAACCTATCTGGGCACGGCCCAGCCCTTCGCCGTTCTCGGCGCCACGGCGGTGACGTGCACCGTCGCGTCGGCCGTCACGGGAGACCTTGGCATCTCGCCGAACGGCGCCGCCTCGATCACGGGCTATCCCGTTCCCCCGTGCACGGTCTCGGGAACGATCCATGCAGCCGACGCGGTGTCGCTCGCGGCGCAGGCCGATCTCGTCACGGCGTACAACACGCTTGCGGGCCAGTCGTGCAATACCAACCTGACCGGCACGGACCTGGGCTCCGTGGGCACGCTCACGCCGGGCGTCTATTGCTTCAACACCTCGTCCCAGCTGACGGGAACGCTTACCCTCGACGCCCAGGGCGATCCCAATGCGGTCTTCATCTTCCAGATGGGCAGCACGCTCACGACGGCCGCGGCCTCGGCGGTCAACATCATCAACGGCGGCTCGGCATGCGGCGTGTCGTGGCAGGTCGGCAGCTCCGCAACACTCGGCACCACCACCGCATTCAAGGGCAACATCCTCGCGCTCACCAGCATCACGACCAATTCCGGCGCCAACATCGTGGGCAGGGCCCTGGCACGCAATGGCGCGGTAACGCTCGCCGGCGCCTCGAACAACGCGTGCGGCGCCTTCGCCGGGTCCGGCATTCCGGGCGCCGGCGGCGGGGGTAGCGGCGGCGGTGCGGGCGGCACCAACGTGCCCACGCTCTCCGAGTGGGCGATGATCCTGCTCGCCGGACTGATCGGCCTCACGGGCTTCGCAGGCTTCCGGATTCGATCGCGCACTGTCTCTTGAACGCGGCGCCCGGAAAGAAGATCCGGGCCGAGCAGCGGACGAGGAACGGGCCAGCACCGCAAGCATGCGGCCTGGCCCGTTTGCATTCCCCCTAGTTGGCGGGGAACCCGGTGCTCACGACTTTCCGTAGAGCGTCTTGGCCTCGCCCATGCAATGGTCCTTCGCGTCGCCCGCCAGCGCATCGCACTTTTCCTTCGCCACGGCGTAGTCGGCGTTACGCTTGTCGGCAGCCGCGTCCTTGTGCGCCTCGGCAATCTGCCGGTTCGCATCGGCACGCGCATCCGCGCCCTTCTCGTTCGCCGACTTGTTCGCCGCCGCGGTCTTCATGTGGGCCTTGGCGTCGGCCTTGGCGGTGATGCGCGCGGCATCGGCTTCCTTCACGCAGACGTCCTTCGCGTTGCCGGCCTGGTCGTCGCACTTCTCCTTCGCCACCCCGTAGTCGGCGTCCGCCCTGGCGAGGCGCGCGTCGTAGCGGGACTTCCTGCTGGGCTTGTAGGTCGCGGTGAGATCGGCCAGCGCGACGTTCTCCTTGCCCTTGGCCTCGGCAGCGCAGATGTCCTTCGCATTCGCCTGGAACGCGTCGCAGGCCGTCATCGAGGACTTGTATTCGGACGTGATGCCCTCCTTGGCCGACTTGTACTCGGCCTTCGTCATGGGGGCGGCGGCGGCGGCGGCGCTGAACGCGAGGCCTACTGCGGCCGCGATGGCGGTAAGGGTGAATCTGTTCATGGTGTTTCCCTCTCGGTTGCTACTTTGTGTGTTCGAGATTGTTCTGGTGTTTCTGCCAGGCGGAGACCTGCTTCTCCGTCTCCTCCTTCGTGATTCCGTACGTCTCCTGGATTTTTCCGACCAGTTGGTCGCGCTTGCCGGCGATCGCTTCGAGCTGATCGTCGGTGAGCTTGGCCCACTGTTCCCGGACGTTTCCCTTCAGTTGCTTCCAGTTTCCTTCGATGCGATCCCAGTTCATGTTCGAATTTCCTCGCGGGCGTTGTATTGGAGCCGGTCGCTCTAATGGAGCGAGGTTACCGGCGAACAGCCGTTGCGTCCGTCTGCTACCGCACACAGCTAGTGCCCCATCAGCTCGCCGGCAGGCTTGAGCCAGTCGACGCGGTCGCAGATCACCTTGGCGATCGCGACCAGGGGCGCGCCGAGCAGCAGGCCCCAGATGCCCCAGAGCCATCCGAAGAACAGCAGCGCGATGAACAACACCGCGGCATTCACCCGGGCGAACCGGCTTTGCAGCCAGGTCGTGATCAGGAATCCCACCGTGAAGGCCACCAGGAGCGAGGCCCCCGCGACGGCGAGCGCATCGAAGGCGGTTCCGAATTGCACGAATGCGGCCATGCCGCTTGCGACGGCGAAGAGCACCGGCCCGAGATAGGGGATGACGTGGAGCACGCCCGCAGCGACGCCCCAGGATGCGGCCTGCTCAACGCCCAGCGCGGCGAACACGAGCCCGGTGCCAAGGGCGATCACCGCATTGGATACCAGGGTGACCAGCAGGTAGCGCTGGATCTGGGTATCGATCTCCTCGAGGATGCGCACCGCATCCTTCTTGCGCTCGAGCGAGGGCCCCACCCATTGCACGAGCTTGCGCCGGAAGTGCGCGCCCGACGCAAGCAGGAAATAGGCGAGCAGCAGGACGACCGGCGCCTGCTCGAGCACCGCGAGCAGCAACGCGGATTGGGCCAGCATGTAGTCACGCAGCCACGCGCTGGGCTCGGCTTGGGGCGGCGCTGCCTTGGTCGATCCGGACTTCGCCGTCCTCGGGTTGCCCGCGGCATCGGTCGCCGCGCCCTGCAGCTCGGTCGCCGCCTCCTGGATCTTCTGCATCGCGGTCGGGCCCTCGTCGCGTGTTTCGCGCACGTGCAGGCGTACCTTGCGGGCAGCTTCGGGAAGCTCTTCGATCATCGATGCCGCAACGTTCTGCAGCGAGTAGGCAGCCCAGGAGCCCCCCGCGACCAGCACCGCGAGTACCAGGGCGGCCCCCAGTGCGCGCGGAACATGGCAAACCTTCAGCCAGTCGACGATCGGGCGCAGCGCGTAGCTCGCGAGGATGCCGATCAGCAGCGGCACGAAGAAGGCGCGCGCCAGGTACAGCGCCCCGACGACGCCAATCGTCGCGAGAATGCCGATTCCCAATACCATCGGCTCCCGGCGCTCGAGCGAGGACCGGGATGCCGCGGAATCGACCGCCCCCGCCGGTCTCCGGTCGAATCGCCGGTAGGCACGCAGGCGCACGACGACTACATCTTGTCCTTCGTCTCCCTGGCCTCGTCCTTGATGGCCTTGCCGCCCTGCTCGACATCCTTGCCCGCACCTTCGACGGTGTTGCAACCGGTGAGGGTGCCCAGCGCGCTAGCGAGCAATGCGGCCACCAGCAGCGGCACCCATGGTTTCCTGTTCATGTTCGATCTCCTTTGGCGAGGTGAGTGAAGCATCGGTGTTCTCTCTACGGTGTTGCACATGCCATGTCCCCGCCTTCACCTCAGGTGGAAGCTGCCGGCGCCGAGCAGCCCGACCAGCCCGATGATGATCAGGTAGATCGCGACGATGTAGTTCAGCAAGCGCGGCACGATGAAAATGAGGATGCCGGCGATGAGCGAGATGAGCGGGGTGATGATCAGGGCGTTCATGCGCGCGGCTCGCCGTTCTCGTTGACGGTCACGGTCCTTCCCGGCGGAGCGGTCACCTGCATGCGATGCTCCTGGCCGTGGAATTCGTAGGTGACGTCCCAGTATTCGGTGCGCGCCTGGCTGGGCACGGTCGAGCAGTGCTGGACGTCTTGCTCCTGCGTGCCGCCGTTGCGGCCGACATTGGATCCCACCACGGCGCCAGCGACTGCGCCGCCGGCGGTGGCCACATCGTTGCCGCGTCCGCTGCCGACCTGGTGGCCAAGAACGCCGCCGATCAGGGCTCCGATCACCGCGCCGGGAACGTTGGGGCCGCCTCGGTCCTGGACCTGCTCGCGCTCGGCCCAGCAGCGCTGCTCGGGCGGGCCAACCACCGCATGGACCGAAGTGACGTTCGCTTCGTAGAGCCCCTCGTGGTCGCGACGGCGATAGTGATCGTTCACGACCGGCGCGGGCGCGTAGCGGGAGTCTTCGACCTGGGCGTGGCCTGCCATCATGCGGGCCGACGAAATCTTGTTGTTCATGCCGAGCGCGGCCAGGGACGCATACTGCCCGGGACGAAGGACGACGCACTTGCCGCCGAAGTGGACGTCTTCACAGACCTCCCACCGATCCACGAGGACCACGATCGAGGAGGCGCGATCGTTGAAGCCGTAGCGCTCGATGTTGTCGACCTGCTTCTGCGCCGTGAAGGTCTTGCCGCGAAAGTTCTCACTGTCGTAAAAGGTGATCTGCGCGGATGCATTCGCCGCGAAGACGAGCCCCGAGGCTGCGAGGGCACTTCTCATCACTGCATTCATCGATATCTTTCCTGGAGCAGAAAAAAGCCCGGTTTCCCGGGCCGGGACGGATTACTTGAGGCGCATGTCGTTCTTGACCGACTTCACGCCACCCACGTTCTGCGCGACGACGGTGGCTTTTTCGACGTTCTCCTGGGTGCGCACGAAGCCGCTCAGCTGCACGACGCCCTTGAAGGTCTCGACGTTGATCTCCGCGGTCTTGAGCGTGGGCTCTTCGAGGATGGCGGCCTTCACCTTGGTGGTGATGACGCTGTCGTCGACATATTCACCCGTGCCTTCCGATTTCGAAGTCGCGGCGCAACCGAGGGCGGTCGCCATGGCCAACGCGGCCAGGACGGAACAGAAACGTTTGAGGTTTGTCATGGGGATTCTCCGGATGGATGGCCGGGACAGATGCGCGAGACGCGCTTCCCGAAGCCTCGACGCCGGTGCTGCGCTGGATCCGTGTCGATGGGGCAAGATAACGGGGCCGGCGGCTCGCGTCTGTACGCTAACGAACAGAACGCCTGTCGCCAACGCGTGGCCGCTATGTACGCTGCCGCGCAGACAGGGTGGCCGTGCCGCCCTACATTTCGCCCATGAAGTCCCTGACGAATCGGCTTCTCGAGGGGCTGCCGGCGAAGGATGGCAAGCGCCTCCTCGCGGGTTGCGAGCGTGTCGAGCTTGCCTTCGGCGAGATCCTCGCGATCCCCGCCCAGGCGCTGCGCGACGTCTATTTCCCCACGGGAAGCTTCATCTCGCTGGTGCTCAACGTGAACGGGCAGGCCAGCCTCGAGGTGGCGCTCGTCGGCAACGAAGGCATGCTCGGGGCGCCGCTGGCCCTCGGGATCGACACCAAGCAGGTGCATGCCGTCGTGCAGGGCGCGGGTGGGGCGTGGCGGATGAGCGCCGTGCAGTTCCGGCGCGAGCTGGATGCCAGCCGCGCGCTACGGCAAGCCGTCCATCGCTATATCTTCGTGCGCGTGAGCCAGCTCGAGCAGACCGCGGCCTGCAACCGGTTTCACGTGGTCGAGGAGCGCCTGGCGCGCTATCTGTTGATGACCGCGGACCGGGCGAACTCCGAGACGTTCCACGTCACCCACGAATTCCTAGCCTACATGCTCGGCGTGCGCCGCGTGGGCGTCACGCGCGCGGCTACCGCGCTGAGGGCGCAGAAATTGATTCGCTATGCCCGAGGCGACATCACCATCCTCGACCGCAAGCGCCTCGTGGCTGTCTCGTGTGGGTGCTACCGGGCGGACCTCGCGACCTACGATCGGATCTTCGCGCGGGAGCGCGGCCGCTAGAGCCTGGCGACCAATACGCTACTTGGGCGGTCGCGCCGCCCGCCGATTCGCGGGCACGCCTCTTCGGTGCCTCGTCACGGGCTTCGTGGTGTCGGCTGCCTCAAACAATTGCCGAAGCCCGTGTTCCAACAGTTCGACGGCCTTCCCCAAGGCGCCGAGTTGTCCAACCCGGACTATCCCGACGGATCGGTGCAGGTCAAACGATGGGGGACGCAATATTTTCACGCGATCGATGGAACGATTCCTGGCAATAAAGCGAGCGGGCAGCAGCCCGACACCATAACCGGCCTGAACGAACGCCAGCTGCATTTGGATGTTGTTGACTTCAGCCGCAATCATGGGGGTGAAGCCGGCACGCTCCATCCGATCGATGAGGCTCGCCCGAAGAAAGCACCCGGGCGGATTGAGCACCCAGGGTGCCCGGCCCAGACTTTTCCAACCACCGTCAAAGTTGCCCGCGGCGCCTTGAACGATCTCCATGCGGTCGCTCGCGATGATATTCGTGAGGAGCGGTGCAGGCGCGGTTTTACCTTCGGGCAAAGGCACGACAGCAACGTCGAGTTCACCCGCGAGCAGCCGCTGAATCAATTGTTCGCTCGACAGCTGCACTCGGACCTTGGGGTATTTCTCGGTCAGCGCCCGAATAGGTTCGATAAGCGCCCCCTCGGCCAGGACAAACGAGATCCCGATGCGCAAGAGGCCGTGGGGTTCAGCGCCGCTCGACGTAAGGGATTTCAGCGCCTCCGTCCGCTGCAGCAGATCTCGCGCCTGTTCGAGCACCCTGGAGCCCAGCGAGTTCAGGCGCGGCGGCTTTACCGAGCGGTCGAGCAACTCCGCACCCAATGCAGCCTCCAGCCTTTGCACTTGCCGGGTAATCGCAGAGGGTGTGCGGAATAGACGACCGGCTGCACCGGCGATGGACCCGGCATCGGCGAATTCTACGAGGGCGCGCAAGTCTTCGAGCAAGGCGGGCTCCTGAACGCGTTGTCCCGGGATGAATGACGGAATCATGCGGTACTAGCATTATTATCGTGATAATAATGCATTTGTGGAATGTGTTGTCCTGCATCAGAATTTCAGGCGATTCATGTCCTGAGGCGGGAGAGACAGTATGAACAGATCCGCGTGGGCAGTGATGGTGGGCGCCACTGCCCCGGCGGCGCTCCGATGAGCGCAACGCTCGCCGGCGCACAAACTGGCGCAGTCACGGAAAGGCCGCTGCTGTACAAGTACGTGTCGTACTGGACGTTTCCCCGGTCCTACTGGGGCGACGTGGACAAGGAAAACGCCACGAGCAACCAGGAGATCCTCGCACCCGCCCTCGCCGACGGCACCCTCGTCGGCTACGGCGACGATGAGAATCAGGTGCACTTCGCTGAAGGCTTCACTCACGCCAACTGGTGGCAGGCCAGCTCGCGCGCGGGCGTGATGAAAGTACTCGAGGCTTTCCACAAGAGCGGCGGCTCGAGCTCGCCGCTGCTCGCCAGCGCGACCAAGCACTGGGATCAGGTGTTCGTCAGCCGCTTCTACAACTGGAAAGCCGGGTCCTGGAAGGGCGCCTACGGGTACAAGAGTACCTACAAGCTCAAGCCCGATGCGCCCGAGGCCGACGAAGCCCTGCGGATACTCAGCAGCTTCTACGTGCCGCTGTTCGAGAAGTTGCTCGCCGACGGCACCATAGTCGAGTACGAGATCGACCGGGAGATTTTCCACAACACGGATTCACGGGCTAAGTTGCACTTTTCCTTCGTGACACCAGGCGCAGAGGGCCTGGACAAGCTCAACGCGGCCATCCGCACTGCCATCAGCGAGAACTCGCTAATCGGGCCGGCGTTTGGCTCGATGATGGTCAACTTCACGCCGCAAAATGATTGGGTACGGGTCAGCGCAACCTACAAGTACGAGTAACATCATCGTGCGTAGCGGGTACGTATTATCGTGATAATAATGAATTTGTGTAATTTTCTGTCGCGCACCAGAATACCGCGGAATTCATGTTTTCGCGCAGACCTGCAACCCGGTGTCGAAGGGAGTTCGCCATGACCAAGACAGCTGTTACCTCGCCCGAACTCACGCCGCCGGTCGGCCCGTTTAGCCAGGCGATCGAAGTCGGTGGTTTCATCTTTTTCAGCGGTCAGGTCGGCCAGGACCCGGCGACGGGCAAGCTGGTGGCGGGAGGTATTGCGGCCGAGACGGAGCGCGTCTTCCAGAATCTCTCGGCGGTTCTCAAGGCGGCCGGCAAGGGTTTCGATGATGTCGTGCGCGCTGGCGTGTATCTCACGAGCCTGAGTGATTACGTGGCGCTGAATGGCATCTACGCCAAGCATTTCAGTCAACCCTTTCCCGCCCGTACGGCGATCGGGGTGGCCGCGCTGCCGCTTGGGGCCTGTGTCGAGATCGACCTCGTCGTCAAGGCTTGATTAATTCACAGAGGGCAGCGAAAGATGAAAATGGATTTCGACCGCCGCACGTTTCTCGCCGGCACCACAGGAGCGCTGTCGCTCTCGCTGCTGGCGCTGAAGCCTACGGCCACCGCCGCCGCTTCGAAGGACGTGCCGCCGGCACCCGTCGCGCGCGTCGAAGTGGTGAAAGACACCTACTTCGGTGAAACGGTGAGCGATCCTTATCGCTGGATGGAAAACAGCAAGGATCCCGATTGGCTGCCTTTCCTGAAGGGGCAGAATGACCACACCACCGCCATCATCGATGCCCTCCCGGGTCGCGCGGCCCTGCTCAAGCGCATCGAACAACTTTCCGGCGAAGCCGTGGCGACCTCGCGCGTGCAGCGTGCCGGCGGTCTGACCTTCATCCAGCAGCGCCCCTTGGGCGCGGATAACTTCAAGCTGTTCGTGCGCCAAGGACTTAACGGCCCGGATCGCGTGCTGGTCGATCCCACCGCCATGAGCAGTGCCAACACCCACGTGTCACTCGACTGGTGGCATGCCTCGCCCGATGGCAGGTATGTGGCGTACGGCCTGTCGAAGGATGGCAGCGAAGATTCCCTGCTGCACATACTCACTGTCGCCGACGGCAAGCATTTTCCCGAGACCATTCCTGATACCGAAGGCGCCAATCCGCAATGGCTCGAGGACGCCAGCGGATTCTTCTACACGCAGCTCACTGGCGCCGTGGCCACCCCCGAGCGTTACCTGGACGCCCAAGCCCGCTTCCACAAATTGGGCACCGACCCTGAGTCCGATCCGATACTGATGAAGCGCGATCTGGTCGCAGGGGTGGAGTACGACAAAATCCAGATCCCGACAATCCTCACCGCGCCCGGCTCGCGTTACGCGATCCTGCAGCTGGCCGACGTCAGACCCGAACGCCGATGGTTCATCGCACCGCTCAGCGACGCCATTGCGGGCAAGGCCAAATGGGTTTCATTCGCCGGCTTCGATGACGAAGTCACCGATCTTGAGCTCGGTGGCAACGACTTGTACCTGCTGGTCAACAAGGGCTCGCCGCGCGGGCGCATCGTCAAGACTTCGGCCGCGGCGCCGAGCCTCACGACCGCAACGTAGTAGTCCCGCAACACGCAACGCTCGTGATCGAGGCAACAGCGCGCGCTCATGACGGTATTTACTTGAGAATCATGGACGGCGGCATCAGCCGGCTGCAGCGTTTGAGTCACGACGGCAAAGTCGTCGACATCGCCCTGCCTTTCGACGGCACCGTGGGCGCCGTGTTCGCCGATCCCAATGAAGACGGCGCCTTGTTGTCGCTTCAAGGTTGGCTCACGCCGGCGGGCATTTGGTCGGTCGACCGCGCCGGCCATCTTTGGGACACGAGCATCACGCGCAAGCCGGCGATCGATGTCAGCGCTTATGAAGCCAAGCGCTTCTTCGCGACCGCGAAGGACGGCGTCAAGATTCCCTATACGCTGATTTATCGCAAAGGCATGAAACAGGACGGCAGCAACCCGACCTGGATCTCCGCCTACGGCTCGTACGGCTATCCGCCTACACGCCGAAATTCGCCGAACGCACGCTGGCACTGGTTGATGCCGGCGCCATCGTCGGATATGCCAATGTGCGCGGCGGAGGCGAATATGGCCGCGAGTGGCACAAGGCCGGGCAACTCGCCAACAAGCCCAACACCTGGCGCGATCTCATCGCCGTGTGCGACGAACTCATCGCCAAGAAATACACCTCGTCGAAGCATCTCGCCATCGGCGGCCGCTCCGCCGGCGGGATCACCGTCGGGCGCGCGATGACCGAACGGCCCGATCTCTTCGCCGCCGTGATCGACGGCGTCGGCTGGTCCAATCCACTGCGCTATGTCGCCGAACAGAACGGCTACGGTGAAGAACCGGAGTGGGGCGCAATCGCCGATCCCGCCGGTTACAAGGCGCTCAAGATGATCGACAGCTATCAGTCGGTGAAAGATGGCACCGCGTATCCCGCCGTGTTGCTCACCACCGGCGTCACCGATCCGCGCGTCGCGCCCTTTCACTCGGCGAAGATGACCGCGCGACTGCAAGCCGCCACGCACGTCCGGAAAACCCATTCTGCTGCGCGTCGACTACGACGCCGGCCATGGCATCGGCTCCACTCGCGCGCAGCAGGACCGGGAAGCGGCAGACACGTATGCCTTCTTGTTGTGGCAGCTGAGAGATATGTCGCAACAGGTGAAGAGAAAATGATCAAGACCATTATCTTATCCATGTGTCTCGCAGCTTCCTCACTCTCGCCAGATGCACGTGCTCAGGATGAGCGCCAGTATATTGACGGCCCGGTCACCGGGGTGGACTACATACAAGTTGAGTACGGACACTTTGAAGAGTACGTCGATTGGCTGACTTCGACATGGAAGCCGACCATGGAAGCCACGAAGAAAGCCGGGCTGATCATCGATTACAAGGTCTTCAGTGCCACTCCAAAATCAGCGGATCAGCCGAACATATATCTCTGGATCACCTTTAAAGACGCGGCTGCGGCTTTGGACAAAGGCGTCGAGCTGGAAGAGGTGGCCAGGAAAGTAATCGGCAGCACCGAGGTCCAGAACAAGGCCAGGGTGGCCCGGAGTGAATACAGAAAATCTCTGGGCACTGAATATATTCGCGAGCTCATCTTGAAATGAAATTGCTATACGTCCGTAAGGTGAAGACAAAATGATCAAGGATGAGCGCCAGTACACCGACGGCCCGGTCACTGACGTGGCCTACATACGAATTGAGTATGGGAGATTTGAAGAGTACGTCGATTGGCTGAATTCGACATGGAAGCCGACCATGGAAGCCATGAAGAAAGCCGGGCTGATCATCGATTACAAGGTCTGCAGCGCCATTCCAAAATCAGCGGATCAGCCCAATATATTTCGCATGATCACTTACAAGAACATGGCGGCTTTGGACAAAGGCATCGAGCAAGAATCAGTGGCCAGGAAAGTAATCGGTAGCACCCCTGTCCAGAACAAGGCCAGAGTGGGACGGAATGAATACAGAAAACTTCTGGGCAGTGAATTGATTCGTGAACTTATCTTGAAATGAAATTGTTAGAGGAAGCGTGACGACGATGAAGCTCTATTCCTGGGATATCAGTCCCTACTCGGCGCGAGTACGGATGCAGATCTACGCCAAGGGTCTCACCGACATCGCGATCGAGCAGCCGCCGACCTACGGCACGCTGAAGTTCTACCAGGACCATCCGATCGGCCGCATCCCGTTGCTGGAGATCGACGGCGAGGCGATACCGGAGTCGGCGGTGATCGCGGAGTATCTCGAGGAGATCCATCCCGAGCCTTCGCTGCTGGGCGCGACGCCGCGCGAGAACGCCCACATCCGTACCCTGGCGCGCATCGGCGACATCTACCTGATGAACAACGCGTTCATGCTCGCGGTCCAGACCCGTGCCCTCGCCGCCCAGACGCCCGTCACCACCGGCAACGAGAGCATCGTCGCGCTGCTGAGCGGCCAGCTGGCGCAGCAGCACCAGGCGCTGGACCGGATGATTGGCCGCGACGGCTTCGCCTGCCTCGGCCGCCTCACCCTGGCCGACTGCGCGCTCGTGCCGGCGCTCTTCTATGTGGAGACATGCTGGGGAACAGGGGTCTCGCCGACCCGATCGCCGCGAACGCCAACGTGGCCGCCTACTGGGCCGCGATCCGGGACAGGAGCACGCGGCGCGCATCCTGGCGGAGTTCGCACCGGGGGCGTGGAGGAACGCCGCGAACTGGTCCGCACCGGCGACTCGAGAAGATGAGGGCGGCAAACCAGGCGGCAAGGCAAGCGGCGGAGCAGGCCTAGCCACGGTCATCGACCATGCGTGAGCCATGCCCAGATGGCACGCGAAGGATGAGATCGCCAAAAAAAGGGCCGTGCGGCCCCTTTTTTGAATGGTCGGGGCGAAAGGATTCGAACCTTCGACCCCCTGCACCCCATGCAGGTGCGCTACCAGGCTGCGCTACGCCCCGACCGAACTGAGATTATAGCGGGAAAGCACCCTCTCCCCAACCCTCTCCCAGGGGAGAGGGAGCGAACGATGGACGCGTCTTCGCGAAACGCGGGCGCCTATCGTTCAACATCTTGCGGATGCTCTTCAGCTCCTTGCGGATGTTGCGCGGGCGAGATGGGCTGCGGGACCGTCATGGTCTTGGTCGCCGCCGCCGCAGGGCGCCCGTGCAGGGGCTCCTCGAGGCGGTTGCGCGCGCCGTTGATGGTGAAGCCGTGCTCGTAGAGCAACTCGCGGATGCGGCGGATGAGCAGCACTTCGTGGTGCTGGTAATAGCGCCGGTTGCCGCGCCGCTTCACGGGCTTGAGCTGCGTGAACTCCTGCTCCCAGTAGCGCAGCACATGGGGCTTCACCCCGCACAATTCGCTCACTTCGCCGATGGTGAAATAGCGCTTGGCGGGGATAGCCGGAAGGTCAGTCGTCGCCATGGTCTCCGTGGCCATTGATAGACTTCTCGACCAGGCTCTTCAGCTTCTGGCTTGCGTGGAAGGTGACCACGCGGCGCGCCGTGATGGGAATCTCTTCGCCGGTCTTGGGATTGCGGCCGGGGCGCTGCGGCTTCTTCGCGCAGCTGGAAATTGCCGAACCCCGAGAGCTTCACGCATCTCGCCCCTCTCCAGGGCGATCCGGATCTCCTCGAAGAACGTCTCGACCATGTCCTTGGCCTCGCGCTTGTTCAGGCCGACCTTCTCGAACATCAGGTCGGCCAGCTCGGCCTTGGTGAGTGTCACTTTGTCTTTCACGTGCGCGGTCGGGCTTGGAATTCTTGGTTTAGTTGTCGACGGACGGAGGACACAGCTCCCTCCACTTCTGAATCTGTCAAAGTCCTGTCAGTATCCTGCATAACTATCCGTAGTGCAAGGCTTTTTTTGCCGGGCTCCACCCCTTTGCCGCGGTACTGGTCGAACACCTCCACGGCCCGGACGAAGGCCGGCACGCGCCCGCGGAGGGCCGCCAGGAGGTGCCCGACGGGGACTTCCTCGGCCACCGTGAAGGCATAGTCGCGCCGCACCGACGGGCATGCGGGAAAGACCCCCGAAACGCGGGAAACGGCCCGCCAGGAGGGGCTCGCAGAGCGAGCTCGAAGACGCACCGGCGCCGCCGGCAGCTCGTACTTCTGCTGCAGGCGCGGGTGCAGCTCGCCCAGCATGCCGATGGCCTGCCCGTCGAGGCTCACGGCTGCGCAACGCCCCGGATGGCATGCCGGATGGGTGGCGGCCTCGAACGCGAGGTTCCTGCCGGCAGCGAGCGACTGGACATCGCCCTTCACGTCGAAGAAATCGACCGGCGCGCACCTTCTCGCCCCATTGCTCGGGCAGCCGCGCGCCGAAGGCGAGGCCCGCGATGCGCTCGGGCTGCGCGGCCACCTCGGCGCGGTCGGCCTCGAAGCAGCGCCCGATCTCGAAGAGGCGCGCGCGCTCCTCGCCGCGGTTCAGGTTCGCGACGCAGCGCCTGCACCAGCCCCGCGAGGAGCGAGGTGCGCATCACGCTCATGTGGCTCGCGATCGGGTTGGCAAGGCGCACGGGCGCGCTGTTGCCCGCGAAGTCGCGCTCCCACTCCTCGGCCACGAAGCTGTAGTTCACGACCTCCTGGTAGCCGGCGGCGGCGAGCAGGTGGCGCAGGGCGTGGCGGTCGCGCTCGCCCTCGGGCAGCGCCAGCATCGGTGCCCGCGCGCGCGGAGGCTTCGCCGGCACGTGCTCGTAGCCGTGGACGCGTGCGATCTCCTCGACGTAATCCTCCTCGATGGCGAGGTCGTAGCGCCAGCTGGGCGGCGTCACGCGGATCGCCGCGCCGTCGGACTCCGGCACGCACGACAGGCGCCGCGAGGATGGCGTGCATCTCGTCGTCGGTCACGTCGTAGCCGAGCAGCGCGCGCACGCGGTCGCGACGCACGCGCAGCGCTGCGCGCGGCGGCGGATCGCCCGCGGCATGGGTCACCGGGCCCGCCGTGCCGCCGCAGATCTCCAGCGTGAGCGCGACCGCGCGCTCCAGCGCGCCACCGGCGGCCGCGGGATCCACGCCGCGCTCGAAGCGGTGCGCGGCATCGCTCGTCAATCCCAGCTCGCGCGCCTTGCCCTGCACCGCTTCGGGCAGGAAGCACGCGGCCTCGAAGAACACGTCGGTGGTTGCATCGCCCACCATGGTCGCCGCCGCCCATCACGCCCGCGAGCGCGACCGGGCCCGTGTCGTCGGTGATGGCGAGCAGCCTCTCGCGGTAGTCGACCGATTGCCCGTTCAGCAGCTTCGATCTTCTCGCCGGGCTTCATCCAGCGCACGTCGATGCCGCCGGCGAGCTTCGCGTCGTCGAACGCGTGCATGGGCTGGCCGCGCTCGAGCATCACGTAGTTGGTGATGTCCACCAGCGGGCTGATGGCGCGCAGCCCCGCGCGCTCGAGGCGTCGCACCATCCACTGCGGCGTGCGGGCCGCGGGGTCGATGCCGCGCATCGACGCGGCCGAAGTAGTGGGCGCAAGCCCCCGGCTCGGTGATGCGCACCGCGCGGCTGCCGCCGTGGGATGCGAGGGCACCGGCGGGGCCGCTGGCAGGCGCACGCGCGCGCCGGTGAGCGCGCGCCAGGTCGCGCGCGATGCCGAACATCGACAGGCAATCGCCGCGGTTGGGCGTGAGCTTGAGCGTGAGGTAGACGTCGTCCAGCGCCAGCACCTCGCGCACGTCGCGCCCCACCGGCGCGTCGGCTTCGAGCACCATGCAGGCCCCGCGTGGTCCTCGGAGAGGCCCAGCTCGCGCGCCGAGCACAGCATGCCGCTGATTCCACGCCGCGCAGCTTCGCCTTGCGGATCTCGAGCGGCTTCTCGCCGGCGACGGCAGGCAGCTTCGCGCCGACGAGCGCGCACGGCACCTTCTGGCCCGCCGCGACGTTCGGCGCGCCGCACACGATGGTGCAGCAGCTCCCCGGTGCCGGCATCCACCTGCGTCACGCGCAGCTTGTCCGCATTCGGGTGCGGCGCCACGCTCTTCACGTGCCCCACGACGATGCCCGCGAAGCGTCGCGGCGACCGGCGTGATCTCCTCCACCTCGAGGCCGCCCATGGTGAGTGCGTGCGCGAGCGCGTCGACGCCCTTGTCGACCTCCACCAGCTCCTTCAGCCAGGCAACGGAGACCTTCATCGGAATTGCGCCAGGAACTTCATGTCGTTCTCGAAGAAGAGCCGCAGGTCGTTCACGCCGTACTTGAGCATCGCGAGGCGGTCCAGGCCCATGCCGAACGCGAAGCCCGAGTAGCGCTGCGGGTCGATGCCGCCGTTGCGCAGCACCTCGGGATGCACCACGCCGGCGCCGGCGATCTCGAGCTAGGTGGTCTCGCCGCCGGGTCCTTTCGACCATGCCATGTCGATCTCCACGCCCGGCTCGACGAACGGGAAGTACGACGGGCGGAAGCGGATCGTCGATGTCGTCGCGCTCGAAGAACGCGCGGCAGAACTGCGTGCACGTGCCCTTCAGGTCCGCGAGGCTCACGCCCTCGTCCACCCACAGGCCCTCGATCTGGTGGAACATCGGCGAGTGCGTCGCGTCGTGGTCGCAGCGGTACACGCGGCCCGGGCAGATGATGCGGATCGGCGGCTCGTGGGACTGCATGTAGCGGATCTGCACGGGTGAAGTCTGCGTGCGCAGCACGTGCTCCGGTGCCCGCGACGTAGAACGTGTCCTGCATGCTGCGCGACGGATGGTCCGGGAACATGCGCAGCGCGGTGAAGTTGTACTAGTCGTTCTCGATCTCGGGGCCGTCGGCCACCGAGAAGCCCATCGTCGCGAAGAGCTTCTCCACGTGCTCCAGCGCGCGCGTGATGGGATGCAGCCCGCCCGGCGCCTGGCGGCGTCCCGGGAGCGTCACGTCGATCGGACTCGGCGGCGAGCCTCGCGTCGAGCTCGCGCAGCGAGGATCGCGTCGCGCTGCGACTGCACCATGCGCCTCGACCGCGCCTTGGCCTGGTTGATGGCGGCGCCGGCCTTCGGCCTTCCTCGGCGAGAGCCTGCCCAGTCCCTTCAGCGAGCTCGGTGAGCGAGCCCGCCTTGCCGAGGAAGCGCGCCTTGGCCTGCTCGAGCTCGGCGATGGTGCTCGTCGCGCGGATGGCGCGTTCGGCTTCGGCGATGATCTTTTCGAGTTCTGGCATCAGTGGAAGAGACCCTCTCCCCAACCCTCTCCCAAGGGAGAGGGAGCCAACGTGGGACGCGTTTTCGCGAAGTTCGTGCGCAAACTAAAAAGGGGCTCTCGCGAGCCCCCTTCGTGGTTTTACGTCTGTCTAGGCCCCGAGGCTCGCTTTGGCCTGTTCGACGATCCTGCCGAACGCGGCCTTGTCGAACACCGCGAGGTCCGCGAGCACCTTGCGGTCCATGTCGATCCCGGCCTTCTTCAGGCCCGCCATGAACTGGCTGTACGAGACGCCCGCGCTCACGCGCAGCCCGCGTTGATGCGGGTGATCCAGAGCGCGCGGAACTCGCGCTTCTTGTTGCGGCGGTCGCGGTAGGCATATTGCCCCGCGCGCATCACCGCTTCCTTGGCGATGCGGTATACGTTCTTGCGGCGGCCGCGGTAACCCTTGGCCTGCTCGAGGACTTTCTTGTGGCGCGCGCGCGCCGTGACTCCACGTTTTACACGAGGCATGTCGGCGGCTCCTTAGGCGTAGGGAAGCATCGCCTTCACGTGCGCCAGGTTGGTCGCATCGACCCCCGTGGCGCCGCGCAGCTGGCGCTTGTTCTTGGTGGAACGCTTGGTGAGGATGTGGCGCTTGCCCGCCTGGTAACGCTTCACCGAGCCGCTGCCGCGGACCCGGAAGCGCTTGGCGGCGCCACTCTTGGTCTTCATCTTGGGCATGATTGCCCTCCTTGCATTGGTGCAGCAGGTGGCGGAACCCTTCCGCGCTTCTCGACCTGAAGTCACCTTGTTCTCCTGCTCACTTCCGGCGTGAGCGGCATTGGTCCGCTCTGACGCTCCGTGCTCACTGCGCTCAATGCTTCTTCTTCGGGCGCCAGGATCATGATCATCTGCCGGCCTTCCAGCTTCGGCCACTGCTCCACCATGCCCGCTTCCGGTCGAGATCCGCCTCCACCCGCTTGAACAGCTGCATTCCGAGCTCCTGGTGCGCCATCTCGCGGCCGCGGAAGCGCAGCGTCACCTTGGTCTTGTCGCCCTCGGTGAGGAAGCGCGATCAGGTTGCGCACCTTGATCTTGTAGTCGCCCTCGTCGGTGCCAGGCCGGAACTTCACTTCCTTCACCTGGATCTGCTTCTGCTTGAGCTTCGCCTCGTGCGCCTTCTTGCTCTCGCGGTACTTGAACTTGCCGTAGTCCATCAAGCGGCAGACCGGCGGCTTGGCGGTCGGCGCGATCTCCACGAGGTCGATGTCGGCTTCTTCGGCCATGCGCATGGCCTCCTCGATCTTCACGATGCCGATCGGCTCGCCTTCGACTCCGACGAGGCGCACTTCGGGCGCAGTTGATCTCGCCGTTGATGCGGACTGCTTTATCCTGAGCTATGCGTAAAATCCTCTAAAAAATCAATAGATTGCGCGCGACAGCCTGGGTCGGGTCACAGCGCTGCGACGGCGCCCCGGACCATTCATTGCGAGCCTCGATTTCGCTTTGCAGGCGCGAAATAAAGGCCTCGAGCGGGACTGGCGCCAGGTTCTCACCGGCACGCGTCCTCGCCGAGACCGTCTCGTGCGGCGACTTCCTTGTCTCCCAGCACCAGCTGGTAAGGAAGTTTTTGAATGCTATGTTCCCGAATTTTATACGTTATTTTCTCGTTCCGCAAATCGGCGGCGACGCGCAAACCGGCGCCGCGCAGCGCCTGCCGCGACCTCGTTCGACATACGCCTGCCTGGCGATCGGTGATGTTCATCACGACGACCTGCACGGGCGCCAGCCACAGCGGCATCGCGCCCGCGTGGTGCTCGATGAGGATGCCGATGAAGCGCTCCATGGAGCCCACGATGGCGCGGTGCAGCATCACCGGCACGTGCCGCGCGTTGTCCTCGCCGACGTACTCGGCGCCCAGGCGCTCGGGCATCATGAAGTCCACCTGCATCGTGCCCACTGCCACGACGCGCCCGAGCGAGTCCTTGAGGGGGTACTCGATCTTCGGACCGTAGAAGGCGCCCTCGCCCGGCAGCTCCGTCCACATTGCGCGCCGCAGGCCCGGAGCGCCGCGCGCAGCGCCTCCTCGGCCTTGTCCCACTGCTCGTCGCTGCCGATGCGCTTCTCGGGACGCAGCGCGATCTTCACCTGTCGATGTCCGTCGAAGCCGAAGTCCGCGGTAGACCTTGCAGGCGAGCTGGTGGAACGCCACGCACTCGGGCTCGATCTGCTCTTCGGTGCAGAAGATGTGGCCGTCGTCCTGGGTGAAGCCGCGCACGCGCATGAGGCCGTGCAGCGCGCCCGAGGGCTCGTTGCGATGGCAGGCGCCGAACTCGCCGTAGCGCAGCGGCAGGTCGCGGTAGCTGCGCAGGCCCGTGTTGAAGATCAGGATGTGGCCCGGGCAGTTCATGGGCTTCACCGCGAAGTCGCGCTTCTCGCTCTCCGTGGTGAACATGTTGTCCTTGTAGTTCTCCCAGTGGCCGGACTTCTCCCAGAGCGAGCGGTCGAGGATCTTCGGGCAGCGCACTTCCTGGTAGCCGTTGTCGCGGTAGACGCGGCGCATGTACTGCTCGACCTGCTGCCAGAGCGTCCAGCCCTTCGGATGCCAGAACACCATGCCCGGGCGCCTCGTCCTGCATGTGGAAGAGGTCGAGCTGCTTGCCGAGCCTGCGGTGGTCGCGCTTCTCCGCCTCCTCGAGCATGTGCAGGTACGCGTCCTGGTCCTCCTTCTTCGCCCACGCCGTGCCGTAGATGCGCTGGAGCATCTCGTTCTTCGAGTCGCCGCGCCAGTACGCGCCCGCCACCTTCATGAGCTTGAAGACCTTGAGCTTGCCCGTGGACGGCACGTGCGGGCCGCGGCACAGGTCGATGAAGTCGCCCTCGCGGTAGAGGCTGATGTCCTCGCTCGACGGGAATCGCCGCGATGATCTCCGCCTTGTACTTCTCGCCGATGCCGTTGAAGAACTTCACCGCCTCGTCGCGCTTCCACTCCTCGCGCACGACCGGGAGGTCCTTCTTCGCGAGCTCGCGCCATGCGCTTCTCGATGGCGGCGAGATCCTCGGGCGTGAAGGGCCGCTTGTACGCGAAGTCGTAGTAGAAGCCGTTCTCGATCACCGGGCCGATGGTGACCTGCGCTTCGGGAAAGAGCTCCTTCACCGCGTAGGCGAGCAGGTGCGCCGTGGAGTGGCGGATGATGTCCAGGCCCTCGGCGTCGCGTGTCGGTGACGATGGCGAGCTTCGCGTCGTGATCGACGCGATAGCGACGTGTCGACGAGCTTGCCGTCGACCTTGCCGCCCAGCGCGGCCTTGGCGAGGCCGGGGCCGATGGAGGCCGCGACCTCGGCGACCGTCACGGGTTTTTCGAATTGCCGGACCGAACCGTCCGGGAGCGTGATGGAAACCATGTCGATTCTTTCTGCAGAAGAACGAAAAAGCGCGGCGAGCCGCGCTTTCTCGAGAGGAAAAAGGTCCGCGCCCGCCCTACCGGGAATTCCTGCAGGTCGTAGTCGGCGGTCTCATAACCATGTCGGCCCTTCCTGCCCCGTTCATTGGCGTCATTCTACCGCGCCCTGCACCGGGCGCAGCGCGCCCTACTGCGGGCGCCGCACCGGCCGCCGCGAGGATGCCCGGGCAGCGCCGCCGGATCGAGCGGCTTCACCAGGTGGGTGTCGAAGCCCGCGACGAGCGACTTGCGCCGGTCCTCCTCGGTGCCGTAGCCGGACAGCGCCACGATGTAGGTGTCGGTCATGCCGAGCTCGCCGGCGCATGCGGCTCACCGACCTCGTGCCCCGAGAGGCCGGGCAGGCCGATGTCCATGAAGATGAGCTCGGGCCGGTACTCGCGCGCCGCGGCGAGCGCACCCATGCCCTCGTGGGCCTGGCGCGTCTGCTGGCCGAGCAGCTCCAGCATCATCGACGAGCGTTTCGGCGGCGTCGACGTTGTCGTCGACGATCAGCACGCGGTGCGAGGTTTCCTGCGCGCCGCGGTCGTGGCGCGCGGCCGGGGCGGCGCCGGCTCGCGCATGTCGTGCGCCCGGCGCGCGGGAAGCGCATCGTGAACGTGCTGCCCTTGCCGAGCCCCTCGCTTGGGCCTCGACGGTGCCGCCGTGGCGGCTCACGAGGTCGCGCACGAGGGCGAGGCCGATGCCCAGGCCCTTGCGGTGCGCTCGGGCGACTCGTCCACCTGCACGAAGAGGTCCCCACACGTGCGCGAGCTTTCTCGGGCGCGATGCCGATGCCGTTGTCGCGCACGCGGATCACGATGTCCGCGAGCGTCGCGCTCGGCGCTCACCTCGATGCGCCCGCCGGGCTCGGTGTACTTGACCGCGTTGAGCGAGCACGTTCTCCAGGATCTGCTGCAGGCGCACGCGGTCGGCCACCACCTGCAGCGGGCCGGCCGGCAGGTCGAGCACGACCTGGTGGCCGCCCGCCTCGAGCGGGCCCTGGCACGACTCGAGGGCGTTGCGGATCTCGGCGCCAACGTCGAGCGTCTCGCGGCGCAGCTCGATCGCCCCGCGCGTGATGCGCGAGATGTCGAGCAGGTCCTCCACCAGGCGCGTCATCTGCGCGACCTGGCGGTCCATGGTGTGCAGCAGCGGCTCGACGCGCTCCTTCTCAGCGGCTGCGTGCGCAGCATGTGCAGCGCCGCGCGCATGTGGCGCCAGCGGGTTGCGCAGCTCGTGCGAGAGTGTGGCGAGGAACTCGTTCTTGCGCCGGTCGGCGTTCTGGATCTCCTCGTAGAGCAGGCAGTTGTCGAGCGAGCTCGCGGCGCGCCCCGCCAGGTTGTCGGCGAGCGAGAGGTCCTGTCCGGCCAGGTGCCGCGACGAGGGCCCCATGGCGAGCACCAGCGCGCCGCGCGGCTCGCCGCGCGTGGTGAGCGGGAAGGCGTGGATCTCTCCCGCCGGCGATTCGTCGGGCAGGTCGCCGTCCGCGGGCGGGAGCGTCAGGCGCTCGACGAAGCGGTGCGCCCCGGAGGCGATGGCGCCCGCCTGCTGCTCGGCGATGAGCGCCTCGAACGCCGCGGCATGGGCTCCGAGGTACTGCTCCCAGCCGGCGACGCAGGAGTTGCGCCGGGCGCGGATCGTGCCGTCGTCGTTGGTCATCACCACCGCGCCGTAGTCGGCGAGGAACGGCACCACCAGCACCGAGGCGCCGTTCAGGATCGTGTCGACGTCGAGCGAGCTCGCCATCACCTGGGTCGCCTCGGCGAGGAAGCTCGCGCGGCGCTGCGATTCCTCGGCCATGGTGCGCGCGGCCTGCTCCTTCACCAGCGCCACGCGCTCGTCGGAGCGCTTCTTCAGCTCCGCGTTGAGGCGGTGCAGCTGCACCAGCGCCTTCACCTTGCTGCGCAGGATGTTGGGCACCACCGGCGACAGGATGTAGTCGACCGCGCCCAGCGAATAGCCGCGCGCGGTGTGCATCTCGTCGGCGAAGGCGGTGATGAAGATGATCGGCGTGTGCGCGGACTTGCGGCGCGCGCGGATCAGCTCCGCCGTCTCCAGCCCGTCCATGCCCGGCATGTTCACGTCGAGCAGGATCACCGCGCACTCGTTGTCGAGGAGCCAGCGCAGCGCCTCCTCGCCCGAGGAGGCCGTGATGATGTTCTGGTCCAGCTCCTCGAGGATGGTGCGGAAGACGACGCGCTTGTCCAGCCGGTCGTCGACGATGAGGATGTTCGAGCGATCGAGGGGCGGCGCCTCGGCGGAGGGATCCACCGCGGACGGTGGCGAGCGGGGCTTGCGCTTGCGAGTTCATAGGCTTCTTCCTGCTAGCGTTGCAGCCAGGCCTTGAGCACCGTGAGCAGCTGCTCGCGGTCCACCGGCTTGGACAGATAGTCCCACGCGCCCGCCTCGATGCAGCGCTCGCGGTCGCCCTTCATGGCCTTCGCGGTCACGGCGATGATCGGCAGGTCCTTGGCGCCCGGGATCTTGCGGATCTCGCGCATGGTCTCCAGCCCGTCCATCTCCGGCATCATGATGTCCATGAGGATCACGTCGAGCTCGCCCTTCTGCGCGAGCGCGATCGCATCGCGGCCGTTGTCGGCCGTGCGGATCTCCATGCCGTAGTCCTCGAGCACCGACGACAGCGCGAAGATGTTGCGGATGTCGTCGTCCACGATCAGCACGCGGCGCCCGGCGAGCGCGCGCGTCGAGCCGTAGATGTCCTCCAGCACCTTGCGTTGCCGCTCGCTCACGCGGGCCACGTCGATGTGCAGCGCGCGCACCACCTCGTCCAGCAGGCGCTCGAGCGAATGCACCTCGCGCACGCCCGGGGATTCCCGCCAGCGCCACGCTCGCCGCGCCCACCGAGGCGAGCTGCTTGCCGTAGGCGATCACCGGCGTCGGCGACTGCGCCATGTCGATCACCTGCTCCATCAGCGCGGGCAGGTCGAGGTCCGGCGTGTCGGGGTTCACGATCGCGCAGTCGAGATCGCCGCCGCGCAGCAGCTCCGCGCCGCGCGTTCCGTCGGCCGCCACCACGACCTCGACGTTCTCGAGGCCCGCGAGGCAGTCGCGCACCGCGGCCTGACGCTGCGAGTCGGGCTCGACCAGCAGCACGCGGCGCCGGTCGGAGGTCGCGAATTCCCAGGCCTCCGCGAGCACCTCGTCCACGGCCTTGCGGCTCTGCAGCGGCTTGGCGACGAAGCGCCGCGCCCCCGAGTCGAGCGCCCGCTCGCGCGCCTCCTCGGTCGAGATGACGGTGACCGGCGTGTGGCGCACGGTGATGTCGTTCTTCAGGCGCGCGAGCACCCGCCAGCCCTCGATGTCGGGCAGGAAGATGTCGAGCAGGATCGCCGCCGGGTGGAACTCGTTCAGCAGCGTGAGCGCCGGGGTGCCCTGCGTGGTGACCACGCCCTTGAAGCCCTGGTCGCGCGCGCTCTCCAGCAGCACGCGCGCGAAGGCGAGGTCGTTCTCCACGATCAGCACCGTGCGGTCGCCCGGGTGCACGGCCTCGCGGTCGTCGTCGGCCTCGTTCACCAGCAGCGGCGGCACGGCGGCCTCCTCGTCCGCCTCGTCGGGCGGGATGTCGAGCGCCGCGGTGCGCTCGACCAGGCGGCGCTCGGCGGCCTGGCGCGCGGCCTCGATCGCCGCGCTCGCCACCGCCGCCGCGTCGGACGACTTGCGCTGGGTGCGCGACGGCGGGAACGCCTGCGGCAGGTAGAGCGAGAAGACGCTGCCCTTGTTGGGCGCGCTCACCAGGCGGATCTCGCCGCGCAGCAGGCGCGAGAGCTCGCGCGAGATCGCGAGGCCCAGGCCCGTGCCGCCGTACTTGCGGCTGGTGGAGCCGTCGGCCTGCTGGAACGCCTCGAAGATGATCTGCTGCTTGTCGGTCGGGATGCCGATGCCGGTGTCCGTCACCGAGAACTCGACCACGTCGTTGGCGCGGTTCAGGTCCTCGTTGTCCGACCGACCAGCCGGCCTCCGCGGGACGCGACGACGAGGTTCACCTCGCCCTTGTGGGTGAACTTGAACGCGTTGGACAGCAGGTTCCTCAGGATCTGCTGCAGGCGCTTGGCGTCGGTGGACGATCGACTTGGGCAGCCGCGGGTCCATGCGGATCTCGAACGTCGAGGCCCTTGGTCTCGGCCACGTGGCGGAACGTGCGCTCGACGAAGCGCTGCAGGTCGTCCAGCCGCACCTCGCCCACGTCCACCGCGACCGTGCCCGACTCGATCTTCGAGAGGTCGAGGATGTCGTTGATGAGCATCAGCAGGTCGTTGCCCGAGGAGTGGATGGTGCTGCGCGAACTCGACCTGCTTCGCGTTGAGGTTGCCCTCGGCGTTGCTCGGAGAGCTGGTCGGACAGGATCAGCAGCGAGTTGAGCGGCGTGCGCAGCTCGTGCGACATGTTGGCCAGGAACTCGGACTTGTACTTCGAGGTGAGGGCGAGCTGCGCGCCTTTTCCTCCAGCGCCTGGCGGGCCTGCTCCACCTCCTGGTTCTTGCGCTCCACCTCCTGGTTCTGGTGCGCGAGCAGCCGCGCCTTCTCCTGCAGCTCCTGGTTGGTGGTCTGCAGTTCCTCCTGGCGGCTCTGCAGCTCCTGCGCGAGCGACTGCGACTGCGTGAGCAGGTCCTCGGTGCGCGTGTTGGCCTCGATCGTGTTGATCACGATGCCGATCGATTCCGTGAGCTGGTCGAGGAACGCCTGGTGCACGTCGCTGAAGCCCTCGAACGAGGCGAGCTCCAGCACGCCCTTCACCTGGCCCTCGAACACCACCGGCAGCACGAGGATGTTGCGCGGCGCGGCACTCGCCCAGGCCCGGAGGAGATGCGCAGGTAGTCCTGCGGCGGGTTGGTGAGCAGGATCTTGCGGCGCTCGAGCGCGCACTGGCCCACCAGGCCCTCGCCCAGGCCGATGCGCCGGCCGTGCGCGGTCTCGCCCTCGGAGGCGTAGCTCGCGAGCAGCGTGAGGTGCGGGAACTCCTCGCCGCCGGAGAGCACGTAGAACTCGGCGTGCTGCGCGCGAGACCACGGGCGCCAGCTCGGAGAGGATGAGGCGGCCCACGGTGTTGAGGTCCTTCTGGCCCTGCAGCATGCGGCGGAACTTGGCGAGGTTGGTCTTGAGCCAGTCCTGCTCGGTGTTCTTCTGCGTCGTGTCGCGCAGGTTGCGGATCATCTCGTTGATGGTGTCCTTCAGCGCCGCCACCTCGCCCTTCGCCTGCACGGTGATCGATCGCGTCAAGTCGCCCTGGGTCACGGCGGTGGCCACCTCGGCGATCGCGCGCACCTGCGTCGTGAGGTTCTCCGCGAGCTGGTTCACGTTCTCGGTGAGGCCCTTCCACGTGCCCGAGGCGCCCGGCACCTTGGCCTGGCCGCCCAGCTTGCCTTCCACGCCCACCTCGCGCGCCACGCGTCGTCACCTGCTCGGCGAAGGTCGCGAGCGTCTCGATCATGCTGTTGATGGTGTCGGCCAGGGCTGCGATCTCGCCCTTCGCCTCCACGGTGAGCTTCTGCTTCAGGTCGCCGTTCGCGACCGCCGTCACCACCTTCGCGATGCCGCGCACCTGGTCGGTGAGGTTGCCGGCCATGGAGTTCACCGAGTCGGTCAGGTCCTTCCACGTGCCCGAGACGCCTTCCACCACCGCCTGGCCGCCCAGCTTGCCCTCGGTGCCCACCTCGCGCGCCACGCGCGTCACTTCCGCGGCGAACGACCGGAGCTGGTCCACCATCGTGTTGATGGTGTTCTTCAGCTCCAGGATCTCGCCCTTCACGTCCACCGTGATCTTCTTCGAGAGGTCGCCCTTCGCCACCGCCGTCGTCACGTCCGCGATGTTGCGCACCTGGCCGGTGAGGTTCGAGGCCATGTAGTTCACCGAGTCGGTCAAGTCCTTCCACGTGCCGGCCACGCCGCGCACCTGCGCCTGGCCGCCGAGGCGTGCCTTCCGTGCCCACCTCGCGTCGCCACCCGCGTCACCTCGGCGGCGAAGGACGAGAGCTGGTCCACCATCGTGTTGACCGTGTTCTTGAGCTCGAGGATCTCGCCCTTCACGTCCACCGTGATCTTCTTCGAGAGATCGCCCTTCGCCACCGCGGTCGTCACGTCCGCGATGTTCCGCACCTGCGACGGTGAGGTTCGACGCCATGAAGTTCACGGAGTCGGTCAAGTCCTTCCACGTGCCGGCCACGCCCTGCACGTCCGCCTGGCCGCCGAGCTTGCCTTCCGTGCCCACCTCGCGCGCCACCCGCGTCACTTCCGAGGCGAACGACGAGAGCTGGTCCACCATCGTGTTGATGGTGTTCTTCAGCTCCAGGATCTCGCCCTTCACGTCCACCGTGATCTTGCGCGAGAGGTCTCCCCGCGCCACGGCCGTCGTCACGTCCGCGATGTTCCGCACCTGGGCCGTGAGGTTGCCGGCCATGGAGTTCACCGAGTCGGTCAAGTCCTTCCACGTGCCCGCCACGCCCTGCACGTCCGCCTGGCCGCCGAGGCTTGCCTTCCGTGCCCACCTCGCGCGCCACCCGCGTCACTTCCGCGGCGAACGACGAGAGCTGGTCCACCATCGTGTTGATGGTGTTCTTCAGCTCGAGGATCTCGCCCTTCACGTCCACCGTGATCTTCTGCGAGAGGTCGCCCTTCGGCCACCGCGGTCGTCACGTCCGCGATGTTGCGCACCTGGGACGTGAGGTTGGAGGCCATGGAGTTCACCGAGTCCGTCAGGTCCTTCCACGTGCCCGCCACGCCCTGCACGTCGGCCTGGCCGCCCAGCTTGCCTTCGGTGCCCACCTCGCGCGCCACGCGCGTCACCTCCGCGGCGAAGGAACGCAGCTGGTCCACCATCGTGTTGATGGTGTTCTTCAGCTCCAGGATCTCGCCCTTCACGTCCACCGTGATCTTCTTCGAGAGGTCGCCGTTGGCCACCGCCGTCGTCACCTCGCGCGATGTTCCGCACCTGGCCCGTGAGGTTGCCGGCCATGGAGTTCACCGAGTCGGTCAGGTCCTTCCACGTGCCCGCGACGCCCTGCACCTCGGCCTGGCCGCCCAGCTTGCCTTCGGTGCCCACCTCGCGCGCCACGCGCGTCACTTCGGCGGCGAACGACGAGAGCTGGTCCACCATCGTGTTGATGGTGTTCTTCAGCTCCAGGATCTCGCCCTTCACGTCCACCGTGATCTTGCGCGAGAGATCGCCCTTCGCCACCGCCGTGGTCACGTCCGCGATGTTGCGCACCTGGGCGGTGAGGTTACCGGCCATCGAGTTCACGGAATCGGTCAGGTCCTTCCAGGTGCCCGCCACGCCTTCCACCTTCGGCCTGGCCGCCGAGCTTGCCTTCCGTGCCCACCTCGCGCGCCACGCGCGTCACTTCCGATGCGAACGAACGGAGCTGGTCCACCATCGTGTTGATGGTGTTCTTCAGCTCCAGCATCTCGCCCTTCACGTCCACCGTGATCTTCTTCGAGAGGTCGCCCGTGGCAACCGCGGTGGTCACCTCCGCGATGTTGCGCACCTGGCCGGTGAGGTTGCCGGCCATGGAGTTCACCGAGTCGGTGAGGTCCTTCCACGTGCCGGCCACGCCCTGCACCTTCGCCTGGCCGCCCAGCTTGCCCTCGGTGCCCACCTCGCGCGCCACGCGCGTCACTTCCGCAGCGAACGACGAGAGCTGGTCCACCATCGTGTTGATGGTGTTCTTCAGCTCGAGGATCTCGCCCTTCACGTCCACCGTGATCTTGCGCGAGAGGTCGCCGCGCGCCACCGCCGTGGTCACGTCCGCGATGTTGCGCACCTGGCCCGTGAGGTTCGCCGGCCATGGAGTTCACGGAATCGGTCAGGTCCTTCCAGGTTCCCGACACGCCCTCCACCACCGCCTGGCCGCCGAGCTTGCCTTCCGTGCCCACCTCGCGCGCCACGCGCGTCACTTCCGATGCGAACGACCGGAGCTGGTCCACCATCGTGTTGATGGTGTTCTTCAGCTCCAGCACCTCGCCCTTCACGTCCACCGTGATCTTCTTCGAGAGGTCGCCCGTCGCCACCGCCGTCGTCACCTCGGCGATGTTGCGCACCTGGCCGGTGAGGTTGCCGGCCATGGAGTTCACCGAGTCGGTCAGGTCCTTCCACGTGCCCGCCACGCCCTTCACCTTCGCCTGGCCGCCCAGCTTGCCCTCGGTGCCCACCTCGCGCGCCACGCGCGTCACTTCGGAGGCGAACGAGCCGAGCTGGTCCACCATCTTGTTGATGGTCTTCGCGGTGCGCAGGAACTCGCCTTCCAGCGGGCGGTCGTCGACCTCGAGCGCCATGGTCTGCGAGAGGTCGCCCTGGGCGACCGCGCCGATCACGCGCGCCGTCTCGGAGGTCGGGTGGACGAGGTCGTCGATGAGGTCGTTCACGCAGCTCGATCGAGTGGCGCCAGAATCCGCGCACATCCCCGATGTCCGCGCGCTGCTTGAGCTTGCCCTCCTTGCCGACCTTCTGGCGCAGCCGCGAGAGCTCCTCGGCCATGCGCTCGTTCAATTCCACGACCTCGTTGAAGGTCTCGGCGAGCTTGCCGTGCAGGCCGGCCCATTCCACCGGCAGGCGCACGGAGCTGTCGCCCTGCTTCAATGCGATCAACGCGGAGAGGAGTGCGCGGGTTTCGGCCGTGGCGAGCACCGCGGCGTCGGCGGCCGCCTTGGGAGCGGCCTTGGCGGGCTCGCCGCGCGCGCGCCGTCGTGCGGCCACCGCGGAGCCCGTCTCGTTCATCGTCTTGTCTCGCTGCATGTCAGGAGCGTCCTTGCTGGGGCTTGTTTCCCAGATATCGGTCGATGGTTCGAACCTGGTCCTCGATGTTGCCGCGCAGCTTGCCGATCGCGCGCTTGAGGCCTGCCTCGTCGAGCTTGCCGCTTTCCATCAGGTGCAGCCATCCGGCCATGGCCGAAAGGGGCGTGCGCAGGTCGTGCGAAAGTTGGCGCAGCGTGTCGTGGGGCTCGGCGGACGAGTCGAGTCCCTCGCCGTCGCAAACCATGAGGGCTGCATCGCCTTGCGTAAGGCGTTGCCGCGCCTCGTCCCAGTCGTCGACCTCGACCACCGCGACACCGGCGCTGGCAAGCTTGCGGACCAGGTCTTCCCGGCCCGCGTAATCCCTTGAAACCTTAAGAATCGTCGTCGTCATGCGTCGTCCGGAAGGAACCCCTGGGCACGTCGGTCGGAGGGGTGGGCTGCGACACGTTTTTCTCAGGGCGTGAATCGAGTATAGGACGCGGCTTGCAGGTAAAAATGTAGGATACGGCCTACAACCCCCGGTTTTATAGGAGAGGTAGCCGGCGGGCTACAATGCCGACAAGATCCCCAGCGGGGGAGCCACAAGCCGGGAAGGCAGGACAACGAGGATGTCTCGCGCGGCGGGCGGTCTGCCGTTGAGGGTTCTGATCGCCGATGACTCCCAGCCGGTCGCCGAGATGTTGCGCGAGCTGATCTCGGAACCCGGGCGCATCGAGGTCGTCGGGACCGCCGAGTCCGAGGCCTCGACCATGGCGGCCATCCGCAGGCTGGCCCCCGATGCCGTGGTCCTGGACCTCCAGCTCAAGGACGGCTCGGGCACCGACGTGATCCGCGCCGTGCGCGCGGAAGCAGGGCTCGCCTCCGTCCACCTCCTGGTCACTTCGAACCATACTTCGCCGCAGCTCAAGGCCGGATGCCTCGAGCTGGGGGCCCAGGCCTATTTCGACAAGGTGAAGGAGCTGGCGGAGCTGGCGGCCCGACTGGGGGCGCTCGCCGACGAGAAGGCGCGGGCGGCGCGCCCGGCCTAGCCTAGGGCTGCGGCGTGGCGATGCAGACCTGGCCGTCCACCACGCTCACCTGGTACGTGCGCAGCGCCACCATGCAGGGCGGCGCCTCGACCCGGCCGGTCGGGATGTGGAATGCGCCGTTGTGGAAGTTGCACTCCACGACCTCGCCATCCACTTCCCCCTCCGAGAGCGACCCGGGACCGTGGGTGCAGGCGTCGTCGGTCACGAAGAACCGGCCGCCGAGGTTGAAGACCGCGAGGACGAAGCCGTCGCGCTCGACCTTGAGCGCGCCGCCTTCGGGCACCTCGCTCGTGGCGCACAGCGCGAGCAAAGTATGCAGGCGTGGACATTGACCCATTGTACCGCGGATGCTAGCCTTGAAACCACGTACAGGAACGGCGTTCTTCATAGAGGAACGACCTTGCGCTCCGGCGCGAAAGCACCATCCCGGGAATCCACGATGAAAGCCGAACAGAACGAACTCCTGGTCCGCACCGGGCCGGGCACGCCCATGGGCGAGCTCTTTCGCCGCTACTGGCAGCCGGTCCTGCTGTCCTGGGAGCTCCCCGAGCCCGACTGTCCCCCGGTGCGCGTGAAGTGCCTGGGCGAGCGCATGGTGGCCTTCCGCGACACCCAGGGACGGCTCGGGCTCATCGACGAGTTCTGCGCCCACCGCGGCGTCTCGCTCTGGTTCGGGCGCAACGAGGAGTGCGGCCTGCGCTGCCCGTACCACGGCTGGAAGTACGACGTGACCGGCCAGTGCGTCGAGGTGCCCTCGGAACCGGTCGAGAGCGGCTTCTGCCAGAAGATCAAGCTCAAGAGCTACCCGCTCGCCGAGCGCGGCGGGGTGATCTGGGTCTACATGGGCCCGGCGGAGCAGGCGCCGCCGCTGCCGGAGTGGGAGTTCGCCACCGTGCCCGCCGAGCAGAGCTACATGTCCAAGCGCACCCAGGAATGCAACTGGATGCAGGCGATGGAAGGCGGCATCGATTCCAGCCACGTGTCCTTCCTGCACAGCGGGCAGTTGAACCACGACCCGCTGTTCAAGGGCGCCAAGGGCAACCAGTACAACCTGGGCGACAAGCGCCCGGTGTTCGAGGTGGCGGAGAGCGAGGGCGGCCTCTACATCGGGGCGCGCCGCAACGCCGAGAACGGCCAGTACTACTGGCGCATCACGCCGTGGGTGATGCCGTGCTTCACCATGGTGCCGCCGCGCGGCGACCACCCGATGCACGGCCACTTCTGGGTGCCATGGACGACGAGAGCTGCATGGCGTGGAGCTTCGACTACCATCCCGTGCGTGCGCTCTCCGAGCTCGAGCGCCAGGCGATGGAGGCCGGCAAGGGCATCCACGTGCGCGTCGACAAGCTCTTCCGCCCGATGCAGAACAAGGACAACGACTACCTCATGGACCGCGCCTCGCAGAAGTCGGGCCGCAACTTCAGCGGCGTCGAGGGCATCGGCATGCAGGACGCCTCGCTGCAGGAGAGCATGGGGCCGATCCAGGACCGCACCCGGGAGAACCTGGTCTCCACCGACAACGGCATCATCATGGCGCGCCACAAGCTCATCAAGGCCGCGAAGGACCTCGCCGCCAAGGGCACGCTTCCGCCCGGCCGCGACGTGGCCCACCAGAAAGTGCGCTCGGTGGCCGTGGTGCTGCCCTCGGGCACGCCGTTCAAGGAAGGCGCCGGCGAGGCGCTGAAGGCGCGCGAAGGCGTCGCGCAGACGTCCGTCTAGGCTACCCGCTCGCAGCGAGCGATCCCCCGAACCACAGGAGAAGCAACGTTGGAAGAAGTACTGGCGGCCGTCCGCGTCGGCCCGGGCAAGACCGAGATCCGCGAATTTCCGATGCCGGAGATTCCGGAGGACAGCGCGTTGATGAAGATGGAGGTCGCCGGCATCTGCGGCACCGACGTGAAGCTCTACCAGACATCCGCCCTCGGCCGAGCCGGTGATCATGGGCCACGAGAACATCGGC
This sequence comes from uncultured beta proteobacterium, assembly GCA_963827425.1. Lineage (GTDB taxonomy): Bacteria > Pseudomonadota > Gammaproteobacteria > Burkholderiales > Usitatibacteraceae > Usitatibacter. The sequence goes on along the minus strand of CAWHAQ010000005.1, from coordinate 1,071,739 downwards.
TACATCGCCAAGGCGGGGCGCGAGTTCACGCGCCGCAAGGGCTTCAAGGAAGGCGACCTGGTATTCGTCGAGCACTACGTCTCGTGCGGCAAGTGCGAGTGGTGCCACCTGGGCCAGTACCGCCACTGCGAGAACACCGACTGGCGCCACAACCCCGAGGCCATCCGCTACGGCTACACCTCCGCGGAGAGCGCCCCGCATCTCTGGGGCGGCTTCGCGCAATACGTCTACCTGCCGTGGAACGCGGTCCTGCACCACGTGCCGCAGGGCGTGACGCCCGAGCTGGCGGGGCTCGTGACGCCCATGGCCAACGGCGTCGAATGGTCGCTCTTGACGGCGGCGTGGGCTACAACTCCACGGTGCTGATCCAGGGACCCGGGCAGCAGGGCCTGTCGCAGACCGTGATCTGCAAGCAGGCGGGCGCCTCGCTCATCATCGTCACCGGCACCTCGAAGGACGCGCGCGCGCCTGGAAGTCGCGAAGACGCTCGGCGCCGACCACGTGATCGACGTGCAGAAGGAAGATCCGCTCGCGCGCATCAAGGAGATCACCGGCGGCAAGGGCGTGGACGTGGTGCTCGACTGCACCGCGGGCGCGGGCACCTTCCCGATCCTGCTCGGCGTCGAGGCGCTGAAGCGCAAGGCCGGCACCATGGTGATGCAGGGCGAGATGGCCGAATTCCCCAACTTCCCCATCGGGCAAGATCACGGTGAAGTCCATCACGCTGAAGAGCGCGCGCGGCCACAGCTACAAGGCGTGCGAGCTGGCGCTCGCAGCAGCTCGCCTCGCAGCGCTTCCCGCTCGAGAAGATCACGACGCACACGCTTCGGCTTGAAGGACGTGGACCTCGCGATCCGTTCCGTGGGCGGCCACGGCGTGCCGGACGTGATCCACGCATCCCTGATGCCCTGGAAGTAGGGGGCCGCGCCGTGGCCGCACCGGGCGACTGGAGCAGGATGCAGGCACGCGGGCGGGCCGGCAACGGCGAGCGCGCGAGCCACGAGTCCATGCTCGCGGCGCTGCAGCGCGAAGCGGGCTGGTACGAGGCGCGCAAGCGCGTGAAAGGCTGGACGCGCGAGCGCTTCGGCCTCGCCGCCGGCGACCTGGTGGAGGCCGGCGAGGCGGCGAGCGAGCTGCCCGGCTGCCCGCCGCGCGAGACGCGCGTCGAGTTCTGGAGCGCTGTCGGCACGCGTCACCACTTCAAGGTGTTCAAGCCCATGGACGCCGTCACCGAGGACGACATCCCGCCCGCATGGCTGCGCGAAGCGCTCGCCGTGCCCGAGGGCTTCGAATGCGATTGCTGCTGAGACGAGGCCGATGAGCACACCCCGCCTGAAGACCGTCACCCGCACCCAGGGCAACAACCGGCTGCTGAAGGAAGGCGTGGTCAGGCCGCGCAGCGTCGAGCTCGAGTTCGTCGAGGTCGATCCGCTGATCGACGCGTTCCGACGCATGGTGCGCGGCCTCGAGTTCGACGTCTGCGAGATGGCGATGACGACCTACCTCGCCGCGCGCGAGCACGGCAAGCGCTTCACCGCGCTGCCGGTGTTCCTGGTGCGCGCGTTCCACCACGGCGCGATCGTCGTGAACACCAAATCGGGCATCCGCACGCCGAAGGACCTCGAGGGACGGCGCGTGGGCGTGAACCGCGGCTATACGGTCACCACCGGCGTCTGGGCGAGGAGCGTCCTGCAGCACGAGTACGGCGTCGACCTCTCGAAGATCACCTGGGTGCTCTCGGGCGACGAGCACGTGGCCGAGTTCCGGCCGCCCGCCAACGTGGTGCCCATCGAGAAAGGCCGCAAGATCGCCGACCTCGTGGCCTCGGGCGAGCTGCCCGCGGCGATCGGCGTCGAGGTGGACCATCCCGACGTGAAGCCGCTCATCGCGAATGCGAAGGAAGCGGGCTTCGCGGCGCTCGCCGCGCGCGGCCACTACCCGATCAACCACGCGGTCGTGGTGAAGGACGAGCTCCTCGCCGCACGCCCGGGGCTCGCCGCCGATCTCTTCGAGGCCTTCGCCGAATCGAAGCGGCGCTACGTCGAGCGGCTGCGCGCCGGCGTGATCGACAAGCCCACCGCGGCCGACGAGATGCACAAGCGCGTGATGCAGGTCACGGGACGCGATCCCCTGCCCTACGGCGTCGACCCCAATCGCGCAACGCTCGCCGAGCTGATGGCCTCCGCGAAGGAGCAAGGCATCATCACGCGCGCGTTCGGCATGGAGGAGCTCTTCCCGCGCGAGACGCTCTCGCTGGTGGGATGATGGCAGGCAGCAGGGGATAAAGGGGCTTAACCGGGCGCAGGCCGCCCACGGACCGGAGGAGAGACACCGATGACCGTACAGGAAGCCACACGCAAGCCGCAGGTCCAGAAAAAAACCCAGGTCGCGATCATGAACGCGGTGCACGACCTGCCCGTCCTCGTCGCGCGCGACGAGGGATTCTTCAAGGACGAGGGGCTCGACATCGACTTCGTCACCACGCCCGGCATGGCGCAGGTGACGACGAAGCACTTCGTGAAGTTCGATTCCATCTTCGATCGCCCGCTCGATTCCACGTACAACGAGGGCGGCATCGACCAGTACCGCATGTGCGAGTGGGGCATCATGAAGCGCGCGGTGGAAGCGAACACCGAAGGCCTGCGCCCGCGCAAGATCGTGGCGCTCGGCGCGGCCATGTCCTCGTTCGCCGTGGTGGTGCGCCCGGACTCGAAGTTCTACGAGCCGGAGATGCTCAAGAACGTGGCGATCGCCGTCACGCCGAACAACGGCTCGCACTTCACCACCCTCAAGATCATGGAAGGCTTCCTGCCCAAGGAGCACGTGAAGACCACGGCCGCTGGCTCCATGCCCAAACGCATCGAGGCGCTGCGCGAGGGGAAGGTGCAGGCGGTGAGCCTGATGGAGCCCTGGATCAGCTACGCGCAGAAGCTGGGACTGCGCATCCTCGTCGAATCGCACTCCACGCGCAGCGAGGCGGCGGGCGACGACGTCGACGCCGAGACGCTGCGCAAGATGTTCCGCGCCCAGGCGCGCGCCTGCGAGGTGCTCGAGAAGGACCCGCGGCCGTACGTGAAGTACCTCGTCGCGGAGACCGGGGGGCTGCTCGCCGAAGACGAATTCCAGACCTGGCGCCTGCTCAATGCGCCGCCGCAACCGTACACGCGCGAGCGCTGGGAAGACACCTACAACTGGACGGTGGGATGGAACATGACGGTGCCGGGCGCGACCTACGAGAACACGGTGGACAACAGAGCTTGGGAATGACCGGGGAGATCACCGTCCCCCAGCTCCAGCAGATGAAGCGCGAGGGACGGAAAATCGTGGGTGTCGTCGCCTGGGACACCCAGATCGCGAAGATCGCCGACCGCGCCGGGGTGGACCTGGTCTCGGTCGGCGACTCGGTCGGCATGAACCTCTGGGGGCGCAGCGACCCGGACGACATGACGTTGGACGAGATGATCCTGGTGTGCCGGGCGGTACGGCGCGGCGTCACGCGCGCGCTGGTGAGCTGCGACTTTCCCGCCGGCATCCTGCAGCAGGGCGCGCCGGCCGCGCTCGCGGCCGCGCGGCGCGTGGTGCGGGAAGGCGGCGCTGCCATGGTGAAGCTCGACGGCGCCGCGGAATTTCCGCAAGTGGCGCGCGCCATCGCCGCTGCCGGCATCCCGGTGTTCGCGCAGATGGGCATCACGCAAGGCAATGCGGCGAAGTACGGCATCGAGCACGCGAAGCTCCTCGGCGGTGCGATCCAGGTGCCGGAGGCGATGGCCGGCCAGCTCGTCGCAGAGGCGCAGGCGCTCGAGCGCGCGGGCGCCGCCATGATCGACTTCACCAGCTCCGGCCCCATCGCGGGTCCCGCGGTGGCCAAGGCGGTTTCCGTTCCGGTCCTGGGCGGCCTCGGCGGCGGCCCCTGGCTCGACGGGCGCATGCGCATGGCGCACGCCGCGATCGGCTACGCCGCGAGCGCCATCGACAACAAGCCCGACACCTATGCGAACGTGGCGCAGGTGACGCTCGACGCGCTCGCCGCTTTCGCGAACGACGTGCGTTCGAGCCGCCAGATCAAGGGCGGCATCCCCGTCAAGCCCGCATCCTGACCATGGCCATCGCGAACATCGACGGCATCGCCACGCGCTACGAAGTGGCGGGCGCGGGACCGGCGCTCCTCATGTATGCGCCGGGTGGCTTCGACGCCACGGTCGAGAAATGGTCGAGCCTGGGCGTCTATGCGCGCGTGAAGCTCATGGACCACCTGCCCCGCCACTACACCTGCATCCTCTTCGACCGGCGCGAGTGCGGGCAATCGGGCGGGCGCGTCGAGACCGTCACGTGGTCCCACTACGTGCGCCAGGGGCTGGGGTTGCTGGATCACCTGAAGGTCGACCGCGCGCACCTGATGGGCGGCTGCATGGGCGTATCTCCCGTGATCGCGTTCGGCGCGGCGCATCCCGAGCGCGTGGCGAGCATGGTGCTGTGGTGGCCGGTGGGCGGCGCGAAGTACCGCATCAAGGGGCGCCAGCGCTTCGACGAGCACCTCGCGTACGTGCGCGCCAACGGCCTCGCAGCCGTGGCGGACCTGGTGGCGAAGGACGGCAAGGCGTTCGGCGCCGACCCGCGCGGCGGCCCGTGGGCCTCGGTGCTGAGGCACGACAAGGCCTTCGCCGCTTCCTATGCGAAGCTCGATCGCGACCTCTACGAGTCGACGGTCGATCGCATGGGCCGCGGACTGCTGGACCGCGACACGGCGCCCGGCGCCGAGCCCGAGGACCTCATGAAGCTCGACATTCCCGCGCTCGTGGTCCCGGGCCACGACGAATCCCACGCCACCTCCGCCGCGCGCTACCTCGAGGAGTGCCTGCCGCGCTCCGAGTACTGGGACGTGCCGGTGGAAGCGCAGACCGCCGACAACGCGCCCGGCCGCGTGCTCGAATTCCTGCAAGGCGCAACGCAATGATCATCGACATCCACGGCCACTACACCACCGAGCCCGCCGCACTGCACGCGTTCCGCGACAAGCAGCTTGCCGGCCTCGCCGACGCCGGCCGCAAGCCCGCGACCACGGACCTCGGCATCACCGACGAGCAGCTCATCGCGAGCGTTGAGCCGCAGCTCAAGTTCCAGCGCGAGCGCGGGAGCGACCTCACGATCTTCTCGCCGCGCGCCTCGGGCATGGGCCACCACGTGGGCACCGAGGCCATCGGGCGCGACTGGTGCCGCGTGAGCAACGACTTGATCCACCGCATCTGCACGCTGCTGCCGGAGAACTTCGCGGCCGTGGGGCAGCTGCCGCAATTCCCCGGCGCGCCGATCGAGGGTTGCATTCCCGAGCTCGAGCGCCTCGTCGGTCTCGGCTTCGTGGGCATCAACCTCAACCCCGATCCCTCGGGCGGCTACTGGAAGGCCCCGCCGCTCACCGACCGCTACTGGTACCCGATCTACGAGAAGATGGTGCAGTGGCGCATGCCGGCGATGGTGCACGTGACGGCGTCGTGCAACCCCGCGGTGCACTTCACCGGGGCGCACTACATCAACGGCGACACGACCGCGTTCATGCAGCTCCTGCAGGGCAACCTCTTCAAGGATTTCCCGGAGCTCATGTTCGTGATCCCCCACGGCGGCGGCGCGGTGCCGTTCCACTGGGGGCGCTACCGCGGCATCGCCCAGGACATGAAGAAACCGCTGCTCGGCGAGCACCTGCTGAAGAACGTATTCTTCGATACCTGCGTGTACCACTTGCCCGGCATCGAGCTGATGGCGAAGGTGATTCCGGTCGACAACATCCTGTTCGCTTCGGAAATGCTGGGCGCGGTCAAGGGCATCGATCCGGAAACGGGCCATCATTACGACGATACCCGCCGCTACGTGGACCAGCTGAAGGGCCTCGACGAGGCGTCGCGCTACAAGATCTTCGAGGGCAACGCGCGGCGCGTCTACCCGCGGCTCGACGCCCAGCTCACGAAACGGGGCCATCCGGCCCGCAAGACCGCCGCCAAGGAACTGCAATGAACGACAAGAGCTCTCCCCCGCAGACCGAAATCCGCCGCGACTTCGAGCGCGTTTCCCCGGATGTCGTGAAGAAAGCCGCGCAGTTCGCCGCCTCCATCCTCGCCGACGTGGCCGGGCGCCGCGGCACCATGGATGGGCGCATCGCCCCGGTGTCGCCGTCGATGAGGATGGCCGGCCCCGCGTTCACCGTCGAGGTGCGCCCGGGCGACAACCTTATGATCCACACCGCCATGACGCTGGCCAAGCCCGGCGACGTGCTGGTGATCGACGGCAAGGCCGACCGCACCTGCGCGCTGATGGGCTCCATCATGATCAACGCATGCCTCAAGCTCGGCTTCGCCGGCGTGGTGCTGGACGCGGCGGTGCGCGACACCGAGGAGCTGCGCGAGCTGGGATTCCCGGTCTACGCCGTCGGCGCGAACCCGAACGGCCCCACCAAGTTCGTGCCCGGGCGCATCAACTGGCCGGTCGCGTGCGGCGGGGTCTCGGTGCAGCCCGGCGACCTCGTGGTGGGCGATGCCGATGGCGTGGTGGTGGTGGAGCGCGAGAAGGCCGCCACGCTGCTCGACGCCGCCGCGAAGAAGGTGGCCGAGGAGCGCACGCGCATCTCCGACATCCAGGCCGGCCGCAACCTGAGTCCCAAGTGGCTGGACGGAGCGCTGCGCGCCGCGGGGCTGCTCAAGGAAGGCGAGACGCTGTGAGCGCCGCCGCGAAGCCCGCCTTCGGCCTCCCGGGCCGCATCCAGGAACCCAACTCGAAGCCGCGCACCATCGCTCTCGTGGGCCTGGGCGAAGGCGGCGCCGCGATCGCCCGCGACCTCGCGCGCGAGGGCCACGCTCCGCAGGTCGAGGTGCACGTGCTCGCCAAGAGCGCCGGCGGCGGCGATGCGCTCGCCGCCATCCAGGCCGGCGGCGGCGACCTGCAGCGCGACCTCACCACCGCGGACATGATCTTCATCGTCGCGTGCCAGGGCGACGACGTGTCGCTGGCACCCGTCGTGAGCCGCATCGCCCACAGCCGCCACCATCCCGTGACGGCGCTCTACATCGTGCCGCCCGAGGGCCTGAGGCCCGACGCCCAGGACGAGACGCTGCGCACGCTGCGCTCCGGCGTGGAGATGCTGGTGGTAGTCTCCGACCGCAGCTACGTCCCCGCGATGGTCTCGGCGCTCGGCAGCTGAACGATTTCGAAGAACGCAACGCAATTCCCATGAACGACATGACACGCCCCGACGCCAACACCATCGACCCGCCGCTGGACTTCCCGGCGTACCAGAGCACGCACCTGCGCCACCCGAAGCAGCCGCTGATCGCGATCCCCGCCGGTCTCCTGGACGTGCCCGGCCCCACCGTGCCGCGCGCCTTCGTGAAGAGCGGCGACAACGACCTCACCGCGCGGGGCTTGGGCCTGCCGCTGGGCGAGCGCATGGTGCTCACCGGGCGATTGCTGGATGCGGACGGCCGCCCGATCCGCCGCTCGCTGGTGGAGATCTGGCAGACCAACGCATCGGGCCGCTACATGCACCCGGGCGACCAGCACGACGCCCCGCTCGACCCCAACTTCCCCGGCATCGGCCGCACCTTCACCGACGACGAGGGGCACTACCGCTTCCTCACCATCCGTCCCGGCGCCTATCCCTGGCAGAACCATCCGTACGCGTGGCGCCCCGCGCACATCCACTTCTCGCTGCTCGGCAACGCGCCGGTGCAGCGCCTCGTCACGCAGATGTACTTCCCGGGCGATCCCATGCTGGCGCTGGACCCCGTGTACCACGGCGTGCCGGACGAGGCGGCGCGCGAACGCATGGTGTGCAAGCTCGCGCTCGACACCGGCATCGAGGGCGTGGCCACCGGCTACGCGTTCGACATCGTCCTGCACGGCGCGAAGTCCACGCCGCTGGGGATCTGACATGAAAGCGCAACGCAACCCGTCGCAGACCATCGGCCCGTTCTTCCACGTGGGCCTGGACTGGAAGGACGCTGGCCGCGTCACGTTCGCCGAGAAGGGACAGCGCATCGTGCTGGTCGGCCGCATCGCCGACGGCGCGGGCCAGCCGGTGGGCGACGCGATGGTCGAGACCTGGCAGCTCTCGCCCGAGGGCCGCACGCCCGCGCCCGGCGCCGGCAGCGGCAGCCCCAACGGCATGGGGCGCGTGCAGACCGCCGCCGACGGCAGCTTCCGAGTCGAGACGCTGATGCCCGGCGGCGAGGCGCCGCACCTCGAGGTGACCTTCTTCGCGCGCGGCCTGCTGCGCGGGTTGCACACGCGCGTGTACCTGGCGCCCGAGGAGCGCGTGCGCGCGGACCCGGCGCTCGCCTCCATCGCCAAGTCGCCGCGGCTGAAGACCCTCGTCGCGACCCCCGCGGGCAAGGACGAGTACCACTGGGAAGTGCGCCTGCAAGGCGAGGGCGAGACGGTCTTCTTCGCGGTATAGCCCGATGGCCGCGAGCCTGACCTCCCGCACGCTCGCCCGCCCCGCCTTCGAGAGCGCCTTCGAGCCGCCTGCCTTCCTGAAGGCGATGCTCGCATTCGAGGCCGCGCTCGCCGACGGCGAGGCCGCCGAAGGGCTGATCCCGACGTCGTCCGCCGCGGCCGTTGCACGGGCCTGCGCGTCCGTCTCCTTCGATGTCGAGGCCCTCGTCGCGGAGGGCAAGCGCCAGGGCACGCTCGTCGTCCCGTTCGTGAAGGCCCTGCGCGCGGCCACCGCGAAGATCGCCCCCGCAGCGGCCGCGCACGTGCACTACGGCTCGACCACGCAGGACGTGCTCGACACTGCGATGGTCCTCTGCCTCAAGCCCTGCCTCGACGAGGCGGACCGCTCGCTCGAGGCCGCCGTGCGCTCGCTCGCCCGCCGCGCGCGCGAGCATCGCGCCACGCCGATGGCGGGCCGCACGCTGATGCAGCCCGCCGTGCCGATCACCGCCGGGCTCAAGCTCGCGCGCTGGGCGGCCGCCCTGGCGCAGGACCGCGAGCGCCTCGCCGATGCGGCCGCGAGCGGGCTCGCGGTGCAGCTGGGCGGCGCGGTGGGCGCGCTCGAGGTGCTGGGCGCCAGGGGGCCGGCCGTGCGCCATCGCGTGGCGCTGGCGCTCGGCCTCGCCGACGTTCCCGAATGGCATTCGCACCGCAACAACTGGATCGACCTCCTCGACCGCATCGCGCTCGTGGTCGTCACCGCGGGCAAGATCGCGCGCGACGTGGCGCTCCTCGGCCAGGCCGAAGTGGGCGAGATGCGCGACGCCCCGCCGCAGGAAGGCGTGGGCGGCTCGAGCGCCATGCCGCACAAGCGCAATCCCGTGGGGTGCCTGCACGCGCTCGCCGCCGCCGCGCGCATGCCGGGGCTCATCGCGACGGTCCACCTCGGCGCCGCCGAGCTCGAGCACGAGCGCGCGCTCGGTGGCTGGCAGGCCGAGCTCGTGGCGGTGCCGGAGATCGCCGGAGCGCTCGGCTCGGCGCTCGACTTCCTCGACACGATCGCGCATTCGCTCGTGATCGACACCGACCGCATGCGCGCCAACCTCGCCGGCTGCGGTTCCGCGCCATCCTCGCTCGACGCCGTGGACGAGCTGCTGGGCAACCTCACCCCTTACCTCACCTGACCGCGAAAGGAAGCACACGATGAGCCGCAAATCCTACGAGCGGGGCCTCGCGACGCGCCGCAAGGTGCTGGGCGACGAATGGGTCGACCGCGCCATCGCCACCGCCACGCCCTTCAACCGCGACTTCCAGGAGATGATCACGCGCCACGCGTGGGACGACATCTGGAACCGCAGGGGCCTGCCGCATCCCGTGCGCAGGATGCTGGTGCTCGCGATGACGGTCGCCCAGGGCCGCTGGGAGGAATACCGCCTGCACCTGCGCGCGGCGCTCGAATCGGGCGACCTCTCGACGGACGACGTGAAGGAGGTGCTGATGCAGGCCGCGATCTACATCGGCGTGCCCGGCGCCAACACCGGCTTCAAGGAGGCGCGCGAGGTGATCGCCGAGGTCGCGGCGAGGAAGAAGGCGAAGCGCGGCCCGAAGAAGGCGGCGAAGAAGGCGGCGGGGAAGGCGACGAAGAAAACGGCGGGGAAGACGAAGAAGTGAGCGTGGTCGACCTCGCCCATTCCGACTCGGGCGGCGGCGGATCTCCGGTGCTGCTCGCGCACGCCATCGGCTGCGACCGCCGCATGTGGGACGGCCTGGTCCCCGCCCTCGCCCCGCGCCATCGCGTGGTCGCCATCGACGCGCGCGGCCACGGCAAGAGCCCGCTGCCACCGCGCCCGTGGTCGCTCGACGACATGGCCGACGATGCGGCGCGACTGCTCGATCGCCTCGGCGTCGCGCGCACGCACTGGGTGGGCCTCTCGATGGGCGGCATGGTGGGGCAGGCGTTCGCGCTGCGCCATGCGGATCGCCTCGACCGCCTCGTGCTCGCCAACACCACGAGCGCCTACGGCCCCGACGGACGCGCGATGTGGGACAACCGCATCCGCACGGTGACCGAGGGGGGACTCGGCGCGATCCACGAACTGGTCGCCCAGCGCTATTTCTCCGACGCGTTCCGCGCCGCCCATGCCGATGTCGTCGCGCGCGTCATGGGCCGCTTCATGGAAACGCCCGCCGCGGGCTACCTCGGCTGCTGCGAGGCGATCCGCGACATGGCGCTGCAGCCACGCCTCGCCGGCATCCACGCCCCCACCCTCGTGATCGCGGGAGAGCTGGACCAGGGCACGCCGGTCGCGATGTCGCAGGCGATCGTCGAGCGCATTCCGGGCTCGCGACTCGACATCATCGCCGGGGCTTCGCATCTCTCCGCCGTCGAGAAACCCGTGGAATTCAATGCGCTGGTCGCCGACTTTCTGGCTGCGCACTAGACCCGGAAACACAGAGAACACAGAGATCCACAGAGAGCACAGAGAAAGGCCGCTCGCCGGAAGTCCGTGGCTCGGTCGAACGCCATCCGCAACGAGAAGCCGTTCTCTGTGACCTCTGTGCTCCTCCGTGTCCTCTGTGTTTCCGGCTTCAGTCCCTTAAAGTAAAATGATGAGCACGGTGCCGCCCACGCCCAGCGCCGCTGCGAGCGCCACGGCCGGCGTGAGCGACTCGCGCCGTCGCAGCAGCAGCATGGAAAGGAAGATCGTGACGAATACCTCCATGGAGCTGATCAGCGCCACGCGCGACATCGGGTTCACGTTCAGCGCCGCGAAGTAGAAGATCTGTCCGAACGAGCTCATGGCGCCCGCCGCGAGCAGCCATGGGTTGGGGCGCGCGAGGATGGCGCGCACGGCGCGCGCGTAGTCGGTGCTGAAGGCCGCGGTGGCCATGTAGATCGCGGCCCCCACCAGCGTGCCCACGGCCGCGCCCAGGAGCGCGTCGTGCGCCACCGCGAGCCCCATCTTGCGCAGCAGGTAGCCGGTGGCATAGCCCAGCGCCGAGACCGGGCCATAGAGATATCCCGCGCTGAAGAGCCGGCGCGCCCAGTGCACGGGTGCTGCGCCCGGTTCGGGGGGCGCACTCGCGCGCAGCAGCACCACGAAGCTCGCCGCCACCAGCACGAGGCCCAGCGCCATCCCACCGGTGAGCGCCTCGCCCAGCACCGCCACGCCGAGGAGCACGGCGAAGAACGGGTTCAGGCGCTTGACGGTCGAGGCGCGCACGGCGCCCAGGCGCTGCACCGACTGGTAATAGAACACGCGCCCGATGTAGGCGGTGAATACGCCGGCGCCCGCGAACCACGCCAGCGCGCGCCACGTCACGGGCTCGAACCCGCGCGCGAGGCCCAACACCAGCCACCCGATGCCGGCGATGGCGGCGGTCATCACCAGCGAGAGGAAGGCCCCGTTGTCGGTCGCACCGGGTTTCGTGCCGCGCGCGATCAGCACGTTGGCGGCCGCGAAGCACGTCGTCGAGGCGAGCGCCCAGGCATCGCCCGCGACGGGCACCGCGCTCACAGCACGCCGGGAATCCAGCGCTTCACGCGCCGGCAGTACGCGCGATACGCCTCGCCGAAGAGCTCGGCAAGCCGCGCCTCGTCCTCCTTCACGCGCCGGTCGAACCACACGGCGTGGAACGCAAAGAGCGCGGCGCCAAGCCACGAGCCGAGCGCCAGCGCGAGTCCCGCGAAGAAGACCAGGTGGCCCGCGTACATGGGGTTGCGCAGCCACCGGTACGGACCGTCGGTGACGAGGCGCTCGGGAGGCACCGAGATGCCGGGCCCGCCCCCGCCCTCCCGCGTGCGCAGGACGCCGATGAAGCGGTACTGGAGGTAGCCCCACGCGAGCAGCGGAAGGGCCCAGTAGTGGATCACGGGCCAGCCGCGCTGCAGCGCCGCCTCGGCGGCGTAAAGCACGATCGGCCAGACGATGAAGGTGCGGTTCGAGGTGCTCTTGAACCAGCGGCGGAGCTTCTTCAAAGGACCCTCCCCCCGACCCTCTCCCAGGGGAGAGGGAGGCTCATTGGGCCTTCTTGCCGTCCAGCGGCATCGCGATGATGAAGAGGTTCGCCACCACGATGGTGAAGGCCAGGAACCAGAACGTGGCGTTGAGGCCGTAGCGGTCCGCGATCATGCCACCCAGAAGGGGGGCGACCGAGGACCCGAGCGACTGCGCGCCGAAGAGGATCCCGATGCTCGTGCCGCCCATGTTCTTCGGTGTCGTCTCGAGCAGCCACGCCTGCATCACGGGCCGGATCGCGTAGAGGAAGAAACCGAGCACCGCGATGAAGACGATGAACGCCTGCGACTTGCCCGCCACGGCCATGAACACCAGCACCACGGCGGTCATGGCCATGCTGCTCATCATGATGCTGCGCCGGCCCATGCGGTCCGAGAGGTGGCCCGCGACCGGGGAAGCCGCGAAGCCCGCAGCCTGCAGGGCGAACATGCCCGCGCCGACCCAGAACGGCGGGTAGTGCATCTGGTAGGCGAGGTAGATGGGAAGGAACGTGAGCAGCGTGTTCTGCGTCATCGAGCGGAAGGCCCCGCTTGCCGTGAGCACGATCAGCCCGCGGTTCTTGAACAAGGCCGGAACCCCACGGAAATAGTCGCCCAGCGACTGCACACGCTTGTCGTCCGCGGACTTCTCCTTCTTCGAGCCGATGCGCAGCGTCCCCAGGAACACCAGGATCAGCAGCGACATCAGCAGCCCCGGGATGACGTTGATCACCACGACCTGGCGCCACGAGAGCACCGCGAGGAGTGAGCCCACCGCGATGGGTGCGAACGCATCGCCCAGGTTGCCGCCCATGCCGTGCAGCGAGAGCACCAGGCCCTTGCGCTCGGGGAAGCGGCGCGCGAGCGTGGGGATGGCGGTCGGGTGCCAGAGGCTGTTGCCGAAGCCCACCAGCATCACGCAGCCCAGCAGCATGAGGTAGCCGTGGCTGAAGCCCATCAGCAGGTACGGGAAGCCGACCCAGAAGAGCGAGATCGCCATCAGCACGCCCTTGCGCCCCACGGTGTCGGTGATGATGCCGCCCGGCACGTTGGCGATCGCGCCCGCGATGTACTGGCAGGTCATGATCAGGCCGATCTCGCTGAACGAGAGCCCCAGCTCCTTGCCGATGATCGGCAGCAGCAGGTAGAACGTGGACGGGTACCAGTGCGTGAGGCCGTGGCCGAAGGCGATGATCCAGACCTCGCGGAACGAGTGGCGCTCGGGGGCTTTACCGGCGGCGGGCAGGACGGTGGCGTTCATCGGTTCCTTCGCGGCTACTTAGCGGCGGTGCGGCGCACGACGACCTCGTCGAAGAGCTTGCTCCATTTCTGCGATTCGTCCAGGGACCGGATGGGATCCGTCTGCACGATCTTCACGCCCTTCAGCGGCGACTCGACCTTCGTGTTGGTCGGCACGTAGTTGATGCTCGTCATCGCCTTCTGGCCCTCTGGGCCCAGCAGGTACTCGTAGAACAGCAGCGCCGCAGCCGGGTGCGGGGCCTTCGCGCGCCACGCCCACCGCGTTGGAGCGCGCGATGGCGGGCGGGATCACGAACCAGTCGACCGGCGCCCCCTTCTCCTTCGCCTGCTCCGGCATGTAATTGTAGACGGTCAGCGCGAGCGGCACCTCGCCCGAGACGACCATGTTGTTAAGAAGTGTGTGGCCCTTGCGCACCGAGATGCCGTTGGTCCCGGCGAGCTTGCGGAAGAAATCCAGGCCCTGCTTCTCGCCGCCCAGCTCCTGCACGACGGTGGCGAACCAGTCGTCGTCCTTGGCCTCGATGCCGATCCGGCCCTTCCACTTCGGGTCGAGCAGGTCGTTCCAGGTCTTCGGGAGCTCGGACTTCTTGACGAGGCTGGTGTTGTACGCCTGCACCCACACCGAGAGGATGGTCGCCGCCCACTCGTGGTGCGCCGGCACCGAGCCCGCGATGAGGTCCTTCTGCACCGGGCTCGTGATGGGCTCGAGAATCTTCTCCCGCGCGAGCGCCTCCATCTCCGGCGAGCCGTAGTGGACCACGTCGACGTCGTTCCGCCCGGCGCGCGCCTCGGCGATGGTGCGCTGCAGGACCTTGTCGGTGCCCGCGCGCCACACGCTCACCTTGATGCCGTAGCGCTTCTCGAACGGCTGCAGGATCGCCGGGAGGTCCTTCTCGGCGATGGTGGTGTACAGCGTGAGCGCGCCTTCCTTCTTCGCCGCGGCGGCGATCTTCTCCAGCCGGTCCGCGCCCTGGTCGTCGTAGAGCGCGTTGGCGGCTGCCGCCGGCAGCGCGAGCAGCAGCACCCACGCGGCGGCGAGCGTCTTCACGGCGTGCACGGGCGCGCTCCTAGTGGTTGAAGTCTTCCTCGAAATGCCGCGGCTCGAAGCCGCGCCCTTCGGGCGTGGGCTCCGTGGGACGCGGGATCACCGACTTCTGGAATAGCATGTTCATGAAGATGAGCATGGGCTTGGGTTTCAGCACCAGCGCGCGCGCCGGCTTCACCGGGTCCGCGTTGAAGTGCTGGTGCACGCAGTTCATGTGCACGATGGCCACGTCGCCCGCCTTCCAGTCGTAGCGGATGCCGTCGTGCACCTCGTAGCCCGCGCCGTCGAGGATGTAGAACGCGGCCTCGTTCACGTGGCCGTGCTTCTGCGTGCGCCCGCCGGGGCCGTACTCCTCGAGGTGGACGTGCAGCGTCTGCGTCATGCCGTCCACGGGCTCGATGAAGTGCTTGCTGAACGACTGTGGCCCGTCGTTGAAGAGCAAATCCTTGCCCTTGATCACGCGCGGCATGCCGCGCAAGCGCTTCAGCTCGTCGTTGAGCGAGTACTGGCCCTGGATGCCGCGCACGAAGACGCGGTCCTTCTTGCTGCTGTAGTGCGATTCCTTGCCCATCGTATCTCCTGGCTTACTTGCGGCTGCCGCTGAAGAGCTGCGTGTAGAGCTTCTGCCATTTGTCGGCCTGGTCCAGCATCTGCGCGGGGTCGACGAACCGCATCGGGATCTTGTTGAGCGGCGTGTCCACCTTCTTGCTGGTGGGCACGAAGTCGCGCTTGGCGAGGATCTGCTGGCCCTCGGGGCTGATCTCGTAGTCGAAGAAGAGCACGGCGGCGTGCGGGTGCGGCGCCTTCTTCGCCACGCCCACGCCGTTGGGGCGCGCGATGGCCGGGCCGATCGAGAACCAGTCGATGGGCGCGCCCTTGTTCTTCAGCTGCTCGGCCTTGTAGTTGTAGACCGTGAGTGCCAGCGGGATCTCGCCGGAGACCACGAGCTGCGTGAGGAGCGTGTGCCCCTTGCGCACCGAGATGCCGTTGGCGTCCACGATCTGGCGGAACACCTTGTTCGCGTGGGCCTCGCCCAGCTCGGCGAACTCGCCCGAGAGCCAGTCGGCGTCTTCCTGCTCGATGCCGAGCTTGCCCTTCCACTTCGGGTCGGCGAGGTCCTCCCAGGTCCTGGGCAGGTCCGCCTTCTTCACCGCCTGCGTGTTGTACGCCTGCACGAAGACGTTCAACCGCGTGCCGACCCACTCGTGGTGCGGCAGAATCGCCTGCGGGATGAGGTCGGCGAGGTACGGCGACTTCACCTCCTGCAGGACCTTCTCGCGGTGCAGCGACTCCATCTCGGGGCCGTTGGTCTCGGCCACGTCCATGGTGTTGCGGTTGGCGCGCGCTTCCTGCACCGCGCGCTGCAGCACCTTCTCGCTGGAGGAGCGCCACATCTCGACCTTGATGCCGTACTTCTTCTCGAAGCCGGACACGAGCGCGCCCATGTCGTCGCCCTGGGCCGAGGTGTAGATCGTGAGCGTGCCTTCCTTCTTCGCCGCCGCGGCGAGCTTCTGGTCGCGGTCGGGCTTGTCGTAGGCGGCGATCTCCTCCATGGAGCCGCCGAGCTGCGCGGCGGCGGGCAGCGCCAGCGCGCAGGCGAGCGCGCCGAGCAGGCCGCGCAGCGTGAGCGAGTTGCGGTTCATTCCTTTTCCCTTTCGATCTTCTTGCCCTGCAGGAAGAGCTCCGACCACAGCTTCTCCCATTTCGCCTCCTCGTCGAGGATGATGACGGGATCGATCATGTGGTAGGGGAACTTGTTCAGCTTCGTGTCGACCGCGGTGCTCGAGGGCACGCGGTTACGCGCCTTGACCAGCTCCTGGCCCTCGGGCGAGAGCATGAAGTCGGCGAAGGCGAGCGCGGCGTACGGGCGCGGCGCGTGGCGCGCGACACCCACCGCGTTGGGGCGGCCGAAGGTCGGCTCGAGCGCCTTCCATTCCACCGGCGCGCCCTTCACCTTGAGGCGCTCGATGTTGTGGTTGTAGGTGGTGGCCACCAGCGGGATCTCGCCCGAGGCGACGAGCTCGGCCATCAGCGTGTGGCCGGTGCGGATCTGCGGCTTGTTGGCGGCGAGCGCGCGGAAGAAGGCGAGGCCCTTGTCCTGGCCCATGTACTTCATCATCGCGCCGAACCAGTCCACGTCGCCGCCCTCGATGCCCACGCGGCCGGCCCACGAGGGGGCCGTGAGGTCCTGGTACGCGTGCGGCACCTCGCCAGCCTTCACGAGATTGGTGTTGTAGCCGATGGTGAAGAAGTTGAAGCGGTCGGCGACGTAGTGGCGGTGCTTCGGGAACGCCGCCGCCGGCAGGTCCTTGAAGTGCGGGCTGTAGAACTCGTCCAGGAGCTGCTCGCGGAAGAGCGCCTCCATCTCGGGGCCGTTGGTCTCGAAGATGTCCGGCGAGTAGCGCCCGGCGCGCGCCTCGGTCACGCCGCGCTGCAGCACCTTCTCGCTCGCGGCGCGCCAGATCTCCACCTTGATGCCGGTGCGCTTCTCGAACGCCTCGGTGATGGGCACCGAGTCCTTGAGGTTGAGCGAGGTGTACATGACCACCTTGCCCTGCTTCTTCGCCTCGGCGAGCACTCGGGTGTTGCGATCGGCGCCCTGGTACATGTAGATCGCGCGGTTGGCGGAATCGTTGCCGCCCCGCTGGGCCCGCGCGAGCACCGGGGCGAGGAGGGTTGCGAGCGCTGCACGGTGGAAGGTACGGCGCCCCGGCCGCACTATGGCCTTCGGGCCTTGCTTCATGGATCGTTCTCCTCGTTCACCCGGAAAAGACTTGCTGCGCGGCCCTCTGACGGGGCCTGGAAAAAATACGGGCGCCCGTAAGCGCCCGTCGATTCGGCCTTACTCCCCGGCACCCTTCGGGCGCCGTCATACCCGTGGCCCTTTAGAACGAGTGGTTCAGGCCGATGGCGTAGGTGTCGATGTCCTCACCCACGCTCGGGGCCTGCAGGTTCAAGTTGTTGTAGCGGGCCGAGGAACCGTTCTTCAGGAGCGCGCCCATCGCGAACAGATAGGTGCGCTTGGAGAAATAGTACGCGAAGCCGAAGTTGATCTGGTCGCCATCGAGGCCGTCGGTCACGCACGCGGCATTGACGCGCGAGCACGAGCCCTTCTCGGACTTGATGTACTCGACCATGGTGCGCCAGGCGTTGGTCCAGCGCGCATCCCAGATCACCTCGTACGCGTTGTTCTTGTACGAGGAGAAGCGGCCGGTGACGGTGGCGTTCTCGTCGTACTTCTTCTGGATGTAGTCGGCCTCGAAGCTGTGCTTGCCCCACTTGTACTGGAGCATGGCCTGCCACGCCTTGTCCTTCGAGTTCACGGCCTGGTCGTTGGTGTTTGCCATCGAGGTCGGCACGTTCTTCGAGCCGCCGAAGAGATCCCAGTGCTCCTCGTAGGCGATCGAAGCCTTGAGGCCGTTACGCTGCCACTCCAGCGCGCTCGACCATACGTGCGGGTGGCGCGAGGAAGTGTCCGCCTCGTCGGTGGAGTACTGCACCGCACCGTCGAAGCCGGCGAAGTCGGGCGTCTCGTACTGCACCACGTTCGCGCGGCGCAGGTGGAAGCTCGAGGCCGAGCTGGTGCCGAAGCCGGTCTTGCGCAGCACGTTGCTGGTCGAGGTGAAGTTGCCGCTCGAAACGCCAAGGAAGGAAAGGTCGTCGCCGAAGGTCTTGAACGGCGTGTCCATGCGGCCGAGCTTGACCGTGCCCCAGGCCCTGCTGGAGAGGCCGACGAAGGAATCGCGCTGGGCGAAGGCCGAATCGTTGGAATCGACGTGGAACTCGGTCTCCAGCTGGAAGATCGCCTTCAGGTCGCGGCCGAGCTTCTCGGAGCCGCGCACGCCGAAGCGCGAGTTGCCCGAATCCATCTCGGTGCGGGAAATGATGCTGTTCTCTCCGGTGGGCGTGCCGGCGAACGTCGCGACCGACGAGCCGGCCTCCGTGGCGCCCTTGCCGTGGGGCTGCAGGAGCTCCGGATACACCTTGCCGTACAGCTCGACGACGCTGTCCTCGTCGCCTCCGCCGCCACCCTCGCCCTTGGCCGCGCAAATCGCCGGCACCACGAGCGCTGCTGCAACTGCCATCACCAGGACCTTCTTGTGCATTTTTTCTCCTCTCACTTCGGTCTTTGTTTTCGGCTGCGTTCCTCTATGAAGAACGCATATATCAAAAGTGGAACGAGTTGTAACGAAGGGTATCGGCAAGCCTCAAACTCGTCAAGAAAAAACCACGCCGCCGGGCAAAAAAACAACAGGTTTTCAAGCCGCCTGCGGCACCTTGGGCGGGAGCTCCGCCAACTCGTTGCGGTAGGCCTCCTCCATGCGCGATTTCAGGCCGTTCCTGGCGAGCGATTCGGCAAACATTTCCCGCACTTCGGCGCTCTCGTCGGCGTAGTCGATCTGGTCGCCGCCCACGCGCTTGCTGATCCAGGCCTTGGGTACCCCCTGGGCGTTGCGGATGGCGACACCTTCCTGCTTGAAGGCGAGGTAGCGCGCCGGGGTGGTGCCGGTGTTGAAGTGCTGGTGGAACCACATATTCGGCGGGGTTATGAGCGTGCCCTCGCGCCAGTCGTAGCGCTTCGGTTTCTCGCCCTCGGGCCACATCAGGCTGAAGCCCTCCCCGCTCATCACGATCACGTAGGCGCCCGGGCCGTGCGCGTGGGCCTTCTTGTAAGTGCCGATGGGGAATTGCGAGATGTGGCTGTTCATGGAGCCCTTGGCCATGTTGAAGCGGATGTGCCCGCCTCCCGCCCCGCGCTCCTTGGCCGCGATGAGCGGCAGGTTGATCGCGTCGGCCACGAAGTTGGTGTCCAGCAAGAGGCCCTTCTGCTCGCCCTTGTTGGCGAAGTAGTCCGGCTCGCCGCTGAAGCGCTCGCGGAAGTCGTGCTTGCTGCCGAACACGAACTCCAGGTCGCCGAAGGCGTTGATGATCGCCGGCGCGTTGGTGACCGAGACGAAGCGCGCGGCGTCCTTGCCCGAGGTGTTGAAGTGCTGGTGCGAGGCGTTGAGCGGGATCGCGAAGATGGCGCCGGCCTTCCACTCGAAGGTGATGCGCGCGCCGGCGTCGTTCCACACCGTGGTGGAGCCGCGGCCGTCCAGCACGTACACCATCTCCTCGAAGAGCTGGCGGCGGGGCGCCAGCTCGCCGCCGGGCGGAATCTCGCACACGTACGCGTCGTTCGAGGTGCGCGAGGCGTCGTGGTTGAGGAACACGCCCTTGCCGCCGCGGCTCGCCCAGGGCTTGAGCTCCACCGTGTGCAGGTTCGGCTGGTAGATGGCGCTCTGGATCTCGAGGCCCTCGGCCTTCACCCAGCGCGTGTACGGAGTCTCCTTCTCGGTGGCGAACTTCTTCGCCATCTCCTCGGAGACCATCGCGGTCTTCAGTTCGTTTCCCGTTGCCATGTCGCTTCCCTTCGTTTCGTCTGCCCGCCGGCGTTGAGCGGCTCATTTCCGCTCCAACGCCGTTCCCGATGGTCCTGTCTCGTTATGCCGTCACCTTGAACTTGCCGGTGAGGAATTGCTCGACCAGCTCGGGCGTCACGGTCACCCCGGCCCGGTACTCGGGCGCGTCCTCGAGCTGCTCCAGGTCGTTCAGCCCCGCCGCCTTGAAGATGCGGTTCACCGCGGAGATGAGGCGCACCGGGCGCTCCGGGTCGGAGTTGAAGTGCTGGCTCGCGGTGTTGGGCGGGATGTAGATCACGTCCCCGGCCTCCCACTCGTAGCGCTTCACTTCCTTCTGCGGGCTCCAGTGGTAGGTGTCGGTGATCTCCACGTCGTAGTCCACGTGCAGGTCGTAGCCGCGGCCCTCGAGGACGTACAGGCATTCCTCGGCGAGCTGGCGGTGCTTGCCGGACTTGCTGCCCGGCGGGATGATCAGCATGTACGCGTCCACCGTCTCCATGCGCGTGTTCATGCCCTCGTTCAGCAGGTGCTTCATGAGGCCGTGCCGCGAGAGCTCCCACGGCATGTCCTCCGGACGCACGATCTTCTTGCGCTTGGCGTTGCGCGCGGGCGCCGCGGCCGCGTGCTCCAGCAGCGCCTGATACAGGCCCTGGTTCGCAGTGCCCTTCTTCCAGTTCTTCGATTCACCCCAGGCCATCGTTTCTCTCCTATCTGTCTATTTCGTCACCCCTGCGAAGCTTGCCCCGGCGTGCATCAGGCCGGGGGCCGGGGCCCAGTGAAATCACTCGTGGTTGAAATCGCCCTCTTCCTCGCGCGCCTTGAACGCTGCCGCCTCGGGACCGGCGGCGGGTTGCGAGGGACGCGGCTCGACCTGGTGCTGGAAGAGCATGTTCATGAACATGAACATCGGCTTGGTCTTGAGCACCAGCGCGCGCGCGGGCCGCGTCGGGCTCGCGTTGAAGTGCTGGTGCACGCAGTTGTTGTGGACGATGGCGATGTCGCCCGCCTTCCAGTCGTAGCGGATGCCGTCGTGCACCTCGTAGCCCTCGCCGTCGAGAATGTAGAACGCGGCCTCGTTCACGTGGCCGTGCTTCTGGCTGCGCCCGCCCGGTGCGTACTCCTCCAGATGCAAATGGAAGAGCTGCGAGATGCCGTCCTTGGGCTCGACGTAGTGGCGGCTGTAGGTCTGCGGCCCGTCGCGGAACTTGATGTCCTTCGCGCGGCGCACGCGCGGCATGGAACGCAGGCGCGTTAGCTCGTCCTTCAGCGAGTACTGCCCCTGGATGCCGCGCACGAACACGCGGTCCTTCTTGCTGTGGTAGTGCGACTCGTTCTCCACTGCTTTTCCCGGTTGCGAGATGTCGTTCATGGTCAGACTCCGTATTCGTCGAGCTTGAAGCGCTTGGGTTTGAGCTGCCGGCAAAGCTCCCGGTTCAGTCCCGCCTGCGGGAGCGCCATGCCCCGGTCCGCGGCCATCTGCTGCACGATCTCCAGGTCGTCCTCGGCCCAGGCCATGGTGTTCACGCGCCAGTTCCTGAGCACGTAGTTGTCGGCGCTGGACATGAGGAGCGCTGCGCGCAGCTTCTCGGCATCCATGCCGTAGCGTTGGGCGAGCGCCAGGGCCTCGTGGTTGGCGATGAGGCAGGACCACATCACCAGGTTGTTGGCGGCCTTGGCCACCTGCGCGGTGCCCGCCGCGCCGGTATGCACGACGTCGGTCGAGTAGGAGGCGAGCACCGGTTTCAGGCGCTCCACCACCGCCGCTTCGCCGCCCACGAACGAGAGCAGCGTGCCCTCGTCGGCGGCCTTCCCGCCGCGGCAGACGGTGGAATCCACGAGATGGACGCCGCGCTGCGTTGCGGCAGCCGCGAGCTCCACGACGGTCTTCGGATGCACCGTGGAGAGCACCGCAACGATGGCGCCGCGGGGGGCGGACGCGAGCGGGCCGCCGGGGCCCAGCAGCGCGCGCAGCTCGCGGTCGTAGCCCACGCAGATGAGGATGGCCTCGCTCGAGCGCGCGAGCGCCGCGGCGTCGGGCTCCCAGCGCGCGCGGCATCCCTCGACGGCGCCGCGCCTGGCGGCATCGATGTCGTGCACGGCGACCTCGAAGCCGCGCGCCGCGACGTGGCCGATCATGGGAAGGCCCATGCGCCCCGCGCCGATGAAGCCAACCTTGCCGGATGGGAGCGTGGGTCATCGCTTCTGCGTGATCGTGTCGATGAGCGCCGGCTGCCCGGCCTTAACCCGGGCGATCGCGCGCTTCAGCGCCGCGGCCACCTTCCCCGGGTCGTCGATCGGGCCCTCGCCGTACCAGCCCATGGACTGCGCGAGCTTGCCGAAATCCGGGTCCGGGTCCGTCATGTCCATGCCGATGTGCGCGCGCGAAACCGGCGTGCCGCGCAGCTTCGCCATGCGGATCTGGTGCTCCCAGTCGTTGTAGTACGCGCGGTTGTTGTACATCACCACCAGCATCGGGATGCGATGCTTGGCCGCGACCCAGAGCGCGCCCGCGTCGAACATCAGGTCGCCGTCGGGCTGCATGTCCACCACCAGGCGCTTGTCGTCGCGGTGCGCGAGCGCCACGCCGAGCGAGATGCCGAGCTGCGTGGCGGTGCCGAGCGAGCGGCCCGCGTGGCGGTAGGGCTTGTCGAAGTTCCAGAGCTTGCGCGTCCACTCCTCGAGCGTGCCGGCGGTGAGCACCCAGTCCTCACCGCGGATGCTGTTCCAGACCTCGGAGGCCAGGCGCGGCAGCGTGATCGGGGAAGCGTCCCAGTCCTCGCGCGCTTCCTTCTCCCACTTCGCCCAGCGCGCCTTGGTCTTCGCGGTGACCGCGGAGCCGCGCGCCTTCACCTTCGCGGCGAGCTTGCGGTCCTTCGCGATGCGCGCGGCGAGGAGCTCGGTGAGCATGGGGATCGCGAGTGTGGTGTCGGCCATCACGCGCAGGTCGGCGTGGTTCATGCGCTGGTAGTCGAGCGCCCAGGAGGAGAGCTCGAGGTCGCCGAAGCCGATCTCGATCCACTTCGCCCCGGCGGGAACCACCGAGGAGAGCTCGCGCGTGGTGCTCGACGAGCTCCGTGGTGGGCTTCTCCCAGTCGCGCGCGTCCAGGCACAGGACGAGGTCGGCGTCGCGGAAGTGCTCCTTGGTGAGGCTCGCGTTGAGCGGGTGGCGGCTCGGGAAGGAGAGCCGCGCGTTGATGTCGTACACCGGGATGCCCGCGGTCTCGGCGAGCTTCACCAGCGAATGGAAGGCCTCGTGGTCGCGGCCGGTGTACTCGGTGATGATCACCGGGCGCTCGCTCTCGGCGATCATCTCCGCGGCCTTCGCGAGCGCGGCGGGGTCCGGGCCGATGCGCGCCGGCACCTTCACGGCGTGTGCCGGCGGCAGCTTCACCTCGTGGTCGAGCTTCTGCTCCTGCAGCCACGCGTCGTAGATCATGTAAACGGGGCCCTGGGGCTGCGTCATCATCACCCCGTAGGCGCGCGCGAAGGACTCGGGCACGCCGTCGACGGTGTGCGGCTGGTAGTCCCACTTCGTGTACTGGCGCACCGCCTCGCCCTGCCCCTGCGCGGTGTGGATCCAGTCGATGCGCGGGCGGCGCTTGGTCTCGTCCATCGGCCCCGTGGCGCCGACGATGAACACCGGCGCGCGGTCGATGTAGGCGTAGTAGATCGCCATGTTGGCGTGCAGCAGGCCCACCAGGTTGTGCAGGATCGCGACCATCGGCTTGCCCGAGGCCTTGGCGTAGCCGTGCGCGAGCTGCACCGCCGTCTCCTCGTGCTGGCAGAGCATCATGGTCGGGCGGTTCTGCCCGTAGTTCACGATGGAGTCGTGCAGGCCGCGGTAGCTCGCGCCGGGATTCAACGCCGCATGGGGCAGGTCGTAGGCGTGCAGCAGGTCGACGATGACGTCGGAGGCCCAGCGGTCCTTGGTCGGCGCCACCGGGTACTTCGAGGCGCGCGTCGCGGTCCGGATCTTCAGCTTGTCGTGCTTCTTCTGCATTTGCTCAGGCGGTCCTCATACGGCCCTCGCCTCCACTAGGCGGTGCCAGTTCGAATATCACCGAGTCGGCTCGCCGTGCCGATTCGGGGTCGCATCCCCGGAGGGGCCCCTGCTCCGCCCTCATACGGCACGCAGTGCCACGCACTTGTCGGGGTCGAGGCGCACGAAGATCGGCTGGCCGATGGGCGTGCGCAGCGACGGGTGGCGGCGCGAGAGGAGCATGCGTTCGCCCAGCTTCACCTGGAAGTCGACGCACTCGCCGAGGAAGACCTTCTGGTCAACCTTGCCCTCGCGCACGTTGGCGCCCTCGGGCCGCGCCTCGGCGAGGTCGACGTCCTCGGGACGCACGGAGAGGAGCACCTTCTCCTCGGCGCGCAGCGGCTCGGTGGCGAGCACCGAGAGATCTCCGATCTCGGTGCGCACGCGGTAGCGCCCCTCTGCGCCGTCGGGCCCCAGCACGGAGCCGTCGAGGAAGTTGGTGCTGCCCACGAAGTCGGCCACGAACGCGCTGGCCGGGCGCTCGTAGATGTCGCGCGGGCTCGCGATCTGCTGGATGCGGCCCTCGTTCATCACCGCGATCTCGTGGGAGAGCGCCAGCGCCTCGCTCTGGTCGTGGGTCACGTAGACGGTGGTGATGCGCAGCTCGCGCTGCAGGCGCTTCAGCTCGAAGCGCATCTTCTCGCGCAGCTTGGCGTCGAGGTTGGAGAGCGGCTCGTCGAGCAGCAGGAGCTTGGGCTCCATCACCAGCGCGCGGGCGAGCGCCAGGCGCTGCTGCTGGCCGCCCGAGAGCTTGGTCGCCTCGCGCTCGGCGAGGTGGTCGAGCTGGGTGGCCGCGAGCACGCGCATCACCTTGTCGCGCAGCTCCTGGCGCGAGTACTTGCGCTCGCCCACCTCGAGCGGGAAGGCGGCGTTGCGGAACACGGTCATGTGCGGCCAGATCGCGTACGACTGGAACACCATGCCGAAGCCGCGCCGGTTGGGAGCCACGAAGACGCCCCTCGCCGAGGAGAACACGACGCGGTCGTTCACCGCGATCTCGCCCGCGCGCGGCCGCTCGAGGCCGGCGATGGAGCGCAGCGTCGTGGTCTTGCCGCATCCGCTCGGCCCCAGCAGCGTGAAGAGCTTGCCCTCGGGGACCTCGAAGGAGACGTCCTGCGCCGCCTTGACGATCTCGCCGCGCTCGTTGGGGTATTCGGTGAAAAGTCCCTGCACCTTCAGCACTTCGTTCTCCTCAAACCCAGCAACGGTTTATTCCTTTATCCCGAATTTCCGGCCGAGCCACTGCGCGAGCATCACCAGCACGAAGAGCGCCATGATGAACATCACGCCCAGCGCCGAGAGCTCCACGTACTGGCCGTTCTCCCACAGCTCCCAGATCACCACCGAGACCACCTCCGTGCCCGGGCTGTAGAGCAGGATGGAGCTGGAGAGCTCGCGGATCGACACGATCATCACGTAGATGAAGCCCGCGACCAGTCCGGGTTTCAGCAGCGGCAGGATCACGCGCCAGAAGGTGGCCCCCCACGAGGCGCCGCTCATCGCCGCGCTCTCCTCGAGCTCCTTGTGGATCTGCAGCATCGAGGTGGTGTTGTAGCGCAGGCCGTACGGCATGAAGCGCGTGACGTAGGCGATGAAGAGGATCCAGATCGTCCCGTACACCCCGATGTCGACGTTCAAGTAGAAGATCATGATCGCCAGGCCCAGCACCAGGCCCGGGTACACCAGCGGGAGCGACGCCACGCCGTCCAGGAGCCAGCGCCCGCGCAGCTTCGTCTTCACCACGATCCAGCAGATGACCGAGGTCATCAGCATCACGATGGTGGCGGTGCCGACGGAGAGCAGCAGGCTGTTCCACACCGACGTCACGAGGCTGGGATAGGTGAGGATGAAGCGGTACGGGTCGAGCGTGAGGTTGTGCAGCGCCTTCCACGACGGCACCGTGTAGAACTTCTGGAACGACGACCACAGCAGCACCGAGAACGGCAGCACCACGATCAGCAGGAAGTAGACGATGAAGATCGCCGCCGTGAGGTAGCGCCACCGGCCGAGGTCGATCTGGCGCGGCCGGAAGCCCTTGCCCGTCATGGTGGCGTACTTCGAGCCGCGGCTCGAGAGGCGCGACTGGAAATACACGCCGACCGCCGTGATGAGCGAGCAGCGTCATCGCGTAGGCGCGACGCGAGCCCCACCTGGCTCGGATAGCGGTGCACCGCCTGGTAGATCGACGAGGTGAAGACCTCGATGCCCACGGGCAGCCCCAGCAGCGCGGGCACCTCGAAGGATTCGATGGCGCGCACGAAGAGGATGAGGATGGTGGCGAAGACCGCGGGCCACGACAGCTTGAGCGTGATGCGCCAGGCCACCTGCAGCACCGAGGCGCCGCTCATCATCGCGCTATTCCTCGAGCGCCGGGTCCATCGCGCGCAGCGCCGCCGACATGAGCAGGAAGGCCATCGGCGAGTAGTGCAGGCCGTCGACCCAGATCATGCCCCACAGCGTGTAGATGTCGAACACGTGGTGCTCGAACCCCACGAAGTCCTTGAGCACGAGGTTCAGGATCCCGATCTTCGGGCTCGCGAGCAGGATCCACGCGACGGTGAAGAGGATGCTGGGGATGATGAGCGGGATGATCGACAGCGCGTAGAACAGCCGCTTGAACGGCGTGTTGGTGCGCTCGTTCATCCACGCGAGCGCTGTGCCCACGACGAGGGAGAAGCACGAGGTGCCGACCGCGAACTCGAGGGAGTTGCGGAAGAGCGTCCAGGTCTCGCTGCTGGCGTAGGCCTCGGCGTAGTTGCCGAACGTGAAGCGCGCGGCCTTCTCGGCGGTCTGCGGCGTGAAGAAGCTCTGCCACAGCAGGAAGCCCAGCGGGATCACCGCGAGGTAGATCGTGAGGGCGACGCACACCCCGATCACGACCCAGCCCCACTCGAACTGGCGGCGCTCGGCGGGTGCCGACACGCCCATCAGAGGCGTTCCTTTATGTAGAACGTCGGTCTGCATAGAAGTAAACCGATCTTACCTCAGCTTGGCGCGGTGATAGTCCCAGACCTTGCGGAAAAGGTGGGGCTTGCGCAGGTTGGCGCCGATCGTCTCCACCTGGGCCGCGCTCAACGCGCTGCGGCGTGCCCAGCGCGCGCGCGAGGTACTGGCGCTGCGCGGTCTCCTCGAGGTATATCGCGAGCACGAAGGCCTCGACGATGTCGGCGCCCACGACCACCGCGCCGTGGCTCTTCAGCATCATGAGGCGGTCGGCGCCGAGGGCGCCGCGACCTCCTCGCCCAACTGCCTTCTGGTTGATGGACGCGGTCTTGGGGAACACGCGGATCGGGCCCAGCACCGCGGCCTGCATGATCACGGGCTCCACCGGCACACCCGTCATGCTGAAGAGCGTCGACCACATCGGGTGGGTGTGCGCGACGGCGTTCACGTCGGGCCGCTGTCGATAGATCTCGGTGTGGATGTGGAACTCCATCGGCGGGACCACGTCGCCCTCGACCGGCTTGCCGTCCATGTCGATGGCGATGACGTCCTCGGCGGTGAGCGCACTCCTCACCGACTTGCCCGAGTTGATCAGCACGTGGCCGGTGCCGGGAATGCGGCAGCTCATGTGGCCGTTGAAGTCGATCACCCCGGCAGCGCTCCAGCATGAGCAGCGCATCGGCGAGCTGCTGGCGCAATTCCCTTGTCTCGGCCTGCACGGCGCGCCGTCCGTTGGTGGTGATGGAAGCGCTCATGGATGGGCCTCCCCGTGGCGGTGATGGTGGTGGTGATGGTGGCCCGCGCCATGCTCGTGGTCGTGGCCGTGCCCCTGACCGTGGCCGCGCATGCGCGGGCCGCGCGGGTCCTCGCTGAACACCAGCGACTTGATGGTGACCGGCACCGTGTACGACGGCATGCGCACGCGCCCCAGGTCCACGTAGTCGAAATCCCAGAGCGAGACGCCGTCGATCACCAGGACGTCGGAGGCGATCGCCCAGTCCTCCTTCAGCAGCGCGCCCAGCGAATGCGCGATGTCGCCGTCCAGCACGAGGTACAGCGGCTTGGCTTCCATCAGCGTCATCGGCAGCGCCTCGACGATGCCGCGCGCGAGACCGGCGATGCGCGCGTAGGACGGCGGCCCGTGCCAGCGGAACGCGAGCGCGACCTCGGCCTCGCCCTCGGTGAGGTCGAACGCCTCGAAGTGGCGGCGGATCGCCTGGGTGACGCGCGCGGGATCGATCGCGGAGTCGAGCGCCACGTCCGGCTGCAGCACCTGCAGGTTCTTGCGCGGCAGCAGCGTCGCCGGGTTCGACACGTACACCGTGTTGCCCGAGAGCTGCACGCTGTATTCGGAAGCGCCGATCGCGGTGGCGCGGATGCACTCGCCGGCCGGCAGCAGCGGGTACGGCAGCTTCCCGGCATCGAGGCGCTTGCGTAGCGCGCGGCCCGAGCCGCCGCCCGAGGTCGCCGAAATCGCGCTCCTCGCGGCCGTACACGTATTCGGCCGACGCCGCCCGAGAACATGACGCCGGCGATACCCTCCACCGGCTCCAGCGGCTCCGTGAGCCACAGCGCATCCACGGGCGCGGGCGTGGGATCGACGGTGAGCGCGGCCACGAGCGCATCGGCCATCCACTCCGTGACGCGCGTGAGCTCTTCCTCGCTGGCCGCGCCGCCCAGCGTCCAATCGACGACAGCGTTCTTCGCGAGCTGTTGGCCGGCGGGATCGAGGCGGGTCAAGACACCCTCACCCCGGCCCTCTCCCAGGGGAGAGGGAGAGACCACCGCCAGCCTTCCGCCGATGTGGATCGCCGCGGTGTGCACCACGCGGCCGTTCTCCACGAGCGCCAGCTTGGTGGTGCCGCCGCCGATGTCCACGTTGAGCACCGGGCGCTGCAGGTCGTGGGAGGCGCGCGCGGCACCCGAGCCGTAGGCCGCGAGCAGCGATTCCATGTGGTGGCCGGCGGTGGCGCACACGAACTCGCCGCCCATCTCCGCCAGCACGTCGGCGATGGCCTTGGCGTTGTCGCGGCGCAGCGCCTCGCCGGTGAGGATCACCGCGCCCGTGTCGATCTGGTCGGGATGGATGCCGGCCTCGGCGTACGCGCGGTCGATGATGTCGCCCACCGCGCGCTCGTCGATGCGCTCTTCACTCTGGTAAGGCGTCAACGCGACCGGCGACTGGTGCAGTGTCTCGCGCTTCACCACGAAGTAGCGGCTGGTGAGGTCCTCGGCGAGCCGGCGCATGTAGACGCGCGAGAAGATGACCTGCGTGCCCGAGGAGCCGATGTCGATGCCCACGCGAGACCAGCGTGATGTGGTCCGGCCTCCAGAGCGCGTCGTTCTCGAGGTCGTACTCGCCGACGTCGTCGTGATCGTGGTCGTGGTCGTACTCGCCCTCGGCGTGCGCGTGCGCGCCGTCCGCGCCCATCATGTGGTCGAGCAACGTGTGCTTCTTCGTCCCGAGCGGCTCGGCCATGGTCAGATCCTGAAGCTCTCCAGCGTCTCGGGCGCGAAGAGCTCCTCGGGCTCGAGCCTGCGCTTCGAGAGGCCCTGCTCGTGGTGGTAGCGCAGGAACGTCGCGAGCGTTTCGCGGTTGGGCTCGAAGCCGTAGGGCCAGAAGTCGTCGCCCATCAGCGCGCGCGCGTCCTCCACGTGCTTCGTGAGCCACGGCAGCATCGCCTTCAGGGCCGCGGTCACGTAGAGATCCTCGTAGGTCTCGCGCTGCGCCTGCGCGAACGCCTTGTAGAGCGACATCGCGACCCAGGGATGCTGCTCGTAGAGGCTGCGGCGGATGGCGACCGTGTGCATGATCGGGAAGATGCGCGTCTTGCGGTAGTACGCCTGCTCGACCTCCATGTACTCCTCGAAGAGCCGGCGCACCGGCCCGTCCCGCCCGCCTTGTACGTGGAGGGCATGCGCGCGGTGTAGAGCGCGTCGATGCTCGCCGTCGCGCGATCATCGCGGCCAGCGTGTCGCGCTCGGCCGATCGGCTGCACGCGGATATTCGGCGGCAGGTCGAGCTTCGAGCTTCTCGGGGCGGTTGGGCTCCTCCTCGCCGCCGGTGTGGTAGGTGACGCTGTCGACCGGCACGCCGTACTCGTCCTGCAGGATGCCGCGGATCCACACCGGCGCGGTCATCTGGTATTCGGGGTTGCCGACCCGCTTGCCGATGAGGTCCTTCGGCTCGCGGATGCCGGACTTCGCGTTCACGTAGATGCAGGAGTGGCGGAAGAAGCGCGACGGGAAGACCGGGATCGCGATGAAGTTCCGCTTCTCCCTGAAGAGCGACACGGTGTACGACGAGAGCGACATCTCGGCCACGTCGAACTCCTGGTGCCGCAGCATCCGGAAGAACGTCTCCTCCACCGGCATGTCGAGGTACGTGAGGTCGATGCCGTCGGGCTGGATGCGGCCCTCGAGCAGGCCGCGCGTGCGGTCGTAGTTCCAGCACCCCAAGGAGAGCCTTAGTTTCGACAAGCAACCCTCGCCGCCGCTCGATGGCGATGAGCGGCGCGAAGCGTCCGCTCCATCGCCGTTCCCGCTGCATGAATATTCATCAATGTCTTCTTAGTAGAACGAGTCGAAGTGCACCTGCGGGTACGGCACGCGCTTGTCCATCAGCATGCGCTGCACCGCCTCGGCCATCGGCGGCGGGCCGGCGAAGTAGTACTCGTGCTCGCGCCCAGCGCTCGCCGATGAATGCGCGCGCGATGTCGTGCACGAAGCCGCGGGCACCTTGCCAGCCCTCCTCGCCCGCTTCCGAGAGCACGGGGTGGAAATGCAGCCGCTCGCCGTAGCCCGGCAGCTCGCAGAGCTCGCGCTCGCCGCACAGGTCGCGCAGGGTTCGCGCGCCGTAGAAAAGGTCGATGCGCCGTCCGGCGAGCTTCGGCTCGCGGGCGGCGGCGCGGGCGATGGAGAGCATGGGCGCGAGCCCCGAGCCGCCGCCGATCAGCACGATGTCGCGCGGGCTGTCGGTGCGCAGGTACGCGAGGCCGTACGGGCCGTCCAGCGTGATCTCGCCGCCGACCGGGACGTGATCGAAGAGCGCGTTGGTGCCCGCGCCGCCCGGCACGCGCCGCACGACGAAGTGCCACTCGCCCAGGGCCGCATCGAAGACGTTGGACATCGAATAGGTGCGCGGCGCGGCGATGCCGGGCAGGTAGAAGAGCGCGTACTGCCCCGGGAGGAAGCCCGGCGATTGCGGCGCCACGAAGTGGAACTCGCGCATGTCGTGGGTCAGCTCGCGCACGCCCGCGAGGCGCGCTCGGAAGCGCTCCGGGCGGATGGCCGGCACGTTCTCGGGCCGCAGCCGCACCTTGATGCCGCAGTCGCCGCGCGGCTGTGCCTGGCACGCGAGCACGCGGTTCTTCGCGCGGTCGCGCTCGGCGAGGCCCGGCGCGTCCGGGCGCAGCGAATGCACCGATCCCTCGGCGAGCTCCACCTTGCAGGTGCCGCACGAGCCGGAGTTGCACTCGTAGGGCATGCCGAGGCCGGCGCGCAGCGCGGCCCTGAGCAGCGTGTCGTCCTCGGCGCAGGGATAGGCCTCGCCGCCGGCGATGCGGACCTCGGCCATCAGTCCGCCATCATCGCGTTGGCGAGCGTCGGGATGTATCCCAGGCGGCGCGAGATCGCGTCGGCCGCGGCCACGACCGACGGAATGGTGGATTGCACGTTCTTCTTGCTCATGCGCTGCACGGGAGCCGCCACGCTGATGGCGGCGATCACCTGCCCGCTGTGGTCGCGGATGGGAGCCGCAACGCAGCGCAGCCCGAGCTCGATCTCCTCGTCGTCGAGCGCGTAGCCGCGTGCCCGGATGCCCGCGAGCTCGGCCTTGAGCGCCTCGCCGTCGACGACGGTGTTCACGGTGTAGCGCTTGAGCCCCGCTTCGATCACCTGCTGCACGACCTCCGGGGGCTGGAACGCGAGCAGCGCCTTGCCCACGCTGGTGCAGTGCGCCGGAGCGCGCGAGCCGAGCCCCGAGGACATGCGGATCGCCTGGCGGCTCTCGCGGATACGGATATAGAGGACGGTCAGGTGGTCGAGGATGGCGAGCTGCACCGTTTCCCCGCTCGCATCGGCGAGGGCGTGGATCTCGCCCTGCGCCTCGGTGGCGGCGTCCATCTTGCGCCGGACCAGCGTGCCCAGCTCGAAGAACGCGAGGCCGAGGCGGTATTTCCCGGTCTCGCGGTTCTGCTCGAGCATGTCGTACTCGACCAGCGTGGTGGCGAGGCGGTGCACGGTGCTCTTGGCGAGGCCCAGGCGCATGGCGAGCGCGCTGATGCCCATCTCGTACTCCTGCTCGGAGAACGCCTTGGTGAGGCGCACGGCGTTGGCCACCGAGGAAAGGCGCATGCGCCGCGGCTTGGGCTTTTTCAGGCGTTCCATTGCGGACCCCGGGTAAGGCGGAGAGCGACGGCGTAGGCCGCGGCCACGGTCGCGACGACCGCGATGCCGAGCGCCGTGCCCCACGAAGCGAGGCGCGCGTCCAGCCCCGGCAGCGCGATGCGCGCCGCGGCGAGCGCGGCGATCGCGAGCGAGACCAGGGCGATGGCGAAGCTCATCACGCGCGAGGCGGCCGCGGCGCGCGCATCGGCGCGGCGCACCAGGTGCGCGACCCACAGGCCGTTCAGCGCGTCGGTCGCCATCATGCCCGCGGTGAAGACGAGGCCGAGGGCCGCGGCGAAGATCCAGCCCGCGACGTGCGAGCCGGTGATCGAGAACAGCACCGCCTGCGAGAGCGTGTCGAAGGAGACCGCGAACGCCGCGCCCACCGCGGCGATCAGCACCGGATGCTCGGCGCGCGTGAGGCGCTCGAACACGCGGCTACGCATGCCCACCGGCTGCACCATCGCGCCGCGCGGCGTGCGCAGCACCGTCGCGAGGTTGGCGATGCCGAGCAGCGTGAGGAATGCGATCGACACCCAGGTGCCGACGCTGTCCAGCCAGCCGGGGGCGCGCCAGTCGGTGGCGACCGTCGCGACACCGATAGCCACCAGCGTCACGACGACGCCGTGGCCGGTGGAGAAGAGCAGCCCCGACCAGCGCGAGAGCGCGGGCCGGCTGCGCGCGTTGAAGCGCGTGAGCCCGTCGATCGCCGCCAGGTGGTCGGGATCGAGGCCGTGCTTCAAGCCGAGGAGGAAGACGACCGCGACGAGCGCGGTCCAGTGGGTGGGGAGGATTTCCATGGGTGCCTATCTGCGCAGGAACAGGTCGTTCCACGCTTTTTCCCACTTGTCCGCCTCCTCGAGCACCGTCGCGGGCTCGATCAGCGTGAAGGGGAAATCGTTGAGATGGCTCTTCACCTTCGTGCTCGCGGGCACGCGGCCCATCGACTCGAAGAGCTTCTGGCCCTCGGGCGAGAGGACGAAATCGGCGAACAGCACCGCGGCGGCGGGATGCGGGGCGCCTCTCGCCACACCGATGCCCTGCGGGCGCGCGGCCACCGGCTGCACCGGCACGAAGTCGATCGGCTGGCCCTTCTTCTTCAGGCTCTCGATGTTGCTGTTGTAGCAGGTGAGCCCCACCGGCACCTCGCCCGAGGCGATGAGCTGTGCCAGCAGGATGTGGCCCTTGCGCAGGTCCGGCTGCATCGCGGCGAGCTTGCGGAAGAAGTCCATGCCCTTCGCCTCGCCCCACTTCTTCACCAGCGTGGCCATCCATTCCTGGTCGGTGGCCTCGATGCCGATGCGGCCCTTCCACTTCGGGTCGAGGAAGCCTTCGTAGGTGGCGGGCAGCTCGGAGCGCTTCACCTTCTGCGTGTTGTAGCCCACCACGAAGTAGTTCATGCGGTCGGGCAGCCACTCGCGATGCGGGGGCACGGCGTCGGCGGGCAGGTCCGCGAGGTACGGCGAGTCGTACGCGGCGAGCAGCTTCTCGCGCGCGATCATCTCCATCTCGGGTCCGTTGGTCTCCACCACGTCGACGGCGTTGCGCCGGGCGCGCCCCTCGGCCACCACGCGCTGGACGACCTTGTCCGAGAGCGCGCGCCAGAGCTCCACCTTCACGCCGTATTTCTTCTCGAACGCCTCGGCGAGCGGGCGCGACTCGGTGGGTGCGAGCGACGTATAGAGGACGACGGTGCCCTCCTTCTTCGCCTGCTCCGCGAGCTTCGCTTCGCGATCGGGACCCGAAAGATGGAACACCGTTTCATTGCCCGCGGGCTGCGCGCTGACCGCACACGCGGCAAGCACGGACGCTGTGAGAAAGAGGGTGCGCAACAGGGGCATCGGAGGGACAGCCGGGAAATTGACCGTACCGCTCATTCTATGATTAACTCGGCCGTCCGGCAATAAATTGGAACGACGTTCTTTCTGAAGGAACGCGCTCCCGCCGCCTCACGCACCGCCGCGCCCGGGCGCCTTCGACGCGCCATCGCTTCCATGACCGCCAAGACCCAGACCACCACCACCCACTATCACATCCAGAAGAAGCGCCGTGCCGAGTTCATGGCAGGAATGGCGCAACTACCGGCAGAGCGTGATCCGCAAGGAGGACGTCGTGCTGGTGCCCACCGCGCGGGGTTTGCGGAGCGGCGTGTACATGGGCTGGGACGGCGACCGTCCGACGCGCTGCCTCGACGCGCTGGTGCACGAGGTCGATCCCGGCATCACGAGCACCATCCACCGCCATTCGTGGGACGCCATCCTCTTCATGGTCGAGGGCAGCGGCTGGACCGAGGTGGACGGCGTGCGCTACGACTGGAAGCAGTGGGACGCGATCCACATTCCCGCGTGGAGCTGGCATCGCCATGGCAACGACGGCGACAGGCCCGGGCGCTTCATGAGCTACTCGTCGGAGCCCATGCTCTGGACGCTCGGCATGAGCGTCATCGAGGACCGCGGCCATGAGCCGTTCGCGAGCCTGCCGCCGCGCCCCGCCTTCTCCGCAGGGACCGACGGGCGACGATCCCTACTCGCGGCGCTTGCGGCGCCTGGCGGCGGAAACGAAGAAGCGCCGCTCGGGCCGCATCCACACGCCCTACGACGAGCAGGAGATCCTCGCCACGCCGCGCGGCACGCGCACCAAGTTCCTGAACGACCGCGCCATCGGCAACGAGGCCTCGGGCCTCACGCAGGTGATGATCCAGTTCGCGCCCGGGCAAACCCAGTCGCTGCACCGCCACCCCGGCGAGGCCTGGCTCTACGTGGTCGAGGGCCACGGCCACTCGCTTCCTGGGCACCGCGCCCGACAAGGGCGAGCACCATCGCTGGAAGCAGGGCGACCTCATCGTCGTCGACCACTTCCTCTGGCACCAGCACTTCAACGACGACCCGAAGCACCAATGCCGCCTGGTGCGCATCCACATGTTCGACTCCATCCTCGAGACCATGCGCGCGCTGATGGACCCGATGGTGCTCTTCGAGGAGGCGGAGGACACGCTGCTGTCCATGCAGGAGCTGTCGCAGATCCAGTGGCCGGACGACAAGCGGCCCGACGAGCGCTAGCGATGAGGCCCTGATGGACCGCGCCCGCACCGCCCTGCCGCCGGGCGTCCTCTCGATGCACGTGCTCCCCGCGGAGCACCACGACCGCGACTGGGACGCCATCATCACCCCGCGCGAGGTGAAGGAGCGGCTGCTCGCGCAGGCGCTGCTGGTGCTGAAGCACGGACGGCGCCTCTCGATGCTCGCGGGGCTGCCGCACGGCCTCATCGTGCTCGCGGGCCGCCCGGCACCGGCAAGACCACGATGGCGCGCGGCCTCGCGCAGGTGGCCGCCCTCGCCCTCGCGCGCGAAGGCGCGACCACGCTCGCCGAAATGAACCCGCACGCGTTCCCGAGCGACATGCTGGGCGAGAGCCAGCGCAACGTGACCCGGCTCCTCGCCGAGACCATTCCCGAGATCGCCGCGCGCCGGCCGTTCACCGTGGTGCTCATCGACGAGGTCGAGAGCTTCGCGGTGAGCCGCTCGAGCGCGTCCTTCGAGGCGAACCCGGTGGACGTGCACCGCGCCACCGACGCCGTGCTGCTCGGCATCGACGAGATCGCGAAGAAGCTGCCCGTCGGTGCTCTTCGTGACCACCACCAATTTCATCCAGGCGGTGGACGAGGCGTTCCTGTCGCGCGCCGACCTGGTGATGAACTTCGCGCTGCCCGACGCGGAGACGATCGCAAAAATCCTCGCGCTCGGCGATCGGCGAGCTGGCGGTGCAATGGCCCGCGCTGGCGCCCATGGCGGGCGAGACGGCGAAGCATCGCCGAGCTCGCAAAGCTCTGCGCCGGCTGGGACGGGCGGCGCATCCGCAAGCTCGTGCTCGCGGCCCTCGCCCAGCGCCTCGAAGTCGCGCGCGATCCCGGCAAGCTCGCCTGGGACGATTTCCTCGGCGCGGCGCGCAAGAAAGGCGGCGTGGAATGGATCGGCGGCGCCGCGCCCTCCGCACGCGAGCTCTTCCCCGACGTGCCGAAGGAGCTGATGCACGACCACGACCACGGCCACGCGCATCCCACTCATACCCACCAACACGACGACGATGATGGCCACTCGCATTCGTAGCTTCGCCGCGGCGCTCGCCGCGCTCGCCTTCGCCTTCACCTTTGCGCCGCTCGCTGGCGCGGCCTATCCGGACAAGCCGATCAGGATCATCGTGCCCTACGCCCCGGGCGGCGGCGCGGATCTCCTCGCGCGCATCATGGGCCAGCAGCTCTCGGCGCGGTTGAAGCAGCCGGTGGTGGTCGAGAACCAGGGCGGCGCCAGCAACACCATCGGCATGGGCGCGGTGAAGCGCGCCGAGCCGGACGGCTACACGCTCGGCCTCGCGACCCCCGTGTTCGTGGTGGCACCGCTGGGCATGAAGGCGAGCCCCTACGACCCGCTCGCCGACTTCACCCCGGTGGGCATGATCGGATTCACGCCCCTGATCCTCGTCGTGCACCCGAGCGTGCCCGCGAAGACGCTGCAGGAATTCATCGCGCTCGGGAAGGCCAAGCCCGGCTCGCTCAACTTCGCCTCGCTGGGCGCCTTCACCACCCAGGGGCTCGCCGCGACGCTCTTCAACCAGATGGCCGGGATCGACGCGGTCGGCGTGCCGTACAAGGGCAGCGCGCCGGGCGTGACCGATCTCCTCGCCGGCAACGTCCAGTACATGTTCAACGCGCTCCCGTCCATGCTCGGGCACGTGCGCTCGGGCAAGCTGCGCGCGTTGGGCGTCTCCAGCGCGAAGCGCTCGCCCGAGCTGCCGGACCTGGCGCCCATCCACGAGACGGTGCCCGGCTACGAAGTGACCACGTGGTACTCGCTGGTGGCGCCCAAGGGCACGCCGGGCGAGGTCGTGGCGCTCCTCAACCGCGAGATGGGCGCGATCCTGCGCGAACCCGACATCGTGAAGAAGCTGCACGACCGCGGCCTCGAGCCCGACGCCATGAGCGCGGAGCAGCTCGGCAAGCTCTTCCACACCGAGTTCGACACGTGGGCCAACGTGGCCCGCACCGCCAAGCTCCCGCCCCAATAATGGGGTCAGGCTAGGCTCAGGGCCTTGAGGACCGAGTCGGGCGTGAGGGGGATGCGGCGCACGGGATGGCCGATGGCGTCGTGCAGCGCGTTCGCGATCGCCGCGGGCACGGGGCGGAGCTGGGCTCGCCGGCACCGTAGATCCTGGCGCCCGGCCGGTTGCCGAGGATGACCACGTCGATCGCATCCGGCACCTCGGTCATGTCCACGATCGGGTAGGTGATCCAGTCCACGGAGAGCACGCGCGTGGCGTCGAAGCGCACGGCCTCGTGCATCGTGCGGCTCATCGACTGGATGACGTTGGCCTCGATCGTGCCGTGCAGCGCCAGCGGGTTCACCACGAAACCGCAGTCATGCGCGACGGTGAAGCGGCGCACGCGGTAGCGGCCCGTCGCGGGATCCACCGCCACCTCCGCCACCATCGCCACCACGGTGCCGTGGCGCGGCGCGTACGCGAGGCCCTGCCCGATGAGGAGCGCCCCCTCCTTCGCGCGGCGCGGCTTCGTGCGCGGGACCCAGCCCGCCTTCTCCGCCACGGCGCGCACCGCCGCCTTCTCGCGCGCGTCCTCCAAGTAGCGCAACCGCAGCTCCACCGGGTCGATGCCCGCGGCGTACGCGACCTCGTCCACGAACGATTCGGATGCGAAGCAGCATTGCGGGCCGTCGGGATCGCGCAGGTGCGCGGTGCGCAGGCCCGTGCCGAGCGACTGCTCCCACGGCAGCAGGTGGCTCACCTTGCGCTTGGCGCCGAACGCGTAGCTCTCCTCGGGAAACTTGTGCTCGTCGCCGCTCTTGGGCTTGTAGCCGCCGATGAGCTGCGCGGCGAGCGCGTCGCCGGGGACGTCGGTGCCCGACGGGCGCAACTGTCCCGAGAACCCGCGCGCCTCGCAGTCCCACGCGGCGACCTGGCCCGAGCCGTCGATGCCGGCGCGCATGCGGAAGACGACCGGCGGGCCTTTCGGATCCCACGCAGTGCCGTCGGCGCGCATGTACTGCACGCGCACCGGACGACCCACCGCCGCGGCGAGCAGCGCTGCGTCGGCCGCGCAATCGTCCGCGTCGTTCATGCCGTAGGAGCCCGGTCCCGGCATCCAGACGACGCGCACCTTCTCCTTCGCCAAGCCGAGCAGCTCCGCGAGCGCGCCGCGCAGCGGGTACGGCTTCTGCCCGCCGCACCAGACGACCGCGCCGCCGTCGCGCACGTCCGCCACTGCGCAGGCCGGACCCATGGACGAGTGCGACTGGAACGGGAACTCGTAGCTCGCCTCGACGCGCCGGGCCGCCGCGGCGAGCGCCGCATCCACATCGCCGTGCACGTCGTCACTCTTGCTGACCTTGGTCGGGCCGGTGCGCAAGTGCTCGTAGAGCGCGTCGTAGCTCGGCCAGTAGATCGGATCGGGCGTGGACCACTCCGCCTTCAGCTTGCGCGCGGCCGCGATCGCCTGCTCCTCGCGCTCGCACACCACGCCCAGGAAATCGCCCTTGCGCACGATGGCGACCACGCCGGGAAACCGCTGCTCCAGGTCGACGCTCACGAGGCGCGCACGCGCCCGCGGCGGACGGACCACGCGGCCGTGCAGCATGCCGGGCACGCGCAGGTCGGCGACGTAGCGATACGTCGCGTCCACCTTCGCGGGAATGTCGTGGCGCGGGATCGGCTGGCCGACGATGCGGTAGTCCTTCGGATCCTTGGTGTGCGGCTTCTCGGCGACCTGCACCGCGAAGTGGCGGCCGCCGACCAACTCGCCGTATGCAACGCGCTTCGAGGGGTCAGCCTTCGCCGACACGACGCCGTCGCGCACGACCAATTCCGAGGCCGGCACACCCAGGCGCTCGGAGGCGAGCGCCAGCAGCGACGCGCGTCCCTGGGCGCCCGCCTTGCGCAGCGCCGCCCCGCCGGTCATCACGCCGTTCGACGAGCCGGTGCCGCGCTGGTCCACGGTGGTCGCCGTGTCGCCCATCACGATGGTGACCTGCTCGAGCGGCACGTCCAGCTCCTCGGCCACGATCTGCGCGAACGAGGTGCCCACGCCCATGCCCGCCTCGATCTTGCCGACCGAAGCGGTGACCGAGCCGTCGGCCGCGATGGCGAGCCACGAATCGAGCGCGGCGGGATCGAGCGTCGCGGGCCATGCCGTGCCCGGCGCGGGCAGCGCCGCTTCTCGCGTGTCCACGCCGGCACAGCCGGGAAGCGCGAAGGTGACCACGAGCGCTCCGCCGCCCTTCAGGAAATCGCGCCGCGAGAGGCCGCGCGCCGTCACCACGAATGCGGCGGGGGCGCTCATGCTTTCCTCCCCGCATCGCCCGTGCGCTTCGCGGCGAGCTTCACCGCGCGCAGGATCGCCATGTGCGTGCCGCAGCGGCACTTGAGGCCGGCCAGCCCGCGCCGGATGTCGTCGTCGCTCGGATTTGGATTGGCTGCGAGCAGCGCCGCCGCGCTCATGATCCAGCCGTTGATGCAGTAGCCGCACTGCGCGGCCTGCTCGTCGATGAACGCCTGCTGCACGACCGAAAGCGTGCCGCCGCGCGCCAGGCCTTCGAGCGTGGTGACCTTCGCGCCGCGCGCGCTGGCGACCGGCGTGGCGCAGGAGCGGATCGCCTGGCCGTCGAGGTGCACGGTGCACGCGCCGCATTGCCCGAGGCCGCAGCCGAATTTCGGCCCGCAGAGGCCGAGGTCGTTGCGCAGCACGTAGAGGAGCGGCGTATCCGGCTCGACCTCCACCGTCCGTGCGTTTCCGTTCACCTCGAGAGCAAGAGTTTCCGCCATGGCCATCCTCCCCGATCGATTATGGACTACATGAGCGCGGCGCGGATGGCGTCGGCATCGAGGCCGCGCGTGACGAAGCGCAGCGTGCCCGGCGCGGCGCCGGCGGGCCACTCCTTCAGCGTGCGCACGGGATGCAGTGCGCGGCCCACGGCCTGGATCACGGCGGGCCCCTTGCGCCCCTTCACCGCGACGAGGCCCTTGGCGCGCAGCACCGCGCCCGGCTGCGCCTCGAGGAACGCGGCGAGGCGCATGCAGAATCCCGACAGCTCCACCGGCGGCAGGTGCAGCGTGTGCACCGTGACGTCGTGCCCCGCGCCTTCCGCGACCAACGCCTCGAGGTGGCGCAACGCGCGGCCCGGCGCGGCGGCCGCCGCATCCCATACTTCCTGCGCATGCAGGCCTTCGGGCGCCACGCGCAACGCCTGGGCGTGCGGGTTCACGCGCGCGAGCCGCGCGGCGAGCCGTTCCACCGCGGCCGCATCGGCATGCTCCGTCTTCGCGACCACCAACACGTCGGCAGCCGCGGCGCATGCGCGCACCGGCGCGTCGTCCAGCGCGCGCACGCCCTCCGTGGCGTCGATCACCGCCGCGAAGCCGTGCAGCGGAAAGCTCTCGGCGAGCGCTGGGTTGCCCGTGAGCTCCTCGAGCACCGGCAGCGGATGGGCGATGCCGGAGAGCTCCACGATCACGCGCTCGAAGCGTGGCGCACCGGGCCGCGGGCCGGCGAGGGCATGAAGGGCGTGCGCGATCGCGCCGCGCGCGGCACAGCACGCGCAGCCGCCGTCGAGCGTGCGCGTGACTCCCGCGTAGCCGCCCACCAGGTGCGCATCGATCGCCCCCTCGCCCAGCTCGTTCACCAGCACGGCACTGGTACCGAAGCCGGGCTCGGCGATCCAGCGCGCGAGAAGCGTCGTCTTGCCCGCCCCCAGCGCCCCGCCCACGAGCAGCACCGGCACGGGCTCGCTCACCAGAGCGCCTCGCCGCGCGCCACGCGCTCGCCCATCTCGCGCTGGAAGTCGGGCGGCCCGAAGCCGTAGCGCTCGCCGCCGAGCTCGTAGAAGAACGGCCGCTCGGTGCGCAGGCTGAATTCGCGCATCCACGCGATGAGCTTCTCGTCCGGGTCGCGCCCCGCCGAGCGCAGCACGTAGGCGTCGCGCCCGCGCCAGCGCATCGGGATCACCATGACGCCCAGGCGGTCGGGGCGGAAATCCTCGGGGAAGGGGCTGCCTTCCTGCAGCCACCCGCACACGAAGTCGCGGCACGGGTGCTGCGGGCGGCGCTCGTAGATGGTGCAGCAATGCTCGCCGCGGAAATGGCAGGGCGTGCCGGGACGCATCTCGTGGCCCTCGATCACGCCGATCACCCAGCCGTCGCAGCACGCGGTGCATTCGCCGCACTGGCGCCCGCGCGCCGAGGCGATGGGAATCACGGCCCCATGGCACTTCTTGTATTTCCGGCCGCTGCCGCACGGGCACGGGTCGTTGCGACCGACGGACATGGAGCGTGGCTGCGTGAAGACGGGGAAGCGTCCAGTATACTTGCGCGGTGGTCGTTTACGCCGCGATCTTCCTCTCCTTCCTGAACGGCATCTGCGTACGCGGCGCGAAGATGCTGGTGTCGCTCTCCGCGCTCGACTACGGAGCCAGCTCGTTCCAGGTGGGGCTCATCGGCGCCGCCTTTCCGGTCTTCCAGCTGCTGCTCGCGGTGTACGCCGGGCGCATCTCGGATCGCATCGGCGTGCGCATCCCGCTCGTCGCGGGCTCGCTCACCATCGCGGCGAGCACCGCCATCCCGCTCGCATGGCCGGGCATCCCGGGGCTCGTCGCCGCGGGCCTCGCCACCGGGTGCGGGATGATCTTCTTCCAGGTGTCGATGCACAACCTCATCGGCTCCTACGGAACCGGGGACGCGCGCACGCGCAACTTCGCGACCTTCTCCCTCGGGCAGTCGAGCTCGGCGTTCTTCGGCCCCTCCATCACCGGCTTCTCGATCGACGGCTGGGGCTTCGGCCACACCTATGCGCTGCTCGCCGTGCTGGCGCTCGTGCCGGCGACGGTGCTGCTGCTCAAGCCCTCGATCGTGCCGCCGCGCGCGGGGCATTCGGGCGA
Source organism: uncultured beta proteobacterium (assembly GCA_963827425.1). Classification (GTDB taxonomy): domain Bacteria; phylum Pseudomonadota; class Gammaproteobacteria; order Burkholderiales; family Usitatibacteraceae; genus Usitatibacter. Next base: position 1,029,312 of record CAWHAQ010000005.1, on the reverse strand, counting down.
TGCGCCAGGCGGCACGGCGCTCGACCTCCTCGCGATGCCGTCGCTCAGGCGCACGCTGATCATGAGCGGCGTGACGCTCACCGGGATCGAGCTCTTCAGCTTCTACTTCCCGGTGTACGGGCGCGCGATCGGCTTCAACGCCTCCACCATCGGCATGATCATGAGCAGCTACGCGCTCGCGGCCTTCATCGTGCGCATGGGGATGCATCACGCGGCGCGCCGCCTGGGCGAGGTCGGCGTGCTCACCGCTTCGCTCTTCGTGGCAGGGGCGACCTACTTCCTGCTGCCGCTCACCTCGCACGCTATCCTGCTCGCGGTCGTGGCCTTCCTGCTCGGCCTGGGGCTGGGCTGCGCGCAGCCGCTCACGATCCTGCTCACCTACAACCACGCACCGCCCGGCCGCTCGGGCGAGGCGCTCGGCATGCGGCTCACCGTCAACAAGCTCACGCAGATCTCGGTGCCGCTCGTGTTCGGCGGCCTGGGTTCCGCCCTCGGCCTGCTGCCGGTATTCTGGGCGAACGGCGCGTTCCTGCTGGTGGGCGGCATGCTGTCGCTCGCGGAGCGCCGTGTCGCCGCGGCGCGCGAGGCGCAGGCCGCGATGATCGCCGAAGAGAAGGAGGAAGAAACGTGACACGCATGATCGCCCGCGCGCTCGGCTGCATCGGGCTCGCCGCATCGCTCGCCACGCACGCCGAGGCGCCCGCCGGGGACGCCGCGCGCGGCAAGGGCATCTACATGGAGCAGATGTGCTCCGCCTGCCACGGCACCGTCGGCCAGGGCAGCCAGTACGGCCCGCGCATCGCTCCACAGCCGTTCCCGTCGGAAGCGTTCGCACACCAGGTGCGCACGCCGCGCAGCTCGATGCCGCCGTTCTCTGCGCGCTACCTCCCCGATGCGGAGCTCGCCGACGTCTACGCCTACGTCGCGTCGATCAAGCCCGGGAAGAAGGCGGGCGAGATCCCGCTGCTGGAGAAGTAAAGGGGTCAGAGTCGGGGGTCAGAGTCACGACTCTGACTCCACACTCTGACCCCGCGCTTCAGGCGCCCTGGCAGACGACGTCGACCAGCGCGGGATGGCCGGACTTCACGACCTCCACCGCGCGGCGGAACGTGGCCGCGAGCTGCGCGGGATCGGTGATGGGCCCCTCGCCCCACACGCCGTGCGCCTGCGCGAGCTTCGCGAAGTCCATGGGTGGATCGTCGATGACGGTGCCGATGCGCGCGCGGCTCACGTCGCGCTGGTGCACGCCCGCCATGCGCTGGACGTGCATCACCTCGTGCAGGTACGCGCGGTTGTTGTACATCACGTAGAGGATCGGGATGCGATGGTGCGCCGCGGTCCACAGCACGCCGGGTGAGTACATGAGGTCGCCGTCGGGCTGGAAGGTGACGGTGAGGCGGCCACGAGTCTTGTTGGCAAGCGCCACGCCGAGCGAGCCGGGCCCGCAGAAGCCCACGCCCTGCGCGCCCGCGCCGCCCAACGCGTGGTGGTGCTCGGTCACTTCCCACAGCTCGCGCGGCCACGGGATGCGGTCGCTCACCGCGAGCGACCATGGCTCGTTGCGGATCACGCCCCAGAGCTCCATCACCATGCGCGAGGTCGCGATCGGGCTCGCGTCCCAGCCGACCGCGGCCTCCTCCAGCCGGCGCTTGCGCGATTTTCCATGCGCGTCCTTGAGCTTCGCTCCGCGCTCGGCGAACGCGCGCTTGCGCTCGTCGGTGGCGAGCCGCCGCACCTCCTCGGTGAGCACGGGAAGGCTCGTCTCGGCGTCGCCGTTGATCGCGAGGTCCGCGGGCAGGTAGCGCTGGAAGTCCTGGTAGTTGGAGCGGATGAACACGTCCTGCATCGAGACGTTGATGACGCGCGCGTCCTTGTTGGCGAAGTGCGTGAGCTTGTGGGTGGGATCGGAGATGGAATTGAACTGGCCGAACGGATCGCCCACCTCGAGCAGCAGCACCACGTCGGCCTCGCGCATGAGGTTGCGCTTGCCGCCCTGGTACAGCGGGTGCGTGTTGGGGAAGTTCATGCGCCCGCCGAGGTCGACCACGGGCGCCTGCAATGCCTCGGCGAGCTCGACCAGGCGCTTCACGCCCTTAGGCGTGCGCGCGCAGCGGTCCGCGATGATGACCGGGTTCTTCGCCTCCACCAGCCACTTCGCCGCCTCGGCGAGCGCCGCACGGTCGCCCTGCGCGGGAATCGAGTGGGCAAGCTTCGGGATCGCGAGAGCGCGCTCGTGGCTGGCTTCCTCCTGCAGGTCGATGTCCGCGGTGATCAGCACCGGCTCCATGGGCGGCGTGGTCGCGATCTTGTAGGCGCGCACGGCGGACTCGGCGAACGCCTGCAGCGACATCGGGTAGTCGTCCCACTTCACGAAGTCGCGCACCAGGGCGGCCGGATCCTGGACCGCGTGGTTCCACTCGGTGCCCGGGCGGCGCTTGGTGGCGTCCAGGCCGTTGCCGGCGAAGAGCACGACCGGCACGCGGTCGACCCACGCGTTGTAGATCGCCATCGAGCCGTGCTGCAGGCCCACGGTGCCGTGCACGATGGCGCCCATGGGCTTGCCCGCGGCCTTCGCGTAGCCGTGCGCCATGGCGATCGCCGCTTCCTCGTGCATGCAGGTGAGGAGCTCGGGCGTGGAGTTGCCCCCGTAGTTGATGAGCGACTCGTGGAGGCTGCGGAAGCTCGAGCCGGGATTGGTCGCCATGTATTCGAGGCCGAGCGTCTTGATCACGTCGACCATGAAGTCGGAGCCGGGGCGCTCGACGATCATGTCGTTCGTCTCGTGCGCGGCCTCGCCCTGGGCAGCGTGCGCGCCTTCGCTCTTCTTCTCGTGCGCGGCCTCGCCCTGCGCGAGCTGTGTCGCCGCCGCCGCCCCCGCGAGCGGTGTGGCCGCAGCGGCCGTCGCGCCCGCCCCCGCCATCGCCGACTTCAGGAACGCGCGCCGGTCGACACCGGGCTTCTTGTCCTCTTCCATCACCTGGATCTCCTCGGGATGCGGTCGCAATTTCGCCGTGAAAAGTCTAACATCGGGGGTTGCAGCTGGAACGCCGTTCCGTATCGAAGAAATCCACGTTCCGCATCGAAGAAAATTCCATGACCACGAAGATCATGCCGCTCGCCGACGCGGTCGGGCGGTTCGTGAAGGACGGGCAGACCGTCGCGCTCGAAGGCTTCACGCACCTCATCCCGTTCGCCGCGGGACACGAGATCATCCGCCAGCAACGCCGCGACCTCACGCTCGTGCGCATGACGCCCGACATCCTCTACGACCAGATGATCGGCATGGGATGCGCGCACGGGCCTCGTGTTCTCGTGGGGCGGCAACCCCGGCGTGGGCTCGATCCACCGCTTCCGCGACGCGATCGAGAACGGCTGGCCGCACCCGCTCGCGATCCAGGAGCACAGCCATGCGGACATGGCGGGCCGCTACCAGGCCGGCGCCTCGGGGCTGCCCTTCTCCGTGCTGCGCGGCTACGTCGGCAGCGACCTGCCGAAGCACAACCCGAACATCCGCACCATCACCTGTCCCTTCACCGGCGAGACGCTCGCCGCCACGCCGGCGATCAATCCCGACGTGGCCATCGTCCACGCGCAGAAGGCCGACCGCAAGGGCAACGTGCTGGTGAGCGGCATCGTCGGCATCCAGAAGGAGGCGGTGCTCGCCGCTTCCACGGCGATCGTGACGGTGGAGGAAGTGGTCGACGACCTCGAAGCGCCGATGAACGCGTGCCTCATCCCGCACTGGGTGCTCGCGGCGGTGTGCGAGGTGCCGCGCGGCGCGCATCCCAGCTACGCGCACGGCTACTACGGGCGCGACAACGCGTTCTGCAAGGCGTGGGACGACGTCTCGCGCGAGCGCGAGACGCTTCCTCGCGTGGATGAAGCGGCACGTGCTGGGCACGAAGACGCACGCCGAGTTCCTCCACTCGATCGGCGCGGTGAAGGAGGCTGCGCATGCCTGAAGGCAAGAACGTGGAGTACTCCGCCACCGAGATCATGACCATCGAGGCGGCGCGGCGCCTGAAGAACGGCACGGTGTGCTTCGTGGGCATCGGCATGCCGTCGGCCGCCGCCAACCTCGCGCGCCTCACCCACGCGCCCGAAGTGGTGCTGATCTACGAATCCGGCACCATCGGCGCGAAGCCCGACGTGCTGCCGCTGTCGATCGGCGATGGCGAGCTCGCCGAGCACGCGGACACCGTGGTCTCCATCCCCGAGATCTTCCGCTACTGGCTGCAGGGCGGGCGCGTGGACGTGGGCTTCCTCGGCGCGGCGCAGGTCGACCGTTTCGGCAACATCAACACCACGGTGATCGGCTCCGACTACGCGCATCCCAAGGTGCGCCTGCCGGGCGCGGGCGGCGCTCCCGAGATCGCGTCCAACGCGAAGCAGACGTGGATCATCATCAAGCAGAGCAAGCGCACCTTCGTGCCGAAGCTCGACTTCATCACCTCGGTGGGCCACCTCGACCGGCGGCGACTCGCGCAGGAAGTCCGGCGCGCGCGGCGCGGGTCCCACCGCGGTGATCACGGACCTGGGCGTGCTCACCCCGCATCCGGTCACGCGCGAGCTCACGCTCACGGCGCTGCACCCCGGCATCACCACCGAGCAGGCGAAGGCCGCGACGGGCTGGGACCTCAAGGTCGCCGAGCGGCTGGAGCACACCGCCGCGCCCACGGAAGCCGAGCTCGGCGACCCTGCGCGACCTGCAGGCGCGAACCGCGAAGGCACACGGCACGCTCGCCAACGAATAAAAAAAATCGGGGGCCGCGGCCCCCGAGCATGTCGGCAAGAAAAGGGGACAGGTCGAAAAAGTAACCTGACCCCGCTTTTTTAGAAGAAGTGGATGATGCCCACGCCGCCGGCCGAGGTGTCCGCGCCGGGCGCGACGGGGTTCGTGCTGACGGTCGGGCCCGGCGAGTACTGCGCGCTCGCCTTGTTGGTCATCTTGTAGTAGGAGACGAAGCCCTCGGTGCGGGCGGAGAAGCGGTAGATGTAGCCCAGCGTGTAGTAGTCGGCCGCGAGGTCCGTCGTGGAGCACGATGCGCCGCCCACGCGCGTGCACGAGCCCTGGTTCGCGTGGCCGTACGAGAACCACACGCTGCTGTTGTTGGCGAAGCGCTGCTCGATCACGCCGTAGTAGGCGTTGCGCTTGTACTGGCTGACTGCGCCGCCGAGGTTGTCGTCGTTCTTGTACGAGAGCTGCTCGAAGAGGCCGGTGAGGCGCGTCTTGCCGATCACATACAGCACGACCAGCTTGTGCCCGTAGTCCTTGGAGCCCCCGTTGGTCGCGGTGCCGGCCGCGGAGCCGCCGATCTGCGACATGCCGAAGTAGTCGTTGTGCTGCTCGTAGGCGTAGCGCACGGACAGCTTGCCCACGTCGTACTGCACCGATGCGCCGCCTACCGTGGGCTTCACGTCCGGGCCGCCGGTCGCAACCGGGCCGCGCCCCTCGTCCACCGAGTACATGGCGCGGAAGGTGAAGCCGCCCAGGTTGGGCGACCAGTACTGCACCGAGTTGCCCTGGCGGCGGTCGAACGACGCGTCGGGCTTGGCGCCGATGCGCGTGAACTGCGTCGTGGTGTTGGGAACGCCGAAGCCGGGGTTGCCGGTGATCGCCGTGCGGTCGAACACGTAGCCCGCGCGCAGCGGGTTTATCGGGAGCGAGATGTACTTGTACGGCGTGTCCCATTGGCCCATGAAGACCTCGCCCCAGTTGCCCTTGAGGCCGATCTTCGAATCGCGGGCTCCGAGGCCCGGGCCGACGTTCTGGTCGAGCTGGAAGCCGCTTTCGAGCTGCCACACCGCCTTGAGGCCCGGACCCAGGTCTTCCGTGCCGCGGAAGCCCCAGGCCGAAGTTCCGACGGTGATGCGGTAGCGCGCGAGGTCGTTCAGCCCGGTGTACGCCGAGGCCGCCACCTGGTTGGGCCGGTCGGTGGGCGCGCCCTGCGTGGCGCCGCTGGTGCGCGCGTTGTCGAGGAACGGCATCGCCGTGCCGTATACCACCACCTCGGCGTGCGCGGCGGAGGCGAGCGAAGCGAGGACGGCAGCCGCGAGGAGCTTCATCTTCATTTGCTTTCTCCCTGTTTGCCCGGATCTTTGACGTCGGGATATTTGTCGAACTCCACGTTGTAGTACTGGTCGCCGACCTTCTGCACGCGGCGTATGTAAACCGTCTGCACGATGTCGCGGGTGGCCGGATCGATCGCGATCGGGCCGCGCGGGCTCATGAGCTTCACGTTCTTCAGGATCTCCATCGCCTTGTCGCCGTCGATGGTGTTGCCGAGCTTCTGCACCACCTCGGCGATGGCGGCCATGCCGTCGTAGCCGCCCACGGCCATGAAATTGGGGCGCGGGAGGTCCTTCGCGACCTCGGCGAACGCCTTCACGAACGCCTTGTTCTCGGGCGAGTCGTGGGCCGCCGAGTAGTGGTGGCTGGTGATGACGCCCACCACCGGAGCGCCCATCGACTGCAGCACGTCGTCGTCGGTCAAGTCGCCCGTGGCCACGATCTTGATGCCGGCCTGTGCGAGCCCGCGCTCCTCGAAGGCCTTCATGAACGCCACGCTCTGCTCGCCGGCGGGCACGAAGATGAAGACGCCGTCGGGCTTCGCGTCCTTGATGCGCTGCACGTAGGGGCCGAACTCGGGATTGCGCAGCGGCGTGCGCACCGAGTCGACGATCTCGCCGCCGGCCGCCTTGAAGGTCGCGCTGAACTGCTTCTCGGCGTCGATGCCCGGCGCGTAGTCCGTGACCAGCGTGTAGACGCGCTTCACGCCGTTCTTCGCGGCCCAGGTCGCCATCGGCGCGGAAACCTGCGGCAGCGTCATCGAGAAGCGCACGATGTAGGGTGAACGCGTGGTGACCACCGACGTGGCGGCGTTCATCACGATCATCGGCGTCTTCGACTCGGTGGCGACCGGCGCGCTCGCCATGGCCTCGGGTGTGAAGCCGTAGCCGGCCAGGAAATCCACCTTGTCGCGGGTGACCAGCTCCTGGGAGAGGCGCTTGGCGACCTCGGGGTTCGGGCCGCCGGTATCGCGGATCAGCAGCTCGATCTTGCGGCCGGCCACGGTGTCGCCGTGGATCTTCATCCAGGCGTTCATCCCGGCCTGCATCTGCTTGCCGAAGTCCGCCGCCACGCCGGAAAAAGGCGCGACCACGCCGATCTTCACGGGCTCGGCCGCGACGGCGGGAATGGCGAGGCTCAAGACGGCTGCGGCGGCGAATGCTCTTATCATTTTTCGGTCCGCATGGCGGAACGCTCCCGTTTCGCGGAGCATGCCAACCTCTGGGCCCGGCGTCAACCGAAAGCGTTGGAAAACAGATACCGCTGTGGCGTTTATTCCACAGGGGCCTCAGGGCGTTCCGAAGGGCAATCCCACGTAATTCTCGGCCAGCGAGGTGGCCGCCGCCCGGGAGGTCACCACGTAGTCGAGCTGGGCGAGCTGCAGGCAGCGGTGGAAGGTGTCCTCGCCGGGGGCGCGGTGCAGCATGGAGGTCATCCACCAGGAGAAGTGCTCGGCACGCCACACGCGCTTGAGGCAGGTGGCCGAGTAGGCGGCGAGCCCATCCTCCTCGCCCGCGGCGTACCAGCGCGCGAAGGCGTGGGCCAGCACGCGCACGTCGGCCACGGCGAGGTTCAAGCCCTTGGCCCCGGTGGGCGGCACGATGTGGGCGGCATCCCCGGCGAGGAAGAGGCGGCCGTGGCGCATCGGCTCGGCGACGAAGCTGCGCATTCCGGTGATGCCGCGCTCGAGGATCGCGCCCTGGTTGGGCTGCCAGCCGTCGTCGCCCGCGAAGCGCGTGGCGAGCTCCGACCAGATGCGCTCGTCGCTCCACGCGTCGAGGGATTCGTCGGGCGCGACCTGGAGATAGAGCCGCGTGACCTCGGGCGAGCGCATGCTGAAGAGCGCGAAGCCGCGCTCGTGGTTGGCGTAGGCGAGCTCGTCGCGGGAGGGCGCGGCCGCGGCGAGGATGCCCAGCCAGGCGTAGGGATAGGTGCGCTCGTGGACGGTGAGCGCCGCGGCGGGAATGGACTCGCGGCAGATGCCGTGGAAGCCGTCGCAGCCGGCGATGAAGTCGCAATCGAGCGCGTGCTCGCGGCGCTCGTGGCGGAAGGCGACGCGCGGGCGATCGCCGTCGAAGCCCGCGATGCGCACCTCGCTCGCCTCGAAGTAGAGCGGCGCGCCCGCCGCGGCGCGCGCGGCGACGAGGTCCTTCACGACCTCCTGCTGGCCGTAGACCGTGATCGAGCGCCCGCCGGTGAGCTCCGTCAAGTCGATGCGATGGCCGGCGCCGGCGAAGCGCAGCTCCACGCCGTGGTGCACCAGCCCCTCGCGCTTCAGGCGCGCGCCCACGCCGTTCTCGGTGAGCACGTCCACGGTGCCCTGCTCCAGCACGCCCGCGCGCACGCGATGCTCCGTGTATTCGCGGCTGCGGATCTCGACCACCACGGATTCGATCCCCGCGCGCTGCAGCAGGTGCGCGAGCAACAGTCCCGCGGGACCCGCCCCGATGATGGCCACCTGCGTGCGCACGCCCGGTCTCCGTGATTTCGCCGGATTCTAGCGCGCCGCGTAGTAAAATTTCTTCCTATGCCCGACGCCTTCATCTGCGACGCCGTTCGCACGCCCTTCGGCCGCTACGGCGGCGCCCTCTCCCCGGTGCGCACCGACGACCTGGCCGCCATTCCCATCGCGGAGCTTGCGAAGCGCAATCCGAAGCTCGACTGGGCGGCGCTGGACGACGTGATCTACGGCTGCGCGAACCAGGCCGGCGAGGACAACCGCAACGTCGCGCGCATGGCGCTGCTGCTCGCCGGTCTGCCGGTGGAGGTGCCGGGCGCCACGGTGAACCGGCTGTGCGGGTCGGGCATGGAGGCGATCGGCCAGATCGCCCGCGCCATCCGCGCCGGGGACGCGGAGATCGGCATCGCGGGCGGCGTGGAGAGCATGTCGCGCGCGCCCTTCGTGATGCCCAAGGCCGAGAGCGCCTTCGCGCGCGCCAACGCGGTGTACGACACCACCATCGGCTGGCGCTTCGTGAACCCGAGGATGAAGGCGAGGCACGGCATCGACCAGATGCCGGAGACCGCCGAGAACGTCGCCCTCGACTTCAAGGTATCGCGCGCGGACCAGGATGGCTTTGCGCTCCGCTCGCAGCAGCGCGCGCTGGCCGCACAGGCGAGCGGGGCGCTGGCCGAGGAGATCGTGCCGGTGACCATCCCCGCGAAGAAAGGCGATCCGGTCGTGGTCGCGAAGGACGAGCATCCGCGCGAGACGTCGCTGGAGGCGCTCGCGAAGCTGAAGCCCATCGTGCGCGAGAACGGCACCGTCACGGCGGGCAACGCCTCGGGCGTGAACGACGGATCCTGCGCGCTGATCGTGGCCTCGGAAGCGGCGGCGAGGAAGCACGGCCTCACGCCGCGCGCGCGCATCCTCGGCATGGCGTCGGCGGGCGTGGCCCCGCGCATCATGGGCTTCGGCCCTGCACCAGCGTCGAAGAAGCTGCTCGCGCGCCTGGGACTGCCGGTCGCGAAGATGGACGTGATCGAGCTGAACGAGGCGTTCGCGGCGCAGGTGCTCGCGGCGCTGCGCGACCTCGGTGTCGCCGACGACGCGCCGCACGTGAACGGCGACGGCGGCGCGATCGCGCTAGGACATCCGCTGGGCGCGTCGGGAGCGCGGCTGGTCGCCACCGCCACGCGGCAGCTCGCGCGCCGCTCGGGCCGCTACGCGCTTTGCACGATGTGCATCGGGGTGGGGCAAGGCATCGCCCTCGTCCTCGAGCGCGTCTGAGCCGTCGCGCGTTTCCTGCGCCACGAAACCCCGGTCGCCGCCGTGGACGCGGTCGAGCTCGTCGTCCGAGAGCTCGGGAAAGTGGGCCGACTTGCTCTGCATGGGGGCAAGGGTCTTCCCGCGGGCCCCGCGGGCGCTATCGAATACCGCGGGCCGGAACTGCGGAATATTCGGCGGAATAAAACGCCGTCCGCAGCGCCGACCTAGAGGCCGCCCAGCAAACCCTGCTGCCGCGACGGATAGGCGAGGACCCCCTCGGGCCCCGCGACCGCAGCGGGCGTCAGCGCCGCCGGCTCGGGCACGTCGCTCGACACGATGTGGAATACGGCTTCCCCGGAGGCCAGCAGGTAGTCGGCGATGATGCGTCGATGGCATCGCCACCAGACCGACTCGGCGCACATGATCGCGCAGCGCTCGCGCTGGCCGAGCTCGAGCAGGTGCGCGAGCCCCGCGCGGAACGGCTCCGTCATCGCGTAATCGGCGTAGTTGTGGAAGCTCGCGTTGTCCCACCAGCCGTTCACCTCGGGCGCGACATCCGCGCGCCGGCCGCGCAGCCCGCCCAGCGCCGCGACGTGCTCGTAGCCGATGCCGTGCTGCGCCAGCGCCTGCGGGAGCGTGTCGCGGTTGTACTGCGGATTGGTGCGCGAGCGCGGCACGGTGCGCACGTCGATCACGCGCGTGACCTCGTTGGGCGCCAGCAGCCCCGCGAGCTCGTCGACCCCGCGCGTGGAATGCCCGATGGTGAAGAAGGGCTCGGCCATATGCGCCCATTTTACTTTCGTCCCCTGAAGAAGGGCGACAATGGCACTTTCCTTCGTGGGAGAGCCCCGTCGCCATCGCACGACACCGCGCGGCCGCGCTGCACCTGGTGTTGGCACTCCTGCCCTGCGGACTCGCCGCGGCGGCGGGCCCCGAAACCACCGGGCCGCTGCCGTCCTTCAAGCAGCTCGAGGCGGACGGCGCGACCATCGGCCGCATCCGCATCGAGGCGCGCGACATCTTCGACCTGGACGACCCGCACGAGAACGGCTGGCTCTACCGCCTCATCAACCGCCTGCACATCGTGACGCGGCCCGTGGTGATCGAGCGCTCCCTGCTCTTCAAGCCCGGCGACCGTGTGTCGGTGCGCGTGATCGAGGAAACGGAGCGGCTGCTGCACGACAACCATTTCTTCTACGACGTGCAGATCGTGCCCGCGGCCTCGCACGACGGCGTGGTGGACATCGACGTGCTCACGCGCGACACGTGGACGCTCGACCTCACCGGCCGCTACGGCCGCTCCGGCGGCACCAACACCACGAGCTGGGGCATCCTCGACTACAACTTCCTCGGCACGGCCACCACGCTCGGACTCGCCAACACGTCCGACGTGGACCGCCACGGCTCGGTATTCCAGGTGTCGAACGCGCGCCTGCTGGACGGCTGGACGCAGGCGAGCTACCAGCGTGCGCATTACAACGACGGCGAGCGCGACACGGTGTCGGCGGCCCGGCCGTTCTACGCCCTCGACACGCGGTGGGCGGCGGGCGCGAGTTGGGACCGCTGGAACCGCATCGACTCGATCTACAACGCGGGCGACGTCGTCGCCGGCTTCCGCCACCACAGCACGATCTCGGAAGCCTACGGCGGCTGGTCGCCCGGCCTCGTGGGCGGCTGGACGCAGCGCATCTCCGCGGGCGTCGCGCAACAGGACAATAGATACGCCGCGGAACCCGGCCAGGTGGCACTCGTGCCCTTCCCGGTGGACCACGACGCGCGCGGGCCGTTCCTGCGCCACGAGGCGATCGAGGACCGCTACGTGAAGCTCTACAACCGCGACCAGATCGCGCGCCCCGAGTTCTTCGAGATGGGCTTGCACTCGACCGTGCAGCTCACGCGCTCGCTCGAAGGCTGGGGCGCCACGCGCTCGGCATGGCTCTACTCGGCCACCGTGTCGCGCGGCTTCACGTTCCTCGGCTACCAGGACCTGCTCGCCAGCGCGACGGCGCAGCGCCAGCTCGCGAGCACCGGCCTGCCGCTCACGCAGGTCGGCACGCTGCTGCACTACTACGCGCCGCAGACGCCCCATGCCGCGTTCTACGGGCTGCTGTCGGCCGATCGCATCGGCGACGGCGCCGCGGCGCCCGACGAGCTGCTCATCGGCGGCGACAACGGGCTGCGCGGCTATCCGCTGCGCTACCAGAGCGGTGACCGGCGCGCTCTGGTCACGCTGGAGGAGCGCGTATACAGCGACTGGTATCCGTTCCGCATCGTGCGCGTGGGCGGCGCGGTGTTCTTCGACCATGGCCGCGCGTGGGGCGGCGTGAACCCGAACACCGTGGACGGCGGCTGGCTCTCCGATGCCGGCATCGGGCTGCGCCTCGAGCTCGACCGCGCCGCGTTCGGCAACGTGCTGCACGCGGATATCGCCGTGCCGTTCTCCCACGCGCCGGGAATCAAGAAGGTGCAGTTCCTCGTGAAGACGCAGGCGACGTTCTAGCGGCCGCCGGCGCAGGTCCTGTCCAATTTGACTGCCTGGATACTTGCGACTATCGTGACTGTTGGGGGTAGCAGGACCCCCGGGATGTTCTCCCTCCAAGACGGTGCCCGTCCAATCCTGTGGAACCTCGCGCGCGAGCGGGCACCGGAGTTTCTCCCTTTCCAGGTGCAAGCCCCGTAGCCCTCCGGGCGCGACGCGTCGACCACGTTCGCCTTTGGAGGGCATCATGCGCTACACGTTGAAGCAGATCGGCGTCCGCCCCTGGACGGTTTCCTATCTCTCGGTGCAGCTGATCGAGAGCCATTACGAGAACAACTACGGCGGTGCGCTGCGCCGGCTGAACGCCATCACCGAGCAGCTCGAGTCGCTCGATTTCGACAAGACGCCCGGCCACCTGCTGAGTGCGTTGAAGCGCGAGCAGCTCATCGCGCTCAACTCCACGCTGCTGCACGAGCTCTATTTCGCGAGCCTGGGCGGCGACGGGCAGGCCACGAAAGCGATGAGCGACGTCCTCGCCCGCGATTTCGGGTCGTTCGACCGGTGGCGCTCCGAGTTCCGCTCCATGGGCTATGCGCTGGGCGGCGGCTCCGGCTGGGTGCTGCTCACCTACGTCCCGCGTGACGGCTGCCTCGTGAACCAGTACGCGAGCGAGCATTCGCAGGCCATCGCCGGCGGCGTGCCCATCCTCGCGCTCGACATGTACGAGCACGCCTACCACATGGACTTCGGGGCCGACGCGAAGGCGTACGTGGACGTCTTCCTGCGCAACATCGACTGGCCAGCGCTCGAGCGGCGCTACGAGGAGGCGGCCCAGGCGCCGAAGCCGCGCGGCGTCGAGCAACCCGAGTTCGGGGATATCGAGGGGGTCGGCGTCGAGGAAGTGAAGGCGATGATGGCGGCCGGAAAGCCCGTCCAGGTGATCGACGTGCGGCCGCGGGCCGCGCTCTCGCGCGCGCACGACATCGCCGAAGGCGTGCAGTGGCGCGATCCCGAGCAGATCCAGCAATGGATCGGCGAGCTGTCGAAATCCGAGCCCGTCGTCGTGTACTGCGCGTACGGCTACCACGTCGGCTGCAAGACCGCGATCAAGCTGCGCGAGGCCGGCTTCGACGCGAAGTACATGAACAGCGGACATTCCGGCTGGAAGGCGATCGGCGCGCCCCTGCGTTTGGCGGCGGTATGAGGCTTCTTCGAGGTGCAATCGCGTTGCCGCTCGTGCTGGCGGTCGATACGGGCGCAGCCGGCCCGCCGCCGGGCATGGAGCTCATCGCGACCACGCAGCTCCCCGGGGTGAAGGGGCGCATCGATCACCTGGCCGCCGACCCGAAGACCCATCGCGTGTTCGTCGCCGCATTGGGCAACGACACCGTCGAGGTGGTCGATCTCGAGGGCGGCCGGCACGCCACGATTGCTGGGTTCAAGGAGCCCCAGGGGATCGCGTACGTGCCGGAGTCGAATCGGCTCTTCGTGGCCAACGGCGAAGGCGGCCGCGTGGACATCGTGGACGCCGCGTCGCTCGCCGTCGTGGGTCGCATCAAGGCGCTGGATGATGCCGACAACGTGCGCTACGACGCCGCCTCACGCACGGTGCTGGTGGGATACGGCAACGGTGCGCTCGGCATCCTGGATGCGGCCCGGGGCGAGCTCATCGCCGGGATCGCGCTGCCTGGCCACCCGGAATCCTTCCAGCTCGAGCGCGCCGGCCCGCGCGTTTTCGTGAACGTCCCAACGGCACGAAAAGTCGTCGTCGTCGATCGCGTGAAGCGCCAGGCCCTCGCGACCTGGAACGTGCCGGATGCGGCAGGCAACTTTCCGATGGCCCTGGACGAGGCCGGCCATCGCCTCTTCGTCGGCGCCCGCTTCCCGGCCGTGATGCTGGTCTACGACACGGACTCCGGCAAGGTCGTGGCGCGCGTGCCGATCGGCCAGGACACCGACGACATCTTCTTCGATGGGGGGCGCAAGCGCGTCTACGTGATCTGCGGAGAAGGCCGCGTGGACGTGCTTCGCCAGGATGGCCCCGACCGGTATGTCCGCGAGGCGACGATCGAGACGGCGGCGCGGGCTCGCACGGGGCTTTTCGTGCCCGAGGAAGGACGCCTCTACGTCGCCGCACCCGCCGCTGGGGCGTCGCCTGCCCGCGTGCTCGTTTATCGCTTGCCGTAGTAGAGTTTCGCCTGGCTTGCCCGCCAGCCCGGAAAGGAGACTCCATGCACGAGTGCCCCCACTGCCACAAGCCCGGAATCAGCAGCTTCCAAGCGGTGGCGGTTCCGTTCTCGAACGGACGGGTTTCATGCAGGCATTGCCACAACACGTCGAGGCGACACTTTCGCCTTTTTGCGCGCTTTGTTCCGGGCATTGCGACGCTTGCGTCATTCGGAGTCCTGAATGTCATCCACCCGCTGGGCTTCCAGGTTTTCTGGATGGTTTTCATCATCTCGGCAACGTACGCCGCCCTCGACGACCTCACGACGTTCGAGAAGATCGAGGCAACCTAGAACGGGCAATCAGCGCCGCGGCTTCACCGGCTTGCGCAATCTCGTGAGGTCGGCTCCCATCTCCAGCGCACTCATGAGATAGCCGATCGTGACCTCGAGCTCGTCCTGGTTGCACCAGTAGTCGCCGATCGTGCCGTACGCGGTGTAGCGCGAGCGGTTGAAGCCCTCTTCCACGTCGTTGTACTGACCTGCCTGGGGATTCTCGGTCCATTCATAACTTGGAAACGGCTCCCGGGTTGATGGAATCGTAGCGCCGCTTGAACTCGGTGGGTGTTAGGTACTTGAGGCTCGAATGCGGACGAACGCGGTTGTAATGACGACGCCAGATCTCGATGACGACGCGAGCCTCTTCGCGGCTGCGGAACCACTCGAGGCTAAGACATTCATCGCGGAACTTGCCGTTGAAGCTCTCGTCGGTGCCGTTCTGCCAAGGCTTGCCCGGGTCGATGTGGGCGGTGTGAATGCCCGATTC
The DNA here is from genome assembly GCA_963827425.1 of uncultured beta proteobacterium. Taxonomy (GTDB): domain Bacteria; phylum Pseudomonadota; class Gammaproteobacteria; order Burkholderiales; family Usitatibacteraceae; genus Usitatibacter. Next base: position 1,014,063 of record CAWHAQ010000005.1, on the reverse strand, counting down.
GGTCAGCCACTTGAGAATCGCGCGGCTCACGAACTCGGGACCATTGTCCGAGCGCAGCACGGCGGGGGCGCCGTGCAGGCTCACCAGGCGAGAGAGCACTTCAATCACGCGGTTCGAGCGGATGCTGCCGGCTACGTCGATCGCCAGGCACTCCCGCGTGAACTCATCGACCACGGTCAGGCACTTGATCTGCTGGCCATTGGCGCTCGCGTCGAACACGAAGTCGTAGGCCCAGACATGGTTCGGCGCCTGGGGCGGCAGTGGACGCGGACGGCCTGTGGCGACGCGGCGCCGCGGACGACGACGAGGCAACTGCAACCCGGCGGATTTCCAGAGCCGATGAGCTCGCTCAGTCCCCATGTGATGGCCCTCACGCCCCAGGAAGATCCGGATGCGTCGATAGCCGTAGCGCGGGTACTGAGCCGAGAACGAACGCATCGCAGCGATCGCCGGCGCATCCTTGTGCGCGCGAATCGATTGGTAGCCCAGCATCGAACGCGCAACCCCGATCAGCCCGCACGCGCGCCTTGCCGAGTGGCCGCGCTGCGCGACCCACTCAACCTGCTCACGACGCACCTGCGGGCTCACCACTTTCGCCGGTTGAGCTCCTTCATCGTGTCGATCACCATTTCGCGCTCGGCGAGCATGCGCTTCAACTTGCCGTTCTCGGCCTCGAGCGCACGCAGTCGCTTCACATCGGCGGGCTCGAGCTGGCCAAAGCGCTTGCGCCAGCCGTACAACGTCTGGTCGCTCACCTTGTGCTTCTTGGACACCTCCGCGATCGACGTGCGGTCGGCTTCGCGAAGCATGGCAACCATTTGTTCTTCGGTGAATCGGCTCTTCTTCATGGGCTCCTCTGGTGAGTCCAGGAGCCATTCTCTCAAGTTACGATTGGTCCGAACAACCCGGGCAGGTCAGTACCAGATGACGCTCTGCCCGATCAGCGCGACCACCCAGAAGCCGTGGCCGGTATCGCCGTAGGGCGGGAGCTGCCACTTCTCGGGGTCGATGCGGATTGCTTCCCACAGGCGGCGCGCGCGCGGATCCATGCGCGACACGCCCTGCGCGATGCGCTTGCGCAGTGCTCGCAACGCTATCGGCTGCCACTCGACAGTGCTCACGCGTGCACGCTCAGGGAATGGATTGGTAGGCGCGATTGGACTCGAACCATCTAGGCAGGGGAATCAGCGGCAACTGAGGGTATCGTTTCCCTCTGTGAAGTCACTACTGACTGCCCGCTGAATCCCCTAAAAGCCCCGAATTGTGCCTGGGATTGTGCCTAGAGGCACCACCTCAAGGGGATTGAGCGGCAGGCAAGATGCAACGCCCCGCAGGATGCCATACGGGCCGCTCCGGCGTGTTGTTGAACCGAATAAGCTATCTCCGGATTGTGTTGTAGGGCAATGGGATCGAACGCACCTCTTTCCACTCGATCTTAATAAGCGAGGACTTGTCTATTAGCCCAGTCCAAACTCCAGTTACGCCTACTTTGTATCCCCGGGACCATCACCTCGGGTAGCAACGACGCGGATTGGGCGATCGGGGGCAAGCGGGAAAGGAGTCATTTCGAATGAGAGTCGACCTTTGTCGATTTGCAGGTCTCTGATGGTGGAGTCATCCGTCGAAGCGCTAAACATATCCAGCGAAAGATATTGTCCCTTATCGTCGATGGTGATAACCGCGAATTGGCATTGAGCCCGTGAAACGCCGCCGTTCTGAACTGCAAGGATGTCAAGAGAGACACGCTTGTTCGAGAGCGCACCATTCTCAAAGACCTCGAACAACTGCTATTGAATCGCGTGCGTCACCGAATCCGCTGCGCCGTAGGCGGGGAGAACAAGCGCGAGACCAATGACGAGTCGTTGTAACAAGGCCATGCGTATGCAGTCGCGTCGCTGCTGTTGTGCGGTCTGACGACCTAGTTGAGCGGCCCTACGCCTACCGCTTTGCCGCGCGAGGCGCGGCGCCCCACGGCGTGCTCCAGCGCGTTGCTAGGCCCCATTGTCACTCGCTACGAAAAGACGTTTCGGACGCCAAAAAAAGCAACCGCAAGCCAGTAGAGCAGACCGAGAACTATCACCAGCGCCCCTATGCCATTCGCGAGAGCTACGAAGACTGTAATGAATCGTAGCGCCGGCACGTTGGCCGGTATGTAGAAGTAGCCCAGCCAGGTTAGCCCCGCGACTGCCGCAGCGAATATTGCCGATGGAATCCACCCCAAAGACAGACCGAGAAACCAACCGTATTCATGAACCGCGTAGCCCCAGAGCCCAAGAAACGCTCCGAGTATGACGAGCGTGGCATCGAATGCTGCAACTACCCAGGCAGCGGAATAGTTGTCCACGGTGTGCCCCTTCCAGTGATGCCTAACGAGCGGCCGGCCACGATGCTAACCCATGCCTGACGGTGCACTCCAACTGGTGTAAGCCCGACGACCGCCCTTGACTGAAATAGCTGTTCATTTCTTTATGAGTGTGAGAACAAGCAAGAACGCGATGACGATCGCCCACGACGGCCAAGAACCAAGGGTTGAATCCCATAGCATGCCGAGGACGGAAAAGCCGCCGATAAGCATCACGATCAAGGCGAGTAAGCCCGGAAGAATTATTGGCATGAGCGCCCAAAGGTATTCGTCGTCGTATTCTTTGGCGGTCTGCGATGAACGAGCGGCCGAGTAGAAGGTGCGCCGAACGCGGCCTCCAGGAAACAGGTGGACGGCCAAATCCTCAGCTCCTTCGAGCAACGCGCGAAGGTAGAACATGATCGAGAGGCCGAGGACGATAAATACCGCCCAATACCAACCCGGAAAGCTCGACCTTCGTTCGGTGATCCATTCGTAGATCACGGACTGTAAGAACAGTCCCAAACCACCGGCTAAGAGAACTCGAATGGCCAGAAGTTTGCGGCGCCACGGCGCTTTCAATGGCTCGACGATACTCGTGGTTTGGTCATCAGCGACTTGGGAGTTCGGCTCCATTGCCGCGGCCTCCTACGAAATAAAGCTGCTTGCGTTACACCAATCCCCAGCTTCTCACGATGCGACCAATTTCGACCATGAGACGCTCTAGGAGCTCGGTAGGGTCATCTTGCATCAAATCGATGTCATCTCTGACAAGCGGCTCTTGATAAAGGCCCGACGCTGCGCTGCGCCCCACGGGCTCTCATGCGACCCGAAAAGAACAATCCTAACAAGTAACCGCGGCTACTGCCTCCACTTGGCGGCTAGCCCCTGCGGAGGATAAACGCGAATGCCATGCTGGGCCAATTCATTCTTCCAGAAGGTCAATACGTCTTGCATGAATGCGTAGATGTCGTAGGTTGCCCCATCCTTCAGAACGACCACCATACTTGGCGCCCGTCTAAGGCGAATATCTATACCGCCATCGTCGGTGAACAAGGCATAACTTTCGCCCGACCTTGAATGACGAACCCTGCGAATGCTCGCTGGTCTTGGCTGGCCGCTCTTCACGTGCCGAAGCTGAAAATGCTTCGCAGAATTGGCAATGTCATTCACCGCACCGACAAGCGGGAAGCGTCGCCATTTGCTCACAATAGGCCGTCGCTCCACCGGGGTTGTCTTAGCAAGCCTCTCGAGCAAGAAATCCTCAAAGGAATTAACTGTCACGCAGAAATTGTAGAAATGATCGGCCATTGACGTGGGACCCGACGCCTCGACTGCTCGCGTGAATTCCCGCCCCGCTTTTCGAAACAGGGCCTCCACATTCTTAAGACCCGGTGTTAGCGGCATCTGGCGACATGGCATTTCGAGTTGCAGCCATTACGACGGGGTGACACCGCAAGAACAGTCGCTCATCGAGCAACTTCCTTTCATGTGTCAAATGGGGAATTACAGGGCAACCCCCGCGTCTCATTCGCGCGAGGCCGTTGGTGTCAGAATTGGAGCGCAGACAGAGGTTGCGCCTACTCCTCCATATAGACGCGAATCAACTTCGTAAACTCCCCATCCGAGTGGCATGTCTGCTTCTCACCCGTCGGCAACGTCACCTGACAGGCGACTGGTGAGACTTCCCAATATTTCTTATCCGGTTCCGAATGCCACGCGTAGTTGCCGTACTGTTTGCCCTCGAATGCATCGAAGACTTCTCGATACTGCCAAATTGTCGTTCCCTGGGGGAGGGTACTCTGCACCTCCATGAAGCATTTGTTCAGCTTCAAATCGAAATGGTCTACATAGTCGGCAATATCGTTCGGCTTATATCCCATCTCGGCAAAAGCCTTCCTTGCTCGCTCTGCGCACTTCGCCTGAATATCGAGAGCGGCTCCCCGTGGTCGGTGGGTGTCCTCCGACAAGTGGGACTGCGCGTTCAGCTGGATCTGCTGTTTGTCTATGATCGTGTTCTGCCTGTAGCCCACGAAGGCCAACACAATTAGGGCCGTGAGCAACACCATAACAACGATCTTCATTGGGGAGACGATCTAGCCAAGCAGCGCTATCGAGCGCCGAGATCGGCACAATGCGATCGCGTTCGCAATCCCGTCAAGTCTGCCTTACCGCTCGATGGTGGGTATCTCGGTAGCGAGGTAAGCTGCCGGCACGAGCTGGAGATACTCCTGCGCCACAACGAGAGTGGTGGTGGACGTGATCGGTGGTGGACGTGATTGGTGCTAGACCAATCGCGTCTACCAACGGGGACTGTAGGGGAACCACGGGGATGAATTGTGCCCGCCGGGCATAATTCGACTTTGCAGGATATTGTTTTTATTAATCAATTTGGTAGGCGCGATTGGACTCGAACCAACGACCCCCACCATGTCAAGGTGGTGCTCTAACCAGCTGAGCTACGCGCCTGCCGAAGGAACACGAAATTTTATCACAGCCGCCCTCCCCGAGACGCCCCTAGACCGCCTGCAGCCAGAGGCCCTTGAGGTATTCGCCCTCGGGGAAGTGGATGGAGACGGGGTGGTCGAGGCCCGCGCCGAGGTGGCGGCGGATCTGCATCTCGGCCTTGGCGTCGGCCGCGGCGCCGGCGACGATCTTCTGGAACAGGTCCGGCCCCACGGCGCCCGAGCACGAGAAGGTGAGCAGGTGGCCGCCGGGGGCGAGCAGCTTCATCGCCCACAGGTTGATGTCCTTGTACGCCCGCGCGGCCTTCGGCACGTGCTTCTCGGTGGGCGCGAACTTGGGCGGGTCGAGGATGATGAGGTCGAAGCGCCGCCCCTGGTCGCGCAATTTCCTCAGGTGCGCGAAGACGTCGGCGTTGACCCACTCGGCGCGCACGGGGTCGAACGCGTTGATCTCGAGGTTGCGGCGCGCGAGGGCGAGCGCTTCTTCCGAGGTGTCCAGCGACGACGACATGGCGCGCGCCGCCGCGCAGGGCCGCGAGCGAGAACGCCCCGGTGTAGCAGAAGGCGTTGAGCACATCGCCGTCGCGGGCGAGCTCCGCGGCGAGCGCCCGGTTGTCGCGCTGGTCGAGGTAGAAGCCGGTCTTCTGGCCGCGCGCGACGTCGATCTCGTAGGCGATGCCGTCCTCGGTGATGAGCGCGCGCTCCGGCGGCACGCCCAGCATCGGCCCGGCGCGCGCAGTGAGGCCCTCGAGGCCGCGCACCTCCACGTCCGAGCGCTCGTGCACCGTCGTCACGCGGGCGAGGTGGACCAGCGCCGGGGCCCACATGGCGCGCCACCGTTCCGCGCCGGCCGAGAGGATCTGCACGACGGCCGTATCCCCGTAGCGATCGACCACCAGGCCGGGGAGCCCGTCGGACTCGCCGTGCACGAGGCGCATGCCGTCGCTGCCCGGGCGAAGGAGCGACCGGCGCGCGATGGCCGCCTCCAGGCGCGCGGCGAGGAAATTCTCGTCGATGGCCTGGCGTTCGTCGAAGGACCACACCCGGGCGCGGATCTGGCCCTCGGGGTTGTACGCCGCGCGGGCGAGGAACGCGCCGTCGTGCGTGACCACGTCCACCGTCTCGCCCGTTTCCGGCTCGCCCTGCACGCCCTGGATGGCGCCGGAGAAGATCCACGGGTGGCGGTGGCGGAGCGACTTCTCGCGCCCGGGCTTGAGGACGATGCGGCCGGATTCCATAATGGGGTCAGAGTCTGGAGTCAGAGTCCGGGGCCGGAGTCGGCTGCCGGAATCGAACATTCTATGTCCTCATCCCGCCTGCGCGATCGTCTCATTGTGAAAGTCGGTGACATCACGCGCGAGGACGTGGATGCGATCGTGAACGCGGCGAACTCGCGCCTGCTCGGCGGCGGCGGCGTGGACGGCGCGATCCATCGGGCGGGCGGGCCGGAGATCCTCGCGGCGTGCCGCAAGATCCGCGAGACGACGCATCCGGACGGCTTGCCCACGGGCGAGGCGGTGATCACGACGGGCGGCGAATTGCCGGCTCGGTATGTGATCCACACGGTGGGCCCGGTGTATGGCCAGCACGGCGGCAAGGAGGCGCGGCTGCTCGCGGCTTGCTACGCGAATTCAATCGCCCTGGCGGCGGAAAACGCGCTGGCGACGATCGCCTTCCCGGCCATCTCCACCGGCGTGTACGGCTATCCCAAGGCCGAGGCCGCGCGCGTCTCGCTCGCCGCCATCGAGAAGGCGCTCGAGGCCCACGACAGCATCCGCGAGGTGCGCCTGGTGTATTTCTCGGCCGAGGACGCGGCCTTACGTCGTCGAATGAACGACTCCGGCCCCCGACTCCGACTCCCGACTCTGACCCCGGGGTCAGAGTCGCCTGGCGGTATCCACGCCCGGCACGTCCTTCACCTGGCGCAGCACGCGGGCGATGGCGTCGGCGCTGGCCACCTGCACCGTGAAGCGCATGAAAGCGTGCACGCCGCGTGACAGCGTGTTGACGGCGGTGACGTTGATGCGCTCGCGGGCGATGGCCTCGGTGATGTCGCGCAGCAGGCCCTGGCGATCGACGGCCACCACCTCGAGGTCGGCGGAGAACGGCGCCTCGTCGCCGGTCTTGCCCCAGTCCGCGGCCAGGAGCCGTTCGCGCTGCGCGGCCTCCAGCCCCGTCACGTTGGGGCAATCCTGGCGATGCACCATCACGCCGCGCGTGCGGGTGATGAAGCCCACGATGGGATCGGGCGGCACCGGCTTGCAGCACTTGGCGATGAGGGTGGCGATGTTGTTCACGCCCAGCACCAGCACGCCCGACGAGGTCTTGCTGGAAGGGGCCGCGACGATCGAAGGCCCGGCGGGCTGCTGATGCGAAGGCTCCCCGCGCACCGCGATCTCGATCTGCCGCGAGCTCACCTCCCCGCGTCCCAGCGCCGCGAGGAAATCCTCGAGCTTCGGGAAGCCGCAGGCGGCCGCGACCTTCTCGTGGGACTCGGAGACCGCGCCGATGCGGTGCAGCTCCTTGTCGAGCAGCGTGCGCCCGGACGCGACGTCCTCCTCGTGGTCCTCGTGCCGGAACCACTGGCGCACCTTGGCCATCGCGCGCGGGCTGGCGAGGTAGCCGGCCTGCGGGGATAGCCAGTCGCGCGAGGGCCCGCCCTGCTTGGCGGACATGATCTCCACACGCTGGGCGTTCTGGAGCTTGTAGTTGAGCGGCACCATCTGCCCGTCCACCTTGGCGCCCCGGCAGTGGTGGCCCAAGTCCGTGTGCACGTGGTAGGCGAAGTCGATGGGCGTGGAGCCCGCGGGCAGGTCCACCACGCGGCCCTGGGGCGTGAGGACGTAGATGGTGTCCTCGAAGAGCCCGCGCCGGGCCGCGTCGGCCGGCGCCTCGCCCAGCACCTCCTTCTTCCACGCGAGCACCTGCCTCAGCCACGCGATCTTGGTGTCGAACACCCGGTCGGCCCTCCCGCCCTCCTTGTAGCGCCAGTGCGCGGCGACCCCGTGCTCGGAGAGCTGGTGCATCTCCTCGGTGCGGATCTGCACCTCGAGCGTGCGGCCCTCGGGCCCGATCACCGCGGTGTGCAGCGACCGGTACTCGTTCGCCTTGGGGTTGGCGATGTAGTCGTCGAACTCGCCCTCGATCGGGCATCCACAGGTCGTGCACCACGCCCAGCACCGTGTAGCACTCGCGCACGTTGTGCACGATGACGCGCACGGCGCGGATGTCGTAGAGGTTCTCGAACGCGACGTTCTTGCCGCGCATCTTCCGCCAGATGGAGTAGATGTGCTTCGGGCGTCCCTGGATGATCGCCGTGATGCCCATCGCGCCGACCTCGCGGTGCAGCAGCTCCACCACGCGCTGGATGTAGGCCTCGCGCTCGCGCCGCTTCTCGTCCAGGAGCTGGGCGATCTTCCTGTAGAGCTCGGGCTCGGTGTAGCGGAACGCGAAGTCCTCGAGCTCCCACTTCATGTCGGAGACGCCGAGGCGGTTGGCGAGCGGCGCGAAGAGCTCGAGCGTCTGGGTGCCGGCGGCGCGGCGCAGGGCCTCGTCGGCCCTGGTGAGCGAGCGCAGGTACACCACCCGCTCGGCCAGCTTGATCAGCACCACGCGCACGTCCTCGGCGATGGCGAGCAGCATCTTCCTCAGCTGCTCCAGGTCCGTGCCGCTGGCGTTGAGCGACTCGATGCGCCCGGCGCGGGCGAGGCCGCGCAGGAGCGCCGTGAGCTCCGCGCCGAACGCTTCCTGCACCGCTTCCAGGTCCAGGTCGCGCTCGGGGATGGCCTGGCTCACGAGGGCGGCGGCGATGGTCTCGGGATCGGCGCCCTGCACCAGCAGCAGGCGCGCCACGGCGAGCGCGCGCTCGAAGCCCTCGTCGCGGCCGGCGGCGCGCGCAGAGGCACGGGCGAACTGCAGGGCGCGGGCCGGCAGCTCGGCCGCGGCGGCGCCGAAGGACGAGCGCAGCTCCGCCTCGAAGGGCGCGATGTCGGTGGGGGCGGCGGAGCTCAGCACGGCGGGCAGGTGTTTCGAAATGTTGTCACAGGCGGATTTTAGTCCGGGTTGCTGAAGATTCCGCATGGGGGCCGCCGAATCCTCCCGGGGCGCCGCATGAGAGCGCCCCCGATGATGGCGGCCATGAGATCCATCTCCCCCCGCTCGCAGCGCCTCGCGCAGGTGAAATTCGTCGCCCTGCCGCTGGACCCGCCCTGTCCCCCCTGCCCGCGCCCGGGAGGCCCCCATTTCGCGGCCGGAGGCGCGCTTCATGCGCTGGCTCCGCCGCTTCGCAATCCGCGTCATCGGGTCGCCCATGGCGGCGCGGCTGTAGGCGACTCGACGCGGTGCTTTGCCGGCCCCTGGATCCTCCTCCGGGGGCCGGTTTTCTTTCCGCCGCAGCCCCAGGCCCGGAACTATTGGCCGCGCGGCCCCTCTGCACACGCATGACTTATTGCGTCGCGGTCCGCCTCGAAGCCGGGATGATCTTCGCGAGCGATTCGCGCACCAACGCGGGCGTGGACCAGGTCGCGACCTTCTCCAAGATGCGCGTGTTCGAGAAGCCCGACGACCGCGTGATCGTCGACACTCACCTCGGGCAACCTCGCGATGACCCAGGGCGTGATCAACCTGCTCGAGCGCCAGGCCCGCGCCCCCGAGGGCGTGCCCACGCTCTGGAACGCCGGGACGATGTACGATGCCGCGCAGCTCGTGGGCGATGCGCTGCGCGAGATGCACCGCCGCGACGCGCCCTTCCTCGCCCAGGCGAGCATCGAGACGCACGCGAGCCTGATCGTCGGCGGCCAGATCCGCGGCGAGCCCCCGCGCCTCTTCCACGTCTACTCGCAGGGCAACTTCATCGAGGCGACCGACGAAACGCCCTACTTCCAGCTCGGCGAATCCAAGTACGGCAAGCCCATGCTCGACCGCGTGATCTCGCCCGCCACGCCGCAGAAAGAGGCCGCCAAGTGCGTGCTGGTGTCCTTCGACTCGACCATGAAGTCCAACATTTCCGTGGGCCTGCCGATCGATCTTCTCTGGTACCCGCGCGACAGCCTGCGCGTGGGGCTGCAGCACCGTATCCGCGAGGGCGATCCCTACTTCACGATGCTGCGCGCGCGATGGGCGGGCGGGCTCAAGCGCGTGTTCTTCGAGCTGCCGGATCCGGATTGGATGGATTGAGCTGTCTCCCCGGCGTAGGCCGGGGCCCAATTCACGCCGTCTCCCCGGCGTAGGCCGGGGCCCAATTCATGCGATGACGGTCGCGTACAGATCATCCCAACTCGGATTCATCGCCTGGATCAGATTCACCTTCCAATCTCGATGCCATTTCTTGATCCGCTTCTCGCGCGAGATGGCTTCATAGGGAGAGTCATGCACCTCGAACCAGACGAGGCGATGAAGTTGGTGCTCTTTCGAAAAGCCGTCCACAAATCCGTTCTTGTGTTCCCACGCACGCCGCACCAAATCATTTGTTACGCCGACGTACAGGGTCCCGTAGGGCTTGTTTGCAAGGATGTAGACATAGTATTGGCGGTCCATTCGAACTCAACGCTACAGATTGGGCCCCGGCCTACGCCGGGGTGACGTGACCACATTACGGGGCCAGCCGGCCGGGCGCGCAGCGCTCGCTCCAGTACCTGCACGCCGCCTGCTGTCCGCTGACCTTCACCGCATCCCCTTCCCCCGCCGGCAGCTCCACGCGCAGCGCGCCCTCCCGGTCCGTGCGCCGCATCTCCACGCCGTGTGCCCCGTAGCGCTCCACCACCATGGCATTCGGATGCCGGAAACGGTTGAGGTAACCCACCGAGAAGATCGCCACCTCGGGGCCCACCGCGGCCAGGTATGCCGGCGTGGAGGATGTGCGCGAGCCATGGTGCGGGACGAGCAGCACCTCCGCGGCGAGGGCGGCGGCATCGCGCTGCAGCATCTCCGCCTCGCCGCGCGCCTCCACGTCCGCGCCGAGCAGCATCGAATGGGCCGCGGTGGAGACCTTCACCACGCAGCCGCGGTCGTTCTCCTTGCGCGGCTTGCCTCCAACCTCCGAGTACACGGCCGCATCCGGGTGCAGCACGCGGAACTCCACGCCGTCCCAACGCCAGCGCTGGCCCGCCTCGCAGCGAATGGACTGCGCTACCGCCTCGTGCAGCTCGTGCTCGGGCGGCAGCGGCGAGAGGAGCCAGGGCGGCTCGCGCGACTCGGCGAGCGATTCCGCGCCGCCCGAATGGTCGAGGTCGGCGTGCGAGACCACGAGTCCGTCCAGCCGCGCGATGCCCTCGCCGCGCAGGAACGGCACCATGATGCGGCCGCCGACGTCGGACTCCGAGCTCCAGCGCGGGCCGGCGTCGTAGGCGAAGGCATGGCAGCAGGTGCGCACGACGACCGCGAGGCCGTTGCCCACGTCCAGCACGTCGATCCACGCATCGCCCGCTCCGGGCCGCGGCGGCAGCACCGCGAAGAGCGGCACGACCCAGATGGCGCCGCAGCTGCGCATCGGCACGCCGCGCGGCGCCAGCAGCCACGCGCAGCCCGCCACCGCGCAGGCCACCGTCCACGGCGCGGGCTCGTGGCTCTCGAGCATCGCGAGCGGCAGCGCGGCGAGCCATTCGAGCGCCCGCCATGATCACGCTCATCAGCCAATGCGCGGCATCGAGGAGGAACGGCAGCGGCAGGAACGCGCCGGCGAGCGTCAACGGGACCACGACCAGGCTCACGAGGGGGATCGCGAACGCGTTGGCGACGGGCGAGATGAGCGAGAGCTGCTGGAAGAGCGCGACCAGCATCGGCACCATCGCCACGGTGATCGAGAGCTGCTCCACCACCGCGGCGTGCACCCGCCCGGGACGTCCGGTGCGAAGCGACACCGCATAGAAGATGGACGCCACCGCGCCGAACGAGAGCCAGAAGCCGGGCGCCAGCACGGCCCAGGGGTCCAGCGCCACGATACCGAGCGCGGCGAGCGCCAGCACGCGCGAAGGCGAGCCGTGGCGGTCCGCGAGCACGCACGCGGCGACGGTGGCGAGCATTGCGAGCGTGCGCTGCGCCGGCACCGCGTAGCCGGTCATGAGCGTGTAGGCGAGCGCGACTGCCACGCCCGCCACCACCGCGGCCTTGCGCGCCGGCACGCGCAGCGCCAGCCCCGGGATGCGCACCCACGCGAAGTACGCCGCGGCGAAGCCGAGCGCGGCGAGCATGGTGATATGCAAGCCCCGAGATGCTCATCAGGTGCCCGACGCCGGTGCGCCAGAACACATCCCAATCGGCCGCGGAGATGGCGTCCTGGTCGCCGATGGCGAGCGCCACCAGCACGCCACGCAGCCGCGCCTCGCCCAGATGCTCGAGCATCGCCGCGCGCACCTCGCCGCGCCAGCGGTGCAGCGTGTACGGCCAGCCGTCGACGCGCGCGGCGAGGCGCTCCGGCGCTGGGGGCGCACGCACGTAGCCCGTGGCGCGCAGGCCGCGCTCCAGCGCCCAGGCCTCGAAATCGTAGGCGTGCGGGTTGGCGAGCCCGCGCGGGCGCTTCAGCCGCACCGTGAAACGCCAGCGCTCGCCCGCGACGACCTCCGGCGGCCGGGCCCCGTCGCCCATGCCGCGATCGCCATACCAGGTGAGCGAGACGAGGGCCGGCAGCGTGACCGGGCCGCGCACGGGATCCTCGATCTCGAAGGGGAAGCGCGTGCCGCGCTCGGTGATCTGCGGCAGGCCGGCGACGATGCCGGTGACCTCGATGTCCGTGTTTTCCAGCGCGCGGGGAAGCGCCTCGGCGAGGCGGACCTCGGCGCGCCACGCGGCGTAGCCGAAGCCGGCGACGCGCGCCGCAAAGTACCAGCAGCAGGGCGCGGGCGATGGGCCGCTCGCGCGGCACGAGGCCCCATGCGAGCGCCGCCGCGAGCGCGCCGAGCGCCCAGCGCACCTGCGGGAGCGTGGCCTGGTTCTGGAGGAGGAAGGCGCCCGCGACGAAGGCGAGCGCGAAAATGCGCATGCCTCCGTAACGCAGGAGATCGGGCCCCGGCCTACGCTTGCCCCGGATCGCCTTTGCCCGCGGCCGGGGTGACGGCTACTTGTCCACCGGGTGGCGGCTACTTGCCCTTCTGCGTCGGCTTGAGGTTCTTCTGCTCCGGATCCGGCTCGGCATCCGGCGTCTCGCGGCCCTGCTGCGCCGCCTTCTTCACGGCGAGCGTGCTCGATGGATGCGCGATGGCGGGCGGGTCGCTGGCGGGGAACGACTCGTCCACCGCCTCGTCGATGAGGTGCTCCTCGTGCGTCTCCTCGTCGTGCTGGCCGAGCTTGGGCGCTGTCACCTGGCTCGCCGGCACCTTGGGGGCGGGCTTGGGATGGGGTTGCTGGGGCATGGGGCCTCCTCGTTCGCGGGATGTGCGGTGTGGGACACGGCCGCGCCGCATCGGTTCGCCTAGAATCAGCCCATGATTCCCGCCTACTGGCCCGAGGCGAAGGCGCACCTCGCAAAGCGCGACAAGGTGTTGCGCAAGCTCATCCGCAAGCTTCCCGACCCCGACATCGAGAGCCGCGGCGACGCCTTCCAGGCCCTGGCACGCTCCATCGTGGGACAGCAGATCTCCGTGAAGGCCGCGCAGTCGATCTGGCTGCGTACCGTGGCAGCCGCCGGCGCGATGAATCCGGCGAGCATGGTCGAGCTGCCCGTCGAGGTGATGCGCGGCTGCGGGCTCTCCGCCGCCAAGACCCTGTACCTCAAGGACCTCGCGACGCATTTCGAAACCGGCGCCGTGAAGCCGCGGCGCTGGGCGCGCATGGACGACGAGGCGATCATCGAGGACCTGGTGCGCGTGAAGGGCGTCGGGCGCTGGACCGCGGAGATGTTCCTCATGTTCCACCTCATGCGCCCGAACGTGCTGCCCGTCGACGACCTGGGCCTGCGCCGCGCGATGGAGCGTGCGTACAACGAAGGCGAGCCGCTCACGCGCGACGAGATGCGCGAGCTCGGCCGATGCTGGGCGCCGTGGAGCTCGGTGGCGACGTGGTACCTGTGGCGGTCCCTCGAATAGCATGGCCGCCCAAGCCGCGCGCTCCGATGCGCCTGTCGAGGCCCTGCTCTTCGACCTGGGCGGCGTTCTCGTGGAGTTCGACTGGGAACGGGCGTTCGATCACTGGGGCGAGAGGTCCGCAACGCCGGCGGCGCGGCTGCGCGAGCGGTTCGTGGTGGATGCGGCGTTCGAGCGCTACGAGCGCGGCGAGGCGACGGATGCGGAGTACTTCGCGACGTTGCGCGCCACGCTCGGCGTCGATCTTTCGCACGAGGACCTGCTCGCGGGCTGGAACCGCATCTTCATCGGCGCCATCGAGCCCACCGTGGCGCTGATCGCGCGCCTCGACCCGCGCATGCCGCTCTATGTGTTCAGCAACACCAACGCCGCTCATCGTTCGGCGTGGGCGCACGACTATGCCGCGGCCCTGGCACCCTTCCGCCGCGTGTTCACGTCGTTCGAGATCGGGTCGAGGAAGCCGGAGCGCGTGGCGTACGAGCGCGTGGCGTGCGAGATCGGCCTACCCGCCGGACGCATCCTGTTCCTCGACGATGTCATGGAGAACGTGCGCGGCGCGCAGGCGGCGGGGATGCAGGCGGCCCACGTTCCCCGGCCCACGGACGTGGCGCGCGTGCTCGCGCCGTGGGTGCGCGGCTGAGGCCCCGACCGGACGATTCCCACACGCGGATTGCGCCGCGCACGACACGCGGCGTCGCAAGTCGCGTGTCATTGGATCGACCCGACTAGCATTACGCCCCGCTCGTGTCGCGGAGATTTCTCGCGGCGCGTGCACGATGCAAGCATGGTCGAGATTCGTTCCAGCTCCGATAGCCTTGCAACGCGCGCCAGGGTACGCGTGGCGGCGGGCATCGCGCTGGTGCTGCTCGCGCCGCGGCCCATGCCGGCGTGCTGTACAAGTCGATCGGGCCCAACGGCGTGATCCAGTTCTCGGATACGCCGCCTGCCAACGGCAAGGTCGTCGAGGAACGGTCCATCGGGATGGCAGCGGCGCCCGCTTCCACGGCGTTCGCCGGACCCTCGGGACACGCCTTGTCCGCCGCGCTCCTCGGTCCGGCCTCGAACCCGCTGCTTGCGCTGGGCGACGGCAGCGCCGACGACGACGCGCTCGCCCGCGCCAACGCGCAGGTCGACCTCGCCGAGCACGCCCTCGCCCTCGCTCGCCGCGCCCACGAAGGCGAGTCCGCACGCATGCGCCTGGCCGACCTCGAGCGTACCCGCACCGATGACGAACGCATCGCGTTCTACGAGCACGACCTCAAGCTCGCCCGCAACAACCTGCTCGAGATGCTGAAGGCCCGCGGCGCCGCCCAGGCCTCCGCCGCCGCCGAGCCCGGCGCGCCGATCCTCGGCCCCCTGCGCAAGATCGCCTCCCGCTAACCCCCGGAGTCAGAGTCGAGTGCCGGAGTCGCGACTCTGACCCTCGACTCTGACTCTAGATCTGCCCGTCGGTGATGTGGAGGCGGCGGTCCATGCGGGCCGCGAGGTCGGGGTCGTGGGTGACCATCACGAAGGCGGCGTCGTGGCGGCGGTTGAGCTCGAGGATGAGGTCGAACACGCGCGCCGCATTCTCGCGATCCAGGTTGCCGGTGGGCTCGTCGGCGAGGACGCAGGCGGGGCCGGTGACCAGCGCGCGCGCCACGGCCACGCGCTGGCGCTCGCCGCCCGAGAGCTCCCCGGGCCGGTGGGCGATGCGATGGCCGAGCCCGACCTCCTCCAGCATCGCGCGCGCCTTCTCGCGCCACTCGTGCTCCGGAGCGCGGCGGATGACGAGCGGCATGCCGACGTTCTCCAGCGCGCTGAACTCGGGCAGCAGATGGTGGAACTGGTAGACGAAGCCCAGCGCGCGGTTGCGCAACAGTCCCTGCGCCGTGGGATTCAGCGCGAGCATGTCTTCCCCGAGCAGGGACACCGTGCCCGCCGTGGGACGGTCGAGGCCGCCCAGCAGGTGCAGCAGCGTGCTCTTCCCCGAGCCGGAGGCGCCCACGATCGCGACCGACTCGCCGTGCCGGATGTCGAGGTCGATGCCCTTCAGCACGGGCACCGCGACATCTCCCATGCCGTAGATCTTCGCGAGGCCGCGGCAGGCGAGCACCACGTCACTCATAGCGCAGCGCCTCGGCCGGGTTCACGCGCGCGGCGCGCCAGCTGGGATAGATCGTGGCGAGGAAGGCCAGGACCAGCGACACCAGCGCCACCGAGATCACGTCGGAGGCATGCAGGTCCGAGGGCAGCTCGCTGATGTAGTACACCTCGGAAGAGAGGATGTGGAAGTGGAACGTGCGCTCGACGAACGGCACCACGGTCGCGACGTTCAACGCGAGCAGGATGCCGATGACCACCCCCGCCAGCGTGCCGATCACCCCGATGATCGCGCCCTGCACCACGAAGATCTTCATGATGGACGCCGGCGCCGCCCCGAGCGTGCGCAGGATGGCGATGTCCGGATGCTTGTCCGTCACCACCATCACCAGCGTCGAGACGAGGTTGAACGCCGCCACCGCGATGATGAGCGCGAGGATCACGAACATCATGCGCTTCTCGATCTGGATCGCGCGGAAGTAGTTCACGTTCTGCTGCGTCCAGTCGAGCAGGTAGAGTCCGGGCCGCACCATGTGCGAGAGCTCGCGCGAGACCTGCGGCGCGCGGTCGATGTCGCGCACCTTCACGCGGATGCCGCTCACCGCATCGTCCAGCCGGTAGAGCGCCTGGGCATCGGCAATGTCGATCAAGGCGAGCGAGTTGTCGTACTCGTTGTGGTCGAGCGCGAAGATGCCCACGACGGTGAACTGCTTCAGGCGCGGCATGAGGCCCGCGGGTGTCACCTGCCCCTGCGGCGAGATCAACGTGAGGCGGTCGCCCACCGCGAGGCCCAGCCCGCGCGCGATGCCCACTCCGACCACGATGCCGAAGCCGCCGGGCTTCAAGTCCTCGATGCGGCCCGCGCGCATGTGGCGGCCGAAGTCGGCGACGGTCTCCTCGAGGACGGGGTCGATGCCGCGCACGTACACGCCGCGCACCGCCGAGCCCGTGGAGAGCAGCCCCTGGCCGCTCACGAACGGCGCCGTGGCGACCACCTCGGGATGCTTGCGGATCTCCTGGTCGACCTGCTTCCACTCCGCGATGCCGTCGTCGCCGCCGGTCACCTGGATGTGCGCCGCCGCCCCCAGGATGCGCGCGCGGATCTCCTTCTCGAAGCCGTTCATCACCGACATCACGGTGATGAGCGCGGCGATCCCCAGCCCGATGCCGACCATCGAGATCGCGGAGATGAACGAGATGAAATGGGTGCGGCGCTTGGCGCGGGTATAGCGCAGGCCGACGAAGAGCTCGAAGGGTGGCAAGGAACGGGTTGGGCGGGGCTGGATGCCAATTATCGCGTACTTCGGGCTCCCGCCCCGCCACAAGCCGTCGCCCCGGCGCAGGCCGGGGCCCGATTGGACGCTATTACTGCATCAGCGGCGCCAGCGCGGCCCCGATGCGCGCCATCTGCGCCTCGCTCGTGAGCTCGCCCAGGATCTGCGTGAAGCGCTCGTACTTGGCGCCCGAGACGATGTACTGCCAGCGATAGGCGCGCAGCATCGCCGCGCCGATCGCCTGCACCTCGGCTGTCGCGCGAGCTTGCGCCCCACCGTCGCGCGGAAGTAGTCGGTGTCGGCCGCGGCCTGGATCTGCAGCAGCCCGTCGACGGCGGCCACCAGCTCGATCAGCTCTCCCACCGCGCGGTCGCGCTGCGCGGGCGTGAGCTTCGCGTTCTCGCGCCGCCACTCCATCTCGTCCAGCACCGCGTGCTGCGACTCCTCTTTCATGTGGAACAGGAACACGTCCTTCCAGAGCTCCGAGGATTCCGGATCGCGGTCGATGCTCTCGCGGTAGTGCACGACCGAGAAGAGCTCGATGTGGCAGGTGAGCCCGAGCACGGCCCAGGTGCACTTGCCGAGCACGGCGCTCGCCACGTCGTTGGGCTTGGGCAGGAAGGTGTAGCCGGCGGGCATGTCCGCGGCCATCATCACCTCGAGGCGGCGGAAGAGCTCCTGGTGCTTCAGCTCCTCGTCGGTGAAGCGCACCAGCGACTCGACCACCACCTGGTCGGCCAGCGCCTGCTCGCGCGTGACCTCGAGAATCTTGGCGCCGATGAAGCGCTCGACCAGCCCGAACATGTTGGCGTAGGTGCGGCCCTGGACCTGCGAGAGGAGGCGGCGCTCGACGGGATCGGTGAGGCCGAACTCGCCGATGAGCGAGAGCTTGTCGGGCAGGAACTTGCGCGCGTAGTCGAACTGGCGGCCGCGGATCACGTCGCGGTCGATCTCCCAGCGCACGCGCTTGGAGGCCTCGATGCACTGGGCGTAGCGCGCGGTCTGCGGATTCATGGTGGATGGGGTCGGGGCTTTGGCGATGGCGGCTTGCATGGCGATCTCCTGGGAGTTGTGCGGGGTGGGTCGATCGGGCCGTGGGCCCCATCGCCTCGAAGCCATGCTCTTCCCCGCGAAGCCCGCACGCGCATGAGACGGCGGTCCCGCCGCGCCGCCGCAACCGTCCCGGACGGACGCCGGGACCGGGACCGGTGTCCCGGACCGCTCAGTCGGTAGGCGCGCGCAGGCCGAAACCCGCCTCGCGTGCACGCACGATCGCCTGGGCGCGCGTCTCGGCACCGAGCTTGGCGAGCACCGCGGAGACGTGGTTGCGCACCGTCTTCTCGCTGAGCGCCAGGTGCGCGGCGATCTGGTGGTTGTCGAGGCCGCGCGCGAGGTGCTCGACGATGTCGCGCTCGCGCGCGGTGAGCTCGCCGAACGCGGCCTCGGCGCCGCCGCGCGGCAGGAACGCCTCCATCTCCTCCAGAAAACGCTTCCACGCAGGCTCGTCGCCCAGCAGGACATGGTTGCGGCTCTCGAGCGGCAGGAAGCGCGCGCCCGGGATGAGGGACGCGAACATCCGGCCCTCCTCGAACGGGATGCGACCGTCCTGGCGGCCGTGCATCATCAGCGTGGGGCAGGACACGCGCGGCGCGAGGTCGGTGACGTCGATCTGCGCCGAGGTCTGGAGGCTGCGGCGCGCGTCGGCGCTCGAGGCCGATATGCGCTGCAGCTCGTCGAAGGCGTCCATCAGCTCGGGCGAGGCGCCGGGCATGAACTGGTCGGCGAAGACCTTGCGGAAGGAGCTGTCGCTGGTGCCCCAGCAGAGCTCGATGATGCGGCTCATGAGGAGCACCTCCTCCACCGCCGCCTGGCCCACGCCGCGCCGCAGCCGCCCGCGCGGGTAGGCCCCGTAGAGCAGGAGGTGGCTCACGCGCTCCGGGTGGCGCACGGCATAGGCGACCGCCACCGCAGCACCCTGGGAGATGCCGAGCAGCGGGAAGCGCTCGAGCCCCAGCGCGTCCGCTACCGCCTCCAGGTCGCGCACCCACGCCTCGAACGAGATCTCGGCGGGCTCGCGGTCGGACAGGCCGCAGCCGCGCGTGTCGTAGCGGATCAGCGTGTGACGGCGCGAAAGCCCGTCGATCCAGTGGCGCCAGATGGGACTGCGCCAGTCGTACTCGACATGGGAGAGCCAGTTCGCGGCCTTCAGCAGTGGCGGGCCCGAGCCCACGCTGGCATAGGCGAGGCGCACGCCGTCGGAGCTGTTGCAGAATCGCAGTCGCTGGCGCTCGGTCATCGAAAAATGTTGCCATCCGCGCGAGGAAGGGCTCCTAGCGTAGACCATAATTCGCTCCTGGTCCCGATCCCGCCGCAATGTCCCTCGACCTCGTCATCCCCGACCTGCTGCTCGCCGACAGCGCCCCGCCGCGCCTCGCGGCCGCGCGCCTGCCGCACGCCGAGCGCTGGCTCGCGCGCGCCGAATTCGCCACCGAGCCCGCGCGCGGGCACACTCGCCTGGCTCGCGGCCGCGCATGGCCTCGCCGAGCCCGCGCCCTATGCCGCCGTGGCGCTGCGCGGGAGAAGGGCGCGAGGCGGCGGGGGAATGGCTGCGCGCCGATCCCGTGCACCTGCGCGTCGACCAGGACGCGGTCGTGCTGCACGATGCCGCGGTGCTCGGCCTTGCGCGCGAGGAAGCCGATGCGCTGGCGGGCGCGCTGCGCGGGCATTTCGCGCGCGACGGCCTGGCCCTCGAGGCCGTGGCGCCGCAGCGTTGGTACGTGCGCGTACCGCCGGGCGAGCTGCCCACGCACCGTGCCGCTCGAGCGCGCCGCCGGCCGCAACGTCTTCGGCCTGCTTCCGCACGGCGCGGGCCGCATCAACTGGCCGGCGCTGCTCACCGAGGCGCAGATGCTGCTCGCGGAAAGCGACGTGAACACGGCGCGCGAGCCCGCGAAGCCGTCGGCCAACGGCGTGTGGTTCTGGGGCGAAGGACAGCTTCCCGAGCGCATCGCGCGGCGCTACGCGCTCGTCTGCGCCCGCGAGCCCTTCGCGCTGGGACTCGCGCGCCTCACGGGCGCGGAGGCGCGCGAGCCGCCCGCCTCGCTCGCCGACGTGGACCTGGTGCGCGCGGGCGATTCGGCGCTCGTAGTGCTGGATGCGCTCGTGGCACCGCTACGCCGCGGCGACGAGGACGGATGGGTCGCCGCGGCCGAGGCCCTCGACGAGCGCTGGTTCGCGAAGCTCGAGCACGGCGATCGCGCGGTTCGGATCGGTGCGCCTCGTGCTGCCGGCGGGCGACCGCGTGCGCGTCGCCACCCTCACGCCGGCATCGCGCTGGCGCTGGTACCGCACGCGCAAGCCCCTCGCCGCCCATGCCTGAGATCGTCTATCGCGCCGTCGACCGAGGTCGCGCTCGCGCGCCTCGCTCGCAAGCGGCTGCGATCCCGCGCCTCGCCCGCCTCTACGCCGCGCGCGGCCTGGCGAGCGCGGGGAGCTCGTGACCACGCTCAAGTCGCTCGCCGCACCCGCCGTCCTCGTCGCATGTGGACGCTGCCGCGCGCCTGCTCGCCGACGCGATCGCGAGCGGCGAGCGGCTGCTGATCGTCGCCGACTACGATGCCGACGGCGCCACCGCGTGCGCGCTCGGCGTGCGGGCGCTGCGGGCCTTCGGCGCGCGCGTCGAGTACCTGGTGCCCAACCGCTTCGAGCACGGCTACGGCCTCACGCCCGAGATCGCGCGCGAGGCGGCGAAGCGCTCGCCCGATGTGCTCATCACCGTGGACAACGGCATCGCGGCGGTCGAAGGCGTCGCGGAGGCCAATCGCCTCGGCATGCGCGTGCTCGTGACCGACCATCACCTGCCCGGCGCAGCGATGCCCGCGGCCGCGTGCATCGTGAACCCGAACCAGCCCGGCTGCGGATTCCCCAGCAAGCACCTGGCCGGCGTGGGCGTGATCTTCTACGTGATGCTCGCGCTGCGCGCGGAGCTGCGCGCGCGCGGCGCCTTCGCCGGCCAGGCCCGAGCCGAACCTCGCCGAGCTGCTCGACCTCGTGGCGCTCGGCACGGTGGCGGACGTGGCGCGGCTGGACGCCAACAACCGCATCCTGGTGACGCAGGGCCTCGCGCGCATCCGCGCGGGCAAGGCCTGCGCCCGGCATCGCGGCGCTGCTGCAGGTCGCCGACCGCCCCGCGCGCAGGCCGCCGCGTACGACCTGGCCTACGTGCGTGGGACCGCGCCTCAATGCCGCCGGCCGGCTGCAGGACATGTCGCTCGGCATCGAGTGCCTGATCACCGACGATGCCGGGCACGCGCTGGCCCTCGCCAGCCGCCTCGATGCGCTGAACCGCGAGCGGCGCGAGATCGAGCGCGGGATGCAGGAATCGGCGCTCGCGATGATGGCCGCGGTGGATGCGGGCGACGCGTACACGGTCTCCGTGCATCGCGACGAGTGGCATCCGGGCGTGGTGGGCATCCTCGCCGCGCGCCTCAAGGACCGCTTCCACCGCCCGGTGTTCGCGTTCGCCTCCGACGGCGAGCGCCTCAAGGGCTCGGGGCGCTCGGTCGCGGCGCTGCACCTGCGCGACGCGCTGGACCTGGTGGACAAGCGCAACCCGGGCCTCCTCGAGCGCTTCGGCGGCCACGCGGCGGCGGCCGGCGTCACGATCGCGCGCGCCGGCCTCGAGGACTTCCGCGCCGCCTTCGAAACCGTGGCGCGCGAGCGCCTCACCCCTGCCGACCTCGACCAGCGCATCGAGTGCGATGGCGAGCTCGCCTCGGCCGACCTCACGCTTCGAGCTCGCGAGCCTGCTGCGCGGGGAGGTCTGGGGCCAGGGCTTCCCCGAGCCGCGCTTCGCCGGGCGCTTCGCCGTCGAATCCCAGCGCGTGGTGGGGGAAAAGCACCTGCGCCTCACGCTGGCACTCGGCGCGCGCCGCTTCCCCGCCATCCGCTTCGGCTCGCCCGAGCCGCTGCCCGCCGCCATCCACGCCGTCTACCGGCTGGACATCAACGAGTACCAGGGCGCCGAGTCGCTGCAGCTGGTGGTGGACCACGTACAGCTATAATTGACGGTTTGCACCAGAAGATCGCCATGGAAGCCGACCGCCTCAACCTCATCGACAACACGCTCCAGGACCTGGCCGCACGCGCGACCGAGCTGCGGAGGTATCTTTGACTACGACGCGAAGAAGTCGCGCCTGGTAGAAGTCGCGCGCACCCTCGAAGACCCCAAGATCTGGGACGACGCCAAGCGCGCCCAGGACCTCGGCAAGGAACGCCGCAGCTCGAGGAGATCGTCGCAACGCTGGAGAAGATCGACGCGAGCCTGCGCGATTCCGGCGAGCTTTTCGCGCTCGCGAGAGTCCGAAGGCGACGACGCCACGCTGGTCGCGGTCGAAGGCGACGTGAAGGGCACCGAGAAGCTGGTCGCGGACCTCGAGTTCCGCCGGATGTTCTCCGATCCGATGGACCCGAACAACTGCTTCGTCGACATCCAAGCGGGCCAGGGCGGCACCGAGGCGCAGGACTGGGCGCCGATGCTGCTGCGCATGTACCTCAAGTACTGCGAGCGCAGCGGCTTCAAGGTGGAGCTGCTGGAGGAGAGCGCCGGCGAAGTGGCGGGCCTCAAGAGCGCGTCGCTCAAGGTCACCGGCGACTACGCGTACGGCTACCTGCGCACCGAGACCGGCATCCACCGCCTCGTGCGCAAGAGCCCGTTCGATTCCAACGCGCGGCGCCACACCTCGTTCGCGAGCGTCTTCGTCTATCCCGAGGTGGACGAGACCATCGAGATCGAGATCAACCCGGCGGACCTGCGCATCGACACCTTCCGCGCCTCGGGCGCCGGCGGCCAGCACGTCAACAAGACCGACTCGGCCGTGCGCATCACGCACCTGCCGACCAACATCGTGGTCCATGCCAGAACGACCGCTCGCAGCACCGCAACCGCGCCGAGGCGATGGCGATGCTGAAGTCGCAAGCTCTACGAGCTGGAGCTGCGCAAGCAAGACCGAGAAGAAGCAGGCGATGGAAGACGCGAAGACCGACATCGGCTGGGGCCACCAGATCCGCTCGTACGTGCTCGACCAGTCGCGCATCAAGGACCTGCGCACCAACGTCGAAGTAGGCAACACGCAGAAGCGTGCTGGACGGCGACCTCGACGATTTCATCGCCGCGAGCCTGAAGCAGGGAGTGTAACGAATGGCCGACAAGAACGAGCCGCCACGCTGCGCCGGAGCTGCCGCAGGACGAAAACCAGATCATCGCCGAGCGCCGCGCCAAGCTCGGCAAGCTGCGCGAGCAAGGGCAACGCCTTTCCCAACGATTTCCGGCGCAATGACCTGGCCGCGGAGCTGCACGCGCGCACGGCGGCGAAGACGAACGAAGCGCTCGAGGCCGAGCAGCCTCGACGGTGGCCGTCGCCGGCCGCATGATGCTCAAGCGCGTGATGGGCAAGGCCAGCTTCGCCACGCTGCAGGACATGAGCGGGCAGATCCAGCTCTACGTCACCAACGACGTCACCGGCGCCGAGGCGCACGAGGCGTTCAAGCACTGGGACCTGGGCGACATCCTGGGCGTCGAAGGGCACGCTGTTCAAGACCAAGACGGGCGAGCTTTCGGTCAAGGCGACGAAGCTGCGGCTGCTGTCGAAGGCGCTGCGCCCGCTGCCGGAGAAATTCCACGGGCTCACCGACCAGGAGCAGCGCTACCGCCAGCGCTACGTCGACCTCATCACCAACCCGGAGTCGCGCGCGTGCTTCGTGATGCGCTCGAAGCATCGTGCAGGCGATCCGCGAATTCTTCGTCGCGCGCGGCTACCTCGAAGTCGAGACGCCGATGATGCATCCGATCCCCGGCGGCGCCGCGGCGCGGCCGTTCGTCACCCATCACAACGCGCTCGACATGGAGCTCTACCTGCGCATCGCGCCGGAGCTGTACCTCAAGCGGCTGGTGGTCGGCGGCATCGAGAAGGTGTTCGAGATCAACCGCAACTTTCGGAACGAGGGCATCTCGACGCGGCACAATCCCGAGTTCACCATGCTCGAGTTCTACGAGGCCTACCGGGACTACCACTACCTGATGGACCTCACCGAGAAGCTTGCTGCGCGAGGTGCGCGCAGAAGGTGCTCGGCACGCACCGCGCTCACCTACCAGGGCGCGCCCGTCGACCTGGGCAAGACGTTCGACCGGCTGACGATGGCCCAGGCGATCGCGAAGTACAACCCGCAGCATGCGCTCGCCGATCTCGGCGACAGTCGGAGTACCTGCAAGCGCGCGCTCGCGAAGTTCGGGGTCGAGGTCTTCGCGACCGACGGCGTCGGCATGCTGCAGCTCAAGCTGTTCGAGGCGACCACCGAGGAGAAGCTGGTCGCAGCCGACCTTCATCGTCGCGCACCCCGATGGACGTCTCGCCGCTCGCGCGCGCCAACGACGCGAACCCGGCGGTCACCGACCGCTTCGAGCTGTTCATCACCGGCCGCGAGATCGCCAACGGCTTCTCGGAGCTGAACGATCCCGAGGACCAGGCGGCGCGCTTCACCGCCGCAGGCCAAGGCGAAGGAAGCGGGCGACGAGGAGGCGATGTACTACGACGCCGACTACATCCGCGCGCTGGAATACGGCCTGCCGCCCACCGCGGGCGAGGGCATCGGAATCGACCGCCTGGTGATGCTGTTGACCGACAGTCCCTCGATTCGCGACGTGATCCTCTTCCCGCAGCTCAAGCCTGAATGAGCGATTCGCTCCTGCACGTGGTGCTGGTCGCCGTGCCGCTCGCGCTGATGGCGCCGCTGGTGTGGATGCTCGCGCGTACGCGCAAGGCCCAGCTGCGGGCGCTGCGCCAGGCGAGCCTCGCGCGGGACCGCCTGAACGACGCGCTCGAGGGCTCGCAGCTCGCGGTGTTCGACTGGAACATGGGCGCCAACGCGGTCCGCCTTTCCCCGACCTGGCGGGTCATGCTGGGCCAGGAGCCGGTGGAGCAGCGCCTCACCGCCCTCGACCTCTTCTCCCTCGTGCACCCCGACGACCTGCAGCGCGTGCGCGAGGCCGCCGCCGAAACGCTCTCGGGCCGGGCGCCGCGCTACGACGTCGTGCACCGCGTGCGCCGCGCCGACGGAACGTACCTCTGGGTGCACAGCCGCGGCAAGGTCACGCAACGCGACCCGCTCGGCCGCGCGATGCGCTTCGCGGGCACCAACGCCGACATCACCGCGCGCGTGCTGGCCGAGGAGCGCCTGAAGGAGCGCGAGCAGCAGCTGCGCCAGCTGATCGACACCATGCCCGCCGCGATCGTCGTGTTCGGCACCGACGAGCGCGTGCTGTTCGAGAACCGCGCCTACCTCGACCTCACCGGGCTCGAGGCCGAAGCGGTGAACGGCCACAAGATGCGCGAGGTGGTGGGCGACACGGGCTACCCCGCCATCGAGCCCTACATCCGCGCCGCATTGAACGGCCACACCGCCCACTTCGAGCAGCGCATGACCGATCCCTCGGGGCGCGCCGTCGACATGGACGTGGTCTACATGCCGCTCAAGGACGCGCTGGGCCGCGTGACCGCCGGCATCACGGTGCGCTTCGACATCACGCGCCTGAAGGACCTGGACCGCCTGAAAGACGGCTTCGTCGCGGTGGCGAGCCACGAGCTGCGCACGCCGCTAACCTCCATGCGCGGCTCGCTGGGCCTGCTGCAGGGCGGCGTGGCGGGCGAGCTCACCGAGGAGGCGCGCGGGCTGGTGTCCATCGCCATGCAGAACTGCGAGCGCCTGGTGCGCCTCGTAAACGACCTGCTCGACCTGGAGAAGATCACCGCCGGCCACGGGGCCTTCCGCATCGCGCTCCTCGACTGGCCCGCGGTGCTGCGCCAGGCGATCGACTCGGCGCGCGGCTTCGTCGAATCCTATGGCGTGATGTTCGAGCTCGAGCGCCTGCCGGAGCTGCGCGTGCGCGGCGACGAGGACCGGCTGATCCAGGTCGTCTCCAACCTGCTCTTCAACGCCGCCAAGTTCTCGCCGCGCGGCACGGTCGTCACGGTGCAGGCCGAGCAGTTGCCCGATTCCTGGGTGCGCACCAGCGTGCGCGACCGCGGGCCCGGCATCCCCGTACACTTCCGTTCACGCATCTTCCAGCGCTTCGCCCAGGCCGACATGGGCGAGAACCGGCCCAACGAGGGCAGCGGCCTGGGACTGGCGATCAGCCGCGAGATCGTCGAGCGCCTCGGGGGCCGCATCGGCTTCGAGGACGCCGATGGCGGCGGCACGCGCTTCTGGTTCGAGCTACCCGGCACCTCCGAGGCCTCCACGAAATGACCACACGCAAGCTCTCGAAAATCCTCCTGGTCGATGACCAGCGCGACATCCGCTCGATCGTGGGGCTCGCGCTCGGCAAGATCGGCAAGTTCGAGGTGCACATCTGCGCCACGGGCGAGGAGGCGCTCGCGAGCGCCGCGGGCTTCGCGCCCGACCTGCTGCTGCTCGACATGAGCATGCCGGTGATGGACGGTGTGGCGACGCTGAAGGCCCTGCGCGAGCGTGGGCTCGACGCGCCGGCGATCTTCTTCACCGCGCGCCTGCAGCCCGGCGACGTGGAGCGCTACCGGGAGCTCGGCGTGCTGGGGGTGATCCCGAAGCCGTTCGACCCGCTCAAGCTCGGCGCGCAGCTGCGCGAGATGTGGAAGAGAGCAGCCCGCGCCGTGAGGTCGTGGTCGCCGGAGCCGGTGACCTTCGCCTTCAGGAATTCGCCCACGCGAGCGCCCTTCGCCCCGGTCACGCGCACCAGGCCGTCGATCTCGGGCGCATCGGCGGCGCTGCGGCCGATCGCTACACCGTCCTCCACCGCGTCGACCAGCACCTCCAGCGTGCGGCCCACCTTGCGCGCGAGGCGCGCGCGGCTGATCTCCGACTGCACCTGCATGAAGCGCGCGCGGCGCTCTTCCTTCACCGGCTCCGGCACCGGATCGGCAAGCTCGTTGGCGCGCGCACCCTCCACGGGCGAGTAGGCGAAGCAGCCGACGCGATCGAGCTCGGCCTCGTGCAGGAAGGCGATGAGCTCCTCGAACTCGGCCTCGGTCTCGCCCGGGAAGCCGACGATGAAGGTCGAGCGGATGGTGAGGTCCGGGCACGCCGCGCGCCAGGCGCGGATGCGCTCGAGGTTCCTCTCGGTCGCCGCCGGGCGCTTCATGAGCTTGAGTATCCGCGGGCTCGCGTGCTGGAAGGGCACGTCGAGGTAGGGAAGGATCCTGCCCTCGGCCATGAGCGGGATCACCTCGTCCACGTGCGGATACGGGTAGACGTAGTGCAGCCGCACCCAGGTGCCCAGCTCGCCCAGGGCGCGCACGAGATCGGTCATGCGCGTCTTCAGCGGCCGCCCGCCCCAGAAGCCGGTGCGGTACTTCACGTCCACACCGTAGGCGCTGGTGTCCTGGGAGATCACGAGCAGCTCCTTCACGCCCGAGGCGACCAGGCCCTCGGCTTCCTTCATCACCTCGCCCACCGGACGGCTCACGAGGTCGCCGCGCATGGAGGGAATGATGCAGAACGTGCACCTGTGGTTGCAGCCCTCGGAAATCTTCAGGTAGGCGTAGTGGCG
Source organism: uncultured beta proteobacterium (assembly GCA_963827425.1). GTDB lineage: Bacteria > Pseudomonadota > Gammaproteobacteria > Burkholderiales > Usitatibacteraceae > Usitatibacter. The sequence goes on along the minus strand of CAWHAQ010000005.1, from coordinate 986,305 downwards.
CGGCGTGAGCTTGATGCCCTGGGGCGGCACGAGGTCGGTGTAGGGATCGTGCGGCTTCGGCAGGTGCGCGTGCACGTGGGACATGACGGCTTCGCGCGCGTGGGGGCCGGTCACCGCGAGCACGCTCGGATGTGCTTGCGCGCACGACGTCGCCCTTGGCGCCGAGGCAGCCGGTGACGATCACCTTGCCGTTCTCGGCCAGCGCCTCGCCGATCGCATCGAGCGATTCCTGCACCGCGGCGTCGATGAAGCCGCAGGTGTTCACCACCACGAGGTCGGAGCCTTCGTAGCTGGGCGCGATCTCGTAGCCCTCGGCGCGCAGCTGCGTGAGGATCAGCTCGGAGTCGACGAGCGCCTTGGGGCAGCCCAGCGAGACGAACCCCACGCGCGGCGCGTGCTTGCCCGATGCCCTCATTTCGGCTTGCGGCCCTTTTTCGCGCTGTGCTTGGCGGCCGCCTTCGCGCGCGGCTTCTCGCCCTCGGCCGGCGGGGTGCCTTCCGGCGGCGCGTAGGGGAAGCCCGAGAAGAGCTTGAGCGCCTGGCTGCGCAGCTCCTCCTGCATGTCGATCACCGCCTTGGCGCCCTTCTCGAGGTAGCCGCCCATCACGTTGGGGATCTTCTGCTGCTGCGAGACGAACTGCGTCCACGCCTCGGCGGGCATGCGCGGCAGGTCGCCGTAGACCGAATGCGCCTGCTCCTGGAAGCGCTTCTGCGCCTCGTGGAACGCGAAGATCGAGCGCTCGAGGTAGGAGCCCATGAGGCCCTGCATCGCGTGGCCGTAGTAGCGGATGATGTTGGCGAGCATGTCGGTGGAGAACATCGGCACGCCGCCCGACTCCTCCTCGAGGATGATCTGCAGCAGGATGGCGCGCGTGAGGTCCTCGCCGCTCTTGGCGTCCTGCACCTGGAACTCCTTGTATCCCAGCACCAGGTCCTTCACCTCCGCGAGCGTGATGTAGGCCGAGGTCTCCGTGTCGTAGAGGCGGCGGTTGGGATACTTCTTGATGATGCGGACTGGCGGCATGGGTGCTACCTCGCGGATTGCTGCGCTACATCATTGCGGGCGTGTGCAGGGGCGAACCGGGCGCTCGGACCACGGATTCAAGTGCTTCATTTTATTACATTTTGGACGATTGGTGCAGCGCGGGCGACGGCGTCTTGTGCGATGCACCAAAATCCCCTTGACAGGGGGGCAGCGCATTCCTAGAATGAAATTGTTGCGGCGCACCATTGCAGACATCAGACACGCGCCCCACGCACTTCGAGGAGAAACCCCATGGCCACCGTCGCGAACCCGCTTTCCGATCTCTCCACCGCCACCGTCGACGCGGCCGCGCGCTTCACGCGTATCTCCATGGACAGCACCGAGCGCGCGCTCGCCGTGCAGCTCGAGTACGCCAAGGGCGCGCTCTCGCAGGCGAGCCTCAACGCCAAGGCGCTCGCCGGCGCGCGCGACGTCCAGGAGCTGATGGCGCTGCGCACCCGCATCGCCGAGAACGCGCTCGAGAACATCATGGGCTACTCGCGCAGCCTCTACGAGGTGGCCTCCGAAGCGCAGAGCGAGCTCTCGAAGCTCGCCGAGGAGCGCATGAGCTCCTTCCAGAAAGTGGTCACCGAGACCGTCGACCAGGCCGCCAGGTCGGCCCCCGCGGGCGGCGACCTCGCCGCCACCGCCATCAAGTCGTCGCTGGCCGCCACCACCGCCGCCTTCGACACCTTCGCCAAGGCCGCCAAGCACGCGGCGAGCTTCGCCGATGCGGGCGTGCGCGCCGCCGGCAACGGCAAATCGCGCAAGTGACGCGGACGGCGCAACCGAATTCAAGTCTCCTCCTCCTTTATCGCAAAATCGGATAAAGGTTCTGACCCCGGGTCTCAAGCCCGGGGTCTTTTTCTTTGGCAGGTGCAAACCGGCGAATGGAAAAACGGGTAGCCCTGGTAACGGGCGGCGTCGGCGGCATCGGCACCGCGATCTGCAAGCGGCTCGCGGCCGACGGGCTCTTCGTCGTCGCGAACTACGCGATCGCCGGCAGCGATGAGCCGTGGCGCCAGGCGATGGCGGCGGCGGGCCTGAACGGCACGCAGAGCGCGCTCGCCTACGGCGACGTCACCGACTTCGAGGCCATGGGCAAGATGGTGAAGGCGATCGAGCGCGACCACGGCCCGGTGGCGATCCTGGTGAACTGCGCCGGCATCACGCGCGACTCCACCTTCCGCAAGATGACGCCCGAGCAGTGGCGCTCGGTGCTCTCCACCAACCTCGACAGCGTGTTCAACGTGACCCGCCACGTGATCGACGGCATGGTCGAGCGCGGCTGGGGCCGCGTCATCAACATCTCCTCGGTGAACGCGGTGCGCGGCCAGTTCGGCCAGACCAACTACGCCTCGGCCAAGGCCGGCATCCTCGGCTTCACCAAGTCGCTCGCCCAGGAAGTCGTGAGGAAGGGCATCACCGTGAACGCCATCTCCCCGGGCTACGTGCAGACCGACATGGTGATGGCGATCCGCGAGGACGTGAGGAAGAAGATCGTCTCCGAGATCCCCGCGGGACGGCTCGCGATGCCCGAAGAGATCGCCGATGCTGTGGCCTTCCTCGCCTCCGACAAGGCCGCCTACATCACCGGCACGAACCTCGCGGTGAACGGCGGCCTGCACATGTACGCCTGAGAAACTAAAGCCGGTAAAGGCCGAGGACACAAAGAAAAGCGGAGGAACACAGAGAGAGGCCCCGCTATTGGTTCGAGAGCGGATCGAACGTAGCCCGATCCCGCCATGAAAGGCCTTTCTCTGCGACGCTCCGGCTTTCTCTGTGTCCTCTGCCTTTACCGGCTTTAGTTCCTTCAGGACATGTGCTGCCCGCCGTTGATGGCGATGTTGGCGCCGGTCACGAACGCGGCTTCGTCGGAGGCGAGATAGGCGCACAGGCCCGCCACTTCCTCGGGCTTGCCCAGGCGCCCCATCGGGATCTGCGGGACGATCTTCGTGTCCAGCACGTCCTTCGGGATCGCGATCACCATCTTGGTCCCGATGTAGCCGGGCGAGATGGTGTTCACCGTGACGCCCTTCCTCGCCACCTCGAGCGCCAGCGCCTTGGTGAAGCCGTGCATGCCCGCCTTCGCCGCCGAGTAGTTGGTCTGGCCGAAGGCGCCCTTCTGGCCGTTCACGCTGGAGACGTTGATCATGCGTCCCCAGCCGCGCTCGACCATGCCGTCGACCACGGGCTTGGTCACGTTGAAGACGCTGTCCAGGTTGGTGTGCATCACCGCGTCCCAGTCCGGCTTGGTCATCTTCTTGAACGTCATGTCGCGCGTGATGCCGGCGTTGTTGATGAGGATGTCGATGGGGCCGATCTCCTTTGCCACCTGGTCGACCATCGCCGCGCACGAGTCGAAGTCGGCCACGTCCGCGGGGTACGCGAAGAACTTGTAGTCCCGCTGCCGTCCATCTCCTTCAGCCAGTCCTTGAAGCTGCGTGTTGCCCGGCGAGTAGGTGACGACGACCTTGATGCCCATGCGCGCGAGCTTCATGCAGATCGCTTCGCCCAGCCCGCCCATGCCGCCGGTCACGAGCGCGACTCGTTGCGTCATGTTCCTCACTTCTCCTTCGTCGATTCCTGGGGCGCCCTAGGCGCGCTCCTTCACGTAGCGGCCCGGTGCCGGCTCGATCGGCTTGTGGCTTCGCGTCGCCGAGCTTGCTTCCGCGCCGCCACGAGCTTGCCCCGCGTGGGGCTTCAGCCACTTCGATCCATTCCGGCCACCAGCTGCCGGGCTTCTCGCTGCGCCTTGCGAGCCACGCTCCGGGTCCGCGCCAGCGCGTCGTGCATCCAGTAGCTGCGCTTCTTCTTCGCGGCCGGGTTGATGGTGCCGGCGATGTGGCCGCTGGCGCCCGAGCACGAACTTCGCCTTCGCCCCCAGCGTGAGCGCGCTCCTGTAGCCGCCGCTCCACGGCACGATGTGGTCCTCGCGCGCCGAGAAGACGAAGGTGGGCATCGTCACGCGCTTCAAGCTCACCTTCGCGCCGCACATCGTGAGCGCATCGGGCCTGGCAGAGCTTGTTGTCCTGGTAGGTGTTGCGCAGGTAGTACGCGTACATCGGGCCCGGGCAGGTTGGTCGCGTCCGAGTTCCAGAACAGCAGGTCGAAAGCCGGCGGCTGCCTGCCCTTGAGGTAGTTGTTCACCACGTAGGGCCAGATGAGGTCGTTGGCGCGCAGGCTGGAGAAGGCGCCCGCGAGCTCGCCGCCCGGGACCAGCCCGCCCTTCTTCGAGCTCCTTCTCGCGCCGCGCGACGAAGCTCTCGTCGATGTAGACGCGGATCTCGCCCGCCTCGGTGAAGTCGAGCAGCGTGGTGAGCAGCGTGAGGCTCTGCACCGGGTGCTCGCCCTTCTTCGCGAGCACCGCGAGCGCCGCGGCGACGAGCGTGCCGCCGACGCAGAAGCCGAGCGCGTTGATCTTCTCCTGCTTCGTGATCGCGCGCACCGCCGCGATGGGCGCGACGATGCCGCTGGGCGATGTAGTCGTCCCACGTGAGGTGCGCCTGGTACTCGTGCACGTTGCGCCACGACACCATGAATACCGTGTGCCCCTGCTCCGCGGCGTAGCGCACGAGCGAGTTCTCGGGCTGCAGGTCCATGATGTAGAACTTGTTGATGCAGGGCGGCACCATCAGGAGCGGCCGCTCGTGCACCTTCGCCGTGAGCGGCGCGTACTGGATCAGCTGCACCAGCTCGTTCTCCCACACCACCGCGCCCTTCGACACCGCGATGTTGCGCCCCACCTCGAAGGCCGCCTCGTCGGTCATCGAGATGCGGCCGCGCTCGAGGTCGCCGAGCAGGTTCTTCATGCCCTCCTGCAGCGTCTCGCCCTGGCTCTCCATCGCGGCCTTGAGCGCCTCGGGATTCGTCAGCAGGTAGTTGGAGGGCGCGGCGGCGTCGAGGTACTGGCGCATGAAGAAGCGCATGCGCTGCTTGGTCGGGGCGTCGAGGTCGGACTCCTCCACCGCCTGCATCATGGTGCGCGCGGTGAGCAGGTAGGAATCGCGGAAATAGCGGAACACCGGGCAGCTCGTTCCACTCCGGCGCGGCGAAGCGCTTGTCGGCCGGCGGCTCGGCTTCCGCGCCCGCGGCGCGTCCCGCCTCCGACCACAGCCGCAGCTGCTCGTGGATGTAGTCGTTCTGCAGCCGCGCGAGCGTTTCGGGCCGCAGGGCCTCGATCCAGGCCCGGTAGGCGTCGGCGAAGCCCGCCATCACCTGCGGCGTGGCGCCCTCGCCGGAGAGGGTCGCCGCGAGCTTTTCCTGCGCCGCGCGCAAGCGCAGCGCGAGCGCCTCGGCGTTCGGGGGCGGAGCGTTTTTCGGCATGGCGTGAGGGCGCGGTGACGCCTTCATTATGCCCCGGGAAAGAGCAGCGCGTGGATGATCCAGATGCACCCGATGCCGAGCGCGATGAAGAGCACCTGGGCCAGCGACTCGCCGAGCGCGGTGCGGCGGTGCAGGCCCGGGATGAGGTCGGCCACCGCGATGTAGATCATGCTCGCCGTGGCGACGGCGAGGATCTCGGGTATCCATGCGCTCACCGCCGAGAGCGCGAAATACGCCACCACCGCGCCGAGCACGGAAGCCAGTCCCGACAGCCCGTTCAGCACGAGCGCCTTGTTGCGCCCGAAGCCGGAGTGCAGCAGGACGAGGAAATCGCCGATCTCCTGCGGGATCTCGTGGGCGATGATGGCGAGCGAGGTCACGATGCCGAGCTTCACGTCGGCGAGGAACGCCCCGGCGATGATCACGCCGTCGGTGACGTTGTGGAAGGCGTCGCCCAGCACGATCATCCAGCCGATGCGCCGGTCGTCGTGGCCGTGCACCGGGCCCACCGCCGCCTCGCCGTGCAGGTCGCCCTCGTCGCCGTGATGGTGGTGGTGGCGCCAGAGGAGCAGCTTCTCCAGGATGAAGAAGGCGAGGATGCCGCCCAGGATGAAGCTCGCGGTGCGCGCCGGCGCCTTCGTTTGCTCGAAAAGGTGCGGCAGCAGGTCGAGGAACGCAGCGCCCAGCAGCGCGCCCACCGCGAAGCTCACCAGCGTGGGAATCCAGCGCTTCTGCACGCGCGAGGCCACGAACGCGGCGATGGCAAGCGAAAGCAGCGTGCCCCGCGAGGCAAGCGCCGACGGCCCAGGCGAGCGCCATCATGCGATCCAGATGAAGGCGCCCATGCGGCCGCTCGCCTTCTCGCGCCGGTAGGAGAAGAAGCGCGCCGGGTCGCGCCGGGTGCAGAAGCCCCCGCCGTGGACCCGTACCACCCCGGAGCGCGCGAGGCGGCGTCGCGCCAGCGCGTAGAGGTCGGCCATGAGCTTGCCGCCGCCCCGCGGGCGGAAGGCCTCCGCGGCGCCGGGATCGTCCGCGGTGAACGCCTCGTAGACGTCGTCGCCCGACCTCGAACGCCTGGGGGCCGATCGCGGGGCCGAGCCATGCGATCACCTCGCCCGGCGCGACGCCCAGGGCGCCCACCGCATTCTCGATCACGCCGGCCGCCATGCCGCGCCAGCCCGCGTGGGCCACCGCCACGCGCGTGCCCGCCGCGTCGGCGAGCAGCACCGGCAGGCAATCGGCGGTGAGCACCGCGCAGACGTGCCCGGCCGTGCGCGCGACCGCGGCGTCGGCGGTCGCCACCGCGCCGGGCGCCAGCTCGTCCACGCGCCGCCACCGCCGTGCCGTGCACCTGCGTGAGCCAGCGCGGCATCGCGGGCAGGTGCTCGCGCACGATCGCGCGGTTGCGCTCGACGTTTTGCATGCTGTCGCCGCTGTGCGCGCCGAGGTTGAGCGAGGCGTACTCGCCCCCGCTCACGCCGCCCGCGCGGGTGGTGACGAAGGCGCGCACGTTCGCCGGCGCGGGCCAGTCCGGCACCACCCATTGACGGCCGTGCTCGCCCAGCCGATCGCCCATGGCCGCGCTCCAGCTCATGGGCTGCGCAGCCGTTCCAGCAGGGCGCGCAAGTCCGCGGGCAGCGGAGACTCGAAATGCACCGTCGCGCCGCTGCGCGGATGCACGAACGCGAGCTTCCACGCGTGCAGCGCCTGGCGCTCGATCAGCCGCTCGCCGCGCCCGGCGTAGGCCGGATCGCCCTCGATCGGATGGCCGATCTCGGCCAGGTGCACGCGGATCTGGTGCGTGCGCCCCGTCTCCAGCTCGCACTCGAGCAGCGTGTGGCGCGCGAACGCCTCTCGCACGCGGTAGTGCGTGAGCGCGGGCTTGCCGCTTGCCACCACCGCCATGCGCGTGCGCCGCACCGGATGCCGCCCGATGGGCGCATCGACGCTGCCCGCGCGCGCCACGCGGCCGCGCGCGAGCGCGAGGTAGGTGCGCTTCACGGTGCGCGCCTGGAGCTGCCGCACGAGCTGCACCTGCGCGGTCTCCGTCTTCGCGACCACCAGCAACCCGCTCGTGTCCTTGTCGAGGCGGTGCACGATCCCCGCGCGCGGCAGCTGGCCGGTGGCGGGCGCATGGTGCAGAAGGGCGTTCAGCATCGTGCCGGCCCAGTTGCCGCTGCCCGGGTGCACGACCAGGCCCGCCGGCTTGTCGATCACCAGCACGTCGTCGTCCTCGTGCACCACCGCGAGGGCGATCGCCTCGGGGCGGAACGCGGTGTCCACGGGACGCGCGGCGAGCGCCACGTCGACCGCCTCGCCGCTCTTCACCTTGCGGCGCGAGGCGGCGGCCGCGCCGTCCACCGTCACGTGGCCCTCCTCGATCAGCCGCGCGAGGCGGGTGCGGGACTCGCCCGGCAGCAGGCGGGCCAGCGCCTGGTCGAGCCTCAGGCCCGCCATCTCGAGGGGAATGGTGAGGCGCAGCGCGCGGCCGGAGGGATCGGCCGGGTTATAATTCGCGCTCCTCGAACCGGGATTCGTCATGACGCGAAGTGTAACGGCATTGGCCGCGCTGATCCTCGCGGTCGCGCTCGCGGGCTGCGGCCTCATCAAGGAGGACGAGCACAAGGACTGGACCGCCGAGCAGTTCTACAAGGCCGCCAAGGAGCAGCTCGACTCGCACAACTGGGAGTCCGCCTCCAAGCTCTACGAGCAGCTCGAGTCCAAGTTCCCCTACGGGCGCTTCGCGCAACAGGCGCAGATCGAGATCGCCTACGCCTACTACAAGCAGGCCGAGACGGCGCAGGCCATCGCCGCGGCCGAGAAATTCGTGAAGCTGCACCCCAACCATCCGAACGTCGACTACGCGCTCTACATCAAGGCGCTGTCGAACTTCAAGGAGGACATGGGGCTCTTCGGGAAGTGGATCACGCAGGACCTCGCCGAGCGCGACCCGAAGGCCGCGCGCGAGTCGTTCGAGGGCTTCAAGGAGCTCGTCACGCGCTTCCCCGACAGCCGCTACGCCGAGGATTCGCGCGAGCGCATGGCCTACCTCGTCGAGGCCCTCGCGCGCCACGAGCTGCAGGTGGCGCGCTACTACCTCAAGCGCGGCGCCTACCTCGCGGCCGCCAACCGCGCCCAGGAGGCGATCATCCATTTCCCCAATTCCGGCGTGCGCCGCGAAGCCCTCGAGGTGATGGTGGAGGCCTACGACCGCATGGGCCTGAAGGAGCTGCGCGACGACAGCAAGAAGGTGCTCGCGCAGAACTACCCGCAGGACCCGCTCACCGCGCAGGGGAAGAACACCACGAAGCCGCGCGTGGTGGCAGTTCTGGAAATGACTCCTGCCCGCCGGCGTTGAGCTGCGTGCGGTCCGCTGCCCGCCGGCGTTGAGCGGCCTGCAGTCCGCTCCAACGCTGTTCCCGCTGCTTTTTCCTCCCCTACACTGCTTTTTTTGATTTTTTGGTCGCGACTCCCGGCGGGGTCGCCAGCAGCTTGAGCAGCTCCACCTGCGCACAGTGCCCCTTGCCGCGCCCGCGGCGCGCGCGGCGGAAGCTGCCGTCGGACTGCATGTCCCAGGCCTGCACGTTGTCCTCGAGGTAGGGCTTGAGGCCCTCGCGCACCGCGCGCCGCTTGAGCTTGGCGTCGAGCAGCGGGAAGCAGAGCTCGATGCGGCGGAAGAAGTTGCGGTCCATCCAGTCCGCGCTCGACAGGTACACGTCGACTCGCCGCCGTCGCGGAAATGGAAGATGCGCGTGTGCTCGAGGAAGCGCCCGATGATCGAGCGCACGCGGATGTTCTCCGAGAGCTTCGGCACGCCCGGGCGCAGCGCGCACACGCCGCGCACCACGAGGTCGATCTTCACGCCCGCCTGCGAGGCCTTGTAGAGCGCCTCGATCACCTGCGGCTCGAGGAGGGCGTTCATCTTCGCGGTGATGCGCGCCGTCCTGCCGGCCTTGGCGGCGCGCGCGCTGGCATCGATGGCCTCCAGGATGCGCGGGTGCAGCGTGAAGGGCGCGCTCCACACGTGGCGCAGCTTGGTCGCCTTGCCGAGCCCGGTGAGCTGCTGGAAGACCTCGTTCACGTCGGCGCAGATCGCCTCGCGGCAGGTGAGGAGGTCGAAGTCGGTGTAGAAGCGGGCGGTGCGCGCGTGGTAGTTGCCGGTGCCCAGGTGCACGTAGCGCATCAGGCGGCCCTCCTCGCGGCGGACCACCATGGCCATCTTGGCGTGGGTCTTGTGGCCGACGACGCCGTAGACCACGTGGGCGCCCACCTCCTCCAGCCGCGCGGCCCAGTTGATGTTGGCCTCCTCGTCGAAGCGCGCCATGAGCTCGACCACCACCGTCACTTCCTTGCCGTTGCGCGCGGCGTCGATCAGCGTCTGCATGATCACCGAGTCGGTCCCGGTGCGGTACACGGTCTGCTTGATCGCCACCACCAGCGGATCTTGCGCGGCCTGGCGGATCAGCTCGATCACCGGCGTGAAGGCCTGGAACGGCCGGTGCAGCAGCACGTCGCCCTTGCGGATGGTCTCGAAGAGGTCGCGTCCCTTGGCGAGCGGCTTGGGCAGGCCCTGCGCGAAGGTCGGGTACTCGAGGTCGGGCCGGTCCACCTGCTCGGGGATGTTGATGCAGGCGCGCGAGGTTGACCGGGCCCTGCACCGCGTAGAGGTCGTCGCCCTCGAGGCCGAACTGGGCGAGCAGGAAGCGCGTCATCGACTCCGACATGTTGTCGGCCACCTCGAGGCGCACCGCGTCGCCGAAGTGGCGCTGCGGCAATTCGCCCTGCAGCGCCTTGCGCAGGTCCTTCACCTCCTCCTCCTCGACGAAGAGGTCGGAGTTGCGCGTGACCCGGAACTGGTAGCAGCCCAGCACGTTCATGCCCGAGAAGAGCTGGGCCACCTGCGCGTGCAGGACCGATGTCAGGAAAATGAAATCATTCGGCCCGGTGGCGACCCCCTTGGGAAGCCGGAAGACGCGCGGCAGCACGCGCGGGGCCTGCACGATGGCGGCGCGCGAGTCGCGCCCGAAGGCGTCGCGGCCATCCAGCTCGACGGCGAAGTTGAGGCTCTTGTTGAAGACGCGCGGGAAGGGATGCGCGGGATCGAGGCCGATGGGGGTGAGCACCGGCATCATCTCGCGGAAGAAGTAGTCGCGGATCCATTCCTGCTGCAGGGGATTCCATTCGGCGCGGCGCAGGAACCGGATGCCCTCCCTGGCGAGCGCCGGCAGGACGTCCTCGTTGAGCAGCCGGTACTGGCGCTCGACGATGCCCTGGGCGCGCGCGGCCACCTGGCGGAAGACCTCGAGCGGCGTGAGGCCGTCGGGGCCGGTGGCGCCCGCGGCCATCTTGATCTGCTCCTTCACGCCCGAGAGCCGGATCTCGAAGAACTCGTCGAGGTTGGAGGAGACGATGCAGAGGAAGCGCAGGCGCTCGAGCAGCGGCACCTGGCGATCCTCGGCCTGGGCGAGCACGCGGCGATTGAACTCGAGCGCCTGCAGCTCCCGGTTGAGGAAGTGGTCGCGCGGGTGGCCGGGTGGGCCTGGGGTGTGGGCCTTCGGCTTCTTCGCCATGGCGGAGGTGTGCGATACTCGGCGCCGGGCTCGATCCACGGCGCCACCAGCTTCAGCGATGGAATATAACACCCTCGGCGCGGTCGACCTCGGCAGCAACAGCTTCCACCTCGCCATCGCGCGCGTCGTCGACGACCAGGTCTATCCGCTCGATTCGCTGAAGGAGACGGTGCGCCTCGGCAGCGGGCTCACCGCCGACAAGGAGCTCGACGGCTCCGCCCAGGAGCGCGCGCTCGCCACCCTCAAGCGCTTCTCCGAGCGCCTCGCGGGCATGCCCCGCGAAGCGGTGCGCGTGGTGGGCACCAATGCGCTGCGCGTGGCGCGCAACGCCGGCCCCTTCCTGCGCCGCGCCGAGAGCACCCTCGGCTTCCCCATCGAGGTGATCCCGGGACGCGAGGAAGCGCGCCTCATCTACCTCGGCGTCGTGCATTCGCTGCCGCTCGCCGCCCACAACCGCCTCGTGGTGGACATCGGCGGCGGCTCCACCGAGTGCATCATCGGCCACAAGCTCAAGCCCAAGGCGATCGAGAGCCTGTACATGGGCTGCGTGAGCTACACCGCGCGCTTCTTCCCCGAGGGGCGCGTCGACAAGAAGTCGTTCAAGCAGGCGCAGTTCAGCGCGCGCGAGCAGGTGCAGGGCATCGTCGCGCGCTTCGAGAAGACCGGCTGGCGCGAGGCGGTCGGCTCCTCGGGCACCGCGCGCTCGATCGCCGAGGTGCTGGTGCGAAACGGGCTTGCCGCGCGCGGCATCAACGCCGCGGGGCTGGAGTGGCTGCGCGAGCGCCTCGTGGAAGCGGGCGATTTCCGCCGGCTCTCCATCCCGGGGCTGCGCGAGGACCGCGTGCCGGTTGTGGCGGGCGGGGTCGCCATCATGTCGGGCGTGTTCGACGAGCTGGGGTTGAGCGAGATGACCGTCGCGGAGGGCGCGCTTCGCGACGGCGTGCTGTGGGACCTGCTGGGGCGCGTGCACCACCGCGACATCCGCGAGGTGACGGTCGAGCAGTTCGCGCGCCGCTACCACGTCGACGTGACGCAGGCGCAGCGCGTTGGCGCGCTCGCGCGCGAGCTGCTGCGCCAGCTCGACGGCAAGACGCTCGAGCTCACGCCGCTCGCCGATTTCCTCGACTGGGCCACGCGCCTGCACGAGATCGGCATCTCGATCGCCCAGGGCGCGTACCACAAGCACTCGGCCTACATCCTCGCCAACGCCGACATGCCGGGCTTCTCGCGCCAGGAGCAGGGGTGGCTCTCCAACCTCGTGCTCGCGCAGCGCGGCAAGCTGCTGAAGATGCGCGCGGCGTTCGACGACGACCCGCGCCTGGCCGCGCTCGCCTTCTGCCTGCGCGTCGCGATCATCTTCCACCGCGGCCGGCGCACCCTCAAGCTCCCGCGCATCGAGGCCGCGCGCAAGTTGCGCAGCTTCCGCCTCGAGGTCGATCCCGCGTGGCTCGAGCGCAACAGCCTCGCCGCCCTGGCGCTCGAGGCCGAGCGCGAGCAGTGGGCGTCGGTGGGCATCGCGCTCGAGGGCTGAGACGCCGATGGACATCGCACCGGCTCTCCCGCGCTGCCGCGCTCGATCCCGCGCGGCGCGCCTACATCGTGGCCGTGGCGGCATTCCTCTTCCTCGCGCCGTTCCCGTCCTCGGCGGGGTTGCGCACCTTCGCGCTGCTGGCGGCGCTCGCCGCGCTCGCGTGGCTCGCGTGGCGTGGCGGCGAGCGCCCCGAATTCGCGCGCCTGCCGCGGCCGGTGGCCGTCGCCGCACTTGTCTGGATTGCGCTCTGCGTGGCGTCGGCCGCGTGGAGCGACAACCGCCTCTACACGCTCGAGGAGCTGCGCCGCGAGCTGGCGTACGGAATCCTCGCCTTCGTGGTGTTCTTCGCGGGGATGCGCACACCGGGCGCCGCGCACACCGCGGTGCGCGCGCTGCTCGCCGGGGCCCTCCTGCTGGGAGTGCTCGAGTGGGTGCGCGTGGCCTTTCCCGGCGCGCCGTACGCCTCGAAGTACCACGCCGTGCAGGGGTACTACTCGACGCACCTGGTGATCGCCGCCCCGCTGCTCGCGGTCGTGGCGTGGCCGCGTCCCGAGGGCATGGGCGCGCGGCGTGCTGCGCTCGCGGCACTCGCCGTGGGCCTGCTCGCCGGCGGGCTCGCGACCGAGAACCGCATGCTGTGGCTGGCGCTCGGCGTGGGGACGGTGGTGGCGTACGCCGTGTTCCGGCGCCTGAACCGGAGCGCGGAGCTCGCGCGCTCGACGCAGCCCGCCTTCCTGCTCGCCGTCGCCGTGATCGCGCTCCTCGTCGCGGCGAGCTGGGAGTACAAGTCGGCGCGCTACTACCCGCAGGCCGACGGCGCGGTGACCTCGCTCTCGTTCGACGAACGCCCCGCCATCTGGAGGGCGGCGCGCGCGCCGATGCTCGAACGCCCCTGGATCGGACACGGATTCGGGCGCGAGATCGTGGGCGATGCCATCGAGCGCGGCCTGCCCGTGAGCGATGCGGCCAACCCGTTCCGTCACGCGCACAACGTGTTCTTCGATGTGGTGCTGCAGCTAGGGCTGGTCGGGCTGGCGTCGTTCGTGGCGCTGCTCGCCGCGCTGGCGCTCGCGTTCGCGCAAGCCGCGCGGCGGCCGGGCGGCGCGCCGCTCGCCATCGCGGGGCTCGCGATGCTCGCGGCCTTCGCGACCAAGAACCTCACCGACGACTTCTACTACCGGCCCAACTCGCTCGTGTTCTGGGCAGTGGTCGGGATGCTGTTGAGCCTTGCGAACCCGCGCGCCTCACGCCGGCCGCAAGTCCCTCAGGCGGCCTCGAGCGAGGTGCGGTAGGCCGAATCCGGCGTGCCGTCCTTCCACGGCAGCTCCACCGGGTAGTCCCTGAGCAGGCAGTCTTCGGGCAGGCACGCGATCGGCGTGAAGTCGCGGTGCGCGATGTACTCGGGGCGCTTGAAGCGGCGGATGTGGTTGGACACCGCACAGAGCGAGAGGTAGACCGAGACGCGGTTCCAGGGCGAGAGGTTCGACGTGGAGGCGTGCACGAGGCAGCCGTGGAACAGGATCATCGAGCCCGGCGGGCCCTTGGGGGCGACGATGCCGCCGTTGGCCACCAGCTGGGCGATGGCGCCGTGGTCGATGGTCCACAACGGATAGCTGGTCGTGCTGGTGTCGTGGCCCGCGGGGAGCGCGCCCTGCTTGTGGCTCCCGGGGATGAACATGAGCGGGCCGTTGAACTCGTTCACCTCGTCCAGGAAGATCGCGACGTTCATGGCGCGCGCCTCGGGCATGAGGTCGTCGTTCATCCAGGTGCCGTAGTCCTGGTGCCACTGCCACACGTCGCCGTCGAAGGCCATCTTGCCGTTGATCTTGAACTGGTGCATGTAGACCCCCTCGCCGAAGAGCTGCACCACGGGGTCGACCATGCGCGGGTGGCGGGCGAGCTTGGCGAACGGCGTCGAGTACAGGTGCGCGGCGAAATTGGTGCGCACCGCCTCGCTATCCTTCTCGCGCACGTTCTCGGGCCGGCGCATCGCATAGAGGCGCGGCACCTCGTCGGTGAGCGCCTTCACCTCGGCGGGCGTGAAGAGGCTCGGGAAGAACAGGTATCCGTCGCGGTCGAAGGCGGCGATCTGCTCGGCGGTGAGCTTCATGGCGATTCCCGGGAGTGCAGGCGAGCCCCCATTTTGCCGCGAAACGGCTCAGGCTTCGAGCACCTCGGAATCGACCACCGCGCGCAGCTGCACCGAGTCGCCCTTCGCCGTGAACCACCACGCCGCGCCCTTGCGGATGGCGAGGCCGTCGTCGGTGCCCAGGAGCTGCGCCGCCACCTCGCCCAGCGTGGGCTGGTGGCCGACGATCACCACCGGGCGCTCGCCGCGCGGCCAGCCCGCCTCGGCGAGGATGGCCCTGGGCGCGGCATCCGGCCCCAGCGCGGGACGTTCCTCGAACGCGCGGTCGAGGCCCTTCGCGGTCTGCACCGCGCGCCTGGCGGGGCTCGAGAGCACGCGCCAGTCGTCGGACAGGCGCTTGGCGAGCCATTCCCCCACGCGCTCCGCCTGCTTGCGTCCATGCTTGGTGAGCGCGCGCCCCATGTCGTCGCCGCCCACCGCGTCTTCCGCTTCCGCGTGCCGCCACAAAATGAGTTCCATGCCCATCTCCAATTCGAGGTTACTCCGGCCCGGGCTCGGGCTCGGCCCGGCGCCCGCGGGTGGTGAGCACGATGCCGCCGAGGATGAGCGCGATCCCGGCGAGATGGAAGAGCTGGATGCGCTCGCCGAGAAACATCCACGCGAGGAGCGCGCCGAAGACGGGCATGAGGTGCATGAAGATGCCCGCGACGTTGGCGCCCGCCTCGGCCACGCCGCGGTTCCAGAACACGTAGCCCACGAACGACGGGAACACGCCGAGATAGAGCATGGCGCCGACGGTGGCGGGCGTCACCTCGAAACGCCCGCCCATGAACGCCATCTCGATCGCCACCAGGGGCGCCAGGATCACGAGGCCGGCGACCGCGCAGCACGTGAGGAGTGCCAGCCCCGAGAGCCCGGGCGGCTTGTGGCGCAGGTAGACCGTGTAGGCGGCCCAGAACCCCATGCCCACGAGGACGATGAGGTCGCCCTTGTTGATGGTGAGCCGCAGGAGCACCGCCGCGTCGCCGCGCGAGAGGATCGCGAGCACGCCCGCGAGGGAGATCGCCACGCCGAGCGCCTGCGCGCGCGTGATCGTCTCGCGGTAGACGAGCCAGCCCATGAGGATGATCATCACCGGCACGGTGCTGTTCAGGATCACGCCGTTGGTGGCCGTGGTGTACTGCAGGCCGAAGTAGGCGAACGCGTTGTAGAAGCCGGTGCCCCAGAAGGCGAGCAGGAAGATGGGCTTCCAGTGCGCGCGGATGGCGGGCCATTGCGCGCGCACCTCGCCCCAGCAGAACGGCAGCATCACCGCCACCGCGACGACCCAGCGCACGAACGCGAGGGCGAGCGGCGTCACGTGGCCCGCCATCGCGCGCCCGATCACCCAGTTGAGCGACCAGAAGAACGCGGTGAGCGTGAGCAGCAGGTAAGGGGACGGGTGAAGTGAAGCGAGGCGGCCGGCCAGCGAGCCGCGAATCATGGTCTCACCCCACCTCGCGAATGGTCTGCATGGGCGGGGCCGCCACCGCGCGGCGTGTGCCGATGAGGCCGGCGAGCGCCACGCCCGCCCCGCCGATGGCGAGTCCCGCGAGCGGCAGCATCCAGTGGAACACGTACGGCACGCCCAGCACGCGGTCCGAGATCACGATCGCGAGCGCCACGGCGCCCGCGGCGGCCACGCAGCCCGCGAGGAGCCCGATGGCGAGGAACTCGGCCAGCTGCATCACCATGAGCTGCCCGCGCGAGGCGCCGATCGTGCGCAGCACCGCGGCCTCGAACACGCGCTCGTCCTGCGTCGAGGTGATCGCCGCGAACAGCACGACGAGGCCGGCGGCGATGGCGAACAGGAACACGAACTCCACCGCGCGCGACACCTCGTCGGTGATGCGCTGGAACTGCGCCATCATCGCCGTGAGGTCGATCACGCTCACGTTGGGGAAGCGCTCGACCAGCGCGTTCACCACCGCCTCGCGCCCCGCCGGCAGGTAGAAGCTCGTGATCCAGCTCGCGGCCTGGTCCTTCAGGAGGGCGGGCGTCGCGATCACGAAGAAATTGGGCTTGAAGGAATCCCAGTCGACCTTGCGCAGGCTGGTCACCGGCGCGGTGACGCGCGTGCCGGCCACGTCGAAGGTAAGCGTGTCGCCCACGGCGATGCCGAGGGTCTTCGCGAGCCCCTCCTCCACCGAGAGCTCGCGCCCCGGCCGCGTCCGCGCGCCAGAACTTGCCCGCGACCACCTTGTTGTCGGAACGCAGCACGCTGGCCCACGAGAGGTTGAACTCGCGCTCCACCAGGCGGCGCGCGCGCTCGTCCTTGTACGCGGCGGCCGACACCGTGCGCGTCCCGATCGCCTCGAGCCGCCCGCGCACCATCGGGTAGAGGTCGGGGGTCGCGAGGTGGATGGAATCGAACTGGGCCTTCACGCCCGGGAGCTGGTCGGTCTGGATGCCGATCGCGAAGCGGTTGGGCATGTCCGGCGGCATCGATTGCTGCCAGGTCGCGAGGAGCTCCGTGCGCACCAGCGTGAGCATGAGCATCGCCATGAGGCCGATGCCGAGCGCCATGATCTGCACCAGGCTCGCCCCGGTGCGCCGCCGCAGGTTGGCGAGGCCGTAGCGCCACGGCCCGCGCGCCGCGCCGCGCGCCCGCGCCACGAGCCGGATGAGCCCGTAGCCCAGCACCGCGGCGGCGACCAGCGCGCCCGCGAAGACCCCGAGCGACATCGCGGCGAGCTTCACGTCGCCGGCCTGCCAGGCGATGAGCGCGGCCAGCGCGGCGAGCCCGAGGGCGAAGGCGGCTGCGCTCAAGGGCTCGGCCGGGGCGAGGTCGCGGCGCAGCACGCGCAGCGTCGACACACCGCGCAGGCGCAGCAGCGGCGGCAGCGTGAAGCCCAGCAGGAGCACCAGGCCGATCACCGCGCCGCGCAATGCGGGCCACGGGGACGGCGGCGGCAGCGCCACGCTGAAGAAGCCGGCGAGCCAGCGCGCGAGCACGGCCTGCGCGGCATAGCCCGCGAGGCTCCCCAGCACGCACGCCACGATCCCCAGCATCGCGAACTGCCAGGCGTGCAGCGCGAAGAGGTCGGCCTGTGTAGCGCCCAGGCAGCGCATCATCGCCGCGGCGTCCACCTGGCGTTGCGAGAAGCGCCGCGCGGCGAGCGCGACCGCGACCGATGCCAGCACCACGGAGAGCAGCGACGCGAGCCCGAGGAAGCGCTGCGAGCGCTCGAGCGCCATGCGCACCTCGCTCCTCGAATCGCGCACACCCTCGATGCGTTCGCCCCGGCCGGGCTTGGGCGCGGCGTTGCGGAATCGCTCCAGCGCCTGCGGCTCGCCCGCGAGCAGCAGGCGGTAGCCCACGCGGCTGCCGACCTGGATCAGCCCCGTAGCCGCGAGGTCCGCCTCGTTCATCAGCACCCGCGGCGCGATGCCGAAGTATTCGAGCACCGTGTCGGGCTCGCGCGTGATGAGCTCCGCGATGGCGAGCGCCGCATTGCCGACCTTGAGGCGGTCGCCGACCTTGAGGCCCAGCCGTCCCGCGAGCGCGGTCGCGACCCACACCGTGCCCGGCTGGGGCGCGCCCTGCGCCTCGTGATCGGGCGCGCCGAGCGCCTCGGCCACGCGCACGCGCCCCCGCAGCGGAAAGTTGGCGGAGACCGCGCGGATGTCGGAGAGGCTCGTGCCGCTGCCGCCCGCCACCATGCTCGGGAAGGTTTGGGTGTGTGCCATGGCGAGCCCGGCCGCGCGCGCAGCAGCGCCGAACGCCGGCGCGAGCGGATGATCCGACGCGACCACCAGGTCGCCGCCCAGCAGCTCGTTCGCCTGCCGGTCGAGCGCGGACTGCACGCGATCGGCGAAGAACCCCACCGTCGTGACGCTCGCCACGGCGATGAAGAGTGCCAGGAGCAGCACGCGCAGCTCGCCGGCGGCCCAGTTGCGCCGGAGCATCCTCGCCGCTAGCGCAATGCGCTTCATTTGCTGCGCATCAAAGCCGGTAGAAGCCGAGGGCACAGAGGAACGGAGGGCACAGAGAAAGGCTCGAAAGAATGGGATTCGCGTCGATTCCCCCAGCCAGGTTGATTCAAGGTCATTTTCTTGCTTTCCTCTGTGTCCTCTGTTCCTCTGTGTCCTCGGCTTTTCCCTGCTTTAGTCAGTCTTCATGAGTGATTTCCCCGGCAGCGATGTGCAAGCGCCGGTTGCACCGCCGCGCAAGGTCGGAATCGTGCGTGACCAGCACGAGTGTGGCCCCGCGCTCGCGGTTCATCTCGAAGAGCAGCTCGATCACCTGCTCGCCGGTGGCGGAATCGAGGTTGCCCGTGGGCTCGTCGGCGAAGAGCACGCGCGGCTCGGTCACGAAGGCGCGCGCCACGGCCACGCGCTGCTGCTCGCCGCCGGAGAGCTGGCGCGGGTAATGGCCGAGGCGCTCGGCGAGGCCCACGCGGGCGAGCATCGCGCGCGCTCTCTCAGCCGCGCCGGCGGCGCCCGCGAGCTCGAGCGGCAGCATCACGTTCTCCAGCGCGGTGAGCGCGGGCAGCAGCTGGAACGACTGGAAGACGAAGCCCACCAGCCGCCTGCGCAGGCGCGCGCGGCCGTCCTCGTCGAGCGCGAAGAGGTCCGCGCCGTCGATGCGCACGCGCCCTGCGCTGGGAACGTCCAGGCCGGCCAGCAATCCCAGCAGGGTGGACTTCCCGGAGCCCGAGGCGCCGAGGATGGCCACCGCCTCGCCCGCGCGCACGCGGAAGCTCGCGTCCTTCACGATCGTGAGCACGTGGTCGGGCGTGGTGACTTGTTTCGTCACGCCCTCCGCCGTCACAATAGCTTCGTCATCCCCACCGCCTGCCGCCAAGTGCGCCATCGCATCCTCGTCGTGGGCCGCCTCCTGCTCGCGGCCTTGCTCGTCTCGCTCGCCGCGCCCGCGCTCGCCGCGCGCACGGTCATGGTGCTCGGCGACAGCCTCTCGGCCGCCTATGGAATCGCCACCGACCAGGGATGGGTGAGCCTCCTCGCCCGCCGCCTCGCCCAGTCGAAGCCGCCGTGGCAGGTGGCCAACGCGAGCGTCTCGGGCGAGACGACCGCCGGGGGGCTACGCCGCCTCGCGGAAGACCTCCGGCGCCACCAGCCCGCCATCGTGGTGATCGAGCTGGGCGCCAACGACGCGCTGCGTGGCCAGCCCATCGACAGCATCCGCGCCAACCTCGAGCAGATGGTGCGGATGGTGCGCGCGGCGCACGCCGTCCCCGTGCTCGTGGGGATCGTGATTCCGCCGAATTATGGCATCGATTACACGCGCGAGTTCCGGGAGGTCTACGCCGCGGTCGCGAAGCAGGAAAACGCCGCGCTCGTGCCGTTCCTGTTCGCGGGCGTCGAGGACAAGCCCGAGAACTTCCAGGCCGACCAGCTGCATCCCGTCGCTGGCGTGCAGCCGCGCATCCTCGACAACGTGTGGGCAACGCTCGAGCCGCTGCTCGGCAAGAAGGCGCCGTGACCGAGCTGCCGTTCCATCGCGAGCGGCCCGCGGCGACGGTCGCCACGCCGCTCACGCTCGAGGCCCTGCGCGCCTTCGACGACGTGCTGGACGCGCGTAGCCCCGCGGAGTACGCCGAGGACCACCTGCCCGGCGCGATCAGCACACCGGTGCTCGACGATGCCGAGCGCGCGGAGGTGGGCACGGTCTACAAGGAGCGCTCGGCGTTCGACGCCAAGCGCCTCGGTGCGCCGCTCGCGGCGCGCAACATCGCGCGCGTGATCGAGGAGCGCTTCGCGGACAAGCCGCGCGCGTGGCGGCCGCTGGTGTACTGCTGGCGCGGCGGCGGGCGCTCGGGCTCGCTCGCCCACGTGCTGCGCCAGGTGGGCTGGGACGCGCAGCGCCTCGACGGCGGCTACAAGGCGTTCCGCCGCCAGGTGGTCGCGGACCTGGACGAGCTGCCGGCGCGGGTCGACTTGCTCGTGGTCACCGGCGCCACGGGCTCGGGCAAGAGCCGGCTGCTCGAAGCGCTCGCGGCCGCCGGCGCCCAGGTGCTGGACCTGGAGCTCCTCGCAGCGCATCGCGGCAGCATCCTGGGCGAGCTGCCCGGCGCGCCGCAGCCCTCGCAGAAATCGTTCGAGACCGCCCTCTGGACCGCGCTGTCGGCCTTCGATCCCGCGCGCCCCGTGTACGTCGAATCGGAAAGCCGCAAGGTGGGCGACCTGCGCGTGCCCGAGCGGCTGATCGAGCGCATGCGCGCGGCGCGCTGCTTCCGCCTGGAAGCGGCCGAGGCCACGCGCGTGGCGCTGCTGATGGAGGACTACGCGCACTTCGTCGCGCGGCCCGCGGCGCTGGCCGAGAAGCTCTCCTGCCTCACCGCGCTGCACGGCCGGGAGCGCATCGACGGGTGGCTCGCGCGGCTCGAGCGCGGCGAGTGGGAACCGCTGGTGGCCGACCTCCTCGCGAGCCACTACGATCCGGCCTACCGCCGCTCGCTCGCGCGCAACTACCGCGACGCCGGGAGCGCCACGCCGGTGGCGGTGCGCGACACCCGACGCGAAGGCTTCCTCGCCATCGCCAGGGCGCTCATCGCCGCGCACGGGTGACGCAGTTCACGGTAACGTAGGTGGCAATCGGTTAAACTGCGCGACTGGCGCATAAGCGCAAATCATCCCGCACGTGCCCGAACGTCCCCACAAGATCGGCAAGTACACCATCCTGTCCGAGCTGGGACAGGGCGCTTCCGCCGACGTCTATCTCGCCGAGGACCCGTTCAACGACCGCAAGGTCGCCGTCAAGGTCGCCAAGAGCGACGCCCAGATGGGCGACGAGGAGGCCAAGCGCTTCGAGAAGCTGTTCCTGAACGAGGCCTCGCTCGCCGGCAAGTTGAACCACCCCAACATCGTCGGCGTGTTCGACGCGGTGGTGGAGGGCGACCAGCGCTACATCGTGATGGAGTACGTGCCCGGGGGCTCGCTCAAGAAGTTCTGCACCGAGACGAACCTCCTTCCGGTGCGCCAGGCCGTGCTGGTGATCTTCAAGATGTGCCGCGCGCTCGACTACGCGTTCCAGAACGGCGTGATCCACCGCGACATCAAGCCCGCCAACATATTGCTGAGCGATCGCGACGACATCAAGATCAGCGATTTCGGCACCGCCAAGATCTCCCACGCCACCCACACCCAGATCGACGGCTTCCTCGGCTCGCCGGCCTACATGTCGCCCGAGCAGATCAACGAGGAGAGCCCGAGCGTGCAGTCGGACATCTACTCGCTGGGTGTCGTGATGTACGAGCTCCTCACCGGCAAGCTCCCGTTCCGCGCCGAGAACTCGGTGGCGATGATCAACAAGATCCTGAACGAGGACCCGGTCCCGATCGAGACGCTGCGCCCGGACCTGCCGGACAAGCTGGTCGAGATCGTGAAGAAGGCGATGCACAAGGACCCGCAGGTGCGCTACGGCAGCTGGTTCGAGATGGCGAGCGAGCTCGCCAACACCTTCCCGCAGCTCGAGCGCTACTCACACGAGATCTCGTCCACCGAGAAGTTCAACAAGCTGCGCTCGCTGCCCTTCTTCCGCGAGTTCCGCGACGCCGAGCTCTGGGAGGTGCTGCGCGGAGCGGTGTGGGAGAGCCACGGGCGCGACGAGAACCTGCTCCTCGAAGGCGAGATCGGCCAGGCGTTCTTCATCATCGTCGCGGGGCAGGTGAAAGTCGTGAAGGACGCGAAGCTGCTGAACGTCCTCAAGGAAGGCGACTGCTTCGGCGAGATGGCCTACCTCTCGGGCGACCGCGCGCGCCGCTCGGCTTCCATCGTCTCGGTCTCCGAGGTGCAGCTGCTGAAGATCCAGTCCACGCACCTGGAGTCGCTCTCGGAAGGCTGCCAGCTGCGCTTCAACCGCGAGTTCCTGAGGACGCTCATCGAGCGGCTCACCTGGACTTCGTCGGTGCTCGCGCAGTTCCGCCGCTGACTACTCCACCAGGCACACCGCCTGCGCCGCGATCCCCTCGCCGCGCCCGGTGAATCCCAGCTGCTCGGTCGTCGTCGCCTTCACGTTCACGTAGTGCGCCTCGATGCCGAGGTCGGCGGCGATGTTCTGCACCATGCGCGGGATGTGCGGCGCCATGCGCGGCGCCTCGGCGATGATGGTCGCGTCCACGTTCACCACGCGCCGGCCGCGATCGGCGAGGAGCGCCACCACCTGGCGCAGCAGCGCCCGGCTGTCGATGCCCTGGTACTGCGGATCGGTGTCGGGAAAATGCTTGCCGATGTCGCCCAGTGCCGCGGCGCCCAGCAGCGCGTCGCAGATGGCGTGCAGGAGCACGTCGGCGTCGCTGTGGCCGAGCAGGCCCCGGTCGTAGCCGATCTCCACGCCGCCGATCACCAGCCGCCGGCCGGCCACCAGCCGGTGCACGTCGAAGCCTTGTCCCACGCGCATGGCTCAGGCCCTCCCCTGGCGCTTGAGGATCATCTCGGCCAGGGCCAGGTCCTCGGCGAAGGTGACCTTGAGGTTGCCGTTCTCGCCTTCCACGAGGCGCGGCAGCTGGTTCAGCGCCTCGATGGCCTGCGACTCGTCGGTAGCGTCGGCGCGCGCCTCCAGCCCGCGCGCAGCGCATCGTAGCGGAACATCTGCGGCGTTTGCGCGCGCCACAGGTTCAGGCGCGGAATCGTGGCCGCGACGCGCTGGCCCTCGCCCGCGCTCTTCAGCGTGTCCGCGAGCGGCATCGCGAGCAGGCCCCCGACCGGGTCGTCGGCGAGCTCGTCCAGGAACTGCTCCACGAGCTCGGTCTCGATGCACGGGCGCGCGGCGTCGTGCACGAGGATCCAGTCGTCCTTCGCGACGCGGTCCGCGAGCATCCCGAGGGCGTTCAGCACGGATTGGGGACGGTGCGCGCCGCCGGCGTGAAGGGGCTCCACGCGCTGCGCCAGCGCGCCCCAGTCGTGGCGGGCCCAATGGCGGTCGCCGGGCGCCAGCACCACGAAGATGCGCTCGATGCGCGCCACCTTCGCGAGCGCATCGAGGCAATGGAAGACCATGGGCTTGCCGGCGAGCGGGATGTACTGCTTGGGAACCGCGTCGCCGATGCGCGTGCCCTGCCCCGCGGCCGGGACGATGGCGAAGACTCTGGGCATGGGGCCGCATTATCGCCGATTTCGGCAGGCGCACCCCGCGATCCATTAAAATCACGATCATGACGGCGCGCCGATTGCTCGCGCTCCTCGCATGCCTGGTCGCCGGATGCGAGCCGGCCCAGCGGCCCGTGGCCCCCATCGCCGAATCCGGCGAGCTGGTGGTGCTCACGGTGAACGGGCCCGCCACCTATTTCGAGGACGCGCAGGGACTTCCCTCCGGCTTCGAGTACGACCTCGCCACCGCGTTCGCGCACGAGCTGGGCGTGCGGCCGGTCTTCATCTTCACCAACAACCCCGCCAACATCGACCGCATGCTGCGCGAGAAGCAGGCGCACCTCGCCGCCGCCGCGCTCGCGCGCCATTTCGACTTCCCCGGCGGCCTCGCGTGGGGACCGTCGTACTTCACGACGCAGCACCAGCTCGTCGGCCGCGCCGCCGACCCGAAGCCCAAGTCGGTGGACGAGATCTCGGGCAAGCGCATCGGCGTGATCGACGAGTCGGTCGGCGACTACCTCCTCTCGGACATGCCGCACCTCAAGGTGCCCATCGAGCGCCTGCCGCCCGCCACCTCCACCGCCGACCTGCTCGAGGAAGTCGTGAAGGGCAATCTCGACTACGCGCTGGTGGAATCGAACCGCTTCACGCTCGCGCGCCGCTTCTTCCCGCAGCTCGACGTGGCGCTCAACGTCGGCAAGCCGGTCGACTACGCGTGGCTCTTCTCGACGGTGGACAAGAAGCGCCTGGAGGAGAGCGCGAAGCCCTTCTTCGAGCGGCTGCAGAAGGACGGGACCCTCAAGCGCCTCGTCGACCGCTACTACGGCCACGCCGCCAAGCTCTCGGCGCTGGACTCCGGCGCGCTGCTGGAGAAGATCGCCTCCGACCTGCCGCGCTTGAAGCCCGTCTTCCAGGACGCCGAGCGGGTGAGCGGCATCGACTGGCGGCTGGTCGCCGCGATCGGCTACCAGGAGTCGCACTGGGACGCCGACGCCACCTCGCCCACGGGCGTCCGCGGCCTGATGATGCTCACCGAGGACACCGCTGATCGCCTGCAGATCAAGAACCGCCTCGATCCACGCGAGAGCATCGTGGGCGGCGCGCGCTACTTCGCGCTGGTGAAGGAGTCGATGGTCTCGCGCATCGGCGAGCCCGACCGCACCTTCCTCGCGCTCGCCGCCTACAACCAGGGCGTGGGCCACCTCGAGGACGCGCGCATCCTCGCCCAGCGCGCGAAGATGAGCCCGGACAAGTGGCAGGACGTGCGCCAGGTGCTGCCGCGCCTGGCGGAGCCTGATGTCTTCACCACGCTCGCCCACGGCTATGCGCGCGGCTTCGAGGCCGTGCAGTTCGTCGACAACGTGCGCAACTACTACGACATCCTCGACCGCCTCGAGCCGCGCGGCGCCCCGGCGGCGACGGATGCGGGCGGCGCTCAGGTATCGTCGAAGGCGGCGCCCTCGGGCAAGTGAGCGATGTCGGCCCACGCGTGCACGGTCCACGCGCCGGGGCCTTCGCACGAGACCGCGTTGTACGACGCGTTGGCGATGGGAATGCGGTGCGGCGCCTCCACCGCAATGCCGTGCACGTGCCGGTACAGCGCGCCCAGCACGCCGCCGTGGGTCACCACCACGATGCGCGCCGCGGGATGCTCGGCGGCCATCGACTCGAACGCTCCGGCCACGCGCTCGTGGAACTGGCGGCGGCTCTCGCCTCCGGGGATGGCGTAGTCGGGGTCGATGCCGGCTTCGGAGGATTCGGAGGCGGACGCCGTCCCCACTTTCGGGAATGCGCCGGGATAGCGTTTCGCGATTTCCTCGTACGAGAGGCCCTCGCCAGCGCCGAAGCTGCGCTCGCGCAGCCGCGCATCATGCAGGATGGCGTGCCCGCTCGCCTCGGCGAGGGGCTGCGCCGTCTCGAGGGCGCGCCCGAGGTCGCTCGAGACCAGCAGGTCGAAATGCTCGGAGGCGAGCCGGCGCGCGAGCGAGAGCGCCTGGGCGCGTCCCGCGGCGGTGAGCCGGCTGTCGCCATGGCCCTGCACGCGGTTGGCGACGTTCCACTCGGTCTCGCCGTGGCGGATGACGACAAGGCGCGTCATGCTTTCGTGATGCGCTCCATGCCTCTCATGTACGGCATCAGCGCCTTCGGCACCGTCACGCTCCCGTCCGCGTTCTGGTAGTTCTCGAGGATCGCGACCAGCGTGCGGCCGATGGCGAGGCCCGAGCCGTTGATCGTATGCACGGGCTCGACCTTGCCCGCTTCGTTGCGGAACCGCGCCTGGCCCCGGCGCGCCTGGAAGGCCTCGAAGTTGGAGCACGACGAGATCTCGCGGTACGCGCTCTGGCCGGGCAGCCATACCTCGAGGTCGTAGGTCTTAGCGCTCGAGAATCCCATGTCGCCGGTACTGAGGAGCATGGTGCGGTACGGGAGCTCCAGGCGCTGCAGGACCGCCTCGGCGTCGCGCACCAGCTCCTCGTGCTGCTCGGCCGAGGTCTCGGGCCGGACGATGCGCACGATCTCCACCTTGTCGAACTGGTGCACGCGGATCATGCCGCGCGTGTCCTTGCCGTAGCTGCCCGCTTCCGAGCGGAAGCAGGGGGTGCACGCGGTGAACTTGAGCGGCAGGTCCTTCGCGTCGACGATCTCGTTGGCGACGAAGTTCGTGACCGGATACTCGGCGGTCGGTATGAGGTACAGGTCCCGCCCCTCGATCTTGAAGAGGTCGTCGTGGAACTTGGCGAGGCTGGAAGGCATGTCGGCGGCCTTCGCGTTCACCATGTAGGGCACGTACACCTCGGTATAGCCGTGCTCCTCCGAATGAATCTTGAGCATGAGCTGCCCGATCGCACGATGCAGCCGCGCCACCAGACCCTTGAGCACGTAGAAGCGCGCGCCCGCCATCTTCGCCGCCGTCTCGAAATCGATGCCGTGCAGCGCGGCGCCGATGTCCACGTGGTCCTTCACCGGGAAATCGAACTTGCGCGGCTCGCCCCAGCGGCGTACTTCGACGTTCTCGTCGGCCGATCTGCCCTCGGGCACCTCGGCGCGCGGGATGTTGGGGATCACGCGCAGGAACGCGTTCAGCCTCTCCTGCACGTCGGCGAGCGCGGTTTCGTTGGACTTGAGCTCGTCGCCGATTCCCGCGACCTCGGCCATCACGGCGGACGCGTCCTCCTTCTTGCCCTTGAGGATGCCGATCTGCTTGGACAGGGCATTGCGCCTGGCCTGCAGCTCTTCGGCGCGCGATTGCACCTTCTTGCGCTCTTCCTCGAGGGACCGGAACGCGCCCTGGTCGAAGTCGAAGCCGCGCCGCTTGAGCCCGGCGACCACGGCGGGCAGGTCTTTTCTCAGCAGTTGGATGTCGAGCATCGCGCCATTGTAGCGTGGCGCGCCGACGCCCCCGACGCGCGCGGGGCGGTCCTTTTGCTCAGCCCACGGGCTCGAGGTAGCTCTGGAAGACGCCTACGTGGACGAGCGCGGGCTCGGAAGAATTCGGCCA
The DNA here is from genome assembly GCA_963827425.1 of uncultured beta proteobacterium. Taxonomy (GTDB): domain Bacteria; phylum Pseudomonadota; class Gammaproteobacteria; order Burkholderiales; family Usitatibacteraceae; genus Usitatibacter. The sequence continues at coordinate 959,177 of CAWHAQ010000005.1, read as the reverse complement.
CAGGTCCTCGGAGCGGAAGCGCACGTCGTAGGTGGGCTCGTCCTCGGAGGCGACGCCGTGCGCGTGCGCATCCGGAAACGGGTACGCCGGGGATTCTCCGACCACGACGCCGACCTTGCCGCGGATGTATCCCGGAAGGCGCATGTGGCCCGGGACGGAGTCGAGCGTCACGCGCACGCTATCGCCGGGGCGGAAGCGCGCGCGATGCGCGACGTTGGTGCGCCCGCGCGCGCTCGGGGAGGCGAGCGGAAAGGCGCCACGCGCGCGCTGCTCCAGCTCCTCGCGCGGGACCACGCCTTTCTCGACCAGCAGCGTGGCGAGGCTCGTGAGCGAGCGCTCGTAGTAGCTCGCCGTGACGTAATGGCGCGGGTCCATGCGCTCGATGGCGTGGCGGTACTCGTCCATGTTGAAGATGCCGAGGCGCACCGCATGGGCATAGAGCGCGTTCGCACGGACTTCCCAGCGCGCGTGGAACGCGGTGGCGCCCGGCGTGTGGCGCACCTTGCCGAAGCCCTGCCTGCCGCCGAGGTCGTGGATGCCGTCCATGTCAGACCGCCGCCAGCCGCGCCACGCCGATCATCGAGTCGCGCGTCACGAGCGCGGCGAGCTTTTCCTCCGGCCAGCCCGCGGTGCCCGCCGGCCGCTCGGGCAGCACCATGTAGCGGGTGTCGGCGGTCGTGTCCCACACGCGGATCTCCACGTCGGGCGCGAGGTCGAGCCCCATCTCGCGCAGCACCGTGCGCGATTCGCGCACCACGCGCGAGCGGTACTGCAAATCCTTGTACCAGTCCGGGGGCAGCCCGATGATGGTGAACGCGGTGCACGAGCAGAGCGTGCAGCAGATGACGTTCTGCACCTTCGGCGCGTTCTCGAGCACCACGAGGTGGCGATGGTGCTTCGGCATGGCGAGGCCCAGCTCCGCCACGGCCTCGCGCCCGTTGGCGAGCAGGCGCTTGCGGAACTCGGGATCGACCCACGCCCGCGCCACCACGCGCGCGCCGTTCTCGGGAATCCATTTTTCCTGGGCGAGGTGGCCCAGCTCGTCCACGGCCTCGGAGGCCTTCAGGCCGCGCTCGTCGAGCGCCGCCTGGATGGCGTCGACGCGCTCCTCGACGCTCGCGGTGTGCTGGATGACGCGATCGGTATCTGGCATGGTCGACTTCCTCCTCGATCGAAAGACTACACCGGATTTCCGCGCCGCTTCGTTGCAGGAGGTTGCAGCGCGACAGCGCTATTTCGCCTTGCGGGTCTTTTCGAGCAGCTCGCGCTTGCGCGCCAGCGCCTGCTCGCGCTTGTCCAGCGCAACGCCCTGGCCCCCGCGCGCCATCGCGGCGCCGCCGAGGATCTTCTTGCCCTTGTGCTTCTCCATGTCGGCCTTCTTCATCGCGATCCCTCCTCGCCTTCGATGTTCTTCGGTGCCTTCGCATCCAACCCGCGCAGGTGCATGAGGCGCTCGCGGATCTTCGCCTCCAGCCCGCGATTCGTGGGCCGGTACCAGCCCGGCCGCTCCATGCCCTCGGGGAAGTAATTCTCGCCCGCGGCATACCCCTCGTCCTCGTCGTGGGCGTAGCGATAGTCCTTGCCATACCCCAGATTCTTCATGAGCTTCGTGGGCGCGTTGCGGATGTGCAGCGGCACCGGGCGCGTGCCGTCCGCGGAGATGAAGGCGCGCGCCTCGTTGTATGCGCTGTAGACCGCGTTGGACTTCGCCGCCACGGCGAGGTAGATCGCGCACTCGGCGAGCGCCAGCTCGCCCTCGGGCGTGCCCAGGCGCTCGTACACCTCCGCAGCGCTGATGGCGACATCCAGCGCGCGCGGGTCCGCGAGGCCGATGTCCTCGCTCGCCATGCGGATCATGCGGCGCGCGAGGTAGCGCGGGTCCACGCCGCCGTCCAGCATGCGCACCAGCCAGTAGAGCGATGCATCGGGGTCGCTGCCGCGGACACTCTTGTGCAGCGCCGAGATCTGGTCGTAGTAGTTCTCGCCGCCCTTGTCGAAGCGCCGCCCGGCGCGCTGCGCCACCTGGTTCACGAAGTCCACGTCGGCGCCGCGCCGGCCCTCGACGCGCGCGGCCTGCGCCACCTGCTCGGCGAGGTTCAACGCGCGCCGCCCGTCGCCGTCGGCGAACTCGGCGATGCGCTTCCTCGCCTCCGCGGTCGCGTCGACCTTCTCCGCCTCGAAGCCGCGCTCGATCAGCGTGTCGAGGTCGGCGGGCTTGAGGCTTTCCAGCACGTAGACCTGCGCGCGCGAGAGCAACGCGCCGATCACCTCGAACGACGGGTTCTCCGTGGTCGCGCCGATGAAGGTGAAGAGGCCGGACTCCACGTGCGGCAGGAACGCGTCCTGCTGCGCCTTGTTGAAGCGGTGCACCTCGTCCACGAACACGATGGTCGCCCGGCCATACTGGTCGCGCGTGATGCGGGCGCGCTCCACCGCCTCGCGGATCTCCTTCACCCCCGCCAGCACCGCCGAGATTGCGATGAACTCGGCGCTGAAGGCGTTGGCCATGAGGCGCGCGAGCGTGGTCTTGCCGACGCCGGGCGGGCCCCACAGGATCATCGAGTGCGGCCGGCCGGCGCGCAGCGCCACGCGGATGGGCTTGCCCTCGGCGAGCAGGTGCTGCTGGCCCACCATGTCGTCGATGGTCTTCGGGCGCAGGCGCTCGGCGAGCGGCGCGTAGGCGTCGCCGGATGCTGTGAAGAGGTCTCCCGGGCGGTTCATTTCCTCGATCTTATCTTCTCCGGTGGGGGTTAAGGCGAGTGGCGCCGATAACCGCAGATGACTGACTGACCGCCGATGAAACGCAGATGACCCCCTTCTCGCGCTGTCGCGATGAAGACGGAACGATCGGCAGGTGTTATCGCGAAGCATTCCTACCGCGACAGTCCATTCTCATTTGCACCAATCGCAGCAGCGCAAACAGTCAGTCCTTTGCGTTCATCGGCGGTAAGTCAGTCATCTGCGTTCATCGGCGTGACCCGCCCTGGTCTTTTCAACGAAGCCTAAACCGCGTGGGGACGCGTGAGGCGGCGGTACTCGGACATGTGCCGCAGCGCGTCGCGGGAACGGCCCAGGCGCTCGTAGAGCAGCGCGAGGTTGTAGTGCCCGTCGGCCATCTGCGGGTCGGCCCACACCGCGGCGCGGTAGGCACGCTCGGCGGCGTCGTGGCTGTCCAGGTCCTCCAGCAGCACGCCGAGATTGAAGAGCAGTACGGGGTCCGGGCCGCACGCCTGCAGCGCGTCGGAGTACACGCGGCCGGCCTCGGGCAGGCGCTTCGCGTGGTGCAGCAGCAACCCGAGATTTATGCGCGCATCGACGTTGGCGGGATCGGCGGCGATGGCATTTCCGTAGGCGCGCATCGCGGCCTCGGGATCGCCCGCCTCGAGAGCCTGCGCCTCGCCGAACCAGTCGCGGGCCGGCTCACTGGGCTCCCGGGAAGGCGGCGCGGGCGCGGGGCGGTCCATCACCTCGAGGGAGCCCGCGGCCGGATCGCCGCCGAACTCGAGCAGGTACTGCCCCGAGTCCGCCTGCCAGCGCGCACGGCCATCGCGCACCACCACCTGGTCGCCCACGGCGCCGATCGAGAGCCCCGAGAGCGGCATGCGGTCCGGCAGGTTGCGTGCGAGCTCGCGCACCGACTTGATGATGCGCCGCTGCGGCACGTGCGCGTCGGCGAGCGCCTGGGCGGTGCGCAGCACGATGAGGTCCTGGAACGAGAAGCGCCACGCGTTGCGCGGCCCGCGCGCGGGCGTGACGAACCCCGCGGCCACCAGCGCGCGCAACGTCGCGCGCGGCACGCGCAACAGCCTCTCGACGTCGCGGACGCCGTACGGGTGCGTCACGGCGCGGATTCCGGAAGGCGGCTTAGGAGGCCTTCTTCTTGCGCGACGCGGGCGCGGCGACAACCGGCTCCGGGACGCGCGCGCGCTTGGCGGGCTTGCGCTCCTCCTCGGAGGCAGCAGCCTTCGCCGGGGCTGCCTTCGACAGCGCGCCCTTGCCAGCGGGCTTGCGGTCCAGGCTCGCGCGCAGGGCCTCCATGAGGTCGATCACCTGCGCGCCCGCCTCGGGCGCCTCGGAGAGCGAGATCTCCTGCCCTTCGACCTTCTGCTGGATCGCGGCCTCGATGCGCTTGGAGACCTCGTCGGCATAGGCGGCGGGGTCGAACGCGTCGACGGCCTGGGCGTCGATGAGCTGCTTGGCGAGCTTCAGCTCCGCGTCCTTCACCTCGGTTTCGGGGATCTCGATTTCCTTCATCGAGCGCACCTCGCCCGCGTACAGGAGCTGCTGCATCACCAATCCGTCCGCGGCGGGACGGATCATCACGATGTACTGCTTGCCGCGCGCGGCCCAGCGCCCGAGCGCGCAGCGGCCCGATTCGCGCAGCGCCTTGGCAAGCAGCGCGTAGGGCTTGGCGCCGCCCTTGTCCGGGCGCGAGGTAATAGGCCTTGTCGTAGTACACCGGGTCGACCGATTCGATCGGCACGAACTCGGTGATCTCGGCCATGTGCGTGCCGACCTCCTCGAACGCCTTCAGCTCCTCGGGCGTGAAGAGCACGTACTGGTCCTTGGCGAACTCGTAGCCCTTGACCATGTCCTCGCGCGGGACGACGACCTCTTCCTTGATGCACACGTACTGCTGCTTCAGGCGCGAGCCGCAGGTCTTGTGCAGCATGTTGAAGGAGATCGCCTTGCTCGACTCGGTGGCCGAGAAGAGCTTGACCGGGATGGAGACCAGCCCGAACGAGACGGTGAGCGATGCGATGGAGCGTGCGGCCATGCGTTCCTCCTGTCGCTGATCCCGTTCGTAAGAATACCGGTTGTAATTCAAGGGTTTCGAGCGGGAACCTTTGATTGTCCACGAAGTTTTGCGCGGCGTCCAGTCCACCGTGGGCTTGGTAACATTCGCGCTCCACCCTGGAGGCTGCATGATCGACCCCACGGGAGTACCCAGGTGAGCGCGCCTTCCGAGGTGCTCGCCTCCCCCAGCGTGCAGCGCGTGCGCGAGGCGCTCGAGCGCTCCGGGATCGCGAGCGACATCGTCGAGCTGCCGGGTGCGGCGCGCACCGCGAAGGCCGCGGCCGAGTTCCTGATCTGCCACGTGGGGCAGATCGCCAACTCGCTCGTGTTCCGCACCCTGCAGAGCGACCGCGCGGTGCTGGTGATGTCGTCGGGCGCGCGGCGGGTGGACATGGCGAAGCTCGCGGCGGCGGTGGGCGAGCCGATCGGCAAGGCCGACGCCGACTTCGTCCGCGCGCGCACCGGCTTCGCGATCGGCGGCGTGGCCCCCGCGGGACACACCGGCGAGCTGGTGAAGTACGTCGATCGCTCGCTCGCCGCGTGGTCCGAGATGTGGGCCGCCGGCGGCCACGCGCACACCGTCTTCTGGCTCACCTATCCCGAGCTGCTCCGCCTCACGGGCGGCACCGAGGCCGACCTCGCGGAGTGAGGCGGCGGAGAGCGCTTTACGCCGTTAGACCGGGCCTAGCGCATCGCACCTCCGCCCGAACCGGTCACTTCGCGCGCTTCAGCGCCGCCTCGAGGTCCTGCTTCTTCGTGAGCGCGTCGGCCCAGCGATCGCCGGTGGCCGCGAGTCGCTCGATCGCGTTGGTGATGCGGAAGTCGAGCGGATGCGCCGTCCCGAGCTCGTCCCAATTCAGCGGCATCGACACCGGAGCGCCCGGTTCGCCGCGCGGCGAGTACGCGACGTTCAACGTCTTGCCGCGCACGTTCATGTTGTAGTCCATGAAGATCTTGCCGGTGCGCTTGGGCACACTCCACTCCACGGTGATGTCCTTCGGGTGCAGGCGCACGAGGTGGCGGCCGACCAGCTCCGAGACGTGGCGCGCGGCGTCGAAGTCGAGCGTGCGCTTGACGGGCACGAACACGTGCAGCCCCGTCTTGCCCGAGGTCTTCACGATCGCCTCGAGGCCCATGCCGCCCAGCAGCTCGCGCACTTGGAAGGCGACTTCCTTGCCCTTCTCGAACGCCTGCGTGTTGAGCTCGGGCTCGGCGCCCGGCGCCTCCTTGCCCGAGTAGATGTACGGGTCGATGTCGAACAGCACGTAGTCCGGGTAGTTGAGGATCGAAGCCTCGAGGGATTCGAGCGAGGTGGCGTAGTCGGTGCCCTTCACCTTCGTATCGGGTCCGGCCCGCGCGCGCGAGTGCCACACGTGCAGCTCCAGCGTGCCGGATTGCGCGAGCCAGAGCAGCGTCGGGAGATTGTTGCGCGAGCAGGTACTCGTGCTCCTCGTCCTTGTGGCCCGAGAAGACCGTGATCGCCTCGACGAAATCGGGGCGCGCCTGGGTCCAGTGCTTCTGGAAGAAACGCTGGCCGCCGATGCCGTCGGGCATGCGGATCATGGTGAGCGGGCGGTCGGCGAGGTGCGGCAGCATGTACGGCGAGACCTGCGCGTAGTAGCGCATCAGGTCCCGCTTGGTGACCGCGGGCTGGCGCAATGCCTCGTTCGCCGGCCAGTACACGCGGTCCAGGTTCGTCACCTTGAAGCGCTGTCCGTCGATGGCGAGCGTGGCCTCGCCCTTCGCGCGCTCGAGCTGCGCCACCACGTCCTCGACGGGGCCGCGCGGATCGGCAGGTGCCACCGCGGGCGCCGTGGCCTTCTCGCGCCGCACCTTCTTCGGGTCGATGTCGTCGCGTAGCCGCAGGAACACCGGCGCGCGCAGGTGGCCGTCGTCGGTCCAGCCCTGGTAGGCGACTTCCGCCACCAGCTTCGGCGCGACCCACGTCGTGGCGGCGTTGAGCTCGGGCTCCACGTCGAACGGGCAGGCGTCGACGGCGAGCGGCTCGAGCCGCGCCTTGACGTCCGCGAGGCTGCGATCGTCGAAGCCCGAGCCCACGTGGGAGGCGTAGCGGAGCTTGCCGCGCTCCCAGTAGCCCACCAGCAGCGCGCCCAGCGGCGCGCGCGAGCCCTTGCCGCGCGTCCAGCCGCCGACCACGAAATCGCCACCCTGCACCGGCTTCACCTTGAGCCACGCGCCGGAGCGCTTGCCCGCCTCGTAGCGGCTGTCCTCGCGCTTGCCGATCACGCCCTCGAAGCCGGTGGCGAGCGCGGCCGCGTTGAGCTCGATGCCATCGTCCACCGCGTGCACGAGCTGCACGCGCGGTGTGGGCAGCAGGCATTGCGCGAGGTAGCGCCGCCGGTCGCGGTAGGGGGCGTCGCGCAGGTCGATGCCGGCGAAGTAGAGCAGGTCGAAGGCGAAGAAGGCGACGGGGGTGGCGCGCTCGGCGAGGTCGCGCTCGCGGTCGGTCTTCACTTGCGCGCGCGCCTGCAGCGCGCCGAACGAGGGCTTGCCGGCCGCATCGAACGCGACGATCTCGCCGTCGAGGATCATCGAGCCCGCGGCCTGCGTGGCGAGCTCGGCGGCGAGCTTGGGGAAATCGCCCGCGAGCTCCAGGCCGCGGCGCGAGCGCAGCTTCACGCCTTCGCGGTCGATGTACGCGAGCACGCGGTAGCCGTCGAGCTTGGGCTCCCACATCCAGCCAGCGCGACGGAAGGGCTGGTCGGCGATCTCGGCGAGCATTGGGCGCGAGCTTCGCGGGCATCGGCGCGGGATCGCCCGCCGGGGCAAGCCGCGCCGCCGGCATGCGATGCGCGGGGACGATCTTGAGGTCGGAGACCTCGATGCCCGAGAGCACCGAGCGCGTCTTCTGCGTGACGTCCTCCGTGGTGACGAAGCGGTCCTTGTGCTTGATGAGCAGCCACTGGTTCGCTTCCTTCGTCTTCACCAGGGCGAACGAGCCCTTGACCTTCTCGCCGCGCAGGAGGAACGAGAGCTTGCCCTTGGCGAGGCCCTCGCGCACGCGCTCCTCGGCGCTGTCGCGGTCGTCGAACCAGGTGCCGCCCTCGTCGGGCGAGTAGACGCCGCAATCCCACACGATGACCTCGCCCGCCCCGTATTGGCGCTCCGGGATCACGCCCTCGAACGAGCCGTAGTCGTAGGGATGGTCCTCCGTCTGCATGGCGAGGCGCTTTTCGCTAGGATCGAGCGAGGGGCCCCTGGGAACCGCCCAGGACTTGAGGACCCCGTCGCAGAGCAGGCGCAGGTCGTAGTGCAGGCGGCGCGCGGCGTGGCGCTGCACCACGAAGAGCAGCGGCCCTCCCGGGATACCCTCGAGGCGGGGCGCGGGCTCGGGGGTGGCCTGGAAGCTGCGCTTCGCCGAATATTCACCGAGGGGATTCTTGGCCATGCCGAATTCTAGGAGGAAGCTGCACGCCGGGGCGAGCGGCTATTCGTTCAAGGAGTGGAAGGGCCCGTTCTATCCTGCGAAGTGCAAGCCCGAGGAGATGCTGCCCTATTATTCGGCGCGGCTACCCACGGTGGAGATCAACAACACCTTCTACCGCATGCCGCAGCCCGCGATGCTGGAGAACTGGGTGAAGGTGACGCCCGCGGACTTCCGCTTCGCGATCAAGTCGCCGCGGCGCATCACGCACATCTCGCGGCTCAAGGAATCGGCGGCGGACTCGGTGCAGTTCCTGTACCAGGCGCTCACCGCACTCGGGGACAAGCGCGGGCCGGTGCTCTTCCAGCTTCCGCCCAACATGAAGAAGGACCTCCCGCGCCTCGAGGCCTTCCTCGCGCTGCTTCCGCCGGATCACCGCGCCGCGTTCGAGTTCCGCAACGAGACGTGGTTCGCCGACGACGTGTACGCGGCGCTGAAGGGCGCGGGGGCGTCGCTCTGTCTCTCCGAACGCGAGGACAACGCGCCGCCGCCGCTGGTGGAAACCGCTCCGTGGGGTTACGTGCGCCTGCGCCTCGAGAACTACTCGGACGACGACCTCAGGCACTGGGCCGAGCGCCTCGCCGCCACCGGGTGGAAGGAGGTCTTCGCCTACTTCATGCACGAGCCCACCGCGCCCGCCTACGCCCAGGCGCTGATGGGCTTCGAGCCGAAATGAAGTCGGAGCCGCTCGCCATTCCCATGGGCGATGGAAAGGTCTCGGCGCTGCTGGTCACGCCGGCGAAGCCGCATGGCGTCTACGTGCTCGCCCATGGCGCGGGCGCCGGCATGGCGCATCCGTTCATGGAGGCCGCGGCGCACGGGCTCGCGGAGCGCGGCATCGCGACGCTGCGCTATCAGTTTCCGTACATGGAGCGCGGCTCGCGGCGCGTGGATACACCGAAGGTGGCGCAGGCGCCGGTGCGCGCAGCGGTGGCCGAGGCGGCGCGGCTGATGCCGGGCATCGCGCTCTTCGCGGGCGGCAAATCGTTCGGCGGGCGCATGACCTCGCAGGCCCAGGCCGAGGCGCCGCTCGAAGGCGTGCGCGGCCTGGCGTTCCTCGGCTTCCCGCTGCACGCGGCCGGCAAGCCCGCCGATGCGCGCGGCGCGCACCTCGCCGACGTGAAGGTGCCGATGCTGTTCCTGCAGGGCAGCCGCGACGACCTCGCGAGCCTCGAGCTGCTGCGCCCGCTCGTGAAGCAGCTCGGCGCGCGCGCAACGCTCACGGTCCTCGAAGGCGCGGACCATTCCTTCCACGTGCCGGCGAAGAGCGGGCGCAAGGACGCCGAGGTGATGGCAGAAGCGCTGGACGCGCTCGCCGCGTGGATCGCGGCGAATCGCTGACTACTTCCTCGCGGCTACTTCTTCGCGGGAGCCTTGGCGGGCGTATCGTCGATGACGTCGGCGCCCTTGGGCGGCGTGAACTCGAAGGTGCCCGGCAGTAGCTGCGCATTGGCCTTGAGCTCGGTGAAGCGCAGCACCGTGTGGCCGCCCAGCTGGTCGTAGAGCTCCATCGCGGCGAGGTTCTTTCCCTTGAGGCCCAGGCGCACGCGCTCGAAGCCGGTGTCCTTCGCCTTGGGCTGCGCCTCCACCCATTCGAGGCCGTCCTGCGTGCCCGCATCTCTCAGCGTGAAGAGCTTCGTGATGTCGTCCCGGCCGGCGAGCAGCGCCGCGGGCGTGGACGAGATCGCCTGGTCGATGCGCTTCACCGTGACCTGCGCCAGGTCCGGGTCGTAGATCCAGAGCTTGTTGCCGTCGGCCACCAGCACCTGCTTGTGGGGCTTGTCGTAGACCCAGCGGAACTTGCCCGGCCGTGCGAAGGCGAGCGTGCCCGAGGAGCGATCGACGACCTTGCCCGCGCGATCGAACGCCTGCTGCTCGAAGCTGCCCGAGGCGGTCTTCGTCGCGGAGTTGAAGGCGAGGAAGTCGTCGAGGCCGTTGGCGCAGGCGCGAGGGAGGCGGCAGTGAGGACAGGCCATGAAAGCTGCCCGCGGCCCGGCCTTCTCCGCAAGGGCGAGCGCAGCATCTCTATTTCTCCCGCGCAGGAACGAGGATCTCGCGATTCCCGTTGGAGGCCATGGAGGAGACGAGCCCGGCGCGCTCCATGTCCTCGATGAGGCGCGCGGCGCGGTTGTAGCCGATGCGCAGGTGCCGCTGCACGAGGGAGATGGACGCACGCTTGTTCTGGAGCACGATCTGCACGGCCTGGTCGTAGAGGGGATCCGCCTCTCCTGAGACAGCGCCCTCGCCGTTGGTTCCTTCGCCCGCGGCGTCCTCCGGATCGTCGAGCATGCCGTCGATGTACTGCGCCTCGCCCTGCTTCTTCAGCGCATCCACCACCCGATGCACCTCGGCATCCGACGACGTAAGCGCCGTGCACGCGCGTGGGCTGCCCGGCGCCCGGCGTGAGGTAGAGCATGTCGCCCTGGCCCAGCAGGCTCTCGGCGCCCTGCTGGTCGAGGATGGTGCGCGAATCGACCTTGGAGGAGACCTGGAACGCGATGCGCGTGGGCACGTTGGCCTTGATGAGGCCGGTGATCACGTCCACCGACGGGCGCTGCGTGGCGAGGATCAAGTGGATGCCCGAGGCGCGCGACTTCTGCGCGAGGCGCGCGATCAGCTCCTCGACCTTCTTGCCCGCGACCATCATCAGGTCGGCGAGCTCGTCGATCACGACCACCACGTGGGGCATTGGCTCCAGCCTCTCGGGATTCTCGGGCGTGAGCGTGAACGGGTGCGCGATCGGCTGCTTCTTCTCGATCGCCTCGCGCACCTTCTGGTTGTAGCCCGCGAGGTTGCGCACCGAGATCGCCGACATGAGCTTGTAGCGGCGGTCCATCTCGGCCACGCACCAGTGCAGCGCGGCGGCCGCCTGGCGCATGTCCGTCACCACCGGCGCCAGCAGCTGCGGCACGCCCTCGTACGCCGAGAGCTCGAGCATCTTCGGATCGATCAGGATCAGGCGCACCTCGGCGGGCGTGGACTTGTAGATGAGCGAGAGGATCATCGCGTTCATCGCCACCGACTTGCCCGAGCCGGTGGTGCCCGCCACGAGCAGGTGCGGCATCTTGGCGAGGTCGGCCACCATGGACTTGCCGGTGATGTCCTTGCCGAGCGCCAGCGTCAAGCGCGAGTGCATGTCCGCGTAGGCCTGCGAGCCGACGATTTCCGACAGGCGCACGATCTCGCGCTTGGGATTGGGGATCTCGAGGCCCATGCACGAGGTGCCGGGAATGGTCTCCACCACGCGGATCGCGACGACCGAGAGCGCGCGGGCGAGGTCGCGCGCGAGGTTCACCACCTGCGCGCCCTTCACGCCCACCGCGGGCTCGATCTCGTAGCGCGTGATCACCGGGCCCGGATAGGCGGCGACCACCTTCACCTGCACGTTGAAGTCGAGGAGCTTCCTCTCGATCAGGCGCGAGGTGTATTCGAGCGTCTCGGCCGTGGGCCGCTCGATGTGCGTGTCCGGCGCGTCCAGCAGCGAGAGCTGCGGCAGCGGCGAATCGGGCAGGTCGGCGAAGAGCGGCACCTGCTTCTCGCGCACCACGCGCTCGCTCCTGCGGCACCTCGACCGCCGGCATCTCGATGCGGATCGGCTCGTGCTCCTCGAACGCATCTCTTGGCCTCCTCCACCGCCTCGTCGCGCTCCTGCGCCTTGAGGCGGCCTTCCTCGCGATCGCGCCGCGCCTCCACGCGGGAGCGCGTGAGGGCGAAGGCCCACTCGAGCCCGGCGCCGAGGAGCTCGGCGAAGCGCAGCCACGACAGGCCCGTGAAGAGGCTCACGCCGACAGCGAGCAGCGCCAGCAGCAGCAGCGTGCCGCCGGTGAAGCCGATGGCCTTGGCGAGGAAGGGCGCCAGCACGGCGCCCAGCACGCCGCCGGGCGCGAAGCCCTGGGGCGCCAGGCCCTTGCATGCGCATCGCCTCGAGCACGCAGCTCGCGAGCATCACCACCGCGAAGCCCACCAGGACGACCGCGAGCGAGCGGCGGTTCACGAGCTCCCATTCCTCGACGCGGCGATAGAGGCGCGTGAGCGCGAGCACGCCGAACACCACCCACCACCAGGCCGAGAAGCCGAACGCGAAGTAGAGCGCGCCGGCGATCCACGCACCGGCCACGCCGCCCTTGTTGAGCACGGCCGCCGCGGGCCCCTCGAAGTTCGGGCCGGGATCGGTCGGGTGATAGGTCGCGAGCACGAGCGCCAGCCACGCGCAGAGTGCCAGCACCAGGATCCAGCCCGCTTCGCGCAGCACGCGCGCGAGGCGCGGATGCGCGCTTTCGGCGCCGTCGGTGCGCCGGGAGGCTCGGAGTTCGGTTACGGCGATGGCGGCAGCTCCGGACTGATCAGAGCGACGGCGGCAGCTCCCGGTTGATGATGGTGATGGACTTCGACTCGATCGAGATGAAGCCGCGCTCCGAGAGGTCCTTGAGGATGCGGTTCACCATCTCGCGCGAGGCGCCCACCATGTTCGCGAGGTCCTGCTGCGAGAGCTTCTCGCCCACCATCAGCTTGCCGTTGCTGTAGACCGAGAGCTCGAGCAGCGTGCTCGCCACGCGCCCGTACACGTCCATCAGGGCGAGGGTTCCGATCTTGCGGTCGGCCTCGCGCACGCGCTGGGCGAGCACCCGCATCACCATGTTCGCGATGCGCGGCGCCTGCTCCACGCAGCGCTCGAAGGCGGAGTGCGAGAGCACGAGGAACATCGAGGCCTCGATGGTGGTGACCGACGCCGAGCGCGGCTGCTTGTCGATCATCGACATCTCGCCGAAGAAGTCGCCGGGCCCCAGGATCTTCAGGATGATCTCGCGCCCGTCCTCGTCGCCGATGAAGACCTTCACCTTGCCCGACTGGATCATGAAGAGCGAGTCGCCCATCTCGCCCTCGGTGAGGACGACGGCGTTCTTGGGATAGCTCTTCTCGGTGGCGACGGCGCGCACCACATCCAGCTCGCGATCCGAGAGCTGGGTGAAGAACGGCACCGCCTTGAGGGTCTGCGTGCGCTCTCCGATCGGCGCGCGCTTGGGGGTCGCTTGCATACACCTTAAATACCCAAAATGCCCTTATTTGTCAAACGTTTAGGAGGGCAAGCTCATATATCCCCTTAATTTCAGGGACATACGAGGGCTTGGCAGGGATGCGATAATCCCCATTTGCATCTTCCGTCCCGGCATTTCTTTCCTCCCGAATGACGACCCAACACTCCCGCCTGCTCATCCTCGGCTCGGGCCCGGCGGGCTACACCGCCGCCGTCTACGCCGCGCGCGCCAACCTCAAGCCCATGCTCATCACCGGCATCGCCCAGGGCGGCCAGCTCATGACCACCACCGACGTGGACAACTGGCCCGCCGACGCCATGGGCGTGCAGGGCCCGGAGCTCATGGACCGCTTCCTCAAGCACGCCGAGCGCTTCGAGACGAAGGTCCTGTTCGACCACATCCATACCGTGAAGCTGAAGGACAAGCCGATCACGCTGGTGGGCGACGCGGGCGCCTATACCTGCGATGCGCTCATCATCGCCACCGGCGCCTCGGCCATGTACCTGGGCCTCGCCTCGGAGCAGGCGTTCATGGGCAAGGGCGTCTCGGGCTGCGCCACCTGCGACGGGTTCTTCTACAAGGGCCAGGACGTGTGCGTGGTGGGCGGCGGCAACACCGCGGTGGAGGAAGCGCTCTACCTCTCCAACATCGCGCGCCACGTGACCGTGGTGCACCGGCGCGACAAGTTCCGCGCCGAGAAGATCCTGCAGGACAAGCTCCTCGAGCGCGCCGCCGAAGGCAAGGTCGCCATCGCGTGGAACCACACGCTGGACGAGGTGCTGGGCGACAAGTCGGGAGTGACGGGCGTGCGGCTCAAGTCCACCGTGGACGGCAAGGCCCGCGAGGTGAAGCTCACCGGCTGCTTCATCGCCATCGGCCACAAGCCCAACACCGACATCTTCGAGGGCCAGCTCGAGATGAGGAACGGCTACATCGTGACCAAGAGCGGCCTGGACGGCGGCGCCACCGCCACGAGCGTCGCGGGCGTCTTCGCCGCGGGCGACGTGCAGGACCACGTCTACCGCCAGGCCGTGACCAGTGCGGCCACCGGCTGCATGGCGGCGCTCGACGCCGACAAGTACCTGGAAACGCTCGCGTGACGAAGAAGCCGCGCGCGGCCGAGGCGCCCGACGACTTCGCGCTCTTCCGCGCCGAGATGCGCGACGTCGCACCCCAGGCGCCCGTGAACCGCGTCGAGCCGCACCGGGCGCACCCCGCGCCGGTGCCCGCGCAGAGCCGCGCCGACGAGCGCGCCGTGCTGCGGGAGCTGGCCGCCTTAGCCTCCGACGAGGGCGACACCGAGCTCGAGGACGACTGGGCCGTACCTGCGTCCCGGCCTGCCGCGCGAGATCCTGAGGAAGCTCCGGCGCACGCACTGGGTGATCCAGGACCAGGTCGACCTGCACGGCCTCACCGGCGACGAGGCGGCGCTCGCGATGGCCGAGTTCCTCGTCGACTGCCGGCGCCGCGGCGTGCGCTGCGTGCGCATCGTGCACGGCAAGGGGCTGCGCTCGCGCGGGCGCGAGCCGGTGCTCAAGGGCCGCATCCGGCGGCTGCTCACGCGGCGCGACGAGGTGCTCGCGTTCGTCGAGCCGCGCGCGATCCACGGCGGCGGCGGCGCGGTGGTCGCGCTGCTCGAGGCCTAGCCCGGTGGTGAGCGCGCCGCGCGCCGCGCGCTGGGTGCTGGGGCTGCTGGTCGCCATCGCGCTCGCCATCGCCCTCGACAACCTCGAGCGCCCGCTCGCCAACCCCGACGAGGGCCGCTACTCCGAGATCTCGCGCGAGATGGCGCTGTCGGGCGACTGGGTCACGCCGCGCCTGGACGGCATCAAGTACTTCGAGAAGCCGCCGCTGCAGTACTGGGCCACGGCGCTCTCCTTCGAGGCGCTGGGCAAGAGCGAGCCCGCCGCGCGCCTCTACGTGTTCCTCTGCGGCTTCCTCACGCTCCTCGTGACCGGATACACGGCGTGGCGGCTGGCGGGCGCGGAAGCCGGCCTCGCCTCGATGCTGGTGCTGGTGGCGAGCCCGTACTTCATGGGCCTGGGCGGCATCGTGACGCTCGACATGGGCCTCACGCTCTGGACCACGACGACGGTGTGCGCCTTCCTCATCGCCGAGGACCCGCGCACCACGCCGCGCGCGCGCGCGCGCTGGCTCGCCCTCGCGTGGGCGGCGATGGCGCTCGCGGTGCTCTCCAAGGGCCTGGTCGGCATCGTCTTCGCCGGCGCCGCGGTGTTCTTCCAGGCGCTGGTGAAGCGCGACGCCGGCGTGATCCGGCGCATGGGCTGGGCCTACGGCATCCCGATCTTCCTCGCCATCGCCGCGCCGTGGTTCGTGCTGGTGTCGCGCGCCAACCCCGAGTTCGCGCACTTCTTCTTCGTGCACGAGCACTTCGAGCGCTTCCTCACCACCGAGCACCGGCGCGTGGAGCCGTGGTGGTACTTCCTGCCCATCGTGGCGCTCGGCTTCCTGCCGTGGGCCTTCGCGCTGCCTGCGGCGGTGGCGCACGCGTGGCGCAGCGACCCGCTCGAGCGCTCGCGCCCGCTGCGCGTGGCGCTGCTGTGGAGCGTTTTCGTGGTGGCTTTCTTCAGCGCCTCGGGCTCCAAGCTGCCGGCCTACGTGCTGCCGGTCTTCCCGCTGCTGGCCCTCGCCTACGGCCGCTACCTCGCCGAGGCGCAGCCGCGCCGGCTCGCCCTCTGGAGCGCGCTCGCCATCGCGCTCGCGGTGCTGCTCGCGATCGCCGCATGGCGATCGCCGGACGGCGCGCGGGAGCCGTGGATGCGCGACATGTACTACGCCGCGCGCCCCTGGCTCATGGCCGGCGCCGTGGCGCTCGCGGCCGGCTGCGCGGCGGGCACCTGGCTCCTCGCGCGCGGCCGCCGGTGGGTCGCGCTCGCCGTCGTGGCGCTCGGCGCCGTGATGATGATCGACGGGCTGGAGGACGCCTACGAGCGCTTCTCGCCGCGCCAGTCGGGCGAGATCGTCGCGCGTGCCATGCACCCCTGGCTCAAGCCGTCCACGCGCCTCTACAGCGTGAACCACTACGACCAGTCGGTGCCGTTCTACATCGGGCGCACGGTGACGCTCGTGAACTATCGCGACGAGTTCGAGACCGGCCTGGGAGCCGAGCCCGGGCAGGCGATCTGGGAGACCGAGGATTTCGAGGACGAATGGCTGCGGCCGGGCGACGCGATGGCTATAATGCAGCCCGGCACTTTCGAGAGATTCCGGCGGCTGGGCCTTCCCATGCAGGTGCTGCTCGACGACCCGCGCCGCGTCCTGGTCCGCAAGCCGTGACCCCGCTCACCTTCTCGCTCGTCCTCACCGGCGTGCTGCTCAACGCCTCGGCCCAGCTGCTGCTCAAGGCGGGCACGCTGCGCGTGGGCGAGTTCGCCTACACGCTCGCCAACGTCATCCCCATCGGCATGCGGCTCGCGTTCAACCCCTACATCGCGGGCGGCCTCGCGTGCTACGTGGTGAGCGTGGTGGTGTGGATCCTCGCGCTCTCGCGCGTGCCGGTGAGCGTGGCCTATCCGATGCTCTCCATCGGCTACGTCGTGAACGCGCTCGCCGCGTGGTGGCTGTTCGGCGAGTCGCTGGGCGCGCAGAAGCTCGTGGGCATCGCGTTCATCATCGTCGGCGTGTTCCTGGTCGCGCGCTCGTGAAGCCCGATTTCCTGCCGTTCGCGCGTCCCACGATCGACGAGGCCATGATCGCCGCCGTCGCCGACACGCTGCGCAGCCGCTGGATCGTGACCGGCCCGCGCGTGGCGGCGTTCGAGAAGGCGCTCTCGGAGCGCTTCGGCGGCGCGCCCGGTGCGCACGCTCACCTCCGCCACCGCGGCGATGCAGGTCGCGCTGGAGCTCATAGGCGTGGGCCCCGGCGACGAGGTGATCACGCCCGCGCAGAGCTTCTTCGCCACCGCCAACGTGATCGAGCGCACGGGGGCCACGACCGTGTTCGTCGACGTGGACCTCGCCACGCGCAACATCGACCTCGCCGCGGCCGAGGCGGCGGTCACGCCGCGCACGCGCGTGCTGCTGCCCACGCACTACAACGCACCCATCGCACCCGACTCGCTCGCCGGCTTCGCGAAGCGCCACGGCGTGCGCGTCGTGGAGGACGCCGCGCTCGCGATCGGCTCGCGCGCAGGCGGCCGCGAGGTGGGCGCCACGCGGCGACCTCGTGTCGTTCAGCTTCCATCCCAACAAGAACATGACCACCATCGAGGGCGGCGCGCTGGTCGTGAACGACGCGGCCGAGGCCGCCGCGGTGGAGCGGTGCGCTTCCACGGCATCGTGCGCCTGCCCGACGGCACGCGCGACGTCGAGGAGCCGGGCTGCAAGTACAACTTCTCCGACGTGTCCGCGCGCCTCGGCCTGGAGCAGCTCGCGCACCTCGACGAATGGTGCCGCGCAGCGCGAGCGCCTCGCGCATCTCTACTTCGAGGCGCTCGCGGGCGACGACCTCGTCACGGCCGAGCGCCTGCCGCCGCGCGACAACCCCGGCCACAGCTGGAACATGTTCACCGTCCTGCTGCCGCTCGAGCGCATCGGCGCCACGCGCCAGCAGGTGATGGACGCGATGATGAAGGAAGGCGTCGGGCACCGGCATCTCCTACGAGGCGATCCACCTCACCAGCTACTTCCGCGCCAAGGGCTTCCGCGACGGGATGTTCCCGGTCTCCGAGCGCATCGCGCGCGAGACGCTCACGCTGCCGCTCTTCCCCGAGATGCGCGATTCCGACGTGGAGCGCGCGACCGCGGCCCTCGGGCGCGTGCTGCGGCGCAAGGCCGCCTGACCATGGACGCCATTCCGCAGCTCTCGGTGGTCATCCCGGTGTACAACGAGGAGGCGGTGCTGCCCGCCGCTCTTCGCGCGCCTCTATCCCGCGCTCGACGCGCTCGGCGTGTCCTACGAGGTCGATCTTCGTGAACGACGGCAGCCGCGACCGCTCGGCGGCGATGCTGCGCGAGCAGTTCCAGAAGCGCCCGGAGGTCACGCGCGTGATCCTCTTCAACGGCAACTTCGGCCAGCACATGGCGATCATGGCGGGCTTCGAGCACGTGCGCGGGCGAGCGCGTCGTGACGCTCGACGCCGACCTGCAGAACCCGCCCGAGGAGATCGCCAAGCTGCTCGCCAAGATGGACGAGGGCCACGACTACGTGGGCTCGATCCGGCGCATGCGCCAGGACGCGGCGTGGCGGCGCTGGGCGTCCAAGGCCATGAACCGCATGCGCGAGCGCATCACGCACATCCGGATGACCGACCAGGGCTGCATGCTGCGCGCCTACGGCCGCCACGATCGTCGACGCGATCAGCGCCTCGCGCGAGGTCAGCACCTATCATCCCGGCCCTCGCCTACTCGTTCTCGCACAACCCGGCCGAGGTCGAGGTCGAGCACGAGGAGCGCCACGCGGGCGAGTCCAAGTACTCGCTCTACAAGCTGATCCGCCTCAACTTCGACCTGGTGACCGGCTTCTCGGTGGTGCCGCTGCAGCTCTTCTCGCTCTTCGGCATCTTCGTCTCGGTGGTGTCGCTCGGCGTGTACGTCGCGGTGATCGCCTACCGCATCGTACGAGGGCCTCGGCGACGGCCTGTGGGTGATCTGGGACCGCGACATCCTGCAGTTCTTCCTCACCGGCATGCTGCTCTTCGGCCTCGGGCCTGATCGGCGAATACGTGGGCCGCATCTACCAGCAGGTGCGCGAGCGCCCGCGCTACCTCGATCCAGGCCGTCCTCGAGAAGGACGACGTGATGGATTCCGGATACGACGCCGTCGTCTTCGCCTACCACGACGTCGGCGTGCGCTGCCTCGGCGGTGCTGCTCGCGCACGGCGTGCACGTGCCGCTGGTGGTGACGCACCAGCGACGATCCCGGCGAGAACATCTGGTTCGAGAGCGTCGCGCGCCTCGCGCGCGCCAACGGCATCGAGGTCGTCGACGCCCGACGGACCCCAACGCGCCCGAGCTTCCTCGCGCGCGTGCGCGAGATCTCGCCGGACTTCATCTTCTCGTTCTACTACCGGCTCATGCTGCTCGCCGCCGCTGCTGGCGCAGCCGCGATGCGCGGCGCCTTCAACATGCACGGCTCGCTGCTGCCGAAGTACCGCGGGCGCGCGCCGGTGAACTGGGCGATCCTGCGCGGCGAGACACGCACCGGCGCCACCCTGCACGACATGGCGCGAGAAGCCCGACGCGGGCCGCATCGTCGACCAGATGGCGGTGCCGATCCTGCCCGACGACCGCGCCGTCGAGTGTTCCGCAAGGTCACCGTCGCCGCCGAGCTGGTGCTGGACCGCGTCGCTGCCCGCGGTGCTGGACGGCATGGCGCCGCTGCACGACGCAGGACCTGGCGCAGGGCAGCTACTGCGGCGGCCGCAGCGCCGAGGACGGCCGCATCGACTGGACCCGCCCGCGCGCCGCGATCCACGACCTGGTGCGCGCCGTGGCGCCGCCCTATCCGGGCGCCTTCACCGAGCTGGGCGGCAAGCGCCTGCGGCTGCTGCGCACGCACGTGGAGGCCGGCGCGCCGCAGCCCCGGGCGCCGCCACCCTGCGCTTCGACGGCAGGCACTCATCGCGCGCTGCGCCGACGGCGGCGTGCTGCGCATCCTCGAATGCGACCTCGACGGCAAGCCGCTCGACGCGCCGCAGTTCGCGCGAGCGCTTCGGACGCGAGCCGGTACCCCTCGGAGAAACCGCACGTGAAGAAGATCTGCATCCTCGGCGTCAACGGCTTCATCGGCCACCACCTTCGAAGCGCATCCTCGCCGACACCGACTGGGAGGTGTACGGCATGGACATGAGCTCGGACCGCATCGGCGACCTCATGCAGGATCCGCGCTTCCACTTCTTCGAGGGCGACATCACCATCAACCGGAGTGGATCGAGTACCACATCCGCAAGTGCGACGTGATCCTGCCGCTGGTGGCCATCGCCACGCCCGCCACCTACGTGCGCGAGCCGCTGCGCGTCTTCGAGCTGGACTTCGAGGCCAACCTGCCGATCGTGCGCGAGCTGCGTGAAATACAGAAGCGCGTGCTCTTCCCCTCGACCTCCGAGGTCTACGGCATGTGCGAGGACGCGGAGTTCGACCCCTACGCCTCCCACCTCGTGCTGGGCCCGATCGACAAGCAGCGCTGGATCTACTCCTGCTCCAAGCAGCTCATGGACCGCGTGATCTACGCCTATGGCATCGATGGACCAGCTCGACTACACGCTGTTCCGCCCGTTCAACTGGATCGGCGCGGGCCTGGACTCGATCCACACGCCCGAAGGAAGGCAGCTCGCGCGTGATCACGCAGTTCCTCGGCCACATCGTGCGCGGCGAGCCGATCCAGCTGGTGGACGGCGGGGCGCAGAAGCGCGCCTTCACCTACATCGACGACGGCATCGCGGCGCTCATGAAGATCATCGACAACAAGGATGGGGTCGCGAGCGGGCAGCATCTACAACGTCGGCAACCCGAAGAACAACTACTCGGTGCGCGAGCTGGCCGAGATGATGCTGGCGCTCGCGACGACCTATCCCGAGTACAAGAAGAACGCCGCCAAGGTGAAGCTCGTGGAGACGAGCGCCGCGAAGTACTACGGCAAGGGCTACCAGGACGTGCAGAACCGCGTGCCGAAGATCGACAACACCATGAAGGACCTGGGCTGGGCGCCGAAGGTGGACATGAAGGCGGCGCTGCGGCACATTTTCGACGCGTACCGCGGGCAGCTGGATGACGCTCGTGCCCTCGCTGGTTGAACTAGAGCCGGAAACACAGAGGACACAGAGAAGCACAGAGAACACAGAGAAGACCCGTTGAATATGACGATACCGAGCGCATCCACGAAATCCATGAATTGCTTTTCCTCTGTGCCCTCTGTGGCCCTCTGTGTCCTCTGTGTTTCCGGCTTTGACGAAAGCGGAGCGTAAATGGAAGAAAAGCCGGTGGTCGGCGTGGTGATGGGCTCCCAGAGCGACTGGGAGGTGATGCAGCACGCCGCGCGCATCCTCAAGGATTTCGGCGTGCCGTTCGAGACCCGCGTGGTCTCCGCGCACCGCACGCCGGACGCGATGTTCGCCTACGCCGAGGAGGCGCGCGACCGCGGGCTCGCCTGCATCATCGCCGGCGCCGGGGGCAGCGCGCACCTGCCGGGCATGATCGCCTCCAAGACCACGCTGCCGGTGCTGGGCGTGCCGGTGCCCTCGCGCCACCTCGCCGGCCAGGACTCGCTCTACTCCATCGTGCAGATGCCCAAGGGCATTCCCGTGGCCACCTTCGCCATCGGCGAGGCGGGCGCGGCGAACGCGGGCCTCTTCGCGGTGAGCCTGCTCGCCACCTCGGACGGCGCGCTCGCGACCGAAGCTCGCCGAGTACCGCGAGAAGCTGCGCGAGCAGGTCGCGTCGATGCAGCTGCCGGATGTCCTTTGAGGGCGCCTCCCCCGGTCCGGCCGCGTCGCGAGGTGCCGTGATCCTTCCCGGGGCCACGCTGGGCCTCCTGGGCGGCGGGCAGCTGGGCCGCATGTTCACGGTCGCCGCGCGCACGCTGGGCTATCGCGTGACGGTGCTCGATCCCGATCCCCTCTCGCCCGCCGCGGAGTTCGCCACCGGGCACCTCAACACGCCGTACACCGATCCCGTCTCCCTCGACGCGCTCGCCGGCACTTGCGCCGCGGTGACCACGGAGTTCGAGAACGCGCCCGCCGAGGCGCTGGAGGCGATCGCGCGGCGCACCGTGGTGCGTCCCGCGGGATCGAGCGTCGCCGTGGCGCAGGACCGCCGGCGCGAGAAAGGCTTCTTCGCCGAGCGCGGCTTTCCGGTCGGGCCGTGGGCGGTGGTCGAGTCCGAGGCGGATTTCGACCGCGCGCTCGCGAGCGTGAAGCTGCCCGCGATCCTCAAGACCGCGCGCTTCGGCTACGACGGCAAGGGCCAGGCGACGATCCATGGGCAGCGACGAGCTCGCGGCCACGTTCCGGCAGTGGAAGGGCGTGCCGTGCGTGCTCGAGGAGCGCCTGGTGCTCGAGCTCGAGGTCTCCGTCGTCCTCGCGCGCGGCGATTCGGGCGCCATCGCGGTCTTCCCGCTCGCCGAGAACCGCCACACGCGCGGCATCCTCGACGTCACCATCGCCCCGGCGCGCGTGCCGGCCGCGCTGGCCGCCGAGGCCGCACGCCTCGCCGCGCGCGTGGCCGAGGCGCTCGACTACATGGGGGTCCTCGCGGTCGAGATGTTCGTGGTGGACGGCAAGCTGCTGCTGAACGAGATCGCCCCGCGCCCGCACAACAGCGGCCACTACACCATCGACGCGTGCCGCACCTCGCAGTTCGAGCAGCAGGTGCGCGTGCTGTGCGGGCTGCCGCTGGGAGATCCCTCGCAGCACAGCGCCGCGGTGATGGTGAACCTGCTGGGCGACATCTGGCGCGGCGGCGAGCCGCGCTGGGAAGCGGCGCTGCGCCACCCGGGAGCGCACCTGCACCTCTACGGCAAGCGCGAGGCGCGGCCGGGGCGCAAGATGGGGCACGTGACCGTATGCGAGGAGTCCGTGGAGCGCGCGCTCGAGGTGGCGCTCGCCATCCGCCGCGACCTGGGCGTCGGCGAATCCGCCTGAGGCGGCCGGGGCGTCCAACGGTCTCCAACGCCAGGGAGGATCCCATGAAGCCATTCCACGCCCCCGCAATCGCCGCCGCGCTCGCATTCGCCGCCGCGGCCACGCCCGCCGCCGCGATGCTGATCGGATCGGGCCATCCCGCCACCGAGGAGCGCAACGTCGCGGGCTACCACGGCATCGGCCTTTCGGCGCCCGCCGACGTGGAGATCGTGCAGGGCGCGAGCGAGGGCGTCACCGTCACCGCCGACGACAACGTGATCCCCAGCGTCGTGACCACGGTCGAGGACGGCATCCTCAAGATCCACCTGCGCGACGACGACAGCCTCACGCTGCACACGAAGATCCGCGTCGTCGTGCACGCGAAATCCATCGACCAGATCGGGGTCGCGGGATCCGGCGACGTGATCGCGAAGACGCTCGACACGCCGCGCCTCAAGGTCGCCATCGCCGGCTCGGGCAACGTGGCGCTGCCCGCGCTCGCCACGCGCGCGCTGGCCGCGCACGTGAGCGGGAGCGGGGATCTCACCGCGGCCGGCCACGCGGACGCCTTCGAGGCGCACCTGGCGGGCTCCGGCGGCGTGAAGGCCGCGCATCTCGAAACCGCGAGCGCCGAGCTGCGCATCGCGGGCGTCGAGCGACGTGTCCATCTGGGTGAAGAAATCCCTCGACGTGAGAGTGTCGGGCTCGGGCGACGTGCGCTACTACGGAGACCCCGAGGTGCACCGCAGCGTTTCCGGCTCGGGCAGCGTCGAGCGCCTGGGCGCTTCTCCCCCCTGATGCTGTCGTGGTTCAAGCGCCGCGCGCGCGCCGCTGCGATTCCCATCGACGCGGCGCTCTGGCGGCGGGCGGCCCGTGACTGGCTCTTCATGCGCGGGCTGCCGGAAGCCGACGCTGCAGCGCCTGCGCGCGCTCTGCGAGCAATTCCTCGGCGACCAAGCATTTCTCGGGGGCCCACGGCATCGAGGTCACCGAGGCCATGCGCGTGGAGATCGCAGCGCAGGCCTGCATCCTGGTGCTCGAGCTCGGCAGCGAGTGGTACGACGGCTGGACAGGCATCGTCGTGTATCCCACCCAGTTCGTGCCCGAGCGCGAGGTCGAGGACGAGGACGGCGTGGTGCACCTCACGCGCGACCCGATGGCGGGCGAGGCATGGCTGGGCGGGCCGGTGATCCTCTCGTACGAGGACGTGGCGCTCGCCGCCGACGCCCAGGCGCGCGTGGCGGGCTACAACGTCGTGATCCACGAGTTCGCGCACAAGCTGGACATGCGCAGCGGCGACCCGAACGGCTTCCCGCCGCTGCACGACGGCATGAGCGCCCGGGACTGGAAAGCCGCCTTCAAGGGCGCCTACGAGGATTTCTGCGCGAAGGTGGACGCGGCCGAGCGCCTGCCCGAGCGCCGCATGCAGGCCGCGCTCGACAAGCTGCCGATCGATCCGTATGCCGCCGAGAGCGCCGGCGAGTTCTTCGCCGTCGCCTCCGAGGCCTTCTTCGAGACGCCCGAGCTGCTCGCGCCCGCCTACCCCGCGGTGTACGAGCAGCTGCGGCTCTTCTACCGCCAGGATCCGCGCGCGCGCCTCGCGCGCTAGGCGGGGTTTTCCTCGCTCGAGTCCGGGGACTGGCGCGGGTCCTCCTCGCCGCCGCCCTTCGCGCGGCTGCGGCCCTTGCGCTCGGCGTCCAGCATCTCCTTTTCCTCGGCATCGGAATGCGGCGCCGCATCGCGGGCTTCGCGCTCGATGTCGTGGTTCTGCATGTGCTCCTTCAGGCCGCGCGCGTAGTCGCTCGTGGCCTTGTAATTGCCCTCGCCGTATTGCCCGCCCGCGCCGCTCGCCGCTTGCTGCTGCTGGCCGCCGGACTGCTGCGGTTGCCCGCTGGCTTGCTGCTGTTGCTGGTCCTGGCCCTCGGGCTTTTCGCCGTGCTCGTTCGCGTTCGGCTTCATTGCTGGGTGCCTGCGCTGGTCGATTGCTCCGATCCGGAGTTCTGCGGGGCGTCCGTCGACTGGCCGGCTCCCGACTTCTGCGACGCATCCGGCGCTACCGACGAATGCGAGTTGGGCTGGCCCTCGAGCGGCATTTTCTCGCTCTCGTCCTTCTTCTTCACGTCGCTCTGCGGGCCGTCGACCGGGGTGGTGCCGGCGGGGTCTCCACTCGGCTCGGCGGGCTTTACGCCGATCACCTGGGTCGAGGCCTCGGGCGTGGTGGCGGCCTTGGTGGTCGTGCGGGATTCGCGGTCGCACGCGGTGAGGCCCAAAAAGGCCAGCGCGGCGCCGAGCGCCAGCGCCGCGCGCATGGGGGTATTCGTGGTTTTCATGGTCGTTCTCCGTCCTGTCGCCAGGGCGGCGACGCTTGCATCCATGATGGGACGTCCCCCGGGCGGGGGTTATCGGACAAGCCCGATGCGCTACGTAGGAAGGGGCCTAGGGCGCCGCGGGGCGCCCGGCGATGCGCGGGGGAATCAGAGGAACAGGACGGCGGGGAAGACGGCGATCGCGAGCACGATGAGGACCCACTCGCAATTCCACCGCTTGAGGTGGCCCGTGTAGTGCAGGATGATCGCGGCGATCGCGAACACGTAGAAAGCGGCGAGAAGCATTTTTTTTCTCTCCCCTGGCGTGGCCGTTAGGATACAGGAAAGGCCCCGCAGAGCCTAGACGGCCTCCTCGCCGGTCTCCCCGGTGCGGATGCGCACCACCTGGCCCACATCCACCACGAAGATCTTGCCGTCGCCGATCTTGCCGGTGCGCGCGGCCTTCACGATGGCGTCCATCGCCTTCTCGACCAGCGCGTCGGCGACCACCACCTCGACCTTCACCTTGGGCAGGAAATCCACGACGTACTCGGCGCCGCGGTAGAGCTCCGTGTGGCCCTTCTGCCGCCCGAAGCCCTTGACCTCGGTGACGGTGAGCCCGGTGACGCCGATCTCCGAGAGTGCCTCGCGCACCTCGTCGAGCTTGAACGGCTTCACGATCGCTTCGATCTTCTTCATGGGATATCGTGCGACCCCTCGCGGCGGAATCGCGATGGTAACAGAAGGCTAGCGCGTTGGCCGGAATCCCGAGGTGATCGGGTAGCGCCAGTCCTTGCCGAAGGCCCGCGGGGTGATGCGGATGCCCGGCGGGGCCTGGCGCCGCTTGTACTCGTTAAGCTGGATGAGGCGCACGACCTGCCGCACCGCACGCATGTCGTAGCCCACGCCCGCGATCTGCTCGGCCGACATGTCGCGCTCCATGTAGCGCTCGACCACGGCGTCCAGCACCTCGTAGGGGGGCAGCGTGTCCTGGTCGGTCTGGTTCGGGGCGAGCTCCGCCGAGGGCGGGCGGTCGATCACGCGCTGCGGGATCACGCGGCCCTTGGAGTTGCGCCAGTTGGAGAGGCGATAGACCAGCGTCTTCACGATGTCCTTGATGACCGCGAAGCCGCCCGCCATGTCGCCGTAGAGCGTGGCGTAACCGGTCGCCATCTCGCTCTTGTTGCCGGTGGTGACGACGATGGAGCCCAGCTTGTTGGAAAGCGCCATGAGCAGCGTGCCGCGGATGCGCGACTGCAGGTTCTCCTCCGTCGTGTCCGCCTCGCGGCCCGGCGAAGGACGGCGCGAGGTGCGCGAGGAAGGTCTCGAAGATCGGCTTGATGGCGATCTCGGTGTACTCCACACCGTGGATCTTCGCCATCTCGCGCGCGTCCTCGATGCTCATCGAGGCGGTGTAGTCGGAAGGCATCATCACGGCGTGCACGCGGTCCGCGCCGAGGGCGTCCACGCAGATGGCGAGCACCAGCGCGGAGTCGATGCCGCCCGAGAGGCCCAGCAGCACGCCCGGGAAGCCGTTCTTGTCGACGTAGTCGCGCACGCCGGTCATCAGCGCGCGGAAGATCGTCTCCTCCTCGGTGAGCGGCGGGGCGATCGGGCCCTTCACGGCGTTGCCCTCGAACTCGACGATGTCCACGGCCTCGAGGAAGGTCTCGGCCTGGTAGGTGAGCATGCCCTCGCCGTCCAGCGCGAACGAGGCGCCGTCGAACACCAGCTCGTCCTGCCCGCCGCACCAGTGCACGTAGAGCACCGGCAGCTGGGTCTCCTTCACGCGCGCACCCATGATCGAGTAGCGCTCGGCGAGCTTGGCGCGGTTGAAGGGCGAGGCGTTGATACCGATGAGGATCTCGGCCCCGGCCGCCTTGGCCTTGGCCGCGGGCTCGGGGAACCACAGGTCCTCGCAGATGGCGAGGCCGAACTTGCGCCCCTGCACCTCGAACACGCAGGGCCGGTTGCCGACCTCGAAGTAGCGCTTCTCGTCGAACACGCTGTAGTTGGGCAGCTTCTGCTTGAAGTACACCGCCTCGATGCGCCCGCCGCGCAAGCAGCGCCGCGGCGTTGTAGCGCGTGCGGCCCTCGCGGTGCGGGTAGCCCACGACCACGGCGACGTCCAGGCAATAGGAGGCGAGCTTCATGAGCTCCGCGTGGCACTGGTCGCAGAAGTCGTCGCGCAGCAGCAGGTCCTCGGCGGGATAGCCGGCGAGCGCCAGCTCCGGGGTGACGACGAGCGCGGCGCCGGCGTCGCGGGCCGCTTCGACCGCGTGGCGGATGCGCTCCGCGTTGCCGGCGAAATCGCCCACGGTCGTGTTGATCTGGGCGATGGCGATCTTCATGCGGGCGTGGGGGCGCGGAGCGGCTAGAATCGATCGAAGGCCCAATTATACGTGGCACGCAACCTTCGCATCCTCGACTCGCTGGAGGGCGTCGACGCGGCGCAGTGGGACGCGCTCGCGCGCGGCAACCCCACGCTCGCGCACGCCTTCCTCGACAGCCTGCACCGCACCGGTTGCGCGGCGGCGGCGAGCGGCTGGGCGCCCTGCTATCCCACGCTCTGGGAGGGCGGACGAGCTGGTGGGCGCGGCACCCCTCTACCTCAAGTCGCACTCGTTCGGCGAGTACGTGTTCGACTGGGGCTGGGCCGAGGCCTACGAGCGCCACGGCGTCCCGTACTACCCGAAGCTCCTCTGCGCGGTGCCGTTCACGCCCGCCACCGGCGCGCGGCTCCTCGCCGCCGACGACGCCGCACGCGAGCGCCTCGCCCGGGCGCTGCTCGAGCTCGCGCGCAACCCCGACGTGTCCTCGCTGCACGTGCTCTTCCCGGCCGCGGAGGATGCGGCGGCGCTGCGCGGCCTGGGCCTGCTCGAGCGCACCGGCGTGCAGTTCCACTGGCGCAACGACGGCTACGAGTCGTTCGAGGCATTCCTCGCGCAGCTCTCGCACGACAAGCGCAAGAAGATCCGCCAGGAACGCCGCCGCGTGGCCGACGCGGGCGTGACCCTGCGGCGGGTGACCGGCCGCGAGGCGACCGGCGCCGACTGGGATTTCTTCAACACCTGCTACCGGCGCACCTACCGCGAGCACCGCTCCACGCCCTACCTCTCGCGCGCGTTCTTCGGCATGCTCGCCGAGCGCATGCCCGATGCGGTCCTGCTCGTGATCGCCGAGCACGCGGGCCGGCCCATCGCCGCGGCCCTCGACCTCTTCGGCGGCGGCGTGCTCTACGGGCGCTACTGGGGCAGCGTCGAACACGTGCCGGGACTGCACTTCGAGGCGTGCTACTACCAGGCGATGGAGTTCTGCATCGAGCGCGGCTTGACGCTCTTCGAGGGCGGCGCGCAGGGCGAGCACAAGCACGCGCGCGGCTTCCTGCCCGAGGCGACGCGCTCCTTCCACTGGCTCGCGCATCCCGCGTTCAACCGCGCCGTCGACGAGTTCCTCGAGCGCGAGGGCGCGGGGATCGCCGAGTACGTCGACGAGCTGAACGAAAGGACGCCGTTTCGCCGGGGCTGAACGCCGCCGCTCGCCGGGTCCGATAATGCCTCGCGGGAGCGCGGGCAGGGCATTGACCTGTCAGCGGTGCTTATTCAAACTCGTCGGTCATCGGATCGGAATTGCCATTGGCTCACCCCATGGACCACGAACATCCGGCACCATCGCTCCAGGGTTCCTGCCATTGCGGAGCGGTTCGCCTCACCCTTCCGGCTGCGCCGGAGAAGGCCACAAGCTGCAACTGCTCCTTCTGCCGTCGCTCGGGAGGGATCTGGGCCTACTACGAGTTCGGAACCGTCTGCATCGAGGGCCACCCCGAGAACACGGAAGAGTACATCTGGGGCGATCGGACGCTGAGGAACGTGCGCTGCAAGACGTGCGGCATCGTCACCCACTGGGAGCCGCTCGACCTCAAGCCCGGCGCGAAGCACGGCGTGAACCTGCGCAATTTCGAGCCGAAGTTGCTGGAGTCCGTACTCGTCCGGCGCTTCGACGGGGCGGATACCTGGACCTTCCTCGATTGAGCGCGCGCCGCTGATGCGATCTGTCCTGTTCCTGGCGAGCATCCTCGGGCTCTCGATGGCTGCTCATGCCGTCTCGAGCGGCGAACATCTGGCCTATGTGGTGGGTTGCATCAATTGCCATCACCAGACTCCGAAAGAGATCGTCAACGCGCCTTCCCTGCTGATAGCCAGGACCTATTCGATCGCCGAGTTCAAGACCCTTCTGCGCACCGGGGTCACGAGAACGGGGCGCGATCTGCCCAAGGTCAGCAGTCTCATGGGCATTGTCGCGGTCGAGCAGTTTTCCCACATGAGCGACGCCGAGATCGAGTCGATTTACAGATTTCTCAATGGCGAATGGACCCAGGCCAGGGCATCGGAGGAGGAAGCGAAGATCCCTCGACTTTATGGAGGCAAGAGGTGAAGCTGGAGTACGCCCGAACCCCGGTTCTCGAAGTCGCATATGAGAGCACCGGGTCGATCGATGCGTATCCGGTCGTGCTTCTGCACGGCTTCCCGTACGATCCCCGATGTTTCGACGAGGTCGTTCGCATGATCACGGCCAAGGGGTTTCGCGCGGTTGTCCCGTATCTGAGAGGCTTCGGGAACACGCGATTCCTGTCCGACGACATCCTGCGCTCAGGGGAACAGTCGGCAGTCGGCCAAGACCTCGTCGACCTGCTGGACGCGCTCCGGATCGGGGATGCGCTCCTGGCGGGATTCGACTGGGGGGCTCGAGCCGCGTGCATAGTCGCGGCGCTTTGGCCGGAACGTGTGCGCGGGCTGGTCAGCTGCTGCGGGTACCAGATCCAGAACATAGCCCAGTCCGCGAAACCATCCGACCCGGAGCAGGAGCGCCGGCTCTGGTATCAATATTACTTTCACACCCAGCGCGGCCGTGCCGGCCTTGCCGCGAATCGGCGTGAGCTATGCCGTCTCTTTTGGAAACTGTGGTCGCCAACCTGGGCGTTTGATGACGCCACGTTCGATCGCACTGCGGCATCGTTCGAGAATCGAGACTTCGTCGATGTAGTAATCCACTCATATCGCCATCGCCACGGCAACGTCGCCGGGGACAACCTCTACGCGGGCATCGAGGCCCGGCTGGCCAGCCTGCCGGCGATCACGGTTCCGGCTATAGTGCTTCATGGCGCGGTCGACGGAGTCAATCTGCCCCGATCATCCGAAGGACATGCCAGGTTCTTCACCGGACGATATCAGCGCAGGCTGCTGGACAACGTGGGCCACAACCCCGCGCAAGAAGCGCCGGCGCGAGTTTGCGCAGGCGATTCTCGATACCTGCAACCGTTGATCCGTCGTCAGGTTTCATCCATCTACAGGAGACCCCGATGAAGCTGAATCACGTGCTCGCCATCGCAAGCATCGCAATCTCGACTGCCGCATTTGCCGACCAGAGCAGGGTCCAGTTCGAGGTCGTCCTGATGCGCGACGGAAAAGTCGTCTCCTCGCCGAAGATCGTGGGCGAGTTCGGACAGACTGTCGCCCTGGCGCAGGGCCGGGTGATGAAATTCGAAGGCTCGGCGTCGGCTCCGGACGCCGAGGGCAATTCTTTCACCGCGGTGAAGCTCTCGCTCTTCGAGAACGGCGAAATGCGGCCGCCGCAGGAAATGTCGATGCTGGCCAACCTCACGAAGGCGCCGTCGTTCGAATATTCGGTGCCCGGGACGAACGCTCGGTTCGTGGTCATGCCGAGGCTGGTGAAGTTGCCCGAGTCGAAGGGATGAAACAAGGCCCAGGTGCGCCTAGCGGCAAGAAACGCCGCTATTTCCACGCGTCGAGGAATTCCCGCCAGTGCGCGCCGGGCTGCCCCGCGATGAATTCGCGCAGCAGCTCGATCTCGCGCGCGTAGGCCTCGGGCGTGAGCAGCCCGCGGATCATCTGGAAGCGCTGGAAGAGCGCGTACGTGTTGGCGACGTCGGTCTCGCAGTACGCGCGGATCGCCTCGATCTCGCCGCGCTTCCACGCCCCGTAGACCTGCGAGCCGTCCATGCCGAGCTTGCCGGGCAGCCCGCAGAGCTGGGCGATCTCGGTGAGCGGCGCCCAGGCGCGGTTCACGTAGCCGGCGAGCAGGTCCATGAGGTCGACGTGGCGCGTGTGGAAGCGCGAGATGTAGTTGTTGAACTTGAACTCGCGGTCGCCCTCGCCCGATCTCCCAGTAGCAGCAGCCCGCGATGCCGTGGATCAGCGCCCGGTAATGCAGCACCGGAAGGTCGAAGGTGCTGCCGTTCCAGGAGACGAGCTGCGGCGTGTACTTCTCGACGCCGTCGAAGAAGCGCTGCACGATCTCGCGCTCGCCGTCCTGCGCGCCGCCCAGCGACCAGATGCGCACGCTGTCGCGCTCGCGCAGCGCGCACGACACCGCGACCACTTTCTGCAGGTGCACGGGCAGGAAATCGCTGCCGGTGGCCTGCCGGCGGCGCTGCATGGCGAGCTCGACCACCGCGTCGTCGCTCACGCCGCCGTCCAGCTCCCAGACCTTGCGCAGCCCCGCCGCGTCCGGGACCGTCTCGATGTCGAACACCAGGATCGGCGTCATGGAGCCTTCAGGCGGGAAAGACGCCGGTGGAGAGGTAGCGGTCGCCGCGGTCGCAAACGATGTGCACGATCACCGCGTCGCGCGCCTCGGCCGCCACCTTGAGCGCCGCCGCGAGCCCGCCGCCCGAGGAGATGCCGGCGAAGATGCCCTCCTCGCGCGCGAGGCGGCGCGTCATCTCCTCGCTCTCGTCCTGCGTCACCTCCACCACGCGGTCGATGCGCGAGCGCTCGAAGATCTTCGGCAGGTACGCCTCGGGCCACTTGCGGATGCCGGGCACCGAGGCTCCGGGCGCGGGCTGCACGCCGATCACCTGCACGGCGGGGTTCTTCTCCTTCAGGAAGCGCGAGCAGCCCATGATGGTGCCGGTGGTGCCCATGGTGGCGACGAAGTGCGTGATGCGCCCGCCGGTGTCGCGCCAGATCTCGGGACCGGTGCCGAGGTAGTGCGCGAGCGGGTTGTCGGGGTTGCCGAACTGGTCGAGGATCACGCCCTCGCCGGCGCCGCGCATGCGCTCGGCGGTGTCGCGCGCGAGCTCCATGCCGCCCTTCTCCGGCGTGAGGACGAAGCGCGCCCCGTACGCGGCCATGGTCTGGCGGCGCTCGAGCGAGAGGTGCTCGGGCATCACCAGGACCATGCGGTAGCCGCGCATCGCCGCCACCATGGCGAGCGCGATGCCGGTGTTGCCGCTGGTCGCCTCGATCAGCGTGGCGCCCGGCTCGATCGCGCCGCGCCGCTCCGCGCCCATGATCATCGAGAGCGCGGGCCGGTCCTTGACGCTGCCCGCCGGGTTGTTGCCCTCCAGCTTCGCGAGCAGAACGTTGCCGGTCTCGCGCCCGATGCGCTGCAGGCGCACCAGCGGCGTCTCGCCGACGAAATGCTCGAGCCCCGATGCGGTCATCGCTCGGCCTCCAGGCGCGCCGCGACGTAGCGCCCGACGCCCTCCTCCACGGTGAGGAAGGGCGCCGCGTAGCCGGCCCTGCGCAGCGCTCCGACGTCGGCCTGGGTGTAGCTCTGGTACTTGCCCACGAGTTGCGGGGGAAACGGGATGTACTCGATGGCGCCGACAGCGCGCAGCTCCGCGAGGGAAAGCGCGGCCTCGCCGCGGGCGCGGCGCACGGCGTTGATCGTGGCCGCGGCCATCGCGTTGAACGTCTCGCCGCGCCCGGTGCCGACGTTGAAGACGCCCGAGAGCGTCGGATGGTCGAGGAAGTGCAGGTTCACCTTCACCACGTCCTCCACCGAGACGAAGTCGCGCACCTGCTCGCCCGCCGCGTAGCCGTCGCTGCCCTCGAAGAGCCGCACGCGCCCCTCCCCGCGGTACTGGTTGCAGAAATGGAACGCGACCGAGGCCATGCGGCCCTTGTGGGTCTCGCGCGGGCCGTAGACGTTGAAGTAGCGGAAGCCCGCGACCTGTGTCGCCGCCCGGGGCGAGCTTGCGGCGCGCGTACTGGTCGAACAGGAACTTCGAGTAGCCGTAGACGTTGAGCGGCCGCTCGTGGGATCTCTCCTCGCGGAACACGCGCCCCGCGCCGTACACCGAGGCCGACGAGGCGTAGATGAACGGCACGCGCCGCGCGAGGCACCAGTCGAGCAGCAGGCGCGAGTAGCGGTAGTTGTTCTCCATCATGTAGCGCCCGTCGGTCTCCATGGTGTCGGAGCAGGCGCCCTGGTGCAGCACGGCGGTCGACGCGCGCGTCGAAGCGTCCCGCGGCCACGCGCTCGGCGAAGTCGCGCTTGTCGAGGTAGTCGGAGATCTCCAGGTCGGCCAGGTTGCGGCCTTGTCGGCGCGCTCGAGGTTGTCGACCGCGATGATGTCGTTCTCGCCGCGCGCGTTGAGCGCGCGCACGAGGTTGGAGCCGATGAAGCCGGCGGCGCCGGTGACGATGAGGGCCATGGGTTGCGCTCTCCTCTAGGCGTGCGCGGCGAAGCTCGCGGCGAGCTCGTCGCGGTGCACGACCGCGGTGCCGAGCTTGCCCACCACGACGCCCGCGGCATGGTTGGCCACGCGCATCGCGGCGGCGAGGTCGGAGCCGCACGCCACCATCAGCGCCAGCACGGCGATCACGGTGTCGCCCGCGCCGCTCACGTCGAACACCTCGCGGGCTCGCGTCGGCTCGTGGCGGCTCTCCTTCGCGGTGAAGAGCGACATGCCCTCCTCGCTGCGCGTCACGAGGAGCGCCTCCAGGTCCAGCTCGGCGCGCAGCTTCTGGGCGCGGCGCGCGAGGTCGGCCTCGTCGCTCCAGCGTCCCGCCACCTCGCGGAACTCGGTGCGATTGGGCGTCAGCACCGTGGCGCCGCCGGTAGCGGCTGTAGTCGTCGCCCTTGGGATCCACCAGCACGGGCTTGCCGTGCGCGCGCGCGGCCCGGATCATCGCCTGCACATGCTCGAGCCCGCCCTTGCCGTAGTCGGAGAGGATCACCGCGTCGGCCGCATCCACCAGCCGCTCGTATTCGTCCAGCTTCGCGGCCAGCACCTCGTGGCTGGGCGCGCGCTCGAAGTCGATGCGCAGCAACTGCTGCTGCTGCCCGATCACGCGCAGCTTGATGGTGGTGGAGATCTGCGGGTCGCGGTGCAGCGAGCTCTTCACGCGCTCGGCGGCGAGCAGGCGCTCGAGCGACGCCGCGGCCTCGTCGTTGCCGGTCACCGCGAGCAGCGTCGCGGAGCCGTCCAGCGCCGTGACGTTGCGCGCCACGTTCGCCGCACCTCCCGGGCGCTCCTCGGTGCGCTTCACGTGCACCACGGGCACCGGCGCCTCGGGCGAGATGCGGCTCACGTCGCCGAACCAGTAGCGGTCGAGCATCACGTCGCCCGCCACGAGGATGCGGGCGCGCGCGAAGTCGGGCAGCTGCGCGGCGCTCATCGCGGGGCGAGGCGGCCGATCGCGTGGTACTCGAGGCCGTGGGAGCGCACCACCTCGGGCTCGTAGAGGTTGCGGCCGTCGAAGATCACCGGGTGCTTCAGCGCGCGCTTCACCTCGTCGAAGTCGGGACTGCGGAACGCCTTCCACTCGGTCATGATCACCAGCGCGTCGGCGCCCTGCAGCGCCTCCATCGCCGTCTTCGCGAAGGCCACCGCCGCTACCCCCTGATAGATCTTGCGCGCCTCGTCCATGGCGACCGGGTCGAACGCGGTGACCTGCGCGCCGCGGCGCATCAGCGCGTCCAGCACCACGCGCGAGGGCGCCTCGCGCATGTCGTCGGTGTTGGGCTTGAAGGCGAGGCCCCAGAGCGCGAAGCGATGCCCCGCGAGGCCTTCGCCGAAGCGCCGGATGACCTTCTCCGCCGATGACGCCCTTCTGGCGCTCGTTGGCCGCGTCCACCGCGCGCACGACCTTGAGGTCCACGCCGGACTCTTCCCCGGTCCGCAGCAGCGCCGTGACGTCCTTGGGAAAGCACGAGCCGCCGTAGCCCGCGCCGGGATAGAGGAAGTGGTAGCCGATGCGCGGGTCGCTGCCGATGCCGACGCGCACGTGCTCGATGTCGGCCCCGAGCTTCTCGGCGAGCAGCGCCAGCTCGTTCATGAAGGAGATGCGCGTGGCGAGCATCGCGTTGGCGGCGTACTTGGTGAGCTCGGCGGAGCGGATGTCCATCACCTGCAGGCGGTCGTGGTTCCGCTGGAACGGCGCGTAGAGCTCCCGCATGGTGTTGATGGCGTCCGCGTCCTCGGCGCCGATCACGATGCGGTCCGGGCGCATGAAGTCCTCGACCGCCGCGCCTTCCTTGAGGAACTCGGGATTGGAGACCATCGCGAAGGGGAGCTTCGCGCCGCGCGCGGCGAGCTCCTTCGCCACGGCTTCGCGCACCTTGTCCGCGGTGCCCACCGGCACCGTCGACTTGTCCACGACCACGCGCGAGCCGTCCATGTGCTTCGCGATGCCGCGCGCGGCGGCGAGCACGTACTGCAGGTCGGCCGAGCCGTCCTCGCCGGGCGGCGTGCCCACCGCGATCATCTGCACCTTGGCGTAGAGCGCGGCCTCGCGGGGATCGGTGGTGAAGGCGAGCCGGCCGGCCGCCACGTTGGCGCGCACGACCTCCTTCAGCCCCGGCTCGAAGATCGGGATGTCGCCCGCCTTGAGCATCGCGATCTTGCGGTGGTCCACGTCGAGGCACAGCACGTGGTTGCCGACGTCGGCGAGGCAAGCCCCGGTGACGAGCCCGACGTAGCCGGTTCCGATGATGCTCACTTTCATGCGGGCGCTTCCTCGAGCGAACGGCGGATGGATTCGAGCGTTGCGGCGGGATCGGCCGCGCCGGTGATCGGACGCCCGATCACGAGGTAGTTGGAGCCGGCCCGCACAGCCTCGCGCGGCGTGACGGTGCGCGCCTGGTCGGACTTCGCATCGGAAGGCAACCGGATGCCGGGGGTCACGAGCAGGAAGTCCGCGCCCGTCGCGCGCCGCAGCACGGAAGCCTCCTGCGCCGAGCACACGACGCCGTCCATGCCGCTCGCGCGCGCAAGCCGGGCGAGGCGCAGGACGTTCTCCGCCGCGGTGCCCGTGAAGCCGACTTGCGCCAGCTCGGCGTCGGCGATGCTGGTGAGGATGGTGACGCCGATCAGCAGCGGCGGGCGCGCGACGCCGTCCACGGCCTCGCGGGCGGCGCGCATCATCGCCGCACCCCCGCTCGCATGGATGTTCATCATCCACACGCCCATGCGCGCGGCCGAGCGGCAGGCGCCCGCCACGGTGTTGGGGATGTCGTGGAACTTGAGGTCGAGGAATACTTCGAAGCCGCGCTCCTGCAGGCGCGCGACGACCGCGGGACCGGCCGCGACGAAAAGCTCCTTGCCGACCTTCACGCGGCAGAGCTTCGGATCGAGGCGCGACGGCGAGTGCGAGGGCCGCGTCGGCCTCCGGCACGTCGATGGCCACGATGATGCGCTTATTGTCCAATCTGCATCCTCGCGAGGTGTTGCCCGGCGCTGTCCAGCTCGGCGGTGCGCCGCGGCGGGAACGTCTCCCAGCCGCCGCACGCCGGGCACTGCCAGAAGAACTGGCGCGCCTTGAAGCCGCAGTTGGCGCACAGGTAGACGGCCAGCACCTGCGCGTGGGAGTGCACCAGGTTCTTCATGAGCTGCAGGTCCTGGCGCCGGTCCGGCGGCGCGCGCAGCAGCTCGGCGTCGATCAGGCGGTCGAGGCCCACCAGCGTGGGATTGCGGCGCACCTCGTCGCGCACCAGGCGCCAGGCGGGCTCGTCGCCCTCGGCCTCGGCGGTGGCCTGGTAGACGACGTTGAGCAGATCCAGCCCCGGGTAGCGATGCTGCAGGCCGCGCAGGAGTGTCAGGCCCTCGCCCAGGTTGCCGAGCGCCTTGTAGCTTTCCACCATGCCCTCGCCGGCGAGGCCGAGGTAGGCGGGATCCTGCTGCTCGATCGCCTTCCACGCCGCGACCGCCTCCTCGTGGCGGCCCTCGCGCGCGAGCCATTCGCCGCGCAGCAGGTTCGCGCGCACGCACTTGCGGTTGGCTTCCAGGGCGCTGCGCAGGTGGCCCTCGGCCTCGGCGGGGTGGCCGTGGACCTGGGCGGTGATGGCGAGCTCGCAGTAGTAGTTGGCGATCTCGCGCTGGTAGTTGCGCTTGGCGCTCACCTCGAGCTTCTTCGCGGCGTCGATGGCCTTCTCCCAGTCCTTCTCCTGGATGTAGATGTCGAGCAGGTGGCGGTGCACCTCGGGGGAGGGATCGTGCTGTGCCAGGCCCGCCAGCACCTGCTCGGCATGCTCGAGCAGCCCCGCCTTGAAGTAGTCCTGCGAGAGCTCGAAGGAGGCCTCGCGGCGCTGCTCGGGCGCCAGGTCCTCGCGGTTCACGAGGTCCTGGTGCATGCGGATGGCGCGGTCCACCTCGCCGCGGCGGCGGAAGAGGCTGCCCAGCGCGAACTGCAGCTCCACGGTCTGCGGATTCTCCTTGGCCACCTGCAGGAACGATTCGATCGCCTTGTCGGGCTGCTCCTTCAGGAGGAAGTTCAAGCCGCGGAAGTACGACGACGGCAGCGCGCGCGACTCCGAGAGCAGCGACTTGAGGTCCACCCGCGCCGCCACCCAGCCCATGCCGAAGAACACCGGCAGGGCGAGCAGCCACCAGAACTCAAAGTCCATGGGCGTCCGCACCCGGCGCCTCGGTGCCCGGTGCTACGGGCGGCGCGGGACGCGCGGCGAGCTGCGCGGCGGACTTGCGCAGCCGCCCGATCTCGCGGCGCTGGCGCATCACCGTCGGCACCCAGGCGAGGAGCCCGATCACCAGCCCCGCCACGAACGCCATCAGCAG
The DNA here is from genome assembly GCA_963827425.1 of uncultured beta proteobacterium. Lineage (GTDB taxonomy): Bacteria > Pseudomonadota > Gammaproteobacteria > Burkholderiales > Usitatibacteraceae > Usitatibacter. Next base: position 921,193 of record CAWHAQ010000005.1, on the reverse strand, counting down.
CACGAATACGAGCGGCGCCTCCCAGACCTGGTCGAGCACGCCGTGGATCCTCACCATCTCGGCATTCTTGCTCGCGAACCACACGAGCAGGAGGACGATGAGGAGGCGGATGATCCAGACGATTGCTTGCATGGCGTGAGGGCTTCGGGCCGGCCGTTATTCTACCCTGCCCGACCGCGGAGTCCGGGCCAAAAAAAACGGGCCGCGAGCGGCCCGTCGATTCGTTGCAGCGATCGCCACCATCAGCCTTCGTGGTAGTCCACCCGCTCGCGCAGCTCCTTGCCGGCCTTGAAGTGCGGGACGTACTTGCGCGGCACCTGCACCCGCTCGCCGGTCTTGGGATTGCGACCGGTGCGCGGCGGGCGATAGTTGAGGCCGAAGCTGCCGAAGCCGCGGATCTCGATGCGGTTGCCGCTGGCGAGCGTGTGCGCCATGGCGTCCAGCATCGTCTTCACCGCGAGCTCGGCATCCTTCGGCGCCAGCTGGCTATGGCGCGCGCTCAGCAGCTCGATCAGCTGAGACTTGGTCATGGCGCGAATTTCCCCTTTCGCGTTGATCGCCCTTACTCCTTGTCCTTGCCGCCGCCGAGCTTGGCCTTCAGGAGCGCGCCCAGGTTCGTGGTCCCGGCGCTCGCGCTCGACGACTCCGCGGCGTGCTTCTTCAGCGCCTCGGATTCTTCCGCGGCGTCCTTCTGCTTGATGGAGAGCTGGATCGAGCGGCTCTTGCGGTCGATGTTGATGATGACCGCCTCGATCACGTCACCTTCCTTCAGGTGCGCCCGCACGTCCTCCACCCGGTCGCGCGCGATCTCGGAGGCGCGCAGATACCCTTCCACGTCCTTCTCGAGCTCGATCACCGCGCCCTTGGACTCGATCGACTTCACGGTGGCCTTCACGACGTTCCCCTTGTCGTGGGTGGCCACGTAGTTGCCGAACGGGTCGCCCTCGAGCTGCTTGATGCCGAGCGAGATGCGCTCGCGCTCCACGTCGATGGACAGCACCACGGTCTCGACCTCGTCGCCCTTCTTGAGCGACTTCACGGCTTCTTCGCCGGCGGCCTGCCACGAGAGGTCCGACAGGTGCACCAGGCCGTCGATGTTGCCCGGCAGCCCGATGAACACGCCGAAGTCGGTGATGGACTTGATGGTGCCCTTCACCTTGTCGCCCTTCTTGTGGTTCATGGCGAACTCTTCCCACGGGTTCGGCATGCACTGCTTCATGCCGAGCGAGATGCGGCGGCGGTCCTCGTCGATCTCGAGGATCATCACCTCGACCTCGTCGCCCAGGCTCACCACCTTCGCGGGATGCACGTTCTTGTTGGTCCAGTCCATCTCGGAGACGTGCACCAGGCCCTCGATGCCGCTCTCGATCTCGACGAACGCGCCGTAGTCGGTGATGTTGGTCACCTTGCCGAAGAGGCGCGTGCCCTGCGGGTAGCGGCGCGAGATGCCGATCCACGGGTCCTCGCCCAGCTGCTTGAGACCCAGCGAGACGCGGTTCTTCTCGGCGTCGAACTTGAGGATCTTGGCGGTGACCTCGTCGCCCACGGAGAGCACTTCCGTCGGGTGCTTCACGCGGCGCCAGGCGAGGTCGGTGATGTGCAGGAGGCCATCGATGCCGCCCAGGTCCACGAACGCGCCGTAGTCGGTGATGTTCTTCACCACGCCCTTCACGATGGCGCCTTCCTTCAGCGTCTCGAGGAGCTGCTGGCGCTCCACACCCGCCGTCTCTTCCATCACGGCGCGGCGCGAGACCACCACGTTGTTCCTCTTGCGGTCGAGCTTGATGACCTTGAACTCGAGCTCCTTGCCCTCGAAGTGCGAGGTGTCCTTCACGGGGCGCAGATCCACGAGCGAGCCGGGCAGGAAGGCGCGGATGCCGTTCACCATGACGGTGAGGCCACCCTTCACCTTGCCCGAGACGACTCCCTTGATGATGGTGGCGTTGGCGAGCGCGTCGTCCAGGCTGGTCCACGCGGCGAGTTTCTTCGCCTTGTCGCGGGAGAGCTTGGTGGCGCCGAAGCCGTCTTCCAGGGCCTCGATGGCGACCGAGACGAAGTCGCCGGGTTTCACCTCGATGTCGCCGCGGTCGTTCTTGAATTCTTCCGTCGCGATGGTGCTTTCGGACTTGAGGCCCGCGTTCACGATGACCACGTTGGGGTCGACGGAGACCACCTCGGCGGTGATGACTTCGCCGATGCGCATTTCCTGGCGCGAGAGGCTCTCTTCGAACAGAGCGGCGAAGCTGTTCTCGTTCACGGGGCTGGGTTGGGTTGAGGGTTGCAGCATGAAAAGCCTGGCTTTCGGATGGACGGCCTCGCGGCCGTTGTTGATCAACGCCAGGCAGCGGCGAATGCGACGCCAACTCCCTGACACCTCGGGACTATTACGGCTCCTGGGGGACGTCCCGGCCCGTGCGGGACGACCTTTCGCGCCACCAGTCGAGCACCTTGCGGACCGCCTGGTCCACCGAGAGCGCGCTGGTATCGAGAAAAAGCGCGTCGGGATAATGCCTTAGCGGCGCCACGGGGCGCGATGCATCGCGCGCGTCGCGCCGCGTGAGCTCCTCCACGACGTCCGGCATTTTGGCATACATTCCCTTTTCCATCAACTGCTTATACCGGCGCTCGGCGCGGGTGCGCAGGTCGGCGGTGAGGAACACCTTGAGTGCGGCCGCGGGGAAGACGATGGAGCCCATGTCGCGCCCGTCGGCCACCAGCCCCGGCGGCCGGCGGAAGGCACGCTGGCGCTCGAGGAGCGCCTCGCGCACGGCGGGGCGGGCGGCCACCCGCGACGTGGCCGCGCTCACCGGCTCCGTGCGCAACGCCTCTGTCACATCGCGGCCGGCGAGGAGCACGCGTCCCGGCGCGAAATGCACGTCCATGCCAGCGGCGGTGCGGGCGAGCGCGGGCTCGTCCTCCAGGTCCACGGCAGCGTCCAGCGCCGCCAGGGTGACCAGCCGGTAGAGCGCGCCGCTGTCCAGGTAGTGGAAGCCCAGCTCGCGGGCCGCCAGCGCGGCCACGGTGCCCTTGCCGCTCGCCGACGGGCCGTCGATGGCGATCACCGGGACTTCGGAAGGAGCTATCACCGGGCGGGACATGATCGGACCGGCCTATCAGGCGGCGGCGCGGGCCGGCGCGACGATGCCGCGCCACGCCTCGAAGTAGCCGGGAAAGGTCTTGGCCACGCATCCCGGGTCGAGGATGCGCACCGGCCGTGGACCGAAGGCCGCGAGCGCGAAGCACATCGCCATGCGGTGGTCGTCGTAGGTGGCGACCGCGACCGGCTCGCCCGCTGCGCCCTGCCCACGCGGGAATTCGCGCGGCGGCGTGACGGCGAGGTAGTCGGCGCCCTCCTCGACCCGCGCGCCGAACTTGGCGAGCTCCGCCGCCATCGCCGCGATGCGGTCGGTCTCCTTCACACGCCAGCTCGCGATGTTGGAGAGCTTCGAGGTGCCGTCGGCGAAGAGCGCCAGCACCGCGGCGGTCATGGCGGCGTCGGGGATCAGGTTCATGTCCAGGTCGAACGCCCGCAACTTGCCGGAAGCCGGCCCGCGCGCCTCGATCCAGTCCTCGCCCATCTCGATGGTGGCGCCCATCGCGGTGAGCACCGACGCGAAGGCGACGTCGCCCTGCAGGCTCGCGCGTCCCACGCCCTGCACGCGCACGGGTCCGCCGCCGAGCGCCCCCGCGGCGAGGAAGTACGAGGCCGACGACGCATCGCCCTCCACGGCGAGGGTGCCGGGCGTGGCGTAGGCGCTGCCCCCGGGGACCTCGAAGGCGCTCCAGTCGGTGCGGCGCACCGCCACGCCGAAGCGCGCCATGAGTCCCAGCGTGAGCGAGACGTAGGGTTTGGAAATGAGCTCGCCCTCGACCTCGATGCGCGCGCCCTCGCCGGTGGCGGCGAGCGCGATCAGCAGCGCCGAGAGGAACTGGCTCGACACGTCGCCGCGCACCCGCACCGCGCGAGGGGCGCCCCCTGCCCGGGGTGCGATGGCAAGCGGCGGATAGCCGGGATTGCCGCGGTACTCGATGCGCGCGCCGGCAGTGCGCAGCGCATCGACCAGGTCACCGATCGGGCGCTCGTGCATGCGCGGCACCCCGGAGAGCTCGTAGTGCCCGTCCGCGAGCGCGAGCACGGCGGTGAGCGGCCGGAAGGCGGTGCCCGCATTGCCGAGGAAGAGATCGGCGCGCTTCACCGGGAACGCCGGGGCGCCCACTCCCGCGACACGCAGGTGCTCCACGCCGTCCACGGCCTCGACCCGCACGCCGAGCTTCGCGAGCGCCTCGCGCATCACGCGCGTGTCGTCGGAGTCGAGCACCGCGGTGAGCTCGGTGGCGCCGCCGGCGAGCGCGGCGAGCAGCAGCGTGCGGTTGGAGATGCTCTTGGAGCCCGGCAGCCGAAGGGTGCCCGAGGCCCGGCGCGCGGGCGAAAGGTCGAGGTGATCCACGTTACTCGCTCGCGACGGTGCGGCGGTGGCCCGCGCCCCACGCGTGCCGCGCCGTGCGCGCCTCCGTCATCAGGCGCTCGAGGCCCGGGCCGTCGCCCTTGTCGACCAGCTCGCGGAAGACGGCGAGCCGGGCGCCGTAGCGGTCCAGCTCGTCGAGCAGCGCCGCGCGGTTCTGCAGCGCCACGTCGCGCCACATCTCGGGCGAGCTCGCGGCGATGCGCGTGAAGTCGCGGAAGCCGCCGGCGGCGAAGCCGAGCAGCTCCGCGGCTTCCGCGCGCGCGGCGATCTCGGAGACCAGCGCGAACGAGAGGATGTGCGGCAGGTGGCTCACGGCGGCGAAGATGCGGTCGTGGGCCTCCGGCGCCATGGTGGCGATGCGCGCGCCGGCCGCCTCCCAGCAGGCGCTCACGAGCTCGATCGCGTCGCGATCGGTGCGCGGCGTGGGTGTCAGCACCACGCGCGCCGAGCGGAACAGCTCCGCCACCGCCGCCTCGACGCCGCTCGTCTCGCGCCCGGCGATCGGATGCCCGGGCACGAAGCGCGGGAAGAGGTCGCGCAGCTCCTCCTCGGCCTGGCGCACGACCTCGCCCTTGGTGCTGCCGACGTCGGTCACGACGCCAGCGCGATCGAGGGCGAGCGCCACGTCGTGCAGCACCGGGCCGATGGAGCGCACCGGCACCGCCAGCACCACCAGCTCGGCGCCCCGCGCGGCCTCGGAGGCCGAATCGCTCGGGGTGTCGATCACGCCCAGCGACAGCGCGCGCTCGAGCGACTGGGCGTCGCGGTCGTAGCCGACGATCGTACCCACCGCTCCGGCGCGGCGCAGCGCCAGCGCGAGGGAGCCGCCGACCAGCCCCACGCCGATGATGGCGACGGACTTGAGGCGGCGCATCAGGCGCGCCCCAGGGCGCGCCCGAGCGACGCGAGGAAGCGCGCGTTGTGCTCGGGCAGGCCCACGGTCACGCGCAGGTGCTCGGGAAGCCCGTAGCCCGCGATCGGGCGGACGATGACGCCATCCTTCAGCAGCGCCTCGTAGACGCGCTTCGCGTCGCCCACGCGCACGGTGATGAAGTTGCCGCGCGACGGGATGTACTCGAGCCCGAGCTTCTCGAAGCCCCGTACCAGCTGCACGAGCCCCGCCGCGTTCACGCTGCGGCTCTTCGCGATGAAGGCCTCGTCGCCCAGCGCCGCCACTGCCGCCACCATCGCGAGGTGGTTCACGTTGAACGGCTGGCGCACGCGGTTCATCACCTCGGCCACGCGCGCATCGGCGATGCCGAATCCCACGCGCAGGCCCGCCAGGCCGTACGCCTTGGAGAGCGTGCGCGAAACGACGAGGTTGGGGATGCGCTCGACCCACGCGGCCGTGGGCGAGGCGAGCTCCGGCGGGCAGGTACTCGCCGTAGGCCTCGTCCAGCACCACCAGCACCCGCGGCGGCACGCGCTCCAGGAAGCGGCGGATGTCCTCCCACGGGATGAAGGTGCCGGTCGGGTTGTTCGGGTTGGCGAGGAACACCATCTTCGTGTCCCGGCGCGCAGCGCCTTCAGCATGGCGTCCAAGTCGGCGCCGTAGTCCTTCGCGGGCACCTCGAGCGGGACCGCGCCGATGGCCTGCGTCACCAACGGGTAAACGAGGAACGCGTGGCGCGAGAACACGGCGGAGTCGCCCGGCTGCAGGAAGGCGCGCGCGGCGAGCTCGAGCACGTCGTTGGAGCCGTTGCCGAGCACCAGCATCCCGGGCTCCACGCCGAGCTTGCCCGCGATCACGGCCTTCAGGTCGTAGCCGCTGCCGTCCGGGTAGTAATGCAGCTCGCCGAGCGCGCCGCGCATCGCCTCGACGGCGCGCGGCGAAGGGCCGAGCGGGTTCTCGTTGGAGGCCATCTTGAGGATGTCCGCCGCGGGAATGCCCAGCTCGCGTGCGGTCTCGGCGATGGGCTTGCCGGGCACATAGGCAGCGATGGCGCGCACGTGCGCGGGCGCCAGGGTCTCGATCCGAATCCGGGTTGCGGCGCTGCCAGGGTCCCGTCCCGGGTGGCGTTCTTCACAGGACCGCCATCGGATAGGAGCCCAGCACCTTGAGGAAGCCGGCGATGCGGCCCACCTCCACCAGGGCGGCGGCGACGTTGGCGTCGTCGCGGTGGCCCTCGATGTCGACGAAGAAGAGGTAGTCCCACAGCGCCACGCGCGAGGGACGCGACTCGAACTTGGTCATCGACACGCCGCGCTGCGCGAACGGCGTGAGCATCTCGTAGACCGCGCCGGCGCGGTTGCGCGCCGAGAGCACGAGCGAGGTCTTGTCGCGTCCCGTGGGCGTGGGCGCGTAGTTCCCCGAGCACCAGGAAGCGCGTGGTGTTGTTGGGCTCGTCCTCGATGTTGGCGGCGAGGATCGCAAGGCCGTAGTGCTCGGCGGCCATGTCGCCCGCCACCGCGGCACTGCCCGCCTCCTCGGCAGCGCGGCGCGCGGCCTCGGCATTGGAGGACACCGCGATGCGCTCGGCGTCCGGCAGGTGCGAGTTGAGCCACTCGTGGCATTGCGCGAGCGATTGTCCGTGGGAGAACACGCGCCGGATGGTCGGCGTATTCCTTTTCCGTCTTGCTCATCAGGTTGTGGTGGATGCGCACCACGACCTCGCCGCAGACCTTGAGCGGGCTCTGCGGCATGAGGTCGAGCGAGCGGCCCACGGCGCCCTCGGTGGAGTTCTCGACCGGGATCACGCCGAAATCCGCCGCGCCCGACTCGACCGCGCGGAACACCTCGTCGATGGACGGCGAGGCCAGCGCCTCGGCGGCGAGGCCGAAATGCTTGAGCGTTGCCCGCTCGCTGAAGGTGCCGCGCGGCCCGAGGTAGGCCACGGTGATCGGGCGCTCGAGCGCGAGGCAGGCCGACATGATCTCGCGGAAGAGCAGCGCCACCGTCTCGTCGGAGAGCGGCCCGCGATTGCTTCTGCTTCACGCGCGTGAGCACCTGCGCCTCGCGCTCCGGGCGGTAGGCCTGGCCGACCTTGAGCATGCCGACCGCGCGCGCGAGCCGGGCGCGCTCGTTCAGATTCTCGAGGATCTCGTCGTTCAGGCGGTCGATCGCCTCGCGCAGGCGCTCGATCTCGCTCGCTGTCGCGCCCGCCGCGGGCTTCGCCTCGCTCATGCAGGCACCAGCGCGAGGGGCGGCACGCTGCGGATGGAGAGCACGCCGGGGATGCGGGCGATGCGCGCGACGAGGTCCGGCGCGGCGGCGCTGTCGAGGTCGACGAGCGTGTACGCCATCTCGCCGCGGGACTTGTTGACCATGTTATGGATGTTGAGGCCGGCCTGCGCCATCGTAGTCGAAATCTGTCCCACCATGTTGGGCACGTTCGAGTTGGCGATCGCGATGCGGTGCGGCGATTCGCGCGCCATCTCCACGTCGGGGAAGTTCACCGCGTTGCGCACCGCGCCCTCCTCGAGGAACTCGCGCAGCTGGTCGACCACCATCAGCGCGCAATTCTCCTCCGCCTCCTCGGTCGAGGCGCCCAGGTGCGGCAGCGCCACCACGCGCGGCTCGCCCGCGAGGCGCGGGCTGGGGAAATCGGCAGACGTAGGCGGCGAGGCGCTTGTCGGCGAGCGCGGCGAGCACCGCCTCCTCGTCGACCACCGCGTCGCGCGCGAAGTTGAGCAGCACCTGGCCGCGGTGCGCGCCCGCCAGGCGCTTCGCGTCGATCAGGTGGCGCGTCCTGCCGTTCAGCGGCACGTGCAGCGTCACGAAGTCCGAGCCCTTGAGCACCTCCTCGATGGAGGCCGCGCGCTTCACCGAGGCGGGCAGGCGCCACGCGTTGTCCACGGTGATCTCGGGGTCGTAACCCAGCACCTTCATGCCGAGGCTTGATGGCGCTGTCGGCGACCAGCCCGCCGATGGCGCCCAGGCCGATGACGCCCAGCGTGCGTCCCGGCAGCTCGAAGCCCGCGAACTGCTTCTTGCCGTCCTCGACGCGCTTCTCGAAGTCCGCGTCCGCGGCGAGCGACTGCACGTAGCCCGACCGCGGGACTGATGTTGCGCGCGGCGATGAGCATCGCGGCCAGCACCAGCTCCTTCACCGCGTTCGCATTGGCGCCCGGCGCGTTGAACACCGGCACGCCGCGCCGGCTCGCCTCGTCCACGGGAATGTTGTTCACGCCCGCGCCGCAGCGCCCGATCGCCTTCACCGAGGCGGGGATCTCGGCGAGCTGCAGCGCGTGCGAACGCAGCACGATCGCGTCGGGCATGGCGAGCGCCTTGCCCACGATGTAGGCGCCGTGCGGAAAGCGCTCCGAGCCCGCGCGCGGAGATGGCGTTGTAGACGGCGACGCGGTACTTGTCGCTCATGCGGTCGGGGCCACGGCCGGGAGCGCCTTCAGGCGTGCTCGGCGCGAAACTCTTCCATGAACGCCACGAGCGCCTCGACGCCTTCCACCGGCATCGCGTTGTAGATCGACGCGCGCATGCCGCCCACCGAGCGATGGCCCTTCAGCTGCGAGAGCCCGCGCGCCTCGGCGCCGGCGAGGAATGCCGCGTCGTGCTTGGCTTCGCGCAGGGTGAAGGGCACGTTCATGCGCGAGCGGTCCTCCTTCGCCACCGGGTTCGCGTAGAAGTCCTGCCCGTCGATGTAGTCGTAGAGCAGCTTCGCCTTGCCGATGTTGGTCTTCTCGACCGCGGCCAGGCCGCCGCGCTCGAGCAGCCACTTGAACGTGAGCCCGGCGAGGTACAGGGAGAAGGTGGGCGGCGTGTTGAGCATGGAATCCGCCTCCGACTGCAGCTTGTAGTCCAGCACGTTGGGCGTTTCCGGGAGTGCGTGGCCCACCAGGTCCTCGCGCACGATCACCACCACCAGCCCGGCGGGGCCGATGTTCTTCTGGGCTCCGGCGTAGATGAGGCCGAACTTCGCCACCTCGACGGGCCGCGACAGGATGTGCGAGGACATGTCCGCCACGAGCGGGACGTCGCCCGCATCCGGCGTGAACTGGAACTCCACGCCGCCGATGGTCTCGTTGGTGCAGACGTGCAGGTAGGCCGCGTCCTTGGAGCGCTTCCACGTGGAATGCTTCGGCACGTAGGTGAAGTTGCGGTCCTCGCTGGATGCGACCACGTTCACGTCTCGGCAGAACTTGCGCGCCTCGGCGATGGCCTTCTTCGACCACTCGCCGGTGTGCACGAAATCGCCTGGCCTTCCTGCCGCGCAGCAGGTTCATGGGCACGGCGGAGAACTGCATCGTCGCCCCGCCCTGCAGGAACAGCACCTTGTAGTTGCCCGGGATGGCGGCGAGCTTGCGCAGGTCGGCCTCGGCCTCGGCCGCGATGGCCACGAACTCCTTGCCGCGATGGCTCATCTCCATCACGGACATGCCGGCCTCGTGCCAGTTGACCAGCTCCCACTTGGCCTTCTCCAGCACCTCGACCGGCATGGTGGCCGGGCCCGGCGCCGAAGTTGAAGATGCGTGCCGCGGCCTTAATGTGCGGCGCCGTCGTCCTGGGGATGCCGCCGCCCGACCCTTCGCCGGACTGGCGCGCTGCCGTTCGCTTCGCCATGGCCCGTTCCCGTGCCGTTGCCGTTGCCGTTGCCGTTCTCGCCGTTTTCCTCGTCGCGATCCATGATCGTCTGCAGGCCCGAGAGCTTCTCGCCCTCGGCAGGTTGATGAGCGTCACCCCCTGCGTGGAGCGGCCCATCTCGCGGATTTCGGCCACGCGGGTGCGGATCAGCACGCCGCCCGAGGTGATCAGCATGATCTCCTCCTCGGTGGAGGCGAGCGTGGCGGCGACCACCTTGCCGTTGCTCTCCGAGGTCTGGATGGCGATCATGCCCTGCGTGCCGCGGCCGTGGCGCGTGTATTCCGCGATCGGCGTGCGCTTGCCGTAGCCGTTCTCGGTGGCGGTGAGGACGCTCTGCGTCTCGTTCTCGGCCACCAGCAGCGCGATCACCTTGCCGCCCTTGGCGAGGTTCATGCCGCGCACCCCGCGAGCGCCGCGGCCCATGGGACGCACGTCGTTCTCGTCGAAGCGCACCGCCTTGCCCTCGTCGGAGAAGAGCATCACGTCGTGCTTGCCGTCGGTGAGCGCCACGCCGATCAGCCAGTCGCCCTCGTCCAGGTCCACGGCGATGATCCCCGAGGGACGCGGGCGCGAGAATTCCGACGAGCGCGGTCTTCTTCACGACACCTTCCTGGGTGGCGAAGAACACGTAGCTGTCGTCGCGGAACTCCTTCACCGGGAGGATCGCGTTGATGCGCTCGTCCTCGTCCATCTTCAGCAGGTTCACGATCGGCTTGCCGCGGCTGGTGCGGCTGCCCTGCGGGACCTCGTAGACCTTGATCCAGTAGACCTTGCCCTTGTTCGAGAAGCACAGCACGTAGTCGTGCGTGTTGGCGATGAAGAGCTTCTCGATGAAGTCGTCTTCCTTCGTGGCGGCGGCCTCTTGCCGCGGCCGCCGCGCTTCTGCGCGCGGTACTCGGCGAGCGGCTGGGCTCTTGATGTAGCCGGCGTGCGAGAGCGTGACCACCACGTCCTCGCGCGCGATGAGGTCCTCCAGCTGCAGCTCCTCGCCGTTCACCACGATCTCGCTGCGGCGCGCGTCGCCGAACTCGCGCTTCATCTCGGCGAGCTCGTCGCCGATGATCTGTCGTCACGCGCTCGGGCTTGGCGAGGATGTCCAGCAGGTCCTCGATGTGCCGCGATCACCTCGCGGTATTCGGAGAGGATCTTGTCCTGCTCGAGGCCGGTGAGGCGCTGCAGCTGCATCTCGAGGATGCGCTGCGCCTGCACGTCCGAGAGCCGATAGCCGCCCGCGGGCCCGGCGCCGTCCTTCACCAAGCCGAACTCGCGCGGCAGCGCCTCGGGCCGGAACTGGTCGGCGGCAGCGCGCTCGAGCATCTCCTCCACCAGCGGCGAGCGCCACGTGCGCCCCATGAGCTCGGACGCGCGCCACCTGCGGCGTGGCCGCCGCCTTGATGATGGCGATCACCTCGTCCACGTTGGAGAGCGCCACCGCGAGGCCTTCCAGCACGTGGCCGCGCTCGCGCGCGCTTGCGCAGGTCGTACACCGTGCGGCGCGTGACGACCTCGCGGCGGTGGCGCAGGAACGCCTCGAGGAACTGCTTGAGGTTCAGCAGCCTCGGCTGGCCGTCGACGAGCGCGACCATGTTCATGCCGAAGGTCTCCTGCATCGGCGTGAGCTTGTAGAGGTTGTTCAGCACGATCTCCGCGACCTCGCCGCGCTTCAGCTCGATCACGATGCGCATGCCCGACTTGTCGGTCTCGTCGCGCAGGTCCGCGATGCCCTCGATGCGCTTCTCGCGCACCAGCTCGGCGATCCGGATGAGCAGCTGCGCCTCGCCCACCTGGTAGGGCAGCTCGTCGACGATGATCGCCTGGCGCTCGCCGCCCTTCTCCGATCTCCTCCACGTGCGTGCGCGCACGCATGATGACGCGCCCGCGGCCGGTGAGATAGCCCTCCTGCACGTCGGCGATGCCGTAGATGATGCCCGCCGTGGGAAAGTCCGGCGCCGGGATGATCTTCACCAGCTCGCCGATGGTGGCTCCGGGATCCTTCAGCAGCTGCAGGCACGCGTCGATCGACCTCGCCCAGGTTGTGGGGCGGGATGTTGGTCGCCATGCCCACCGCGATGCCCGACGAGCCGTTCACCAGCAGGTTCGGGAATCGCGCCGGGCAGGACCAGCGGCTCGTGCTCGCTGCCGTCGTAGTTGGGGCCGAAGTCGACCGTTTCCTTGTCGAGATCCGCGAGCAGCTCGTGGGCGATCTTCGCCATGCGGATCTCGGTGTAGCGCATGGCCGCGGCATTGTCGCCGTCGACGCTGCCGAAGTTGCCCTGCCCGTCGACCAGCGGATAGCGCAGGCTGAAGTCCTGCGCCATGCGCACGATCGTGTCGTACACCGCGGTGTCGCCGTGCGGGATGGTACTTGCCGATCACGTCGCCCACGATGCGCGCGGACTTCTTGTAGGCGCGGTTCCAGTCGTTGGAAAGCTCGTGCATCGCGAAGAGCACGCGGCGGTGGACGGGCTTGAGCCCATCGCGCACATCCGGCAGGGCCCGCCCCACGATCACGCTCATGGCGTAATCGAGGTAGGAGCGCCGCATCTCCTGCTCGAGGCTGATCGGGTGGGTTTCTTTGGCGAACTGTTCCATGGCTTCCTGGGCGGCGCGAACCGAACGGCATCGCGTAAGTACTTGTTTTTAGGGGTTTATTTGCCGGACTCAAACCGAAATTCTAGCATGCTCGGAGGCGGGCACTTTCCAACCGCCGGACCGGTCAATGAGGCGTGTGGCGAAAATGCAACTTCCGCCGGCACAAGACTGTTGCGCAAATCCCCACTTTTGGTTGTGAACAGGAAGTTCGTTTGTGTATGATGTCGCGAGTAGTTTTCGGGCTTGCCGCCTTAGAAAAAACCCAAAGCTGCAAAACAATCATCCATCCTCTTGGGAGTTCCGAACATGAAGATTTCCTCCTTGGCATGCTGTCGCTCGGCTGCGCCATTTCGCGCTCGCCGCCGGCGCCGCATTCGCCGACGTCACGCCCAACGTGCAAGACTCGCTCCGGGCAATGCCATCAGGACGGCTCCGGCGCGTGCGTCGTGACCTCCGGCCGTGCTGCCGGAGTGCGCCGGACCAAAAGCCCGCTCCCGCCCCGGCGCCCGCCGCTGCCGCCGAGCCCGCTCCTTCCGCCCCGGCGCGCCGCCGCGCCCGCGGCCCCCGCGACGCGGCCCCGTCGTCGGTGCGCCAGGCCATCGTGATCCAGGCCGACGCGCTGTTCGACTTCGACAAGTCGGTCGTGCGTCCTGACGGCAAGAAGAGCATCGACGAAGCCCTCGCCAAGCTGCGCGGCGTCGACCTCGAGATGGTGATCGCCACCGGCCATACCGACTCGATCGGCACCGACGCCTACAACCAGAAGCTGTCCGAGCGCCGTGCGGCCGCCGTCAAGGACGTACCTGGTGAGCAAGGGCATCCCGGCCGCGAAGGTCACCACGATCGGCAAGGGCGAAACCCAGCCCGTGGCGACCAACAAGACCAAGGAAGGCCGCCAGAAGAACCGCCGCGTGGACATCGAGTTCAAGGGCGTGAAGCAGTAAGCTTCCCAGACCCGGCAGAAAACCCCGCTCCGGCGGGGTTTTTTGTTCCTGACGCGCACCGTGATGCGAATCAGTCGACACGCTGATCTTCGCCGCCCACGTGGTCCCGGTGGAGCCGCGCGGCGTCCTCGCGCGACCATGCGGTGGCGGTCAGGACGGGCGCATCGTCGCCCTCGTTCCGGCCGCCGAAGCGCTGGCGCGCTTCGAGGCCCGCGAGGTGCGTGCAGCTCGACCGCCACGTGCTCATCCCGGGGCTCGTGAACCTGCACTGCCACGCCGCGATGGCGCTCATGCGCGGCATCGCCGACGACACAGCCGCTCATGACGTGGCTGCAGGACCACATCTGGCCCGCCGAGGCGAAGCACGTGAGCGACGAGTTCGTGCACGACGGAAGCCTGCTCGCCATGGCCGAGATGCTGCGCGCGGGCGTCACCTGCGTGAACGACATGTACTTCTTTCCCGGCGCGACGGCGCGCGCGGCGCTGCGCGCGGGCATGCGCGCGACCCTCGGCGTGATCGCGATCGAGTTCCCGAGCGCCTATGCCGCCGACGCGCACGACTACCTCGCACAAGGGGCTCGCCACGCGCGACGCCTATCGCGGCGAGCCGCTCCTCAGCTTCACGCTTCGGCGCCGCACGCGCCCTACACCGTCGGCGACGAGACGTTGAAGCGCATCGCCGTGCTCGCCGAGGAGCTGGACCTCCCGATCCACTGCCACGTGCACGAGACCGCGGCGAGGTCGAGGAGGGCGTGGCGAAGCACGGGGTGCGCCCGATCGAGCGGCTGCGCCAGCTGGGCATCGTGGGCCCGCGGCTCATCGCCGTGCACGCGGTGCACCTGAACGAGCCGAGCTCGACCTCATGGCGCGCGAGGGCGTGTCCGTGGCGCACTGCCCTTCGTCGAACCTGAAGCTCGCGAGCGGCATCGCGCCCGTGGCGGCGATGCGCGCGCGCGGCATCCGCGTGGGCGTGGGCACCGACGGCGCGGCGAGCAACAACCGCCTCGACGTGCTGACCGAGATGCGCACCGCGGCGCTGCTCGCGAAGGTCGCGAGCGGCGACGCCGCGGTGGTGCCCGCGCAGCGAGGCGCTCGAGATGGCGACGATCGAGGGCGCGCGCGCCCTGGGCCTCGAGCGCGAGATCGGCTCCATCGTGCCCGGCAAGTCGGCGGACCTCGCCGCCTCGACCTCGGCGACGATCGAGACGCAGCCGGTGCTTCGATCCGGTCTCCCACCTCGTCTACGCCGCGGGCCGCGAGCACGTGACCCACGTCTGGGTCGACGGGCACGCGCGCGGCTCGCCGAGCGCCGGCTGCAGGGGACCTGGACGAAGGCGACCTGCGCGACAAGGCGCGCTGGTGGCAGCGAAGCTCTCGCATGAACCGCAACCGCGCCCGAACTTCGATCCCGCCGAGCTCGCGAAATTCAGCGCGCTCGCGCACCGCTGGTGGGATCCCGAAGAGCGAGTTCCGGCCGCTGCACGAGATCAACCCGCTGCGCCTCGCGCACATCGAGCGGCTCGCGGGCGGCCTCGCGGGCAAGCGCGTCCTCGACGTGGGCTGCGGCGGCGGCATCCTCGCCGAGGCCATGGCCGCGCAAGGGCGCGGAGGTGACCGGCATCGACCTCGCCGAGCAAGCCGCTCAAGGTCGCGATGCTGCACGCCACTGGAGACCGGCAGCCGCGTCGACTACCGGCTCGTCTCCGCCGAGGAGATGGCCGCCGAGGCGCCCGGCATCGTTCGACGTCGTGACCTGCATGGAGATGCTCGAGCACGTGCCCCATCCACCCTCGACGTGTGCGCGGCCTGCGCCGAGCTCGTGAAGCCCGGCGGCCAGGTGTTCTTCTCGACCATCAACCGCAACCCCAAGTCGTTCCTCTTCGCGATCGTCGGCGCCGAGCACGTGCTGAGCCTGCTGCCCAAGGGCACCCACGAGTACGCGCGCTTCATCCGGCCCTCGGAGCTGGCGGCCGATTGCCGCGAGCGCCGGCCTCGTGGTCGCCGACCTCACCGGCATGACCTACAACCCGCTCTCGAAGGCTATTCCCTGGGACGCGACGTGGACGTGAACTACCTCCTCGCATGCCGCAAGTGATCGAGGCGGTCCTGTTCGACCTGGACGGCACGCTCGCCGACACCGCGCCCGACATGGCGCTCACCGTGAACCGGATGCTGCGAGAAGCGCGGCCGGGCGCGGGTGGCGGTCGAGCAGGTGCGCCCGTTCGTCTCGCGCGGGGCGCGCGGCATGATCGTCTCCGCGTTCGGCATCGCGCCCGACGACCCCGGCTTCCAGGCCCTGCGCGACGAATTCCTCGCGATCTATCCCGAGAACCTGTGCGTGGACACGCGCCTCTTTCCCGGCATGGACGAGGTGCTGGGACTGATCGAGTCGCGCGGCATGAAGTGGGGCGTGGTCACCAACAAGTTCGAGCGCTTCGCGGTGCCGCTCATCGCCGACCTGGGCCTCGCCGAGCGCGCTTCGGTAGTGGTGGGCGGCGACACCTGCCCGCGGCCCAAGCCGTTTCCCGATCCGCTGCTGCACGCGGCGGCGGTGATGGGCGTGGCGCCGACGCACACGCTCTACGTGGGCGACGACGAGCGCGACGTGCAGGCCGCCCGCGCCGCGCGCATGCCGGTGCTGGTCGCGGCGTATGGATACCTCGGCGACGGCACCCCGCCGACGCTGTGGGGCGCCGATGCCATCGTCGATTCGCCGGCGGGCATCGCGGACTGGATGCGCGAGCAGACCACGAGGGCATCCGCATGAGTTCCCGCGCACGCTTCGCCGCGCTCGCACGCGCCACCATCGTCGCCTTCGCCGCGACGCTGCCGCTCCTCGCCGCGGCCCAGGCGTTCCCCTCGCATCCGCTGCGCGTCGTGGTGCCGTTCGCGCCTGGCGGTGCGGTGGACACCGTGGCGCGCATCGTGGCAGCGCAGCTCTCGGCGCAGGTCGGCCAGCCGGTGGTGGTGGAGAACAAGCCCGGCGGCCAGGCCAACATCGGCGCCGAGGCCGTCGCGCGCTCCGCGCCCGACGGCTACACGCTGCTCCTCGGCGCCAACGGGCTCGCCACCAACCCGACGCTCATGCACATGTCGTTCGACCCGCTGCAGGCGTTCGCCACGGTTGCGCGCGTTGGCTATGCGCCGCTGGTCCTCGTGGTGCCCGAGAGCTCGCCCGCGAAGAGCGTCGAAGAGCTGGTGAAGTACATCCACGAGCACCCGGGGCAGACCAACTACGGCTCGGCGGCGGTGGGCGGCTCGGGGCATCTTGCCAGCGAGCTCTTCAAGATGAAGACCGCCACGGACTCGCAGCACGTCCCCTACAAGGGCGGCGCTCCGGCGCTCACGGACCTCATCGCGGGACGCCTCACGTACATGCTCATCAACCCGCTCGAGGCCGCGCCCCACGTGAAGGGCGGGAAGCTCCGCGCCCTCGCCGTCTCGGCGCCGAAGCGCATCGCAAGCCTGCCCGATGTCCCCACGTTCGACGAGGCCGGCGTGAAGGGCTTCCAGGCGACGGTGTGGTGGGGCTTCGTGGCGCCCGCAGCGACGCCGAAGGACGCCGTGGCGCGCCTGCAGCAGGAGATCCTGAAGGCGCTCGCCGATCGCGAGGTGCGCGCCCGGCTGGAGCTCCTGGGCGCCGTGGTCGACCCGCAGGACGCCGCGGCCTTCGCCGCCTTCCTGCGCGCGGAGACCGACACGTGGGCCGACGTGATCCGCAAGGCGCACATCCAGGCCGAGTGACCCGGCGGTGCCGCGCGGGCGCTACTTCTTGCCGCCCACCACCAGCAGCACGGCCCCGAGCACGATCGCGCCGATGCCCAGCCATTGCGGGACGTTCACGTCCTGCTTCTCCTTCATCGACAGCTCGATGGGCCCGATCTTGGCCTGGTGCGTCTCCTTGGTGTAGCTGAAGCCGCCGTAGGCGAGAGCGAGGCCGCCGGCCACGATGAGGACGATCGCAACGATTCTCAGGGGTGTCATGGAGGTCCTTGAAGGGGCGCGGAACCGCCGCCATGTAGTCGGTGCCGTATACTCTTCGTTGCAACTCCCGATTTCAAGGGGCCGACCCGGTTTCGACGCGGGCACGGAAGCAGCTTCAGGGCATGCCGAGGGGCGGAGCACCTCGTAAATACAACCGCTAACGACAAATAGTCGCCAACGATAGCAACTACGCTCTGGCCGCCTAATACCGGCCGGACTGTGCCCCGGGTGTGCTCATGCGCCCGGCCGGGCTCGTAAAGACGGACGCACAGTCATATTCATGGGATCGCGGTAGCCGGGGCCACTTCGACTACCGCTAAAACCAAGGTGGCTCAGCGTTGCCCAGCTCGCCGGTCTGCGGGGCAGCGGTTAAACCAAATGGCCTGGCTACGCATGTAGAACTGACTGTGGATGGCTTGCGGACGGGGGTTCGATTCCCCCCGGCTCCACCAACACCCGGGAACGGCGTCCATCCGGACGCCGTTTTTTCTTTTCTACACCTATCCTGCCGGCCGGCGCCGATCCTCCTCGAAAGCAGCTACCGCTCGTTCGCGCTCCGCGTCATCCGCGAAGCTGGTTTCACGCATGCGGTATTCGATGATCGCCGCGGACAGTACGCCATCCGCCAATCCGGCCTGCAACCATTCGCGGTCACGCGGTTCGCTGCGCGCGTATTTCGATACCGCGGCATCGTTCGGGTCCAGGAAGTGCACGACGAGGTCGCCTTTGAATCTCACCTTGAAGAGCCGCGGCTCCCATCCTTCCGGCAGTGTCGGCAGCTTTGGCGATACAGGGTCGAGGTAGTAGCCATTCTCGAGCTCGAAGGCGCTGCCCTGGCCGAGCTGCTTCGTGAGCTCGAAGATGCGGCCCGGATCGTCCTTGGTGTACGCGTCGATATCGATCGACATCGTCATGCGTGGCGGCAGCTCGCGGTCCAGTGGTACGCCAAGCACGGAATTGCTGCCCACCACGACAAATTCCATGTGCCCGGTGAGATCCCTGGCCCGCTCGAAGAGCTTTTGCAGGTCCCTTATGTCCACAGGAAGGACCAGGGCGAGTTCTGGTACATCGCATTTTCCCACTCGCCAAAAGACGCCATGGCCAGGGCCACGCCACGCGGATCGAGCGACAAGGCCTTCCTCCAGCCCTCGATGTATTGCGGGCTGCATGACTTGCGCTCCTCCCATCGCTGTACCTGCTGAAGGGCGCGCTGGATCTTCGGCCCGGCATTTTCAGGGTTCACGCAGAGGTCGAGCGCGAGCCGCAAGTGGCGCTGGCGCTGCTCCTCCTGGCGCAACCGATGGCGAAGCCGTTCCTCGGCTTTGCCATTCGCGGGCTCGCCGAGGCTCACCGTCACTTTCGCGTCCAAGCCGGCGAGAAGGCGATCGATCACATCCGTCTGGACAGGATCGCCCCTTTCGCTCTCGAGCTTGGACAGCACCGCCCGGGAGACCCGGGCCTTGGCGCAAAGGGCTTCCTGGCCGATCTGCAAGGCGGCGCGGCGACTCTTGATGTGACGTCCGATCTGGCTGGAAAGCACGATTCTGTCTCTTTAAGTTGACATTGTCTATTATAATGGACCCGGCTGGCCTAGACAAGCCCTTCCCCTTTCGTAACGCCGCTGCCCGATGATCCATAATGGGCCGCCGTGAACCGCAGAAGCCGATACGTCGCCGCACTCGTCGCCACCGCCGCGCTGCTCTTCGCGCCGCTCGCGGTGTCGCTGCACGCGTGTCCTCTCGAGGGCATGGCGATACAGGCCCAAGCGCAGGGGACCGACCTGCCGCCCGACGCGAGCCTCTGCGTGCGTCATTGCGACGACACCGGGAAGGCGCCCGTCGATGTCGTGAAGCCTGTTCCGGGCTTCCAGCTCGCGATCCTTCCCGCACTGCGCGTCGCCCCGGCCGTGGTGCCCGAACCCGCGCTCTCGGCGTGGCGCAGGGACAGCTTCCTCGCCGACCCCTCGCCTCCGCTCACCCGCTTCACCGTTCTGCGCATCTGACCTCCCGCTCCGTGTGACGCGCCGCGCGCTCGTTCGCGCGGCTTCGCCGTTGCGTTTCCGGATCCGGAGGTCCCATGTCGTTGTCGTCCCTTGGTCGTTCACTTGCGTCGCTGGCCGTCGCAATCGCCGCGGCGGCGGTGCCTTCAGCGCTCGCCGCGGGCGCCCCGCTCACGCTCGCCGAAGCGCAATCGCTCGCCGTAGCCCGCTCGCCGCAGATCGCAGGATTGGGGTACGCCGCGAGCGCCGCGCGGGAGATGGCCGTGGCCGCGGGCCAGCTGCCCGATCCCACGCTCAAGGTCGGCGTCCAGAACCTGCCCGTCACCGGGCCCGACGCCTTCAGCGTGAGCGCCGATTTCATGACCATGCGCTCGGTGGGCGTGATGCAGGAGCTCACGGCACGCGACAAGCGCGAGCTGCGCGCGCGGCATTCCGACCTCGAGGCGGAGAAATCGCTCGCGGAGCGCTCGCTTTCGGTCGCGAACGTGCAGCGCGACGCCGCCCTCGCGTGGCTCGACCGGCACTATGCGGAAGCCACGCGCGCGGCCATCGACGAGCAGGCGGGCGAGGCGCGCCGGCAGGTGGACGCGGCGGAGAGCGCATATCGCGCGGCGCGCGGCAGCCAGGGCGACGTGCTCGCGGCGCGCTCGGCCGTCGCGATGCTCGCGGATCGCGCGAGCGATTCAGACCGGCGCATCCGAGCCGCGAAGCTGGCCCTCGCGCGCTGGATCGGACCCGACGCGGACCGCCCGCTCGCGGGCGCCGCGCCGATCGACCGCCCGCCGCTTCCCGCGCACGACCTGCGCGCCCACATCGAGCGCCATCCGGACCTCCAGGTGCTCGCGAAGCAGGAGGAGATCGCCGCCAACGACGTGAAGCTCGCTGAAGCGGCGCGCCATCCCGACTGGAGCGTGGAACTGATGTACAGCCAGCGCGGACCTGCGTTCTCCAACATGGTCTCCGTCGACGTTTCCATCCCCCTGCCGTGGGACCGGCCGCATCGGCAGGACCGCGAATTGGCCGCCAAGCTGGCGCTGCGCGAGCAGGCGCTCGAGCAGCGCGAGGAGATGCTGCGCATGCCCACGTCGCCGACGTGGGCGCCATGCTCGCCGAGTGGGAAGCGGGTCGCGAGCGGCTCGGACGCTACGCGAAGGAGATCCTGCCCCTCGCGCACGAGCGCACCGAGGTCGCGCTCGCGGCCTATCGCGGCGCCAAGGCAAGCCTCCTCGAGGTGCTCGCCGCGCGCCGCGACGAGCTCGACGCGCGTCTACAGGCAGTGCAGCTCGAATGGGACAACGCGCGCCTCTGGGCGCAGCTCGCTTTCCTGGTGCCGGATGAAGGCTCGAAGGCGGAAATGAATATGAAGGACATGAAATGAGGACGCGCACCCTTGCAATCACGATGGCGAGCCTCGTCGTCGTCGGAGCCGGCGGCTACGGTCTCTATTGGCTCGGCATGACCCAGGGCATGCAGATGGCGGCGCCGGCGCCCGGCACGGGTCCGCAGCACGCCGGCGAGATCGATCCGGCCAACGGCAGGAAAGTGCTGTACTGGCACGATCCGATGGTTCCCGCGCAGAAGTTCGACAAGCCGGGAAGTCGCCCTTCATGGACATGCAGCTGGTGCCCGTTTACGCCGGGAACGCCGGCGCGGACGAGGACAGTGTCGCCATCAGCCCGCGCGTCCAGCAGAACCTCGGCGTGCGCACGGCCGAGGTCACGATGGGCACGATCGCGCCGAGCATCGAGGCCGTCGGCAACGTCGCGTACAACGAGCGCGACCTAGGCCGTGGTGCAGGCGCGCAGCAACGGCTACCTCGAGAAGCTCTACGTGCGCGCGCCGCTCGATCCGGTGCGCCGGGGCCAGCCGCTGGCGGAGCTCTACGTCCCCGACTGGATCGCCGCACAGGAGGAGTTCCTCACCGCGGCGCGCATGGCGCAGCGCGGCGGGACTCTCGCAGCCTGCGCGAGGGCGCGATCCAGCGCATGCGCCTGGCCGGCATGAGCGACGAGCAGATCAAGCGCGGTCGAAGCGAGCGGCGCGCGTCCAGCCGCGCCTCACGCATCACCGCGCCCATCGCCGGCGTCGTCATCGGAGCTTTCCGCGCGCGAAGGCATGACGGTGATGGCGGGCGCGCCGCTGTTCCGGATCAACGGCCTTTCCACGGTCTGGGTGAATGCCGAAGTGCCCGAAGGCCTGGCCGCGGCAGGTGCGACCGGGGAACGCGGTGGAGGCGCGCACGCCGGCCTTTCCCGGCGAGGTCTTCAAGGGCAAGGTGAGCGCGATCCTGCCCGAAGTGAACGCCACCACGCGCACGCTCAAGGCGCGCATCGAGCTCGCGAATCCGCAGGGCGAGCTGGTGCCCGGGATGTTCGCCACCGTCGACTTCACTCCGCCTGCGCGCACGGTGCGTGCTGGTGCCGACCGAAGCCGTGATTCCGCACCGGCAAGCGCACCGTCGTGGTCGCTCGCCGAGACGGGCGCCGACGGCGCGAGCGCCTGCGTCCGGTCGATGTCGAGACCGGCGCCGAGAGCGAACGGCGAGACCGAGATCCGCACCGGTCTGCAGGCGGGACAGAAGGTGGTGGTGTCGGGCCAGTTCCTGATCGATTCGGAAGCGAACCTCAAGGCCGTGGCGTCCCGGTTCACGGCAAGCGCCGGACGCGCGCGCGGCGAAACCCGCCGGGAAACGAGCGATGATCGCGCGCCTCATCCGCTGGTCGCATCGCCAACCGCTTCCTCGTGCTGCTGGCGACGGTGCTCGTCTGCTGCCTGGGGCGTGTGGGCGCTGATATCGCACGCCGCTCGACGCGCTGCCCGACCTCTCCGACGTGCAGGTGATCATCCGCACGACCTATCCGGGCCAGGCGCCGCAGATCGTCGAGAACCAGGTCACCTATCCGCTCACCACGACCATGCTCTCGGTGCCGGGCGCCAAGACCGTGCGCGGCTATTCGTTGTTCGGCGACTCGTTCGTCTACGTGCTGTTCGAGGACGGCACCGACCTGTACTGGGCGCGCTCGCGGGTGCTCGAATACCTGAACCAGGTGCAGAGCGCGCCTGCCGCCGCAGGCGCAAGGCCGTCGCTCGGGCCCGACGCCACCGGCGTCGGCTGGGTCTACGAGTACGCGCTGGTCGACCGCACCGGCCAGCATGACCTCGGCGCAGCTGCGCGCGCTGCAGGACTGGTTCCTCAAGTACGAGCTGAAGACCGTGCCGAACGTCGCGGAGGTCGCCAGCGTCGGCGGCATGGTGCGGCAGTACCAGGTCGTGCTCGACCCGGACAAGCTGCGCGCCTACGGCATCACCGCAGGGCAAGGTGATCGAGGCCGTGCAGCAAGGCCAACCAGGAGACCGGCGGCTCGGTGCTGGAGCTGGGCGAGGCCGAGTACATGGTCCGCGCCTCCGGCTATCTGCAAGACGCTCGACGATTTCCGCGCAGATCCCGCTCGACGACGACCGACGGCCGGCGTGCCGGTGCGGCTCGGCGACGTGGCGCGCGTCCAGATCGGGCCGGAGATGCGCCGCGGCATCGCCGAGCTGAACGGCGAAGGCGAGGTCGCCGGCGGCGTGATCGTCATGCGCTCGGGCAAGAACGCGCTCGAGACCATCGAGGCGGTCAAGGCGAAGCTCGCCGAGCTCAAGCAGAGCCTGCCGCCCGGCGTCGAGATCGTGCCGACCTACGACCGCTCGAGCCTCATCGAGCGCGCGGTCGACAACCTCGAGCGACAAGCTGATCGAGGAGTTCATCGTCGTGGCGCTGGTCTGCGTCGCTGTTCCTGTTCCATCTGCGCTCGGCGTTCGTCGCGATCGTCTCGCTGCCGCTCGGGGTGCTGATCGCCTTCATCGTCATGCACTACCAGGGCGTGAACGCCAACATCATGTCGCTGGGCGGCATCGCCATCGCGATCGGCGCGATGGTCGATGCCGCGGTGGTGATGATCGAGAACGCCCACAAGCACATCGAGGCGTGGCAGCACGAGCATCCCGGCGAGACGCTCGAGCGGCGACGAGCAGCTGGCGCGTGATCGGCGACGCCGCCGCGCGAGGTGGGGCCGGCGCTGTTCTTCTCGCTGCTCATCATCACGCTTGTCGTTCATCCCGGTTTCACGCTCGAGGCGCAGGAGGGGCGGCTGTTCGCGCCGCTCGCCTTCACCAAGACCTACGCCATGGCCGCGGCCGCGGGACTCTCGGTGACGCTGGTGCCGGTGCTGATGGGCTATCTGATCCGCGGCCGCATCCCGCGACGAGAGCGCGCAATCCGCTCAACCGCGCGCTGATCGCGCGTCTATCGGCCGCTGCTCGACTGCGGTGCTGCGCCGTCCCAGGACGCCTGGCCGTCGCGGCTGCTGGTCTTCGCCTCGCGACGCTGTGGCCGCTGAGCCAGCTCGGCGGCGAGTTCATGCCGCCGCTCGACGAAGGCGACCTGCTCTACATGCCCTCGGCGCTGCCGGGCATCTCCGCCGGCAAGGCGGCCGAGCTGCTGCAGCAGACCGACCGCCTGATCAAGACCGTGCCGGAGGTCGCGACGCGTGTTCGGCAAGGCCGGACGCGCCGAGACCGCGACCGATCCCGCGCCGCTGGAGATGTTCGAGACCACCATCCAGTTCAAGCCGCGCGACCAGTGGCGCGCCGGGCATGACGCCGGAGAAGCTGGTCGATGAGCTCGACCGCACGGTGAAGGTGCCCGGGCTCTCCAACGTCTGGGTGCCGCCGATCCGCAATCGCATCGACATGCTCGCCACCGGCATCAAGAGCCCGATCGGCGTCAAAGTCGCGGGCGCCGACCTCGCCGAGATCGACCGCATCGCGCGCGCGAGATCGAGCGCGTGGCTGAAGAGCGTTCCGGGCGTCACCTCGGCGTTCGCCGAGCGGCTGACCGGCGGGCGCTACATCGACGTGCGACATCGACCGCGCCGCCGCCGCGCGCTATGGCCTGAACGTCGCCGACGTGCAGAGCGTCGTCGTCGGCGGCGATCGGCGGCGACAACGTCGGCGAGACGGTCGAGGGGCTGCAGCGCTTCCCGATCAACGTCCGCTATCCGCGCGAGCTGCGGGATTCGGTCGAGACGCTGCGCGACGCTGCCGATGCTCACCGAGCGCGGCGCGCAGATCACGCTGGGCGACGTGGCGCGCATTGCGCATCAGCGACGGGCCGCCGATGCTGAAGAGCGAGAACGCGCGGCCTGTCGGGCTGGGTCTATGTCGACGTCCGCGGCCGCGACCTGAGCTCGGCCGTGCGCGACCTGCAGCGCGCCGTCGCGCAGCGAGGTCAAGCTGCCGCCGGGCTATTCGATCGCCTGGTCGGGCCAGTTCGAGTATCTGCGAGCGGGCGACGCGAGCGGCTGAAGCTGGTCGTGCCGGCGACGCTCGCCGATCATCTTCGTCCTGCTCTATCTGACCTTCCGGCCGCTTCGACGAGGCGCTGCTGATCATGGCCACGCTGCCGTTCGCGCTGGTC
The DNA here is from genome assembly GCA_963827425.1 of uncultured beta proteobacterium. GTDB lineage: Bacteria > Pseudomonadota > Gammaproteobacteria > Burkholderiales > Usitatibacteraceae > Usitatibacter. Next base: position 896,208 of record CAWHAQ010000005.1, on the reverse strand, counting down.
GGCGGATTCTGGCTCCTGTACCTGCTGGGCTACAACATGTCGATCGCGACCGCGGTCGGATTCATCGCGCTGGCCGGCGTCGCGGCCGAGTTCGGCGTGGTGATGCTGGTCTACCTGAACGAGGCGGTGCAGGCCAGGGTGCGCGAGGGGCGGTTGGAGAACGACGCCGAACTCGCTGCGCGCAGTCGTCGAAGGCGCGGCGCTGCGCGTGCGGCCGATGGCGATGACGGTGGCGGTGATCATCGCCGGGCTGCTGCCCATCATGTTCGGCACCGGCACCGGCTCCGAGGTCATGCAGCGCATCGCCGCGCCGATGGTCGGCGGCATGGTCACCGCGCCGCTGCTGTCCATGTTCGTGGTTCCCGCCGCCTATTTCCTGATGCGGCGGCGCGGCCCGGCAGCGCCGCCCTGAAGCACGCCCCTTCGCCGACTCCTACGCCGGAATCAGGACCCCGTTGCGGAGCTTTGCCCGCGCCGGCCGTGTCATTCGTAACAGTCTACGCAGAGCAATCGTAGGACAACGCGTGAATTTCTCCACATACGAGGGAGCGTGATGTGCGGTACATGAGAGGTACGCGCGGCCCTTCGGCCGCCCCGGGGAGCCCGGTGAAACGTCTTGTCGCCGCAACGCTGCTCGTAACCGCTTCGCACCTCGCCTGCGCCCAGTCGCAGGGAACAGCGAAGGACGACGTCTACGCCGGCCTGCTCGGCTGGTCCGAGAAGCTCTCGGGCTATCCGGCGCCCGCCGTCGCACCGGTCGTGGAATTCAAGCCGCAGTCGTTCTTCGAGGCAAATGCGTGCGGGGGGCGTCATTGCCACGTGTGGGGCTGGTATCCCGACACGGGGCGCAACGTCGTCTACGTGCACGAGTCAGCCCGCATGGCCATCGCCGATGCCTCGGACCCCCAGGGCGTGCTCGCGGCGTCCATCGTCGTGCACGAATTCACGCACTATCTGCAGGCGGTGCATCGCAACTTCGCGCACTACCCGTGCTCGCAGGCGATCGCCCTCGAGCGCGAAGCCTATGCGGTGCAGAACGCCTATATCAATGCCTACGGGCGCCTGATTCCGGTCGGCGTGTCGATGCAGACCGCGAACTGCGGCGGCAGGGCGAGCGAGGGCGAGGCGCCCCTGAAGCCCGTTCGCTAGGCCGCGCGGCGTCCTGCGCGGGGAAATGGGCCGCTCCACGGTAAAATGGCCCATTTTGCGCATGACGAGGCCGCCCATGACCGCCGCCGCCGGCGCTCCCGCGGAGCCCGGCATCCAGCACTCGATAGACCGCCTGGTGATCGGCGGCCGGCGCCTGTTCGGCTGGGGCTGGGCCGCGCATCGCAGCCGCGCGGTGGCCGCCGTGCACCTGCGCGTCGAGGGCGATGGCTGGCAGCGGCGCATCACCGCGGCCTGCGACCTCGATCGCCACGACGTCCTCGAAGCCTATCCGGACCTCGTGAACGCGGCGACCGCGGGCTTCGTCGTCACCGGCTACATTCCCGAGAAGCCGGTGTCACGCGCGGTGCTCGAGGTGGAGCTCGCCGACGGCGCCAAGTCCGAGATCGACATCACCGAGCACGCCGAGACGCGCCACGCCGAGCGCACCAGGAAGCGCCTCATCACGTGGGTGGCGCAAGCGGTATGGCGCCGGCTGAAGCGCGGCGACATCGCCGGCATCGTGCGGCGGGCGCGCGCCCAGAGCTACACCGCGCCCTCGCTCGACGACCTCGGCATCGTCGAGGAGCTGCTGCCCACGCTGCGCCCCTATCCCGCCGTGTGCCTGGTCTTCGACCACAACATGGGCGGCGGCGCCAACCAGTACTGCCGCGACATCGTGGCCGAGCGCGTGGCGCGCGGCCAGGCGGTGGTGCTCTGCACCTACAACCTGCCGATGCTCGAGTACCGCCTGCATCTGCACCGCCCGCGACGCCGAGCCGCAGGTCTATCGCATCTCCACCTTCCTCGGCCTCGAGCGCATCGTCGAGAGCCTGCCCGTGGCCGAGCTCTTCGTGAACAGCCCCGTGTCGTTCGACGAGCCGCTGCTGCTCGCCGAATGGCTCGCGCGCATGCGCTCCGAGCACCACGGCGTGCGCCTCACGGTCACCGCCCACGACTACTTCGTCGATCTGCCCGTCGTTCGTCCTGCTGAATGCCGACGGGACGCTACTGCGGCATCCCCGACCTCGCGGAGTGCGCGAGCTGCATGAAGCGCCACGAGGCGAGCTACGTGGCGCTCCCCCGCCCACCGAGATCGGCCCGTGGCGCGCGCTCTGGGGCCGCTGCCTGCAGGCGGCCGACGAGATCCGCTGCTTCTCGGAGTCCACCCGGCAGCACCTGCTGCGCGCCTATCCGGCGCTGCCCGTCGAGCGCATCACCGTGGTCCCCCACGAGGCGACCTACGCGCCGGCGCGCCAGCCGCGCGTGGAGCTGCGCGCGCCGCTCGTGATCGGCGTGGTGGGCGAGATCAGCCCGCAGAAGGGCGCCCACGTGGTGCGCGAGATGGTCGAGCGCATCGAGCGCCAGCAGCTCGCCGCTGCGCGTGGTGGTGCTGGGCACGCTCAACGTCGCGCAGAAATCCGATCGGCTGAAGGTGACCGGCGCCTACCGCCGCGAGGACCTCGTGGCCCTGGTCGAGGAAAACGGCGTCAACATGTTCTTCTTCCCCTCCATCTGGCCGGAGACGTTCTCCTACGTCGTGGCCGAGATGATCGCGCTCGGCCTGCCCATCGTCGCGTTCGACCTCGGCGCGCCCGCCGAACGCCTGCGCCACTACCGCAGCGCGCGCCTCGCCCCCGAGGTGAGCGCCGAGGCGGCGCTCGCCACCCTCGTCGACTTCCACCGCCAGCTCGCGCTGGAGGAAGCGTCCGCGGCCTGAAGCGCGCGGCGCACCCACCGAAAGCATCCATGCCAGCGAAGCTGCACGTCTTCACCTGCGCCGCGGTCAATTACCTGCCCAAGGTGCGCATGCTCTGCCGCTCGATCCGGCGCGCACCATCCCGAGGCCGTGATCCACCTCGCGCTCGCCGACGAGCGTCCGCCATGGCTCACGCCCGCCGACGAGCCGTTCGACTCGATCCTCGAGATGGCCGACTCGGCATCCCCGCTGGCGCGCCGTGGAGCTTTCACGCACAACATCGTCGAGCTCTCGACCGCGATCAAGCCCTACGCGCTGAAGCACCTGCTGGCGCAGCCGGGCTGCGAGTCAGGTGCTCTACTTCGACCCGGACATGGTGCTCTTCTCGCGCGTGGACGACATCCTCGCCGCCCTCGCGCGCTCCAACGTCACCCTCACGCCGCACCAGAACAAGCCCGAGAAGACGATCGAGGCGGTGCTCGACAACGAGGTCACGAGCCTGCGCATGGGCGTCTTCAACCTGGGCTTCATCGGCGTGCGGCCGACCCCGGAAGGCATGCGCTTCGCCGACTGGTGGGCCCAGCGCACCTACTGGTTCTGCCGTGCCGAGGTGCACAACGGCCTCTTCACCGACCAGAAGTGGCTCAATTTCGCGCCGGTGTTCTTCGACGGCGTCGAGATCATCAAGTCGTCGCGCCACAACGTCGCGACCTGGAACCTCACCACGCGCGCGCTCAGCGGCTCGCTCGCCGGCGGCTTCGTGGTCGACGGCGAGCCGCTCGGCTTCTACCACTTCACCGGTTTCGACAGCGGGGCGCACCGCGTGATGGCGGTGAAGAACGCCGCGGGCAACGACAGCGTGCAGCAGCTCATCGCCTGGTACGAGCGCGAGACCGCGGGCGCGCGGGGCGATCCCGTGAGCGCATGGCCGTGGGCGTACGGAAGGTTCAGCGACGGCACGCCCATCCAGCCGCACCACCGCTGGCTCTACCGCGAGAACCAGGACCTGCCGAAGGCCTTCCCCGATCCTTACGACGCCACGAGCGCGGGCCTCACCTTCATCGACTGGTGCCGCACCGAGGGCCGCGTGCGCTTCCCGCAGTTCTTCGCGAAGGACGGCACGTCGGCGAAGTACGCGCCTTGGCCGCGCCACGAGCCGGTGAGCTTCCCGGTGGCGCTGAAGCTCGCGGTGCTCATGTTCGCGCCGAAGGCCGGCAAGTCGCTGCGGGTGCGCCTCGTGCGGCTCCTCAAGCGCGAGGGCATGGGCGGCATCGCGCGGCGCCTGTGGGGCAGGCCGCGCCAGGGGCCCGCTTGATCGACGTCGTCATCCCCGTCTACAAGGGTGTCGCGCAGACGCGGCGCTGCGTCGAGAGCGTGCTCGCGGCGCGCCAGCAGGCGGGCTTCGAGCTGGTCGTGGTCGACGACGCGAGCCCCGAGCCGGAGATCGCGAACTGGCTGGATGCGCTCGCCGCGGACCGGCGCATCACGCTGCTGCGCAACGCCGCCAACGCCGGCTTCGTGCGCTCGGTGAACCGCGGCATGGCCCTCAATCCCGACCGCGACGTCGTGCTCCTCAACAGCGACACCGAGGTGGCCAACGACTGGCTGGACCGGATGCACGCGTGCGCCGCCTCCGACGCGAAGATCGCCACCGTCACGCCCTTCTCCAACAACGCCACGGTCTGCTCGTATCCGTTCGAGGGCTGGCAGGGCAAGATCCCCGGCACCCTGGGCCTGGCGGAGCTGGACCGGCTCTTCGCGCGCACCAACGCCGGGCGCGTCGTGGACCTGCCGACCGCGGTGGGCTTCTGCATGTACATCCGCCGCGGCGCGCTCGACGCCTTCGGCCTCTTCGACGCCGAACGCTACGGGCGCGGCTACGGCGAGGAGAACGACTTCTGCATGCGCGCGGGCAACGGCGGCTGGCGCAACGTGCTCGCGGGCGACGTGTTCGTCTATCACGAAGGCTCGGTGAGCTTCTCCGAGGAGCGCTTCGCCCTGCAGGCAGCGGCGGGCAAGGCGCTGGTCGAGGCGCATCCCGGCTATCCCGCGAAAGTGCACGAGTTCCTGGTGGCCGATCCCGCCCATGAGCTGCGCTGCGCGATCGACCTCGCGCGCACCGAGCACGGGTTCGAGGAGGCGAGGTGCGTGCTCGCCGAGCGCGACGACGAGCGCGGCCGCATCATGGGCGGACTCTGGCACATCGAGAACATCGCCACGCAGCGCGACTCGGTGATCGGCCAGTTGAACCGCGGCCTCGAGCATGCCTCCGCGCGGCTCGCCGAGCGCGACCGCAGCATCGGCGAGCTGGGGGGACTCCTCGCGCGGAAGGAAGAGGAGACCACCAACCTGCGCGCGGGCCTGGCCCATGCCGAGTCGCTCGCTTTCGCGCGCGCCGACGAGCTGCAGCGCATCCATTCAACGTGGCTCTGGCGCAGCGCCAGGTTCCTGGCGCGCGGCGGGGCGGCGCTGCGCCGCAAGCTCGGCGCCGCCCGGTGACGGCGAGCACCAAGCTCGAGCGGCTGCGCGCCTCGCGGCTGCCGCGCGTGCTCTTCGTCGCGCACGCGGCGGGCGGGGGCGTGGGTCGCCACATCACCGAGCTGACGGGCATCCTCGCGGGCGATGCCGAGGTCCTGCTGCTGCAACCCCACCTCGCCGACTCCGTCGTGCTGCGCTGGCTGCGGCCCGGGGCGGACCTCGCCGTCTGGCTGCGCCGGGACGAGGAGTGGGAAGCGCTGGTTACCCTGCTCGCCGCGATCGGGATCGACCGCGTGCATTTCCACCACGTCCACGGCCTGCCGCCGGCGGTGCTCGGGCTGCCGCGCCGCCTGGGCGCCGCGCACGACGTCACGCTGCACGACTACTACCCGGCCTGCCCCGCCTGCCATTTCGTCGACGGGCGCGGGCGCTTCTGCGGCGGCACGCCCGACTGCCGGCGCTGCCTCGAGGCCCATCCCGCGCAATGGCCGATGTCGATCGACGAATGGCGCGCGGCCCTGGGCGAGCTGCTCGCCGCGGCCGGACGCGTGATCGCGCCGTCGGAGGATGCCGCGCAGCGCATCGGCGCGTTCTTTCCCCGCACGCCCATCGTCGTGTGGCCGCACCCGGAGCTCGAGTCGCCCGCGAAAGGCGCGCCGTGGCGCGTGCTGGTGCCGGGCGCGATCTCGCCAGCCAAGGGCCTCGCGGCGCTCGAGGCGTGCGTGGAGGACGCCGCGGCGCGCGCGCTGCCGCTGCACTTCCGCGTGCTCGGGTTTACCGCGCATCCCGTCCCCGCATGGCCCGAGCGGCCCTACGACTTCACCGGCGAGTATCGCGAGGGCGACCTGCCCGCGCTGATCGCGCTCGAACGCGGCGACGCGTTCCTATTTCCGGCGCAGGTGCCCGAGACGTTCTCGTACACGCTCTCGGCGGCGCTCGCGACCGATCTCCCCATCGTGGCGACCGACCTGGGCGCCTTCGCCGAGCGCCTCGCGGGACGGCCGAACGCCCGCATCGTGCGCTGGGATGCGAGCGCGGCCGAGATGAACGCCGCCATCCTGGATGCGATCGGCCGCCCCGCTACCATGGCAGCCGCGGCGGCGCGGCCCATGACCCCGGCCGCCTATCGCGAGCGCTACCTCGACGGCCTCGCGCGCGGCGCGGCGCCGGGCGCGCTTCCTCCGCTCGATGCGCGCTGGCTCGTCGCGCCCGCGGATTCCCCGCGGCTAGCCACCCTCGCGTGGCTGTATGACGACGGGGTGCGGGCCGGGCGCGGCTCCTCGCTCGCGGAGCTGCGGCGGCGGGCGGGGAAGCCGATGACCAGCTGCGGCGCGACGCCGCCGAGATCGCGCGCCAGCGCCGGGCGCTCGCCGAGGAGCATGCGCGCGCGCACCTCGCACGCTCCGAGATCACCGAGCTGCGCGGCAGGGTCGACGACATCGCCGCGCAGCGCGCGACGGCGTGGGCGGAGCGCGACCGCCAGGCCGACGAGGCGCGCGACCTGCGCGCCCGCGTTGAGCTCGTGGAAGGCAGCCGCTCCTGGCGCCTCACCGCGCCGCTGCGCGCGCTCACGCGGCTGCTCCGCCCCCGCTGAGCGGCCCATGGCCGGGCGTGCGCGCCCGTGTATCATGGCTGCGCCGATCCGCCGGCCGGCATTCCCGACTCGATGCGCCTAGCGTCGCTCTTCAGACGTCTGTCACTGCACACCGCGATCCGCGCCGGGATCGGGATCGTGGTCGTGTTCGCCTTCGTCCTCGCCATGGGCGAGTACCTGCCGATGCGGCCGCTGCAGGCGCTGGAGCAGCAGGCCTACGACGCGCGGCTGCGCCTCTTCATGCCGCGCACGGTCGACCCGCGCATCGTGATCCTCGACATCGACGAGAAGAGCCTGATCGCCGAGGGCCACTGGCCGTGGGGCCGCGACAAGCTCGCGCTGATGGTGCGGCAGCTCTTCGACAAGTACAACGTCGCCGTCGTGGGCTTCGACATCGCGTTGCCCGAGCGCGACACGAGCTCGGGCATCGACACCATGGACCAGCTTGCGCGCGGCGAGCTCAAGGACGACGCCGAGTTCAAGGGCTTCCTCGACAAGGCGCGCGGCACCCTGGACTTCGACAAGGTCTTCGCCGACGAGATCGCGAAGCACCCCGTGGTGCTGGGCTACTTCCTCAATCCGAAGCAGGACCGCGCCGGCGTGCTGCCGCCGCCCAACTTCAGCGAGAGCGACCTGCAGGCGAAGGGCGGCGCCGTCTTCCTCAGCACCATGGCGACCGGATACAGCGGCAACCGCCCAGAGCTGCAGAAGGCCGCCACCGCCGCCGGGCACCTGTCGCCGGGGCTGGACTTCGACGGCGTCACGCGCCGCGTGCCGATGCTGATGCGCTACGGCGACGGCTACTACGAGGCGATGTCGCTCGCGGTGGCCCACACGTACCTCGGCAACGTCCCGATCAAGATCCGCAAGGAGGAGCCGTGGCACGGCGCGCTCGGATGGATCACGTCCCTGCGCGTGGCCGACAAGGTCATCCCGCTCGACGAGCGCGATGTCGGCGCTCGTCCCGTTCCGCGGCGACCGCGGATCGTTCCAGCTACGTCTCGGCGACCGACGTGATCCGCGGCACGCTCGGCCCCCACGATCTGGTGGGCAAGATCGTGATCGTGGGCACCTCGGCGCAGGGCCTGCTCGATATCCGCCAGACGCCCGCGGGCGAGGACTATCCCGGCGTCGAGGTCCACGCCAACATGGTGAGCGGCATCCTCGACCAGTCCATCAAGCAGCGCCCACCCGAGGGCCCCGGCTCGTCGCCATCCTGCTGCTGCTCATCGGGCTGCCGCTCGCGATCTTCCTGCCGCGCATCGGCGTGCTGCCCGCCACCACCGCCACCGTCGCAGCGCTGGGCCTATTCATCGGCATCAACATCTACGCCTGGCACTGGATGGGCTACGTGCTCGACATCGCCGCGCCCCTCGCGATGGTGCTGGTGCTCTACTTCTTCAACATGGTGTATGGGTTCTTCCTCGAGGCGCGCTCGCGCCGCCTCATCACCGGGCTCTTCGGCACCTACGTGCCCAAGGAGCTGGTGGCCGAGATGGCGCTGAACCCGGGCGAGTACTCGATGCGCGGCGAGAGCCGCGTGATGACCGTGCTTTTCTCCGATGTGCGCGACTTCACGTCCATCTCCGAAGGCCTGCCGCCGCAGGGCCTGAAGGACATGATGAACGCGTACCTCTCCGAGATGACCGAGGTGATCCAGGAGAAGCGCGGCACCATCGACAAGTACATCGGCGACGCCATCATGGCGTTCTGGGGCGCGCCGGTCTCCGACAAGGACCACGTCGCGCACGCGGTGGACGCGGCGCTCGCGATGCAGAAGCGCATCCGCGGGCTGGACGCCGAGTTCGTGCGCCGCGGCTGGCCGGTGCTGAACATCGGCGTGGGCCTGAACTGCGGCGAGATGAACGTGGGCGACATGGGCTCGCGCTTCCGCCGCGCGTACACGGTGATCGGCGACGCGGTGAACATCGCCTCGCGCCTCGAGGGGCTCACCAAGGAATATGGCGTGGGCATCCTCGTCTCCGAGACGATGGTGGCCGCGGCCGAGGGCTTCGTCTACCGCGAGATCGACCGCGTGGTGGTCAAGGGCCGCACCGAGGGCCTCGCGATCTACGAGCCGCTCGGCAAGGTCGGCGAGGTGCCCGAAGCAGCGCTCGCGGACGTCGAGCGCTTCCACAAGGCGCTCGAGCTCTACCGCAAGCGCCGCTGGGTCGAGGCGATGCAGCTCTTCGAGGCGCTCGCCGCGAAGTCGCCCGGCACCAAGCTCTACAAGCTCTACATCTCGCGCACGGCGAACTACATCGAGCACGCCCCGGAGCCGGCCTGGAACGGAACGTGGGTCTTCACGACCAAGTAACCCACCCCTTCGAGGAGCGCATCCCCGCGCCCGGCGAGGCCATCGCCGTGGCGCAAGGCGTGTGGTGGATCCGCATGCCCCTGCCCTTCGCGCTCGACCACATCAACCTCTGGGTGCTCGAGGATGGCGAAGGCTTCACGCTGGTCGACACCGGCTACGGCGTCGAGGCGACGTGGACGCTGTGGGAGCGCCACTTCGCGCAGCTCCTCGGCGGGGAGGCCGGTGACGAACGTCGTCGTCACGCACTACCACCCCGACCACGTGGGCAGCGCCGCGTGGCTCGTCGAGCGCACCGGCGCGCCGTTCTGGATGACGACCTCCGAGTACCTCTCGGCGCACGCGGCCCACGACGACGTCGGCGGCTTCGACCGCGAGAATACCCTCGAGCTCTTCGAGCGCAACGGCCTCGACCCGGCCAGCGTGCCCGAGCGCACCCGCAAGGTGCAACGGCTACGCGCGCGGCGTGCCCAGCCTGCCCAAGCGCTACCGCCGCATGATGCACGGCGACAGCCTCGCGATCGGCGGCCGCGCGTGGGAAGTGATCACGGTGTTCGGCCACGCGCCCGAGCACGCCGCGCTGTGGTGCGAGTCGCTGAACGTCCTCATCTCCGGCGACCAGGTGCTGCCGCGCATCACGACCAACGTCGGCGTGTGGGGCAACCAGCCCGAGGCCAACCCGCTGGCGCTCTTCCTGGGCTCCATGGACGCTTCGCGCACCTGCCCGCCGACGCGCGCGTGCTGCCCTCGCACGATCGGGTGTTCCACGGATTGCACACGCGCATCGCGGAGCTGCGCGAGCACCACGCGCGGCGCCTCGAGCGCCTGTGAGGAAGGCTGCCGCGAGCGCCCGCTCACCGCCTTCGAGGCGCTGCCCTTCCTCTTCAAGCGCAAGCTGGACGAGCACCAGATGGGCTTCGCGATGGGAGAAGCGATCGCGCACCTGCACTACCTCGAGGCGGAAGGCCGCGTCCGGCGCGAGGTGGACAGCGCTGGCCTGCGGCGCTTCCGCGCCGGCTGACTTCCCGGGACCGCGCTAGGAGCGGCGTGCCAGCGACTTCACGGCCGCTCGAGGCCCGCGACCGTCACCGGGAACATGCGCCCTTCCATGATGCGGTGGACGTTCTGGATCGACGTGGTCCAGCCCCAGTGCTGCTCGGGCACGGGATTCAGCCACGCGGCGTGGGGCCATGCGCGCAGCAGGCGCTGCAGCCAGACGCGCCCCGGCTCGTCGTTCCAGTGCTCGACGCTGCCGCCTGCCTGCTCCAGCTCGTAGGGGCTCATCGACGCATCGCCCACGATCACGGCTTGTAGTCGTGCCCGTACTTGCGCATCACCTCCACGGTCGGGATGCGCTCGTTGCGGCGCCGGTTGTCCTTCCACACCGACTCGTACACGCAGTTGTGGAAGTAGAAGTGCTCGAGGTTCTTGAACTCGGTGCGCGCGGCGGAGAAGAGCTCCTCGACGACTTGAACGTGGTCGTCCATGGTGCCGCCCACGTCGAGGAAGAGCAGCACCTTCACCGCGTTGTGCGGCTCGGCGACCATGCGGATATCGAGCCAGCCGGCGTTCTGGCGGTGGAGCGGATGGTGCCGTCGAGGTCCAGGATCTCGGGCGCGCCGTCGCGCGCGAAGCGGCGCAGGCGCCGCAGCGCCATCTTGATGTTGCGCATGCCCAGCTCGCGGTCGGTGTCGTAGTCGCGGAACTGGCGCTTGTCCCATACCTTCACCGCGCTGCGGTTGCGCGCCCTCCTGGCCGATGCGAATGCCTTCGGGATTGAAGCCGTAGGCGCCGAAGGGCGAGGTGCCCGCGGTGCCGATCCATTTGCTGCCGCCCTGGTGGCGCCCCTTCTGCTCCTCGAGGCGCTCCTTCAGCGTCTCCATCAGCTTCTCCCAGCCGCCCAGCGCCTCGACCTTCTCCTTCTCCTCGTCGGTGAGCCAGCGCTCGGCCATCTTGCGCAGCCACTCGGCGGGGATGTCGGTGACGATGGCGTCGGGAATCGCCTGCACGCCCTTGAAGTACGCGGCGAAGGCGAGATCGAAGCGGTCGAAGTACGCCTCGTCCTTCACGAGGCAGAGGCGCGAGAGGATGTAGAAATCGTCGACGCTGCCGTACACCACGCCCTTGTCGAGCGCCTCGAGCAGCGTGAGGAATTCCTTGAGGCTCGCCGGGCACGCCGGCGCTTGCGCACGGCGAAGAAGAAATCGAAGCAGCATGCGCGTGCGAGCGCTTAGGCTCGAGCATCGACTTCAGCCGCGCGAGCGCCTCGTTCCAGTACGCCTTCTGCGCCTTCGCCGGCGCGCGTTCGCGAGCTTCGCGTGCGCCACCGCCACCTGGTCTCTTGCCGCGGCCCTTGGCGGCGAATGCGACGTCGACGCTCGATCTCGCTCGGCGTCCACTCGAGGCGCATCGACTTGCCGCGGTGGAGCGCGCACCTCGACCGGCGCGTCGAGCAGCCAGCGCTCGCGCGTCGCCGCGTCGCTCCACGCATCGTAGAGCGCGCGACCGCGCCTCGACGGTGCGCGAGGCGTCGACGGCGAAGCCGTCGGCGCGCTGGCCCGGCGTTGCGCAGCCCCCGCGCCTGCTCGTACCCGACGGTCACCATCTGGCACCACCAGTCGGGCACGCCGAACTTGCGCGAGAGCAGCAGCGCGATGTCGCTTGTGCGGCAGGCGCTCGGCGCCGGCGCGGTCGAGCACCTTGAGCCACTCGTCCCAGGGCCGGCCGGTGGCGCGCAGCACGGCCCCGGTGCCCACGCCCGCGAGGCGCTTCTCGCCTTTCGCGCTTCGTCTTCCGGCGCACCGGCCGCTTCGCCTTGCGCGCTGGCACGCTATCCCCCGCGCCGCTGCAGGAAGACGAGCTGCTCGAAGAGGTGCACGTCCTGCTCGTTCTTCAGCAGCGCTCCGTAGAGCGGCGGGATGGCGGCCTGGTGCCCCTGCCGTGCGCAGCGCCTCGGGCGGAATGTCCTCGGCGAGCAGGAGCTTCAGCCAGTCCAGCAGCTCCGAGGTGGACGGCTTCTTCTTGAGGCCCGGCATCTCGCGGATCCCGAAGAACACCTCGAGCGCCGCCTGCAGCAGCCGCTTCTTCACGCCCGGGAAGTGCACGTCGACGATGGCCTGCATCGTCTCCTTGTCGGGGAAGCGGATGTAGTGGAAGAAGCAGCGGCGCAGGAACGCGTCGGGCAGCTCCTTCTCGTTGTTCGACGTGATGAAGATGACGGGGCGATGTCGCGCGCGGATGGTCTCGCGCGTCTCGTAGACGTAGAACTCCATGCGGTCCAGCTCGCGCAGCAGGTCGTTGGGGAACTCGATGTCGGCCTTGTCGATCTCGTCGACCAGCACCACCGCCTGCTCCTCCGACTCGAACGCCTGCCAGAGCACGCCCTTCACGATATAGTTGCGCGATCGTCGCCCACCCGCGCGTCGCCGAGCTGCGAGTCGCGCAGGCGCGAGACCGCGTCGTACTCGTAGAGGCCCTGCTGCGCCTTGGTGGTGGACTTGATGTGCCACTGGAAGAGGGGCTTGCCGAGCGAGCGCGCAACCTCCTCGGCGAGCATGCGTCTTGCCGGTGCCGGGCTCGCCCTTGATGAGCAGCGGGCGCTCGAGGGTGATCGCGGCGTTCACGGCGAGCTTCAGCTCGTCGTCGGCGACGTAGGTGTCGGTGCCCTCGAACTTCTTCATGCCGGAATTATACCGGCCGCTCGACCCGTTCGGCCCGCGCGAACGTTCAATGCTGCGTCGCCCTCACGAAAGGAACAACCATGCCGCAACTGCGCCGCCTCGCCGCCGCCCTCGCCGCCGCCGCCCCGCTCCTCGCCTGGGCGCAGGACTCGCTCACCATCTACTCGAGCGCCGCACCCGGCACGCTCGATGCGCGCGCGCTCGCCAACGCTGTCGAGGGCGCGTCGATCCCGGGCTATGCCGTGGTGCGCGAGGAGCGCTCGTTCGCGCTGAAGCCCGGCCGCAACACGCTGCGCGTCGAGGACGTGCCCGCGATGATCGATCCCACCACGGTGTCGTTCACGTCGCTCGCCGATCCCCGCGGCACGCGCGTGGTCGAGCAGAGCTTCGAGTTCGACCTCACCAGCACCGCGAAGCTGCTCTCGCGCTACCTGGGCCGCGAGATCACCGTCGAGCAGGTGCGCGGCCAGGGCGTGGAGAGCATCACCGGCACGCTGGTGGGCACGCAGGGCGGCCTCACGCTGAAGCAGCCCGACGGCAGCGTGCGCATCGTGAGCTCCAACGCCGGCGTGCGACTGCCGAGCCTGCCGGGCGGGCTCATCAGCAAGCCCGCGCTGGTGTGGGACATCGAGGCGCAGGCGGGGGGCAACCAGCGCACGCGCCTCGCGTTCCAGACCGGCGGCATGACGTGGTGGGCGGACTACAACCTCACCTATTCGGAGCCCACGCCGGAGAGCTGCAAGGTGGACGTCGGCGCCTGGGTGACCCTGGTGAACCAGTCGGGCGCCTCGTTCGACAACGCGCGCGTGAAGCTCATCGCGGGCGACGTGCAGCGCGCGCAGCCGCGCGGGAACGTCTACCCCGAGGCGCTCGCCGCCGCCCCGATGGCGCGCAAGGAGGCGGCCGGCTTCCAGGAGAAGGCCTTCTTCGAGTACCACCTCTACACCCTCGGGCGCACCACCTCGCTCGCCCAGAACTCCACGAAGCAGATCGAGCTCTTCCCGACCGCCCCCGCGGTGGGCTGCGAGAAGACGCTGGTGTACCAGGGGCAGGCAATGCCCTATTACCGCGGCGGCCCCGTCACGGACCGCAACTACGGCGTGCAGGGCAACCGCAAGGTCGACATCTACCTGCGCGTGAAGAACGCGAAGGCCAACGGCCTGGGCGTGCCGCTGCCCGCGGGGCGCGTGCGCGTCTCGCGCGCCGACGAGGCCGACGGTGCGCTGGAGTTCATCGGCGAGGACGTGATCGACCACACCGCGCGCGACGAGACGGTGCAGGTGAAGCTCGGCAGTGCCTTCGACGTGGTGGGCGAGAGAAAGCAGCTCGACTTCCGCGTCGACAGCGCCGCGCACTGGATCGAGGAGGACATCGAGGTGAAGGTGCGCAACCAGAAGCCCGACGCGGCGGTGCTGGTGCACGTGCGCGAGAACCTCTACCGCTGGAGCAACTGGACGATACTCCGCCACTCCGGCGGCGACTTCGTGAAGGACGATTCGCGCACCATCGACTTCGCGCTGCGCATTACCGCGAAGGCGGAAGCCGTGGTGCGCTACACCGTGCGCTACACCTGGTGAGGCGCGCGCGGACCCGCTATGCCGCCTGGATGACTCCGCAGGCGATGCGCGGCCCCGAGTTGCCCGCCGGCTGGCTCGCGTAGTCGTCGGCATCGCGGTGGACGATCACCGCCTTGCCCACGAGGTCCTCGACCTTCACCCCGGCGATGTCGAAGCTCGCGTTCGTGCCGCCGTAGGTGCCGGCCTGGATGTTGGGCATGTCGCCCTCGTGGTGCGCCCCCGACTGCGGACCGTGCGCGGCGCCTTTCGGGTTGTAGTGCCCGCCCGCGCTGGTGCCGTCGGGGGCGCTGCAGTCGCCCTTCTCGTGCACGTGGATGCCGTGCTGCGAGCCCGGGCTCAAGCCGGTGAGCACCGTGTCCACGTGCACCGAGTCGCCCTTCTGGGTGAAGGTGACGGTGCCGCGCACCTCGTTGCCCTTGGTGGGGTCGAGCCGGGCGACGGCCTTGGGGCCGGAAGCGCCGCCGCCCATCGACGAACACGCGGCCGCGAGGCAGGCGGCCACGCCTACTGCGAATAGCGATTTCATGACGTCTCCTCCGGGGGGCCGGTCAGGAGTTCTTCTTCGCCTTCTCGGCCGCCTTGTACGTGTTGGATTCGGGGGCCGCCTTCCCGCCCGTGGGGGGCGCGGATGCGGCGGCGATCGGCTGCGGTTTCGGAACCGGCTTGCCCATCTTCTTCATGTTGGCCTGGTAGCTCTTCACCGCCACGTCCTGCGAGGCGGTGAGCTCGGCCTTGTCCTTCTCGTCGGCGGCCTTCTTTTTCTCGTCGGCGGCGGCCTTGGCAGCCGGGTCCTGCGGCGGCGGGGGCGGGATCTTCGCCCATGCCGCGAGCGAGGCCAGGCCCAGGGCTGCGACGAGGCCCGCGATGCGCATCGTGTTCATCGGTCGTCTCCTCGGGATATCGCCAGCTTCAGGGGGTGTTTCCCCCTGCAGTTATCGTACCAGAACCCCCGCGGCCCATCGGCCAGGTCTCGTTGGCATGGCGCAGCAGCTCGGGTCGCGTGCGGCAGCGCGGCGACGAATTCGCGCACCTCCGGGGCGCGCCACGCCTGCGCGATAGGCATCCCACGCCTCGGCCACGGAATGGCGGCGCAGGTCCGCGGGCGCGAAGGGCAGCGCGTTCAGCAGCTTCACCTTGCCGTTGGGCACCACGAGCAGCATCGCCTGCGGGCCCTCGAGCCGGCGCTCCATCTCGGTGACGATGTCCCACGGATAGATGGAAAGCGCGATGCCGGGCAGCGAGGCCGCGCGCGCACGCAGGGCGGCGGCGGCGGCGTGCCACTCGGCCTCGCTGCACGCGATGTCGTCCCAGTGCGCGGCGGCGCGTCCGATCCGCATCAGCGGGCCGGTCACGAAGGCTCCGCAGCCCAGCCGCGCGGCGAGCTCGAACGCGGGCACGATCTCGTGCAGGTTGAAGCGGCTGGGCACGAAGACGAGCTGGGGCGAGAGCCCGCGTGCCACCAGCCGCTCGATGGCCGCGATGGCATCCTCGTAGCGCAGGCCCGGGCGCATGCGCTCATACGTGGCCGCGTTGGCTCCGTCCACCGAGATCTGGATGCATTCCATGCGCATGCGGGCAAGACGCTCGGCGGCGGCTACGTCGATGCGCGTGCCATCGGTCTCCAGCTTGAGCGCGACGCCGGCCTCCGACAACAGCTCGAAGATGTCCCAGCAGAAGGGAACGCCCAGCGGCTCGCCGCCGCCGAAGGCGACGTAGGGGACGCCGAGGGAAGCGATGGCGCGCGCGAGGCCCGAGCGCCTCGTCGCGGCCGAGCTCGTCGCCCCACGCCCCGTCCGGCCCCGACTCCTCGCAGCAGGCGATACAGCGCGCCCGGCAGCGGTTGGTGAGCTGCCAGGCAACGAACAGGGGCGCGCGGTAGTCCTCTACCGACCGCCCCGCCATGACGCGCCGATCAGGTGAAGCGGATGTACGGCTGCGCCATCACCTGCTCGGAGACGTCCTCCAGCATGGGCGTCTCCCAGGGCGATTTCGCGGCATCGCCCGGCTGGCTGTCCGCGGCCAGCTCCTCGATTACCTGCACATCGGATTGGATGATGGGTTCGTTCATGTCGGCTCCTGTCAGGTTGCCACCAGCATCGTCTGCCAGCGATTGGCACTCGCGTGCCGTTCCGGGTCCTGGACCGCCTTCCGTGCCGCCGCGACCACGCCCGCGTCGCGCCATGCTTCGCGGTATGCCTCCCACGCTTCCGCCAGCGTCACCGCGCGCAGGTCGGCGCATATGTGGGGCAGCGCGGCCGCCACCTTCACCCACCCGTTGGGCAGCACCAGCAGTGTAGCGGGCGGGACCTCGAGGCATGCGGCGAGCCCCTCGGCCAAGTCGAACGGAATGTAGCAAAGCCCCATCTCGCTTTCAACCGCCGCCTCGCGCTCCAGCGCCGCGCTGAAGACTCAGGTACTGCTCGGGCGTGGGCTCGAGGCTCTTCCAGCGGCGGGCGGCGGTGCCCACGCGCATGAGCTTGCCGGTGTTGAAGCGGAAGGCCCCGAGCGCGCGGGCGCGCTCGATGACCGCGTCCAGCTGGTGGATGTTCAGGCGCGTGGGCGCGAACGTGATCTCCAGCGGCAGGCCCGCGTCGCGCACCGCGCGGCACGCCGCGTGCGCCTTGGCGAGGGAGCCGCCCGGGCGCTGGGCGCGATAGACCTCCTCGGTGTCGCCGTCGAGGCTCACCTGCACGGAGCGGATCGGCAGGCGCGCGAGGCGCTCACAGCGTGACGGCGTCGAGGCGCTGGCCGTTGGTCTCGATCTTGAGCTGCACGCCCGCGTCCCCGAGCGCCTCGGCGACGGCGAGGAAGTGCGGCACGACCAGCGGCTCGCCGCCGCAGAGCATCACGTAGGGGACGTCGTTGCGCACGATCTCGCGCACGATGCGCATCGCCTCCCACTCGTCCAGCTCGTCGTGCATGCGCTTGCCCGGCGCGGACTCGGTGCAGCAATGCAGGCAGCACAGGTCGCAGTCGCGCGTGAGCTGCCACGATACGAAGAGCGGCGCGCGCAGCGTGTCGACGCGGCGCTCGCGCGCGCTCATGCCCACGCCCCTGCGACGACGCCGGCCGCGAAGAGCCCCGCGCCCACCAGGTAGCAGGCCACGATGCTGCGGATGGCCGCGACGAACTCGCGCGGGCGCTCGCAGGTGGCGCGCCGCGCGCCGCGCGCTCGCGACGAGCAGCGGCACGGCGGCGAGCGCCGCGAGGCACGCGAGCGGGAAGGCGCCGAGTGCAACACCGAGCGCCACGACGGCGAACGCCGCCGCGGCGAGCGCTACGTAGAGAGTGACGGCGCGCTGGCGTCCCAGGCGCACCACGAGGTTGCGCTTGCCCACCAGCCGGTCCTGGTGGAAATCCGGGAATGGCGTTCACCACGGCGAGCGACATGATGAGCAGGCCCGGCACGAGCGACGCCCAGAAGGCCCCCCACGAAAGCGCGCCGGTGTGCAGGTAGACGCTGCCCAGCACCATCCACGGCCCGTACGAGAGCGCGATCACGAGCCTCGCCCAGACCGCGATAGGACCAGCGGATCGGCGGCGCCTCGTAGAAGATCGCCGCGGCGCCGCCGGCAGCGCGAAGGCGAGGATCGGCCAGCCGCCGCGCAGCGCGAGGTAGACGCCCACCGCGAGCGCGCCGGCGAAGGCGAACGTGCCGATCCAGAAGTGGTCATCGCGATCGGCTGCGGGCCGTCGGCGTCGAATACGCGGTCGGTGCCCATGCGTGCGTCGAAATATTCGTTGAAGGCCTCGACGCCGATCACCGCGAGCACCACGCCCGCGAGCCCGCTCCAGAAGATCGGCGCGTCGAAGCGGCCCGCGATGGCCCAGGCCCAGGCCGCGCCCAGCAGGTAGGGCACCAGCCCCGCGTAGAGGAAGAAGCGGTAGCGGACCATCGCCGCCACGTGCAGCAGCGCGCGCAGCGGCGAGGGGGCGTATGCGGAGGCGCTCAGATGCGTATCCATTCGTGCAGGCCGGCGGTCTTGCGCGGGTCGGCCGCGAGCTCGTCGACGAAGCCCGCGACGCGCGGATCGCGCCACGCGTGCTGGAAGTTCGCCCAGATCTCGGTGAGCGACTGGCGGCGCAGGTCGCCGCACACGAACGGCAGCGCGTTGATGAGCTTCACGAGGCCGTTGGGCAGCACGATCACCAGCGCCGCCGGGTGCACGCAGGCGATAGCGCAGCTCCTCGAGCAGGCCCATCTCGTGGAAGTAGACGCGCATGCGCCCGCGGTACTCCTCGGCCTTGGCGCGCAGCGTCGCGAAGAACGCCGCGTACTGCTCCTCCGAGGGCACGATCTTGCGCCACGTCTTCACCGCGTTGCCGGTGTACATGGTGCGGCCGCTGTAGAAGCTGTAGGCGCCCAGCTCGTAGGCGAGGTCCACGGCGGCGCCCACCTCGTGCACGTTGAAGTGCGTGGGCGAGAAGTTGATCTCGATCGGTACGCCCGCCGCGCGCAGGTTGCGCGTGCCGTCCAGCGCCGCGTCGAAGCGGCCGAGCACGCGCATGCGGTTGAAGGTCTCGCTCGAGGCGCCATCGATGCTCACCTGCACCGCCTTCACCCCGAGCCGCTGCAGCCGCTCGCAGTTGGCCGGCGTCAGGTAGTGGCCGTTGGTCTCCACCTTGAGGTTGCCGTTGCCGGCGCAGAAATGCTCGGCCATCTCGAAGAAATGCGGGTGCACCATCGGCTCGCCGCCCGAGAACGACAGGTACGGGACCTCGTGCTCCAGCATCTGGTCCAGGACGGCGCGGAACTCGCCGGGCGGAGAGCTCGTCCTTGAAGGCCTTGCCCGGGCCGCTCTCCTCGATGCAGTGCAGGCAGGCGAGGTTGCACTCGTTGGTGATCTGCCATGCGACATAAAGCGGCGCGGCGAGGTCGCCGGAACCCTTCGCGGCGGCGGCGGCGACCGCCGGCGGTGCCTCATCCAAGCGCATCCTCCAGCAGCCCGCGCGAGCGCAGGTCGCGAAGGAGGTCCGCGACCTCGCGATCGAGGCTCCCCCCGGGATCGTCATAGCGGCCGCGCAGCCGCCCGGCGATCTCGCCCTCCCCGGCGCCGGCGGCGATCTCGCGCACGACCGCCGCTCCGGTGGCGTTGAGCGTGAAAACCTTCTCGGAGCGGGTCTCGAACAGCACGCCGCCGAATTTCTCTTCGCGGAATCGGACGTACTTCGCGAGTCGCATGGGCTTCCCTCCTGCCTCGCCAGTCTCGCTCCGGCGCCCGCGCGGCGGCATGGGACCAAAGTGCTATTGCCCCCTGCCCTAGGCCCCCGCAGCATCGCGAAAATGCGTCGGCCATCCCGTCGCATGGGAGAAAACCGCGCCATGCGACTCGGCAGAATCGTAGGCATCCTGGGCGTGGCTGCGTGCGCCCTGGCCGGTGGGGGCGCCATGGCGGAGGAAAGCGCCGCCGCGAGCGCCACCACTCCCATCTGCGCTTCCTGCCACGAGCGGCAGTCGCTCTCGATCGTCATGACGGCGCACGGGGCGAAGAACGATGCCGACGGCACCATGTGCCAGGCCTGCCACGGCAGCGCCGCCGAGCACCTGAAGGATCCCGCCAACAAGCCCGCGAATCCCTTCTCGCACGACAAGCCGGCGCCTGCATCGGAGCGCGCCGCGGTGTGCCTCAGCTGCCACGCGGGCAACCGCCACCTCGCGTTCTGGGAATCGGGCGCCCACGCCAAGAAGGACGTGGCCTGCAACGACTGCCACATCATGCACGGCACGGACAAGAACCCGCCGATCGCGCCGTTCACCACCAGCTTCCGGCCCAACGAGGCGGACCTGTGCGGCAAGTGCCACCAGCCGATCCGCTCGGCCATCATGAAGCCCTCGCACCACCCGATCATCGAGAACAAGATCAAGTGCTCGGATTGCCACAATCCGCACGGCGCGCTCACCCCGGTGATGCTGCGCAACGAATCGGTGAACGCGCAGTGCACGTCGTGCCACACCGACAAGCGCGGCCCGTTCGTGTTCACGCACCCGCCGGTGGACGAAAACTGCCTCTCGTGCCACAACCCGCACGGCTCGGTGCACTACAAGCTGCTGAACGAGCACGTCCCGAACCTCTGCCAGGACTGCCACGACTGGTCGAAGCACCCCGGCGCGTTCTACCAGGCCCAGGGCGGATGGCTGTGCTCGCCGAGCGACACGTCGTCCGCCTGCGCCGGCAAGCCGGGCGCGCCCAACCCGTCGGTCAACACGCGCCTCATCGCGCGTGCGTGCCTCAACTGCCACAACTCGATCCACGGCTCCAACGCACCCGCCGCGCGCGGGAAGTTCCTCACGCGCTAGCGAACGGAGGCCCGATGAATCGCGCGACCCTGCCCCTGCTGATCGCCAGCCTGTTCGGCGCCGACGCCCTTGCGGAGGACGCCGCGCAGCCCTGGATCGTCGAAGGCGCGGCGTCCGTGGGCGGCATCGCCAGCGACAAGTCGGGCCGGGACCCGACCAAGATCCAGGAGTACCAGGACCTGGAGAGCGGTGCGCTCTCGAACCTGTACGTGCGCGGCCGCGACGACAAGGACTGGCTCGACTTCTACGGCGAGAACTTCGGCCGCGACGACATGTTCATCACGCTGCGCGGCGGCCGCTACGACGTCTTCAAGTACGGCGTCTCCACCAACTGGCTGCCGCACAACTACGTGAACCAGGCGCTCACGCCATTCGCAGGATCGGGCACGGCATTGCTCACGGCGCCCTTTCCGGTGCCCGACCCGACGACGTGGAACACGATCAACATCGGCTACGAGCGCAAGGACACGCACGGCTTCGTCGAATGGCAGGCGACCTCGCCCTGGTACGCGCGCGTGGAAGGCGGGCAGCTGACTTTCGACGGCACGCAGCCCAAATCGGGCGCGCTCGGCAACAGCCCCGGCAACGGCTTCATGGACTTCGCCGCACCGGTCTCCTACACGACCAGCAGCGCGTCGGGCGAGGTGGGGTACAGCTCGCTCACCTCGCACTTCGCGCTGAACTACCTCTACAGCCGCTTCGAGAACGGCAACCCGACGCTGCAGTGGACCAACCCGTTCTTCGGCAGCAACCTGGACACGACCTACTTCGCGAACGACAACTCGTACCAGCGCATCGGCGCCAACGGCACCATGCGCGGGCTGCCGCTGGGCTCCACGTTCGCGGCGCGCTACACGTGGTCCAAGACCACCGACAACACCGACCTCGCCGGCCAGGCGCTCACCGCGGGCGCGGGCGGCAGCGGCACGGGCGCGTACGTTCCCACGCTGCCCAACACGAGCCAGTTCCACGGCGAGTTCGTCGACCAGACGTTCTCGGCCTCGCTCGCCTCGCACCCCGCAAAGACGGTGGACACGAAGGTCTACTACAACTGGCACAACCTGGACAACAACTCGACCCGCGTCGAGTTCGCCGGCGGCGGCGCGCTCGACTGCAGCGGACCGTGCGACAGCACGCTCTACAGCTACCGCAAGAACAACCTCGGGGCGGAGGCGATCTGGCGGCCCGCCCGCGGCAGCCGGGTCGCGGGCGGCTACGACTACCTCGACACGCACCAGAACCGCATCGACTACGACGACGTGCGCAACAACAAGCTGTGGGCCGAGTACAAGAACACGACGCTCGACACCCTCAGCATGCGCATCAAGTACCAGTACCTCGAGCGACGCTCGAACTTCCTGCTCGGCAACGCGGGCGTCGACGCCAACGACCCCGAGTTCATCAACCGCTTCATCGCGCGCTTCGACAACTCCGACCTCAACCAGAACTACCTCAAGTTCACCGGCGACTGGACCCCGACGGAGAGGGTGGACACCTCGCTGGAGGCTACCCTCAAGAAGAACGAATACCCAGGGACCGTGCTCGGCCGCACCCGCGACACACGCTATGAGCTCTTCGGCAACGTGTCGTTCGGCGACTTCGCGAAGTTCCGTGTCACGTTCATGGCCGACTACGAGTGGGTGAAGTACGACTCGTACCACCGCAACATCAACGACACGACGATCGCCGGAGCGTTCGATCCGTCGACGGCGCCCAACAGCTCCAACTACAACTGGCAGGCGAAGAACACGGACGACAACTGGCTGGTCGGCGTCGGCCTCGACTGGCAGGCCACCGAACGCCTGGCCGTGAAAGGCTCGGTGCAGTACTTCAAGTCCGACGGCTCGGCCAACGTGGATAGCCAGAGCAACTTCGGCAACCCGCTGCCGATCCAGGCCTTCGACGACTGGAAGCAGACGGCGATCAACATCAAGGGGATCTACACGCTCAGCAAGCGCTGGTCGTTCACCGGCGGCTACGCCTACGACAAGGTGAGCTACAGCGACATCGCCTACGACGGCTACCAGTACACGATCCCGTCGCCCGGGGTCACCACCAACCCGGGGCAGTCGTACCTCAACGGCTACCGCGCGTTCCCGAATTCGAGCGTGAACCTCTTCTACCTGCTCGCCACGATGCATTTCTAGGCCGGCGCCCCCACAACCCAACCCTGAAGGAGAGATCCATGAAACGCATCCTGATCGTCGCGGCCGCCTCGGCCGCCCTCGCCATCCTGGCGCTGCCCGCGCAGGCGCAGGAGGACAAGATGAAGGCCGCCGGCTGCCCCGCGTGCCACGGCGTCGACGCGAAGAAAGGTCCGGGGCCGACGTTCAAGTCCGTGGCCGAGAAGTACAAGGGCAAGGATGGTGCCGCCGACAAGCTGGCCGAGAAGCTCACCAAGGGCCACCACGGCAAGAAGCCGAGCGCCGATGACGCCAAGGGCATCGTCGACTGGATCCTGGGCCTGGCATGAAGCGTGTCTGGAAAGCGCTCACGTCGCCCAGCGCACGCTGGTCGGTGCTGGCGCTTCTGGTCCTGGGGGTCGTGATCGGCTCGGTCGGCGTGATCGGCACCCAGGTGATGGTGGCGGTCACGGGCACCAACGAGTTCTGCGGCGGCGCCTGCCACTCGATGCAGTGGGTGGCGAAGGAATACGCCGAGAGCGTCCACGCCGTCAATTCCAAGGGCGTGGGCGCCGGCTGCCATGACTGCCACATCCCCCATTCGTACCCCGCCCTGCTCTTCTACAAGGCGAAGGCGGGCATCAAGGACGTGTACGGCGAGATCACCGGCGTGATCTCGACCGAGGACAAGTTCAAGAAGGAACGGGGGCGCATGGCCAACGAGGTCTGGGCCGAGTACAAGGAGAACAACTCCGAGCGCTGCCGGACCTGTCACGCCATGACCAAGGCGACGATCGCCAAGCAGGACGAGTCACTGCGACCCATGCACGAGCAGTTCCTGGCCGGCCAGGCGACCTGCGTCGACTGCCACAAGGGCATCGCCCACACCGCACCGGAATAGCGCCTCCTAGGCCCCAAGCGGGCGCCCCCGGGGGCCGTGGACGGCTTCCGCCCGGGCCACGTAGGCCTCCATCAGCCGATCGGCGAAGCGCTCCAGCACCAGGCCCGCGAGGCCGCGCGCGAGGAGCCCCTCGGGTTCGCAGGTGAGCGAGAAGTCGACGCGGCAGGCGCGGGGCGCGAGTGCCTTGATGCGCCATTCGCCGTCCAGGCGCCGGAACGGCCCGCGCTCGAGGCGAACCGCGAGCCATTCGGGGCGCCGCTTGGGATTGCGCGTGGTGAACTCGAAGCTGAGGCCGTGCCAGCGCACGGCGATGTCCGCGGCGACGATGGAATCGTCACGCTCGGTGATCGTCGCGGCCGTGCACCCCGGCAGGAACGCCGGATAGTGCTCGGCCGCCTCGATGATGTCGAAGATGTGCTCGGCGGAATGCTCGAGCAGGGCGGACCGGTGGATCTGCGTACGGCCCTCCCCGCGCGTTCAGTCGTCTCCGGGCGCCGGGGCGGCCGCGCCGCGCGCCGGAACAATGCGCTCGGGACGCTTGCCGTCCTTCACCTCTTCGTACCAGTAGACGTGGTGCTCCTTGGCCCACTGCTCGTCCACGTAGCCGTCGCGCATGGCCTTGTAGGCGCCCTGCATGCCGATGGTGCCGAGGTAGGTATGGCCCATGGCGCCACAGATGAAGAGGATGGCCGCGATCGCGTGGATCACGTTCGCCTCCTGCATCACGTTGCGCACCTGGTTCCAGTTCGGGAAGTCGAGGATGAGCCCGGTCGCGCTCACGGCGATGCCGAGGCCCACCACGCCGCCCCAGAACCACACTTTCTCGCCGCCGTTGAAGCGCCCCGACGGCATCTCCGGCCCACCCAGCATCCCGCCCGCCTTCGCGAGCCACTTGATGTCGTAGCGCTTGAAGATGTTGTCCTTCGCGAACAGCAGCGCCAGCACGACGATGCTGAAGATGAAGAGCGGACCCACGAAGTTGTGCAGGTTCTTCGAGACGATGGTGAGCCACGCGAAGCCGGTGTAGCCGAGCCACGGCAGGATGATGTACTTGCCCCACAGGATGATCACCCCGGAGACCGCGAGCGCCACGAAGCAGATCGCCATCACCCAGTGGGTGGTGCGCTCGACCGCGTCGAAGCGCTCGATGAGGCGCCCGGTCGGCGCGCCGTGCAGCTTCATCGGGCCCTTGATCAGGTAGAAGACCATGATCGCCGCGAACACGCCGGCGATGAGCCAGCCGGCGTACATCGTGATGACGCCGTTCCTGAAAGCGCGCCACTCGCGCCCCTGGACCTGGATCAGGCGATTGGTCTCGCGGCCCGGGATCGAGGCGTACTGCGAGCGCTCGGTCAGCTGGGTCCAGTCCGCGGGCGGGTTGTTCCAGCCCGGCACCGCGGTGGAGCCCTGCGTGGGCGTGGGCGGGGACACCGCCTTCGGCGTTTCGGATGCGGGCGTCACCTGCTTCACGTCCGCGCCCTTGACCGGCGCGGTGGTGGGCGGGGCGGGCGTCTGCGCGAGTGCCGCCGAGGCGGCGAGCGCGAATGTCGCGCCCAGGATCAGGGCGCCGATGCGGCGCGCTTGGCTGCCAATCATGGTCTTTGTCCTCCAGGTCATTGCCGGGAACCCGCGTCACCGACTTTCTGGTAGTCGTTCTGGTTCTGGGCACGCTCGGCGAGCGCCTGCTCGAACTTCGCCTTGTCGCCCTTGAAGAGGTCGCCCGCGTACGGCTTCACGTCTTCCTTGCCCGCGTAGGATTTGGGCGCGTCCTGCGGGATCTCGTGGCAGGCGGCGAGCATCCCAGCGGCGAGGACCGCGATGAGCAGGGTCCTCATGCTTTCCCCGCCGGCTGCAGGTTGTCGGAGACCTTGTCGCTGCCGCCGTAGGCCACCTTCCAGCCCCACAGCTCCTCGCCCTTGCCGCGCGTCGTGACCCGCGTCTTGTAGATCTTCGCGATCACCGCGGAATCGCCGGCGAGCAGCGCCTTGGTGGAGCACATCTCCGCGCACGCGGGCAGCTTGCCCTCCGCGATGCGGTTGCGCCCGTACTTGCGGAACTCCTCGACCGAGAAGTTCTCCTCCGGGCCGCCGGCGCAGAAGGTGCACTTGTCCATCTTGCCGCGCAGGCCGAAGGCGCCGGCCTGCGGGATACTGCGGAGCGCCGAACGGGCAGGCGTAGAAGCAGTAGCCGCAGCCGATGCACAGGTCCTTGTCGTGCAGCACGATCTCGTCTTCGGTGCGGTAGAAGCAGTCGACCGGGCAGACCGCCATGCAGGGCGCGTCGGTGCAGTGCATGCAGGCGACCGAGATCGAGCGCTCGCCCGGCACGCCGTCGTTCAGGGTCACGAGGCGGCGGCGGTTCACGCCCCAGGGCACCTCGTGCTCGTTCTTGCACGCGGTGGCGCAGCCGTTGCACTCGATGCAGCGCTCGGCGTCGCAGATGAATTTCATTCGGGCCATGTCGGACTCCTTTAGGCGCGCTCGATGTTGCAGAGCGTGGTCTTGGTTTCCTGCATCATCGTGACCGAGTCGTAGCCGTAGGTGGTGCCGGTGTTGATGGCCTCGCCGCGCACGATGGGCGCCGCGCCTTCCGGATACTTGTCGAGCAGGTCCTTGCCCTGCCACCAGCCCGAGAAGTGGAACGGGATGAAGCTCGTGCCCGGTCCCACGCGCTCGGTGACCAGCGCGCGCACCTTGAGACGCGCCCCGGTGGGCGTCTTACCCACACGAAGTCCCAGTACTTGATGCCGCGGTCGCTCGCGTCCTTCGGGATTGATCTCGACGAAGTTCTCCTGCTGCAGCTCGGCGAGCCACGGGTTGGAGCGCGTCTCCTCGCCGCCGCCCTCGTACTCCACGAGGCGCCCGGAGGTGAGCACGATCGGCCATTTCTTCGACGACTTCGTCCTGCGACCGCCTTCTGCTGCACGGTCTTGTAGAGCGTGGGCAGGCGCCAGAACGCCTTCTTGTCGTCGTGCGTCGGGTACTTGGCGACCAGGTCGGGGCGCGGGCTGTAGAGCGGCTCGCGGTGCTGCGGGACGCCGTCCGGGAAGTTCCAGACCACCGCGCGCGCCTTGGCGTTGCCCCAGAAGTGCACGTTGTGGTTCACCATGCACACGCGCTGGATGCCGCCGGAGAGGTCGGTCTTCCAGTTCTTGCCCTCGGCCGCCGCCTGCTCCGCGGGGGTGAGCTCGCTCCACCAGCCCAGCTTCTTCATGAGCACGTGGTCGAACTCGGGGTGGCCCACCGTGATCTCGGAATCCTTCGACGAACGAGCCTTCCTCGGCAAGCAGGTTCACGCCGTCCTTCTCGATGCCGAAGTTGGCGCGGAAGCAGCCGCCGCCGTCCATCATCTTCAGGTCCTCGCGGTAGAGGACCGGCGAGCCCGGGTGCTTTACCTGCGGCGTGCCGTAGCACGGCCACGGCAGGCCGAAATAGTCGCCGTTGCAGTCGTACCCGGTCTCCTTGTCGACCGTGGGCTTGGTGCAGCGCAGCGTCTTCACGTCGAAGGCGGCCATGTTGCGCATGTGCGCCTTGAGGCGATCGGGCGACTGCCCCGTGTAGCCGATGGTCCAGTTGCCGGCGTTGATCTCCCGGGTCATGTCCTCGACCAGCGGCTCGTCCCAACCGGTCTTGTCCTTCACCAGCTTGATGTTCTTCACGAACTCGGCGCCGAAGCCCAGCTTCTTCGCGAAGGCGTACATGATGGTGTGGTCGGGCTTGGACTCGAAGAGCGGCTCGATCACCTTCTCGCGCCACTGGATGGAACGGTTCGAAGCGGTCACCGAGCCCGAGGTCTCGAGCTGGGTAGCACGCCGGCAGCAGGTACACGCCCTCCTGGCGATCCGGCATCGCCGCGGAAGCGCTGGGGTACGGGTCGATGATCACCATCAGGTCGACCTTCTCCATCGCCGTCTTCATCTCCAGGCCGCGCGTCTGCGAGTTCGGCGCGTGGCCCCAGTAGACGACCGCGCGCAGGTTGCTGTCCTGGTCGATCAGCTCGTTCTTCTCGAGCACGCCGTCGATCCAGCGCGACACCGTCATGCCGGGCTTCTCCATCATCGCCTTGGAGGCGAAGCGGCCCTTCATCCACTCGTAGTCCACGCCCCACACCTTGCACCAGTGCTTCCAGGCGCCCTCGGCCAGGCCGTAGTAACCGGGCAGCGAGTCGGGGTTGGGGCCCACGTCGGTGGCGCCCTGCACGTTGTCGTGGCCGCGGTAGATGTTGGCGCCGCCGCCCGCGAGGCCGATGTTGCCGAGCGCCAGCTGCAGGATGCACGAGGCGCGCACGATCGCGTTGCCGGTGGTGTGCTGCGTCTGCCCCATGCACCACACGATGGTCGAGGGCCGGTTCTTGGCCATGGTCTCGGCGGCGGTGTAGACGTCGGCCTCGGAGACCCCGGTGACCTCGGTCACCTTGTCCGGCGTCCACTTCTGCAGGCCTCGTCGCGCACCTTGTCCATGCCGTAGACGCGCGCCTTGATGTAGTCCTTGTCCTCCCAGCCGTTCTTGAAGATGTGGTGCAGCATGCCGAACAGGAACGCGATGTCGGTGCCCGAGCGCAGGCGGATGAACTGGTCGGCCTTCGCGGCGGTGCGCGTGAAGCGCGGGTCGACCACGATCATCTTCGCGCCTTTCTCCTTCGAGTGCAGGGCGTGGAGCATCGACACCGGGTGCGCCTCGGCCGCGTTCGAGCCGATGAACATCATGCACTTGGTGTTCTGCAGGTCGTTGTACGAGTTGGTCATCGCGCCGTAGCCCCAGGTGTTGGCCACGCCCGCGACGGTGGTGGAGTGGCAGATGCGCGCCTGGTGGTCCATGTTGTTGGTGCCGAACATGGAGACGAACTTGCGCATCATCTGCGCCTGCTCGTTGCTGTGCTTGGAGGAGCCCACCCAGAACACGGCGTCCGGGCCGCTCTCCTTGCGGATGGCGAGCAGCTTGTCGCCGATTTCGTTGATCGCCTGCTCCCAGCTGATGCGGCGATACTTGCCGCCCACCAGCTTCATCGGGTACTTGAGGCGGTGCGAGTGCTCGGTCATGCCGTGCTCGCGGATGGAGGCGCCCTTGGCGCAGTGCGCTCCCAGGTTGATCGGCGAGTCGAACACCGGCTCCTGGCGCACCCAAACGCCGTCGGTCACCACGGCGTCGATCGCGCAGCCGACCGAGCAGTGCGTGCAGACGGTGCGGCGCACGACGGTCTGGCCGGTCTTCGCGGCGTCGGCGGCCGAGGCCGATCCGACCAGGCCGAGCGGAAGCTGGCTCGCGAAGGCGGCGGCGCCGGCGGTGAGGCCGGTGCCCTTGAGGAATGCGCGGCGGTCGACAGCCTTGGCGGCGAGCGTGGTGGCGGCACGCGCGAGCGGGTTGATCGCCTGCGCGTGGCCCTGCGTTCTGCGAGTGAGCAGCATGGTGGCCTCCTCAGACTTCGGTGGTCTTGTAGTACTTGAGGATATGGTCGGTGGCGCGATAGCCGTCCGCGGCCGGTGCGCTGTCGGCGGTCTTCTTGCCCGCCTCCTGCGCCTTGCGTGCGCCCGACACGACTGCGACAGCGCCGGCTCCGCCCAGTCCGGCGGCGAGCAGGAAGTTGCGACGGCGGGTATTCGGCTTGACGGTCTTCATCTCACGCCTCCTTGGTCCTGAATCTCATTCCAGCTCAAACGAGCGGGCCTCGAGGGCGACGAACGCCGCGCCGAAGGCAGCCACCCTGCGATAGTAGTTCGCCTTGTCGGAGCGTGCGAGCGCCGCGAAGAAAAGCGGCGCCGCGGGCTCCACGTGGGCCTCGAAGAAACGGCGCTGCTCGGCGAGCGTGGCGCCCGAGCGCCCGGCGCCGCCCGCCACCAGCACGCGCATCGCCTCGAAGAGCCCGGCGAGGTGGTCCTCGGGCTCGGTGGAGTCGGGGCGCGGGGCGAGTCCCAGCGCGGCCAGGTCGGCGCGGATGCGCACGCGGGGATGCTCCACCGCGGTCGCGCCCGAGTAGTAGCCGGCGTAGGGCGAAACGGGGGTCTTGCCCATGGCGGCGAAGAGCGCCTCGTGCTCCTCGGCGGCGGCGTCGGCATCCATCACCGACGAGGCATCGGCCAGGGCCTGCCACGCGACCGCGAGCTCGCCCGGCGCCGCGAGCGCGTTCGGCATGGGCCAGGGCATGGAGCAGAGCAGCGTCGGGCGGGGCGATCAGCAGGCGCGCGAGCAGCGCGTAGAAGTGGCTGCGCGCGGCTTCCTCGCCGGGCAGGGCACGATGGATCGCGACCGGTGCCGCGGCGGCCTGGGCGCTCACGATGGCCTCCCGCGCCCGAGCACGGAGGCCTCGTCCTTGGAGGACATCATGTCTATCACCCGGCAATCGGCGCACATCTGCAGCCTTTGCAGCGCCCCCGGTTGGGTGAACATCGAGTGGCCGGCGAGCCTTCCCATCATCACGTCGATGACCTGGCGGGTGGCGAACGGCTTGTCGCAGCGGATGCAGTGGAACGGCTCGGTCCGGTTCACGACCCGCGCCTCGCGCGCGGCCGCACCCAGCAGCAGGCGCGGCGACAGCGTGATCGCGTCCTCGGGGCAGGTGGCCTCGCACAGGCCGCACTGCACGCAGTTGCGCTCGAGGAACTTGAGCAGCGGCTGGTCGACGCCGTCCATCAGCGCCGACTCCGGGCAAGCGCCCACGCACGCCATGCAGAGCGTGCACTTCTTCGCATCGACCCGCACCTCGCCGTAGGGCGCGCCCGCGGGGAGCGCGATTTCCTTCACCGGCAGCGGCGCCAGCGCCGCGAGGTGCTCGACGGCGAATTCGATCGACGTGCGCTTGTCGCCGGAGAGCATGAAGCCCGCCGGCGCGGCGCATTCGGGCGGCGGTTCCAGGGCCGCGAAGCCGCGCGCGATGGATGCCGTGTCGCTCGCCTCGACCAGCGCGAAGTGGCGCCCCGGGCGGCCGAGGCCGGCGAGGATGGCTTCGCCGATGGCCATCTGCTCCTCGAGCGCGCGCAGGTACTCGCGGTCCTCGTGGCCCGTGGCGAGCACCACCACCTGGCTCGCGCCGAAGGCGATGGCGGGCAGCATCAGGTCGAGGCCCACCGCCGCCACGTGCCAGGTCTCGAGCGGCAGCACGCGCGCGGGCAGCCCCTGCCCCGCCGCGGCGGCCTCCGCGAGGAGGTCGCGGCCTTCGCTGCCGTCGTGGAACAGGATGCACGGCGCCGTTCCGCCCGCGTGGCGATACATGGAGAGCAGCTGCTTCAATTGCGTGCCGCGATCCGCGACGCGCGGGTACTGGTAGCTCATGGCGCCCGACGGGCACACCGTGGAGCACGCCCCGCAGCCCATGCACAGGTGCGGGTCCACCTTGACGTGGTCGCCGTCGGGAGCAATCGCCCCCGCCGAGCAGATCTCGATGCACCTGTCGCAGCCGACCACCTGCGAGCGGCTATGCGCGCAGATGCTCTCGCGGTAGGCGAAGTAGCGCGGCTTGTCGAACTCGCCGACGGCCTCGCGCATCTCCGCGAGCGCGCCCGTCGAGGGCCTTCGTCCGATTCCGGCGCGTGCCAGTAGCCCTGCGGCGGCTGGCGCATCGCGAAGAGCGGCGCGGCGGAGAAATCGAGCACCAGGTCGAAGCGCGCCGGCACCGGCTGCTGCCGCGGCCGGCTCGGCGCTGCGCGCGAGCCCCGCGATCGTGACGGTGAACTCGCCCAGATAGCCGGTGAGGGATTCGACGCGGCCCCGACCAGGTCGCCACGCGCGCGGCGCTGCCGGGGCCGGACTGCAGCAGCGTCACGTGGAGCGCTTCGGCCAGGCGCTCGGCGGCGCGTTGCGCGCGCTCGGGCCGTTCGCCCGCGACGATCAACAGGTTGCCGCTCGACTTGTAGCCGACGCTCGCCACCGGTTCCGGCGGAGCGAGGTTCGCGAGGGAGGCCAGCGCGAGCTGCTTCGGTTCGCAATCGACGCCGGCGGAGGACCAGCCCCGCCCTTCGAGCACGAAGATGTCATCCGGGACCGGAAGTCCCGTGGCGCGGTCCGCTTCGGCGGCGGACGGTGACATCTCGAGGCCGAGCGTCATTGGATGATGCGTTCTGCGCCTCATCCGTGAGGAAGCGGGGCGCTCCTCCTTTTGTTGGGCCGACCATTTAGCCGAGGTCAGCCGGATGTCCGAAAAGTCTACACCACGTTTGCAAAATTTCCAGTCGCTAACCGGGGATTCGAGCATCGGACGGTGTCGGGCGGCGCAGTGGAAGTATCGGATGGCGGCCCGCCGGAAGGCGCCGGTACCGGCGTGGGCAGGCGCCGTGGCGGATTCGGCCGGGGGCGGGGAGGCCGCGATCGCCGCGGCGTTGCGAGCTTCCGCTTCGCGCTCCGGCTGGTTGTGGGAGTCCAGCGCGCGCGAACTGGTTCAACTTCTCGAGCCAGCCCTCCGGCAGCGGATCCGGCTTGCGTGTAGTCGTCGATGTAGATGTCGAGGCCGTCCATCGGGTAGAGCGCGGGTCGCCGAAGAGCGTCTTCAGCGCCTGGCCCTTGAGCGCGGGATCGACGCCTTCGCGCATGAACGGGGAGAAATCGGAATGCGGCGTGAGGGATTCGAGCGGCGGGAGGGGCTCGGGAGATTCGGCGTCGTCGGCCTGCGCCGGGGCGACGGCGCTCGTCGCGGCAGGAGCTTCGTCGCCGCGACGGCCTGCGCGCGCATCGACGTCATCGCGGCGCAGCCCGGGCTCCAGGTTCTCCCCGCCCTTGCGCGCCTCGATCTTGCGGCGCGACCAGCGCGAGAGGAAGTTGTCGTCGCTCATCGCGAGCCTTCCTTGCGCAGCGCGGCCTTCCTTGCCCACGAAGGAGCGCGGCCGGCTGGGCTTCTTCGGCTCGGGACGATAATTGGACTCGCACCCACTCGTCCATCCATCGCGCGAGCTCGGGCCACGCCACGGCGCGCTCGACCCGCTCGCTCGAGTCCATCCAGCGCGCCGCCTCGTTGTACGAGAGCGTGCCTGGAAGGGATACGGCGTCGCCGCTCGCCTCGTCGATGCGCAGGGACACGAACACGCTCGGCACGCCGCTGTCCACGTTCAGGAAATAGCCCTCGGCCTCGTCCGGAAACAACGTGACCTCGAGCCCGGGATAGAGCCAGGCGTAGCGTCGATTCATCCTCGGCGAGCGTGCGCGCCTCGCCCGCCTCGTCGGGCACGACGCCCACCAGGCTCCAGCGGTGCGTGGCCCAGCGGCTCTCGACCGCCTGGCGCTCGAGGATGACCGCGACCTTGCGCGTGGGATGCCGGGACATGCTTGCACTATAGAAGAATTCGCCGGCCGCAACGCGTGCTATCCTGATTTTTCCCTGTCTTATCAAGGTCCATGGCGAAAACCGTCATTGCGCTGCATCCGCTTGCGCGGGCTGCCGATCCCCGAGCCGCGCGAGGCGCGCCCGCGCCCGGCGCGCTCGCCGATCCGCGCGGCCGCGCGCTTCGCGACCTGCGCATCTCGGTCACCGACCGCTGCAACTTCCGCTGCACGTACTGCATGCCGAAGGAAGTCTTCGACGCGCACTACGAATTCCTGCCCCACGCCGAGATCCTCACGTTCGAGGAGATCGTGCGCATGGCGCGCATCTTCCGCGCCCTCGGCACGGAGAAGATCCGGCTCACCGGCGGCGAGCCGCTGCTGCGCAAGGACATCGAGCGGCTGGTGGGAATGCTGCGCGAGGCGTTGCCGGAAGTGGACCTCACGCTCACCACCAACGGCTCGGCGCTGAAGGCCAAGGCGCGCGCGCTCAAGGCAGCGGGCCTCGATCGCGTCACCGTGAGCCTCGACTCGCTCGACGACGCCACCTTCCGCGCCATGAACGACGCGGACTTCCCGGTGGCGAAGGTGCTGGAGGGCATCGATGCGGCGGCGGCGGCGGGGCTCGCACCCATCAAGATCAACATGGTGGTGCGCCGCGGCGTGAACGACAACCAGGTGGTGGACATGGCGCGCCACTTCGCGGCACCGGCCACATCGTGCGCTACATCGAGTTCATGGACGTGGGTTCCACCAACGGCTGGCGCATGGAGGAGGTCGTGCCCTCGGCCGAAGTGGTCTACCACATCTCCGAGCGCTTCCCCATCGAGCCCATGGAGCGCGACTACTCGAGCGAGGTGGCGGAGCGCTGGCGCTACCGCGACGGCGCGGGCGAGTTCGGCGTGATCTCGTCGGTCACCCACGCGTTCTGCTCGCACCTGCTACGCGCGCGCGGCTGTCCACCGACGGCCAGCTCTTCACCTGCCTCTTCGCGCAGCGCGGCTACGACCTGAAGTCGATGATGCGCGGCGGCAAGGGCGACGAGGAGATCGCCGCGGCCGTGGCCGCCATCTGGCAGAAGCGCGGACGACCGCTACTCCGAGATCCGCACCGCGGAGACGGCCCACGCGCGCAAGATCGAGATGTCGTACATCGGCGGTTAGGGTCGCGTGGCATACAAGCCCGAGCTCACGCACAACGCACGCCCCGCCACCTACACCGTGGACGCGGTCGACGAGACCGGCGAGATGTCCCCACGCCGATCGCGGGCGAGCATCCGCTCACCCTCTACGTCGACAAGAAGGAGATCGTCACGCTGATGACGCTGGGCGCCGCCCCCGAGGCGCTCGCCCTGGGGTTCCTGCGCAACCAGCGCCTGGTGCAGTCGGTCGAGGAGATCGCGTCGGTGCAAGTGGACTGGGACGTGAACGCGGTGGTCGTCACCACGCGCACGGCGGCTCGCCGACCTCGAGGCGAAGACCGGCAAGCGCACCGCCACCACCGGCTGCGGCCAGGGCACGGTGTTCGGCGACCTCATGGCCGACATCGAGTCGATCCAGCTCGACGACGCCATGCGCGTGGACGAGTCGAAACGCTCTTCGGCCTGCTCAACGCCGTGCGCCTGCACGAGTCCATCTACAAGCAGGCGGGCGCGGTGCACGGCTGCGCGCTCGCCAAGGGCACGGAGATCCTCACCTTCGTCGAGGACGTGGGCCGCCACAACGCCGTGGACGCGATCGCCGGATGGATGTGGCTCGAAGACGTCGACGGCGCGGACAAGATCTTCTACACCACCGGCCGCCTCACCTCCGAGATGGTGATCAAGGCCGCGCAGATGCAGCATCCCGGTGCTGGTCTCGCGCTCGGGCCTCACCAAGATGGGACACGAGATCGCGAGCAAGGTCGGCATCACGATGATCGGGCGGGCGGTGGGCAAGCACTACTCGCTGTTCACCGGCGCGCACCGCCTCGTGGTCGCGCCCGAGCCCGCGAAGGCCGCCAATGCCTGACCGCCCACGGAAGGGCGGATGCGCTGCCATTGCGGCGGCGTGGAGATCGCCGCGCGCTTTCCGTCGCGCTTCTGTCGCGCACTGCTACTGCTCGAGTTGCCGCATCACGCACGGCGCAGGTTTGGTGACCTGGATCGGCTTCAAGCGCGCGCAGGTGACGTTCACGAAGGGCGCCGAGCTGCTGCGCGACTACGCCTCGTCGCCCGGCACGAACCGGCGCTACTGCGGGCACTGCGGCACGCGCATCATGTTCGAGTCGAGCGCCCCGATTGGGCCGACGAGATCCACCTGCCCCTCGGCCTCTTCGTGACCCCCGTGGACCGCGCGCCGATCGGTGAACTCGTTCGCCGGCGCGCGCCCCGATGGGCGCCGTTCGATCCGCACCTGAAGAGCTACGGATGAGCGCGGCGCGCTCCGGGGTCACCGGCCTCGTGCTCGCCGGCGGCCAGGGCAGCCGCATGGGCGGCGTCGACAAGGGATTGCAACCGTTCCGCGGCCAGCCCATGGTGGCGCACGTGATCGAGCGCTTCGCCCCGCAGGTGGACGAGCTGCTGATCAACGCCAACCGCAACCCCGAGGCGTACGCCCGCTACGGGCACCGCGTGATCGCCGACGAGATCGCGGGCTTCGCGGGGCCGCTTGCGGGGTTCGAGCGCGGCCTCGCGCACGCTTCCGGCGCGCTGGTGGCCACGGTGCCCTGCGACTCTCCCTTCCTTCCGCCGGACCTCGTGGCGCGCCTGCGCGCTGCCCTGGAGGCCGGGCAGGCCGACCTCGCCGTCGCGAAGACGGGCGAGCAGGCGCATCCGGTGTTCTGCGTCATGAAACGCAGCGTCCATCCCTCGCTCGTCGCCTTCCTCGCGCGCGGCGAGCGCAAGATCGACCGCTGGTACGGGCGCTCGCGTGGTCGAGGTGGCATTCGACGACGCGGCCGAGGCCTTCATCAACATCAACACGCGCGAGGAGCTCGACCACCTCGAGCCGCGCGGGCGTTGAAGTGCCCGCCGCTCGCCGCCGCCGCGACGGTAGAATCGAGCGATCGGCCGACTTCGCCCTGCCCACCGCCTGACCACCATGTCCACGCTCACCATCGCCCAGGCCTCCTGCGCCGACGACTACGATCCCAACTCCATGCCGGTGGCGAAGGCGCGCGCCTTCATCCACCAGTTCCTCGACCCGGTGACCGGCATCCTGCGCGTGCCGGTGCGCACGGCGTTGGGCCGGGTGCTCGCCGAGGACGTGCTCACGCCCGTCGACGTGCCCGCCCACCGCAACTCCGCCATGGACGGCTGGGCGCTGCGCAGCGCCGACCTGAAGGAAGGCGAGAGCGTCGTGACCGAGATCGGGTCGTCGTTCGCGGGGCGGCCGTTCGGCGGCCCGGTGGGCGCGGGGCAATGCGTGCGCATCATGACCGGCGGCGTCGTGCCCGAGGGCGCGGACCTCGTGGTGATGCAGGAGCGCGCGCGGGCGAGCGGCAAGTCGATCACGATCGCGCCGGGGCAGAAGGCCGGGCAGAACGTGCGCGAGGCCGGCGAGGACCTCAAGGCCGGCTCCGTCGCGCTGCGGCAAGGGTCGCGTCATCCGCCCCGCCGAGCTGGGCCTCATCGCCTCGCTGGGCATCGGCGAGGTGGCGGTGTATCGGCCGCTGCGCGTGGCGTTCTTCTCCACCGGCGACGAGCTCAAGTCCGTCGGCACGCCGCTGGGCGCTGGCGAGATCTACGACTCCAACCGCTACACGATCCACGGCATGCTCACGCGCCTGGGCTGCGAGGTCCTCGACATGGGCGTGGTGCGCGACGACCCGAAGCTCCTGGAGCGCGCGTTCCGAGGAGGCGGCGGCCAGCGCGGACGTCGTGATCACCAGCGGCGGCGTGTCGGTTGGCGAGGCCGATTTCGTGAAGGACCTGCTCGGCAAGCTGGGCGAGGTGGTGTTCTGGAAGATCGCGATGAAGCCGGGCCGCCCGCTCGCCTACGGCAAGATCGGCGGCGCGCATTTCTTCGGCCTGCCCGGCAATCCCGTCTCGG
Source organism: uncultured beta proteobacterium (assembly GCA_963827425.1). Taxonomy (GTDB): domain Bacteria; phylum Pseudomonadota; class Gammaproteobacteria; order Burkholderiales; family Usitatibacteraceae; genus Usitatibacter. Next base: position 859,125 of record CAWHAQ010000005.1, on the reverse strand, counting down.
TGATGGTGACCTTCTACCAGTTCGTGCGCGACGCGCTGCTGATCCTCATGGGCGCGAACCCGGTGCAGCCGGTGCCGACCTTCACGGCGCGCTGCTCGGCGAAGCTCAAGAAGGCGCCGGGCCGCACCGAGTTCCAGCGCGGCATCCTCACGCGCGACACGGACGGCTCGCTCACCGTGCGCCCCACCGGCGAGCAGGGCTCCGGCATCCTCAAGTCGATGAGCGACGCCAACTGCTTCATCATCCTCGGCGACGACACCGGCAACGTCGAGCCGGGAACCACGGTGGAGGTGCAGCTGCTGGAAGGCGTGGTGTGAGCACCTCGGCGCTCGACCGCGCGGTGGGCGGGCTCGAGTACCTGCGCGAGCTGGTCGCGGGCAAGGTGGGCGGCGTTCCCATCGGCCAGACGCTCGGCTTCCACGTGACCGAAGTCTCCCCGGGCGAAGTGGTGCTCACGGGCTCGCCCGACGCGCGCTTCTACAACCTCATCGGCACCATCCACGGCGGCTGGGCGGCCGCCATCCTCGACACCGCCATGGCGCTCGCGACGCTCTCCACGCTCGACCGCGACCACACCTTCACGACGCTCGACATCAAGGTCAACTACCTGCGCCCGATCGCGCGCGGGCACGGCGGTGCGCGCCGAGGGACGCGTGCTGCACGGCGGGCGGCGCGTGGCGCTTTCCGAGGCGACGCTCGCCGACGCATCGGGCAAGCTGCTCGCGCACGCCACGAGCACCTGCATCGTGCTCGCGCGCGGGCAATAGCGATGAAGCGGCGCGATTTCGTGCAGATCTGCGCGGCCTCGGCCGCCACTGCGGCGCTGCCCGGGGCGGCCGAGGGCGCGCCGCTCAACGCCCGCGCCTATGCGCGCACCCGGCTCGTGGACGAGCGCGGCGATGCGCTCCGCGCCGGCGCGCTCGCGGTGGGCGCGAACTACGTCTTCGACTATCCCTACTCGGCCACGCCGTGCTTCCTGCTGCGCCTCGACCGGCCCGCGACGGGCGGCGTGGAGCTGCGCACCGAGTCGGGACAGGTCTATCGCTGGGAAGGCGGCGTCGGCCCGGGCAAGGCGGTGGTCGCCTACTCGGCGATCTGCGCCCACAAGATGGCCTATCCCACGAAGCAGGTGAGCTTCATCGGCTATCGCGACGGGCCGAGTCCCGTGGCGGGCCCCGGCAAGGTCATCACGTGCTGCTCGGACCGCAGCGTCTACGATCCCGCCGCCGGCGCTCGCGTGGTCTCGGGCCCCGCGCCGCAGCCGCTCTGCACCATCCTGCTCGAGCACGACGCCGCGCGCGACGAGGTGTACGCGGTCGGAACGTTCGGCGGCGAGAAGTTCGCCGACTTCTTCCAGAAGTACGACTTCAAGCTGCAGCTCGAGATGGGCAACCAGGCGCGCGCCTCGGTATCGGGCACCACGACCGTGCGGCCGCTGGAGCATTACAGCGTGCAGTGGGCGCGCTGCTGAAGATGAAAAGCATTCCGCCGGCGGTCCCCCAACGATCCACGTTCGTCACGGTGGTGGGCTGGATCTTCGCCATCCTCGGTGGTTTCGCGACCTTCATCGCCGCGCTGCAGAACATCATGGTCGCCGTCATTTTCTCGACTTCCGGGATGAAGGAGGCGATGAAACAGGCGCGGAGCCAAGAGCTCCCGTGGTTCGCTTCCTTCATGTTCGAACACTTCCGCCTGTTCTTCCTCTCCTTCCTGGTCGTTTCCGCGTGCTGCCTGGCGGGAGCCATCGGACTGATCCTGCGCAAGAACTGGGGACGCGTGCTGTTCATGGCGGTGATGGCCCTTGGCATCGCGTGGAACGTGCTCGGGCTCGTCATGACCGTCGTGATATTCGCATCGTTCACGAGCTTCTTCGCGAAAAGCGCCGGGCAGCACGGCATGCCGCCGGATTTCGACCTCCTGTGGAGCCCGGCTAGCGCCTCCGGCGCGCCTCAGATCGAGAAATCCTCCGCCGCGGTGTTCGCGAGCTGCTCCAGGTCCTCGCGCCGCACGTGGGGCGCGAGCAACCGGATGAACTCCACCGTGTATCCGCGCAAGTAAGCGCCGCGCCGGAACGCGAGCCGCGTGGTCTGCGCGGGGAAGAGGTGGTCGCAGTCCAGCGCCACGAGGCCGTCCTCCTTGCCGTGGCGGAACGCCTTCGACGAGATGATGCCGATGCCCAGGTCGAGCGACACGTACGACTTGATCACGTCGGAGTCGAGCGCCGTCAGCACGACCTCGGGATGCAGCCCGCGCGCCGCGAACGCGCGGTCGAGCGCGGTGCGCCCCGCGAACGAGGGATCGTAGGTGACGAGCGGGTAGCCGGCGATCGCCTCCAGCGTGAGGGGCTTCACCGCCTCGAGCGGATGGTCCTTGCGCACGACCACGCAGTGGTGCCACTGGTAGCACGGCACGGTCACGAGCTCCGGGTATTCGTCGAGCGCCTCGGTCGCGACCGCCATGTCGGCCTCGCCGGCGATCACCATGCGCGCGAGCTGGTGCGGGTTGCCCTGCAGCAGCTTCAACTTCACGTCCGGGAAGCGCTTCTTGAACGCGCCGATCACCTCGGGCAGCGCGTAACGCGCCTGGGTGTGAGTGACCGCCACCGCGAGCCCGCCCTTGGCGTGGTGCGCGAACTCGTCGCCCACCGCGCGCAGGTTGGCGACCTCCGCGAGGATGCGGTCGACCGCGGCGACGATCTCGCGCCCCGCGTCGGTGAGCGACGTGAAGCGCCGCCCCTGGCGCACGAAGATCGCCGTGCCCAGCTCCTCCTCGAGCCCGCGGATCTGCTTGGAGACCCCGGGTTGCGAGGTGTGCAACGCATGGGCGGCTTCGGAGACGTTGAGGTTCCGGCGCGCGACCTCGCTCACGTAGCGCAATTGCTGGAGATTCATTGGCTTGGCGCTTATATCCTAAAGTTATGAAGATAGCACAAACAAGTATTTTCCAGTGATTTAGGCCCTGAATACCATTGTTCACAAGGAGAAAAACCGCGTGATCGAGCTTGCCGTACACCGCTGCGGGCTTTGCCGTCGGCGCCATCGTCGGAATGACGGGCGTAGGCGGCGGGTCCCTCATGACTCCGATGCTCGTGGTGGGCTTCGGCGTTCCCGCCGTCACCGCCGTGGGCACCGACCTGCTCTACGCCGGCATCACCAAGGCGGGCGGCGTGGTCTCCCATGGGCTTGCCGGACATATCGACTGGCGGATCGCGGGCCTGCTCGCCGCGGGCAGCGTGCCCGCGAGCCTCCTTTCGCTCGGCGCGCTCGCAGTGCTGCCCCCCGCGGGAGAACAGGTGCACACGCTGGTTTCCTCCGCCCTGGGCCTGATGCTGGTCCTGACGGCGGTAGCCATCGCGTTCCGCCCGCGGCTGCTGGCCTGGGCGGCGCGGCGCGGCAATGCCCGATCGGGCGGTCGGAATCGCACCGCCGCGACCGTGGCGACCGGCGCTTTCCTCGGCGCCGCGGTGACTTTCTCTTCCGTGGGCGCGGGCGCGGTCGGAGTGACCGCGCTGATGCTGCTCTTCCCCGCGCTGGCGGCGGCGCGCGTCGTCGGCACGCGACATCGCGCACGCCGTCCCGATCACGCTCGCCGCGGGCGCCGGCCATGCGCTGCTCGGCAACGTGGACTACGCGATGCTCGCGAGCCTGCTCGTGGGGTCGCTGCCCGGCATCTGGCTCGGCAGCCGCCTGGCGGCCCGCCTGCCCGAGCTCTTCCTTTCCCGCGCGCTCGCCGTCACGCTCCTCGTGATCGGCGGCCGCATGGTGCTGCACTGACATGTACAAATACGACGCATACGACAAAGCCATCGTCGCCGAGCGCGTGGCGCAGTTCCGCGACCAGACGCGCCGCTTCCTCGCCGGCGAGCTCACCGAGGACGAGTTCCGGCCCCTGCGCCTGCGGAACGGCCTCTACATCCAGCGCCATGCGCCGATGCTACCGCATCGCGTGCCCTACGGGCTGCTCGCCGCGCGCCAGCTGCGCAAGCTGGCCCACATCGTGCGCCGCTAGGACCGCGGCTACGGCCACTTCACCACGCGCCAGAACATCCAGCTCAACTGGCCGAAGCTGGAGGACGTGCCCGACATCCTCGCCGCGCTGGCCGAGGTCGAGATGCACGCGATCCAGACCAGCGGCAACTGCGTGCGCAACATCACCACCGACCATTTCGCGGGCGTGGCGCCCGACGAGCTCGTCGATCCGCGCCCGCTACGCCGAGATCATGCGCCAGTGGTCGACGTTCCAACCCGGAGTTCAACTGGCTGCCGCGCAAGTTCAAGATCGCGTTCAACGGCGCCGCCGAGGACCGCGCGGCACTGCTGATCCACGACATCGGCCTCGCGTTCGTGCGCAACGCCGAAGGCGAGCTGGGCTTTCGCGTGCATCGCCGGCGGCGGCATGGGCCGCACGCCGATCATGGCCACGTGATCCGCGAGTTCCTGCCGTGGCGCCACATGCTCACGTACTGCGAGTCGATCCTGCGCGTGTACAACCGCTACGGGCGCCGCGACAACATCTGGAAGGCGCGCATCAAGATCCTCGTGAAGAGCCTGGGCGCCGCGGAGTTCGCGCGCCAGGTCGAGGCCGACTGGGCCGAGGCGAAGGACTCGCCCAGCACCATCACCGACGCGGAATTCGCGCGCGTCGCGGCGCATTTCGAGCCGCCCGCCTACGAAGACCTCGCCGATGACGACGCGGCCTACGCGCAGGCGCTGGCCGACAACCGCGCGTTCGCGAGGTGGGACGAGCGCAACGTGCGCGCGCATCGCCGTCCGGGCTACGCGTCGGTCACGCTGTCGCTCAAGAAGCACCGGCGTGCCGCCGGGCGACATCACCGCCGAGCAGATGGACGTCGTCGCCGACCTCGCCGAGCGCTACAGCTTCGGCGAGCTGCGCGTCTCCCACGAGCAGAACCTGATCCTCGCCGACGTGCCGCAAGCGCGACCTCTTCGCGGTCTGGGAAGCGGCGCAAGCGCGGCCGGCCTCGCCACGCCCAACCTCGGCCTGCTCACCAACATCGTCTGCTGCCCGGGCGGCGACTTCTGCTCGCTCGCCAACGCCAAGTCGCTGCCGATCGCGCGAGGCGATCCAGCGAGCGCTTCGACGACCTCGACTACCTGCACGACATCGGCGAGCTGGACCTGAACATCTCGGGCTGCATGAACGCGTGCGGCCACCACCACTTCGGCCACATCGGCGTGCTCGGCGTCGACAAGAACGGGAGCGAGTGGTACCAGGTCTACATCGGCGGCCGGCAGGGCAACGACGCGGCGCTGGGCCAGGTGATCGGTCCCTCGTTCGCCGCGGCCGACATGCCCGACGTGGTCGTCCGCGCTGATCGACACCTACATCGAGCTGCGCCATGACGACGAGCGCTTCGTCGACACCGTGCGCGCGCCTCGGCATCGCGCCGTTCAAGGAGCGCGTCTACCGCGACAAGGAGCTCGCCCATGCCGCGTGAGCTGGTGATCCGCAACCGCGCGGTGGAGCGCGATCCGTGGCGCGTCGTGGGCCTTGCGCCGCGAGGAGCTCGCGCAGGCGCTGCCCGGAGGGCCCGTGCTCGTGCCGCTCGCGTACTGGAAAGAGCATCGCGGCGAGCTGGCGGCGCGCGGGCAGGTGGGCGTGTGGCTCGCCCCCGCCGACGAGCCGCGCGAGCTCGCGGGCGACCTCGCCGCCCTGGCGCTGGTGGCCGTGCAGTTCCCCAAGTTGGGCGACGGCCGCGGCTACTCCACCGCGGTCCTGCTGCGCACGCGGCTTGGCTACCGGGGCGAGCTGCGGGCGTTCGGCGACATCGGCCGCGACCAGCTCTTCCACCTCGCGCGCGTGGGCTTCGATTCGTTCGTCCTCGCCGAGCACCACGACCCCCACGCCGCGCTGGCGTCGTTCGACGACTTCAGCGTGAAGTACCAGGGCAGCGTGGACGATCCCGTGCCCCTCTTCCGCAAGCGCGCCACCGCCACGCCATGAGCCTCGAGCAGCGCGTCGCGCGCGCCCGCCACGTCCTCGCCGTGATCGAGAAGAGCCACTCGCCGGCGGCGTTCGCCTCGAGCTTCGGCGCCGAGGACATGGTCGTGCTCGACCTCATCGCGCGCGACGGCCTGGCGATCGACGTCTTCACGCTCGACACCGGGCGCCTGCCGCCCGAGACGCACCAGCTCATCGCGACGGTGCGCAAGCGCTACGGCATCCGCGTCACCGTCTATTCCCCGTGGCCCGATTCCGTCGATGCCTACGTCGAGCAGCACGGCCGCGACGGCTTCTACGGCAGCCTCGAGGCGCGCCATGCCTGCTGCGCGGTGCGCAAGCTCGAGCCGCTCTCGCGCGCGCTCGCGCGGCGCCGCTGCTGGATCACGGGGCTGCGCCGCGACCAGGCCGACAGCCGCGCGGCGGTGGCCGAGATGGAGCGCGATCCCCTGCGCGGGATCTGGAAGTCGAGCCCGCTCGCCGAGTGGAGCGACGCGGAAGTGTGGGCGTACCTGCGCGCGCACCAGGTGCCCTACAACAAGCTGCACGACCGCGGCTACCCGTCGGTGGGCTGCGCGCCCTGCACGCGCGCCGTGAAGCCGGGCGAGCATCCGCGCGCCGGCCGCTGGTGGTGGGAGCAGGAGGGCGAGCGCAAGGAATGCGGGCTGCACGAGATTCCCGTGAAGGTGATCGTGGAGGGCGTGGCGTGAACGCGCTGGCGCAGGACCTGGCCGGCGGGATTCGAGGCCGTGCCCGCGCTCACCCACCTCGACCGCCTGGAGTCCGAGGCGATCCACATCATGCGCGAGGTGGTGGCCGAGACGCGCAACCCCGCGCTGCTCTTCTCGGGCGGCAAGGACTCCATCGTCATGCTGCGCCTCGCCGAGAAAGCGTTCCGCCCCGACCGCTTCCCGTTCCCGCTGCTGCACATCGACACCGGCCACAACTTTCCCGAGGTGATCGCGTTCCGCGACGCGCGCGCCGCCGAGCTGGGCGAGAAGCTCGTGGTGCGCTCCGTGGAGGATTCGATCCGCTCCGGGCGCGTGCGCCTGCGCCGCGCCGACGAGAGCCGCAACCCGCACCAGACCGTGACGCTGCTCGACGCGATCCAGGAATTCGGCTTCGACGCGCTCTTCGGCGGGGCGCGGCGCGACGAGGAGAAGGCGCGCGCCAAGGAGCGCATCCTCTCGCACCGCGACGAGTCGGGCCAGTGGAACCCGCGCAACCAGCGCCCGGAGCTCTGGAGCCTCTACAACGCGCGCCTCGCCCCGGGCGAGCACCTGCGCGTGTTCCCGCTCTCCAACTGGACCGAGCTCGACATCTGGCAGTACATCGGCCGCGAGGAGCTCGCCGTGCCGTCGATCTACTACGCGCACGAGCGCGTGGTGGTGGAGAGGAACGGCCTGCTCGCCCCGGTGACGCAGCTCACGCCGCCGCGCCCGGGCGAGATCCCGGTGCTGAAGCGCGTGCGTTTCCGCACCGTGGGCGACATCCCCTGCACCTGCCCGGTCGCATCCGATGCGCGATTCGGTGGCCGCGATCATCGCCGAGACCGCCACCGCGCGCGTGAGCGAGCGCGGGGCCACGCGCATGGACGACCAGACCTCCGAGACCTCGATGGAACTGCGCAAGCTCGAGGGCTATTTCTGATGGGCGCGGCGCTCGGCCTCGCGGCCGCCTCCACGCTGCGCTTCACCACGGCCGGCTGCGTGGACGACGGCAAGAGCACGCTGATCGGCCGCCTGCTGCTCGACGCCAAGGGCCTGCTCGAGGACCAGCTCGCCGCCGCCGTGCGCACCACGCGACAGCGCGGCGATGCGGGCCTCGACCTTTCGCTCTTCACCGACGGCCTCGCCGCCGAGCGCGAGCAGGGCATCACCATCGACGTCGCCTACCGCTACTTCGCCACGCCCACGCGCCGCTTCATCATCGCCGACACCCCGGGCCACGAGCAGTACACGCGCAACATGGTGACGGGCGCCAGCACCGCCGACGCGGCCGTGATCCTCGTGGACGCCAAGCGCGGCATCGCGCGCCAGACGCGCCGCCACGCCGCGGTGGCGGCACTCCTCGCCATCCCGCACGTGATCTTCGCCGTGAACAAGATGGACGCGGTGGCGTACGACCGCGCGGTGTTCGACGCGATCGCCGCCGAAGTCGCGGGCCTCGCGCGCTCGCTGGGGCTCGGGCGCGTCGCCACCATCCCCATCTCGGCGCTGGAGGGCGACATGGTCGTCACCCGCGGCGAGCACCTCGGCTGGTTCGCCGGCCCCACGCTCCTCGAGGCGCTGGAGGCCGTGCCCGCGGGCTCGCCCGCGGCGCAGCTGCGCTTTCCCGTGCAGCTCGTGGCGCGCGCGCGCTTCGGCGAGCGCAACGAGCAGCGCGGCTACCTGGGACGCGTGGAGTCGGGGACCATCGCGGTGGGCGACACCGTGGTCGCCTGGCCGCACGGGGTCCAGGCGCGCGTGGCTGATATCGTGACGCTCGACGGTTCGCTCGAGCGCGCTGTCGCCGGGCGCTCCATCACCGTCCTGCTCGACCACCAGGTGGACATCGCGCGCGGCGACCTGATCTCCCATCGCCACGACGCGCCCTGGATCACGCGCCGCTTCGCCGCGCGCCTCGCCTGGATGGACCGCGAGCCGCTCGCGCCGGGACAGCGCTACCTCCTCAAGCACGGGACGCAATCGGTGCGCGCGACGGTCGAGGGCATCGATTCACGCCTCGACCTCGAGACGCTCGATCCGGCCGCCCTCACCGACACGCTCGCGTTCAACGACCTCGGGCGCGTGCGCCTGGTGCTCGCGCGCGCCATCGCCGCCGACCCCTACGCCGCCAACCGCGCGACCGGCGCCTTCATCCTCGTGGACGAGGTGACGCACCGCACCGTCGCGGGCGGCATGATCGAGCCGGAGGGCGCCCTTGGGTAAGGTCTACCTCGTGGGCGCCGGCCCGGGCGCGCCCGACCTCCTCACGCTGCGCGCGGCGCGCCTGCTCGAGGCGGCCGACGTCGTGCTCCACGATGCGCTCGTGCATCCCGGCACGCTCGCCCTCGCGAAGAAGGCCCGCCTGATCGACGTCGGCAAGCGCTACGGCAAGGTCTCGACCGAGCAGCGCTTCATCCTCCGCGCCCTGGTCTTCGCGGCGCGCAAGCACGAAGTCGTCGTGCGCCTCAAGGGCGGCGACCCGATGCTCTTCGGCCGCGCGCAGGAGGAGCTGGATGCGCTCGCCGCGGCGGGCATCGAGACCGAGGTGGTGCCGGGCGTCACCGCCGCGCTCGCCGCCGCCGCGCAGCTGCGTGTCTCGCTCACGCGCCGCGGCCTGGCGCGCACCGTCGCCTTCCTCACCCCGCGCGTGGGCCGCGGCGAGACCGCCTCCGAATGGCTGCCGGCCGCGCTCGGCGCCGATTCCGTCGCGCTCTACATGGCCGCGGGCGCCGCGTCCTCCATCGCCGCCGCGCTGATCGAGGGCGGCAAGCCCGCCACGACCCCGGTCGCGCTGGTGGAGAGCGCCACCCTCGCTGGCGAGCGCCGCATCCTCACCACGCTGGGAGCGCTGCGCTCCGAGGCCCCGCCGGCCGCCGCCGGGCCCGTCGTCATGCTGGTGGGCGAGGTGCTGCGGGATTGCGAAACCGTGGCGCTGCCCGCATCTGCAGAGATACCCGAATCCTTCCGTTCCGCCTGAAAGCGCAATGAGCACTCCCGACAAGTACACCACCGAGACCATCACCGACGTCCGCACCTGGACCGACAGCCTCTTCTCGTTCCGCACCACGCGCGACCGCGGCTACCGCTTCGTGCCCGGCCAGTTCGCCCGCCTGGGCGTGCCCGGCGCGGCCGAGGGCTCCATCGTCTGGCGCGCCTACTCCATCGCGTCGGCCGCCCACGACGAGCACCTCGAGTTCTTCTCGGTGGTGGTGCCCAACGGCCAGTTCACGAGCCGGCTCGCGAAGCTGCGCGAGGGCGACGCGATCCACGTCGAGCGCAAGAGCTACGGCTTCCTCACCACCGACCGCTTCGAGGCCGGCCGCGACCTGTGGATGCTCGCGACCGGAACCGGCCTCGCCCCCTTCCTCTCGATCCTGCACGACTTCAACACCTGGGAGCACTACGAGAACCTGGTGCTGGTCCAGAGCGTGCGAACGGAAAGGGAGCTCGCCTACGAGGAGCTGATCCGCGGCTTCGACAAGAGCGAGTACTACGCCGAGTTCGCCCACAAGCTGCGCTACATCCGCATCGTGACGCGGGAGCCGGTGCCGGGGGCACTGCGCGACCGCGTGACCAAGCTGCTGGCGAGCGGCGTGCTGGAAGCGAACATCGACCTCAAGCTCGACCACGACCGCTCGCGCATCATGCTGTGCGGCAACCCGGAGATGGTCGAGGATTCGCGCAAGATCCTCGTCGACCGCGGCTTCCGCCTGTCGCGGCGCGGCGAGCCCGGCCACCTCGCCACGGAGAACTACTGGTGAACGCAATCGATACCGTGAAAGCACCCGCCGCCGCCCTGTCCGCGGCGGCGCCCTCCCCCCTCACGCGCCACGCGGATCCCGCGCTCGCCGAGATCTTCGCGCGCGCCGAGCACCGCGCCGGCGAAATGGACATCGAGTACGCGGGCGCGGTGACGCCCGAGGAAGCGTACCGCCTGCACGCCGCAGGGGCCGCGCGCATCGTCGACGTGCGCACGCGCCAGGAGTGGGAGCTGGTCGGCCACGTGCCGGGCGTGCCGCTCGTGGAATGGCGCGGCTACCGCCAGCAGCGGCCCAACCCGCTCTTCCTCGACGAGCTCGCCACCCTCGTGCATCCCGACGAGCCGGTGCTCTTCCTCTGCCGCAGCGGCGTGCGCTCGCACCACGCCGCCGACCTCGCCGCCCGGGCCGGCTACCGCCACGCGTACAATGTCCTCGAAGGCTTCGAGGGCGAACTCGACCCCGATCGCAAGCGTGGCTCAGTCGGCGGATGGCGCCATGCCGGCTTGCCGTGGGTCCAAAGCTGACAAGGAGACCACCATGGCGACACTCAGGCTGGGCGACATCGCGCCCGACTTCACGCAGGATTCCACCGACGGCCCGATCCAGTTCCACAAGTGGCTGGGCGACTCGTGGGGCGTGCTCTTCTCGCACCCGAAAGACTTCACCCCGGTGTGCACCACCGAGCTGGGCTACACCGCCAAGCTCAAGGACGAGTTCGCCAAGCGCAACGTGAAGGTGCTCGCGGTGAGCGTCGACGCGGTGCGCGAGCACAAGGCCTGGGTGGGCGACATCGAGGAGACCCAGGGCTGCAAGGTCAACTTCCCGATCCTCGCCGACCCCGACCGCAAGGTGGCCGACCTCTACGACATGATCCACCCGAACGCCAACGACACGCTCACCGTGCGCTCGGTGTTCGTGATCGACCCGAAGAAGAAGATCCGCCTCACGATCACCTACCCGGCGAGCACGGGGCGCAACTTCGACGAGATCCTGCGCGTGATCGACTCGCTGCAGCTCACCGACAGCCATTCCGTCGCGACACCCGTGAACTGGAAGCAGGGCGAGGACGTGATCATCGTCCCCTCGATCCAGGATCCCGAGGTGCTGAAGCAGAAATTCCCCAAGGGCTACAAGGTCATCAAGCCCTACCTGCGCACCACGCCGCAGCCCAACCGCTGAGCATTCCCGGGACCGCGCCGCCGCTTGGTAAAGTGGCGGCGTGATTCCCTGGCTGCACGGCGACGAGCCCTTTCCCCCGGTCACCAAGGCGCTGCGCTCGCCCAACGGGCTGCTCTGCGCGGGCGGCGACCTGTCGCCCGAGCGGTTGGTCGATGCCTACGCGCACGGAATCTTCCCGTGGTACTCGGAGGGCGACCCCATCCTGTGGTGGTCGCCGGATCCGCGCATGGTCCTCTTCCCCGAAGAGTTCAAGCTCTCGCGGTCGCTGAAGAAGACCATCGCGCACGGCGGCTACGAGACGCGCATGGATACCGCCTTCCGCGCCGTGATCGAGGCCTGCTCGGCGCCGCGCGACGGGCACACCGGCACCTGGATCGTGCCCGAGATGGTCGAGGCCTACACGCGGCTGAACGAGCTGGGCCACGCGCACTCGGTGGAATCGTGGCAGGACGGCGAGCTCGCCGGTGGGCTCTACGGTGTGGCGCTGGGGCGGGTGTTCTTCGGCGAATCGATGTTCACCCGCGCCCCCGACGCCTCCAAGGTGGCGCTGGCCGCGCTGGTCGGGCGGCTGCAGGCGCAGGGCTACCGCGTCATCGACTGCCAGCAGGCCACCGCGCACCTGGCCTCGCTGGGCGCGCGCGAGATCCCACGCAGGGCGTTCGCGCAGCTCCTGCAGGACTCGATACAATATCCCCCAAGAGGCGAGCGCTGGAGCTGACCCCGAACGCATGGCGAAACTGAACGACCTGCCGATCGCGAACCTGCAGTTCTACGCGACGGCCCCCTATCCCTGCAGCTACCTGCCGGGCAAGCTCGCCCGCTCCCAGGTGGCGACCCCGAGCTATCTGATCGACACGGAGACGTACAGCGCGCTCGTGTCGGCGGGCTTTCGCCGCAGCGGCGCCTTCACCTACCGCCCGTACTGCGACCACTGCCACGCCTGCGTGCCGGTGCGCGTGGTGGCGGGCGAGTTCGAGCCCGACCGCGCCCAGCGCCGGGCCATGGCGCGCCACGGGGGCCTCGAGCCGCGCTACGCCGAGCTCAAGTTCAACGCCGAGCATTACGCGCTCTACCGCCTCTACCAGAGCGAGCGCCATCGCGGCGGCGGCATGGACCACGACAGCCGCGAGCAGTACGCGCACTTCCTGCTGCAGTCCAACGTGGCCACGCGGCTGATCGAGTTCCGCGAGGCGGGCGAGCTGCGCATGGTGTCCATCGTCGACGAGCTGGCCGACGGGCTCTCCTCGGTCTACACGTTCTTCGACCCGCTCGTCCCGCGCGCGAGTCTCGGCACCTACAACATCCTCTGGCAGATCGCCGAGGCGCGCGCCCGCGGCCTGGCTTACGTGTACCTGGGCTACTGGATCGGGCAGAGCCGCAAGATGAGCTACAAGAACCAGTTCCGGCCCATCGAGGGGCTCACGCGCGGCGAGTGGAAACGGCTCGCATAGCGCACCAACCGATGCGCGCGGCGAGCCGTCCCGGCGCAGGCGGGGACCCCATCACCTGATGCTCTACACCCTCGCCCGCACCGCCCTCTTCCAGCTCGATCCCGAGCTCGCCCACGACCTCGCGCTGAAGTCGCTCGCGGCGCTCGGCCCCGGTGCGGCATGGCTGGGCGCCGGGTCCGGCATCGGCGAAACGCGCCACGTCATGGGGCTCGATTTCCCCAATCCGGTGGGCATCGCCGCGGGCCTCGACAAGAACGGCGAGTACGTGGACGCGCTGGCCGCGCTCGGCTTCGGCTTCATCGAGGTGGGCACCGTCACGCCGCGCCCGCAGCCCGGCAACCCGCGCCCGCGCCTCTTCCGCCTCGAGGAGCACCATGCGCTCGTGAACCGCCTCGGGTTCAACAACCTCGGCGTGGAGCGGCTCCTGCGCAACCTCGAGCGCTCCCGCTTCCGCGGCATCCTCGGCATCAACATCGGCAAGAACTTCGACACGCCGATCGAGCGCGCCGCCGACGACTACCTCGCCTGCCTCGAGGCCGTCTACGCGCGCGCGAGCTACGTCGCCGTCAACGTCTCCTCGCCCAACACGAAGGACCTGCGCGACCTGCAATCGAGCGCGCGGCTGGACGAGCTGCTGGCCGCGCTCATGGCGCGCCGGTCCGCGCTCGCCACGCGCCACGGCGGGGTGAAGCCGCTGCTGCTTAAGGTGGCCCCGGACCTGGACGAGGCCCAGGTGGAGGCGATCGCCGAGCTCGCGGTAAAGCACGCGATCGACGGCCTGATCGCCACCAACACCACCATCGCGCGCGACGGTGTCGCGGGCCATCGCCTCGGCGCGGAGACCGGCGGCCTCTCGGGCCGGCCGCTCTTCGCACGCTCCACCGAGGTGCTGCGCCGCTTCGCGCGCGCGCTCGCCGGCCGCGTGCCCCTCGTGGGCGTGGGCGGGATCCACTCGGGCGCCGACGCGAAGGCGAAGATCGACGCCGGAGCCGCGCTGGTGCAGGTCTACACCGGCTTCATCTACCGCGGCCCCGCGTTGATCGCCGAGGCGCGCGGCGCCCTGCGCTAGCGCTCGCGGCCGATGCCCATCGCCACGCCATGAACGCCCCGCTCGCCGCGCGCATCGACGCGCTCCTCCCGCAGACCCAGTGCACCAAGTGCGGCTATGCGGGGTGCCGTCCCTATGCCGAGGCGATCGCCGCAGGCGAGGCCGACATCGACCGCTGCCCGCCGGGCGGCGATGCGGGCGTGGCGCGGCTCGCCGGGCTGCTGGGCCGCAGCACCGGGCCGCTCGATCCCGCCTACGGCGCCTACCGCGCGCCGCAGGTCGCCATCGTCGACGAGGAAGCCTGCATCGGTTGCACCAAGTGCATCCAGGCGTGCCCCGTGGACGCGATCGTGGGCGCCTCGAAGCTCATGCACACGGTGATCGCGGCATGGTGCACGGGCTGCGAGCTGTGCCTGCCGCCGTGCCCCGTCGACTGCATCGACCTCGCCCGCGTGCCGGAGCTGCCACCGGCCGATCTCTCGCGTGCGCGCCATGAAACCCGCGCCCGGCGCCTCGCACGCGACGCAGCCGAGCGGGCGGCGCGCCTGGAGGCCCTCGAATGACGCCCGCCAAAGTCGAGCAGTTCTTCGCCGCCCTCGCGAAGGCGATGCCCGATCCGAGGAGCGAGCTCGAATACGCGACACCCTTCGAGCTGCTGGTGGCCGTCGTGCTCTCCGCGCAGGCCACCGACAAGAGCGTGAACCTCGCCACGCGCGAGCTCTTCAAGGTCGCCAACACGCCGCAGAAGATCGCCGCGCTGGGGGTGGAGGGGCTGGAGAAGTACATCCGCACCATCGGGCTGTACCGCGGCAAGGCGCGCAACGTCGCAGCACTCTCGCAGCTCGTGATGCAACGGCACGCGGGCGAGGTGCCGCGCACGCGCGAGGCGCTGGAGGCGCTGCCCGGCGTCGGGCGCAAGACCGCCAACGTGGTGCTCAACGTGGCGTTCGAGGAGCTCACCCTCGCGGTCGACACGCACGTCTTCCGCGTGGCCAACCGCACCGGCCTGGCTCCCGGCAAGGACCCGCTCGAGGTCGAGACGAAGCTCATGAACGTGGTCCCGCGCAAGTACCTGCGCAACGCCCACCATTACCTCATCCTGCACGGGCGCTACACGTGCGTGGCGAAGAAGCCGCTGTGCGGGAAGTGCCCGGTGTACGAGCAGTGCGCCTTCAAGGAGAAGAAGAGGTTCGCCGCGCCGGCTCCCGCGCAAGCGACGCAGAAGAAATCCGCGCTGCCCAAGGGGCGCCGTGTATAACCCCAGCCGCGACCAGGCGCGCGATTTCCTGTTCGACATCTGGAAGAAGCATACCGGGGGCGCGGCCCTCACGCCGCTCGAATCCTTGGCACTCACCGTGGTGCTCGAGCATCCCGAGTACCACGCCCTGCTCGCGAACCGCGAGCGCTACCTCGAGCGCGACTGGAAGCCCGAGGGCGGCGAGACCAATCCCTTCCTGCACCTCGCCATGCACCTCGCGATCGAGGAGCAGCTCTCCATCGACCAGCCGCCGGGCATCCGCGCAGCTGTCGAGGCACTCGAGCGCCGCGTCGGCTCCCACGACGCGCGCCACGAGGTGATGGATTGCCTTGCCGAAATGGTCTGGAACGCGCAGCGCCATGGGGCTGCCTTCGACAACGCCGCCTATCTCGACTGCCTCGGGCGCAAGGCCGGCGTTCAGCCCAGGTAGGCGCCGCCGTTCACGTGCCACTCCTGCCCCGTCACGTAGCGGGCGCGGGGGCCGGCCAGGAAGCGCACCGCCTCGGCGACCTCCTCGGGCTTGCCGCGCCGTCCGAGCAGGGTCTCGTGCAGGTGCGGCGACTTCGATCCCGCCGCGGCGCCGCGCTGCGTGGCGATGAGGCCGGGCACGACACAATTCACCGTGATGCCGTCGGGTGCCAGGTCGTGGGCGAGGGCGCGCGTGAGGCCGACGAGGCCGAGCTTCGCCGCCACCACGTGGGGTCGGCCCGTGGCGCCCGTATGGCCCGACATGCCGCCGATGTTCACGATCGCGCTGGCGCCGCCCTTGCGCAGCGCGGGCAGGCAGGCCTTGGTGCAGATGAACGCGCCGTCGAGGATCACGGCCGTCACGCGCCGCCACGCCGCGAGGTCGATGTCGTCGATCGGCACCACGTCGCGGATCGCGGCGTTGTTGACGAGGATGTCGAGGCGCCCGAATTTGGCGAGCGTCGCTTCGACCATCGCCGCCACCGCGCGCTCGTCGGTCACGTCGGCCAGGTGGGCGAGCGCGCGGCCGCCCGCCGCCTCGATCGCGCGCACCGTCTCGTCGGCCGCCTCGCGCGACGTGTTGGCGTTCACCACCACGGCCGCGCCCGCTTCGGCGAGGCTCACGGCGATGGCGCGTCCGATGTTGCGCGCGGCACCCGTGACCAGCGCGACGCGTCCTGCGAGCTCTCCGTGGTCCATGCTCATCCCCTGAAAGGCGCGAGGTCGATCGGATCGTCGAACGCGTGGCGCGCGAGCACCAGCCATTGCGCCGCGCGCGCTTCATCCCAGCCGCCGACCGTGCAGTTGGCGCGGAACTTCTCCTCGATCTCGGCGCGCGAGAGCGGCTCGTGGTGCCCGCCGCGCAGGTGCGGCTGGCGCTCCTCCACCACGGTGCCGTCGGCGAAGCGCACCGCCACGTGGCCGGTGAATTCGTCCGGATAGGGATTCGACGGATCCACCCGGTAGCGCACCTTGGCCGCGAGCCCTGTCACGCGCGGGTCGGCGACGTTGCTGTCCTCGTATGCGTCGAGCCCCACCGCGCCGTGCACCAGCGCATGCGCAACGCCGTATGGCACGCTGAACTTGGCCGCGTAGCCGTTGGGCGGGCGCTGCTTCATGGCGAGCGGCTCCCAGAGGCGGTGCACGATGCCCTCGGCGGTTTCGCATTCGATCGCGACGACGCCGTCCAGCGTCGACCCTCTCCCCGGCCCTCTCCCAGGGGAGAGGGAGCGATTCTGCTCTTCCAGCCGGAGGAAGATTCGGCGCGCGCAGTCGATGTACGGGTGGATCATGGTGCCGCAGGCGTAGGGCTTGAAGGCGATGGTCTCGGACACCCAGCGTGCGCCGAAGCCTTCGAGAAGCTTCGCCCAGTCCCCGTCCACCGTGCGCGCGAAGCCGTGCAGGAAGCCGTGCGTGCCCTCCCACACGGTGCGCGGCCCGTCGAAGCCGGCGCGCGCGAGCGCCACGGCGCGCAGGCCAGCCTGTGCCGCCCAGCCCGGGTGCATGCGCTTGGTGGACGTGCCCTCGGCGAGATACTCGATGATGCCCGACGCCATCGAGCCCGCGATGCCCTGCGCCGAGGCGAACTCGGCCTCGCTCGCTCCCAGGGCCGCGGCCACGCCCGCCGCCGCGCCCATGGCGCCCAGCACGGCCGTGGGATGGAATCCCGCCTGGTGGATCTTCTTCGGCGCCACCAGGCTCGCGCGGCAAGTGACCTCGATGCCGACCGCGATGCCGAGCAGGAGGTCGGGTCCGCCGATGCGGTGGCGCTCGGCGGTGGCGAGCAGCGCTGGAACGATCACCGCGCCCGCATGCACCGGCCCGCCCTCGAACGTGTCGTCGTAGTCCTCGCCGTGCGCCGCGGTGCCGTTCACGAATGCGGCGCCCGCCGCATCCAGCGCGCGCGCGTGGCCGATCGCCGTCGCCCCGCCGTCCGCCTCCCAGCTCGCGAGCGCCGCGCGCACGTAGCTCGTGTGCCGCGCCGCGACACAGAGCCCCGCGACGTCGACCAGCAGCCGCTCGCAGGTTTCGCGCAGCGCCGCGGGCAACGCCTTGCCGCGCGCGCGCGCGACGGCCGCCGCGAGTCGTGCTGCGATCGGCACGGTTCGCGGCGTTTCGCTCACGCCGCCACCGTCCAGGCGTCCACGTCTTCGCGCAGGCCGATGGTGGCAAGGCCGTTGGCGATCGAGACGAACTCGTTGCCCGACTCGACGAAGCCAGCGCCGAAGCGGCGCTCGAAGATGCGCCGCACCGCGGGCACGAACGAGGTGCCGCCGGTGAGGAACACGCGGTCCACATCGGTCGCGGCGATCGAGGCCGCGGCGAGCACCTGGTCCAGCGCCTCCTCGATCGCCTCCAGCTCCGGCGCGATCCACGACTCGAACTGCGCGCGCGTGACGGTGTCGCGGATCTCGAAGCCCGGGCCGCTGAAATGGAACTCGGCGCTCTCGTCGCGCGAGAGCGCCTCCTTGGTGTCGGAGACCGACTTGTACAGCGTGTAGCCCTGGTCGGACTCCACCAGCCGCACGAAGCGCCCCACCAGCTCCGGCGCCTCGGCGAAGCGCGCCACCTCCTTGAAGTCGCGGAAATCGCGCGAGGTCTTCATCACCGACAGCTCGTGCCACTGCGCGAAGCCCGCGAAGCAGGAGCGCGGCATCTCGAGCTTCTTGCCCATGCTGCGATAGAGCGTTCCCTTGCCGAGCTGCGGCAGCACCACGTGGTCGATGAGCCGGTAGTCGAAGCGGTCGCCCGCGATGCCCACGCCGGAGTGCCCGAGGGCCTCGGCGCGCAGCTCGCCGCGCCCGACCTCGAAATGGATCACCGAGAAGTCGGTGGTGCCGCCGCCGAAGTCGGCGACCAGCACCGTGGCGCTGTCCTCCAGCGATTGCGCGTAGAAGAACGCCGCCGCCACCGGCTCGTACACCTGCTTTATGCTCGCGAACCCGAACGGCGAGAGCGCCGCGCGGTAGCGCTGCATCGCGAGCTTCGCGTCGGGACGGCTGCTGCCCGCGTACTCGACGGGACGGCCCACCAGCACGTCGCGCGGCAGCTCGTCCAGCTGCGGGTGCGCGTGGCCGCGCAGCTCGCGGAAGAAGCGGTTGAAGAGGTCCTCGAAGCGCCAGGCGGCACCGTAGATGTAGGTCTGCTCGAAGAGCCGGCTCGCGGCGAAGCTCTTGAGCGACTGGATGAAGCGGCAGTCGCCCGCGAGCTCGATGAAGCGCTGGATCGCCCACGGGCCGGCGTCGGACATCGCCTTGGGATGGTCCTCGTCACCCTCGTTCCAGAACGTGAGCGCCGAGCGGAACGAGAAGAGCCGGTTGGAGAGGAAGCTGAACACCACGGGATCCGCGCTCGCGTGGGGATGCGCCCACGAGAGCACCGTGTTGGTCGTGCCGAAGTCGAGCCCGAGCGAGCGCGCCGTCATCTCGCCCGGCCCCGCGGGCTCAGCGCACCACCTTCACGCCGGCCTTCACGTACTGCTCGCGCAGCTCCTTGCTGGTGTCCTGCATCGACTTGCCGAACTGCGCGCCGGGCAGGAAGCTCTCCTCGAGCTCGTTCTCCTGCACGTACTTCTTCCACGACGCGGTCTTGATCAGCGCGGCGAAGCGGCCTTCCCAGTAGGCGGTTGCGTCGGCGGGCATCTGCGGGGGCGCCACGACGCCGCGGATCTGCGGCGTGGACTGGATGTCGAAGCCGGCCTCCTTGAGCGTCGGCACGTCGGCCCACTTGGGCAGGCGCTTCTCGGAGAGCTGCGCCAGCACGCGCAGCTTCCCGGCGCGCACCTGCTCGCCCGCCTCCTGCGGCTCGATCACCATGATGTCGACGTGGCCGCCGAGGAGTGCGGCCAGCCGTGCGCCGCCGCCCGGGAACGACACGAACGCCCACTTGGCGCCGGTGGCGTGCTGGATCTGCTCGCGGATGATGTTGTCGCGCGACGTGATGGAGCCGCCCGACTGCTTGAGGCTGCCGGGATGCGCCTTGGCCGCGTCGACGAATTCCTTGAGCGTCTTGTAGGGCGAGTCGGCGCGCACCGCGAACACCGCCGGCTCGAGCAGCAGCTGCGCGATGGGCTTCAGGTCGAACACCGTGATCTTGGCTTCCTGGGTGGTGAGCGCGTTGGCGAGCCACACGCTGGTGATGAAGCCGATGGTGCCGGGATCGTCCTTGCGCTCGTAGATCGCGGCCGCGGCGACCGCGCCGTTGCCGCCCGGCTTGTTCAGCACGTTCATGCGCACCGGGACGAGTTTCTCCTGCGCCATCATCGTCGCCACCGCGCGCGCGAGCAGGTCGCTGCCCCCGCCGGGCCCGGTGTGCACGATGATGTCCACCGGCTTGGTGGGCTTCCAGTCCGCGACGGCCGGAACCGCCGCCAGCATCGCGGCCGCCAGCGCGGCCACGCACGACTTCGCCATTCTCGACATGCTCATCTCCTGTTTTTTTAGGTCACTAGGATTCGCGTTCCACGACCTGGACGCGAACGGCGTTCAACTTGCGGAAGAGCGGCACCAGGAGCAGCAGCGCCGCGACGACGAGGAGCGCACAGGGGATGGGACGCAAGAGGATTGACAGGCTGCCCTGGGACATCATGAGCGACTGGCGCAGCGCCCGCTCCATCGGGTCGCCCAGCACCAGGCCCAGCACCAGGGGAGCGCTCGGGAAGTCGAGCTTGCGCATCGCGTAGCCCAGCAGCCCGAAGGCGGCGAGCAGCCCGAGCTGGAACATGCTCGACGAATCGGCGTACACGCCCACCAGGGACACGCCGAGGATGAGCGGGTACATGGCGTAGCTCGGCACGCGCAGCAGTTGCGCGAACAGCGCCACGAGCGGCAGGTTGAGGACCAGCAGCAGCACGTTGCCGATGTACATGCTCGCCACCAGTCCCCAGAAGAGGTTGGGGCTGTCCTGGATGAAGAGCGGCCCGGGCTTGAAGCCCCACAGCGTGAGTGCGGCGAGCAGGATCGCCGTCGTGCCGCTGCCGGGAATGCCGAGCGTGAGCAGCGGCACCAGCGCTCCGCCGGTCTCGGCGTTGTTGGAGCCCTCGGGCGCGGCCACGCCCTCGATCGCGCCGCGGCCGAACTCCTCCGGGTGCTTCGAGACCGCCTTCTCGATGCCGTAGCTGATGAAGGAAGCGATGGTCGATCCCGCTCCGGGCAGCACGCCGATGAGGAAGCCGACCACCGAGCCGTTGAGGAACGCGAAGCGGCAGCGCTTCATGTCGTCCCAGGTGGGCATGAGGTTGCGCCACCCCTTGGGCACCGGGATCATGGTCGGCGGGTCCGTGGGCTCGATGTTGGCCAGCACCTCGCCCACCGCGAAGACGCCGATCGCCACCAGCACGAACTCGATGCCGCCCAGCAGCTGCACGCTGCCGAACGTGAAGCGCGAAGTGGCGGTGAAGAGATCGGTGCCGATGCCCGAGATCCAGAGGCCCACGAGCATCGCGAGCAGCGCTTTCACCAGCGAGTCGCCGGCGAGCAGCACCACCATCGCGAGCCCCATCACCATGAGCGCGAAGTACTCGGGCGAGCTGAAGGCGAGCGAGAGGCGGGCGAGCGGCGGAGCCACCAGCATCAGCGCGACGACGCCGAACGTGCCGGCGATGAACGAAGCGATGGCGGCCATGCCGAGCGCGGGCCCGGCGCGGCCCTTGCGGGCCATCTGGTAGCCGTCGATGCAGGTGACCACCGAGGACGATTCGCCGGGGACGTTGAGCAGGATGGAGGTGGTCGACCCGCCGTACTTGGCGCCGTAGTAGATGCCCGCCAGCATGATCATGGCGCCGGTGGGATCGAGCCGGAAGGTGAGCGGCAGCAGCATCGCGATGGTGGCCGGCGGGCCCAGGCCCGGCAGCACGCCGACGATGGTGCCCAGCACGACGCCGATCACGCACATGAAGAGGCTCAACGGCGTGGTCGCCACCGCGAATCCGTGCATCAGGTCGTGCAGCATCTCCATGCTAGAAGAGGTAACCGGACGGCAGAGAGACATCCAGCCCGACCACGAAGATCACGTAGAAGAGTGCTGCAAAGCCCACCGCGACCGGGATCGCCACGCGCTGCGGGCGCCGGGCCATGACGGCGATGATGAACCAGGTGAGGAGCGCGAAGGAGACGGCGAAGCCGAGCACGTTCATGAGCACGATGCAGGCGACGAACGCGAGCCAGCAGACGAACGCGCGGGACAGGTCGCGCCAGCGGATCGGCGCCGGCGCCGCATCCGCCGCGGGACGCCGCAGCGCCGAGCGCGCGACCAATACCAGCGACAGCACGATCATGAGGCTGCCGTACCACATCGGGAAGAAGCCGGCGCCGGGGCCGTCCTCGCCCATGTAGGGCCACGCGCGCGCCTCGTTCACGACGAACGCGCCCAGGACGGCGAGCGCCAGCCCGGAGCAGAAATCGCCGTTGCGTGCCAGCGCGGGCATGCGCGCTAGCGCTTGTAGCGGCCGATGGGAACGAGCTCCGCGAGCGTCCCGCCGGGCGCGCGGAACTTGACCGGAATTACGCCCGGGTCGCTCACGATGTCGGTGTCGTACTCGGCGATGCGGCGCGCGGCGGACTCCAGGTCCGGCACCTCGATCGCGAAGTGGTGGATGCACGGGCCCGCGCCGGAAGCTTTCGACTCGCGCGACTTCGTGTCCGCGTCGTACTTCATGAGCGTGAAGTCGATGGCGCCGTCGGTCATGTGGCGCGACACGTGGTCGCGCGTGCGGCGCGTCTCGGCATCGCGGAAGCCGAACACCTCCTTGTAGAAGTCGCCGGTCTTCTCGACGTCGTCGACCTTGAGCGAGAGGTGCACGATGCGCTGGGCATCGCCGCCGGGCTTCTGGTAGCGCCCGATCGGCACCAGCTCGGCGATGGTGCCGCCGGGCGCGCGGAACTTGACCGGGATTACGCCGGGGTCGCTCACGACCTCGCAGCCGCGCTTGCGGATCTCCCCGGTGGCCTTCGCGATGTCCTCCACCTCGATCGCGAAGTGGTGGATGCAGGGCCCGTCGCCCGCGGCCTTCGACTCCGCCGTTTGCGTGCCGGCATCGTACTTCATCAGCGTGAAGTCGATGTCGCCGTCGCTCATATGGCGCGAGAGGTGGTCACGGGTCTTGCGCGTCTCGGAGTCCCGGAACCCGAAGACGTCGTGGTAGAAGTCGCCGGTGCGCTGCACATCGTCGACCTTCAGGGAAATATGGACGATGCGGTTCATGCTTCGCTCACTCCTTCACGTAGAGTCCCCGTTGGCTGGAGAAATAGGCGGCGAGGTCCTCCACGTCGCGCTCCGTGAGGTTCGCGACCTGTCCCTGCATGATGGGGTTCTTGCGCCGGCCGTTCTTGTAGTGGCGCAGCGCCGCCTCGATGTAGTCGGGATTCTGCCCGGCGAGGTTGGGGAAGTCGGGGCTCACGCTGATGCCCTTGGGCCCGTGGCAGGCAGCGCACGGCGCGGACTTCTTCTGGCCCGCTTCGGCGTCGCCGCCGGCTTGGGCGGCGATGGGCAGCAGGCAGGCGAGAGCGCAGAGGAAAAGTTTGTTCATGGTCGCGCTCACTTCTTCTCGGGCGCCGCGGCCGCGGCGTTGGCGGGCTTGGCGCCGAAGTACTCGCCGAGCTGCTTCATGTCTTCATCGGAGAGGTCGGAGGCCATGGCGCGCATGGTTCCGAAGTCGCGGTCGCCCGACTTGTACTCCTTCAGCGCCGTAACGATGTAGGCCGCGTTCTGGCCGCCCAGCTTGGGCACGTGGTAGACCTCGGGGTAGGCGGTCTTCCAGCCGTCGATGCCGTGGCAGCCCTGGCACTGGGCGATCTTGTTCTGGAGGATGACTTTGTTGTTCTCGCCGGCGGAAGCGCCGAGCGCGGCGCAGCACGCGATGGCGGCGGCGACGATGCGGATGGGGGACATGGCGGTCTCTCGGAAAGCGATTTTTTTCGTGGATCTTGCGCTAACGCTCGATTATAGCAGCCGCCCCAAGCCCGGGTCGACCTCCGCCGGCACGCGTGCGCCTACTCGTTCTCGAAAATCTGCTCCCAGGACTTGGGCGGCGAGAGGTAGTAGCCCTGGCCCAGCGGGATGCCGATCTGGATCAGCTTCTTGGCGATCTCCTCGGTCTCCACGTACTCGGCGATGGTCTGCAGCCCAAGGCTCACGCCGATTTTCTGGATGGATTCGACCAGCGCGTAGTCGAGGTAGTTCTTGGCCACGCCCTTGATGAAGAGGCCGTCGATCTTGATGCCGTCGACCGGAAAGTGCTTGAGGTAGTTGAACGAGGAGAGCCCGCTGCCGAAGTCGTCGAGCAGGAAGCGCACGCCCAGGCCGCGCAGCGTCTCGATGAGGCTCCTCGCGCGCTCCACGTTGGCGATGGCCGCCGTCTCGGTGATCTCGAAGTACAGGCTCTGCGGGGGCACGCCGTGCTCGGCGAACTTCTGCTGCATGAAGTCGGCGAAGTCGGGGCTGGAGAGCGTGTGGCCGGAGAGGTTGATGGAGAACTCCGCGGGCATCGGGTTCTCGCGCATCCTCGCCAGCCGCTTGAAGTCGGAGAACGCGCGCTCGATCACCCAACGGTCGATGGTGCGCATGAGGTCGTATCTCTCCGCCACCGGGATGAACGACATCGGCAGGATCAGCTCGCCGCCCGTCTCGCTCATGCGCAGCAGCGCCTCCACGCGGGGTGTGCCTGCCGCGCGCGGCATCTCGATCGGCACGATGGGCTGGTAGAGCAGCGTGAAGGCGCCCTCGGTCAACGCGTCGTTGATGCGCTTCAACCACCCGCGGCTGGTCTGGCGCATGTATTGCGAGGTGCTCGCGTCGTGGAACGCGAACACGCGGTTGCGCCCCTGCTCCTTGGCGGTGAAGCATGCAGTGTCGGCTTCCGAGAGCACCGCCGAGAGGCTGGGCGCGAGCTTGGTGATCGCCACCACGCCCACGCTCACGCCGACCTGGAAGGCCTTCTCGCCCCACTCGAACTGCCAGGCCTGCACGGCGTCGCGCAGCTGGGTCGCAGCCGACTGGGCGAACTCCGCGCTGCAGTTCTCGAGCAGCACGGCGAACTCGTCGCCGCCGATGCGCGCCAGCATCTCGCTCTCGCGCAGGCTCGCCTGCAGCACCGGGGCGATGCGGCGCAGCAGCTCGTCGCCCGCGAGGTGGCCGAAGGAATCGTTGATGCGGTGGAAGTAGTCGATGTCCAGGTAGAGCAGCGCGTGCGTGGAGCCGTGGCTCTTGGCGCTCGCGATGGCGCTCTCCAGCCGCTCCTCGAGCGTCTTGCGGTTGGGCAGCCCCGTGAGCGGGTCGTGGTTGGTGAGGAAGAAGATCTGCTGGCGCGCGGTGTCCAGGCGCTCCTGCATCTTGGCGTGCTGCGCGCGCAGCGACTCGGTGAGCCCCAGCACGTCGAGCTTCAGGTCCTCGAGCGGCGCGGTGAGCTGGGGCAGCTCGGGCGGCGGGCCGCCGGCCACCGCGTTCTTCACCGCTTCGCGCACCGCGTCCACCTCGCCCACCACGGCGCGCGCGGCGAACGAGCCCAGCAGGAAGAGGCTCGCGACACTTCCCCCGAGCGCCAGGGTGAGCGTCCAGAACTGGCCGTGGGGCGTGTCCAGGCCCAGCCCCCGCGAGGCGAGCAGGTAGACCGCGCAGAAGACCGCGAGCGGGATCGCGCCCAGGGCCACGAGGCGGGCGGCGAGGCGCTTGCGCGGCTCGGGCGCTGGCGTTTCCGCCGCGGCGTTCACGCCGGCGTGAGGCGCATCCACAGGCATCTCCCCTTGCTCTCCTTCTCCAGGCGCTCGCACATCGCCGCGTGCGCCGCGCGCTCCGCCTGGCTCGCGCGGAGCACCACGAGCGCGCCGTGGCGCGGCGCCTCGGCGAGGGCCATCGACGGGCCCGGGGCGCCGAAGGCGGCGATGTCGAGCGTCTCCTGCCCGCGCGTCATCGCGAGCCACACCTCGGCGAGCAGCTGCGCGTCCAGGAGTGCTCCGTGCAGCGTGCGGCGCGAGTTGTCGACGAAGTAGCGGTCGCACAGCGCGTCGAGCGAGTTCTTCTTGCCGGGGTGCATGTCCCGCGCCATGGCGAGCGTGTCGGCCACGGTGCAGAACGTGGCGAGCGGGGAGCGGCCGATGCGCCTGAATTCAGCGTCGAGGAACGCGACGTCGAACTCGGCGTTGTGGATCAGCAGCTCCGCGCCGTGCAGGAATTCCACCAGCTCGTCGGCGATGTCGGCGAAGCGCGGCTTGTCGGCGAGGTCCTCGTCGGTGAGGCCGTGCACCTGGCTCGCGGCGAAGTCGATGGCGCGCTCGGGATTGAGGTAGCGGTGGAAATGGCGGCCCGTGGCGCGCCGGCCGTTCAGCTCCAGGCACGCCACCTCGATGATGCGGTGCCCCGATTCCGGCTCGAGGCCGGTGGTTTCCGTGTCAAGGACTATGCGTCTCAAGCTCGCGCTCCGTACCGAACTACTTCATGGAACCACAGATGAACACGGATGAACGTGGCAGAAAGAACGACGCCGCTGATGGTGACGCCGCCATTCAAGCTCACAAACCATCTGTGTTCATCTGTGTTCATCTGTGGTTCCCGCTTTAGCCGAGGGAAGCAACACCCTTGTTGGCGAGCGCATCGGCGCGCTCGTTGCCGTCGTGCCCGGCGTGGCCCTTCACCCATACCCAGCGGATGTCGTGGTCGCGCACCACCTCGTCCAGCTTGCGCCACAGGTCCTCGTTCTTCACCGGCGCCTTCGCCGCGGTCTTCCAGCCGCGCGCCTTCCAGCCGCCGATCCACTCGGTGATGCCCTTCTGCACGTACTGCGAATCCGTGTGCAGGACCACGCGGCACGGCCGCTTCAGCGCCGAGAGCGCCTCGATCACCGCGGTGAGCTCCATGCGGTTGTTGGTGGTGGCGGGATCGCCGCCGTACATCTCGCGCTCGCGGCCGTCGTGCTCGAGCACCGCGCCCCAGCCGCCCGGGCCGGGATTGCCCTTGCAGGCGCCGTCGGTGTAAACGTTGATGAGGCTGCCCCCGGTAGCGTTGGCGGCTTCTGCGGCGCGCTTCAATTACTTCACGATCCTCAGGTGCGCGCCGGACTTCCCGGCGGGCATCACATCGTTCGAGCGCGACTGCGCGCTGCCCTGGCGCTTGGCGGCGGCGACGAGCGCCTTGTCGCGCGCGCTCTTCTCCTGCCACGCCGGCGTGATGAGGCGCATGCCGCGCACGCGCTTGATGGCCTGGAGCATGTAGACGGCCCCGCCCACGGCCCACCAGCGGTCGCCCGCCGGCTCCATGAACGCGAAGCGGCGCCGCACGCCCTCGCTCACGAAGGGCGGCGCATAGGCCGTGAGCCGGCCCGCGGACACGTCGAAGCCCAGCAGCGCGAGCCAGTCCTTCACGCGCAAGAGCGACACGAAGCGGCCGTTCCAGGGCACCTCGCCGCGCGACGGCCCCAGGGCGCTCCTCAGGCCCCACAGGCTCCACGGATTGAAGCCGATGATCACCAGGCGGCCCTCGGGCATCATCACGCGATCCACCTCGCGCAGCACCGCGTGCGGCTCCTCGGCGAATTCCAGCACATGGGGAAGCAGCACCAGGTCGATGGACTGCGTGGCGAACGGCAGCTCGTGGCAGCGGGCGTAGACGTCCGGATGGCCGGTGGCCGCCACGCGCATGCGGTGGGCGATGCGGTTCTCGCGCAGCAGGTCGTAGCCGGCGAGCCCGAGCTGCAGCGCATGGAAGCCGAACACGTCGGGCGTGACGTCGTCCAGGTAAGCGCGCTCCTTGTCGAGGAGGTACTGACCGAGCGGGGTCTCGAACCAGTCGTGGAGCGTGTTGGCCGGCATGGGTCAATTCTAATAGACTCGGCGTCCTATGGTGCAGATCCACGCGGTCCCGGCGTTCCAGGACAACTACCTGTGGGTGCTCGCGCAAGACGGCCGCGCGGCGGTGGTGGACCCGGGCGACGCGGGGCCGATCCAGCGCTTCCTGGAGGCGCAGGAGCTGGCGCTCGCCGCCATCCTCGCCACCCACCACCACGGCGACCACATCGGGGGCGTGGCCGAGCTCGCGCGGCGCTGGCAATGCCCGGTGTACGGGCCCGCGCACGACGGCGTCTCCGGCCTCGACCGGGCGCTCGTGGAGGGCGACCGGCTCACGGTGCCGGGCATCGGCCTCGCCTTCGAGGTGCTCGACGTGCCGGGCCACACCGCGGGCCACATCGCCTACGTGCACGCCGCGGGCGACCAGCCGGTGGTGTTCTGCGGCGACACGCTTTTCGCGTGCGGCTGCGGGCGGCTCTTCGAGGGCACGCCGGCGCAGATGTCGGCCTCCCTCGCCAAGCTCGCCGCGCTGCCCGGGAAGACGCGCGTTTATTGCGCGCACGAGTACACGATGGCCAACATCCGCTTCGCCGAGGCGGTGGAGCCGGGCAATGCCGCCCTCGCCGAGCGCAAGGCGCGCGACGGCGCACGGCGCGCGCGCGGCGAGGCGACGGTGCCCTCGACGATCGGCGAGGAGCTCGCGACCAACCCGTTCCTGCGCTGCCGCGAGCCCGAGGTGGTGGCTTCGGCCGAGCGCCACGCGGGGCAGCGGCTCGCCGATCCCGTCGCGGTATTCGCTGCGATCCGCGCCTGGAAAAACGCGTTTTGAGCCAGGACGGCGCCGACTACGCGATCCGGCCCGCCGCGCAAGGCGACGTGGGCGAGATCCTGCGCCTGATCCGTGCGCTCGCCGAGTACGAGAAGCTCGCGCACATGGCGGCCGGCACGCCCGCGCTGCTGCGCGAGGCCCTCTTCGGCCCGCATCCCTCGTGCGCGGCGCTCATCGCGGAGCGTGGCGGCCGCGCGGTCGGCTTCGCGCTCTACTTCACCACCTTCTCGACCTTCCTTTGCCGGCCCGGCCTCTACCTCGAGGACCTGTTCGTCGAGCCCGAGCACCGCGGCGCCGGCATCGGCAAGGCACTCCTCGCACGCCTGGCGGCCCTGGCCGCCGAACGCGGCTGCGGCCGCCTGGAATGGCGCGTCCTCGACTGGAACGAGCCCTCCATCCGCTTCTACGAGTCCCTCGGCGCGAGCCTCATGAAGGAATGGATCCTGGTGCGCATGACCCGCCCCGAATTCGAGCAACTGGGGTCGGAGCCTGGAGTCAGAGTCACGACTCCGACCCCCGACTCCGACTCCCTGTGAAATGGCTCATTGACGCCCGTGATGTGCCCGAGTACGATGCAAAAACTTCAATCTAAACAATAAGTAATTTGATGCTCCTCGCGCGAAACCTGAAGACGCTCGCCGCTCTGCTGGCTCTGGCCTGCGGCAGCGGCGCATTCGCGGCCCTCCCGGCCCCGGATGCCGCGGCGCCTTCCGCGAGCGGAGTGCAGTCCATTCCCTCGGCGTTCGACGACATCGAGGACGTCCCGCTGCCCGACGCCGACCTCTGGCAGCGCATCCGCGTGGGCTTCCGCATGGAGGCGCTGGATTCTCCGCTGGTGGCCGACCAGGAGGACTGGTACGCGAGCCGGCCGGACTACATCAAGCGCTTCGTGGAGCGCGGGAGCCTCTACCTGCATTACATCGTGGAGCAGGTGGAGAAGCGCCACATGCCCACCGAGGTCGCGCTCCTGCCGGTGGTCGAGAGTGCCTTCACGCCCAGGGCCGCCTCGCGCGCCAAGGCCTCGGGGCTCTGGCAGTTCATTCCCTCCACGGGCAAGAACTTCGGCCTGAAGCAGGACTGGTGGCGCGACAACCGCAACGACATCGTCGCCGCCACCGACGCCGCCCTGAATTATCTCGAGCGCCTGCACCAGCAGTTCGGCACGTGGGAGCTGGCACTCGCGGCCTACAACTGCGGCGAGGGCTGCGTGTCGCGCGCCATCGCATGGAACCAGAAGCATGGGCTTCCCACCGACTACCTCTCGCTCACGCGCCTGCCGCCCGAGACGCGCAGCTACGTGCCGAAGCTGATGGCGGTGAAGAACATCGTGCTCGCGCCAGCCAACTACGGCATCGACCTGGATTCCGTGCCCGACCAGCCGTACTTCACCACGGTCGAGGCGCCCGCGAAGATCGACGTGAAGGTGGCCGCGCAGTTGGCCGGCATGACCGAGGACGAGTTCGTCGCGCTGAACCCCGCCTCGAAAAAGCCCGTCGCGGTGGCCTCTTCCAGCCACACGCTCGTGCTGCCGCTCGACAAGGCCGACGCGTTCCGCGAGAACCTCGAGAGCTACGACAAGCCGCTGGTGAGCTGGACCACCTACAACGCCCGCCGCGGCGAATCGCTCGACGCCATCGCGCGCAAGCACGGGCTCACCGCCGGGCAGCTGCGCGCCGTGAACGACACCCTCAAGCTCGACCGGCGCGGCCACCTGCGCTCCGCCGGGCCGGTGCTGGTGCCGATCACGCGCTCGGCCACGCACGTGGCCGCGGCCCCGGTGCATGCCGTTTCCACCGGCGCCCCGGCGCATGCGCGCCTCACCGGGAAGAGCAGCTCGTACGTGGTGAAGGCCGGAGACACGCTCTACGGGATCGCGCAGCGCCACGACACCGAGGTGGACGAGCTGCAGCGCCTGAACCACCTCACGCCTCACGCGGTGCTCCGCCCAGGCGAGAAGCTGCGCGTCCCGCTGCCCGACTGAGCTTCCCGCGGTTACGGCTTCCGCCCGTGGTCGGTGCGCACGTCGTAGTCCTCCTGCTCACGCCGCAAGTCCACCAGCACCGCCTGGGCGCGCTCCTTGGCCCGCGCGATCACATCCGGGCAGCTCGCGCTCGCTGTGGTGTCCCACAGCACGCGCTCCACCCGTGCCGCGGCGTCGTGGCCGATGCGCACGTGGCCCTCCTCGTGGCGCTGCAGCGTCGGGAACCACGCATCCCAGGACCGCTGCTGCTCTTCCGGGGCCGCGCGCCGGTTGGCCCAGCGCGGCAGCCGCACGCGCGCGTCGAACACGGCGTTGGCCGAGTCCACGCGGCATCCCTCCGCGCCCGCGCGCACCGTGAACTCGTACTTCACGTGCGTCCACGTGGTGCCGGCCCACCCGTCCACGCCTTTCGCGCGCATCTGGTCGCGCAGCTCGGCGAACGTGGCGCCGGTGACGTCGTAGTACTCGACGCGTTTCGATTCCTCGGGATGCACGAATGGCTGGACCACGGCGGGCGTCACGTTCACCGTCTTGGCGTCGGGCCCGCACGTCACGTCGGAGAACACGCGGCGCCCGTTGGCGTCGCGGCACTCGTGGATCTCGGCGGCCGCGAGCGGCGCCGCCAGAAGCAGAGCCACGCAGAGCACCAGCGGCCTCTTATGGGCCGCGCCCGTGGCCGGTGCGCACGTCATGGTCTTCGTGCTGTTGCGGCAGGAGCAACAGCGCGGGCAGCGCGAGCCTCATCGCTGCCCGGTGATCTCCGCGAAGAACGCCTTGCTCGACGGCTCGCGGCCGAGGAAGTCGCGCACCATGTCGGACTCCTCGCGCTGGCCGCCCTGGGAGAGGATCGCCTTGCGGTAACGCATGCCCACCGCCGGGTCGAGCATGTTCGCCTCGAAGGGCGAGAGCATGTCCAGCCCCAGCACCTCGGACCACATGTAGCCGTAGTAGCCGGCCGCGTAGTTGCTCGCGATGTGGCTGAAGGACGCCGGGAACATGGTGCCGTCGACGAAACCGAGCGGGGTCGCGCCCTCGAGCTGCTTCCAGACCGCCAGCGGCGGTCGCGGGTCGGTGGACAGCTCCATGTCGAACTTCGCGTACAGCCACTGGCGCGCGTAGAGGATGCCCTGGCCGTAGCGGCGCGCTTCCTCGAGCTTGCCGATCTCCTCATGCGTGAGGTGCGGGCAGTCCGGGCAGACCTGCTTGAAGAGCCCGAGCGGCTGCTCGCGGCGCGCCCATTCCTCGAACATCTGCGAGGGCGCCTCGACGAAGTCCACCTTCACGCTGGTGCCGGCCTCGGGGTTGTAGTCGGTCTCGGAGAGCACGTTGTGCATCACGTGGCCGAACTCGTGCATCATCGTCTCGAGCTCGCCGTGGTCGAGGCCCTCGCGGTCGAAGTTGGTGACGAGGGCGGCCAGCGGCGTACGGTGCGTGAGGCGGCTCACGCCGCGGATCGTGAAGGCGGCCGCGTGGCGGAACTTGCCCTCGCGCGAATAGAGGTCGAGGTAGAAGCCGCCCACGAAGCGCCCGGTCTTCGCGTCCAGCACGTCGAAGTAGCGCACCTCGGGATGCCATGAGCGCACCTTCACCTCGCGGAACTTCACGCCGTAGAGCGTCTGCGCGACGAGCATCGTGTAGCGGATCGACTTGTCGGTGGGGAAGTACTTGCGCAGCTTCTCCTGGTCGACCGAATAGCGCTCGCGGCGCACCTGGTCCTCGTAGTAGTTCAGGTCCCAGCGCTCGAGCTTGGTGGCCTCCGGCGCGGTGCCCAGCTCGTGCGCCTTGGCCGCGGCGAGCTCGGCGAGCTCGCGCTTCTCCACCGGCAGGACGGCCTCGTGGACCTCGGCCAGGAACTTGTCCACGGTCTGCGGCGTGCGCACCATCTTGCGGCGCAGCGAGTACTCGGCGAAGGACGGCAGCCCGTAGAGCCCCGCGAGCTCCTTCCTCAGCGCGAAGATCTTCTCCAGCACCTCGAGGTTCTGCACGCCGCCTTCGTTGAGCTTGGCGCGCCAGTAGCGCTCGCGCGCCGCGCCGCTCTTCGCGCGCGTCATGAACGGGTAGTAGGCCGGATAGTCGAGCGGCAGCACGTAGTTGCCGTCGGCGTCCTTCTTTTGCGCCGCGATGTACGCCTCGGGCATGCCCTCCATCTCGGCGAGCTTCATCACGACCTTCGTGGGATCGTCGCGCACGTTGCGGTCGAAGGCCTGGCGCAGCTCCTCGAGCTGCTCGAAGATGGCCTTGGCGCGCGCGCGCTGCTCCGGCGGCAGCGTGACGCCGCTGTCCTCGAAGCCCTCGATCAAGTCCTTCTTGAGCTTCGCCTGGTGGGCGTTGGCGGGCTTCGCCGCCTGCACGCGCCGGTACAGCTTCTCGCTCTGGAAGAGCTCGGTGTTGAGCGTCGTGAACTTGGTGAGGCAGGGCTCGGCGGCGTCGCGCACGGCCTTGTCGGGATGCACGTTGGACAAGAGATAAATCGGCGCGCCCACGTCCTCGATGCGGATCGCGAGCCGGTTCCATTCGGCGAAGATGGCGCCCGCGCCGGGCCGGGCCTCCATCGCCGCGATGGACTTGCGGGCGGCCGCGAGGCCCGCGTCGCAGGCCTTCGTGAGGCCGGCGGCGTCGTACTCGGGCATCAGGGTGCGCGCGGGCGCGGCGGCGAATGCGGCGCCCGCCGCGCACGCGGCGGCGAGCACGGCGAGGGCGCGAAGCGTGGTCGTCATGGGCCGCCCTACCAGATGGAGACGCGCTTGTCGGGCGCCACGTACATCCGGTCGCCCGGCTTCACGCCGAATGCGTCGTAGAACGCCGCCTGGTTCACGGCCGCCCCGTTGGCGCGGAAGCGCCCCGGCGAGTGCGGGTCGATCTTGAGCAGCCGGATCGATTCCTGCTCGCGGCGCTTCTCGGGCCAGACCTGCGCCAAGCCGATGAAGAAGCGCTGCTCGCCGGTGAAGCCGTCGATCACCGGCGCGGGCTTGCCGGCGAGCGAGATCTGGTAGGCCTTCCAGGCGATCGTGAGGCCCGAGATGTCGGCGATGTTCTCGCCCAGCGTGAGCTTGCCGTTGAGGTGGTAGCCCGGCACCGGCTCGTAGGCGTCGTACTGGGCCACGAGCGCCGCGGTCTTGGCCGCGAACTCCTTGTGGTCCTCCTTCGGTCCACCAGTCGCGCAGGTTGCCGTTGCCGTCGTACTGGCTGCCCGAGTCGTCGAAGCCGTGGCTGATCTCGTGCCCGATCACCGCGCCGATGGCGCCGTAGTTCACCGCGTCGTCGGCGTTGGCGTCGAAGAACGGCGGCTGCAGGATGGCCGCGGGGAAGACGATCTCGTTCAGCTCCGGGTTGTAGTACGCGTTCACCGTCTGCGGCGTCATGTGCCACTCGCCGCGATCGACCGGCTTGCCGAGCTTGGCGAGGTTGCGGTCGTACTCGAACTTCTCGGCGCGCATCACGTTGCCGACGAGGTCGCCGGGTCGATGGCGAGCGTCGAGTAGTCGCGCCACTTCACCGGGTAGCCGATCTTGGGCGAGAACGCTGGCGAGCTTGGCCTGCGCCTGGCGCTTGGTCGCCGGGCCCATCCAGTCGAGCGAGTCGATGCGCTGGCGGTAGGCGGCGAGCAGGTTCTTCACCAGCGCGTCCATGCGCGCCTTCTTCTCGGGCGGGAAGTACTTCTCGACGTAGAGCTTGCCGAGCGCCCTCGCCGAGCGCTCCTCGACCAGCGTCACGCCGCGCTGCCAGCGCGGCCGGTTCTCGGGCATGCCGCGCACCACGCCGCCGTCGAACGCGAAGTTCTCGTCGACGTACGCGCGCGAGAGGTAGGGCGAGAAGCTGTCCAGCACGCGCCAGCGGAAGTAGTCCTTCCAGGTGTCGAGGGGCTCGTCCTCGAGCAGCTTCGCGAAGCCCGTCATGTAGCTGGGCTGGCTCACGATCACGTCGGTGACCTTGCCGTCGACGTTGGCCGCCACGAGCTAGCGCTTCCAGTCGTAGCCGGGCGCCAGGTCCGGCAGCTTCGCCACCGCCACCTTGTTGTAGCGCTTCACCGGGTCGCGGTTCTCGACGCGTGTCCACTGCGCGCGGGCGAGCCCCGTCTCGAGGGCGAGGATGCGGCCAGCGTCCGCCCCGCCCGCGCGATCGCCCGCCAGAGCGAGCATCTTCGCGACGTGCTCGCGGTACTTGTCGCGCATGCCCTTCAGCCGCGCGTCGTCGTCCTTGAGGTAGTAGTCGCGGTCCGGCAGCCCCAGGCCGCCCTGGCGCAGGTCGACGATGTAGCGCTCGGAATCGCGCGCGTCCTGGTGGATCTGCGAGCGGTACGGAGCCGACGACGCCGATCGCGTTCAGGTGCGCGATGAGCTCGGGAATCTGCTCCTTGCCCGTGATCGCGTCGATGCGCGCGAACTCGCCGTCGAGGGGCTTCAGCCCCAGCGACTCGAGGCGCGCCTCGTCCATGAAGCTCGCGTAGAGGTCGCGGATCTTGCGCGCATCGGGGTCGGCGAGCGCCGCCGGACGGCCGTCGAGGCCGTCGATGATGCCATGCAGCTGCGCGAGCGTGTCGTCGCGCAGCTTGATGAAGACGCCGTAGCCCGCCTTGTCGGCCGGGATCTCGGTGCGCTTCACCCAGCCGCCGTCGACGTGGCCGTAGAGATCGTCCTGGGCGCGCACGGCGGGGTCTATGTTGGAGCGGTCCACGCCCGATGCGAGGCCGGGGGAGGCGCCATGGGTGGAGACGGGCGTGGTGGCGGGCGCGGCGCACGCGGCGAGCACGCAGGCGGCGAGGGTAGTGGCGAGTCTGGCGTTCATCATTCGAGCTCCTTCACGCGCTGCAGGCCCTTGGGAATCGAGGCGAGCAGCTTGCGGGTGTAGTCCTCACGGGGGTTGCGGTAGATCTCGTCCGAGTCCGCCATCTCGATGATGGCGCCCTCGTTCATGACCATGACCTCGTCGGAGATGTACTTCACCACGGCGAGGTCGTGCGAGATGAAGATGTACGAAAGCCCGAATTCGTCCTGCAGGTCCTGCAGCAGGTTCAGCACCTGCGCCTGCACCGACACGTCGAGCGCCGAGACCGACTCGTCGCAGATCAGCACGTCGGGCTTCATGGTGAGGCAGCGCGCGATGGCGATCCTCTGGCGCTGGCCGCCCGAGAACTCGTGCGGGTACTTGTAGAACGACGCATCCGCGAGGCCGACGCGCCGCAGCAGGTGGAAGGCCATGTCGACGCGCTCGCGCTCGTCCTTGCCGATGCCGTGGATGCGCATCGGCTCGACCAGGATCTGGCCCACGGTGAAGCGCGGGTTCAGGCTCGCGTACGGGTTCTGGAAGATGATCTGGATGCGCCGGCGGTAGGCCATCATCT
Organism: uncultured beta proteobacterium; assembly: GCA_963827425.1. Classification (GTDB taxonomy): domain Bacteria; phylum Pseudomonadota; class Gammaproteobacteria; order Burkholderiales; family Usitatibacteraceae; genus Usitatibacter. The sequence goes on along the minus strand of CAWHAQ010000005.1, from coordinate 823,367 downwards.
CGCGGTCGGTGAGCGCCAGCAGGTCGCGCCCCTCGAAGAGCACCTGACCCGCCGTGGCCTCGTGCAGGCGCATGAGGGTGAGCCCGACGGTGGTCTTGCCCGAGCCCGATTCGCCCACCAGCCCCAGGGTCTTGCCGCGCGGCAGCTTGAAGCTCACGCCGCGCACCGCGGGCACCGCGCGCTTGCCGAAGAGCCCCTCCTTCAGGAAGAACGTCTTGTCGAGGTTCTTCACCTCGAGGATGATCGGGTCCGACGGGCTCGTGCCGCGCTTCCTCTCGTCGAGGTTCGGGCGGCCGTCGCCCTTGAGGAAGTCGTCGATCACCGGCAGCCTGCGCGGGCGCCGGTCCAGCCGCGGCCGGCAGGCGAGCAGCGCCTTGGTGTACGGGTGGCGCGGATTCTCGAAGATCTCCCTCATCGGCGCCCTGCTCGCGGATCTCGCCGTCCTGCATCACCACCACGCGGTCGGCGATCTCGCCCACCACGCCCAGGTCGTGGGTGATGAAGAGCACCGACATGCGGTGCTTCTCCTGCAGCCCGGCGATGAGGTCGAGGATCTGCTTCTGGATCGTCACGTCGAGCGCGGTGGTGGGCTCGTCGGCGATCAGGAGCTTGGGCTCGCAGGCGATCGCCATGGCGATCATCACGCGCTGCTGCTGGCCGCCGGACATCTCGTGGGGGAAGGAATTCATGCGCAGCTGCGGGTTCGGGATGCCGACCTCGCCCAGCAGCTCGACCACGCGCGCCTGCGCCTGGCGCATCCCCATGCCCAGGTGCATGCGCAGCACCTCCGCGATCTGCTCGCCGACGGTGAACACCGGGTTCAGCGACGTCATCGGCTCCTGGAAGATCACCGAGATGTCCTTGCCGCGGATGTCCTGCAGCTCGCCCAGGGATGCGTGCAGCAGGTCGCGCCCGCCGTAGAGGATGTGGCTCTGCGGCGCCGACGATGGCGTTCTCGGGAAGCAGCCCCAGGATGGCCATCGCCGAGACGCTCTTGCCGCTGCCCGACTCGCCCACGAGCGCCACGGTGCTGTGCTCGGGGATGTCGAACGAGATGCCCTTCACGGCGCGGAACGGCTCCGACTTCCGGTCGATGCGGAAGCGGACGTCGAGGTCCTTTATTTCGAGCAGGTTCGCGCTCATTTGAGTTTCGGATCCAGCGCGTCACGCAGGCTGTCGGTGAGCAGCGAGAACGCGGTGACGAGCACGGCCATGGAGGCGCCGGCGGCGGCGAGCTGCCACCACTTGCCGATCACCAGCTCGTTCTGCGCCTCGGCGAGCATGGTGCCCCAGGACACCATGTCCACCGGCACGCCGAAGCCGAGGAAGGAGAGGATCACCTCGGCCTTGATGAAGCCCACGGTGTACTGCGAGAGCTGCACCAGCGCGACGTGGCTCACGTTGGGCAGGATGTGGTGGAACATGCGCGAGGTGTTGGAGGCGCCGATCGCCTGCGCGGCCTTCACGTACTCGCGGTTGCAGTGCTTGATGTACTCGGCGCGAATGAGTCGATAGATGCCGGTCCAGCCGGTGAGCGAGAGGATCAGCACGATGGGCACGATGCCCTTGCCGAACTTGCCCGTGGCGGTGGCCACCGCCGCGAAGGCGAGGATCAGCAGGATGTACGGGATGGACGTGAAGATGTTGTAGAACCACTCGAGGAGGTCGTTCACCTTGCCGCCCCAGTAGCCGGCGAAGGCGCCCAGCACGGTGCCCATGAACGTGGCGAGCAGCGCGCTCGCGAGCCCCACGAAGATCGACACCTCGCTGCCCTTGATGGCCTTCTTCAGCACGTCGCGTCCCCACTTGTCGCCGCCGAAGGGCAGCGTCTCGCTGCGCTTCACCTCGGTCACCGCGATCTTCTTCGCGCGCTCGGCCCACTCCTGGTAGCGGGGTGCCAGCGGGTCCACGTCGGAGAGGTCCACAGGCGGCGCCTTGGCCGCGCCCTGGCGCTCCGCCATGCTGCGCGCCTCGAGGTTCTCGCGGCCGGCGAGGAAGGACGGGTTCGCATACGACACGCCCTTCTCCTTGTTCCAGTCGGAGGCGATGAGTCCCGCGTACGAGGCGGCCATCAGCAGCAGGAAGAAGGCGACGACCACGAGCGAGATCATGCCGACGCGGTCGTGGCGCAGGCGCCGCCACGCGAGCACCCACAGGCCCGGGGACTCGTGCGGGCGCGCCGCGGGGGGATTGGAGAGGATGGCGCTCATTTGAAGCTCACTCTCGGGTCGACGAGCTTGTACATCACGTCGACCAGCAGGTTGATGATCATGGTGATGATGGCGAGGTAGATGGTCACCGCCTTGATCACCGGGAAGTCGCTGCGGTTGACCGCGGTCACCACCTCGCGGCCCAGGCCGGGGATGGAGAAGAACACCTCGAGCAGGAACGAGCCCACGAAGATGCCGGGCAGCAGGATGGCGAGGTTGGTGAGGATGGGGATCAGCGCGTTCCTCATCACGTGCTTCAGCATCACGCGCTTCTCGGGCAGGCCCTTGGCGCGCGCGGTGCGCACGTAGTCCTGGTTGATCTCGTCCAGGAAGAAGGAGCGGTAGAGGCGCAGCTCCGGCGCGAGGCCCACGAACACCGCGAGCATGATGGGCAGCGGAGCGTAGTAGGTGAGGTTCTTCCAGAAGCTCTCGCTCCAGCCCTGCACCGGGAACCATCCCAGCACGAAGCCGAACAGCCACTGGAACACGATGATGTACACGAGGAAGCTGATGGACATCGCCACCGTGCACACGATCATGATGCCGCGGTCGGTGACCGAGCCGCGCACGTACGCCACCATCACCGCGAAGAGGACCGCGAGCGTGGAGGTGATCGCGAGGCACGGCAGCATGACCGTGAGCGTCGGGCCCACGCGCGTGAGGATGATGTGCGAGACCAGCTCGTTGGTCGACCAGCTGCGCCCGAAGTCGAAGGTGAAGACCTGCTTCACGAACACCAGCAGCTGGTACCAGTAGGGCTGGTCGACGCCGAGCTGCTTCCTGATGTTGGCGATCTGGTCCGGGTTGGAGATCTTGCCCGCGAGGACCTGCGCGGGGTCGCCCCCGACCCAGTTGAACAGGATGAAGATCAGCAGGATCACCCCGAAGATGGTCGGGATCATCTGCCAGATCCGGCGGATCACGTAAGCGGTCATCTCACTCCTCCTCTCTCCTCGTGGGAGATTACTTCATGGCGGCCTGCTGGGCGGCCACGTCGATGTCGAGCCACTTGAAGTTCGTATACAGGATGGGGTGCTTCTTGTATCCCTTCACCCACGGATATTGCAGGTGGTTGAACGTGCGCGTCACTCCCAGTCGCCACGGGGCGTACGCGAACACGAGCCGCGTCATCTCCCGGTACAGGCGGTTCCTCTCCTCGCCGTCCGGGACGGTGAGCGACTTCTCGTAGAGGCGGTCGAACTCCGGGAGCTTGAAGCGCGCCTCGTTGGATTGGTCCGTGTTCGGCCCGTAGAGCAGCTGCAGGAAGTTCTGCGCGTCGGGATAGTCGGCGATCCAGGCCGAGCTCGCGAGCTGGAAGTTGCCGACGCGCTTGTCGTTGATCAGGTCGGCGAACTGCACCGCGACGGCGTCGGCGCGGATGCCGACGTCGGCGAGGGACTTCACCCAAAGCTGGGCGAGCTCGCGCTTCTCCTGGCCGCCGATATCGTACTTGTACGTCACCGACAGCGGGTGGCCGTCGGGGGTCTCGCGCCAGCCGTCGCCGTCGCGGTCCACGTAGCCGAACATGTCGAGGAGCGCCTTGGCGCGCGGCGGGTCCGGGTCCTGCGCGCTGGAGCGGAAGTCCGGCTCGTAGCCCACGACGCCGGGCGGAACGGGGCTCTGCGCGGCGATGGCCTGCCCCTTGCGGACGATGTAGATCTCCTGGTTGCGGTCGTGGGCCAGCACCATGGCGCGGCGCAGCGCCACGCGCTCGGGCGTATATCCGCCCAGCGGGTTGTCGGCGCCGCCGTTCAACTTGAGGTCCATGTTGAACACGTCGTAGGTGATCTCGGGCTGCAGCTCCGGGAACACGCGCACGCCCTGGGCGGCGAGCTGCGGGGCGAGCTTGCCGTTGGGCAGCACCTGGTTGATGAACTGGAACGGCAGCTCGTCGAGGATGTCGTGCTCGTGGTTCAGGAACGCGAGGAAGCGCGGCTGCTCGTCCTCGATCGGATAGATCTCGACGCGGTCGATGAGCGGCAGGCGCTTGCCGGCGAGCGCGTCGATGGCGCGGCGGTCCCACTCGTCGGCCATGTCCGCGTAGCGCGTCTCGAGCTCGAAGCCGCGGTAGTTGGGATTGCGCTCGAGCACGATCTTCGAGCGGCGCACCCATTCCTTCAGCACGTAGGCGCCGGTGCCCACCGGGTGCGCCATGGTGTCCGCGTCGTAGGCCTCGATCACCTCGCGCGCCACCGGCACCACGTTGGGCATCGCCATGAAGTAGAGGAAGTTGAAGTTCGGCTCCTTCAGCTTGAAGCTCACGATGTACTTCCCGTGCACCTCGATGCCGGGAATCTTCGCGTCGTAGTCGAACCTGCCTTCCTTCTTCGCGCGCTCCGCGAGCTCGTCCAGCCCGAGGATGTTGTGCTCGAAGAGCCACTCGTAGGGGCTTCTCAGCTTCGGGTCGCGGAAGCGCTTGATGGCGTACTCGACGTCGGCCGCCACCAGCTCGCGCTTCTGGCCGTGGAACACCGGGTCGTCGGCGTAGTAGATGCCGGGCTTGATGCGGAAGGTATAGCGCGTGCCGCCCTCCTCGGGCTCGGGCACCGTCTCGGCGGCGAGCGGCACCAGCTTCACGGGGCGCGCGAGGTAGTCGTACGAGACGAGCGTCTCGAAGAGGTTCTCGCAGATGCCCACCGAGTAGCGGTCGAAGATGCGCTGGGGATCGAAGCCGGTCTCCGCCGCGCGGAACGCCATCCGCAGGACCTTCTTCTGCGCCTCGGCCATGGGTGCCGCAAAGGCGATGAGCGCGGCGAGGCAGGCGGCGGCGAGGCGGAAGGGACTCAAGGGGGGTCGGAGGGACAAATCACGAAATTATAGCGGTTTGGAGCCCCTTGCCGACGCCCCGGCGGCTAGTGCGCCGCCTCCCGGTTGCGGCGGGCGACGTCGATATCCACGTACTGGTACGACTCGTGCAGGATGGGGTGCCGGCGCCATCCCAGGGTCCAGGGCTGCAGCATGAAGTTGTATGTGCGGTGGACATGGACCTTGAATGGCGCATAGGCGGCGATCAGGCGTTCCATGTTCTGGTAGATGGCGGTGCGCTCGGGTCCGGGCGGCAGCCCGGCGGCCTTGTCGTAGAGGGCGTCGAACTCCGGGAGCTGGAAACAGGCGTCGTTGGAGGTGCCGCAGTTGGGCCCGTAGAGCAGCTGGTAGAAGTTCTCGCCGTCGGGGTAGTCGGCCCCCCACGACAGCTCCCAGGCCATGAGCTTGCCGAGCTTGGATTCCTTGCGCAGGTCGGGCCATTTCGCGACGTGGGCGACCATGCGGATGCCCACCGCGGCGAGGTCCTTCTGCCACAGCTCGGTGAACTGGCGCGAGAGCTGGTCCGGCTGCGTGGAGAAGACGAACGTGAGCGGGCTGCCATCGGGCATGTCACGCCAGCCGTCGCCGTCGCGATCCACGTAGCCGAACATGTCGAGCAGCGCCTTGGCGCGCGCCGGGTCGTAGCTCGGACCCAGGTAGAAATTCGGGTCGTAGCCCAGCACGCCGGGCGGCACCAGGCTCTGCGCCTCGATCGCCGTGCCGTTGCGGACGAGGTTGGCGTCCTCCTGGTTGTCGTAGGCGAGAGACATGGCGCGGCGCAGCGCCACCTTGTCAGGCGTGTAGCCGCCCACGATCGGATCCCTCATGTTGAAGTACGTGTAGACCGTGACGACCTCGATGTCGGGGATGTAGCGCACGCCCTTCTTCGCGAGCGCGGGTGAGAGCTTGCCGCCCGGCGCCGCCATGCTGAGGAACTCGTAGGGCAGGTTGATCCAGTCCAGCTCGTCGTTCAGGAACGCGAGCCAGCGCGGCTGCGACTCCTCGATGATGGAGACCTCGACGCGGTCCACGATCGGCAGGCGCTTGCCCTTGTTCTCGGCGTAGAGCTGCTGCGAGACGGGATCGTCCGCGGGCGGCTCGGCCTCGTAGTACATCTCGCGGAAGCCCGGATTGCGGCCGAGCACGATCTTCGACGGAGCGCTTCCACTCGAGCAGCTTGAAGGGCCCGGTGCCTACGGGATGCGCGCCGATCTCGTCGCCGTATTTCTCGACCACCTCGCGCGCCTGGGCGCCGACGTTGGGCATGGCGAGGATGTAGATGAAGTTGTAGTCGGGCTTGGCGAGGTGGATGCGCAGCGTATAGCGGTCGACCACCTCGAGGCCCGGCAGCGGCGCGTCGTAGTCGAACTGGCCGGACTTCTTCGCCGCCGCCACCGCCTGCTCGATGCCCTGCACGCGCCCTTCGATGAGCCAGGTGTTGGGCGAGTGGATCTTCGGGTCCATGAGGCGCTTGAAGGCGAACTCGTAGTCCTTCGCGGTGAGCTCGCGCTTCACGCCGTTGAACGCGGGGTCGTCGGCGAAGTAGATGCCCTTGCGGACGTGCAGCGTGTAGGTGCGCCCGTTGTCCGTGACCTCGGGCATCGCCTCGAGGGTGAGCGGCTTCAGCTTCGCGGGCCGCGCGAGGAAGTCGTAGGTGAGAGGAGCCTCGAGAATCGCCTCGATGATGTTGCTCGAGTACTGGTCGGAGGTGGCCGCCGGGTCGAAGTTGGTCTCGGCAATGAGGAAGGCGACGCGCAGGACCTTGTCCGCCGCGTGCACGGGCAGCAGGGCGGACGCCAGCACGGCGGCGAGGAGGAGCTTCGCGATGCGCGCCACGGAAGGCCTCTCTAGGCGGGCGGACGACGGGGGATTATGCGATACACTTCGACCCCGTCTGTGACGATTGATGACACCCCGATTCTACGGGGAACGGAGCCGCGCATGGGATTCCTGCAGGGCCAGCGCATCCTGGTGACGGGGATGCTCTCCAACCGCTCCATCGCCTACGGCATCGCGAAGGCCTGCGCGCGCGAGGGCGCCGAGCTCGCCTTCACGTACCAGGGCGAGGGCGTGCGCGAGCGCGTCGCCGAGCTCGCCGCGGAGTTCGGCGCAGCCGGCCGCGTGTATCCGTGCGACGTCGCGGACGACGCGCAGATCGAGAGCCTCTTCGCCGCGCTCGCCCGCACATGGGAGGGGCTGGACGGCCTGGTGCACGCCATCGCCTTCGCGCCGCGCGAGGCGCTGAAGGGCGGCTTTCACGAGAGCGTCTCGCGCGAGGCCTTCCGCATCGCGCACGACGTGTCGAGCTACAGCCTCGCGGCGCTCGCGAAGGCCGCGCTGCCGATGATGCGCGGCCGCAAGGGCGCCATCGTCACGCTGTCGTACCTGGGCGCCGTGCGCTCGATCCCGAACTACAACGTGATGGGCCTCGCCAAGGCGAGCCTCGAGGCCGGGGTGCGCTACCTCGCGGGCAGCCTCGGCCCCGTTGCCGGCATCCGCGTGAACGCGATCTCGGCCGGGCCGATCAAGACGCTCGCTGCCGCGGGCATCGGCGGCTTCTCGAAGATCCTGCACTTCGTGGAGAGGAACGCGCCGCTGCGCCGCGGCGTGACGGCCGAGGAAGTGGGCAACACCGCGGCCTTCCTGCTCTCCGGCCTCGCCTCCGGCATCACCGGCGAGGTGGTCTACGTGGACGCGGGCTTCAGCACCACGACGGCCGGGCTGGACGGCGAGTAGGCTACTGGTCCGTGGGTGCCGCTGTCGACTTTGCGAGCGCATTCTTCGCGACGGCCACCCCGATCTTGTCGCGCAGGCTGCCCAGCGCCGCGTCGAACTCCTCGGCGCCTGCCGCATCCCGCAGGCGGTCGCCGAGCACCTTGCGCTTGGCGTCTTCGATGGCCCCGGGCTCGCTCACCTTGCTCACCTGCACCAGCGAGTAGCCGATGGGCGTCTCCACGCCCACGAAGGCGGGCATCTTCTTCGGATCCGCGCGGAACACTGCCTCGATCACGTTGGGCATCAGGCCGCCCGGCTTCTGGCGATTCACCGCGAGCGCCGTCGGCCACTTGAAACCGGGGTCCTTGCCGGCCTGCAGGTCCTTCAGCTTCGCCGCGCCGTCGGCCGCCGCGAGCTTGAGTGCCGCCTCGCGCGCGAGGCGCTTCTCGATGTCCGCCTGCACCGCGGCAAGCGGGCGCAGCTCCGCGGGCTTGTGGTCGACCACGCGCGCCGCGACCAGCACGTTCGGCGCCACCTCGACCGCGGAGGTGTTGCGCTTGGCCTTGATCGAGTTGTCGGAGAAGATCTCGGCCGTCATCTTCGGGTTGGACAGGTAAGGCGGCGACGCGGGCACGCCTTTGCGGATCCAGTCGGAATGGCGGATCGGCAGCTTCAGCGTGTCGGCCGCACCCTGCAGGCTGTCGGGCTTCTCGTAGACCACGTTGGAGAACGCCTCGGCGCTCTCGGCCATGCGGCGCGAGGCGTCCTGCTTCTTGAGCTGGGCCTCGATCTCCGGGGTCGCCTCGGCGAGCGACTTCACGTTGGCGGGCTTCACGTCCGTGACCTCGATCACGTGGTAGCCGAAATCGCTCAGCACGGGGCCCACGATGTCGCCCTTCTTCGCCGCGTACACGGCCTCCTCGAAGGGCTTGACCATGGCGCCGCGCGCGAAGAAGCCGAGGTCGCCGCCCTGCGCGCCCGAGCCGGGATCCTGCGATTCCTTCTTCGCCAGCTCGGCGAAGCTCTTCGGGTTCTTGCGCACCTGCGCGGCGATCTCCTGCGCCTTGGCGAGCGCGGCCTTCTTCTCGGGATCCTTGGCGTCGGGCTTCACGGAGACGAGGATGTGGCTCGCGCGCCGCTCCTCGGGCCGGCCCCACTTGCCCGACTGCAGGTCCTGCTCGTACGCCTGCTTCACCTGCTCGGGCGTGACCTGCGCCTGCGCGGCGAGCGTGTCGGCCGAGAGCTCGATGTAGTCGACCTTCACCTGCTCGGGCGTGGTGAAGTCGGGCGCGTGGGCGGTGTAGTACGCCTTCGCCTGCTCGGGCGTGACCTTCACCTTGGCGAGGTACTCCTCGGGTGTGAGGTTCACCACGGCGACGTCGCGCGTCTGCTCCGAGAGCCGGATGAAGGCGTCCAGCGTGGAGCGCGGCACGAAGGCGGTATCGACGATGGAATTACGGAAGCGCTCCTCGCGGAACTGCTCTCGCAGCCGCTCATCCAGCCCCGCGGGCGTGAGGCCGTTGGCACGCGCGATCGCCTCGTAGCGGTCCTTCGAGAACTTGCCGTCGACCTGGAACAGCGGGTCCGAGACGATGCGCTCGGCGAGCTGCTTGTCGGAGAGCCGGATGCCGGCGCGCTCGGAGCCGAGGGACACCAACCGCTCGTCGATGAGGCGCTCGAGCACCGCGCCGCGGATCTCGGGGTTGTCCATCATCGCGGCATCGAACTGGCCGCGCAGCTGCTGCTGGTAGACCTCGGCCTGGCGGCGCAGCGCCTGGTCGAAGTCCACCGCGCCGATGCGCGTGCGCCCGACGGTGGCGATGGTGTCGCCGCCGGCCGGGGTGTGGAAATAGAAGTCGATGCCGAAGAGGCCGAAGGGGATCACCAGGAAGATCGCGAAGATCCACTTGACGAACTTTCGGTTGGCGAACTCGCGGAATTGCTCAAGCATGTCTGGGTCCGGTGCGCGAATGCGAAAAGGGCGAACCGCTGCGGTTCGCCCTGGATGGCTGGCGGAGTGGACGGGACTCGAACCCGCGACCCCCGGCGTGACAGGCCGGTATTCTAACCAACTGAACTACCACTCCTGAATTTTTCGTCCTGGTGGGTGCTGACGGGATCGAACCTCCGACCTTCGCCTTGTAAGGGCGACGCTCTACCAGCTGAGCTAAGCACCCGAGAAAGAGGGCTATTTTAGCCCATTCAGGGAGTGTTTTTCTAGTGTTTCGTCACCACCGGCCGGACTTCGGGGGCCGCGGGCGGCGGGGCCACCGGGGTGTCGGCGATCGGCTCGGGCTTGCGCTCGAGCGCCCGCTCCAGCACCTCGTCGAACCAGCGCACCGGCACGATCTCGATGGCGCCCTTCACCTCGTCCGGGATCTCGGCCAGGTCCTTCACGTTCTCCTGCGGGATGAGGACGACCTTGATGCCGCCGCGGTGGGCCGCCAGCAGCTTCTCCTTGAGCCCGCCGATCGGCAGCACCTCGCCGCGCAGCGTGATCTCGCCGGTCATCGCCACGTCGCAGCGCACCGGGATGCCGGTGAGCACCGAGGTGATGGCGGTGGCGATGGCGATGCCCGCGGACGGGCCGTCCTTGGGCGTGGCGCCCTCCGGCAAGTGCACGTGCAGGTCCAGCGTCTGCCAGAAGTCCTCGGCCACGCCCAGGCGGCGCGCCCGGGCGCGCACGACGGAGATGGCGGCCTTGATGGACTCCTGCATCACGTCGCCCAGCTTGCCGGTGGTGACCGTGTTGCCCTTGCCGGGGAGCTTCACCGCCTCGATGGTGAGCAGCTCGCCGCCCACCTCGGTCCACGCGAGGCCGGTGACCTGGCCCACCTGGTTCTCCTTCTCGGCGATGCCGTAGGTGTACTTGCGCACGCCCAGGTACTTGTCGAGGTTCTTCGAGTTCACGGTGACGTGGGCGCCATCCTTCTTCTTCGTGAGGATGGACTTGATCACCTTGCGCGAGATCTTGGCGAGTTCGCGGTCGAGCCCGCGCACGCCGGCTTCCCGCGTGTAGTAGCGCGTGATGTCGCGCAGCGCCGCGTCCGTCACGGTGAGCTCGCCCTCCTTGATGCCGTTCGCCTTGTACTGCTTGGGCAGCAGGTACTGCTTGCCGATGTGCACCTTCTCGTCCTCGGTGTAGCCCGAGAGGCGGATCAGCTCCATGCGGTCGAGGAGCGGCGCCGGGATTTGCAGCGTGTTGGCGGTGGCGACGAACATCACGTCCGAGAGGTCGTACTCCACCTCGACGTAGTGGTCGACGAACGTGTGGTTCTGCTCGGGGTCCAGCACCTCCAGCAGCGCCGAGGACGGGTCGCCGCGGAAGTCCATGCCCATCTTGTCGACTTCGTCGAGCAGGAAGAGCGGGTTCCTCACGCCGACCTTGGTCATGTTCTGCAGGATCTTGCCGGGCATCGAGCCGATGTAGGTGCGGCGGTGGCCGCGGATCTCGGCTTCGTCGCGCACGCCGCCCAGCGACATGCGCACGAACTTGCGGTTGGTGGCGCGCGCGATCGACTGCCCGAGCGAGGTCTTGCCCACGCCGGGGGGGCCCACGAGGCAGAGGATCGGCGCCTTCAGCTTGTCCACGCGCTGCTGCACCGCGAGGTACTCGACGATGCGCTCCTTGATCTTCTCCAGGCCGTAGTGGTCCGCGTCGAGGATCTTCTCGGAGTTCTTGAGGTCCGTGGAGACCTTCGACTTCTTCTTCCACGGCAGGCCCACCAGCGTGTCGATGTAGTTGCGCACGACCGTGGCTTCCGCGGACATGGGCGACATGAGCTTCAGTTTCTTCAGCTCCGTCTCCGCCTTCGCGCGCGCTTCCTTCGGCATGTGCGCGGCCTTGATCTTCTTCTCGAGCTCGTCTAAGTCGGCGCCCTCTTCCGAGTCGCCCAGCTCCTTCTGGATCGCCTTCACCTGCTCGTTCAAGTAGTACTCGCGCTGGCTCTTCTCCATCTGGCGCTTCACGCGGCCGCGGATGCGCTTCTCGACCTGCATGATGTCGATCTCGGTCTCGAGGAGCTGCAGCAGCTGCTCCAGGCGCCGGCCGACGTGGAAGTTCTCGAGGATCTGCTGCTTCTGCTCGAGCTTCAACGGCAGGTGGGCGGCGATGGTGTCCGAGAGGCGGCCCGCGCCGTCGATGCCCGCGAGCGAGGTGAGCACCTCGGGCGGGATCTTCTTGTTCAGCTTCACGTACTGGTCGAACTGCGCGAGGAGCGTCCGCCTCATCGCCTCGACCTCGTTGGAGTCCGGCTCCTCGGAGGCGACCAGCTCGATCTCGGCCTCGAAGTTGGCCTTGTCGGTGAGCACGCGCTCGATGCGCGCGCGCTGCACGCCCTCGACCAGCACCTTCACCGTGCCGTCGGGCAGCTTCAGCATCTGCAGGATGGTGGAGACCGTTCCGACGTCGTAGAGGTCCTCCGGATTCGGCTCGTCCTTGGCCGCCGACTTCTGCGCCACGAGCACCACGTTCTTCCCTTCCTCCATGGCGGCTTCCAGCGCCTTGATGGACTTGGGCCGGCCCACGAACAGCGGGATCACCATGTGCGGGAAGACCACGACGTCGCGCAGCGGCAGCAGCGGCAGGACGCGGGATTCGGCGGAGAAGGAAGCGGTCATTGTCTTTCCTGGGTTATATGAGGCATGACGTGGGGGCGGGCGGAACCCCCATCAAGCCCCCTCGACGGGGAACGCGTCGGAGAGCTTGCGGATCTACTGCTGCCCACTCGCGACCTTCGGCTGGTCGGAGTAGATGAGGAGCGGCTTGCCGTCGCCGGAGATGGCGCCGTCGTCCACGACGACCTTCTGGACGTTGGCGAGCGACGGCAGGTCGAACATGATGTCGAGCAGCGCGTGCTCGATGATCGAGCGCAGCCCGCGGGCTCCGGTGCGCCGCTCCAGCGCCCGCTTGGCGATCGCGCCCAGCGCGTGGTCGCGGAATTCCAGCTCCACGCCTTCCATGGCGAGGAGCTTCTGGTACTGCTTCACCAGCGCGTTCTTGGGCTCGGTGAGGATCTTCACCAGCGCGTCGGTGTCCAGCTCGTCCAGCACCGCGACCACCGGCAGGCGGCCCACGAACTCGGGGATCAGGCCGTACTTGATGAGGTCCTCGGGCTCCACTTCGTGGAGCATGTCGTTCAGCTCGCGCCGGTTGTTGGTGGAGCGCACGTGGGCGCCGAAGCCCATGCCCGAGCGGTCGGTGCGGTTCTGGATGACCTTCTCCAGGCCGCCGAAGGCGCCGCCGCAGATGAAGAGGATGTTGGTCGTGTCGACCTGCACGAACTCCTGGTTCGGGTGCTTGCGCCCGCCCTGGGGCGGCACCGAGGCGATGGTGCCCTCGATCAGCTTCAGCAGCGCCTGCTGCACGCCCTCGCCCGACACGTCGCGCGTGATGGACGGGTTGTCGGACTTGCGCGAGATCTTGTCGATCTCGTCGATGTAGACGATGCCGCGCTGCGCCTTCTCGACGTCGTAGTCGCACTTCTGCAGCAGCTTCTGGATGATGTTCTCGACGTCCTCGCCGACGTAGCCGGCTTCCGTGAGCGTGGTCGCATCCGCGATCACGAACGGGACGTTGAGCAGCCGCGCGAGCGTCTGCGCGAGCAGCGTCTTGCCGGAGCCCGTGGGCCCGATCAGCAGGATGTTGGACTTGGCGAGCTCGACGTCGTCCTGCTTGCCGCCGGTCTTCAGGCGCTTGTAGTGGTTGTAGACCGCGACCGAGAGGATCTTCTTGGCCTGCACCTGGCCGATCACGTACTGGTCGAGGATCTCGCAGATCTCGTGGGGGCTGGGCAGGTCGCTCTTGGCGGCCTTCTGCCCGGTGTCGGTGCTCGCCTCCTCGCGGATGATGTCGTTGCAGAGGTCGATGCACTCGTCGCAGATGAACACCGACGGCCCGGCGATGAGCTTGCGCACCTCATGCTGGCTCTTGCCGCAGAAGGAGCAGTAGAGAAGCTTTTCGCCGCCGACCTTTTCCGTCATGTGCCTTCTCCGCCTCCCTCAGGCCACCGCCGATTCGCTGCGGTTCTTCAGCACGCGGTCGACCAGACCATACTTTACCGCGTCTTCGGCGCCCATGAAATTGTCGCGATCGGTGTCGCGCTCGATCACCTCGATGGGTTGTCCGGTGTGCTGCGCCATCATCTCGTTCAGCTTGCGCTTCAGGTACAGGACTTCCTTGGCGTGGATCTCGATGTCCGAGGCCTGGCCCGAGAAGCCGCCCGAAGGCTGGTGGATCATGACCCGCGAGTTGGGCAGGCAGAAGCGCTTGCCCTTGGCGCCGGCGGCGAGCAGGAAGGAGCCCATGCTGGCGGCCAGGCCGGTGCAGAGCGTGGACACGTCCGGCTTGATGAACTGCATCGTGTCGTAGACGGCCATGCCCGCCGAGACGCTGCCGCCCGGCGAGTTGATGTACAGGTGGATGTCCTTGTCCGGGTTCTCGCTCTCGAGGAACAGCAGCTGCGCCACGATGAGGTTGGCCATCCCGTCGCCGATGGGGCCCACGAGGAAGATCACGCGCTCCTTCAGCAGGCGCGAATAGATGTCGTAGGCGCGCTCGCCGCGTCCCGACTGCTCGATCACCATCGGGATCAGGCCCAGGCCCTCCGGCTCTTCCTGGTTCGATTCGTGCTTGATGAACATTGTGGTCAGCCCTTGTTGGTCCCCATGAGTTCGTCGAAGTCCGTGGGCTTGTCCTCGACCTTCATTTTCCCCATTGCCCATTCTACGACGTTGTCCTCCATAACGAGCGCCTCGACCTCGCCCAGACGGGCCGGGTCCGCGTAGTACCAACGGACCAGCTCGGCGGGCTGCTCGAAGCTCTCGGCGTGCTCCTCGATCACCTTGCGCACCTGCTCGGGCCGGGGCGCCAGGTCGTGCTTCTTGACCAGGTCGGCCACCAGCAGGCCCACCTTGAGCCGGCGCTCGGCGCGCTCGACGAAGAGGTCGGCGGGCAGCGCCTTGTCGGTGACCGTCATGCCGCGCTGCTTGAGGTCTTCCAGCGCCGCGTTCTGCATGCGCTCGATTTCCCCGTCGAGGAGCGCCTTGGGCACCTCGAAGCCGGCGGCAGTCGTGCAGGGCGTCGCATCACCTGCTCCTTGACCGCGGCCTTCACGCGCTTGCCGACTTCCTTCTCCATGTTCTCGCGCACCTCGCGCTTGAGCCGTGCGACGTCGCCGTCGTCCACGCCCAGGGTCTTGGCGAATTCGGCGTCGAGCTCCGGGGGCCGCGGCTCGGCGACCTGGTTCACGGTGACGGTGAAATCCGCGGTCTTGCCCTTGACGGCCTCGGCGTAGTCCTGCGGGAAGACGAGCGGGAAGGTCTTCTGCTCGCCCGCCTTCATGCCCACCAGCGCCGCCTCGAAGTCCGGCAGCATGCGCTTCTCGCCCAGGACCACGGTGAAGTTGGCGGCCTTGTTGCCGTCGAACGGCTGGCCGGCGATGAGCCCCTCGAAGTCGATGTTCACCAGGTCGCCGTCGGCGGCCGGGCGCTCGCACGCGCTCGAACTTCGCGCGCTGCTTGCGCAGCGTCTGCAGCGTGCCCTCGACGTTGCGGTCCTCGACCTTCGTCACCGGGCGCGCGACCTGGCGCCCCGCGATGTCGCCCATCACGACTTCGGGATAGACCTCGAAGATCGCGGTGTACTCGACGTCAGGAGCGCCCTCGCCCGCCGCCGGCTTCGGCTGGAAGCGCGGATAGCCCGCGACGCGGTAGTTCTGGTCCTTCACCGCGGCGGCGAAGGTCTTCTGCACCGCGTCCGACACCACTTCCTGGCGCACCTGGAAGCCGTACTGGCGCTCGACCATCTTGAGCGGCACGTGGCCCGGGCGGAAGCCCTGCATGCGCACGGTGCGCGCGAGCTTCTTCAGGCGCGTGGCGATCTCGGCCTCGATCTGCGCGATCGGCACCGACACGGTGATGTTGCGTTCCAGCGGACTGGTTGCGTTCTGGACTGCCTGCTGCATTCGTTTGTCCTTGTTGGAATGTCCCTCAAGCCTTCACGAGGGCGGCGTCGCATGGCACATCGAGCGACCTGGTGCGAAAGGAGGGACTCGAACCCACATGCCTTTCGGCGCTGGAACCTAAATCCAGTGCGTCTACCAATTCCGCCACTTTCGCGGTCGTCGGATTATACCCGAAATCGGGGGGTCCCGACGCCGCGTACAGGGCCTCCGGCGCCCGATATAATCCCGAAAATTCAAGCGCTTCCACCCACCCCTTGCCCGTCGATCACTACGAGAACTTTCCCGTCGCCTCGTGGCTGCTGCCGGCCCGCCTGCGCCCTCCCGTCGAGGCGATCTACGGCTTCGCGCGCGGCGCCGACGACGTGGCCGACGAGGGCGATGCGTCCGATGCCGAGCGCCTGGACAGCCTCGGCCGGTACCTGCGCGCGCTCGATGCGATCGAGGCGGGGCGCGCGCCCGAGCCGGGCTTCGCCCGCATCGCGCGCGCGGTGGGCGATTACGCGCTGCCCGTCGCGTTGCTGCGCGACCTGATCGACGCCTTCGCGCAGGACGTCGTGAAGAAGCGCTATGCCACGTTCGCCGAGCTCCTCGACTATTCGCGCCGCTCGGCGAACCCGGTGGGGCGGCTGCTGCTGCACCTCTTCCAGCGCACCGACGCCGCGTCGCTCGCGCAGTCCGACGCCATCTGCTCGTCGCTGCAGCTCATCAATTTCTGGCAGGACGTGGCGCTCGACTGGGCGAAGGGCCGCGTGTACATCCCGCAGGAGGACCTCGCGCGTTTCGGCGTGGCGGAGGGCGCGATCGCCGAGGGCCGCGCCGACGCGCGCTGGACGCAGCTGATGGCGTTCGAGTGCGAGCGCTCGCGCGCGATGCTGCTCGAAGGCAGCCCCCTGGGCTTCGCGCTGCCCGGCCGCCTCGGCCTCGAGATCCGCGCCATCGTCGAGGGGGGCCTCGCGATTCTCGATAGAATCGGGACCGCGCAGGCAGACGTGTTCCGCCACCGCCCGGTGCTCGGCAAGGCCGACTGGATGCGGATGGTGGCCCGTGCCGTGCTGAAGAAGGCTCCGCGGTGACCCCCGACGAATACTGCCAGCAGAAAGCCGCGCAGAGCGGCTCGAGCTTCTACTACAGCTTCCTCTTCCTGCCGGCGGAGCGGCGGCGCGCCATCACCGCGCTCTACGCCTTCTGCCGCGAGGTCGACGACGTGGCCGACGAGGTGAGCGACGTGGGCGTGGCGCGCGCCAAGCTCGCGTGGTGGCGCACCGAGGTCGCCAACCTCTTCGCCGGGCATCCGCAGCATCCGGTCACGCGCGCGCTGGCGCCCTTCGTGGCGCCCTACGGGCTCGATGCCGCGCGCATGAACGAGATCATCGACGGCATGGAGATGGACCTCACGCACCACCGCTATGCCGATTTCGACGCGCTGAAGCTCTACTGCCATCGCGCTGCCGGCGTCGTGGGGCAGCTCTCCGCGTCGATCTTCGGCTACCGCAACCCCGCCACGCTCGAGTACGCCGAGGCGCTCGGCACCGCCTTCCAGCTCACCAACATCATCCGCGACGTGGGCGAGGACGCGCGCCGCGGCCGCGTGTACCTGCCCGCCGACGAGCTGGCGCGCTTCGGCCTGGACGCGCAGGACATCCTCGCGCGCCGCGCCGACGAGCGCTTCGCGCCGCCTCATGGAATTCCAGGCCGAGCGCGCGGCGGCGTACTACGCGCTCGCGCGGGCGAAGCTAGCGCCCGAGGACCGCCGCGACCAGCGCGCGGGCCTCATCATGGCGGGGATCTATCGCGCGCTGCTGGACGAGATCCGCCGCGACGGCTTCCAGGTGCTCGATCGCCGCATCGCCCTCACGCCGCTGCGCAAGCTGTGGATCGCGTGGAAGACGTGGGTGACGGCATGAGCGAGCGCGCGGCGCACGCGGCGCGTGGCGGTCGTGGGCGCGGGCTACGCGGGGCTGGCCGCCGCGGTCGCGCTCACGCGCGCCGGCTGCGCGGCCACCCTGTACGAGGCCAACCGCGTGCCGGGCGGACGCGCGCGGCGCGTCGAGTACCGCGGCGCGCCGCTGGACAACGGCCAGCACCTGCTGCTCGGCGCCTACCGCGCCACGCTCGAGCTGATGCGCGAGGTGGGCGCGCCGGAGCACGCGCTCGAGCGCCATCCGCTCACGCTGCGCATCGCGGGACGCTTCGCGCTCACGGCGCCGCGCCTGCCCGCGCCGCTGCACCTCGCGGCCGCCCTCGCCTTCGCACGCGGCCTGGGGCTCGCGGATCGCATCGCCGCGGTGCGCTTCGCGCGCGCGCTCGAGCGCGGCGGCTTCGCGGTGGCTCCCGGCGCCACCGTCGCCGGGCTGCTCGCCGCGCACGCGCAGACGCCCGCGGCGATCGAGCTCTTGTGGGCGCCGCTCTGCGTGTCCGCGCTCAACACGCCCGTGGCCGAGGCCGATGCGCGCACGTTCGCCTGCGTGCTGCGCGATGCGCTCTTCCGCCGCCGCGAGGACTCCGACCTGCTGATCCCCACGCGCGACCTCTCGGCGCTGCTGCCCGACGCGGCGATCGAATGGCTGGGCGAGCGCGGCGCGCGGATCCTGCTCGGCACGCGCGTGACGGCGCTCGAGCCCGAGGCCGCCGGCTGGCGCGTCACGGCGGGCGAGCACGCGCAGGCGTTCGATGCGCTGGTGTGCGCGGCCGCCCCGTTCCAGGTGCCCGCGCTCGTCGACGGCGTGCCCGCGCTGGCGCCGCTTGCCGCGGGCCTCGAGGGCCTCGCGCACGAGCCCATCGCCACCGTGTATCTCCAGTACGACGTGCCGGTGAAGCTGCCGTTCCCGATGATGGGCCTCGCGGGCGGGCATGTGCAGTGGGTGTTCGACCGCGAAGCGCTGTCGGGCGCGCGCGGGCTCCTCGCCGCCGTGATCTCCGCCTCGGGCGGGCACCTCGCGCTCGACAACGACGTGCTCGGCACCGTCGCGCACCGCGAGATCGCCGCGGCGCTGGGGCCGCTGCCCGCGCCCGCATGGACCAAGGCCATCGTCGAGAAGCGCGCGACCTTCGCGTGCATCCCCGGCGCTTTCCGTCCGCCCAACGCGACCGCGGCCCCGGGCTTCTTCCTCGCCGGCGACTACACCGCGAGCGACCTGCCCGCCACCCTCGAGAGCGCGGTCGCGAGCGGCAACGCGGCGGCCGCGCTCGCGCTCACCCACCTCGCCAGCCATGACGAAAAAAGAATTCCTTCCCGATCCCTATGAGCCCGCGGCGGACCTCCTCGCCGGGCGCGTGGTGCTGGTCACGGGCGCCGGGCAGGGCCTGGGACGCGCCGTGGCGCTCGCGTGCGCCGCGCACGGCGCCACCGTCGCGCTGCTCGGCCGCAAGCTCGCCAAGCTCGAGGCGACCTATGACGCGATCGAGACGGCCGGCGGTGCGCAGCCCGCGCTGATCCCGCTCGACCTCGCCACCGCGGGAACCGCCGAGTACGACGCGCTCGCGGCCCTGGTGCGCCGGGACCTCAAGGGCCTCGCGGGCATCGCCCACTGCGCGAGCCATTTCGTGCCCCTCGGACCGCTCGCCAACCAGACGCTGGAGGTCTGGCTGGAGCTGCTGCGCGTAAACCTCGCCGCGCCCTTCGCCCTCACGCGCGCGTGCCTGCCGCTCCTCGCCGCCGCGCCGGACTCGTCGGTCGTGTTCACCGGCGAGACGCACGGCGCCCATCCGCTCGCTTACTGGGGCGGATTCGCGGTCGCGAAGTCGGGCCTCGCGGCGCTCGCGGCGATCTGGGGCGGCGAGCTCGAGCACGCCGGCAAGCCGCGAATGAATGTGCTGGTCCCCGGTCCAATCGCTTCGCCGCAGCGCGCGGCGAGCCATCCGGGCGAGGACCGCACCCGGCTCGCCCGCCCCGAGGAAGCCGCGCGGGCGTTCCTCTACCTGCTGGGGCCGGAGAGCCGCGCGCTCACCGGCCGGACCCTCGAGTTGTGACCCGGAACACAGGCTTTTTCGCGTGGTATCGGCTAAACTAGGAGTTGCCCGAAATTCGCACTGTAAGTCCCTGCATTCCCACAACTAATCGACAACGAACGAAGGCCGGCGACGCCGCCGCCCAAAACCAGGCCGCACACGATGCTCGACCAGGCTAACCGCACATTCATCTGCAGCGTCGTGTTCATCGACCTGGTGGGCTATTCCAAGAAGCCCGTCACCGAGCAGATCCGCCTGAAGACGAGCCTCACGAACAATCTGTCGGAGGCCATCCAGGACATCCCGGTCAACGACCGCATCATCCTCGATACCGGCGACGGCGCGGCCATCAGCTTCCTGGGCGACCCCGAGGACGCGCTCTTCGTGACCCTCAGCCTGCGCGAGAAGATGATCGCCGAGGGCATGACCGCGACGATGGTCGAGGCCTCGGGCGAGGACTCGGTGCGCATGGGCATCAACCTCGGGCCGGTGAAGCTGGTGAAGGACATCAACGGCCACCCGAACATCATCGGCGACGGCATCAACGTCGCGCAGCGCATCATGAGCTTCGCGCGCCCGGGGCAGATCGTGGTGTCGCGCTCGTACTACGACGTGGTGTCCAACCTCGCCAGCGAGTACGCCAAGCTCTTCACCTACGAGGGCTCGCGCACCGACAAGCACGTGCGCGAGCACGAGATCTACGTGGTGGGCCATCACGAGGGCGCGCTGCAGAAGGCGAAGGACGGCATGAAGGACCGCGCGTCGTCCACCACGCCCAACCCGCGCAAGGGGCGCAACGGCACCGCGGGCACCTCCACGGTCACGCTCACCATCCCGTCGTTCGTGCACGACAAGAAGAAGCTCACGATGGTGGCCGGCGGCCTCGCGGCGCTGGTGGTCGTCCTGGGCGTCCTCGTCGCGACCAAGAAGCCTTCGACGCCGCCGCTCGAGACGGCAACCGCGCCCGTCACCGCCACCGAGCCGACGCACACCGCGGCCGCCACCACACCGTCCCCTGCCCCCGCCGAGGCTGTCAAGCCCGCCGAGCCCGCGAAGCCCGCACCGCGCCTCGACACCAAGGTGCTGGAGCCCGCGCCCAGCGCCTCGCAGGTGCCTCCTCCCGCCCCGGTGGCCAGAAGCCCACGAAGGCCGCCGAGGCTTCCCGCACGGAGCCCAGGGCCGAGCCGCCCAAGGCCGCCGCCGAGCCCGCAAAGCCCACGCTGCCGCCCGCCACGCTGGTCTTCGCCGTGCAGCCGTGGGGCGAGATCTACGTGAACGGCAGGTCGCGCGGCGTCACGCCGCCGATGAAGTCCCTCAAGCTGGATCCCGGCAAGTACAAGGTCGAGGTCCGCAACACCACGTTCGCCCCTCACGTCGAGAACCTGGAGCTGAAGGCGCGCGACGAGGTCACCGTGAGGCATAAATTCCAATGACGCGCGTGCACCTCCTCCTCGTCGCCGCGGCGCTGGCGGTCGCGGCCTGCGAGCAGCTGCAGACCATCGGCGGCACCCCCAACAAGCCGCAGCCCGTCACGCCGCAGATCACGGAGGACGTGCTGCGCCAGCGCGCGCAGGAGTCGCTCGCCGCGGGCGTGAAGCAGTACGACGCCGGCGACTACGACAACGCCGAGAAGAGCCTGCAGGAATCGCTCACGCACGGGCTGCTGTCGAAGCCGGACCAGTCGCGCGCGAGGAAGCTGCTCGCGTTCGTCTACTGCACCTCCAGCCGCGAGGCGCAGTGCCGCGACGAGTTCCGCAAGGCCTTCGAGATCAACCCCGACTTCTCGCTCACCGCGGCCGAGGACGGCCACCCGATCTGGGGCCCGGTGTACCGCGACGTGCGCACGCAGCTCATCGCCGAGCGCGAGGCGGCGAGCGGCGCGGGCAAGTCGAACCTGCCGCTCACCAAGGCGCAGCAGATGCTCGCCGATGGCATGGTGAAGTACGACTCGGGCGAGTACGAGGCGGCGCACAAGCTCCTCGACGCGGCGTTGACCGAGGGCCTCAAGGACAAGGCCAACCAGGTGAAGGCGATGAAGTACATCGCGTTCACCGAGTGCCTGCAGGGCCACTACAAGGAATGCCGCAGCCAGTTCGTCAGCATCTACGACGTCGATCCCGATTTCGACCTCACCCCGGCCGAGGCCGGGCACCCGTCGTGGACCAAGACGTTCGCCGCCGCGAAGGCCACCGCCAAGCGCAACCTCGCCGCCAAGGCCGCGAAGGACGCCAGGGAAAAGGAAAAGGAAGCCAAGGGCAAGGCCACCGCCCCGCCGACCGCGTCGGTGCCCGGCAAATGACGTGATGATTTCGACGCTAGGCCGCTACAAGATCGTCGCCGAGATCGGCCAGGGGGCGATGGGGGTCGTCTACAAGGCGGTCGACCCCATCATCGACCGCACGGTCGCGATCAAGACGATCAACCTCAACCTCTCGCGCCAGGAGCTCGAGGAGTACGAGCAGCGCTTCCAGCAGGAGATCAAGGCCGCCGGGCGCCTCAACCACCCCAACATCGTCACCATCTACGACGTGGGCAAGACCGAGTCGGTCGCCTACATGGCGATGGAGTTCCTCGAGGGGCAGGAGCTGAAGGACATGATCGCCTCCGGGCAGCTGCCGCCCGCCGACTCGGTGGTCGACATCATCGCGCAGGTGGCCGACGGCCTCTGGTTCGCGCACCAGCAGGACATCGTGCACCGCGACGTGAAGCCCTCGAACATCATGGTCCTGAAGGGCGGCATCGCGAAGATCACCGACTTCGGCATCGCGCGGCTGCCCAACTCCGCGGTGAAGACGATGACGGGCCTGATCCTGGGCTCGCCCCGCTACATGTCGCCCGAGCAGGTGATCGGCAAGGCGATCGACGCGAGGAGCGACATCTTCTCGCTGGGCGTGGTGCTCTACGAGGGGCTCACCGGCATCGCGCCGTTCGACGGCGACAACGTGAACGCGATCATGTACGCGACGGTGAACACCACGCCGCCGCCGCCGTCCTCGCACAGCCGGTCGCTGCCCACCATGCTCGACCTCATCGTCGCCAAGGCGATGGCGAAGCTGCTCGAGGACCGCTACCAGTCGATCAAGGAGTTCGCCGACGACCTGCGCGAGGTCCGCCGCCAGATCGACGCGGGGCGCCCCGCCGCGGCGCTCAAGGCTTCGACCGCGCCGCCCTCGCCGCCGCGCACGTCCCCGCCCATCATCCCGCCCCAGCGCATGGTGGACACCGCCACCATCCCGCTCGCCGCCGAGACCGCCGCGAAGGAAGACGACAGCAGCAAGGCGCTCGCCCTCGCGAAGACCTTCGATTCGTTCGACGCCACGCTGCGCCTGGCGGCGATGACCGACCAGACCGACGACTTCCGCGACTACATCAGCGCGACGCAGAAGATGCGCGCGTACAAGGGCAAGGTCGAGGCCGGCACGCCGCTCGCGAAGGCAGCGCCCCCCGCGCCCGCCCCCGAGAAGCCCAAGCCCGCGCCGCGTCCGGCGCCCGCCATCCCGCGCGGGGCCGGCGCCGTGCCCGCCGCCTCCTCCTCGACGTCCAACCTGATCGCGGTCGCGGCCATCGTCGTCCTCGCGCTTGCCGCCCTCGGCCTCGTCGTCGCCCTGCTGATCAAGTAGCGCCGCGGCGTGTTGAATACCTGACGGTGCTCGAAACGGGAACGGGACTAGCGCGATCAGGTAGAGCCGTCCGTGACCGACAGGCGGCCCCATCATTTGAGACGGACTAGCTGAGGTTCGTGCGAGGATGAGGGGGCTCTTCTCGAGAGGCGCTACGCGACGCCATCCGCCACCGTCCAACTCTCATTGGCAAACGTCAAACGGAGCCGATATACCGCGTCAAAGCAGCAGAGCCATTCACCGGGAAAGCCAAATCCTGCAACCGTTAGAGCATTTGACGTAGAGAGGCGCCGGGTCGAGAAGGCCCCCTCGTCCTCGCACGAGCAAAGCAAAGCTACGCCAAGTAGCCGACGGCGTCCGCCAGCCGGTCCACGGCGATGACCTCCAGCCCCGCGATCGCGCTCCGCGGCTTGTTCGCCGCCGGGATGATCGCGTGCGTGAAGCCCGAGCTTGGCCGCTTCGCGCAGCCGCTCCTGACCGCGCTGCACCGGGCGCACCTCGCCCGCGAGCCCCACCTCGCCGAACACCACGTGCTTCGCCGGCAGCGCCCGATTGCGCAGGCTGGAGACGATGGCGAGCGTCACCGCGAGGTCCGCGCCGGGCTCGGCGATGCGCACGCCGCCCACGGCGTTGAGGAACACGTCCTGGTCGTAGCACGCGATGCCGGCGTGGCGATGCAGCACGGCGAGCAGCATCGCGAGGCGGTTCTGCTCGAGCCCGACCGCCAGGCGCTTGGGGTTGCCGCCGTGGGCGTCGTCGACCAGCGCCTGCAGCTCCACCAGCAGCGGCCGCGTGCCCTCCTGCGTCACCATCACGCAGGAGCCCGCCACCCCGGTGTGGTGCTGCGAGAGGAAGAGCGCCGACGGGTTGGTCACCTCGCGCAGGCCCTTCTCGGTCATGGCGAAGACGCCGATCTCGTTCACCGCGCCGAAGCGGTTCTTGAACGCGCGGATGAGGCGGAAGCTGGTGTGGGTCTCGCCCTCGAAGTAGAGCACCGTGTCCACCATGTGCTCGAGCACGCGCGGGCCGGCGAGCGCGCCCTCCTTGGTGACGTGGCCCACGAACACGATCGTGGTGCCGGTCTGCTTGGCCATGCGCGTGAGCTGGGCCGCGCACTCGCGCACCTGCGCCACCGAGCCCGGTGCCGAGGTGAGCGCGCTCGAGTAGAGGGTCTGGATGGAATCCACCACGGCCACGCGCGGCCGGGTCGCGGCGATCGTGGACTGGATCTTCTCCAGCTCGATCTCGGTCAGCAGGCGCACCTTGGAGGCGTTCACCGCGAGGCGCTTCGCGCGGAGCGCCACCTGCTGCGCCGATTCCTCGCCGGTGATGTAGAGCACGGGCACCTGCTCGGAAAGGCGCGCCGCGGCCTGCAGCAGCAGCGTGGACTTGCCGATGCCCGGGTCGCCGCCGATCAGCACCACGCCACCCTCGACCAGCCCGCCGCCCAGAACGCGGTCGAACTCGTCGATCAGCGTGGGCAGGCGCGGGAAGTCGCGCGCCTCGACGTGCGCGAGCTCCACCACCTCGCCGGAACCCGCCAGCGCCGCGAAGCGGTGCGTGCCGGCACCCGCCTTGGTAGCCTCGAGCACCGTCTCGACGAGCGTGTTCCACGCTTCGCAGTGCGGGCACTGGCCCTGCCACTTGGGCGCCTGGCCGCCGCATTCGGTGCAGGTGTAGACGGTCTTCGACTTCGCCATCAGCGCGCGTCTTCTTCGTGCATCGGCACGCGCGGCGCGACGGCGCAGAGCAGCTCGTAGCCCACGGTGCCCGCGGCGATCGCCACCTCGTCCACCGGGATGCCGTCCCCCCACAGCACGACGGGGGAGCCCACGCGCGCGGAGGGCACCGCGGTGATATCCACCGTGATCATGTCCATGGAGACGCGCCCGACGGTGCGCGTGCGCGCGCCGCCCACCAGGATGGGCGTGCCCGAGGGCGCGTGGCGCGGGTAGCCGTCCGCGTAGCCGCACGCCACCACGCCGATGCGCGTCGGCAGGTCGGCGCGGAACTGCGAGCCGTAGCCCACCGTCGCGCCGGGCGCCAGCTCCTGCACGGCGATGAGGCGCGATTCGAGCTTCATCGCGGGCCTGAGACCCAGCGCCTTGGCGGGCCGCTCGGCGAAGGGTGTCGCGCCGTAGAGCCCGATGCCGAGGCGGCAGATGTCGGCGTGGGCTTCCGGATGGGCGAAGATCGCGGCGGTGTTGGCGAGGCTGCGCGGGCGCTCGAGGCCGCGCGTGGCGTCCCGGAATGTGCGCATCGCCTCGCGCGTGCCGTCGGCGAGGTCCGAGTTCGCGAAATGCGTCATGAGCGTGATGGCGCGCACGTTGCCGCACTTCTCGAGGCGCGTGTACGCGGCGCGCGCCGCCGCGGGCGCAAAGCCCAGGCGGTTCATGCCGGTGTTGACCTTGAGCCATGCATCGACGGGATCGCCGAGCCGGTCCGCCTCCAGCATGGCGAGCTGCTCCTCGCAATGCACCACGGTCGCGATGCTCGCCACCGACGCGGCCGCGAGCTCCGCCGCCTCGAAGCAGCCTTCGAGCAGCAGCACGGGCGCCGCGGGGAACTGCTCGCGCAGGCTGAGCGCGCCGTCCAATTCCAGGGTGGCGAAGCCGTCGGCGACAGCGCCCAGCGCGCGCGCGACGCGCTCGATGCCGTGGCCGTAGGCGTTGGCCTTCACCACCGCGTAGACGCGCGCCCCCGGAGCGGCCCGTTTCGCCGCGGCGTAGTTGTGGCGCAGCGCGGCGGGCGAGATGGTGGCGCGAATCGGGCGGGACATCACGGGCTCCAGGCGGGGGCCCATTCTAACCGCTTCGCCTCAGAAGCCCGGCGCCCCGGAGTAGTTCTCGAACCGCGTGTGCTTGCCGAGGAAGGTGAGCTTGACGGTGCCGATGGGGCCGTTCCTCTGCTTGCCGATGATGATCTCGGCCATGCCCTTGTCCGGCGATTCCTCGTTGTAGACCTCGTCGCGATAGATGAAGAGGATCACGTCCGCATCCTGCTCGATGGCGCCGGACTCGCGCAGGTCCGACATGACCGGGCGCTTGTTGGGCCGCTGCTCGAGGGAGCGGTTCAACTGCGAGAGCGCGATCACCGGCACCGAGAGCTCCTTGGCCATGGCCTTCAACCCGCGCGAGATCTCGCTGATCTCGGTGGCGCGGTTCTCGTTGCCGCCGTCGGTGCCCTGCATGAGCTGGATGTAGTCGACGACGATGAGGCCCAGCCCGCCGTACTCGCGCCACTTGCGCCGCGCGCGGGCGCGCAGCTCGAGCGGGTTCAACGCCGCCGTCTCGTCGATCAGGAGCGGCGCCTCGTTCAGCTTGCCGAGCGCCGTGCCGAGGCGGTCCCAGTCGGTGGGGTCGAGCCGGCCGGTGCGCAGCTTCTGCGCATCCACCTTGCCGACCGAGCCCAAGAGGCGCGTGGCGAGCTGCGTGCCGCCCATCTCCATGGAGAAGACCAGCACCGGGAGCTTCAGCTCGAGCGCCACGTGCTCGGCCATGTTCAGCGCGAGGCTGGTCTTGCCCATGGAGGGGCGCCCGGCCACGATGATGAGGTCGCCGTCCTGCAGCCCGGTGGTCATCTCGTCCAGGTCCACGAAGCCGGTGGCCTTGCCGGTGACGGAGTTGGGATTGCGATGCAGCTCGTCCAGCCGGCTCATCACCTCAGCCAGCACGGTGGACATCTTGGTGAAGCTCTCCGAGGAGCGTCCGCCCTTCTCGCCGATCTCGAGGATCTTGGTCTCGGCCTCGTCCAGCAGCTGCAGCGCCTCGCGCCCCTGGGGCGAATAGGCGGAATCGGCGATGGAGGTGCCCACTTCGGCGAGCTTGCGCATGATGGCGCGCTCGCGGACGATCTCGGCGTAGCGGCGGATGTTGGCGGCGCTGGGCGTGCCGGAGGCGAGCTGGTGCAGGTAGGCGAGGCCGCCCACGTCCTGCAGCTCGCCGGCCTGCTTCAATGCCTCGGAGACCGTGAGCACGTCGGCGGGCTTGTTCTCCTCCACCAGGTGCGTGATCGCGCGCCAGAGCACGCGATGGTCGGCGCGGTAGAAGTCCGACTCCGAGATCAGGTCGCCGATGCGGTCCCACGAGGCGTTGCTGAGCAGCAGCCCGCCCAGCACCGCCTGCTCCGCCTCCACCGAGTGCGGCGGCAGGCGCAGCGATTCGATCTGCGCATCGCCGGAAACGGCTCCGGTGCGGGCGAAACGTTCGGAACCGGCGGGGACCGAGGGCATTTAGAGTTATCTCCTCGAGGGGGCGGGCGATGCTCCCACATCGCGAGGGGCGAGTGTGTCACGCGCTTTCTGTGCACACAATTGGATAAACCTGTAGATAAGTTGTGGGCAAGCGATTTCTTTCGCGGGATAGCCTGTGGCGGAAATTTGCGCGCCAAGAGGCTCACCAGGTGCGCCATACTTCTGCGTCATGGGCCCGCCGACCCTGCCCCACGACGAACGCAACGCCAGCCTCGACCTGATGCGCGGGCTCGCGGCGCTGGCGGTATGCGCAGGCCACGCGCGGGCCTTCGTGCTGGTGGATTGGGTCGATGTCCGCGACCACGGCGTGCTGGACGCCCTGATCTACTTCGCCACGGGCCTCGGGCACCAGGCGGTGGTGGTGTTCTTCGTGCTGAGCGGCTACTTCGTGGGCGGCGGCGTCGAGGCGGCATGGCGGCACGGACGCTGGTCGTGGACGTCGTACGCGGTGAACCGCCTCACCCGCCTGCTCATGGTGCTGCTCCCCGCCCTGCTCCTCACGCTGCTGCTCGACACCGTGGGAGCCGGCCTCGCCGGCGGCTACGACGGCACGTACCACGCGCTCCTCGCGAGCGGACCCGCGCCGAACGCGCCGGCCCGCCACGACGCCGCGGCATTCTTCGGCAACCTCGCGTTCCTGCAGACCATCGTGGTGCCGGTCTACGGCAGCAACGGCCCCCTGTGGAGCCTGGCGAACGAGTTCTGGTACTACGTGGTCTTTCCCCTCGCCTGGGTCGCGGTCGCCGGCCGGGGCGCAGCGCGCCTGGCATGCGCCGCCGTGGTACTCGCGCTGCTCGGCGTCCTGCCCGCCCACATCGTGTGGCCCGGCTGCATCTGGCTCATGGGCTACGGGGCGTCGCGCCTGGCGCGCTCGGAGCGCCTCGCTGCCACTCTCGCGAGCGGCTGGTGGCTCGCGGCAAGCGGGATCGGCATGACGCTGGCACTCGTCATGAGCAAGCGCGGAGCCTGGACGGGATGGGACTACGTGATCGGCCTCGCGTGCGCCTTCCTGGTGGCCGGGATCGGCGCTGCCCGCGGCCACTCCCGCTTCGCGCCGCTGGGAGGATTCCTGGCCGATATTTCCTACACGCTCTATCTCACGCACTTCCCGGTGCTCGCGCTGCTGTGGTTCGTGCTGCTCGCTCCCGCGCAATATCCCCCCGGTCCCACGGGTATGGCCTGTTGGCGCTCGCCATCGCGATCGCGCTCGGTTCTGCTTGGCTGACGTGGTGGCTGTTCGAGCGCCGCACGCCCGAGGCGCGCCGCTGGATCACACGCCGGCTGGCGAGGTCCTCGACCTACCCGGCCGGGAGCGCGCAGACGGAGAAATAGGGGAGCGGAAACGAACGAGCCGCCCGCGGGCGGCTCGTTCGGTGATCGTCACGGTCCGGCACCCCTCGCGGGGCGAGCGGGCCTATGCTTCGGCGACGACGTGCACCGTGATGTTGGCGAGCACGTCGGAATGCGGCGCGACGACGACCGGGAACTCGCCCACGTGCTTGAGCGGGCCCGTCGGCATGCGCACCTCCGCCTTCTTCACCTGCACGCCCGTGAGCTTCGTGAGCGCCTCGGCGATGTCCGAGTTGGTGACGGAGCCGAAGAGCCGCCCGTCCACGCCGGCCTTCTGCGCGATTTCGACCTTCTGGCCCTCGAGCTTGGCGGCCTTCTCCTGCGCGGAGGTGAGCTGCTCGTTGGCCTTCTTCTCGAGCTCCACGCGGCGGCCCTCGAACTCCTTCAGGTTGGCTTGCGTGGCGCGCTTGGCCTTGCCCTGCGGGATGAGGAAGTTGCGCGCGAAGCCGTCCTTCACCTTGACGACGTCGCCCAGGGCGCCCAGGTTCACCACTTTTTCCATCAGGATCACTTGCATGGCGGGCCTCAGTGCAGGTCGGTGAAGTGCAGCAGAGCGAGGAAGCGCGCGCGCTTGATCGCAACCCCGAGCTGGCGCTGGTAGCGGGCCTTGGTGCCGGTGATGCGCGCGGGGATGATCTTCCCGTTCTCGTTGATGAAGTCCTTGAGGACGGCGATGTCCTTGTAGTCCACCTCTTTCACCTTCTCGGCGGTGAAGCGGCAGAACTTGCGGCGGCGGAAGAGGCCGCGGTTCTGGGCGCGCCCGTCCTTCTTGGCGAACTTGCCGCCTTTTCCTTTTCCGCGTCCTCGGGGTGCGGGTCTCGGCATGGTCTATATCTCCGTATCAGGCGGCAGCCGGCTGGGCCGGCGCCGCGCCCTCGGCGGGCTTCGCCTCGCCGGTCGGGGCCTCGGTCACGTTGCGCGACTTCTCCTCCTTCATCATCGGGGAGGGGCCCGCTCTCGGCCTCGCTCTTGCTCACCGTGAGGTGGCGGAGCACCGCGTCGTTGAACTTGAACGCGTTCTCGAGCTCGTCGAGCGTTGCGTTGTTGACCTCGATGTTCATCAGCACGTAGTGCGCCTTGAACACCTTCTGGATCGGGTACGCGAGCTGCCGGCGGCCCCAGTCCTCGATGCGGTGGATCCTGCCGCCGCCCTGCGTGATCGTGTTGCGGTAGCGCTCGATCATGCCCGGCACCTGCTCGCTCTGATCCGGATGGACGATGAAGACCATCTCGTAGTGGCGCATGTGTATCTCCTTACGGGTAAAAGCCCCCGGCATGCGCTGTGGTCGTGTTGCAACCAACACCGTGGGGCAAGGGTGGAAAGCCCGATATTATAGCGCAAAATGCGCGCCGGAACAAAGGGCTAGGCGCGTTCCCCGTAGTAGCCCCGGTACCACTCCACGAAGCGGCGCACGCCCTCTTCCACGCCGGTGTGGGGCCGGAACCCGGTGGCGGCCTCGAGCGCCGTCACGTCCGCCTCCGTGGCCGCCACGTCGCCGGGCTGCATGGGCAGCAGCTCGAGCGTCGCCTTGCGGCCCAGGGCCGCCTCGATCGCCCGGATGTAGCGCATCAGCTCCACGCGCTCGTGGTTGCCGATGTTGAAGATGCGGTAGGGGGCCGGCCGGTCGATCACGCGCACCACGCCCTCGACGATGTCGTCCACGTACGTGAAGTCGCGCACCATGCGCCCCTCGTTGAACACCGGGATCGGCGTGCCGGCGAGGATGCCCTTCGTGAACTTGAAGAGCGCCATGTCGGGGCGGCCCCACGGTCCGTACACGGTGAAGAAACGCAGCCCCGTAGTCGGGATGCCGAAGAGGTGCGCGTAGGCGTGGGCCATCACCTCGTCGGCCTTCTTGGTGGCGGCATAAAGGGAGACCGGATGCGCCGTGTCGGAGTCCTCGCGGTACGGCAGCTCCGTGCCCAGCCCGTACACGGAGCTGGTGGAGGCGAAAACAAGGTGCCCGGTGCCGTGATGGCGCGCGCCCTCCAGCACGTTGAGGAATCCCACCACGTTGGCCTCGATGTAGGCGTACGGATTCTCGACCGAGTAGCGCACGCCCGCCTGCGCGGCGAGGTTGACGATGGCGTCGAAGCGGCCGGAGGCGGCGAACACGCGCTCCATGGCCGCGCGCTCCGCGAGGTCGGCGCGCTCGAAGGCGAAGCGCGGCGACTCGCGCAGCAACGCGAGCCGCGCCTCCTTGAGCCTTACGTCGTAGTAGGCGTTGAGGTTGTCCACGCCCACGACGGCGTCGCCGCGCTCGAGGAGGCGGCGCGCGAGGTTGAACCCGATGAAGCCGGCCGCGCCGGTGACGAGAACTTTCATGCGGTCAGTCTGCCATGCGTGTGCGGGCGAGTCGCGCATCTGCCGCCGCATCGCGCCGGTCGGCGTAGAGCGCGATCCAGCCGAGCGCGAGCAGCACCATGAAGAGCGCGGCGTTGGCGGGAATCTGCAGGTTGAAGTCCACCCAGGAGTGGATGAGCATCGAGGTGACGCCCATGATGCAGGCGAACGACATCCCGCGCATGAGCGGATCGCGCCGGCGCCATTGGGCGAGGAGCGCGGCGCCCAGGGCGAGCGCCACGAAGCCGCCGAGGGTCCCGAGGCCGACGAGGCCCGACTCCGACGCGAACTGCACGTAGTCGTTGTGGGTCTGGCTGTAGAAATTCACCACGCTCGCGGGACGATAGTGCGGGAAAGCCACGTAGAAGGTGCCCGGCCCCGAGCCCACCACCGCGTAGTCACGGATCAGCGCCAGCGCATAGGCGGCCGGCTCCTCGCGCTGCTGCACGTCCTGCGCCGTCGTCTCCTCGAGCCGCTGTGCGAGCTTCTCCACGCCGAACCAGCTGCCCACGATGAAAAGGTCGATCGCGATGAGGCTCGCCAGCAGCAGCACGGTGTTGCGGGTGGCGTGGCGCGACAGCGCGATGCCGATGCCGCCCGCCACGAGGAGCGACGAGAAGAACGCGGTGTTGCCCATCCGTGAGTGGGTGGTGGTGAGCGCGATCACGAGGATGCAGAGGGCCAGGCGCAGGATCATGTTGGGGCTCAGGATCCATTCGAGCGCCAGGCGGAAGAATCGTTTCCAGGTATGGGCCTTGCGATCCGAAAGACCGGCGATGAGCAGGCCGATGCCGAGCGCGAGGGTCATCTCCAGGTAGCCGGCGAAGTGGTTGCGGTTCGCATAGGTCCCGCTCGCCGAATCGCCGTGGGTGACCAGGGTGCCGAAGTACTCCTCGGCGGTGTTCCCGAGGTGCATGGTCACCGCGTACACCGCATTCACGACGGCGGCCGCCACCAGCACCCGCGCGAGAACGAGCACCCGCGCACGGCGCTCGACGAGCGCCAGCGCCAGGAAGAAGACGCCGGCATACGCGATGCTCTTCAGCAGCGACACGCGCGAGGCCTGGGGATCGATGGACAGCGTGATGGCGCCGCCGGCCGCGCCGAGGTCGCCGGCCATCGCATGCACGCGCGCGGACTCGGGGGAAATCGCGGCGACCCACGCCGCTGTCAACGGCACGACGTGCAGCGCCTGGATCGCGAGCCATGCGGCGAGCAATGCCCACGCGGGCCATGCGCGGCGCAAGGCCTCCGGCATCTCGGCCCTGCCCAGCGCCCACAGCAGGAGCCACGCGGCCGAGATCCCATAGACTCCCGCTTCCAGGATCGCCCACGCCCAGGGACGGTTGCTCCCGAGCGGGATCGGCGCCCAGGCGAGCAGCGCGAGGAATCCCCAGAAAAGCGGCGCGCCGGCGTCGAGCCGGCGCGCAGTCGGAGTGGAGGCTATTGGTTGCTGGCGGGCCCGCCGCCGGTCGGATTCACGCCCGCGGCGGCGCCGCCGCCCGCCGGCACGTTGTTGCCCGGCATCGTGGCGCCCTGGTTACCGGTCGGGTCGCCCGCCGGCCGCGGCACGCCCGGACCGGCGGCGTTGATCGCGGCGGAGAGCTCCTCGAGGCCGCCGAACGCCATCTGGAAGGACGGCGCCAGGCGATCGAACACTTCCTTCGCCGTGCCCTCGGTGATCTTGCTGTCCGCGCCGAACGCGCCGCGGCCGGCCGGGATGACGATCGTCTCGCCACCCAGGCTGAACGTGAAGGCGCCGTCGGTCACGATGACCGCGACGTTTTTGCCATCGGTCACGATCGAGCCGTCGGAGCCGCGGATGCCGATGGTGGCGGTCGCGGCGCGGAAGTTCACCTTGCCGGGCTGGTTGTGGCCGATGAGGCCGGTGATGGCGCGCATGCCGCCCACCACGAGCGAGAGCAGGACGTTGCCGGTGCGCGCCGCTGGATCGTACGCGTAGGCCGTGACCTGCATCCGCGAGTTGGCCGTGAGCGCCGCCACCTGGCCGTCGTCGAACTTGAGGACCACGGAGGATGCCGCGCCCGTGAATACGGTGTCGCCCTGCACGACTTCGTCGCCCCGGCGCAGGGCGCGCGGAGCGTTCCCGCCGCTTTGCGCCTGGACCTCGCCGGTGAGCGACGTAACGATTGCGACCGCGCCGAACGCCGCGTCGCAGAGGAGCAGCGCCATCAGCGCCAGCAATACGGAAAGCTTCTTCATGAGAGCGTCTCCCTGCCTGCGCAAAGTGGGAACCACTGTCGACCGACGCGGCGCGGGGCGTCGTGGATATGGCGGCAAGCGACCGCGAGCCTACCACGCCTCTGGGCGAGTTGCAGGATCTCCGCCGGGTCGCGCTTCATTGCGCCTGTAATCATCGCCTCGACGGCGGTCCGGGTGGCGGGCTGCACCTCGTCCCATACGGAAAGGCCGTAGTCGGCCACGGCGAGCTGCACTTCCCGCTCCGCGGGGCCCAGCTCGGAGGCGCGGCGCAGCGCCGCCTCGAACATCGGGCCGCGGCCGCCCTTCAGGTAGAGCGCCGAGACGGCCCCCGCCCAGGCATAGGGCGAGGTGGGCCGCAGCGCCACGGCGCGGGTGAAGTGCGCGAGCGCCTCGTCGGCCGCGCCCGCGCGATCCCGCTCCCGCAGCGCGAGCTCGCCGCGCATCTCCTCCGTGGTCGGGTCATCGGGGGTGATGCGGGCCGCGCGCTCCACGTTCTCCCTGACCCACGCGACCGTCCCCGGCGCGGGCGGCCGGCCCGAGGCGCTCCAGGCCGACATCTCGCGCGCGGCGTCGTAGACGATGGATCCGGCGCGCCCCTGCTCGACGGCCGCGTAGCCGAGTCCCGCCAGGGCCGCCACGGCCAGGAGCGCGATCGGAAATCGGGCGGCGGGAGGCACGGTCAGTCGGTCCGGGTTCCGTAGGTGCGCGTATAGCCGTTTTTCTTGTAGCCGCTGTAGCTCTTGTAGCCGCTGTACTCGCCGTAGTACTTCTCGGCCTTCTCCAGGTCGAGCTGGTTCAGCACCACGCCCAGCACGGGGGCGCCCACGCGGCGCAGCTTCTTCAGCCCGTTCTGCGCCACCTGGTACGGCGTCGCATCGGCCTTCACCACGTAGATCACCGAGGTCGCGAACTGGGACAGGACCTGGGCATCGCTCACCAGCTGCAGGGGGGCGCTATCGATGATCACGACGTCGAAGGCTTCCTTGAGCTTCGATATCACGTCGGCGAAGCGCCGGGCCGAAAGCAGCTCCAGCGGGTTGGGCGGCACGGTCCCCGAGGGCAGGACGTGGATGCCCGAGCGCTCGTCGAAGAAGACGCACTGGCTCACCTGGGCCTGGCCGGCCACCAGGTCCGCGAGGCCGGGCGCGCGCAGGTCGCGCCCGACGAGCTTGGCGATCTTGGGCCGGCGCAGGTCGCCGTCGATGAGCAGCACTTTCTTCACCTGCCCCAGCGCGCACGAGAGGTTGAACGAGAGCGTGGTCTTGCCCTCCTCCGGCACCGAAGACGTGATGACCACGACCTTGTGGGGGTCGTCGAGGGCGGACATGAGGATGCTGGTGCGCACGGTTCGCACCGCCTCCGCGAAGGTCGACTGGGAGTCGTTGAAGAACGCGAGCTCGGAGATGAAGCCCTTCCTCGCGAAGCCCTTGATGCTGCTGCAGGACGCCCAGCACCGGGAAGCCGAGCCGGTTCTCGACGTCGGAAGTGGAGTTGATCGTGTTGGAGAGGCGGTCGAGCAGCAGCGCCAGCATGGCGGCGAGGATCAGCGTCACCAGGGTCGCCACCGCGACGACCTGCGGCTTGTTGGGTGCGTACGGGGTCACCGGCACCGTGGACGGATCGATCACACGCGCGATCGTGGTCTGCAGGTCGCCCGCGGCCGTCGTCTCCTTCAGCCGGTTCACGAACATCTCGTACAGGTTGCGGTTCTGCTGCACGTCGCGCTCGAGCACGCCGAGCTGGAAGTCCTTGCGGTTGAGGCTCTGGATGTCGCCCTTGCTCTGCGCGAGCGCGCGCTCGACGGCCACCTCGTTGGCCTTGGCGACCTCGTACTCCTTGGCGAGGCCGGCCACCACCGCCTCGATCTGGCGGCGCAGGCTCTCGCGCGCGGCGTCGAGCTCGGCCTTGGCCTGGATCATCTTCGGATGCTCCGGGCCGTAGCGCTTGGCCGCGTCGGACAGGCGCTTGTCCGCGTCGGCTTCCTGCTCCTTCATGCGCTGCACGAGCGGGTTGCGCATCACCGCGGGCAGCGTGTCGTAGGAGCAGCTGCGACTTGCCGGCGCGGATCTGCTCGACCAGCGTATACGCGGTCTCCGCCTCGGCGCGGTGCTGGCGCGCTTCCACGAGGCTCTTGGTGACCTCCTCCAGCTGCTTGGAGGCGCCCGACATCGCGAGGCCCTTGGCGTCGACGATGTGCTCGCGGTCGCGGAAGTCCTGGAACGTCCGCTCCGAGGCGTCCACCTTGGCGCGCAGCTCGCCCATGCGCTCGCGCAGCCACTCCGAGGCCTTCTGCGTCATCGCCATGCGCGCCTCGAGGTCGTTCTCGATGTAGGTCTCGCCGAGGGCGTTGGGCACGCGCCCGGCGAGCTGGCGGTCGTGGGCGCTGAAGCTGATCTGCGCGAGCTCGCTGTTGCGCACCAGCTGCACCGACAGGTCGCGCTTGAACTGCGCCACGACGCTCCTCAGCAAGTCCTCGTCGGAGGCGGGCGACTCCGCGCGCGGCGCGCCGATCGCGAGCAGGCGCGTGTACCAGGCCGGCTCCGCCTGGCGCGGATCGTAGTCCGGATGGTGGATGAGGTCGAGCTTGCGGACCACCTTCCGCGCGAGGTCGTCGCTCTTCAGGATCTCGACCTGCGTCTGGTAGTACTCGCGCTGGATGAGGCCCTGGCTGTAGACCTCCTCGATGGAGACGATCTTCGACTTGCCCTGCTCGATCAGGAGGGTCGCCGTGCCGCGGTAGACCGGGCGCATGGCCGAGACGATCAGCGCCGAGAGCACCGCCACGAGGAGCGCCAGCCCCAGGATGCTCCAGCGCCGCTTGGAGATCGCACGCCAGTACTCGACGACGTCGAGCGTCTCCTCGCCGCCGCCCCCGGGAATGCTGTCGGCGGACTGCAGGCGCTCCTGGAGCGTGAGGTCGTTCATCAGAAGAAGCTTTCCTCGACCGTCAGGATGTCGCCGGGCAGGAGGGCCGCGTTGAGGTCCACCTTGTGCGGGGTCTGCTTCGGATCGTCGTCATGGATCACGTTGATCTTGTCGCGCGCGGCGCGCTCCTTGAATCCGCCGGCGATGGAGACGGCCCTGCGCACCGTGAGGCCGGGCGAATAGGGATATCCCCCGGGCTTCTCCACCATGCCGTTCACGTAGAAGTTGCGGTACTCGTCGATCGAGACGGTGACCTGCGGATTGAGCAGGTAGCGCCCCTTGAGGCCCTTGGTGATGAAGTCCTCCAGCGCCCCCACGGTCATGCCCTTCACGGTGATCTCGCCCAGCACGGGAAAGGACAGGGTTCCGGCGTCCGACAGCTTCAGGTGCTCGCGCTTGAGGTCGTCCTCGCCCAGCACGTGGATCGAGATCACGTCGCCCGCGCCCAGCCGGTAGCTGGAAAGCTCCGGCGGCGCCGCCGCGAGCGGGTTGGCGAGCAGCGGTGCGCAGACGCATGCCGCGAGGACGAGGAGGAAACGGGCCAGACGCGCCATAAGGAGCCGGTATTCGGTACGGACAGCGCCCGCGGGCGCTGTCTGCACTGCGAGGTCACATCGATGCGGTCAGGGTAAGAAGGTACAGGTTCTTGTCGTAGTCGAACAGGTCGAGGCTGGAATCGCGCGACGTGTGCGTGTACTCGGCGCCCAGGGTGAGCCAGCGCCGGAACCGGTATCCCGCCTTGAGGCCGAGGATGGTCGTCTTGTCGTTGCGGTCGAAGCCCTGGTAGGCGTCCTTCTGGTAACGCGCGTCGACGCCGGTCGTGACGTAGGTGTTCCAGCTGTGCGTCCAGGTCACACCCGCGATCGAGGTCAGGATGAAGCTGCCCAGCCCCGTCGATTCGTTGGTCTGCCGCACGGTGTAGAAATCGAACTTGGAGTACGTGAGCGGCGCCCAGGTGATGAGCCCTTCCCAGGTCGTGCCCGAGAAGTCCGTGCCGCTCGCGTCCTTGATGTCGCGCTTCAGCTGGCCGACCTTGATGGTGCCGGTCGTCGCCGCGGTCGCCTCCCACACCACGCCGCCGTAGTAGCGGCGCTCGTCGGCGTTGGAGACGGTCGCCGTGTCGTAGCGGATGTTGGTCTCGCGCGCCTCGGCCATCAGGTAGGTGCGCGGCATCACGCGCCAATAGAAGGCGGTGCCGTATTCCTGCTCGGTGCGGTCGCTCGCGGCGGTGACGTCGCGGTTGTTCAGGTATTTGTGGTCGGGATCCTGGTAGTAGACCTCGAAGTGCCCCCTCGCGCCGGGGGCGCCGAGCGCGTAGGTGAACTGCGGATTCGAGGAGCGGTAACGGTCCGGGTGATCCGAGACCGGCCGGTCGGTCGACCCGCGCGGGTCGTGGCCGCGCACGTAGTCGTAGCCCAGGTGGATGAAGTTGTGCGGATCGAGCGCGAGATCGAACTGCGCACGCGCGGTCTGGTCTTCGTAGTCGTCCTGGGAGCTCGAGGTGTAGCGGCCGACCTGCGCGTCGTAGCTCGCCTGGAATACCTTGTTCTGGTCGCGCGCGTCGAGCTTGGCGCCCGGGCTCGCGATCCAGAGATTGGAGGACTTGCGATTCACGTTCGACAGGAACAGGTTGTCGTCGCGGCCCCCGGCAACGCCCACGTAGGGCGTCACGAAGACCGGCGAGTCACCCATCTGCACCGACGCCGGTCCGTTGACGGGTGGCGTGTCGGGGTAGCGGTACTGCGGGCGTACGTACATCGTCGTGTATTGGGCGTGCGCAACCGTGGCCGCCACGACGAGGATGGCGCCAAGCCCGATCTCGAGATTCTTCTTTGTCATTGCCGATTGACTCCCTGTAGCCGTCTTCCACACAAACCACGGCGAGCGAAACTCGCGGCGGCCCCTGCGCGGCAGGCCGACCTGGCTCCCCATTGTTTTGGATACGCGCCGAACAAGTTGCTGTAAGTTCTTGTGCGGCTTGGGAAAAACTTGGGCCGATCAAGCCGGGAATGGTACGGCGGCGGGTTGGATTCGTCAAATCCGGCCGTTGCGGGTTCGCCATGGGCAACGCTGTTATATTCCTGATCCGTCAGTATTCGGCTCCGGTAAACCGATCCATGTGCGGCATCGCTGGCATCCTGGCCCTCGCCGAGGACGCGCCGCCCGTCGAGCGCGAAGAGCTGCTGCGAATCCGGGAGGCGATGGCCAGGCGCGGCCCCGACGGCAGCGGACTGTGGATCGCGCCCGGAGGTCGCATCGGCCTCGCCCACCGGCGCCTCGCGATCATCGACCTCTCCGAGAGCGGCGCGCAGCCGATGCAGAGCGCGGATGCCCGCCTGCACATCGTCTTCAACGGCGAGATCTACAACTACCGCGAGCTGCGGGCCGAGCTGGCCGCCGCGGGACGCCAGTTCCGCTCCTCGAGCGACACCGAGGTGCTGCTGCACCTCTACGAGCTTCATGGAGCGGCGATGGTCGCGCGCCTGCGCGGCATGTTCGCGTTCGCCGTCTGGGATGCGCGCGAGCGCACGCTCTTCCTCGCCCGCGACCCGTTCGGGATCAAGCCGCTGTACTACTGCGAGAGCGGCGGCACGCTGCGCTTCGCGTCCCAGGTGAAGGCGCTGCGCGCGGGAAGCGGCGTGTCGTCCGCGCCGGACCACGCCGGGCACGTGGGCTTCTTCGTGCTGGGCTCGGTGCCCGAGCCGCACACGCTCTTCCGCGACATCCGGGCGCTGCCCGCCGGTCATACGCTCGCCGCGCGCGCGGGCGGCCGGGTGAGCCTCGAGCGCTATTTCGACGTGGGCGAGGAGATGACGCGCGCCACCGCCCGGCCCGGTGCGGTGCGCGACAAGCAGGCGGTGCTGGGCGAGGCGCTGCGCGACAGCGTGCGCCACCACATGATCGCCGACGTGCCGGTGGGGCTCTTCCTGTCGTCCGGCCTGGATTCGAGCACGGTGGCCGCCCTCGCCCGCGAGAGCGAGCAGGGCAACCTCGGCTCGATCACGCTCGGCTTCGACGAGTACCGCAACACCGCCGATGACGAAGTGCCGCTGGCCGCGACCACCGCTCGCCACCTCGGCACGAGCCACGCCGCCCACTGGATCACCCGCGCGGGCTTCGAGGC
This sequence comes from uncultured beta proteobacterium, assembly GCA_963827425.1. Taxonomy (GTDB): domain Bacteria; phylum Pseudomonadota; class Gammaproteobacteria; order Burkholderiales; family Usitatibacteraceae; genus Usitatibacter. The sequence goes on along the minus strand of CAWHAQ010000005.1, from coordinate 783,887 downwards.
GGAGCTCGAGCGGCTGATGCAGGCCATGGACCAACCCTCGATCGACGGCGTGAACACCTATTTCGTGAGCAAGGCCGCAGTCGAGTCGGGCATGAAGGTCGCGCTGTCGGGACTGGGCGGCGACGAGCTCTTCGGCGGCTATCCCGAGCTTCCGCGACGTGCCGTGGCTCACCCGCGCGTTCGGATGGTCGGGCGAGCGCCCGCGCGCCGGGCGCTGGTTGCGGCGCGCCGCCGCGCCGCTGGTGGGTGCCTTCTTCTCGCCCAAGTACGCGAGCCTGCTCGAGTACGGCGGCTCCTACGGCGGCGCCTACCTGCTGCGGCGCGCCCTCTACATGCCCTGGGAGCTCGACGGCTTCATGGATCCGCGCGACGCCGAGCGCGGCTGGGAGGAGCTCGCACTCCTCGAGCGCTTCGGGGCCGACGGTGCGCGGCGTGGACAGTCCGCGCCAGCGCGTGGCCGCGCTCGAGATGTCACTGGTACATGCGCAACCAGCTCCTGCGCGACGCCGACTGGGCGGGCATGGCGCACTCGCTGGAGATCCGCGTGCCGTTCGTCGACGTGGAGGTCTTCCGCGCCGTGGCGGCGCTGATCGCGGGTCCCGATCCGCCCACCAAGCTCGATGCCGCGCGAACGCCCGCCACGGCGCTCCCCGCCGCGATCATGGCGCGCCGCAAGACCGGATTCTCGATCCCGGTCCACGACTGGGCGAAGCACGCCCGCATGGCGCGCGGCCCGCAACGCCAGCTGCGCAACTGGGCGCACGTCGTGCACCGGCCCTACAAGCGCTTGCGCGTGCTCATGCTCCTCTCCGACGCCTACGGCGGGCACGGCGGAATCGCCCTGTACAACCGCGACCTCGTCGCGAGCCTGTGCGCGATCGACGAGGTGAGCGAGGTGGTCGCGCTGCCGCGCCTGGTGGGCCGCAGCCTGGAGCCGCTGCCCGGCAAGCTCACCTACGTGGTCGCGGCGGCCAACGGCAAGGCGCGCTACGTCTGGTCCGTGCTGCGCCTGCTTGCGCGCGACTCGCGCTTCGACGTGGTGCTCTGCTGCCACGTGAACCTGCTGCCGATCTCGGCGCTCGCCAAGGCGTGGCTGCGCGTGCCGCTCATGTTGTTCATCTATGGCATCGATGCATGGCGCCCGCAGCCGTTCGCCCGCCGCCTCCTGCTGGGCGAGGTCGATCGCTTCGTGTCGATCAGCGACGTCACGCGCCGCAAGTTCATCGACTGGTCCAAGGTGGGCGAGGACAAGATCGCCATCCTGCCCAACGCCATCCATGCCGACTGGTACGGGCCGGGCGGGCGCGATCCCGAACTCGTGCGGCGCTACGGCTTGCAGGGCCGCGTCGTGCTGATGACCCTGGGGCGCCTCGTGTCCTCCGAGCGCTACAAGGGGTTCGACGAGGTGCTCGACGCGCTGCCGGCGCTGGCCGCCGAGGATCCGCAGCTGGTCTACCTCATCGTGGGCGACGGCTCCGACCGCCGGCGGCTGGAACGCAAGGCCGCCGAGCTCGGCGTCGCAGGCCACGTGCGCTTCACGGGCATGATCCCCGAGTCCGAGAAGGCCGATCACTACCGGCTCGCCGATGCCTACGTGATGCCGAGCCGCGGCGAGGGGTTCGGGTTCGTGCTGCTCGAGGCGATGGCCTGCGGAATCCCCGCGGTGGCGAGCGCGCTGGACGGCGGCCGCGAGGCGGTGCGCCACGGCGAACTGGGCATTCTCGTGGATCCCGGCGACCTCGAGGACGTGAAGCGCGGCATCCGCGAGGCGCTCGCGCGCGGCAAGGGAGCGCCGCCCGCCGGCCTCGACTTCTTCGACTTCCGCCATTTCGAGCAGCGCACCCGCGCCATCATCCAGGATGCCGTGAGGGCGAGACTGCCCGGCTAAGGAGCGCGCGCCGTGACGCCGCATGGCGCGCTGCGCCGCATCGCCGAGCAGGTTCCCGCGCGGTGGCGGCTCCCGGTCCGCGCCACCTTCGACCTGTGGGCGGACATCGAGCCGGAGGCGCGGCACCTCGCGCGGATCGGCCCGGGACGCGGCATCGCCGTCGACGTCGGCGCGAACTACGGCTTCTATTCCTTCCACCTCGCGCGCATCTACCGCCGCGTCGTGGCGTTCGAGCCCAATCCGCACGCCGCGGCGCCGCTCAAGGCCTGGAGGCAGCCCGCGGTGACGTTGCACGAAGTGGCGCTCTCGGATGCGCAGGGATCCGCGACGTTGCGGATCCCCACGGTGCAGGGGCGCGACATGTCGGGCTGGGCGAGCCTGGACGCGGTGCGCATCCCGGAGGCGCACGCGGTGTCCTCGATCGAAGTGCGGACCCGCACGCTCGACAGCTACGAGCTCGACGACGTGGGCTTCCTCAAGATCGACGTGGAGGGCCACGAGCTGCGCGTACTGCGGGGGGCGCGCGCGACCGTCGATCGCTGGCGCCCGCACCTGCTGGTGGAGCTGGGCGATCCCCAGGTCGAGCGCCTGCTCGCCACGCTGGGCTACCGGCGCCGCTCGCTCGAGGAGCTCGCGGGAGCGCGCGGCGCATCGCAGAACGCCATCTTCACGCCGGACCGCTGAGGCGCGTCAGCTGCCGAGGTAGCGGCCAAGCGCGGCGGCGACCAGCAGCGCGGCACGCTTGCGCGCGATGCCCAGGCGCGAGTAGAGCGCGATGGGCGCGGCGATATGCGCGTAGTACTGCCGATCCGCGCTCGACGGGCGCCGGCCGCGCAGCGCCTGCCAGACCAGGCTCTTCTCCCACGGCTTCGGGCGTCCGATGGCGTGCGCCATGGTCCACCCGCCGGGAATGAAATCCATGGCGGCGCGCCCCATCGCCGACACCGGAGCGTGCGTGTACATCACGGCGACGTTGAGCGCGTCCTGGTCGGGCGTGTCGAACGGATGCGCCGGGTCGCCCACCTTGAGGCGCGTGAGGCCGCCGATCTCGGCGCCCACCAGGGCCAGGATCGCGCGCCACTCCTCGAGGAACGGCGCGAATTCGCGGCGCACGCCGACGAAGCCGGCGTTGAAGTAGGCATCGACGTCGGCAGGCGCCCCGGCGTGCCCGCGGGCCTCGAAGAAACGGCGCCAGAGCAGGCGCATCGGATGGCGCGCCGCCATGGGCGAGTTCACGTCCTCGCACAGGGCGATGCCGAGGGTGGTCCAGGTCTCGATGAACGACCACTCGCACTTGAGCACGATGTCGGGGTCGATATAGGCCACGCCGCCCGCCTCGGGCGCGCGGCGCAGCACCTCGAGCATGAAGTCCGGCTTGTGGTTGGTGAAATGCGAAGCGGTGTCGACGCGGATGAACTCGATGGACACGCCAGCGCCCACCGCCATGCGGGCGTGACCGGGCGCGACCTCGGCCGCGCGGGCCCACGGCGGCAGCGCCCCGCGGTAGCCGGCCCACACCGGCCCGCGGTAGCCGCGCGCCACGAGTGAATTGACCAGCGCGCCGAGGCCCAGGTGATAGCCGCCCTCGAAGAGCGTGCAGACGTGCAGCGGGGCCGGCGGGCGGGGCGTCACGCGAAGAGCTCGCGATAGGCGTCGACGTGGCGCCGCGCGACGTCCTCCCAGCCGAGGGTGCGCACGGCGAACTCGCGGCATGCGGCGGAGGCGGCCGCGCGCGCCGCGCGGTCCTCGACGTAGCGCGCGGCGAGCTCCACGACGTGCTCGACGTCGCCCGGGCGCGCGATCGGAAATGCCGTCCCGCCCCCGTAGTCGCGGATGCCGCCCACGTCGGTGGTCACCGGCGGCAGCCCGCAGGCCAGCGCGTCGACCATCGCGGTGCTCGCGCCCGAATCGCGCATCGGCATGAGCAGGCAGCACGCGCGGCGATAGACGGCACGCAGCTCCTCGTCGGTGAGGCCTTCGTGCCATTGCACGCGCGGCTGGCCGGCGAGCTCTGCCCAGTCCGCGCGGAAACGCGCGGGCATGACGACGTCGAAGCGCAGCTCGGGATGACGCGCGGCGAGCGCGCGCACCGCGCGCACCGCGCACTGCACGTCGCGCAGCCAGTGGCCGACCAGCGCGATGCGCGGTGGGCCCGCTTCCTCCCCGCCGCCGGGCTCCTCCCCGGGCGTGAAGAACGCGGTGTCGGCGCCGAGATGCACGAAGCGCACCCGGCCGCGGCCCACCATCTCCTCGAAGCGCTCCAGGTCCCGGTTGTAGAGGACCAGCGCGGCATCGAAGCGCCGCGCGCCCCCATGCCATGCCGCCTTCCACTGGCGCGGCGGCAGGTGGAACGTCGCGAGCAGGCGAGCGAGCCCGCGCAGGCGATCGGCGATCGCGACGTGCTCCTCGGCGTAGAGGACATGCTTCACCGCGGAGCGCTTGCGCACGGCCTTGCACCAGAAGCGCGCCGCGGCCGCGGCGGCGAGGCTGCTGTGCCCGCGCGTGCGCGTCATCTCGAGCACGAGACGCCCCGCGATGCGCGCGGTCCAGCCGGAAGCGGCCCGGGTCTCGTCGATGCGCACGCCCTGCGCGCGCACGTAGCGCGGCAGCGGCTCGTAACCGGAATGGCTCCCGAACCACGGGATGCGGTCGGAGAGGTAGAGGACCTGCAGGGCGCCCAAGCGCGTCGCATCCTGTGTCATTCGGGCCCGGACATGGGCACGACGTTTCTCGCGTTGTGCAGGAAAAGGGCCGACGACGTCGTGATCGACATCGCCATCGTCCAGCAATTAAACCATGCCGCCCCCTTCACGGTCGCGAGGTCGAACAGCGCCAGGCCCGAGAGCACCGCCACGAGCCAGGTCCCGGTGAGCGTCGCGACGGGCAGCGTCCAGCCGCGCGCGAGGTTCATCCCGTAGAGCGCGCTCGCCGTGGTCGTGAGCAGCGCCGCACACACCATGGGCACGAGCTCGGCCTGCAGCCCCCCGTACTTCGCGCCCAGCAGCCACAACGCGGGCCCGGGCAGGAGCGCCGCCCCGAGCGTGCCGGCCACGACGAGGGCGCCCAGCGCGCCGGCGAGCACAGCGAAGGCGCGCAGGAGCTCGGAGGCGGAGCGGCTGCGCGCGAAATGGGGCAGCGCGATCGCGTTCACCACGGAGGTGACGATGGTGAGCACGGCGGCGAGGCGGCCCAGCGCTCCGTAGTCGGCCACCGCCGCGCCGGTGCCGGTCAGCGTGATGAGCCACACCGTGAGCTGCCCGTGGAACAGGTAGAGCAGGCTGGGCGGAGTCTGGCGCCACACGAGCCCCAGCAGCTCCTTGCGCTCGGCGCGCGCGCGCTCCACGCCGACGGGCGCCGGCGGGTTGCGCCTGCGCAGCCAGCTCGCCTGACCGACGAGCACCGCGCCGTTCACGAGCAGCACCGCGAATGCGAGCGGCGCCGCGGCGAGCGCCGCGCCGGTGAGCGCCGCGCGCACGGCGACGGCGGCGAGGTCGACCCGCTGCAGCTGCCGGAGGTCGCTGTCCAGGCGCGGCGCGATGGTGGCGAGGGCGTAGCGCGAGGATCCGACGCCCGCGAGTCCGGCGGCGAGCGAGAGCGCGACGGCCGAGACCACGCTCGCCCCATGGCCGCGCAGCAGCACGAGCCCCGCGGCCGTCCCGAGCACCACCGCGGCCACCGAGAGCCATGCGTTCACCTCGAGGGCCACCCCGAACACCCCGGAGGCGGCCGCGCGGTCGTGGAAGCGCCGGCCCGCCGCCGAGAGCAGCGCCGACGACAGGCCCAGGTCCGAGAGCACCGCGACCGTGCCCGCCACGCTCGAGGCCACGGTGAACGACGCGTACTCGTCTTTCGAAAGCGTGCGGATCACCGCGAGGCCGATGGCGAAGCCGATGGCCTGCACCACGACCTGCAATCCGGTGTACTCTGCCGTCCGGAACAGGAATGCCGCGATCCCTTTTCTGTCTGCCACTTGTCTCGAAGCGCTCCCCGAATCGTCGTCGCCCACCCCGGGCGCCAGCATTCCCACCAGCTGGCCCTCGCGTTGCACGAGCGCGGCTGGTTGCTACGATACTGGACCGGGATACCCACCCACGCGACGCACTCGCGCTGGATCCCCCGCCGCCTGTGGAACGCGGTGATCCGCTATGCGGACGTCGCACTTCCCGAGGACCGCGTCACCTGGAATCCGGTCGCGCCCGTCCTGAACCAGCTCGCCAGCCGCGCATTGTCGCCCGAAGCGGCCCGGCGCATGCAGCTCGCGGCCTGCGCGATGTTCGATCGCCGGGTCGCACGCGCGCTGCCACGCGAGGGCGGCGACGTCTTCGTCGGCTACGAGACGGCCTGCCTCGAGTCGTTCCGCGCCGCGCGCCGCCTGGGCATGAGCGTCGTGCTCGACGCCGCCTCGATCCATCACGCCGCGCAGGATCGCATGCACGCCCAGGTCGGGCGCTCCGCGCTGCATCAGCGCATCGGTCGCCTGAAGGATGCGGAGCTCGAGCTCGCCGACCACGTGCTCACCGTCTCCGAGCTCGCGCGCCGGACCTACCTAGAGGCCGGCGTCCCCGCGCACAAGGTGCACGCAGTCCGTCTCGGCGCCGATCTCGATCTCTTCTTTCCCGCCCTCGAGCCGCGCGGCCCGGGCTTCGAGTTCGTCTTCGCGGGATCGGTGTCCCGCCACAAGGGGATCGACCTGCTCCTCGAGGCGTTTGCGCGCGCGGCGGCGGCGCAGGGCGACGCGCGGCTCTCGATCATCGGCGGGGCGGGCGACGCGACGGCGCTGCTCGGCACCGCGCTCGCGGGCGTCGTGTACGAAGGGCCGGCGACGCAGGAGCGGCTCGCCGCCCGGTTGCGCGCCGCCGATTGCCTCGTCCTCGCCTCGCGCTTCGACTCCTACGGCATGGTGGTCGCGGAGGCGCTGGCGTGCGGCACGCCGGTCATCGTCTCCGACACGGTCGGCGCGGCCGAAGCCGTCGAGGAGGGCTCCAACGGCTGGATCGTCCCCGCGGGCGACGCGGGCATGCTCGCCGGACGCATGGCCTGGTGCCTGGCGCACCGCGACGCCGTGCGCGCCATGCGCCCCGCCGCCGCGGCATGCGGCGCGCGCCTGGACTGGCGGGGCTATCGCGAGCGCGTCGCCGAGGTATTGCTCACGGCCTGCGCATGAGCACTGCCATGCCGTGATGCACCTTTCGCGCCACGCGGTCCGGCAAATGGCGAAAGGCGTGCTCGGCGGCGTGCACCATCGCGTTCGGCACCCGGCACAGCAGCGGCGCGAGGCGAGCGTTTCCACGCGTGATCGCGTTGCAGTAGAAGGCGGCCGCGCGCACCTCGAGGCCGGCGCGCGCGGCCAGCTCGTGCAGCTCGTCGCGATGGAGCAGGAAGATGTGCCCGTCGGCATCGGGGCGGAACTGCCGGTCCTCGTAGGCCGACGGGTCCGGGCAATCGCTGAAGCGGGGAAGCCGGTTGCGGATGTACTCGCCGTTGGGCGTCGTCATCACCAGGAATCCGCCGGGGCGCACCAGCCCTGCGATGCGCGCAAGCAGGCGGTCGGGCCGGGCGACGTGCTCGATCACCTCGCATGCCAGCACCACGTCGAACTCGCCGGGCTCCATGTCGAGCACATTGCCGGGCGCGAAATGCACCGCGCCGCGCTCGTGCTTGGCGCGGACGTAGCCGGCCAGCTCGCCGCGCAAGTCGTTCCAGGTGACCTCGAACCCGAGCTCGGCGAGGGCGAGCGTGAAGTTGCCCTGCGCGGCGGCGATGTCGAGGATGCGCGCGCCGGGGGCCGCCACGCGCCGCACCCAGTCGAGAATCAGCGTGCGCCGCGCGCGGTAGGCGCGCGCATACCCCGAGGCGGCCTGCTCGCCCCACACCTCCAGGCAATCGTAGTGGAAGCTCGATCGCCAGCTCTCCGGCCAGTCGGATTGCGGCTCCGGTCGCCTCATGCCGTTTGAAGAAAGTCGCTCGATCCATCAACATACACGAGCCTTGTCCGCGCTCCCGATCCAGATCGTCCCGTCGTTCCCGCCCGTTCCCGGCGGCGTCGGGGACTACGCGTGCTGCGTCGAGCGCGTGGCGGCCGCGCGTTCGGGCACGCGCTCGCACTTCGTGACCGCGGACGGAGCGCGCGCGGCCGCCGGGGACTCGACCGCGGGAGTGACACGGCTCGGGCAACGCAGCGCTGCCGCGCTCCTCGAGGCGCTCGAGCGCGCCGCCGGGAGAGCGCCGGACGCACCACTCCTGCTGCACTGCTCCGGCTATGGCTACGCCGGCAACGGGGCGCCCCGCTGGCTCCTCGACGGCATCGAGCGCTTCCTCGCGCGGCGTCCCGCCCCGCGCTTCGCGGTCGTGTTCCACGAGCTCTACGCCACGTCCCCGCCCTGGCGCCGCGCCTTCTGGCACTCGCGCGCGCAGCGCGGCGTCGCATGCGCCCTCGCGCGGCTCGCCACGCGCGCGCTGTGCACGACCGAGGCGAACGAGGCGATCCTGGGCGGCTGGAATCCTGCCCTCGATCTCACGCGGCTTGCCGTTTCCAGCAGCATGGGCGAGCCGGAAGATCCGCGCGCCTGGGACGAGCGCGCGCCGCGCCTGCTGGTGTTCGGGCTGCGCGAGACGCGCGCGGCCCTCTACCGCGCGCCCGCCCTCCTGCGCCGCGCGTGCGACGCGCTGGGCGTGGCGCAGATCGCCGACGTGGGCCCGCCGCTGGGCGAGCTCGCCGACGTGGGGCGCCCGATCGTGCGCCACGGAGCGGTCTCGCCGGCGCTCTTCGCGGAGCTGGCCGCCGATTGCCGCTACGGAGCGCTGCGCTACCCCGCCGGCCCGCTCGCGAAATCGGGCGTATTCGCCGCCTACTGCGCGCACGGCGTGGCGCCCATCGTCTTCGCCAACGACAGCGCGGGCGACGGCCTCGCGCCCGGCGTGCACTATGTGCGGGGCGAGGCGATCGGGGCGGGCACGGCGACAGCGTCCGTTGCGCGCTCCGCGCTGGCGTGGTACCAAGGACACCGGCTTTCCGAGCACGCCCGCTGGCTGCAGTCGACATGCTGAAGTCGCCATGCTGAGAGTCTGGTTCCTCGCCTTCATCGGCTATGTCGTGGTCGAGGGCGCCTTGCGCAAGTGGGTGTTCCCGACGCACGGGACGCTGCTCTTCGCGCTGAAGGACGTGGTGCTGCTGGCGGCCTTCGCCTGGCTGCTCGCCTTCGAGCAGCGCTCGCTCGCCGGCCTGCGCGGCCTCTACCGGCCCCTCGAGCGCACGCTGTGGGTGAGCTGGATCCTGCTGGTGCTGCTCGCCTTCATGGCGAGCGGCGTGAGCCTCACGAGCCTCGTGGGCGTGCGCTATTTCCTGTGCGCGCTGCCGCTGCTGGCGGTGTTTCCCGCGGCCTATCCCACGATGCGTGCCGTCGCCGGATGGCTCGCGGGCTTCGTCGCGACCTCGATCCCGATCGGCCTGCTCGGCATCGCGCAGTTCATGAGCCCGCCCGATTCACCCATCAACTCGTATTCGTGGACCACGGCCGACATATCCGACATCTCCACCTTCGGCGAGGTCAACGAGGCGCTATACGGGCGGCTCTTCAGCTTCGTGCGCGTGACCGGCACGTTCTCGTACATCTCCACCTATTCCGCCTACCTGCAGTTCGTCTTCTTCGCCTCCCTGGGGCTCTTCCTGATCGCGCGCACGGAGCGACAGCGGCTGCTGTTCGCCTTCACCACCGCGCTCATCTTCGTGAACCTGCTCATGAACGGCAGCCGCGCGCCGCTCGTCACCTGCGTGGTGCTGTCGCTGCCCTTCCTCAGGTCGTGGGCCGCGGTGCTGCGGCGGCGCTTCGGGGCGATCTTCGGGATCGTCCTCGGCGCGTTGCTGATCGGCGTGGCGCTCGGCTCGGTCACCGACATCTTCGACGCGGTGCTGCAGCGCAACGAGCTCGCCGCCGACGCCCCGGAACGCATCTCCAACGCCGCCTTCATGCCGTACTACACCCTTACCGAGACCGACCTGCTGGGGCACGGCCTGGGCCAATCGTTCCTGGGCCTGGGCGAAGCGACCGCCGGCGAGACCTTCAGCGGCTACATCTTCGACGAGGTCCGCGTGGACCGCATCGGCTCCGAGCTGGGATCAGTATGCTACCTCGTGTTCCTGTTCGTGAAGCTCTACTGGCTCGCGGTCTCGGCCTCCACGTTCTTCTCTTCGCGCGAGGCCGCGCTGAAGACCCTCGCGCTGGTGAGCCTGTGCTACCAGGCCTCGCTGCTGTGGACGATCCCGATCTACAACTCGGTCGCCAACATCTTCTACTTCCTCTCGATCGCGATCATCTGCATTGCGCGCCGCGAGCGCTCCGCCACGGCGGCCCGCGGCGCACCCGCGCCCCGCCGCCCCGCCGGACCGGGCGGCCGGGATGCCGTCGTGACGTGAGGCTGCTGCACGTCGTCCCCACCTACATTCCCGCCTGGCGCTATGGCGGCCCGATCCGTTCCGTCCACGGCCTGTGCGCTGGGCTCGCCCGGCGCGGGCACGAAGTCACGGTCGCGACCACCAGCGTGGACGGCGCGGGCGACTCGGAAGTGCCCCTGGGCGTGCCGGTGATGCTGGACGGCGTGGCGGTGCGCTATTTCGCGAGCCGCATCCTGCGCCGGATCTACTACGCGCCGGCCATGGGCCGCTACTTCGCCGCGGAGCTGGGCCGCTTCGACCTCGTGCACACCCATTCGGTGTTCCTCTGGCCGACCAGCGCCGCGGCCCGCGCCGCGCGACAGCGCGCGAGGCCCCTCGTCGTCTCGCCGCGCGGGATGCTGGTGCGCGACCTCATCGAGCGCAGGAGCACGCTCGCCAAGCGCGCGTGGCTCGCCTTGTTCGAGCGCGGCAACATCGCGCATGCCGCCGCGGTGCACTCGACGAGCGCCCTCGAGACGCGCGAGATGCGCAATTTGGGCATGGCGCTGCCCAAGGTGATCGAGATTCCCAACGGCGTGGACCTGCCGGGCGATGATGCCGGCGCGGCGGACACCACGTCGCCCGAGCCGTACTTCCTCTACCTCGGACGGGTGAGCTGGAAGAAAGGCCTCGAGCAGCTGATCGCCGCGCTGGCGCGGGTGCCGGGCGCGCGCCTGGTGGTGGCCGGCAACGACGACGAGGGGCTCACGGGCGCGCTCGCCGCGCAGGCGCGCGAGCTGGGCATCGCCGATCGCGTCCGCTTCGCCGGCTACGTCCAGGGCGCGGCGAAATCGAGCCTGCTGCGCGGGGCCACCGCGCTCGTGCTCGCGTCGCGTTCCGAGAATTTCGGCATCGCGGCCGCCGAGGCGATGGCGGTGGGCACGCCCGTGGTCCTCTCGGCCGGCGTGGGCCTCGCCGATTTCGTCCTTGCGCACGGCGGCGGGGTCGTGGCGGGCGACGGCGTGGACGGTCTCGCCGGCGCGTTGCGGGCGCTGGACGGCGATGCGGCGCTGCGCCAGAGGCTGGCGAGCGAGGCCCGTGCCGCCGCGGCGCAGCACTTCTCGTGGGACCACATCGCGGCGCGCTTCGAGGCGGAGTACGCTTCGCTCGTCGCCGCGCCGCCCCCGGCGCTCCCGCCGTGATCGACGCCATCACCCCGGTGATACTCACCCGCGACGAAGCGCCCAACATCGGGCGCACGCTCGCCGCACTCGCCTGGGCGCGCGACATCGTGGTAGTGGACAGCCTCAGCGACCGACGACACGCTCGCGATCGCCGCGCGCCACCCGAACGTGCGCGTGTTCCAGCGCCCGTTCGACAACCACGCCGCGCAATGGAACCACGCCATCACGCAGACCGGCATCGCGACCCCCTGGGTCCTCGCGCTCGACGCCGACTACGTGGCCACGCCCGCGTTCGTCGCCGAGCTCGCGCGCTGCGACCTGGACGGCGCGACCGCCGGCTACCGGTGCCGGTTCGTCTATTGCGTGGAAGGCACGCCGCTCCGGGGCGCGCTCTACCCTCCGGTCATCGCGCTCTTCCGCCGCGTGGGCGCGCGTTATGTGCAGGATGGGCACACGCAGCGGCTGCACATCGACGGGCCGGTCGGCGCGATCGCGAGCCCGCTCCTGCACGACGATCGCAAGCCGCTCGACCGCTGGATCGGCGCGCAGGCCCGCTACGCGCGCCTCGAGGCCGCGAAGCTCGCCGCCACGCCGTGGCGCGAGCTTCCGTTCAGCGGACGCGTGCGGCGCCTGATCGTCGTGGCACCCGTCCTGGTGCCGCTGCACTGCCTCATCGTGAAGGGCGGCATCCTGCACGGGCGCGCCGGCGTCTACTACGCCCTGCAGCGCGGGGTGGCCGAGACGCTGATCGCGCTCAACCTGCTCGCGCGGGCGCTGCGCCCGGAGAGGGCCAGCGTGAGCCTGGTGCTCGGCATCAACGCCTTCCACGGCGACGCCGCGGCTGCCTCCTGCGCGACGGCGTGCTGGTCGCCGCCGCCGAGGAGGAGCGCTTCCGCCGCATCAAGCACTGGGCCGGCTTTCCCTCGCGAGGCGATCGGCTATTGCCTGCCGAAGCGGGCGTCGAGCCTGGCCGACGTCGATCACGTCGCGGTCAACCAGGACGCACGCGCGAACCTGGGACGCAAGCTCGCCTACATCGCTGACGCAGCGGCCCGACCTGGCGCTGGTGCTCGACCGCCTGCGCAACAAGCGCGAGCGCTCGGGCATCGGCGGAGCTGCTGGGCGCGACGCTCCGGGCGCGGCGTTCCGGCGGCCAGGTCCACGCCGTCGAGCACCACCTCGCGCACCTCGCCTCGGCGTTCCACGTCTCGCCGTTCGACGGAGGCGGTGGCGGTGTCGGTCGACGGCTTCGGCGACTTCGCCAGCGCCGCGTGGGGCGTGGGCCGCGGCGACGAGATGTCGACGTCGACGACCGCGTCTACTTCCCGCACTCGCTCGGCATCTTCTACCAGGCGCTCACGCAGTACCTCGGCTTCCCGCACTACGGCGACGAGTACAAGGTGATGGGCCTGGCGCCCTATGGCGAGCCGCGCTTCCTGGACGCGATGCGCCGGATCGTTCGGCTGCGCGACGACGGCACGTTTCGCGCTCGACCTCGCCTACTTCCGCCACCAACGCGAGAAGGTCGAGTACGAGTGGGACGACGGCGCGCCCGTGGTCGGCGCGCTCTGTTCGCCCCGGCGCTCGAGGAGCTGCTCGGGCCCGCGCGCGGCACCGTCGAGGAGCTCACCGCGAGCGCCACCGCGACATCGCGCGCTCGGTGCAGGCGATGTACGAGGAGGCGTTCTTCCACCTGCTCAACGGCGCTGCACGCGGCGCTACCGCGCTCGACGCGCTCGCGCTCGCCGGCGGCTGCGCGATGAATTCGGTCGCCAACGGCAAGGTCTACGCGCGCTACGCCGTTCCGGCGCGTCTACGTGCAGTCCGCGGCGGGCGACGCCGGCGGGGCGATCGGCGCGGCGTTCGTGCGCATGGCAGCGAGCTCGAGGGCGCGCGCGCGTTGCCGTGATGGACCACGCCTACTGGGGCCCGGCTTCGAGCGACGCGGAGATAGCCGCGGCGCTCGAGGCGCGCGACGCGCAGATCCGCGCCGGCGGATGCCGCGTCGATGCGCTCGCCGGGCGACGAGGCGGACTCTGCGCGCACGGCCGCGCAGGCGATCGCCGACGGGCAGGTGGTCGGCTGGTTCCAGGGCCGCATGGAATGGGGGCCGCGCGCGCTCGGCAATCGCTCGATCGTCTGCGATCCGCGCCGCGCCGACATGAAGGACATCCTCAACGCAAGATCAAGCGCCGCGAATCGTTCCGCCCGTTCGCGCCCTCGATCCTGCGCGAGGCGGTGGCCGACTGGTTCGAGGACGACGACGACGTCCTTTCATGATGCAGGTCTTCCAGATCCGCGAGGAGCAAGCGCGCGCTCGATGCCCGCCGTGACCCACGTCGACGGCTCGGGACGGCTGCAGACGGTGACGCGCGACGCCAATCCGCGCTACTACGCGCTGATCGAGGCGTTCCAGCGGCTCACCGGCGTGCCGATGGTGCTCAACACCTCGTTCAACGAGAACGAGCCGGTGGTGTGCACGCCCGCGGAGGCGCTCGACTGCTTCCTGCGCACGCGGATGGACGTGCTGGTGATGGGGAGCTGGATGGTGCGGCGGACCGCGTGAAGATCGTCTTCTTCAACCGTTTCTTCCCGCCCGACAACTCCGCGACCGCACAGATCCTCGGCGACCTCGCGTCGCACCTGGCGCGCCGCGGGCGCGACGTGCACGTGGTCACGAGCCGCGTTGCGGGCGAGCGCGACGACCCCGGCGCGGCACCGGGCGTGACGGTCCACCGCGTGGCCGACGCCCTCGCCGGTCCCCACGGGCTCGCGCGGCGCGCGCTCGCCTACCTCGCGTACTACCGCGGCGCGCGCGCCTGCGCGGCGCGCCTGGTGGCGCCGGGCGACGTCGTGGTCCTGATGACGGATCCACCGATGCTCTCCGCGGCGCTCGCGCAACCTGCCCGGGCTCGCGGCGCGAAGGTCGTGGTCTGGCTGCAGGACCTGTTTCCCGAGGTCGCCCGCGCGTACGGCATCCCCGGCGCGGGCGGCCCGTCCGGCGCGCTGCTGCGCCGCGCCCGCGACCGTTCGCTCGCCGGGGCCGACGCTGTGGTCGCGATCGGCGATGCCATGGCCGAGCGCGTGGCGCGGCAGCGCTGCGTCGAGCCGCGGCGCCTGCACGTGATCCACAACTGGGCCGATGGACGCGCGATCCGTCCCGTCGCTCCGGCTGCCAACCCCCTGCGGCGCGCGTGGGACCTCGCGGACCGCTTCGTGGTCGAGTACTCGGGAAACCTCGGGCGCGTGCACGAGTTCGACACGCTGCTTGGCGCCGCGCGCGCGCTCGCCGCGCACGACATCAGGTTCCTGATCGTCGGACGCGGCCCGCGCTTGGCGCAGGTGCGCTCGTGCGTGGAGCGCGAGACGCTCGGGAACGTGCGCTTCGAGCCGCTCCAGGAGCGCGCGGACCTCGCGCAGAGCCTGGGCGTGGGCGACGTCCACGTGAGCGTCCTGCGTCCGCAATTCGAGGGGCTCGTGCACCCGAGCAAGCTGTACGGGATCCTCGCGGCGGGCCGGCCCACGATCTTCGTGGGCTCGGTTACAGGTGAAACGGGACGCATCCTCGCACGCACCGGCGCCGGCATCGCGGTGCCGACCGGCGATGCCGCGGCGCTCGCGGCTGCCATCCTGCGCCTGAGGGACGACGCCGCCCTGCGCCAGGCCATGGGCGAGCGGGCACGCGCGGCCTTCGAGGCCGACTACGACATGCCCGTCGCGCTCGCGAAATGGGAGGCTCTGCTCGGCGGATAGCGGAAGATTGCGCAGCCTCCGTGCCGCTTGGATGGCTGACAAGGCCGGACCGGCTCCCTATACTGGACGCTCGCATCGATTCGAGGCAGAAGAGCAGAGATGGCCGCAGGAGCCGCGCACGCGCTCGCGCATTTCTTCGCCGCCATGGGGTTGTCGGCCGTGGCGGTGGCAGTGCTTGCGCGCCTGGCCGAGCCGCTCGGGCTCGTCGACATCCCCGGCGGGCGCAAGGAGCACGCGCATGCCGTGCCGCTGGTCGGCGGCCTCGCCATCTTCATCGTGCTGCTCGCCGCGGCAGCACTCCTCGGCATCGCGCCGCGCGCGAGCCATTTCCTGCTCGCCCTCGCGACCGTGATCGCGGTGGGGCTCTGGGATGACGTCGCGGAGCTCACGCCGCGCCTCAAGTTCGGCATCCAGATGCTCGCCTGCGCGATCATGATCTGGGGCGCGGGCGTCGAGCTGCGTTCGGTGGGCGACCTGCTCGGGTGGCGGCCCATCGGGCTCTGGATCTTCGCCGTGCCGCTCACCGTCTTCGCGGTCGTCGGCGTGGTGAACGCGGTCAACATGATGGACGGCCTCGACGGCCTCGCCGGCTCGATCGCGCTCGTGTCGTTCGCCTGGTATGCGCTCGCCGCGGCTTACTCGGGGCTCGACATCCAGTTCGAGGTGGCGGTGCTCCTGTGCGGCGCCATCGCGGGCTTCCTCGCCTTCAACCTGCGCCTGCCCTGGCAGCGGCATGCGCGCGTGTTCCTCGGCGACGCGGGAAGCCTCATGATCGGCTTCGCCCTGGGCTGGTATGCGATCGACCTCACGCAGGGACAAGGACGCACGATGCCGCCGATCGCCGCGCTCTGGGTGCTGCTCCTGCCCCTCGCCGATTGCGTCTCGCTGATGGCGCGCAGGCTCGCGGCGCGGCGCAGCCCGTTCGCGGCGGACCGCCACCACATCCACCACTACCTGCTCGCGCGCGGCGTGAGCCCCGGCCGCACGGTCTCGATCCTGGTCGCCGCCTCCACCGCGTTCGGCGCGGTCGGCTTCGCGGGATGGCGCCTGGGCGTACCCGAGGCCGCGCTCTTCTGGCCGTTCTTCTTCGGCTTCTTCGCGTACCACGCCTGGATCCAGCGCGCCTGGCGCCGGCTCGATGCCCGCGTCGCCACCTCGCCCGCCGTGTTTGCCCGCGCGGATGACGAGGTCCGCGCGCTCGGCTAGCGGCGCCGCCGGAGCGCGGCCGCGCGAGCTGCGATGGACCACGCCGTCCTCTTCGTGTGCACCGCCAACATCTGCCGCTCCCCGATGGCGGAAGGTGCGTTGCGCGCGATGCTGGCCAGCGCGGCGCCGCACATCGCCGTCGGATCGGCGGGCACCCACGGCTACCATGTTGGCCGGCCGGCGTTCCCGGCCGCGGTCGAGCTCGCGGGCCAGCGCGGCTACGACCTCGCCCGCCACGTCGCGCGCTCTATCGCGCCGGGCGACTTCGATCGCTACGATATGATCCTCGCCATGGATCGCTTCAACTTGGCCAGCCTGCACAGCCTCGCGCCGACCTCGTGCCGCCAGCGCATCGAGCTGCTCCTCGACTACGGCGAGGAATTCCACGGCGAGGAGGTGCCCGATCCGTTCGGCGGGGAGATGCGCGACTTCGAGCGCGCGCTCGCGATGATCGAGGACGGCTGCCGCGGCCTCGTGCACCTGCTTCAGCGCGGCGCCAGCCGCCACCGATGACCTCTCCGCCCGCGGGCGCCCGCAAGGTCCTGCTCACGGGCGGCGCCGGCTACATCGGCACCCACGTCGCCTGCGCGCTCGGCGCGATGGGCCGCGCGTCGGTCTGCATCGACAACTACCACAACGGCTCGCGGCGCGCGCTCGCGCGGGTGGCGAGCATCGCGCCGGGCATGATCGACGAGCTGGAGGCCGACGTGCGCGACGCCGCACGCCTGCGTGACGTCCTCGCCGCGCACGACGTGGACAGCGTGATCCACCTCGCCGGCCTGAAGGCGGTGCACGAATCGGTCGCCAACCCGCGCCTCTACCACGAGAACAACGTGGAGGGGAGCGCCACGCTGATCGAGGCGCTCGCCGCGACGCGCGTGCGCAAGCTGGTCTTCAGCTCCTCGGCGACGGTGTACGGGGCGGCGGAGCGCATGCCGCTCGACGAAGCCTCTCCCACGGGACCCACCAATCCCTACGGCGCGTCCAAGCTCGCGGTCGAGCGCATGCTGGCCGAGCTCGTGCGCGCCGATCCTTCGTGGCGCATCGCAAGCCTGCGCTATTTCAACCCGGTGGGAGCGCACGAGAGCGGCGCGATCGGGGAGGATCCGCACGGCGTCCCGAACAACCTCATGCCCTACATCTGCCAGACCGCCGTGGGCCGGCGCGCGGAGTTGAGCGTCTTCGGCAGCGATTATCCGACGCGGGACGGCACGTGCATGCGCGACTACGTCCACGTGATGGACGTGGCCGAGGCCCATGTAGCCGCGCTGCACGCGCTCGATCGCGCGAGCGCGGGAACGCTGCTCACGGTGAACGTCGGCACCGGGCGCGGCTGCACCGTCCTCGAGCTCGTGCAGGCTTTCGAGCGCGTGAACGGGGTCCGCATCCCACGCAGCATGGCCGCACGCCGCCCCGGCGACGTGGCGGTGTGTTATGCCGGCGTCTCCCTCGCCCGGAGCGCGCTCGGCTGGAGCGCGCGGCGCGGCATCGAGGAGATGTGCCGCGACGCATGGCGCTGGCAGAGCGCCAATCCGGACGGCTACTGACGCAACCATGCGGCGCATCGCCTACCTCGACGGATGGCGCGCGGTTTCGGTCTCCATCGTCGTGGTATCCCACCTCGTCCCGGCGCTGCGCCCCTACGGGCGCGTGGGGGTGCTCTTCTTCTTCGCGATCAGCGGCTATGTGATCACCGGGACCCTGCTGCGGGAATACGCGGAAACGGGCGCGGTGTCGATGCGCGCCTTCTACGTGCGGCGCGCGTGCCGCATCATCCCGCCGCTGCTGCTGTTCCTCGCCGCGGTGGGCACGGCCGGCGCGCTCGGCCTCGCCGGCGTGTCGGTACGCGACCTGGCCGCCGCCGCGCTCTTCACCTGCAACATCTCGCTCGCCCACTGCGCCGACATCGTGGGGCATACCTGGAGCCTCGCGTTCGAGGAGCAGTTCTACCTGCTGGTGCCGGGACTGCTGCTCTGGGCATTCGCGCGGCGGCGCCCGCACGCCGCCATCGCGCTCGCCATGGTCTTCTTCGCGATCCCGTTCGCGTGGCCGCTGGAGTGGATCGGCCGCGTCGGGTTCGTGCAGACCTACGTGCTGCTCGCGGGCGGGTGCGCGTACGCCGCCTGGGAAGAGCGCGTCGGGATTCCGCCCGCCGCGGCGTACCTCGCGCTCGCCGCCGTGCCGGTGCTGGCGGTGGCCGGCGCCGAATCGCGCATCGTGCAGGCGCTGCTGCTGCCGGCCGCGATCCTCGCAGCGGTGTTCTTCGTGCGCAGGCCGCTGGAGTTCGCCCCGCTCGCCTACCTGGGACGCATCTCCTATTCGGTGTACCTGTGGCAGCAGCTCGCCGCGTTCGCCGGGCCGGGGCTGTCGTGGTACTGGGAGGTGGCAGCGGAGATCGGCGCGGTCGCCATCGCGGCGCTCTCCTACGCCACGCTCGAGAAGTACTTCATCGCGCTCGGCCGCCGCTACCGCCCGCGCACCACCGCGATCCCGATCACCGACACGTACCGCGCGGCCCGCTAGCCGCGCGCCTCGGCGGCCGCGGCCGGCTCGCGCAGCGCACGCACCATTGCGCGCGCGACCTCGGGCATGCGCGTGCCCGGCTTCCAGTCGAGCGCGCCCATCGCACGCGCGCAGTCACCCGCGTATCCCTCGATGTCGGTGGGCCGCCGCAGCGCCGGGTCGGTCACCACGTGCTCGCGCCAGTCGAGGCCCGCTTCCTCGAACGCGGCGGCGACGAACTCCTCGAGGCTCGCGAGCAGGCCCGTGGCGATCACGTAATCCGCCGGCCGGGGCTGCTGGAGCATGCGCCACATCGCGTCGACGTACTCGGGCGCCCAGCCCCAGTCGCGCTTCACGCCCATGTTGCCGAGCGCGAGCTTCTCGCGGTCGCCGGCGGCGATGCGGGCCGCGGCGAGCGCGATCTTCTGCGTGACGAAGCGCTCCGGGCGGAGCGGCGATTCATGGTTGAAGAGGATGCCGGTGCAGGCGTACAGGCCATAGCCGTCGCGGTAGTTGGAGACCATGAAGTGGGCGGCCGACTTCGCCGCCGCATACGGGCTGCGCGGATGGAACGGCGTCTCCTCGTCGGCCACGCCGCCACGGGCGCTTCCGAAGCAGTCGCTCGACCCCGCGTTGTAGAAGCGCACCGGCAGCCCGAGGAAGCGGATCACCTCGAGCAGGGTGACCGTGGCATTCAAGATGCTGTTCAGCGCGTCCACCGGCTGCACGAAGGACAGCGCCACCGAGCTCTGTCCGGAGAGGTTGTAGATCTCGTCCGGGCGGCACTTCGAGAGGACCTCCGCGACGCTGCGGAAATCCGTCGGGCTCATGGACTCGAGCGCGACCCGCTCGCGGATGCCCAGGCGCCCGAGGTTGTCGAAGCGCGCCATGTGCACATCGCGCGAGGTGCCGATGACGTGGTAGCCCTTGTCCAGCAGCAGCCGGGAGAGGTAGGCGCCGTCCTGGCCCGAGACGCCCACCACGAGGGCACGCCGGGCGGCGCCGGGGTGGGATGCCGGAGACTCCATGGGGTTGCGATTCTACCCCACCGCCCCGGCGTCCCTTACAGCTGTAGCCGAATTCTTGCCGCTGTAACCTGGTTAAGTGAACATTTCCATGGCGGAAGGCTTAGCCTTTGCGGAATAGAGCCGCAGCGGAGCGCACCGCGAGCGGCCGAGGAGGCGCACATGCAATTCAATCCGGCCCATGCGGGGCCGCTGTGGTTCGTTCCACTGGCGGTCGCGTTCGTCATCGCCGTCGGCGGCACCATCGCGCTGTCCCTTGCCGCGCGCAGCCGCGAGCGACTCTCCGCCTATCCCTGGATCGGCGCGCGACCCGGCGAGGCCGCGCCGGTGCTGCCCGCGTTCATGGGGGGCGCCGCGATCGTCGTGGCGCTGGCGGCGGCGGCCGGGGGCTTCGGCATGCTCCACGACGCGAGCTACCTGCTGATATTCATGTGCCTCATGTTCGCCGTGGGGCTGTGGAGCAGCGTGGCGCACACGCCCGAGGGCGTGGAGGTCGCGGTGCAGGTGATCGTCACCGCCATGCTCGCGCACTACGCCGGCATCGAGTTCCGCAGCGCCGGCGACCTGTTCGGCCTGGGCCCGCTCAACCTCGGCATCTTCGCGCTGCCGGTGACCGTGGTGATCCTCGTGATGGTGGCGCACTCGCTCACGATGATGGACGACCTCGAGGGCTTCCGCGCGGCCTTCGTGTTCACCGCGCTCGCCTGGCTCACCGCTGCGGGCGCGGCCTCCGGGGCGGAACCGCAGTCGCGCGTGGCGCTGCTGCTCGAGGCGGCGCTCGCGGGCTACCTCCTCTGCAGCGTGCTGCTGCGCAGCCGCCGCTCGGCCGCACGCGTGTTCCTGGGCTCGGCGGGCGGGCTCATGATCGGCTTCGCGCTGGGCTGGCTCGGCATGTCGCTCACCCAGGGGCCGGGACGCAGCGTCCCGCCCATCGCCGCGCTCTTCTTCGTGGTGCTGCCCATCGCCGACGGCGTGTCGGTGGCGCTGCGCCAGTTCGAGCGCGGCGCCAACCCGTTCGAGCGCGGCGACTTCCGCATCCACCACTACCTCTTCTCGCGCGGCTTCAGCTCGGCGCAGACGCTGGTGATCCTGGTCGGCGCATCGGCGCTGCTCGGCGCGGTGGGCTACTTCGGCTGGAGGCTCGGGAGTGCCGGAGCCGGCGATGTTCTGGCTGGCGCTCTTCGGCTTCCTCGCCTACCACGCGTGGATCAAGGAGGCGTGGCGCAAGCTGAAGGGCGTCTACTTCGTGATCTGATGCTGCGATCGCTCCTGGAGTCGGCCACGCGGGGCCTGAAGCTCAGGCGCACGCTGCCCGTGGGCGAGCGCCGGATCCCGATCGTCGTCTCGCCGTCCTGCGGCCTGCGCTTCCTCTTTCGTCCGCTCGCGCACGCCGACCCGCAGCTCGTGGGCTTCGCCCTGCGCTACGTCGCCGAGGGCGACACGGTGTGGGACGTCGGGGCCAACGCCGGCCTCTTTGCCTTTGCGGCGGCCGCCATCGCCGGCCCGGCCGGCAAGGTCTACGCGTTCGAGCCCGATCCGTGGCTGGTGCAGCTGCTGCGCGAGTCGGCGTCACTGCAGGACTCCCGGTCCGCCCCGGTGGAGGTGATCCCCGCGGCGGTAGCGCAGGACAACGCGATCCGCTCGTTCCATCTCGCGCGGCGCTCGCGTGCCTCCAACCACCTCACCGGATATGGGCAGAGCCAAACCGGCGGCACGCTGGCCGTCCACAGCGTCGTGGCGATCGCGCTGGATTGGGCGGCGGCGACCCTGCGGCCGCCCCGGGTGCTCAAGATCGACGTCGAGGGTGCGGAAGCGGAAGCCATCCGCGGCGGCATGGCGCTCATCGCTTCGGCGCGGCCCGTGGTGCTGTGCGAGGTATCGAACACCGGCCGCGCGGAGGTGACGCGCATGCTCGCCTCGCTCGGCTATCGCTTCATCGACGGCGAGAGCGGGCGGGAATGCGCTCGAGGCGCCCTGGGCGACGATCGCGTTGCCGCCCTAGGCCGGGCGCAACCCGCCGTCGCGGAAGTACGCGATGGTCTTTCCCAGCCCCTCTTCCAGAGGCGTCGACGGCTCCCAGCCGCCCAGCACCTTCTTCGCGAGCGCAATGTCGGGCTGGCGCTGCTTCGGGTCGTCCGACGGGCAGCGGCGGCGCTCGAGCTTCGACTTCGAGCCGGTGAGGCGGATCACCTGCTCGGCGAGCTGCAGGATGGTGAACTCGCGCGGGTTGCCGAGGTTCATCGGGCCGGTCACCTCGTCGCCGGTGGCCATCAGGCGCACCAGGCCTTCGACCAGGTCGTCGACGTAGCAGAACGAGCGCGTCTGGCTGCCGTCGCCGTAGATCGTGATGGGCTCGCCCTTCAGCGCCTGCACGATGAAGTTGGAGACCACGCGCCCGTCGTTGGGGTGCATGCGCGGGCCGTAGGTGTTGAAGATGCGCGGCACCTTGATGCGCAGCCCGTGCTGGCGGTGGTAGTCGAAGAAGAGCGTCTCCGCGCAGCGCTTGCCCTCGTCGTAGCACGAGCGCAGGCCGATCGGGTTCACGTGCCCCCAGTAGCTCTCCACCTGCGGATGCACCTCGGGATCGCCGTACACCTCGGAGGTCGAGGCCTGCAGGATCTTCGCCTTCACGCGCTTGGCCAGGCCCAGCATGTTGATCGCGCCGTGCACGCTGGTCTTGGTGGTCTGCACCGGATCGAACTGGTAGTGGATCGGCGAGGCGGGGCAGGCGAGGTTGTAGATCTCGTCCACCTCGACGTAGAGCGGGAAGGTCACGTCGTGGCGCACGAGCTCGAAGCGCGGGTTGCCGACGAGGTGCGCGATGTTGTCCTTGGTGCCGGTGAAGAAGTTGTCGACGCAGAGCACGTCGCAGCCCAGGCCCAGCAGGCGCTCGCAGAGGTGCGAGCCGATGAAGCCCGCGCCGCCGGTCACGAGGACGCGGCGGCGCGCGGCGTACTGGCGCGGATTCGACGTCATGGGCGCGACTCTACCAAATCGCGCGCCGGCCTCACTTCTTCGTGGGCTCGCCTGCCTTGCGGAAATCCCCCGCCGTGACGACCGAGATCTTCGCCGGGTCGAGGTGCTTCCTCAGCGCCGCGTTCACGTCCTCGAGGGTGAGCGCGGTCACCTTGTCCTCGAACTGCTTGCTGAAGGTGAACGTGCGGCCGAGGTACAGGTTGGCGGCCCAGGCGCCCGCGAGCGCGCGGTCCTGCGCGCGGTTCTGGGCGCGGATCTGCAGGATCCCCGACTTCGCGGCGGCGAGCTCCTTCTGCGTGAAGCCGTCCTTCACCGCGCGCGCGATCTCCTCCCGGAAGGCGCTCTCCACCTTCGCGACGTTCTGCGGCGCGGCGATGGCGTACGCGCTCCACGAGCCGTCGCGGTCCAGCGAGCCCACGCCGAGCTCCGAGCCCACGCCGTACGACAGGCCTTCCTTCTGGCGGATGCGCGCCGCGAGCCGCGAGTCGAAGCCCGAGCCGCCGCCGAGGATGTAGTCGGCGACGTAGAGCGCCGGATAGTCCGCGTCGTCGTCGCGCATGTCGATGTTCTCGCGCGCGATGAAGACGGCGTTCTCCTTGTCCGGGCGTCTCCACCTTGCGCTCGGCGGCCGGGATGTCGTGGTACTGGCTCGCCACGCGCTTGAACGGCACCTGCGGCTCCCAGTTGGCGAAGAGCTCCTTCAGCACGGCGGTGACCTCGGCCTCGTCGAAGTCGCCCACGATGGCGATCTCGGCGGGGTCGGCGCCGTAGAACCGGTCGTGGAACTGCTTCGCGCCTTCGAGCTTCACCGCGCGCGTCTCTTCCAGCGCCTCCTCGAGCGTGGGCTGGTAGCGCCAGTCGTCCTTGGCGTAGACGTTGAAGATCTTCTCCATCTCGTCGCCGGCCCGCGCGTCGGGCTCGGAGAGCTGCGACTGGATGCCGGTGATGGTCTGGGTGCGCAGCTGCTCGAACTCGGCGGGGTCGAAGCGCGGCTGCCTCAGCACGTGCACGGCGAGCTTCAGCGCCGCGGCGAGGTTGGGCCGCGTGGTCTGGAAGCCCGCCCCCGGCCCCGCGACGCGCCCCGAGACCTTGAGGCGCTCGAACTCGTCGGAGAGCTCGCCGCGCGTGTACTTGGTCGTGCCGCGCGAGAGCATGCGCCCGGCGAACGACGAGTTCTCGCGCTGGCCGCGCAGCGCCTCCTCGTTGCCGAGGTGCAGGTTGATCGCGACGTTCACCGTCTCGCCGCGGTTCTTCTTGGCGAGCAGCGCCACCTTCACCGGGCCGAACTGCAGCCGCTTGGTGCGCGCGTCGATGTTGGCCTGCGACGGGTCGAACGCCTCGGCCTGCGCGCGCGGCCGCCTGCGCCTTGAAGTCCTTCATCACCTGCTCCACCGGCGGCGCGGCAGGGACCTCCGAGCGCTGCGGGTTGTCCTCGGGCAGGAACATGGCCACGGTGCGGTTGTCGCGCCGGAAGTAGGCCTTCGAGACGCGCGCCACGTCCTCGGGCTTCACCGTCGGCAGGCGGTCCCGCGCGAGGAAGAAGAGCCGCCAGTCGCCCAGCGCGATGTATTCCGAGAGCTGCACGCCGATCGCCTCGTGGTTGGCGAGCGTCTTGTCGATGTCGTTGGCGGTGGCTACGCGCGTGCGCTCCATCTCCTCGGCGCTGGGCGGGGTGTCGCCGAAGCTCTCGACGATCTTCTCCAGCGCGTCGCGCACCGGCTCGACGGGAGCGTCCTTCTTCACCACGGCGCCGAAGATCTGCAGCCCCGGGTCGTGGCCCATGAGCGGGAAGGCGAACACCTGCGCGGCGAGGCCCTTCTCGACCAGCTCCTTGTGCAGCCGCCCGGTAGGCACCTGGCCCAGGATGAAGCCCGCGAAGCCGATCGCGTCGGAATCGTCATGCAGGCTGGAGGGCACGTGGTAGGCGACGGCGACGATCTGCACGTCGCCCTTGCGCCGCACCGTGAACTGGCGGTCGCCGTCCTGCGTGGGCTCGACGGTCCAGAACACCGGCCGCGCTGCCTTCGGCTTCGGGATCGGGCCGAAGCTCTTCGCGACCAGCGCGAGGGCCTTCGCCTCGTCGAAGCGCCCGGCGATCAGCAGCACGGCGTTGTCGGGCTGGTAGTACATGCGATAGAAGGCCTGCAGGTGCGGGATGTCGACGTTCTCGATGTCGCTGCGGTTGCCGATGGTCGAGCGCCCGTAGGAGTGCCAGTCGAAGGCCACGCTCTGCATGCGCTTCAGCAGCACCGAGAAGGGCGAGTTCTCGCCCTGCTCGTACTCGTTCCTCACCACGGTCATCTCGCTGTCCAGGTCCTTGCGCGCGATGAACGAGTGCACCATGCGGTCGGCCTCGAGGCCGATGGCCCACGCGAGGTTGTCGTCGCCGGCCTTGAAGAGCTCGAAGTAGTTGGTGCGGTCGAGCCACGTGCTGCCGTTGAAGCGCATGCCGCGCGCGTTGTACTCCTGGTCGATGTGCGGATGCGTCGGCGTGCCCTTGAACATCAGGTGCTCGAGCAGGTGCGCCATGCCGGTCTCGCCGTAGTTCTCGAAGCGGCTGCCGACGAGGTACGTGATGTTGACCGTGACCGTGGGCTTGGACTGGTCCGGGAACAGCAGCACCTTGAGCCCGTTGGCGAGCCGGTACTCGGTGATGCCCTCGACGCTCGTGAACCGCGTGACCCCGGCGGGGAGCGCGCCCGCGGACGGCGCGGGGCGGCGGGCAGCTTGGCTACCGCGGGCGCCTTGGCTACCGGGGCGGCGGCGGGCGGCTTGGCTACCGGGGCGGCGGGCGCCGCAAGCGTCACGAATGGTACGGCGAGGACGGCGGCCGCGAGGACGGCACGCAGGCGGGAGATGAGGGGCATGGGAGTCCGGGAGGGGTCGAAGAGGGCTCGCGCCAGGCCCGCGCGCGGGATGGCGGATTATGCCCGTGATTCGATCCCGGCCGGGCGGCCGGGTTCACTTCTCGATGGCGCGGTCCGGGGACGGGCTGGAGGCGTGCCGGACGCCGGCGCGCTCGGCCACGGCGCGCCGGGCGTGGGCCACCGCGAGCTCGTAGTCGGCCTGCAGGCTCATCCAGTAGCGCTCGGTGGTGCCGAACACGGCGGCCAGGCCGATGGCGGTATCGGCGCTGATGCCGCGCTTTCCGAGCACGATCTCGTTGATGCGCCGCGGCGGCACGCCCAAGCGGCGGGCGAGCCCGTTCTGGCTGAAATCGCGCGGCACCATCCATTCGTTGAGCAGGACGGCGCCCGGGTGCACCAGGGGGTCGGCGGGAGGGTAGCCTTCGACGCGTGTGGAGAGGTCCATAACCGGGAAACGCGCCACCCCGCGTTCCGGATGACGCCGGTTACAAGCGATTTACAATCTGCGCCGCCGCGCCTCGTACAGGCAGACGCCGCTCGCCACGGAGACGTTCAGGCTTTCGACCGCGCCCAGCATCGGGATCGAGACCAGCAGGTCGCAGCTGTCGCGCGTGAGGCGCCGCAGGCCCTCGCTCTCGGCCCCGAGCACCATCGCGAGCGGGCCTTCTAACTTGGCGTTATAAACTGATTGCTCCGCGGAATCATCGGCCCCGACCAGCCAGATGCCGCGATCCTTGAGGTCGCGCATGGTGCGCGCGAGGTTCGTGACCACGATGTAGGGCACCGATTCGGCCGCCCCGGAGGCCACCTTGATGGCCGCGGTGGTGAGGCCGCACGCTGCGGTCCTTGGGCGCGATCACGGCGTGCGCGCCGGCGCCGTCGGCCACGCGCAGGCAGGCGCCGAGGTTGTGCGGGTCCTGCACGCCGTCGAGCACCAGGAGGAGCGGCGGCTCCGCGATCCCCTCCAGCACGTCCTCGATGAACTTGGGCATGTCGAGCGGCTCGGCCGCCGCCACCACGCCCTGGTGGCGCACGCCCCCCGCCATGCCGTCCAGGCGCTTCATCTCGACCGCGATCACGCGCACGCCGCGGGCCTTGGCGGCCTCGCGCAGGTCGCGGGCGCGGGCGTCCTTGCGCTCGGCGTCGACGTAGATCTCGCGCACCGTCTCCGGCTTCTGGCGCAGGCGGCTCGTGATGGCGTGGAAGCCGGTGAGGTATTTCATTTGCGCTTCTTCTTTCCGGGGTCGAGGGAGCACGATCTGCCTCCTGCCCTTGGGAGACGGCCGGGACGAGGGTTCCTGCACCAGCACGAAATCGATCTTGGCCTGCTCGAGGTTCACGCGCACCACCTTCACGCGCACGCGCCCGGCGAGCTGGTACTTCACGCCCGAGCGCTCGCCGCGCAGCATGTGCTTGCCGGCGTCGAACTGGAAGTAGTCCTGGCCGAGGTCGGAGATGTGCACCAGCCCGTCGACGTAGAGCTCGTCCAGCGTCACGAAGAGGCCGAAGCCCGTGACGCCGCTGATGGTGCCTTCGAACTCCTCGCCCACGTGGTCCTGCATGTAGTAGCTCTTGAGCCACGCCTCGACGTCGCGCGTGGCGTCGTCGGCGCGGCGCTCGGTCTCGGAGCAGTGCACGCCGATCGCCGCGAGGTCGCCCGCGTCGTGGCGCTTGCCCGCGAGCGCCGCCTTGATGGCGCGGTGCACGAGGAGATCCGGATAGCGGCGGATGGGCGAGGTGAAGTGCGCGTAGGCGTCGTAGGCGAGGCCGAAGTGGCCGACGTTCTCGGGGCTGTACACCGCCTGCGAGAGCGAGCGCAGCATCACCGTCTGCAGCATGCCGGCGTAGGGCTTGTCCTTGATGCGCTTGAGCAGCTGCGCGTAGTCCTTGGCCTGCGGCTCGTCGCCGCCGGCGAGCGCGAGGGCGAAGTCCTTCAGCATCGCGCGCAGCGCCTCGAGCTTCTCCGGCGTGGGCCCCTGGTGCACCCGGTAGAGCGTGGGCTGCCGGGCCTCCTCGAGGAAGTGGGAAGCGCTCACGTTGGCCGCCAGCATGCATTCCTCGATGAGCCGATGCGCGTCGTTCCTCTGCACGCGCACGATGCGCTCGATCTTGCCCTTGTCGTCGAAGATCATCTGCGTCTCGACGCTCTCGAAGTCGATCGCGCCGCGCTTCTCGCGCGCGCGAGAGCAGCGCCCTGAACACGCGGTTCAGCGTCGTCGATCTCGGGCCGGCTCGCCAGCTCGCCCGTCGATCATCGCCGCGACCTTCGTGTAGGTCATGCGCTCGTGGGAGTGGATCACGCCGGCGTAGAACTCGTGGCTGCCGACCACGCCGCCCGCGCTCACGTCCATCTCGCACACCATCACCAGGCGGTCGACGTCGGGCTTGAGCGAGCAGAGCTCGTTGGACAGCTCCTCGGGCAGCATCGGGATCACGCGGCGCGGGAAGTAGACCGAGTTGCCGCGCTCGTAGGCCTCGCGGTCGAGCGCGTCGCCGGGGCGCACGTAGTGGCTCACGTCGGCGATCGCGACCCACAGCTTGAAGCCGCCGCGCACGCGTTCGCAGTACACCGCGTCGTCGAAGTCCCGCGCGGTCTCGCCGTCGATGGTGACGAAGGGCAGCTTGCGCAGGTCGCGGCGCCCCTTGACGTCCTTCGCCGCCACCGCTTTCGGGAGCTTCTGCGCCGAGCTCGACCGCGTCCTGCGGCCACTCGTGCGGCAGGTCGTGCTTGCGCAGCGCGATCTCGATCTCCATGCCCGGGTCGGCATAGTTGCCGAGCACCTCGACGATGCGGCCGATGGGCTCGGCGTTCCGGGTGGGCTGCGCGATGATCTCGGCGACCACGACCTGGCCCTCCTTCACGCCCGCGAGGCTCTCCGGGGCGATGAGGATGTCCTGGTTGATGCGCTTGTTCTCGGCGATCACGAACGCCACGCCGTGCTCGATGAAGATGCGCCCCACGACGCGCTGGTTGGCGCGCTCGAGCACCTCGACGATGTGCCCCTCGAGGCGCCCGCGGCGGTCGACGCCGGTCACGCGCGCGAGCACCGTGTCGCCGTGCAGCGCCTTGTGCATCTCCTTGGGTCCGAGGAAGAGGTCGTCGCGGCCGTCGTCGGGCTTGAGGAAGCCGAAGCCGTCGGGATGCCCGATGACCCTGCCCTTGATGAGCCCGGCCTTGTCCGGCAGCAGCAGCGCGCCGCGCCGGTTGCGCATCACCTCGCCCTCGCGCTCCATGGCGCCGATGCGCCGCTCGATGCCCTCGCGTTCGGCCGCTCCGCGCACGGCGAGCCGCTCGAGCAGCTCCGCCTCGGCCACCGGAACGCCGGCCTCGGCGAGCGCCTCGAGGATCGCCTCCCGGGTGGGAATCTCGCGTGGGATAACTCTTCAGGTTCTTGGTTTTGATGGACAATCCTGTTAAAATTCAGTGTTTCCGCGCCCAGATGGCGGAATTGGTAGACGCACCAGTTTCAGGTACTGGCGGGTAACACCGTGGAGGTTCGAGTCCTCTTCTGGGCACCAGGTTTCCTTTTCGCTCCCGCGCCCCGGGGCCGGTATTCTCTCACGGGGATACACGGCTTCCGGCCATGAGCAGACTCTACGATGCATTGCGCCGCGCCGAAGCGGAGCGCGAGCGCATCCGCAACGGCGGTCCCGAGCTGCCGCCGCTCGCAGCGGCATTCGAGGCGCCGCGCGCTGCGCGCGTGCGACGGCGCGCTCCGCCCCAGCTTGCGCCATTGGCGCGCGGCCTGCTGATCTTCGCGAGCGGTGCGGCCGTGGCGCTCGCCGCCGTGCATCTCCTGCCGCAGCTGCGCCCCGCCCCGCGCCCCGAAGCGCGATCCGCGTTCGCCGCCGCTCCCGCCGCGCTCAAGCTCGAGTATCGCCTCGACCTCACTCGAACGGGTGGCGCAGCACGATAGTCTCCGCGCGGTCCGGCCCGGTGGAGATGATCGCCATGGGCGCACCCACCAGCTCCTCCAGCCGCGCGAGGTAGGCGCGCGCGTTGGCCGGCAGGTCCGCGTGGCGCTTCACGCCGACGGTGCTCTCCTTCCAACCCGGGTGCTCCTCGTAGATCGGCTCGCAGATGGCGAGCGCCTCGGCGCCCACCGGCAGGATGTCGCGCGTGCCGCCGCCGGCGATCTTGTAGCCCACGGCGACGCGCACGCGGTCCAGGCCGTCCAGCACGTCGAGCTTCGTGATGCAGAGGCCCGTGATGCCGTTCAGCTGCACCGCGCGCTTCAATGCCGCCGCGTCGAACCAGCCGCAGCGGCGCGGCCGCCCGGTGACCGAGCCGTACTCGTTGCCCTTCACGCGCAGGTGCTCGCCGACCTCGTCGTCGAGCTCGGTGGGGAACGGGCCCGCGCCCACGCGCGTGGCGTACGCCTTCGCCACACCCAGCACGTAGTGCAGCTGCCCCGGGCCCACGCCCGCGCCCGCCGCGGCCTGGCCCGCCACGCAGTTGGACGACGTCACGAAGGGATAGGTGCCGTGGTCCACGTCGAGCAGCGCCGCCTGCGCGCCCTCGAAGAGGATGGGCTTGCCGGCGCGGATCAGCGCGTTCACCTCGCCCGAGACGTCGGCCACCATGGGCCTCAGGCGCTCGGCGAGCGCCAGCGTGTCGTCGAGCGTCTTCTGGAAGTCGACGGTGTCGGCCTTGAAGTAGTTGCGCAGCACGAAGTTGTGGTAATCCAGCACCTCGCCCAGCTTGGCGGCGAAGCGCTCGCGCGCGTAGAGGTCCTGCACGCGGATCGCGCGGCGCGCGACCTTGTCCTCGTACGCGGGGCCGATGCCGCGGCCGGTGGTGCCGATCTTGGCCTCGCCCTTCGCGAGCTCGCGCGCCTGGTCGATGGCGATGTGGTACGGGAGGATCAGCGGGCACGCCTCCGAGAGGCGCAGCCGGCTTCATCACGTCCACGTCCAGCTTCTCCAGCTCGCCGATCTCCTCGACCAGCGCAGGGGGCGAGACCACGACGCCGTTGCCGATGAAGCACGTCACCGATCCGTGCAGGATGCCCGAGGGGATGAGCCGCAGGATGGTCTTGCGGCCGTCG
This sequence comes from uncultured beta proteobacterium, assembly GCA_963827425.1. Taxonomy (GTDB): domain Bacteria; phylum Pseudomonadota; class Gammaproteobacteria; order Burkholderiales; family Usitatibacteraceae; genus Usitatibacter. The sequence continues at coordinate 753,067 of CAWHAQ010000005.1, read as the reverse complement.
ATCACCAGCGTATGGCCGGCGTTGTGCCCGCCCTGGAAGCGCACCACGGCCGCCGCATGGTCGGTGAGCCAGTCGACGATCTTGCCCTTGCCCTCGTCGCCCCACTGGGTGCCGATGACGACTACGTTACGCGCCATTTGCCTTCCTTCTTCTCCAGCCTGCGGTCGCACGCGAGCTCGTCGCGCGCCGCCTCGTGTCCCGGCAGATCCACCACCACGATCTCGCCCGCGTCGCGCAGCTGCGCGATGGCGATGGCGAGCGCCGCGTCGTCCGCCGCCGGCGCGAGGATGGCGCGCCGCGCGGGCGGCGCGGGTCGCCAACGCCGCGAGCTGCCGCAAGTCCATGGTGAACCCGGTGGCGGGGCGCGCGCGCCCGAAGGACGCGCCCACCTCGTCGTAGCGGCCGCCGCGCGCGATCGCATCGGGACTGCCCGGCGCGAACGCGGCGAACACGATGCCGCTCTCGTAATTGAAGCCGCCCAGCTCGGCCAGGTCGGCGGTGATCTCCACGCCGGGGGCGGCGCATTGCGCGGCGAGGCTCTCCAGGGCGTCCAGCGCCGCGCGGATGCCGGGCATGCGCGGGCAAGTCCTTCCGCGCACGTGCGATCACTCCCGGCCACGGGTCCGTTCAGCTCGGTCAGCACGGCGAGCTCAGCCCGCGCCGACCGCGTCCTTCTGCTGCACGGCGTGGAACAGCGCCTCGGCCTTCTCGGAGACGGCGTTGCCCGCGAGCGCGCGGTAGATCGCCGGGTTGCCGAGGTCGATGTGCAGGCGCTCCATGCCCGCGCGCTTCAGCGCCGCGATCATGAGCCGCACGATCTCCACGTCGGCCTCCAGCCCCGCGTGGCCGTAGAGCTCCGCGCCGATCTGGATCGGCTCGCGCATCTTGGTCATCCCCGCGGGCGCGCGTGTGCAGCACGCTGCCGCAATAGCAGAGGCGCGCGACACCCTGGCGGTTCAGCAGGTGCGCGTCGATGCGCGCGACCTGCGGCGTGTGGTCGGCGCGCACGCCCATCATGCGCCCGGAGAGCTGGTCGACCAGCTTGAAGGTGGCGAGCTCGAGGTCGCGCCCGGTGCCCGAGAGCAGCGACTCCACGTACTCGAGCAGCGGCGGGGCCACCAGCTCGTAGCCGTGCAGCTCGAAGAGGTCGAGGATCGCCCTGCGCAGGCGCTCGATGGCGCGCGCCTCGGCGGGGAGCACGTCCTCGATGTGTTCGGGAAGGAGCCAGCGTCTCATGTATTTGGCTACCCTCTCCCCAGCCCTCCCCCACGGGGGAGGGAGCGGTTCTCCTTCTCCCCTGGGAGAAGGCCGGGATGAGGGTCCTTGGTCAATGCACCAGCAGCAGGAGTGCCAGCCCGACGATCATCGACGTGAGCCCCGCGAGGCGGATCTGGGCGTCGCTCATCTCGGTCAGCCTGCGGAAGATGTCCCCGCCAGCGCACCGGCGAGACGAACGGGAGGATGCCTTCGATCACGAGCATGAGCGCGAATGCGGCGGCGAAGATCCCGTAGTCGATCATTGTCCCGAGGCCTTGCCGCGCGCCCGGGGACTTGAGGTACTTGAAGAAGTCCGACGACGGGTCGAGGACCATCACGTCGCTCTTGCTGCGCAGGCTCTGGCGGTAGGCCTCCATGCTGCGGTAGAAGCTGTAGAACTCCGGGTTCTTGCCGAACGCCTCGGCGTAGATGCGCGCGGCCTGCGCGTCGCCGTCGCCCTTCACGCGCTGCGCGTCGCGGTACGCGTCGGCGACGATCACCTGGCGCTGGCGGTCGGCATCGGCCTTGATCTTCTCGCCCTCGGCCTGGCCGGTGGCGCGCAGCTCGTTGGCCACGCGCTTCCTCTCCGATTCCATGCGCCGGTAGACGTCGGCGGAGATCTCGGGCACGAAGTCCACGCGCTTCAGGCGCACGTCGACGATGTCCACGCCGATGCGCCGCACGTCCTCGTCCACGCGCTTGGCGACGACCGCTCATGATCTTGTCGCGCTCGCCCGACACCACGTCGTGCACCGTGCGCTTGGCGAACTCGGCGCGCAGCGCGTCGTTCACCGTCTGCGCGATGCGCGCCTCGGCCTGGATGGGGTCGCCGCGCACCGACACGTAGTAGTGCCGCACGTCGATCGACGCTGCCACTTCACGAACGAGTCGACCAGCACGTTGCGGTTCTCGGAGGTGAGGAAGCGCTCCGGGTCGCGCGGCTCCATGCGTCTGGATGCGCGTGTCGTAGATGCGCACGTTCTGCACGAACGGCACGAGGAAGTACAGGCCCGGGCGGGTCTGCACGTCGACCACCTCGCCCAGCTGGAACTTGATGGCGGCCTTGCGCTGGTCCACGGTGTAGACGCTCATGGACAGCACCAGCAGCGCCACGAGCGCCACGATGAAGACACCGATGGTCGCGCGCCTCATCGCCCGGCTGTCCCGGTCGCGCGAGCGCAGCGCATCGCGGCGGTCCTCGGTGCGCGGCGGCGTGATCTCGGTGGGCACCGCCGGCAGCGCATCGAGTCGGGCGTCGGCGCGCTCGGCCTGTGGTGCGCCGCCGACGCGTCGCCGGATTGCTGCGCATGCAGCTTGTCGATCGGCAGGTAGAGCAGGTTCTGGCCGCCCTTCTGGTCGATCACCACCTTGCTGGTGGCCGAGAGGATCTGCTGCATGCGTGTCGAGGTACATGCGCTCGCGCGTCACCGCCGGCGCGCGCTCGTACTCGGCGAGGATCTGGCGGAAGCGCGCCGCATCGCCCTGCGCGGTGGCGATCACGCTCGAGCGGTAGCCGTTGGCTTCCTCGATCAGGCGGGCGGCCACGCCGCGCGCCTTGGGCACCACGTCGTTGGCGTAGGCCTGGCCCTCGTTCTTGAAGCGCTCGCGGTCCTGCTGCGAGCGCACGACGTCCTCGAACGCGGGCAGCACCTGCTCGGGCGCCTGCGTGTTCTGCAGGTTCACCGTGGTGACGAGGATGCCGGTGCTGTAGCGGTCGAGGATCTGCTGCATGAGGGTCTTCACCTGCGCGGAGACCTCGCTGCGGCCGGCGGAGAGCACGAAGTCCATCTTGCTCTTGCCCACGACCTCGCGGATCGAGGTCTCGGCCGCCTGCAGCACGTTGTCGTCCGGGTGCGTTGTTGTTGAAGAGGTAGTCCTCGGGGCTCTTGATCGTCCACTGCACCGCGAACTGCACGTCGACGATGTTCTCGTCGTCGGTGAGCATCGAGCGCTTCCTGCGGCTGCTTGTTCTTCGTGTTGCCGCGGTAGCCGACCTCGACGGTACGCACGCGCGCCACGTCGACGATCTCCACGCCCTCCACCGGGTAGGGGATGTGCCAGCGCGGGCCGGGCATGGTGGTCTCGAGGTACTTGCCGAGGCGCAGCACCACGCCGCGCTTGCCCTCGTCCACGATGTAGAAGCCGCTCGCGAGCCACACCGCGACGATGAGCATGACGACCAGCGCCACGCCGCCGCCCATGGCCGCGCCGTAGTTGCCGCCGCGCGCCGGCGGCGCTCCGGCCGTCCCGCTGCCCCGCGGACGGAAGCCCAGCAGCGCGGCGATCTTCTGCTGCGCTTTCCGGAACATCTCCTCGAGATCGGGCGGACCCTCGTTGTTCTTCTTTCCCCACTGGGGATCGTTAGGCATCGGGCGGAAAAGAGGGAGGTCAGGCAGCGGTGGCGAGCGAGCCGTTCGGGGCTTCCCGGGCGGCCTCGGCGAGCACTTCGCGAAGCGCTTCGATACCGGCACCCGTGAACGCACTCACCTTGATATTCAATATCTTACCATACGATTCGCGCACGACTTCGGGCTCCAGGCCGGGCACGCGATCGATCTGGTTGTAGACCAGGATCTGGGGCACCGCGGCCGCGCCGATCTCGGCGAGCACCTTGTTCACCGCGCCGATCTGCTCGTCGCGCTGCGGGCTGGCGCTGTCGACCACGTGCAGCAGGACGTCGGCCTGCACGGTCTCCTCGAGCGTGGCGCGGAAGGCTTCCACCAGGCCGTGGGGCAGCTCGCGGATGAAGCCCACCGTGTCGGAGAGCGCGATGTTGGCGCCCTCGCCCAGGTAGACGCGGCGCGTGGTGGTGTCCAGCGTCGCGAAGAGCTGGTCGGCGACGTAGGCCTCGGCGCGCGTGAGCTTGTTGAAAAGCGTCGACTTGCCGGCGTTGGTGTAGCCCACCAGCGCCACGCGCAGCACGCCGGAGCGCGAGCGGCCCGCGCGCTGCGTTTCGCGCACCTTGCCGACCTTGCGGATCTTCTCGCGCAGCTTCTTCACGCGCTCGCCGATCATGCGGCGGTCCAGTTCGATCTGCTTCTCGCCCGGGCCGCCGGTCTTGCCGAGGGAGCCGCGCTGGCGCTCGAGGTGGGTCCAGCCGCGCACCAGGCGCGTGGACAGGTGCTCGAGGCGCGCGAGCTCGATCTGCAGCTTGCCTTCGTGGGAGCGCGCGCGCTGCGCGAAGATGTCGAGGATGATGTCGGTGCGGTCGTATACCTGCACCCCGGGGGCGCCTTCGGAGAGCGCGCGCTCGAGGTTGCGCACCTGCGCGGCGGACAGCTGCTGGTCGAAGACGACGATCGCGGCGCGATGCTCGATGAGCGCCAGGCGGATCTCCTCGACCTTGCCCGAGCCCGCGAAGGTGGCGGCGTCGGGACGGTCGCGGCGGCCGCGGATGACCTCGACCACCCGCGCGCCGGCGCTGTCCACCAGGCGCGCGGCTTCCTCGGCCCGGTCTTCGGCCTGCGAGGCACGACCGATGTCGAGGGCGACGAGGACCGCGCCCGGGCGCTCAGGATTCCTGCGAATGCTCAATCGGGACCGATACCGGCCGCGCCGGGACCACCGTGGAAATGGCGTGCTTGTAGACCATCTGCGTCACGGTGTTCTTGAGGAGCACCACGTACTGGTCGAAGGATTCGATCTGGCCCTGGAGCTTGATCCCGTTCACGAGGTAAATGGAGACGGGCACGTGCTCCTTGCGCAACGTGTTGAGGAAGGGTCCTGCAGAAGCTGACCCTTGTTGCTCATTGTTCTGCCCCTTTTTGAACCATCGGGTTTCCCGGTCTACGCCGGGCCGTTTTCGTGGATGCCGTTGCGACTTTACCACGGACAGGCGCGAGCCCCTCCGAGTTCAACCGTAGCGGCGCTTGGAGACGATCTTGCGCCGGCGGCGCTGCGCATCCTGCTTCTCCGTCAAGGGCTTGCGCTTTCCTTCGAACGGGTTGGTGGCCGAGCGCAGCTCGATGCGCAGCGGCGTGCCCTGGAGCTTGAACACCTTTCGAAACGTGTTCTCGAGGTAGCGTTTGTACGTCGCCTTCACGCCCTGCAGGCCGCTGCCGTGGATCACGACGATGGGCGGGTTGGAGCCGCCCTGGTGGGCATAGCGCATCTTGGGACGGAAGCGGCCGGACATCGGCGGTTGCTGCTGGACGACAGCGGCCTGCAAGGCCCGGGTTAGGCGCGGCGTGGAGAGCTTGGCCATGGCGGCGGCGAAGGCCACGTCCACGCCCGGCGAGCAGCGGCCGGATGCCCGAGCCCTTGAGCGCGGAGATCGGCGCGAAATGCGCGAAGTCGAGGAATTGGAGCTTGCGCTCCAGGTCGTTCTGCACGTCCTTGCGCTTCTCGGCGTCCACCGCGTCCCATTTGTTGATCGCCACCACCAGCGCGCGCCCCGCTTCGAGGATGTAGCCGCCGATGTGGGCGTCCTGCTCGGCGATGTCCGACTGCGGCGTCCACCACCAGCACGACCACGTTGGCCCGCTCGATGGCCTGCAGCGTCTTCACCACCGAGAATTTCTCCACCGATTCGAACACCTTGCCCTTGCGCCTTATTCCCGCGGTGTCGATCAGCGTGTAGCGCTTTCCGTCGCGATCGAGCTCGACCTCGATCGCATCGCGCGTGGTGCCGGGCTGGTCGAAGGCGATCATGCGCTCCTCGCCCAGCAGGCGGTTCACGAGCGTGGACTTGCCGACGTTGGGGCGCCCGACGATCGCCACGCGCGGGTGGTCGGCATTCCTCTTCCTCGCCGCTTTCCTCGGGGAAGGGCGCCAGCGCATCCTCCACCAGCTGGCGCACGCCCTCGCCGTGCTCGGCGGAGATGGCGCGCGGCTCGCCCAGGGCGAGCTCGTGGAACTCCGCGGTCACCACCTCCTCGCGCATGCCCTCGGTCTTGTTGACCGCGAGCAGCACCGGAGCCTGCGCCTCGCGCAGCTGCTGCGCGATGCGCTTGTCGTGGGGCGTGAGCCCCGCGCGCCCGTCGACCAGGAAGACGATGACGTCGGCCTCGGCGATCGCCTCGCGCGCCTGGCGCGCCATCTCGGAGAGGATGCCGTCCTTGGCGACCGGCTCGAAGCCGCCCGTGTCCACCGCGATGAAGGGCTTGTCGCCGAGGCGCCCCGGGCCGTAGTGGCGGTCGCGCGTGAGCCCGGGCAGGTCCGCCACCAGCGCGTCGCGCGTGCGCGTGAGGCGGTTGAACAGCGTCGACTTGCCGACGTTGGGCCGCCCGACGAGGACCAGGGTCGGCTTGAACAACTAGAAGCGCACCGCGACGACGGCGCCCCCGGCGGTCTGCACGAAGAGCGCCGAGAGGCCCGGCACCAGGGAGACGATGGCGCTGCCGTCGGTGGCCAGGCGCCCGATGAGCGCGCCGTCGTCGGGCGAGAGCACGTGCAGGAAGCCATAGCCGTCGCCCACCACGACGTGCCCGTCGAACACGGCGGGGGCGGTGAGCTGGCGGTAGCGCAGCTTCTCCTGTTTCCAGACGCTCGCCCCGGAGTGCTTGTCGAGCGCGAGCACGCTGCCGGTGTCGTCGATCGCATACAGGTTCTTCGCGTCGGTGGCGAGCGCGCGCGCGGTGGAAATGTCGCGCGACCACACCGTGTTGCGGGTGGCGATCTCGAAGCACGCCACCTTGCCCTGGAACGCTCCGGCGCAGACGTTGCCGCCGTCGATGACCGGCAGCCCGGCGACATCGGCGATGCGCTCGAGCTCCGTGGAGCCGCGCGGCAGCGCCACGGTGGCCTCCCAGGTGAGCTTGCCGTCGTCGATGTCCAGCGCCACGAGCTTGCCGTTGGGATAGCCCGCGACCACGTCGCCCGCCACCGCGAGCACGCCCGCGGGGCTGCGCAGCAGCAGTGTCGGCGTGGGCCGCTGGTAGACCCAGAGGCGCTTTCCGTCCGCCACCGAGTACGCGAAGATGCGCCCGTCGGCGGAGCGCACCACCGCGGCATTGCGCGACACCGAGGCCGGCGCGATCACCTCGCCCGCCACCTGCGCGCTCCACAGCGACTTGCCCGCCGTGTCGAGCGCCAGCACCTGGCCCTTCAGCGTGCCCGCGAAGATGCGCCCGTCGGCCACCTCGAGGCCGCCCGAGATCGGCTTCTTCGTCTCGAAACGCTCGAGCTGCTTGCCGGTGTCCTCGGCGAGCACGGTGATGGTGCCGTCGGCGGCAGCCGCGTACACCTTGCCCTGGTCGATGGCCGGGCGCAGGTTGAAGCCCTTGGACTTGCCGACGCTCGCCGTCCACGCCGGATGCGGCGTGACCTTGGCTTCGATGGGCGTGAGCGGCGTGGGCGGGTTGGCCGGCACGCTCATGAAGCCGATCCACACCAGCGGGTTGTACGACGAGCACGCCGCGGCGAGCAGCGCCGGGGCGAGGAGCGCCAGGCGCGCGAACGTCCTCACGGCTGGCCTCCGAGGGCGTTGAGCTTGGTGCCCGCGACGCCGCGCACCGGATTGGTCGGGCTCGCCTTGTCGACCGCCAGCTTGTACGAGGCGCGCGCCTCGTCCAGCCGGCCCTGCGCGAGCATGACGTCGCCGCGCAGGTCGGCGGTGAGCGGCGCGAAGGCCTCGTCCGTGTTGCCGTCGAGGAGCTTCAGGGCCTCGTCGTATTTCTTCTGGTCGAGCGCCACGGCCGCGAGGCGCAGGCGCGCCACGCCGCGATGCTCGGCGGCGCCGCGGTCCAGCACCCATTGCAGGCGCGTGCGCGCCTCGTCGAGGTGCCCGGCATCGAACGCCGCCCGGGCCACCGCGAGCTGCGCCTCGGAGGCGAAGTAGGAGCCGGGGTAGCGGTCGACGAGGGGCTTGGCGGCCTGCGTGAGCTTCGCCTCGTCGCCCTTGGGCGCCTCGGCCACCGGCTTGAAGAGGGCCGCGGCCTCCTCGGCCTGGCGCACCGTCCACCATTGCCAGCCGCGCCAGCTCGCGAACACGAGGATCGCCGCGACGATCGCACCGGCCACGTACCAGCGATTGTCCTCCCACCACGCCTTCAGCTCGGCGATGCGTTCCTGCTCTTCGAAATCGTACGATCCCGCCATTTTCAGCTCACTTCCACGAGGGCCTCGCCGGGCGCGAGCGTCTTCTGCTCGCCACCGCCGCGAAGCGGTTTCAATGTGACGCGCTGCGCGCTCACCTCGTCGTCGCCGATGATGACGGCGTAACGGGCCCCGCTCGCGTCTGCTTTCTTCATCTGGGACTTGAAGCTGCCGCCGGCGCCCAGCACCACGTTGCGGCCCGAGTCGCGCCACTGCTCCGCGAGCTTCCAGGCCGCCAGCCTCGGCGCTCTCGCCCGAGTGCACCACGAACACGTCCACGGTCGGCGCCTGCTCCACGCCCGCCGCCTGCATGCGCGAGCAGCACGCGGTCGATGCCCATGCCGAACCCGCACGCCGGGGTGGGCTTGCCGCCCAGCTGCTCGAAGAGCGCATCGTAGCGCCCCCCGCCGGCGATCGTGGACTGCGCTCCGATGTGGGGCGTGATCCACTCGAAGACGCGTGCGGTTGTAGTAGTCGAGGCCGCGCACCAGGCGCGGGTTCACCGTGTAGGCGCACGCCCGCGGCGTCCAGCAGCACCTTCAGCGCCTCGAAATGCGCGGCCGCCGCATCGCCCAGCTCATCGAGCATGCGCGGTGCGCCCTCGAGCATCGCCTGCATCGCGGGGTTCTTCGAGTCGAGGATGCGCAGCGGGTTGGTTGCAGGCGCCGGCGCGCGTCCTCGTCGAGGACGCTCGGCGTGCTTCTCGAACTAGGCGATGAGCTTCGCGCGGTGCGCCTTGCGGTCGGCCGCGTCTCCGATCGAATTGATGTGCAGCTCCACGTCCGGCAGGCCGAGCGCCTTCCACAGGCGCGCGAGCATGCACGATCTGCTCGGCGTCGACGTCGGGGCCCTCGAAGCCCAGCGCCTCGACGTCGAACTGGTGGAACTGCGCGGTAGCGGCCCTTCTGCGGGCGCTCGTAGCGGAACATCGGGCCCATGGTCCACACGCGCACCGGGCCGTTGTAGACCAGGTTGTGCTCGATCGCCGAGCGCACGATGCCGGCGGTGGCCTCGGGGCGCAGCGCGAGGCTCTCGCCGTTGCGGTCCGTCGAAGACGTACATCTCCTTCTCGACGATGTCGGTGACCTCGCCGATGCCGCGCACGAAGAGCGCCGTGGGCTCGACGATCGGCGTGCGGATGTTGCGGTAGCCGTAGCGGCTGCAGACCGCGCGCGCACGCCTCCTCGAGCCTCTCGCCGCAGCGGCGCTCGCATCGGGCAGCACGTCCTCCATGCCGCGGATGCCCTGCAGCTTCGCGCTCATGGGTTGGCGGCCTTGATGGGGATGGCCTTGAGGCGCGAGGCGTGCGGGCGCTGTGCCGCGCCGCGTAGTGCGTGCGCACGTACTCGTCGACGATCGCCTGGAACTCCTCGGCGATGCGCGCGCCCTTGAGGGTCACGGTCTTCTCGCCGTCCACGTACACCGGCGCCACGGGCTTCTCCCCCGAGCCCGGCAGCGAGATGCCGATGTTGGCGAGCTTCGACTCGCCCGGGCCGTTCACCACGCAGCCCATCACCGCCACGTGCATCTCCTCCACGCCCGGGTATTGCGCGCGCCACACGGGCATCTGGTTGCGCAGGTAGCCCTGGATCTTGTCGGCGAGCTCCTGGAAGAACGTGCTGGTGGTGCGGCCGCAGCCGGGGCACGCGGATACCATCGGCGTGAACGAGCGCAGCCCCATGGTCTGCAGGATCTCCTGCGCGACGATGACCTCCTTCGTGCGGTCGCCGTTGGGCTCGGGTGTCAGCGAGACGCGGATGGTGTCGCCGATGCCTTCCTGCAGCAGCACGCCCATCGCCGCGGTCGAGGCGACGATGCCCTTGGAGCCCATGCCCGCCTCGGTGAGCCCGAGGTGCAGCGCGTAGTCGCAGCGCCGCGCGAGATCGCGGTAGACGGCGATCAGGTCCTGCACCGCCGAGACCTTGCACGAGATCACGATGCGGTCGCCGGGAAGGCCGATGTCCTGCGCGAACCGCGGCGCTCTCGAGCGCCGAGACGATGAGCGCCTCGCGCATCACCGCGTCGGCTTCCTTCGGCTTCGCGAGCGCGTGGTTCTCGTCCATCATGCGCGCGAGCAGCTCCGGGTCGAGCGAGCCCCAGTTCACGCCGATGCGCACCGGCTTCGCGTACTCGATCGCCTTCTCGACCATGGTGGAGAACTGGTCGTCGCGCTTCGAGCCGTGGCCCACGTTGCCCGGGTTGATGCGGTACTTGTCGAGCGCCGCCGCGCATTCGGGCACCTGCGTGAGCAGCTTGTGGCCGTTGAAGTGGAAGTCGCCCACCAGCGGCACGTCCACGTTCATCGCCAGCAGCCGCTCGCGGATCGCGGGCACCTGGCGCGCCGCCTCGAGCGTGTTCACGGTGATGCGCACGATCTCGCTGCCGGCGCGCGCGAGGGCCGCGACCTGCTCGGCGGTGGCGCGCGCGTCCTCGGTGTCGGTGTTGGTCATCGACTGCACGAGGATGGGGGCGTCGCCCCCGATGGTGCGGTCGGCGACGCGCACGGGGCGTGATTTGCGGCGGGGCGTCATGGGCGTTCTATTCGAGCGTGAAGCGGGCGACGGCGACCTGGGTGTGGGGCTCGAGCGGGAAGTCGGCGCCGTCGTAGGTCATGCGCACTTCGGGCGCGTTGCCGACGATGACGTCGACCGGGGGATGTGCCGCGATGTCCGCGTCGCTGCCCGCCGCGTTGAGCTTCTGGTAGAGCGACCTTGCCGCCCGTGTCGCGGATCTCGACCCACGAGTCGCCGCCGAAATGGAAGTGGATCGTCTTGCGCCCTCCCGCCTTCGCGGGCTTGGCCGCGCCGTCGGCGGCGGCGACGCGCGCGGGCGGCGCGTCTTTCACGGCATCCTTCGTGGCGTCTTTCGCGGCGTCCTTCGTGGCGTCTTTCCCCGGCACGGGCTTCGGGGCATCCTTCGGCGGCGCGGGTTTCGCCGCGGCCTTTCCCGGCGCGGGCACTGCGGCCATCCTGGCGGGCGCGGCGCCCGCAGGTTGCGGCGCGTCGGGCGTGCGGCCCTGCGCGGCCACTTCCGCGCCGGAGGACGACGCGGCTTCCGCGGCGGCGGCGCGTCGAGCGCCGGCACCGGAGCAGACTCGAGCTCGCGGCGGCGAGCTCGTGGCCAGCGCGTCCCGGCGGCTTGGGCCGCACGAACATCACCCAGTACATCGCGGCGAACGCCATCGCCACCGCGACGACCGCGAGCGTGGCGGCCTTCACGTACGGGCTCGGAAGCGCTCGCCGAGCGGATCGAAGCGGATGTTCTGCGTCGGCACGACGATGCGCGGCGCGGGATCGCTCGGCTTGGCCTCGGCGAGCATGGCGAGCATGGAATCGGGCTCGAGGCCCAGCACCTTCGCGTAGTTGCGCACGAAGCCGCGCAGGAAGGTGCCCCTGGGCAGGCTGTGGTAGTCGCCGCGCTCGAGCGCCTCGACCTGCGACGGGCTCATGTGCAGGCGCTGCGCCGCATCGGCGCGCGACAGGCCCTGGCGCTCGCGCTCGGCGCCGAGCGCCGCGCCGAGCGTCTGCGGCGTGCCGCGTTCCGCGTTTTCGCCGGCCGCGTCCACGGACATCAGTGCTTCTCTGTGAGCTCGCGCGTCTGCGGCGCGTCGGGGAAGCGGCGGCGCAGCTGTTGCAGGTAGCTCTGCTCGGTGGAGGAGTCGCCCGTGCCGCGCGCGACCTTCACGCCCATCACGAGGCCCTCGAGGGGCGGGTTGGGCGACAGGCGCATGTAGCGGGTGAGGTAGTTCTCGGCGTCCTTGTAGTGGTGCTGCTCGTATTCGACCTCGGCGAGGTTGAAGAGCGCGCCGATCATGTCCGGGCGCTTGGCCACCGCGCGGCGCAGCCACTCGGCCGCCTCGGCATCCTGGCTGCATGCGCCGCAGGCACAGTCCCGTCGAGAGGTAGGCCTTCTCGGGCGTGGGATAGAGCGGGTCGCTCGCCGCCTTCTTGAGCATCGTCATCGCGCGCGCCGTGTCGTTGCGCGTGCAGAGGAACCAGCCGAAGTTGTTGAGCACCTCGGCGTTGTTGGGATCGAGCGAGAGGGCGCGGTCGAACGCCTCGCGCGCCGCGACGTCCTCGCGCAGCTCCATGTACACCAGGCCCTGCATGTTGTAGGCCTGGACGTAGGCCGGGTCGTCCTTCACCGCGAGCTTGGTCTCGGAGAGCGCGACGTTGAAGTTGCCGCGCGAGAAGTACTCGCCGGCGAGCGACGTGTGGACCTCGGCGCGGCGGTGCGCGCTCGCCGGGGCGCCGCTTTCGGTCACGGGGTGCGACTGCGTGTTGCTCTGGGAGACGCAGCCGGCGAGTGCCGCGACGGCGGCGGTCGCGAAGACGGCGCGGGCGACAAGGCTGATGCGCATCAGGACCTCGGCTGTGGAGAATGGAAACGGACGGCCTTGGGCTTCATGCGGTTCACGACCTGGCCGGCGAGCTGGCCGCACGCCGCGTCGATGTCGTCGCCGCGCGTCTTGCGCACCGTGGCGACATAGCCCGCCTCGATGCAGGATCTTCTGGAAGCGGCGCACGCGTTCCATGTCGGTGCCCTCGAAGCCCGAGTCGGGGAACGGGTTGAAGGGAATCAGGTTCACCTTCGAGGGCACGGTCTCGAGGAGCCGTGCCAGCTCGCGCGCGTGGTCGGGCGCGTCGTTCACGCCCTTCAGCATCACGTACTCGAAGGTGATGAAGTCGCGCGGCGCCACCTCGAGGTAGTCGCGGCACGCATCGAGGAGCTCGGCGATCGGATAGGCGTCGTTCACCGGCATGATGCGGCTGCGGATCGCGTCGTTGGGCGCGTGCAGGCTCACCGCGAGCGCCACCGGCAGCGCGTCCTTGAGCTTGCGGATCTGCGGCACCACGCCCGAGGTGGAGAGCGTGACTCGGCGGCGCGAGAGCCCGTACGCATGGTCGTCCAGCATGATCGACATCGCGTCGACCACGGGGCCGAAATTGTTGAGCGGCTCGCCCATGCCCATCATCACGACGTTGGAGACCGGGCGCCGGTATTCGGCCTCGCCCTGTGCATCTTCCGACGGCAGCCGCGCCGCGCCGAGCTCCTCCAGCCGCCGGTTCGCCATCCACACCTGGCCGATGATCTCGCCCACGGCGAGGTCGCGGTTGAAGCCCTGGCGGCCGGTCGAGCAGAACTTGCAGTCGAGCGCGCAGCCCACCTGCGAGGACACGCAGAGCGTGCCGCGGTCGTCCTCGGGGATGAACACGGTCTCGATGCCGTTTCCGGTTCCGGCTTCGAAGAGCCACTTCACCGTGCCGTCGGCGGAGCGCTGCTCGGAGACGATCGCGGGCGCGCGCACCTCGGCGCGCTCCTTCAGCTTCTCGCGCAGCGACTTGGCGAGGTCGGTCATCGCGTCGAAATCGCCCACGCCGCGCTGGTGGATCCAGTGGAACACCTGCTTCGCGCGAAACGGCTTCTCGCCCTGCTCGCCGAACCAGACGGTCAGGCGCGGCAGGGTGAAGTCGAGCAGGTTGGTGCGTTCGGTCATGGCGCGGCGCGGTCCGTCCTAGCGGGAGTGGACCTGGCTCTGCGGAAAGAAATAGGCGATCTCGACGGCCGCGGTCTCCGGCGCATCCGAGCCGTGCACCGCGTTCGCGTCGATCGACTGCGCGAAGTCGGCGCGGATGGTGCCCTGCGCGGCCTTCTTCGGATCCGTGGCGCCCATGAGGTCGCGGTTCTTCTGGATCGCGCTGGCGCCTTCGAGCACCGTGATCATCACGGGGCCCGAGATCATGAACTCGACCAGGTCCTTGAAGAACGGGCGCCCCTTGTGCACGGCGTAGAAGCCTTCGGCATCGTTGCGCGACAAATGGGTCATGCGGGCCGCGACGATCTTGAGGCCAGCCTTCTCGAACCGGGCGTAGATCTCGCCAATGACGTTCTTCGCGACGGCGTCGGGTTTGATGATCGAGAGGGTGCGCTCCACCGCCATGCTTTTCTCCGCTAAATTGATGAAATATTTAGCTTTTCATTCTAGCACAGCGCGCCCCCCGAAGGCTACCCCGAAAGCGCTTTCAGGCGCCGGGCGCCAGTGCGGAACGAGCCCGGGACAACCCGGCGCGCAGGCAGCCTCGGCCGCCACACCGATGCCGGGCACCCAGGCGAGGCGCTCGCCGCGATAGAGCAGCGGCAGGTGCTCGCGCTGCCACTCCGGCACCGCCGCCTCCTGCAGCAGGTTCTTCAGGGTGCGCGTGCGGCCGCCGCCGGCGAGCTTCACGCGCTCGCCGCCGCGCCGCGCGGCAAAGTGCCAATCGAGCGCGCCGGACTCCGCGGCGAGGCCGGCGCCCGTGGCCGCCTCGAAGCTCACCTGCCCGCGTCCCGGGCCGAGGTCGACGTCGCTCTCGCCGCGCCACGGCACGCGCCAGGGCTCGGCTGCGCGCCCTCGGGCTCGCGCAGTCCGGCGGCGACGTGCACCACGCCGCGGTGGCGCACCAGGGTCGCGCGGTCGTGGTCGATGCGCACGCGCGCATCCATCCGGGCGTCGTAGAGCTGCCGCACCATCTCGGCAAGGCGCGCCGAGCCCGGCATCGCGAGGCCCTCGGCGGCGAGGAAGGCGCGCAGCGCGTTGGCGCGCCGCGCGGCGGGCAGCGCCGCTTCGAGGCGCAGGCCCTCGCCCGCGATGCCGCTCGCCCCGTCGATGCGCGCGAGCTCGTCGAGCAGCGCGCCGGCTTCCCCCGCGTGCCGCGCAAAGCGCGCCGCGGCCTCGCGCCAGCCCGCGAAGCGCGTGTCCAGGCGCGGCGCGATCTCGTGGCGCAGGTAGTTGCGATCCATCGCCGGCGAGGCGTTCGATTCGTCCTCCACCCATGCCAGGCGCATGCGCGACGGCGTGCGCGCGCAGCGTGTCGCGGGCGACGCCGAGGAGCGGCCGGAAAACGCGCACCGCCGATCCGGGCAGCGGGCGCAGCTCGGGCATCGCGGCCACGCCCTTCAATCCCGTGCCGCGCAGGAGCTGCAGCAACAGCGTCTCGGCCTGGTCGTCGCGATGGTGCGCGAGTGCCACGAGGGGCTCGGGCCGCGCGGCGTACACCGCGTAGCGTGCCGCGCGCGCCGCCGCCTCCAGCCCCGCGCGTCGCGTCGCGATCGACGCGCACGCGCACGACGTCCAGGGCGATGCCCCGCGCCTCGCAGGCTTCGGCGCACAGCGCGGCCCAGGCGATCGGCGTTCGGGCTCAGGCCATGGTGCACATGGACCGCGCCCACGCGCCGTGCGGCGAGTGCGCGCGAGCAGGTCGAGGAGGACGATGGAATCGAGCCCGCCGGACAGGCCCACGCACACCCCGGCGCCCGCGGGCGCCACGGCGGCGAGGCGTTCGGCGACGTGCCGTTCGAGGTCCATGGAGCAAGGATAGTGGATTGCAGCGGCGGCTTCGCCGTCCGCTCCAACGACGTTCCCGCTACCTGTTTACCGCTATTCAGCTATCTCTTTGAACTTGCCGTAGTTGACCCACCGCTCCTGCCGCCGCTCGAGGAGCTGCTCGGCGGAGAGGTCCTGCAGCTTCTGCAGGCTGTCCTGGATCGCCTTCTTCAGGCTCTTCGCGGCCTCGGCGGGATCGCGGTGCGCGCCGCCGAGCGGCTCGGCGATGACCTTGTCGATGACCCCGAGCGTCTTCAGGCGCTGCGCGGTGATGCCCAGGCTCTCGGCGGCCTCGCCCGCGTTCTCCGCGCTCTTCCACAGGATCGCGGCGCAGCCCTCGGGGGAGATCACCGAATAGGTCGAGTACTGCATCATCAGCGTGACGTCGCCCACCGCGATGGCGAGCGCGCCGCCCGAGCCGCCCTCGCCGATCACCGACACCACCACCGGCACGCGCAGCCCCGCCATCGCGTAGAGGTTCTTGCCGATCGCCTCCGACTGCCCGCGCTCCTCGGCGCCGATGCCGGGATAGGCGCCCGGCGTGTCCACGAACGTGAGCAGCGGAACGCCGAACTTCTCGGCGAGCTTCATCAGGCGCAGCGCCTTGCGGTAGCCCTCGGGGCGCGGCATGCCGAAGTTGCGGTAGATCTTGTCGTTGGTGTCGCGGCCCTTCTGGTGGCCGATCACCATGACGCTCCTGCCGTTGAAGCGCGCGAGGCCGCCCACGATCGCGGGATCGTCGGCGAAGGCGCGGTCGCCGTGCATCTCCTCGAAGTCGGTGCAGATCGCGGCGATGTAGTCGAGCGTGTAGGGACGCTGCGGATGGCGCGCGACCTTCGAGACCTGCCAGGCCGAGAGCTTGCCGTAGATGTCCTTGGTGAGCTCGCGGCTCTTCTTCGAGAGCCGCTCGATCTCCTGCGAGATGTCCACCGCGCTAGTCGTCCTGCACGAAGCGCAGCTCCTCGATCTTCTGCTCGAGCTCCGCGATGGGCTGCTCGAAATCCAAAAAGCTGGTTTTCACGTCGATGGGACTTAAGTCTTGAGCATTAAGCCGGAATGCGTTGCGCAGATGATAGCCGTAAACTTTCCCCTTGACGCGCGTTCGACGGCTGAGCTGGCACATCCACGGGAGAGATCGACCATGAACGTCGTGCGAATCCTGCCCCTTTCCGCAATCCTCGCGGCGTTCCTCGCCACGGCCGCGCACGCCCAGTTCGGCTCGACGATCGCGCCGAAGCTGAGCCTGATCCACTACGTCACCGCGACGCAGGCCGACCAGTTCCTGAAGCCCGGCGACATCATGCTCAAGCGCCTGAGCGACCAGTCCCCGGTCACCTCGGTCGGCATCTCCATCAGCCAGGAGACGATCCAGAACCTCAACAGCATCATCGGCACCGACGAGACGAAGGCGGGCGATCCGCAGGTCGTCCACGCCGCCATCTACCTCGGCAACAACAAGACCGCCGAGGCGCACGGCGCGACACCCGGCGAGAGCGCAGGCGTGAGCCCGCGCGACATATCGCACCACGTGGGATACCTGTTCGCCGTCTACCGCCCCACCGATGCCGCGCTCGGCGCCGAGGCCGCGGCCATCGCACGGACGTGGGCCACGGGACGCATGGGCTACCTGCTGCCGTTGAGCGTGCCCGGCCACAGCTCGTCCTTCGGGCCCGACGGGCGCGCCGAGGCCTTCGAGTATGGCTCGCAGGCGAACGTGCCGGGCGGCCCGCGCGGGCGCAGCCAGATGTTCTGCTCGCAATTCGTGCTCGCCGCATACCAGGCCGCCTACGTGCAGCGCCTGATGAAGGCCAACTCCAAGCTCACCCCGGATGGCGTCACCATGTACCCGGGGGTCGACCGGCAGGCGTCCTACACGTCCCCGCTCGTGATGAGCGGCCACCTCAACATCACGCGCCAGGGCTGGACCATGGTCGGCTTCGCCGCGATCCAGCCCGCGCCCGCGGCAGCGCCCAATCCGTTCACGCCGCAGCTGCCCACGGTGATCACCACCACGATGCTCAAGGGCCCGCAGGGGCGCTGCCTCGTCGCCGTGCCCAATCCGTTCGCGGGCAAGCCCATTCGCAACTCGCCGGTCATCGAGGCCGATTGCACCGGCCACGCGGAGACGAAGTGGCGACCCAAGGGAGGCAACCTGGTGAACGAGGCCTCGGGCCTCTGCCTCAGCGTGAACGACGGCCGGCTCGCGAAGGGACAGGCGCTCCTCGTCTGGGACTGCCACGGCGGCCCGGACCAGGCCTGGCTCCTCAAGGACACCCAGATCGTGCTGGGCGCCACGGGCCTGTGCGCCAACGGCCAGGGCTTCAAGGGCACGCCGGTCTCCACCGGCAGCTGCGACAGGAACGCGGCGACCACCTGGAATCCCGCCAACTAGCAAGCGGGCGCCGGGCCGCGGCTACAATGACGCCATGGCCAACCGACTCACGAAGATCGTCACGCGCACCGGCGACGACGGCACCACCGGCCTGGGCGACGGCAGCCGCGTGCGCAAGGACGCGCTGCGCGTGGAGGCGATGGGCAACATCGACGAGCTCTCCTCGGCCATCGGCTGCGCGCTCGCCGAGCCGATGCCCGAAGCCATCCGCGCGGCGCTCGCCACGATCCAGAACGACCTCTTCGACCTGGGCGGCGAGGTGTGCATTCCGGGCCGTTCTGCGCTGTGGGACGCGCATGTGCAGCGGCTCGAGGCGCGCATCGAGAGCCTGCGCGAGCCGCTGCCCCCGCTGCGCGATTTCGTCTTTCCCGGCGGCACGCGGGCCGGTGCCGCATGCCATCTCGCGCGCGCCATCTGCCGCCGCGCCGAGCGCTCGCTGGTGAAGCTGGGCGCTGGCGAGAGCGTGTCGGAGCTGAGCGTGAAATACCTGAACCGCCTCTCCGACCTGCTCTTCCTCGCCGCGCGCACCATCAACATCGCCGAGGGCCATGCCGAGGCGGTGTGGCGTCCGGGCGGCGAGGCGGACGGGAACTAGCGCTTCGCCGCGGGCGCGCGCGCTCGCTCGGCGTCCAGCGCCGCGCAAAGCTCCGCGATTGCCTCGGGCGTGCGCGTGGTGGTCCGCTGCAGCCGGTCGGGATCGACGAACACCAGGTGGCCGGATTTCACCGCCGCGAGCGTCGGGTGCGCCTGCCACGCCGCGCGGAATTCCGCCGCCGTGGCCGCCGATCCCACGCCGACCACGACGGGCGGATCGCGCGCGTACACCTCTTCCCACGACACCTCGGGCGCCACGCCGGGCAGGTCCGCGAACACGTTGCGCGCGCGGCAGATGGCGAGCGCCTCGTTCATGAAGTGGCGCCCCGAGATGGTGGTGAGCGGATGGTTCCAGATCTCGAGGAACACGCTCACCTCGGGCCGGCCCGCGTACTCGGCACGCAGCTTCGCGAGGCGCGCGTCGTAGGCCGCGGCGCTCGCGCGCGTGTCCACGCCAGCGAGAACCCCGATCACGCCCAGCAGGCGCGGGACGTCGGCGAGCCCACGCGCCTGGGCGACATAGACCCGCAGGCCCAGCCGCGCCATGCGCTCCACGTCATCGCCACGGATGCTGTCTTTCCAGGCCAGCACGAGATCGGGATGGAGTGCGGCGATCGACTCGACGGAGTTGCCCGCCGCGCTCGCCACCTGCGGCAGGGCCTTCGCCTGCGGGGGGTAGTCGCTGTACGCGCTCACGCCCACGACGCGGTCGCCCGCGCCGGCGGAGAACACCAGCTCGGTGAGGAATGGCGCGAGGGTGACGATCCTTTGCGCCGGGTGATTCAGCTCGACCTTGCGGCCCAGGTCGTCGGTGAGCGAGATTTCAGCAGCGATGGACTGGGTGACGCAAAGGGCCATGAAAGCGCCGATGACCGCCGATCCAACGCCGATGAACGCCGATGAAACAGAGCGCTTACACGACCGGTCAATCATTGCGCGGACAATTTCACCTTTAGATCGGCGGCAATCGGCGTTGGACATCGGCGGGCATCGGCGCTTCCAAAGATTTTGCTAGCTCAATCGGGCACGGCGCTTCTCATATGCCTCGCGAGCGATCGCGCAGTCCTCGAGGAATCCCGGCAGCTCCTCGAGCGTGAGCGCCTGCGCCCGCGTCGACCAGCGCCTTGCGCGGCTCGGGATGGATGTCGGTGAGCACGAGGTTGGCGCCGGCGATGATGCCCTGGGCCGCGACGTGGAAGATGTCCTGCAGCCCGTCGGGCGCGGCAGCGCGCAGGCCCACGGAGTGCGAGGGATCGACGCACACCGGCATGCGCGTGAGGCGCTTGACCACCGGGACGTGCGCGAAGTCGACGAGGTTGCGGTGCGGGTCGCCGAGCTGGGTCTTCACGCCGCGCAGGCAGAAGACGATGTCGCGATTGCCCGACGCGGCGATGTACTCGCGGCGAGCAGCGACTCGTGCAGCGTGATGCCGAAGCCGCGCTTCAGCATGATCGGGAAGTCGCGCTGGCTGCCCACGGTCTTCAGCAGCTCGAAGTTCTGCGTGTTGCGCGTGCCGATCTGCAGCATCACGCCGGTGGCCTCGCCGGTCTCGCGCAGCGCCGCGCGGATCTCGTCCAGGTGCTCGTCGCGCGTGACCTCCATGGAGATCACGCTGATGCCGTACTTGCCGGCGAGCTCGAAGACGTACGGCAGGCACTGCTTGCCGTAGCCCTGGAACGAGTAGGGGCTGGTGCGCGGCTTGTAGGCGCCCATGCGCGCGCACACCTGCCCCGCTTCCTGCAGCGCGCGGAACGTGCGCTCCGTGTACTCGCGCGTGTCCACCGCGTTCAGGCCCGCGACGACGTGGTAGGAATCCTGGTGGAACTCGACGCCGCGATACTCGAAGCGGATCGAAGCCTCGTTGCCCTCGCGCCGGCCGAGGATGCGGAACTCGTTCTTGGCGCTCATTCGGCGACGGCCAGGCGGCGCTGGCGCACGGCGTCGGCGAGCGTGTCGAGCACGCGCTCGGTGTCGTCCCAACCGATGCACGGGTCGGTGATGGAAACGCCGTAGGCGAGCGGCTGGCCCGGCACGAGGTCCTGGCGGCCGGGGTTCAAGTGGCTTTCGACCATCACGCCCACGATGCGCTCATCTCCTCGCGCGAGCTGGCCCGCCACGTCGCCGGCCACGTCGATCTGGCGCTGGTACTGCTTCGAGGCGTTGGCGTGCGAGAAGTCGATCATGAGGTGCGCGGCGAGCCCCGCTGCCCCGAGCTCCTTCGCCGCGGCATCCACGCTCGCGGCGTCGTAGTTGGGGTGCTTGCCGCCGCGCAGGATCACGTGGCAGTCCTCGTTGCCGATGGTCTCGAAGATGGCCGCCTGCCCGGTCTTGGTCATCCCCATGAACGCGTGCGGCGCCGCGGCGGCGCGCAGCGCGTCCACCGCGACCTTGATCGAGCCGTCGGTGCCGTTCTTGAAGCCCACCGGGCACGACAGGCCCGAGGCGAGCTGGCGATGGGTCTGCGATTCCGTGGTGCGCGCGCCGATGGCGCCCCAGGCGATGAGGTCGGAGATGTATTGCGGCGAGAGCAGGTCCAGGAACTCGGTGCCGCAGGCGAGGCCCAGGCGGTTGATGTCGAGCAGGAGCTTCCGCGCGAGGCGCAGGCCCTCGTTGATCGCGAAGCTGCCGTCCAGGTGCGGGTCGTTGATGTAGCCCTTCCAGCCGACCGTGGTGCGCGGCTTCTCGAAGTAGACGCGCATCGCGATGAGGAGGTCGGCCTCGTGGCGGCGCGCCGCCTCGGCGAGCCGTTCCGCGTATTCGAGCGCGGCCTCGGAATCGTGGATCGAGCACGGGCCGACGATGGCGAACAGCCGGTCGTCGGCGCCGTGCAGCACGCGGTGCACCGCCTGGCGCGCGTGCTGACGGTGGCGAGCGCCAGCGCGTCCATCGGCACTTCCTCGAGCAGGAGCTGCGGCGGGATCAGCGCGCGAACCGCGCCGATGCGCAGGTCGTCGGTGCGGCCCACGACGGCTCATCGCCGCGTTGCCTTCCGGCTCCTTCGTCTTCGCCTTCATCGTCATTCCTCCACTGCCAGCCGGCGCTTCCTCACGCCCTCGGCGAGGGTGTCCAGGAGCGCCACCGTATCGTCCCATCCCAGGCAGGCGTCGGTGATCGAGACGCCGTAGGCCAGGGGCTTGCCGGGGACGAGGTCCTGCCGCCCCGGGTTGATGTGGCTCTCGGCCATCACGCCCACGATGCGCCGCTCGCCCGCCGCGAGCTGGCGCGCCACGTCGGCGCCGACCTCGAGCTGCCGCCGGTGCTGCTTGCCCGCGTTCGCATGCGAGAGATCCACCATCAGGCGCTGCGCGAGGCCCGCGGAGGCGAGCTCGCCGCACGCCGCCTCCACGCTCGCGGCGTCGTAGTTGGGCCGCGTGCCGCCGCGCAGGATGACGTGGCAGTCCTCGTTGCCCGCGGTCTTGAACACCGCGACGTGGCCGGACTTCGTCACGGAAATGAAATGATGGCGCGCGCTGGCGGCCTTGATGGCGTCCACGGCGATGCGCACGTTGCCGTCGGTGCCGTTCTTGAACCCCACCGGGCACGACAGCCCCGAGGCGAGCTGGCGATGCGATTGGCTCTCGGTGGTGCGCGCGCCGATGGCGCCCCAGGCGATGAGGTCGGCGATGTACTGCGGGCTGATGAGGTCGAGGAACTCGGTGGCGCACGGCACGCCCAGCTCGTCGATCTCGAGCAGGAGCTTCCTCGCGAGCCGGATGCCCTCGTTGATGTCGAAGGTCTCGTCCAGGTGCGGGTCGTTGATGAAGCCCTTCCAGCCCACGGTGGTGCGCGGCTTCTCGAAGTACACGCGCATCACGATCGCGAGGTCGGCTGCATGGCGCACGCGCTCGCGCAGCCAGCCGCTTTGCGTAGTCCACCGCCGCCGCGTAGTCGTGGATCGAGCACGGCCCCACCACCACGATCAGCCGGTCGTCGGCGCCGCGCAGGATGTCGTGCACGGCGCGGCGGCCCTCGAAGGCCGTCGTCTCCGAGCGGTCGGTGGCCGGCAGCTCGCGCATGACCTGCATGGGCGCGAGAAGCTCGTCGCCCTGCTCGATGCGTACGTCGTCGGTCCGATGGTGCGTCATGGTCGCCATAAACAAAAAACCGCCAGTTTCGCTGGCGGTCTCTCGGGATTCGTGGGCCTACATCCGGCTCAAGCTCTCTCGACCGCCTCCGGCGTGAGATGGAAGAACCAGTAAAAATACCCGCGATCGAATGTCATGTGCGAATGCTAGCATACCCGCAGATGAAACGTCTCCTCGCGGCGACCTGGGCCGCGCTCCTCGCCACACTCGCCTGCGCCGCCGATCCGTCCGCGAAACCCGCCGGGAAATTCGCCGTGAGCCTCGAGCGCGGCGCCGAGCACGAGGAATGCGTCCACCTCGAGACCGGCCAGTCGCGGCATTACTACTGGCGTGCGAGCGGCCCCGTGGACTTCAACATCCACTTCCACTCCAGCAACGAGGTGAGCTACCCCGTGAAGCGCGAGGCGATGCGCGGCGACGGCGGGACCTTCGTGGCGAAGGACGCCGAGGACTATTGCTGGATGTGGACCGCGCGCGACCGCCCCGTGAAGCTCGAGGGGAGCATAGGACTAGCTCGCCGACCTTGAGCGCGGCTTCGCCGTCCGCTCCAGCAGCGTTCCTCATGCCGGAACTGAAGCGCGGGCCACCCCGTTGTTGCAGTAGCGCTTGCCGGTGGGCGGCGGGCCGTCGTCGAACACGTGGCCCTGGTGGCCGCCGCAGCGCGCGCAGTGGTACTCGGTGCGCGGCACGATCAGCTTGAAGTCGGTCTTGGTCTCGAGGTGGCCCGCGATGAACGTGTAGAAGCTGGGCCAGCCCGTGCCGCTCTCGAACTTGGTCGACGCATCGAAGAGCGCGAGGTCGCAGCCCGCGCACACGAACGTGCCCTTGCGATGCTCCGAGAGCAGCGCGCTGGTGCCCGCGCGCTCGGTGGACTCGTGGCGCAGCACCGCGTATTGCTCGGGCGTGAGGCGCTTCTTCCACTCGACGTCGGAGAGCTCGAGCTTCTCCACGCGGGCGCCCGCATCCTTCGGAGCCGCAGCCGCACCCCGCGCCGCGAAGAGCGCGCCCAACATGCCGACAAAACCGCGTCTGGTCATCTCATTCCTTTGCCGATGGAAATGTCCCGCCGATGGGACCCCGCGACAGCGCCGAACCTTACGCCGTGCCGCCGACGGTGAGCCCCTCGATGCGGATCGTGGGCTGCCCCACGCCGACCGGGACGCTCTGGCCCTCCTTGCCGCACATGCCGATGCCTGAGTCGAGGCACATGTCGTTGCCGATCATCGTCACGTGGGTGAGCGCGTCCGGCCCGTTGCCGATGAGGGTCGCGCCCTTCACCGGGTACTGGACCTTGCCGTCCTCGATCCAGTAGGCCTCGGAGGCCGAGAACACGAACTTGCCGCTGGTGATGTCGACCTCGCCGCCGCCGAAATTGACGGCGTAGAGCCCGCGCTGCACCGAGGCGATGATCTCCTGCGGCTCCTCGCTGCCGCCCAGCATGAAGGTATTGGTCATGCGCGGCATCGGGATGCTCGCGTACGACTCGCGCCGCCCGTTGCCGGTGGGCGCGACACCCATGAGGCGCGCGTTGAGGCGATCCTGCAGGTAGCCGCGCAGGATGCCGTCCTCGATCAGCACGCTGCGGGTCGTCGGATTGCCCTCGTCGTCCACGGAGAGCGACCCGCGGCGGTCGGGAATGGTGCCGTCGTCGACCACGGTGACGCCGGGCGCGGCCACGCGCTGGCCCACGCGGCCGCTGAAGGCCGAGGTGCCCTTGCGGTTGAAGTCGCCCTCGAGGCCGTGGCCGATGGCCTCGTGCAGCAGGATGCCCGGCCAGCCCGGCCCGAGCACCACGCTCATCACGCCCGCCGGCGCCGGCCGCGCCTCGAGGTTCACGAGCGCCTGGCGCACCGCGTCGCGCGCGAGCTTCTCCAGCAGCTCGTCGGTGAAGAACTGGTAGCCGAAGCGCCCGCCGGCGCCCTGGTGGCCCTGCTCGCGCCGCCCGTCCTGCTCGGCGATCACGGTGATGGCGAGGTGCACCGAGCGGACGCACGTCCGCGGCGACCCCGCCGTCGGCGCGCGCCACGAGCACCACGTCGTACTCGCCCGACAGCCGGCCCATCACCTGCTTCACGCGCGGGTCGGCGGCGCGGGCGTAGCGCTCGACGGCCTCGAGGATGCGCACCTTCGCGGCATCGTCGAACTGCACCACCGGGTCGATCGGGGCATAGAGCGCGTTGCCGGCGCGCACCACGGCGCTGGCCGCCTTGCCATGGCCGCCCTGGGCGGCGATGGCGCGGGTGACCCGGGCGGCGGACTCGAGCGCCTCGGGCGTGATGTCGTCGGCATAGGCGAAGGCGGTCTTCTCGCCCGCCACCACGCGCACGCCCACGCCCTGGTCGATGTGAGTAGCTGCCCGACTTGACCTCGCCCTCCTCGAGCGACCAGCCCTCGGAGCGGTTGTACTGGAAGAAGAGGTCCGCATCATCCGCGCGGTGGGCGAGGATGGTGCCGAAGACGCGGTCCGTGGCCACCTGGTCCACGCCGAAGGGAGTGAGCAGGGTCGCCTTGGCGATGTCGAGGGTGGACGGTCCAGGCTTGGTCACGGGTTGCCCTATCTTCGCTGATCTTGCAGGAAATTCGCCCATCTGCGGCGAACCCTGGAAGTGGGTCACCACTGACGAACGGTCTTGTGGGTCAGGGCCGGAAGACTGCGACGAATCTTAGCCTGATATGTGGGGTTCACGCCCGCCACGACAACCCCCGAACCGCGCGGCAGCCGGTCGAGCACGACGCCCCAGGGGTCCACGATCATCGTATGACCGTGGGTTTCGCGACCGTTCACGTGGTAGCCGCCTTGGGCGGGGGCCACGACGTAGGCCAGGTTCTCGATGGCCCGGGCGCGGATCAGAGTGTCCCAGTGGGCCTTGCCGGTGGTCTCCGTGAAGGCGGACGGGACGAAGATCAGGTCCACGTCGCCCATGGCGCGGTAGAGCTCCGGGAAGCGCAGGTCGTAGCAGACCGAGATGCCCAGGCGGCCGTAGGGCGAATCCAGGGTGCACCACGCGGGCGCCCGGCTCGATGGTGCGCTCCTCGGTGTAGCGCTCGTTGCCCATCTCGAAGCCGAAGAGGTGGATCTTGTCGTAGCGTGCGACGCGCTTGCCCTCCTGGTCGTAGACGACGCAGGCGTTGCGCACCTTGTCCGGCGCGCTCGCCTCGAGCGGCACCGAGCCGCCCACGATCCAGACCTTGTTGCGGCGCGCCTGCTCGGCGAGGAAGTGCTGGATGGGTCCGTCGTTGTCGCGCTCGCGGGCGGCCACCTTGTCGGTGTCCTTCATGCCCATGATCGCGAAGTACTCCGGCAGGCCCACGATGCGCGCGCCCGTGGCGGCGGCGAGCTCGATGAGGCGCCCGGCCTCCTGCAGGTTGGCGGCCACGTGGGGCCCGGAGGCCATCTGCACCGCCGCCACGCGGAACATCGATTGCGTGACGCTCATGGTGTCGCGCAGCGCCTGCGGCGTGGTGGACGAGTTGCGCGTGATGATCATGGCGTGGCCGCGGCGGCCTTGGCGAGCGGCGCCGAGAGGCGCGTGACCTGGGGATTATCCCACGAGCCCGTCACCGAATACTCGTACGCCACGACCTTGCCGAACGGGTTGTTCAGCAGCTTCGAGACCAGCAGCGTCGAAAGTCCCAGCACGGGAGTTCCGACCAGCGCCGCGGCGATCGCCACGCCCTCGCTCACCTCGGGCACGACGCGCAGCGTGAGCTTCTGCGTCTCCTCGGGCAGCGACACCTCGCCGGAGAGGCTCACGAACGCCGCCGGGCCGCCGATCTCGAGGTTGTCGGTGTGCAGGATGCCGCGCGCCACGTTGACCTCGGCCTGGATGCGGTCGAACGCGAAGCCCTCGCTGAAGACGTCGCGGAAGTCGAGCGTGGCGCGGCGCGGCAGCGATTGCAGCGACAGGAGCGCCAGGAGCTTGCCCGCGCCCGCCTGGATCTTGGCGAACTGCCCGTTGTGCGCCTCGATCTTGAAGTGCCCCGCGAGCCGGCCCAGCGCGAAGTCGTACGGATAGCCCGACCACGCGAGCATGCCGGAGAGCTTGCCGGTGCCGCGCTTCAGGTAATCGCCATAGCCGAATTGCCCGAGCAGCGCGTTCAGGCTCTGCGCGTCGAGCTTGAGGTCGAGCGTGGTGAGCGACCCGTCCGGGGTTTGCCGCCAGCGCCCCGACGAGTTGAACTTCACCTGCTGGTTGGCGATGTCGAGGTGGTCGATGCGCCAGGCGTCGCCGTCGGGCTCGGCCTTGAGGTCGAAGGCGCCCAGCCAGTGGTCGCTGAACTCGAAGCGTTCCGCGGTGATGTCGAGCGCGGGCAGGTCGGGATGGCTCGCGACGACCTCGGGCGCGTCGGGGCGCGCGCCCGCGCCGACCGCGAGGCGCGCGAAACGGCCGGTGAGGCGCCCCTTGCCGGTGGGATCCCAGCTCACCTCGCCCGCCACCTTGGGGCTTTCGAGGCGCCCGGCCCATTGCCGGCCGTTGCGCTCGAGCTTCACCGCGAGGTCGGTGAAATCGCGACCCAGGTAGCGCACGCGGCCCAGCGCGAGGTCGAGGCCGCGCAGCTCGATGCCGCCGGTGGACGCTCTGTCCGGCTGCGTGCGCTCCCCTGCCGGCGTGGCGTCGCCCGCGGCCGCCGTGCGCGCCGCCGGCACGAAGAGCGCCTGCCACGCGTCCGCATCGAAGTGGTCGAGCTTGCCGTAGAGCCACAGGCCGGAGCGCTCGGGCACGTCGCCCAGCGGCGGGCCGAAGCCGAGCGCCGCGTCCCACCGCTCGGCGCCGTCGGCCACCTTGTGCGTGACGCGCCCGTGCACGTCGCCCGCGAGCTCGATGGTGGTCGCCTCGCCAGCGCTGCCGAGGCGCGCGACGGTGACTTCCAGCCGGCGCGCCGTGTCCGCCTCCTTGGCGAGCGGGTCGGGCAGCGTGACCCCGAGGCCCGCGAGGTCCGAGGTCACCGTGAGCTGCGTGCCGTCGCGCCCGCTCGTGACCTGCGCTCGCCAGTCGGTCGCGCCGCTCACGTGCCCGGCGATCGCCACGGGCATGAAGCCGGCGAGCGCGGCGGCGTCGACGTGCGCATCGAGCGTGCTCACCACGCGGCCGTCCGGGTCGGAGGACATCGCGAGGCGCGCGGGCGCGCCGAAGAGGGTCCCGGTGATGTCGGGGGCCCGCACGCTCTTCTCGGTGAACGCGAGGTGGCCGCGGATGTCGCGCGAGTTGCAGGTCGCGCCCCACCGTGGCGGTGGCGCCCGCGAACTGGTAGTCGCCCGCGACGCGCACCACGGCGCCCGTGGCGAGCGGGTATTCGAGATGCAGCTTGAGGCGCGCCGGCCCCTCGATCGCCACCGCGCGCGTGAAGCCTCCGGGCCCGTTCACCAGCGGCGACTCGCGCAGGAAACGCACGGTGTCGGCGCCCGAGGTGTCGATGTCGCCGTCGATGGCGAGCAGCGCCGGGCGCACCGCGAGGTCCTCGATCACCGCCGAGACGTTGCTCGCGCGCGAGGCGAAGATCGCCGCCTGCTTCGCGCGAATCTCCATGCGCCGGTTCTCGAAACGGAAGGTGCCCTGCACCGCGTCGATCGACGGCCAGTCGCGGTGGTACTTCAGCACGCCGTCGCGCACGTCGCCTTCGACCAGGAAATGGCCGTCGCTGCCGTCCCCGAACGGGAAGCGGCGCAGGTCGCCCTTCAGCTCGAAGGTCACGCGGTTGCTGCTGCCCGCCTGGATCGAGCGCTCGGCCCATTCGCGCGTGACCTGCAGGCGGTTGGGCACGTAGTCGGCCACGCGGGTCGCGGTCGCCCGCGACAGCGTGCCCCGCAGGTCCACGTAGCCGGGCGATTCGGGCAGCGTGCGCCACGTGCCCGCGAGGTGGCCCTCGGCGTCGGCATTGGCGAAGTGCGCGTCGGAGATCGCCACCTGCAGCACCGTGCCCGTGCGCTTCCACGTCGCGTCGACCTCGAGCGCGTCCAGGGCGAGCGGCGCGCGGAAGACGCGCTCGAGGGTGAGGGTCGCGCCGCGCGCGGCGAGCTTCAGCGTGCCGCCGGCCTCGGTGCCCTCGATGCTGCCGCTCACGCCCGTCACGCCCGGGAAGGCGTCGACCGGATTCACCGCGAGCTGCTCGAAGCGGCCCTTCACGGCGTAGGTCCTGGGCTGCCCGGCGCTCTCGCCGCTCCAGCTCAACGAAGCGTCGGCGATGCGGCCGCGCGGCGCGAAGCGGCCCACCTGCCCCTTGATGTCGTGCGGCACCGGGAAGTAGTCGATCAGCGCGGCGGCGATCTTGAGGTCGATGCCGTCGGCGCGCACGTCGATGCGCGGCGCGAGGCCGGCGGCCGCGGTGCGCTCGATCGAGAAGTTGCCCGGCTGCGCTTCCTCGCCGCCCGGCAGCCGGAAGCGCAGCCCCGTGGTCGCGAACGAGAAGCCGTCCGGACGTGCGCTGTAGGTGGCGCGGCCGGAGAGCGCGGCGAGGGTGAGGGGGAGCGAGTCGGCGGCGAGCTGCGCCGTGGCATCGCGCATGTTCACGTCGGCGATCACCTCGCGCACCTCGTCGCCCGCGAAGGTCGCCCAGACGCGCAGGCTGCCCACGCCGGCGCGCAGCGAGTCGGGCACCGGCAGGTGCGCGCGCAGGCCGCCCAGGTCGGTGCCGAGGCCCTCGGCGAAGAGCCGGCCGACGGCGCGCCAGCGCGATGCCACGCGCTGCGATCGTCATGTCGGCGCGCACGTCGATGCGCCCGGCGAGGCTTGCCGGCGGCAGCGCCGAGAGCGACGCGTGGTGGTGGCCGAGGTGCTTGCGCATCGCGAACTCGACCTGCGTGAGGCGCACCTCGGGCGCGCCGGTCATCTCGTCGCGCCAGATGAGCGTCGCGTCGTGGATCGCGAGGCGCGGCTGGGAGAGGAGCCACTGGGAGAACGCGCCGTCGTCGTCGGCCCCCGGGGGGTTGAGCGGCTTGTCGGCGAGGTAGATGAGGCCGTCGGTCCCGCGCCGCAGCTCGAGGTTGGGGCGGAAGAACTCCACGTCGTGGAAGCGCACGCGCAGGCCGAAGAGCGCCCACCACGAGAGCGTGACGTCGGCGCGGTCGAGCGCGAAGACCGGATGGCCGCGGCGATCGGCGAGCTCGAAGCCCTCCAGGGTGAGGCTGGGGCGCAGGCCGTCCCAGCCGCCGCGCAGTGCGCGCGCCTTCACCGCCATGCCCGAGGCGTGCTCGATGGACGAGACGATGGTGTCGCGGTAGCGGTCGGCGTGGGGCAGCGCGTCGTAGCGCAGCCAAAGCACCAGCCCGGCGAAGGCTGCGAGGAGTATCGCCGCGGCGCCCGTCGCCAGGCGTAGCACGATGCGGGGTATGGCCTTGATGCGATCCTCGGGCGACGCGATGTTGTGCGCTATTGTAGCCTCCCCATGATGGAAGTCACCGCCGCCGTGCCGTTCCGAGCGGCCTTCGAGCGCACCCAGCACCTGTCCCGTTACGCCCAGCGCGTGGCCGCGGCGCGGCCCGCCCTCGTGGGCGAGCTCGAGGCGCGCGCAGGCCTGCCCTGGCAGCGCGCCGAGATGCGCGCGGCGCTCGCGGGCGACCCCGAAGGCCTCGCCACGCGCCTGCGCGGCCTGCGCGAGCGGGTCATGCTCGCCCTCGCGCACCGCGACTTGAACGGGCTGGCGAGCCTGGACGAGGTGTTCGCCACCATGACCGCGCTCGCCGAGGAATGCATCGCGGCGGCGGCCGCCGAGGCGCAGCGCGCCGCCGCCGAGACCCACGGCGCGCCCGCCGGCGGCCAGGCGCTGGTGGTCGCGGCCCTCGGCAAGCTGGGCGGCGGCGAGCTCAACGTGTCCTCGGACGTGGACCTGGTGTTCCTCTACGACGCCGAGGACCGGACCGACGGCGCGCGCCCCGTGCCCCATTCGGAATTCTTCGCCGCGGCGGGCCGGCGGCTGATCGCGCTGCTCTCCGAGCTCACCGCCGAGGGCCAGGCGTTCCGCGTCGACATGCGCCTGCGCCCGTTCGGCGACAGCGGCCCGCTCGCCACGTCACTCTCCCAGCTCGAGGACTATTTCGTCGCCCATGCGCGCCCGTGGGAGAGATACGCGTGGCTCAAGGCGCGCGTGGTCGCCGGGCCCGAGGCGGGGCTGCGCGAGCGCGTCGACCCCTTCGTGTACCGCCGCTACCTCGACTACGGCCTGCTCGAGCAGCTGCGCGAGCTGCACGCGCGCATCTTCGAGGCGGCGATCCGGCGCCGCAAGGCCGACGACATCAAGGTCGGCAGCGGCGGCATCCGCGAGATCGAGTTCGCGGTGCAGCTCTTCCAGCTGGTGCGCGGCGGGCGCGACGCGGGCCTGCGCACGACATCGACGCGCGCCGCGCTCGCGGCCATCGGCGAGCGGGGGCTGATGGAGCCAGCGCGCGTGCAGGCCCTCGGCCACGCCTACGCCTTCCTGCGCCGCCTCGAGCACCGGCTGCAGTACTACGACGACCAGCAGACGCAGTCGCTGCCGCGCACGCCCGAGCAGCGCGCGATCATCGCCGAGTCCATGGACTGCGCGGACTGGGACGCGCTCGCCGCGCAGCTCGCCCACCACCGCGCGGCGGTGCAGGAAGCGTTCAACGCGCTCTTCGAGGCGCCGCCCGAGCATGCGCGCGCGGCGAGCCTCTCCGCGTGGCTCTACGATCCGCAGGCGCCCGCCGACGCGGAGGGCCTCGCCGGCGAGCTCGCCGAAGCGGGCATCGCGGACGCGCCCGCCGTCGCGCGGCGCCTCACCGAGTTCACGCGCGCGCGCCGCTTCCGCGCGCTGTCGGCCGCGTGCCGGGCGCGCATCGAGCAGCTGATGCCGCTCGCGGTCGGCGCGCTCGCCGCGCTCCGGCGGGCGCGAGGCCACGGCAGCGCGCCTGATCGACCTGCTCGAGGCGATCGGCGGGCGCGAAGCCTACTACTCGCTGCTGGTCGAGCAGCCGCAGGTGCTCGCGCGGGCGATCCACCTGGTGGAGCGCAGCGCGTGGGCAGCGCGGCTCGTCGCGCGCCACCCGATCCTGCTGGACGAGCTCACGCGCAGCGCCGCGAGCTTCACCGCCACCGACTGGGCAGCCGAGCGCGCCAGCCTCGCCGCCGAGTGCGCCGCGTTGGGCGGCGACGTCGAGCGCCTGCTCGACCACCTGCGCCACTACAAGCAGCGCCAGATGCTGCGCTTCACCATCGCGGACCTCGAAGGCGAGCTGCCGGTGATGGCGCTCTCCGACGAGCTCTCGGCGCTCGCGGACACGATCCTCGACGTGACGCTGGTGGAAGCGATGAAGAGCGTGGGCGTGGGCGCGGAGAAATCGGGCCCCGCACGGCTCCGGGACGGCGACGCGGGAGAAAGCGTCGCCGGCTTCTGCGTCGTCGGATACGGCAAGCTCGGCGGCAAGGAGCTGGGCTACGGCTCCGACCTCGACATCGTCTTCCTCTACGACGAGTCGATGGCGGCAGAGGCCGAGCGGCTCGCCCGCGTGGCGCAGCGCGTGAACAACTGGATGACCATCCTCACCCCCGCCGGCGTGCTCTACGAGATCGACCTGCGCCTGCGGCCCGACGGCATCAAGGGCCTCATGGTGAGCTCGCTCGCCGCCTTCCGGCAATATCAGATGAAGCGCGCGTGGACCTGGGAGCACCAGGCGCTCACCCGGGCGCGGGCGTGCGCGGGCGACGCGGCGCTCGCCGCGCGCTTCGAGGCGGTGCGCGACGAGATCCTGCGCGAGCCGCGCGAGCGCGCCGCGCTCTTCGCCGAGATCGTGGCGATGCGGCGCAAGATGCGCGGCGAGCAGAAGGCGCAGGCGCGGGACCTCAAGCACGTGGCGGGCGGCGTGATCGACCTCGAGTTCTGCGTGCAGGCGCTGGTGCTCGCCCACGGACCGCGGCCACCCAGGGCCTGCGCGAGAACAAGGGCAACCACACGCTGCTCAAGCGCGCGGGCGAGCTGGGGCTGATCGACGCGGGCATCGCGGCCGCGGCGGCCGAGGCGTACCTCGCGATGCGCCGGCGCCTGCACCAGGCGGCGCTGAACGACGAGGAGACGGTGATGGTGGCGCCGGGTGACGACCTCGAGAGCGACCGCGCGGCGGTCGAGCGGCTGTGGGATGCGCTCTTCGGCGCGTCCTAGGCGACCACGCGCTCGCCGGGCGTGGCGTCCTCGATCGGCGCGGAGAGCCGGAAGATCTGCATGCGGCCCTTGCCCTTGATGTCCACCTCGTGCACCTCGTCGAAGCGGAAGCGGTGCTGCAGGCGCCGGTACGTGGTGAGGTCCACCTGCACCGCGCCCGCGTAGGCGTCGGCGGCGAGGCGGAAGGCGACGTTCACGGTGTCGCCCCACATGTCGTAGATGAACTTCTTCTTGCCGATCACGCCCGCCACGATCGGGCCGGTGCCGATGCCGATGCGGATCTCGAGGCGCTCGCCGCTGCGGCGGCGGTACTCGTCGATGCGCGCCAGCATGTCGAGCGCCATGTGCGCGATGGCATCGGCGTAGTGGATCTGCGCGCCGGTCTCGATGCCGGCGGCGGCCATGTAGGCGTCCCCGATGGTCTTGATCTTCTCGACGTGGTAGCGGTCCGCGATGTCGTCGAAGATCGAGAACACGTCGTTCAGGATCTTCACCGTCTCGACCGGCGAGATCTCCTCGGTCATGCGCGTGAAGCCCACGATGTCGGCCACCAGCACCGTCACGTCGGCGTGGCCCTGCGCGATGTTGACCTCGTTCCTCTTCAGCCGCTCGGCGATCGCGGGCGGCAGGATGTTCAGCAGCAGCCGCTCGCTGCGGTCGCGCTCGAGGCGGATCTCCTCGTGCGAGGCATCCACCTGAGCCCGCAGCTTCTGCTTCTCGTTGGCGAAGTACCAGAGCAGCGAGTAGATCATCACCGAGATGGCGGCGAAGTTGAGCACGAAGAACACCGCCACGGTCTGCAGGTCGAAGCGCTGCACGGTGCCCGAGAGCATGTAGTCGAAGACACCCGCCATCACCGTCATGAAGAGCCAGGCGAAGAACCACGGCATCGACTGGCGCGTGCCGAGCACGGTGACCGCGCCCACCGGCGCCATGAGGCCCCACAGGCTCACGCCCGAGGAGTTCACGAAGTTGCCGATCGCCCACTGCATGGCGAACGGCGTGAAGAGGATCAGCGCCAGCTGCAGCACGGCGAACGCGTAGAGGCGCCGGAAGCGCCACTAGAGCGCGATGGTGACGAACGACAGGCCCTGGAAGATGAGCGGGATCGCGGTCGAGTACTGGTAGCCCATGCTCCAGTAGACGGCGAGCCAGAGCGCTGCCGCGCACATCATGAAGCCCGTGGTGAGCATCAGCATGTCGCCCGAGAGCTTCTCTTCGGGCGTGAGGGGCGCCACGCCGGTGGCGACGGGGCGGCTCATCTGCGGGTCCGCGGCGGACATGGGCTGCGCAGTCTCTCCGGAGTTTGCATCGACGTCGACAGGCTGGCGGATTATGGCACAGGCCCGCGAGCCGACACAGTGTTGCAGCGCACAGCACAGCACGGGAAGGCACCTCGATTTGGGCTAAAATCGAAGCCTTTCCACGAACGTTACGCTCGGAGCACCCTTCCCATGTCGATGGCAGACCGCGACGGCTTCATCTGGTACGACGGCAAGCTCGTGCCATGGCGCGAAGCCACCACCCACGTCCTCACCCATTCGCTGCACTACGGCCTCTCGGTCTTCGAGGGCGTGCGCGCCTACAAGACCGAGATCGGCACCGCCATCTTCCGGCTGAAGGAGCACACCGACCGCCTCTTCGACTCGGCCAAGATCTACATGATGGAGATCCCGTACACCAAGGAGCAGGTGATGGAGGCGCAGCGCGAGGTGGTGCGCGCCAACAAGCTCGAGAGCTGCTACCTGCGCCCGCTCGCGTTCTACGGCTCGGAGAAGATGGGCGTCTCGCCCATCGGCGCGAAGGTGCACGTGGCGATCGGCGCCTGGCCGTGGGGCGCGTACCTGGGCGAGGAGGGATTGAAGCGCGGCATCCGCGTCAAGACCTCGTCCTTCGCGCGCCACCACGTGAACGTGACGATGGCGCGCGCCAAGGTCGCGACCACCTACGCCAACTCCATCCTCGCCAACCTCGAGGCCACCGCAGGACGGCTACGACGAAGCCCTGCTGCTCGACACCGACGGCTTCGTCGCCGAGGGCGCGGGCGAGAACGTCTTCGTGGTGAAGGACGGGCGCGTGTACACGCCGCAGCTCACCACGGCGCTGAACGGCATCACGTGGCGCAGCGTGCAGTCGATCTGCACCGACCTGGGCATCGGCGGTCGAGAAGACGCGCATCACGCGCGACGACATCTACATCGCCGACGAGGCTTTCTTCACCGGCACCGCGGCGGAAGTCACGCCCATCCGCGAGCTCGACCGCCGCACCATCGGCAGCGGCTCGCGCGGCCCGATCACGGAGAAGATCCAGACGCGCGTTCTTCGACATCGTGAACGGCCGCAACCGCAAGTACCACCATTGGCTCACCCCCGTCGACACCGAAAATGTCACTGCCGTCCGAGCTTGACCAGAAGTTCGGTGGAGGTGACCGCCGCCGACCTTCCGCTGCACTGCCCGCTGCCCTCGCAGAAGCTCTGGAACACCCACCCGCGCGTCTACCTGCCCGTCGAGGCCACGCGCCAGGCGCGCTGCCCGTACTGCGGCACCCTGTACCGGCTGACCGGGGAGGCCCCGTCGGGGCACTGGACGTTGCGCACCCTGATCGTCGCGCCCTCGTGGATCGGCGACGCGGTGCTCTCGCATCCGCTGCTGGTCCGCCTGAAGGAAGCGCGAGCCCTCGGCCGCGATCGATGTGCTCGGCCCGCCGTGGGCGCTGCCGGTCTACCGGCGCATGCCGCGAGGTGGACGCGCACCCTCGCGCTGCCCTT
Source organism: uncultured beta proteobacterium (assembly GCA_963827425.1). GTDB lineage: Bacteria > Pseudomonadota > Gammaproteobacteria > Burkholderiales > Usitatibacteraceae > Usitatibacter. The sequence goes on along the minus strand of CAWHAQ010000005.1, from coordinate 717,462 downwards.
CGGCCATGGCGACCTCGAGCTCGGCGCACGCCGCGCGCTTCGCGCAGCACGCTTCCCCCCTACGACCGCGCGGTCGTACTGCCCAACAGCTCAAGTCGGCGCTCATTCCATGGCATGCGGGCATCGCGGTGCGCACCGGCTATCGCGGCGAGATGCGCTACGGGTTGCTGAATGACCTGCGCGCGCTGGACGAGAAGGCGCTGCCGCGCATCGTCGAGCGCTACGCGGCGCTCGCGCAGCCCGACAGCGAGGCGCTGCGCCGCCCGCTGCCCGCAGCCGCGCCTCGCCATCGTATCGCACGCAGGTCGCGGCCACGATGGCGAAGCTCGGCCTCGACACGTCGATCGGCCCGGCGGCGGCATTCGCGCCCGGCGCCGAGTACGGCCCCGCCAAGCGTTGGCCCGCGCGCCATTTCGCCGACCTCGCGCGCACCCTCGCCGCGCGCGGCTGGTCAGGTGTGGCTGCTGGGATCGGCGAAGGACGCGCCCATCACGGCGCAGATCCGCTCCCTGGCGGGCGAAGGCTGCGTGGACCTCGCCGGCCGCACCTCGCTCGACGAGGCGATCGACCTGCTCGCCGGCGCGGCGCACGTCGTCACCAACGACTCCGGGCTGATGCACGTCGCGGCGGCGCTCGACCGCCCCATGGCCGCGATCTTCGGCTCCTCCAGCCCCGAGTTCACCCCGCCCCTGTCCGCCCACGCCCGCGTGATCTCGCTGCGCCTGTCGTGCAGCCCCTGCTTCGCGCGCGACCTGCCCGCTCGGCCACACCAATTGCCTCGAGCAGCTGGAGCCGGCGCGGGTGCTGGCCACGCTCGACGAATTCGGGAAATAATACCGCCAGAACCCCGTAGCCGCGCGAAAGTCCAACCGCCATGACGAAAGCCGCCTCGATCCTCGCGCTGTGCCTGGCCGCCGCCTTGCCGGCGTGGGCCGCCGATGCAAGCTACGTGAAGAGCGTCGAGGAATGGCGCGCGCAGTCGGAGGCGCGGCTGCGCAAGGACAACGGCTGGCTCACGCTCGCCGGGCGCTTCCCGATGAAGCCGGGCGTGAATACGTTCGGCACCGGCAAGGACAACGACATCGTGTTCCCGGATGGGCTCGGTCCCGCGCGCATGGGCACCATCACCGTCGCGCCCAAGCGCGTCGAGGTGAAGCTCGCGCCCGGCGTCACGATGACCAAGGACGACATTCCCATGACGGACAAGGTCATGGGTTTCGATCCCGAGAATCCGCGACTGGGTCGCCATCGGCCGCGCGGCGTTCCACGTGATCGAGCGCGACGGCAACTACATCCTGCGCCTCGCCGACAACCAGAGCGAGGTGCGCAAGCATTTCGTCGGGCGCGTCTGGTATCCGGTGAAGGAAAGCTACCGCGTGTCCGCGAAGTTCGTCCCGTACGACCCGCCGCGCGCCATCGAGATCGTCGACGTGATCGGCGAGGTGTCGCAGGAAAAGGTGCCGGGGTACGTGGAGTTCACGCTGGACGGCAAGCCCCAGCGCCTCGACGTGGTGGGCGAGGACGAGGGCCTCTTCTTCGTGTTCCGCGACGCCACGGCCGGCAGCACGACGTATCCGCCGGGCCGCTTCCTCTACGTCGAGAAGAAGCCGCAGCCGGGTGCGACCTTCATGCTCGACCTCAACCGCGCGTACAACCCGCCGTGCGCGTTCAGCGCGTTCACCACCTGCCCGCTGCCGCCGAAGCAGAACGTGCTGAAGGCGAGCGTGGAAGCGGGCGAGAAGTATCCGCCGCGCAAGAAGGGCTGACCCCATGCTCGCCCGCGCGGCCCTGCTCGCCGCGGCGCTCGCCGCCGCCAGCGCGTGGGCCATGGACGACACGAGCTGGCCGCCGCCGGAGAACATCGAGGCGCGCATGCACGAGCTGCAGGCGGCGATCCGCGATCCACAGTCGACGATGGCGCAGCGCGAGGCCGCGCGCGAGGAGCTCGCGGGCCTGCTGAAGAGCCCCGCCGGCCAGCTGAAGGGCCCCACACCCGAAGGCAAGCCAGCGCGCGCGGCCATCATTCCGTTTCCGAGCGTGGTGAAGCCGCTGCCGCCGATCGCGGACGCGGTGCCGCCCACGCCCGGCATCGCGCACCTCGAGGTGCTGCAGCCGCCGGTGGCGCCCCAGGTGAGCCCGCGCGGCACGCCCGTTGCGCCCGCGCAGGATTTCGCGATCGACCCGCTCAACGGCCACGTGCTGCATCCGGTCCCGGGCGGCTACATCGATCCGCGGAACGGCCAGCGCTTCCCGCACTAGAGCCCGCGCTAGAACTCCACCACCTGCCGAATCGCCTGCCCGGTGCGCAGGCGCTCGAAGCCCGCGTTGATGTCGTCCAGCTTCAGCCTGTGCGTGAGCAGCTTGTCCACCGGCAACCGTCCCTGGCGATACAGCGCCACGTAGCGCGGCAGGTCGCGCGCCGGCACGCAGGTGCCGATGTAGCTGCCCTTCAGCGTGCGCTCCTCGGCCACCAGGTGCGTGACCGGCAGCGGGAAGGTGGCGGTCGGGTGCGGCAGCCCCGCGGTGACGGTGGTGCCGCCGCGGCGCGTGATGCGGTAGGCGAGCTCGAGCGCCTTGGCCGAGCCGGCGAACTCGAGCGCGTAGTCGACGCCACCCCGGGTCGCGGCGCGGATCGCCTCGACCGCGTCGGTCGCCCCGGCGTCGAACGCGTCCGTGGCGCCGATCTTCATCGCGAACTCGCGCTTGTCGGCGGCGAGGTCGATGGCCACGATGCGGCTCGCCCCCGCCGCGAACGCGCCCAGCAACGCGGCGAGCCCCACGCCGCCCAGGCCCACGATCGCGACGGTCGCGCCCATCGGCACCTGCGCAGTGTTGACCACGGCGCCCACGCCCGTGAGCACCGCACAGCCGAACACCGCGGCCTCCGCGAGCGGGAGCGCGGGATCCACCTTGATCAGCGAGCGGCGCGAGACCACCGCGTACTCGGCGAAGGCGGAGCAGCCCATGTGGTGGTTGATGCGCTCGCCGCCGCGGAAGAGGCGCTGCTGCCCACCCATGAGCGCCCCGGCGGTGTTGGCGGCCGCGCCCTCGCTGCAGAGCGCGGGACGGCCCTCCGCGCACGGCAGGCAGTGGCCGCAGCTCGGGATGAAGATGAGCACGACGTGGTCGCCCTTCGCGAGGTCGGTCACGCCCTCGCCCAGCTCCTCGACCACGCCGGCGGCCTCGTGGCCCAGCAGCATGGGCGTGGGGCGCGGGCGGTCGCCGTTGATCACCGAGAGGTCGGAGTGGCAGAGGCCCGCCGCGGCCATCTTCACCAGCACCTCGCCGCGCCCCGGCGGCTGCAGCTCCACCGTGTCGATCGCGAGCGGGCGGCTCACGTCGTACGGGGGTACCAGCCCCATGGCGTTCAGCACGGCTCCGCGGATGCGCATCGCTTCGGTCTCCTCCTGGAATTCGAATCCGGATTCTAGCGGCGCGCGAGCGCGGCGAGCTGCTCGCGCGTGTCGAGGTCGACGAAGATGCCGGGGTCGTCGACGGGGACCAACCGCACGCCGTCCCGATGGCTCTCGACGATGGAACGGGCGCCGGCATCGGCGTCGAGCGCCACCAGCTCGCTTCGCAGCGCGGCGGAAAATCCCACCGGGTGGCCGCGCATGCCGCCGCTTGGTGCCACGGGCGCGGCGATGAGCGCGCCGTCCCGCAGCGCCTGCGCCACGGCGCGGATGGTGGCGGGAAGGATGAGCGGCATGTCGCCCAGGGCCACGATCCACCCGCCAGCGCGATCCGCGGCGAGGACCGCGGCGGCGAGGCTGGCACCCATGCCGCGCGTGGTGCGGTCGGACTCGACGACCTCGCAGCCGGTGCCCTCGAGCGCGCGGGCGAGCGCCGCGGCGCCGAGCGGGATCAGGGCGAGCGCGCTGCCCACGCCCGCGACGAGATTCGCCGCCGCGCGCGCCGCGATCGGCCCCTCGGCCTCGGCGCCGGGGATCGGCTCGAGCAGCTTGTTGCCGCCGAAGCGCGTGGAAGCGCCGCCGCAGAGCAAGAGGCCGCGCAGCTCGCGGGCCATGGCGGCTATTCCGGCTGGATGCCGGCCTGCTTCACGATCTTCTCCACGCGCGCACGGTCGATCGCGAGCGCCTGGGCGAACTCGCGCGGGCCGCCGCCGTTGGGATCGATGCCGAGCACGTGCAATCGATCCTGCATGGCCGGCTCCTTCACCACCTCGGCCACGTCCGCCGCGACCTTGTTCACCACGGCCTGGGGAATCCCCGCGGGTCCGGTGAGCCCGATCCACGGGGCGAGGTCGAAGCCCGGGATCTCGCTCTCGGCGATCGCGCTCACGTCGGGGGCGAGCGGCGAGCGGCCCGCGGTGGTGACCGCGATCAGGCGCAGCTTGCCGTCCTTGGCGAACCCCTGCAGCGACGGATACGCCGAGACCACGAGCGAGACCTGGTTCGCGACCGCCGCCGGCACCGATTGGCCGGTGCCCTTGTACGGCACGTGCAGCACGTCGATGCCGAGCGAGGACTTCACCGATTCCATCACCAGTTGCATGATGCTGCCCACGCCCGAGGAGCCGTAGGAGTACTTGCCGGGGTTCGCCTTGGCGAGCGCCACGAACTGCGGGAAGCTCGCCGCCGGGATCGACGGGTTCAGCGCGAGAAAGAGTGGCGCGCGCGCGGTAAGCGAGATGAACGTGAAGTCCCGGTCCTCGTAGGGCAACGCCTTGTAGAGGAACGGGTTGATGCTGAAGGTGGCGAGGTCGGTCACCATCAGCGTGTATCCGTCGGCTGCCTTGGTCTTGAGGTACGCGGCCGCGACCACGCCGTTGCTGCCGGGACGGTTCTCCACCACCACCGGCTGCCCCCATTTCTCCGCGAGGCGCTGGCCCACCACGCGCGCGATGGTGTCGGGCAGCCCGCCCGGTGCGTAGGGCACGATGAGCGTGACGGTGTGCGCCGGATACGCGTCGGCGGCGCTCGCCGGCGCCGCGAAGGCGAACAGGAACGCGAGCGCGGCCGCGCCGAGCAGCAGCTTTTTCATCGCAAGTCTCCCCTCCAGGTTTCCGGCGCAGTCTACGCGCGCTTGCGCTCCGCGTCCGCTTCGACCTTCGCGAGCAGGATGCCGTTGCGCGAGGCGACGAGGTCGGCCAGGATCGCGAGCGCGATCTCGGGCGGCGTGCGCGAGCCGATGGAAAGGCCCACCGGGCCGCGCAGGCGCGCGATCTGCTGCGCGGTGAGGTCGAAATCGGCGAGGCGCTTGCGGCGCTCGGCGCTGGTGCGCGAGCTGCCGACCGCGCCCACGTAGAACGCTTCGCTCTTCAACGCCTCCAGCAGCGCCATGTCGTCCAGCTTCGGATCGTGGGAGACGGTGAGGATCACGCTGTGGCCGTCGGGCTTGAACGCGATGACGGCATCGTCGGGCATGCCGGCGATCCACTTCGTGTTCTTCGCGCGCCATGCCGTCCGGTATTCCTCGCGCGGGTCGCACACGAAGACCTGGTAGTCCACCGTCGAGGCGACCTCGGCGAGGTAATGGGAGATCTCGGAGGCGCCGATCACCAGCATGCGCCAGCGCGGCCCGTGCACGCTGGTGAAGCGCGTGGCGGTGCGCTCGCATTCGTCGTTGGGATCCGCGCGATCGAAGCTCCACGCGCCCGTGGCGAGGTCGACGTGGCGCGCCACGATGCGGCCCTCGGAGATGCGCGCGAGCAGGTCCTCGATCGATTCGGCGGCGACCTCGGGCTCGATGATCACCTCGAGCTCGCCGCCGCACGGCAGGCCGAAGCGGCGCGCCTCGTCGGCGGTCACGCCGTAGCGCACGAAGTGCGGCGCGGATCCCGCGAAGTCCGCGCGGTGGGCGACCAGGTCGTCCTCGATGCAGCCGCCGGACACCGAGCCCACCAGGATGCCGTCCTCGCGCATCGCCGCGAGCGACCCGGGCGGCCGCGGGCTCGCGCCGAACGTCTGCGCGACGGTGAGCAGCCACACGCGCTGTCCCGCCCGCCGCCACTCCAGCGCCCGCTCGAGCACATCCAGGTCAAGACTTTGCATCGGGCGATTTTACCCCGAAGAGCTCGCGGAGCGCCGCGCGGAACTGGGGGTAGCCGGCGCCGGAAAGGTTGTGGTGGCCGGCGCCCTCGACGCGGATGAAGCGCTTGGGGCCAGGGGCCGCGGCATAGAGGCGCTCGCCCATCTCGAAGGGCACGATGGTGTCGCGCGTGCCATGGGCGATGAGCACCGGCATGCGCACGCCGGCGATCTTGGAGAGTGCATCGAAGCGTTGCGTGAGGATCAGCCCGACCGGCAGGAAGCCCCAGGGCGACTGCTTCACCATGTCGCTCACGGAAGTGAAGGTGGCTTCGAGCACGAGGCCCGCCGCATCGGGGCGCCGGAGCGCGAGCTCGGTGGCGATGGCCCCGCCCAGCGAATGGCCGACGATGAAGCGCCGCCGCCCGGGTGCGAGCTTCGCGAGGTAGTCCCACGCGGCCTCGGCATCCTCGTAGGAGCTCTTCTCGGTCGGCGCAACGTCGGTGCTCTCGCCGAAGCCGCGGTAGTCCACCGCGAGCACCGAGAAGCCGAGCGCGCGCCAGCGGTCGATGCGCGTGACGCTGCCGGTGAGGTTCCAGCGCGCGCCGTGCAGGTACAGCATCGCCGGCGCGTCCGGGTTCGGCGCGGCGAGCCACCACGCGCGCAGCCTGTCGCCGTTGGCTCCGACCGGAATCCAGCGCTCGTCGAAATGGTCGCGCCGCGCGTCGTAGCCCCACCACGCGTCGCGCGTGGGGCGGAAGATCAGCTCGCCCTGGCGCTCGTTCGTGAGGTAGGCGCAGCCCCCGACGACAAGCGCGCCGAGGACGTACGCGAAGCGGCGCAGCGCTACTTGTGCCCGAACAAGAGAGGAAACGGCGTGCTGCGCAGGTCGGTCTCGGTCTGCACCACGACCACCGTCGCCAGCACCACCAGCACGATCGCGGCGATGACCTCCACCGCCGGATTCCTCACGATTTTCGAAAGCGTCTTCTGCCACTCGTGACCCAGGGTTTTCAGTTGCATGTGCATCTCCCGGCGGGCGCGCCGGTACCGCAATTCGACTCGTGGCGTCCGGCGACGTTCCCCATAACAAGCAAGATAGGGGCCATCGGCGGCGATTTCAATTGGACTCAAGTCCATTTCGTCTCGGCGAGCGGAAGCTTGCGCGCGCGCTTGCCGGTGAGCGCGAAGAGCGCGTTGGCCACCGCCGGCGCGATGGGCGGCGTGGCGGGCTCGCCGACGCCGGTGGGCTTGTCGCCATCGCCCGTGAGGTGCACCTCGACCACGGGCATTTCCGCAGGCGCAGCACCCGGTAGTCGTGGAAGTTCGATCTGCAGGACCTTGCCGTCGGCGAACGTGATCGCGCTGTAGCAACGCGGCGCCCAGGCCGTAGGCGATGGCGCTCTGCACCTGCGCCTCGACCCCCAGCGGGTTCACGGCGAGCCCGCAGTCGAACACCGCGACCACCCGGTGCACGCGCGGTGCGCCGTCCTCCAGCGATACTTCGGCCACCTGCGCGCACACGCTGCCGAAGGATTCGTGCACCGCGATGCCGCGCGCCCTGCCCTGCGGCGGTGCGGAACCCCAGCCGGATTTCGCCACCGCGACGTCGAGCACGTTCAGCACCCGCGGCTTGCCGGCGAGGAGCTCGCGGCGCAGCTCGACCGGGTCCTTGCCGGCTGCCTGCGCGAGCTCGTCGATCAGCGTCTCCATCACGAACGCGGAGTGCGAGTGGCCCACCGAGCGCCACCACAGCACCGGCACGCCGCGTCTTCACGGTGTGCAGGGTCACGTTGCAGGTTGGGGATGGCGTAGGGCGTGTCGGCCACGCCCTCCACCGAGGTGGGATCGATGCCGTCCTTCACCATCATCGCCTCGAACGGCGTGCCGCCGATGATCGACGGGCCCGCGATGGCATGGTTCCACGCCGCGATCCCGCCCTTGCGCGTCCAGCCCCACCTCGACGCGGTGCACGTACGTCGGCCGGTAGTAGCCGCCGCGGATGTCGTCCTCGCGCGTCCACACCACCTTCACCGGCACCTTCACCTTCTTCGCGATCTCGCACGCCTCGACCACATAGTCGGACACAGGATTGGCGCGGCGCCCGAAGCCGCCGCCCGCGAGCATGGTGTTGAGGCGCACCTTCTCGGGCTGCCACGCCGAGCATCTTCGCCGCGGCCAGCTGGTCCATGGTCTGGAACTGCGAGCCCACCCAGAGCTCGGCGCCGTCGCCGGCGAGCTTCGACGGTGCAGTTGAGCGGCTCCATCGGCGCATGGGCGAGGAAGGGCACCTCGTATTCCACTTCGAGCGTGCGGGCGGCGCCCTTCATCGCGTCGGGGCTCTCCGGCTTGCGGGCCACGGCGCCCGGCGTCTTCAGCCCCTCGCGCAGCTTCGCCCCGATCGACGCGCTGGAATTCTTCGCGTTCGGCCCCAGGTCCCACTCGACCTCGAGGACGTCGCGGCCCTTCTTCGCCGACCAGAAGTTGGTCCCGACCACCGCCACGCCGCGCGTGACCTCGACCACGTGCGTGACGCCCTGCACGCCCTTCACCTTGTCGGCGTTGAACGACGCCACCCGCGCGCCGAACACCGGCGCATGCAGCACCACGGCGGTGTGCAGGTTCTTGCGCTTCACGTCGATTCCGAACGGCGCTTTGCCGTTCGCCTTGTCCGCGGCGTCGAGGCGCCGCGTGGCGGTGCCGATGCGCTTGAAGTCGCCGCGCGCCTTGAGCGGCACGGCCTCGGGCACCGGGAGGCGGCTCGCGGCCTCGGCGAGCTGGCCGTAGGAAAGCTTGCGGTTGCCCGGGCCGACCACGACACCTTTCTCGACGCGGCAGGCTTCGGGCTTCACCTTCCATTGGCGCGCGGCGGCCTCCACGAGCATGACGCGGGCCTGGGCGCCGGCGGTGCGCAGCTGGTCCCACGAGTTCCAGACGCTCGACGAGCCTCCCGTCATCTGCATGCCGAACGCGGTGTGCGCGTACTCGGGCGCGGCGGGGGCGAGCTCCCAGCGCACTCGGCTCCAGTCGCACTCCAGCTCCTCGGCGAGGATCATCGGCAGCGCCGTGTTCACGCCCTGGCCGAACTCGAGGTGCTTCACCATGATGGTGACGCTGCCGTCCTTCGCCACGCGCACGAAGGCGTTGGGCGGGATGGGCGCCTTCTTCGCGTCCTCGCCGAACGCCCAGCGGCCGCGGCCCGCCGGAAGGAAGAAGCCGATCACGAGGGCCCCGCCCAGCGTGGCGGAGGACTTGAGGAAGCGGCGGCGCGCCGGCAGCGGTTGCTTGACGGTCATGGCAGCCCCCTCACGCTTTCGCGAGCGCCGCCGAGGCGCTCTTAACCGCCGCGCGGATGCGCTGGTAGGTGCCGCAGCGGCACAGGTTGCCGTTCATCGCCGCGTCGATCTCGCGCATCGCTGGGCGCGGGTGTGGCGGTGAGCAGCGCCACGGCCGCCATCACCTGGCCGGGCTGGCAATAGCCGCACTGCACCACGTCCTTCTCGACCCACGCGGCATGCACGGCGTTGGCGACCTTCGCGCGCGAGGTGTTGGCGATGCCCTCGATGGTCACGACGCGCTTGCCCTCGAGCGCGGACACCGGCGTCACGCAGGAACGCGTCGCCACGCCGTCGACGTGGACCGTGCACGCGCCGCATTGCGCCATGCCGCAGCCGAACTTGGTCCCGGTGAGGCCGAGGTGGTCGCGCAGCGCCCACAGCAGCGGCGTATCCGGCGCGGCGCGGAAATCCACCGGGTCGCCGTTCACGAAGAATCTGGCCATCGAAACACCTTCAATGTGAGAGATGGAAGCGAGGGACTATAGATCAAAATTCCGGTAAGCTCGCCGCCGATGAAGAACGTGCGACCGCGCAGCCGCAGCAGGCTATTTCCGACGCCCGAGGACGCCGAGGCCGCGTTCTACGACGCGTTCGAGCGCGCCGACCTCGCCGCGATGATGGCGGTGTGGGCCGAGGCCGACGACGTGGTGTGCGTGCACCCGTCGGGCCCGCGCCTGGTGGGCTTCGAGGCGGTGCGCGAGGGCTGGGCGCAGATCTTCTCCGGCGCGGCGAAGCTGCGCGTGCAGGTGAACGACGCGTGCCGCTTCGACGGCACGTCCGTCGCCGTGCACTCGGTGATCGAGGTCGTGGCGGCCGTCGCGGGCGGTCCTTCGGGCTCCGTGCACGCGACCAACGTGTACGAGCTCACCGAGGGCGGCTGGCGCATGGTCCTGCACCACGCCTCGCCGATGGCCGAGGCGATGGTGGCCGAGGAACCTCCCTCGCCCGCGCACACGCTTCACTGACTTGCCCGCCCGCGCGGGATCAAGGCATTGAAAGCGCCGATGCCCGCCGATCCAACGCCGATGAACGCCGATAAACCAAAGTAGAGTTCGGGTATCGGACAGGCTGACGTCGTCGCAATGGCATCGAGTTCATCGCATCACTCCCACCATCGATGATTCATCGGCGGCAATCGGCGTTGGATCGGCGGGCATCGGCGCTTCCAAAGCTTCTTGCCTGCCTGGTCGCGGTATTTGCACTCGCGACGCACGCCGCCGACATGTCGAAAGTCGTCCGCGTCGCGTATCCCAGCGCCGAGAGCAAGCTCGACCCGCAGGCCGAGTCGGACGAGGCCTCGGGCGGCGTCATGGACAACATCTTCGACGCGCTCCTCGAGTACGACTACCTCGCGCGGCCCGCGAAGCTCAAGGCCCGCGCGGCGCTGGCGCTGCCCGAGGTCACCGGCGAGGGGCGCGTCTACACGGTGCGCGTGAAGCCGGGCATCTACTTCACGCCCGACCCGGCGTTCGGCGGGCGCAAGCGCGAGCTCACCGCGCAGGACTACGTGTACTCGATCGAGCGGCTGCTCGACCCGCGCCTGAAGAGCCAGTGGCTGTTCCTGGTCGAGGGCAAGATCGTGGGGGCCGCCGAGGCGATGGCGGACGCGCGCAAGACCGGGCGCTTCGACTACGACCGGCCGATCGCGGGGCTCCACGCGGTCGACCGCTATACGCTGCGCATCGAGCTCGCCAATCCCGACTATGCCTTCGGCTATGTGCTCGCCATGCCCGCGACCGCGGCGCTCGCGCGCGAGGTGGTCGAGGAGTACGGCGACGACATCGCGAGCCATCCCGTGGGCACCGGCCCGTACCGGCTCGCGCAGTGGGTGCGCGGCTCGCGCCTCGTGCTGGAGGCCAACCCCGGCTACCGCGACGAGGTGTTCGAGAGCGTGGGCGCCGACGACGCGCGCTCGCGCGAGATTGCCGCGGCGCTCGCCGGCCGGCATCTCCCGATCGTGGGACGCGTCGAGGTCTACATCGTCGACGAGGAGCAACCGCGCTGGCTCGCGTTCCTGGGCGGCGAGCACGACTACCTCCGCCCGCTGCCCGAGCAGTTCGCCGACCTCGCGATGCCGGGCGGCGAGTTGGCGCCCAACCTCGTGAAGAAGGGCATCCGCGCCACACCCGACGAGATCGCCTATATCACCTACACGACGTTCAACATGAGCCCGGAGATCGACGGCAGGCGCAACGACGTCGGCGGCTATACGCCCGAGCGGGTGGCGTTGCGCCGCGCCATCGCCCACGCCTTCCGCATCGACGAGCAGGTCGCGATCCTCGACAAGCACCAGTCGGTGCGCGCGCAATCGGTGCTGCCGCCGTCGGTGGCGGGCTTCGACCCTTCCTTCGTGAGCCCCACGCTCGAGTACGACCCGGCCAAGGCCAAGGCGCTGCTCGACATGTTCGGCTTCGTCGACCGCGACGGCGACGGCTACCGCGAGAACCCCGACGGCTCACCGCTTTCGATCGACCACGCCTCGGTGTCCACGCAGCGCGAGCGCCAGAGGAACGAGCTGTGGAAGAAGTCGATGGACGACATCGGCATCCGCATGACCTTCAACAAGGTGGCGAAGCTGCCCGAGCTGCGCGAGCAGGCGCGCTTCGGCAAGGTGCAGTCGTTCAGCTACGGCTGGATCGCCGACTATCCCGACGGCGGGAACTTCCTGCAGCTCTTCTGGGGCGGCTCCATCGGCCAGGCCAACTACGCGATGTTCGATCTCCCCGAGTACAACGCGCTCTACGAGAAGGCCAAGCGCACGCCGCCGGGGCCGGAGCGCGACGCGCTCTACACGCGCATGGTGAAGCTGGTGATGGTCTACGTGCCGTGGCTGGTGGAGACCTACAAGGCGCAGAACGTGCTGATGCAGCCCTGGCTCCTCAACTACAAGAAGCACCCGTTCGCGATCGAGCCCTGGAAGTACCTGGACATCGACAACGCGCGCCGCGGGCCCGATCGGCGCTAACATCGCGGCATGGCGAGCGTACCCGTTGAGACCCGCAGCGGTTGGTTCGGCGCCGCGCTCGTCGTGGCGCTGGTGCTGGTCCTCGCGTGGCAGCTCGCTTACTGGACCTGGGTGTTCGTGGCGCCGCCGCGCGTGGACGCGCAGGCCGCCAGGCCCGCGGCCCTGGTCGACCTCACCGACATCGCGCGCCTCTTCGGCGCCGCCGCCCCGTCGGGCGCATCCGGCGGCGACCTGGTGCTGAAGGGCGTGGTCGCGCCCACGCCGGGGGTCGCGGCCTCGGCGATCTTCGCCCCGCGCGCCGGGCGCGACATCTCGGTCTTCATCGGCGACGACGTGCGCCCCGGCGTGAAGCTCGTGGAGGTGGACCCGGACCACGTCATCGTCGAGCGCGCCGGCACGCGCGAGCGCATCGACCTCGCCGCCACGCATTCCGCGCCGCCGACACGGCAGGCGCTCGCCCAGACGCGCGGCTTCCACATCAACGTCGCGCGCGAAGGCGCCAACCGCTTCACCCTCTCGCGCCACGAGCTGGACGAGGCGCTGCGCGATCCGGCCCAGCTCCAATACCTGGGTCAGATCGTCATGCCGCCGGGCGGCGGCGTGCGCATGGAGGCCACTCCCGCGGGCAGCCTCGCCGCCAAGCTCGGCCTGCAGGCGGGCGACGTCATCAAGAAGGTGAACGGGCAGGAGGTGGCCTCCACCGGCGACCTGGCGCGCCTCTACCAGCAGTTCGCGACCACCTCGATGATCCAGGCCGAGGTGCAGCGCGGGAACGCGCTGCTGCAGCTGTCCTATCAGATCCAGTGAGCCGGGCCTCCCGCAGGCCCGCAGCAGGGTGCAGGCGGCGTTTGGCTGGTGTACACTTGGGCGTGCTAAAACCCTGACAAATCAACGAAAAAGCTACAAATCGTGACAAGGTTTCTAACTTCAATGGCCCGCCTCGCCGCGTGCTCTGTGCTCGCTTTCGGCGCGTGCGGGATCGAGGCGCAGCCCGCACCTGCACGTTCGCCTTCGCCTCCGCCCGCTCCGCAGCCCGGGGCCGCCGCCGAAACGGCCGCGCCCGCGCCCGCCGCCGGCGAGGAGAAGATCACCGTCAACTTCGTGAACGCCGACATCCAGTCGGTGATCAAGACGGTGGGCCAGCACACGGGCAAGAACTTCATCCTCGACCCGCGCGTGACCGGCACCGTGAACATCGTCTCCGACAAGCCGGTGTCGAAGGACATGCTCTACCGCATCCTGCTCTCGGCGCTGCGCGTGCAGGGTTTCGCCGCGGTAGAAGGCGACGGGTTCGTGAAGATCGTGCCCGAGGCCGAGGCCAAGACCAGCGCGGTGCCCACGGGCCCGGCGGCGGAGCGCGCCTCGGGAGAGAGCATCGTGACGCAGGTCTTCATCCTGCAGAACGAGAGCGCGGCGCAGCTGGTGGGGGTGCTCCGCCCGCTCGTCACCGCCAACAATTTCATCGGCGCCTATCCCAACAACAACGCCATCGTCATCACCGACTACGCGTCCAACGTGCGGCGCATCCAGCGCATCATCGAGTCGATCGACCGGCCGAGCACGGGCGACGTCGAGATCCTGCACCTGCAGAACGCCTCGGCGATCGACATCGCGCAGATGATGCAGCGCGTGGTGCCCGAGGCGAGCGTGCCGGCGAACGCGCCCGGGACCTCGGCCAAGGCCGCGATCGCGGTCGATCCGCGCACCAACAGCCTCGTGGTGCGCGCCGACAACGCGCAACTCATGCATCGGCTGAAGGCGCTCGCCCTGGGCCTCGACACGCCGGGCGCGGGCAACGGCAACATCTACACCGTGTTCCTGCGCAATGCCGAGGCCACGCGCATCGCCGACACCCTGCGCGGGCTGCTCGCGGGCAACGAATCCACGCACACGACGACGGTCTCCAGCACGCCGGCGGGCAACACGGCGGCCCAGACGACCGCGACCAGCGCCACCGGCGGCGGAGGCGGAGGCGGAGGCGCCTCGCCCAACTCGGTGATCCAGGCCTATCCGCCCACCAACTCCATCATCATCGCCGCACCCGAGAACGTGTACCGGAGCCTGCGCACCGTGATCGAGGCGCTCGACCAGCGCCGCGCGCAGGTCTACGTCGAGGCGCTGATCGTCGAGGTCACCGCCGGCAAGGCCGCGGAGTTCGGCGTGCAGTGGAACGCCGGGCGCAACATCGGCAACGGGCAGACCGCGTTCGGCGGCACCAACTTCAGCACCACGGCCGGCGCCAACATCATCGGCGCGGCCATCGACCCGACCACCCTCGGCCAGGGCCTGAACCTCGGCATCATCAAGGGCTCGATCACGATCCCCGGCACCAACATCCAGATCGCGAACCTGCAACTCCTCGCGCGCGCGCTGGAAGGCGACTCCAACGCGAACGTCCTCTCGACGCCGAACGTGCTGACACTCGACAACGAGGAGGCCAAGATCGTCGTGGGCCAGAACGTGCCGTTCATCACCGGCACCTACACGCCCACCGCCGGCAGCGCCACCAACCCGTTCCAGACCATCGAGAGGAAGGACATCGGCCTCACCCTGCGCGTGACACCCCAGGTCTCCGAGGCGGGCGCGGTGAAGCTCAAGATCTTCCAGGAGGTCTCGACCGTCACCCAGGACAAGGCGCTGGTGCAGTCGGCCGACATCATCACCAACAAGCGCTCGCTGGAGTCGACGGTGCTGGTCGACGACGGGCAGATCGTGGTGCTGGGCGGCCTGATCCAGGACGACCGCGAGTCCACCACCGACAAGGTGCCGGTGCTGGGCAACATCCCGTTCATAGGTGCGCTCTTCAAGTACGAGTCGCGCACCCACAAGCGCACCAACCTGATGGTCTTCCTCAGGCCCGTGGTGCTGAAGGACGAGAAGGCGGCCGCCTCGATCACGCAGGACCGCTACGATTACATCCGCAGGCTGCAGGGCGATACCGCGCTGCCGATGACGGGCCTCCTGCCCGCGCAGCCGGCCAAGCAGCTGGAGCCCCTGGACGAAGCGAAGAAAAAGCCCCTCGGCGAATAGGGAGGCAAAATAGCGCCATGACCGCCCCGCTCGAACGCACCGTGAATCCCCAGGACCTCGATCCGCAGACCGTCAGGCTCTTGCCCTACCCGTTCGCCAAGGCGAAGGGCGTGCTCGCCGCGCGCGTGATCGCGGGCGGGGCGCTCGAGGTGTGGATGAAGCCGTATCCGCAGCAGGCCACGCTCGCCGAGGTGCGTCGCATGGCCGGGCGCGCGCTGAAGGAAGTGCTGCTCACGCCGGACGAATTCGAGCACTGCCTCGCCCTCGCCTACACGCGCGAGCCCTCGGCGGCGGAGACCATCGTCGAGGACATGGGCGAGTCCGTGGACCTCGCCAAGCTCACCGAGCAGCTCCCCGAGATCGCCGACCTGCTCGAGGCCGAGAACGACGCGCCCATCATCCGGCTCATCAACGCGCTGCTCACCCAGGCGGTGCGCGAGGGCGCCTCGGACGTGCACCTGGAGATCTTCGAGTCGCGCGCGCTGGTGCGCTTCCGCGTGGACGGGGCGCTCCGCAACGTGGTCGAGCCCAAGCGCGGGCTGCACCCGGCGATGGTCTCGCGCATCAAGGTGATGGCCTCGCTCGACATCGCCGAGAAGCGCCTGCCGCAGGACGGCCGCATCGCGCTTCGCATCGCCGGACGCGCCATCGACGTGCGCGTGTCCACCATCCCCACCGGCAGCGGCGAGCGCGTGGTGCTGCGGCTCCTCGACAAGCAGGCCGGGCGCCTCACGCTGGACGCGCTCGGCATGTCGCCCGCGGCGCGCGACGCGATCGACGAGACCATCCACGCCCCGCACGGCATCTTCCTCGTGACCGGTCCCACGGGCTCGGGCAAGACCACGACGCTCTATTCCGCGCTCTCGCGCCTCGACCGCAAGACGCGCAACATCCTCACCGTCGAGGACCCGATCGAGTACGAGCTGGACGGCGTGGGCCAGACGCAAGTCAATCCGCGTATCGAGATGACGTTCGCGCGGGCGCTGCGCGCGATCCTGCGCCAGGACCCGGACGTGGTGATGATCGGCGAGATCCGCGACCTCGAGACCGCGCAGATCGCGGTGCAGGCCTCGCTCACCGGCCACCTCGTGCTCGCCACGCTGCACACCAACGACGCGCCCGGCGCCGTCACGCGCCTGGTCGACATGGGCATCGAGCCCTACCTGCTCGCCTCGACCTTGAACGGGGTGCTCGCCCAGCGCCTCGTGCGCCGCCTGTGCGCGGAATGCCGCATGCCCTACGAGCCCGAAGCCGCCGAGCGCGTGCTCTTCGAGCCCGACGCCCCGGAGCGCCTGTATCGCGCGGTGGGCTGCGGGGCGTGCAACTTCACCGGCTACAAGGGGCGCACCGGCATCTACGAGCTGATGGGCGTGGACGACGAGCTGCGCAAGCTCATCCACGACACCGTGGCGGAGCGCGAGCTGCGCGAGCACGCGGTGCGCGGCGGCATGCTGCGGCTGCGCGAGGACGGCCTGCGCTGGGTGCGCGAGGGCGCGACGTCGCTCGACGAAGTATTGCGCGTGACGCGCAATTGAAAGACTCAAGCCGGTAAGAGACGAGGACACAGAGGTACAGAGGACACAGAGAAAGGCTGAATCGAGATGAACGTAGCTGGCGGAGCTGGGCATTCGAGCACTTACCCGCCGCGATTGCCTGAATCGTCTTTCTCCGTGCCCTCCGTACCTCTGTGTCCTCGTCCCTTACTGCTCTAACGCGATAGCCAAATGCCGGGATTCCGCTACCAGGCGTACAACCTCGAGGGCCGGCTGCAGAAGGGCGTGCTCGAGGCCGACAGCGCGCGCCAGGCGCGCGCCACGCTGCGCGAGCAGGGGCTCACCCCGTATCGCGTCGACGTCATCGCCGCCAACGACGCGGCGGGCGCGCGGCTGCGCCCGGTGTCGCTTTCCACCGCGGAAGTCACGCAGCTCACGCGCGGGCTCGCCTCGCTGCTCGAGGCCGGGCTCACCGTCGAGCAGGCGTTCAACGCGCTGATCGAGCAGGCCGAGACCGAGCGCGTGCGCCAGGTGCTCGCGGCGCTGCGCGGCGAGGTGCTGGCGGGCAACAGCGTGGCGCGCGCTCTGGCGTCCTTCCCCGGCGTCTTCCCCGAGCTGCACCGCACGCTGGTCGCCGCGGGCGAGTCGTCGGGACAGCTCCCGCGCGTGCTGGTCCGGCTTTCCGACTACCTCGAGGAGCGCCAGCAGCTGCGCGCGCGCCTGTCGCTGGCACTCATCTATCCGGCGATCGTGCTCGCGGTGGCGATCTGCGTGGTGGGCGCGCTGCTGGTGTACGTCCTGCCGCAGGTCACGCAGGTCTTCCAGCACGCGCACCAGCAGCTTCCCATCCTCACGCGCGCGCTGATCGCATTCTCGAATTTCCTGCGCGCGACCTGGGTGCTGTGGGTGGGACTCCTCGCCGCCGCCGCGCTGGGGCTGCGCTGGGCGCTGCGCCGGCCCTCCTCGCGCGCGCGCATCCATCGCTTCCTGTGGAAGTCGCCCGTCGTGGGACGGCTGCTGCGCCACCTCGATGCCGCGCGCCTCGCCGCCACGCTCTCCATCCTCGTCGGCAGCCGCGTGCCGATCCTCGCCGCCCTCGAGGCCGGCAACGGCGTGATGACGCTCACGCCGATGCGCGAGGCGCTCGCCACCGCGGCGCGCGGCGTGCGCGAAGGCATGCCGCTCGCCCGCGCGCTGGGCGCGACCACCGCGTTCCCGCCGGTCATGGTGCACCTCATCGCGAGCGGCGAAGCGAGCGGCCGGCTCGACGAGGCGCTCGAGCGCGCCGCGCGCCAGCAGCACAACGACCTCGCCACGCGCCTCGCGGCGTTCGCGGCGCTGTTCGAGCCCGCGATGATCCTCGCCATGGGCGGCCTGGTGCTCGGGATCGTGATCGCGATCCTGCTGCCGATCTTCCAACTGAACTCGCTGATCGGGAAGTAAATGTCATTGATGGCCATGACGCACATCACGAACGGCGTTGGAGCGGACCGGGTGCGGCCGCTCAACGCCGACAAGCAAAGGGCGTTCACCCTCATCGAAGTGCTCGTCGTGGTCGCGATCCTCGCGATCCTCGCCGCCATTGTGGTGCCGCAGATCATGGACCGCCCCGACGAGGCCAAGCGCGTGGCCGCGCGCGCCGACATCCGCGCGATCGTGCAGTCCCTCAAGCTCTACCGCCTCGACAACGGGTTCTATCCCTCGAGCGACCAGGGCCTCGGAGCGCTGGTGCAGCGGCCCACCACGCCGCCCGTGCCGCCCAACTGGAAGCAGGGCGGCTACCTCGAGCGCCTGCCCAAGGACCCGTGGGGCGGCGACTACCAGTACCTGAGCCCCGGCGTGCACGGTGAGGTGGACGTGTTCAGCCTCGGCGCCGACCGCGCGGCGGGCGGCGAGGGCAACGCCGCCGACATCGGGAATTGGGATTGAGATGAGAGCGATCGGGCCCCGTCCTGCGCCGGGGCGGCGGCTCGCGGGGAGCCGCCCCGGCGGGTTCACGCTCATGGAGGTGCTGGTCGTCGTAGCGATCATCGGCGTGGTGGTGGCGCTCGCGGCGGTGAACCTGTTTCCCGGCGATGTCGAGGTCGGCCGGCGCGCCTCGGGGCGCCTCGCGCTGGCCCTCGAGCGCGCGCGCGACTCCGCGTGGTTCGGCGGGCGGCCGACCGCGGTCACCTTCGACGACGCGGGCCTGCGCGAATGGAAGCTCGCGGGCGACGGCTGGGCGCGCGATCCGCAACGCGACGAGCGCTTCACCGACGGCGAGCGCGTGGCGAGCCTGTACGTCGACGGCCAGCCACTCAAGCCCGGCGAGCGCCTGGTCTTCCTCCCCGACGGCCTCGGCGTCCCGTTCCGCCTCGCGCTCGACGTGCGCGGCCTGCCGTGGGCGGTCGAGGGCGACGCGGCGGGCGCGGTGACGGTGGCGGGGCCGTGAGCAGGATGACTGGGCCCCGTGATGAGCCTGCCCCAGCGTTCGGTTGGCCGGGGGGGCGACGACGCTCAGGCGAACGCATCGTCGGCTTCACGCTCATCGAGATCCTCGTCGCGGTGGCGATCCTCGCCGTGGCGCTCGCGGCCACCACGCGCGCGGCGAGCGTGGCCACGGACGGCGCGGTGCAGACTCGCCAGCGGCTGCTCGCGACCTGGGCCGCGGAGAACCGCATCGCCGAGCTGCGCGCGCGCGGCGTGTTCCCCAATGCCGCGACCAGCACGTTCAGCACCGAAGAAGGCGGCCTCGCGCTCGGCGTCGAGGAGACCGTCACCGAGACGCCCAATCCGACCATCCGGCGCGTGGACCTCGCGGTCACCGACGCACGCGACCCGGCACGCGTGCTCGCGCGCCTCACCGGCTATGTCTCCCAGTAGCGTGATTGGGCCCCGTCCGGCGCCGGAGCGGCGACGTTCCGGTAATCGCGTCGCCGGGTTCACCCTCATCGAGCTGCTGGTGGCGCTCGCCATCTTCGCGCTCATCAGCGGCTTCGCGTACCGCGGCCTCACCGCGATGCTCGACAGCCGCGAGGCGCTGCAGAAGGACGCGCGCAAGTGGCGCGACGTGGCGCTCTTCGTGGGCCGCGTGGAGCGCGACCTGGGCGCCGTCCTCGCGCGCACGTCGGTGAGCTCGTCGGGCACTCCGCTGCCGCCCGTGGCCTCGTCACTCGACACGCCGTCCCAGGGCGACGGCCTGATGCTCACGCGTTCCGGCAGCCCGCTGCAGGAAAACGCGCTCGCCGCCCCGCAGCGCGTCGCCTACCGCTATCGCGACGGGCGCATCGAGCGCCTCACGTGGGCCGGCGTGGACGCGGCCCCGCGCGAGGAGCCGGTGGCCGTGACGGTGCTGGCACCCGCGAAGTCGCTCTCCTTCCGCTTCATGGATCCGCGCACCACCGAATGGCGCACGGTGTGGCCGAACGGCAGCGCTCCCGTGCCCGCGGCCGTGGAACTCGCGGTCGAGCTGCCCTCCGGCGAGCGCATCGTGCGCCTCGTCGACATCCCGAAGACGCCATGAGGCGCACGCGCGAATCCGGCGTCGCCGCGATCACCGCCGTGCTGATCGTGGCCGTCGCCGCGTCGGCCGCCGCGCTCATGCTCGCGCAGCAGTCGGCCACGCTCGACCAGGCGATGATGGTCGCCTCGCGCGCGCAGGCCGACCAGTACGCGCAGGCCGGCCTCGACTGGGCGCGCGGCGTGATCAGCGCGGACCCCGGCACCGTCAACTCCCTCGCCGACGGCTGGGCGCAGCCCATCGCGGCGTTGCCCGTGGAGCGCGCCATCGTCTCCGGCGACATCTCCGACGAGCAGGGCAAGTTCAACCTCGACAACCTCGTGGTCGCCAACCACAAGAGCCCCGAGGACGTCGATATCTTCCAGCGCCTGCTCGCCTCCCTGGGCCTCGACCCGGGGCTCTCCGACGCCGTCGTCGACTGGATCGACGCCGACAGCGACCTCGCGGGCCCGGGCGGCGCCGAGGATCCCTACTACCTCGCGCTGCCGCGCCCGTACCGCGCCGCCAACCAGCCCATGGTGCAGGTCGAGGAGCTCTACCGCGTGCGCGGCTTCGACGCGAAGACGGTCGCCGCGCTCAAGCCCTACGTGACGGCGCTGCCCTCCAACGCGCGCACCACGATCAACGCGAACACCGCCGATCCGCGCGTGCTCGCCGCCGTGCTGCCGAACGTGCCGCGGGTGGCGCTGGAGCAATTCGTGGCGCGCCGCGCGGCGAAGCCGTTCATGTCCGCCGCCGACATCGCGACCTGGGCCATGGCGCTCGATCCCAAGGCATCCCCGGGCGCGCTCGACGTGAAGAGCGCGTATTTCGGCGTTCACGTGCGCGTGTCCCAGGACGACGTGCAGCTCGCCACCGACGCGCTGGTGCAGCGCGCCACCGCGCCGGGGCAGTCCGGGGCCACGATCGCGTGGCGCCGCCCGCGCTACTGACATGAAACTGCGCGCCTTCCTGCCCGCGAGCGACCGTCCCGGCAGCGGGCCGTGGCGGTGGGTGCTCCTCGACGGGCGCGGCGCGCTGCTGCGCTCCGAAGCCAGCGCGCCGGCCGACATGCCGCGTGCGGACGAGGTCGAGCTGGTACTCCCCGCGGCACGCGTGCTCTTCGCGCGCCTGGCGCTTCCCCGCGTGGGCGCCGCCACGCTGCGCGACCTGCTGCCCTACGCGGTCGAAGATCGCCTCCTCGCCGATCCCACGCACATCCATGCGGTCGCCGGGCGCACCGACGCGCGCGGCGAGACGCTGGTCGCCGTGATCGACCGCCAATGGCTGCGCGGCATGCTCGACGCCATGCGCGGCGCGGGACTGCGCCCGGCGCGCGCCTATTGCGAGAGCGCGCTGGTGGCCGGGCCGGGGCAGGACTGGAACCTGGTGCTGGGCGAGGCGCGCGGCCTGCTGGTCGACGACGCGGGTGCGGGCGTGGCGTTCGACCGCAGTGGGGGCACCGTCGTGCCGCTCGCGCTGCGCATCGCGCTCGACGAGGCGAGCGCGCGCAACGCGCGGCCGGAGCGCATCCGCGTGCACACGGAGGGCGATGCGGCGCTGCCCGACCTCGCGCGCTGGAGCGCCGAAGCGGGCGTGGCGATGGAGCGGGGCACGACCTGGGAGGCGCTCGCGCAGGGCGCGAGCGCGCCGGGCGCCATCGACCTGCTCACGCGCGACTTCGCCGTACGCAGCGCGCGCCTCGAGGCGCTGCGCATCCCGCGCGCCGCGTTCGTGGTGGCGGCGCTGATCGGCATCGCCCAGCTCGCGCTCGACGGCGTGCAGGTGTTGCGCCTTTCCCGCGAGCGCGACCAATTGCGCGCGCAGGCCGAGTCGATCTTCCGGGCGACCTTCCCGGAAGCGAAAGTGGTGGTGGACGCGCGCCTGCAGATGGAGCGCAACCTCGCCGAGCTGCGCCGCTCGCGCGGCCTCGCCGCCGGCGACGATTTCCTCGCGCGCCTCACGCGCGCGGGACGCGACGCGGCGGCACCGGTGCGCGCGATCGACTACGCCAACGGCGAGCTGCGGATCCGCCCCACGGACGCGCACGCCCCGGCGGCGCAGGCGCGGCGATGAAGACCCCGGATTTCTGGCGCGCCCGCTCGCCGCGCGAGCGCACCGTGCTCGGCATCGGCGCCGCAACGATCGCCGTCATGCTCGCGATCGCGCTGGTGTGGCTGCCGCTCGAGCGCACCCGCGTGCGCCTCGAGCGCGAGGTGCCCGAGCTGCGCGCGGCACTCGCGCTCCTGCGGCGCGACGCGGAGGAAGCAAAGCGCCTGCGCTCCATGGCGCCGGTGGCCGCGCAATCGGCCGCACCGCTGGCCGCGCTCGCCGCGGGCGCCGTCGCGGCCCCGCCGGGTGCGCGCCTGGTGCTCGCCGACGCGGGCCACCTGCGGCTCACCGGCGCCGATGTGGGCTTCACGCAGCTCCTCGAGTGGCTCGCTTCCACGGTGAGCAACCACGGGCTGCGCGTCGAGAGCGCGCACGTCGAGGCGCTCGGCACGCCCGGACGCGTGCGCGTCGACATCACCCTCGCGAGGACCTAGGCGATGCGCGCGCGCACGATCGCGATCGTCGGCATCGCGGCCTACGCGGTGTTCCTGCTCGCGTTGCTGCCGGCGAGCATCGTGGCGCGCTGGATCGCCATGCCCGGCGTGCTCGAGCTCGCCGACGCGCGCGGCACGCTGTGGAACGGGAGCGCACGCGCGATCGCCGCCAGCGCACAGCTCGAGAGCCTGCGCTGGCGCTTCGAGCCCGCCCGACTGGTGGCCGGCCGGCTCGCGTTCGTCGTCGACGCCAACGGCGCGGGCCTCGAGGGCCATGGGCGCATCGATCGCGGATTCGGCGGGCTGGAGGTGCGCGACTTGCACGTGCGCGGCGACGCCGCCGCGCTCGCCGCGTTCGAGCCGCTCGCCGCGAGCTGGCAGCCCGACGGGCGGATCACGCTGGACGCGCCCGCGATCGCCTGGGACGGGCGCGAGGCGCGCGGCACCGCGCGGCTCGAATGGCACGACGCGGCGATCGCGCTCTCGGGCGTGCGGCCGCTCGGCTCCTATCGCGCCGAGGCGCGCGCCGACGGCGGCCCGATGAAGATCTCGGTGACGACGCTCGACGGGGCGCTGCGCGTGAGCGGCAACGGCACCTTCACGCCGCCCGGCGCGCTCGCATTCACCGGTGAAGCGCGCGCGTTGCCCGCCGCGCAGGCAGCGCTCGAGCCGATCCTGAACCTCATGGGACCGCGCCGCCCCGACGGAGCGCACGGGCTGGAGATCCGGACGCGCTAGATGCCGCCGCGCTTCATCCCGGCGTGGTGGCTTCCCCACGCGCACCTGCAAACCGTCTACGGCTCGGTCGCCGCGCCCGCGCCGGCGGTCGAAATGCGCCGCGAGCGCTGGGACACGCCCGACGGCGATTTCATCGACGTCGACTTCCTCGACGGCCCCGAGGGCACGCCCTGGGTGCAGCTCTTCCACGGCCTCGAGGGCTCGTCACGCTCGCCCTACGCGCGCTCCCTCATGGATGCGGTGCGGCAGCGCGGCTGGCGCGGCTCGGTGATGAACTTCCGTGGCTGCGGCGGCGAGCCCAACCGGCTCCCGCGTGCCTACCATTCGGGTGACTCGGACGAGGTGGACTGGGTGCTGAGACGCCTCGCCGGACGCGCAGGCGGCGCGCCGCTCTATGCCGCGGGCGTGAGCCTGGGCGGCAACGCGCTCGCCAAATGGGTGGGCGAGCGCGGCGAAGAAGCATCCGGGATCGTCGCCGCCGCCGCCGCGGTATGCGCGCCGGTGGACCTCACCGCGGCGGGCGAGGCGCTCGAGCGCGGCCTCGCGCGCATGTACGCGCGCCACTTCCTCGCCACGCTGCGAGTGAACGCGCTCGGGCGCCTCGCGCGCCATCCCGGCATCTACGACGCCGGCGCGGTGCGCCGCTCGCGCACCCTGCGCGACTTCGACGACGCCGTCACGGCTCCGCTGCACGGCTTCCGCGACGCGGTCGACTACTGGATGCGCGCGAGCGCCAAGCCGTGGCTCGCGGCGATTCGCGTGCCGACCCTGCTGCTCAACGCGCGCGACGACCCGTTCCTGCCCGCTTCGGCGCTGCCCACGGAACGCGAGGTCTCGGCCGCGGTCAAGCTAGAGTTCCCATCCCGGGGCGGTCACGTCGGTTTCGTGAGCGGACCCTTCCCGGGCAACATCGAATGGCTTCCCCGGCGCCTCCTCCACTTCTTCGAGCATCGCGAATGACCTCCCTCGCCCCCGAGATCTTCAAGGCCTATGACATCCGCGGCATCGTGGACCGCACGCTCACCGAGGACGCCGCCGAGGCGATCGGGCGGGGGCTGGGCACGCTCGGCAGCCGCAAGGGCATCAAACGCTTCGTGGTGGGACGCGACGGCCGCCTCTCGGGTCCGAAGCTCTCCGCCGCCCTCGCACGCGGCCTCGCCGCCGCCGGCATGGACGTGGTGGACATCGGCGTGGTCGCCACCCCGATGGTCTACTTCGCGACCCATCACTTCGGCACCGGCAGCGGCGTCATGGTGACCGGCAGCCACAATCCGCCGGAGTACAACGGCTTGAAGATGATGGTCGCGGGCGAGACGCTGGCGGCCGAGGCGATCCAGGACCTGAGGAAGCTCGTCGAGGCGGGCGACTTCGCCACCCCGGCGAAGGCCGGGGCCCAATCCTCCGCCGACGTGCGCGAGCCCTACCTCGCGCGCATCACGGGCGACGTGAAGCTCGCGCGCCCCCTCACCATCGCCGTCGATTGCGGCAACGGATCCCCGGGCGCGATCGCCCCCGAGCTCTTCCGCCGCCTGGGCTGCAAGGTGATCGAGCTCTTCTGCGACGTGGACGGAACGTTCCCCAACCACCATCCCGATCCGTCCAAGCCCGAGAACCTCGCCGACCTGATCGAGAAGCTCGCCACCTCGGACGCCGAGCTGGGGCTCGCCTTCGACGGTGACGGCGACCGCCTCGGCGTGGTCACCAAGTCGGGCCACGTCATCTATCCCGACCGCCAGCTCATGCTCTTCGCTGCCGATGTCCTGACTCGCAACCCGGGCGCCGAGATCATCTTCGACGTGAAGTGCACGAGGAACCTCTATCCCTGGATTCGCGAGCACGGCGGCAAGCCGCTGATGTGGAAGACCGGCCACTCCCTCATCAAGGCGAAGCTGCGCGAGACCGGCGCGCCGCTCGCCGGCGAGATGAGCGGCCACCTGTTCTTCAAGGACCGCTGGTACGGCTTCGACGACGGCCTGTACGCGGGCGCGCGGCTGCTGGAGCTGGTGTCGCGCGAGAAGGACGCCTCGCGGCCGCTGGAGGCGCTGCCCGATTCGCTCTCCACGCCCGAGATCAACGTGGCACTTGCGCGCGAGGGCGAGAACCACCAGCTCATCGCGGAGCTGCAGAAGAGTGCCAAGTTCGCCGGCTCCACGAGCGTCAACACCATCGACGGCCTGCGCGTCGAGTATCCCGACGGCTTCGGGCTCATGCGCGCTTCCAACACCACGCCGGTGATCGTGCTGCGCTTCGAGGCGGACTCGAAAGACGCGCTCGCGCGCATCCGCGAGGAATTCCGCCGCGTGCTGGAAAAGGCGCGACCGGAGCTCAAGCTGCCGGCCTGATCGGCTGCGCGCGCCCCGCCGCGCCGAAACACCGCCTCGCGCAAGCGAGTGCGGATACAATGCGGCCCCATGAGGTCGCCCCCCCTCGCAGGCCGCACGGCCCTGGCGTTCGCCGCGGCGGGGCTTCTGGCGATCGCGCAGCCCGCGCATTCCGGCGAGCAGGAGATCGAGGCGCAGCGGCGCAACGCCGCGCAGCTGGTCGACACGGCGCACCTCGATCGCATCGTGATCGCGGCTGCCCAGGCGCGCCTTCCCGGCGACGCGAAGTTCCAGGAGAAGGTCGACTACTTCATGTACCGCATCCGCCCGCCCGCGCTGTGGGACGCGAAGCATCCCGCGTGGGGCCCGGCGCGCGCGGCGCTCATCCCCATCGCACGGCCCGAGACGATGCGCCAGATGAAGGAATACTGGACTTCGCTCGAGCCGCTGCTCAGGCGCGAGGCGGAATCGTCGTTCCAGCCCGGCGAGGCGGTGGCGTTCCTGGAGTTTGCGCTTAGCCCCGGCGGCCAGGCGTATTTCGACCGGCGGCTCGCGGAGCTGCGCGCGAAGAACGGCGCGGCGCTCTACGACCTCGATCCGGCGAGTCCCGCGGAGCTCGCGCAGCACGCGAAGCAAGCGCGCGCGCGCTTCGATGCGCTCCCCGCCGCGGAGAAGAAGCGCGTCGAGGCGTTCCTCGCGGGCGCGCAATGCCCGGCCTGCTATCGCCCGCCCGCCACCGCGATGGAGAAGTACATCGAGGACGAGACCACGTGGCTCACCGACGTGCTCGGTTCGCAGTTCCAGTCGACCGGCACGCAGGCCGTCGACGGCTGGGTGGCCGCGGTCGACGCGAAGCTCAACGCCGCCCTGCCGGTGGACTCGAAGAAGCAGCTCCTCGGCGTGCTGGAGATGGGCCGCGACGGCGCCCTCGCGTTCCGGTTCAACTTCTACTGGCACGACAGGGCCGACGGGGGCACGCACACGCTCGCCTTCCCGCGCGGCTCGCCGCACTACGTGGAAGTCCTGGCCCTTGCGCCCGGCCTCGCCGCCGGACGATCGCGCGCGCTCTATCGCGACCAACGCGGCGTCATCGACGACAAGCCATGAGGGCCTTTCTCGCAGCACTCGCATGCGTGGCCGCGCTCGCCGCTGCGCCGCCGCTGCGCGCCGACGACGTCGCGCTGCCGTTCGTGTGGTCCGACCAGACCGGCAAGCGCGACATGCCCTGGCTCGGCAAGGGCGGGCGCGCGCACTGGTACCGCGTCGATCGAACCCGGCCCTGGGACTTCATGAACCCGCGGGGTCCCACGATCGAGACCCACTGGGGATCGAGCGGCGGCTCGGGCGAGGATCCCTACGGCACGGCCGAGCGCGCGCTGGCGTATCTCGCGAGCGTGGGATTCCTGAAACCATGGCCGGTGTACCCGGCGGAGGCCCCGCAGCGTGTCGCGCCCGCGCTGCCCTATCGCATCACCATCGTCGCCATCCAGCCCACCGTCGCCATCCTGCGCTTCGATCTGTCCGCCGCCATCGCGGACCCGACCGAGTTCTCGTTCGGCGCGCTGCCACCGAGCCTGCAGGAGCAGCCCGACCTGCAGACGCTCAACGGCAGCGGAATGCCCAATCCGACGATGTTCGGTGCGCGCCTCGCAGATCGCGGCTCGCTGCTGTGGTTCTCGCCCGACGCGAAGGTGCCGCCCACCGCACTCGACCTCGCGAGCGGCCGCGCCGAGATCGCGCTCCGGGACTTCCGTCTCGCCGTCGAGCGCAAGGGCGGCGAGCTCGAGGTGAGCTGGCGCGCCCGCTAGTGCGACGCGCAGTCCACGAGGAGCGCCACCGCGAGCACCGCGGCATGCGCCTTCACCGCTCGCAGTGCGCCTTCACGGCGTCCATGTCGCGGTCGAGCGCGCGCTGGATGCGGCCGTGCATGAGCCGCATCATCACGCGCATGAGCAAACGACGTGTACGCGCCTCCATATGCAGGTGCAGCACGCTCCCGCCCGCGCCGCGCGCACGCACGCTGAACACGCTGTCCCATTCCGTGCCGTGGGTGACGTTGAGAAGGCGCACTCGATCGCCGTGGACGAGCTCGGTCACTTCCTGCTCGAAGGCCATCTCGCGCCCGCCCTGCGTGCGTCTGGCGCTGAAGCGCGTGCCGGCGCCCGCGCGCGTGGACCCGAGGTATTCGACCGGTGGGCCGCCGACCGCTCTCTGGAACTCGTCCGGATCGGCGATGATCGCGAACACGATGCCGGGGGCACTCTCGATCATCCGCTCGCTGGTCCACTGCATGCCCGTTCCGTGCGCGAGCGGCTAGACAGCGCCCTTGCGCTTCTTGCGCTTCGCGGCAGGCGGCTTGGGCGACCGGGCGGCCTGCGCTGCGCCCTTGCCCGCCTGCGCCATCAGGTTCCACGCCCAGAGCGCGGGATTCGGCACCTCGCCGGGCGCGGCGGCCGCCTCGGGCTTCATGGCCGCCGCAGCTTTCTCGCCGCCCTCGAGCAGCGCGCGCTGGTATTCGAGCGACTTGATCGAGAGCTGCAGCAGGCTGAGGTTGGCCTTGAGCCAGTGCTCGACGGCCTCCAGCTCGGCGACCTTCTTCTCGAGCTCCCTCGCGTCCAGCACCGGGAACATGAGGCTCTGCAGCGGGTAGGCGCCGGGATTCACCATCCGCTGCCACATGTCGAACATGTCCTGCGGCGTGACGGGCTTGGTCATGACTTACCCTCTCCCCGACCCTCTCCCAGGGGAGAGGGAGGACATCAGCCGTGCCGGGCGCCGTGCCGGGCGATGAATTCCTTGATGCGCGGATAGATCAGCTCGCGGAATTTGCGGCCGCTGAAGATGCCGTAGTGGCCCACGCCCTTGGCCTCGAAGTGCTGCTTGTCGCGCGCCGGGATGCCGCGCGTGAGGCCCTGCGCCGCCTCGGTCTGGCCGTTGCCGGAGATGTCGTCCAGCTCGCCCTCGATGGTGAAGAGCGCGCTGGCCTTGATGGCCTCGGGACGCACGCGCTCGCCCGCCACCACGAGCTTGCCTTCGGGCAGCAAGTGGCGCTGGAACACGCGGTCGACGGTCTCGAGGTAGTACTCGGCAGGCAGGTCCATCACCGCGTTGTACTCGTCGTAGAAGCGGCGGTGCGCATCGGCGCTCTCGCCGTCGCCTTCCAAGAGGTGATGGTAGTACTGCACGTGCGACTCCATGTGCCGGTCGGGATTCATCGCGACGAAGCCGGCGAACTGCAGGAAGCCCGGATACACGCGGCGCATGAACCCCGGATAGGCCATCGGCACGCGCTGGATCACCTTCGCCTCGAACCACGACAGCGGCCGCTGCGTGGCGAACGTGTTGACCGCCGTGGGGCTCCTGCGCGTGTCGATGGGCCCGCCCATCATGGTGAGCGTGCGCGGGATCTTCTCGCCCGCGGCGGCCATGAGCGACACGCCGGCCAGCACCGGCACCGTCGGCTGGCATACCGAGATGGCGTGCGTTTCGGGCCCGACGTGATCGATGAACTCGCGCACGTAGGCCACGTAGTCGTCGAAGTGGAAGGGGCCGACCGCGATGGGGACCTCCTTCGCGTCCTTCCAGTCGGTGATCCACACGTCATGGTCGGCGAGGAGCGTCCTCACCGTGTCGCGCAGGAGTGTGGCGAAGTGGCCCGAGAGCGGTGCGAACACCAGCACGCGCGGCGCTCTCGGCGCGCCTTCCTTCACGAAGTGCACCAGGCGGCAGAACGGGAGGTCCAGCTCGCAGCGCTCGTGGACCACGTAGTCGCGCCGGCCGGAGCGCACGGTCGTGATTCCGAATTCCGGACGCTCGTAGCGCTGGGTGAGGCGCGCCATCAGGTCGAACGCGGCGGCGACGTTGCGGCTGCCGGGAAGATAGGAGAGCGGGCTGTCGGGATGGCCGTAGAGCTCGTTGGCGGCCCGGGCGAAGGCGCGCCACGGCTCGAGGGCCGCGCGCTGCCAATCGTAGAGCTGGTAGAGCATCGCCTCCAATTGAGCGCGCCTCCGGGGCCGAAGCCCGATGTTGCGATGCGGCATAGTGTAGCCGCTTTCGCCCGATCCATGACTATGGACAAGCCGTGCTTCACATGGTGCGGTGCAGGACCGGCATCTGATAATCTTTCCGGACCCCTTTGCGAGTCAATTTCATGCCCCAGGAGAAACATTCCGGCGCCGAGCTGGCGCCGCTCTTCCCGCCCGTCGAGCCGCGCGCGAGCGGCCTGCTCGAGCTCGATGCCCCCCATCGCATGTACTGGGAGGAAAGCGGCAACCCGCGCGGCGTGCCCGTGGTGTTCCTGCACGGCGGCCCGGGCGCCGGCTCGAGCGCCGTCCACCGCCAGTTCTTCGATCCGGCGTTCTACCGCATCGTGGTGTACGACCAGCGCGGCGCCGGGCGCTCGCAGCCGCTCGGCTGCCTCGACGACAACACCACGCCGCACCTGGTCGCCGACCTCGAGCGGCTGCGCGGGCACCTGGGCATCGACCGCTGGGTGGTGTTCGGCGGCTCGTGGGGATCGACCCTCGCCATCGCCTACGCCGAGCACCATCCCGAGCGCTGCCGGGCGCTGGTGCTGCGCGGCATCTTCCTCTGCAGGAAGAGCGAGATCGACTGGTTCCTCTACGGCCTGCGCGCGATCTTTCCCGAGCCGTGGCGCACGTTCTCGACCTTCATCCCCGAGGCCGAGCGCGGCGACCTGCTCACGGCCTACCACAAGCGCCTGGTGAATCCCGATCCCGCGGTGCACATGCCCGCGGCGCGCTGCTGGAGCGTGTACGAAGGCTCGTGCTCGACGCTGCTGCCCAATCCCGCGCTGGTGGCCGACTTCGCCTCCGACCGCGTGGCGCTCGGCCTCGCGCGGATCGAGGCGCACTACTTCCGCCATGACATCTTCCTGCCCGACAACTTCCTGCTCGACAACGCGCGACGCCTGAAGGACATCCCGGGCTTCATCGTGCAGGGGCGCTACGACATCGTGTGTCCCGCGATGTCCGCCGACGACCTGCACCGCGTGTGGCCGGAAGCGGAGTACACCATCGTGGCGGATGCCGGGCATTCGGCCTTCGAGCCGGGCATCCGGTCGCGGCTCGTGCAGGCCATGGAGGCGCTCAAGCAGCGGGTGTAGGCGAAGGGCTCAGGAAGCCGCCAGCTTGTCGATGTCGTCCATGTAGTCCCGGATGCGGCGCTTGAAATGCTCGCGCTGCTGGGCGGTGAGCGTCGTGGAGAGCGCTGCGATCATGTGGAACGTCGCGGCGTTGCGCTTGCGGACCTTGGCCAGGTACTCGGGCCGGCGCCACGAGTCGGTATCGATCAGCACGCGACGCAGGCCCGCGATGAGCTTCGCGCGGTCGCGCGTGCGGGCGAGCGCGATCGTCTCGCGCTGGCGGTAGGCCCGATCGGCGAAGCGGTCCTCGGTGATCGGGGGCAGCGCCGACTCGCGTGCCGCCACGATGCCGCGCTGC
Organism: uncultured beta proteobacterium; assembly: GCA_963827425.1. Taxonomy (GTDB): domain Bacteria; phylum Pseudomonadota; class Gammaproteobacteria; order Burkholderiales; family Usitatibacteraceae; genus Usitatibacter. The sequence continues at coordinate 686,101 of CAWHAQ010000005.1, read as the reverse complement.
CGGTCGTCGAGCTCACCAATCCACTCCTGCACGCTCTCGGTCGTGCGCTTCACGGCGCGCGCACGGCGCTTCTCCTCCGTGCCCTCGGTCATCTCCTTGCGCTGCTTCTCGTTCTCCTTCGCGAACTTGCGCTCGAGGCGGTCGAGCTGGCGATCGTCCAGCGAGAGGAAGAAATCGGCGGTATCGGGCAGGATGTGCTCCACCACGCGGTCGTAGTCGGCGCGGATCTTGAGCCATGCCTGCTCCACTTCCGTCTCCGTGAACGTCCCGTCGGAGCGGCGCGCGATGTCGGCGAGGAAACGGCGATATTCGGGCAGCTCGTTCCTGCGGTGCCACGCCATCGCGCGGTCCAAGCGTGCGCGCAGCCAATCCTTCTGGTCGTGGCTCAGGTCGACGTAGCCGTCCACCATCCAGGCGAGCATCGGCGTCGCATGGTCGTACGCGAGGCGCGTGCAGGCCGCGGCGGCGAGCGCCGCGATGGCGAGCAGGAGGTAGCGGGCGCTGCGGCGCGTCACCAGGGAATCGGCTTGCGGTCCCGGAAGAACTGGCCGGTGGGGCCGTTGGAGGGCAGCAGGGAGAGCCAGACCGCGGTGTCGGCGCCCTCTTCCACCGAGCGCGGCGCATCGTCGCCTCCCATGTCCGTCTTGACCCAGCCCGGGCTCATGGAGTTCACGAGGATGCCGCTGCCGGCGACCTCGGCGGCGAGGGTGCGGGTGAGCGCGTTCAGCGCGGCCTTGGAGACGCGATAGGCGGGGCTGCCCTCGCCCATCTGGTGCAGCTGGCCCAGGCCGCTCGACATGTTCACGATGCGGCCGAAGCGCAGCCTCGCCATCAGCGGCACCACCTCGCGGCACATGCGCACCGCGCCGAAGAGGTTGGTCTCGAAGGTCTCGCGCCATACCGAGGTGGGCGTGTCCACCACGCGCGAGGTGGTCGCCTCGGGATAGACGCCGGCGTTGTTCACCAGGATGGAGGGCGAGCCGTGGGTCTTCTCGACGTGCTCGACGAAGCGCTTGACCATCTTGGTGTCGTTCACGTCGAGCGGCTGGGCGTCGACGTTCGCGCCGTCGCGCTTCAGGTCCTCCAGCGCGGCCTCGCACTTGGGCTTGTCGCGGCAGCCGATGACCACGAACACGTCGTTGCGCATGAGCTGGCGGGCGATCTCGCGGCCGAGGCCGCGGTTGCCGCCGGTGACGATGGCGATTTTCTTGGCGGGCATGTGGATACCGGTAGTGCGGCCGCGCCGGATGGGGCGGCCGGGACGGCGCCCCGCTCTGGGAGCCCCCGTACGTCCAGTATGATAACGGTTGCAACCTGAATTCCACCAACCGATGCCGAAGCTGCTGCGCGCGGTGCGCCTCGACGACTCCGACGACCAGGTCTACCGCTCCTGCGGCGCCGCGCACGACGGCGTCGCGGTGGTCACCGGCGGCTACGCGGTGTGCGATTTCGCCCACGAGCGGCGCTGCGATCCGGCGTGCCACTGCGAGGCCTCGTTCGTCGCCGTCGGCTCCAACGCCCGCTGCACCATCGCCGAGGTGGTCCAGGCGAGCGACGAGGAGGCGGCCGCCGAGGTCGATGCCCTCGCCTGGCACCTGGTGCGCGCATGGGGCGCCCCGTCTTGGGAAGCCGCGCGCGCCGTGGCGGAGGACGAGCTGCGCCACACCGCGGAGGTCTGCGAGACGCTGGAGCCCGAAGTGTGGATCACCGTGAAGCGCACGCCGCGCCCCGGCGGCGGCGAGGTGGAGGAGGAATACTCCGTCTACGACCGCCTGCTCCTCGGTGCGCACAAGCTCTAGGAGCCGCGATGCTGAGGATCCTCGGGCGCATCACCTCCATCAACGTGCAGAAGGTCGTGTGGTGCTGCGACGAGCTGGGCCTCGCCTACGAGCGCGTGGACGTGGGCGGCAAGTTCGGCGGCAACGACACGCCCGAATACCTCGCCCGGAATCCCAACGGCTACGTGCCGGTGATCGAGGAGGACGGTTTCGTCCTGTACGAGTCCAATCCCATCGTGCGCTATCTCGCCGCGCGCGAGCCTGCGGGCGAGCTCTGGCCCGAGGACCTGCGCGAGCGCGCCGACGCCGACCGCTGGATGGAGTGGCAGTCCAACACCTTCACGCCGGCTACTCGCGACGCGTTCTGGCAGCTCGTGCGCACCCCGGCCGACAAGCGCGACGCCGCGGCGATCGAGGCCTCGCGCGTGAAGAGCGAGAAGTGCGCCGCGATCCTCGATGCGCACCTCGCGAAGCGGCGCTACCTCACCGGCGAGCGCTTCACCGTCGCGGACATCGTGGTCGGCTGCGGCGTGCACCGCTGGCTGAACCTTCCGCTCGAACGCGCCGCGCGCGCGAACCTGGAGCGCTACTACGCCGAGCTCAAGGCGCGGCCGGCTTCGCGCCAGGTGACCGGGCAGGCGATGAGCTGAGGCGCGGCGCGGCCGGAGCGGCAAGCGCGGCCAGGTGCGCGACGGCGGCGAGCGGAATTCCGAAGTAGGCGACGAATGCCAGCGGCAGGCGGGTGAAGGCCGCCCCCGGATCCCCGTGCGCGAGCGCGGCCGCGACGGCCAATGCGAGGCCCAGGTCGGCGCACGCCGCGGCAGCCTGCCATCGCGCGCGCGGCATGCTGTGCAGGAATGCGCGCACGCCGGCATCGAGCGCATAGCTGCCCATTGCGTAGGCGACGGCGAATCCGGCGAGCGCCAAGGCGACCGCGGGGTCAAGCCGCGCGAAGACGCCCTCGACCGCCGCCCACGTCACAACCGCCGCCCAGCCCACGAGCGTCACGGCGAGGATGCGCGCGGTGTTCTCGGGAATCGGGCGGTTCGGCATGGCGGCCTCCTTTAGTGAACGAACGTTCGTGCTTTTAGTAATGAACGTGAAACGCATGGCACGGTCGTGCGTCAGGCGGCGTACTGCTTGACCATGCGCTCGAAGGCGAGGCGGCCGCGGCGATGGGCTTCCTCCGTCCCGGCCAGCATCTCCGCCTGGAACACGACCAGGATCAGCCCCACCATCTCGAAGGCGAACTGGTCGGCGTCAGTGCGCGGCGCGAGCTCGCCGGCCTCGACGGCGAGGATCACCGCCCGGCGCAGCTCGCGCGCGAGGAGCTTCTCGCGTTCCACCACCGCGTCGTGCATCGGGCCCGGGATGTGGCGGTACTCGCGGCTCGCGACGTGGATCGGGCAGCCGCCGGGCAGCTTGGCGCGCGCCGGCCACGCTATCCAGCCCTCGAAGAGCGCGCGCAGGCGCTTCAGGCCGCGCGGCGCCTTGAGCGCGGGCAGGAACACCTCGTCGGTGAACTGGCGCGCGGCCTCCTCGAGCACCGCCATCTGCAGCTCGGCCTTGGAGCCGAAGTGCGCGAAGAGCCCGCTCTTGGACAGGCCCGTGCGCTCGGCCAGCAAGCCGATGGTGAGCGATTCGAAGCCCTGGGCGCTCGCCTGCTCGACGGCAGCGGCGAGGATCTGCGCGCGCGTGATCTCGCCCTTGCCGCCGCGGATGGGGCGCGGGGCGGGTTCGGCGGTGCGGCGGGCGGCGGCGGTGGGTGCCATGGGCTGAGAATAGAACGATCGTTCGTTCTTTGTCAAGCCCCGCCCTGCCCTCCCGCCATGACACGCTGGAAGGTGACCAGCATGCCCGCCGTGGCGCCCCAGATGTAGCGCTCGCCGTAGGGCAGCGCCCAGTAGCGGCGCGGGCGGCCGCGCTGGAAGGCGGTCTCGTAGCGGTGGTTGCGGGTATCGAGCAGGAAGGCGAGCGGGACCTCGAACACCTCCTCGACCTCGTGCGGATCCGGTCGATAGGCGAGCGGGCCTTCGGCCCATCCCACGATCGGCGTGACCCGGAACCCGGTGCCGGTGTGATAGTCGGGCAGCCGGCCCAGCACCTGCACCTCATCGGGGGAGAGCCCGATCTCCTCCTCGGCTTCGCGCAGTGCCGTGCGCTCGGGCGTGCCGTCGTCGGCGTCGCAGCGCCCGCCCGGGAAGCTGATCTGGCCCGCATGGTCCGAGAGGTGCGCGGTGCGCTGGGTGAAGACGACGCCGTGGCCCGCGGCATGGTTCACCACCAGCAACAGCACCGCGGCGGGGCGCGGCTTCCCGTCGTTGGCGAGCGACACCTGCCGCTCGAAGTCGTCGGCGGTGAGCAGATCCGCGAGCGAGGGGATGGCGGCGAGGCGTGCGGCGATGGTCGCGCGATCGACGGCGAGCGCGCCGCGCGGGGCGATGGAACTCATCGACGTCAGTATAAGGAAGGATATGATGCGCGAGCCATGATTCTCTACGACTACTTCCGCTCGTCGGCGTCCTACCGCGTGCGCATCGCGCTGAACCTCAAGGGGCTCTCGGTCGAGCGCCGTCACGTGCACCTGAAGCGCGGCGAGCAATCGGGCGAGGCCTACCGCGCGCTGAATCCGCAGGCACTGGTGCCGACGCTCGTGGTGGGCGACCAGCGCCTCACCCAGTCGCTCGCCATCATCGAGTACCTCGACGAGCGCCATCCCGCCCCGCCGCTGCTGCCCGCGGAAGCGGAGGACCGCGCCTGGGTTCGCGCCGCCGCGCAGTCGATCGCGTGCGACATCCATCCGCTCGACAACACGCGCGTGATGCAATACCTGGAGCACACGCTCGCCCTCGACCAGGCGCGCCGCGACGACTGGTACCGCCACTGGATCGAGCTGGGCTTCCGCGCGCTCGAGACCCAGCTCGAACAGCGCGGCGCGGAGCGCTTCTGCTTCGGCGCCGCCCCCACGCTGGCCGATGTCTGCCTCATCCCCCAGGTCGCCAACTCGCAGCGCGTGAACATGGACCTGGCGCCCTACCCCCGTATCCGCGCCATCAACGCGCACTGCCTCCGGCTCACCCGCCTTCGACCGCGCGCGCCCGGCCGTTCAGCCCGACGCGGAGTAGGAAACCGGGGGCGTCGATATAATCGTCCTTTCTTCGCGAGAGAGCGGTCCATGGGCAAGGGCGACAAGCGCAGCTTCAAGGGCAAGGTATTCAAGGGCAGCTACGGCAAGACGCGTCCGCGCCACAAGCCGAAGCAGGCGACCCAGAAGAAGAAGTAACGAGTAACTGGAGGCCAATCCCCGGCCTCCAGGCATGTAGAGGAACCGGCGCCCGGCCGGCCGCAGCGTTAGATCGCGGCCGCGCTCGAGCGCTTCCTCCGCGCTTGCGAGCGCACACGCGCGTCGTGCGCGTCCTCAGCGTCCTGCGCTCCAGCGCGCTGAACCTTCCGATCTTTCTATCCGATCCCTTGCGGTGGATCCGGACTCCTTTGTCGCTATGCGAATCAATCGCCCCCGGCTGCGGACTTATTCCGCACCGCACCAAGAAATATATTTGGGAAATCTTTCCCAAATTTCTTGACACGACGCCGAGCCACCGCCTAACGTGGCGCGCCTGTGGACTTGCGCCAGCACCGAATGCCCGGCGCCCGCCTCCCTCCACGCGAAAGGAAATTGTCATGACGACATTCCCGATGAGCACGAAGCTGTCGCGCACCCTGGCTGCCGCTGTCGCGTCGCTGGCGACCTGCATCGCGATGCCGGCGAGCGCCCAGGTGGCGCCCACCGTCCTGCAGACGACCACCTCGCGCGACGGCGCGCTCACGTTGCAGCTCGCTTCGGTCAATCCCTCCGACACCGCGGGCGTCAACAACACCTACGTATGGTCCGTGACCAACACCTCCACGGCCACGCTCACCGGTGTTGCGCTCGGCAGCCACTTCGGCGACTGGTGCGGTGTCGCCAACTGCACGCCCCCGGGCCCGACGATCATCGCCGTCGGTCCGGGATGCGCGATCCAGACCGGCGACGGCGAGATTCCCGTGGATGCGATTTTCGGCGTCTGGTGCGTGCCGCTCACGGGCGTGACGCTCGCCCCCGGCCAAAGCGCTAATGGAACCGTCACGCTCCGTCCCACCGCGGGTGGCCCCCCCGACTACACCGTGTACGCGGGCCTCATCGACACCTTCGGACAAATACCGGACGTGATTGTCGCGACCAACCGCAACGTCGTCGCCCCGGCCCCGACCGACATCCAGCTCAAGGGCGCGGCGAGCAACGGCTCGCCACCCGCCGGCTCCACATTCACCTACACCTATGAGATCAAGAACTCGGGGCCCTGGGGGACGTTCGGCGGCATCGCCTTCGTGGACACGCTCCCCGAGTCGCTCACGTACGTCGACTCCTTCGTGACGCTCATCTCGCCGCTCACCGGGCAGCTCGTGAACGCGAATGTGTGCAGCGCTGTGGGGCAGACCGTGATGTGCCAGCTCGGCGACATGGAGAACGGCGGCGCGTTGGGCCAGAGAGCAGTCACGATCACCGTCGCCGCATCCCCCGTTGCCCAGCAGATCGTGAACACGGCCTCGGTCCATACCGCGCTCCCGCAGACCGACTCGAACACCGCGAACAATTCCGCCACGGTGACCGTCACCTCGAAATGAGGCTCTCCCGTGGCATCCGGCTTTCGTTTTTTTTCCAACCCGTGCTTCATCCTTATAGGAGCGTCCAAGTGAAATTGATGGCGAAACTTCAAACGGCCCTGATCGTGGGGCTTCTGAGTTGCTCGATGGGTGTGTTCGCTGCCAAGGGCGTGCCTGGCGGCGGCGGTGGCGGCGCCGGGGGCGGTGGCGGAGGTGGCGGCGGCAAGCCCGCGCTGGACTTCCCGTTCGCCAACAGCATCTCCGTGGGCACGGAAATCCCGGTGGCTCCGCTCTCCGTGTCGGCGACGAGCGGCATCGCGCAGCCCACGATCACGCTGGTCTCTTCGACGTTCCCGGAGCTGACTGTCGCCAACATCACCGACATTCCGGCCGGAAAAACCGGACCGTTGTTCACGACCAGCCTGCAGCTGGCTGCGTGGACGCCGACGCGCGCGGAAATCGGCACCGGCACGGTCGTTCTCAGCGCGAGCGATGGAGTTACTTCGGCGACGTACGTGCTGACCATCACGGTCGCGGATGCCCCCGAGGTCGTCACCGGCCTTACCGCTTCCTCCGACGGCAGCCAGATCACGGCGAGCTGGCAAGCACCGGCGCAGGGCGGCGTCGCTCCGCTGTCGTACTTCATCCAGGCCTGCTATCGCCACGAGCTGCGCACCGGCTTCTTCGCCGCGCAATGCGATGCGATCGGCACGACCTCCGACACCAGCGCGGTCTTCCCGGCGGTCAGCAGCGATCCCCTCGGCGGCCCGTACTTCGAGATCCTGGTGAGCCCGCTCGATTCGATCGGAACTCCCGGGCCGATGGCGCAATTCCTGATGCCGTAACGGCTAGAAGCTCGACCCCGGCTGGGCGAGGAACTCCCGCTCGGCCGGCGTCGAGGTCCTCCCCAGCGCGGCATTGCGGTGCGGAAAGCGGCCGAAGCGCCGGATGATCGTGCGGTGCTTCTCGGCCCATTCGGTGAGTCCGCGCGTCTCGGGGAACGCTTCGAGGGCCGCCATCAGCTCGCAGCACCGGTCCTGGTCGGCGAGGTCCTCGCTGTGCTCCAGCGGCAGATAGAGGAACTGGCGCTGCACCGCGAGCAGCGCGAGGTCGTCGCGCCGCGCGAGCGCTTCGCGCGTGCAGCCGAGCGCGTGCGCGTCCTGTGCGAAGGCGCGCGCATCGTCGCGATGCAGGTTGCGCGAGAACTGGTCCAGCACCACCACGAGCGCCACCATCGGCTCGGGCGACATGCGCCACGCCTCCAGCTCACCCGCCGCCGCGGCGCGATGCGTTCCTTCGAAGCGCGCACGTATCTCGGCGTCGAATTTCGGGTCCTTGCGGAACCATGCGGGCCGCGCCGGGCCGCGCGCATCGGCAGGGCCGAACCAGAAATCGAGCACCGCCTCCCAGCTATGCATCGCCGCACCGCGGGTCGGTCACACCACGTGCTCGGGCGCGAGCGCGCACGGCACGCGGCCGGTGGCGGTCTCGATCTGCAGCGTCGCATGCCCGATGCCGAAGCGCTCGTGAACCTCCTGGCAGACAGTGGCGAGGAAGTCGTCGCCCGGGTGGCCCGTGGGCATCACGAGATGCACCGTGAGGGCGGTCTCGGTGGTGCTCATGCCCCAGATGTGCAGGTCGTGGATTTCCGCCACCCCGGGCAACGCACGGAGGTGGCTGCGGACGGCGGCAGGATCGACGCGATTGGGGACCGCGTGCAGCGCCAGCTGCACCGACTCGCGCAGGAGCCCCCAGGTGCCGACCAGGATCACGAGCGCGATGGCGAGGCTCACCGCAGGGTCGATCCAGAGCCAGCCCGTGTAGAGGATCGCCACACCCGCCACGATCACGCCCACGGAGACCACGGCATCGGCGGCCATGTGGACGAAAGCCGCGCGCACGTTCAGGTCGCTCCGGCGCCCGCGCATGAACATGAGCGCCGTGCCGAGGTTCACGGCCACACCCACCGCCGCGACCCATATCACCGCCGCGCCTTCCACCGGAGCGGGCTGCTGCAGGCGGCGGATCGCCTCCCAGGCGATGCCCCCGGTGGCGAGCAGCAGCAGCATCGCGTTGCCGAGCGCGGCGAGGATGGTCGAGCCGCGCAGCCCGTAGGTGAAGCGCAGCGACGGACGGCGGGCCGCGAGCGCCGCCGCGCCCCAAGCGAAGACGAGCCCGAGGACGTCGCTGAAGTTGTGGCCCGCATCGGCGAGCAGCGCGAGCGAATCCGCCCACACGCCGAAGGCGACTTCCGCCACCACGAACCCGAGGTTCAGCGCTATGCCGATCGCGAACGCGCGCCCCATGTCGGCGGCATGCACGTGGGCGTGTCCATGCCCTTGGGCGTGATCATGCGAATGTCCGGGGGCATGGACAGCGTGATCATGGCCGTGACCCTGCGAATGTCCGTGCGCATGGACAGCGTGATCTGGCCGTGGGAGGCGGGGTCGCGGGAATCGGCAGGCATGCGCGGGCTAGGGATGGCGGTGGCGATGGTGCGCGTCGGGGTAGTGCTCGTGCGAGTGGGTCATCGCGTCGTGATGATGCGGATGGCCGTGCGCGCCGGCCGCGACGGGCCCGTCGTGCGCGTGCTGGTGGTGCCGATCGTGCTCGTGCTCATGGTCATGGTCGATCGGCTCGTGGTGGTGCGAATGGCGGTGGCGCTCGGTGAGATGGATCCATACACCTGCTCCCATGAGCAGGGCCGCGGCGGCCAGGCCCCAGCTCGGCGACTCGTGCAGCAGGAACACGGAAATGATAGCGCCGGCGAACGGGGCCGTGGAGAAATACGCCGCGGTGCGCGCGGTGCCGAGGTCGCGCAGCGCGCGCACGAAGAGCGCGAGGCTGAGGCCATAGCTCAGGAAGCCGAGCACCGCTCCCGATGCGAGCGCGCCGGGAGCCGGCCATGGGTCGCCCGCCGCGGCCGCGAGCGCGACGTTGACCACGCCCGCCGCGAGGCCCTTCAGCATCGCCACCTGCGTGGCATCGGCGAGCGCCACCTTGCGCGTGAGGTTGTTGTCGAGCGCCCACGCGGCGCAGGCGCCCAGCACGGCGAGCGCCGGCAGCGCGGCGTCGAAATGCGCCTGCCCCGGGCCACGCGAGCAGCGCCGCGCCCGCCGCGATGAGCAGCATGCCGAATGCGATGCGGCGGTCGAAGTTCTCGTGGAACGCAAACCATGCGACGAGCGCGGTGAGCACGCCCTCCGCGTTGAGCAGCAACGAGGCCGACGCCGCGGGCATGCGCGCGAGTCCCCACAGGAGCAGCAGCGGGTGCCGCCACGCCGCCCAGCGCGATGGCGCCTGCGAGCCATGGCAGCTCGTTCCACGCGAGGCCCGTCCCGCGATGGCGCGCGCCGAGCCGCAGCGCCGCGAGCCCCAGCCCCGAGCCGAGGTAGAGGATGCCCGCCAGCATCCACGGGCTCACGGGGCCCAGCAGCAGCTTCGCGAATGGAGTGCCCCCGCCGAAGAGCAGTGCGGCCGCGAGCGCCGCGGGAACGCCGCCTAGATGCCCGCGTACCATTCGTAGCCCTGGTCTTCCCAGAAGCCGCCCTTGCCGCCGCCGATCGCCTCGAAGCTCGCCACCAGCTCCAGCGCCATCACGTACTTGGCCATCTTGTAGCCGAGCTGGCGCTCGACCCGCAGGCGCAGCGGCGCGCCGTTGGCGACCGGGAGCGCTGCACCGTTGAGCTCGTAGGCGAGCAGCGTCTGCTCGTGATACGCGTCGTCGAGGTCGATGCTCTCGTAGTAGAGCGTGCCGCGGGCGTCCATGGGATCGGCGCAACGCAGCACCACGTAGCGCGCCTCGGGACGCGGGCGTGCGAGCTCGAGCAGCGCGGCGAGCCGCGCGCCCTTCCACTTGCCGATCGCGCTCCATCCTTCCACGCAATCGTGGCGCGTGATCTGGGTGCGGCTGGGCAGCGCGCGCACCTCGGCGAGCGTGAGCGACAAGGGCTTGTCCACCAGCCCGCGCACCTCGAGGCGGTAGTCGGCGAAGCCGCCGTCGGCGAGCGCCTGGTACGCGCGGCTCCGCGGCTCGGCCGTGCCGTTGCTGCGGAAGCGCGGCGAGATGTCGGCCTCGGTGAATTCCTGCGCCAGTGCGGCGCGGCGCACCACGAGGCGCTGCGCGGCGTGCGTCAGGCGCTCGGCCTGCGCGAGAAGGTCCGGGAACCAGCGGCTGCGCGAGAGGCGCTCGCAGCCGGTCAGCACCAGCGCGCTCCCGGCGGCCAGCGTGCGGACGAGGAAGCGGCGGCGCTCAGCGCTCATCGGCGGGCCCCGCGGGAATCCGGTAGCGCCCGGTGATCATCGAGCGCAGGTTGTTCCAGAAGCCGGTCGCGACCACCTCGAACACGTGCACGGCGACGAATGCGACCAGCGTCCAGGCGCAGATGAAATGGATGGTGCGCGCCGATTGCCGGCCGCCGAGCAGCTCGACCCAGTGGGGAACGACGCTGTCCAGTCCCGGCGACATCGCCCAGCCCGTGATCGCCATGAGCGGCAGCAGCACGAAGATGACCGCGAGGTAGGCGAGCTTCTGCAGCACGTTGTAGCGCGCCGCGGCCGCACCCGCGGGATGGCGCAAGCGGAGATGATCGGCGATGGAACGCCCGATGCCGCGCCAGTCCGGCCGCGTCGGCACGAGGTCGCGCGCGAGGTGGCGGCTCGCGAGGGTGTACGCGAGGTATGCGAGGCCGTTCAGCACCAGCACCCACGCGAAGAAGAGGTGCCAGCGGCGCCCCATCGAGAGCCACTGCTCGCCGGGAATCGTGATCCAGCCCGGGAACCCCGCGATCTGCGAGCAGCGGCGCGCGCCCCGAGTACGAAGACTCGCCCCAGTAGAGCGCGGGATGGGCGTTGAAGATCTGCAGCCCGCTCATCAGCAGCAGGACGAACGCGAGCGCGTTGATCCAGTGCATCACGCGCACCGCGAGGGAATGGCGGCGCTGGAGGTCTTGAATCGCCATGCGCCTATTCTAGGCCCACGGCTACGCCCGGCGCAGGCGCAGCGCGTTGGTGACCACCGACACGGAGCTGAAGCTCATGGCCGCGGCGGCGAACATGGGCGAGAGCAGCACGCCGAAGGCGGGATAGAGCACGCCGGCCGCGATGGGCACCCCCAGCGCGTTGTAGGCGAAGGCGAATGCGAGGTTCTGCTTCATGTTCGCGACCGTCGCCTCCGAGAGCTCCCGCGCGCGCAGGATGCCGGCGAGGTCGCCCTTCACCAGCGTGACCTTGCCGGCGGCCATCGCGACGTCGGTGCCGGTGCCCATCGCGATGCCCACGTCGGCCTGGGCGAGCGCCGGCGCGTCGTTGATGCCGTCGCCCGCCATGGCCACGCGATGGCCCGCGGCCTGCAGCTTCGCGACCCATGCGCGCTTGTCCTCCGGGCGCATCTCGCCGCGCACCTCGTCGATGCCGAGCTTCGCCGCGACCGCGCGCGCGGTCGTGAGCCCGTCGCCCGTGGCCATCACCACATGGATGCCGGCCTCCTTCAACCTGCGGATCGCCCCGGGCGCCGAGGCGCGGATCGGATCGGCCACCGCGACGAGGCCCGCGAGGCAAGCGTCGATCGCGACGAACACGACCGTCGCCCCGTCGCGCCGCAAGCGCTCGGCGGGCTCCGCGAGCGCGGAGGCGTCGACACCGCCTTCCATCATCAGCAGGGTGTTGCCGATGGCCACCGCACGGCCCTCGATCGTGCCGCGCACGCCGAGGCCCGTGGCCGCCTCGAAGTCCGCGGCCCCGGCGAGCGCGAGGCCGCGCCGCCGCGCTTCGGCCACGATCGCATCGGCAAGCGGATGCTCGCTCGCGGCGTCGAGGCTCGCGGCGATGCGCAGGAGCTCGTCTTCATCGCGGACACTGTCATCGCGCGGCGCCACGTCATCCTGCCGCGCCACGTCATCCCGGCGCAGAGCGGGATCCCATGCCACCACCGAATGAAATGCCGGCCTCCCCTCCGTGAGCGTCCCGGTCTTGTCCACCACCAGCGTGTCCACGCGCCGCAGGGACTCGATCGCCTCGGCATCGTGGAACAGCACGCCGCTCGACGCCGCGCGCCCCATCGCCACCATGATCGACATCGGCGTCGCGAGGCCGAGCGCGCACGGGCACGCGATGATGAGCACCGCCACGGCATTCACCAGCCCGAGGAGCCAGCGCGGCTCCGGGCCGAACGCGGCCCACGCGAGGAACGTGGCGGCGGCCACCGCCACCACGCCCAGCACGAACCAGTACGACACCACGTCGGCCACGCGCTGCATGGGCGCGCGCGAGCGCTGCGCCGCGGCCACCATCTGCACGATGCGCGCGAGCACGGTCTCGGCGCCCACGTGCTCGGCGCTCATCACCAGGCTGCCGTTGCCGTTCTGCGTCGCGCCCACCAACGTGTCGCCGGGCGCCTTCTCCACCGGCATCGGCTCGCCGGTGATCATCGACTCGTCCACGCTCGAGCGGCCTTCGAGCACGGTGCCGTCGACGGGTACCTTTTCCCCCGGGCGAACCCGCAGGCGATCGCCCACGTGGACGTCCGCGAGCGCGATGTCCTCCTCGCTTCCGTCGCTCGCGATGCGCCGCGCGGTGGCGGGCGCGAGCCCCAGCAGCGCGCGAATCGCGGCGGAGGTGCGCTCGCGCGCCCTCAGCTCCAGGAGCTGGCCCATGAGCGTGAGCGACACGATCACCGCCGCCGCCTCGAAGTAAACCGCCGCGCCGCCGTGCATGCGAAATCCCGCGGGGATCGCGCCCGGGGCCACGGTGGCCGCGACGCTGTAGAGATACGCCGCCGCCACGCCGAGCGCGATCAGCGTCCACATGTTGGGACTGCGCATGCGGATCGAGGCCACGCCGCGCGCGAAGAACGGCGCCGCGGCCCACAGCACCACGGGGCTCGCGAGTACGAGCTGCGCCCAGTTGCGCGCTGCCGCGCCAACGCCGGGCAGCAGGCGCTCGCCTCCCATCGCGATCACGAAGGTCGCGATGGTGAGCGGCAGGGTCCACCAGAACCGGCGCCGGAAATCGACGAGCTCGGGATTCTCGCCCGCATCGGCCGCCGGCATCTCGGGCTCGAGCGCCATGCCGCACTTCGGGCACGCGCCGGGGCCCTGCCGGCGGATTTCCGGATGCATCGGACACGTGTACGTCGCGCCCGCCGAAGCTGACAGCGCCACGACGGGCTGCCGATCGACGTACTGCCGCGGGTTCGCGGAAAACTTCCGCAGGCAATGATCGCTGCAGAAATAGTACGTCGTCCCATCGAACGCGAACCGGCGCGGCGAATCGGCCGCCACCTCCATGCCGCATACGGGATCGATCAAGAAAGCTCCATGGGTCGAGCCCGCAGTGTGCACCTTCCCGTCCGGGGATGGTCAGGGCCGGGGCTCGGGTGCGTCGAAGAGCCAGCCCGCGACGAGGGTCGCCGCGGCGGCGCCGAGCACCTGCGCGGCGATGAAGAGCGGCGCGTCCACCGGGCGGATGCCCGCGAAGGTATCGGTGAGGCTGCGAGCGATCGTCACCGCGGGATTCGCGAACGACGTGGAGGCGGTGAACCAGTAGGCCGCCGCGATCCATGCGGCGACGAGGGCCGGCGCCGCCGCGGTCGGACGCTTCGCGCACGCCCACACGACCAGCAGCAGTCCGAACGTCGCGACGAATTCGCTCACCGCCTGATGGATCCCGGCCCGCGGCTTGGTGGAGAAGGCAAGAATCGCCTCGCCGAACATGACGTGCGCCAGCGCCACGCCGGCGATGGCGGACGCGAGCTGCACCGCGACGTAAGGCATCACCAGCGCGCGCGGAAAGGCGCCGCGCGCGGCGAGTGCCAGGGTGACGACCGGGTTGAAATGGGCGCCGGAAACCGGCGCCAGCGCCGCGATCAGCACCGCGAGCGCGCAAGCCGTCGCGGCGGTGTTGGCAAGGAGCGCCACGGCCATGTTGCCCGCGGCAAGGCGCTCGCCCATGATCCCGGAGCCCACGACCGCGGCCAGCAGGAGCGCGGTGCCGAGCGCTTCCGCCGCGAGGCGGCGTGCCCAGGACGCGCTCACCGCGTGCCGATCTCGCGCACTTTCGATTGCAGCGACAGCCGGTCGAGCTTCTCCACCGGGAGGGCGAGCAAGAGCTCGATGCGGCGGTGCAGCGTGAGCGCAGCCGCGCGGAATGCGGCGCTGCGCTTCTCCTGCGACCCCTCCACCGCCGCCGGATCCTCCACGCCCCAGTGCGCCGTCGCCGGAACACCGGGCCAAACGGGACATGGCTCGCGGGCGGCGTTGTCGCACACGGTGATCACGAAGTCGAAGGGCGGCGTGCCGGCGCGTGCGAACTCGTCCCAGCTCTTGCTGCGCAGCCCCGCGGTCGGCATGTCGAGCGATCGAAGGGTGGCCACGCTCAGCGGATTCACCGTTGCGTTCGGATGGCTCCCCGCGGAGAATGCTTCGAAGCGCCCGCCGCCGAGACGGTTCAGCATCGACTCGGCCATGACCGAGCGCGCCGAGTTGCCCGTGCAGAGGAAGAGCACGCGGTACTTGCCCTGGGCCATGGCATTCAGCTCGCCGGGCAACAGGACGCACCCGCCGCCTCGGGCTGCGTCGCGCAACAGGTGCTTTCCCCCGTGCCGCACGCGGCCTCCTTCGCCTCGCCGTAATAGAGCGGCACCGTGCCCAGGCTGCGGAACGATTCCCAGGCGATGCCCGAGGGATCCGTGGTCCAGTACTTGTCGGAACGCGCGTAGCAGCAGGACGCGTTCTTCTCCTCGAGCCCGTTCGCGCCGGCCTCCTGCAGCCGCGACTGGATCTCGCCCAGCTCGGCGTCGCTCTCGACCTGGAAACCGAGGTGGTCGATGCCGGAGGCCGCGCCGCGCCGCGAGATCGCGAAGTTCACGCGCGGGTCCTCGAGCATCCATTTCGCGTAGTCGTCCTTCACGACGGCGGGCTCGGCGCCGAAGAGCGTGGAGTAGAAGCGGATGCTCTGCGCGAGGTCGGGTACCGCGACGTGCACGTGGAAGCGTTTCATGGGGTCTCCCTGGAGCGGATCTTCGGCCGGCCGCGGGCCGGCGAGGTTTTCGAATCGCCGCAGCCCGGAGCGCAGCTCGTGCCATCGCGGGCGCAGCAGTTCTTGCTGAGGTAGCCGATGAGCCCGTTCATGCGCGCGTAGCTGGCCGAGTAGTAGATGTAGCGGCCTTCCTGGCGCGCGCCGACGAGCCCCGCGTGCGCCAGCTCCTTCAGGTGGAACGAGAGCGTGGCGGGCGCGATGGACAGTCCAGCGCCGATCTCCCCCACCGCGAGCCCCGTCGGTCCCGCCTCCACCAGCAGGCGATAGATGGCGAGGCGCGATTCCTGGGCCAGGGCGGCAAGAGAAAGCACGGCAGTGCGGGCGTCCATGATTCGATAATACTCGAATTATCAAATCATGCAAGCCACCCGAGGCCGTTCGCCTTGGCCGAGCCTGCGTAGACTGCGGAGACTGCGCGGGGCTACGAACAATGCAACCATGCCCTCGCCGCGATCAACAGAGCGGCCCGTGACCACCAGGCGGCCCACACGAAAAGCCCGGGAGGTGCTCGCCACGGATTCGCTGAGGTTCGTGCGAGGATGAGGTGGCCCTTCTCGAGAGGCACTACGCGACGCTAGCCGCCACCGCCCAGCTCTCATTTGCAAACGTCAAAGGGAATGTCGATTTACCGCAGTCATAGCAGCAGAGCCGATTCACCGGGAAAGCCAAATCCTGCAACCGTCAGAGCATGTGCAAGTAGAGAGGCGCCGGGTCGGGAAGGGCCCTCGTCCTCGCACGAGCAAAGCAAAGCGAAGGCCTACATCACCCGCGAATACGTCGCCCGCCGCGCCGCCTCTCGCAGGTAGCGGTCGAACACCATGCACACCCGCCGCACCAGCAGCCGTCCGCGCGGCGTCACGCGAATCCACTCGGGGTCGAGCTCCACCAGGCCGTCGCGCTCGAGGGTCGCGAGCTCGGCGAGCTCGGCGGCGAAGTAGCGGTCGAAGTCGACCAGGTGCCCGATCGAGATCGACTCCCTCGCGAGCTCGAAGTGGCATGCCAGCGCCTGGATCACCGCCCGGCGCACGAGGTCGTCGGCGTTGAGCTCGATGCCGCGCTGGGTGGCGAGGCGCCCGTGGTCGAGCGCGTCGTAGTACTCGGTGAGCGTCTTGGCGTTCTGCGCGTAGACCGGCCCGACCTTGCCGATCGCGGAAACGCCGAGCCCCACGAGGTCGCAGTCCCCGCCCGTGGAGTAGCCCTGGAAGTCGCGCGTGCAGGCGTCCCGCGCGCTGCGCGATGGCGAGGTCGTCGCTCGGCTTGGCGAAATGGTCCATGCCGATGTGCACGTAGCCCGCGTCCTCCAGGCGACGGATCGCCATGCGCATCAGCTCGAGCTTCACGTCGCGCCTCGGGCAGCTCGGACTCCAGGATCCGGCGCTGCGGCGCGAAGCGTGGCGGGCAGGTGCGCGTAGGAATAGAGCGCGACGCGGTCGGGGTCGCACTCGACCACGCTCTCGAGGGTCGCGGCGAACCCCGCCACGGTCTGGCGCGGCAGGCCGAAGATGAGGTCCAGGTTCACCGAGCGGAAGCCGCTTGTGCGCGCCGCGTCGATCACGGTGCGCGTCTGGGCAACGCTCTGCACGCGGTTCACCGCGCGCTGCACCTCGGGTTCGAAGTCCTGCACTCCGATGCTGATGCGGTTGAAGCCGAGGCCGGCCAGGTGCGCGATGCGGTAGGAGCCCACCTTGCGCGGGTCGACCTCGATCGCGTACTCGCCGTCCGGGGCGAAGTCGAAGGCGCTGCGCAGGGCCTCCATGAGGCGCTCCGACTCGGCCTCGCCGAGGAAGGTCGGCGTGCCGCCGCCCCAGTGCATCTTCACGATGCGCCGGTCGGTGCCGAGCGCGTCGGCGGCGAGCAGCATCTCGCGTTCGAGGTAGGTCACGTACTTCACCGCGCGCGAATGGTCGCGGGTGGCGATCTTGTTGCACGCGCAGTAGAAGCACAGCGTGTCGCAGAACGGGACGTGGACGTATAATCCGAGCGGCCGGATGAAGCCGCCGATGCTGCGGCTGCGCGAGCCAGTGGCGGTATGCCTCGCTGTCGAATGCCTCGATGAAGCGGTCGGCCGTCGGATACGACGTGTAGCGCGGACCCGCCCCGCCGTGCCTGCGCAGCAGGGCCGAATCGATCACCAGGGCATCGTCGCGCGCGGCGCGGATCGGTATCACGGGCTTGGACCGAAGCTTCACGTCGTTCATGCCATCACAATGAGCCAGCGCAAGACGCCTCCTTTGACGCCCGTCAAGCCATCGCCCGAAAAGCCGCGGCCCCCGCAGGACACGACCCTCGGGAGCGACGGCCACCCGCGTGGGCGGCATCGTCGAGTCGGCCATGGACGCGATCATCACGGTCGACGCGGCGCAGCGCGTGGTGCTCTTCAACCGCGCCGCCGAGGAAGTGTTCGGCTGGGCGCGCGAGGAGGCGCTGGGCGCCTCCCTCGACGTTTTCATTCCCGAGCGCTTCCGCGCGTCCCACCGCGAATTGGTGCGGCGCTTCGGCGAATCGGGCACGACGCACGCGGCGCATGGGTGGCCAGCGCATCGTCCGGGGCCTGCGCCGCAACGGCGAGGAGTTTCCCCATCGACGCCTCGATCTCGCACGTCGAGGAGCGCGGCGAGCGCTACTACACGGTGATCCTGCGCGACGTCACCGAGCGCGTGCGCGCCGAGGACGAGCTGCGCGCCTCGCGCGAGGAGATCCGCAGCCTCGCCTTCGCGGCGAGCACGGTGCGCGAGGAGGAGAAGCGGCGCATCGCGCGCGAGCTGCACGACGAGCTGGGCCAGGCGCTCACGGCCCTGAAGATCGACGTGGGGTGGCTGCGCGAGCACCTCGAGCCGCCGCCGGGGCCGCTCGCGGACAAGCTCGCCGCCATGCAGGAGCTGCTCGACGCCACCGTCTCCGCCGCGCGCCGCATCTCGGCCGACCTGCGTCCGCTGATGCTGGACGACCTCGGCCTCACCGCCGCGTGCGAATGGCTCGTGGAGAACTTCCGCAAGCGCACCGGCGCGGCGTGCGAGCTGGTGCTGGGCGCGGGCGAGCTCGACCTGCCCGACCCATGGTCGACCGCAGTGTTCCGCGTGCTGCAGGAATCCCTCACCAATATCGCACGCCATGCCGCGGCCGCGCGCGTGGAGGTCACGTTCGAGCGCGGCGCGGACTCGGTGGTCCTCACCGTGCGCGACGACGGCCGCGGCTTCCAGCCCGCCGGGCCGCGCCCGCAGGGCTCCCACGGCCTCATGGGCCTGCGCGAGCGCGCCTACCTGCTGGATGGCGAGGTCCGCATCGAGAGCGCGCCGGGCGCCGGCACGGCTGGTCGAGCTCACCCTGCCGCTCCCCCGGGAGGCCCCGCCGTGATCCGCATCGTGATCGCCGACGACCACACCATCGTGCGCGAGGGGTTGAAGCAGCTGCTCGGGGCTGCCGGCGACATCGCGGTGGCGGGCGAGGCGCGCGACGGCCACGAGGTGATGAAGCGCGTGCGCGAGCTCGAGTTCGACGTGCTGCTGCTCGACATGTCCATGCCCGGCAAGAGCGGCATCGAGCTGATCAGGCTGGTGCGCGCCGAGAAGCCGAAGCTGCGCATGCTGGTCCTGTCCATGCACGAGGAGCACCAATACGCGGTGCGCGCCATCCGCGCCGGCGCCTCGGGCTACCTCACCAAGGACAGCGCCTCGGGGCAGTTGGTCGAAGCGATCCGCAAGGTGGCCGGCGGCGGCGCTTTCATCAGCGCCGCGGTGGCCGAGCAGCTCGCGCTGGGCGCGATGCCCGCATGCCCAGGGCCCGCTGCATGGTTCGCTCTCCGACCGCGAGTTCCAGGTCTTCCGCATGCTCGCCGAGGGCAAGTCCGTCTCCGACATCGCACTGCGCCTGACCCTCTCGGTGAAGACGGCGAGCACCCACAAGGCCAACATCCTGCACAAGATGAACATGGCCACCGCGGGCGACCTCATCCGCTACGCCATCGCCCACCGGCTGGTGGACGGCCCCCGAGTACAAGCCCGGCTTTCCGTCGAGGCGCGCCCGGGTGAGGATGGGCCAGTAGCGAATCGCGTAGAGGGCGAAGGCCGCGGACCAGAACGCCGCCGAGGCGATGATCGTGCCGACATATGCCGCTGGTCCACACCATGCCGACGAAGACGCGCACGAAGGCGGCCGCTTGCACCAGCGCATAGCACGCCACTTCCCAGCCATCGGCCGCGCAGCGGCCGCGCCGTGTGGCCGCGCGCGGTGCGCGTCATCATCCCGATGCGTCATGCCGCCGATCGCACCGATGGTGAGGGCGTGCATGGCGAACTGCGGCGCGATCAAGCCCTGCGCGCGCGGCCGCGCGCAGCACGAGGTGCACCGGAATCCACGTGTACGCGCCCTGCAGCACCCACACGAGCGGCGTGCCCAGCGTGCGCCACGGGCGCCACAACGCGAGGCGCCACGCATGCGCGAGCGCCGCGAGCAGTGCGATGGGAGACGAGCACCGCCGCGGGCGCCGCGGCCAGGTCGCAGCCGAGCAGGATCACCACGCCCGCGATCGCGGCCCGCTCGACGAGCGCATTGCGCTCCGCCCCGCCCCCGGGATGGCGTTGTTGGTGAACATCGGCATCACGCGCCCCGCGATTACCACCACCAGGAAGAGCACGAGGTCCAGGCTGGCCTGCACGCTCGCCGCGCCTGCGGTCCAGGGCACGATGCCCATCGCGGACAGATGCACCATCAGCACCGCGAGCGCCGCTCCCGCGAGCAGCGCCACGAGGAAGAAGTTGCGCCGGTTGCCCGAGCGCGCGAGCGGGATCGCGATGCTGGCGGCGACCGCGAGCGGGAACGCGGTGTTGAGGACGGCCGCGAGCCACGGCCAGGGCAGCACCATCGCGACGCGGGCGGCCACCCACAGCGCGACGATCGCCGCGAGGTGCGCGCCGGTCGGCGTCGGCTCTCCCGTCCAATTGCGCACCGCAGTGAAGAGAAATCCCGCCACGACCGCCAAGGCGAAGCCGAAGATCATCTCGTGGCCGTGGCGTAGGGGCGCGGCGAGGTAGCCCGCGGGCAAGCGGCCCGAGTACTCGAGCGCCCAGAGCGCGACGGAGAGCGCCGCGAAGGCGCTCGCCAGCAAGTAGAACGGGCGGAAGCCGAGCTGCCAGAGCGCGAAGCCGCGCGGTGCGCGCGCGGCCGGTTCTTCTATCGAGCGCATCGGCTCAGGGCAGCACGCGGATCACCGAGAGCCTGCAACCCGCGCGCCGCGCTCTTCGCCTCGATCGCGGCGAGCGCCTTCTCGGGGCTCGCTGCGCGCGGGTCGAGCGCGAAGGAGAGCGCGCGCGGGTATGCGGCGGTGCGCACGCTCGCCCGATCCACGCCCGCCACGCGCCCGGCCGCCGACGCGAGGGCCTTCGCGCCCTCCGCGGCGTCCCCCGGCCCTGTCCACCGCGGCGAACACCACCACGCGATGGCGTGCCGCTGCGTCGGCCACCACCGCGTGGTCGTAGGTGGCCGCGATCTTGTCCTCGACGCACGCGCCGCAGGCGAGCGCCGAAGATACCGGAGCGAGCGCCAGGACGACGAGCAGGCAGCGGATCGACGGGCTCATTTCTTTCCTCCGTCAGCGGGCCGCGATGCGGACAGCGTCTCCGAGGCGGGTTTCGACGCGTCGGGTGCGGCGTGGGGTTGGGCCTTGTCGTGGACGTGGATGTTTTCGTCGGCCCACTTGAAGTACGCGATGATCTCCTTGATGTCCTCGTCGGCCAGGTTCTGGTTCGGCATCGGCACCTTGTACTTCGCGAGCATCTCCTTGGCGTCCGCGTCGGTCTTGCAGCATCTCGTCCGGGTTCTTGAGCCAGCGCGTGAGCCACGTGTTGTCGCGTGGCTGCGTGACGCCGTAGAGGTCGGGGCCCATCTTGTCGCCGCCGCCGATCGAGTGGCAGGCGAGGCACTCGGTCTCGAAGGTGAGCTTGCCCTTGACCGCCGCGGCGTCCGTGGGCACCGAGGTGGCCGGGATGTTGTGGTGCTCGGTTCCCGCGTCGCCCTTGCCGCTCGCGTCGGCGGCGATAGGCCGATCGCGCCCTGGGAGGCGTTGGCGAAGTGGTGGTCGACCATCACGTAGTTGCCTGCCTCGGGGATGATGAACTCCACGATCGCGCCGTCGACGAGCCCGAGCAGCACGGTCTGCATGCCGCGGAACTGGTTGTCCGGATTGCCGTCGATCCACACGCGGTCGAAGATGGTGCCCACCACGTGGAAGCTCGAAGTATTCGACGGGCCCACGTTCATCACGAACATGCGCACGCGCTCGCCCGGCTTGGCAGCGAGCGGCTTGTCGACCAAGCCGTTGTAGCGCCCGTTGAACACGGTGTAGGTGGGCGCCTTGGCGCGCACCCGCTCGCCGTCCAGCACGTAGAGCGGCAGGCCGTCGACCTTTCGCTTTGCGGGTCGGGCCTGGTGTAGAACTCGCTCTGGATGACGGCGTACTCGCGGTCGACTTTGGTGGGATAGCCCTCGCGCGGCTCCACGATCATCATGCCGTACATGCCCGAGGCGATGTGCTCGAGCACCATGGGCGTGCCGCAGTGGTACATGAACACGCCCGGGTAGTTGGGCGTGAACTCGAAGCTGATGGTCTGCCCCGGCGCGATGGAGCGGTACTTGTCCTGCGGCGAGACCATCGCCGAGTGGAAGTCCATGGAGTGCATCATCGGCGCGGCGGTGAAGCTGCACGCCCGGCACGGCTCGTCGGAGCGGTTGGTCATCGAGAACTTGATCTGGTCGCCCACTCGCGCGCGCACGACCGGGCCCGGGCACCTGGTCGCCGAAGGTCCAGGCGCTGAATTTCACGCCCGGGCGCGATCTCGATGATCTTGTGCGTCGTGTCGATCTGGATCTCCTTCACCGGATTGGGGATCGAGCGGCTTCACCGCGGCGTCGAGCGCTGAGCGCGCTGCCCTTGGAGAACGTGCCGGTGTGGCGCTGGGTGCTGAGCACCGCCGGCGGGGGATTCAGGTCCATCCGGCCGACGTCGTAGCGGTCGACGCTCGCCTTGGCCCGGGGTTCCGGGTCCGGCGCGTGGCAGGCCGCGAGCGCGGCCAGCACGAGGATGAGGGCGGATTTGCCGAAGAGGTCCTTCACGATGCCTCCGAGTGTTTCATTGGATATAGGGGAACGATATGAAGCCCGGGCGCGGAGCGCGGATTGGGCCGCCAGGTCCTCGAGGGTGTAGCGGCCGAGGGCGTCCTGGAACGCATTCAGCGCCTCGCGCAGCACGCCCTCGATCCCGCAGTGTCCCACCAGCGAGCAGGTGTTCGCGCGCGGGGTCGAAGCACTCCACCAGGTCCCAGCTCTCCGTGGCGGCGACCACCCGCGCGAGGTTGATGGAAGCGGCCGGCGCGGCGAGCCGCAACCCACCGCCGTGCCCGCGCGCGTTGGCGAGGAAGCCGAGCCGGCCGAGCATGTGCGCCACCTTGACGACATGGTTCTCCCCGAGCTCGAGCCGGCGCGCGACCTCCGCGATGGTGGTGCGCCCGCCGGGAGCGAGCGCCACGCAGAGCAGCACGCGCAGCCCGTGGTCGGTGAAGGTGGCGAGCCGCATGGTCAGTCTGCTCCGCGCGCCTGGGGCTCGGCGACCGGGAACCGGCGCGGGCCGCGTCGGCCGGCGCAGGAGCTTCGCCGCGTAGATCGCCAGTCATGACGGCGCCGATCGCGAACACGGTGTCGCCCAGCACGCGCATCCAGCGCAGCCCGTCCATCACGCGGCGTGTGCAGGAACTCGGCGCGCGCGCGTACCAGTAGCCGCGGTGACGCCGCCCAGGCCTGGTAGATGCCGACCGGGAGCACGCAGGAAGACCATCGTCGCGAGGCCGATGTTGAGCGACCAGAACGCGAGCGGGAGCAGGCGATCGGCGTGCAGACCAGCGCGTCGTAGAGGCCGCGCAGGCAGAACAGCATCAGGCCGATGCCGAGCATGCCGTACACGCCGAACAGCGCGGTGTGGCCGTGCACCGGCGTGGTGTTGAGGCCCTGCATGTAGTAGAGCGCGATCGGCGGGTTGATCATCGAAGCCGAACAGGCCCGCGCCGACCAGGTTCCAGAACGCGACCGCGACGAAGAAGTAGATCGGCCAGCGGTACGCCCGCATCCACGGTCGCGCCGCGTGCGGCGCCAGTTCTCCCAGCCTCGTAGCCCAGGAACATGAGCGGGACTACCTCGAGCGCCGCTGAACACCGAGCCGAACGCGAGCGCCGATCGTCGGCGTGCCGGTGAAGTACAGGTGGTGCAGCGTGCCGATCATGCCGCCGCCGAGGAAGACGTGGCCGCGAGCACCGAGGCGCGGCCGGCCGCTCGCGGCGCGGACCAGCCCCAGCCGCGCGAACAGGAACGCGATGATCACGGTCGCGAAGACCTCGAAGAAGCCCTCGACCCACAGGTGGACGACCCACCACCGCCAGTACTCGGCGATCGCCAGGTTCGTGTGCTGGCCCCGCGCCGAGCGCCGCGACGTAGAAGCCGCCGATCGCGGTCGTCCGAGCATGAGCATCATCGCCAGCAGCGGGCGCTGGGCATCGCGCCGTGCAGCGCCGGCCACAGCGCGCGCGCTACCAGCACGAGCCAGACACGAGCCCGACCATCAGCAGCGAGCTGGAAGAACCGCCCGAGATCGATGTACTCGTAGCCGCTGTGACCGAACCAGCACACGACATCGGGGCCGAGCCGCTGCTGCGACCCGAGCCAACTCGCCGACCAGCGAGCCGACCACGACGACCACGAGCGCGCCGAAGAGGACGTTGACGCGGAGCTTCTGGCCGCTGCGGCTCGGTGCCGAGACCGACGGCGCGATCGCCAGGCCGGCGGCGAGCCAGGCCGTCGCGATCCAGAAGATGCCGAGCTGGGTGTGCCAGGTCCGCGTGACCGATGTAGGGCAGGATCTTGCGAGCGGGATGCCGTAGAACGACGAGCCCTCGACGCGTAGTGCGCGGTGACGATGCCGGCCGAGCTGCAGCACGAACAGCGCGCACACGACCCAGAAGTACTTGCGCGTCGCCTGCTTCGACGGCGTGGCGACGGCGTCGACGAGCGGGTCGCGCCCGGGCAACCTTCGGGTCGCGCTCCTCGTGGCTGGGCGCGTGCGTACCAGACATGGCCGCGATCCCGCGAGCAGCACGAGGATGCTCCGCGATGGTCCACATCGACGCCGCGCCGGTCGAGTCGGTTCGCGATCAGCGGCTCGTGCGGCCAGTTGCTCGTGTAGGAGAGGCCGCGTCGCCCGGGCGGTCGGTGGACGCCGCCCAGGCCGACCAGAACAAGAACGCCGCGAGCGCCTTGCGGTCGCCCTCGCGCGGCAGCAGGTTGTCGCCCATGGCGTAGCGCTCGCGCAGCTTGCCGAGCTCGGGCGCGTCGCCGAACAGGCCCTCGTAGTGGCGGGCGACGCGCGGATGGCCCGCGGCGCGCTCGGGCGTCACGGTGACCACGCCGGTCGCCGGATCGTAGGTGTTGCGGCGCAGCTCCTCCTTCACCAGCGCGTCGACGGCGCCGCGCTGGAAGAGTGCCAGCTGCGCGTACGCCGCGCCGTAGATCGCGTGGGAGCGGATCTCGCGATACTCGCTCGCCTCGCGATGCAGCCAGTCGGCCGACCAGTCGGGCGCCACGTAGCTGCCGTGGCCCCATACGGTACCGAGCTGCTGGCCGCCCGCCGAGAGCCAGGCGCGCTGGCCCTCGCGGACATCGTTCGCCGTGAAGAGCGTGGCGCCGTCGGGCGTCGTCGACGGCGGTGGGGATGGGCGGGGCCGCGAGGTAGATCTCGCGTCCCAGCCAGCCCAGCGCCGCGAACGAGAGCATGAAGACGATTCCCAATCCCAGCCACAGCCTGCGCGTTGCCTTGCATGATGTTTTTCCTCGTTTCCGGAGATTTCTTGTCCATAGGTACCCAGCGTAGGCACCTTTCGCGACGCGCCTTTGATGCAGCGCAAACGAACACGATCGCGGCCCGCCTACGCTTGCGGCATGGACAAGGAACTTCCCCGCTGGCGCCTGCGCGGGCGCGAGCTGCTGCCCGTCGTGCAGGGCGGCATGGGCGTGGGCGTTTCCGCGCATCGCCTCGCGGGCAGCGTCGCGCGGCAGGGCGCGCTCGGCACGATCTCGAGCGTGGAGCTGCGCCAGCACCATCCCGACCTCCTCGCGCAGGACCACGGCCAGCGCGACCGCGACCTCATCGACCGCACCAACCTGGTGGCGCTCGACCGCGAGGTGCGCGCCGCGTTGGCGCTCGCGCAGGGCCGGGGCGCGATCGCGGTGAACGTGATGAAGGCCGTGGCCCGGCACGCGGCCTACGTGCGCCAGGCGTGCGAGTCGGGCGCGCACGCGATCGTGATGGGCGCCGGGCTGCCGCTCGACCTGCCCGAGCTCGCGAGCGGCTTCCCCCACGTGGCGCTGGTCCCGATCCTCTCGGAGGCGCGCGGCGTGGGCATCGTGCTGCGCAAGTGGATGCGCAAGAACCGCCTGCCCGACGCCATCGTGATCGAGCATCCGCGCTACGCCGGCGGCCACCTGGGCGCCACGCGCATGGAAGATGTGGCAGATCGCCGCTACGACTTCGCCCCGATACTGGAAGCGGTCTTCGCGCTCTACGCCGAGCTCGGGCTCGAGCGCGAGCGCATCCCCGTGGTCGTGGCGGGTGGCATCCACACCCACGAGCAGGTCCGCTCGTTCCTCGCGGCGGGTGCCGCGGCGGTGCAGCTCGGAACGCCGTTCGCGGTGACCGAGGAGGCCGACGCGCACCCCGGGTTCAAGCGCGTGCTGGCCGACGCCGGCCCCAAGGACATCGTGACCTTCATGAGCGTGGCGGGACTGCCGGCGCGCGCGGTGGCCACGCCGTGGTTGCGCCGCTACCTGCAGCGCGAGAAGGCGCTCCAGTCCCACGCCAAGGCCGACCCGCGCCGCTGCGTCCCGGGCGCCGGATGCCTCACCGCCTGCGGGCTGCGCGACGGCATCGCCGCAGCCGGCCAGTTCTGCATCGCCACGCGCCTCGCCGCCGCGCTGCACGGCGACGTCGGCAAGGGGCTCTTCTTCCGCGGCTCCGAGCCGCTGCCGTTCGGCGCGGCGATCCGGCCCGTCGCCGAGCTGCTCCAGTACCTGCTGACGGGTGCGCGCCCGGTGCTGCCCGGAACCGGGGCCGCCTAGGAATATTCCGAGGCCTGCGCTCGGGCGGCCGCCTAGGGGCGGTATCAGCACGGGCCGATGGATGTCCCCGGGGGCTAAGCGGACACTCGGTTCATGGCAACCGCCGATCCCACCCGCGTATTCATCGTCGACGACTCGGCGGCGGTGCGCTCACGCATCGCCGAGATGCTCGCGCGCCTGGAGTGCGTGCGCGTGGTCGGGGAAGCGGCGAGCGCTTCCACCGCGACGGCGGGCATCCTCGGGTTGCGGCCGCATTCGGTGGTGCTCGACCTCGACCTCGGGGACAGCACGGGCATGGAAGTCCTGAAATCGGTCCACCCGCGCGCGCCGGAGATCGTGTTCGTCGTCCTGACCAACCATTCCGAGGATCCGTACCGGCGCGCCTGCACCGCCGCCGGCGCCGCCTACTTCCTCGACAAGTCGCGCGAGCTCGACCAGATGCGCCGCGTCATCGAGCGCATCGCCGCGACGCGCGCCCGGGAACTCACGCCATGACGTACGCCACCGTGAAGCTCATGCGTCCCTCCGAATCCGCCGCGACGGCGCAGAGCGCGCCGCGCAAGTCCGGCGGCGCCGCGCGCTTCCGTGCCCGCTGCGAGACCTGCAACCTGCGCGAGGTGTGCCTGCCGTGCGGGCTGCCCACGGGCGATGCGCAGCGCCTGGACGAGATCGTCTACACGCGCAAGCGCGTGAAGCGCGGCGACGCGCTCTACCGCGCGGGCGAGACGTTCGGTCCGCTCTACGCGGTGAGGAGCGGCTTCTTCAAGTCGAGCGTCGTGCTCGAGGACGGCCGCGACCAGGTGACCGGCTTCCACATGGCGGGCGAGATCGTCGGCATGGACGGCATCGGCACCGACCGGCACGCGGCCGACGTGACCGCGCTCGAGGACAGCGAGGTCTGCGTGATTCCCTACGCGCGCCTCGAGGAGGCCGGGATGCAGCGCCAGCTCCACCGCGTGATGAGCCGCGAGCTGGTGCGCGACCAGGGCGTGATGATGCTGCTCGGCACGATGCGCGCCGAAGAGCGCCTGGCGGCGTTCCTGCTCAACCTTTCCCAGCGCTTCACCGCGCGCGGCTACTCGCCCAACGAGTTCCACCTGCGCATGAAGCGCGAGGAGATCGGCAGCTACCTGGGCTTTCGCTCGAGACCGTGAGCCGGCTCTTCTCGCGCTTCCAGGCCGACGGGCTGGTGGCCGTGCAGCAGAAGCACATCCGCATCCTCGACGTCGCGGGACTGCGCGCCGTGATGCTGCCCGAACGCAAGACGGAGTGACCGATGTTCAAGCACATCCTCGTACCGACCGACGGCACCGCGCTGTCGCTCAAGGCCGCCCGCGCCGCCATGGCGCTCGCGCGCAAGCACGCCGCGAAGGTAACGGCGCTGCACGTGATCCCGCCCTGGACGCCGCCGATGGCCACGGACGGCGTCGTCTACTATCCCGATTCGTTCTCGCCGCGCGAGTACAAGAAGCTCACCGAGGCCGAGGCGAGACGCGCGCTCGCGAAGGTCGAGGCGCTGGCGAGGCGCGCGCGCGTGCGGTGCGACGCGGTGTACGTGACCGACGACGCGCCGTGGGAGGCGATCGTCGGCGCCTCGCGCCGCAGGAAATGCGACCTGGTCGTGATGGCCTCCCACGGCCGGGGCGGGATCGCCGGCCTGCTGCTGGGCAGCGAGACCACCAAGGTGCTCACGCACTCGCGCGTGCCGGTGCTGGTGTACCGCTGACGGGCGCGCCGAGGGCGAGCGCCAGGAGCGCGTGCCCGGACCGCCATGCGGCTCGTGCACGAAGCCCAGCCCCTCGCACAGGCGCAGCATCGGCGCGTTGGAGGAGCTCCCCAGCCCCACCATGCGATCGAGCCCGCGCGCGGCCGCCACATCGATCAGCGCGGCCATCATGCGCCGCCCGAGCCCGTGGCGCTGCCACGCGTCGGCGACCACGATGGCGAACTCGCACGAGCGCGCGTCGGGAAGCGTGATGTAGCGGCACACGGCGAGCTCGCGCTCGCGCCCGTCTTCCTCGAGCACGGCCACCAGCGCCATCTCGCGGTCGTAGTCGATCTGCGTGAAGCGGGCGAGCATGGCGGGCGTGAGCGCCCTCAGCGCGCACATGAAGCGCAAGTGCCGGCTGCGTTCCGAGAGCCCCGCGACGAACTCCTGCTCCATGGCCGCTCCTCGGGGCGGATCGGGCGCAGCGTCACCTGCGCGCCGCCGCGCAGCCACAGGCGGCGCTCCAGGTCGCGCGGGTACGGATGGATCGCGAGGTGCGCATACGGCGTGCGCTGCGCCGGCACGGCGCGCAGCACCACGCGCGCATCGACGGCGACCACGCCGCTCTCGTCGGCGATCAGCGGATTGATGTCGAGCTCCTCGAGCTCGGGCAGCTCGCAGGCCATCTCCGAGACGCGCAGCAGCACGGCTTCCAGTGCTGCGCGGTCCACGGCGGGCGATTGCGGAACTCGCCCAGCATGGCGGCGATGCGCGTGCCCCGGACCATGTCGGCCGCGAGGGCGGCGTTGAGCGGCGGCAGCGCGACCGCGCGGTCGCGCAGCACCTCGACCGCGATGCCGCCGGCGCCGAACGCGATCGCGGGCCCGAAGACGGGGTCGCGCACGATACCCACCATCAGCTCGCGGCCGTGGGGGCGCGAGACCATCGGCTCCACCGTCACACCGGCGATCCTCGCGCCGGGGCGCTGCGCGGCGGCGCCCGCCAGGATGGCGTCGTGCGCGACGCGCACGGCCGCCGCGTCGGCGAGCTCGAGGCGCACGCCGCCCACGTCGCTCTTGTGCGTGATGTCGGGCGAGTCGATCTTGAGCGCGACCGGAAAGCCGACTTCGCGTGCGGCCCGCACCGCTCGTCGGCGCTCACGGCGCAGACCGGGCGATTCACCGGGATGCGGAATGCGTCCAGCAGCACCTTCGATTCGCGCTCGCCGAGAAGCGTTCGTCCGGCGGCGAGCGCGGCCTCCACGAGCGCGCGCGCCGCGGCGACGTCGGGAGCCTCGCGGTGCGCCAACGGCCCCGGCGTCTCGAGCAGCGTACGCTGGTTGCGGTAGAACTGCGCGAGGTGCGCGAAGGTCTCCACCGCGCGCTCGGGGGCGCGGAACTCGGGGAATCCCGCCGCCTGCAGCTGCTCGCGCGCCGCCGCGACGCTTGCCTCGCCCATCCATGCCGCGAGCACCGGCTTGGAGGCGCCGCGCGCGGCCTCGGTCACGGCGATCGCCGCGTCCTCGGGCTCGGTCATCGCCTGGGGCGTGAGGATCGCGACCACGCCGTCGACGCCCGGATCGGCGAGGCACGCGGTGACCGCCGCGCGGTAGCGCCCGGGTCGCGCGTCGCCGATGAGGTCGATGGGATTGCCGTGCG
Organism: uncultured beta proteobacterium; assembly: GCA_963827425.1. GTDB lineage: Bacteria > Pseudomonadota > Gammaproteobacteria > Burkholderiales > Usitatibacteraceae > Usitatibacter. The sequence continues at coordinate 656,126 of CAWHAQ010000005.1, read as the reverse complement.
ACCAGTTGGGGGGCAGCGCGGCCTGCAGCGCCTCCACGGTGGCGGGCGCGAGCGCGGCGAGCACGAGGCCGAGGTCGGCGGCGCGGTCGGCCGCCATCACGCCGGGCCCGCCGCCGTTGGTGATGATGGCGAGGCGGTCGCCGCGCGGACGCACGTGGGTCGCGAGCGCTTCCGCCGCCGCCACCAGGTCGGCCATCGAGCGCACGCGCACGGCGCCGGTGCGGCGCACCACCGCGTCGAAGACGTCGTCCTTGCCGACGATCGCCCCGGTGTGCGAGACCGCGGCGCGCGAGCCCGCGGGGTGGCGCCCCACCTTCATGAGGATCACGGGCTTGATGCGCGCGGCCGCGCGCAGGCTGCCGACCAGCCGGCGCCCGTCGCGCACGCCCTCGATGTAGAGGAGGATGTGGCCGGTCTGCGGGTCGGAGGCGAAGTAGTCGATGGCCTCGCCGAAATCGATGTCGGCCGAGCCGCCGAGCGATACGACGCTCGAGAAGCCGACGCCGTGCGCCGCCGCCCAATCGACCATCGCCGAGCAGACCGCGCCCGACTGCGCGATGAGGGCGAGCGCCCCGGGGCGCGCGCTCCCGCGGCCGAAGGTGGCGTCGAGTCCCAGCGGCGGGCGCATGAGGCCGATGCAGTTGGGCCCCAGCACGCGCACGCCGTGGCGCCGCGCGCCGGCGAGCAACTCGCGCTCGAGGCGCGCGCCCGCGGGCCCCGCCTCGGAGAAGCCCGCGGTGATCACCACCGCGGCCGGTATGCCCGCGGCGCCGCAACGCTCGACGATGCCGGGCACGGTGGCGGCCGGCGTGACGATCACCGCCAGGTCCACCGCCTGCGGCAGGCGGTCGACCGAGGGCACGCAGGGCACGCCGCCCACCTGCTCGTACTTGGGATTCACCGCGTAGAGCGGGCCCGCGAATCCCGCGGCGCGCAGGTTGCGCAGCACGCGCTGGCCGACCTTGTCGTCGCGGTCCGTGGCCCCCACCAGCGCCACGGAGCGCGGCGCGAAGAGCGGCTCGAGGTAGTGCATCAAGCGAGCTTGCGCCCGATTCAGACAGGCTGCTTGCGGGGGATCAAGGTCGTCCGCGGCCGCGGGCCGCTACGCGCCGGGCAGAGGAGCTACTCGACGGAGGCCTGCTCGGCTCCTCGACGATGAAGAACGTCGTGCGGTCGAGCCAGAGCGCGCCGGCGATGAGCGCGGCGACCAACAGCAGCGGGATCGAGAGGCGCGCGAGGTCGGCCACCACCGAGTGGCGGGTCGCGTGCAGGGCGTGAATCTGGCTGGCCATGTCGTTACGCTACCGCCGCTCCGGCACGCGCGAATGTGATGCAGTTCTCATCCGCGGTGCCGACAAATCCGCCCCTCCTCAGAAGGTCGCGGGCGGCGTTTCCTCGGGCTGCTGGGGCTGCGGGATGCGGCCTTCCATGGCGCTATACGGGGTCGGCTCGGCGGGCCCGGTCGTCATCTCGACGACCTCCACGGCGTGGCTGCGGATCGCGACCAGGACCAGTGCGACGGCCGCTACGGCGATGAGCGTCGGGATCGCGGCGCGCGCGACTACGCGGGGGGAGCTGGCATCGTCGCCGGCATCGGCACTACGGACGGAATCGGACATTTCTGCGGGCCTCCTGGGCGGTGTGGCGGAACGGTTGTTCGCGCTCCGCACAAGTTAGGCCGCGGCGGCGTGGGCGGCCACGGAGGATGGCCACGCTTCAGCGCTGAAAAGTCCGCGTGCCGCGTCCGCCATTTGCCGCACGCCGTGCTCGACGTGCCCTCGCAGTCGGAAGGCTCCTACGTGCGCATCGTGGGATTCGGGCCGGGCTGGATGCGCCGCTTGTCGGATGGCGACCACCCGAGGTGGGCGGGCACCGATCCGAGGGCGCGGGGCCTTTCCGACACGCCGAGGCTGCGATCTCCGACAACTTGCGAGTGGGCGCTACGGGTCGAACACGCACACCAAACAACGACACGAGCGCCAATGGCGAAGGCCACCATCAGCAAGCGGGTGCTGGACACGTTGATCCGGGCGAAGCTCGCGCGGATCGAGAACTGCACGAAGATCGAGCCGCTGCCCGTCGCGTGGCGCCGGCGCGACCGCACTGGATGCAACTGGGAGATTCCCGGCTGGACCGGCGAGTCCGGCCGGGTCGACACCTGCCTGGGCCAGCTGCGCGACTACCTGCGCTTCCTGAGCGAGCAGTTCGACGTTCCCGAGGAGCCCTGAACCCTACGGCGGCCCCCCGTAGTAGTACGGCGGCGGCTGCTCGTTGGCGGCGTGGATGCGCCGCACCCGCTCGCGCTCGACGCTCACCGGATCGCAGGCGACTGCGCGCCGCGCCACCTCGCCCGCATAGCCCGCGCGGTTGTCCGCGCCGAAGGCATAGCTCGCCCCGTAGCACAGCTCCGCTTCAGGGAGGGCGGCGAGCTGCGCGGCCGGCGTGGCGGCGCAGCCGGCGGCGAGCAGCAATCCCAGGCAGGAGGCGCGGATCATTTCGATGCGATGTCCACCGCCACGGTGTTGTCGTCGGGCCGGCGGTCGATCAGCTTGTTGACCGGGTCGATCCCCGCGCGCACCGGCTTGCCCGTGACCTCGCACCGTGAACGTGGACTCGCCGCCCGCCACGCGGTGCTTCGCGAGGTAGAGCGGCTTCGTCGTCCGCGCCCAGCACGCCGATGTCCACCCAGTCGTCCATGGGCACCTCGGACTGCACGCCGTTCTCGTCGGGGCGCAGCTTCTTCGCTTCCACGTCCACCTTCACCTCGTACGCGCCGCCGCCCAGCTCGCGCGCCGTCGCCGACACGGCGCGGTTCTCGTAGAGCGTGATGGTCTCGAAGAGGTCCGCGATCAGGTACTGGTACTCGCGGCGGCGTCACCGCGCGGAACTCGGCCAGCAGCTCGCGCGAGGTGGTGTACGGCGGGCCCTGGAACGCCCACCTTCTTGATGTACGCGGCGAGCGCCCGGTTCACGTTGTCCTCGCCGATGTAGTCCTGCAGGGCGTACATCGACGAGGCTGCCCTTGCGGTAGTGGATGTACCCTGGTTCTCGTTGCGGTAGCAGCGGCAGCTCCTTCTTGCGCTCCGCGCCGCGGCCCGCGCAGGTAGCGCGTCCAGCTCGTAGCGGAGGAAGCGCTTCATCTTCGCGTCGCCGTACTTGTGCTTCATCACCATGAGCGCCGAGTACTGCGCCAGGGTCTCGGACGAGCATGGTCGCGCCCTGCACGTCGGCGCCGATCACCTGGTGCGCCCACCACTGGTGCGCCACCTCGTGGGCGGTGACGTAGTAGGGGATAGTCGATGTCCTTCGGGTCCTTCGGGTCCACCTTGGCGATGAAGCCGATCGCCTCCGAGAACGGGATCGTGTTCGGGAACGACTGCGCGAAGGCGTCGTAGCGCGGGAACTCGAGGATGCGCACCTGGTGGTGCTGGTAGGGGCTGAAGTTCTTGGTGTAGTAGTCGAGCGACTCCTTCACGCCCGTCGACCATGCGGTCGAGGTCGTACTCGTGGCCGGGCTGGTAGTAGATCTCGATGCGCCACGTCCTTGGCCAGCCGTGCCATGCGTCGCGCTTCACCGCGTAGCGCGCCGAGAGGAACGCGTAGAAGTTGAGGATCGGCGCGTCCATCTTGTAGTGGAAATAGCGCCGGCCGTCCTCGGTCCACTCGCGCTGCAGGTAGCCGGGCGCCATGCGCGATCTGGTCGGCGAGGTGCTCACCGTGGCCTCGAAGTCGATCCAGTCGGCGTCGTGCGATGATGTAGTTGCTGCTGGCGGCCGCCGCGTCGTCCAGGTCGGGCATGCGCTCGCTTGGGCTTGAGCCCGTGCTTGCTGCGCGGTCGCGGTCCTCGGACGAGCTCCTTGCTGCTCGCGTAGCCGATGATGCGGCAGGTCGAGAAGCTGTTCGAGGAACGTGCCGTTGTCCACCACGCATGCGGCTGCGCGCCCGTCGTTCGTGAAGCCGTGCGGCGCGTACTCGAGGTCGAAGTCGAGCGTCATCGTGGCGCCGGGCGCGAGCGGCGGACGAGCGCGTAAGCGTGCCAGCCGAGCTCGGGCGCGAGCTCGGCGAGCTTCCGTCGGCACGCGATGCCCGGCGAGCTTGTGGACCTTGGCCGTCTCGCGAGGTTGAGGTACAGATCTCGGGATCGCCGGCTTCGCCGTTGTTCTTCGAGGCGTGTACGTCCCGCGCGATAGCGGATGCGGTGCTCGTGCGGGAAGATGTCCACGGCGACGCGTCACCGCCGGTGATCTTCGGCTGCGGCTTCGCCGCGAGCGCTTGTACGGCTTCTCGTATTGCGCGCGGAGCTCGTCCTCGCGCGAACTCGGTGCGGTAGGGGTTGAGGACGTTGGTGTTGTAGAAGATCCAGGCGCCGGTGCGCGACGAACACGAGCGCCGCGGCGACGGTCGTGGCCATCGACCGGCCGCGTCCAGCGCGCCCGCGCGATGCGCAAGCCGCGTGCGCCAGGCGGTGTCCGTGCCCGCGCACCCAGAGCAGCTCGCGCCGCCACCAGCAGCAGCACCGCGGCCGCGCCCCAGTAGAGCTGGAACCAGCGCACGGGCGCGCAGGAAGTGCCCGTAGCCGTTCATGTCCGAGTACGGCGCCTGCGGGCACGGTGCCGAAGCGGTAGAGCAGTGGTCGTAGCCCGAAGCGCGCGGAGCTCGCCAGCGACGATGCAGTAGAGCACCATCGACGAAGTGGCCGAGGTACTTGTGGTTGCACCAGCGACGTGGATGATGAGCGCCAGCGCGGCGATGATCCAGTAGTCGGGCAGCTGCAGCACGAAGAGGCGGAAGAGGTACTGGCCGAGCTCGAGTGTGGTGTAGCCCATGCAGAGCTGGACCAGCACGCCGCAGCCATCACCACCAGCAGCAGCAGCGCTGACGTAGCCATCAGGGCGGCGAGCTTCGCCGACGAACGGCAGCCACGCGGCGTGGGCAGGCGTCGGTGAGCTGCGCCATGCGCGCGTCGCGCTCGCGCCAGACCAGCTCGCCGGCGTAGAACGCGTGATGATGAGCATGAAGAGGCCGAAGGTGCCCGAGGCGAGATCGAGCACCTGGTAGGTGACCGGATAGGTGGGCGTGCCGTAGATGCGTGCCGCCGTCTGCGGTGGCGAGCGATGAAGAGCACGCCCGGCGCAGCACGATCACGACGAAGTAGACGTTCTTCACCGTCTCGCGCAGGTAGAGCGCGACGAGCGCGGGGAAGCTGGCGCAGGTAGCGTCGCGCGCGCGCACGTCGAGCGTCGGCGCGGGAAGCGCGCGGGCCGCGAGCGGGATGGCCGGCCGATCGCTCCAGTCGCCGGCGCCTTGGCGCTTCGTCGCGCGCCCTCGGCCCTGGCGTAGCGCATGCGGAAGCGCGCGTAGCAGAAGCGCGAAGAGCGCGAGGCCGACGGCGGGCCAGAGCGCGCGGTTCCAGAGCAGGTCGCCCGCGAGCGGCACGAGCAGCGTGTTCTTCTCGGCGATGGTCCAGTAGCGCGTCACGCATGCCCGTGGCGACGCAGCCCGACGGGATCGACCAGCGCGGCCAGCGTCTTGTTGTCGATGTCCTGTCAGGATGCTGACGCGCGATGAGGTAGCCGATCAGCACGATGACGCCGGCGACGTAGACCGGCAGCATGCGCCGGCGTGAGCGCCGCCGAGGGCGAAGAAGACCGCGCCGATGAAGAGCATGTTCGGCAGCAGCATCAGCAGGTACGGCCGCACGAAGCGCCGCGAGCCGACCAGGGCCCGATGCGCGAGGCTCGACGCCAGGCCAGTGCGTCGCCGACCACGCATCCCGAGCGCGATGCCGAGGAAGATGCAGCAGCGAGCAGCGCCAAGCGCGCCGAGGAAGCGGCCGACGAAGTAGTCGCGCTTGGCGATCGGGCTCGTGAAGAAGAAGTGGAAGGTCTGGTGCTCGAAGTCCTGCTGCACCGCGCGGCCCATGACCGCGGCGACGATGACGATGCCGAAGCAGCCCGAGGAGCGTGATCAGTCTGCGCGAGCGCATACGGCGAGTTGATGTGCACCTTGTCGGTGCCGAATGTCGACCGCGGCGCTGCGCGAAGGCGCCGCCCGCGGCCGCCATCCACAACGCGGCGAGCGCGGCGAACACGACGAAGTAGACGTAGGTCGAGATGCGCCGCGAGCGCTGCGCAGCTCGAAGGCCGCGATGGCGAGCGAGCATTCCATGGTCAGGCCGCCACCGCGCGCGCCGGCTCGAGGTGGCCGCGCGACGGCGCTGAAGTACACGTCCTCCAGCTCGGGCTCGACGGTCTCGAAGCCCGGGGCCGGGCGCGGCATCGGCGCATGCGCGCACGGACGCGTGTCGGCCCGACGCAGCCGCGTGGAGATCACCGGCAGCGTCGCGAGCGCCATCGAGCTCCTCGCGCGGTCGACCGACGCGCTGCCAGATGCTTGCCGCGGAGCCGCGCCACCGCCTCGCGCGGCTCGCCCTCGAGCAGCACGCGGCCCTTGCTGATCACCGCGAATCGCGGGCAGAGGTCGGCGACGTCGTCGACGATGTGCGTCGAGAGGATCACGATGACGTCTCGGCCGATGTCGCGCGAGCAGGTTGTGGAAGCGCACGCGCTCCTCGGGGTCGAGCCCGGCGGTGGGCTCGTCGACGATGATCAGCTTGCGGGTTGCCGATGAGCGCCTGGGCGATGCCGAAGCGCTGCCGCATGCCGCCGGAGAAGCCGCCCAGCGCCTGCTTGCGCACCGCGGAGAGGTTGGTCCGCTGGAGCAGCGCCTCGACGGTCGCCTTGCGCTGCTTCGGTCGGCGATGCCCTTCAGGCGCGCGAAGTGATCGAGCAGGTCCTACGGCCGTGACCTTCGGATAGACGCCGAACTCCTGCGGCAGATAGCCGAGCACCCGGCGCACCGCGGTCCTTGTCGCGCAGCACGTCGATGTCGTCCAGCGCGCGCTGCCGCTGTCGGCCTCCTGGAGCGTGGCCAGCGTGCGCATGAGCGTGGACTTGCCGGCGCCGTTGGGCCCGAGCAGCCCGAACATCCCGGGGGCGATGGTGAGCGAGACCGGTCCAGCGCCTGCACGCCGTTGGCGTAGCGCTTCGAAAGGTCGTGGATCGCAAGCTCCATGTTCTTCTTCTCTCCGGGTTGGGGTGGGGACAGGTTCGTTGGACGTGCCGCGACGAGGGCTGGATTCAGCTCTCCGTTCCACGCCGCTCGAGCGCCACGGCGCGGCGCTGCTGCGCGAGGCTCGCGCGCAGGTCGTCGATCTTGCGGTGCAGCTGCTGGATCGCGAACTCGGCCTTGATGTTGACCTGGAAGTCCTGGTCGGCCTGCACGCGATCCTTCTTCGCCTGGCGGTTCTGGCTCATCATGATGATGGGCGCCTGCAGCGCCGCGATGCACGAGAGGATGAGGTTCAGGAAGATGTAGGGATACGGATCCGGCGGGCTGCACGAGCACGAGCGTGGTGTTGACCGCCATCCACACGGCGAGGAAGCAGCCGAAGCAGATGATGAAGGTCCACGAGCCGCCGAAGCGCGCCACCACGTCGGCGACGCGCTCGCCCATGGTCATGCGCGCGTCCACCAGGTCGTTCACGTTCTGGATCTGCAGGCGCGAGAGGAGCTCGTCGGCGCCGCGCAGCCGCTGGATGACCACGCCCATGAAATGGCGCGCGGCGCCCGGGTGGCGCTCGATGAGGGCGGCCACCTCGCGCAGCGGCACGCACAGCAGCTTCGTGGGCGCGGTGGCGCGCGCCGTCGCGGTGCGCTTGCCGCTGTCGAAGACCGCCAGCTCGCCGAAGAACGAGCCCGCCTCGAAGGAGGCGAGGATGATGTCCTCGCCGCGCGTCGGCAGCACGACCTCCACGGCGCCCTCCTCGACCACGTAGAGGTACTCGGGGACGTCGCCATGGTGGAAGATCGCCGCGCCGGGCTCGTAGGCGCGATGCTCGGCAGCCTGGGCGAGCGCGGCGAGCTGCTCGGGCGGCATCTCGGCGAACAACGGCACGTCCTGGATCGCATCGGCCTGGCTCATCCCGGCCCTCCCTGGGGAACCAACGCGCCACTCTATCAAAGACCGCCCCGCGCGCGGTTATCATCGGGGAATGCCCCGCCCCGCGCGCCCACCCGCCCCCGTGCTGCGCCTCACGCTGCGCCAGCTGCAGATCTTCGCCGCCGTCGCCGCGGCGGGGAGCACGGCCGGGGCAGCGCGCCGCATCGCGCTCTCGCAACCGGCCACCAGCGCCGCCCTGAACGAGCTCGAGGCGCTGCTCGCGGTGCGCCTCTTCGATCGCGTGGGGGGCCGCCTGGTGCTGAACGAGCACGGCCGCACCATGCTGCCCGAGGCGCGCCTGCTGCTCGACGGCGCGCAGTCGCTCGAAAGCCGGTTCGGCCAGGGCGGTCGCATCCACGAGCCGCACCTGCACCTCGCGGCCAGCACCACGATCGGCAACTACCTCATTCCGCCGCTCCTGGCCGCGTACCGGCGCACGCACCCCGGCGCGCGCTTCTCGGTGCGCATCGACAACACGGAGCACGTAGCGCGCGCGGTGGCCGACTACGAGGCGGACATGGGATTCGTCGAGGGACCCGCCGCCGAGCCCGGCCTCGTGCTGCAGCCCTGGCTCATGGACGAGCTGGTGGTGGTCGCGGCGCCATCGCATCCGCTCGCGCGCGCCTCGCGCCGCAAGCGCCTCACGCTGGCCGAGCTCTCGGAGGCGACGTGGCTCATGCGCGAGCCGGGCTCGGGCACGCGCACGGTGGTCGAGGGCACGCTCCTGCCCCGGCTGAACCGGCTGCGCAGCGACACGCACCTGGGCAGCGCCGAAGCGATCCGGCAGGCGGCCGCCGCGGGCCTCGGCATCACGTGCCTGTCGCGCCACGTGGTGGCGGACCTCGTCACCCTGAAGCGCCTCGTGGTGCTGCGCACGCCCCTGCCGGCGCTGCGCCGCCCGTTCTACCTCGTGCGCGCCGAGCGCCGCCAGCCCACGCCCGCGCTCGAGCGCTTCATCGCCCACTGCCGCGCGGCCTACAGGGCGCGCAAGTAGGCCATATCGGGAAAAAGCGTTGGCCCGGGGGAGGCGCAGGCGGTAGAGTAACGGCCTGCGATGAGCACCGCCCCCACGGACTTCAAGACCACCACCTGCTACATGTGCGCGTGCCGCTGCGGCATCCGCGTGCACCTGCGCGACGGCGAAGTCCGCTACATCGACGGCAACCCCGAGCACCCGGTGAACCGCGGCGTGATCTGCGCCAAGGGCTCCTCGGGGATCATGAAGCAGTATTCGCCGGCGCGCCTCACGCAGCCGTTGAGGCGCAAGGCGGGCGCCGAGCGGGGTGCCGCGCAATTCGAGCCCATCTCCTGGGACGAGGCCTTCGCCCTCCTCGCAGAGCGCCTGCGAAGATCCGCGCCACGGACCCGAAGAAATTCGCGCTCTTCACCGGCCGCGACCAGATGCAGGCGTTGACGGGCCTCTTCGCGCGCGAGTTCGGCACTCCCAACTACGCGGCCCACGGCGGCTTCTGCTCGGTGAACATGGCCGCGGGGATGATCTACACCATCGGCAGCTCGTTCTGGGAGTTCGGCGGCCCCGACCTCGAGCGCGCGAAGCTCTTCGTGATGATCGGCACCGCGGAGGACCACCACTCCAACCCGCTCAAGACCGCGATCTCGAATTTCAAGCGCGCCGGCGGGCGCTTCATCTCGGTGAACCCCATCCGCACCGGCTACTCCGCGATCGCCGACGAGTGGATCCCGATCCGCCCCGGCACCGACGGCGCGCTGCTGCTGGCGCTCATCCACGAGATCCTCGACGCCAACCTGCACGACCGCGAGTTCCTCGCGCGCTTCACCAACGCGGGCCACCTGCTCGACGCCGATCCCGCGAGCGACCGCGAGGGCCTCGCGATCCTCGACGCGGACAACCTCGAGGTGAACCCGATGTACCCGCAGAACAAGATGTGGTGGGACCGCGCCACGCAGCGCGCGGTGCTCGCCCATTCCGCGGGGGCCGAGGCCGAGATCACCGGCGAGTACCGGCTGGACGACGGCAAGCCGGTGAAGCCCGCGTTCCAGCATCTCGTGGACCGCGTGCGCGACTGCACGCCCGAGTGGGCCGCGGAGCTCACGGGCATCGATGCCGCGGTGATCCGGCGGCTCGCGCGCGAGCTGGGCGAGACCGCGCGCGACCACGCCTTCGAGCTGCCGATCCGCTGGACCGACTCGTGGGGCGTGGAGCACGACCGCGTGATCGGCCGGCCCGTGGCGTTCCACGCGATGCGCGGCATGGCGGCGCACTCCAATGGCTTCCAGTCCATCCGCGCGCTCGCCATTCTCATGACCGTGCTGGGCACCATCGACCGGCCCGGCGGCTATCGCCACAAGTCGCCCTACCCGCGCGCGGTGCCGCCCTCGGCCAAGCCGCCCAATCGCATGGACGCGGTGCAGCCCGACGAGCCGCTGCCCGTGGGCCCGCTCGGCTGGCCCGCCTCGCCCGACGACCTGTTCCTCGACGCCGACGGCAAGCCCGCGCGCATCGACAAGGCGTTCTCGTGGGAATACCCGCTCGCCGTGCACGGCCTCATGCACAACGTGATCGGCAACGCGGTGCGCGGCGATCCCTACCCCATCGACACGCTGCTGGTGTTCATGGCGAACATGGCGTGGAACTCGACCATGAACACCGGCGAGGTGCGCGGCTGCTCAACGAGCGCGGCGCGGACGGCGAGTACAAGATCCCGTTCCTCGTGGTGTGCGACGCGTTCCAGTCCGAGATGACCGCGTTCGCCGACCTCGTGCTGCCCGACACGACATACCTCGAGCGCCACGATGCGATGTCGATGCTCGACCGCCCGATCTCGGAATTCGACGGCCCGGCGGACTCGGTGCGCGTGCCCGTGCTGCCCCCCAAGGGCCAATGCAAGCCGTTCCAGGAAGTCCTGGTGGAGCTCGCGGGGCGGCTGAAGCTCCCCGCGTTCACCAACGCCGACGGCTCGCGCCGCTTCCGCGACTATCCCGACTTCGTCGTGAACTTCGAGACCCGCCCCGGCTCCGGCGTGGGCTTCCTCGCCGGCTGGCGCGGCGCCGACGGCTCGCAATCCATGAAGGGCGAGCCCAACCCGCGCCAGTGGGAGATGTACGCGGCGAACAACTGCGTGTTCCACCACAAGCTGCCCCCCGAGCACCAGTACATGCGCAACTGCAACAAGGGCTACAACGAGTGGGCGCGCGCGATGCGGCTGCGCACCTACACGGAGCCCGCGCTGATCCAGGTGTACTCGGAGGTGCTGCAGGAATTCCGGCTCGCCGCGCCAGGGGCGCCGGCCGGGGCGGCAAGCCCCCGGAGCACCTGCGCGCGCGCATCGAGAAGTACTGCGACCCGCTGCCCTTCCACTACGCGCCCCTCGAGTCGGAGGCGACCGACCTCGAGCGCTATCCCCTCAATGCGGTCACGCAGCGGCCCATGGCGATGTACCACTCGTGGGACTCGCAGAACGCGTGGCTGCGCCAGATCCACACCCACAACTACCTCTTCGTGAACCCGCGCACGGCGCGCGCCGCGGGGGTGGCCGACGGCGGCTGGATGTGGATCGAGTCGCCGTGGGGCAAGGTGCGCTGCATGGCGCGCTGGTCCGAGGCGGTCGAGCCGGGCACGGTGTGGACGTGGAACGCGATCGGCAAGCAGCCCGGCGCGTGGCGGCTGGAAGCGAAGGCGAACGAGGCGCGCGCTGGGCTTCATCCTGAACCATCTCATCGCCGACGAGCTGCCCCTCTCCCGGGAGAGGGCCGGGGAGAGGGTAAACTTCCAACTCCGATCCCATCACCGGACAGGCCGGCTGGTACGACGTGCGCGTGCGCATCTATCCCGCTGCCGCCGACGAGCCGGCTGAGACCGCACCCACGTTCGACCCCATGCCCGCGCTGCCGGGCACCGGCGCGCGCCCCGCCTGGCTCGCCTACTTCGCCGGAAGGAAGAAACCCGCATGACGCAACTCGCGCTGGTCATCGACTTGAACGTGTGCGTGGGCTGCCACGCGTGCGTGACGAGCTGCAAGGAATGGAACACGTCGGGCATCGCGGGCACGCTCGCGGACCTGCGCCCCTACGGCGAGGACCCGACGGGCACGTTCTTCAACCGCGTGCAGACCTTCGAGGTGGGCGAGTTCCCGGACACGCAGACCGTGCACTTCCCGAAGTCGTGCCTGCACTGCGAGGACCCGCCCTGCGTGCCGGTGTGCCCGACCGGCGCCAGCTACAAGCGCGCCGAGGACGGCATCGTGCTGGTGGACTACGACAAGTGCATCGGCTGCAAGTACTGCGCGTGGGCGTGTCCCTACGGCGTGCGCGAGCTGGACGAGGACCGCAAGGTGATGACCAAGTGCACGCTCTGCGTCGACCGCGTGTGCAGCGAGACCCTGCCCGAAGGAGGATCGCAAGCCCGCGTGCGTGATGGCCTGCCCCACGAAGGCGCGCATCTTCGGCGACATCCACGATCCGGATTCCGAGGCCTCGCGCGCGATCGCCGAGCGCGACGGATACGCGCTCATGCCCGAATGGGGCACGAAGCCCGCCAACCACTACCTGCCGCGCCGCACGACCTCGTCCGTGGCGCCCGCGCCAGCCCGAATGCGTCCCGCCTTCTCCGTCGTCTTCCTCACCACGCTGACCGGCGCCGGGCAGGGACTGTTCCTCGCGCTCTACGCGGCGGAATTCCTCGCCGGGCCGGATCTCACGCGGCCCTTCGCGCCCAGTTTCGTGGCCCTGGGAGCGGCGATCGCGTGCGTGCTGGCGGCCCTGGGGCTCGTCGCCTCGTTCTTCCATCTCGGGCGGCCGTTGCGCGCGTGGCGCTCGGCGGCGAAATGGCGCACGTCATGGCTCTCGCGCGAGGTGATCGCGCTGCCGCTCTTCATCGCGGCCTGCGCCGCGTGGGGCGCCGCTCACCTCAGGGCGCCCACGCTCGTCCCCGCCCTCGGCGCGGCGGCTCTCGCCGCGTGCCTCGCGCTCTTCGTCTGCACCGCGATGATCTACGCCTGCATCCGCTTCCTGCAGGAGTGGGCGAGCGCGTTCACCGCTCGCCAATTTCTTCCTCATCGGCTGCGCCTCGGGCTGCAGCATCGCCGCGCGCGCTCGCCGCGCTGCGCTCGCCGCGGCACGCCGACAGCTTCGCCGCCGCCGCGCTGGCGCTCACCCTGGCCGCGCTCGCCTGCCGCGCTGGCTCGCTCGTGCGCAACGCGCGCCTGCGCCCGAAATCGACGCTGCAGAGCGCGATCGGCGTGCGCGCCGCGCACATCGAGCAGAAGTCCCAGGGCTTCATGGGCGGCTCGTTCAACACGCGCGAATTCTTCCACGGCGCCTCGCGCGCCAAGCTCGCGGCGGTCAAGTGGGGATTCATCGCGTTCGGCTTCGTGGTTCCCGTGGTCCTGCTGGCGGCGGGCCTGGCGCTCGCCTCGGGCGCGCTCCTCGTCGCCGCGCCGCTCGTGCAATACGCCGGCATCGTCGCCGAGCGCTGGTTCTTCCTCGCGCAGGCGAACCACCCGCAGAACCTCTACTACCAGGCGATGGCATGAGCATCCACCTGGCGTGGTGGGCGTGGCCGCTCATCCTCTTCGCCACCACTTTCGTGATGGGCATCATCGCGGTGGTGGGCGGCATCGGCGGAGGCGTGCTCTTCGTGCCGATCGTGGGCGGCTTCTTCCCTTTCCATCTGGATTTCGTGCGCGGCGCGGGGCTCATGCTCGCGCTCTCGGGCGCGCTCGCCGCGGGTCCCGGGGCTCCTCAAGAGCGGGCTCGCGAGCCTGCGCCTCGCGATGCCGCTGGCGCTCGCGGGATCGGTGGGCGGCATCGTGGGCGCGCTGGTGGGGCTCGCGCTGCCCACGCGCGTGGTGCAGGTCGCCCTCGGCTTCACCGTGCTCGCGATCGCGGTGCTGATGTGGGCGACGCGCAACTCGCGCAAGAACAACGCGGGCGCGAGCGATCCGTGGGCGATCGCGCTTGGCCTGCACGGTACCTTCGAGGATCCGGCCACCGGCAAGCACGTGGACTGGAGCGCGCGGCGCACGCCTGCCGGGCTCGCAGCGTTCTTCGGCATCGGCCTGGTGGGCGGCCTCTTCGGGCTCGGCGCCGGATGGGCGAACGTGCCGGCGCTGAACCTGCTGATGGGCATCCCGCTCAAGCTGGCGCTCGGCACCAGCGGGCTCGCCATCTCCATCATCAACACCTCGGCGGCGTGGGTCTACATGAACGAGGGCGCGCTGCTGCCCATCGTCATCGCGCCCTCGATCCTCGGCGTGATGCTGGGCGCGCGCGTCGGCGTGCGCGTGCTGCGCGCCATCCGTGCTTCCACCGCGCGCAACATCGTGATCGTGGTGCTCGTGCTGGCGGGCCTGCGCTCGCTCACGCAGGGCTTCGGGTTCTAGGACCGCCATGGACGAAACCGCCCGCGCCGACACACCCGAGCAGGACGCCTACGCGCTCTGGCTCGGCCGCTTCGTGAAGGCCGGGTTCGCGCTGCTCGCGGCGACCTTCTTCCTCTATGTCACCGGCATCGTGCCCGCGGGCGATCGCGCCCGAGCGCCTGCCCGAGCTCTGGGGCATGCCGCTCGACCGGTACCTCGCGGCCACCCACGCGCCTACCGGCTGGAGCTGGGTCCGGCGCCTCGGCGAGGGCGACCTGCTCACGCTCACCGGCGTGGCCGTGCTCAACTTCGCGACCCTCGCCTGCTACCTGCGGGTGCTGCCGGTCTTCGCGCGCGCGGGACGCCGCGCGTTCGTCGTCATCTGCGTCGCGGAGATCGCGGTGCTCGCGGCCGCGGCCGCAGGCGTTTTCTGATGCCGCGTCGGTTCGCACCGACGCGCGCGTAGCTGCGCCCCCACACCTCGAGCTGAACTGAAACTCGGCATGCATCGCCCGCTCCAACGGATCGGAACGAAACGTGGAGCGTGAGATGAGCCTGAACCGAACCGCAATGCGCGGCTCTCGCCGCGGCGACGATCTGCGGCGCCGCCCAGGGCGCCGAGATGACCCTCTACAAGCAGCCGCGATTCGCCGGCGACCAGGTCACGGTGACGAACACCGCGCGCGACCTCGCGCCGCTGGGCATCACCGACCAGGCTTCGAGCCTCGTCGTGCGCGGCGGCAGCTGGGAGGCCTGCACGCAGCCCGATTTCAACGGCGATTGCCGCACCCTGGCGCCCGGCAAATATGCGACGCTCGACGCGGTCCTCAACCACCGCATCGAATCGGTGCGCCAGGTCGAGCATTCGGCGCGCTCGCGCGAGCGCAACGATGTGCGTGACAACGCACGTGGCTACGAGCCCCCGGACAACGCACGCGGCTACGAGCCGCAGGACAACGGGCGCGGCTACGAGTCGCAGGACAACGGTGGCTACGGCAATCGCGACCATCCGCGGGGCGGCGACGCCTGGCGTCCGTGAGGCGCGCTGTCCTGTCCGTCGGGGCGATCGTCTTCGCCCCGCTCCTCGCGATGAACGTTCACGCCGCAACGCACGACTCCGCGGTCACCTGGTCCTGCGACTTCGAGGGCACGTACTGCGGCATGCAGGAGCAATCCAAGGTCGAGCCCGAGCACCGCAGCCGGTTCGTTTCCACCGCGCGCGACGGCCGCCAGGCGATCGAGCTCAACACCCAGCCGGGCGACGACCAGGTGCACGGCGGCGGCGACTGGGAACGCGACGACCTCGAGCTCGCACCGTCGCCCGAGTACTGCAACGAAGGCCAGGACGAGTGGTGGGCGGTCTCGGTGCTGTTCCCCGACGGCTACGAGGCCACCACCGGGCTGGGCGAGGTCATGGACTTCCACCAGAACGGCAGCGGCGGCGCCCCGAACTTCAACGTGATGGCGGAGCCGGACGGCCTGCGCCTGGACGGGTACTATGGCGACCTCAAGAACCCCGGCGAGTACAAGGTCGAGCTCGGGCGGATACGCCGGAACGTTTGGTACGACTTCGTCTACCACGTGAAATGGACGGCGGGCGAAGGCGGCCTTTTCATCGCATGGCTCAACGGGCGAGCAGGTGCTCGTCCACCACGGACCCACTCTTTATCCCGGACTGTCGTGCTACTTCAAGCTCGCCAACTACCACTCTCCATCGCCCCGGCCCAGCGCGATCATCTTCGACCGCCTGATCCGGGGAACCAGTGCGGAGGCGGTCGCGCTCGCGAAACCGCAGCGTTGAGCGGGGCGCCATCCGGCAGCACCATCGCGATGAGCCCGGCCTTGATTGCGGCGAGCTAATCCCATGGCCACTCTCGCGCCCGCCGCATTCCTCGGCCATGGCAGCCCGATGAACACGCTGGAGGACAACCGCTACACCGCGGCGTGGCGGGCGCTGGGCCGCGCGATAAACCCACGGCCGCGCGCGGTGCTGGTGGTCTCGGCGCACTGGTACCTCAACCTGAGCGCGGTAACGGCCATGACCGCGCCGCGCACCATCCACGACTTCTACGGATTTCCCCAGCAGCTATTCGACTTCCGCTATCCCGCGCCAGGCTCGCCCGAGGTCGCCGCAGGAAGTTGCCGAGGTGGTGAAGCCGCACCGGGTGGGACAGGACCGCGACAGCTGGGGCCTCGACCACGGCGCGTGGTCCGTGCTCGCCCACGTCTTCCCGGAAGCCGACGTGCCCGTGGTGCAGCTCTCGATCGACGCGGGCAAGGACCTCGCCGCGCACTTCGAGCTGGGCGCGCGCCTCGCGCCGTTGCGCGAGCGCGGCGTGATGATCCTCTGCTCGGGCGACGTGGTGCACAACCTGCGCCGCATCGACTTCCGCCGCCCCGATGCCGCCTACGACTGGGCGCTGCGCTTCGACGCCGCGGCGCGCGAGGTGATGACCTCGGATCCCTCGAGCATCGGCACGCTCGCAGGCCATCCCGACTATGCCGCGTCGGTGCCCACGCCCGAGCACTTCCTGCCCCTCGCCTACCTCGCTGGCCTTGCCCACGCCGCGGGCCGCCCTGCCGACGTGCCGGTGGAAGGCTGCTCGCTGGGATCGATCTCGATGACGTGCTACACGCTGGGAATGCCGGTCACCGCGACCGCGGCGGGCGCCGGCGCCGCGAGCCTTCCGCGATCGATACCCGCCGAAGACACGAACACCTGAAGAACCATGGAACCACCGATGAACACGGATGAACACCAGATAGTTGGAGCGAACTGATCGGCCAATCCTACCTGTTGCGACGACTCCAATTCATTTCCTTACAGATCATCTGTGTTCATCTGTGGTCATCTGTGGTTCCACCCTAGTTGGCTAAAGCGTGGCGAACATCGCCACCACCGCCGCCGCCATCACCCCGGTCGACACCCAGCCCAGCACGAGCAGGCGGCGCTTCACGACGAAGGGGCCCATCACGTCGGGCTTCACCGCGAGCAGCATCATGACCACCATGATGGGCACCGCGATCACGCCGTTCACCACCGCGCTCCAGATCAGCGCCTTGATGGGATCGATGTCGGTGAAGTCGAGGGCCACGCCGATCAGCGTGGCGGCGGCGAGGATGCCGTAGAAGCCGCGCGCCTCGAGCAGCGGGAGTCCCAGGCCGATGGGCCAGCGGCGCGACTCGGCCACCGCGTAGGCCGCCGAGCCCGCGAGCACCGGCACGGCGAGGAGCCCCGTGCCGATGATGCCCGCCGAGAAGAGCAGGAACGCGAACTGGCCCGCGATGGGCCGCAGCGCCGCCGCGGCCTGCTCCGCCGTATCGATGTTCGGTGATGCCGTGCACGTGCAGCGTCGACGCCGTGGTGAGCATGATGCAGAGCGCGATGCCGTTGGAGAAGAGCATGCCGATCCAGGTGTCGATCTTGATGCGGTTCAGGTGCTCGGCGGCCTGCTCGGGGGCCTCGCGCAGCGGCTCGTGCCCGGGCGTGGCGCGCTGCTCCTCCACCTCCTGCGAGGCCTGCCAGAAGAAGAGGTAGGGGCTGATGGTGGTGCCCAGCACCGCCACGAGCGTTGCGATGTAGTCGGCGCGGAACTGCAGCTTCGGGAAGAGCGCGGCCATGGTCGCCTCGTTCCACGGCACGTGCACCATGAACACCGCACCCACGTAGCCCAGGAGCGCCAGCGTCATCCACTTGAGCAGCGGGGCGTAGCGCGGGAACGGCACGAAGATCTGCAAGGTGAGCGACAGCAGCGCGAAGAACACGATGTAGATCTCGCTCACCCCGCCCACCAGGAGCTGCAGCGCGTTGCCCATGGCGCCCAGGTCGGCGGCGATGTTGATGGTGTTGGCGAAGAGCAGCAGCCCGACGATCCCGTGCAGGAGCCAGGGCGGGTAGTGGTCGCGGATGTTGGCGGCGAGCCCGTGCCCGGTGACCCGCCCGATGCGCGCCGAGACGATCTGGATGCCGATCATGAGCGGGGTCGTGAGCAGCACCGACCAGAGCAGCCCGTAGCCGTACTGCGCGCCGGTTTGCGAGTACGTCGCGATGCCGCTCGGGTCGTCGTCCGCGGCGCCGGTGATGAGGCCCGGCCCGAGGCGCTTGAGCAGAGGGACTCGTTCTTGTTCGCGCGGCTGCATGCCGCGAGCTTATCACCCCGCACCTTACCGAATTCTTGCAGCCTCGCCGTTGCGAAAGAAGGGCGTTGAAAGCGCCGATGCCCGCCGATCCTACGCCGATGAACGCCGAAACCCCGATGCAGGACAGGTGTCCGCCCACAAGTGGCGTCACCTCGCTATCAGCCGGCCCATCGCGTTCACTCAAGCTTCATCGGCGGCAATCGGCGTTGGATCGGCGGATACCGGCGCTTCCAAAGATTTTCGTCCGCATGACTTTCACAACTGGCCAGATCGATTCTCAGGCGTCAAAGTCCCCGCCCGATCGCTCGCACCAGCCGCAGCGTGAGCCACGCGGCGTAGAGGTAGAAAGCCGCCGCGAGGACCGGCACGTCGAAGATGCGCGGGCCGGACTTGAACTGCATGAGCAGGCTCGCGGCGAGGTAGAGGCCGAGCGTCACGAGGGCGAGGGAGACGCGGCTCGAGCCCTGGATCACCAGGTTGGACAGGTCGGGCAGGCCCTCGGGCTCGATCTTGAAGCGCAGCCCGTCCTCGCGCAGCCGGCGGATCGACGAGGCGAGCATGCGCTGCCACTCCACCGAGGTGATCGCCGCCTCGTACTTGAGGCGCTTGGTCTGCGCCTTCTCGGGCATGAGCGCGGTCTCCATCACCTCCCGCGAGCGCTCGCCGAGGGAATCGAGCAGGCTGAAGCCGGGGTCGAGCGAGCGCACCGTCGCCTCCACCAGCACCAGGGCGCGCGCGAGCACGAGCAGGTGCAGCGGAACCTCGAAGTTCTGCCCGCGCGTGGCGGTGACGAGCTGCGCGAAGGCATCCCCGATCGACCATTCGCCGATCGGCCGGCGCGAGTAGTCCGACATCAGCGCCGCCACCGAGGGCCTCAACTTCGCCCGGTCGGCTGCCTTGGAGAGCATTCCCAGCTCGAGCCACGAGTCGAGGACCCAGTCGGTGTCCTGCTCGGTGAAGGCGAGCATGAAGGAAGCGAGCGCCTGGCGGGTCGGCCGGTCGATGCTGCCGATCACGCCGAAGTCGTGCAGCCCGAGGCGGCCCTGGTCGGTCACGAAGACGTTGCCGGGATGGGGATCGCCGTGGAAGTAGCCCATCACGAAGAACATGTGCACGTAGGCGTCGATCAGGTTCTGCGCCACGGTGGCGCTGGTGCGCGTGTGCTCCACCTCGTCGACGCGGCGCCCGAAGAGGCGCGTCATCACGATCACCGTCTCGCTCGACAGGTCCTCCACGACGTCCGGCACCTCGATGCCGGGCCAGTCGCGGAACTCCTCGTGGAACCGGCGCACCGCGCGCGCTTCCTCGCGCAGGTCGAGCTCCTTGCACAGGTTGCCGTGCACCTCGCGCACGATGGCCTCGGCCTTGTAGTACGCGAGCATGGGCGAGAAGTGCGTGAGGAAGCGCACCACCGCGGCGAGGATCCTCATGTCGCGGTTCACCTGCACCTTCACGCCGGGCCGCAGCACCTTCACCACCACCTCGCGCCCGCCGAAGGTGCGCGCGCCGTGCACCTGGGCTACCGACGCGGCGGCGAACGGCTCGGGGTCGAAGCGGATGAAGAGCTGCGCGGTGGGCCGGCCGAACGCGCGCTCGATCTCGGCCACCGACTCCTCGGCGTCGAACGGGCGCACCTTGTCCTGCAGCTTCTGCAGCTCGACCAGGTACTCGGGGGGAAAGAGGTCGGAGCGCAGCGACAGGTGCTGCCCCAGCTTCACGAAGCTGGCACCCAGGTTCTCCAGCAGCCCGGCGAAGCGGCGCGCGGGCGAGGGGCTCCTCACCAGCGAGAGCCGCCAGAGCGCCAGCCAGAGCACGTAGCTCGAGACGCGAAAGACGATCTCGAGGAAGCGGCCGATCGTGCCGCCGCGCGTGACGTTGCGGCGGGCGCTGTTGCTCGGCCTGCTGGTGGTGGGTGCGGCGGCGGCGATGCTCATGGCCTCGAGTCCCGTGGGTCCTGAGACTCTGAGGCGCGCACCCCGATTCCGTTCCCCGCGCGAAGCCCGCGTCGGCGCAGTCCTACTCGCGCAGGGGGATGGTCGGAACCGGCGACTCGTAACCTTTCTCGCCGAGCTGCCAGAAGGCGAAGGCGTAGACGTCGGCGAGCTCCTGGGCGTGGCGCGCGCGCGGCGTGGCCGAGTCCTCGTCGCCGGCCTGGAAATCGACGCGCACCAGCACCGGCCTGCCGCTGGAGCTCGCCTTCTGCAGGCGCGCCGCGAGCTTCGCCGCCTGCCACGCGTCCACGCGCGGGTCGTTGGCGCGCACCGCCACCAGCACGCCGGGATAGGGCATGCCGTCGCGGATGTTGCGGTAGGGCGAGACCGCCCGCAGCGCCGCGGCGCCCGCCGGGGTGGCGGCAGTGCCGAACTCGCGGTGGTCGGCGCGGCCGGAGGGCGAGGCCTCCAGGCGCAGGAGGTCGGTGAGCGGATCGCGCGCGATCACCGCGCCGAAGAGGTCCGGACGGCGCACCAGCGCCCCGCCCACCGCGATGGCGCCCGCGCGTCGCCCGTCGATGGCGAGGCGGTTGCCGCTGGTGAAGCCGTATTTCTCGAGGAACTCGCAGGCCGTGATGAAATCCGTCACCGTCACCGACTTGGAGGCGCCGCGGGCGGCGTCGTGCCAATGCTCGCCGAACTCGCCGCCGCCGCGCACGTGGGCGACCGCGTATACGCCGCCGCGCTCGAGCCACGCGAGGCGCGCCGGGTCGAAGTGCGGCGAGGCGGTGTCGCCGAAGGCGCCGAACACCGAGAGCAGCGTGGGGTTGTCCCGCGTGAGGCGCGTGTTCTTCGCGTAGAGCAGCGTGATCGGGATGCGCGTGCCGTCCTTCGCCGTGGCGTAGAGGCGCACCTCGTCGATGCCGGAGAAGTCGGCGACCGGCTTGGGCTGCAGCTTCGTGTCGACGATGTCGCCGCTCTTGGGCGCGACCTCCACCACCGCGGGCGGCTGCACCCAGCCGTCGAGCCGCAGCACGGCGCCGGCGCGGGCGGGATCGGCCACCAGCTCGGCGATCGACGTGTCGAACGGCGTGCGCAGGAATTCGCGCGCGCCCACGCTGAGGAGGTTCAGGTTGGCGCGCTCGAGGCGATCGACGCCGGCCACCATGGTGCGCAGGTAGATCCCGTCGCGCGCCACCGCCATGGCCTCGATCACCGCGTCGCCCTCGGCCACCACGATCTTGGCGCCCGCGAGCCCCTGCGCCGAGCCCGCGACGCGCAGCACGTGGCGGTTGGGCGACTTGCGGTGCGAGAGCAGGTACAGGTCGTCCTTCACCGGGTCGATCCCGACCACGTCGTCGCCCGTGCCCAAGAGCTTGTGCCATGCGGGCTTGCCCGTCTCGAGGTCCTTCTGCAGCGCGACGTGCACCGCGATGTCGGTGTCGCGCCCCTCGCGCGCCACGGCGTAGGCGTAGCGCGAGCCGGCGGGCGCCACGATCCACGGCTCGACCACCTCCGGGATGTCGCGCGCACCGCCCACGCCGGGCGCGAACACCACCTCGTCGCGCGCGGTCTCGCGGTCGAGCACGTGACGATAGATGCGCGCGTTCGCGTCGCGGCGCGCTCCGCTGTTGCCCTCGGGAATGCGCGCGTAGTAGAAGGCGCGCGCATCGGGATTCCAGCCGAGGTGGTGGTTGAAGCGCGCGCGGTCGATCTCGAACGCAAGATCGTGCGCCGTGTCGACGGCGAGCACGCGCAGCACGGAGTCGCCGCTGCCGCCGTGCGAGACGCCATACGCGACGTGGCGCCCGTCCGGGGAAGGGACGAACCAGTCGATGGCGAGGTCGGCGCCGCCGGGACGCTTCTGCGGGTCGAGCAGCACGCGCTCGTGGCCCGCGAAGCCCTCGCGCACGCACAGCACCGGCACCGGCAGGCCGGGCGCCGCCTTGAGATAGAACACGCGCGAGCCTTCGAGGGCGAGGTGCGTGATGGAGGTGTGCGCCTCCTCCAGTGCGCGCACGCGCTCGGCGAGGCCTGCGCGCCCGGGGATGGCGTCGAGCGCGGTGCGGGCGCGCGCGTCCTGCTCCTGGAGGAAGGCGCGCATGGCCGGCGCCGCCTCGAGCGCGCGGAACGGATCGTCGGCGTCCTGGGCATGGGCCGCGGCGGCGACGAGCGACGCGGCGGCAACGAGTGTCGCGAGGATGCGGGGTGTGCTCATGGGATGGCCTCTAGGAAAGGACGGGGTCGAGATCGAACTGGAGGGCGGCGAGGCGCGCATAGAGGCCGCTCTCGGCGACGAGGGAGGCGTGCGTGCCGGTGGCGACCACGCGGCCGCGGTCCATCACCACGATGCGGTCGCTCGACTTGACGGTGGCGAGGCGGTGCGCGATGACGAGCGTGGTGCGCCGGTGCATGAGGCGCTCGAGGGCCATCTGCACCGCCTTCTCGCTCTCGGCGTCGAGCGAGCTGGTGGCCTCGTCGAGCAGCAGCACGGAGCGGTCGGCGAGGATGGCGCGCGCGATGGCGATGCGCTGGCGCTGGCCGCCGGAGAGCTTCACGCCGCGCTCGCCGAGGGAGGTGGCGAGGCCGTCGGGCAGCATCTGCACGAAGTCGAGCGCGTAGGCCTGTTCGAGCGCCGAGCGCACCTCGTCCTCGCGCGCCTCGGGCCGTCCGTAGCGCACGTTCTCGAGGACCGTGGTGGCGAAGATCACCGGGTCCTGCGCCACCACCGCCACGCGCCGCCGCAGCTCGCGCGGGTCGGCGGTGCGCGCGTCGACGCCGTCGAGCATGACGCGCCCCGATGCCGGGTCGTAGAAGCGCAGCAGCAGCTGGAACACCGTGGTCTTGCCGGCGCCGGAGGGGCCAACCAGCGCCACGACCTCGCCCGGCTCGACGGCGAGCGAGAAGCGGTCCAGCGCGGCGACCGTGGGACGCGAAGGATAGGAGAACATCACGCCCTCGAACGCGATGCGCCCGCGCGGCGCGGGCAGCGCCACCGGATTCGCCGGCGCGGTGATGCGCGATTCGGTGGCGAGCAGCTCCAGCAGGCGCTCGGAGGCGCCCGCCGCGCGCTGCAGCTCGCCGTACGCCTCGGCGAGCACGAACGTGGCGTTGGCGACGATCACCGCGTAGAAGATGAACGCGGTGAGCCCGCCCGCCGAAAGCCGGCCCGCGAACACGTCGTGCGCGCCCACCCAGAGCAGCAGGCCGACGGCGCCGAACGCGAGCACGATCACCGCGGCGATGAGCAGCGCGAGGTAGCCCGAGCGCTCGGCGGCCACCGCGAACACCGCCTCCACGCGCACGCCGAAGGTGCGGCTCTCGCGGTCCTCGTGCGCGAACGCCTGCACGGTGCGGATCTCGTGCAGCGTCTCGTCGACGTGGCTCGAGACGTCGGCCACCCGGTCCTGGATCGCGCGCGAGAGCTTCCTCACGCGCAATCCGAGCAACCCGATGGGCAGCAGCACCACGGGCATGGCGGCGAGCGCCAGCAGCGTGAGCTTCACGCTGGTGAAGAAGAGCATCGCCGTGCAGCCCACCAGGGTGACGGCCATGCGCAGCACGTAGAGGAAGGTGCCGCCCATCACCGCCTCGATGAGCGTCACGTCGTTGGTCACGCGCGAGGAGACTTCGCCCGTGCGCGTTTCCTCGTAGAAGCCGGGGGAGAGCGTGAGCAGGTGGTCGTAGACGCGCTGGCGGAGGTCGGCCGTGAAGCGCGCGCCGATCCAGTAGACGTTGTAGACGCGCAGCCACGTGATGAGCCCGAGCACGCCGATCAGCACGGCGAGCGCACCGAGCGTCTGGTCGAGCAGGCGCGGCTCGCCCTTCGCGAAGCCCTGGTCGATGACGGTCTTCAGGCCCTGGCCGATGAAGAGCACCATGCCGGCCGACAGCAGGATCGCCACGCTCGCCACGGCGATCCGCGCGCGGTACGGCGCGAGCAGCCGGAAAAGCGGGAGGAGCCGGCGCAGGCGAGCTCGCCCTAGCCGCCGCGGTGGATGTTGGGCCGCGCCACGGTGCCCGAGATCGTGAAGGCGCCCCGATCCTGCGCGACCTGCGAGCGGATCTCGAGCGCGAGGTGGCCCGCGAGCGCGCTGTTGCCCGCGATGTCCACGCCGCCGCTGCCGCGCAGCACCCCGCCCTGCAGCGTGAGCTGCTTGAAGCTCGCGCGCTTCTCGCCCGCGGCATACTCGCCGGTGAGCTCGGCGAACTTGGTCACGCCCGCGCGCTGGCCCGCGGCATCGGACTGCATCACCGCAACCAGGTCGGCGTTGCTGACCGAACCCTCAGCGAGCTTGAACTTGCCCTGCACCCGCGGCGCCTCGAACAGCTGCGGGAGCGTCGGCCCATCCGCGGCCACCGTGAAGTTGCCGTCGAGCTTGCCGGTCACCGAGATGTCCGGCGTGAAGGCCCGGATGAGGTCCTTGGCGTTGATGCGGGTGAGCGAGAGCTCCGATTCCATGTGCACGCCGGACTGCCAGCCCACCTGCAGCGTGCCGTTCACGGTGCCCTCGAGCACGTGGGCGTCGAATTCCGGCACCGTGATCTGCGCGCCTTCCAGCGTGCCGCGCAGGCGCGCCGTGCTGATCGGAACCGCCGCGCCGATCGGCAGCGTCCAGTTGTTCACGGTGAGGTCGAGGTCGTAGCCCTTGTCGATGGGGCGCACCAGCAGGTTCCACTGGCCCTGCGCGCCGCGCAGCGCCGCCTGGCCCAACGCTCCCGCGGGCGTGAAGATGAGGTTGGCGTCGAACGGCTCCAGCTCGGGCTTCACCTCGAGCTTCACGCCGCGCAGCTCGACCTGGCTGATGCCGCCCGCCTCGCCCTTGCCCTCGGCGCGGCCCCAGGTCGGGATGCGGCGCACCGCTTCGGGAGAGATGGTGACGTTTTCCAGCATGAGGGTGCTGATCCTGGGCTTGTCGCCGAAGAGGGTGGCGATGTTGAGGTAGATGTCACCCGTGGCGGCCTTGGCGTCGAGGAGCCTGCCGACCGAGACGTTCTGCACGCGCAGGTGCGGCGTGGGGTACAGGCGGAAGGTGACCGCGCCGATCGACACATCGTCGTGCAGCCACGCCGACATCGAGCGCTCCAGCTTCGCGGCGTACGGCCTGAGCGGGATCACGTGCAGCGCGCCGATCGCGAGCAGCAGGACCGCCACGACGCCGAAGATCACCGGCTTCACGAGGCTGCCGCGGCGGCGGCGCTGGCGCCGGGTCGACGGCGCGCTCGTCGGCGCGACCTCGTCGGGCTCGACCTTGGTGCGCAGGATCTCGGCGATCTCGCGCGCCTTCTTCGTCTGCTCGTCGCGCAGGCGCTGCTCCTCGTCGCGCTCCGCCTTCGCCTTGGCCTGCATGTAGGCCTTGGCCTGCGCCTTGCCCTCGACCTCGGCGCGCTTCTCCATGTCCGACTCGATCTCGGCCGTGACCTTGGCGCGCGTGTCCTCCTCGATGGTCTCGCGCGCCCGCGTCTCGATGCGCGCGCGCGTCTCGGCTTCCTGCTTGCCGCGGCGCTCTTCCTCGAGGGTCGCCTGCAGCGCGGCCTCGCGGCGCTCGCTCTCCTCGGCCTCGATCTTGGCGCGCGCCTCCGCCTCGTACTTGGAGCGCCGCTCGGCCTCCAGGCGCTGTTGCGCCTCGGCGTGCTCGCGGGCCTTCACCTCCGCATCCTCGCGCGCGCGCGCCTCGGCGTGCCGCAAGCGCCGCGCCTCGTCCTCGGCCTTCATGCGC
Source organism: uncultured beta proteobacterium (assembly GCA_963827425.1). Taxonomy (GTDB): domain Bacteria; phylum Pseudomonadota; class Gammaproteobacteria; order Burkholderiales; family Usitatibacteraceae; genus Usitatibacter. Next base: position 629,993 of record CAWHAQ010000005.1, on the reverse strand, counting down.
GCCTCGGATTCCGCCGCGGCGCGTGCCTCGGCCTGGACGCGCAGCTTCGCCTCCTGGTCGGCGCGCGCGCCGGCTTCCGTCTCGGCCTTCGAGCGCGCCTCGGCCTCGGCAGTGGCGAGCACAGCGCGCTCCTCCTGCAAGCGCTCCTCCAGCTCCGCACGCGCGGCGAGGCGCGCCTCCGCGAGGATCTCCGCGCGCATCGCGTTGCGCGTCTTCTCCTCGACTTCGTTCCGGAGCAAGTCCTCCATCTCGGAGCGGATGCGCTCCTCGATCTCTTCCTTGAGGCGCGCCTTGAGCTGCGCCTCGGCATTGGTGGCCTGCGCGGCCTGCTTCTTCGCCGCCGCGTCGGCCTCGGCGCGCGCCTTGGCGAGCGCCTGGGCCTCGGCCTCGGCGCGGGCACGCGCCTCGGCGAGCGCGCGCGCTTCCTTCTCCGCCTTGGCGCGCAGCTCCGCGAGCCGCAGGCTCTCGGCCTCCTCCTTCACCTTCTGCTCGGAGGTGAAGCGCGCCTGCTGCTCGGCGAGCGCGCGATTGCGCACCTCCTCCTCGCGCGTCTTCGCTTCCACCTCGGCCCTGGCGCGCTCGCTGGCCTCCTTCGCGCGCCGCGCCTGCTCCATCGCCGCCTGCTCGGCCTGCGCCTTCGAGCGCGCCTCGGCCTCGAGCCTGGCGCGCGCCTCCATCTCGGCCTTCGCCTTCACGCGCGCCTGCTCGTGGGCCTGCTCGCGCCCCTTGCGGTCGGTGTCGACTTTTTCCTGCTGGCGCACCAGCTCGCTGATGTCGTTGGCCGCGCCCGGTATCACGCGCTGGGTGGCGGCCGGCGGCATCTTGCCCGGGGCGGTGAAGTCGAAATCGTCCTCGCCGGCGAACGGGTCGACTTCCTCCTTGCGGACCTGGAAGACGCGGGCGAAACCGTCCTTGGTGAGCGTGTTGAGGTGCTTCTCGAGGGCGGCCTTGTCGAGCTCGGCCTTCTCCATGATCTGGCCGAAGTTCGACTTGCCGTCGATGAGCTTCAGGACCTTCATGAGGTCCTTGGAAAGCGAAGCGGATTTCTGGTTGACCTGGGTGATGCCCTTCGCGGTCTTGGTGAATACCGTGTTGCGATCCATCGATTCCCCGCCGTTTCGGCTCTCCCTGACGCCCAATAATGGCATGAATTCAGGACATTGAGAAAGGCTGTCGGAGAGGTCCGACGGACGGTCGGAAGCGCCCGGGGCGCGCGCCGTTCGGAGCACGGGCATGCGTCCACGCCTGCAACGCCCACCGCGTTAGATGGCTGTCAGGTACGCGAAAACTCCCGGGACGCCTGGCGTCCCCGAAAGGACCGCCCATGCGCCTCATGCGCCCGCTCGTGTTGCTGCTCGCCTCGCTCGCCGCCGTGCTCGCGTGGCCCGCCGCCGCCCAGGACATCCCGGGCCGCGTCGGCCGCCTCGCGTGGACCGAAGGCCAGGTCGCCCTCTACCAGGACCCGGAGCGCGGCTGGGACGACGCCTACCTCAATTCGCCCATCACCTCGCGCAACTCCGTGTGGACCGAGCCCGGCGCGCGCGCCGAGGTGCAGGTCGGCGCCGCTGCGCTGCGGCTGGATTCGGCGAGCCAGCTCGACATCGCGCGCCTGGACGATACGGTGCTGGAGGCCACGCTCGAGCAAGGCGAGATGAGCGTTCGCATCCGCCACTTCTTCGCCGGCGACACGGTGCGCCTGTCCACGCCGCAGGCCACCTTCCTGCTGGAGGCCGCGGGGCATTACCGCCTCGAGTCGGACCCCGACAACGGCCAATCGCGCCTCGCGGTATTCGACGGCGGCGCACGCCTGGAGGAAGGCGGCAATGCCCGCATCGGCGCGGGCCAGTCGCTCGTCGTCTGGGGCGGCGAGCGCCCCTCGTACGCCGTGCAGCAGGCATACACGACGGACTTCGACCGCTGGGCGATGGCGCGCGACGAGCACTGGATCGAATCGCGCACGCCCACCTACGTCTCGTACGAGATGACCGGCTACGAGGACCTCGACACGTACGGCGCATGGAGCAACGACCCGACCTACGGCGCCGTCTGGTATCCCACCGCCGTGGCCGCGGACTGGGCTCCCTATCGCGAAGGCCGCTGGGCCTATGTGAGCCCGTGGGGATGGACGTGGGTCGACGCGGAGCCCTGGGGCTATGCGCCGTTCCACTATGGCCGCTGGGTGCAGGTTCGCGATCGCTGGGCATGGTGCCCTGGACAGCGCGTCGACCGTCCTGCCTGGGCCCCGGCCCTTGTGGGCTTCGTCGGTGGCGCCGGCTTCGCGGCGAGTGGCGGCTCAGGCGCGGTGGTGGGCTGGTATCCGCTCGCCCCTTCCGAGCCCTATCGCCCGTGGTATACGGCAGGCAGCAGCTATGTGAAGCGCGTGAACTCGGTGGTGGTGAACGTCCCCGCCCAGGTCGCGCGCGAGCACCGCGACGCGAACCGCGAGCGCGGCGTGACCGCCGTGCGGCGCGAAGCGCTCGTCACGCAGCAGCCCATCGCGCGCGCGCGCGTCCAGGTCGCGCCCGCGCAGGCGCGCAATGCCGCGCCCGCCCCCACGGCCGCCGCGGTCCTTCCCTCCGCGAGCGAGGTGCGCCAGGCGCACGCGCGCAACGTGACGCGCGGCCCGCGCCCCGCGGGCCCACCCGCGCCCATCGCGCGCAACTCGGCCCAGGCCGCCCCGGCCGCCCCGGCCGCCCGGGAATCCGGCTCCGACGCGCGCCCGCAGTTCGCCAAGCCGCACGCCGCACCGAAGCCCGCGCCCCGCGAAGCGGCGGCGCCCCCGGCCAACCTCCCGCTCGCCCGGGCCACGCCGCCCCGCCCGGAACCACCCGCGACGCGCGAGGCACAGCAACAACAGCCACGCGCCGCGCAGCAGGCACAACAGCAACAGGACCGTGCGCACCAGGCGCAGGAGCGCGTCGCGCAGCAGCAGCGTGACGCGGCCCAGCGCCAGCAGCAGGAACGCACTACACGGGACGCGCAGCAGCAACGCAACGCTCAGCAAGCGCAGCGGGAGGCCCAGCAACAAGAGCAGGAGCGCGCCACGCAGCAGGCCCAACGCGAAGCGCAGCAGCAACAGCAGCAGCAGCGCAACGCCCAGCAAGAGCAGCGCAACGCCCGGCAAGCGCAGCAGGCGCAGCAGGCGCAGCGGGAGGCCCAGCAGCAGCAACAGCAGCAGCGCGTAAGGCAGCAGGCCCAACGCGAAGCGCAGCAGCAACAGCAGCAGCAGCAGCGCAACGCCCAGCAAGAGCAGCGCAACGCCCAGCAAGCGCAGCAGGCGCAGCGGGAGGCCCAGCAGCAGCAGCAGCAACAGCAGCAGCGCGCCAGGCAGCAGGCCCAACGCGAAGCGCAGCAGCAACAGCAGCAGCGTGCGGCCCAGCAGGCGCAGCAACAACAGCAGCAACAGCGCGCCGCCCAACAAGCGCAGCAACAACAGCAGCAGCGTGCGGAGCAAGCGCAGCGCGAAGCCCAGCAAGCCCAGCCGCAGGCCGAGCGCGGGCGCCAGCGCGAGCAGGGCAGCCAGGCGCGCGCCGAGCCCGACCGCAAGGAGCAGGGGCACGGCGAGGGCGGCTGACGGGCGCCTGGCCCCTCCGTCGGGGGGCCGGGAGCGCTCCGGCGGGTGACAAACCGTAACGTTCCGAAAGCCCGCGCGCATTGTAGGCGGCGCGCGGCGCGGCGCAGAATTCATTCATCGCGCACCGCCGCCCCGGGTTGCGCTCCCCACAAAGGAGAACGAGATGATGAATCGCCTGTGGCTCGCCGCCGCGCTGGTCCTCGCCGCGCCGGCAGCCTCCGCGAGCTGTACCTGGGAATGGCTGTGCAACGGCGAGGGCACGTGCAAGCAGATGCCGGTCTGCGACTCGGTCTACGAAGTCGCCCCCCCCAAGCCCGACAGCGCGCCGCCCTCCACGCCCCCGCTCGCGATGCGCCCCCACGCGATTCCCGACGAGATGCACGGCCTCTCGTGCGAGCACATCATGCGCCAGGGCAAGAGCGGGCGCTGGTACTGGAACGAGGCCTGTTTCTGTTCCGACCCGAACAAGTCCCGGGATCCGAGCACCCCGTTCGCGAACATCGTGCGCTGCGAACCGCCCTGGAAGGACAAGTAGACTGCAGCGACGAGGTCGTGAAAAGCGGCAACGGCGTTCGGGCGGATCGCGAGCAGCCGCCCGACGCCGGCATCACTTGATGCGCCGCGGCGTGAATTCCTCCTCGATCGACTCGCGGTAATAACTCCCCGGTGTGGGCGAGCTCATCAGGCGCCGATAGACCTCCGGCGCGATGTTCGAGTACTCGAAGGTCCCGGTGGCGGTCTCCACCACCAGCTTGCGGTTGCGCTCGTCGTAGCCCGCGGCCTTGAGCCCGGCGGCGTTGAGGCGTTTCATCTCCATGGCACCCTCCTCGCCGCCTCAGCGCGCGACGGTCGAGCGCAGCCGCTCGATTTCCTCGCGATGGCCGCGGTCGTGCTCCTCGATCATTCCGACCAGGCCGCGCAGCGTGATGCGCCCGCCGCCGAACATGGCGGTGCGCTCGAGCCGGGACGGCGCGGCGCTGTCGAGCAGCGCGACCAGCTCCGCGCGCGCCGCGGCGAAATCGCGCGCTGCCGCATGGGCGTCCTGCGCGAGGTAGTCGCGCTCGCGCGCCACCACGTCCCCGAAGAACGGCGCCAGCGTGGGCTCCTGCTCGGCCAGGATGCGCCGCACGCGCACGAGGTAGCCGTCGCGATCCACGTCGCGCAGGTGGCACGCCTGCTCCACCAGCGCGAACATTCCGTTCTCGCCGCGCGCCCCGAGCGAAGTGGAAGGAGCGGCGGCGAGCGCCGATTGAAGGAATGCGGGCATCGCGCCGATGCGCGCGAGCGCCGCTTCGATCCCGGGGTCCTCCTGCGTTGCGATCATCGCGATCCTCCTAGTGGGCGGCGGCGCGGTCGCCCCACAGCTCCTTCAGCCGCGCGTCGCGCCCGCACCCGGTGCGGTAGAACTTGTAGCGCACGGGATTCTTGCGATAGAAGTCCTGGTGGTATTCCTCGGCGGGATAGAACGTCCCCGCCATCGTGATCTCGGTCACGATCGGCGCCTTGAAGGGCTTGGTGGCCTCGACCTTCTTCCTCGAGGCCTCGGCGGCTCGCCGCTGCAGGTCGTTGGTGTAGAAGATGGCGGTGCGGTACTGGTTTCCCGTATCGCAGAACTGGCGGTCCTTCACGGTCGGGTCCACGCTCGTCCAGTACACGTCGAGCAGATGCTCGTAGGTCACTTTCTTCGGGTCGAAGATCACCTCGACCGACTCGGCATGGCCGGTGGTGCCGGACGAGACTTCCTCGTAGGTGGGATTCGCCTTGTGCCCGCCGGTGTAGCCCGAGATGGTGGCCACCACGCCCGGGACCTGGTCGAAGTCCGACTCCACGCACCAGAAGCAGCCGCCGGCGAAGATGGCCACGCTGTCGCCCGGCGGGACCTGGGGCGCCTCGGCGGCGAGGACGGGAAGTGCCAGCGCGGCGGCGAGCGCGAGCAAGGGTCGGCGCAATCTCATGGGGGGCTCCAGGTCGAAAGGGTGATTATCCGTCCTCGCGAACAGTCGTGCCGCGCCGGGGATTCCACAGCCAGGCCGCGCCCCGCACGCCGCTCGCATCCCCGTGCATCGGCGGCACCAGGCGCGTACGCACCGCGTCGGAGAAGATCGCCGCGCTCCAGCGCCGCGGCACCTCGTCGTAGAGGCGGCCGATGCGCGAGAGCCCGCCGCCCAGCACGATCACGTCGGGGTCGAGCACGTTCATCACCGAGGCGAGGGCGCGCGCGAGGCGCTCGGCGTGGCGCTCGAGGGCCGCGCCGCACGCGGCATCGCCCGCCTCGGCCCGCCGCGCGATCTCTTCCGCATCGAGGATAGGACCCCCGGTGCGCACGAAATCTGACGCGAGCCCGGGCCCCGACAGATAGGTCTCGATGCATCCCTGGCGCCCGCAGTAGCACGCGGGCAGCGGCAGGTCCGCAGCGCTCGGAAGCGGCAGCGGGTTGTGTCCCCATTCGCCCGCGATGGCATTGGCGCCCGTGAGTACGCGGCCGTCGACCACGACGCCGCCGCCCACGCCGGTGCCCAGGATCACCCCGAACACCACGTCCGCGCCGCGCGCCGCGCCGTCGACGGCCTCCGACAGCGCGAAGCAGTTCGCGTCATTGGCGAGCCGCACCGCGCGTCCGACGCGCCGCTCGAGGTCCGCGCCGAGCGCGCGCCCATTGAGGCACGTGGAGTTCGCGTTCTTGATGAGCCCGGTCGAAAGCGACACCGCGCCGGGCATGGCCACACCCACCGTGCCGCGCTCGCCCAGCGCGCGATCGGCGTTGTCGACCAGCCGTCCCACCGCTTCGACCGTCGCTTCGTAGTCGCCCGCGGGCGTGGCGATGCGCTCGCGATGAAGCACCGTGCCGCCGTCGCCGAGCGCCACGAGCTCGATCTTGGTGCCGCCCATGTCGATGCCCAGCCTCACGCCTCCAGCATACCGGGCCGCGGGCCGGAGCGCGTCAGGACAGCAGGCGGGATCCCATCTCGCGGGAGAGCGCGCGGTCGAGCAGGTCCTCGTCGAGCACGAGCTGGAGCTCGGCGATCGCCGGCGCGCGCTGCGCCACGGACACGGTCTCGCGCACCGGCAGCACCTCGTAGCCGGCGAGCACCCAGCCGCGGCCGCGGGCGCGCGTGCGGTTGAACCGGATCGTGAGCTTGCGCTCCTCGATCCGCACGTCGTATGCGCTCGGCTCCTCGAACGTGCTCTCGGGCACCAGGAAGGCGTCGTGGCGCCCCGAATCGTCGTCGCCCGGCACGTAGAGGAACGTGTTCGCCGCACCCTCGCCGAATGCGGTGGCGCAGCGCAGCGTGAGCGGTTGCGCGGCGTCCGACAGCAGGTGCACGCCGATGAAGACCTGGCCGTCGGTGGCGCTCGCGAGGCGGCGCGTGACCTTGCCCAGCACGCAGGGGCCGTCCGGCTCGCCCCGCCAGCCCACGATCTCGCCCACCTCGAGCCCCACCGCGTCCGACTCCAGCGCCTCGAAGCCGAAACCCGTGGCGCTCACGTCGGACTGCCACAGGTAGCGCAGCGTCGGGTCGAGCGCGCCCTCGGCACGCGGCGGCGGGAGCTTCCCCTGCCTGGCGACCAGCGGGCTCTCGATCAGGCAGAGCGCCGGCAGCTCGCTGCGACCGGCGCCCGCGCCCGCGACGTGGCGCAGGATTTCCGCGAGGCCGACCCACACGAGGACCTTGGTGCCCGCGGTCTGGCGGCGCTGCGCGCGCCGCTCGCGCGCGTCTCCGGCGGGATCGAACGCACGGCGCAGGCGATCGAGCACGGCCACGTGCTCCTCGATGCGCATCTCCGAGGCGCAGCCGTGCGCGGGCACCATCCGGCCGCGATGCAGCTGCGCCAGCACCGCGCGGCGCAACCCTCTCGAGTGCCCCGAGCGGCAGGTAGAGCGACGGGCCTTCGCCCTCGCGCGCGCCCTCGCGCAAGCCCGTGTTCGCGTCGAGGTCGGCGCGCAGGCACGCGCCCTCCGGCGGCACATCGCGGCCCGCGAGGCGCGGCATCCATTCCCACAGCCAGGCGTCGAGCACCTCGAGCTGCGCGCGCGTAAGGTTGCCGCTCGCGAAGCGGTCGAGCAGCAGCGCGCGGAAATAGAGACCTTCGACGGTCGCGGCGCGCCCGCGTCCCTCGGTGACGACAGCTGACCGGCGCGCGATGGCTGCCCGCACCGCGCATCATCGCGTACATGCCGTTGAGCGGCGCGTAGTCGCGGCGCGCGCGGCCCTGCAGCCACTTGAGCGCCTCGCCCCGGTGCAGCAGCGCGAGCGCCACGAGGCGCAAGGCGAGCTCGCCGCCGGGGCGGCGCGCCTGCGCGAGCGCCAGCTGCTCGCCCATGTCGGCGAGCTTGCGGTTCTGGTCCTGGATCCACGCGGCGAGGCGCTGGTTGTCCTCGTTCCAGCAGAGCGACGAGCCGAGCAGCTCGCGCTTGATGCGCGCCACGCCGGTATCGAGCGCGGTGGCGAGCTCGGCCAGCGCGCCTTCGGCTTCTCCACCGTCCATCTGCGCGAGCGCGGACTGCAGCGCGCGGCGCGCGCGCTCGAAATCGGCGCGCCCCTCGGGACGCTGGTACTGGATCGACACGGGCACCTTGGTGGGCATCGCCGATCTCCTTCAGCGTGCGCGGGCGTGGCGGCGCGTCATGGCGCCGTGGAATTCGGCCGCGGTGACCTCGGCGGTGAGGTCCCACGACGCGCCGATCCAGTTGGGCAGATGCGGCCACGGGCCGTAATGCTCGTGGGCGCGCGGGCCGGTGGCATCGCCGAACAGCGTGTCGTTCGGCACCAGCGCGCGGCCGAGGCGCGCGACCTCGTGCCATGCCTCGCCGTCGGAATGCCCGGCGATGAAATCGCGCGCAGCCTGGGCGTAACCCGCGGCGTCGCGCTCGAGGAAGAGGATCTCCAGGCGCGCGAGGCTCAATGCCGCTTGCCCGGGGCGATTGCGCGATCGCGAGGTCGAGGAGCTCGAGCGCGGTGTGGCCCTGCCCGTCCTCGAAATAGAGGCGCGCGGCGTGGATCACGCGCTCGGCGTGCTCGAGGTCCGCGCCGCCGCGGGCGATGCCGGGAAAGCGCGCGCCGATGTAGCGGTCGCGGATGCGCCGGCGGCGCGCGTCGTAGGCGCGCGGCTCTTCGCTGCCGGCGCTGGTTGCCTCGCCCAGCTCCGCGAGGCTCGGCCGCTCGGCGGGAGACAGCGCGGCGGCCGCGATCGGCCCGCGCGGCGAGCGGCGTGCTATCGCCGTCCCATTCGATGGGCGCCAGCTCCGGCGCCACCGCGGCACGCGCGAGAACCTTGCCGATGTCGACGTTCGGCGCGTCGATCGCCACGGGCGTGCGCATCGGGCGCGCGGCGGGTGGGGAGGGTATGGTTGCGTCGAGGCTCGACCTTCGCGCCGCTGCGCGAGGCCGCGGGACGCGCGCCGGGCGCGGGCCCCGGAGCGCAGGAAGGCGAAGAGCGGCGGAATGCCGAACAAAGCCAGCGAGGGTGTGCGCAATGCAGCCATGTTGTGTGCCTCCTTCTAGTGGCTCAACTATGGACACAAGGCAGCGACAAGGCAGTCGGCCGCTTCCGAGACTCGCGCGGGAAGCGCTCCCACGCGATCGTGGGGACCGGCCTACGGACCGGCGCGCAAAAAAATGACGGAGTCTCGCACGCTTGCACGCGGAGCGCGCGCCATCCGGACCATCGGGTGATCGCGCGCCCCAACCGGACCACGGGCGGGGCGCGCGCGCGTCACGGGATTTTCACCGCGCGGCGAAGTTGTTGCCGCCCAGCGCGGACACGCTGCCGCGCAGAGCGCGCGTGCGGCCGTTCGACAGGTGCACGTCGCCGCCGATGAGCGCGGCCTGGATCTGCTCGGCGGTGGGATGACGCACGCCGAGGCGCTCGAGGTCGGCGCGCGCGCGGGCGAGCGCGTCGTTCACGTCGGCATAGCTCATGGGCCCGTGGGGCGTGAATCCCGCGAGGCTCACGTCGCTCGCGCTGTCCTTCGTGCTGAGCGTGATGGAGGTGCCGCGGTGCAGGCCGGAAACCAGCGCATCCGCGTTGTCGCGCCCGCCGGCCCACGTGGAATAGTCGGTGGCGATGCGCGCCTGCGACGCGTCGGGCAGCGCGGCCGCCATCGCCGAGGACGCCGAGAGCAGGGATGCGGCGAGCGAGACCGCGAGCTTGCGATGGTTCATGGAAGCCTCCTGGGTGTTGGATCCACTTTGCCGCCGCCGCCGGCTGCTCCGCGATCGGCCCCCTCCGAGATCGCGGTGGGCGCTCCGCTGGCGTTCGGGTCGGCTGCCTCCTACCCCGGCTACGCGCATGCGAGAATGCGCCGTCATGAATCTCGTCATCGCAGCCACGATCCTCGCCGGGCTGCCGCTGGACCAGCACTGGGCGCGCCACGGCCAGGTCGCGGTGAGCATCGCCGCGTGGGCGGTGTGCGCGATGCTGTGGATGCGAAGCGCTCCACATGCCCGGCGCGCGCTCGCGGCATGCCTGGCGATCGCCACGCTGGGCGAGGTGTTCCTCTCGCTGGGATGGGGCGTCTACCGCTACCGGCTGGGCAACATTCCGCTCTTCGTGCCGCCCGGCCACGTGCTGCTCTTCTTCCTCGGCACGCAGATCGCGCGCCGGCTGCCGGCGCGTGGCGAATGGGCGGTGGCCTTGCTGGCGTTGCCGGTGGTGGCGCTCTTCGCCTGGAGCGGCCGCGACACGCTGGGCCCCCTCCTCTATGCGTTTTTCCTCGTGTGCCTGTGGCTCTCGCCCTCGCGCCGCCTCTACGCCACGATGTTCGTGCTCTCGCTCCTGATGGAGCTCTACGGCACGTGGCTCGGCAACTGGGCGTGGAGCCCGGACGTGCCCTGGCTCGGGCTCACCGCGGCCAATCCGCCGCTCGCCGCGGGCGCTTTTATTGCGTGCTCGACTCCTGCTCGTCGCCCTGGTGGCGTCGGAATCTGGCGTTCGGTCAGGTACCGCGAGTCGCGACCTGCACTCCGACCCTCGACTCTGACGCCGGCTCGACACCGGGCTTCAGACGCCGGCGAGGCCGGGGTTGAAGCCGAGCGTGGCTTCGCACCACGCGGCGATGCGCAGCGCGTGCTCGTCACCGCGGTAGCGGCCGACCACCTGGAAGCCGAGCGGCAGCCCGCGCGGGCCGCGGCCCGACGGAATGCCGACCGCGGGCAATCCCGCCTGCGTCCATAACGAGCAGAACGCGGGATCGCCGGTGCTCGCGAGCCCCTCGGGGGCCTCGCCGGCCGCCGGAATCGTGACGATCGCATCGTGGTGCTCGAACTGGCCGTCGAGCCACGCGCGGTACTCGTCGCGGCGCGCGCGCGCCTTCGCATACTGCTCGGGCGTGACGCGGCGTCCCTGGTCCAGGATCTCCATCAGCGGCGGCGAGAGGCGGATGCGGTGGCGCGACTCGGTCACCTGGAAGCTCTTCACCGCCTCGCGCGCCATGATCTGCATGACGTTGTCCCACGCGCCGTCGAAGAGGCGCGGCAGGTTCACTTCGCGCACGCGCGCGCCCGCCGCCTCGAGCTTCGCGACGCACTCGGCGAAATGCGTGCGCTGCGCCTCGGTCGCGAGCAGCCACTTGGGCGTCTTCACGACCGCGAGGCGTGGCGGCCCGGGCAGCGGCTCGAGCGGCACGTGCAGCATGCGCGGCGCGGCGCGCAGGCTGGTCGCCTCGTCGCGCGGGTCCACGCCCATGAGGCACGCGCCGAACCACGCGGCGTCGGCCACCGAGCGCGCGAAGACGCCGACCGTGTCGAGCGTCGGGGCGAACGGATGGATGCCGGTGCGCGAGATGGCGCCATGGGTGGGCTTGTAGCCGACCACGCCGCAGAAGGCCGCGGGCCGGATCACCGAGCCCAGCGTCTGCGTGCCGATCGCGGCCGGCACGAAGCCCGCTGCGACCGCCGCCGCCGAGCCGCTCGACGAGCCGCCGGGCGAATGCGCGTAGTTCCACGGGTTGCGCGCCTTGCCCGGGGAGCGGAAGGCGAACTCGGTCGTCACCGTCTTGCCCATCACGATGCCGCCCAGCGACTCGAGGCGGCGCACCACCCAGGCCGAAGTCGTGGGCACGTGGTTGGCGAAGATCACCGAGCCCATGCGGGTCGGGATGCCGCGCGTGTTGATGATGTCCTTCACCCCGGCCGGGATTCCGTATAGCGGAAGGTCGGCCAGGATGCCGCCGGCGCGTTCCTCGGCCTCGGCCATGGCGCGCGAGGGCTCGAACCATTCCCAGGCCTGGATGCGGGGCTCGAGGGCGGCGATGCGCTCCGAGCAGGAGGTGATGTATTCCTGGACGGTGGCGCGTCCCTCGCGGTAGGCGCGCAGGGTTTCGAGGAGGCCGAGGGGATAAAGGTCCATTTTTTTAATTAGTTACGGCCGGGAGCTCGCGCGCGCCGGCGTCAGGACCGCTATTTTGCCGTCCCCCGCAGGGGATTGCTAGCCGAGGGCCTGTTTGAGTGCCGCCACGCCGGCCAGGGCGACCAGCTCGTCGTCCGAGGCCTTGACCCCGGAAACGCCTACCGCCCCCACGATAGCCCCGTCGATCTCGATCGGGACGCCGCCCTGCAGCACGGCCATGCCTTGCGTGATCGACAGGAACGCGGTGCGGCCGTTGTTGACCGCTTCCTCGAGCAGGCGCGTAGGCCGCTTCCACGCCACGGCGGCGCGTGCCTTCTCCACCGCCGTCTCGACGCTCGAGGTCTGCGCGCCGTCCAGCCGCTCGAGCAGGATGGTGTGCCCGCCGTCGTCCACCACGGCTACCACGACGCGCCAGTGGTTGCGCACGGCCTCGGCCTCGCAGGCGGCCATCATCACGCGCGCGGCTTCCAGTGTGAGCGTCTTCTTCGAAGGTAACGTGAGTGCCATGAAGACGCGATCTTACATGGGGTCAGAGTCTGGAGTCGGAGTCGCAACTCTGACCCCGACTCTGACTCCAGACTCTGACCCCATTAGGGCGGGGCGGTGAAGCCGCGGTCGAGGAAGGAGCTGCTGTCCGGCGGGGGAAGCGAGATAGTCCAGCAGGGACTGCGCGGCCGCGGGATCCCGGGCGGACTTGAGCACCGCGCCCGAATACGTGGTGGGCTTCTGCAGCCCGGAGGGCAGCAGGCCCGCGATCGTCACGCCCGCCACCGGCATGATCTCGGTCACGTTGTGGAAGGCGATCTCGACCTCGCCGCGCGCGACCCTCTCGGCGATGAAGCCGCCCTCGCCCAGCACGGCCTTGGCGCGCACCGCGTCGCGTATGCCGAGCGCGGGCAGCACCGACTCGTCGAAGTGCTTGCCGCTGGTGCCGACCTTGGGGTCCATATAGGTCACCGACTTCGCCGCGAGCAGGGTGCTGCGGAGCGCCTCGGGCGTGGAGATGTCGGGGACCGGCGCGCCGCTGCGAACGGCCGCGGCCATGGCCACCACGCCCAGGTCGCGGCGCGTGCCGGCCACGACGTCGCCCTCGCGCTCGTAGGCCGCGAGCTCGCCCGCGGGCATCACCAGCACGTCCGCGCGCCTCGTGCGCCGCCATGCGCTTGCGCAGCTCGCCCGCCGGTGCGAACGAGGCGCGCACCGCGGAGCCGCTCCCGGCCGACCAGCGCGCGGCCGCTTCCTGGAACGCCGCCTTCACCGCGCCCGCGCTCATCACGACCACCTCCGCGCCCCGCGCCGTAAGCGCCGTGAAACCCAACGCCGCTACGATTGCCGCGATGAAGCGCGTCGCCATGGCCGTGCTCCCGCAATGATCGGACCGGAAACTTACCACTTGTGGGAAAATCGCACGACCATGAAAAGACGCCTTCCCTTCGCGGCCATCTTCGTGATGTGCGCCGTCCTCCTCGGCATCGGGGTCTACCTGCAGGAGGAGGTGGGCCTCGAGCCCTGCCCGATGTGCATCATCCAGCGCTACGCGTTCACCGCGATCGGCCTGGTCGCCCTGGTGGCGGCCATCCAGGGGCCGGGCCGCGTCGCGCTGAAGGTTTACGGCGCGCTGCTGCTCGTGCTCGCGATCGCCGGCGGCGGCGTGGCGGCTCGCCAGTCGTACATCCAGCACTACCCGCCCCCGGCCGTCTCCTGCGGCGCGGACCTCGAGTTCCTGGTGAACTCGTTCCCGCTCGGGGAGGCGTTGCCCAAGATCTTCCAGGGCACGGGCGATTGCGCGGCGGTGAAGTGGCGCCTGCTCGGCCTTTCGATCGCGGAGTGGGCGCTGGTCTGGTTCGTGATCTTCGCCGCGTTCACGGTGTGGGTGGCCTTCGTCCGCAAGCCGCGCCGGGAGTGATTCCATGAGGCATCCGGTCCTGGGAAGCCGCGCGCGCCGCGCCTTCCTGCAGCGCGCGTTGGTCCTCGGCGGCGCGGCGTTCCTGCAGCCGCTCGCGGGCTGCGCGGTCTCCAGCGTCCGTTTCGGCGCCTACCCGTTCACCCTCGGCGTGGCTTCGGGCGCACCGGCCACGGATGGCGTCGTCCTCTGGACGCGCCTGGCCCCCAAACCCCTCGAGGGCGGCGGCATGGATCCGGTCCCCGTCGAGGTGCGCTGGGAGGTCGCCTCCGACGCATCGTTCGCGCGCATCGTGCGCCAGGGCCGCGCGACCGCGCACCCCGCGGCAGCCCACACGGTGCACGTCGAAGTCGACGGCCTCGAGCCAGCGCGCGAATACTGGTATCGATTCATCGCCGGCGGCGAGGCGAGCCCGGTGGCGCGCACGCGCACGGCGCCCGCACCCGGCCACGGAGACGAACGCTTGCGCATGGCGCTCGCGAGCTGCCAGCAGTACGAGCAGGGCTGGTACGTCGCGCACCGCCACCTCGCGGCCGAGGGCGTGGACCTGGTGGCGTTCGTGGGCGACTACATCTACGAGTCGAGCTGGGGCCGCGACTTCGTGCGGAGGTACGACGCGCCCGAGCCGTACACGCTCGAGGCCTACCGCGGACGCTACGCGATCCACAAGGGCGATCCGGACCTGCAGCTCGCCCATCACGCCGCGCCGTGGATCGTCACCTGGGACGACCACGAGGTCGACAACGATTACGCGAACGACGTCGCCGAGGACCTGGAGCCGAACTTCCTCGCGCGCCGCGCCGCCGCCTACCAGGCATTCCTCGAGCACATGCCGGTGCGCCGCGCCGCGCTCGAGGCCGACGGCGGCTACCAGCTGTTCCGCCGCCATGACTGGGGCGCGCTCGCGCAGCTGCACGTGCTGGACGACCGCCAGTACCGCGCCCACGAGGTGTGCCCGAAACCGAAACGCGGCGGCAGCAACGTGGTGAGCGACGCCGATTGTCCGGAGCGCCTCGATCCCGCGCGCACCATGCTCGGCGCCGAGCAGGAGCGCTGGATCGACGCAGGGTTCGCGCGCTCGAAGGCACGCTGGAACGTGATCGTGCAGCAGACCCTGATGGCGGGCGCCGGCCAGCCGCAGGCCGACGGCACCGTGAAGCGCTGGACCGACGGCTGGGACGGCTATCCGGCCGCGCGCGAGAAGCTCCTCGCCTCCATGCAGCGCACGCGCCTGGCCAACCCCGTGGTTCTGGGCGGCGACGTGCACGCGAACTACGTGGCGGACCTGCGCATGCGTCCCGATGGGCCGATCGTCGCGGCGGAATTCTGCGGCACGTCCATCACTTCGCAGGGACCGGGCCACAACAAGACCGCGGGCATCCGGTCGATCAACCCGCACATCCACTTCGCCGAGGGAACGCGGCGCGGCTACGTGGTGCTGGATTTCACGCCGGCGCGCACCGAGGCGCGGCTGCGCGTGGTGGGCACGGTGAAGGAGAAGGAATCGCCGGTCTCGACGCGGGCGACGTTCGTGGTCGAGGACGGACAGCCCGGCGTGCGGGCCTAAAGAAGCGGCGCGGCCTCCAGGGGCCGCGCCGCGGCCATTCGCTAGCTGATGCCGAGGATGGCCTTGGCCTTGGCCAGCTCGTCCATGGATTCCACGTGCTTGCCGGCCTTGTGGTCGGTCTCCCCCTGCGCGCGCAGCTTCTTCACTTCGGCGAGCTGCTGGGCGGTGAGCTTGGGATTCTTGGCGAGCGCGGCATCGATGTCGGCCATGTCCTTGGGACAATGGTTGGCGAAGGCGGCGCTTGAGGCGAACAGCAGCGATGCGGCAGCGAGGGCGAGCTTGCGATTCATTGCGAGTACTCCTCTTTTTGGACGGTATGGTGGGTGAAACGCGGACTGCCTGTGGAAAACAGCGCGCATCCTGCACTCATTCCTCAGCCGGCGTCCAGTTGCCGCAGGTCCAGCACCGCCTCCTCGCCCGCGAGCCGGCCGGCGGCTTCGAGCCGCAGGATATCGGCGGCGACATCGGCCGCCGGACGCAGCTGTCCCTCGGCCTTCATGCGCCGGAAACGCTCGACGTCGGCGAAGTCGGCCTGCGAGGCGCCGCGTACCTTGCCCTGCATGCCGGTGTCGATCACGCCCGGCGCGAGGCTCGCCACCTCCACCGCGAGCCCGCGCGAGCGCGCCTCCAGCGCCGCCACGCGCGAGGCCATGTCGAGCCCCGCCTTCGCCGCGCAGTAGGCGCTCCATCCGGAGATGGGCCGCCGCCCCGCGCCCGACGAGATGTTGACCACGCGGCGCAGCTCGGCCCCGCCCTCGGTCATGCGCAGGAAGCGGCGCATGAGCAGCATCGGCGCCACGAGGTTCACCGCGAGGTTGCGCTGGAGCGCCGCGGCATCCACCGCCTCGAGCGGCGCCACCGGCTCGACCACGCCCGCGTTGTTGACCAGCACGGCCTTCGCGTAGCGCCGGCCGCGGATGCGGTCCTCGATGCGGTCGCAGGCGCGCTCGAGCGCCGCGCCGTCGGCGAGGTCGGCCTGGAAACGCGCTCCGCCCGGGATCGGCCCATCGGGCGCGCGGCCGATGGCGAGCAGCTCGTTCGCGGGATCGGCGGCGATGCGCTCGGCGAGCGCCGCGCCCAGGCCCTGGGTAATTCCGGTGACGATGTAGAGGTTCATGGGAGAATTGGGACCCGGCCTGCGCCGGGGCGACAGCAGGGAGCGTGGGTTGGGCGAATCTTCTCATGCGCGCGCGTTGCTCATCACCGGGGCGAGCCGCGGCATCGGCGCGGCCACGGCGCGGCTCGCCGCCGGGCGCGGCTACGCGGTGTGCGTGAACTTCCGCGAGAACCGCGCGGCGGCCGACGCGGTGGTGGCGGACATCGCGGGCGCCGGCGGCAGGGCGGTAGCCATCGGCGCGGACGTGGCGCGCGAGGCCGACGTGCTACGCCTCTTCGACGAGTGCACGGCGGCGCTGGGACCGCTCGCGGGCCTGGTCAACAACGCCGGCATCCTCGAGCACCACATGCGCCTGGACGAGATGAGCGCCGCGCGCTTCGAGCGCGTGTTCGCCACCAACATCACCGGCGCGTTCCTCTGCGCGCGCGAGGCCGTGCGCCGCATGTCCACGCGCCACGGCGCAACCGGCGGGGCGATCGTGAACGTGTCCTCGGTGGCCGCCTCGCTCGGCTCGCCCAACGAGTACGTCGACTACGCCGCGTCCAAGGGCGCGGTAGACACTCTTACCGTCGGCCTCGCGCGCGAGGTGGCGGCCGAGGGCATCCGGGTGAACGCCGTGCGGCCCGGCGTGATCTACACGGAGATCCATGCGAGCGGCGGCGAGCCGGAGCGCGTGGAACGGGTGAAGTCCGCCGTGCCCATGAAGCGCGGTGGTGACGCCGACGAGGTGGCGCGCGCCATCCTCTGGCTCCTCTCGGACGAGGCCTCCTACACCACTGGCGCCCTGCTCGATGTCTCCGGCGGACGATAACGAAGCGGTCCCGGACGAGATCCGCCGCTTCATCCTCACCAGCATCCCCTCGGTGCCGTTCATGGAGGCGATGCTGCTGTTCAAGGCGCTGCCCGGGCAGCCCGTCACCACGCGCAGCGTTGGCGAGCGCCTGTACGTGGGCGAGAAGCACGCCGCGCTCCTCGCCGAGCAGCTGCGCGCGGCACGCGTGATCGAGCCCGCCGGCGAGGCAGCGCACCGTTACGCGCCGGATCCCGCGCTCGCCGCGATGCTCGACCGCCTCGCCCACGCCTACGTCCACAACCTCATCGGCGTCACGCGCCTCATCCATTCACGCACCGAGCGCATGGCGCAGCAGTTCGCCGACGCCTTCAAGTTCCGCAAGGACCACTGACATGCCCGCCCTCATCTACTCGCTTTGCGCCCTCACCTGCGGCATCTGCGCCTGGCTGCTGCTGCGCGGCCACCACCACACGCGCTTCCGGCTGCTCTTCTGGTCGGGGCTGTGCTTCGCGATGCTCACCGTGAGCAACGCTCTGGTGGTGGCCGACCGCATCTTCCTGCCCGACGTGAGCCTCGGCACCTGGCGCCTCGCCACCACGGCCGTGGCGCTCGGGCTCCTGCTCTACGGGCTCATCTGGGAGGGGGAGTGAGGCCATGGACGAGATGCTGATCGGCGCCATCGCCGCCGCCTCGCTCGCCGCCGGGCTTTTCTTCTTCCGCTTCTGGCGCAGCACGCGCGACCGGTTCTTCCTCCTCTTCGCGCTCTCCTTCTGGATCGAGGGCGTGAACCGCGTGCTGCTCTACGAGCGGGCGGGCCTGGACGATGACGCGCCGCTGCACTACCTCATCCGGCTGCTCGCCTACGGGCTCATACTGGCCGCCATCATCGACAAGAACCGCGGCCCGCGCCGCAGGCAATGACCATGGCCGACATCCGCACGGAGCGCGACGGCGCCATCGCCGCCATCCAGTTCGACCGCCCGGCCAAGCGCAACGCCCTCACCGCCGAGATGTACGGCGAGCTCGACCAGGCGGTGCGCGCCGCCGAGGAGGACGCGGGCGTGCGCGTGCTGCTCTTCCACGGCCACCGCGACGTGTTCTGCGCGGGCAACGACCTCGTCGACTTCCAGCGCCGCCCGCCCCTGGACGCCGACGCGCCCGGGTTCCGCTTCATCCGCCGCGTGAGCACGGTGGCCAAGCCCATGGTGGCCGCGGTGAACGGGCCCGCGATCGGCATCGGCACCACGCTGCTGCTGCACTGCGACCTGGTCTACGCGGGCGACGACGCGCGCTTCCAGCTCCCGTTCGCGCGCCTCGGCCTGGTGCCCGAGTTCGCCTCGAGTTATCTCCTGCCGCTGGTGGCGGGCTGGCAGCGCGCCGCCGAGTTGCTGCTGCTGGGAGATCCGTTCGACGCGGCCCAGGCGCACGCGGCGGGCATCGTCACGCGCGTCGTGCCCGCCGACCAGGCGCTCGACGCCGCACGCCACGCGGCGGAGCGCCTCGCGGGGCTGCCGCCCGCGGCATTGCGCGCCACCAAGGCGCTCATGAAGCGCGCGCACCAGGCCGCCATCGCCGCGCAGCTCGAGGCGGAGGCCGGCCAGTTCCAGCGCATGCTCACCGAGCCCGCCGCGCGCGAGGCGTTCGCGGCGTTCATGGAAAAGCGCGCGCCGGACTTCACCGGCGCGGGCATGTAGGAATCCTCCCATAGCGCGCGCGAGGCAGCCGGCAGGAACAAATGGCGTGACGGCGGCCACCAATGCAGGCGAGCGCCGCCGCTGGCTTCCACGAGGAGGCGTCCGTGTCCGCGCGGCGCGCGTCATTGTGCGCCGCAACAAAGGGGCGTATAGTCCGCGCCCTGTCCGTGCTCTGTTGAAGAGTCGCGGACCAGGCATCGCACGATGAGCGACTCAACCATGCGCGCCGACGCCGGCGTCCGCCACCGCAGCAGGGCCCCCGTCGCCCTGGTGCTCGGGGCCATCGGCGTCGTCTTCGGCGACATCGGCACCAGCCCGCTCTACGCGCTGCAGACCGCGTTCGGGCCCGAGCACGGCATCCCGCTGCACCCCGACAACGTGATGGGCATCCTCTCGCTCATCGTGTGGTCGATGACCTGGGTCATCACCATCAAGTACCTGTTCGTGATGATGCGCGCCGACAACAACGGCGAGGGCGGCATCCTGGCGCTCCTCGCCCTCGCGCTGCGCGAGACGCGCCGCTACCCGCGCCTGCGCTGGACCATCATCGGCATCGGCATCTTCGGCGCGGCCATGTTCTACGGCGACAGCATGATCACGCCGGCGATCTCGGTGCTCTCGCGCGGTCGAGGGCCTGGAAGTCGCCGCGCCCAACGTTCGAGCCATTTCGTGATCCCGATCGCGCTCGGCGTGCTCGCGATCCTCTTCCTCATCCAGAGCCACGGCACCGCGAAGGTGGGCGCCTTCTTCGGGCCGGTGATGGTGGTGTGGTTCCTCGCCATCGGCGCGCTCGGGGTCTACCGGCTCGCGCGACAATCCCGCGGTGCTGACCGCGCTCAAGCCCGGGTACGCGGTCGATTTCCTGCTCGCCTACCCGCTGCTGGGCTTCCTCGTGCTGGGCGCGGTGTTCCTGGCGCTCACCGGCGGCGAGGCGCTCTATGCGGACATGGGCCACTTCGGCAAGCGCCCGATCCGCATCGCATGGCTCTGCCTGGTGTTCCCGGCGCTGCTGCTCAACTACTTCGGCCAGGCCGCGCTTCGTGCTCGCCAATCCCGCGCGCCATCGCCAACCCGTTCTACCGCATGGTGCCGGAGTGGGCGATGCTGCCGATGGTGGTGCTCGCCACCTGCGCGGCGGTGATCGCCTCGCAGGCGGTGATCTCGGGCGCCTTCTCGGTCACGCGCCAGGCGATCCAGCTGGGCTACGTGCCGCGCCTGGAGGTCCTGCACACCTCGGAGCGCGCGATCGGCCAGATCTACGTGCCGTTCGTGAACTGGATGCTCTTCATCGCGGTGGTGATCGCTGGTGATCGGCTTCGGCAGCTCGACGACGCTCGGCAACGCGTACGGCATCGCGGTCGCGCCACCATGGTGATCGAGTGCATCCTCGCGATGGTGGTCGCGCGCCTCATCTGGAAGTGGTCGATGTTCATGGTGGTGGCGTCGTGATCGGCTCGATGCTGGTGGTCGACTCGGTCTTCCTCGCCTCCAACGCCGCCAAGTTCCTCTCGGGCGGCTGGTTCCCGCTGCTGATCGGCCTGGTGGTCTTCACGCTGCTCATGACGTGGAAGCGCGGGCGCGTCGCTCATGTTCCGCCGCCTCACGGAGCAGGGCATTCCGCTCAAGCCGTTCCTCGAGAGCCTCGACGCGCACCCGCCGCAGAAGGTCTCGGGCACGGCGATCTTCATGACCAGCAACCCCGACAGCGTCCCCCACGCGCTGCTGCACAACTTGAAGCACAACAAGGTGCTGCACGAGAAGACCGTGTTCCTCACCGTGGTCGCCGCACGACGTGCCGTTCGTCCCGCCCGAGGACCGCGTGCAGTTCGAGCGCCTGGTCAACGGCTTCTACAAGCTCGAGGCGTGGTACGGCTTCAAGGAGCAGCCCGACATCGACGAGATCCTCAACTCGACGCGCGTGCGCTACGGCGTCACCTTCGACGTGATGGATACGTCGTTCTTCCTGTCCCACGAGACGGTGATCCCCACCAGCGACACGCCCGGCATGGCGCTCTGGCGCGACCACCTGTTCGCCTGGATGACCCGCAACGCCACGCGCGCGACGGACTTCTTCAACATTCCCGCCAACCGCGTGGTGGAGCTGGGCACGCACATCGAGATCTAGGCTGCGGCGCCACGGAACGTCGCAGGCGGCGCGCAGTCTAGAGCGCAATGCGCACCTCGCTTTCGGCGGCGAAGAAGGCCCGCACGGGCAAGTCCGCCGGTCCCGCAATCCCCGACGGCGCCGAGCGCGCGGGACTGCCCCTGGCGCTCGCCCCGCAGCTCGCCACGCTGGTCGAGGCGCCCCCCGACGGGCCCCGGCTGGATCTACGAGGTGAAGTTCGACGGCTACCGCGTGCTCGCGCGCATCGACGGCGACGACGTGCGCCTCTTCACGCGCAACGGCAACGACTGGAGCGCGCGGCTGAAGACACTGCGCCAGGACGTGCGCGGCCTCGGCATCGCTTCGGCGTGGCTGGACGGCGAGATCGCGGTGCTCGACGCCCGGGGCCTGCCCAGCTTCCAGCTCCTGCAGCGCGCTTTCGACGCGTCGTCCACGCAGGACATCGTCTACTTCGTGTTCGACCTGCCCTGCTTCGGCGGCTACGACCTGCGGCGCGTGCCGCTGGTGGAGCGGCGCGCGCTGCTGCAGCGCGTGCTCGAAGGCAACGCCGCGCCGCGCGTGCGCTTCAGCGAGGCTTTCGACCAGCCCGCGGCGAAGCTCCTCGCGGGCGCCTGCGCCACCGGCCTCGAGGGCCTCATCGGCAAGCGCGCCGACGCTGGCTACACCTCCACGCGCTCGACCGCGTGGGTGAAGATCAAGTGCACGCGGCGCCAGGAGTTCGTCGTGTGCGGCTACACCGATCCCAAGGGAAGCCGCAGCGGGCTTCGGCTCGCTGCTGCTCGGCGTGCACGACAACGAGGGCAAGCTGCTCTATGCCGGCAACGTCGGCACCGGTTTCGACACCGCGCAGCTCGCCTGCCTCAAGGCGCGGCTCGCGGCGCTGGAAACCGACAAGATGCCGTTCGCCGAGCGGCCCAAGGGCGTGAAGGGCCACTGGGTGAAGCCGAAGCTGGTCGCCGAGGTCGCGTTCACCGAGTGGACCGGCGACGGGCGCATCCGCCATCCGACGTTCCAGGGACTGCGCAGGGACAAGGACCCCGACGCGATCACGCGCGAGAAGCCGCGTTCGCGCGACGAAGACGAAGGCCGCGCCCGCGAGCGCCAGGCCCGAGGTGGACGGCGTCGCGATCTCCACGGCGAGCGCGTGATCGACCCGCAGATCGCACGCGACCAAGCTCGACCTCGTGCGTTACTACGACGAAGATCGCGCCCGCATCATGCTGCCGCATCTGCCGAGGGCCGCCCGCATCGTCGCTGGTGCGCGCACCCGCAAGGCATCGGCGGCGCAGCTCTTCTTCCAGAAGCACAGCGAGAAGATCCACATCCCCGGCATTCGTGCAGCTGCCGCGCGGCTACTGGCGCCGGCCAGCCGCCGCGATGCTGGAGGTCGCGACGCCCGCAGGCTCTGGTGGCGCGCCGCGCAGATGAACGTGGTCGAATTCCACACCTGCGAACTCCACCACCCACGCGCATCGACCGAGCCCGACCGCATGCTCTTCGACCTCGATCCCGGGCAAAGGCGTCGCGTGGCCGCAGCCGTACGTAGAGGCCACTCGCGCTGATGAAGGAGATGCTGGACCTGCTCGAGCTCGAGAGCTTCCTCAAGACCAGCGGCGGCAAGGGCCTGCACGTCGTCGTGCCGCTCACGCCGAATGCGAAGTGGGACTACGAAGCGGTGAAGGGTTTCTCGCAGCGCGTCGTGCAGCACATGGCGCGCACGCTGCCGAAGCTCTTCGTCGCGAAGAGCGGCGCTGGCAACCGCGTGGGCCGCATCTTCATCGACTACCTGAGGAACGGCACCGGCGCCACCACCGTCGCGGCGTTCTCCGTGCGTGCGCGCCCCGGCCTCGGCGTCTCGGTGCCGCTCGCGTGGAGGGAGCTCGCGGGACTGGAATCGGCGCACCAGTGGGACATCGCCAACGTGCACGCGCGGCTGGCGAAGCTCGCGCGCGACCCGTGGCAGGGCTACTCGAAGGTGCGCCAGACGCCCGCGGCCGCGGCGAAGAAGCTCGCGGCCGCCTGATCAGCCCGCGCCCGCTTCCGTGAGCTCGAAGCGCTCGCCGCCGGGCGCGACGAACACCAGCCTGTCGCCGCTGCGCGTGCCGCGGCTGCCCTCGTGCAGCGCCGCCACGAAGCGCTTCTCGACTTCGCGCGGCGGTCCCAGGCACAGGCGCTTGGTCATCGCCATCCTGCCGATGACGACGGCCGCGCCCTGCATCGACCAGTCGCCCGAGAACATGTTGCACCCGGTGTAGCCGGACATGCGCCCCTCGCCGATGAACTCGAGCCGCGGCGTGCTGCGCGGATCGGCGGGCTCCTCGACCACGCCCACCCAGCGCGTGCCGGTGAAGGTGGCGGGGGGCGCGGACGGCGCCGCGGCGACCGGATCCGCGGCGGGCGGCCGCGCCGTGGTACACGCCGCGAGCACGAGCGCCGCAGCGCAAGTGGCGCGGCGCATCGTCATTTCTTGGCCTCGACCGCCTTGAAGCGCAGCGTGCCCGCAGAGCCCGTCATCGCCAGCACGTCGGCGGTGACGGCGTAGCTCGACACCGCCTGCAGGACTCCCAGCACGTGTTCTTCCGCGGCCTGGGCCGCCGTGGTGCAGGCGTGCTGCCCGGTGTCGATGCGGCCGATCGCAATCGCCTTGCTGCCCACGGAGTCCTGGACGTAGCGCGCGGCGATGCGGTTGCAACCGCCGAAGCCTTCCATGTGGCCGTCGCCGAAGCGCACCCACGGCTGCTCGCCCGGCGGCGGCAGCTCGAGCACTACCTGCCAGTAGGTCCCGACGAAAGGCTTCGGTGGCGGCTCCCGGTTCTGCGTGGCGCAGGACGCGGCGCAGACGGCGGCGAGGATCGCGAAGGCGAGAGTCGTGGCTTTCATCATGTCTCCTAGAGGATTGCGGTGATCATCGCGAGCGCCTCGTGCACCAGGTCCACGGGCGAGTCGGGCCACGCCGCGACGCGCCCCTCGATCGCACGCATGCCCGTGTCGATGCGCTGGCCCGCGAGCAGCGCGTCGATCGCGGCGTGCGGGTCGACATGGTGGCTCGCCTCCTCCGCGCCCGCATACCCCGCCAACGCGCGGCGCATGGCGTCGGCGTCGAGGATGGCGATCGGCGCGTGGCAATAGGGACACTCGGCCTGGTTCGCGATGTCCACCGGCGCGCCGCAGCTCGAGCAGCGCACCTGCGCCACGGTGAGGCGCAGCCGCTCGATCTCCGCGGGTGTTGCCGAGCGCACGAAGTCCTTCTCGCGCAGGAACTGCAGGAACGTCGTGAAGCGGCCATGCCCTGCCGTGCAGCGGTAGTACACGAAACGGTTGGCGCGCTCGACGTCGTGCGTGAGTACCAGCGTGCCGCGGCAGGCCACGCAGCGCATCGCCGCAGGCAGCGCGCGCGGCACGCGGCCGCGGCTCCCGGCGTCGATGGCGCGGAAGAGCTCCAGCACCGCGCCGGGCGTGAGTTGCGAGCTCTCGTAGGCGTCGAACCAGATCGCCTGGCAGTCGAAGCAAAGGTCGATGTCTTCGGTGCCCATGGGCTTGCGCGCAAAGGCCTGGCTGCCCATCGCGGCCCCGCAGCCGGGGCAGGCGCGCGCTTCCGATCGTGCGGCCGCGAGCTGCGTCACGGCTTCTCGGCGAGGGTCTTCAGGTTCGCGAGGCCCTGCTCGAAATCCGGCCCCACCATGCGGTCCATGGCCGCGGCGAGGTAGTGCTTGAGGGGATTGCCGCCCACGTCGCCGGCGTTGGTCCACGTGACGCGCGTGCCGCCGCCCGACGGCTCCATCGTGATGGCGCCCGTCGAGCGCATGTTGAAGGCCGGGAACGACAGCGCGTATTCGACGCGGCGGTTGGGGTCGACGCGCGTGAGCTCCATGCTGCCGCTGCCTTCCTTCTTGCTCTCCCACGACCAGCGCGCGCCCATGCCGAAGGGCGGGCCGGCATACACGATGTGCATCTGCGGGTCGCGCTGCGTCCACACGCTCCAGTCCTTCCACTTGCGCGGCTCGACCACGTAGTCGTAGATGCGCTCGGCCGGCGCGTTGATCTGCGTCGAGCGCTCCACCTTGAAGCCCGACGGGACGAGGAGCCCGCCCAGCAGGAGGACCAGCGCGATCGCGCCCACCACTGCCAGCACCCATTGGACGATCTTCATGCGCTCTCCTCCCCGGCAAGCTTACCCCACGAAGCTAGAATGGCGCCATGTGCAGCCGCTATTTCCTCGACGCGGACGGCAACGTCATCGCGTACACGTTCCAGGTGCCCGCCGAGCCGCGCATCGTGCGGCGCGCCAACATCGCGCCCACCCAGGAAGCGCCGGTGATCCGCGTTGCGCGCGAGGGCGCGGGACGCGAGGTGGCGATGCTGCGCTGGGGCCTGGTGCCGTTCTGGGCCAAGGATCGGTCGATCGCCCACAAGCTCATCAACGCGCGCAGCGAATCGGCGATGGAGAAGCCCGCTTTCCGCGAGGCCTTCCGCGCGCGGCGCTGCGCGATCCCCGCCTCGGGCTTCTACGAGTGGACCGGCGCGCCGAAATACCGCGTGCCCCATGCGATCACCGTCGAGGGCCGCCCCATCGTCGCCTTCGCGGGGCTCTGGGAGCGCTGGAAGGACGCCGCGGGAGAAAAGGTCGAGACCTACACCATCCTCACCACCGCGGCCAACGCGTTCGTGTCCCCCATGCACGACCGCATGCCCGCCATCCTGGAAGAGCGCGACATCGAGGCGTGGCTCACCGCCCCGCCCGCCGAGGCGGCCCGGTTGCTGCGGCCCTATCCCGACGTGGCCCTGCGCGAGCGCGAGGTGTCGCGCGCCATCAACGACCCGCGCAACGAGACCGGAGAGCTAGAACTCGGCATGTAGCCGGAAGCCGTAGAAATTCACCGGGCCGCGGTCGCGGTTGTAGCCCGGGTTCACGATGTGCTGGTAGTCCACGCCGGCCGCGAAGTGCTTGCCGAGGGCCACGCCGTAGCGCGCTTCGAGCGCCTGCTCGGGCCCGTAGGCGAGGCGCCCGTCGCCGAGGAAGAAGCCGAGCCCGCCGTCCGCGAGGTAGTCGCGATGCGCGGCCGAGAGCCCGTTGGCGACGAACGCGACGCCGAGCTGGTCGTGCCTGCGTCCCCAGCGCCCGCCGCCCACCACCACTCCCGCCGCGGCCGAGCGGTCGATCTCGGCGAAGGCGTAGACCTCCGTCGCACCGGGGTTCCAGCTCGCGCGCGCGAAGACCCCGACCTCGTCGGCCACTTCCTGCTCCACGTTCGCGCCCACGCCCCACTTTTCATTGCGCCGTCGCACCAGCGCCACGTCGGGCGGCTGTCCGGTCTGCGCCGCGAGATCGAGCGCGTCGCGGAAGCGCCCCATGACCGCGACGTTGTGATAGACGAGCATGCGCACGCGCCCGTCCCGTCCGCCGAGCGCCAGCGCGTGCTCGAGCTCGACCTGGTCGCCGTAGTGCGAGCCGATCGCGGTGTCGAGCTCGAGGCCGTTGGGCTCCTTGGGCTGCAGGAAGCGGGCGGCGCGCACGGCCCAGTCGATGTCGCGCCATTCGGCGACGATGCCCCAGGTGTAGCCGCGCGAGTCCGATGCGTAGTCGTAGGCGCCCGAGCTCGCGAGCGCACCGTTCTGGAAGTCGGTGCGCGGGTCGTGGGAGTAGCGGTTGTCGTCGAAGAGGTCGCCCACCGCCATCTGCCCCGCGCTCAGCACGAGGCGGCGCTTGTCGACGGTCTGCCTCAACTGGTTCGCGTCCGCCTCGATCGCTTCCTCACCGCCGCCGAAGCCGAAGGTCTGGCGCACGAAGAGGCGCGCACGGTACCAGTTCACCTCGGCGCCCGCGGCCTTCTGCAGCTCGGCGTTGGGAAATCCGCCCAGGCCGGTCTGGTTCGAGAACGGCAGCCCCTGGATCGCCTCGAGGTTCACGTACGCCTCGGCCCCGCGCCACAAGCGCGCGCCCCAGAAGACCGTGGTGGTGAAGGAGTAGGCGTGCTCGGCGCCGGGCGAGAGGCTGTGCGCTCCGCTGTAGGCCGCGTCGAACGCGGGCTTCTTCTGCGTGATCCACGTCGCCTGGCCGTGCAGCGACCAGTCTTCCGGCTCTTCCTGCGCGCATGCGCCGCGGGCGAACGCCACGAGCGCCGCGGCGAGGGCTCGCCTCATGCCGGCTCGTACCAGGCGTCGGGCTCCTGCAGCCGCTCGCGCGCCACTGTCACCGGGCGCACCGCTCCGGGGTGCTTCGCAATGAACGCGCGCACGATGCGATACACGTCGGGGTCGAACTCCGCCGCCACGCGCGCCTCGAGCAGGCCTTCGAGCTCGGCCGCGTCGCGCGCCGTGCCGACGTGGCGCCAGCGGTCGAAGACATGGGCCTCCTCGAAGCCCCCGTCGGGATGGCGCTCGCGAACGACGGCGCGCGCTGTCCACGGCCAGTCGGCGAGGCGATGCGAGGCGAGCGCGGTGGCGAGCCGCAGGTGGTGCATCTCGGGCGTCTCCTCTCCGATACAGGCGCCGCGGCACTTGTGCACCTGGCGCGCGAAGCACGGGCCGCCGCGCTTCTCCCAGCCCATCTGCCGCCAGCAGAGGCCCTGCTCGCCGGCGAGGGACTCGAGCAACTGCTTCGCGTGCTGGCGCGTGGCGAACGGGCCGTAGAGCGTGTCGGCGCCGACAGCATCGCCCGGCTTCATTTCCGCGCCATGACGCTCGTCCCAGTCGATGTCCTTGTTGGCGAGCATCTCGGGCGCCGAGCGCAGGTCCGGCAGGCGGATGAAGCACGCGTTGGCCTTGCGGCGCAGGCGCTGGTTGTGCAGCGGCAGGAGCTCCTTCACCAGCCGCGCCTCGGTGAGCAGCGCGCCCAGCTCGCCCGCGGTCTCGTCCACCTCGATGCGCTGGATCTCGCCCGAGATGCGGATGTCGTTGGCCGAGGCGTGGTCGCTCGAGAAGTGCGAGCGGATGCGGCTGCGCAGGTTGACGCTCTTGCCGACGTAGATCGGCAGCCGGTTCACGCCGTAGAAGCGATAGACGCCCGGGCCTTCGGGCAGCCCCTCGAGCGCGTCGGGTGCGAGCTGCGGCGGCAGGCTCGGGATCTTCAGGAGCCGGCGCACCGCAGCCTCGATCTCTTCGGCGGCGCGGTCGCGATAGAGCATCTGCACGAAGCGCCAGATCGCGCGCGCATCTCCCAGCGCGGAGTGGCGCCCGGTGCGCTGTCCAGGCGCGGGCGCCAGCGCTTCGTGCAGCCCGTGGCGCGCGATGAGCGCGTCCAGCCCATGGCCCTGCGCCTCGGGATAGAGGCGGCGCGAGAGGCGCACCGTGCAGAGGACATCGGCGGTGTAGGCCAGGCCGCCGCGCCGGAACTCGTTCTTGAGGAAGCCGTAGTCGAAGCGCGCGTTGTGCGCGACGAAGAGGCGCCCCGCGAGGCGCTCGTGCACCTCGCGCTTCAGCTCGCCGAAGCTCGGAGCCCCGCGCACCATGGCGTTGGTGATCCCGGTGAGCGCCTGGATGTCCTCGGGGATGGGGCATTGCGGATTCACCAGCGACGACCACTCGTCCACCAGCTCGCCGCCTTCCACGCGCACGATGCCGATCTCGGTGACGCGGTCGCCGGTGGGCGCGGTGCCCGTGGTCTCAAGGTCGACGAAGGCGATCGAGGGCGCGAGCATCAGGGCTTCTTCGCCGCGCGCCGCGCGCGCCACGGCGCAGCGCTGAAACGCTCCACCAGGAACTCCACCATCGCGGCCACGCGCGGCGAGCGGTGCCGGCCCTGGGGATATACCGCGTGCAGCGGCAGCGGCTCGCTGTGGTGCACGTCGGCGAGCAGCGCCACGAGCTTGCCGCTCGCGAGCGCCTCGCCCACGATCGCATCCGAGAGCCGGATCACGCCCACGCCGAGGAGCGCCAGGTCGAGCAGCGCATCGGCGTTGTTCGCGATCACATTGCCCGAGACCTCGATGCGCTCCACGCCGCGCGTCGTCTCGAAGGGCCAGCGCCTGAGGCTCGGCGCGTAGTCGACCGCGAGGCAGTTGTGCCCGAGCAGGTCCGCGGGCTTGCGCGGCGTGCCGTGGCGCTTGAGGTAGGCGGGCGCCGCGCACACCACGCGCTCCAGCTCGCAGATGCGGCGCGCAACGAGCGACGAGTCGCCCAGCGCGCCCAGGCGAATGCCGAGGTCGGCGCCCTCCTCGATCAGATCCACGACGCGGTCGGTCACCGTGAGCTCGACCTGGATCTCGGGATGGCGCGCGAGGAAATCGGGCAGCGCGGGGGCGAGCTGGTGCATGCCGAACGCCGTGCCCACGTTCACGCGCAGCAGCCCGCGCGGATGCGTGCGGAAGCTCGCGACCTCGTTCTCGGCCTCGGTGATGTCGGAGAGGATGCGCTGGCTGCGATGGAAGTAGGCCTCGCCCTCGGGCGTGAGCGCGAGGCGGCGCGTGGTGCGGTTCAGCAGCCGCACGCCGAGCCGGTCCTCGAGCCGCGTCACGAGCTTGGAGATCGCCGAGGGCGTGAGGCCGAGGTCGCGCGCGGCGGTCGAGAAGCCGCCCAGCTCCACGGCGCGCACGAAAGCCGTCATGTCGCTCGGGGTGCTCATTGTGTCTGTCCTGTCATGAATCATCTTTCTCGGCGGCTTATTGTAAGCGAGCGGATGGGGAATAAGCGCGCTAAAATAGCAGACCATCCCGGAGTCGTCCCATGGCCCGCACCCGCGCCAAGAGTCCCCCACGCCTCACCCGCGACGCCGAGCGCCTGATCGCGCTCGCCAACGGCCTCAATGCGTCAGGGAGCCTCACCGAGGACCGCTTCTGGGAAGGGCAGATGTCGGTGGTGGTGGCGAAGCTGCTCGAGAACGGCAACGACGCGCCAATCGACGGCGCGCTCGACCACCTCTACCAGACCAACCTCGGCGCCTACGACACGCTGATCGAGCTGGTGGAGAACGAGAGCGAATCGGTGCTGATCACGCACGACGGGGGCGAGTGGCAGGGCCTGCTGATCGCGGCACCCATCGTCGTGTGGTCCAAGTACGCCATCGCCTCGGGCGCCATCGCGCGCGCCGAGGCCGATACACTGCGCACGCACCTGCAGGCGCACGTGCTCGCGGAAGGCGCGCGGGCAACCCTCGTGCCCTACCTCTATTCGATCGACCAGCTCCCGCGCCACTTCTCGGAGCTGCGCCGGCTCACCGCCAAGCTCGCCGACGCGGCGCTTGCCGGCGAGGCGGCCAAGCTCGAGCTCGCGCGCCTGCCCGAGACCGCGCACCTGCTCGCCGACACGCGCTTCCTCGTGGCGTGCGCCGCGGTGCCGCGCGGGCACGCGCTCTTCCGCTGGCAGGAGGACGCCTCGGGCCACACCGGGCGCACCGGCAGCCTCGAGCAGTGGATCGCGCAGGCGCGCCCCACCTTCGCCAAGCTGCTGCCCGGCTGCGTGTTCGAGTGCCTGCTGCCCGACGCGTACTACGTGAATTGCCGCGAGTCCGACCGCCGCGTGCGCCCGTTCGGCATCCGCGCCGCGGTGGCATTCCTCGAGAACGCGCTCAAGGTGAAGCCCGCGGACCTGCAGGCGACCGTCGCGGGCTTCGGCGAGGAGCGCGTCGACGAGTACCGCGTCGCCTTCTCGATCGCAGGGCGACAGCGAGGTGGCGCATGGCGTCGTGTGGCCGCTCTACGGTCGCGAGGACGAGACCGCGCGCCCCGGCCCGCTCGACGAGGTGGTGGCGCAGCTCACCGAGACCGGCGTCACCGAGGTGAAGAAGCTGTCCGGCACCTTCACGCCCGAGTACTGCGAGGACTGCGGCGCGCCGCTCTTCGCCAACTCCGAGGGCGAGATCGTGCACGCGGAGCTCCCCGAAGAAGCCGACACGCAGGCAGCCCACTTCCACTAGGGGCGATGGATGCGCTCTCGGAAGTCCTTCGTCTGGCGAGGTTCTCCGCCGAGGTGACGCTCGACGGCGCGGCACGCGCGCCGTGGTGCGTCTCGGTGCCGGCGAGCACCTCCATCGCGCGTGCCCACCTGGTCCTCGAAGGCGAATGCCTGCTGCAAGCCGCGGGCGAAGCGCCGGTGCACCTGTCCGCGGGCGAGATCGCGTTCCTCGGCGGGGGCGAAGCGCACCTCGTCGGCAGCTCGCTCGACCACGACGCGACACCGCTCGCCGCGCTGGTGCGCGCGCCGCTCGCCGGTGACCTGATGCCGGTGCGCGTGGGCGGCGGGGGCGCCGCAACACGCTGGATTCCCCTCGCCGCCACCTGCGAGCGCCACCTCGCCGATCCCCTGCTCGCCTGCCTGCCGAAAGTACTGAAGGTCGACCTGCTCGGCGCCCCGCCGCTCAACTGGCTCACCGGCGCGCTGGGCCTGCACCTCTCGGCGAGCGACGCGCCGCCGGCGGGCGATTCGGCCAAGCGCCAGCGTCTCGCCGACCTCGTGATCATCGAGGCGCTGCGCCGCCACGTGCAGTCGATCGCGCCCGGCGGCAAGGGCTGGCTCGCGGGATTGAACGACCGCTACGTGGGCCGCGCGCTCGCCCTCGTGCACGGGCGGCCTTCGGAGCCGTGGACCGTCGAGCGCCTGGGACGCCAGGTGGGGCTTTCGAGGAGCGCGCTCGCCGAGCGCTTCAGTGACGTGATGGGCGAGCCGATCTTCGCCTTCCTCACGCGCTGGCGCCTGCACCTCGCCGCCGAATTCCTGCTCACCACGCCGCGCCCCATCGAGGCGATCGCGCGCGACGCCGGCTACGAATCGGCGAGCGCCTTCGCGCACGCGTTCCGGCGCGTGTTCAGGAAGCCACCGTCGGTGTGGCGCAAGCGCATGCGCCGGCGCGGGAGCTGACGCCCGCGGGACTCACTGCAGGACCGCCGGCGCGAAATTGATCCGCGCCTGCTTCGCCTGCAAGGTCACGTGCCCGATCTCCAACACGCCGGACTGGGGATTGCCGCGTGCGTACGTGACGCTTGCGATTCCCGTCTCGAGCAGCAGGATGGTGGCGAGCACCTGGCCGCTGGCGGAGAGGAGCTCGAGCCGGCCCTCCTGCAGCGGCGCGGGCGCCGGCGCAACCTTCTGGCCCTTCACCGGCGGGCGCGGGCCGAGGTCCTCGAGCGCCCGCGCGGTCGCATCGCTCGCGGTGAGCTGCAGCTGCAGCGGGCCGCCGGGCGTAAGGTTGAACGCCTCGATGCGCATCACGCCACGCCTCGCGTCTACCTTGCCGAGCACGAGGTTGTAGCCGGAAACGGTCCAGCGCTGGCTCGCCTTGCGCCGCGCCAGCTCGCTCATTTGCGGCGCTGCCATCGGCTTCGCCGCGGGCTCGACCTGCAGCATGCCGCTCGCCTTGACGCTCATCGCCAGCGGGGCGATGCCCGACGCTTCGAGCGCGGGGAACCCGACCGTGACGACGCTCGCCTCGCTCAACGTCGCCTGCTGGCTGAACCGCCCGCCGGCGTCGGTGCCATGCAGGCCGAGTGTTGTGCGCAGGGCCTTGCCGCCGAGCGCGCCGGAGACCCAGTCATAGAACGCGGCGGGCAGCCCGTGGCTCGCGAGCAGCGTGAGGCTGGCCGGTCCCACGGACGGCTTCGCAGGGGCCTTGGGCGCTGCGCCGCTTGCGAGTGGCGCCACGGCGGGCAGCCCCGTCACGCCCTCCAGGAGCCCGGTCTTGCCGCCGATGTCCAGCGCATACACCAGCGGGCTCGACTTGACGGTCGCCGCGCCGGAGCTGGCGCCTGGAACCTGGGCCGCGGCCGACAGCGCGACGACCGCGCCCACAAGCCCGATCGATGCCGCGAGCTTGGTTCCCATCCCTTGTTGCGCGTGACTTGTCATGGCGACCTCCGATCCAGAGATGGTCGACACGATGGACAATCCATCCGGCGCCGTCCATGCGCCGAAGGTCCCGGCCCATTGGTCGCATGACGGCCTGGTCATGGCTACCGGGTCATCGCCGGCACGAACTTCACTGCGCGATCTGCGGTGCGAACAGGATCCCCGCCAGGCCGACGCGCAGGCTCACGTAGTTCGCGGGGATGCATGGTCCCGGTGCCCGCGACGCCCCCGGATTGCAGCCTCGTCCCGCGCGAGACCGCACCCACCTGCACCCGGTGCAGCGGGATGGTCGCGAGCGTCTGTCCCGCCGCCGAAACGAGTTGGAGCTCGCCCTCGAGAAGAGTTGCTTCCCCTCCAGCGCGAACCTTCCGAAGCTCACCGCCGCCCCGTCGTCGAGCGTGAGCGCGAGCGTCAACGCGCCGCCCGGCGTGAGCGTGAACGACCCGATGCGCTGCACGCCACCCGTGGAGAGATCGCCGAGCACCAGGCGGAAGGCGGAAACGCGCCATCGCGAGCCGTCGGGCTTGGCCGCGGAGCGAACCTTCTGGTCGGTGGCCGCGGGCTCCAGCTTCACCGCTCCCGCCGTCTTCACCCGGAGCGTCAGCGCGGCGTTGCTCTTCCGGTCGAGCTCCGGAACGCCAACCTCGCTCACCTTGGCATCGCTGTAGAGCGCCGTCCGAACGGATTTGCCGCCGGCATCGACGCCGCGAAACCAGAGGGTGGCCCCGGTGCCCTTGCCGTCGATGGCGGCGCTCACCCATTGATAGAACGGCGCCGGCAGGCCCGCGCCAGCGTCCAGTGGCAGCGACGCGGCCCCCGGGGGAAACGGGGCGTTCGGGATACCGAGCATCGGCGGCCCGAGGGAAGGCAACCCCCCGACCATCAGCGGCCCGCCGGTCTGGTTCGCCATCTCGAGGACCAGGGGCTGGACGGCCCGAGCCGAGTTCTGCATCCGCGGGACGATCTGCGCGGACGCGGCCAGCGCGGTCAGGACGCCGAGCAGCGCCATGGATACGGCCTGTGGGGCTCTCATCGGAGGTCTCTCCTGGCGTCCGGTGAAACTAACCGACACCATGAACAATTCGCGCCGCGGCGTCTACGGGACGAAAGCCTCGACCCAAGGCCCCGCGAGGGGCGCCACCAGTCAGCGCATCGAGACCATGGGATGGGGCTTGGCGAGGAGCAGGGTCTCGATGCCGCGCTCGAGGTCCTGGGGCAGCGAGGGCGACTCGATGTCGGCGCGTGCGCGTAGTAGAGCGTGTCGCCGTCGATGCGCTCCAGCTTGTAGACGTCGGTGCCGCGCGGATGCGCGCTCGACACGCGCGACGGCCGCAGCACCTGGCGCACCGTGGCGCGCGGGCATTCCCACACGTACACCCCGGGATCGCCGCCGACGGGGCTCACGGCATAGACGAGCACCTCGTCCACCCACGCCATCTCGCGCGCGCCCGGCACCTCGCGCACCAGGCGCTCGCGCGCGTAGAGCCGCGCGCGCAGCACGTGCGTGCCAGCGTCCTCCAGGACTTTCACGAAGCACGCGCGCGACGGGGCGTAGAGCTCAGCGCCGGGCGCGGGCACGTTGACCGGCTCGCCCTGCGCCCACGCC
Organism: uncultured beta proteobacterium; assembly: GCA_963827425.1. GTDB lineage: Bacteria > Pseudomonadota > Gammaproteobacteria > Burkholderiales > Usitatibacteraceae > Usitatibacter. The sequence continues at coordinate 595,490 of CAWHAQ010000005.1, read as the reverse complement.
GTGGCGGTGGTGAGCAGTGCGATGCCGATCGAGCCAGCGCGGCGCATGGTCTCGCGGTCAGTGCGACATCGAGGGCGCGAACTTGAGCTCCGCGCGCTTGGCGAAGATCGTGACCATGGCGGGGCGCGGGCCGCGCGCCGGCGCCGCGGCCGGGCCAGTGTAATGCAGGTTCACGATCTGCACGCCCTGCAGCTCGAGGGTGGCGAGCGGTGAACCGTCGGCGCCGACGAGCTCGAGCCGGCCGTCGTCGATCGGGCGCGCGGCGCGCTGCTTCGGGGTGGGGGCCTCGTGCGCGAAGGCCTCGGCCGTCGCGCCGCTGGTGGCGAGCTCGAGCTGCGCGCCGGTTCCCGGGGAGAGCGTGATCGCGCCGATGCGCCCGACGTGGCTTGCATCGATCTTGCCCAGCGTGAGGCGATAGCCCGAGACGAGCCAGCGACCGCTCGCCGCGTGGGGCCCGGGCTTCGGCGCCTTCGTCGGCTTCGCGGGCTCGACCTTCACCGCGGCCTGCATCCGCACGTCCATGCGCATCGGCGCGCGGCTCGCCTGGTCGAGGGCGCTCAATGTGATGCTGATGAGGCGCGGGCTGGCGAACGACGCGCTCTCGCCGATGCGCCCTGCGGCGCCGACGCCGTGTACCGTCGCGGCGAACGGCATCGGCCGGCCCACGAGCGCAGCGCTCACCCATGCATAGAATGCTTGCGGCAGCCCCGTGCCGGCGGTGAGCGTGATCTCGGAAAGTCCGAGGCTCGGCTTGGCGTCGGGCGCGCCCCTCGCGGCCATACCGCCCGTGAGGCCCTGCGCGCCGAGCAATGCACCGCTCTTGCCGTCGGTTTCGAGCGTGTAGGCCAGGCCGCCCTTCGACAGCGCGCTGTCGGCACCGGGCTGCGCCGAAGCGTGCGGCGCCAGCGCGCAAGCCAGGGTGATGGCGATCGAGGCAGCGGTTCGGTTTATCTGCATCGCGGTCCTCCAGGCAATTATCGGCATGGCCGTGCCTCAGGGGCGTAACCGATTGTCACCGGTCGGCTGTCTCAGGGCTTCAGCGCGCGGTACAGGAACGGCAGCGACACATCCATCCGGTAGTCGATGTCGGAATGGTTGTCGTCGAACTCTTCGTAGGTGTGCGCGATGCCGCGCCTGCGCGAGGCGCTTGGAGAGGATGCGCGAGCCGTAGTGGATGTGGTATTGGTCGCGCGATCCGCAGTCGATGTAGATGCCGCGCAGGCTCTTCAGGTTGGCGCGGTACTTCGCGACCAGGTTCACCGGATCGTTGGCGCGCCAGCGCTTCCAGCGCTCGGGCGAGCAGCTCGCCGGTCTCGAGGTTGAACGGCAGGCGGAAGCCGTTGGGCGCCCGCGGGTCGGGATCGTAGGTCGCCGCCATGCACAGGTTCATGATCGCGTGGCCCTCGGCCATCGAGAGCTTGGGCTTGCGCCACACGGCTCGAGGAAGCGCCGCACGCGGCCGTCGTCGCGCCCGTCGTCGACGCCCTTCTGCGCAGCGTTCGCGCACGTCGCAGCCGTCCCGGCTTGCGCTGGCGGCGCGCGGTAGCTTGCGCGAGCTCGTTCAGCGTATTGGGCCAGTCGTGCCAGTAGACGAACTCGAAGTACGCGTCGCCCGAATGATCGGCGATGGCGCCCCAGGTGCTGCGGGTACTTCATGCCGTGGATGATCGCGCCGTAGCCGCCCGAGGACTTGCCGAAGCAGCCGCGGTGATCGCGCGAGGCGAGCGTGCGGAACTCGCGGTCGACGAAGGGCATGATCTCGCGCGTGAGGTAGTCGGCGTAGTCGCCGATCGCGGAGGAGTTCACGTACTGGTTGCCGCCCAGCGCGGTGAAGCAGTCGGGGAAGACGATGATCGCCGGCCCCATGCTCCGCTCGTGGATCAGCCGCGCGGCGCGCTCGGGCACGTTGTCGCTGAAGTTGCTTCCAGCGACGTGCGCGAGTCCCGAGCCGGTGAAGCCGACCAGGTCGTAGAGCACCGGGAAGCGGCGGCCGCGCTCGCGCGCGGCGCCGGCGTCGTACTGCGGCGGCAGCCACACGGCGAGCTTGCGCACGTGCGGATCGCCGAGCGGATTGTCCCTGAGGATGCGGGAATCGTGCTCCAGGACGACGAGCGTGCCCGGGGACCACGCGGCTCTCTTGAGCGTCATGCGCCTGCTCCTCGACGACGAGGAGTGGATTGTATCAATCCCGTCCCGGCGGCGACTTGCAGCGGCCCGACTTGAGGATCGTACCGTCGGTCTTCTCGATCCACCACCGCTCGCCCTCGGTGTGCTGCACCCGGCCGCTATCCGGGTAGTGGCAGACATCGTGGGTCACGCGCGTGCCGACGATCATGTAGATGCAGGGGGCGGCCCGAGCGATTGCTCGACGCTATGCGCATTCGCCACGCCCGCGGGCCAGCACGCGGCGTCGCCGACGCGGAGCACGCTTGCGCCGGAATCCTCGATCACCGTGGCTTCGCCCGAGAGCACGTAGAGGAACTCGTCCTGGCTGCTATGCCAGTGGCGGTCCGAGGAGCCCGCGCCGGGCTGCAGCGTCTCGACGTACGCGCCGAATTGCGTGAGGCTCCCACCGTCGGAGTAGTAGAGCCAGGTCGCGGAGTCGGCCCCGCCGCGGCGCACATCCGATTTGCGGATGATCATGGTGCGATCTCCCTGAAGGAAGAAGGGGCGCCTCGAGGCGCCCCGCAATTGGCGTCCCCCGCCTGCGCGAGGACGACGAGCCGCCGCTGCCCGAGAAGTCACGCGGCCACGCGCCGCTTGTATTCGTTCGTCCGGGTATCGATCTCGATGCGGTCGCCGGTCTCGCAGAACGCCGGCACCTGGACTTCCCAGCCGGTGGAGAGCTTGGCGGGCTTGAGCACCTTGCCCGACGTGTCGCCGCGCACCGCGGGCTCGGTGTACTTCACCTCGCGCACGATCGTGGTCGGCATCTCGAAGGAGATCGCGCGGCCCTCGTAGAAGAGCGCCTCGCCCGTCATGCCGTCCTCGAGGTAGTTCACCGCGTCGCCGAGGCTTTCCTTCTCGATGTCGATCTGGTTGTACTCGCTGTCCATGAAGACGTACATGGGATCGGCGAAGTACGAGAAGGTGACTTCCTTCTTCTCGAGCATGAGCAGCTCGAACTTCTCGTCGGCCTTGTACACCGCCTCGGTGTTGGAGCCGGTGAGGAGGTTCTTCATCTTGATCTTCATGGTGGCGGCGTTGCGGCCACCCTTGTTGTACTCGCCCTTCAGCACGACCATGGGGTCCTTGCCCACCATGATCACGTTTCCGCTGCGCAGTTCCTGTGCGATTTTCATAAGAATCCGTCCTGTTGGGGTCCCGCCGCTTGATTGCGGTGGTAACTGAAAGTGGTTGAGAAAGCCTTTCGCTCTAGCACGTTCCCGTGCCAAAAGCTTCGGCAAGCGTTCCGCGAAATCGAAATTGCGTGCGCGGGCGGCGAGCCCCGCGCTCCACTGCCGGGCGTGCTCCGCCAGGGCCCCGCGGCCGGGCCACGAACGCGGCCCAGGCCTCGCCGAGCGCGGGCGCCGCCGACCCTCGGCATCGGCCGGGTCTCGCCGCGTTCCACGCCTCCCACAGGCCGGTCACGGCCGCGGCGTGCGTGCGGTCCAGCCCCGCCGTGTAGCGCGCGAGGAATGCCGCGAGCTTCACCCAGTGCGCGCCCTCGTCCTGGGGGTAGATGTGCCACACGAAGGGCCGCGCCGCCCATTGCGCGCGCACGAAGGAGTCCTCGCCGCGCACGAAGTTCACGTCGCACGCCCAAAGCAGCTCGTCGTAGCGGTCCTGGGCGAGGAATGGGCACGGCGAAATCTCCACCTCGCGGCGCGACCCGCCGTCGTGGGCGTTGCGCCGGATGGTTCGTGCGCCGGGGCGCGGCCGCGAGCGCGGTGGCGGCCGCAGCCCTCGGGAGCCACGAGCCACGCCGGCCCGGGATTGTGCGAGGCGCTGCGCGCGAGGCGTCAACGGCGCCCCCGCATAGGCGAAGAGGCTCACCTTGAGCGCTGTCCGGCGGGCGGCACTCGGCCCGCGAGCGAGCGCCAGAACGCGGCCTGCGCGCCGGCATCGGCCTGGAACGCGTCGCGCCGCCTCGAGGAGCCCGCCTCGCGCAGGAGCCCGCCGGTGCGCGCCGTGAAGCCCGGGAAGAAGTAGTGCTTGACGAGCGGCAGGCGCGGGTTGGGCGAGGGCAGCGCGTGGCTTCCCTCGACCCATTCCTCGGCGCTCAGGTACTCGAGGTTGATCCAGCGCGGCCGCGGCTCGCGCCCGGCCATCGCAGCGACGTAGGCCTCGGGCGGATCGCAGCCGAACGTCTCGACCACCACGTCGGCCACGGCGTCGACCGTCGAACGGCTCGCGAGGCGCACCACCTCGACGCCCTCGAGCTTCTGGATGTCCCGGCCGGGTCGATCTCGGGACGCAGTTTGGCGAGCACCGTGAGGTCGTCCATGCCAGAGGCGCACCTGCTTGCCGTGCTCGCGCGCGAGGCCCCGCGCGAGGCGCCAGGCCACACCCACGTCGCCGAAGTTGTCGACGACGCGGCAGAACACGTCCCAGCGTTGCGCGCCGCTAGCCATGGGCGCGATTCTACTAACATGGCGCGATGCGCATCCTCGTACTCGGCGGCACGGTGTTCCTCGGCCGCGCGCTCACGGATGCCGCGCTCGCGCGCGGGCACCACGTCACGCACCTGAACCGCGGCGTCTCGGCGCCGCCCGATGCGCGCGTGACGACCCTCGCGGCTGACCGCACCTCGCCGGCGCTCGCCACGGCGCTCGGCGTGCAGCGCTGGGACGCGGTCATCGACACCTCGGGCTACCTGCCGCAGGTCGTGGCGCTCGCGGCGCGCGCGCTCGCGGCGAGCGGCCGTTATCTCTTCGTGTCCTCGATCTCGGTGTACGGCGACCACGGCTATGGGGAGGATGCCCCCGGTGCAGCCGCCCCCGATCCACTGCCCGACGCGTGGACGCCGGAAACCTACGGCGCGCTCAAGGCCGCCTGCGAGGAAGAGGTGCGCGCGGCGTTCGGCACGCGCGCGCTCATCGTCCGCCCCGGCCTCATCGTCGGGCCGCACGATCCCACCGACCGCTTCACGTACTGGACAGCGCGCGTGGCGCGCGGCGGCCGGGTCGCGGCGCCGGGACGGCCGCAGCGCACCGTGCAGTTCATCGACGTGCGCGACCTCGCCGCGTGGATGATCGCCGCGCTCGAGGACGGTGCGAGCGGCGACTACAACGCCACCGGCCCCGCCCTGCCGTCGGCATGCAGGCGCTCCTCGACACTTGCCGCGCCGTCGCGGGCTCCGGCGCGCAATTCGCATGGCTCGACGAGGCGTTGCTGGCGGCGCAGGGCGTGGCGCCGTGGAAGGACCTGCCGCTGTGGATCCCGGAATCGGACCCCCATGCGGCCGGCTTCATGAACGTGCCCATCGCGCGCGCGCTCGGCGCGGGGCTAGTGTTCCGTCCGCTCGCGCAAACCGTGGCCGACACGCTGCGCTGGGCCCGGACCGAACGCGGCGACCGCCCGTGGAAGGCGGGGCTCGATGCCGAGCGCGAGCAGAAGCTGCTGGCCGCTGCCGGCGGCTAGCGCTTCGAGGTCTTCTGCTCGCCGGCCTCGGGCGGCGCCGGTGCGTCCGCTCGAATGCCGTTCGCGTCCTCCTCTCTCCATCCGCCTCCCAACGAGTTCATCAGGTCGACGGTGTACGAGAGGTAGTTCTGGCGGTTGCGGATGAAGAGCAGCTGCGCGTCGTTCAGCGTGCGCGTGGCGTCTAGCACCTCGAGGAACGGCGAGTAGCCGCGCTCGTAGCGGATGCGCGACAGTCGCAGCGCCTCGCGCGACTGCTGCAGGTGCTCGACGAGGTCGGCCTCGGTGTCCTTCGCGTAGCGCAGGTTGGAGAGCGCATCGGAGACGTCGCGGAAGGCGCTGCGCACCACGCCGCGGTACGCCGCCTCGGCCTGCTTCGCCCGCGCCTCGGCCTGGTCGGTGCGCGCCCGGTAGCGTCCGCCGTCGAGGATAGGGCCGAGCAGCCCCGCGCCCAGCGACCACACGTGCGAGCCGCTCGAGAAGAGGTTGGAGGCGTCCGTGCTCAGCCCTCCGAGCGAGCCCGTGAGCGTGAGCGTGGGGAACTGCTCGGCGCGCGCGACGCCGATCAGCTCGGTGGCGGAGGCGAGCTGCTGCTCGGCCTGGCGCACGTCGGGCCGGCGCTGCAGGAGCTCCGAGGGCAGCCCGGCGGGCGGCAGCGGCGGAACCGGCAGCTCGCCCACGTCCTTCGTGGGGATCGTGACCTCGAGCTTGCCGGTGAGCACTCCCAGCGTGTGCACCACCACGGCGCGCTGGCGCGCGATCTCCTTCGACTGCGCCGCCGCGGCGGTGGCGACGGTGCCCGCCTGGTAGACGTCGAGCGCCGAGGCCACCCCGCCCTCGAGGCGCCGGCGCGCGAGTGCCAGCGAGTCCTCGGCGGCCGTGCGGCTCTCCTCCGACGCCTTGTACTGCGAGTCGAGCGAGAGCGCGGTGAAGTAGGTGCGAGCGACGGTCGCCACGAGCGTGAGCGCGATGGTGTCGCGCCCGTAGCGGCTGGCGAGCAGGTTGTCGCGCACCGAGCGCTCGCCGCGCCTGAGCCTTCCCCACAGGTCCAGCTCGAACGAGGTCGAGATGCCGACCGAGTACACGGTCGCGGTGACCGGCGTGCCGAGCTGGATGGAGCGGCCGCGGTTCACGCCCGCGTTGCCGCTGATCTCGGGAAAGTAGAGCACCGCGTGCGCCTCGCGCAGCTGCGCTTCCGCCTCGTCCACGCGCGCCGCGGCGGCCTCCACGTCCGAGTTGTACGCGAGGCCGTCGGCCACGAGCGCGTCGAGCACCGGGTCGTTGTAGAGCTTCCACCACTGCTCGGGCACGCCCGGCTCGCCGGCCACCGTGCCCGGCGCGGCGGGCTCCGCAAAGGTGGCGGGCAGGTCCGTGCCGGGCCGCTTGTAGTCGGGCCCCACCATGCAGCCCGAGAGGAGGAACGAGGCGGTGAGCGCCGCCGCGCGCATCGATCGGCCGCGCATCAGTCGGCCTCCTGCGGATCGTGGGACACGCGCGGCGCATGGGTCGCCACGTCCGCGCGCCCGCCCATCTTCTGGCGCCGCGCGAACACGGTGAAGAAGAGCGGCACGAAGATGGTCGCGATGAAGGTGGCCGCGAGCATGCCGCCCACCACGCCCGTGCCCATGGACCGGCGCGAGGCCGCACCCGCGCCGCTCGCCACCGCGAGCGGCAGCACGCCGAAGACGAACGCAAGGGAAGTCATGACGATGGGGCGGAAGCGCAGGCGCGCCGCCTGCACCGCCGCATCCTTGGCACTCATGCCCGAGAGCAGCCCCTGTTGCGCGAATTCCACGATCAGGATCGCGTTCTTGGCGGCCAGGCCGATCAGCACCACGAGGCCGATCTGGAAGTAGATGTCGTTCTCCATGCCGCGCAGGAACACCAGCATGAGCGCGCCCATCACCGCGAACGGCACGGCGAGCACGACGGCCGAGGGCAGGCGCCAGCGCTCGTACAGCGCGGAGAGGATGAGGTACACCATGAGGATCGCGAGGCCGAAGGCGAAGATCGACTGCTTGCCGGTGCGCTTCTCCTGGAATGCCTGGCCGCTCCACGCGAGCGTGTAGCCCGCGGGAAGATTCTGGGCCGCCACGCGCTCCACCGCCTCGATCGCCTGGCCCGACGACACGCCCGGCTTGCCCGAGCCCAATATCTTGGCCGCGAGGAAGCCGGTGAAGCGATCGACCTGTTCCGGCCCCACGTCCTCGGTGATCGTGAGCAGCGCCGAGAGCGGGATCATCGAGCCCGTGGTGGCCGAGCGCACGTACACGCCGCCGATCTGCTGGGGCTGTGCGCGGAACTGGCCCTCGGATTGCACCTGCACGCGGTAGGTGCGCCCCGCCATGTTGAAGTCGTTCACGTAGAGCACGCCGAAGGTGCTCTGCATGGCGTCGAAGACATCGGAGATGGGCACGCCCAGCGAAAGCGCCTGCTCGCGGTTCAGCTCCACGTGCAGCTGCGGCGTGGTGGGCCGGTAGAAGGTCGTGATGCCCGCGAGGTCCGGGTCCTTCGCGAGCGCGGCGGTGAGCCCCTGGATCACGTCGCCCAGCTTCTTCACGTCGCCTTCGTCGCGCGACTGCACGTAGAACTCGAAGCCCCCGGCGCTGCCCAGGCCGCGGATCGCGGGCGGGTTGAACATGATCGTCATGCCGTCGGTGAAGCCCTGGCCGCGCTTGTTGAGCTCGCCCGCCACCTGCTGCGCGGTGCGCTTGCGATCGCCCCAGTCCTTGAGGAGCACGAACGTGGTGCCCGCGCTCGACTTGTTCGCCGCCGCCGATGAAGTCGCGCCCCGGCACCACGAAGGCGTGCTGCACGGCGTCGTCCTTCGACAGGATGTCCCAGAGCTCGCCGCCGGTCTTCTCCGTGCGCTGCAGCGATGCGGCGTCCGGAAGGATGATGGAGCCGATGAGGTATCCCTGGTCCTCGGCAGGCACGAAGGACGTGGGCACGCGCCAGAAGAGCAGGCCCACGATCGCGAACACCACGAGGCCCGCGATGAGCGAGAGCGTCCGCCGGGCGAGCGCCGTATCCACGCCGCGCAGGAAGAACTTGGTGGTCTTGTCGAACGCGACGTTGAAGGGATGGAAGATCTTCGACTCGTGGTCGCCGGGCTTCAGCAGCAGCGCGCAGAGCGCGGGCGTGAGCGTCAACGCCACGAAGCCGGAGATCACCACGGCCACGGTCACCGTGACCGCGAACTGCTTGTAGAGCTGGCCCGCGATGCCGCCCAGGAACGCCACCGGGATGAACACCGAGCAGAGCACCAGGATGATCGCGATCAACGCCCCGGACACCTCGCGCATCGCCTCGATGGAGGCCTCCATCGCGTCCATCTTCTCCACGCGCATCAGGCGCTCGACGTTCTCCAGCACCACGATCGCATCGTCCACCACGATGCCGATGGCGAGCACCATCGCGAAGAGTGTCAGCACGTTGATGGACAGGCCCAGCAGGAAGAGGCCGGCGAACGTGCCGACGATGGAGACCGGCACCGCGAGCATCGGGATCACCGTCGCCCGCCACGTCTGCAGGAAGAGGAACACGACGGCCAGCACCAGCACGGCCGCCTCGAAGATCGTCACCTCCACCTCGTGGATCGAGGCCTTGACGACGATGGTGGTGTCGAACGGGATGATGTAGTCCACGTCCGCGGGGAAGGTCTTCTTCAGCTCCACCAGCCGCGCCTTCACGGCCGTCGCCGTGTTGAGGGCGTTGGCGCCGGGGGCGAGGAAGACCGCCATGCCGATGGCGGGCTTGCCGTCCACGGTGGGCGCCGTGTCGTAGTTGATGGCGTCCAGCCCCACGGAGGCCACGTCCTTGATGCGCAGCGCCCCGTTCGGGCCGTTGGAGCGCACGATGATGTTCTCGAACTCGTCCACGCGGGTGAGGCGCCCGCGCGCGGTCACGGTGAACGTGAGCGCCTGGCCGGCGGGCGCCGGCTCGGCGCCGATCTTGCCCACGGCGAACTGCGAGTTCTGCCCGCGAATGGCGTTGGCCACGTCGGTGGGCGTCACGCCCAGCTGCGCCATCTTGTCGGGCTTCAACCAGATCGCGCATCGAGGAGCCCGCGCCGAAGACGAACAGGTCGCCCACGCCGGGAATGCGCTTCATCTCGTCGACGATGTTGGTGTTGGCGTAGTCGGCGATGGTCGTCGTCGCGACCGACCCCTTCGGCGAGAACATCGCGGCCACCACCAGGATGTCGGGCGAGCGCTTGGCCACGATGATGCCGTTGCGCCGCACCTCGTCGGGAAGGGTGGGCTGCGCCACCTGCACGCGGTTGTTCAACTGCACCACCGCGCGATCGAGGTCGGTGCCGATCTCGAACGTGCAGGTGATGGTGAGCGAGCCGTCCTGCGACGCGCTGGAGACGTAATAGATCATGCCCTCGGTGCCCGAGAGCTGCTGCTCGATGGGTGCGGCGACCGTCTTGGAGATGGTCTCGGCGCTGGCGCCGGGATACGCCGTGCTGATGGACACCGTCGGCGGCGAGATCTCGGGATACTGCGAGACCGGCAGGTTGAACGACGAGATGATGCCCGCCAGCGTCACCAGGATGGCGATGACGCTCGCGAAGATCGGACGCTCGATGAAGAACTTCGAGAAATTGCCCATGGACCCTCCTAGCGCTCGGAGGTCTTGGTCGGCGCGGGCTGGGCGGTGGCGGGAGCGGCGCCGGGCTCGTGGGCATGCGACGGGCGAGCCCGGGCGCACCTTCACGAGGTTGTCGATGATCACCATGTCGCCGTCGGCGAGCCCCGCGGTCACCACCGCGTTGGAGCCGATCCAGTTGGCGATCTTCACGGACTTGGAAGCGGCCTTGCCGTCGCGCCCGGCGGTCATCACCATGCGCGACTGCTCGTTCTGCAGGATCGCCTGCTGCGGCACGAGGATGGCGTTCTGCTCGCCCGCGAGCACGCGCACCTTCACGAACTGCCCCGGCAGCAGCTTGGTGCCGGGATTCGGGAACTCGGCGCGCAGCTGCACGGTGCCGAGCTTGGTGTCGACGGTGCTGCCGTGAAGTTGAGCTTGCCGTTGTCCACGAGCACGGCGTTGCTGGCGTCGCTCACGAGCTGCACGCGCGCCTGGCGCTCGGCGCCGCGGATGCGGCTGAAGTCGGTGTCGGCGAGCGAGAAGCGCACCCAGATGGGGTTCACCTGGGTGAGCGTGGTGAGCAGGCTCGAATCGGTGTTGGCGGTGACCAGGCTTCCCTCGGAGCGCTGCGCGCGCCCGGTGACGCCCGAGATCGGCGCCGAGACCCTCGTGTACGAAAGGTTGAGCTCCGCCTCCTTGAGCTTCGCCTCCGCCGAGGCGATGGCGGCCGCGGAGGTCTTCTCGGTGGCCTCGGCCTGGTCCAGTCGCGCTGCGCGATGGCCTTCTCGGCGGCGAGGGGCCAGGCGCTTCACGTCGACCGCGGCCAGCTCGCGCGCGACGCGCGCCTGCTGCAGGGTGGCCCGGGCGTCCTGCGCCGCGAGCTCGAAGGGCGCGGGGTCGATCAGGAACATCAGCTGGCCCGCCTGCACCGTGGCGCCTTCCTCGTACACCCGCTTGTCGAGGATGCCGGTCACGCGCGCGCGGATCTCCACGTCGCGCGAGCCTTCGGCCTGGCCCACGGTCTCGAGCGACACGGGGACGTTCTGCGTGTGCACCGAGACCGACGGTGACGGGCAGCGCCGGCGGGGGAGCCCCGGCGGCGGACTTGGCGTCGTCGTGCGAGCCGCAGGCGGCGAGGAGCGCGGATGCGGCGAGCGCAAGGAGGCGGAAAACGGGGAAGCCGTGGGTCATCGGGAGCGCCTGGAGAGTTGCACTGGGGGCGAAGACGGCATTATACAATCACCGCTGTATCCAAATTGTTGCAGCCTGTCATGCGCCGCTCCCGGGAGGATTCGCTCAAGACGCGCAGCCGCATCCTCGTGGCGGCGCGCCGCGCGTTCGCGCGCCGCGGCGTCTCGCGCACCACGCTCGAGCAGATCGCCGCCGCGGCCGGCGTCACGCGCGGGGCCATCTACGGGCACTTCGCCGACAAGCAGGCGCTCTTCCAGTGCATGCGCGAGCAGGTGAAGCTGCCGATGGTCGACGTGATCGACAACCTGCTCATCGAATCGGCCGACGATCCGCTAACGGGCGTCGAGCGTTTCCTCGCCGCCGTGCTGCACGCGCTGGCCTCGGACGCCGCCACGCGCGAGACCTTCCAGATCCTCGGCTTCAAATGCGAGTACGTGGACGAGATCGAGGTGGACCTCAAGCGCCAGGCCGAGCGGGCGGCCGAGTTCCGCTCTCGCATCGAGCGCGCATACCGCCGCGCCGGGCGCGCGGGCAAGCTCCGGCACGGCATCACCCCGCGCCTCGCGGCGCTGGAGACGTGCGCGTTCCTCACGGGGGCGGTGCGGCTGTGGCTTCTGGAGGGCCCGGAGGGGCCGATGCGCAGCTCCGCGGCGAAGCTGGTGCGCGCCCATGTGCGCGGGCTGCGCGGGTAGCGGGCACATAAAAAACGGAGTGCCCAGGGGGTTCAACCGGGGCACTCCGAACCTAGTGACCGTCCTGTGAAAGACAGCACCACCGAGGCTACTCGCCATGGCTTGCGCAAACCTTAAGGTTGCGAGCGCCCACGGCACGCCGAGCGCACGGGCCGCGCGAAAGAGAAAAACCCGGCGGAGGGAGCCGCCGGGCAAGGCCACGCGCCGGCCGGGGGGCCAGCACGCGCCAGGAGTCGATGCACGGATGTTAATTGCATCCCCGGGTCCGTGTCCCTACCTGCGTCGGTAGGATCGGAGGGGCGAGGCCGGTTCACAAGTCGTAACGGGGTGGCCCTAAAGGACCATGACGCGAGGTATTCAGCGCGGGGATACCGCGTATAATCCGCGACGCAGTGAAGAGGTTCGATGCGCAGTGACTCCAGTGCCGCTCGTCATTACGGTGACAGCGTCCAACTCCAGTTCCCGCCTTGCGTTCCCTCGCTGGCCCCGTCCCTGGGGGGCTTCCAGGGTTCTTATCGAAAGGAAACGCAATGAGCACCGGTACCGTGAAGTGGTTCAACGACTCGAAAGGCTTCGGCTTCATCAAGCCCGACGGCGGCGGCGAGGACCTCTTCGCCCATTTCTCCGAGATCCAGGGCAGCGGCTTCAAGACCCTCAAGGAGAACCAGAAGGTGGAGTTCGAGATCAAGGACGGCCCCAAGGGCAAGCAGGCGACGGCGATCAAGCCGATCGGCTGAACGAAGCCTCCAGCACGACACGGACGGCAGCCCGCGGGCTGCCGTTTCCGTTCATGACGCCGCCCCTTTCCATCCTCGACCTCGTCACCTACCCCGAAGGCGGCGAGGTGGCCGAGGCCTTCCGCGCCTCGCGCGAGCTCGCGCGCCACGCCGAGCGCTCGGTTACGCGCGCTACTGGATCGCCGAGCACCACAACCTCGAGGGCATCGCCCAGCGCCACGCGTGGTGCTGATGGGCACATCGCCGCCAACACGTCGACGATCCGCGTGGGCTCGGGCGGCATCATGCTGCCCAACCACGCGCCCCTCGTCGTGGCCGAGCAGGTCGGCACGCTGGAGTCGATCTATCCCGGGCCGCATCGACCTGGGGCTCGGCCGCGCGCCGGGCACCGACCCGCTCACCGATGCGCGCGCTGCGCCGCCACGCCGGCGCGGCGACATTCGACCTCGACGTCGCCGAGCTGCTGTCGCTACTTCGCGCCGCTCACGCCGGGCCAGGCCGTGCGTGCGATTCCCGGGTGCAGGCCCGACGTGCCGGTGTGGATCCTGGGCTCGAGCCTCTACAGCGCGCATCTCGCGGCGCGCATCGGGCGGCCCTACGCGTTCGCCTCGCACTTCGCGCCGGGCGACCTCATGCAGGCGCTCGAGATCTACCGCCGCCGAGTTCCGCCGTCCTCCGCGCTCGAGCGTCCGCGCACCATGGTCGGCGTGCCCGTCGTCGCCGCCGACACCGACGCCGAGGCCGAGCGCCTCGCCACCAGCATGTACCTGCGCACCTGGGCATCCTGCGCGGCGCGCGCGCCGGGCTGCAGCCGCCGGTGGAAAGCATGGAAGGCCTCTGGTCGCACGGCGAGCAGCTCGCGGTGGCCGAGCGCATGGCGCTCATGGTCGTGGGCGGGCCGCAGCGCGTGCGTGACGGCCTCGCGCAGATCGTCGAGGCGACGCAGGCCGACGAGCTGATCCTGGTCTCGGAGACGTGGGAGCGCGCGGCGCGCCTGCACTCCTACGAGATCATCGCGAAGGTCGGGGGCCTCAAGGCGCCAGGCGCATGAGGCGCTCGGGTCCCAGGTCGTCCAGCCGATTCACGCCGATGAGCGCCATGTCGCGGTCCACCTCGCCGCCGAGGATCGCGATGGCGTGGGCCACCCCCGCCTCGCCCGCCACCGCCGCGGCGTAGTTGAAGGGCCGACCCACCCACACGAAATCGGCGCCGAGCGCGAGCGCCTTCAGCACGTCGGTGCCGCGCCGGATGCCGCCGTCGACCATCACCGCCATCGCGCCCCTGGCGGCGGCGATCTCCGGGAGCGTGCGCAGGCCCGACACGGTGCCGTCGAGCTGCCGGCCGCCGTGGTTGGAGACGATGATGCCGTCCACGCCGCTCTCGCGCGCGATGCGCGCATCCTCGGGATGAACCACGCCCTTCACCACGAGCTTGCCCGGCCACTGGCCGCGGATGCGCTCGAGGTGGCCCCAGTTGAGGTGCGCGCGCCCGGAATGGTCGCGCTCGACGTGGCGCGACAGGATCGGGCGCGCCGCGCTCGGCGAAGTTGTTCTCGAAGTGCGGCATGCCGTGGCGCGCCAGCGTCCTCAGCGCGTTGCCGAAGAGCCAGCGCGGATGCGTGATGCCGTCCCACGCGAGGCGCAGCGTCGGCCTGAGCGGCGTCGAGAACCCCGCGCGGATGTTGTTCTCGCGGTTGGAGAGCACCGCGACGTCGATGGTGACCACGAGCGTGCCGAAACCCGCGCGCGCCACGCGCTCGACGAGCGCCGCGATACGCGCGTCGTCGCCGGGAAGGTAGGCCTGGAACCACGCGTGCGGGTTCGCGCGCGCCACTTCCTCGAGTCGGTATGAGCGACGAGCCGCTCATCACCATCGGGATCTCGGCGCGGCCCGCCGCCGTGGCGAGCACCACGTCGCCGCGATACGCCGAGAGCGCCGCGATGCCCATGGGCGCGATGCCGAAGGGCTGCGCGTACTCGCGCCCGAAGAGCGTGCGGCGCGTCGAGCGCTTCGACACGTCCACCAGCGCGCGCGGCACGAAGCCCCACTCGCCGAACGCAGCGCGGTTGTCGCGCCACGACGCGTTGGTCTCCACGGCGCCCGAGACGTAGGCGAAGACCGGGCGCGGCAGGCGCCGTCGCGCGGCGTGCTCGAAGTCGTCGAGCGCGAGGATGCTGCGCAGGGTCCGGGACAAGGCGCGGGCTCTTGCGGTTGGGGAAGCGCACTTTACTATATGGGATGGCCGCTCCCCTCTCGCTCGCCCGCCACTTCGCCGCCGAAGCCCACAACAACGCGTGGGCGAACCACCGCCTGCTCGGCGCCTGCGCGCGGCTCACGGCCGAGGACTTCGCCGCGCCGCGCACGAGCTTCTTTCCCTCGATCAAGGCGACGGCGAACCACATCCTCACGGTGGACTGGTACTACCTCGAGGCGCTCGAGCGCAGCCTCGCCGGCGCGGCACCCCACGCGGATCCCGAGCGCCATTTCCGCCCCGAGGAGCCGTTCGAGCGCTGCGCCGAGCTGGCCGCCGAGCAGCACGCAGCCGACCGGAGGCTGATCGCGATCTGCGCGGGCCTCGACGACACGCGGCTGGGCGCCCAGGTCGAGATCCCGCGCCGCGCGGGCGTGCAGCGCGAGCCGCTCCACCGCGTGCTCGCGCACCTCTTCCAGCACGACATCCACCACCGCGGCCAGGTGCACGCGATGCTCTCCGGCACGGCGGTGAAGCCGCCGCAACTGGACGAGTTCTACTGCGCGTCGGAAGCGGCCCTGCGCGCCGCCGACTTCGCCGCCCTCGGGTTCAGCGAGGAGCGGATCTGGGGCGGTTAGTCCGGCGGGGTGGAGGCGAACTCGGGCAGCGCCTCGGCGCGCTGCGAGTACGCCACGAGGGCCCGGTAGCTCGCGGCGGGCACCTCGCGCGCGACGTAGTGCTGGCCGAAGCGCCACGCGCAGGACAGCGCGACGTCGGCCGCGTTGAAGCGCTCACCCTGCAGCCACGGGCGGGCGCGCGCCACGACCGGCTCCAGCTCGCCGAACGCGGCGTTGGCCTGGCCGGTCACGCGCGCGAGCCACGGCGCATGCACCTTGTCCGGGGGCCGGCGGTCCTTCTCGTAGTGGATCTGCACGCACTTCTCGCAGGCGGCCAGCGCGAGCCCGATCAACCGCAGCGCCTCGCAGCGCGCGCCGGCTTCGGCCGGCATCAGGCGGCGCCCGGGCGGCGCGATCGCCTCGAGGTAGTCGAGGATGAGCGTGGAATCCATCAGCACCGTGCCGTCGTCGCACACGAAGCTGGGCGCCTTCACCACCGGGTTGACGGCGCGGAACGCCTCGAAGGTCTGGAAGACCGAGAGGGCGCGGTGCTCGAACGGGAGGCCCATCAGCTTCAACGACACGGCCACGCGCCGCACGTAGGGCGAATCGAGCATTCCGACGAGGGTCATGGCGCGCAAGTGTAGCAAAGCGCGGGCGCGCTGGCCTTCAGCCGTTGTCGGCGAACCCCGGGTAGAGCGTCATGCCGCCGTCCACGAAGAGCGTGGCGCCGGTCACGTAGTCGGAATCGTCGGAGGCGAGCCAGAGCGCGCAGTTGGCGACGTCGCGCGGCTCGCCGATGCGCCCGTAGGGAATCAGCGTGGTGAGCTTCGCGAGCGCCTCGGGCGTCTCCCAGGCGGTCCGGTTGATGGGCGTGCGGATGGCGCCGGGCGCGATGGCGTTCACGCGGATCCTCTCCGGCGCCACCTCCTGCGCGAGCGACATCATCATCATGTGGACGCCGCCCTTGGACGTGGCGTAGTTCACGTGCCCCGCCCACGGAATGACCTGGTGCACCGAGCTCATGCACACGATCTTGCCGCGCGCGCGCGAGGCCTTCGACTCGGGCTGGGCCACGAAGCGGCGGATGGCCGCGCGCGCGCAGAGGAACTGGCCGGTGAGGTTCACGTCGATCACGCGCCGCCACTGCTCGACGGTCATCGCGGCGACCGGCGCGTCCTGCTGAATGCCGGCGTTGGCCACGAGGATGTCGAGGCGCCCCAGCTCGGCAGGCGCAGCGCTCGACCATCGCGTCGACCGCGGATTCGTCGGACACGTCGGCCATCACCGAGATCGCTCGCCCGCCGTCCTGGTGGATCTGCTCGCAGAGCGCGTCGGCGGCCTCGCAATCCTTGCGGTAGTTGATGGCGACGCGGGCGCCCGCCGCGGCGAGCACGCGCGAGCACTCCGCGCCGATGCCGCTGTCGCCGCCCGTGACGAGCGCCACCTGGCCCGACAGCGTCAAGCGTGCCGCCCCACCAGGGTGAGGAACTCCTCGCGCGTGGCATTGTTCTCGCGGAAGACGCCGAGGACCGACGAGGTGACCATCACCGAGTTCTGCTTCTCGACCCCGCGCATCATCATGCAGAGGTGCTTGGCCTCCATCATCACGCCCACGCCCTTGGCGCCGACCTCGCTCATGATCGCCTGCGAGATCTGCTCGGTGAGGCGCTCCTGCAGCTGCAGCCGCCGCGCGTACATGTCCACCAGGCGCGCGAGCTTGGAGACGCCGAACACCTTCCCGTCGGGGATGTAGCCCACGTGGCAGCGCCCGAAGAACGGCAGCATGTGGTGCTCGCACATGCTGTAGACCTCGATGTCCTTCACGATCACCATGCTGCTCGTGTCCTGCGTGAAGAGCGCGTCGTTGATGACGGTCTTCATGTTCGCGCGGTAGCCGTTGGTGAGGAAGACGAGCGCCTTGGCGACGCGCTCGGGGGTCTTCAGGAGGCCCTCGCGCTGCGGGTCCTCGCCCAGCTCGATCAGGAGCTGGCGCACCAGCGGCTCGATTTTCGCGACGTCGGGCACCATCGGGGGATCCTTTGACGGAAACGCTGGTTGAGATTGCGATTCGGGCGGCGAGTTCTAGCCTATCGCAACGGAATAGTCCCTGCCTTCCCATGTTGCGGCCGCGCGGCGGAATGCGCCCACGTCGATGTCCTCGGTCCAGAAGAAGGTGAAGCGCACCGGCGCCGCCTGCCCCGGCGCGATCGCGAGGTCGACGTAGCGCACGCCGAGCCCGGAGTCGGCCGCGAGCGTGTCGTTCGACGTCTGCCATTCGTCGCGCGTCCAGCGCAGGCGGAAGGGGCCGGGCGCCTGGATGCGCAGCGTTGCGCCGCGCGCCACGCGTTGCGCGTGCCGCGTGGGCTTCCACACCTCGCGGTCGGTGCGCCCGCGCGCCGCGAGGTAGCGCTCGGCGACCGGGGCGATGCGGTCGAACGCCGCGCCGTCGCGGATCGAGCGCACCAGGCGGATGTACTCGGCGTGCGCCCAGGCGAGCGGCATCGCGCTCCCGGTCGGCATGCCGAGGCGCATGCCGTTGGCGGGGTTGTCCTCGTCCCATACCTGCTCGGGCAGCAGCGCGCCGCGCCCGCCGAAGCCCTCCAGCGCGCGCACGTACGCCGCGACGTCGCGCCCCGCGGCGAGCTCGTAATGCGCGCGCTCGCCGGCGAGCAGCGGCCAGGCGCGCCCGCGCCCCCAGCCGGTGAACGGGCCGCCATCGGGGCGGTTGCCGTAGCCGTCGTGGTTGTAGCGCCGCCAGCAGGGACCGAAGGGCGTGTCCACCTTGAGGACGGCGTCGACGACCCGCAGCGAATCCTCCATGAGGTCGCTGCCGGCGGGGCGCACGCCGTAGCGCACGAGCTCGAGGAAGCCGGCGTCGACCACGTTGCGCGCCTCGAAGCGCCACGGCGTCCCGGGCGGGCGATTGGCGATCGCGAGCCAGCCGCCGTCCGGGTCCTCGGGCGCATCGGGATCGCCGATGGCCGCGGGCGTGATGCGGATGTAGTGGCGGGCAACGCCTGGCAGCAGCTCGCCCGCGGTGGTGACGGTCCAGCGCTCGACGTGGGACTCGAGGAAATCGGCGTGCTCCTCGACGTAGGCCGCCTCGCGCTCCAGGCCGCGGGCGCGCAGCAGGTCGGCCGCGCACACCAGCGCCGCGATGGCCACCGCGAGCGTCGAGGGCGAGAACCCGCTCGCCTCTTCCCAGCGCTCCTGCGCCGTGGCGGGGCCTTCGCGCAGCAGGAACGCCGCGCCGGCGCGCACCATGGGCAGCGGGTCGAAGTCGGCGAGCGCGCCGTGCTTCCAGACGCGCCACGCGAGGATGAGCGGGAAGGCCACCTCGTCCAGCTGCAGCCCCTGCCAGTAGGGCGTGCCGTCGAGCCAGAAGTTCTGCGCGAAGCCGCCGTCGGCATGCTGCGAGACCGCGAGGTAGACCAGCGCGCGGCGCGGCGTCTCGACGTTGCCGCAGGCGAGCAGCGCCGTGGCGCTCTGCACCATGTCGCGCGTCCACACGAGGTGGTAGCCGCCCAGGTCCTCGTCGCCCTTGGCCTCGCCCCACGGGATGCTCGCCGCGGCGATGAAGGCGCCCTTGAAGGTCTTGTCCTCGTGCGCGACGAGCAGCGCATGGCTCGCGCGCAGCAGCCGCCCGCCGTCGCCGGTGTGGCGGTGCAGGTCGGCGACGCCGTGGTGCACCGTGCGCCACTGCTCGAGGAAGGCCGCGCGCTTCGCCGCGAACGGCACCGAGAGCGATTGGGTGAGCGCGGTGGTGGCGGCATGGGGGCGGTCGCCGAACGCGAGGCCCACGGTGAATTCCATGTCCGGGCCGGGATCGATGCGTCCGGTGACGGCGACGTTGCCGTCGAGCGCCTCGGGAAAGCTCCAGTCCATGCGGTAGTTGTCGCGCAGGTCCTGCCAGCCGTCGCTCGCCCCGACGTAGCCGCAGGAAGTCTGCAGGAAGCGCGTGCTCACGCCGAGCGCCAGCCACGTGCCCGCGCGCCACGCCACCAGCACGTCCTTTCCCGCGGCCTGCTGGCGGCGCGCGGAGTTGCCGCTGCCGGCGACCTCGATGTGCGGGGCGAGCAGCACGTAGACCTGCAGGCGCTCGCGCCAGGTTGTCTCGGCCTCGATGCGGGCGCGGATCAGCACGCAGGCGCGGACGGGATCGGCGATGATCTCCTTCACGATCCGGTAGCGGCCGGCGGGGTCGCTCGTCACCACGCGGTAGCCGAGCGTCTCCTCGGCGAGCGCGGTGATGTCGTTGTCCAGGTCGCGCTTCTCCTCGTGGAAGAAGGTCTCGCCGTCGGTCACCAGGAACTGCAGGTCACGGATCTGCGGGCGGTCGAGCGTGGGGTAGTAGACCTCGTTCAGGATGCCGTGGGAGATGGTGAACCACACGCGGCTCGCGTCGGCGTACGCGGTGCCCACGCCGTCCTTGGACGACGACGTCCAGCGCGGCTCGATGCCGGGCCAGCCGAATGCAACCGCGCCGGGATCCGCGCCTTCCATCGAGTGCTGCCGCCTAGTCTTCGCCGGTGGGGGAGAGCGCGGGCGCGGCGTGGCCCGCGTCGGCGCTGTCGCCGATCGGCCGCGTGACCGGCCCCTTGCCCGAGTAGCGGTCGAGGTAGAGGTAGATCACGGGCGTTATGAAGAGCGTGATCACCTGCGAGAAGAGGAGCCCGCCCACCACGGCGAGGCCGAGCGGCTGGCGCAGCTCCGCTCCGGTGCCCAGGCCGAGCGCGATGGGAATCGCGCCCATCGCCGCGGCGAAGGTGGTCATGAGGATGGGCCGGAAGCGCAGCAGGCACGCCTGGCGGATCGCCTCGTGGGGCGGCAGGCCCTGCTCGCGCTGCGCCGCGAGCGCGAAGTCGATCATCATGATCGCGTTCTTCTTCACGATGCCGATCAGCATCAGGATGCCGATGGTGGCGATGATCGAGAGGTCCTGGCCAAAGATCGTGAGCGTGAGGAGTGCGCCCATCGCGGCCGAGGGCAGCCCCGCGAGGATGGTGATGGGATGGATGTAGCTCTCGTAGAGCACGCCCAGCAGCACGTAGATCACCAGCAGCGCCGAGACGATCAGCCACACCTGGCTCGACTGCGAGGCCTGGAAGGCGGCCGCGTCGCCTCCCCAGCTGGTGAGCACGGACGGTGGCAGGCGGATCTGGTCGCGCCACTTGTCGATCTTGTCCGCGGCCTGGCCCAGCGAGCCGCCGGGGGCGAGGTTGAAGGACACGGTAATCGACTGCAGCTGGCCGGTGTGGTTGATCGCCACCGGGCCCACGTTGCGGATCACGGAGGAGAAGCTGGTAAGCGGCACCAGCGAGCCGCCCTTGCCGCGCACGAAGATCTTCGCGAAGGCGCTCTCGTCCTCCTTGTCCGAGTCGGCCGCCTGCAGGATCACCTGGTAGGAATCGACCGCGGTGTAGATGGTGGACACCTGGCGGTCGCCGTACGCGCTGTAGAGCGCGCTGCGGATGTCCTGGATGTTCACGCCCAGCGCCTCGGCCTTGTCGCGGTCGATGCGCAGCTGCGCCTGCAGGCCCTTCAGCTGCGCGTCGCTGGTGACGTCGCGGAAGAGCGCGATCGGCGCGCATCAGCGTCATCATCTTGAGCGAGTACTCGTAGAGCTGCGTGGGCTCGACGCTTCGCATCACGTACTGGAACTGGCTCTTGGAGACGCGCCCGCCGATGCGCAGGTTCTGGATGGCGTTGAAGTAGACGTTCACGCCCGGGATGGAGCGCACGTCGCGGCGCAGGTTCTCCAGCACCTGCTGCAGCTTGGGACGGTCGCCGCGGGGCTTGAGGTTCACGAAGAGCCGCCCGGCATTGTTGGCGTCGTCGGAGCGCGTGAGCACCGTGTCCACCGCGGGATCGGCCCGTATCACGCGGTCGACCTGCATCAGCAGATCCGACATCGCCGGGAACGAGATGTCCTCCACCGCCTCGACGTTGACCGCGATCTGGCCGATGTCCTCGGTGGGGAAGAAGCCCTTGGGCATCAGCATCGCGAGCACGATGGTGGCGGCGAGCGTGCCGGCCGCGACCATGAGCACCAGGAAGCGGCGCACCAGGCACCAGTCGAGGACGCGCTCGTACGTGTGCAGCATCCACTGGAAGAAGCGCTCGAACCACGCGGTGTAGCGCAGCACCGGGTCGTCCGCGCGCTCGTGGCGGATGTAGCGGCTGGCGAGCATCGGCACCAGCGTGAGCGAGACGCCCGCCGAGACCAGGATGGCCAGCGACACCACGATCGCGAACTCGTGGAAGAGGCCGCCGATCACGCCCGGCATGAAGAAGATCGGGATGAAGACCGCGACCAGCGAGACCGAGATCGACACGATCGTGAACCACATCTCCTTCGAGCCGACGATGGCGGCCTTGAAGGGGTCCATGCCGCCCTCGATGTGGCGCACGATGTTCTCGAGCATCACGATGGCGTCGTCCACCACCAGGCCCACGGCGAGCGTGATGCCCAGCAGCGACACGTTGTCGATCGAGAGGCCCAGTGCCCGCATGAGGGCGAGCGTGCCGATGAGCGAGATGGGCAGCGACAGCGCGGGGATGATGGTGGCCGAGGGCCGGCGCAGGAAGAGGTAGATCACCAGCACCACCAGCACCGCGGTGATCGCGAGCGTGACCTGCACGTCGTGGATCGCGGCGCGGATGGAGATCGAGCGGTCGAGCTGGATCTGCAGGTCCACCGACTTGGGCATCTGCGCCATCACGCCCGGCAGCGCGGCCTTGATGGAGTCGATGGCCGCCACCGTGTTGGCGCCCGGCTGGCGCTGGATGAAGAGCGCGATGGAGGGCTCGCCGTTCGACCAGCTCGCGGTCTTCACCGACTCCACGCTGTCCTGCACGTCGGCCACGTCCTGCAGCCGCACCACGCTGCCGTTGGCGAGCGTGGCGACGATGAGCGGCTTGAAGTCCGCCGCGCGCGTGAGCTGCTTGTTGGCGAGGATGGTGAGCGTCTGGCGCTTGCCGTCCAGCGTGCCGACCGGCGTGTTGGCGTTCGCGAGCTTCACCGCGTTGGCGATGTCGTCCAGCGTGAGGTTGCGCGCGGCGAGCGCGTCGGGGCGCGCCTGCACGCGCACCGCGAAGCGCTTCTGGCCCGCCACGCTGATCTGCGCCACGCCGGAGAGCGTCGAGAGCGTGGGCGAGATGAGGTTCTCGCGCATAGGCGTCCAGCTCCGAGAGCGACATCGAGGGCGAGGTGAGCGTCACGAAGATGATCGAGAACTCGCCCGGGTTCACCTTGCGGTAGGACGGCGGCGTCGTCATCTCCACGGGGAGGTTGCGCGAGGCGCGGAAGAGCGCCGCCTGCACGTCCACCGCCGCGTCGTCGATATTGCGGTCCTGGCTGAACTCGAGCGTGATGTGCGTGCGGCCCTGGGTGGACGTGGAGCTGATGACGTCCAGGCTGGAGATCGTGGAGAACTGCTTCTCGAGCAGCGTGGCGACCGACGAGGCCATCGTCTCGGGGCTGGCGCCCGGGAAGCACCGCCGTCACCTGGATGGTGGGCGTGTCGAACTCGGCAGCGCGGCGATGGGGATGCCGCCGTAGGCGAGGATGCCGGCGACGACCGCGGCCGCCGACAGCAGCACGTCATGACCGGCCGGCGGATGAATGCTTCGGAGACGTTCATGGCAGCGCGGCCCTCAAGCCGGCTTCTCGCCCCGGGCCTCGCGGTCCTTGCGCGGCTGGTCGCGGGCCGGCTCTTCGGCCGTTTCGGGCCCGCTGCGATCGGCTTCCGCGACCACGCCGCCCGGGCGCACGTTCTGCGCGCCCTCGACCACGACGCGCGCGCCCGGCGTTGACGCCGTCCACCACCGCGAAGCCCTCCTCGAGGTAGTCGAGCTTCACGCTGCGCTGCGCGACCTTGTGGTCCGGTCCCACGACGTACACGAAGCGCTTGTCGGGACCGGTCTGCACCGCCTGCGCGGGCACGACCGTCGCGTTGCGGATGGTGCGCGGCGAGATCGCCACGGTCACGAACTGGCCCGGGCCAGAGCTTCGCCTTCGGGTTCTCGAACTCCGCCTTGAGGCGGATGGTGCCGGTGGTGGTGTCGACCGCGTTGTCGACGAAGATCACCTTGCCGGTGAACTTCTCGCTCGACTGCGGGACGGAGGCCACGGCCATGACTGGGCCCGCGGCGAAGCGCGGCCTGCAGGCCCGGCAGCTCCCTCTCGGGCAGCGTGAAGGCGACGGTGATGGGATCGATCTGCGTCACCGTCACCAGCGCCGGCGCGCCCGAGGTGGAGTTGATGTTGCTGGAGGGCTGCACGAGGCTGCCCGCGCGCACGTTGATGATGCCGGTGCGCCCCGCGAACGGCGCGCGGATCTCGGTATAGGTGCGCGCGACCTTCGCCGCGTCGATGGCCGCGCGGTCGACGGCGAGCTGGCCGGCCAGCGTGTCGACGGAGTTCTGCGCGGTGTCGAGCGCGGCCTGGGCGATGAACTTCTGGCGGAAGAGCTCCTGCTGCCGCTCGAGGTTGCGCTTGGCGTTGGCGAGGTCCGCCTTGTCCTTCACGACCTGCGCCTCGGCCTTCTTGAGGTTGGCGTCCTCGGTGCCGGCGTCGAGCGAGAAGAGCAGCTCGCCCGCGCTGACGTCCTGTCCTTCGCGGATGCGCACCTCGTGCACGGTGCTGGTGATCTGGGCGCGCAGGTCCACGGACTGCACGCGCGGTTACCGTGCCGTTGGCGACCATGCGCACCGGCACGTCGCGCGATTCCGCGAGCGCGGTGACCACCACCACCGGGCCGCCGGCCTTGCGCGCCCCCTTGGCCTCGCCGCCGCCCTTGCCGGTGAGGCGCCAGCCGAGGATGGCGGCGATCACGATGCAAATCGCGCCCACGACCAGCCATTTGCGGCGGGCCGGACGAGGAGCAGGGTGCAGGTTTGCGCTCATATGGGTTCCCGATCGTGATCATACCGCGCGAGCGCTGCGGGGAACCGCGTTCCGGATCGAGGAACGTAAGGAAATGTTGCGCCCGCTGTCATCACGCCGCGGGCAGGCGGTCCTCGGGGCGGCTCGCGAAGATGCGCGGCCGCGCGAGATGCGCGCGCCACGCGAGGTAGGCGAGCGAGGTGCCGAGCACGCCGAAGCCGTATTTCACGGAGCGCGCGAAGTCGATGGAGCTGGCCTCCGGATGGTAGGAGGTGGGGCACGAGATCTCGCCGATGCGCAGCCCCAGCGCCACGCACTGGGCGAGGAGCTGGTTGTCGAACACGAAGTCGTCGGAGTTGGCGAGCAGCGGGATCGCGAGCAGCGCGGAGCGCGAATAGGCGCGGAAGCCGGTGTGGAACTCGGAGAGCTTGGAGCCGAGCGCCAGGTTCTGCGCGAGCGTGAGCATGCGGTTGGCGGCGTATTTGTACGCCGGCATCCCGCTCGCCATGGCACGCCCGCCCAGGATGCGCGAGGCGATCACCACGTCGTACACGCCGGAGACGATCATGCCCGCCATGGGTGTGACCAGGCGCGGCTCGTACTGGTAGTCGGGATGCAGCATCACCACCACGTCGGCGCCGCGCTTCACCGCCTCGCGTAGCAGGTCTTCTGGTTGCCGCCGTAGCCGCGGTTGCGCCTCGTGCACCAGCGTGTGGATGCCGAGCGACGCGGGCGAGCGCCGCGGTGCCGTCGCTGGACGCGTCGTCGGTGAGGATTCACTTCGTCGACGATGTCGTGCGGCACGGCCTCGAAGGTGCGGCGCAGCGTGCGCTCGGCCCGGTACGCAGGCATGACCACCACGATGCGCTTGCCGGCGAGCATCAGCGGAAGACCCACTGGCGGCTCACGACATAGCCGGGCGGAATGAGGACGATGGTGGTGATCGCCTGCGCGAGGAGGTAGTGCAGCCCCAGGCCGCGCTGCAGCAGCGCGAAGAGCAGCGTGTCGAGCGCGAGCATCACCACGAGCATCACGGCGAAGCGCGTCATCGCCGCGGCGTGGCGCGCGCGGCTGCGGAACGCGACCGCGTAGTTGAGCCAGTACTTGACGCCCGCGCCGACCGCGAAGCCGGCGGCCGAGGCGGTGACGGGCGCCACCGAAAGGAGCTCCACGGCGGCGATCGTGACCACATAGTGGCTCGCGGTCGCCATGCCGCCGGAGCCCACGTAGACGGGAAAGCTGCGCGCATGGCGCGCGATGAGGGAAGGCCGCGGGGACCCGTCCGCCGCTTCTCGTTCTCGCATGCGCCATCTTACCAAGACAGTGCGCTCGCGACCCCGATTACGAACTGTCGCATGACCGCAAGCCGACAGATCCGCGAATCCCGGACGCTCGTCATCGTCGTGGCGCTCGCCACGCTGTTCGCGCTCGCCCTGCGCGCCTGGGGCATCACCGGCCAGGTGGTCCTCGACGACGCGTGGCACGCGCTGCACAAGCTGATGACGTCGTCCTACCACGAGATCGCGGGTCGCTCGGCGTGGCGACCACTCGATCCCGCTCGCCCTGCTCTACAAGGCGATGGCGGACACGATCGGCCTCGCGGAGGGCCGGTTGCGCCATCCTGCAGATCCTGTGCGGCACGGCGCTCGTGCCGCTGGGCGCATGGCTCGCATGGCGCGCGCTGCGCGATGCGCCCGCGGCCGCGCTCTTCGCGTTCCTGCTCGCCGGCGCGCCGTTCCTGGTGATGTGGTCGCGCTTCGCGCGTCCCTACGCCGTGATGGTCCTGCTCACGGTGGCGTGCATCGGAGCGCTGTGGCATTGGCGGTCGGAGCGCACGCGAAGCGCCGGCGCGTGGGTCGCGGCCACAGCGGCGCTCTCGGCGTGGTTCCATCCGCTGTCGGCGATGTATTCGGCGCTCGGCTGGCTGTTCGTGTTCTGCGAGGATGTCCTTGCGCCCGCCCACGTGAGGCCGCGGCCGTCGCTCGCCTCGACCAGGCTCGCCGTCAGGATGGGAATCACGGCCCTGGTGCTGCTCGGTTGGCCACTCGTGCACGATTTTCATTCGCTGCGGGAAAAGGCGGGCGGCGAATACCCGAACGCCGGCACGTACGAGCGCATGTTGTCCCTCTTCTGGGGCGGGCCGCCCACGCCGGTGATCGTGCTGGCGTGTCTGGTCGCGGCGTTCGGCGCGGCCCTGGTGCTGCGGCGCGACCGCCGGCTCGGTGCCTACCTGCTGCTGCTCACGCTGGCGCCGCCGGCGATCGTGAGCTTGCGCGGCGCAATCTGGCTCTCGGCCGGCCAGACCCTCGCGCGCTATGTGCTGCCCATGCAACCGCTCCTGCTTTTCTTCGGCAGCGTGGGCGCCATCGGCATCGTGCGTTTGCTCATGCGCCGCCGGGCGGAAACCGCGGCGTGGGCATCGGCCGGCGCGTTGTCGTTGGCTTATCTCCTGGCCACGCCGACGATCCGGCAGGTGGCGACTCTCGGGCCGTGGTACGCGCACATGAGCTACCACTGGGACTACCGTTACCGCTGGCGCGTGGCCGAGCACGGCGACCGCAGAGATCAGCGCGCTGTACGCGAACAGAAGCCGCTGATCGCGAAGAACATGCGCACGCCGGCCCAGCCGATGCGAAAGACCACCAGCGGACCCTGCGCCGGAAACGCCGTCCAGCTGCCCTTCTCGATCACGTGGGGTACGTGACGACGGCGAGCGCCGCGAAGGCGCGCAGCAGGTTGACGTTCTCGAACCGCCGGGCGTCCGTCGCGCTGGCGGCCGGCAGGGTGCAGTCCCCCGTGTGCGCCGGCACCCCTCGCGGCGGGCGCGCCGCGGCGGCCGAGGCGCGCGAGCAGCTTCACGACCGGCGATAGGCGAAGCGGACGAGCAGCAGCGCGAGGAACGCCTCGACGAGGGTCGCCAGGAACGCGAGCGCGGGATTCCAGCGCTCGGCGCGGCGGCGGAACTTGGCGATGGCGCGGTCGCGCGCGATCTCGATCGAGTCGTAGAAGGTCGGCACCACGAGCAGCGTCAGCATCGTCGACGTGATCGTGCCGCCGATGATCGCCACCGCCATCGGGCGGTAGAACTCGCCGCCCTCGCCCATGCCGATCGCCACCGGCATCATGCCGGCGATCAGCGCGAAGGTGGTCATCAGGATCGGGCGCAGGCGCACGCGGCCGGCGTGCATCAGCGCCTCCTCGCGATCCACGCCCTGCGCCTCCTCCTTGCGCGCGCAGTCGAGCAGCAGGATCGCGTTCTTCGCCACCAGGCCCATCAGCATGATGACGCCGATGAAGCTCATGAGGTTGAGCGTGCCGTCGCGTGACGAGCAGCGCCACCACCACGCCGATCAGCGACAGCGGCAGCGAGATCATCACCGGCAGCGGCGCGGTGAACGAGCCGAACTGCATCACCAGCACCAGGTACATCAGCGCGATGCCCATGATCAGCGCGATGCCACATCTCGCTGAACACTTCCTTCTGGTCGCGCGAGGCGCCGCCCAGCGTGATGCCGTAGCCCGCCGGGAACTCGATCTGCCTTGGCGAGCTTCATCGCGTCGGCCGTGACCTCGCCCGACGAGCGCCCCTGCGCGTTGGCGGAGACCGCGATCATGCGCTTGCCGTCCGGGTGCTGGATCTGCGCCGGGCCCTTGCCCATCGTGATCGTGGCGATCTGGTCCAGCGGCACCATCATGTCGCTGCCCGGCCGACGGCGATCGGCAGGTGCTCGATGTTGGCGGCGTCGACGCGGTCGTCGGGATGCAGGCGCACCGCGACGTCGCGCGCCTCGCCGGTCGGGATCGACCCAGTCGCCCACCTCGACGCCCGCGAAGGCCACGCGCAGCGCCTGCGCGGCATCGCCCACCGAGATGCCCATGGCGTTGGCGAGGCCGCGGTCGAGCTCGATCTTGC
This sequence comes from uncultured beta proteobacterium, assembly GCA_963827425.1. Classification (GTDB taxonomy): domain Bacteria; phylum Pseudomonadota; class Gammaproteobacteria; order Burkholderiales; family Usitatibacteraceae; genus Usitatibacter. Next base: position 567,083 of record CAWHAQ010000005.1, on the reverse strand, counting down.
AGCTCGTCGCTGCGGCTCCTGCTCCGACAGCCCGACGTCGACCGCGCCCGGGATCTTGCGCATCTTCTCCATGAAGTCGCTGGTGATCGCCATGAGCCGGCGCGAGTCGGGGCCCGTAGAAGCGGATCTGCACCGGCTTGCTGCGCGCCGTTGTTGAGGTCGTCCAGCACCGTGTACTCGGCGCCGACGATGCGTGCGACCTGCTCGCGCAGCTCCGCGGCGATCTGCGGCCGCCGTGCGCTTGCGCTGTGTGCTCTTGCCGATGTCCACGTACACGCGGCCCGCCGCCGGCGTTCACGTAGCTGTTGGTGGCCTTGCGTCTCGGGCATCGTGCGCGCCAGCTCCGCGGCCTGCTCCACCTTGAGCTTCGCGTACTCGAGGCTCGCCGCTGGAGGGCGTGCGCACGTCGATCGCGATCGTGCCGCAGTCGGACTGGCGGCAGGAACTCGGAGCCGCCGACCGTGACCTGCAGGACGAGCGCGCCGACGAGCGCCACCGACCGCGATCGATCGCCATCGACTTGCGGTGGTGCAGCGCCCAGGCGATCACGTTGCCGTAGCGGTCGGCCTGGTGGTCGAACCAGTCGTTGAAGCGTCGCGAGCCACCGGCGGATGCCGCTGCTTCTCCTGCGTCGCGGTAGCCGACCGGGTCGCCCCAGTAGGCCGAGAGCATCGGGTCCAGCGTGAACGAGATGAAGAGGCTCACCAGCACCGAGGCCGCCACCGTGAGGCGCGAAGGGCCGGAACCACTCGCCCGCGCCGCCGCCCATGAAGGCCACGGGCATGAACACCGCGATGATCGAGAAGGTCGTCGCCGCCACCGCCAGGCCGATCTCGGCCGTGCCGTTCGCGCGCGCGGCGCTCATGCGGTCCTCGCCGCGCTCCATGTGCCGCACGATGTTCTCGCGCACGACGATCGCGTCGTCGATCAGCACGCCGATGGCGAGCGACAGCCCGAGCAGCGTCATGAAGTTCAGCGTGAAGCCGCACAGCCACACCGCGATGAACGCGGCGATCGACCGAGGTGGGCAGCGACAGCGCCGTGATGAGCGTCGAGCGCCACGAGTTGAGGAACGCGTACACCACGAAGATGGTGAGGACGGCGCCGAAGATCAGCGCGTCGATCACGTTGTGCAGGCTGTTCTCGGCGTCCTTGCCGCCGTCCTGCGTGACCTCGAGCTTGGTGCCCTTGCGGCAGCGTCTTGTTGATCGTCCGCCATCACGGTCGCGCACCTTGTCGGCGACCGTCACGGTGCTGCGCGTCGCGCGAGCGCGTGACGGAGATGCCGACGTTGGGGTGGCCGTTGCGCAGGCTGAAGCCGGTGAGCTCGGCGAAGCCGTCCTGCACGGTGGCGACCTGGCCCAGGCGCACGATGTTGCGTCGCCGCCGCGCTTGACCACCATCTCCTTGAACTCGCGCGGGCGTCTCGATGCGGCCCACGAGGCGGATGCTCTCCTCGTCGAGCGCGCCCTTCACGCGGCCCACGGGCGCCGTGGTGTTCTGCTGCTGCAGCGCGTTCACGACCTCGGTCACCGAGACGTTGAACTCGCGCAGCTTCTGGGCATGCAGCAGCACCGAGAGCTCGCGCTTGAGCGAGCCCGTTGACGTTCACCACCGCCACGCCGTCGATGGCGCGGAAGCGGTCGGCGAGCACGTCCTCGGCGAGGCGCGAGATCTCGCGCGTGGCTCTGGGTGGTCGACGAGAGCGCGAGCTGCATGATCGGCTGCGCGGACGGGTCGAGGCGCTGCAGGATGGGCTCGCGCATCTCCACCGGCAGCTTGTAGCGCACCGAGGCGATGGCGTTGCGGATCTCGTCCGACGCCTCGACATGTTCTTCTTGAAGTTGAAGATGATGACGATCTGCGCGCTGCTCTCGGCGGCGGTGCGAGCGGATCTCGTAGACCTGCGGGATGCTCTGCAGCGCCTTCTCGATGCGGTTGATGATCTCGCGCTCCACCGTCTCGGGCGAGGCGCCCGGGTACGGGATCGTCACCACGATCACCGGCTGCTGCACGTCGGGAATCTGGTTCACGCGCAGCTTCTTGAGCGCGAGCAGCCCCAGGCACATCAGCGTGATGATGATGACGACGGTCGACGACCGGCCGCTTGATGCTGAAATCGGAAAGGAGCATCGGCGCTCACTTCGACGCCGCCATCGAGGACTTGGGCGCCGCGGCCGCCTGCACCGCCTGGCCGTCCTTCAGCGAGCGCGGTCGGATAGCGGATCACGCGGTCGCCCTCGGCGAGCCCGCTCGCCACGACGTACTCGCCGGTGCGCGGGTCGCGCTCGGCGATGGCGAGCGGCACCTTCTGCAGCTTGCCGTCCGGCACGCGGAAGGCCGAGCCTTGTCGCCGTCGCGCACGATCGCCGAGGCGGGAATGGTGAGGCTCGCGTGCGCTCTCGGTCTCGAGCCGCCCCTCGGCGTAGAGGCCGGCGAGCTTCGGCTGCTTGCTCGCCCACGAAGTCCACCAGCACCTCCACCTGGCGCGTGGTGGCGTTGGCCGACGGGACTCACGCGCCGCACCTTGCCCGTGAACTCGCTGCTCGCCGTAGCCGTTCACGCGGAAGTCGACCGCCTGGCCCGGCTTCACCTCGCCCATGTGGTCGGCCGACACCATCGCCTCGAAGCGCATGCTGGTCGGGTCGATCACCTTGAGCAGCTCCTTGCCGACCTGCGCCGTGTCGCCGGGCGAGACCTTGCGCTCGCTGACCACGCCGTCGAAGGGCGCGCGCACCTCGGTGCGCTGCAGCTGCTGGCGCGCGAGCACGAGCGCGCGCCTTGGCGGCCTCGACGCTCGCTCTGCGCGCTGTTGCGGCGGCCCTCGGCGTCGTCCAGCGCCTGCGCCGACGCCATGCCCGAGCCGCGCAGCGTCTTCATGCGCTCGAACTGGCGCTGCGCCTGGTCGAGGCCTGGCCGGCGGCGCGCTGGGCGGCCTCGGCGGAGGCGAGCGCGTCGCGGATGGCGGTGTCGTCGAGGCGCACCAGCACGTCGCCCTTGTGGACCGGGTCGCCGTTTTCCTTGTAGACCTGCACCACGATGGCCTGCACCTCGGCGCGCAGGTCGGCGCGGCGCTCGGGCTGGATCGAGCCGGTGATGGCGGGGCCCGAGGTGAGCGCGCTGTTGTGGATCGTGTGGACGTCCTCGGGCGCGATGAGCAGCGGCGCGGAGGCGCTGGCGGCCGGGCGCGGCGCCCTTGGCGCAGGCGCCGAGCACCACGGAAACCAGCAGAATAATCAGTGTGTTACGAACGGGCATGGGCAGTCGGATGCTTGTGGATGCGACACACTAGGGCGGACCGGGATCGCCGGCCACGCCCGTGCGACGAACTGCAGGATTCGGGTCATGAATTGTAGGCCATCCCGGGTAACAAGTCCCGATTCCGGCCGGGGAAAAACCCCTCAGTAGCGCGCGTTGCCGGGCGTGCGCGGGAACGGGATCACGTCGCGGATGTTGGCGAGCCCGGTCACGTACGCCACCGTGCGCTCGAAGCCCAGGCCGAAGCCGGCGTGGGGCACGGTGCCGTAGCGGCGCAGGTCGCGGTACCAGCCGTAGGCCTGCGGGTCGAGCCCGGCTTCGACGATGCGGCGGTCGAGCACGTCGAGGCGCTCCTCGCGCTGCGAGCCGCCGATGATCTCGCCGATGCCGGGCGCGAGCACGTCCATCGCCGCGACGGTCTTGCCGTCGTCGTTCAGGCGCATGTAGAACGCCTTGATCTCCTTCGGGTAGTTCATGAGGATCAGCGGGCCGTTCACGTGCTTCTCGGCGAGGTAGCGCTCGTGCTCGCTCTGCAGGTCCATGCCCCACTTCACGGGGAACTCGAACTTCTGCTTCGACGCCTCGAGGACCGCGATCGCCTCGGTGTAGTCCATGCGCACGAAGGGCTTGTCGACGATGCGCCTGCAGCTTCGCGATCACGCCCTTCTCGATGCGCTCCTCGAAGAACGCCATGTCGTCGGGGCGCTCGTCGAGCACGGCCTTGAAGATCGTACTTCAGCAGCCGCTCGGCGAGTGTCGCGTCGTCGGCGAGGTCGGCGAACGCGATCTCGGGCTCGATCATCCAGAACTCGGCGAGGTGGCGGCTGGTGTTGGAGTTCTCGGCGCGGAAGGTCGGCCCGAACGTGTAGACCTTCGAGAGCGCCATGCAGTACGTCTCGACGTTGAGCTGCCCGGACACCGTGAGGAACGCCTCGCGCCCGAAGAAGTCCTGCGCGAAGTCGACCTTGCCCTCGGGCGTGCGCGGCAGGTTCGCGAGGTCGAGCGTGGAGACGCGGAAGAGCTCGCCCGCGCCCTCGGCGTCGGAGGCGGTGATGATGGGCGTGTTGACCCAGACGAAGCCGTCCGTCGCGGAAGAAGCGGTGGATCGCCTGGCGAGCGTGTGGCGCACGCGCGTGATGGCGCCCGATCACGTTGGTGCGCGGCCGCAGGTGCGCCACCTCGCGCAGGAACTCCATCGTGTGCGGCTTGGGCTGGATCGGGTAGGTGTCGGGATCGTCCACCCAGCCCACGACCCTGAGCTCGGTCGCCTGCATCTCGAAGGGCTGGCCCTTCGCCGGCGACGGCGACGATGCGTCCCGGCGGCCTCGACGGCGCAGCCCGCGGTGAGCTTCTGCGACCTCGCCGCGTAGTTGGCGAGCGCCGCCGGCGCGACCACCTGCAGGGGGTCGAAGCACGAGCCGTCGGAGACGTGCACGAACGAGAGGCCGGCCTTGGAGTCGCGGCGCGTGCGCACCCAGCCGCGCACGGTGACGGGCTCGCCGAGCGCTCGCCTGGCCGGCGAGGATGGAGCGGACGGAGAGGGATGTCATCGGGTCGGAAGCGGGAAAATGGGGGCGCCGGAGCGGCCAACCCGCCATTGTAGCGGCTGTACTTTTTACGGCGAAAACGGGGCGTCCGTCGGGTACGCCATGCCGCTCGTCGGGTCGATGGCTTATGCTGAACGTCTCCGGGGGTTGAATGTCCGATTTGCAGACGATCGGGCGGGCTGACAAGACCATCAGGAGAGCGGCATCGTCATGAGCGGCGAGTCGGAATCCTTCCTCACCTCGGGGCCGGTGCCCTTGCGGTCGCGCCCTGTCGCCATCGTCTGGCTCTTCGTCGGCATCGTCATCTTCCTGCTCGGGCTCACGGTCTACAGCGCCCACCTGCTGTCGGCCGGGCGCGCCTTCGTGGCCGCCGAGAACCACTGGGCCAAGGCGCAGAAGGACGCGGTGCTCTACCTCACGCGCTACGCCATGGATCGCTCGGAGGACGACTACGAGGCCTACCGGCGCTCGATGGGCGTGCTCGACGGCGACCAGCTCGCGCGCCTGGAGCTCGGCAAGCCCGACCCGGACCCGGAGATCGTCCGCCGCGGGCTGGTGGCGGGCGGCGTGCATCCCGACGAGGTGGGCGGCCTCATCTCGCTCTACCGGCGCCTGCGCGGCTTCGGGCCCATGGACTACGTGATGGCGGTGTGGGCGAGGAGCGACTCGTACACGTACCAGCTGCACGACCTCGGGCGCGAGCTGCACGCGGCCACCGGAGTGAACGACCGTGCCGCCGCGGGCGAGTACTTCCGGCGCATCCATCGCATCAACCGCGAGATCGCCCCGCTCGAGAACGAGTTCGCCGCCACGCTGGACGAGATCGAGCGCACGGCGCAGTCGCTGCTCGCCACCGGCATCCTGGTGATCACCGGCATCCTGCTCATCGCCGGCATCACGCTCTCGCGCCGCTTCCTGGTGCAGAACGAGAACCTGCAGAGCGCGCTCGCCGAGAGCGAGGCGCAGCTGCGCCACGTGATCGAGGCCGCGCCCATGCCGCTGGTGATCGCGCGCGCCGCCGACCAGAAGCTCATGTACCTCAACGAGAAGGCCTTCGAGCAGCTGGCGCTGCCCGTGGACGCGCCGCTCGCGCACTCCTTCTCCGACTTCCACGCCGATCCCGAGATCCGCACCGCGCTCTACGAGCAGCTCTCGCGCGAGGGCGCGGTGCGCGGACTTCGAGGTGCACCTGCAGGACCGCAAGGGCCGCCAGTCGTGGATGCTCATGTCGGCGCAGCCGCTGCGCTACGCCGGGCGTGGTGTGCCTGCTGATCGCGCTCACCAACATCGACGACAGGAAGCGCCTGCAGGACGACATGCGCCGCCGGGCCCTGCACGACCCGCTCACGGGACTGCCCAACCGCGCGATGTTCCTCGAGTCGCTCGAGCGCGCCGTGCACAAGGCACGCCGGCGCTCGGCGCAGTTCTCGCTGCTCTTCATCGACCTGGACCGCTTCAAGGAGGTGAACGACACCATGGGGCACCAGGCCGGCGACGCGCTGCTCAAGGTGATCGCCGAGCGGCTGCTCGCGGCGGTGCGCCAGAGCGACCTGGTGGCGCGCCTGGGCGGCGACGAGTTCGTGATCCTGATCGAGGAGCACGGCGGCCCCGAGGAGGTGATGATCGTCGCGCAGAAGGTGCTCAACATGGTCGAGAAGCCGGTGCCCATCGACTGGCGCGAGGCGAACGTCTCGGCCTCCATCGGCATCGCGAGCTTCCCGGAGGACGGCGAGGACGCCGAGACGCTCATGAAGAACGCCGACACCGCGATGTACCAGTCGAAGGAGCGCGGCCGCAACATCTTCCAGTTCTACTCGCCCGAGCTGAACGTGATCTCGCACCGCCGCCTCGAGCAGGAGCGGCGGGTGCGCGAGGCGCTCGCGCGGGACGAGCTGTTCCTCGAGTACCAGCCCGAGGTCGACCTCGCCACCGGCCGCATGACGGGCGTGGAGGCGCTGCTGCGCTGGCACGACCCGGTGGGCGGCGTGGTGACGCCGCCCGAGTTCATGCCGCTCGCCGAGGAGACCGGCACCGTCACGCAGATCGGAGCGTGGGCGCTGGAGCGGGCGCTGCGCGACGCGAAGGCGTGGCACGACGAGGGCCTGGCGCTCAAGCTCTCGGTGAACTTCTCGGCGCGCGAGCTGCACCAGAGCGACCTCGCCGAGCAGGTCGGGCGCGCGCTCGCCGCGAGCGGCCTGCCGCCGCAGTTGCTGCGCGCGGAGATCGCCGGAGCCCGCGCTGATGAGCGACTCGGACACCGCGCACCGCAGCCTGCGCGCGCTGAAGGCGCTGGGCGATCGAGATGGCGATCGACAACTTCGGCACCGGCTTCTCGTCGCTGGGCCTGGTGCGCGGGCTGCCGATACAAGTCGTGAAGATCGACCGCTCGCTGGTGAGCAGCTGTCCCGTGAAGCGCGAATGCGCGGCGATCGTGCAGGCCACGACCTCGATGGCCAAGGCGCTCGGCATCCGCGTCGTCGCCGAGGGCGTGGAAACCGAGGAGCAGCGCGCGCAGATGGTGGCCATGGGCTGCGACGCCGCCCAGGGGCACCTCTTCTCCGAGCCGGTCGACGCGCGCCGCATCGCGGAGCTCGCGCGGGGAAAGACAGCGAAGCACGGTAGCGTCGTCCGCGAAGCGGGTTAGTACGGAGATTTTTTCGCTCCCGTGAGCCGGGGGAACGCCGCGCCACGGATTCGCTGAGGTTCGTGCGAGGACGAGGGGGCTCTTCTCGAGAGGCGCCACGCGACGGTCTCATACCATCGCGCCACTCTCATGCGCAAACGTCAAACGGAACCTCTTTACCGCGTCAAAGCAGCAGAGCCCATTCACCGGGAAAGCCAAATCCTGCAACCGTTACAGCACTTCGAACAAAGAGGCGCCGGGTCGGGAAGGCCCCTCGTCCTCGCACGAGCAAAGGAAAACTAGCGCAGCGCAGCGATCACCATCGCCGTCGCCGCAGTCACCTTCTTCGCATACGCGATATCCAGGAACTCGTTCGGCCCGTGCGCGTTCGACTGCGGCCCCAGCACGCCCGTCACCAGGATCTGCGCCTGCGGGAACTTGGCGCCCAGCATGCCCATGAACGGGATGGTGCCGCCCTCGCCCATCGCGGCGGCTCGCTTGCCGAAGAGCGCCTGCGAGGCCTGGTCGAGCGCCTCGCCGAGCCAGGGCGCCGCGGCGGGCGCATTCCAGCCGGTCGCGGCCGAGTCGCAGTCGAAGCTCACGGCCGCCGAATAGGGCGGGTCGCGCTCGAGCATCGCCTTCATGGTGCGCGCCGCCATCTCGCCGTCGACGGTCGGCGGCAGGCGCATCGACAGCTTCAACGCCGTGCGCGGGCGCTGCACGTTGCCGGCGATCTCGATCGCGCGGCAGGCCGTCGGCGCCGGTGATGGCGAGCGCGGCGCGCCACGTGCGGTTCAGGATCAGCTCGACGGGATCCTTGGTGGCGGGTTGCGCGAAGAGCCGCGCGGTGCCCGGGTTGTCGCAGCAGCTCGCCCACGGAAAGCGGCGCCAGAGCGTCTCGCCGAGAATGTCGGCGGCCTGGCGCGCCTGCTCGAGCCGCTCGGCGGGGATGGCGGTGGCGAACTCGCCCGGCTTCACGACGCCGGTGCGCGAATCGTCGAGGCGGTCCAGGAGCTCGCGCGCGATGCGAAAGGACGACGGCACGACGCCGCCGGCATCGCCCGAGTGCACGCCCTCGGTGAGGATGGCCACCGAGAGCGTGCCGTTCACGAGGCCGCGCAGCGAGGTCGTGACCCAGAGCTGCTCGTAGTTGCCGGCGCCGGAGTCGAGCGCGATCACCAGTCCCACGCTGCCCATGCGCGGCGCGAGGAGCTCGAGGTACGCGGGCAGGTCGTAGCTGCCGCTCTCCTCGCAGGTTTCGATCAGGCCCACGCAGCGCGGCCGCGGCACGCCCTGCACGTCGAGCGCGAGGATGGCCGAGAGCGCGGCGAAGATCGCGTAGCCGTCGTCGGCGGCGCCGCGGCCGTAGAGGCGCGCCTTCCTCGATCACCGGCGTCCACGGTCCGAGGCCCGGGCGCCAGCCCGTCATCTCGGGCTGCTTGTCGAGGTGGCCGTAGAGCAGCACGGTCTGGTCGGAGCTGCCCGCGGTGGCGGGAACGTCGAAGAGGATCACCGGCGTGCGGCCCTCGAGGCGCACGACCTCCAGCTCGAGCCCCGCGATGGGCTGGCGCAGCGCCCAGTCGCGCGCCTGGCGCACCGCCGCCTCGATGTGGCCGTTCTCGCGCCAGCGCGGGTCGAAGTGCGGGCTGCGCGCCGGGATGCGCACGTAGTCGGCGAGCTGCGCGACGATGTCCTCGTCCCACTGGCGCGCGATGCGCCCCTGCAGCTGGGCGGCGTTGTAGGGCGGTGCGAGCGGCTGGCGGGCGGTCATGGCGGTGTCCCGGGCGGACGGTCGATCGATTGATTGTATCCTCCCGACATGCCTGCGCTGCCGTGGTTCCAGATCATCATCGCGATCTACGTGGGCTGGGTGATCGCGGCGGTGGTGACGCTGCTCTCCAAGCGGCGCTCGCCCACCGCCACGCTCGCCTGGATCTTCGCCTTCGTGGCGCTCCCCTTCGTCTCGGGCCTCTACTACCTCGTGTTCGGCCCGCGCCGCCTGCACCGCCGCCGCCGCCGCTACGGCGTGGCGCGCTCGGTCGCCGCCGCCGTGTCGGAGCACCTGCGCAAGACCTGCGGGACGCGCCGGCCCGCGCTATCGGAGGACGCCGTCGCGCTCGCCGGCGTGGGCAAGCGCCTCGGCCAGGGCGAGCCCACGCTACGCCGCGGCGGTGCGGCTCTTCGACAACGGCGACGAGAAGCTCGCGGCGCTCGCCCAGGCCATCGAGGCCGCGCGCCACCACGTGCACCTCGAGTACTACATCTGGGAGCCGGACGGCGTCGGAACGCATTTCCGCGATCTCCTCGCCGCCGCGGTGGGACGCGGCGTGGAGGTGCGCGTGCTGGTCGACGCGGTAGGCTCGCCGGCGCTGAACGGGCGCATTCTGGAAGCCGGTCGTGCGACGCCGGCGGCGAGGTGCTGCGCTTCAACCCGGTGCGCCTCTCGATCGCGAGCCTCAACTTCGCCAACTTCCGCACCCACCGCAAGATCGCGGTCATCGACGGCGCGGTGGGCTTCCTGGGTGGGGTGAACCTGCACGACCCGGCGAGCGCCACGCGCTCGGGCACCGAGGCGTGGCGCGACGAGCACGCGCGCATCGACGGCGAGCCGGTGCGCAAGATCCAGCGCCTGTTCCTCGAGAACTGGACCTACGCGGGCGGGCGCTTCCGCATGTCCCCGCAGAGCGTGCCGTCGTACTTCCCGCCGGTCCTGCCGTGCGCGCCCGGGGTGCCGGTGCAGATCCTCGCCTCGGGGCCCGACGACGAGACCGCGCCGCTGCTGCAGTTCTTCCTCGCCGCGCTCGCCACCGCGCGCAGCCGCGCGTGGATCGAGACGCCCTACCTCATCCCCGATGAGCCGCTGGAGGCCGCGCTGCGGGTAGCGGCCCTGCGCGGCGTGGACGTGCAGGTGATCGTGCCCAAGCAAGGCGACTCGCGCCTCGTCACCGCGGCCTCGCACACTTACTGCGAGTCGCTCGCCAAGGCGGGCATCGTGATGTTCGAGTACGGCCCGCCGATGCTGCACGCCAAGACCATCGTGGTGGACGACACCATGGCGCTGGTCGGCACGGCGAACCTCGACAACCGCAGCTTCCGCCTCAACTTCGAGATCGCCGCGGCGTTCTACGACCAGGCCGTGATCGACAAGCTCGCGCGGCGCTTCGAGCAGGACCGCGCGGTGAGCCGGCCCTTCTCCGCGCGCAAGCGCAACCCGCGCCTCACCGTGCTGCTGGAATCGATCGCGCGCCTTACTTCGCCGGTTCTTTAGCCGGCGGCCGGATCACCAGGGGCTTCGGATAAGCCGCCACGGACACGTTGCCGTCGCGGTCGTACGCCTGCACGCCGAACTGGTAGTCGTCCTTGAGGACGTCGGCGAGCGTGGCGCGCGTCACGTTGCCCACGTCGCGGAAGTGCTGCCAATCGGCGGCGGCCGTCTCGCGCCAGACGATGCGGTAGCCCGCCACGTCGGGCTCCGGGTTGGCGTTCCAGCGGATCGAGGTCTCCACCTCGTAGGGCCGCACTTCCATCTGCACGCCCGTCGGCGTGGAGGGAGCCAGGGCCAGCGCCGCCAGCACCGCGCCGTTCACGCGCGCGACCTGCGCCACGTAGACGAAGTCGACGAACTCGGGCAGGTCGCCGTACTGGATGCCGTTGTCCACGCGCACGTCCTGGTGCTGGTGGTTCCAGTTCTCGTTGGGCTCGGTGAAGCGCACCGCCGGATAGCCCGCCTCGAGGAACGAGAAATGGTCGCCGCCGCGGAAGTAGCGATCGCGGCGCCAGTGCACGTCCACCTTCATGCCGGCCACGTAGCGCTCGCCCATCTCCTTCGCGAGGCGCGCGAGCTGGCGCGTCGGAAGGTCGTTCTCGCCGCCGGTCCGAAGCGCCGTCACGACCTCGTCGCTGTTCTCCTTGTTCGCCGGAATGCCGTCGGCGAAGAGCCGGAGGCGATCGCGTTCCTGGCGGCCGTCGCGCGCGCGCGAGCCCCCCACGATGTCGTCGTCGAGCATGCCGGCGATTTGCAGCCCCTTCTTCTTCGCGTCCTCGACCCAGAGGCGCGATCCGTACAGGCCCTGCTCCTCGCCCGACACGGTCATGAACACGAGCGTGGCGTCGAAATGGTGGCGCGCCATCACGCACGCGAGCTCCATCGAGACCGCGCTGCCGGAGGCGTCGTCGTTGGCGCCCGGCGCGTCGCTCTTGCCGTCGACGGGATCGGTCGGCATCGAGTCGTAATGGCCGCTCACCACGTAGATGCGCTCGCGGCTCTCGGCCTGGTCGCCGGGAAGCGTGGCGACCACGTTCACGAAGTCCACCGGCCGCGGGATGCGCGAGCCCGATTCGACGTGATGCTCGTCGAAGGCGACCTGCAGCCGCCCGCCCGCCGCGCGCGAGCATTCCTCGAGCTGCGCCTTGATCCACCGGCGCGCCGCGCCGATGCCGCGCGTGTCGCGATTGCGTGTCCGAGAACGAGTTGCGCGTGCCGAACGCGGCGAGCTTGCGGATGGTGGCCTCGATGCGCGCGGTCGAGACCTCGGAGACCACCGCGGCGATCGTCGGGTTGGGATCACCCGGGCGCGGCGGCGAGGGCGGAGGTGCAGGCCGCGAGGCAAACCGCGGCGAGCGAGACGGCGAGGGGAATGTGGGTTTTCATGGCGATGGCGAGTGGTCAGGCGCGTGAGTATGGTGAGCGCGCGCCCGTCTTGTCGAGTGCGCACGACAAGCGCACGCGCGTCCCCGCCACGAGCCGTTTCCGCTGCGCCGACACGCGCGCGCGGCATCGTGGCAGGAATCCCGGGCGGTGCGCGGCGTCCAATACCCATGATCTTCGACCAGCGCGTGCTCTTCCAGGACCGCGACGACGCCGCGTGCCAGCTCGCGCGCGCCCTCTTCCCGTTCAAGGGCACGGACCCGCTCGTGCTCGCCATCCCGCGCGGCGCCGTTCCCATGGGCCGCGTCATCGCCGACCGGCTCGACGGCGACCTCGATGTGGTGCTGGTGAGGAAGCTGGGCTCGCCCTTCAATCCCGAGTTCGCCATCGGCGCCATCGACGAGTCGGGCGCCTTCGAGCTCGCCTCGGACTCCGACTTCAACACCGTGAGCGGCGACTACCTCGAGCGCGAGAAAGCCGCGCAGCTCGCGCGCATCGGCGAGCAGCGCCGGCGCTGGAGCCACCATGCAGGCGCGCTGGATACCGCCGGGCGCGTGGTGATCGTGGTCGACGACGGCCTCGCGACAGGTTCCACCATGGCCGCTGCGCTGCGCTTCCTGCGCGGCCGCGGCGTGCGCCGCCTCGTGTGCGCGGTGCCGGTCGCCTCGCACCAGGGCATAGAGCGCGTCCGGCCGCTGTGCGACGACGTCGTGGCCCTCGCCGTGCCGTCCGGGTTCGGCGCCGTCTCGCGTTTCTACCGCGAGTTCCCGCAGGTGGAGGACGACGAGGTGAGCGAGCTGCTCGCCGCTAGTAATGCCATGGCCCATAGTCCGTCCGGCCCGGTGGCCGGGCTCCATCGTTGCCGCATCGCGCCGCCCCATCCTCCGGAAGGACTGGGGCCGGAATCTTCGCGCCAAGACCCCGGTCTACACCCGCGACCTCGATATCCGACCCACCCCCGAAGAAAAGCAGGAAGCGAGAACCCCATGACGACCAAGCTCAACTCCCCGTTCAAGCGCGAGCTCGAGGTGAACGGCGAGAAGTACACGCTCACCGTGACGCCCGAGGGCTTCCGCCTGGTGCTGAAGGGCAAGCGCAAGGGCATCGAGCTCGCCTGGGCCTCGATCCTCGGCGGCGATGCGGCGCTCGCCACGGCCCTCAACGCAACCCTCTCGCACCGCGCCATGTCGACCATGCCGGCGGTGAAGCACTAGCAGCACTCGCCGCAGCGCGCCCTGGCGCGCGCTGGTCCCGCCTCATTCGCGGCCTCCCGCGATCCCGCATAATCGCGGGCCGGAGGAATCCATGACGAGACTCAGCCGCGCCTGCGCGGTCGCGGCCTGTGCAGCCGCGGCGCTGGCGCACGCGCAGGCGACCGTGAAGTGCCCGGAGCCCGCGCCCGACGACGCCCAGTGCTATGGCGCGACCGATGCGAACGGCGCGCTCGTGCTGTTCGTGGTTCCCGCGCGCTGGAATGGCGTGCTGGTGGTGCACGCCCACGACGGGCCCGACACCAAGCCGCCCAACACCGAGCGCCATGCCGACGACCTCAACCGCTGGAGCGCGTTCGTGAAGGCGGGCTATGCGTGGGGAGATACCACTTACCGGCGCGCGGCCTACGCGGTGCGCGAGGCGGCGGAGGACGTGGACAACGCGCGCAAGCTCTTTCCCACGGGCCTCGCGGCGCCGCGGCGCACGCTGCTGCACGGCGAGGGATGGGGCGCGCTGGTCGCCGCGCGCGCGATCGAGATCCACCCGAAGAGCTTCGACGGTGCCCTCCTCACCAGCGGCGAGCTCGCGGGCGCCACGCACGCCGAGGACTACCGGCTCGACCTGCGCGTGATCTACCAGTACTACTGCCGCAACCTGCCGCGCTCCGGCGAGCCGCAGTACCCGCCGTGGATGGGCCTCGCGCCCGGCTCGAAGCTCTCCTCGGCCGACGTGCGCGCGCGCTTCAACGAGTGCACGGGCTCGAACCTGCCCGCCCCCCAGCGCACTCCCGCGCAGCGCGCGGCGCTCGCCGCGATCCTCGCCGCCTCGCGCGTGCCCGAGCGCACGCTGCCCACCGAGCTCGCGCGCGCAACGCTCGTGATCGCGGACCTCGTGAACCGCGTGCTGGGCGGGCGCAACCCGTTCTCGAACGAAGGGGTCGAGTATCGCGGCACGCAGGACGACCGCGCGCTCAACGCCGGGGTCGCACGCTTCGCCGCAGATCCCGCCGCGCGCGCCGAGCTCGCGGCCGACGCCGATCCCACGGGACGCATCGCGATCCCGGTGCTCACGCTGCACGCCATCGCCGATCCCTTCACCTTCGTCGAGAACGAGACGATGTATCGCGCCGCGCTCGAGCGCGCGGGCACGGCGCAGAGCCCTGGTGCAGGTGTACACGGACGAGGCCGAGCACCACGAGCTGTCCAAGTCCGAGTCCGTGGCCGCCCTCGACGCGCTGGTGGATTGGGTCGAGCACGGACGCAAGCCGACGCGCGGCGGATATCCAGGCCGCGTGCCGCCCGCTCATCGCGCGCTACGACGAGCCTTGTCGCGTGCATCCCGACTATCAGCCCGGTCCCTGGGAAGCGCGCGTTTATCCGCGCCGGCCGTGAAGAAGTCGCTGTGCGGCGACGCAGCCCGCGCGTAACGAATCAGCTACATGGCGTGTCGGACGCCGCCGACCGTCGCCCAACGGTGACGCAATCGCGCGCACGGCGCGTGCGTTTCCCTCTGATAGTCCGCTTGGCATGGTTCGCGCTTTCTGCTTTCGGCTTGGACGCAACCCAACCGGAGGATCGAAAATGCACGCAACCACGAAGGCGATCGCCGTTGCCCTGCTCGCTGCCAGCGCCTGGGCGCGCGCGGCCACGCCGGACACCGAGGCGGTCGAGTTCTACAACACGGCGCTCGGCCACTACTTCGTCACCACGAGCGCTTCCGAGGCGCTCGGCATCGACGCCGGCGCGGCGGGCCCGGGCTGGGTGCGCACGGGCCGCTCGTTCCAGGCCTGGAGCTCGCAGTCCGTGGCGCCCGCCGGCGCGCAGGCCGTCTGCCGCTTCTATTCGTCGGGCGCCAACTCGCACTTCTACACCGCGAGCGCCGACGAATGCCTGCAGCTGCGCGGCATGGAGGCCGCGGAGCGGGCCACGACCGGCGGCGTGAAGGGCTGGAGCTACGAGGGCGCCGCGTTCTTCATCGCGGTGCCGCAATCCGGCCAGTGCGCGGCGGGCACCACGAAGCTCACGCGCGTCTACAACAACGGCTTCGCGACCGGCGAAGGCGCGAACCACCGCTTCGTCGACGACGCCGACCTGCAGGCGATGATGGTCGACCAGAAGTGGATCGCCGAGGGCACGGCCTTCTGTGCCGCGACCAAGAGCACCGGCACCAACGCCGACCTGCCGCCGACCACCACCAACTTCGACGCCATCGCGGGCACATGGACCGGCAGCACGACGTGGAAGGCCGAGGCCGCGGGCAGCGAGACGCGCGCCGCCCACGACCTGTCGCTCACCATCGCCGCCGACGGCTCGCTCACCGGCACCGGCAACGGCTGCGCCTTCACCGGCCAGGTCACCGCGGGCGACGGCTTCCGCTCGTTCTTCAGCGGCACCGCGACCGCCACCGGCTGCACCGACGCGCCCTTCGACGGCGACTATCCGAAACTGCAGGCTGCAGCTCCTCGGCACGTCCACGCTCATGGTGCGCTTCCAGCGCGAGGACGACGCGGATGCGGCCGCCACCACGGCCATGGACGACGAGAACGAGGTCTCCATCGAGGGCAACCTCGGCAACGGGACCACGCCTCCGCCGACACCCGCCCCCGCACCCAGCATCACGGGCGACTGGGCCGGTACCGTCGCATGGCTCGCCGTGCAGCACATGACCGCCGGCAACACCCTCGAGCGGGTCGCGGCCAACCAGGCGCTGGCGCTCTCGATCTCGGACGCCGGCGCGGTCACCGGCAGCGGCTTCGGCTGCACCGTGACCGGCACGCTCACCGCGCTGCCGAAGAAGGACGGCGGCGGCGATGACGACGGGAACGAAGGCCCCGACGACAATTCCCACGATGGCAATTCCGGCGTCGGGCAATTCCGGGCTCGGGCAATTCCGGCTCGGGTAATTCCGGCTCGGATAATTCGGGCTCGGGCAATTCGGGCTCCGGCCATTCGGGCCCGGGCAACTCCGGCCCGGGCAACTCGGATCCGGGCAACGGTCACGGGGCCTTCACGTTCGGCGGGAGCATCACGCTCGCCGGCTGCACCGAACCGCTCTTCAACGGCACCTTCGACGAAGCCCGCGCCCGTCCGGCGGGTGCGGCGGCCCTGGTGATCGACTTCGAGCACACGGCAAGCGACGCCGACGGCAGCCTCCATGTCGAGATCGAAGGCACGCTGCAGGCCGCGGCCGTAACGCCGTAGGCCATGTTCACTCGCGATCCTCCTGGGCGATAATCGTCCCGGGAGGATCGCGATGCTTCAAGAGAAAGTTCGCGCGCGGGCGCTCGCCGCCCTCGCGCTCGGTGCCCTCGTGCTGGGGGCTCAGCCGGCGGCCGGCCAGCTCACCGCGCCCGACGACTGGCGCAAGGAGTCTTTCACGTTCCCGCTGCCGTACGCGCCCACGCTGCCGTACGAGGGCAGCGAGCACGTGCGCTTCACGCCGGACTGGAAGAAGTTCGACCAGCCCGACGGCTTCAGCTACGTGTTCCTGTGGGACATCAAGCCCACGCTGCTCGAGGGCGAGGTGCTGGAGCGCGCGATGAGCGTGTACTTCGACGGCCTCATGAACAACGTGGCCATTGCCCGCAAGGTGGACGCCATGGTGCCGCCCACCGCGGTGGTGCTGCATCCGCTCGACGCGCCCGCCGGCTGGCGCATCGCCTACGCCGGCGCCATCCACACCTGGAACGGGTTCGCCAAGGCCGAGCCGCTGGTCCTCAACACCGAGATCACGCAGCGCGCGTGCGGGGCGGACCGCATCCAGCTCTTCTTCGCGCTGTCCATGGCCGAGCGCGCCGCGCCGATCTGGAAGAAGCTGCGCGCGGTGCGCGAGGCGACCCCGTGCGCCACGGCGGAACCGAAGGAGACTGCGCCGCCGGCCACTCCGGCCGCCGCGGGCAGCCCGGGCCAACCCGCGCCCAACTGAGGCGCTATTTGTCGGCGGCGATCAGCCGCCAGAGCTTCACGTGGGCGAGCAGCGCCTCGGGCACCATCTCGAGCAGCGGCCAGTAGCGCGTGGTGAACTCGGCGTTGGTGCCGTCGGGCTGGATCAGCGTCTGCAGCGCGCCGATCACGGCCTGCATCTCGCCCGCGCGCAGGCCGCCCTCGGCCTCCGACCACTCGTCCAGCTGCGCGATGAGCGCGGAGAGCGCGCGGATCCACTTGAAGTCGGCATGCTGGACCACGAGCTGCAGCAGCTCGCCGCGCGAGGCCACGCGCCCGTGCTCGCGCTCGTAGTCGATCTGCTGCGCGCGCAGGATCGGCCTTGTGCAGGTCGAGCAGTGCCGCGCGCAGCGCCTCGAGGTTCACGTCCATGCTACACGCCTGTCGGCACCCCTGATGGAGCGCAAGTTAGCACGGCTCGCGCTGCCGGCGGTCCTTCACGTAGAATCGGCTTCGCGCTTCCGGGACCACCCATCCACGAGGAGGAGTCCGACATGATGTCCAGGAGACTGGCCCTGACGCTCGCTGCCGTGTGCGCCGCCGCGCTGGGAGCCGCAAGCGCCGCCGCCGGGCCGATCGAGATCAAGATGCCGATCAAGGTCAACATCGACACCCTGCGCGGCAAGACCAGCCAGGAATTCGGCGACGAGGTCGCGAAGAAGACCGGCAACCGCTACAAGCTCGTGATCTATCCGGGCGGCCAGCTCTACGACGGCGACAAGGCGGCCAAGGCGGTGCAGCTCGGCAACGTGCAGATGACCAACGAGCCCAACAGCGCCTACACCGCGTACACCAAGAACGTGGACCTGATGGAGATCCCGTTCGGGTTCGCCAACGCGGACGAGTTCCAGAAGTTCCTCGAGGGCCCCAAGGCCGACATCGTGACCAAGGACCTCGAGCGCGCGGGCTTCCACGTGCTCGCGTTCCTCGACGAGGGCCCGTTCGTGATCGGGACCAAGAACGTGCTCATCAAGCAGCCGGCGGACTTCAAGGGCCAGGTGATCCGCACCTCGGGCCACCCCGTCGTGGTGGATGCGCTGAAGGCAATGGGCGCCTCGACGGCGAAGATCCCGCTGAACGAGGTGTACTCGGCGCTGCAGCAGGGCACCATCTCCGCGGTGTACACGACCTTCGACGCGTTCGTGAACGAGAAGATGGTGGAGGTGGCGCCCAACGTGATGATCATCCCGTCGTACGGCGCCTACATCTGGGTCGCCAACAAGGCGTGGTGGGACCAGCAGCCGGCCGCCGACCGCAAGGTCATGGACGAATCCGCCGCGCGCCTCGCCCGCGAGTACCACAAGCAGATCTGGGCGGAGAGCGACAAGTTCGTCGCGGCGATCAAGAAGGGCGGCGGCAAGATCAGCGACCCGGCGAAAGACGACCCGAACGCGGTGAAGACCTTCCGCGCCGCACTCGCCGGCACCTACGACCGCACGCGCGAGAAGTTCGGCAAGGACACGGTGAACGCCATCCTGTCGTCGCAGTAGGCGGCGGGCGTGGAGCAATCCGGGGACGCGGGCGCGCAGGCGCCCGCCTTCGTGCGCTGGCTGGCGCGCGCCGAGGTCGCGGTCGTGGGCGCAATCCTCCTCGGGTCGCTGGCGCTCACCCTCGCTCACCATCGTCGCGCGCAACGCCGGGGTCTCCACCGGCGACTGGAGCCTGAAGCTCCCCGAGCTGATGCTGGTCTGGATGACATTCATCGGCATGGGCGCGCTGGTCACCGAGCACGGCCACGTCGCGGCGGACATGCTGCTGCGGCTCATGCCAGCGCGCGGCCAGCGCATCGCCGAGACGGTCTCCTGCGTGGTGACCGCCGCGGTGCTCGCGTTGATCCTCGTGGGCGCGCTGTCCATCGTGCGCCAGCAGGTTGAAATCGGCGCCACCGACGACGACCTGTGGGGAGTTCCCACGGCGTGGCTCGCCTCGGTGGTGCCGTTCGGCCTCGCGCTCACCATCCTGCACCTCGCGGCAGAGGTCTACGCGATCTGGCGCCCGCGCCGCCCATGATCGCCATTCCGTTCATCCTGCTGCTGGTGCTCATCGCGATCGGGATGCCGATCGGCTTCGCGCTGATCGTCGCCTCGGTGGCCACGCTCTACTGGCTGGGGCTGGCGCCCATCACGTTCATCCCCGACGTGCTCTCCGACAGCGTGGGCAATTTCACGCTGCTCGCGATTCCGTTCTTTCTCCTCGCCGCGGAGCTGCTCTCGGCGGGCGGGCTCATCGACCGCGTCTTCGACCTCGCGCGCGCGCTGATCGGGCGGCTGCGCGGCGGGATGGGCTGCGCCTGCGTGGTGGCCACCGGCATCTTCGCCGGCGTGCAGGGCTCGAGCGCGGCCGACGCGGCGGCGATCGGCAAGATCGGCGTGGCGGGCATGGAGCGCGAGGGGTACCGGCGCGGCTTCGCAGCGGCGCTGATCGCCTCCTCGGGCGCCACCGCGATCCTCATCCCGCCGTCGATCGCGATGCTGATCTACGCCTCGATGGTGAACGTCTCGGTGGGCCGCATGTTCTTCGCGGGCATCGTGCCCGGCGTCATCAACGTGCTCGCGTTCCTCGTCTTCGTGGCCACGCGGGGCCACAAGTACGGGTGGAAGCGCGACGATTCCACCACGATCACCTCATGGAGCGCGCGCGCCACGGCGCTCCGGCGCTCGTTCTGGGTGATGATGCTGCCGGTCTTCGTGCTCTACGGCTTCTACTCGGGCCAGCTCACCGCCACCGAGATCTCGACCGCGTGCGCGCTCTACTCCGGCATCGTCGCCGTGGCCGTCTACCGCAACCTGCGCCTCGCGGACCTCTGGCCGGTGGTGCTGCAGACCGCGCGCACCACCATCAACATCTTCACCATCATCGCGGGCGCCGTGCTGCTCTCGAAGGTGCTCACCTTCCTCAACGCCCCGCAACTCATCTTCGGCTTCATCGAGAGCCACCACCTCAAGGCGTGGGAGTTCCTGATCACGGTGAGCGCCATCATGTTCGTGCTCGGCATGTTCATGGAAGCTGTGGCGCTCAACGTGATGACCACGCCGATCCTGGCGCCGATCGCGATGAAGCTGGGCATCGACCCGGTGCATTACGGCATCGTGCTGATCTTCAACATCGAGATCGCGCTCATCACCCCACCGGTGGGGCTCAACCTCTTCGTGCTCTCGGGCGCGGCGCGCGTGCCGCTGGGAGAGATCTACCGCGAGGTCCTGCCCTTCGTGCTGATCCTGGTCGGCCTGCTCCTGATGGCGATCTTCTTCCCGCAGCTCTCGCTGTGGCTGCCCGACCGCGTGCTGCCGGCTACCTGATGCGCGGCGTGGGATCCCTCCTACGCTCCATCGCGCCCATGGCCTGAAACGTTGCGGCGCGCCGCGAGTCTTTCGTGGAGGAGGTGCGCCGATGTCCCGCCATTCCCAGCTCGTCCTCGCCGCCGCGCTCGGCACCGCGACGCTTGCGCTCGCGCAGGCGCCGCAGCCCGATTCCGGTTTCTTCCCCGCCAGGCCCGGCGACGACCCGTCGTTGAGCCATACGCTGCCGCCTGAGGTCTATCCTTCGCCGCCAGCGCCACCCGCGCCGCCGGTCCCGGCGGCCGCCCCCGCCCCGGCTCAGGCTGCGCCCGCATCGTTGCCCCAGACCACGACCACCGTGACCTCGAGCGGCCCCCAGGTATCCGCCAACGTCGAGGATGTGATGGACCGCTCCGAAGCTGCGGCGCGCAGCGCGCAGCAAGCCGCCGCCCTCACGCCGCACATCAACGGCGCCTTCACCGGGCTGACGGACGAGCGCGACCGCTAGCCATACCCCTCGCGCCCGCTCCATCGCTCCGCGTTGCCTCGTCCGCCGCGGCGGCGCAGACTGCCCTGCAGGCAGGCCGCCCGGCCGCCTTTCCCAATTGCAACGATGGAGGAACCCATGAGCACCTACATCATGCTCAACACCCTTACAGATCAAGGCATCCGCACCATCCGCGATACCACCAAGCGTGCCGACGCGGTGCGCGACCTCGCGAAGAAGTTGGGCGTGAAAGAGCGCGACATCTTCTGGACCCTCGGCAGCGTCGACGTGGTCGCGATCTTCGATGCGCCCGACGAGGCCTCGATGACCGCGCTCGCACTCGCCATCGGCTCGAGCGGCAACGTACGCACGCAGGTGCTGCGAGCGATGAGCCGCGACGAGATGGCCGGCGTGCTGGGCAAGCTCAGCGACGCGAAGGTGGCAGTGCCCGCCTGACCAGGAAGGGCGCTTCATCCCCGGGCGGCCCTGGCGACCGCCCTTTTTCGTCGCTCCCGGGCGACGCCGCGACCCCCGATATCCCGCCTCGAGGCTCCCAGCGACAAAACGCGTCAGCTGGATTCGACGATTTGTCGCTCGCGAGCTACAGCGTAGGACGGCTCCGACCCGGTCATCAGCCGTTTCCTACAACGAAATTCGGCCTAAACTACAAGGGTGTCGGAGCCGCGCTACAGCTAGCCCGCGCCCGGAGGCCCGTAGAACATCACAAATAACTGATTCACAAGGGTAAATCCATCGTGGCATAGCGCTTGCAAAGGTCGGTCTCCTTCGTTGTTGCAGAGGGCAAGACCAGATCATGCAAGCACTCGCTAATCTTCGCGCACGCACGCTCGTCGCAGCCTCATCGCTCCTCGTCGGCTTCGCCTTCGTTCATGGCCAGGCCCACGCCCAGGACTCCACCGGCACCCGAGCGGTGCCCACGTACGAAGCGGTCGGCCTCTACTGGTCCAACCCCGGCGCCAATTCCGCCACCGGCTGCCAGGTGAAGTACCGCGTCTCCGGTTCGTCGTCGTGGTCGCAGGGTCTCGACATGTGGTTCGACGCGTCGAACAGCGAGTGCCGCGGCTCCGTCGTCGGCCTCACGCCGGGCACCCCGTACGAAGTGGCGTTCAACCTGCCCGGCGTTTCCACTTCGCCCAAGGGCTTGACGTTCACGACCTGGTCGAACACGGTGCCGGTCGCGCAGACCATCAACGTGCCCAGCGGCTCGGCGACGCTCACCATCAGCGCGGGCGGCTCGGCTTCGGGCTACGTGGTCTACGACGGCACGGGCTCCACGCTCGATGCGCAGAACGGTGCCGCCACCAACATCAACGTGAACGCCTCGTACGTGATCGTGCGCGGCTTCACGCTCCGGGGCGCCCAGCAGCACGGCATCCTGATCGACAAGAACCAGCACGACGTCATCATCGAGGACAACGACATCTCGGGCTGGGGGCGCACGCGCGACGGCACCTGGGGCACCGACATGGACTCGGGCATCCGTTCGATCTGCGTCAACGAAGAGCTCACCCGCGTCACGGTGCAGCGCAACAAGATCCACGACCCGCGTTATGCCGCGAACTCGTGGGCGGTGGCGCACCCGGCGGGCCCCCAGGGCATCACGTTCTCCTACTGCGGGGGCAACAACGTCTACCGCTGGAACGAGATCTATAGCGCGAAGAACCACTTCAACGACGCCATGGGCGGCGAGGACAACTTCTCCACCAACGGCTGGCCCAACAAGGACAGCGACATCTACGGCAACCGCGTCGAGATGACCTGGGACGACGGCATCGAGGCCGAGGGCGGCAACGCGAACGTGAGGATCTGGGGCAACTACATCAACAACACCGGCACCGGTGTTGCCTCGACGATCGACTCGGTGGGTCCGATGTACATCTTCCGCAACGTGTGGAACCGCAACCAGTTCATCGAGGGCGCTTCCTGCGATTCCGACCAGAAGCAGCCGATGTTCAAGTCCGGGAGCTCCTCCGACTTCGGCAACGGCCGCCGGTACCTCTTCCACAACACGATGCTGCAGGCGCAGGCCTCAGGTTGCACCAACGGCCTCGGCGGGGGGCGGGCGTCGGCGGCACGGGCGACACGCAGCTCGTGCACAACACGGTGTCGATGAACAACATCTACCAGATCTGGAAGAACGGCGGCTCGTTCTACCAGATCGGAAGCGACAACACGTTCCAGAACGATCTCACCAACGCGGCCTCCTCTCCTGAAGTGGGCGGCCTCGTGGGCCTTCCGAAGTACGCCTCGGGCAGCGGCTGGCAGAGCGAGTCGGGCGGGATGTACCAGCTCGCTGCCGGCTCGCCGGGCTTCGACCAGGGTATGCGCATCAACAACTTCAACGACCGCTTCAACGGCGCGGCCCCGGACGTGGGCGCGGCCGAGGCGGGCGATGGCGCGATGAAGTTCGGGGTTGCGGCGGCGAGCGCTGCGAGCAGCGTGGGCGGCACGGGCACCGGCGCTCCGGCTCCGACGCCCACACCGACTCCCACTCCCACGCCGACGCCGACTCCCACGCCGACTCCGACACCGGGCACCGGTGGGACCACGACCGGCAGCAATCCCGTCGGCCGCAACGGCGATCCCAGGATGCCCGCGCGCGGCGGCGGCTCGAGCACGCCCGCGCCGGGCGCAACGGGCGCCACCACCGGCTCGGCCGTCGTCTCGACCACGATGGACTCGTCGAGCTACACCATCGCGGCAGGCGCCAGCGTGACCTTCACCGCGCGCGTCGCCGGCAACGCGGGCGTGCCCGGCGGCTCGATGAGCTTCCGTGCGTCGGGCTCGACCATCGCCGGCTGCGGCGCCGCCGCGGTCACCAACGGCCAGGCGACGTGCACGACGTCGTCGCTCGCCGCGGGTACCTGGGCGATCACCGGGATCTACTCGGGCGATGCGACCTACGGCACCGGGCAGGCGGGACCCATCACGCAGACCGTGACCGGCGGCGGGACGGCCTCGACCCAGTCCGGCCTCACGATCGACTCGTCGTCGTACACCTCGAGCGTCGGCCAGGCGGTGAAGTTCACCGTCGTGGTCACGGGCCCGGTGATGCCGACCGGCCGCGTGGACTTCCAGGACAACGGCGCGACCATCGCTGGCTGCTCGGGCGTGCAGCTTGCCGGCGGCGTGGCGACCTGCACCACGGCGAGCCTCGCGGCCGGCACGCATCCCATCCGCGGCTGGTACTACGGCGACGCCGACAACAGCGCCGGAATCGCCGGGCCCATCACCCAGACCGTTCGCTGATCAGCGGCTCACCACGCTCCAGCCCGCGCGGCTCATGCAGTCCATGTAGGCCTGCTCCGAGACCGCGTTGGGCCAGGGGCGCGGCGGCCGGTCGATGCGGTTGGCGGGCGGCACGACCCCGCCCGGCGCCTGGTCGGCGCGCGGCGGCGGCTTCATGCGCGAGGCGCTCGCGCCGCAGCGCTGGTTGTCGAAATCGAAGTCGGTCGCGCTCGCCGCGCCAGCGAGCTTCTGCCAGTAGCGGTCGGGCTCGCCGCCCGGCGCAGCGCACGCCGCCGCGAGCGCGCCAAGTGCCAGCAAATAAAACGGGAAATGGCGTACCATGGCGCCCCTCCGCGAGCATTATTCGCGTTGGGCAGCGGAGCCGCGAAGGCGTTCGCGCGCGGCCGCCGTGAGGACGATCTCAGATGCCGGGGCCGCTCAGCGTGAAGTGGATGGTGGTGCCGCGATCGACCTTGGAGTCGGCCCAGATCTCGCCGCCATGGCGCTCGACGATGCGCTTCACCGAAGCGAGGCCGATGCCGTGCCCCTCGTACTCGGGGCCGTCGTGCAGGCGTACGAACGGGGCGAACAGGCGCTCGGCGTGCGCCATGTCGAAGCCCACCCCGTTGTCGCGTACCTCGAACACCGTCTGGCCGGCGATGTTGCGCGCGCCGACGACGATGCGCGCGTCGGGGCGGCGGCGGGTGAACTTCCAGGCATTGGCGAGCACATGTTCCAGGACGATCGAGACCAGGCTCTCGTCGGCCCAGGCCTCGAGCCCCTCGCCGATTTCCACGGCGACGAAACGCTCCGGCTCGTGGTTGTGCAGCTTCGCCACGGCATGCCTGGCGATGGCGGTCACGTCGACGCGCTTGCGCGCCATGTGGATGCGCCCGGCGCGCGACAGGCCCAGCAGGCCCTCGATGATGTTTTCCATCCGGTTCACGTTGCCTCCTATCCTCGCGAGCAGGCGGCGGGTCTCGCCGTTGAGCGAGGGACCCTGCAGCTCCTCGAACATGCGGCAGGAGCCGTCGATGGCGTGCAGGGGCGCGCCGAGGTCGCGCGCGGCCGACTGGACGAAGGTCTCGAGCGCATCCTGCGCGGCGCGCATCTCGCGCACGGCCTCGTCGCGCTCGCGGGCGCCGCGCAGGACTTCCAGCTCGAGCGCGTCGATGCGATGGATGATGTAGCGCAGGCGGCCGTCGCGGCCGCGCACGGGGCTGTTGAGCGCGTCGGGCCTGCCGGAGGCGAGCGCTCGCTCCAGGGCGGAGCGCAGGCTGCCGGCGCCGGTGACACGGGGGCCTTCCGCGCTTTCCGGGAAGGCGTCGAAGAAGGGGCGGCCCAGCACGGATTCGCGGGCGCTGCGGGTCGCGCGCAGGTAGGCGTCGCTCGCGGCGAGGATGCGGAACCCGGGGGCGGCATCGAGGACGATGAGCAGCGACGGAGCGCTGCGGAACAGCAGCTCGAAATCGGGGCTCGGGGCCTCGACGGCCGCGAGACTCCGTCCGCGGTGGCGGGACGGGGGCATCGGTGAGGGGGCGGGAAAGGGAACGCTCAAGGGATCGGTTTGGTCGTTGTGCGGATTAGCTTGCGTTAATTAGCTTGCAGTGTCAATTAACAGTTGTAATATTAGCACCCGGAAGCGCCGCCCGGCGCTTGCGCAACCATAAAGACGAGGGGCTCACATGAACCAGATCAAACTGACGGGATTTTTTTCCAGCGACGTGGCGCGCGACATCGAAGCGGTCCGCCAGGCGGCGGACGCTGCGCAGGGGGAGCTCCGCACCCTGCGCGACATGGAAATGGGCTGGGTCGCCGGCGGCGGCGACGGCACGCCCGGTGTGGGGCCAGATCTAGGCGCGACCGCCGGCCAGGCGACAGAGGGTCAGCGACCCGCTGTCACCTTCTCGCGCGTTGCAGAGGGTTCGCGCGCCGTCGCGCGCGAGGGCCGCGGCATCGCGCCCTCGCGGGCGAGCGGGCGTACGCCCATCGCCTCGAGCTGCTGGCGGGCCGCTTCGGCGTCCACCCAGATAGCGTTCGCGGCATTGCGCGCGCGCTCCTCATCACGGCGCGCCCGATACGCGTGGAACAAGCGCGACCATGGCAATCTGGCGCACGATCGGGGCGCGGGTGCCCTCCGCGGCCAAATCGTGCAGCGCGACGATGCCGGCCTCCGAGCCGCGCTCGAGCGCCTCGCGCAAGGCGCGCAGCAACGACGGTTTCGCGCGGGGAGATGCCGGGTCCCTTGCGGCGCGCGATGAACTGGGCAGCGAGGCGCTCGGCCGCGCCGGAATACCCGCCTATCGCGAGCACGGAGGCGAGCAGCACGGCGTCGGACGGCGCCTCGATCAGCAGGCGTTCGCCCGCGCCGTCGTCGGCGAGCTTCTTGGCATGGGCGAAATCGCCCTTGAGCAGCGCGCGCCACAGCAGGCGCGACTGCGCGCGCCGCGCGGCGAGCTTCGCGTCCGGCGTGTCGCCCTTGAGGCGCATGCCCGCTTCCCACACGTGGCCGTACGGCCCGAGGAACGAGCTCATCACGCCCAGCGCGGTATAGAGGTCCTCGGCGAGCGCCATCTCGCCGAAGCTCTGGCCGGCGCGCGCCACCATCGCGGGTGGGGGCGGCGCGGCCGCGGCAGGCGGCTCCTCCTGCGCGCGCACGCGGTTCAACTGCCAGATCACCGCCTCGGTCTTGTTCCTCACGCCGATGGTCTTGTAGAGCTTGTGCAGGTAGACCCGCGTGGTCCCCTCGCTGTAGCCGAGCTTCTTCGCGACGACGCGCGAGGAAGCACCCTGGGCGAGCAGCTCCAGCATTTGCTGGCTGCGCGCGTCGATTGCCGTTTGTTTCATACGTACCCCCGGTCTTGCTGCAGCGCGTTGACGAGCTCCTGGAAGCTCTCCATCCCGGCATCGGACGCGAGGTCCATGCCGAGATCCTCCGATTCGGTGCGGATCATGCTGTCGAAATGCGTGACGAGCTCCGGGTCGAACTGGCCGCCCGCATTGCGGTGCAGCTCGGCCAGCGCCTGGTCCATGGAGCGCATCGGGTGCGAGCTGAGGCCGGAGACCATCGCATCGTACGCATCCGCCACGGCGCAGATGCGCGCCGCGACGGGAATGAACTTGCCGCCCACGCGCTCGGGATAGCCGGAGCCGTCCCAGCGTGCGTGGTGATAGCGCGCGATCTCGCGGGCGAGGAAGATGCGCGGGTGGCGGTCGTCGCGCAGGATGTCGGCGCCCGCGTCGATGTGGCGATGCACCGCGGCGCGCTCGCCGTCGGAAAGGGCGCCCCGCTTGCCGAGGATCTCCTCGGGCACCGAGAGCATTCCGATGTCGTGGATCTCCGCGGCGAAGCCGATCTCGAGGGACTGCAGCGGGTCGATGCCGCTCGCCATCGCCAGCGCCTTCGAGAGCGCGCCGACGCGCTTGCCGTGCCAGCCGGTCTTGTCCATGCGCATCACGGCGCTCACGCCGAGGCGCTCGAGTGGCATTCCAGCCGTCGGGCTGCGCGGGCGGGGCGAGCTTGGAGATGAGGCGCGCGCGCGCCTGCTCCTGGGCGTGGTCGAGCGCAGTGCGCGCGCGGCCCCCGATGCTCGCGAGCTCGACATGGGCGCGCGCCCGCTCGACGGCCGAGCGGTAGACGTGGTTGGAAAGCTCGCCCAGGCGCAGCAACGCGCGTTCAGAATGCCCGGAAGCCTCCTCTGCGCTGATCACGCATGCGAGCGTGTCGCGCAGCGCCGCGGGCACTTCGCGCGCCCCGGCGAGCGCGTTCTCCAGGCGGGTGAGCGCGACGTCGCTCGAGCCCACTGCCAGCTCGTAGACCGCGCGCGTGGTGGCCGAGGCGATCTGGGCGCGCGGCGTGCGGATGCGGTCCGCGAGCGCGGCCGCCTCGACGACGTGGGGCTCGGCTTCGGCGACGCGGCCCGCCGAGACCAGCAGGCGCACGAGATTGCGGCGCAGCACGAGCGCGGCATGCAGGTCGCGCTGCAGGAACACCGGGATCTGCTCGCCGAGCGCGCGATGTGCGAAGACCAGGCCGTCGTCGCACATCCCGGTCTGCAGCAGCGCATGGGCGAGGTTCATGCAGGCGGCATAACGGCTGAAGGTCGGCTCGAGCTTCGCTTCCACCGCGTCGAGCGCGCGCTGGTAGCACTTGGCCGCCATCTCGTAGTTGCCGGCGATGCCCATCGCCAGGCCGATGTTGTTCCAGACGCCGCTCGCCTCGATGCGGTCGTCGCCCGCCAGGCGCAGGGCCTGGACGTGGTGCTCGATGGCGCCCACCAGGTCCGCGGTGTCGGCGGAGAGCAGGCCGCAGGCGGTGGCGGCGCGGCGCTCGAGGGCCGCGTCGCCGGCGAGCGCGGCCTGGGCCAGCACGGCGCGCGCCAGGGGCAGCGCATCGCCGGACCGGGCGTTGGCGTACAGGCGGCGGCAGAAGGCGAGCGCGGCATCCGCCACCCCTGCGGCCTCGCCGGCGGGCAGGCGCTCGTGCAGGCGCTCGATGACGGGACCCAGCAGGTGGGCCAGCTCCGCGCGCGGGATGACCGCCAGGCGCGCCTCGGCCCGCCGGAGGGGCTCGAGGAGTGCGGCGTCGGAAACGGTCGTATCCACGGGCATGCGCGGGGGGGTTAATCCTCGTTAACCTCCGGGATTGTACCCATCTGTCAACGCCCTGTCATCGCACCAGGACACAGGCGGTTTTTGGGGAATAATGGCGCCGATTCGAGCCCGCCGCACAACCACAAGCCCAGGGAGGCCGCCATGACGCAACTCGCACAGCTCTGGATCCCGATCGTGCTTTCCGCAGTGCTCGTTTTCCTCGCCAGCAGCGTGATCCACATGCTGCTCAAGTGGCACAACGGCGAGTATCGCAAGCTGCCGAACGAGGACGCAGTGCGCGACGCCATCCGCGCGGGCGCCGCCGGACCCGGGCAGTACGGCATCCCGCACTGCCAGGAGATGAAGGAGATGCAATCCCCCGAGATGATGCGCAAGTTCACCGAGGGACCGGTGGCGCTCCTCGTGCTGCGCGCGCCCGGCCCGCCGAAGATGGGCGGCGCCCTGCTGAAGTGGTTCATCTACGGCCTTGCGGTCGCCCTCATCGTGGCGTGCCTCGCCGCGAGGGGTGC
This sequence comes from uncultured beta proteobacterium, assembly GCA_963827425.1. GTDB lineage: Bacteria > Pseudomonadota > Gammaproteobacteria > Burkholderiales > Usitatibacteraceae > Usitatibacter. The sequence continues at coordinate 537,717 of CAWHAQ010000005.1, read as the reverse complement.
TGCCCGCCGGCGCGGGGCGCCAGGCCGGCGTCCTCGCGGGCGCGATGGCGTTCCTCGTGTATGGCGGCGGCTCGGTGCCGAATGCGATCTGGATGGGCAAGCCGTGGTCCTCGGCGCTGAAGGAGCTGCTCGACGCGTTGATCTACGGCGTGATCACCGGCGCCACGTTCGCTTGGCTCTGGCCGCAATAGATTCGGGTCAGGCGTAGACTGCTTGCGCAGCAGCAGCCCCCAGGGAGAGACCATGAACAACACCATGAAGATTGCCGCAGCGCTGGTGCTCGCGTGCACCATCCCCGCCGGTGCGTCGCTCGCCGCCGACAAGGCCGCCAAGCCCGCCGCCAAGCCTGCCGCGGCCAAGGCCGCCGACGCGCCGCCCAGCTCCGCCGCCGCCGACCCCGCGAATGCCGCGGGGCCCAAGCTGCACATGGCGAAGGCCACGCGCAACCCGGGCAAGGACGTCGACCTGCGCCACTGCCTCGACCTCGGCACCAACGCCGAGGTGATCCGGTGCGCGGAGCAAGGCGAGCGCAAGGAGTGATGGGAATGCGCTGACACGCGCGCGGCTCGCTGCCGACGCGCGTGCGCCGTTGGGGCCACCGGCCCGCAACGGTGCCGAACCGCTGCATGGCGTTCCAGTCGCAACGTGGGTGCGGGCAATGTCGTTCGCACGCTTGCACAGGAGAACGCCATGAAGCATTCCATGCGCCTTACCATTCTCGCGGCTGCGCTCGGCGCAGCCGCCTTCGCCGCGGCCCCGGCGTGGTCGCAGACCTCGAACCCGAACGATCCCAGCCGCTTCGACCCGAATAACACGCACCTCATGCCGGACTGCGTCGATCCGGTCACGCACCAGCCGCGCGCCACGCCCGAATGCGCGGGCGTCTCCGGCGGCACGGCGATGGGCGCACCGGGCAGCGCCGGTGCCCTTGCCCAGGGCGTCACGGGCAGCAACACGACCGGCCTCGGCGTGAACAACACGACGACCGGCCCGTCGTCCGCGGGTGCGCTCGGTGCGACCAGCAACGGATCGTCGCTATCGAACGGCACGCTGAATGGCGCCGGCGCCGCGACGACTGGCAGCGCGAGTCTCTCGGGCACGGGGGAAGGACGGCGGGGGTCGGCGGCGCGGCGAGCGGTACCGCGGGCCTTGGCGCGAGCGGGATGGGCACCACGAACGGAATCAGCGGCGGCACCACCGGCTCGACCGGCACCACCAGCGCGACCGGTTCGACGGGCTCCATCGGCGCCACCGGCACGAGCAGCACGGGCACCGGCACCAGCAGCACGGGCACCGGCACGGGCGCAGCGGCGGGAGCGAGCGGCTCGGCCGGCGCGTCGGGCGTCGGACGCTAGCCGGCGACAACAAAAGGAAAGGCCCTCTCGCGAGGGCCCTTCCGCTTGCGGGCGCCGCCTCAGCATCGCTCCTCGCAGCCCACGCGCCAGTGCGTGATGGCGAGCCGCGCGATCCAGCCGCTGTAGAAGAGCGCGAACGCGCCCAGCACCAGGAAAGCGGCGAGGTTGATCGCGGGCGCCGCCACATACGACAACGCGGCGTAGATGAGGGCGAGCGGCACGCTCAGCGACGCGACCACCACCAGCAAAGCGGGATTGCGCTGCGCAAGCTCGAGCGCTCTCCCGATGAGAGGCAGGGCAGATTTCATGTGCCCTCCTGTTTCCTACCGGTTCCTCCCGGAACAAAGGCCGCTATTAACTGTTATGGCGCCACTCTCATTCAGTTAACGAATGGCAATGGCAACGTAGCCCCCGCGCGCAACGCTGTCAATTGAGCGCGCAACGTCATGGACGCATTCCGTCGCCGGCCGGCATCATTTCACGCCGCACCGCCCCTTGTTCGTCGGATCGCTCCCGGGCGCCGTCACGCCCCTTGCTATCCTTCGCGCCATGAAAGGATTCTTCTTCGTCTTCCGCAAGTGCCTGGCGTGGTTCTTCGTCGTCATGGTCGCCATGGTGCTGTGGAAGAGCTTTTTCGGGCGCGGCCTCGAATGGATCTTCGTGCTCGCGGCGTTCGGCACCTTCGCCGTAGCCGCCGTGAGCGCGTTCTCGCACGTGCACCGCGTGCGCCTCGTGGCCGGGCGCATCGACCGCGAGGCGCTCGGCAATCGCCACCGCCGCCAGATCGAGCTGCCCTTCCCCGCCGACGACGCCTTCGTGCTGGTCGACGCCGCGATCCGCGAGCTGCCGCAAGTCGAGTCCGTCGAGAGCGCGCGCGACAGCCTGCAGGTGCTCGCGCGGATGCGGCGCTTGAATCCGTACGTGGGCATCCGCAATAGCCGCAAACGCCTCGACGGCGCAGACGATGGGGGTGGCGACAGCAAGCGCAACCTCGTGCGCGCCACCGTGTCGCCCGGCGAGCGGACCTGCAGCGTGACGCTCGTGTGCGAGCCCCAGGGCGCGGCATGGATGGATTGGTTCCTGGTCGATGACGCCACCAACCTCGAGAACGCCGAGGCCGTCACGCGCGCCATCACGCGGCGCGTGGCCGAGCGCCGGAAGGGCGAGGAGGCGCACGTGCGCGCCACCGCCACCGAGAAGGAGCTCACGGTCGCGAAGCTCTCGCTGCTGCATGCCCAGGTGGAGCCGCACTTCCTCTACAACACGCTCGCCTCGGCGCAGGTGCTCACGCGCTCCGACCCGGCGCGGGCCGACCAGATGCTCGGTAACCTCATCGTCTACCTGCGCCATTCGCTGCCGAGCGCCGAGGAGTCCATGTCGACGGTGGGCGAGGAGCTCGAGCGCACGCGCGCCTACCTCGAGATCCTCAAGATCCGCATGGGCGAACGGCTCAAGGTGCAGATCCAGGTGGCCGACGCGCTGCTCAAGGCAGCCTTCCCGCCCATGATGCTGCAGACCCTCGCCGAGAACGCCATCAAGCACGGCCTCGAACCGGTGCCGGGCGGCGGCACGATCTGGATCTTCGCGCGCGAGGCCGACGGCAAGCTGGGCCTCACCGTGGCCGACGACGGGCGCGGCTTCAGCGAGGACGGCGGCGGCACCGGCATCGGGCTCAAGAACGTGCGCGAGCGCCTCAAGCTCGCGTACGGCGACGCGGCCTCGTTCTCCATCGTGGCCAACTTCCCGCGCGGCGTCGCCGCCACCATCACGGTGCCGCTCGCGGGTCCGCCGTCGGCTGTGGAGAGCGCGCATGCCTAGGGCGGTCGTCGCGGAGGACGAGGCCCTGCTGCGCACGGAGCTGCTGTCGCTGCTGCGCGAAGCATGGCCCGAGCTCGAGGTGGTGGCCGCCTGCGAGGACGGCGGCGCTGCGCTGGAGGCGATCGCAACCCACAAGCCCGAGGTCGCGTTCCTCGATATCCGTATGCCGGGGCTCACGGGGCTCGAGGTAGCGGGCGCCGCCGCCGAGGCGAGCCCCGCCACGCAGGTCGTGTTCGTGACCGCGTACAACCAGTATGCGATCGACGCCTTCGAGCGCGGGGCGGTGGACTACCTGCTGAAGCCGATCGCGCGCGACCGGCTCGCGGCGACGGTGAAGCGCACCAAGGCCCGCATCGATTCGGGCGGCGCCGACGCGGCGGCGCTCGCCGCGATCGCCGCCGAGCTGCGCGGGCGCCTTTCCGACGCCGGACGTCCCGCGCCGCTCGCATGGATCACCGCCAGCGTCGGCAAGGAGACGCGCCTCATCATGGTGGAGGACGTCGCCTACTTCAAGGCGGAGGACAAGTACACCGCGGTGATGACGGCCGAGGGCGAGGCGCTCATCAGGAAGCCCATCCGCGAGCTGATGGACGTGCTCGACCCGGCGATCTTCAAGCAGATCCACCGCTCCACCATCGTCAACATGAAGGCGATCGCGGGCATCGCGCGCGACGAGGCGGGGCGCGGCACGATCCGGCTGAAGAACCGCAAGGAGACGCTCGCGGTGAGCCTCACCTTCATGCCCCTCTTCCGGAACATGTGAGGCGCGTCAGCCGCGGCAGGGAACGGAAACGTAGCGGTGCGGGATGCGTTCGGTCCTGCACGTCCACGTGAATCCGTCCGGACCGAGCGTAAATCGAGCGCTGCGCGCGGCTCACCAGGAGCCGGCGCACATAGGGCGAGTCCGGCACCACCTCGCGGTCGCCGGACGCGCCTGCGCCCGGCTGCACGGCAAATTCGCGCTTCGCCTCGGCCTGGAGCAGGTAGGCCTGCGTGTACACCGCCGCGAACTTCGAGCGCGCTTCGAAATCCCTGTAGGACTTCCAGCCGTAGCCGACGGCGACGGCCACTAACGCGATCGCCGCGACCGCGCCGATGGTCCGGCCGCGCGCCTTCCGCTTCGAGTCCGAATCGGGCAGCGTCCCGTTCGCGACGTCCATGATGGCCACCTTCGCCCCGGCGGGGCGAGCAGGGGCATGCTAGTGCGCGACCCTGCCCGCGGCAAGGCGAGCGTTCGTGCCGCGCGCCGCGGAAAATTCTGCGGATGCGAGCGAAAGTGCGATGGCGCGCTCGCTGCCCGGAACGAGCAGGAACGCGCGCAGGTTGCCGTGCTGATCCGTCCCCGTGCCGACGATCCAGCCGCGATCGTTGATGCCCGTGGGCTCGAGGTGAGCCCACCCCTTCGAGGTCACCGCCGGAAGCTTCGAGAGTTGCGTGTACTGGCCGCTGTCGACCAGCCAGCCGTAGACGCCCTCGCCGCTGCCGATCACCTGGCCGCGGTTGTTGATCGCGATGGCGCCCGCGTACGAGGGCGCGCTGTCGAGCGCATGCATGGCACCGTCGAAGACGAACGCCCGAGGCTGGCTCGTCGCGTCGAACGACATGCCCACCACGTCGCCGCGATCGTCGATGCCGGCGCCGCTGCTGGAGCCGCCGCCCAAAGTGCCGAGGTCGCGCCGCGCGCCGTCGTCGTAAAGGAAGGCGCGCCCGTTGGAGGTGCCCGCGATCTGGCCGTGCGCGTTGATCGCCTTCGCCGCGCTCGCCGCACCGGGTGCCGCGGGATCCGAGAGGTCGGTGACCACGCCGTCGCGATACATGAACGCATGCGTGGTCCCGTTCTGGGCGTAGGAGCCGACGACGGTGCCCGCATCGTTGATCCCGCCGACGTCGCCCTGGACGCCGAGGTGCGTGACGGAGGTGCCGTGCCAGGTCACGACCTCGCCGCCGCCCGAGCGTCCGGCCACGAGGCCCGCGTCGTTCACGGCGAGCGCGCAGCTGTTGCCGCCGGGCGTATCGGTCGCGGTGCCGAGGTCCTGCATCGCTCCGTCGCGCCAGAGGAAAGCATGGACGCCGCTCGCGGTGTCCGCGCAGCCCACGACGAGCCCGCTGTCGCTCACGGCCGCCGCGTGGCTCTCGGGGCCACCGAGCGTGCCCAGGTCTACCAGCGTCCATCCCACAGCGGCCCGCGCCGTGCCGGCCGCCATCGCGGCGGCCGCGCATAGGACGGCCACCGACAAGCGCTTCCCGTATCGACTACTCGCCATGGCTCCGCCTCCCGCGGGCTGTAGTGGGTTCGAGTCTACGGAGCGCGTTTGCGACACTTTTCGCGCCCGGCCGTAGTGCCAACGGACCATGGCGCGCCGTGCTAGGCTCGCCGGCAAACACCCCAGCTCCGGGTGACTCCATGCCGATCGACGACACCGCGCCATCCGTGGCGGCGACCGCGCCGCCCAATGCCGACTCGCGCCCCGTCGGGGAGCGCGACACGATCCTCGTGGGCGACATCGAGAATCGCACCGGCAACCCGGTCCTCGACGGCACCCTGAAGCAGGCGCTGGCGCTGCACCTTTCCCAGTCGCCCTATCTCGAGCCGCTCTCGGAGCGCAAGGTGCACGCGATCCTCTCGCTCATGGGCCACGCGAGCGCGCCGGCGCTGCTGGGCGAGGTGGCCCTCGAGATCTGCCAGCGCACCGGGGCGCGCGCTGCCATCACCGGCTCGATCTCCGTGCTCGCCGACGAGTACGTGATCGGCCTCTACGCGATGCACGGCGAGACCGGCGACACGCTGGTTTCCGAGCAGGCGCGGGCGCGCGGGCTGGGCGAGGTGCTGCGGGCGCTGGACGGCGCGGCGCTGGGACTGCGCGCGAAGCTGGGCGAGTCGCTCGCCTCGGTGCGCCGCCACGGGCTCTCGACCGACGAGGTCGCGACCGGCTCGCTGCAGGCGTTGAAGCAATACGCGCTCGGGCGGCGCGCCGGCGTCGAGCGCGGCGACGCGGCGGCCATCCCGCACCACCTGCGCGCCATCGAGATCGACCCGCAGTTCGCGTCGGCCTATTCGGCGCTCGGCCTCGCCTACAGCAACATGGGGCAGGCCGCGCGCGGCACCGAGTACATGCTCAAGGCCTACGAGCTGCGCGACCGGGTGACCGAGCGCGAGCGCTACCGCATCACGGCCTACCACCACTATCTCGTCACCGGCGACATCCACGCCGCGCTCGAGGCCTACCGCGCGTGGTTCGAGAACTACCCGCGCGACGACGCGGTGAAGGTCAACATGACGAGCCTCTACGCCTACCTCGGCCAGTGGGAGAAGGCGCTCGCGACGGGGCTCTCGGCGCTGGCGGGCGAGAGCACGGCGATCCTCTACAACAACCTGGTGATCGTGCAGCAGGCGCTGAACCTCGACGGCGACGCGCGCGCGGCGCTCGAGCGCGCCCGCGAGCAGGGCTACGACGCGTACTACCTCGACCTCGACGCCTACTACGAGGCGTTCCTGCGCGGCGACAAGCCAGCGATGGCGCGCCACGCCGAGGCGGTGATGGGGCGGCCGGGCGAGGAGGATTTCCTGATCGCGGCGCAGGCGGACACCGAGGCTTACTTCGGCCGCGTGCGCGCCGCGCGCGCCCTCACGCAGCGCGCGATCGAGTCGGCACGCGCGGCCGACGCGCCCGAAGCGGCGGCGACCTGGCAGGCGGAAGCGGCGCTGCGCGAGGCCGAGACCGGGTTCCCCGAGGCCGCGCTCGACGCCGCGCTGGCCGCGCTCGCGGCGAGCCGCGGTCGCACCGTGGCGGGCATGGCCGGGCTCGCACTGGCGCGCGCCGCCGAGGCGCCGCGCGCAACCCAGGTCGCCGCGACGCTCGAACGCGAGTTCCCGAGCGACACGCTGGTGCAGCGCTACTGGCTGCCGTGCATCCGCGGAGCGCTGGCCCTCGCGCGCGGAGATGCGGAGGCGGCCCTCGCGGCGCTCGAGAAGTCGGCCGCGGGCGAGCTGGGCCAGGTGCCGCCCTTCGAGCTGGGCATGCTGTATCCGCCCTACCTGCGCGGCGCCGCATACCTGCGCGCAGGCCGTGGCGGCGACGCCGCGCGCGAATATCGCAAGGTCCTCTCGCACCCGGGCATCGCGATGAACTTCATCACCTTCCCGCTCGCGCAGCTCGGCCTCGCCCGCTCGCTCGCGCTGGAGGGCCGGCAGGCCGAGGCCGCCGCCGAGTACGACCGCTTCCTCGACCTCTGGCGCGACGCCGACGGCGAGGTGGCGGTGCTGAAGGAGGCGATCGCCGAGCGCGACCGCGTGCGCTAGCCCGCCTCGAACGTGCGGCGGTAGACGATGAATCCGGAGCGCTCGGCGAGGCGGTCGTACAGCCGGCGCGCGACGGCGTTGGATTCGTGAGTCTGCCAATACACGCGCCCCGCACCGGCCGCGCGCGCCTTCTCGAACACCGCCTCGATCAGCGCGCGCGCCACGCCCTGCCCGCGCGCCGCCGGATCGGTGTAGAGATCCTGCAGGTAGCAGGTGTGGGCGATCGAGATCGTGCTGCGATGGAAGATGTAATGCGCGAGCCCGGCGAGACGGCCGCCGCGCTCGGCGAGCAGCGCGTGCACGGGCTCGGCGGGATCGAGGATGCGCGCCCAGGTCGTGGCGCTCACGGCTTCGGCAAGCGCGGTGGCGCCCGCGCGACCATAGAAGGCGTTGTAGCCGTCCCAGAGGGGTTTCCAGGCGGCGTAGTCGGCAGCGACGGGTGCGCGGATGGTGGCGGCGGGGTCCACGGCGAAGGCTCCGTTCGGAGGACGCAATACTGTACGCAAGTTCCGGCCGGGCACGGGCGGGCTCACTCATCCCAGGCAAAGCGCCGGATCGCGACCGCGGCGAACAAGGCGCTCATCGCGAGCATCGCCGCCACCGGTAACCAGGCCGCCTCGAGGCCCTGGCCGCGCCAGGTCATGGCCTCGAGGCCGTCGATGGCCCAGCGCGTGGGCACGTACACGGTGGCAGACTGCAGCCAATCGGGGAAGACGAAGGTCGGCACCCACGCGCCGCCCAGCATCACGAGGAGCAGCGTGGCGAGGATCGCGAGGCCGCGCGTGGCCTCGGGCGTGCGCCCGAGCGCGGCGATGAGCAGCCCGAAGGTGGAGGTGAGGATCGCGAAAGCGACCGCCACCGCGACGAAGCCCACGGCGCTGCCGTCCACGCGCACGCCGAAGAAGAGGATCGCGGCGGTGTAGATGCCGGCCAGCAGCGCCAGCGCGATGAGCGTGCCCGAGACGATGCGGCTGCCCAGCAGCAGGCCACGCGAGACCGGTGCGGCGCGCAGCCGCTTCCACAGGTCCATGCGCCGCATCAGCAGCAGGCCCACGCCCAACTCGATGCCCATGAAGAGCACGAACTGCACGCCCATCCCCGCGAACGAATGCGCATAGGCGTTGTAGCGGCGGTCGACGCGGCCGGTGACCTCGATCTGGCGCGTCTCGAACGGCATCGACAAGCCGGTGAACGCCGCCCCTGCCGATGCGCCGCCGCTCGCGCCGAACACGGCCTGGCCAACGCCGCTCATCACGTGCTCGGCGAGAAGGCCGCGCACGAGCGGCAGGGTCGAGCGCCTGCGACGGGTCGTAGTGCACGACGATCTCCGGCTTCTTCGTATCCGGCCGGAAGAGCGCGCGCGGCGCCGCGCGGCCGAAGCCGGCGGGGATCACCGCGGCAGCGCGCGCGTGGCCTTCGCGCACCAGCTCACGGCCTCCGGCTCGCTCACCTCGCGCAGCTCGAAGGCCGCATCGGATTTCAGGGCGGCGACGATGGCCTTCGAGACCGGGCTCGCGTCGAGGTCCACGACCGCAACCGGGATGCGCGTGGGCTTGCGCGGCGCTCCGCCCAGCACCGCGCCGAAGAAGGCCGCGATGAGCACGGGCGCGGCGAGCGTCACCAGCAGCGCGCGCCGGTTGGAGAAGTAGAGGACGATGTCCTTGCGGATCAGCGCGGCGAGGGCTTTCATGGTCAGTCCCGCAGCGCGCGGCCGGTGAGGTGGAGGAAGACGTCCTCGAGCGTGGCCCCTGGACAGCGCACGGCGAGGCCGCGCGCGGCGAGCTGCGCCACCAGGCCAGCGTCGATATCGCCCTCGAGCTCGAGGCGGCGGGTGCCCGCCGACGGCACGAGGCGCACGGAGCGCCTGGCGATCGCCGCTCGCGATCACGCGGCCGTGGTCCATGATCACGACGCGGTCGCAGAGGCGCTCGGCCTCCTCCATGTAGTGCGTCGTGTAGACAAGCGCCTTGCCGGCCGCGCGCAGCGCCTCGAGGTTCGCGAAGATCGCGTTGCGGCTCTGCGGATCCACGCCGACCGTCGGCTCGTCGAGCAGCAGCACGTCGGGATCGTGCACCAGCGCGCACGCGATGTTGAGCCGCCGCTTCATGCCGCCGCTGAACGTGGCGGGCTTCGCCTTCGCGTGCTCGGCGAGGCCGACGAGCGCCAGCGCGCGAGCGGCGCGCTCGGCGAGCGTGTCGCCCTCGAGCCCGTAGAGCGCGCCGAAGAGCTCGAGATTGGCCTGCGCCCCGAGGCCCTCGAAGAGCGACACTTCCTGCGTGACCAGGCCGATGCGGCGCTTGGCCGGGCTCGCCTCGCCGAGCACACGCTCCCCGCCGATCGTGACCGCGCCGCGATCGGGCGCCGCGAGGCCGCACAGCATCGCCACGGTGGTCGACTTGCCGGCGCCGTTGGGGCCCAGCAGCCCCACGATCTCGCCCGCGTCGACCGTGAGCGACACGCCGGCCACCGCGGCCTTCGCGCCATAGGACTTCCACAGGTCCGTCGCCACCAGCATTGCGCTCTCCCACAAGAACACGTGCGGCCATCGTACGCGCGGCCGCTCGCCGGACGCGCCGGCTGCGACGAACAGCCACGGGCGCGCGCGAGCCGCGGCTGCGTGGGACGGATGGCGCCATGGCCCCAAGGTCCCATTCCCCGTGCCGGGGGGCGCCGATGACAATCGGGCGATGCGAACCCAAGCGCCGCGCTGGTGGCTCGTGACCATGCTTGCAGCGTTTCTCGCGGGCTGCGCGAGCCTGCCACCGCTCGAAGGGCGCGAGGAGTCCTTCGCCCTGAAGGACAGCTCAGGCACCCGGCTCGCCGGCGCGGTGACCCCGCTCGCCGCCGCGCACCCGGGCACGAGCGGCATCCACGCCCTCGCCCTCGGCACCGACGCCTTCGCGGCACGCATGGTGCTCGCGCGCACGGCCGAGCGCTCGATCGACGCGCAGTACTACATCTGGCACGCCGACCAGTCGGGCGGGCTGCTGCTGGGCGAGCTGTGGGACGCCGCCAGGCGCGGCGTGCGCGTGCGGCTGCTGATCGACGACCAGAACACCGCCGGCGACGACGCGATGCTCGCCGCGCTGGGCGCAAGCCCCAACTTCGAGGTCCGCCTGTACAACCCGTTCGCGCTTCGCACCGGCCGCGTGCTCAACTACCTGTTCGACTTCGAGCGCGTGAACCGGCGCATGCACAACAAGTCGTTCACCGCCGACAACGAGGTGACGATCGTGGGCGGCCGCAACATCGGCAACGAGTACTTCGGCGCGGGCACCGAGGTGCCGTTCAAGGATCTCGACGTGATCGCGATCGGGCCCGCGGTGCGCGCCGTGTCCGACGAGTTCGACCGCTACTGGAACAGCGCTTCGGCCTATCCCGTGGCGCGCCTGGTAGGCCCGCCGCCGGATGGCGCCGCCGCCTTCGTCGAGGAGCGCTTCGCCCGGGCGCGTGCGGATCCCGAATCGCGCACCTACGTCGAGGCCGTGCGCGAGACGCCGCTCGTCTCCGCACTGCTCGAGCAGCGCCTGGCACTCGACTGGGCCGCAACCGAGCTCGTGAGCGACGATCCGGCCAAGACGCTGGACAGCACCGAGCGCAAGGATCTCCTGCTGCTCTCCGCGCTCGTGTCCGGCCTCGCGCGGCCGCGCGCGTCGTTCGACATCATCTCGCCCTACTTCGTCCCGCGCGAGAAGGGCACCGAGGTGCTGGAGAAGCTGGTGCGCGACGGCGTGCGCGTGCGCGTGCTCACCAATTCGCTCGCCGGCACCGACGTGGGCGTGGTGCATTCTGGCTATTCGAAGTGGCGCTGCCGCCTGGCGCGCTCGGGGGTAAAGCTCTTCGAGCTCAAGCCCGCCGTCGAGGACAAGGAGACGCGCGAGCGGCGCAAGAAGGGCTCCTCGGCCGCGCGCCTGCACGCCAAGACCTTCCAGGTGGACGACGAGGTGGTGTTCGCGGGATCGTTCAACTTCGATCCCCGCTCGGCGCTCCTCAACACCGAGATGGGTCTCCTGATCCGCAGCCCCGCGCTCGCACGCCGCGTCTCGGGCGCCTTCGACAACGAGATCCCGGCGAACGCCTACGAGGTCCGTCCGCGCGACGGCGACGCGTGCATCGAGTGGATCGAGCGCACGCCGGCGGGTGAGGTCCGCAGCGACACCGAGCCGCTGACGGGATGGGCGCGCCGGGCGTGGCTCGAGTTCCTCGAGATCCTGCCGATCGACTGGCTGCTCTGAGAGGAGAAGACCAGCACCGAGTCCCCGAACTCGTGGGTGCGATAGCCGCGCGCCTCGAGCTCGCGATCGGCGGCGCGCAGCGTGCGCGGGGCCGCGAAGGCGCCGAGCAGCTCGTGGTGGCTGCTGCCGGGCTCGTGGGCGCCGGAGAGGATGGCGTCGACGACGGCGAGGCGCGTGCCCGGCCCGATGCGCTGCGTGGCGACGCCGTCGCCCGCGTGCACGACTCCATCGCGCGCCGCGGCGGCTTCGAGCGCCCGCACCACCGTCGTGCCGACCGCGACGATGCGCCCGCCGCGCGCCCTGGCTTGCGCGATCGCCCGCGCGGTCGCTTCGGGAATGCGATAGGGCTCGTCGAAAGGCAACCGGCGGTCGAGGGCCGCGTCGCCGGTCGAGGAGATGCCGGCCGCGTGGGTGAGCGTGGCGAAGGCGATGCCGCGCGCGCGCAGGGCATCGAGCGTGCGCCAGTCGAGCGCGAACCCCGCCGACGGCGCCTCGAACGCGGCGGGAACCGCGGCGATCGGCGTCCACACGTCCCAGAGCGCGAGGTCGGGCGCCACGTGCGAGTACTGGATCGGGCGGCCGTGGCGCGCGAGCGCGGCCCAGAACGCGCGCGCCGGGCCCTCGAAGCGCAGCAGCACGAGGCGCGGATGGCCCAGGAGCCCCACGACCGCGGCGCGCGCGGGGCCCAGCTCGAGCAGGTCGCCGGGCGCGAGTGCCGGCGGCGGGGCCCGATCCTCGGTGCGCTCGTGGTGGCCGCCGGCGCCGAAGACGACCGCGACGAACTCGCGCACGTCGTCCGGATCGAGCGAGCGGCGCTGGGCCAGCCGCACCTCGATCGTCCCCCCGGTCGGCACGTGCACGCCGGAAAGGCTCGCCGGCAGCGTCGCCGCGTCGTTCGCGACCACGAGGTCGCCGCGCTCGAGCAGCTCCACGAAGCGGCTGCGCGGCCCGTGGGAGATCGCCCCGCGCGCGTCGATCGCGGCGAGCTTCGCGCCCGGTGGACGCTGTATCGGCAGGCGTGCGGGACGCATCAGGCAGCCGCAGCGTGGCGTGCGCGGCGCCGCGCGAGCGCTTCCAGCTCGGCGCGGATCGTGCGCGTGAGCTCCCGCGCCGAGGCCTCGGGCTTGAGCAGCGTGGCCGGATCCGCATCGGGCACCGCGAGCCGGTGCAGCGGCGTGTCCATGTCGCCCGGATCGCGCGCGATGACGCGCACGCCCGCGCCCTCCAGCTCGCGGTCCCAGATGGCGCTCAGGTGCGCGAGCGCCGCCTTGGACGCCCCATAGGCGCCCCACCCCGGATACGGCGTGACCGCGGCGTCGCTCGAGATGTTGAGCACCACGCCGCCGCGCCCTTCCGCCGCCGAAGCCCGCAGCGCTCCCAGCAGCGCGCGCGTGAGGCGGAACGGGCCGAGCACGTTGGTGGCCAGGGCCTCCTCGAACGCTTCGCACTCGGTGTCCGCGAGCGGCGCAAGGGGCACGGGCCCCAGGCTCGACGCGTTGTTCACCAGCACGTCGAGCCCGCCCAGCGCGCCCAGCACCTGCAAAGCGATGGGATGGATGTCCTCCTTGCGCGCGACGTCGCCCACGATGCCGACGGTGCCCGCGAGCTCCGCCGCGACGCGCTCCACGTCGGACGGCGTGCGCGCCACGAACGCCACGCGGGCGCCCCGATCGTGCCACTCGCGCGCGAGCGCAAGCCCGAGACCCGACGTCCCGCCCGTGACCGCGATGCGATAGCCCTCGAGGCCGGTATAGTCTTTCGATGGATTCATGAAATGTGCCTCCGTGTGCATGGAGGCAGGATGCGGCCGCTGCCGCGCATTTTCGAGCGCCGCGTCCGCCCGCTTGGCGAAAGGTCAATCCGATGGACAAGCCCGATCTCGTCTCGCGTCACCTGGCACGCAACCTCGCGGCGCTGCGGCAGGTGCGCTCGCTCACGCAGGACGCGCTCGCGAAGGCCGCGGGCGTGCCGCGCTCGACCATCGCCAACCTCGAATCGGGCGACGGCAATCCCTCGCTCACGGTGCTGGTGAAGGTGGCGCGTGCGCTGGAGACCTCGATCGACGAGCTCACCGCTTCGCCGCGCGCCAAGGTGCGCCGCTGGGCGGCCGCGGACCTCGCCAGCCACCCGCGCGGGCGCGGCGTCACCACGCGCGACCTGGTCCCCGAGGCCGTGCCCGAGGAGGTGATGGAGCTGATGGAGTTCGCGCCCGAAGCGGTGATGGCGGGCACGCCGCACCTGCCCGGCACGCGCGAGTTCTTCTCGTGCCTGGAGGGGCGCGTGACGATCTTCGTCGCGGGCGAGCGCTACGAGCTCGCCGCGGGCGACGTGCTCGGCTTTCCCGGCAATGTTCCGCACTCGTACCGCAACACGGGCGGCGGGACGAAGGCGCTCGGGGTCTCGGTCGTCGTGCTCGCGAAGGCGGGGATCTGAGCGATCAGGCCCGCGGGGCGCGGCTCCGCGGAGCCATGAGCAGGATGATCGCGATTCCCGCCAGCACCAGGCCGCCGCCGGCGAGCTTCCACGCCGGCAGGGCCTCGCCGAGTACCAGCGCCGAGGAGCCCATGCCGAACACCGGGATCAGCAGCGCGTAGGGCGCGACCGCGGCGGCATCGTAGCGCGCGAGCAGGAAGCTCCACGCCGCGAACGCGAAGAGCGTGTTGCCGATCACCTGCCACGCGACCACGGTCCACGCGGTGAAGCCCGCGCCCGCGACCGCATGCCAGGCGGCGCCCGGTCCTTCGAGCAGCAACGTGAGCGCCGCGAGCGGCGGCAACCGCGAAGAGGCTCGACCACGCGATGAAGTTGAGCATCGGGAACGGGGCCGCGCGCTGCGCCACCGCCTTCTTCACCGCGATGTTGGCGCACGCCCAGCACAACGCGGCGACCAGCACCTCCGTCACTCCGGCGAGGGTGGCGGAAGCGTCGAGGTGCGAGGCGATGAGCGCCAGTCCCGCCACGGCAACCGCGGAGCCCGTGAGGGTGACCGCCGTGATGCGCTCGCGGAAGATCCACGCCGAGAGCGCGATGGTGAAGAACACCTGGGACTGCACGAGGAGCGAGGCGAGCCCGGGCGACATGTCGGCGCGCATCGCGTAGAACAGCAGCCCGAACTGGCCGGCGCCGAGGAATACGCCGTAGATCACGAGCCAGCGCCAGGGCGTGCGCGGGCGCGGCAGGAAGAAGACGAACGGGAAGGCCGAGAGCGCGAAGCGCAGCAGCGCGAGGAGGAACGGCGGGAAGTACTGCAGTCCCACCTTGATGACGACGAAGTTCGGTGCCCCACACCGCGACCACCAGGAGCGCGAGCGCGGCGTGGCGAAGGTTGCTCATCCGGTTGCCATCTTATCGCTCCCGCGCGCGCCACTCCCGGGCGAGCAGCCCGTACATCGCCGAATCCGAGGGCTTGCCGCGCACGATCCAGCGCTCGCGGAGCACCCCCTCGGGAACGAACCCGTGGCGCTCGAGCACGCGCTTCGATGCCGCGTTCTCCGGATCGATATCGGCCTCGAGGCGGTTCAGCTCGAGCGGCCCGAATGCGTGGTCGATCAGCGCGGGCAGCGCCTCGGAGACATACCCGCGCGCCCAGTGCTCCGGCAACAGGCTGTAGCCGATCTCGGCGCGCCGGCTGTCCTTGTTGAAGTTGAAGAGCAGGCACTAGCCCAGGAACGCGCCGTCGGCGATGCGCTCGATGGCGAGGCTGCAGGCTGGTGCCCTCGGCGAGTCCGCTGCGCCGCGCGCGAGCATCTCTTCGGCGCCTTTGCGCTCCGTGAGCACGGGCGCACCAGGTACGCATGGTTCGCGAGTCGAATAGATCGTGTATAGGCTATCGACGTGGCGCTCGTCGAACGGCCGCAGGCGCACTCGCGCGAGCTGCGGGCCGTGCAGTCGAAGGGCAATGGCGGGCTCCTCGATCGAAAGACGCGGAGATTATGCACGCATGGCGCTCGTCGCCGCAGCATGCACGGCGCGCATGCGCTCCATGCACACAAATCGCGTGATCTGCCACGCACGGCGCGACGGCCCATAATCGCCCGATGCTACGAGTGACGCTGGCGGCCGCCGCCATCCTGATGGTCACGATGGGCGCCCGCCAGTCGCTGGGCCTCTTCATCTCGCCCATCAACACCGCGACCGGGCTCGGCATCACGACCATCAGCTTCGCGTACGCCGTGGCCCAGCTCGATGTGGGGCGCGGTCCAGCCGGTAGCGGGCGCCGTCGCGGACCGCTACGGCCCCTCGCGCGTGCTGATGGCGGGTCTCGTCGTGATGGCGCTCGGCACGGCGCTCACGCCGTTCATGCACTCCGGACTGGGGCTGGTCCTGGCGCTCGGCATCCTCGCCGCGTGCGGCTCGGGCGCGGGCAGCTTCTCGGTATTGATCGGCGCCGCCTCGCGGCACCTGGCTCCCACGCAGCGCGGCAAGGCCGCGGGCATCGTCAACGCGGGGGGCTCGTTCGGGCAGTTCGTGTTCGCGCCGATCTCGCAGGCGCTCATCCAGGCGGTGGGCTGGATGGGAGCGCTGTGGTCGCTCGCGGCCCTCACGCTGGGCGCGCTGCCGCTCGTGGGCGTGGTCGCCACGAAGGCGCCGGCCCATGCCGGGGCAGGCGCCTCGCCCTCGCAGCCGTGGAACGCGATCCGCGAGGCGATGCGCGATCGCAGCTACCTGCTGCTGCACGCCGGCTTCTTCACCTGCGGCTTCCACATCGCGTTCCTCGTGACGCACCTGCCGGGCGAGGTGAACCTGTGCAGCCTGCCGCCCTCGGTGGCGAGCACGTCGCTGGCGCTCATCGGCATCTCGAACGTCGTGGGCAGCCTGCTCGCCGGCAGCTCGACGGCGCGCTACCGCAGCAAGCACATCCTCGCGCTCATGTACGGATCGCGCGCGCTGCTGATCGGCGCCTACCTGCTGGCGCCCAAGACGTCGACGACGTTCTACATCTTCGCCGTCGGTCTCGGCCTCACCTGGCTCGCCACGGTGCCGCCCACCGCGGCGATCGTGGGCAAGCTCTTCGGCGTGCGCTACCTCGCGACCCTCTTCGGCCTCACCCTGCTCTCGCACCAGGTGGGCGGCTTCTTCGGCGCGTACCTCGGCGGCCTGGCCATCGCCCACACCGGCAGCTACAACTGGATGTGGTACGCCGACATGGTGCTCGCCTCGATGGCGGCGCTGGTGAACCTGCCGATCCGCGAGGCGCCCGTCGAGCCGGCGCCCGCTCCCGCGTAAGCCGCGCCTCGCGCGCCCTTGCCGCCATCGACAGGTAGCCCCTACGGGTTCAGCACGTGGCTCGCGTCGGCCTGCGCGATGAGCGCGTCGGCATCCTCCTGCAGCAGGAAGCCCTGCGCGACGGCGTTGTCCGCGGCGGCGCGCACCGCCGCCACATAACCGGCATGATCGCCATAGCGCTCTTCCAGCGACAGGCGCGGATCGCCGGCTGGCCAGTCCGCTCCGCCTTGTCTTGGCGAACGGGATCATGCCGCCGGCATAGTTGCAGTCCCGCCCTGTGGAAGAATGCGCGCCGCCGGCGGTGATGTTCCAGCCGAGATACGTGCCCAGCGGCGCATCGCGCAGCACCACCGGCACGCCGCCCATCTCGTTGCCGTCGGCATCCACGCGCGGCACCTTCATCTCGATCACATGCTTGATGGCGGGCGGCAGGTTGCGATGGCACGCCCGAGCCGTCGTTGCGGTTGAAGCCGGGGCCGAAATCGTAATCCAGCACCGGATTGACGAAGCCGGTGGGCGCGCCGGGCCGGCACGCCGGGAATGGTCGGGAAGCCCATCGCCTCCTTGTCGGCGTCGACCAGGTCGCTGCCGTGTGGCCATGCGAGCGGCGGCACTAGACGCGGCTGCGCGCGGTCGGGCGGCGCATGTTCTTCATCACCCAGTCGCGGAAATGCGACGCGGATGGCGTTGACGGTCTCGGTCTGCGGCATCGGGTTGGCGGCAAGCATGCCGCTGCCCGAATTGTTGCCCGGGCAATTGGGCCGGGCGGGACGCCGGCCGGCAGGCTGGTGCTGAAGCCGCCGCGCCGCCGCCATGCTGGGTGCTGGCGATGTAATAGCGGCGCACATTGTCGGGCAGCGGGATGTCCGTCGCTCGGATCGGTGCCCACCCATTCCGGCGTCAGCTTCAGGCCCCAGACTTCGGCGGCGCCGAAATGCTCGATGATCTTGGGGCAGGTGTGGGTCTCGCTGCAGCGGTCCAGGATGCCGCGCGGCGGGCAGGCCGCGCACCGGGTCGGGCCAGTCGGCCCACCATTGCGGGCCTTCGCTGCCCGGCCTGGTAGAGCTCGAGCACGCCGTCGGGCTGCGCCGAAGCGGAATTCAAGCGCGATGCGCCGCCCGGCGATGATCGGCCAGGCGCCGTCATAGACCTGGCGGCCGCTTCGTCCTCGTTGAAGCCGAGATGGAGGAACTGGCGCAGGAAATTGCCGGACTGCGAAACGCCGCGGCTGATCACCCATTTGCACTCGGCCCGCCATCGGATTGGGCGTGCCGAATCGTCGTCCTTGGCGTAGCGGAAGAAGGAGCCGACGTCGCGGAAGGCGGCGAAGCCGACGCCCAGCACGTAGGGATCCTTGGCGGTGAAGACCACCTGGTAGAGCAGGTTCGGGATCGAAACCGTTGTCGCAGGCAGATCTGGGTGGGATCGGGCGTGCCGGGGAAGGGATGGGCGGCGTCGCACTTGGCCCAGGCCCAGTCGGCGGGCGCGATGGTCGTGCGTCTTGCCGATCTTGCCGTCAATGGTCTCGCGAGGCGTGGGTGGTCAGCGTCGCCTTGCGTGGTGTCGAGCGTTGCGGGCTTGTAGGGCACGGGTTGGTCTAGGTCAGCATCGGCTGCGAGTTGGCGCCGCTGGCATTGAAGATGCGGCCCAGCACCGTGCCGGTGATCGGTCGAGCCGTCGTGGCTGGTGCGCCACCGGCACGATGACATATTCGTTCGTGCTGAGGCTCTGGCACGGTGCGCGCCGGAATTGTCGCCCTGCCAGCCGCTGGTCAGCCCGATGTCGCCGATGTTGCGCTCGGCCGCCACGATGGTGATGCGGCCGCCGCGATTGGGCACGTCGTGCCACATCAGATGGCCGCTCTTGCTTCATGGATCCGACGGCTTCACGATCTGGAAGGTGGCGGTACTCCACCTTGCCGCGCGCGTTCTTCGGCGCGCGCTTCAGGTCGAAGATGATGCGGTTCACGTCTTCCTGCGGATCGAGCTCGCCGAAGGCGATGCCCTTGATGCGCTTCAACGGCCCGGCGTCGCCGAAAGGTGCCAGCGTGTTGTCCGGGTCGGTGGTGGACAGGATGGTGATCTTGGTGACGCGGGCTTCCGTGGGCAGCGTCCACGCCCCGAGGGCGAGCAGCATGGCCACAGCGGTGGTGCGGAGGGAGAAATTTGCCGACATTGTGGAATCCTCCTGTCCGGGCAAGGCGATCAATGTATACCTTTTGCTCTAGCGGTACGCGATCGCCGGGTGCGTCACGAAGTGGTAGAGGTTCGCCGGCGCGGTCGGGCCCATGCCCGAGGTGCGCATCGCGAGCTCCGGCGTATCCACGCTCACGCCGAGCGCGATCGGCGTGCCGCGCGGCGCGGGCAGCCCCAGCGCGCGCGCCGTCTCCCCGAGGAACATCGTGCCGAAGGTGACCGAGAAGCGGCCGCACCACGGCACGCGGTACTGGTCCGGGTTCGCCGGGTCGACCACCGTCGAATAGAACGCGCGCGCATTGTCGACGCCGAGGATGCCGGCCAGCGTCTCGCGCACGAGCTTGCGGTCGTGCGCCATCACCTTGTTCGAGCGCCCCACGCCGCCCTCGCCGTAGGGGACGAACTTGAAGTCCGCGCCGTAGTGCGTGCCGTCGGCGGAGATCACGATCGCGACGTCGCGCCCGAGCTGCCAGCCGCGCTTCTTCATCGAGGCGGCGAGCGCCGAGGACAGGGCCTGCGCCATCTCGCCCAGGCGCTCGAACGACGCCACCGGCATGATCACGGGGACGATCTCCACGTCCGGCCGGGCGTGCTTCAGGAAATACGCGATGCCCTCGATGCTGTGCTCGCTGTCGTGCGCCGCGGCATCCTTCACCGCCATGCCCGCGGGAACGCGCGCCACCAGCTCGTCGCGCAGCGCCGAGACGGGAATCTCGCCATCGGGCGAGCGCCACGCGCGGTAGGTGTCGAACACGAGCTGGTCGCGCGCCTCGTACTTCCGGTAGCGATGGAAGACGCCGACCACGACCACGGTCTTCGCCGTCACGAGCGGGAACACCTCGCGATACACCCGCGCGGCGTAGATGTAGTCGTCGTGCGGCCCGATCACGCCGACGACGCCGGGCGCGGCCTTGCCGCCGAGCGATTCGGGCATCGGCCCCTCTCCGGAAAGCTCCCATACCTTCGCCATGCCCTGCGGTGTGCTGGCGTAGCCCACGGTGTCGAGCTGGCCGCGCACGTCCCCGGCGGAGGGAATTCCCATCAGCCTGCGGGTCTCTTCGAGGGTCGGCGGAGCAGCGGTGGCGGTCGATGACATGATCGTGGCGAGCGCGAGGAAGGCAGCGGAAAGTAACGTCATATGATCGCAGTGTAACGGTTGGAGCACGGCGTGACGGTTGGTACCAAAACCGGGACAAGGCGCCGGAGGCGGGGCCAGACTCGCCATTGGTTGCGGGTACATCCATCCGCCCAT
Source organism: uncultured beta proteobacterium (assembly GCA_963827425.1). Lineage (GTDB taxonomy): Bacteria > Pseudomonadota > Gammaproteobacteria > Burkholderiales > Usitatibacteraceae > Usitatibacter. Next base: position 517,336 of record CAWHAQ010000005.1, on the reverse strand, counting down.
TGGCACCGAAGGAGGACCGCCATGACATCCACCCTGAACCGCTCCGCGTCCCTGCTGCTCGCCTGCGCCCTCGCGATTCCCGCGCTCGCCCCGGCCGCGGACCGCGACCCTGCCGCCGGGCCGCTGGTCTACGCCGTGAACACCCAGCAAGGCGAGCCGTCCATCATGGTGACCGCACGCCGCGGCGACGACCAACGCATCAACGACGGCGTCATCGCCGCGATCGCGGGCGACGCGCGCATCTCGGGGCGCATCGGCGTGGATACGTTCAACGCGGGAGTGACGCTCACCGGCCGCGTGATGACGCCCGCGATGGCCGAGCGCGCGGTGAGCGACGCGCGCGGCGTGGCCGGCGTGCAGGAAGTGACGAGCTACTTGCGCGCGCGCGTCGGCGAGGAATGAGCTAGTAGATGCCCGCGGGCTCGCGCACGCGGGCGCCGAGCTTCTTCGCGATCTCGCCCAGTGTCTCGATCGCCGCCTCGCTCTCGCGCGACCACGCCACGCCGCAGTTGCGGGCGCTGCTCGCCAAGGACGGGCGCAGCATGCTCTTCCGCGCGCCCGACACCGGCAACCTGCTGCGCGTGAGCCTCGCGACGCGCGAGGTGACGCGCATGCAGAGCCGCGAGCTCGACGCCCTCGATTGCGCGGCGCTGATGTGGGGCGAAGCCGACACGGTCACGGCGGTGCCGTGCCGCGGCGAGGCCGTGGCGCAGATCGGCCTCGGGCCCGTGTTCGCGCACATCGCGCAACACCTCCCCTCCCCGCTCTAGCGCGCGCATCCTCCAGGACCGCGCGGTGCGCCGCGGGGCCCGCGCGGGCGCTGTGCTACCCTTCGAGGCGATTGCCGAAGGGACCACCCGCAAGTCCATGCCGACGGATTCCGCCGCTCCGCAGCGCAACGCGTCCGCCGTTTCCTACGAGTTCGGCCCGTTCCGCCTCGACGCGGCCACCCGCACGCTGTACCGCGGCGATGCATTCGTCGCCCTCACGCCCAAGGCCGCCGAGACGCTCCTCGTGCTCGTGGAGGAAGCCGGCCGCGTGGTGACCAAGGAACAGCTGCTCGAGCGCGTGTGGCCCGGCGTGGTGGTCGAGGAAGGCGGCATCGCGAACAACATCTCGGCGCTGCGCAAGGTCCTCGACGGCGCGTTCGAAGGCGACGGACCGATCGCGACCGTCGCGCGGCGCGGCTACCGTTTCACCGCCGAGGTGCGCGCGCAGGCGACGGACGCGGCGCGCGGGGCTCCCGTCGCGCCCGCTGCGCCCGCCGCGCCCGCGCCCGAGCCGGTCTCCGGCACCTATCTCGTCTGCGACTTCGACAACCGCACCGGCGACGCCATTTTCGACGGCACGCTGCGCGAGGCGCTGGCGCTGCACCTCGCGCAATCGCCGCACGTCGACCTGCTCGCGGAGCGGCGCGTGCACTCGGTGCTGGCCCTCATGGGCCGCCAGGGCGAGCGGCTCACGGGCGACGTGGCGATGGAGGTGTGCATCCGCGCCAACGCCGCGGCCGCCATCACCGGCGCCATCTTCGCGCTCGGCGACGAGTACGTGATCGGGCTGCAGGCCGTGGACCCGCGCAACGGCACCGTGCTCGTCACGGAGCAGGCGCGCGCCCGGGGCAGGAACGAGGTGCTCGCGGCGCTCGACCACGCCGCGATCGGCTTGAGGACCAAGCTCGGCGAGTCCACCGTCTCCGTGCAGCGCTTCGGCCGCTTCATGGACGAGGTCGCCACCACCTCGCTCGAGGCGCTGAAGGCGTACACCGTGGGACGCGAGCAATGGCTGATCCACGGCGAGGCGGCGGCCAAGCCGCACCAGCTGCGCGCGATCGAGCTGGATCCCAACTTCGCCTCGGCCTATTCCGCGCTGGCGCTCGCCTGCAACAACATGGGCCAGACGCTCGAGGCGCACCGCTACATGCAGAAGGCCTACGACCTGCGCGAGCGCGTGGCCGAGCACGAGCGCCTGCGCCTCGAGGCGACCTACCACAGCCTCGTCACCGGCGACCTCTTCAAGGGGCTGGACCCGCACCGCCTCTGGGTGCGCATGCGGCCCAGGGACTACAACGCGATCGGCAACCTCGGCAACTCCCTTGCCGCGCTCGGCCAGTGGGACAAGGCGGTCGAGTGCGCGCAACGCTCCGAGGACGGCGACTCGACCAACGTCTCCAACAGCAACCTCGCGATCGCGCTCATGGCGGTCGGGCGCAACGCCGAGGCGCGCGCGGCGCTCGAGCGCGGCTTCGCGCAGGGCTTCGACACCTTCTACCTGCACCTCGACGCCTACCAGGAAGCCTTCCTGCGCGGCGACGCCGACACCATGCACCGGCACGTCGCGGCGGTGGCCGGGCGCGGCGGCGAGGAGGACTACCTCATCGCCGCCGAGGCCGACACGGCGGCCTTCCATGGCCAGTACGCGCGCGCCCGCGAGCTCACCCATCGCGCGATCGAATCGGCGCGCCGGGCGGACTCCGCGGAGATGGCGGCGAGCTGGTCGGTCGAGGGGGCGTTGCGGGAAGCCGAGGTGGGCGAGAGCGAGCGCGCGCTGGCGGGGGCGACCTTCGCGCTGGAGACCGCGCCCGGGCGCATCGTGCGCGGCATGGTGGCGTGCGTATACGCTCGCGCGGGCGACGCGCAGCGCGCGTCTACGCGTGGGCGATGCCCTCGCGCGCGAGTTTCCGCAGGACACCTTCGCCAACCGCTACTGGCTGCCGTGCATGCACGCGGCGATCGCGCTCGCCGCGCGCGACTGGAAGGCGGCGCTCGTGGCGCTGGAGGCGGGCGAGGCCGCGGAGCTGGGCCTCACGGTGCCGTTCGAGGGAGGATTCATGTATCCCGCATACCTGCGCGGGCAGGCCCTGCTCGGAGCCGGGCGGCCCGACGAAGCCGCGCGCGAGCTCATGAAGATCGTCGAGCGGCCGGGCCTCATCAAGAATTTCGTGCTGTTCCCGCTCGCGCACCTTGGCGCGGCGCGTGCCCTGGCTTGTGCGGGACGGGACGCCGAGGCCAGCGCCATGCAGGCGTCCTTCGAGCGAATCTGGTCGGCAGCGGACGTGACACCGGCGCAGGCCGCTTGCCACTTTCACATGTAGGCGCCGCCGGCGCCGGTGATCGCCTCGTCGTCGCCGTCCGCGGCCGCGGGCGCTTCGCCCTCGCTCACGGCTGCCGGCACCTCGTCGGCGAGCGGATTCGCGCAGGGCGTCCTGGGGGGGCCGTCCAGGGGCAGCACGGTCGAGAAGGCGGCGAGCAGGCTTTCGTTGGCGCGGTCCATCGTTTCCTCCGGTCGTTCGGTTGCGTGTGAGGGCACGATGCGGCGCGCGATGCCGGCGCGTCCTGCGAAAAGGCTGGGATATTCCTCGCGCCTCCGTGAGGGAAACGTGAGGGTTTCCTGAGAGGCGAGGCGGGGGGTGCCGGGCGGACGGTGGTCCCATCGGCGCACGGCCGGGCGCTGCGAGCGCGAAACTTGGCTGCGCGCGCGGCTTCCTACCTGGACTTGCCCCGCTCCCGAGGAGGATGCCATGACCCGACTCAAAGCCGCCCTCGCCCTCGTGCTCGCCGCCGCCGCGGCGCCCGCGCTCGCCGCCACCGAGGAAGTGACCTCGGCGTATGTGGCGCCCGATTACTACACGCCGCCGGCGACGACGTACTACTACGGCCGCCGACGAGCGAGTACTACTACGTGCCGTCGGCGACCACGGTGTACTACGAGCCGCCCATCGTGGTGACCGCGCCGCCCGGCACGTCGGACCAGCTCATCAACGACGACGTGGTGGACGCGATCGCGAGCGACCCGCGCATCTCGGGGCGCATCGGCACCGACACGTTCAACGGCAATGTGACTCTCAATGGCCGCGTCGGCACGCCAATCCAGGCCGAATTCGCCGAGCGTGACGCGCGCAGCGTCGACGGGGTGAACGACGTCGACAACCGCATCCGGCCGATCGTCGGTGAGCACTGATAGCTGACAGATTCGGTAACACGCCGGCAACGTCGGCGCACTATCATTCGTTCGCAGCACGTCTTGCAACGGGCACGATCACGATGCCCGGGGGGTACCACCAGGCGCGGATAGGCGAAGCGTTGGCATCAATCACCTTTCCGGAGAACGCCATGAAACTGAATCAGAAGAACATTGCTTCACTCGCATTGGGCGCGGCCGTCGCGCTCGCGGCCGCCGGCTGCTCCACCCTGAATCCGTCCGCGAGCGCCGGTGCGTCCAACGACGATGCCATCTCGACGACGACCGCCCTGACCGGCACGCATCAGGGGCTGGGGCGCACCGCCGAGGACGAGCAGATCCTTGCGCGGATCAAGGCCGCATACGCGGCCGATTCGACCGTGAAGGCGGGCAACATCGACGTCGACGTGATGCGCGGCATGGTCACGCTGCGCGGCACCGTGGCGAGCGCCGCCGAGCGCGACAAGGCGGTGGCGATCGCCAACAAGACCTCGGGCGTCTACGAGGTGAGGGACCGGCTCAAGGTCGCAGGGATGTAGTCCACGCCGTCTCCATCGGGCGACGGTGACGGCGTTCTTGCGTTCGCAGCAAGTTCCCCGTCACCGTGGCCCCATCAGCCCATCGGTGACCCGAACTTCGTCGCGCGCGCGGCTTCCTACTGGATGCACCCATCCTGAAGGAGGCTCCATGAACGCACGCATGAAACTCGCAGTCCCGCTCATGCTCGCGACGACCGCGGCGCTGGCCGCCACCGGATACGGCACCCTGGGCGATCCCTCGAGTGCGCCGCAGGCTGAAGAGAGCATCGCGGCGCCCGCCGACACGACTGCCATTCCCGTGCAGTCCGAACCGGCGGTGCAGTCCGAGCCGGCCGCGCAGGCCGTGCAGTACTCCTCGCGCGAAAGCGTGACGGTGACGGCGCCGCGCCCGAGCAAGGACGAGATGCTGCGCAACGCCGTGATGGACCGCCTGTCCTCCGACGCGCGCCTGCAGGGCCGCATCGGCGTCGAGGCGTACCAGCACACGGTGTCGCTCACCGGCCGCGTGATGTCGGCGAGCCAGGCGGACCGCGCCGAGTCTATGGCGCGCAGCGTCGACGGCGTGTGGGACGTGAACAACTACATCACCGCGCGCGTGGGAAACAGCTAGCGCCCTCGCGTACGCAGCACCCATCGGGGCCGTTCCAGCGGCCCCGATTTTTTGGCAGAATCGCGTACCCTCTAGGCAGGCGCCCATTACAGGCTGGGCCATAACAACAGGGAGGATCGCGCAATGGGCCTCAGGATCGACCTCTTCGCCACCGAGGCGAACCCGCGCGAGTGCGAGGCGGGGGAAGTCATCTTCCGCACCTACGACATGGGCTCCGAGATGTACGTGGTGCTCGAGGGCGAGGTCGAGCTCTCCATCGATTCCAAGGTGCTGGAGACGCTGGGCCCGGGCGAGCCGTTCGGCGAGATGGCGCTGATCGACCAGGCGCCGCGCACCGCCACCGCCATGGCGAAGACCGCCTGCAAGCTCGCCGTAATCCCCGAGAAACGCTTCTGCTTCCTGGTGCAGCAGACGCCGCATTTCGCGCTGCAGATCATGAAGGTGATGGCCGACCGCCTGCGCAAGATGAACCTGCGGGTCTAGGGGCGTCGTCTCAGCGCGAAGAACGAGAAGTAGCCGTAGAGGATTCCGTAGAGGAAGTCCACGAGCGCTCGCTGCGCAGGTAGTACAGCATGTAGAAGGTTGAGACCGCGCCGATCGCAACCAGCATCCGCACGAGCGTGGTGGGATCGTGCGCAGCCGCGCGTGACCCAGAAGCGCCATCGACAGGTACGCCACGGGGTAGCGCAGGTTGGTGACGGTCGTATCGAGGAGCGCCATCAGGCCCTTCAGCGCCGGGCGCTGCCACACGATGCGCGCGAAGCGCAGCTCCTCGCGCACGTAGCTGCGGTTCCAGCGCAGGTACATCTTGCAGAGCTTCGCGTACGTTTCCGGCACCACGGTGTGGACCACCGCGGCGCGCTGGTAGACCGAGTCGTAGCCGCGCTCGAAGAAGAGGTTGGTGAGCGCGCGGTCCTCGCCGTCGGTGCAGCGGACGCCGAGGAACGTCTGGCGCTTCCAGCGCTCGAGCACCTCGCGGAAGACGCGCGTGCGGTAGGCCGAGAGCGCGCCGGGGCAGCAATAGACGGTGCCGAACGTCGACTGCGCGCTGCGCAGGAAATCGAAGGAGAGGATGAAGCGCACGTGCAGCATGCGCGCGAGGACGTTTCCCTCCGCCGGTTGTGGACGGCGACCTTGCCCGCGACGGCGCCGACGCCCGCGTCGCGGAACGGCCCCGCCATGGCGAGCAGGCTCCGGGGCTCGATCACGCTGTCGGAGTCGATGGTGACCAGGATGTCGCCGCGCGCAGCGCGGCAGCCCGCGGCGAGCGCGGCCCGCTTGCCGCCGTTGCTCGGCATGCGCAGCGTCGTGACGATTCCCGGATGGCGGGCCGCCGCGCGCTCGATGTACTTCCACGTGTCGTCCGTGCTGCCGTCGTCGATGGCGATGACCTGCAGGCGCTCGCGCGGGTAGCGCGCCGCGACGACCGACTCGATGGACTTCTCCACCATGCGGCCCTCGTTGTAGGCCGGGATCACGACCGTGAGGGCCGGCGCGTCGTCGTCGGAGCACGGCGCGAAGCTGCGATAGCGCGTCCACATCGCAGTGCGCACCGCGAGGAGCAGCGTGCCCATCGCGACCCACGCCACGGTGGGGCGCACCAAAAAAGCGCCCCAACGGCCGTTGCGCGCCTCGGCGAGGAGCGGGTCCATGAGCGGCGTGCCGAGCGCGATCCACAACAGGAACGAGAGCCCGGCGCAGATCAGGACGAGGATCACCACATCCCAGCCGTCACGCGGGGCGGTGGGGAGCGACTGCGGGAGAGCGGATATGCGGGCTGCCATGGGACGGGGGGGCGTGCGGCGAGACTCATCGTAGGGCTCCGTGCTTTCACGAAGCTTTCGCGCCGGGGCCCTGCAAAGTATTGAAGCAATTTCGTGGCCACGGTCGGGGCGCCTCCGACGCCAAGGCACTCCCGCCCCGGCCCGATGGGACCAATGGTGCTTCGGGACCACTAGCCCCTGCCGATTCAGGCACGTGGGTTGCGTGCTCTTTCATGCCGGGCAGCTTCAGCGCGCCCTCGCGCGATCAACGCGCGGCGGCCGCTACATCCTTGCTGTCCGTTCTCAACGGTACCGGAAAGGAATACACATGAAACTCGCACATGCAGTCATTGCCGCGCTCGCGCTGTCGAGCACCGCCGTCCTGGCCAACGACAAGTCGTCGCAGGCCTCGAGCACGCAGGATCCCGGCTCGTCGCAGTCCGCTTCGGGCCAGTCGGCCGGCGGCTCCGACGTGCGCGACGCCCAGCAGGCGTTGAAGTCCAAGGGCATCGACGTGGCAGTCGATGGCAAGATGGGACCGAAGACCGAAGCCGCGATCAAGCAATTCCAGCAGCAGAACAACCTCTCCGCCACCGGCCAGCTCGACCAGCAGACGCTCGCCGCGCTGAACGGGAGCGCCGGCGCGTCTTCGAGCTCGTCGAGCGCGTCGCCTCGTCGAGCAGCTCGTCGGACCAGTCGTCGTCGGGCAGCAGCATGCCGTCAACCCCGTCGACACCGTCCACCAGCACCTCGCAGACCCCGGCGAGCAGCAGCTCCAGCAGCTACAAGTAACCGCCGTCGGGCCCGGGCCGGCTCCCCGAGCGGGGCCGGCCTTTCTTCTTGCGAACGGACGAGCCCGTATCATGCGAGGCGATGCGCGCCCTCGCGATCGCCACCCCGTACGCCATCCCCGTCGTCCTTCTGCTCGCGGCTTTTTCCGCGCGCGCGGAGGACCCCGTCACCGCGGCCGGCAAGCAGCGCGCTGCGGCCTCGCGCATCGAGTGGGACATCCGCGAGGCGAGCCATCCGATCCTCGGCAGCATCCGCTTCGCGTACATGAAATCGCCGGTCGTCACCGCGGTGGGCATCTCGCGGCTGTACTCGAACGTCTATGTCTCGTGCGCGACGAACGGACGGACGATCGCGTTCGAGGTCACCAACCAGGCCGCGCCCGACGATCCCGGCGGTCTGCAGCCCGCGACGCCTCCGCACCTCATCTCCAAGAGCCCGGCCCCGAAAGGCGGCACGGTGCAGGACGCGATCGCGGCGAGCGGCACTCAAACGAGCTGGGCGACGCGCTTGCAAGCGGATACTCACCCCACAAGCTGCGCGGATGCGCCACGATCGCGATCGTCGGAGGACGTGGCGCTTCCCAAGGGCTGGGCGCAGGCAAGTACCCCGGTGCAACTCGAGGTCACGCCCTATTCGAAGGCGCTCGATTCCATCTTCGTGAGCTGCGGCGAAGCGTCGGCGTACGCGGCGCAGCAGCCGTGGTGACGGCCCGGACCCCCGCGAGCGGACGCACCAACGTGCGCGCCGCGCCCGACATCCACTCGGCGATCGTCGCCCAGCTGCCGCCCGCATCCGTGATCCTCGTGCAATCGACGGGCAGCGACTGGTGGCGAAGCGAAGCCGCGCGCGGGCCCGAGCTTCGAGGGCTATATCCGCGAGGACCGCCTGGTCGTCGAATGACGACAGGGCGTTTGAGAGCGGCGAGCCACGGAACGCGGGCGGCCGCGTCTCCCTGTGGCGACGCTTTGTGCGCCCACCGCTGTTTCTCCCTCTGCGCCGGCTTCGGAACGGAACTTGCATGGACGTGGTTTTCGCCCCCACGGAGCCTCCATGTCCGCTCGCTCGAAGCTTTCCGTCACCCTGGTTCTCGTGCTGTCGGCCGTCGCGGCCAGCAGCTTCGCGTACGTCACCAACAACGACCCGCACTCGGCCGCTGCGGAAGAGGCTCCCCTCTCTCCCGCTCCCCGCCGAGACGCCAGCCGCCGAGACGCCGGCCCCGAGACGCCGGCCGCCGAGGCGCCGGCCCCGATAGTCGAAGCGCCCGCGCCGCAAGCTACCGGCAACCCGGCCACCGTGCCGGACATCGAGCACTACTCGCTGCCCTCGACAGTGGTCACCGCGCCGCGCCCGAGCGACGACGAGCTGCTGCGCACTGCCGTCGTCGATCGCCTCTCCGTCGACGAGCGTCTCTCCGGGCGCATCGGCGTCGAGACCTATCGTCACGTGGTCTCGCTCACCGGCCGCGTTGCAACCACCGGGCAGAAAGACCATGCCGAGGCGGTCGTGCGCGGCGTCGATGGCGTGTGGGACGTGCAGAACTTCATCCGCACGCGGGTGGGCGAGAGCTAGCGTCGCGCATCGTCGAGGCGTGGCACGTTCGCGCAGGATCTCGACGAAAGGGGGAGCCGCTCGCGCAGCCAGGCGACGGGACAAGGTCCATCGCGCAGCTCGTGGAAGATCCCTGCTTCCACGACGTTCATTTCGGTCGGACGCCTCGCCGTGCCCGTCTCCCGCAGTCGCCGCGCGTAGTAGCGCTCGAAGCGAAGGACCTGCTGTATCCCGGCCTGTAACTCTGCGTGGCATGCGGCTAGGTGTTCTTCGCGATTCATTGACTTTGTCAAAGATTATTCGTTGACATTGTCAAGTAACGCGAGGGACCTGCCTAGGTGCACAAGCTCCGGGACGGGCGCGTAAACTTGGAGGGCACCGTTTCGAGACCGCCCCTTTGCTACCCCCCGATTTCCATCCTGTCCTCCGCCGCTGGTGGGAAAGCCGCTTCGGCGAGCCCACCGACGCCCAGCCGAGGCTGGCCGCCATCCGCCGCGGGCGCACACGCCTCATCGCGGCGCCCACCGGCTCCGGCAAGACGCTCGCCGCGTTCCTGGCCGCGCTCGACGAGCTGGTCCGGCGCGGGCGCTGCGGCGGCGAGCTGCCGGACGAGGTACGCAGATCCTCTACGTCTCGCCGCTCAAGGCGCTGCGGCACGACGTCCACCACAACCTCGAGGCGCCGCTGGCGCGAGCATCCGCGCGCGCGCCGAGCCGCATGGGCATGCTGGTGCCGCGCATCACGGCGGCGGTGCGCACCGGCGACACGCCGCAGCCGAGCGCGCGCGCGATGATGCGCACGCCGCCGCACATCCTCGTCACGACGCCCGAGTCGCTGTACATCCTGCTACGCCGAGGAAGGCGCGCAGATGCTCGCGCAGGCGCGGACCGTGATCGTCGACGAGATCCACGCGCTCCCGGCAACAAGCGCGGCGCGCACCTCGCGCTGACGCTCGAGCGGCTCGACGCGCTGGTGCGGCGGCACGCTCCAGCGCATCGGGCTGTCGGCGACGCAGCGGCCGATCGAGGAGGTCGCGCGCTTCCTGGTCGGCACCGGCGACGGCGCCGTGCGCGCATCGTCGACGCCGGGCACAAGCGCGCGCTCGACCTCGCGATCGAGGTGCCGGGCTCGCCGCTCGGGCGGTGGTGTCGCACGAGCTGTGGGAGGGTCTACGAGCGGCTCGCGCGAGCTCGTCGGCAGCACCGCACGACGCTCGTGTTCGTCAACACGCGGCGGCTGGTCGAGCGCGTCGCGCACCAGCTCTCGAGAGCGCCTCGGCGAGGAGCGCGGTCGCCGCGCATCACGGCGCCTGTCGAAGGCAGCGCGGCTCGGCGCCGAGCAGCAGCTCAAGCGACGGCCAGCTCAAGGTGCTGGTCGCGACCGCGTCGCTCGAGCTCGGCATCGACATCGGCGACGTCGATCTCGTCTGCCAGCTCGGCTCGCCGCGCCGATCGCGACCTTGCTGCAGCGCGTCGGCCGCTCGGGCCACACGCTCGGCGGCACGCCCAAGGGCCGCATCTTCGCGCTGACGCGCGACGAGCTGGTCGAGTGCGCGGCGCTGGTGCGCGCGCGTGCGCGCGGCAGCTCGACCGCGATCGCGGTCCCGGCGCCGCTCGACATCCTCGCGCAGCAGATCGTCGCGAGGTCGCCGCCGAGGAGAATGGGCGAGGACGAGCTGTTCGAGCTCGTCCGCGGCGCCGCCCTACGCGACGCTCGACGCGCGCGAGTTCGACGACGTCGTGCGCGATGCTCGCGCGAGGGCTTCGCCACGCGCCGCGGCCGGCGCGCGCGCGCTATCCACCGCGATCGCGTCAACCGGATGCTGCGCGCGCGCGCGCGGCGCGCGGCTGGCCGCGCATCACGTCGGGCGGCGCGATCCCCGAGAACAACGACTACACGTGGTCGCTCGAGCCCGACGACACGTCGGTCGGCACGCTCGACGAGGACTTCGCGATCGAGTCGCTGCCGGGCGACATCTTCCAGCTCGGCACCACGTCGTGGCGCATCCGCAAGTCGAGGCGGCGTGGTGCGCGTCGAGGACGCGCAGGGCGCAGCCGCCGACGATCCCGTTCTGGTTCGGCGAGGCGCCGGCGCGCACGACGAGCTCTCGCGCGAGGTGCGCGCGCTGCGCGACGAGCTCGATGCGCGGCTGCCCGGCGGACGGACGCGCGGACGCGAGCTCGAGCCTGCCTCGCAGGCCGACGACGGCAACTCGCTCGCCGCGCGGCCGCGCGCAGCTCGCGCCTACCTCGGCGAGGCGCGCGCGCGCTCGGCGCGCTGCCGCGCAGGACACGCATCGTCGCTCGAGCGCTTCTTCGACGAGGCCGGCGGCATGCAGCTCGTGATCCACGCGCCGTTCGGCGGCCGCATCAACCGCGCGTGGGGCCTCGCGCTGCGCAAGAAGTTCTGCCGGGGCTTCGACTTCGAGCTGCAGGCCGCGGCGACCGACGACGGCACTGTCCTCTCGCTCGGGCAGCGCGCACAGCTTCCCGCTCGACGCCGTCTTCGGCTTCCTCGCCCCGACCACGGTCGCGAGACGCTCATGCAGGCGCTCGCTCGATCGCCCGATGTTCGAGACGCGCTGGCGCTGGAACGCCACGCGCTCGCTCGCCGTCCTGCGCTTCGCGGCGGCACGCGCGTGCCGCCGCAGCTGCAGCGCATGCGCGCCGCGGACCTGCTGGCGGCCGTGTTCCCCGACGCAGCCGCCTGCCAGGACAACCTGCGGGCGCGCGCGAGGTGCCCGATCACCCGCTGGTGACCGAGACCATGCGCGACTGCCTCGAGGAGGCGATGGACGCGACGGGCTCGAGCGCCAGCTGCGCGCGCGCTCGACGCGGGCGAGATCGCGCACGGTCGCGCGCGACACTGCCGAGCCCTCGGTGCTCGCGCACGAGCTGCTCAACGCCGCCGTCTACACCTTCCTCGACGACGCGCCGCTCGAGGAGCGCCGCACGCGCGCCGTCCACACGCGCCGCGCCACCGGTCGCGCAGCGCCGACGACCTGGCGCGCTCGACCCCGCCGCCATCGAGCGCGTGCGCGCAGGAGGCGTGGCCCATCGCCGCACGCGCCGACGAGATGCACGACGCGCTGATGGTCGCGGGCTACATCCGCGATGCGGAGCTCGCCGCGGGATGGGACAAGCTGATCGAGCAGCTCGGGCCGCGCGCGGTGAAGCAGGGCGGGCGCTGGCTGGCGCTCGAGCGCAAGGACGACGGCCCGGTCGACCTGCTCGCGAGCCGCCTCGAGGTGCTGGGACCCGTGCGCGAGACGCAGCTCGACGTGCCCGACGCGGGCATGCTCCGCTCGCGCTCGAAGGCCAGGGACGCATCCTGCGCGGACGCTTCACGCCCGGCACGCCCGACGTCGAATGGTGCGACCGGCGGCTGCTTGCCCGCATCCATCGCTACACGCTCTCCCGCCTGCGCGCCGAGATCGAGCCGGTCGCCGCGGCCGACTTCCTGCGTTTCCTCGCGCACTGGCAGCACGCGGCGGCAGAGGACGCCGTGCACGGCGCCGAAGGGCTCGCGGTGGTGGTGGAGCAGCTCGAGGGCTTCGAGCTCGCCGCCACGGCCTGGGAGCACGACGTGCTGCCAGCGCGTGTTTCCGACTACGGCGGCGAGCTGATCGACCGCCTCTGCTACAGCGGCCGCGTCACGTGGGGACGCCTCACGCCCGGCAGCAGGGCGCCGCTCAAGCACCACACCGATAGCGTTGTTGCTTCGCGGCAGTGCCTCCCTCTCCCCTGGGAGAGGGCCGGGGAGAGGGTCCGATATTTCCACGTCGAGCTCCGAGCGCTCGCCGTTCGCGACGTGCTCGAAAAGCGCGGCGCATCGTTCTTCCACGAGATCGTGGCCACCTCCGGCCTCCTCCCGGCTCTCGTCGAGCGGGCGCTTGCCGAGCTCACCGGCGCCGGCCTCGCCACCGCCGACAGCTTCGCGGGACTGCGCGCGCTCCTCGCGCGCCAGGACAAGCGCCGCGCCCTGGTCGAAGCGGCGGGCCGCTGGTCGCTGCTTGCCTCTCCCTCTCCCCTGGGAGAGGGCCGGGGAGAGGGTTCACCCGACTTCGAACCCATCGCCCGCACCCTCCTCAAACGCTACGGCGTCGTCTTCCGACGCTGCTGGCACGCGAGACGAACCTCCCGCCGTGGCGCGACCTGGTGCGCGCTATCGCAGGCTGGAGGCGCGCGGCGAGATCCGCGGCGGCCGCTTCGTCGCGGGCTTCGGCGGCGAGCAGTTCGCCGCACCCGATGCGGCGGGGCGGCTGCGCGCGGTGCGCAAATCCGAGAAGATCGGCGAGGTGATCGTGCTCTCGGCCGCGGATCCGCTCAACCTCGTGGGCATCCTCACGCCCGAGGCGCGCGTGCCCGCGATCCACACCAACCGCCTGCTGCTGGAGGACGGCCTGCCGGTCGCCGCACTCGAGGGCGGCGTGGTGCGCCGGCTCGCCGCCACGAAGCTGGGCGACGAGGAGCTGAAGACCCTGCTCGCGCGCCGGTCGCTGCGCCGCGCGCTGCAGCCGCACCTGCGCTCGCCCACCGCGCGCGAGACGAAGGCGCTCGCGGCGAGAGTCGTGCACTAGCGAGACAGGAGCTTGCCCGCGACCTGGGCCGGGGAGAGCACCTCGACGCCCTCGACGGACGTTCCGAAAAGCGGCCCGAAGTGGGCCTTGTCCCCTGTCACCAGGATCCGGCATCCGTGACGGATGGCCGCTTCCATGACGGGCTGGTCTTTCGCAGGTAACGGCAATGGCGAGTGAGGCCGGATCTTCACCGCGCCGGCTTGCATCGCCACCAGTTCCATCAGCGTTTCCAACGCCGGCGCCGCGGAAGGCATATTTAAGCGCCAGGTTGCGGCGCGCCTCCTCCAGCACATATTCGTCGGCGCACAGCTCGTGGCCCGCGCGCGCGAGACGCGTCAGCAGCTCGCGCATCGGCCCGTCGCTCTTCGCGGCCGAGAACAGGACGTTGGCGTCGAGGAACAGCCGCATGCGCGATTCTCAGCGCGGCGCCGGCCCTTCTTCTTCACGAGGACCTTCGCCAGGTCCGCCTCCGCCTCGTCGAACTCGCGGATACGGCCGGGGGAATAGATCTCGATGGGAACGGTCAGCGCCGGGCGTAACAGGATGCCCTCCGACGTGGTCTCGGCGATGAGCACGTCGTCCTGCTTCAGGCCGAGTGCTTGCCGCATCTTTGCCGGGAGCGTGACGACACCGCGGCTGATCGAGCGTCAGGGTCGATTTCATCGCTCCCATGATAGCCGATTTACTGCATTACTGCTATTCCGGATTGATCTATATCAAGGAATGGAACAGTTGATGCCATTTCAGGGTGCGCAAAGTCGTCACAACAAACAACAGGGACAACATGCGCACACAACGACTGCTTCTGGCCGCATCCTTCCTCGTACTCGTCCTTCCCGGTTGCGCTTCCATCGTGACCGGGCACAACCAATCCGTCAGCATCGAGACCCCCGAATGCGAGGGCGCGACCTGCTCCCTCACGAACAGCAAGGGAACGTGGTACGTGAAATCACCCGGGTCGGTCACCGTGCATCGCGCATACGGCGACCTCACGATCACCTGCGCGAAGGATGGATTCCCGAGCGCGACAAACGCCGTCGCGAGCACGACCAAGGGAATGGCCTTCGGCAACATCATCTTTGGTGGCGTGATCGGCGCGGGCGTGGATATCGGCACCGGCGCGGCATACGACTACCCGACGCTGATCTCGAACCCCATCGCATGCAAGGGCACACCGCCGCCGGCCAATTCGGGGAGCAAGCCGGCGACGGATCTCAAGCCTGCGGCGCCAAGTCACTAGGCAGGGAGTTTCACGACCGCGGCGCGCCTGACTGCCGCCGCGGGTGCGATCGGCTACTTCTTCTGACCACGACGCGCCCGTCTTTCACGTGCACGTGGTAAACGTTGCCGTCCTTGCACGTGGCGACGAAATCGTTGTCTGCCTGCACGGTATAGCTCACCACCTCGCCGCAGGGCTTGCCCTGGAGCGCGATCACGGCGGTGAGGTCCTGGCGCTGCTTGGGGTCGTCCGCCGCGGCCGCGATCGACGCGCCGAGGCACGCGATGGCGAGGACGACGATGGCTCGAGGCATGGCTTCTCCTAGCTTAATTCGGCGAGCTTGCGCGGGTCGGTGAGCACGCCCCAGATCGCATCGCGCGAGGCATTGATGTCGTGCGCGAGCGACGGGTCGTGGTCCTGCAGCAGCGCGAGTACCTTCATGAGCAGCAGGTCGAACGCGGGGCGCAGGTCGGCGAGCGTGGGCGGCCGTTCGCCGTGGTGATAGGCGCGGAACCTTCCGACGAGATCGTCGACCTGGTTCTTGAGCGAGAGCTTGGTGAGCACCCCGATGGAGCCCGTGTCCTTGAGCCGCTGCTCGAGGGACGTGAGGTCGAGCGGCGCGGGCGCCGGCTTGGCGGGCGCGGGTGGCTGCTTGGCCGGCGCGGGCTTCACGGGTGCAGGTGCGAGTGCCTGGTTGGACGGAGCGGGCTTCACGGGTGCGGGTGCGGGTGCGGGCGCGGGTGCGGGCACCGACTTGGCAGCCGGGGGCGCCGGCTTGGCGGGGGCCTCAGCAACCTTTGCCGGAGGTTCAGGCGGCCGGCTCGCCGACGGCGGCGGCACGGTTTGCGCCGCGCAGGCGGCAAGCAGCAGCGTGCAGGGCATGGCCAGGCGAAGGATCGTGCTCATCAGCGACATTATGGTCCGTGAAAGGTCCCGCGACGGGTAGAATTACGGTGTCGTCCAGCCCGCCCCCGCGGACGGCGCCATTCCTCCCTTCTCTCGCAAGATGACCACCCTCGAATCCCGCAATTCCCAGCGCGGCCGCGCCGCAGTCGTCGCCCTCTTGGTCCTCGTCGCCATCATCGCCGCGCTCGCCGCCGGCGCCTGGCACTTCCGCCAGCGCCTCGAATCGGAGCCGCCGCAGATCACGGTCTCCACGCAGGCCGACGTGATCGGCACGGCGCCCTTCGAGGTCGACGTCGCCGATGCCGGCGCGGGCCTGAAGTCCGTGACGGCAACCATCTCCCAGGGCGGCGCCGAGCACACGCTCGCCTCCGAGCAGTACGCTAGGCCCGTGCCCGGCAAGAAGATCGCCGTGGCGCTCGCGAAGGTGCCCGGCATCAAGGAAGGCCCGGCGACGCTGAAGGTCACCGCCAGCGACGCCTCGCTCGGCACTGGGGCGCGGGCAACGCGGCCACGCTCGAGAAGAAGCTCACGGTGGACATCACGCCGCCGACGTCGAGCTGGTGGCCGACGACCGCTACATCAACTTCGGCGGCGTGGGCGCGATCGTCTACAAATCCTCGCCCGATACCGCCACCACGGGCGTCAAGATCGGCGCCCACTTCTTCCCGGGCTTCACCGGCGTCGTGAAGGGGCATCCCGACTACTACTTCGCCCTCTTCTCGCACGCCTACGACGTGCCGCCCACCGAGCGCGCCGCCATCGTGGCCACCGACAAGGCGGGCAACGCGGCCGAGATGCGCCTCTCCTACGAGCTCAAGAACGTGAAGTACAAGAAGAGCACCATCGCCGTCTCGGACAACTTCTTCCAGAACAAGGTGGTGCCGCTGCTGAAGGACGTCTCCAAGCGCAGCGGCTCGGTGAAGGACGTGTTCGTCGCCGTGGACAAGGGCGTGCGCAAGGACAACGAGGACAAGATCACCGAGGTCACCACCAAGACCACGCCGAAGATCCTCTGGCAGGACGCCTTCGCGCAGCTCAGCAACTCGAAGGTGGAGGCCAACTTTGCCGACGCACGCACGTACACCTACAACGGCGAGCCGATCGACACGGCTTTCCACCTGGGCTACGACCTCTCGGTGACGAAGCACTACCCGATCGAGGCCGCCAACAGCGGCGTGGTCGCGTTCACCGGTGATCTCGGCCTCTACGGCAACGCGATCATCATCGACCACGGCCTCGGGCTCTACACGCTCTACGGCCACTGCAGCCAGGTCGACGTGAAGCCAGGAGACGCGATCGCCAAGCGCCAGATCATCGGCAAGACCGGCGAGACCGGCTTCGCGGGCGGCGACCACCTGCACTTCGGCGTCTACCTCGACGGTGTGGCCGTGCTGCCGGTGGAGTGGTGGGACCAGAAGTGGATCGACGACAACGTCACCCCGAAGCTCGCGGGGCAAAGCGGCGACGAGATCGCCGAAGCGCAGCGCCCGGTGCACAAGGAATCGCACAAGGCCGCGCACAAGCGGCACCACTAACCCCCTCTCCCCTCGGAGAGGGTTGGGGTGAGGGTCAGCGCTTGAACATGGCCAGGAACAGGTCGGGCGCCTCGGCGGCACGGCGCTCCATCTCCTTCGGGCCCGGCGCTTTCTCGATGCCCAGCAGCAGCCACACGTAGACATCGCCCCAGAGCAGGCCCTGGTAGTGCGCGACCATCGCGGCCACGTCGCCATCCTTGAGGAGCTTCGCCGCGGGCGGGACCACCGGCGGCAGGCGGTCGAACTTCGGCAGCCTGCCGCGGGCGGCGAGCGTGCTCTTCAAGGCGACGCGCTACTTCTAGCCCGGATAGTCCATCACCGGCCGAACCTCGACGGAGCCTTCGCCGTCGAGGATGGGGCAACCCTCGGCGATGCGCGCCGCCTCGTCGATGTCCTTCGCCTCGACGATCGAGAAGCCGCCGATCACTTCCTTCGATTCGGCGAACGGCCCGTCGGTCACCATCTTCTTCTTTCCCCGCACCACCCGGCCGGGGCGCTCCAGCGGCAGGCCGCGGTTCTTGAGCTGGCCCTTGTCGGCCAGATCCTTCATCCAGGCCTGCCAGCGAGCCATCGACTGCTTCTGCCGCTCGCCGGTCATGGCCGCGTCGCGCGCCTCGGGGGTGGCTCGATACAACAGGACGTATTCGCTCATGGGGATCTCCGTTGGTTGGTGGGGTGCTACAACCAAGGGTCGGTTGGGGACGGGGGATTTCGACAAATTGCGTTTTTCGACTGCCGGATCAGGCCTTTCAATCGAGGGGATACGGTACGACCGAGGGTAGCTTGCCCTCGGAAGCCACCTCGCGCGCCGGGCGCGCCGGCCCTTCCAGCACCCGCCACCAGGGATCCACGCGGACAGCGGCGAGCGTCGGCTCCACCGGCTCGCCCAGCCGGGGCATCACGAGCGGCACGTTGCCCTTCGATCCCGATTTCGAGCAGCACTTCGGGCGGCTGGTCCCACGCGTGCATCGCGAGGCTGAACGTGCCCCAGTGAATCGGCAGGAATGCGCCGCCGCCGAGTAGCGCATGGGCCTTCAGCGCGTTCGCCGGGGCCGAAGTGCATGTCGCCCCACGCGGGATGGAATGCGCCGATCTCGAGCATCACGAGGTCGAAAGGCCCGAGGCGCGCGCGAATAGCCCCGTACTCGGTGGTGAGGCCCGTGTCGCCGCTGAAGAAGACGCGATGCTTCTCGGAGCGCAGCACGAGCGACGACCAGAGCGTTGCGTTGCGCGTCCGAACGTGCGCCCGGAAAAATGCTGCGAAGGCGCGGCCATCACCTGCACGCCGCACCCGGCACTACGTGCGACTCCCACCAGTCGAGCTCGGTGATCCGCTCCGGCCGCACGCCCCACGCTTCGAGATGAGCGCCCACGCCGAGCGAGGTCACGAACGGCACGTCGCGTCTTCGCCAGCGCCCGGATGGTCGGATAGTCGAGGTGATCATAGTGGTCGTGCGAGACGATCACCGCGTCCACCGGCGGCATCTCGCGCAGCGCGACCGGAACCGGCTGGAACCGCTTCGGGCCGGCAAGTGCGACGGCGAAGCACGCAACCCCCACACCGGATCGGTCAGCACCCGCACGCCGTCGATCTCGATCAGCACCGTCGAATGGCCGAGCCACGTCGCACGCAGGCCGCTTTGCGGGCGTGCGCCGCCACACCTCGAGGGGATTCAAGGAGGGCAACGGCGCCTTGGGCAGCGCCGCTCGCGCCCGCAGAAGAAATCCTTGACGCTCGGCATGGGCGACGTCCGGATCGCGCAGGCCCGGCAGCACTGGATGCACGTTGCGGAACCCATCGCCAGCCCAGCGCGGCGACGCCCGCATCCGTTCGAGCCGTTCGCCTTTCGGCCTGGAACCGAGGGACTTCATCGCGCGGACATTCTAGCCCTCCGCACCGCCGGTTTTGAACCCTCGCCCGCGGGGCGGTCCATGTGATTCTCCCTTCGACATCGTGGCGACCATGGCCCGCTCCGGCAAGACCCCCGACGCAATCGCGCTCCTCGTCGGCGACCACCGCAAGGTCGCCGGCCTCTTCAAGCAGTTCAAGAAGGCGGGCGGCGCGCGCAAAGGCAAGCTCGCACACGAGATCTGCCTCGAGCTCTCCGTGCACACCACCATCGAGGAGACGATCTTCTATCCCGCGATGCGCGGCAAGGTGGAGGACGCCATCCTCGACGAAGCCCACGTGGAGCACGACACGGCCAAGATGATCGTCGCCGACGTCCTCGCCAACCGGATCAACTCCGAGTTCTACGACGCGAAGGTGACGGTGCTCTCGGAGCTCATCAAGCACCACGTGAAGGAGGAGGAGCAGCGCGGCGGCCTCTTCACGCAGGCGCGCCAGTCGAAGGTGGACCTCGCGGCGCTGCGCGGGAGGATGGAGGCGAGCAAGGAAGCGCTCACGGCGAAGTACAAGCGCTCGATCCCCACGCCCATCGTTCGCGCCCTGCGCAAGCCCAAGGTCAAGGCCGGCAAGCCCGTGGGCCGGAACGCCTAGAACTTCTCCGTCCAGGGGCGCAGGTCGACTTCATGAGACCACGCGCCTCGCGGCTGGCGATGCAGCTGGTAGTAGGTCTCCGCGATCGCATCGGGTGGCAACAGCGAGTCCGGCCCGCGTTGGGCCAGCAGGCCAGCGTGGCCCTCCGACTCGATCTGCCCGTCGATGATCACGTGCGCGACATGCACGCCCTTCGGGTCCAGCTCGCGCGCCATCGACTGTGCAAGCGCTCGTAGCCCGAACTTCGGCACCGCGAGGTTGGCGAACCCCGCGCCGCCGCGCAGCGACGCGGTCGCGCCCGTGAAGAGGATGGTGCCCGAGCCGCGCGTGACCATCAGGCGCGCGGCGGCCTGGCCCACCAGGAATCCGCCAAGGCAGCCGATGCGCCAGCAGCGCTCGAAGTCCTCGGGCGCGATGTCGAGGATGCCGCCGCGCGAGTAGGCGCCGGCGTTATAGACCACGACGCTGGGCGCTCCCAGGTCGCGCTCGACGGTGGCGAACACGCGCTTCACGTCGGCCGCATTCGCCGCATCGCACGCCTCGTAGTGCGGCTCGATGCCCTCGGCGCGCGCCAGCGCGTCGAGCTTGCCTGGTTCGCGCGCGCACGCCACCGCCGCGAAGCCCTCGCGCGCGAAGCGCTTCACCAGGGCCCATCCCAGTCCGGGCCCCGCTCCCACGATCACGGCGACGTTGCGGTCCATGCGGCTATTGTGTTCCCATTACTCGCTGTGAACACAGCCGCGAGCTCGCCCAAGCAGCGCCGCTGGATCCTCGCGGCGACCATCCTCGGTTCGAGCATGGCGTTCATCGACGGCACCGTCGTGAACATCGCGCTGCCGGCGCTGCAGGCCACGATGGGCGCCACGATCGCCGACGTGCAATGGGTCGTAGAGGCCTACACCCTCTTCCTCGCGGCGCTCATGCTCACGGGGGGCGCCCTGGGCGACCGCCTCGGGCGCAAGCGCATCTACGTGATCGGCGTGGTGGTGTTCACAGCCGGCTCGATTGCGTGCGGGCTCGCGCCGAACATGCAGGCGCTCATCGCGTTTCGCGGGCTGCAGGGCATCGGGGCCGCGCTCATGGTGCCCGGCGGCCTCGCCATCATCAGCGCTACGTTTCCGGACGCCGAGCGGGGCAAGGCGATCGGCACCTGGTCCGCGTTCACCTCGATCACGATGGTCATCGGCCCGCTGGTCGGGGGCGCCTTCATCGACCACGCCTCGTGGCGCGCGATCTTCTTCATCAACGCACCGTTCGCCGCCATCGTGCTGTACCTCGCCTGGCGCCACATCCCCGAGACGCGCGAGGGCACGAAACGCAAGCTGGACTACGCCGGCGCGGCGCTCGCGACGGCCGGGCTCGGCGCGCTCGTCTACGGGCTCATTGAGTCGTCGACGCTGGGCTTCGCGCATCTGCGCATCGTGGCCGCGCTCTGCGCCGGGGTGGTGCTGCTCGCCGGCTTCGTCGTGGTGGAATGGCGCAGCGCCGCGCCGATGATGCCGCTCTCGCTCTTCCGCTCGGGCGCCTTCTGCGGCGCGAACCTGATCACGCTCTTCCTCTACGCGGCGCTCGCGGGATGCCTCTTCTTCGTGCCGATGAACCTGATCCAGCTGCAGGGTTTCAGCGCCACCGAGGCGGGTGCCGCGATGATCCCGACCGCGCTGCTGCTGTTCCTGCTCTCGCGTTGGGCCGGCGCTCTCTGCGGACGCATCGGCGCGAAGCCCCTGCTCATCATCGGGCCCCTGATCGCCGCGGCTGGATTCGCCCTCTTCCTCGTGCCGGGCACCGGCGCGGGCTACTGGACCGGATTCTTCCCGGCATTCGTGGCGCTGGGACTCGGCATGTCCGTCACCGTGGCACCGCTCACCACCACGGTCATGGGCTCCGTCGGCCGCGAGCACTCCGGCGTCGCATCGGGCGTGAACAACGCGGTCTCCGAAACGGCGGGACTGCTCGCGGTCGCGGTGTTCGGGCTGCTGATGGCGCATGTGTTCGGCTCGGACCTCGAGCAGCGCATGAAGGCCGCGAACATTCCGTCCGCGATTCGCGATGAGGTCCGCGGCCAGGAATCGAGGCTCGCCGCCATCGAGTTGCCGCGCGAGGCGGATGCCACGCAGCGCCGGGCGCTGACGCAGGAAGTGGGGGAATCGTTCGTCGGCGGCTTCCGGCTCCTGATGGCGCTCGGGGCCGGGCTCGCGCTGCTATCCGCCGCCTGTGCCTGGCTCACGCTGGAAGGCCGATCGATCCCGTCCCGAGCGAAATCGTAGCCGCGTTCCCCACCGCCGGCGGCATTCCACGCCCGATTTCCTGCATTTCGTCGCTTTCCGCTCGCGGCGGGAGGGTGGCATCCCTAGAGTGGCTCCATCGCAACAACGCAACCCAACAAAGGAGCTACAAATGGTCACCCTCTTCTTCGCCTTCGTCACCGTGAGCCTCTTCGTCGCCATCGTCGCCCTGACCGCCGAGTCCGTTTCGAGCGCACGCGCCTTCGCCTGATTTCAAGCCATGCCCAGCACCATCCGCCTGCACCGCGTCTTCAAGACCACGCCCGAGCGCCTCTACAAGGCGTTCCTCGACCCGGAGGCGCTGGTCAAATGGTTGCCCCCGCACGGTTTCACGGGCAAGGTCCACTCGATGGATGCGCGCGTGGGCGGCCGCTACAAGATGTCGTTCACCAACTTCTCGACCGGCTCCAGCCACTCGTTCGGCGGCGAGTGGCAGGAACTCGTCCCGGGCAAGCGCATCCGCCACACCGACGCCTTCGACGGCGGCCCGCCCGGCACGATGACGGTGACCGTCGAGATGAAGAAG
Source organism: uncultured beta proteobacterium (assembly GCA_963827425.1). GTDB lineage: Bacteria > Pseudomonadota > Gammaproteobacteria > Burkholderiales > Usitatibacteraceae > Usitatibacter. The sequence goes on along the minus strand of CAWHAQ010000005.1, from coordinate 494,577 downwards.
GTGATGGTGGGGACCGAGCTCAACATCACGCAGGAAGGCGTGCCGGACGCGATCCCCGCCGAGGCCTGCTACCTGGGCTGGGGGGAGTCGCTGGAGCTGCTGAAGCTGCTGGTGGAGCCCGAGATCCCGGACCACGGCTGAAGCGTTTCACCCCGGATTTCCTGCATTTCGTCGCTTTCCGGTGGCTCCCCCGGGGCGCCCTGCTAGAGTGGCCCCATCGCAACGACGCTACCAGCCAGGGAGCCCCCATGATCCGGCCCGTCGCGCACTTGCTGTTCTGCCTGGCGGTCGCCGCCGGCGCAGGAGCCGGGGAAGCCTCGGCCAATGACCTGATCCGCATCGGAGGCGACGTCGACGTTTCCGATGCGACGGGCGGCTCGCTCACCGCGTTCGGCGGACGCGTGGCCGTGGATGCGCCCGTGGCCGGCGACCTCAGGGCCGCCGGCGGCCAGATCGAAGTGGGTTCCGGCGCGGCAATCGAGGGATCGGCCTCGCTTGCCGGCGGCCACATCACCGTGCAGGGTCCGATTCACGGCAACCTCCGCGCGGCCGGCGGCCAGATCACCATCGACGGCCCGGTGACGGGAGATGCGTCCATCGCAGGCGGAACGCTGAGCCTCGGCCCCGACGCGCGCATCGCGGGAAAGCTGGTATTCCGCGGCGGCGAGCTGCATCAAAGCCCCGCCGCCCAGGTGGCCGGTGGCGTCGAGCACGTGCGCCGCGGGCACCACTACGAATCGACACCGATGAACCGATTCACGCGCGGGTGGGCCTGGACGGCCGCACTCCTCGTGCTCGCCGCCCTCATCGCCGGCGCCTTGCCCGGACCCTCGCAGCGCCTCGCCCTGGAGCTGCGCGAGCGGCCCTGGCTCACCGCCCTGCTGGGCTTCCTCGCGTTGAGCGCCATTCCCCTCGCCGCGATCCTGCTGATGGTCACCATCATTGGCATCCCGATCGGCATCCTCGCGCTGGTGCTCTACGGCGTGCTGCTGCTGGTCGGCTACGTCTGGCTCGCCGTGGTGCTGGGCGGCCTCATCCTCGACCGCTTCCATGCCGAGACGGCAGCGCTCACCGCGTGGCGCGTCGGGGCCGCGATGCTCGCGATGCTCGTCATGGCGATCCTGGGGCGCATGCCCTACGTGGGTGGGGCGCTCAAGCTCGCGGCGCTGGCCGTGGGCATGGGAATGATCGTCGGCGCGGTGATGCGGCATACGCAGGCGCCTGCGGAAACGATCACCCCAGCCTGACCGCGGCCGGTCGAGGATCAGCTATCCAGCGGTCCCAGGAAATCCGCCTTGCCGATCTCGACGCCGTTGTGGCGCAGGAGGTTGTACGTCGTGGTGCAGTGGAAGAAGACGTTCGGCAGCACGCGCTGGAAGAGGTAGCGCGACCCGGCCCAGGTCTTGGGCTCGGTCTGCGTGGGGAAGGTCACCATGCGGCTGCCATCGTCGAACTGCGCGGCCTTGAGGGTACCGAGGAAGGCAATGGTCTTCTTCACGCGCTCGATCAGCTCGGGAAAGCTCGCCTCGTTGTCCTCGTACTTCGGCGGCTCCACCTGGGCCAGGCGCGCGGTGCCGATCTTCGCGACATCGGTGGCGATCTGCACCTGCTTCGCGAGCGTGAACATGTCTGGGAAGAGGCGGCTCTGGATCAATATCGACGGCTCGATCTTCTTCGCTTCCGCGTGCGCCGCGCCTTTCTCGAGCACGTGGATGAGGTTGGTGAGGGCGCGGGTGATGGTCGCAACGCTGGCGTCGTGAATCGTGCTCATTGGAACTCCGTGATTGGCTGAAACGGCGGGTATGGTGACACATCGGACCCCACGGCCCTCACCGCGCGACGCGATCGACCGCCTCCACGAGATGCTCGATGCCGAACGAAGCGTCCACGAAATGACCGTTGAGGAAGAAGCCGGGCGTGCCGCGCACCCCGGCCCGATGGCCGTCCTCCTGGTGCTCGCGGATGCGCTGCAGGTAGACGTCGTCGCCGATCTCCGCGTCGTAGCGCACGAGGTCCAGCTCGAGCTGCTCGGCATAGGCGCGGAGCTGCTTCGGACGCAGGTGGTCCTGGTGGGCGAGCAGCCGGTCGTGCATCGGCCAGAACTTGCCCTGCCCGCCCGCAGCCTCCGCCGCGAGGGCCGCGCCGAGCGCGTGCGGATGCACCTCCTCCAGCGGATATTCACGCCAGATAAAACGCAGCTCGGCGGAAAACCGCGCGACCAGCAGCTTCACCACCGGCGCCGCCTGCCGGCAGTTGGGACACTCGAAGTCGCCGAACTCGATCAGCGTGATGCGCGCGTCGTGCGGACCGGCGATGTGGTCGGCGGGAGAGACGGGAGCGGGGGTATCTGGGGGCATCGTTGCCTCGGCCACAAAGAGCAGCAGGCTTGATAATATAGTCCTTGTCGTCAACCAGCATGAAAGGAGGTGATCGTGAAAAAGCCCCTGAATTTCGCCGTTGCGGTGGTGATGGATCACGCAGCGAGGGCAACGATCGCCTGAGCGGCAAGTCCGCCCTACCGCAACCGCGTAGGGACTCAGAAGGCCGGCCTAACCCGCCGGCCTTTTGTTTTGTACGTATAGTCCCGGTAGCTTCCGCCACCATGAAACAACGCCCCGAAGTTCCTGCCGTCGACCTCGCCATCGTCCTCGCGGCGATCGGCTGCGCATGGCAGCTCACCAAGTGGCTCATCTACCCCGCGCTCGGCGTGCCGGACAACGCGCCCATGATCCTGCGGCCGATCCTGGGCTTCTTCGCGGCGTGGGCGGTGCTGCGCTGGCATGGCGAGGGTTGGGCGGGCCTCGGATTGCGCCGGCCGCCGAAGCTGTGGGTCGCGGCCGCCGTTGCCGTGGCCCTGTACCTCGCGAACATGGCGCTATCCGAGTGGGTCGTGCCGCTTCTCGCGCAGTGGATTGCGCCGGTCCAGCAGCCGTCCTTCATGGCCTATATCCGCGGCGACCTCGCGGGCTTCCTCACCTGGCTTGCGATCGGCTGGATCGTGGGCGGATTCATCGAGGAGCTGCTGTTTCGCGGCTTCCTGCTCAACCGCATCGCGGGCCTGCTGGGCGGGACGAAGACAGCGCTCGTGGCAGCCGTGGTGGCCCAGGCCGTCCTCTTCGGCATGCTGCATCTCTACGCCGGAGGATTCGCGTTCCTCTTCGCAGCTCTCTTCGCCCTAGCCAATGGAGCCTTCTACCTCGCCGCGGGACGCAACCTCTGGCCCCTCATCGCCGTGCACGGGGTTTGGAATTCGGTGCAGATCTGGGCGGTATATCGCTCGTAGGATCCCGGCGCGCTGTCCTAGCGGATGTCCTCCACCTGGTCGAGATAGTCGCCGTAGCCTTCCGTCACCATGTCGTCGCGGTGGATGAAGCGCAGCGATGCCGAGTTGATGCAATAGCGCAGCCCGCCCCGGTCTTCGGGCCCATCGTCGAAGACGTGGCCGAGGTGGCTGTCGCCATGCGTCGAGCGCACCTCGATGCGCACCATGCCGTGCGTGTTATCCCGCAGCTCGTTCACGTTGGCCGACTCGATGGGCTTGGTGAAGCTCGGCCAGCCGCAGCCGGATTCGAACTTGTCCGACGATGCGAAGAGCGGCTCGCCCGACACGATGTCGACGTAGATGCCCGGCTCCTTGTTCTTCAGGTATTCGCCGGTGCCGGGCGCCTCGGTGCCGCTCTGCTGGGTCACGCGATACTGCTCGCGGGAGAGCTTCTTGATGACCTCCGGGTCCTTGCTGAATTTCTTCATCTTTAAGCTCGCTCCTCTTCCATGAGGATATTGTGCACCAAGGAAACAACGTCCCGGACTCCTCGCCGCCCTTGCGGCAAGCGTGTGACTGGACTAGACTTAGTTTAGTCCATGAAATCCGTCAACATCCACGAAGCCAAGACACACCTCTCCCGCCTGGTCGAGCGAGTGCAGGCGGGGGAAGAGATCGTCATTGCGAAGGCGGGACGTCCCGCCGCGCGCCTCGTGCCGCTCGAAGGCGCCCGCAAGCCCGTGAAGGTGGGCGGCCTCAAGCCTGCCGCGCCGGTTCCGGACGACTTCAACACGATGTTCGAGCAGGAGATCGCAGCCCTGTTCGGGGCGATGCCCGCAGTCCCGGCGCGGCGACGGAAGTGAGCCGCTTCCTGGTTGACACCCAGTTGCTGCTTTGGAACGTCTACGGATCCAGGAAGCTCCCCGCACGCGTTGGCCGCCTGTTCCGGGATGGGCGCCACCAGTTCTTCTACAGCCCGGCAACCCTCTGGGAGATCGCCATCAAGGCAGCGCGGGGGCACAAGGATTTCACCGCTGACGCAGCCGCCATCCACGCGACCCTCGAGGAGAACGGATTCGCGGAGCTTCCCATTTCGGCGCAACACGCGGTCGCCGTGGCTGATCTTCCACCGCTGCACGCCGACCCGTTCGACCGAATGCTCGTCGCCCAGGCGCTGGTCGAGCCGATGGCGCTCATCACGAGCGATGAGCGGCTGGCTGCCTATCCGGGAACGATCGAGGTGGTTTGAAGTTTTGTCGCCGCGAGCCGCCTACTTGGGTGAATTCGGCTCTTGTGGGTAGTGGTGGTGCTGTGTCGGGGGACGCGACGACCCTGCCTCCACGACGGCTTTCCAGGCGGAGGGTGCGACCGTCACCGACGCCTGCACCTGCGCACCCGCATAGGCCGCCGTGATCGTGGCGATGGCCGGCCCGTCGTGCGCGTGATGGACGTTGACTTCGAAGGTGGCTTGCGACGAACCGCCCGGCACCAGCACGCTCGCCGGCAGCGTTGTCGCCATCGGGTTCGAGCTGGCGAGAAACACGAGCGCGCCACCGTCGGGCGCCGGTTTATCGAGGCGCACTTCGCCGGCGGTTGTCGAGTGCTCGAACGACCGCGGGGCGGCGATCTTCACGCTGGCAAGGCGGGCGCACTCGGGACACGGAAGAGCCAGATCGAACGCGCCCCCGGCCACCATGAGCCGCAGGCCCGCAGCTCGCGGGGAATCGATCGCCAACCGGTAGCGGCCGTCGCCAAAATCCACGACTGACTGCGAATCGACGGTGCAGGCGCCAGCCGGCTGGCATGAGAACGCATCGGCCCTTCCGGGCCCGAGCAGGTTGCCGAATGCGTCGCTCGGCGTGATCTCGACGAAGGTCCGGATTGCCGAAGCGGTCACGGTGGGCGACCACGCCTTCACGACGCTGTGCTTCGGATCGGGGCGCACGTCGACGTACATCGAGGACGTGAGCTCCCGGTGCGTGGTGCAGCCATTCTTCGTGAGGTCGAAGATGAAGCGCATCGTGTATGGCCCGTCGGTGGCGCCCACGCCGTTGAGCGTTCCCGTCCAGTAGGCGTTGTTCGGGATCAGGTCGCCGTGAGTGCCGTCGTCGTAGATCGAAAATGTTGCCTTGGCCGTCGGCAGGGTGAGGGCAGCTGCGGCGGCCATGCGGGGGTTCAGAAGCTCCCCGCGAACCTGGCGCCCGTCTCTCTTGTACTTCGCAAGCAGCGTGCCCATGCCGATCGTCGGATACTCGATCTCCACGCGCGCATCGACCTGATCGAAGCCGCCCGCGGGAACGAACGACGGAAGCATCCGGGCGGTGGCGAACAACTGGTCTCCCGCGCGCACGTCGACGAAGCGGTTCACCGGATCGATCTTGGACAGTCCCGTCCCGAGGATGTCCAGATACCAGCGAGCGTCCTTGCCCGGAACGACGATCGCCGTGATCGCGGGAGACTTGCCCGCGGCGACGGAGGCCTGCACCTGGCTTCGCGCGGAGGTCGGACGTATGCCGTAACTGAACACGGCGTGCCCGGGATTCACCAGGTCGAAAGTGGCATTCGCGAGCCGCCCATCGCCCTCGAAGGAGGTCCAATTCGAGGAGCCGTCGCGAAGCGCACCCGCGCAACGCAGTATCGCGGGACCGCCGGAACGCTCGCGAACATCCGTTACGATTGCACGCTGGTTCTCGCACAAGTGGCGCGCGAGAACGGCATCATAGGCCTGGTCCCGATCCGGTCCCATGTACGCGTACACGACGAGTTCCCAACGATCTGCCTCGAGCAGGTCCCGGAATTGGACCGGGTCCGTGACCGACTTCACCCCGCCCAGCAACCCTGCCTTGGCCTCTTCGCGGACAGCTTGTTCGTACGCCGAAGCCGGGCCGCGGCGCCCGAATTCGAACTGCAACACGCTCTTGCAGCCGTCGGGGCAAAGCCTGTGGATCTCATCGCGCACGAGAGCGTCGCCGTGAGTGGGTACAGCGAAGCTGTCCGGCGTGAAGCCGTTGACGTACACGCGATGCGGCCGAACGATCTGCGCGCTCCAGTGTCCGGCAACGGGTCCCGCCTGCGGAAGCTTGATGCGGGCGAAGTCCCAGGTCTTGTCACGCCGGGCCTCGACGCCGGCGGTCCGGCGCACGAGCGAGCCGTTGGGGTCCTTGACCAGCAGGCGAAGCTCTCCGGGCAGGGCCGGTTGCTGCCAGCCCGACGCGAAGGTGAGCTTGGAGTCCCCGCACGACTGGTACTCGACGGGCTCCGTCGCCGGCTCCGCGGCCGCGAGCGTGCCCACGGGATCGACGCGCGTGAACTCGTCGGTCAGCTGGCCGAATGCCTTCGTGAAGAAGTGCTTGAGATCGTCGCCCGTGCCGCCGGGATTCTGGAGGTAGATGCCGCCCTGGCGCTCGGCCAGGAGCGTGAGCTTCTGGCCATCGAGGGCCGCTGCATTTCCAAAGCCGACGGCCACGAGCTGCGTGAACTCGAGGTGGGAATAGTCGAACGCCGGGCCGAAGCATTGGCTGCCGCAGCTGGCGCCGCTGGGGCCGGAAGGCTGAAGGCACGGCGAGACATTTTCGATGCCGTCGGTGAGGAGAAGGATCGCCTTGCGCGCATTGCCGGGCCCGGAGAATCCGGCACAATTGCCGCTGGGCGGGCACAGCAGCTCGAGCGCACGCTGCATTCCGTTCCCCATGCCCGTGCAGCCGTTCGGTCCGGTGGTGTTGATGGACGCGATCGCGGTCTCGAGCGGGCCTCCGGGCGCGCGCAGGCTCGCGTCCGTGACCGTCATGGGCATGTCCGTCGTCGCCGCGTTGGAGAACGAAACGACACCGACGCGGTTGGTCTGGCCGTCGGTGCGCGCCGTCTCCATGAGGTCGGCGAAGTTGTCGACTGCGGTGAGCGCCGCCTGGAGTTTCGTGCCGCCGCTCGGATCGGGATCGCTCATGCTGCCGCTGCGGTCAACGATCACCACGACATCGACCGCCTTCACGTCCTGCCACGCCCGCACGACATCATCCAGCGCCTTGTGCAGGCGCCAGAACATCCCGTCGCGAGACGAACATGACGGCGTCTGGTTGTCCTGGTTGTAGTGGCCGGGGTTGTCGCCGTCCGCGACCGCTCCATGCATGTCGCCGTGGAATTGCGCGTCGAGAAGCCTGGTGACCTCGTCGACGTTCGGGAATTCATTCAGCGTGGTATAGGGGAACGATATTGCGCCGAACCCCGAGGTGCACGATCCGGACCCGGCCCCGGGACAACCGATCGGACCGCCACCCGCGACGAACACGCATTGCGGAAGGGGTTCGCAATTCGGGCAGAGTGTGTGATCCGGTCTCGGGATTCCGGTACCGCAACCGAGCGGATGGGCTCCCGGGGCCAGCGCGATCGGGTCGGTCCCGTACGGCATGTCCATGCCGGGGCACCAATCGAGGGACTCGATGGGACTGATGCCGATGCCACGGCGCCATTGGTCATAGTCCAGCTCGAACTGGCGGTGAAACGCGTACCAGCGCTGCCCCCGGCCGGGCGGCGGCGTCGATCCGCCCACGGCGCCGAAGCAGTCGTGCCAGGCCGCGTGCATCTCGTTGATGGTTTGCGGCGTGGTGGCGGCCACCGCCGTGCAATCGCTGGGCCACGAGCACGCGCTGGTGAAGTCCGTCTTCGAGACGCAGCGAAGCGGCACATTCGCGTTGACCGAATCGGCATACGCCCAGCACGTCTCGGCGTGCGAACTGGTTGCCGTCAGGACGAGCAGCGAGGCGCAGACAACCGCGCTACAGAGCAGTTTCGACATGGCCGGACTCCCTCTCGTGGACAGCGCGCTCTACCCAACCTGCGAACCGAGGAGGCGGGTGGTTCGCAGGACAATCAAAACCTGCTGGCGCGGACTTTCTTGGAGAGGAACGACGACGAATGCGCGGACGTGAAGCTAGCGCACGTTAATCCCACCGGGATTTAGATGTCAAGTTGTTGCAAGCTGCACGCTGCCCGGCTGCTCCGGCCGCGGCGTCTTATATCATTCGGGTACTCCCGCCGAGTTACCTGCATGCCACCCGCCGACAAGAAATCCGCCAACGGCTTCACGCCGTACCAGACGTTCGTCGTAGCCGCGCTCGCCTTCCTGCAGTTCGCGGTGATCCTGGACTTCATGATCGTGGCGCCGCTGGGCGCATTGGTGATGCCCGCGCTCAGCATGTCGCCGCGCGAATTCGGGTTCATCGTGTCGGCCTATGCATTCAGCGCCGGCGCGAGCGGCCTCCTGGTGGCCGGCTTCGCCGACCGCTACGACCGCAAGAAGCTGCTGCTGTTCTTCTACACGGGCTTCGTGCTGGGCACGCTGTGGTGCGGCCTGGCCAACTCGTTCCATGCCCTGCTGGCCGCGCGCATCGTCACCGGCATCTTCGGCGGCGTCATCGGCGGAATGGTGATGGCGATCGCCACCGATCTCTTCGAGCCGGAGCCAGCGTGGCCGCGTGATGGGCTTCATCCAGACGTCGTTCGCCGCGAGCCAGATCCTGGGACTGCCCGCGGGCATTTACCTGTCCAACCATTGGGACTGGCACGCGCCGTTCCTGGTGATGGTGGCGTTCGGCATCGCCGGCGGCCTGGTGGTCGCGTGGAAGCTGCAACCCGTGGTGGCGCATCTCGAGGAGCGGCAGGAACGCAGCCCGTGGATGCACCTGTACGACACGGTGCGCGAGCCGCGCCACTGGAGCGCGTTCCTCACCATGATGCTGCTCGCGACCGGCGGCTTCATGCTGATGCCGTTCGGCAGCGCCTACGTCGTGAACAACCTGGGCATCGCGCATCACGAGCTTGCCGACGATCTACCTCGTCACCGGCATCTTCACGATCTTCATCGGGCCGCTGGTGGGCAGGCTCGCCGACAGGCAGGGCAAGTACCCCGTGTTCCTCGGGGGCAGCATCCTGTCCATCGTGATGGTGCTGATCTACACGCACCTGCCGCCGGTGTCGCTCACCGTGGTGATCGTCGTCAACGTCGTGCTGTTCCTGGCGATCTTCTCGCGGATGATCCCGTTCCAGGCGCTGTCGACCTCGGTGCCCGAGATGACCAAGCGCGGCTCGTACAACGCGCTGGGCGCGGCCATCCAGCAAGTTTCCGGGCGGGATCGCGTCGGTGCATCGCCGGCCACATCGTCACGATGGCGCCCGACGGCAAGCTCGAGCAGTTTCCGGTCGTCGGCTATGTCGTGGTGTGCGCCACGCTGACGACGATGTTCACCACGTGGAAGATGAAGCAGGGTATCGAGCGGCGCGCGGAGATGGCGCGGCTCGCGGCTGCGTAGCGACGAATCGGCCCGACACATGTCCTCGAAACTCAAGCTTCCCAAGCGCCCGGCCCCCAAGCCTCCCGATCCCAAGCCACCCGATCGCAAGCCGCCCGATCGCAAGCCTCCCGATCGCAAGCCGCCCGATCGCAAGCCGCCCGATCGCAAGCCACCCGAACGTGCCGCACCCAGGCCGCCCGCCGTCACGACAACCGAAGAGCCGCGGCTTTCGAAGCGGATGAGCGAGCTGGGCCTGTGCTCGCGCCGCGAAGCCGACGAGTGGATCGAGAACGGCTGGGTCAAGGTCGATGGCCAGACCGTCAGGACGCTCGGCGTGCGTGTGTCCCGCGATGCGAAGATCGAGGTCGAGCCGGCCGCGACCCGGCATCAGAGCGAGCAGGTGACGATCCTGCTCAACAAGCCGGTGGGCTACGTCTCCGGGCAACCCGAGGACGGACACCAGCCGGCGATGGTGTTGATCAAGCCGGAGAACCGCTGGGAGGAGGATGCGTCGTACACGAAGTTCGTGCCCTCGCACCTGCGCGGCCTCGCGCCCGCGGGCCGGCTCGACATCGATTCGACCGGGCTCATCGTCTTCACGCAGGATGGCCGCGTCGCCAAGCGGCTCATCGGCCAGGACTCGGATGTCGAGAAGGAGTATCTGGTGCGCGTCGAGGGCACGCTCACCGAGGAACAGCATGAAGCTGCTGCGCCACGGCATGGAGCTGGATGGCGTGAAGCTCAAGCCCGCGCAAGTCTCGTGGGCCAACGAGGACCAGCTGCGCTTCGCGCTCCGCGAGGGGCGCAAGCGCCAGATCCGCCGCATGTGCGAGATGGTGGGCCTCGTGGTCACGGGACTCAAGCGCGTGCGCACCGGGGGCGTGCCGCTGGGCTCGCTGCCCGTGGGTAAATGGCGCTATCTGCGCAAGGGCGAGAAGTTCTAGCCGTTCCACTTCACAGGGAAGGTGCACGGCCATGACCGATCTCGAACAATTGCGCACCCAACTGCGCGCTTTCGCCGCGGCGCGCGACTGGGACCCGTTCCATTCGCCCAAGAACCTCGCGATGGCGTTGTCCGCCGAGGCGGGCGAGCTGCTCGAGGTCTTCCAGTGGCTCACGGAAGAGCAGAGCCGCCGGCTCGACGCCCAGGCGCGTCGCGCCGCGGCCGACGAGGTCGCCGACGTGCTGCTCTATCTCGTGCGCATCGCCGACAAGCTCGACCTCGACCTCCTCGCCGAGGCGCAGCGCAAGCTCGCGGACAACGGGCGGCGCTATCCCGTCGACAAGGCGCGTGGGAGTGCCAAGAAATACACCGAGCTCTAGTGGCGGATTCGCCGCTCATTCATTGGAGCGAGAACGGCGAGCCGCACTCGGCCCGCTGGCAATCCGAACGCGGAGCAGCTCCTCCCGGCAAGGTCTCGATCGTCGATGATCGCATCACGGCGGACGAGGCCTACGGGCTCGCCTGCCAGGGCATCGGCCTGCTGTGGAGCGGGGACTTCCAGAACGCACGCCAGATGATGACGGCGCTCGCGAGACGCGCGGATCAGGAATCCCGGAAGCCGGCGAAGAAGGCCAGCGGATCCGCCGCCGTGAAGTCCAGCGCGGAGGCTTTCAACCTCGAGCGGCAAGCGCGGGCGCAACGAGCTCGGACGCTCGGGATGTTATTGATTCCGGTCGACGCGGACTACGCGATTCCCCTGCGGCGAGCGCCCGACCTGCACGAAGCGTTCCTCGAAGCGTATGGCCCGGCATCCGATCCATTCGTCGTATCCCTGCGCGAGCTGCTGGGCTTGGTGGGCGCGCACGAGTGGCGACGCAATGGAATCGTGCTTCCCGCCGTCGGCGGAAGGATCCATCCCCATTACGGCGTCTTCTCGCCGATTCGCAGCGAGTACGTCGATCTCGTCGCGAAGGCGCCCCTGCCCGCGGCCTTGTCCGCGAACTCGACGGCGTTCGACATCGGCACCGGCACCGGCGTGCTGGCCGCCGTGCTGGCTCGGCGCGGAGTCCAACGCGTGGTGGCGACCGATGTGGATCCGAGAGCGCTCGCCTGCGCCCGAGAGAACGTCGAGCGCCTTGGCCTCGCGCGGCAGGTAAGCGTGGTCCACGGCGATCTCTTTCCCGAGGGAGGCGCCGCGCTGATCGTCTGCAACCCGCCCTGGGTTCCCGCGCGACCGAGCTCGCCGCTGGAGCACGGCATTTACGATCCGGAAAGCCGCATGTTGCTGGGCTTCCTGCGCGGGCTGTCGGCCCACCTGGCGCCGGGCGGAGAAGGCTGGCTGCTGCTGTCGGACCTGGCAGAGCATCTTGGCCTGCGCTCGCGCGCGCGGCTGCTGGCGTGGATCCAGGAAGCCGGGCTCGACGTCCTCGGTCGCATCGACGTTCGCCCGAAGCATCCGAAGGTCTCGGACGCTTCGGATCCGCTGCATCGGGCGCGGAAGGCCGAAGTGACGTCGCTTTGGCGGCTTACCAACTGAACGCTGGCGGCGACGGCCGTTTGTCTTGCCGGACATACGTGGGTGGTACCCCCGAAAGTGACTTTGCATTCGCCTAATCCACTGGCTTAATTCAGCCTCTGGATTAGTCGATTGCAAACGCCGAAATCCGCACCTTCCACGCTGGAGCTACACCACCCCAATCTCGGTTGCGCGCATCTTCTCCGGATCACCGGTCACATCGATGCCGGCGATGCGTCCGTTTGCGAACTCGAGGCGTATCAGCAGCATCACCTGTCCGGGCGTGGGCGAAACGACGACGCCAGGGCGACCATCCAGCAGCGCCAAGCCCGCACCCTGCGCGCGTCCCTTGTACATCTTCGAGACCGTTGCGGCGCCACGAACTTCGGCAGCGCGCTTGCCGCGCATGGCGGCGGAATCCGCGCGGAAGACCACGTCCGGATCCAGCATCGCGACGATCTTGTCCAGCTCGCCGTTGCGCGATGCGGCGAGAAACGCCTCGATCAGCTCGCACTGAGCCGCGATATCCGGTGCGGTCGGCGCTTCCGCCCCTCGCACCCGGCGCCGGGCACGGCTCGCGAGCTGGCGTGTGGCGTCCTCGCTCTTGCCGATGATGGGGCCGATCTCGGAGAACGGGCGGTCGAAGAGATCGTGGAGCACGAAGGCCACGCGCTCGGGCGGTGACAGCTCCTCCAGCAGGACGAGCAGCGCCAGGCCCACGGAGCGCGCGAGGTCGAGCTCCTCGAGGGGATCGATGCCGCCGGAGCGCGCGTCGGACTTCTCCTCGTCCAGCGGCACCTCCGAGCGCGTGTCGCGCGAGCGCAGCATGTCGAGGCAGATGCGCGCGACCACCGTCGTGAGCCATCCGCCGATGTTCTCGACGCTCGCCATGTCGCTCCTCTGCACGCGCAGCCACGTTTCCTGCACTGCGTCCTCCGCCTCGGCCGCGGAGCCCAGCATGCGGTAGGCGATGCCGCGGAGCCGAGCGCGGTTGGCTTCGAAGGTCCCGGCGAGCTGGTCTGTTTGGCCCATCTGTCACGTTCCTCGTGGCTGGTTCGTCATAAGGTAGACGTACCAGTTCCCATCAATGTGACACGAGGAGGCTTCCATGACAGCCCGCATGAATCCCCAGCAATCCCGCATGAAGAGCCCCGGCGCGATCCTTCCCGAGGTCGTCCAGGGTATCCACACGATCATCGGCGCCGTGTACAAGAGTGGCGCCCCGCGCTCGACGCTCGAGCTCGTCCACCTGCGCGTGAGCCAGATCAACGGGTGCGGCGCGTGCATCGACAGCGGCTGGCGCACCGCGAAGAAGGCCGGCGAATCGGAGGAGCGGCTCCACAACGTCGCGGCCTGGCGGCATGCGCCTTACTACAGCGATGCGGAACGGGCTGCGCTGGCGTTGGCAGAGGCTACGACGCGGCTGGCGGATAAGGAGGATCCGGTGCCGGACGAGATCTGGAACGAGGCTGCGAAGCATCACGACGAGAAGGCGCTGGCGGCGCTCGTTACGTGGATCTCGCTCACCAATCTCTTTAACCGGATGAACACCGCGACGGGGCAGGTTGCCGCCGGGGCTCAGTGGGGAGAGGGATAGGCTTTCGCGAATGCCGCGAGCAGCTCCTGCCGGTCGGCGCCCTTTTCCCACGTAGGCACGCCCTCGGGAATCAGCGCCGACGGCATGGCGCGCGAAATCCAGATGTGCGAGGTGGGTACGACCCATCTCGGATCGTCCAGGGTGCCGGCCGCGACCATCGTCCACTGCGGCGACACCAGCGGCTGGTGCCACAGGCGGCAGCCGCAATTCGCGCAGCGGAAGTAGTCGGATTCGTTGCCGCTGTCGGCGCGCTTGCGGTAGTGGTCCACCTCGCCCCGTTCATGCACGAACGACTCGCGCGGCGCAACGACGGTGATGAAGTTGGTCGCGCCGGTGAACCTCTGGCAATCGCGGCAATGGCAGGCGCTGACGGCGAGCGGCCTGGCATTGAAGGAATACCGGACCGCGCCGCAGAGGCAGCCGCCGTGGTGGGGAGGATCGGGAATCGGGGGACGGTTCGGGCCCATACGAGCTCCGTGGAGAGATTCCCTGGGATGATACCGGCCCCTTCTTTCCTGCGCGTCACGCGGGCGAGCTGCGCTATCGGTATCGGTCCGGCGCCAGGAATGTCGTCAGCGGCACGGCGCCTGCGAGAGTCGTGAACCAGAGGCCGTACCCTTCTCCCGAGGGATGGAGGCCGTCGGGGCAGTAGTACCGACGCGGCTCCTTCACGAATGGATCCTCGCTCGGATCGCGGAAAAGGTCGACGAAGATCACGCCCTGCTCCGCGGTAACGCGTTTCACCACCGCATGCAGGCGCATGGCGTGGCGCTTGACGATGGGCGAAAGGATGCGGAGGAAGAACGGCGCCACGCTGAAGTTATTCCCCGGCATGAGCACGACGTTGTCGCTCAACTGGCGTGCCATGGCGATCGCGGCGCGCAGATCCGCTTCGAATGTAGCGACGGGGCGGAACTCGATCACATCGTTGGCGCACGCATGCAGGAGCACGAGATCGACCTTGCGGCATCCGCCGCGCGCGAGCTCCTTCGTCGCAAGTGCAAGCTGGTCGACCACGCGCTCGACCCGCGCGCCCGACTTTGCCACGTTGATCACGCGGGCGTGGGGAAACGCCGCCGCCAGGCGGCCAGCCGTCGAGTGTTCGGGAAGCGCACCGACCCCGAATGCGGTGCTGTCACCCGCCACGATGATCGTCCGCCGGCAGGTGGCTGGCGACGATTGCGCCGGCACGGTGCGTGCGGCGATGCGCCGCGCGAACCGGATGCGGGAAGCGTAAAGGGCCACCAATGCGGCCGCCGGCAGCAGCAACAGGGTGAGGAAGGCGTAAAGCATCCACATATTGCCAAGATGCGCCCACCGCACCGCAGCAAACCATCGGCGGCGACTTCCGCGCACCGTCCGCGAACGGCTGAGACGTCCGTCAGCCAAAGCCGCAAGGGGTTGACGGATGACGCCGCGTCACCGTCGCCGGCTAGTCCGCGCCCTCCACGATGCGAAAGTCCCGATCGACGGAGCCCTTGCCAAGCACCCGCATCGCTTCCTGGTACGCGGGACCGTCGTGGCATGCGGCCGCGGCGGCCACGCTCGGGAACTCGACCAGCACCGTCCGCTGCACCACGCCCGCCTCATACGCGTGAGCCGCCGTGCCACGCGCGAGAAACTTGCCGCCGGCCGCCTGGATCGCAGGACCGGCGAGCTTCGCATAGGCGGCGAGCTTCTCCGCGTCGTGCACGGCGCGATAACACGATATCCAATAGCCCTTCGCCATCGTGGTCTCCTCGGAAATGTCTGGGGATTCTAAAGGAAGGCGACCCTACTTGAATTCCAGCCCGATCTTCTTCGGCATCTCGCTGAAATCGATGGTCGGATTGGCGGCGATCCACGAATCCTCGAAGGGAATGCGCAGCTCGCCCTTGTCGTCGGCGGTGAGCTTGCGCACGCTACCGGGCAGGCGCACTTCCGCGCTCCCGCCCTTGCCCGGCTCGAAGAGGACCTGGTACGCCTCGGGACTCGGCGCCATCGTGCGAAACGCGAGGCCCTGGCGCACGACGGCCTCCCTCCACTCGCCGCGCAACGATTCCAGCAAGCGGTAGTCGAGCGTGCGCACGGGCGGTATCGCCGGATCGATCGAGATGGCGAGGTTCAACGTGCCCTTGGGCTGGTTGACCGTCAAGTCCGGGTTCTCCGCGCAGAGCGCGTCCGTCAACGGCAGCTCGATCGTGCCGTCGGGCCCCGGCACAACCCGGATCGTCCCCGCCTTCGCCTCGATGGTGAAGACCACGTCCTGCGGCTTCGCGCCCGGCGCCTTCGGATCCACCTTCACCTGCGGCTTCACGTACTTGAGGCCGGAGAGCTTGCGCAGGGGCTCGAGCTCGTCGCAGAGGTCCTTGAAGGGGCGGGCCTGGGCGAGGGTCGCGGCCAGGGCGAACGGGAGGACGAGGAAAACGGCTCTCATGGAATGCCTTCCGGGATTCGGGCAACGCTATGTGATTGGACGGCCGCGTTCGGGCCCCGGATTTCAGCATGCCGCTATCCGAGAGATGGTACCCCCAGACCCACGTTTGCATTCGACTGATCCGCTGGATCAATTGGGGCCCCTGGATCCAATTAAGCCTCTGGATCAGTCGAACGTAAATGTCGAAATTCGCACACCCACCGCACAACCCCTGATTTCTGTCGAGCGCATCTTCCGGGACGATTGCGTGCCCGGATTGCAGGCTATTCCCGTGTTCCCGCGCCGACGCAGCGCCACAATGCCCTCGGAAACCAGAAAAAGAGGCAAGGCCATGAAGATACTCGTTCCCGCAGGCCACGTCATCGCGCCGTAATCGAGGCGACTCGTGAGACACCTCGAAGCCGCGTGGAACATCGTGCGCGATTCGGGGCGCAAGTACGGACCCTATCTGCTGCTGGAGGCGGTCATGCCCGGAGGGACGTTGCTGGCGGTGGCGCTTTGGCTTTACCACAAGCACTCCACCCCGACAACGCACTACCCAGGAGACGCCAGATGATTACCGCTCTTTTCACGATGGTGACGGTCGCAGTGTTCGTGGCGGTGGTGGCGAACGTGGCCGCGGCGGTTACGCGGGCGACGTAATCACCGCCACCGCGCCGTGACCCCCGCTCCGCTGAATCCCCCGTGTCCTTCCATGACCGCCTGCGTGCCCAGGCCGAGGAAGGCGATGCCGACGACGATGCCGGCTGCCGCCATCACTCCCCAGATGATGTCGCCCAGATGCAGCTCGTCCCCCGCGGCGACAAGCGTCTTCCTATCGATCGCCCCCACGGCCGCTGCATGCGACAGGCGCCACGGCAGCTGCACCAGCGCCCACACGCCGACCGCCACGCCCGTCAAACCGTAACCGAATAGCGAGGCGAGCACCGCGGCGAAGATCGCCATGATCGCCCGTTCCTTGATGCTCGACTGCCTGAACGTGCTTTCGCCAACCTTCGCCAATTGTGGAACCTGCCGCACGATGCCCATCGCGTAGTCGACGATGCCGGTGAGCTTGTCCCGTTTCACCGCCTCGCCCGCGTGCTCCTGCAGGCGCTTCACCAGCGTCTCGAGGAAATCCTCGAACCCCTCTTCGTACTTGCCGGCGGAGAACTTCGGCAACAGTGTCGCCTCGAGCAGCCGCTTGGCCTCGATGTCCGGTATCGCGCCCTCGAGCCCGTATCCGATCTCGAGCCGGGCCGTGCGCACCGATGGAAAGACGAACAGCACCACGCCGTTGTCCGCGCCCTGCGCGCCGATCTTCCAGCTTTCCGCCGCGCCGGTCGTGTATTCCTCGATGCCGCCCGCCGGCACCGCGGGCTCGATCACCACGAGCACGGCGAGATGGAGCGCCTGGAGCACGTACGACTGGAGATACGTGCTCTTGGCCGCGGCGAACGTGGTCGACACCATTCCGGCACGATCGTCGAACCAATGGCCCGGGGGCGGCGGCGCTTCGTCCAGGGAGGCGCGCGGCAGGAAGGCGGTGAGCAACAGGACCAGGCCAACATGGCGCAGCCCGCGCTGAGCGCGGCACCGTGGCGGGCGGCGAATGAACGCTTCGCAGGCATCGCCCTGCCCTTCACAGTCATGTTGTTCCTTCTTGGGTTGCGGGATCTTTCGCCCTTTTTACCTATTTGTCACGCCTGCCATTTGTCTTGCCTCATTCTGCCATTTGGCATATCCTCCAACGAATGGCCACGCACTACCTCATGAACGCGCTCGGCGGCCGCGCAGCGGTCGCGAGCGAGCCGGCCTCCACCGGAGAATGGGTGAGCCGCATCCAGTCGGGCCTGCCGGCTGCATCGGCGCTCGCCTTCAAGGAAGCCCTCAAGCTCACGAACGCCGAGCTCGCCGCCGTCCTGGGCATCAGCCCGAGGACGCTCGCGCGTTGGAATCCGGCCAAGTCGAAGCTGGATCCGGTGAGCGGCGATCGCCTCGTGCGCTCCGCGCGGCTCTTCGCCATCGCGGCGGAGGTTCTCGAAGACAGCGAGGCCGCGGCGCGGTGGCTCAAGGCGCCGCAACGCGCCCTGGCCGGTGCGATTCCACTGCAACTTGCCGAGACCGATGTGGGGGTCCGGGCCGTCGAGGCACTGCTCGGCCGGATGGAGCACGGCGTCTATACCTGATGCAGGCGTTCCGCATCGCCAAGGAGAGGCATGTTCTCACGGCCTTGTCGGGCGATGGCGCGAGGGCATATGGCGGTCGCTGGAATCGCCCCGGCATTCCCATGGTGTACGCGGCGCAGACGCGAGCGCTCGCCGCGCTCGAAGCATTGGCTCACTACGCCGGAGCCGAGCGGCGAATCCGGTTCGTGACGTTCACCGTTGACGTTCCGGAAGCGCTCGTGATGCGCCTTGCGGCTACCGACCTGCCCGCCGACTGGCGTCGCGAGGAGCCGAGCGCGTCCACCCAGGATCTCGGCTCCGCGTGGCAGCTTCGCGGCGACTCGGTCGCCTTGCTCGTACCATCGGCCGTGATTCCCCAGGAATCCTGCCTGCTGCTGAATCCCGACCACCCGGACGCGAGGAAGGTCATGATCGGCTACCCCGAGCCGTTCCGGTTCGACGATCGGTTCTAGGGTTTCTTCTTCGCCAGCAGGCCCTTCAAGTCCGCGAAGGGATTGTGGGTCGCGACGTGGTGCTCGGTGGCGGTGGGACTGCTGCCCTGCCCTCTGGCCGCATCCAACTGCTTCTGATGTTCATTGTCGTGGCAATAGAGGCACAGCAGCTCCCAGTTGCTGCCATCGGGCGGATTGTTGGCGTGGTTGTGATCTCGATGGTGGACGGTGAGCTCGCGCAGGTTGGCGCCGGCGAACTCGCGGGCGCAGCGGCCGCAGATCCACGGGTAGATCTTCAACGCCTGTTCCCTGTAGCTCGGTTCGCTCATGGCTCGGGCCTGCTATCCCAGGATCTCGACCTTCCCGCCCTTTTCGATCGCGCTCTTGTATGCCTGACGCTCGTGGATCCGGTCGAGGAAGCGCTTCAAGTTGGGAAGCGCCGCAGCACCCGCCCTCACCGCGGCCGCTTCCACCGGGAAGCTCATCTGGATGTCGGCCGCCGTGAACTCGCTCCCCGCGAACCATCCCGTGCGGCCAAGCTCCTCGTCCATGTGCTTCACGATCCGCGCGAGGTTCGGGTCGATGAAAGCCGCCTTCACCTTCCGCGAGATGCCGCGCGCGATCGGCTTCGCGAAGAAGGGCATGGGCCCGCGCTCGATGCGCGTGAACACGAGCTTCATCACCAGCGGCGGCATGGCCGTGCCCTCGGCGAAGTGCATCCAGTACGTGTAGCGCATCTTCTCCGGCGTTCCCGGCGGAGGGACGAGCGCGCCGTTTCCATAGCGCTCGACCAGGTACTCGATGATCGCGCCCGACTCGGCGATGGTCTGGCCGCCGTCGGTGATGACCGGCGATTTCCCCAGCGGATGGATCTTCAGGAGCTCCGGGGGTGCCAGGCTCGTCTTCGGGTCGCGCTTGTAGTGCCTGATTTCGTAAGGCACGCCCAGCTCCTCGAGGAGCCAGAGGATGCGGTGGGAGCGGGAGGATTCGAGATGGTGGAGGGTGATCACGGCACGAGGATACTGGCGCCGCGGCCTACACCGGTCCACCCTTGGTTGTGCGCATCTTCTCCGAATCGCCAGTCAACGATGCGGCCGTGGGCGAATTCGAGGTGGATCAGCAGGATGAGCTCGCCAACCCGTGGTGTGACGGGGGTTGAAGGGAGGCCCTAAGTGCGCGCGCCGAATTGAGACTTACCACATGCTTAGCAAGCTTCGGGAGAAAACGTAGCTCGATCTGAGATGCCTCGCCGAGAACGCCGACCAAACGCTCAAGGACGGGCAGCCTTGAGAGAAGACCAGCACGTTTGACCAGCGCCTCTTCAAGCAGGCGAATCTTCTTGTGACGGCCATGGGGAACGTGAATTCCATCGCCGTCCACGACCACCCCGGTTATCACTTTCGAACGACCCGGCCGAAATACCTTCGACTTTTCACTCCGCACCGACAGCTGATGTCGGCGAACAATCCGTTCAACGGCCCGAAGGATCGATGGGGTCGCAGCTGCCCCCGAAAGGACGAGATCATCTACATACACGGAGAACTTCAATTCATTCGCCGCCGCTAATGCAGCAATTTCCTCGAACATCGCCCTATGAGCAAAGAAGGAGAGATGGGTGCTTATCGGGCTGCCCGTTGGAAGCGACTCGTTGACTGTGCAAATTCGCGCGAGGAGCATTGCGGCATCCTCGCTGCAATACATCTCTCTATTGAAAAACCCAAAGATATGATGCCGCTTCGTTGAAGGATAAAAATTGCGCAGATCGACCTTAATGGCACCCAGAGGGCCAATATGCTGGCGGGCATTAGAAATGTACGATTTTCCTCGCACCGCAGAGTGCAAGTACTCTGGCACCTCGACTCGAGAAAGCAGGATGAGTAGGCGTTTGTGAACCTTGGCCAAATCACCTTTCGGCTGCTGAACCGACCGTGCCTTTTTTGTCCGCCCCGTAATATCCGTCTTCTCGTCGAGCGTAAAGAAGTTGTAGTTGCTCGTTGAAGAGGCCAATTCTTGGAGGTCTCGCAAGGGGAGACCGAGAACGTCAGCAAGGCGACCCTTGCTTTCCAACTTATAGAAGGGACTCTGATCGAGTGCGTAGCGCTTACGCCGCCTTCTTTTTTCCGGATTTTGGACTGTCATCCTTTTCTATCACCCAATTGAGGAGCGTTACCACCTTTCGAGCCAACCCCATCCTCAAGTTGTCGGTCCTATTCTTCTTTTCTAGCTGCTCGGAGAAGAAAAGCAACGAAGAAACAGGAATCTCGAAGTAGTTGGCGTACCTTTGAAGCAAATCCAGGGTTGGTTGCTTCTTTCCATTCTCAATTTCCGAAAGGTATGAGTTCGACAGATCAAGCCTCTGCGCCAGATCCGTTTGAGATAGATCGTGAAAGACACGAAGGAGACGCAATGCCTCGTTAACCATTACCCCTCCAAGGGCTGGAAATGCCAAATAACAAAAAGGGGGTTAGTCCAAGTCAGTGACCGAGCCATTCGCTGATCTTGCGATAGAACCATAAGAGCCGACTCGCCAATGCGATTCCGTAGAACAACGAACGAATTGCTAGTCGCTTACGTTTCGACTTCTGCTTCTTGGACGAGTGTCGCCGTGTAATGCGTGGTGCAAGGTCCATGAGTATCAGCCTTTCCTGTGCGGCGTATCGGAAATTCGATACACCTCTCTGACACACAGAAAATCCCAAGAACCATCGGAGCCGGCCACACCTTGTTCCCCCCTCCCGTCACTTGTTCGGCCGCTCTCGCCGAACTCTTACCCGGGTACGGCTACTACATCCCGAGAATGGGTAGAGGCACTTCACCTCCACGGGCTGACGCCCAACGACCACTGAGAGGCTGTACTGCTGTCTCCTTGCATTACGGTGCAGATGATACCACCATCAATTCGCTAATGTCAAATATTGTTCGCTGTCAGCGAATAATCAATCCCAGCTAAGCGCCCCACCCGTCTGATACTCAATCACCCGCGTCTCAAAGAAGTTCTTCTCCTTCTTGAGATCGATGAGCTCGCTCATCCACGGGAACGGGTTAGTCGCCCCAGGGAACATCTGATCCAGTCCGATCTGTTGAGCCCGGCGATTAGCAACAAACCGCAGGTACTCCTTGAACATCGGCGCATTGAGCCCAAGCACGCCCCGCGGCATCGTGTCTTCCGCATACGCATACTCCAGCTCCACCGCCTTGTGGAAGAGCTCCGTGAGCTCCTTCCGGAAATCCGTCGTCCACAGATGCGGGTTCTCGAGCTTGATCGTGTTGATGAGATCGATCCCGAAGTTGCAGTGCATCGACTCATCCCGAAGGATGTATTGATACTGCTCCGCGGCCCCCGTCATCTTGTTCTGCCGGCCGAGCGAGAGGATCTGCACGAAGCCCACGTAGAAGAAGAGTCCCTCCATCAGGCACGCGAAGACGATGAGGCTCTTCAGCAGCGCGCGGTCGGCCTCTTCGGTGCCGGTCTTGAAGTTGGGATCGGTGAGGACGTTGATGAACGGGATGAGGAAATCGTCCTTGTCGCGGATGCACTTCACTTCCTTGTACGCCGCGAAGATCTCCGATTCATCCAGCCCGAGGGACTCGGCGATGTACTGGTAGGCGTGCGTGTGGATCGCCTCCTCGAAGGCCTGGCGCAGCAGGTACTGGCGGCACTCGGGCGCGGTGATGTGGCGATAGGTGCCGAGCACGATGTTGTTGGCGGCGAGCGAATCGGCCGTCACGAAGAAGCCGAGGTTGCGCTTCACGATCAGCCGCTCGTCCTCGGTGAGCCCCTCGGGGTTCTTCCAGAGGGCGATGTCGCGGTTCATGTTCACTTCCTGCGGCATCCAGTGGTTCGCGCACCCGGAGAGGTACTTGTCCCACGCCCACTTGTACTTGAAGGGGACGAGCTGGTTCACGTCCGTCTTCGCGTTGATGATGCGCTTGTCCTCGGCGCGCACGCGCGTCACGCGCTCGGCCTCGAGGGACGCGAGGGTCTCCTGGGCGGCCTTGCCCGCGGAGCTGGGCTTACCCTCTCCCAGGGGAGCGGGAGAATTCTTGGGCGGCGGCGTCTGCTGCGGCGCGGGAGTGGGCGAGATGCGGCCCGACGGCGTGGAGGCGAGGGTTTGCAACCCGAGCATGGGTGCGATGGGCGTGTCGTCTTCGAAGCTCAGCATTTCGGTTTCTCTCCTGGCGCTAAGGGCGCGCCACTTTTTGTGGAATCAGGCCCCGGCCTGCGCCGGGGTGACAAGCAGGCAACTAGTAGTTCGCGGCCGCGACGTTCGAGCGGGAAAGCAGGCTCGCGGGCAGGCTGTCGTGCCGTGCCGCGGTGGCCTTCCAGTGCAGGGCCTGGAGGTTCTCGGCGTCGGTCGAGCCGCCCACCGAGCGCGGGACGATCATGTCCAGCTCCCAGCCGAACGGCGAATGGCGGTTGCCGAAGTCCGCATACCGCACCAGGTTGCCCTTGCAGTCCTTTCGAAACTCCCATGAATTCAGGGAGTTGGATACGGGGCTGGTCCGTGCCCAGGCCGCCCTCTTGAGGTCTTCCAGCATGGTCATGTGGCTTTGCACTCCCATCGCGCACCTCCCTTGTTGGCTGCCTCTCCTCTGGCGCTAGATTGCTACAAGGGGATGGCGGTGGTCAAGGTCCCGGCCACAAGATATTGGGCTTTGCGGTGCACATCCGGTGCAGGGATTGTGGATTACCTGTGGATGAAAGCCGGGAAAACCCGGGGATAATTCCGTGCTGCAAAGCAATAAAAAAGGGCCCCGGAGGGCCCTTGCACGTTGCGCCGACCGCCCTCCGCAGAGGACGGTTGTTCTTTTTAGTGATACGAATCCGGGGAGTCGCCTTCTTCAGCGCCGCGGAGAGGAAGCGCTTGCTCCGCCACGGCCTTCGCGTCCACTTCCACTGCGTACGCCGTCATGCCCGCGGCGAACACGGTCTTTTCCAGCCAGTGCGGCACTTGATCCATCGCGCTTCTCCTTGATTTCTGCTGCATCGTCCCCATGTGGGTGGGGACCCAGCCTTCCGTTTGCACTCTAGGCACCGCACGCGACAGGGCCGGGTCACGCCATTGGTCCAACCGGACCACCTCCCTCGGTAGCCCGCATGGCGCAGCGGACCGCGCGCACGACGGGTATCCGCCCGGTGTCACACAGAAATGATCGAACCCCAAATCACCTACCGTGGGATGGACCACTCGGCTGCCATGGACGCGAAGATCGTCGAGTACACCCGCAAGCTCGAGGGCGTGCACCCGAAGATCACGCGCTGCCACGTCATCGTCGACGAGACCGACCGCAAGAAGCAGCAGGGCAACCACTTCGAGGTGCACGTCGATGTGCACGTGCCCGGTCACGAGATCGTCGCGAGCCGCAAGGACCATGAGGACGCGTACGTGGCGCTGCACGAAGCCTTCGTGGTGGTGCACCGGCAGCTCGAGGAAAACATCAGTCGACAGCGCGGCCACGTGAAGCGCCACGCGGACGAACGCGGGATGGATACGGAACGCGGAGACAACGCCACGCCATGACCATGAGCAAATCCAACCGGGCCAGCGTGCCCTACTCCCCGAAGTTCGACGCTGTCTACAGCAGCGCGAACGACGAGGGCGATCCCTACCGCGCGGCTCTGAAGCCGCCGGAGCCCACCACGTGCCCCAAGTGCCATGCCACCTTCGCCGGCGGCCGCTGGACCTGGGATGCCGCGCCCGAGAACTCCTACCAGCACCTCTGCCCCGCGTGCCAGCGCATCAACGACCATTTTCCCGCCGGCTACGTCACCATCAAGGGCGAGTTCTTCAAGGAGCACCGCGGCGAGATCGTGGCGCTGATCGAGAGCCACGAGAAGACCGAGAAGTCGCGCCGCCCGCTGCAGCGCATCATGAACATGGAAGAGACGCGCGAAGGCTTCCAGGTGACGACCACGGATTCGCACCTCGCGCGCGGCATCGCTACGGCGCTGCACGACGCGTACAAGGGCGACGTGAAGCTGCGCTATTCGCGCGACGAGGACCTGGTGCGCGCGGTGTGGAAGCGCGAGAAGTAACCCGGAAAAGAAGTAACCCGCTAGACGCTCTGCCCGAGCATTGCCGGCGCCACCAGCACGCGGCCCTTCTCGGTCACGTGGAAGCGCTGGCGGTCGGCATCGAGGTCGACGCCGATCACCATGCCATCCGGGATGCGGCAGTTCTTGTCCACCACCGCGTTCTTCACGATCGCCGACGGGCCGATGGTCGCGTTGGGCAGGATCACCGAGTCCTCGATGAGGCAGTTGTCCAGCAGCTTCACGTTGCTCGACAGCAGCGAGCGCTTGACCACCGAGCCGCTCACGATGCAGCCGCCCGAGACGATGGAGTCCACCGCGTAGCCGCGCCGCTCTTCCTCGTCGAACACGAACTTCGCGGGCGGAATTTGCTCCTGCGTGGTGTAGATGGGCCAGGCGGTGTCGTAGAGGTTCAGCTCCGGCACGACCTTGGTGAGGTCGATGTTGGCTTCCCAGTACGCGTCTATGGTGCCCACGTCGCGCCAATACGGCTGGCCGTTGGCCATGTTCACGCAGCTCTCGCTGAAGTCGTGCGCGTAGATGGGCGCGCCCTCGCACACCAGGCGCGGCAGGATGTCCTTGCCGAAGTCGTGGCAGGAGTTGCGATTGTCGGCGTCGATGAGGAGCTGCTCGTACAGGAACTGCGCGTCGAACACGTACACGCCCATGGAGGCGAGGATCATGTCCGGGCGGCCCGGCATGGTGAGCGGGACGACGGGCTTCTCCTGGAACGCGGTGATGCGGCCGTCGCGATGCCGCGCGCAGCACGCCGAACTGCGTGGAGTCCTCCATCGGCATCGGAATGGCCGCGACGGTGGCCTTCGCGCCGCGCAGCACGTGGTCTTCGACCATCGTGCGGTAATCCATCTTGTAGATGTGATCGCCCGCGCACACCATCACGAGCTTGGGCGCCTGGCGCCGCAGGATGTCGATGTTCTGGAACACCGCGTCGGCCGTGCCCTGGTACCAGTCGTCGTTGATGCGCTGCTGGGCCGGCAGCACTTCCACGAACTCGTCGAAGCGCGAGTCGAGGAAATTCCAGCCGCGCTGGATGTGGCGGATGAGGCTGTGGGCCTTGTACTGCGTGCAGACATCCACGCGCCGGATGCCGGAGTTGATGCAGTTGGAGAGCGTGAAGTCGATGATGCGGAACTTGCCCCCGAAGGACACCGAAGGCTTGGCGCGCCACTCGGTGAGCTGCTTGCAGCCGCGTCCCCCGCCCGCCGGCCAGCACCATCGCCACCGTGCCGCGCACGGCCTGGGCGGTGAATCGCGCATCGGCGCCGCGCGTCGCCACGCGGGGCACGCTGGTGCGGATGCGTTCTTCGATGATCGTCATGGCGTCTCTCTCCCGGAGATTATCGCGCTCGTGCGCTTCGGAGAGATGACATCACGGTACGCGCATTGGTTCGATTCGCCTACGTTCCCGGGAAAACTTTTCCTACACGAAACGTCACATTGCATCGACGCGTGTAGCCGGGCACGCGAAATGCTTTATCGCTCGAGCACCAGTCGCGCCGCGCCGAGCACCGCAACGCGCTCCGAGGTGATGACGCGCACGGGGATCTTCATGAGCAGCGCGGAGAACGGGGCCTTGGCGCAGAAGGCCTCGCGGAAGCGACCCTGTTGCAATTGCGCGACGATCTTTGCGGCGATGCCACCGGCGAGGTAGACGCCACCGCGCGCCATCGTCGCCAGCGCGTGGTCGCCGGCGACGGTGCCCAGGCACTCGACGAAGAGCTCCAGCGCGGCGCAGGCGAGCGGGTCATTGCGCTGGGTGGCGGCTTCCGTGATGCGCTCCGGGAGCAGCGCGGGCTGCGTGCCCGGGTGCGCGCCCTGGCCGTGCAGGAACGAGTAGATGTTCGCAAGCCCGTGGCCGGAGAGGATCGATTCGCACGACACCCGCCCCGCGGCGCGATGGATCGCCTGCCACAACTCCATCTGCGCCTGCGTGGCGGGCGCGAAGCCGGCATGGCCGCCCTCGCCCGGCACCGCGCGCAGCTTCCCGCCCACCGGCACGAGATAGGCGATGCCGAGCCCCGTACCCACGCCGAGCACCACGCGCGGCTCGGTCTCCGACGCGCGCCCGGGCTGGATCGTCACGCACTCGCCCGCCGGCACCCATTCGATGCCGAGCGCCGCGGCCACGAGGTCGTTCGCCACCCGCACCTTGGGCACGCGGTGGCGCGCCGAGAGCGCCTCGCCGTCGATCACCCACGGGCGGTTGGTCATCTTCGCGCGGTTGCCGGTGACGGGGCCCGCGACGCCGAATCCGGCGCAGGTGATGCGCCGCGCGCCGGCCTCGGTGCGCCACTCGTCGAGGAAGGCCTCGAGGATCGCGGAAAAACTTACCGCACCCTCGGTCGCATAGCGCCGCGCGAACGCGGGCTCCCAACGGCCGGTGCGCGATTCGCCGACTTCCAGCAAAATCTTGGTCGCACCGACGTCACCCGCCAGGATCACCCTTGCCTCCCCCACAACCACAACAGGCGCCGAGCGTACTCTTCGTCACCCCGGAATGCGCCCCGCTGGTGAAGACCGGCGGCCTGGGCGATGTCGCCGGCGCCCTGCCCCACGCGCTCGCCGCGGAAGGCCTCGACGCGCGCATCCTCCTGCCCGGCTACACCGAGGTGCTGGACCGCTGCAAGGGCGCGGCCACGCTCGCGACCCTCGACGTGCTCGGGCATTCCGTGCGCCTCCTCGATGCGCGCCATCCAACGGGCGTTGCGTTGATCATCGCCGATTGCCCGGCGCTCTACGCGCGCGGCGGCGGCCCCTACCAAGCGGATGACGGCGACGATTGGGATGACAACGCCACGCGCTTCGGCGTTCTCGCGCGCACCGCCGCCATCCTCGCTTCCGCCGCGAGCCCCATCGCCTGGCGCCCGCGCGTGCTGCACTGCAACGACTGGCCGACCGCGCTCGCTCCCCTCTACCTGCGCCAGCAGCCGGCGCCGCGCGCCGCCTCGGTGATGACCATCCACAACCTCGCCTTCATGGGCAACTTCCCTTACGAGGATATCGAAGCGCTGGATCTCCCGGAGGCAAGCCGCGGCATCGACGGCATGGAGTTCCACGGCAAGGCGTCGTTCCTCAAGGCGGGCATCGTGTACGCGGACGCGGTGACCACCGTGAGCCCGACCTACGCGCGCGAGATCCAGGGCTCCGAGCTGGGCTTCGGCCTCGAGGGTGTGCTCGCCGCGCGTGCAAGCTCGCTCTTCGGCGTGCTGAACGGCATCGACACCGCCACCTGGAACCCGCAGACCGATCCGCACCTCGCCGCGCGCTACGGCGTGCTGACACTCGAGCGCAAGATCGCCAACAAGCGGCTCCTCAAGCGCAAGCTCGAGCTGGAGGGCCCCGACGACGTGCCGCTGCTGGGCTGCGTCACGCGCATCACGCACCAGAAGGGCGTGGATCTCATCGCGCGGGCGATTCCCCAGCTCGCGAAATTGCCGGCGCAGGTGGTCATCGTCGGCACCGGCGACCGCGAGATGATCGCGCAGCTCACCGCCGCGCAGCTCCTCGCGCCCGATCACGTCGGCCTCTTCTTCGGCTTCGACGAGATCCTCGCGCACCAGGTGGAGGGCGGAGCGGACGCGTTCCTCATGCCCTCGCGCTTCGAGCCGTGCGGCATGAACCAGATGTACAGCCAGCGCTACGGCACGCCGCCCATCGCCCATGCCACCGGCGGGCTGGTGGACACCATCGTGGACGACGACGGCACGGCGAACGATGCCACCGGCTTCCTCATGCGCAAGCCCACCACGGAAGCGCTGGTGGCGGGCGCGCTGCGCGCCGTGGAGGCCTACCGCGACGCGCCGCGCTGGAAACGCCTGCAGGTGCACGGCATGCAGCGCGACTTCGGGTGGGGACCGGCCGCGCGCGCCTACGCCCGCATCTACGCGGGGCTCAAATCCAGCGCATGAGCCCCAGCTCGAAGCGGTGCGAGAGCCCGCGGTGGGACGGGTACGCGCGGATGCGGTATTCGAGCTTGCCGCAGAGCTCGGGGGCGAGCTCGAGCGAGTAGCGCTGCTCGTTGCCCGCCTGGCGCTCGCCCTCGGGCGTGAGCGCGAAGCTCGTGGGATCGGAGCGCGCGCCGCGGATGGGGTTGGCGATGAGGAGCTCCACCGCCACGTCGCTCGCCTGCAGCCCGTCCAGGTTCACCACCACCGTGAAGCGCACCTTGTCGCCGAACATGGCGTTCGCGCGCGGCAGCTCGAGCGCGCGGATGGCGATCTTGCTCCACGCATCCCTCACGCGCTTCTTCCACTGCGCGAGCTCGCGCGCCAGCGCGTAATGGTCGGCCACGAGCTCGCCGTGGCGCCGCGACGCCGGCACGTAGAAGCGGTTCAGGTACTCGCCCACCATGCGCTGGCTGTTGAAGCGCGGGAGCAGCGTCATGATGGAGCGCTTGGCCATCTTCACCCACTCGGGCGAGAAGCCCATGGCGCCGCGGTCGTAGTAGAGCGGGATGACGCGGTCCTGCAGCAGCTCGTAGAGCGAGCGGCTCTCCTCCTGGGCGCGGCGAGCGTCGTCCAGCATCTCGGAGGCGGGCTTGATGGCCCAGCCGTTGTCGCCGCGATAGCCCTCGCCCCACCAGCCGTCCAGCACCGAGAGGTTGATGATGCCGTTGAAGCCCGCCTTCATGCCCGAGGTGCCCGACGCCTCCATCGGGAACACCGGGTTGTTGAGCCACACGTCCACGCCCGAGATGAGGCGGCGCGCGAGGCGCAGGTCGTAGCCCTCGACGAAGATGACGCGGCCCTCGAAATCGCGCATCCACGACACCTGGTTCACGCGCCGGATCATCTCCTTGCCGGGCTCGTCGGCCGGGTGCGCCTTGCCCGCGAAGATGAAGACCACGGGACGGTCCGGATCGCCCACGATGTCGCGCAGCCAGTCGAGCTTCTCGAAGAGCAGCGTGGAGCGCTTGTAGGTGGCGAAGCGGCGCGCGAAGCCGATGGTGAGCACGTTCGGGTTCGCGGGATCGGCGAGCTTGCAGCAGCCGGTCGACGTGCGCTTCGCTCCCCTGGTTGCGGAAGTGCTGCGCGCGCACGCGATCCTGCACGAGTGTGAGCATGCGCGCCTTCAAGTGCTGGCGGATGCTCCAGAAGATGTGGTCGGGCAGCTCCAGGATGCGCTCGAGCGCCGCGGCGTCTCCCAGGTGGCGGCTCCAGCCGCTGCCGAGGAAGCGGTCGAACGCATCCACCCACTCGGGGGCGAGGAAGCTCGGCACGTGCACGCCGTTGGTGATGTAGCTGACCGGGTTTTCCTCCTCGGGCACCTCGGGCCACAGCTCGCCCAGGATCAGGGCCGAGACGTCCCCGTGGATGCGCGAGACGCCGTTCTGGTAGCGCGAGCCGCGCGCGGCGAGCGCGGTCATGTTGAAGTCGTTGCTGCGCGGCGTACGGCCCAGCGCCAGCATGGTTTCCGGATCCACCGCCAGCTCGCGGCAGAAGCGCGAGAAGTAGCGCGTCACCATCTCGGGCTGGAAATGGTCGTGGCCCGCCGCCACCGCCGTGTGCGTCGTGAAGATGGTGTTCCCCGCCACCGCTTCCAGCGCCGTGGCGAAGTCCAGGCCTTCCTTGATCAGCCCGCGCATGCGCTCCAGCACCAGGAACGCGGCGTGACCCTCGTTGATGTGCCACGTCGTCGGCTTGATGCCCAGCGCGCGCAGCGCCCGCACGCCGCCCACGCCGAGCACGATCTCCTGCTGGATGCGCATGGCGCGGTCGCCGCCGTACAGCCGGTGGGCGGTGGCGCGGTCCTCGGGACGGTTGGACTCGAGGTCCACGTCCAGCAGGTACAGCGTGACGCGCCCCACGCGCGCCTGCCAGATGCGCGCATGCACTTCGCGCTCGCCGAACTCCACCGCGATCTGCAGCGGCTGCCCGTCGCGCATCAGGGGAGTGATCGGCAGGTCGCCGAAGTCGTTGTCCGAGTACGCGGCGTGCTGGTTGCCCTCGTTGTCGATCGCCTGCGTGAAGTAGCCCTGGCGATAGAGCAGGCCCACGGCGATGAACGGGATGGCCATGTCGCTCGCGGTCTTGCAGTGGTCGCCCGCGAGGATGCCGAGGCCGCCGGAGTAGATCGGCAGGCTCTCGTGGAAGCCGAACTCGGCGCAGAAGTACGCGACCAGCTCGCCGGGCTGCAGGGGCGTGGACTCCGCGGTCGGCGCGGGCCCGCGGCCGTGGTACGCGTCGTAGGCGGCGATGGTGCGGTCGAAGTCGTGCAGGAAGACCGGGTCGTGGGCGGCCTGGTCCAGGCGCCGCTGGTCTACGGACTTGAGCAGCGCCTTGGGGTTGTGGCCGAGCGCGTCCCAGAGCGTGGGATCCAGGCGCGCGAAGAGCGAGCGCGTGGCGCGGTCCCAGCTGAACCACAGGTTGTTGGCGAGCTCCTGGAGGCGCGCGAGCTCCGGGGGCAGGCGCGGCGAGACTTCAAGGGGAAATGCGGTTCCGGGGCGGTGATCCATGCTGTTGTTGTGTCTCCCGAAAGCTCTCTGACGCGACGCGGGCGGCGAAAGTTCGCCCCGGGACGCCGTCGCTCCGGCGCAGGCCGGACGTCGTCGCCCCGGCGCAGGCCGGGGCCCAATCTTATCGGAAGACCGCTACCGCTCGCGCCCGGCGCCGCGCATGTCCGGGCCGCCGCTGCCGCGCTGGATGCCCTGCCCGCGCGCGTCGACGTGCTCGCCGCTTTCACGCACCACCGGTGCCGGCGCCTGCGGGACGACGCGCCCCACCGGCTGCGGGTTGGGCACCACGCGCACTTGCCCTTCGGGCGCGCGCACCACGGGATTGCCCTGGTAGGCCTGCGGCGCATCCACCGGCGGGCGCACGGCATGCACGTACGCCGGCGGGCGGGCGGTGGCGTTGTTCACCTCACGCCGCTGCGCTTCGTTCTGCGGGGCGGGGTGGGGCGGCGTGGGGAAGAAGCCCTGCTGCCGGTCGGCGCGCCCCACGGGATTGGCGTTGGGGACGGAGACCGTGCGCGGCTCGGCGCCCGGGCGCTGCGCGGGATTGGCGTTGGGGCGCGTGCGCACGCGGTCCGTGCGCGCGGCGGGCGCGATGTTGCCCGTGGCGTATTGCGTGCGCAGGACCGGATTGTGGTATTGCACGCCGCGGCGATGCGTTGGATCGTGCTGCCAGCTGCCGTTGTGCACCACGATGGGCTTGTGGTCGCGGCCGTGGTAGTAGAACGGCCGATGGTCGTAGACGTGCACGTGGTGGGCGTGCCAGTTGAACCCGCCGAAGAAGAAGTTCGTGCTTACCACGACGGCCGGCGCCCAGCAGTAGCCGTAGCCGCTGTAGAGGCCGTACCCGGGCCACGGCGTCCAATAGACGGGCGGCGCGGCGGGCCACCACCACGGCCCGTAGATCTGGCGCGGGTCGTAGTAGGGCATGAACACCTCGTCGGGCTGGGCGGGCGCGATGGCGTACTGGCCGCCCGAATTGTCCACCACCATCTCCTCGTTGGAGGCGAGGTTGCCGGCATCGGAGGCGGCGCGGCGCAGCTTCTGCACCGTGCCCATCACGGTGGCCTGGTCGGCGAGGAAGGCTTCACCCAGGCGCTGCGTCCACTCGAGCTTCTCGTCCATCATCGAGAGGATTTCAGGAAACGCCACCAGGGACTTGACGCTGGGATCCCAATCGCCGTTGTCGATGAGCGCCACCGCGTTCTCGCCGCGCGCGCCCGGGTGCGAGCGCGACCAGCGCGCCGCCTGCACCACCTCCAGCGGGTAGCTGGAGGCCATGAGGATTTGCGCCAGCAGGTCGTCCGGGTAGAGGGCGATGGGCGCCAGCATCTGGTCCAGCTCCTGCTGCGAGTACGGAGCGGGAGCCTGGGGGGAATCCGCATAGGCTGCGACCGGCGATGTGGATGCGTCGGAGGAGGCGCCTTCGTCGGGCGCGTAGGCGGCACCCGCTTCCTCCTGCTGCGCGCGGGCACACGGCACGGCGAACGCGGCGGCGACGGTGATGACGACGGCCAGGCGGGCGAGGTTCTTCATGGGATCACCTGTGGGCAACGAGCCCAGTATCCCCTTAACGGGTGAACAGCAAAAAGGGAGGACCCGATGGCCCTCCCCTTTGCATTTTGTTATGGTCGCCCTACGTCGCGAGCCAGAGTCGGGGGTCAGAGTCGGGAGTCAGAGTACCGACTCCGACTCCCGACTCTGACCCCATTTTCGACTACTGGCAGGCCTCGCAGTCCGGATTGTCGATGGAGCAGAATTTCGCCTCCTCCGCCGCCCCGTCGCCTGCCGCCGCCTTGCCGGCCGCCGCGCCGCCCGAGGCCGATACGGCGTTGAGCTCGCCGCCCTTGCCGGTGGACTTCTCGGCCGAGGTGGCCGCAAGCGTGCGCAGGTAGTACGTGGTCTTGAGTCCCCGCAGCCACGCGAGCTTGTAGGTCTCGTCCAGCTTCTTGCCCGAGGCGCCCGCCATGTAGATGTTGAGCGACTGCGCCTGGTCGATCCACTTCTGCCGGCGCGCACCCGCCTCCACCAGCCACTTGGGCTCCACCTCGAAGGCCGTCGCGTAGAGGCTGCGCACCTCCTGCGGCACGCGGTCGATCTTGCCGATGGAGCCGTCGAAGTGCTTGAGGTCGTTCACCATCACCGAGTCCCAGAGCCCGCGCTTCTTGAGATCGCGCACCAGGCTCTCGTTCACCACCGTGAACTCGCCCGAGAGGTTCGACTTCACGAACAGGTTCTGGTAGTTGGGCTCGATGGAGGCCGAGACGCCGATGATGTTGGAGATGGTGGCGGTGGGCGCGATGGCCACGCAATTGGAGTTGCGCATGCCGTGCTCCTTGATGCGCGCGCGCAGCGTCTTCCAGTCCATGGACTCGGACTGGTCCACTTCCACGTAGCCGCCGCGCTCGTCGAGCAGGAGCTTGAGCGAATCCTGCGGGAGGATGCCGCGGTCCCAGAGCGAGCCGGGATAGCTCGAGTAACGGCCGCGCTCGGCGGCGAGCTCGGTGGAGGCCCAGTAGGCGTAGTAGCACACGGCTTCCATCGACTTGTCCGCGAAGTCCACTGCGGCGTCGCTCGCGTACGGGATGCGCAGCTCCTGCAGGCAGTCCTGGAAGCCCATGATGCCCAGGCCCACCGGGCGGTGGCGGGCGTTGGAGTCGCGCGCCTTCTTCACCGCGTAGTAGTTGATGTCGATCACGTTGTCGAGCATGCGCATCGCGGTGGCGATGGTCTTCTTCAGCTTGTCGTGGTCGAGCCGGCCGTTCTTCACGTGGGCGAGGAGGTTCACGCTCCCCAGGTTGCAGACCGCGATCTCGGTGGCGTTGGTGTTGAGCGTGATCTCGGTGCAGAGGTTGGACGAGTGCACCACGCCCACGTGCTGCTGGGGGCTCCTCACGTTGGCCGCGTCCTTGAACGTGATCCACGGATGCCCGGTCTCGAAGAGCATCGTGAGCATCTTGCGCCACAGCGACTGCGCGGGAACCTTCTTGTGCAGCTTCAGCTGCCCGCGGGCGGCCTTGCGCTCGTACTCGACGTACGCTTCCTCGAAGGCCTTGCCGAACTTGTCGTGCAGGTCCGGCACGTCCGAGGGCGAGAAGAGCGTCCAGTCGCCGCCTTCCATCACCCGGCGCATGAAGAGGTCCGGGATCCAGTTGGCGGTGTTCATGTCGTGGGTGCGGCGGCGGTCGTCGCCGGTGTTCTTGCGCAGCTCGAGGAATTCCTCGATGTCCAGGTGCCAGGTCTCGAGGTAGCAGCACACCGCGCCCTTCCTCTTGCCGCCCTGGTTCACGGCGACGGCGGTATCCGAGACGACTTTCAGGAACGGCACCACACCTTGCGATTTTCCATTGGTCCCCTTGATGTAGGAGCCCAGGGCACGCACCGGCGTCCAGTCGTTGCCGAGGCCGCCCGCGAATTTCGAGAGGAGCGCGTTTTCCTTGATGGCTTCATAGATCCCGTCCAGGTCGTCGGCAACGGTGGTGAGGTAGCAGGACGAAAGCTGCGAGCGCAGCGTCCCGGAGTTGAAGAGCGTGGGCGTGGACGACATGAAGTCGAAGGTCGACAGCACGTTGTAGAACTCGATCGCGCGCTCCTCGCGGTTGATCTCGTTCAGCGAGAGGCCCATCGCCACGCGCATGAAGAACGCCTGGGGCAGCTCGATGCGGCGCTCGTTCACGTGCAGGAAGTAGCGGTCGTAGAGCGTCTGCAGGCCCAGGTAGTTGAACTGCAGGTCGCGCTCCGGCTTCATCGCGAGGCCGAGGCGCTTCAGGTCGAACGACGCGAGGCGCTCGTCCAGCAGCTGGGCCTGCACGCCCTGGCGGATGAAGGTGGGGAAGTACTCGGCGTAGCGCATGGACATCTGCTCGTGCGCCACCTCGTCGCCCAGCACCTCGCGGCGGATGGTGTGCAGCAGCAGGCGCGCGGTGACGTAGGTGTAGTCCGGGTCCTGCTCGATCAGCATGCGCGCGGCGAGGATGGCGCACTTGTGCACTTCCTCGAGGGGCACGCCGTCGTAGAGGTCGCGCAGCGTCGCGTCGAGAATGCGCTTGGGGTCGACCTCGGAGCCCAGGTTGGCGCAGGCGCCCGCGATGAGGCCTTCGAGCTTCGCGATGTCGAGCGGCACCTTGGCGCCGCCCACCATCACGTGGATGCTGGGCTTCTGGGCCTCGGCCGCCTCCTGGGCCCGCTTGGCACGCTCGCGGGCGCGCTCTTCACGATAGAGGACATACGAGCGCGCGACCTGGTGCTCGCCGGCGCGCATCATCGCGAGTTCGACTTGGTCTTGCACGTCCTCGATGTGGAAGGTGCCGCCGGCCGGATGCCGGCGCATGAGCGACTGCACCACCGCCTGCGTGAGGGCGTGCACCTTGTCGCGCACGCCGGCGGAGGCCGCGGCCGTGTTGCCCGACACCGCGAGGAACGCCTTGGTCATGGCCACGGCGATCTTGTCGGGCTCGAAGCCCACCACGGCGCCGTTGCGCCGGATGATCTTGTAATCCGCGTATCTCTCCTGCGGCGTGGTGCCCTCCTCTCCTAATATCGGGGTGGCAAGAGGAGCCGCGGGATGGATGTCGGATGCCAAGCGCATGGTGTGTTCTCCTGAATTCCGTTTTGGAAGCTTCAGCGGTGCCCACTTCTACTGGTTGTTGCCACAGGTTTCTCAGGACCTGCTAACCGCTGGATTTCACTGAATAACGCCGCTCGCAGCCCGGGGTTTTGAACAGCTTATCCACACGCCTTCCACAACATGTAGTGCCGCCGGGCGGGTCGTGGCACAAACTCTAGCGAGTGGGAAACGGCGGCGCAAGGGGGCCGCACCCACATATTTTTCGCGTTCGGATTCATGGGCTTGCAGGCCCCCCCTGCACATGAATTGGGCGGTAACGGCTACCCACGGCGCTCGACCCCGCGAAGCCCGCGGCGAATCAAGGGCTTCGAATCACGCGCGTGGGGCGGCGAGGCTCGCGTTGAGCCGCTCCCAATCGAACCACGGGCCGGGGTCGGTCTTGCGGCCGGGAGCGATGTCGCTGTGGCCGGCGAGATCGAGGGATCCGTAGCGATCGGTGAGCGCGCGGATGAGAGCGGCGAGGGCGTCGTACTGCGGCTCGGCGTACGGCACGTCGTCGGCGCCCTCCAGCTCGATGCCGATGGAGAAGTCGTTGCACCGCTCGCGGCCTTTCCACGCCGAGGCGCCCGCGTGCCAGGCGCGCTCGCCGCACGCGACGTACTGGACCAGGGCCCCGTCGCGCCGGATGACGAAATGCGACGACACGCGCAGCCCTTCGATCTCCCGGAAATAGGGATGCGCGGCGGGATCCAGCGTGCCCATGAAGAGGTGGTCGATGTGCGCGCCGCCGAATTCTCCCGGTGGCAACGAGATGCCGTGGATCACCACGAGCGCGATGTCGGGAGCGGGGCGCGCGTCGTGGTGCGGCGAGGGGCGCCAGGACGCTCCGGCATGGATGCCGCGGGCGTCGATCATCGACTCTGACTCACGACTCTGACTCCCGACTCTGACCCCCGCATCAGTCGATGCCGAGGCGGTCGAGCCGGTAGCGCAGCGACCGGAAGGTGATGCCCAGGAGCTTGGCTGCTGCCGTCTTGTTGAACCTCGTCGCCTCGAGCGCCTTGGTGATGGCCTCGCGCTCCAGCTGGTCGAGGAACTCGTGCAGCGGGAGGCCGCGCGTGCCCAGGGCGCCGTCGAGCGGCGCGGCGCGGTCCTTGAGGATGCCCTGCGTGAGGTAGAGGTCGGACTCCAGCACGGCGTTGTTGCTGCAGAGGGCCAGCGCGCGCTCGAGGATGTTCTCCAGCTCGCGCACGTTGCCCGGGAAGTCGTAGCGGCGCAGCGCCAGCATCGCGGACTCGTCGATGGTCGGCGGCGGGTTGCCGCTCGAGCGCGCGATGCGCGCCACCACCTCCTGCACCATGAGCGGGATGTCGTCGGGGATGTCGCGCAGGCTGGGCATCTTCAGCTCGATCACGTTCAGCCGGTAGAAGAGGTCCTGGCGGAACTCGCCCGCCTCGACCTGCTGCGCGAGGCTGCGGTGCGTGGCGGAGATGATGCGCACGTCGATGGGCTCTTCCTGCGTGTCGCCCACCCGCCGCACCTTCTTCTCCTGGATCACGCGCAGCAGCTTCACCTGCATGGCGAGCGGCAGGTCGCCCACCTCGTCCAGGAAGAGCGTGCCCTTCTCCGCGGCCTGGAGATAGCCGATCTTGTCGCTGTCCGCGCCCGTGAAGGCGCCCTTCTTGTAGCCGAAGAACTCGCTCTCCATCAGGTTCTCGGGGATCGCGCCGCAGTTGACCGCGACGAACGGCGCGTCGGCGCGGGCGCTGCCCATGTGGATCAGGCGCGCGGCGACTTCCTTGCCGCTGCCCGACTCGCCCGTGATGTACACCGGCGCCTGCGAGCGCGCGAGCTTGGCGATCATGTCGCGCGCGCGCTCGATGGCGGGCGATTCGCCGAGCAGGCGCGGGGTGCCGGGCGGCGCGGTCTCCCCGATCGAGGCGCGCCGCGCCTGCACCGGCCGCGGCAGCTTCAAGGCGCTCATCACGAGGGGGCGCAGCTGCTCGAGCTTGATGGGCTTGGCGAGGTAGTCGAAGGCGCCCGCCTTCAACGCCGCCACCGCGTTCTCCGTCGAGCCGTACGCGGTGATCACCGCCACCGGCGTGTTGCCGTGGTTGTCGGCGATGTGGCGCAGGACCATGAGGCCGTCGCCGTCGTGCAGCCGCATGTCGGTGAGGCACAGGTCGTAGGGCCGCGCGAGGAGCGCCGCCTGCGCTTCCTGGAACGTGGAGACGGCATCGGCATCCACGCCCATGCGCGACAGCGTGAGCACCAGCAGCTCGCGGATGTCGGCCTCGTCGTCGACGATCAGCACGGACTTGCGGTTCATCAGGCGCCCCTCAGGGTGATACGGAAGTGCCCGCAGCTCGCGCCGGGCACCGCCTCGATGCGCGCATTGTTGCCCTCGCAGAGCTCGCGCGCGATGTAGAGGCCCAGGCCGGTGCCCTGCGCCTCGGTGGTGAAGAACGGCTCGAAGAGGTGCGGCAGCGCCTCGGGTGCGACACCGGGCGCCGTCGTCGATCACGTCGAGCTGCAGGCGTGCGGGCGCGGCCGACGGTCCCACCACGATGCGCACCGAGCCCGGGAGCTTGTGGCTGTGGCGCCACGCGTTGCGGGCGATGTTCCAGAGCACCTGGTCCAAGTGCTGGCGGTCGAACCAGAGGCGCTGCGTGGTGCGCACCTGCACGTCGATCGACTCGCGGTCCACCTTCTCGGTGCCGGCGAACTCCTGCGCGAAGTGGGCGAGGTAGGACGCGGCGTCGATCGCCTCGGGCTGCGCGCGGTCGCGGCGGCTCAGGTACAGGATCTCCTGCACGATGCGGTCCAGCCGGAAGACGTTGC
Organism: uncultured beta proteobacterium; assembly: GCA_963827425.1. Taxonomy (GTDB): domain Bacteria; phylum Pseudomonadota; class Gammaproteobacteria; order Burkholderiales; family Usitatibacteraceae; genus Usitatibacter. Next base: position 456,043 of record CAWHAQ010000005.1, on the reverse strand, counting down.
CGCGGATGATGTCGAGCAGCCGCTTCTCGCCCTCGCCCATCGACGGCTCCTCCTCGAGGAGCTCGGCGGCGTGCCCGATGGACGAGAGCGGGTTGCGGATCTCGTGCGCGATGGACGCGGTGAGGCGCCCCAGCGCCACGAGCTTCATCTGCAGCGCCTGCTGGCGCATGCGCCCCACGTCCTCGACGAACACCACCGTGGGCGGCGGGTTGCCGTTGCCGATGGGCACGAAGTGCACTTGCAGCTCGCCCGTGGTGCGCGGCGCGCGCAGCTGCATGAACGTGGTCTCGGAGCCCTTGCGCCAGCCGTCGAGCAGGCGCGCGATCTCGGGCGCGTACTCGCCGATCGAGGGCCAGCGCCCCGCGGGCAGCGTGCCCCAGGAGCTGGGCCGCGCGCGGGTTGCTCTGGTGGATGCGCCCCAGCCCGTCGACCACCAGGATGCCGTCCTGCATGTCGCGGATCACCAGCTCGTTGATCTGCGAGAGGTTGGCGAGGTCGATCTTGCGCTCCTCGGCGATCTGCTCGCTGGTGCGCGCGTACTGCGCGAGGGCCGAGGCGAGGCCCGCGGTCGCGAAGAACGCGGCGCAGGTGAGGCCCGCCTGCAGGAAGTCCTGCGCCTCGCCCTCGAAGCGCCAGACCTGGAAGATCTGCGCGATCAGCACCGCGAGCGCGGCGAAGGCGGCGTGGAAGAAGGCGAGGCGCCCGCGCGTGATGAGGCCCGCGGCCGCGAGCGACACCAGCAGGATCACGCCCATGCCGCTCCTCACGCCGCCGCTCGCGTACATGAGCATGGTGATCGCGACCACGTCGGCCACCACCCCGGCGGTCACCTGCAGCGTGAGGTTCGGCTCGCGCATGCGCGCCGGCACGACCAGCGCGAGCGCCACGATGCCGTAGGCGAGCGTGGTGGGAACGATGGTCTCGGGCTTCATCACCCCGAGGCGGAAGAAGTGGTTGAAGTACGCGAACGCCACGCCCACCAGCGCGGCCAGCACCACGCGGTACAGGCAGAACACCAGTAGCGTGCTCCACGTGGCGTCGTCCGGCGCGACGATGAACGGCATCGGCCGCAGGAAGCGCGGGAAGCGGCGCGCGGCGACGGTCTCGGAGGCGCTCGTCACGGGCCGGGCCGGCAGCGCGGGTTGTCGCGGCAGACGATGCGCCCGCCCTCCTCGCGCGACTCGCTCGCCGGCATGTTCACGCCGCAGCGCGCGCAGGTGACCATGTCCTCGCCGCGCGTCGGATTGCGCGCCGTGCCGGGCGCACCGGGGCGTTGGGTGAGGCGCACCGAGCCCTTCCACAAGAGCCAGATGATGATGCCGATGATGACGAAAAAGAGCAGGCGGCCCACGGTGTCGAGATAAGTTTTTGCCGGTGCAAAGTTTACGGCAAAAAGCGCGCCGCGCCGTCAGGCAGCGATCGGGACCTCCACCGTGAAGCGCACGCCGCCCTCGCCGCGGTTCTGCGCGTGCACGCCGCCGCCGTGGTATTCGGCTACCAGGCGCACGATGTACAGGCCGAGGCCGAGGTGCGCGCCTCGCCGCGCCGCGCGGGCTGCGGCCCGGCGCTCGCCCCGCGCATCGACACCATCGAGTCGAACAGGCGCTCGACCGTCGCGGCGGGCAGCGGCGGCCCCTCGTTCTCCATCGCGATCGAAGCGCGCCGGCCGGCGAGGGCGAGCGCCACGCGGATGCCGGTTCCCGCGGGCGCGAAGTCGTCGGCGTTCTCGACCAGCTTGTCCAGCAGCTGCGCGAAGGCGTCGGGCACGCCCTCGACGGGAACGGGCGCTTGCGGCAGCACGAGCTCGAAGCGGCGCGCCGGATAGGCGGCGCGGTAGCCCTCGACGCAGCCGCGCACGACCGCCGCGAGGTCGAAGCGCTCGCGCTCCGCGCTCTCCAGCAGCCGCTCGAGGCGCGTGGCCTCCGAGAGGCGCGAGATGAGGCGCGCGAGGCGGTCCACGCCCTCGGTGGCGCGCGCCACGTACACGCGCGCGCCGGCGTCGAGCGGCTGCTGCCCGAGGTTGTCGAGCGAGGAGCGCACCACCGCCACGGGCGTGCGCAGTTCGTGCGAGAGCCGTCCCGCCATCCCCTCCAGGTACGCGTTGTACTCGCGCAGGCGCCCGAGCACCGCGGCGGTGGTGCGCGCGAGGTCGCCGATCTCGTCGCGCGCGGCGGTCGGCGTGATGTTGCCGCGCACGCGGCCCTGCGCGTCGATCGCTGCGTCGGCCTCGGCGTGCAGGCGGCGGATGCGCGTGGCGAGTCGGCTTGCGAAGGCGAGGAGCACCGCGAGCGCCGCGGCCACGACCGCGAGCGTCACCGCGAGCAGCTTCTCCAGCGCGGACTGGCGCAGGATCTGGATGGCGCCCGTGGTCTCCTCCACCACCACCGCGCCCACGATGTCGTCGCCCACGAAGATCGGCTGCGCGGCGGCGAGGATCGCCACGTCGCGATCGCCGGTCGCGCGCCACTGCGCCGAGCTCACGCCGATCAGCGCGCGGTCGATCTGGCTGCGCGAGGGCTGCGTCGCGTCGCCCACCGGATAGCTGGGCGCCGGGGCCACGAGCGCGGCGACGGGCTTCAACCAGCTCACCAGCGAGCGCGCGGCCTGCGGGTCGGCGAGGCTGCCCGAGAGGCCGCGCACGCGCGAGCGCGTGTCCACCACCCACACGCGCGAGCCGCGCCGCCCCATGATCGAGAGGAAGCGCTCGATCTCCTCCGAGGGAACGTACGCGTTGCCGAGGTTCGCGGCCGCGTCGGTGTCGGCCGCGGCGAAGAGCGCCACGATGCGCCGCCGCTCCTCGCCCTCGGCGTCGCTCGCGTTGCGCGCCTCGAAGAGCTTGGGGCGGTCCGAGAGTGCGGCGGCTACCGTGCGCGCCGTGGCGCCGATCGCGCGCTCCTGGCTCTCGCGCAGGAACGCCTCCATGCTCGCGATGAAGTGCACGGCGAGCACGGGGATCGCGAGCAGCGCCAGCGCCACCAGCGCAAGGCGGAAGCGGATGCCGTGCACGAACCCGCTCGTCGCGGCGCGCGCCTCGGTACGCGACATTTCGGAACGCGACATCTCAGAACGGGACGTACACCGTGAGGGAGCCGAAGTTGTGGTTGTGGTGCTGGCCCACGAACTCCTTCGTCTCCTGCACGAGCGCGAGGGAGACCGTCGCCACGCGATAGAGCCACGTGCCGCCCAGCGCGAAACGGCCCACGACGTCCTTGCGCTCGAGGGCGGTCGTCATGGACCCGTCCTGGAAGTCGAGCAGGTGGTTCATGAGCACGGCGCGCGCGCTCACCCCCGCGAAGACGCTCCACGAGCCGTCGGGCGGCCCATGGGTAAAGGGCGGCGTGGCGGCGTAGCGCAGCGCGGGGGAAAAGAGCTCGAGCGCGCCGCCATGTCCGTAGCGCACTTCCAACCCGCCGTGCACGAACGCGAGCTGGTTGCCGGCGAGCGCCCCGTAGTGCCCGTTGGCTCCCCAGCCGGAAGCACTGGCGGCGATCGAGACCGTGCGCGCCATCACGATGTCGCCGTCGAGCTGGTCGCCGCGCTGCACGCTCCAGTCCTCGTGCGGCGCGCGGACGAACCGGTGCGCGATGCGCTGCGCCTGCTCGCCGAGCGCCGACGGCCCGGTCACGCCGAGGTCCACCTCGAACGTTCGCCAGTCGCCGGGCAGGCGCTCGTGGCGCGCGTAGGTCGCGAGCAGGCGCGCCGCGGGCGGGCGGTCGATCGGGTTGTCGAACTTGGCCTCGGGCGTGTAGATCTCCTGCAGCACGCCCCACTCCTCGTCGTGGTCGCCGCGCGGAATGACGCGCGCGATGCGCAGCCCGCTCGTGTACCACCGGTCCGTGTTGAAGAAAGCGTCGTTGTCGATCTGCAGGTACCAGCGCGGGGCGCCGGGCTCGGCCGCCGCGCCCAGCGCCGCGCACGCCGCGGCGAGCGCCGCCGCGCGCGCTAGGCCTCTTCCTGCCACCGATAGCCCATTCCGTACACGGTCTCGATGGCCGCGAAGGCGGCATCGATGGCGAGGAATTTCTTGCGGATGCGCTTCACGTGCGAGGTGATGGTGCCGTCGTCGACCACCATCTCCGCGTCGCGCATGAGCTGGTCGCGGTCCTTCACGTGGCCGGGATGGCGCGCGAGCGAGTGCACCATCCAGAACTCCGTCACCGTGAGGCCGAGGGGCTTGCCCTGCCAACTCGCGGCCATGCGCTGGGCATCGAGCGCGAGCGGCCCGCGGTGCAGGACCTCCCCCGCGGCCGGCGCCTCGTCCGCGGCGTCCACGCGGCGGAAGAGTGCCGCGATGCGCGCGAGCAGGTGCGGCAGGCTCACGTCCTTGGTGAGGTAGTCATCGGCGCCCAGGCGCAGGCCCGAGACGATGTCGAAGTCCGAGTCGCGCGCCGAGAGGAAGATGATGGGCAGCCGCGCGCTGGCGTTGCGCAGCTCGCGGCAGAGCGCGAAGCCGCCGTCGATGTCCGCGCCCAGGCCGATGTCGATGATGGCGAGCTCGGGCAGGCGCGCGGCGAGCGTGCGCGAGGCGCTCGCGCGGTCCGCGAAGGACAGCACCTCGTAGCCGGCGCGCGTGAGCGCATCGGCGTAGTTCTGGCGGATGGTGGGGTCGTCCTCGACGAGCGCGATGCGGCGGGCCATGGCGGCGAATTATAAGCGCCGCGGGAAATGGGGACAGGTCGAAAAATGAACCTGACCCCATTTTGGGTTGCCATCTTTTGGCCACAAAGCTTCGCCCGGCCGCCCGCATTGCGCCCCGGCGCACGCCCCGCACGCGCGCGAAATGCCATCGAGCCCATCACGATGAAGGGAACGAACATGGCGCAGCGCACTGGCAACGGTCGGCCCACGGCGGCCGCGGGCCTCAGGGATTTCCTCGTGCTGGGCGCGCGGGCGCTGGCGAGCGGCGTGGCGGTGGCGGTGACGCTGGGCTTCGCGGCGCTGGTGCTCGCGCACAACGCGCAGGCGGCCGGCACCGCGAACGCGGCTGCGGCCGGCCCGGCGAAGGCGGCCAAATTGGCCAAGGCAGCTCCCTCGGGCGACGCCGTCGCGATCTACGCCAGCGACCCGGTAGCGGCCGCGGCCGCGGCGCCCGCATTTCGCGAGACGCTGCTCGTATCCGCGCAACGCGACAACGAACCCTGGAGCGCGGCGCCCGCGCCCAACGGCCCCACCCGGCCGCGCGCGGGCGCCCTCTGGGCCAAACGCAACGGGCAGTCCGACGATTCGGCCACGCTGTTGCTGAGCGGTGGCCTCCTCGCGCTCGGCGCCCTGTGCATCGTCGCCGTGATCGGCCGCGGCGCGCGCGGGACCCGGGCATGAGGCGCGCCGATCGACGCAACCTTTCCCGGGAGGTCCTGTCGCAATGTCATGGAGCCCACGCACGATTCGAGGCAGTGCGCAGATGGGGATGCAGGGTCCGGCGCATAAGGCGGCGCGGCCGCTCGTCGATCCGCCCGCGGGCTTCGACGACCCGCTCGAGATGCTGCTGGCGTGCCACCGCCGCATCGAGAAACAGTTGGAAACATTGAAGCGCCTGCGCGCGCACCTCGCTTCCGAGGGCGTCGATCCGGAGGCGAGCGCGGCGGCGCAGGCCGTGCTCCGCTATTTCGCCCGGTCCGCGGTCGACCATCACCAGGACGAGGAGCACGATGTGTTCCCGCTCCTGGAGCAGCGCATGGGAACGAGCGGCGACGCGTTGCGCTTCCGCGCGCTGCGCTCGCGCCTCGAGGCCGACCATCGCGAGCTCGAGGCCGCGTGGCATCGCTTGAAGAGGCCGCTCGAAGGTGTCGCCGAAGGGTTGATGCGCACGCTTGCCGAGACCGACGTGCACGCTTTCGTCTCCTCATACGCCGACCACATCGTCGCCGAGGAGATGGCGCTCACCGAGTTCTTCCAGCGCTGGGTAGACGACCGCGACCGCGAGGCGCTCGGGCGCGCGATGGCCGCGCGGCGCAATGTGCCCTGGCCGCCCTAGCGGCCGGCCTGAGCCACCTGGTTCAGGCTCGGCCGGCGATAGAACCAGACCACGAGCCCGACGAAGACGACGCCTGTGAGCGACCGTGCTCGGCACCAGGCGCAGCGCGTGCGCGAACGCATCGCCGCCCGCCGTGCCGCCGATGCGGATCAACGCCACCGTGAACCAATAGGCCGTCGGCGCGAGCAGCATTCCGCGCGCGCCGAACATGCGAATCGAAAGGTAGATCAGCAGCGCGAAGGCGATGGCCGCGCCCGTGGGCGTGAGGTGCAGCGCGAAGGACGCGAAGTCGCCGCCGAGAGTACCCAGCACGCCGGCGAGCATCATGCACCACCAATACGCCGCGTTCACGCGCACGGTGGCGTCGGCCGGATCGGGACGCGGGGCACGGCGCGCGTACACCCACACGCTCGCGACGAACAACGCGAGCACGATCGGAATCGAGACCGCGAAGCCGAGCCCGAAATCGTGGAATGCATCACCGACGTTGGTCGCGGCGGTGCGCACGGTGATGATGGCGGCCCAGAAATAGAGCGCCGAAGGCGCGAACGTACCGTTCGACCAGCAGGATCGCGGCGAAGAGCGCCGCCAGCCACGGCAGGCCCGCCAGGTGGCCGAGATGGAGGTAGCCGGCGACGAAATCGCCGGTGTTGGTGCCGAACACGCTCGCAGCGGAGAGTGACAGCCAGTACCGCTGGTCGATCCTGGGAAGGTTGCGCACTCGGTCCTGAAGAAAAACTGGTCGGGGTGAGAGGATTCGAACCTCCGGCCTCTACGTCCCGAACGTAGCGCTCTACCAGGCTAAGCTACACCCCGAGGACAAAGGGGCGCCGAATGCGCCCCCGAGGAATCCGCCGGACTCAGAACTTCCGCTCGACGGAAAAGTGCGCCAATTGTAGCAGACTTTCGCGGCACGCGGAGGCCGGAACGCGCGCGCAGCCTCGCCGTGGCGGCCGCCGCCTCTTCCCGCGCGCGCTCGCGGGCGTAGTCGAGCGCGCCCGACGCGGTGGATGGCCGCGACCACCGCCTCGAGATCCGCCTTGCCGCCGTGCTCCACCGCGTGGCGCACGAGCTTGCGCTCGGCCTCGCTGCCCTCGCGCATCACGTGGATGAGCGGCAGCGTGGGCTTGCCCTCGGCGAGGTCGTCGCCCAGGTTCTTGCCGGTCTCCTGCAGGTCGCCCGAATAGTCGAGCACGTCGTCCATGAGCTGGAACGCGGTGCCGAGGTGCATGCCGTATTCGGCGAGCGCCTCGCTCGGCCTGGCCGTCGGCGCCGCCGAGGATGGCGCCCACCTGGGTCGCCGCCTCGAAGAGCTTGGCGGTCTTGTAGCGGATCACGCGCAGGTACGCCTCCTCGTCGGTGTCGGCGTCGTGCACGTTCAGAGCTGCAGCACCTCGCCCTCGGCGATGACGTTGGTGGCGTCGGCCAGCACCTGCATGCACGCGCAGGCTCCCCGCCTCGACGATCATCTGGAACGCGCGCGAGTAGAGGAAATCGCCCACCAGAACGCTGGCGGCGTTGCCGAACCCGCGTTCGCGGTCTTGCGCCCGCGCCGCAAGCTCGACTCGTCCACCACGTCATCGTGCAGCAGGGTCGCGGTGTGGATGAACTCGATCACCGCGGCGAGCTCGTGGCGCGATCGGCGCGGCGTGGCGGAAGGCCGCGGCGGCGAGCAGCACCAGCGCGGGCCGCAGGCGCTTGCCGCCGCCGCCACGATGTACTCGGCCACGGTGCGCACCAGCACGACGTCGGAGTCGAGGCGCTGCCGGATCACCTCGTCGACACGCGCGAGGTCGGCGGCGATGGGGGCGCGGATCGATTCGAGGCTGACGGGGGCGAGCGGATGGTTCATTGGGGGCGTCGGTGGAGGGCCGCGGCGGCCCGCCGCGCCCGGGGAAAACGCTCGGACAAGTCTTTGACCTTACGAGGAATTTCGCGTATTATAGCGAGTTCGGCGCCGGATCGGCAATTTGCGGCCCGGCCATGTTTTGAACGGCGCCTAATCGCGCAAAACAGCGCAACCCAGGAGTCCCACAATGTACGCGGTCATAAAAACCGGCGGCAAGCAGTATCGCGTTGCCCCCGGCGAAAAAATCAAAATAGAACAGATACCGGCAGACGTTGGCGCTCAGATCGTCCTCGACCAGGTGCTCATGGTCGCGGATGGCGAGGCCGTGAAACTCGGTAATCCCCTCGTGTCGGGCGCGAAAGTGTCCGCCACGGTGCTTGCCCACGGGCGCGGCGTGAAGGTGAAGATCTTCAAGATGCGCCGCCGCAAGCACTACCAGAAGACGCAGGGTCATCGGCAGAACTACACCGAGATCCGCGTGGATTCGATCGCCTAACCCGTCCTAAGGAAACAGTCATGGCACACAAGAAAGCAGGCGGCTCGTCGCGTAACGGCCGCGATTCCGAGAGCAAGCGCCTCGGCCTCAAGGCCTTCGGCGGCGAGCACGTGAACGCCGGTTCGATCCTGGTCCGCCAGCGCGGCACCACGTTCCATCCCGGTTCCCACGTCGGCATCGGCAAGGACCACACGCTCTTCGCGATGTCGACCGGCAAGGTGAAGTACGCCGTGCGCGGTCCCGCGAAGAAGCGCACCGTCTCGATCGAGCCGGCGCAGTCCTGACGGCTCGCTCCGCTCCGGCGAAAGGGCCCCGTATTCGTACGGGGCCTTTTTGTTTGGGCGGCCCGGAGGATTCGATGTCGCGATCGCAACCGCTGCTCGAGAAGGATTCCCTGGCGCTCCTCGCCGCCGCCGTCGAGCGGCTCGAGCAGGGCTACGCGGGCCTTCCGCCCGCCGACGCCACGCTGGCGCACGGCGCCGAGGTCGCGCGCGTGCTGGACGAGGTGGCGGCGCGCATGACCGACAACTATCCCTACTTCCATCCGCTCTACGCAGGGCAGATGCTCAAGCCGCCGCACCCGGTGGCGCGCCTCGCCGCGGCGCTCGCGGCATGGGTGAATCCCAACAACCACGCGCTGGACGGCGGGCGGGCGAGCTCGCGCATGGAGAAGGAGGCGGTCGCCGAAATCGCGCGCATGTTCGGATGGGACACGCACTTGGGCCACCTCACGAGCGGCGGCACGATGGCGAACCTCGAGGCGCTGTGGATCGCGGGACGCCTCGCGCCCGGCAGGAAGATCCTCGCGTCGGCGCAGGCGCACTACACGCACGGGCGCATCAGCGCGGTGCTCGGGCTGACTTCGAGGCCATCCCGGTGACGCGCGATGGACGCATGGACATGGGCGCGCTCGAGCGGCGCGTGGCACGAGGCGACGTCGGCACCGTGGTCGCGACCCTCGGGACCACCGCGGTGGGCAGCGTCGATCCGCTGCCGGCGATGCCTCGCGCTGCGCGAGAAGCAAGACTTCCGCATCCACGCCGACGCCGCGTACGGCGGCTATTTCGGCCTCGTCGACAACCTGCGTCCCGAGACGCGCGCGGCCTACGAGCGGCTCGGCGAGGCCGACTCGATCGTCATCGATCCGCACAAGCACGGGCTGCAACCGTACGGCTGCGGCTGCGTGCTGTTCCGCGATCCGTCGGTGGGCCGCTTCTACAAGCACGACTCGCCGTACACCTACTTCACGTCGGGCGAGCTGCACCTGGGCGAGATCAGCCTCGAGTGCTCGCGCGCGGGCGCCGCGGCGGTGGGGCTGTGGGCCACGCAGCGCCTGCTGCCGCTCGCGCGCGGCGGCGAGTTCGCGCGCGCCCTCGCGCGGTCGCGCGCCGCGGCGCTCGCGCTGCACGCCCGGCTCGCGGACGATGCGCGCTTCGTCGCCACCCTGCGCCCCCGAGCTCGACATCGTCGTGTGGGCCGTGCGCGCGCCGAGCGTCACGCAATCCTCCGCCCTCGCGCGGCGCATCTTCGACGCGGCGGCGGCACGGCACCTGCACCTCGCGCTGGCCGAGCTGCCGGTGGAATTCTTCGACCTCGACCGCGGCGGCATCGAGCGCGACCGCGCCACGATCACGTGCCTGCGCTCGGTGCTGATGAAGCCCGAGCACGAGGCGTGGGTGGGGCGCATCGGCGACATCCTCGACGCGGCGGCGAGCGCCGCGCTCGCATCCACGACGGCGGCGGCGTCATGAAGTTCTTCGACGAGGCGAAGATCGAGATCATCGCCGGCAACGGCGGCGACGGCTCGGCCTCGTTCCGGCGCGAGAAGTTCGTGCCGCGCGGCGGCCCGGACGGCGGCGACGGCGGCCGCGGCGGCTCGATCTACGTGGTGGCCGATTCGCAACCTCAACACGCTCATCGACTACCGCTACACGCGCATCTTCCGCGCGAAATCCGGCGACAACGGCCACGGCTCCGACTGCAACGGGCGCGGCGCCGACGACATCGTGCTGCGCGTGCCGGTGGGCACCGTGATCCGCGACGCGGCGAGCGGCGAGACGGTGGCCGACCTCGCGAAGGACGGCGAGCGGGCGCTGCTCGCGCGCGGCGGCAAGGGCGGGCTCGGCAACCTCAACTTCAAGTCGAGCACCAACCGCGCGCCGCGCCAGTTCACGCGCGGCGAGCAGGGCGAGGCGAAGCACCTCGAGATGGAGCTGCGCGTGCTGGCCGACGTGGGCCTGCTCGGCATGCCCAACGCGGGCAAGACCACTTTCATCCGCGCGATCTCCGCGGCGCGGCCGAAGGTGGCGGACTATCCGTTCACCACGCTGCACCCCAACCTCGGCGTGGTGCGCGTGGACGAGTCGCGCTCGTTCGTGGTCGCGGACATCCCGGGCCTGATCGAGGGCGCGGCCGAAGGCGCGGGCCTCGGCCACCAGTTCCTGCGCCACCTGCAGCGCACGCACCTCCTCCTGCACCTGGTGGACATCGCGCCCTTCGACGAGGACGCGGATCCGGCCGCCGAAGTGAAGGCGCTCGCCGCCGAGCTGAAGAAGTACGACGCCGCGCTCGCGAAGAAGCCGCGCTGGCTGGTGATGAACAAGGCCGACCTCCTCGACGCCGGCGAGGCGCAAGCGGCGCGCCGCGGCGCTCGTGAAGAAGCTGCGCTGGACCCAGCCGTGGTTCCTGATCTCGGGCATCAACGGCCAGGGCTGCCGCGAGCTCACGTTCAAGGTGATGGAGTACCTCGAGCAGGCGATCGCGCAAGCAAATGACGCCGCTCGCGCGCCGCCGACGCACGCCGCATCGTCGTGAAGATCGGCTCGAGCCTGCTCACCAACGCGGGCGCGGGGCTCGACCGCAACGCCATCGCCGACTGGGTGCGGCAGATCGCGGCGCTGCGCGCGCGCGGCATCGAGGTGATCGTGGTCTCCTCGGGCGCCATCGCCGAGGGCATGAAGCGGCTGAGTGGACGCAAGCGCCCGCACGCCGTGAACGAGCTGCAGGCCGCCGCCGCCGTGGGGCAGATGGGCCTCGTGCAGATGTGGGAATCGTGCTTCTCGGAGGTGGGACTGCACACCGCGCAGGTGCTGCTCACCCACGAGGACCTGGGCGACCGGCGCCGCTACCTCAACGCGCGCACGACGCTGAAGACGCTGGTGGCGCTGGGCACCGTGCCGGTCATCAACGAGAACGACACCGTGGTGGTGGACGAGATCCGCTTCGGCGACAACGACACGCTGGGCGCGCTGGTGACCAACCTCATCGAGGCCGACGCGTTCGTGATCCTCACCGACCAGCGCGGCCTCTACTCCGCCGACCCGCGCCGCGACGCCGCCGCCACGCTCGTCGAACGCGCCGCCGCGGGCGACGCCGCGCTGGAGCGCATGGCGGGCGGCGCGGGCAGCCCGCTCGGCCGCGGCGGCATGCTCACCAAGGTGCTCGCGGCGAAGCGCGCGGCGCGAAGCGGCGCCCACACCGCCATCGCCTGGGGCCGCGAGCCCGACGTGCTGGCGCGCCTCTTCGCGGGCGAGGCGGTCGGCACGCTGCTCGAGGCGCAGACCGCTCCGCGTGGCCGCGCGCAAGCAGTGGCTCGCCGACCACCTCAAGCCTTCGGGGCGCATCCGCCTCGACGCGGGCGCGGTGAAGGCGCTGGTGGCCGACGGCAAGAGCCTGCTCGCGATCGGCGCCGTGGCGGTCGACGGCCACTTCGAGCGCGGCGAGGTGGTGAGCCTGGAGGCCCGACGGCCGCGAGGTCGCGCGCGGGCTGGTGAACTACGGCTCGGCGGAGACGCGCGCGCATCCTGCGCAAGCCCACCTCCGAGATCGAGGCGGCGCTGGGCTACGTCGCCGAGCCCGAGCTGATCCATCGCGACAACCTGGTGGTGCTTTTAGCGACAAGCAAGAGGTCCGTAGGTATACTCGCGCCACACTTCGACCCCAGGGAGCATGAGCAACATGAACCTCGTGGATCGCGCGAAGAACCTCATCCTCACCCCGAAGACCGAATGGGCGGCGATCGACGCCGAGACCCACACGGTCCAGGACCTCTACACCGGCTACGTGATGATCCTCGCGGCGATCCCGCCGGTGGCCACGTTCATCGGCCTCACGCTGATCGGCATGGGCTTGCGCATCCCCATCACCGTGGGCGTCGTGCACCTCGTGCTGAGCTACGTCTTGAGCCTCGGCCTCGGTGTACGTGATCGCGCTCATCATCGACGCGCTCGCGCCCACCTTCGGCGGCACGAAGAACTTCATGCAGGCGTTCAAGGTGGCGGCTTTCGCGCCTACGCGCGTCCTGGGTCGCGGGCGTGCTTTCATCATCCCGGTGGCTCGGGATCATCGGCGTCGCTGGTGCGGCGCTCTACAGCCTTTACCTGCTCTATATCGGCCTGCCGCGGCTATGAAGGCGCCCGAGGACAAGGCGCTGCCGTATACGCTGGTGGTGATCGTCGTGGCGATCGTGGTGTACGTGGTCATCGCCACGATCATCGGCGCTCGCGATGCCGGGAGCGATGCGCGGCTTCTGACGCCTAGGCGTCGGTGACAGTGGGGATGGGCGCGGCCAGCTCGACGGCCGCGCTGCGCGCTGGCGACGGACGCGGGCCGCGCCGCCGCCGGCCGTAGGGCGAGAGCGCCGCCACGCGCGGATTCAACTCGAGGAAGCCCGCGAGCTGCTCCAGCCCGAGGCGGTAGACCTCGCGCTTGAAGTCGATGACGGTCTCGAGGGGAATCCAGTAGTCGTGCCAGCGCCAGGCGTCGAACTCCGGGTGCCCGGAGGCGCGCAGGCTGATGTCGCAGTCGCGGCCGCGTGAGGCGCAGCAGGAACCAGATCTGCTTCTGGCCCTTGTACGTGCCGCGCCATTCGCGCTTCACCCAATGCACGGGCACGTTGTAATGCAGCCAGTCCCGCGTGCGGCCGAGGATTCTCACGTGCTGCGGCTCGAGGCCGGTTTCCTCGTTCAGCTCGCGATACATCGCCTGCTCGGGAGTCTCGCCGGGTTTGATGCCTCCCTGGGGAAACTGCCATGCGTGTTCCCTCATACGCTTGCCCCAGAAGACCTGGTTGCGGGCGTTCACGAGCACGATGGCGACGTTCGGGCGGTATCCGTCCCGATCGATCATGGAGGTCACCATCCAAATTCGTTCAGTTGTCTCCATTTTTTCACAGTTCGCCGGCCGCCGCCAGCCATCGGGCGAGCGCTCGCTCCGTGTAGAATGTCGCATCTGCAACCCGATGATTATTCGGCCGAAATAGCCACCGCCCCACCCCGCAGCCCCGGAGAGTCCATGCGCGCCACCCAGTACTACCTCGCCACCCTCAAGGAAGCTCCCGCAGGAAGCGGAGCTCGTCAGCCACAAGCTCATGGTGCGGGCGGGAATGATCCGCAGGCTCGGCAGCGGCCTCTACACGTGGATGCCGCTGGGCCTCAGGGTGTTGCGCAAGGTGGAGGAGATCGTGCGCGAGGAGATGAACCGCGCCGGCGCGCTCGAGATGCTCGCCCCGCCGATCCAGCCCGCGCGAGCTCTGGAAGGAGACCGGCCGCTGGGAGCTCTACGGCCCGCTCATGCTGCGCATCAAGGACCGCGCCGAGCGCGAGTTCTGCTACGCGCCCACCGCCGAAGAGGTGCTGTGCGACATCGTGCGCCGCGAGGTGAAGAGCTACCGCCAGCTGCCGGTGAACTTCTACCAGATCCAGACCAAGTTCCGCGACGAGATCCGCCCGCGCTTCGGCGTCATGCGCGCGCGCGAGTTCACGATGAAGGACGCCTACTCGTTCGACGCGGACCTCGAGGGCCTGAAGAGGAGCTACCAGGCGATGTACGACGCGTACGCGCGCATCTTCACGCGCCTGGGCCTCAAGTTCCGCGCGGTCGCCGCCGACACCGGCGAGATCGGCGGCACCGGCTCGCACGAATTCCAGGTGCTCGCGCAATCCGGCGAGGATGCCATCGCGTAGTGCCCGCATCGGACTACGCCGCCAACGTCGAGCTCGCCGAGGCGCTGGCGCCGCAAGCCCCGCGCGCTCGCCGCCGCGGAGCCCTTGACGAAGGTCGCCACGCCCGGACAAGCACACCTGCGAGGATGTGGCCGCGCTGCTGAAGCTTCCCATCGAGAAGACCGTGAAGTCGGTGGTGGTGATGCACACGCGCGGAAGGCGAGCGCGCCGCAGATGGTGATGCTGCTCGTGCGCGGCGACCACATGCTGAACGAGATCAAGGCCGCGAAGGTGCCGGGCGTGGATCCGTTCCGCTTCGCCACCGACGCCGAGATCCGCGAGCGCCTGCGGCGCCGCCCGGCTCGCTCGGCCCCATCGGGGCACGCGGGGCTCACCGTGATCGCCGACCGCACGGTCGCCGCGATGAGCGACTTCGTGACCGGCGCCAACGAGGAAGGCTTCCACCTCACGGGCGTCAACTGGGGCCGCGACCTGCCCGAGCCCGCGCTGGTGGCCGACATCCGCAACGTCGTCGCCGGGCGATGCCTCGCCCGACGGCCAGGGCACGCTCGAGATCGCCCGCGGCATCGAGGTGGGCCACGTGTTCCAGCTGCGCACCGCGTACACCGAGAAGATGGGCGTCACCTACATCGACGAGAAGGGCGCGGCCAAGCCGATGGAGATGGGCTGCTACGGCATCGGCGTCACGCGCATGGTGGCCGCGGCGATCGAGCAGAACCACGACGAGCGCGGCATCATCTGGCCGGACCCGATGGCGCCCTTCCTGGTCGCGGTAATCCCCATGGGCTACCGCAAGAGCGAGGCGGTGAAGCAGGCCGCCGACGAGATCCACGCGGCGCTCGAGGCCGCCGGCATCGAGGTGCTGCTCGACGACCGCGACGAGCGCCCGGGCGTGCTGCTCGCCGACCAGGAGCTCATCGGCATCCCGCACCGCATCGTCGTGGGCGACCGCGGCTTGAAGGAAGGCGTGGTCGAGTACCAGCACCGGCGCGACGCGGCGGCGACCAAGGTGGCGGTGGCCGGAGCCGTGCAGCACGTCCGGGAGCGCATCGATGGGGCGACGGCAGCGTAGCGCTCGCAGCCCTCGCGGCCGCGCTCGCCGCTCGCGGCCGCGGGCACGCGCGCACGCGGGCGCTCAGCAGTACGAGCTGCTCTCCGCTTCGATCCGCGCGACGCTCGCGCAGGCGGTGAACGATCGGGCCACCGTCGACATGGCAGACATGGACACGCGCGCCTGGGTGCGGGCGATGACGCCGCGCGTCGCCGCCCGCTTCGCCGACGAGGACACCGCGCGCCGCTTCCTCGCGCTCGTGCGCTACGAGGCGCTGCGCGCGGGCCTCGATCCGCAGCTCGTGCTCGCGCTGATCGACGTCGAGAGCCAGTTCCGCAAGTACGCGGTGTCGCGCGCCGGCGCACGCGGCCTCATGCAGGTGATGCCGTTCTGGATGAAGGAGCTCGGCGACCCCGGGCAGGACCTGTTCCCCGAGCGCGTCAACCTGCGCTACGGCTGCACGATCCTGCGCTACTACCTCGACCGCGAGCACGGCAACCTCTACAACGCGCTCGGGCGCTACAACGGATCGCTCGGGCAGGCCGCCTACCCCGACCGCGTGCTGCGCGCGTGGAAGGAGCGCTGGGCGCTCTAGGCGTGGTCGGGGCCGCGCTCGCGCGTGGCGAACTCGAGCACGCGCCGGTCGATGCGCCCCGCGCGGTCGTAGGCCACGCGGCCCTCGGGGTCGTAGATGCGCGTGACCGGGAGCGCCACCTGGCTGCCGAGCTGGCGCTCGACCGCGTCGTCGCCGATCACGAGCGGGTAAGCGAGGCCGTGCTTGGCGGCGAAGCGCTTCACCGCGTCCGGGTCCGCCGCGTCCACCGCCACGCCGATCACCACGATGTCGGGATGGGCGCGCGCGAACGCCGTAAGCTCGGGAATCTCCTGCACGCACGGCACGCACCACGTCGCCCAGAAATTCACCACCACCCACTGGCCCTTGTAGTCGGCGAGGCGATGGTGGTGGCCCTGCGTGTCGACGATGTCGAACCCGGCGGCCTGGGCGGTGCAGGACCAGGCGATGAGCAATGCGGCGAAGAGCCGGGCGAGGAGCGTGTTCACGAAGTCGTTTCCTGGGTTGCCTTTGCCTCTAGGTTACTCGAAAGCGTGGCGAGCGGCCGTTCGAGGCCCGCGCGCATCTCGCGCGCCGCGCGCTCGAAGTCGGGGGAGATCTCCGCCCACTCCTCGGGGCGCATGCCGCCCAGCGGCGCCACCGCCGCCTCGTAGAGCTGCGCGACCGTGGTGCGCCGCGGATCGCCCGCGAGCTGGAAGGTGCCCTCGTCGACGCATTTCACGATCTCCGCGTCGGTGAGTCGCAGCAGCAGGTCGTCCAGCTCGTGGGCAGGCACCACCGCGCCGGTGCGCAAGCTGCTCGAAGTCCAGGCCGCGCGGGCCCGCCTCGGCCAGCAGGCGCGCCACCTGCACCGCCTCGTGGAAGCGCTCCCCGGGGCGATCCGCGCGCGCCCAGAGCCGCGCGTGCCAGTAACCCGCGCACGCGGTGAGCTCGGCGCCCAGCAGGAGCACCATCCACGAGAGGTGGATCCAGACCAGGAAGAGCGGCAGCGCCGCGAAGGCGCCGTAGACCGCGCTGTACGTGGAAGCGTGCCGCACGTAGACCGCGAAGAGCTCCTTGGCAGCCTCGAAGAGCACGCCCGCCACGACGCTGCCCAGCACGGCATTGCGCCACGGCACGTGGCGGTGCGGCACGGTCTTGTAGATCACGAAGAACGCGAGCATCGAGAGCAGCGCCGAGACCGCGCGGAAGAGCTCGCGGCGCCCGAGCAGATCGGGTGCCAGGCCCATGGAGAGCGACACCAGGTAGGTCGTGGCCGCGGTGCTGGTTGCGAGCAGCACGGGCCCCACGACCAGCAGCGCGAGGTAGCCCGGCACCAGCAGCCAGTAGGGCCGCCGCCGGCGCACGCGCCAGATCACGTTGAGCGACCGGTCGACGATCAGCATCATCCACACCGAGAGCACCAGCAGCGCGGCGATGCCGGGCCACTTGAGGCGGCGCGCGTTGGCGGCGAAGTCGTCGACGTAGTCGTTGGTGAGGTGGGTGGCGATCGAGGGCGCGAGGTTGAGATGAAGGAACACGCGCACCTGGTGCATCCACGCGTCGAAGAACGGCGCCGAGGAGAGCAGCGCCACCGCCACCGCGAAGCTCGGCACGAGTGCCAGCAGCGTCGTGTAGGTGAGGCTGCCGGCGATCTGCGGGCAACGGTCCTCGGACCAGCGCCGCACGACGAAGCGCGCGAAACCGAAGGTGTTGAGGGCGATGTCGACGAGGCGACGCACTGGCGGCGTATCATAGCACCGGCCTCATGCCCGCCATCGCATCCGAATCCAGAGCGCGCGCGGCCGCGCTCGCCGCGGCTGCCTGCCTCATCGCGCTGATCCTGCTCTGTGTCGCGTGGGAGCTCTTCGCCGCGCCGGTGAAGCCCGGCGGCTCGTGGCTGGTGCTGAAGGCGGCGCCGCTGCTCATCCCGCTCTTCGGCGTGCTGCACGGACAGCGCTACACGTTCCAATGGACCACGCTGCTCATCTGGCTCTACTTCGCCGAGGGGGTGGTGCGCGTGTGGTCGGACACGGGACTTTCGGCGCGGCTCGCCGCCTTCGAGATCGCCCTCGCGCTCGGCTATTTCGCCGCCGCGGTGTCCTTCGTGCGCGCCACGCGGGCGGAGACGTAGGGATTCACGGTCTGGTGCGCGCTCACCACGGCGATCGAGACCTCGCGCAGGAAGAGCAGCAACGCCACGGTGAGCACGGCGACCGCGGCGATGAAGAGCCCGGCCACCGGGCGCGACAGGTCGGTGGCGACGAAGGCGCCGGCGAACGCCACGCCGATCAGCAGGCACACCAGGGTCGCCGCGAGCACGGCCAGCGCGACCGCCCAGAGCACGAGCACGATGCGCCGGTTCAGCTGCCGCAGCTCCACCTCGGCTTCGATCTGCAGCTGGCCGGGGTACTCGGGCAGGCGTTCCTCCAGCGTGCGGCGCCGGTCGATGGAGCGGCCAAGCCGCTGGACCAGCACGTTGATGATGGTGCCGATGGCGGTGAGCAGGAACACCGGTGCAACCGCGAGCTGGATCGACGCGGGCGATGTCGAGGAAGTGGGATTCGCCGGGCACGGCGCGACTCTAGGACCGCCGAGCGCGCCGCGTCAAGCGCGCTTGCCGCGCGACCTGAGCCATGCCACCGCGAGGGGTGCCAGGCTCACCGCGATGATGCCGAGGATCAGCCACGTGAGGTTCGCCCTTGATCCAGGGGATGTTGCCGAAGAAGAAGCCGGCGTAGACCAGCAGCCCCGTCCACGCCACGCCGCCCGCGACGTTGTAGGCCGTGTAGCGCGCGGGGCTCATCGAGCCCATGCCCGCCACGAACGGCACGTAGGTGCGCACGATCGGCATGAACCGCGAAATCACGACCGCCTTGCCGCCGTGGCGATCGTAGAAATCGTGGGCGCGCCGCAGGTGCTTGGGGTTCAACCAGCGCGAGCCCGACCGCGTGAAGAAGCGCCTGCCGAGCCAGCGGCCGATGGCGTAGTTGGCGCTGTTGCCGAAGATCGCCGCGAGCGCCAGCACCACGAAGAGCGCATGGACGTTGAGCGCCCCGCCCGCCGCCACCGCTCCCGCCACGAAGAGCAGCGAATCGCCGGGCAGGAACGGTGTCACGACGAAGCCGGTCTCGGAGAAGATGATCGCGAAGAGGATGGCGTACACCCACGCGCCGTAGTCGTGCACCAGCGTGAGCAGGTGCGCGTCCAGGTGCAGGACGATGTCGACCAGCTCCATGCGCAGGGCCCCGCGCGCCTTACGGCATTGCGTTGGTGGCGGCCTTCTTCTCGGGCTTCACGAAGTCCTCGCGCGAGGCTCCGAGGTACATCGCGAGCGGGCAGGCGACCAGCACCGAGGAGTAGATGCCGAAGCAGATGCCCACCGTGAGCGCGAGCGCGAAGTAGTGCAGGCTCGGGCCGCCGAAGAAGAAGATCGAGAGCACCATCATCTGCGTGCACCCGTGGGTGATGATGGTGCGCGAGATGGTGCCGGTGATGGACGCGTCCATGATGTTCGCGACCGTGGTCTTCCTCATCTTGCGGAAGTTCTCGCGCACCCGGTCGAACACCACCACCGACTCGTTCACCGAGTAGCCGAACACCGCGAGCACCGCCGCCAGCACCGGGAGCGAGAACTCCCACTGGAAGAGCGCGAAGAAGCCCAGGATGATCACCACGTCGTGCAGGTTCGCGATGATGGTGGCCACCGCGAAGCGCCACTCGAAGCGGAACGCGAGGTAGACCACGATGCCGATGCAGACGAAGAGGAGCGCCAGCCCCCCGTCGGTGGCGAGCTCCTTGCCCACCTGGCCGCCCACGTAGCTCGCGGCGCTTGAGCTCCGCGCCGTTGTCGTCGGCCTTGAGCGCGGCGATCACCGCGTCGGCCTGCTTCTGCATCTCGGCGTTGGTCGCCTGGTCGGTGGCCGCGGGCTTGAGCGGCAGGCGGATCAGCATGTCGCGCGAGGTGCCGAAGTTCTGCACCTCGCCGTGGATGCCGGCCGTTCTCGAGCGCGGCGCGGATCTTCCCGGTGTCCGCGCGTCGTGCGGTAGCTCACCTCGATCACCGTGCCGCCGGTGAACTCGATGGAGAAGTTGAGCCCCGTGGTGGCGAGGAACACGACCGCGAGCACGAAGACGATCAACGAGATGATGTTGAACACCAGCGCGTGGCGCATGAAGGGGATGGTGCGCCGGATCTTGAAGAATTCCATGGCCTACGACCGCCGCTTTCTTGGGAGTGTCGTGCTCGCGATGCCACGACGTATCGCCGATCGAGAGCTTGGCGACCTTCTTGCGGCCCGCCGTAGATGCAGGTTCACGATGCCGCGCGACACCACGACCGCGCTGAAGATCGAGGTGAGGATGCCCAGGCAGTGCACCACGGCGAAGCCGCGCACCGGGCCCGAGCCGAACGCGAGCAGCATCAGGCCCACGATGAGGGTCGTCACGTTGGAGTCCAGGATGGTGGCGAAGGCGCGCTCGTAGCCCGCCTGGATCGCCATCTGCGGCGTCATGCCGGCGCGCAGCTCCTCGCGCACGCGCTCGTTGATGAGCACGTTGGAGTCGATCGCCATGCCGAGTGTCAGCGCGATGGCCGCGATGCCGGGCAGCGTGAGGGTGGCCTGCAGCATCGAGAGCAGCGCCACCAGGAAGAGCAGGTTGCACGCGAGGGCGATGACCGACACCAGCGCCGAACACCGATGTAGTACGCGATCATGAACACGGCGATCGCGAGGAAGCCCCACAGCACCGCGTGGAAGCCCTTCTCGATGTTCTCCTTGCCGAGGCTCGGGCCGACCGTGCGCTCCTCGATGATGTCCATGGGTCGCGGCGAGCGCGCCGGCGCGCAGCAGCAGCGCCAGGTCCTTCGCCTCGTTGATGTCCGTGAGGCCGGTGATGCGGAAGTCCGCGCCGAACTCCTCCTGGATGTTGGGCCACATCGCGATCACCGTGCCGGTCTTCTCGACCAGCATGATCGCCATGCGCTTGCTCGACGTTCTCGCGGGTGGCCTGGCGCATCGCCCGCCCGCCGGCGCTGTCGAGCTTCACGTTCACGACCGCGCTGCCGGTCTGCTGGTCGAAGTTGGCCTGGGCGTCGGTGATGCGGTCGCCGGTGATGACCAGCGCCTTCCTCACGCAGCACCGGCGCGTCCGTTCCTCTGGTCGTAGTACTTCTCCGCGCGCCGCGGGCGCGGGCCTGGTCCTTGTACTGCGCGAAGGCGTCCTCGCCGCGGTCCGGGGCGTACTCCTCGGCGACCAGGCGCACTCTCGAGGGTCGCGGTGCGGCCGATGATCTCCTTGCAGCGGCTGGGATCGAGGCAGCCGGCCAGCTCGACCACGATGCGGTCCGGGCCCTGCTGCTGGACGATGGGCTCGGACACGCCCAGCTCGTTCACGCGGTTCCTGAGCGTCTGGATGTTCTGCTGGATCGCGGCGTCCTGGTCGGCCTTCACCACCTCGGGCTTGATGGTCGCGACGATGCGCGTCTGCCCTCGCTCGGACTGCTCGGTGAGGCCAAGTCGGACATCGAGTCGCCGATCGCCTTCATCGCCGCGGCTCCTGGTCCGCCTCGCTGGAAGCGCAGCGATGATCCGGTCGCCCTCGCGGCGCGAGGCCCGAGTAGTAGATCTTCTTGTCGCGCAGGAGCGAGCGGATGTCGCGCGGCGTAGCGCTCGACCGCCTTGCTGGCGGCCGCCTTCAGGTCCACCTGGAGCAGGAAGTGCACGCCGCCGCGCAGGTCCAGGCCCAGGTACATGGGCTTGGCGCCGATGCGCTGGCAGCCAGGGCGGCGAGTTGGGCACGAGGTTCAGCGCGACCACGTAGCCGTTGGCGTCCACCTTGCGCCTGGAGCAGCGTCGCGCGCCTTGAGCTGCGCGTCGGTGTTCGGCGAAGCGGAAGCGGATGGCGGTGGCTCGAGCTCGACGGCGGTGGGCGGCACGTTCGCCGCCTTGAGCGCGGCCTCGAGCGTCGTCGCGCAGCTGCGTCGTCGACCTTCACGGACAGCGCTTGCGCCGAGACCTGCACCGCGGGCACCTCGCCGAAGAGGTTGGGCGCGGCGTAGAACGCGGCCACCACGATGCGCGATCGGCGATGAGGGCGTACTTCCAGAGCGGATACCGGTTCATGCGGCTTACTGCGCGTCCTTCATGGTGCCCTTGGGCAGCAGCTGCGACACGGACTGCTTCTGCACCTGGATCGTCACGTTGGGGGCGATCTCGAGGCGAGAGGTAGTTGTCGGAGATCTTCGAGATGCGCCCGAGGATGCCCATGGCGACGACCTCGTCGCCCTTCTGCAGGCCTTCGAGCATGGTCTTGTGCTCCTTGGCCTTCTTCATCTGCGGGCGGATCATGAGGAAGTACAGGACCACGAACATCAGGATGATGGGCAGCATGCCCATCAGCGTGTCGCCTCCCGCGGGCCGCGCTGGCGGCCTGGGCGTATGCGGTGCCGATCATTGGGGAATCTCCGAGCGAAAGTGTTTGATGCGGCGGCTTTTCTATGGGCCTAGCCAGCCTGCGATTCTATCATGCGGCGCTCGCGAAAGCGCTTCCTGAAAGCCGCCAGTCGCCCGGCCTCGATGGCCTCGCGCAGCCCGCGCATCAGCTCCAGGTAGTAGTGCAGGTTGTGGATGGTATTCAGGCGCGCGCCGAGGATCTCGCTGGTGCGGTGCAGGTGATGCAGGTAGGCGCGGCGTGAAGTTGCGGCAGGTGTAGCAGGCGCAATCGCGGGTCCAGGGGCTGCGTGTCCTCGCGGTGGCGCGCGTTCCTGATCTTCACGTCGCCGCGCGCGGTGAAGAGCCAGCCGTTGCGGGCGTTGCGCGTGGGCAGCACGCAGTCGAACATGTCGATGCCGCGCGACACGGCAGCGACGAGGTCCTCGGGCGTGCCCACGCCCATGAGATAGCGCGGCGCCTGCGCCGGCAGCCGCGGCGCCGCGTGCGCGAGGATGCGCTCCATGTCCTCCTTGGGCTCGCCCACCGAGAGGCCGCCGATCGCGTAGCCGTCGAAGCCGATCTCCGCCAGCGCGCGCGAGCGATTCGTCGCGCAGCGCCTCGTACATCCCGCCCTGCACGATGCCGAAGAGCGCGTTGGCGTTGCCGTCGTGCGCGTCCTTCGAGCGCGCGCGCCCAGCGCATGGAAAGGCTGCATCGACTCGCGCCGCCGGCGTCGAGCGTCGCCGGATAGCCCGTGCATTCGTCGAACGCCATCACGATGTCGGAATCGAGCACGCGCTGGATGCGCATCGACTCCTCGGGCGTGAGGAACAGCGTGTCGCCGTTCACGGGCGACTGGAACGCAACGCCTTCTTCCGTGATCTTGCGCAGCGCCCCGAGGCTGAACACCTGGAAGCCGCCGGAGTCGGTGAGGATCGGACGCTCCCAGCCCATGAAGCGATGCAGCCCGCCGTGCGCCTCGATCACCGCGAGCCCGGGCCGCAACCAGAGGTGGAACGTGTTGCCGAGCACGATCTGCGGCGCCCGACTCCACCAGCTCGCGCGGGCGTCATCGCCTTCACGGTGCCGTAGGTGCCCACGGGCATGAAGGCGGGCGTCTGCACAGTGCCGTGCGCGAGCGTAAGCGTGCCGCGGCGCGCGGCATTGTCGGTGGAAAGGACCTCGAATCGCATGCCCGTCATCCCGGCGCAGGCCGGGACCCGATCATCTCCAATGGGGCGGAAATGTCTTGTCGAAGTACGGCAGCGACTCGATCGCGTTTCTTGAGTGCCGCCATCGGCGCGGGCAGGATGTCGGCCATGCCGGCTTCGGGCTTGCGGAAGTTGATGCGCCAGCAGTACGCCGAGATACGGATAGAGCACGAAGTCGGCGGCGGACGGCGCGTCGCCCGCGAGGTAGTCGCCGCGCAGCTCCTTGCCGAGCCCCTCCAGCTCCGTGCGCAGCGCCGCCTTGCCTTTCGCAACCCGCTCCATGTCGGGCGCGACACCGCGGGCTTCGAGAAGAGCTCGTCGGTGATCGGGTCCATGCCCTCGTGGTCGAGGTAGCTCACCATCTCCTGGATGAGGCGGCGCACGCGCGCACGCTCCTTCGCATCTCCCGGGAAGAGCTTCGGGCCCGAGGCGAAGCGCTCGTCGAGGTACTCGAGGATCGCGAGCGATTCCCACACCGCGTGGCCGTCGTCGACGATGGTGGGCACCGTGTGGCGCGGATTGATCGCGACGAACTCGGGCTTGGTCGTGTCCTTGTCGGCGAAGGACAGGACCTTGAGGTTGTAGGGGACCTGCTTGTGCTCGAGCGCGAGCCAGACGCGCCACGAGTAGGGCGAGCCGTGGCCGTGATAGAAATCGAGTGCCATCGAAACCTCCTTCGGAATCGGGCGCCGAAGATAGCACGCCCGGATACGGCGGATTGTTACGCGAGGAAGCCGTCGAGCGGCACGGCGGGCTTGCGCCCCGCGACGAGGTCGGCGAGCGACCCGGCCGGTGCCGAGCGCCAGCGTGAAGCCGAGCGCGCCGTGGCCCGCGTCGAGGAACAGGTTCGAATACATGCGTGGCGCCCAGCACCGGCGTGCCGCGCGGCGTGGCGGGCCGCATGCCGCACCACGGCTGCAGGCGCTTGAAATCGGTCGCGTCGGGAAAGGTCGCGCGCACTTCCTCCACGAGCTGGCCGATGCGCTCGGTGTCGATCGAGGGCGTGCGCCCCGCGAGGTCCGCCATGCCCGCCACGCGCAGCTCGTTGCCGAGGCGCGCGTACACGATCTTGCGCCGGTAGTCGGTGACGCTCACGCGCGGGGCGCCCGCATCGCGCGTGATCGGCAGCGTCAAGCTGTAGCCCTTGAGCGGATAGACGGGGATGCGGATGCCGAGCGGCTTCGCGATCGCCGGCGCGCTGGTGCCGAGCGCCAGGATGTAGCGGTCGGCCTCGAACACGCCATGGCTCGTCTCCACGCCCACCACGCGCCGTCCGAGTGCCAGCAGGCGCTGGATGGCGATGCCGAAGCGCAGCGCCACCGGGTTCGCTCCCGTGGTCATGATCCGCGTGAGCTCGTTGCAGAACTTGAAGCAGTCACCCGCGTCCTCGCTCGGCGTGTAGATGGCGCCCGCGATGCGCCGCTCCATCGCCGCGAGCGCGGGCTCGACCTCGACCGTCAGCGCTTCGCGTCGAGCGCCTCCTGCTCGCTGCCGAGGCTCTTCTGGTATTCGAGCAGGCGCCGGGCGGACTCGAACGAGCCGGCATCGGTGTGGACGACGAGCTTGCCGTTCTGCACGTAGTCGAAGTCGAGCGCGTGCTCGGCGGTGAGCTCGTGCATCAGCGTGCGGCTGTAGAAGGCGAGGCGCAGCAGGCGTTGCGTGGTGAGGTCGGCGCGCTTGCGTGTTGCACGCGGCGAGGAACTACACGATCCAGCGCCATTGCTCCCAGCTCCACTCGGGCACGAACTTGCAGCGGCGAGTCGCGCCGGAGGAGCCACGGCGGGATCTTCGGGATCACCGACGGGCTCGCGAGCGGCGCCACGTAGCTGTACGAGAGCTGCCCGCCGTTGGCGAAGCTGGTCTCGAGCGCCACCGCGGCGTTGCGCTCGAGCAGCGTCACCTCGTGGCCGTCGCGGCGGAGGTACCATGCGGCGGCGACACCGGCGACTCCGGCTCCGAGAATGAGGACTTTCATGGGAGCGCGATTATGACGCGAAAGAAAAGGGCCGCGCGCGGCGGCCCTTGGGAGATTGGGCCCCGGGCCCCCGGCTAGAAGACCGCCGGGGTCATGGCTCAGTCGCTCGCGCGGCGCCCGGGGTGGCGGTTACTGCCCCGCCTGCACCAGCAGCGGCACGATCAGCAGCGCCACGATGTTGATGATCTTGATGAGCGGGTTCACCGCGGGGCCGGCGGTGTCCTTGTAGGGATCGCCCACCGTGTCGCCGGTCACCGCGGCCTTGTGGGCATCGCTGCCCTTGCCGCCGTAGTGGCCGTCCTCGATGTACTTCTTGGCGTTGTCCCAGGCGCCGCCGCCCGTGCACATGGAGATGGCGACGAAGAGGCCGGTCACGATCGTGCCCATCAGCATGCCGCCGAGGGCCTGCATGCCGGCGTCGCGGCCCATGAGCCAGCCGACGATGAGCGCCACCGCGATCGGCGAGAGCACCGGCAGCAGCGACGGGATCATCATCTCCTTGATGGCGCCCTTGGTGAGCATGTCCACCGCGCGCGAGTAGTCGGGCTTCGCCGTGCCTTCCATGATGCCCTTGATCTCGCGGAACTGGCGGCGCACTTCCTCCACCACCGAGCCCGCGCAGCGCCCCACCGCCTCCATCGCCATGGCGCCGAAGAGGTAGGGAATGAGGCCGCCCACGAAGAGGCCGATGATCACGGCGGGATTGGAGAGGTCGAAGGTGAGGTGGCGCCCGGCTTCCTCGAGGCGGTGCGTGTAGTCGGCGAAGAGCACCAGCGCGGCGAGGCCCGCCGAGCCGATCGCGTAGCCCTTGGTCACCGCCTTGGTGGTGTTGCCCACCGCGTCCAGGGGATCCGTGACGTTGCGCACTTCCTTGGGCAGCTCCGCCATCTCGGCGATGCCGCCGGCGTTGTCGGTGATCGGGCCGTAGGCGTCGAGCGCCACGATGATGCCGGCCATCGAGAGCATCGAGGTCGCGGCGATGGCGATGCCGAAGAGCCCGGCGAGCTGGAACGCCGCCCAGATCGCCACGCACACCGAGAGCACCGGCCACGCGGTGGAGCGCATCGAGACGCCGATGCCCGCGATGATGTTGGTCGCGTGCCCCTTGGTCGAGGCTTCCGCCACGTGCTTCACCGGCGAGTAGTCGGTGCCGGTGTAGTACTCGGTGATGATCACCATCAGCGCGGTGAGCACCAGGCCCACGACGCAGCAGCCCCAGAGGCGCATCACGGTGAGGCGCGCATCGGCCGTCACCGCGTCCGGCATCATCCACGACGTGACGAAGTAGAACGCGACGAGCGAGAGGATGCCCGCCACCGCGAGGCCGCGGTAGAGCGCGGCCATGATCTTGCCGCCCTGCGCGGTCTTCACGAAGTAGGTGCCGACGATGGAGGCCACGATCGAGACCGCGCCCAGCACGAGCGGATAGGTGACCGCGTTGCCCACCAGCGCCGGCGCGGGCAGCAGCAGCGCGCGCGAGCACCATGGTCGCGATGATGGTCACCGCGTAGGTCTCGAACAGGTCCGCCGCCATGCCCGCGCAGTCGCCCACGTTGTCGCCCACGTTGTCGGCGATCACCGCGGGGTTGCGCGGGTCGTCCTCGGGGATGCCGGCTTCCACCTTGCCCACCAGGTCGGCGCCCACGTCGGCGCCCTTGGTGAAGATGCCGCCGCCCAGGCGCGCGAAGATCGAGATCAGCGAGGAGCCGAACGCGAGGCCGATCAGCGGCTTGACGATGTCGGTCATGCGCATGTCGTGCGGGCTCGTGCCCTGCAGGTACATGAAGAAGCCCGCCACGCGCGATGAGGCCGAGGCCCACCACCAGCATGCCGGTGATGGCGCCGCCCTTGAAGGCGATGTTGAGCGCCGGGCCGATGCCGCCGCGCGCGGCTTCCGCGGTGCGCACGTTGGCGCGCACCGAGACGTTCATGCCGATGTAGCCCGCCGCGCCCGAGGCCACCGCGCCGATCGCGAAGCCGCACGCCGTGGTCCAGCCCAGCACGAAGCCGATCACGACGAACAGCACCACGCCGACGACGGCGATGGTCGAGTACTGCCGGTTGAGGTACGCCTTGGCGCCCGTCTGCACGGCCGCGGCGATCTCGCGCATGCGCGGGTTGCCGTCCGGCTGGCGCAGGATCCACGCCGCCGTGAAGCCCCCGTAGAGCAGGGCGAGGACCCCGCTCGCGAGCGCGATGAAGATTGCGTTGTTCAACATCTGTGCTTCTCCCAGGTTTTTGTGAGTGCGATGCGGCTATCTCGTCACGGCTTCCATTCGCCGTGCGTCTTCTTGCGCACGGCCGCGTTCTTCAGCCGTACGTACTTGGGGAGCCCGTTCTCGAACGGCGGGAAGGCCTCGCCGGAGATCAGGGGCTGCAGGTAATTGCGGCACTTCGCCGTGATGTGGAAGCCGTCGGGCGTGATGAAGTCGCGCGGCATCTTCTTCTCGACGTTGGCCACGTCGGAGAGCTTCGCCACGCCGATCTTCCAGCGGTAGGGCTTGCTCGAGGTGCGCACGATCGTCGGCATCACGCTGTTCATGCCCTTCACCGCGCATTCGACCGCCGCCTTGCCCACGGCGTAGGACTGCTCGAGGTCGGTCTTCGAGGCGATGTGGCGCGCGGAGCGCTGCAGGTAATCGGCCACCGCCCAGTGCTGCTTCAACTTGAGCTTCGACTGCACGAGGTTGGCGAGCATCGGCGCGACACCGCCCAGCTGCGAGTGGCCGAACGCGTCCTTCAGGCCCGACTCGGAGAGGAACCTGCCCTGGGCGTCCTGGATGCCTTCCGAGGCGCCCACGGCGCAGTAGCCGTGCTTCTTCACGCTCTCGTCGACGCGCGCGAGGAAGGCCTCCTCGTTCCACGGCACCTCGGGGAAGAGCAGGATGTGCGGGCCCTGGCCGGGCTTCTGCTGCGCGAGCCCGGTGGCGGCGGTGATCCAGCCCGCGTGGCGGCCCATCACCTCGAGGATGAAGACCTTGGTGGAGGTGCGCGCCATGGACTCCACGTCGAGCACCGCTTCCATCATCGAGGTCGCGACGTACTTCGCCACCGAGCCGAAGCCGGGGCAGGTGTCGGTGATGGGCAGGTCGTTGTCGACCGTCTTGGGCACGTGCACGGCGACGATCGGGTAGCCGAGTGTTGCGCTGATCTGCGAGACCTTGAGGCAGGTGTCGGCCGAGTCGTTGCCGCCGTTGTAGAAGAAATAGCCGATGTCGTGGGCGCGGAAGACCTCGATCAGCCGCTCGTACTCGTGGCCGCCCTTCTCCACCCCCTTCAGCTTGTAGCGCGCGCTGCCGAAGGCGCCGCCGGGCGTGTTGCTCAAGCCGCGGATCGCGGCGGGCGATTCCTTGCCGGTGTCGATCAGCTCCTCGGCGAGCGCGCCCAGGATGCCGTTGCGCCCCGCGTAGACCTTGCCGATGTGCTTCTTGTGCTTGCGCGCCGTCTCGATCACGCCGGCAGCGCTCGCGTTGATCACCGCGGTCACTCCGCCGGATTGCGCGTAGAAGGCGTTTCTGGGCATCGCTATCGCTCCGCGACTCGGCTAAGGCCGGAAACACAGAGGACACAGAGGTCCACAGAGGACACAGAGAAAAGCGATGCATGAAATTCGTGGCGAAGGTTCCAGGGCGATCCGTTCATGGGTTTCTCTGTGCACTCTGTGCTTCTCTGTGCCCTCTGTGTTTCCGGCTTGAACAAAGCTACGAAAGAGCAGCGAAGAGACGATCGCGGACCTGGTCCACGGTACCGATCCCGTCGACCCGCGAGTACTTCGGGGCTTTCCTGTCGCCCGACGCGGCCCATTGGGCGTAGTAGCCCACCAGCGGCTCGGTCTGGCGGTGGTAGACGTCCAGGCGCTTCCTCACCGTCTCCTCCTTGTCGTCGTCGCGCTGGGTCAGGGCTTCGCCGGTGACGTCGTCGCGCCCCGCCACCTTGGGCGGGTTGAACTTCGTGTGGTACGTGCGCCCCGAGGGCGTGTGCGACCAGCGGCCCGACATGCGCTCGACGATGGTGGTGTCGGGTACCGCGATCTCCACCACGTGCTCGATCGGCACGCCCTGCGCCTTCATCGCCTCGGCCTGCGGGATGGTGCGCGGGAAGCCGTCGAAGAGGAAGCCTTTGGCGCAGTCGGGCTGCCCGATGCGGTCGCGCACCAGGCCGATCATGATGTCGTCGGAGACGAGGTCGCCGCGGTCCATGATCGCCTTGGCCGCGCGCCCGAGCTCGGTGCCCTGCTTGATCGCCGCGCGCAGCATGTCGCCGGTGGAGACTTGCGGGATGCCGTAGCGCTTGGTGATGAAGGCCGCCTGGGTGCCCTTGCCGGCCCCGGGCCCCCCCAGAAGGATCAGGCGCATCGCCTCGTTTCCGATTCTTGTCAGCCGGCCATTATACGGGGCGCGCGCTGCCGCGCTCCACTTGCCGGCAGGACCGGGGCTTCAGGCCTGGCCGAGCTTGCGGCGGACCCGCTCGAGGTCGGCCGGGGTGTCCACGCCGGCCTCGAGCGGCGTCTCCCAGAGCGCCACGGCGATGCGGTGTCCATGGCCCAGCGCGCGCAGCTGCTCGAGCGCCTCGAAGCGCTCCGCCGCGGTGGGCTCGAGGCTCGCGTACTCGCGCAGGAAGCGCACGCGGTAGGCGTAGATGCCGATGTGGCGCAGCGCTGGCAGGCCCTGGGGAAGCTCCGTGCGGCCGTGCGCGAAGGCGTCGCGGGCGTAGGGGATGGGCGCGCGCGAGAAATAAAGCGCCATGCCGCGCGCGTCGCGCACCACCTTCACGACGTTGGGGTCGAAGAAGGCGTCGGCGGAATCGATGGGGTGCGCGGCGGTGGCGATGTCGGCATCGGGATGGCGCGCGAGCTCCTGGGCCACCGCGCGGATGAGGCTCGGGTCGATGAGCGGCTCGTCGCCCTGCACGTTGACCACGATCTCGTCGCGCCCGTAGCCCAGCGCCGCGACGGCCTCGGCGATGCGATCGGTGCCGCTCGCATGGTCGGCCGAGGTCATGCAGGCCCGCCAGCCCAGCGCGCGCACGGCCTGCTCGATGTCGGGATGGTCGGTCGCGATCACCACGTCCGTTGCGCCGCTCGAGCGCGCGCGCTCCGCGGCCCAGGCCACCAGGGGTTTGCCCGCGACGTCGGCCAGCATCTTGCCGGGCAGCCGCGTCGAGCGCATGCGCGCCGGGATCACCACCGTGAAGGACAGCGTCTGCACGGGCGCGCTACGGCTCCTCGTCCGCGGCGAGCTCGCGCGCCTCGTCCTCCAGCATCACCGGGATGTCGTCCTTCACCGGGAAGGCGAGCCGGTCCGCCTTGCAGAGCAGCTCCCGCGCCTCCTTGCGCCACACGAGCGGCCCCTTGCAGACCGGGCACACGAGGATTTCGAGCAGCTTGGGATCCATGGGGCGTCTGGAGTCGGAGTCGGATTCTGAACCGAGGCGAGGCGTTCGAGGAGGAAATCCTCGAACTCGGGCGGCAGCTCGGCTTCCACGCGCATCATCCACATGCGCTCGTCGGCGAACGCCGCGCATTTTACGGCATCCTTCTCGGTCATGAGGATCACCTCGGCGCCGGGCAGGCGCAGCTCGCGGGGCTGGTAGTCGTGGTGGTCGGGCGAACGCGTGGTTGCTCGCGCGGATGCCGAGCGCGGCGAGGTGGTCGAAGAAGCGCTGCGGATGGCCGATGCCCGCCACCGCCGCCACGCGCCGCCCGCGCAGCGCGAGCTCGAGCTCCTGCGGCGCGCGCTCGCGCCCCGCCCACCAGCGCCACGAAGCGCTCGCGCCCGAGCCGCATCGCGAACTTCCGCGGCGCCCGGATGACCTCGTCGCCGGCCGGATCGTCGCCGCCATTGACGACCACCGCGTCCACCTCCGCCAGCCGCGCCACCGGCTCGCGCAGCGGCCCCGCGGGCAGCGGCAGGCCGTTGCCGAAGCGCCGCTCGCCGTCCACCACGGCGATCTCGATGTCCCGCGCGAGGGCGTAGTGCTGCAGCCCGTCGTCGCACACCAGCACGTTCACTTCCGGATCGCCGGCGCGCAGCGCGCGGGCGGCGGCGGGACGGTCGGGCGAGATGTATACCGGCACGCGCGAGCGGCGCGCGATCACCACCGGCTCGTCGCCGAAATGCTCGGGGGTGGCGAGCTCGGGCACCACGCGCACCACGCCCAGCGCATCCTGCTCGCGCGGCGGCACGCGGCCGTAGCCGCGCGCGAGCACTCCGGGGCGCCAGCCGTGCGCGCGCAAGAGCTCCACGATGGCGATCACGAGCGGCGTCTTGCCGGTGCCGCCCACGGTGACGTTGCCCACCACGATCACCGGCACGTCGGCTCTCCAGGCCGCGAGGATCTTGGCGCGGTAGAGCGCGCGGCGCACGCGCACCCCGAGCGCGAATACGAGCGCCAGCGGCAGCAGCACGAGGGCTCCGCCGCCCCGGCGCTGCCATTCGCTCTCGAGCCAGGCGCGCATGGGATCGCGGCGCGCGACGCTAGGGCGCGCGCGTCACTTCCGCACTTGCTGGGTGGTGAAGGAGATGTGGTTGTAGCCGGCGAGGCGCGCGGCTTCCATCACGTTGATCACCGACTGGTGCGTGGTGGCGGCATCGGCGCTGATCGCGACCACCGGGTCCTTCATGCCCTTGGCCGCGTCGCGCAGCTTCTCGGCGAAGTTGTCGGCGGTGCCGTACACGGTCGCCGCGCCGTTGATGGCATAGCGCCCGCTCGCGTCCACCGCCACGGCGAGCACCTGCGGGCGGTCCGCGGCCTTCGCGGCGGCCGCCTCCGGCAGGTTGATCTGCAGCTCGGCGAAGCGGTTGTAGGTGGTGGTGAGGAACAGGAAGATCAGGATGACGATCAGGATGTCGATCAGGGGAATCAGGTTGATCTCCGGCTCGTCCCGCGCCCGGCCGCGCCGGAAGTTCATGCGCGGCGCTCGCCGTGGATGATCTCGATCAGCCTGATCGCCTGGCTCTCCATCTCCACCACCAGCACGTCCACGCGGTTGCGGAAGTGGCGGTAGAAGATCACCGCGGGGATCGAGACGCCGATGCCGAAGAGCGTGTTGTAGAGGGCGACCGAGATGCCGTGCGCGAGCTGCGCCGGGTTGCCGCCGCCGGAGGCCGGGTTCTGCGAGCCGAAGATCTCGATCATGCCGACGATCGTGCCGAAGAGGCCCAGCAGCGTGGAGATCGTGGCGATGGTGCCCAGCGTGTTGAGGAAGCGCTCGAGCTCGAGCGACACGGCGCGCCCGGCTGTCCTCGACCGCGTCCTTGATCACCTCGCGCGGGCTCTTCTCGTTCACCAGCGCCGCGGCGAAGATGCGCCCGATGAGCGGTCCCTGCTGCAGCCGGTTGACGAGGTCCTGCGACACGCCTTTCTGCTGGTACTCGCGGATGGTGGCGGGCAGGATGTTGCGCGGCGCCACCAGGGACGTGCGCAGCGACCAGAAGCGCTCCCCGATGATGGCGAGCGCGATGACCGAGGTGATGACGATGAGCCAGATCGGCCAGCCGGCCGCTTCGATGATGGACAGCACGTGCGGTTTTTCCCCTGCGTGAACGGCGGAGGCACTTTAGCCCGCCGCCGCCGGTTCCACAAGGTCTTGTGCGCTCGCGCGCGGCGTGCCACAAAACAGTTGGCGAACGGCTTGAAGCATTGGAGAATCCGCTTCCCGGACTGCGGCGTCCGCGATCCAGGCACGCAGGATGCGATTTCGTGGCGCGCTACCGCGTGTCGGCTGTAGGAGTTACGGAAGTGTCGGTTTCCAGCGTCACCTCTGTCTCGAATCATCCACAGAGGCTGTGGATAAGCCTGTGGACGGGCTTTCGGGGCCATCGGCAAGTAACGCAAGCGAAAGACTTTTCTTTCTTCCGCTCAATTTTTGAGCGGCCGTGTTTTCCGATCCGGATCAATAACTTATCGCATCTCTCCCTCTGGAGGTCGGATGCGGTCCGAGCGCGCCCCGGCCAAGGGCGAGAGCCGCAAAAACACGGTGGATAGACGCAGCCGCGCTCCCGGCGCAGCAAACCAGGCTTCCGAAAGTCCTACGTCCGCTTTCCGCTTCTCCTACGCGCTGGCTTCCTGCTGTCCTACGATTCGCATACTGATCCTCCGACCCCGATGACCCCCGAGCTGCCCGGAATCGCCCCCGTCGTCACCGTCACGGAGCTCAACCGGCGGGTGCGCGCCCTGCTCGAGAACCAATTCGAGACGCTCTGGGTGGCGGGGGAGCTCTCCAACGTGAAGCGGGCGCCGTCGGGACACTGGTATTTCTGCCTCAAGGACCCCGGCGCCGAGGTCGACTGCGCCATGTTCCGCACCCGCGCGCAGTTCCTCGACTTCAAGCCGGCCGACGGGCTGCGCGTCGAGGTGCGCGCCCGCGTGACGCTCTACGAGGCGCGCGGCAACTACCAGCTGGTCGTCGAGGAGATCCGCAAGGCGGGCCTGGGCGCGCTCTACGAGGCGTTCGAGAAGCTGAAGGCGCGGCTCGACGCCGAGGGGCTCTTCGAGGCCGCGCGCAAGCGCCCCCTGCCGGCGTTTCCGCGCGCCATCGGCATCGTCACCTCGCCCGCCGCCGCTGCGCTGCGCGACGTGCTCACCATGCTCGCGCGGCGCGCGCCGATGGTACCCGTGGTGGTCTACCCGGCGCCGGTGCAGGGCGAAGGCGCGGGCGCCCTGGTGGCGCGGGCGATCGCGCTCGCCAACGCGCGCGCCGAATGCGACGTGCTGATCCTCTGCCGCGGCGGCGGGAGCCTCGAGGACCTGTGGGCGTTCAACGAGGAGGTCGTGGCGCGCGCCATCGCGGCCTCGCGCCTGCCCGTCGTGAGCGGCGTGGGCCACGAGACCGATTTCTCCATCGCCGATTTCGTGGCCGACCTGCGCGCGCCCACGCCCACCGCGGCGGCGGTGGCGGCGAGCCCCGATCGCGCCGCGCTCGCCGAGCAGCTCGCCGCGCAGCGCCGGCGCCTGGCGCGCGACCTGCGACGGCGCCTGGAAAGCGGCGCGCAGCGCCTCGATACCGCCGCGCGGCGACTGCTCACGCCCGCGCAGCGCGTCGCGCGCGACCGCGAGCGCCTCGCGCAATACGCACGCCGCATGCGCCTCGCACTGCCCGACTTCGCCGCGGCCCGGCGCGGGCTGGACCGCGCGGCGCGCCGCGCCGCGACGGCGGTGGCGCGCGGCGCTGTCGAGCACGGGCGCCACCTCGCGGCCCTGCGCGCGCACCTGGTGCACCTGGATCCCACGCGCGTGCTGGGGCGCGGCTACAGCATCGTGCGCGGACCCGACGGCCACGTCCGCCGCGCGGCCGCGGGCCTCGAGCGCGGCGACGCGCTCGACATCACGTTCTCCGAGGGCGGCGCGAGCGCCACGGTGGACGCGACGCGGCCGGCCGGGAAGTAGCGGTATATTGGCCGCAAGCCGGCGCGCCCGCCGGCTTCCAATCCCACGGAGGATCAGGACCCATGGCCAAGAAGACCCGCAAGAAGAAGGCGAGCGACGACCACGTCGTCTACAAGTTCATCGAGATCGTCGGGACCAGCCACAACTCGTGGGCCGACGCCGCGCGCAACGGCCTCACGGTCGCCTCCAAGACACTGCGCGACCTGCGCGTGGCCGAGGTGGCGAAGGAAGACATCAAGATCGAGAACGGCGAGCTGCTCTACCGCGTGAAGCTGAACGTGAGCTTCAAGTACCACGGCACGGATTGAGGCCTGGCGCGGCTGATTGAGCGCTAGCCCGCGTCGAGGAAGCGCGCCACGCGCGCGCCCACCGCGGCCGCGAGGTCCGGGCGCAGCGCGTCGTGGCGCTCCGGCGCGCCCGGCTGCTGCGCCATTCCGCGCAGCCACGTGAGCTGGCGCTTGGCGAGCTGGCGCGTGGCGGCGATGCCGCGCGCCTCGAGCGTTGCGGCGCGTTCCGTGCCCTCCAGCGTGTCCCACGCCTGGCGGTAGCCCACCGCGCGCATCGCCGGCAGCCCCGCATCGAGCGCGTGGCGCGCGCGCAGCCCGGCGAGCTCGTCCACCAGGCCCGCCGCAAGCATGGCGCGAAAGCGCACCGCGATGCGCTCGTGCAGCACCGCGCGCACGGAAGGCTCCAGCGAGATCGCGAGCGCGTCGAAGGCCGGCGCCCCGGCGCTCGCCGCGCCGTGGTGCTCGGATAGCGTTCGCCCGGTGTGGCGATGCACCTCGAGCGCGCGCTGGATGCGCTGGGCATCCGTGGGCTCGATGCGCGCCGCGCTCGCCGCATCCACGCGCGCGAGCTCGGCATGCAGCGCGGGCCAGCCTTCGCGCGCGGCACGCGCCTCGATCTCGGCGCGCAGCCCCGGCTGCGCCGCGGGCAGCTCCGCCAGCCCGCCCACCAGCGCCCGGTAATAGAGCATCGTGCCGCCGGCGACGATCGGGAGCCGGCCGCGCGCGTCGATCTCGGCGATCAGGCGCAGCGCGTCGGCGCGGAAGCGTCCCGCCGAGTAGGCCTCGACCGGCTCCAGGATGTCGATCAGGTGGTGCGGCACGCGCGCACGCGCGCTGGCGTCGGGCTTCGCGGTGCCGATGTCCATGCCGCGGTAGACCTGCGCCGAGTCGAGGCTCACGATCTCCGCGGGCCAGCGCGCGGCGAGGTCGAGGGCAACCGCCGTCTTGCCGCTCGCCGTCGGCCCGAGGATGAAAAGCGCCTTCACCGCCCCCGCATGAACAGCTTGTCGAGGTCGCCCATGGCGAACTGCACCCAGGTGGGCCGCCCGTGGTTGCAGCTGCCCGCGCGCTCTGTGCGCTCCATCTCGCGCAGCAGCGCGTTCATCTCCGGAGCCGTGAGGTTGCGGTTGGCGCGCACCGCCGCATGGCACGCCATGGTCGAGAGCAGCTCGTTCCTGCGCTCGAGCAGCACGCGCGAGGCGCCGTAGTCGCGCATTTCCGAGAGCACGGAGCGCAGGAGGCCCGCGGCGTCCAGGTCGGCGAGGAGCGCCGGCACGGCCCGGATCACCAGCTCGCGCGGGCCCGAGGCCGCGGCGTCGAAGCCCAGGCTTTCCAGCTCGGCGCGCCCGGCAGCCGCGGCTTCGACCTCCTCGGGCGTAGCGGTCATCGGCACCGGCACCAGCAGCGGCTGCGACGGCAGCGCCGCGGCGTCGAGCGCATCCTTGAGTCCTTCGTACACGATGCGCTCGTGGGCCGCGTGCATGTCGACCACGATCAGCCCCGCGGCGTTCTGCGCGAGGACGTAGACGCCGTGCAGCTGCGCGAGCGCGTAGCCCAGCGCGGGTGGCGCCGTGGGCGCCGCGGCTTCGATCGCGCGGCGCTCGTCGGCCACCGCAGTCGCGAAGAGCGCCTCGTACGCGGCGAGGGGCTGCGCCACCGCGAGCGCCTGTTGCGCGAACGCGGGCATCGCGGCCGGGCTTGCGCCCGCGGGCGATGCAGAGTCGCTCCCCGGCGACAGCTCGCGCTGCGCGGCCTGCATCGGTGCGGCGAGCGCGCGCCCGAGCGCGTGGAACACGAACTGGTGCACGGCGTTGGACTCGCGGAAGCGCACCTCCGTCTTGGTGGGGTGCACATTCACGTCCACCAGCGCCGGGTCGATCTCGAGGAAGAGCACGTAGGCCGGGTGGCGGTCGTGGTGCAGGACGTCGGCGTAGGCCTCGCGGATGGCGTGGGCGGCCACCTTGTCGCGCACGAAGCGGCCGTTCACGTACAGGTACTGCGCGTCGCGGTTGGCGCGCGTGAAGCCCGGCGCGGCGACGAGCCCCGAGAGCGCCAGGCGCGGCGACTCGGCGCGCACCTCGAGCGCCGCTTGCGCGAATTCCTCGCCGGCGATGCGCGCCGCGCGCTCGCGCAGCCCCTCGGGCGGCAGGTGCGCGATGCGCCGGCCGTTGTGCGCGAGCGAGAAGGCGACCTGCGGGCGCGAGAGCGCGATGCGCGCGAACGCCTCGTCGCACCGCGCGTACTCGGTGGCTTCGCTCTTCAGGAACTTGCGCCGCGCGGGCGTGTTGAAGTACAGGTCCTCGACCTCGACCGTGGTGCCGGCGGCGAGCGCGGCCGGCTCCACCGCAGAGACCGTGCCCGCCTCGCAGGCGATGCGCCAGGCATGACGGTCCTCGGCACGGCGGCTCACCACCGCGAGCCGCGCGACCGCGCCGATCGAGGCCAGCGCCTCGCCGCGGAATCCGAGGGTGCCGGCGCGCTCGAGGTCTTCCAGGGTGGCGATCTTGCTGGTGGCGAAGCGCGCCACGGCGAGCGGCAGGTCGTCGCGCTCGATGCCCGCGCCGTCGTCGCTCACGTGGAGCCGCCGCATACCGCCTTCGGCGAGCTCCACCGCGACCGAGCGCGCCCCGGCGTCGAGGCTGTTCTCGAGGAGCTCCTTCAGGGCCGCGGCGGGGCGCTCGACGACCTCGCCGGCGGCGATCTGGTTCACCAGCAGCTCGGGGAGAATGCGGATGCGGGGCACAGGGAATGTTACACTGGCCGGGCGCATTGACCGCCCCCGCAACCTGGGCAAGGAGGGGAATGGTTCCCCCGCATGGTGCCGCGGCGCCCGCTTCGCCGGGAGTGGCTGCCGCAGACGCACCGCTGTACGCGGAGCAAATCCGCCTGCTGTTCCGGTTTTCGCTCGTCGGCTATCTCGCGACGCTGCTCGTCATTTTCATTCTCGGAGCGATCCTCTGGGAGGACCTGTCGCATCCGGCCCTCTTCCTCTGGTTCGTCTCGATCGCGCTGGTGGCCATCGGCCGCTACCTGCTCTACAAGAGCTTCATCCGGCAGGCGCGCCCCGCCTCCGAGATGCCCGGGTGGGAGCGGCGCTTCCTGATCGGCACCGTGCTCGCCGGCCTCTGCTGGATGGCGATCGGCACCGTGCTGCTGCCGGAGTCGACGCGCATCGTGCAGCGCCTCTCGGTGGTGATGCTGGTGATGCTGCTCATGACCGGCGCGGTGGCCTACTACGCGCCGCACCGCTACGCCTACAAGATCACCGCGTTCTTCGGCCTGCTCCCGCTCGCGGTCACGCTGGTGCGCTCCGGCGAGCGCAACCAGATGTTCCTCTCGGGCATGATCCTCGTGCTCGCGATGGTGCTGCCCTACGTGCATGCGCGCGTGCACCGCGCGCTGGTCGACTCGCTCACCATCCGCCGCGCGCGCGATGGCCTCTCCACCGAGCTCGAGAGCGAGCGCCACCGCCTCGAGGAGGCCAACGCCGCGCTGGTCGAGGAGCACGTGGAGCGGCTGAAGGCGCAGCAGGGCGAGCTCCTCGCGGCGCAGAGGCTGCGCATGCACTTCGAGAGCACGCCGCTCGCGGTGGTCGAGTGGGACCGCCGCCAGCACGTCGTCGCGTGGAACCCCGCGGCCGAGGCGATCTTCGCCTTCCCCGCCTACGAGGTGCTCGGCAAGCCGCTGGCGCCGATCCTCTCCGGGCCCACCGACCGCGAGGACATGGAAGCCATGTGCCGGGAGCTCCTCGAGAGCGGCGAGGGCAACAAGACCACGCTCGTGAACGTCGCACGCAACGGCCGCACCATCCACTGCGAGTGGTACAACACGCCGGTGGTCGACGCCGCCGGCACCGTCACCGGCTTCGCCTCGCTGGTGCAGGACATCACCGAGCGCCTGAACACCGAGCGCACCATCCACTACATGGCGCACCACGACGCGCTCACGGGGCTGCCCAACCGGCGCCTCATGCAGGACCGGCTGAACCAGGCGATCATGGCCGCGCGCCGCAAGCAGCGCCACGTCGCCGTGCTGTTCCTCGACCTCGACCGCTTCAAGGTCGTGAACGACACGCTCGGCCACGACACCGGCGACTTCATCCTGAAGGACGTCGCGCGCCGCCTCGTGGCCTGCGTGCGCGAGGTGGACACGGTCTCGCGCGAGGGCGGCGACGAGTTCGTGGTGATCCTGCCCGACCTCGAGCGCCCCGAGAACGCGCGCCTCGTCGCCGACAAGATCCTGGAGGAGCTCGCGCGCCCGGTGGAGATCGGCGGCCACGAGATCCACGTGACGCCGTCCATCGGCATCAGCCACTACCCGAACGACGCGACCGACGTGCACCAGCTCCTGAAGCACGCCGACAACGCGATGTACCAGGCGAAGGACGCGGGGCGCAACACCGTGCGCTTCTTCACCAACGACCTCAACTTCCTGCTCTCCAAGCGCCTCGAGATCGAGAGCCGCCTGAGGAAGGCGATCGACAACGAGGAGTTCTTCCTGCGCTACCAGCCGCAGGTGGACATCGACTCCGGCCGCATCTCGGGCATGGAGGCGCTGATCCGCTGGAACGACCCGCAGAAGGGCGAGGTCTACCCCAAGGACTTCATCTTCGTGGCCGAGGAGCTGGGCCTCATCGTGCCGATCGGCGAGTGGGTGTTCCGAACCGCCTGCCGCCAGCTGCGCCACTGGGCCGAAGAGGGCCTGCCGCCGATCACGGTCTCGATCAACATCTCGCCGCGCCAGTTCATGTCGCGCCGGCTCGTGCACACGCTGCTGTCGATCGTGCGCGACACCGGGGCGGACCCGCGGCACGTGGAGCTGGAGATCACCGAGACCATGATCATGCGCAACGTCGAGCAGTCGATCGAGACGCTGGCGCAGCTGCGCTCGGTGGGCATGCAGGTGGCGGTGGACGATTTCGGCGTGGGCTACTCGTCGCTCGGGCAGCTCACGCGGCTGCCGGCCTCGAGCATGAAGATCGACCGCTCGTTCATCATGAACGTGCCGCAGGACACCTCGTCGGCCCTCATCACGGAAGCGATCATCGCGATGGCCAAGCGGCTCAAGCTGCGCGTGATCGCCGAGGGCGTGGAGACGCGCCAGCAGCTCGACTTCCTGCGCGCCAACGGCTGCGACGCCTTCCAGGGCTATCTCTTCTCGCGCCCCATCACCGCCCTCGAGGCCACCGCGATGCTGAAGGCGCAGGCCGCCACCTCGATGCAGGCGCAGAGCGCCGCCGACTGAAAATCAGGGGTCAGAGTCAAGTGCCAGAGTCGATTGTCCAGCGCCGTGAATCGCCCAGAACCGGGCAATCGACTCTGGCACCTGACTCTGACCCCACGCGATTTTCGAGCGGGAGAGCGGCGGGTTCTGGGCGAGGTAGCGCTTGAGCCCGCCGAGGACCGCGCCGGCGATCTTGTCCTGGTAGGCGGAATCCTTGAGGCGGTCCTCCTCGTCGGGGTTGGAGATGAACGCGGTCTCCACCAGGATCGACGGGATGTCGGGCGCCTTCAGCACCGCGAAGCCCGCCTGCTCGACGTGCTCCTTGTGCAGCGTGTTGACGTCGCCCAGCTCCGAGAGCACCGCGCGGCCGAGCTTCAGCGAGTCGTTGATGGTGGCGGTGAGCGAGAGATCGAGGAGCGTTCTCGCGAGCACCGGGTCCTTCACGTCGAGGTTCACGCCGCCGATGATGTCCGACTGGTTCTCGCGCTGGGCGAGGAGGCGGGCCGCCGTGGACGTGGCGCCCCGCTCCGAGAGCGCGAACACCGAAGAGCCGCGCGCATCCGGGCGCACGAAGGCATCAGCGTGGATCGAGACGAAGAGGTCGGCCTGCAGGCGGCGCGACTTCGCCACGCGCTGGGCGAGCGGAATGAAGTAGTCGCCGTCACGCACCAGCACCGCGCGCATGTTGGGTTCCTGGTCGATGCGCGCCTTCAGCCGCCGCGCGATGGCGAGCGTCACGTTCTTCTCGCGCGTGCCGTGGCGGCCGCGGGCGCCCGGGTCCTCGCCGCCGTGGCCCGCGTCGATGGCGACGATCACCAGGCGGTCGACCTTGGGCGCGCCGCTCCTTGGTTTCGCCGTCTCGCTCGCCGCCACCTTCGCCGCGGGTTTCGCCTCAGTGCTCGGCGGCCCGGAGGCGATGGCGATGCCGGAATCGACCTTCAGCGCCGGCGCCACGTCCTTCCCGGCGAACGCAGGCATCGCTTCGAGCACCGGCGCCTGCGCGATCTCGCCGATCGGGTCGGGCTTGCGCACCAGGGCGAGCAGCGGGTCGGCCGGGTGTGCGGGGTAGAGGTCGAGCACGAGGCGGTGCTTGTACTCGCCCGCCGGCGCGAGGGGAAACACGGAAGGCTTCACCTCCGTCCTCAGGTCGAACACCACGCGCACCACGCCGGGCCGGTTCACGCCCACGCGCACCGCCAGGATATACGGATCGTCCGCGCCGACCCGCGCGGGCAGCCCCTTCAGCTCCGCGTCCAGGTCCACGCCCTCGAGGTCCAGCACGAGGCGCTGTGGATCGGAGACGAAGAAGTAGTTGTGGCGCAGCGGATGCGCGCTCTCGAGCGTCACGCGCGTGTACTCCTCGGCGGGCCAGACGCGCGTGGCGAGGATCTGCTCGGCGGAGAATGCGGGGTATGCGGCGGCGAGCGCGGCGAGGACCAGCCCGTACTTCAGGAGCTCGAAGGCGACGGAGCGAAACGTCCACCCAGCCGCGCGACGCACTCCTGGCCGCTGGGCGAGTTGCTCGTGAAGCTCGCGCTGCGCCCGGAACCGCTTGCCGCCAGCGTGATTTCCAGGTCCGCGGGCGGCACCGAACCCGCCGCTTTCTCCGGCCATTCGATCAGGCACACGTTGCGCCCGTTGAAGCTCTCTCGGAAGCCGGCGTCGATCCATTCGCGGGGATCGTGGAACCTATAAAAATCAAAGTGATGCAAGTCTAGCCTCGAAAGCACATAAAGTTCAACCAGTGTGTAAGTGGGCGATCGCACGGGACCCCGGTGCCCGAGGCCCTGCAGCACCCCGCGCGCGAGCGTGGTCTTGCCCGCGCCGAGGTCGCCGCGCAGATAGACGACGAGCCCGGGCGCGAGGCATTCGGCGAGGGCGGCACCCAGCGCGAGTGTTGCGGCCTCGTCGGGC
Source organism: uncultured beta proteobacterium (assembly GCA_963827425.1). Lineage (GTDB taxonomy): Bacteria > Pseudomonadota > Gammaproteobacteria > Burkholderiales > Usitatibacteraceae > Usitatibacter. The sequence goes on along the minus strand of CAWHAQ010000005.1, from coordinate 413,726 downwards.
AGGAAGGTTTTCGGCGCTACCATCGAAGGATGAACGACGCGGTGGAAAGCCTCTCGATCGAGGAGCGCGTGAAGCGCTGGGGCCGCGAGCTGGGCTTCGATGCGATCGCGATCGCGGGAACCGAGCTCGCCCGTGAAGAAGCGCGCCTGCTGGATTGGCTTGAACGCGGCCGGCACGGCGAGATGGATTATATGGCACGCCACGGCGCACGCCGCGCGCGTCCCGCGGAGCTGGTTCCCGGCACCGTCTCGGTCATCACGGCGCGGCTCAACTACACGCCGCCCGAAGCGCGCGATGCGTGGCAGGTGCTGGACGATCCCGACTCCGCGTTCGTCTCGCGCTATGCCCTGGGCCGCGACTACCACAAGGTGCTGCGCGCGAAGCTGCAGGCGCTCGCCGAGCGCATGGTGTCCGAGCTGGGCCCGTTCACCTATCGCGTCTTCACCGACAGCGCGCCGGTGATGGAAGTAGCGCTCGCCGCGCGCGCGGGCCTGGGCTGGCGCGGCAAGCACACGCTGCTCCTCTCCCGCGACGCGGGCTCGACCTTCTTCCTGGGCGAGCTCTTCGTCGGCCTCGACCTCGCGCGGGACGGCCCGGTGGGCGCGCATTGCGGCACCTGCGAGCGCTGCATCCGCATCTGCCCCACGCAAGCGATCGTCGCGCCCTACCAGCTCGACGCGCGCCGCTGCATCTCCTACCTCACCATCGAGCATCCCGGCCCGATCGCCGAGGAATTGCGCCCGCTCATGGGCAATCGCATCTACGGCTGCGACGATTGCCAGCTCGTCTGCCCGTGGAACAAGTACGCGCAGGTTGCGGTGGAGCGCGACTTCGCGGTGAGGAACGGCCTCGACGACGCGCGCCTGGTGGACCTCTTCGCGTGGACCGGGGAGGAATTCGACCGCCGCTTCGAGGGCTCGGCGATCCGGCGCATCGGCCACGAGCGGTGGCTGCGCAACATCGCGGTGGCGCTGGGCAATGCGCCGACCACGCCCGAGGTGATCGCGGCACTGCGCGCGCGGCGAGAACGATCCGTCGGCGCTCGTGCGCGAGCACGTGCGCTGGGCGTTGGAACGCCACGCGGCGTGATTCGCCGGCGGGTCGATCCTACCCACACGGGTAGGGTCGATTGCACGCCCGGTCCGAGGCATAATCACGCTGCATGCCATTCGCACCTCGACGCGCTGCGCCCGCGCGGCCGCCCTCGGCGCCGCGCTCGCGCTCCCGCCGAGTCGCTAGCCGTTCGCATCGATGCGGACGGCCTCGGCCAGGCGCTGATCTTCCCGTACTACTCGGTGCAGTCGGCGGGAGGCAATGGCCTCAACACGTACCTCTCGGTCGTGAACCACACCGGCGACGCGAAGGCCGTGCGCGTTCGTTTCCGCGAAGGACGCATGGGCGCGGAAGTGCTGGGCTTCAACCTGTTCCTCTCCCCCAACGACGTCTGGACCGCCGCCGTAGTGCCTTCGGCCACGGGCACATCGCTCGTGAGCGCCGACAATTCGTGCGTGGATACGGGCACCGGGACGCCGGATGCCCTGCGCTCCGTCGAATTCCGCAACACCGCCTATTCGGGCGCCAACGACGACGGCGCGGGCAGCGGGCTCGACCGCACGCGCGAGGGCTACGTCGAGATGATCGAGATGGCCACGCTCTCGGGAACGAGCGCCCAGGCCGTGACCCACACCGGCCAGGGCACGCCCTTCCACTGCGCGGTCATCGGGACCGGGACCCCGACTGTCGGAAAACCGAGCGGCGGATTGTCCGGCACGCTGTCGGTCATCAACGTCGCGAGCGGCGTGGAGTTCCCGGCCGATGCGGTGGCGCTGGCCGAGCTCTCCGACGGCCCGTTCTACCGTCCGGCCGCCGATCCGTATCCCGACTTCGACGCCGCCGAGATCAAGCCGGTGAGCGCGGTGGTCGCGAACGGCGCCGTGTACCGCGGCGTGTGGTCGAGCGGTGTGGACGCGGTGAGCGCCGTGATGATGAGCTCGGCGTGGAGCGGCGAATTCCTGCTGGACAATGCCACGGCTTCGCTCACCGATGTCGTGCTCACGTTCCCGACTCGGCGTTTCTATGCGACACGCACCGCTGCGCGCGCGCCATTCTCACACCCGGCCGCATGGGCCCCCGTGTGCGGAGGCACGACCGGCTCGCCCAGCGGCGAGACCATGGCCGATACGTATTTCACGCGCGAGGGCCGGCCGCCGCCGCTCGTGGGGGCTGATTTCCCGGAAATGCCACCCCCGCCACCGCCGCCCAGCGTCTGCGGCGCGAGCACCGTTTTCCCCGTGGTGGACGACGACAGCCACATGCCGGCGACGCCGGCCGACAGCGTCCTCGCCACGCGCAACGGCGGGTTCTTCAGCTTCAACGGGAGCGGAAAATTCGTCTTGGCCGCGGGGCGCCAGGACGGCTGGCTCCGCATGCAACCCACGGGCGTTCCCGGGCTGGTGAGCACCGGCGCGTCGCAGCGTGTCGATATCGTCACCGGCGCCGTGACCTCCGGCGCCCAGGCCTATGCGGGCCTACCGCTGGTGGGCCTCACCGTGCGCGCCTTCACCAACGGAACGCTGGACTGCACGGCGGGCCGTTGCCAGGGCAACTACGGCGGCGCCTTCCCGCTGCGCTACGAGCACGACATCAAGCCCGCCTCGCCATGAAGCCGAACCGCAATCCGCTTGCCGCCTGCCTCGTGGCCGCGGCCCTCGCCGTCCCCGCGAGCGCGCAGGCCGTGCGCCTCTCCGGCGACCACACGGGTCAGGCCCTCATCTATCCGTACTACACCATCCAGACGGCGAACGGCGACACCTACAACACCTACGTGTCGATCGTGAATCACACCGGCGACGCCAAGGCGCTGCGCGTGCGCTTCCGCGAAGGACGCGCCTCGCGCGAGGTGTTCTCCCTGAACGTCTACCTGGGTCCACACGACATGTGGACTGGCGCCGTGATTCCTTCAACGGGCGCGCCGCCCGCTGCGGGCCCGAGCGACGCGCCAAGTATCATCACGGCCGATGGCAGCTGCACCAGCCCCGCGCTCCCGCTCATCGGCTCACCCTTCAGCAACGCGCTCTATTCCGGCGCGAATGACGACGGCAACGGCACGGGCCTCGACCGCGCGAAGGAAGGCTTCTTCGAGGTGGTCGAGATGGGCACCCTCACCGGCGCGAGCGCGACCGCGGTGTCGTTGCCTTCGGACGCAACGGAAGGCCAGCGACCCCCCAATTGCGCGGCGGTGCAGGGCAATGCCACGTTGCAGGTCGGCCCGCCCAGCGGCGGCCTGTCGGGCACCGAGACGCTCATCAACGTGCGCAACGGCATCAACTTCGACCTCGACGCGGTCGCCCTCGCGGAGCTGTCCACGCAGCCGTTCTACCGGCCGGCGAGCGACCCGTACCCCGACTTCAACGCCGCGGAGATCGATCCCGTGAGCGTCGTGGTCACGAACGGTGCAGCCTACCGCTCGGTCTGGAGCCGGCCGGTGGATGCGGTAAGCGCGGTGTTCATGAGCGCATCGTTCGCGGGCGAATACGTCCTCGACAATGCCACCGCGTCGAACACGGACGTCGTCGTGACTTTTCCCACGCGGCACTACTACGCCGCGGGCGCCGGATTCTTACCGCCTTTCTATGGGAACGCGGGCTGGGCCGACGGCTGCGAGAACCAGCAGTTCCTCGGACAAATCAGCTCCCTCACTTATTTCAATCGTGAAGAACAGGGCGCCGTCCTCGCGGGATCAGACTTCCCTGAGCCGCCCCCCGGGGACACCACCAAGACGAACGCCCCATTCTGCGCGTCGGTCGGCATATATGACGTCGAAAACGACGATGCGCACACCTTTGCCGGGCCCGCGACGCGCGTGCTCGGCTCGCGTATCCGTGGCGTCGGCAACCCGACGGCTCCAATCCACGCCGGCTTCCAGGACGGCTGGCTCACGCAAGCGTTCTCCCCTCCGGACACGATTGTCTTCGCCAGCCTTCCCGGGTCTACCCGCATCGACCTGGCCACCGGTGCACAGGCGACGGGGTCGCATCGTTACCAAGGCTTGCCGGTGGTGGGATTCACGGCGCGCACTCTGGTGAACGGCACGCTGCAATGCAATGCCGGCGCCTGCCAGGGCAACTACGGCGCCGCGTACCCGTTCCAGTACCGGCGCTCCATCACGCCCTAGGCGCATAATCCGCGCCATGGCCTTCGCCTCCCGCCGCGCGGCGCTCGCCGGCGCGCTTGCCCTCGCGTTTCCGTGCGCCTCGCACGCCGTCCGCCTCGATCCCGACGGCGTCGGCCAGGCGCTGATCTTCCCGTACTACACCGCGCAGTCGGCCGGCCCGAACCCGCTCAACACCTACCTGAGCATCGTGAACCACGCGGCCGACGCGAAGGCGCTGCGCGTGCGCTTCCGCGACGGGCGCATGGGCGCGGAGACGCTCGCCTTCAACCTGTTCCTGTCGCCCAACGACGTGTGGACCGCGGCCATTGCCCCGTCGGGCACCTCGGGCGCGACGCTCGTCACCGCCGACACGTCGTGCACCGATCCGGCCTTCAGCGCGACGGGACACTCCATCAATTTCCGCAACACCGCGTACTCGGGCGCCAACGACGACGGCGCGGGGGCGGGCCTCGACCGCACGCGCGAGGGCTTCGTCGAGGTGCTCGAGATGGCGACCCTCGCGGGTGCCAGCGCGCAGGCGGTGGTGCACAACAACTTGGGGGCGCCCTCCAATTGCGCGGCCATGCAGGGTAACGCTTCGCCCGCGACCGGCGCGCCGACCGGCGGCATCTCCGGCACCTTCACGCTCATCAACGTCGCCAACGGCATGGACTTCAGCGGCAACGCGGACGCGCTGGCCGACCTCGGCACGCGCCCCTATTTCCGCGTTGCCACCGATCCCTACCCGGACCTGAACGCCCTCGAGATCGATACCGTGAGCGCGGTGGTCCTCAACGGCAACATGTATCGCTCCACCTGGGCGCGCGCGGTGGATGCGGTAAGCGCCGTGTTGATGCGCGGGCGATGGCAGGGCGAATACGTGCTCGACACGGCCACCGCCTCGCAGACCGACATGGTGGTGACCTTCCCCACCAAGCGCTTCTACGTTACCTCGGGCACCATGGCTTCGCCCTTCTCGGGCAACCCGGGCTGGGCGGTCGATTGCGGAAACCCCGTCAACCCGACGCGCGGCGAAGTGATCGTGTACGCGGCCTTCGATCGCGAGGAGCTGGGCGGTACCCACATCCCGCAGACCGACTTTGCCGAGGTGCCGACGAGCGTCGACACGCTCTGCGGCGTTGCGAACGTGTTCTCGGTCGTGGACGACGGCAGCGGTAGTCCCGCGACAGGTCCCACGGGCGTCCTGGGATCGGTGGCCCGGGGGCTCTCGAGCGGCGATGCGCAAGCGCGCTTGGCGTCGCAGGATGGCTGGATCCTCATCGTGCCCACCCGTACGCAGCGCTTCGTGAGCGGCGGCACTTCCTCGCGCATGAACGTGCTCGCGGGGACGGTGACGGGCGGCTCGCATTCCTTCGCCGGCCTCCCGGTGGTCGGCTTCACGGTGCGCACGTTCCAGAACGGCACGCTCAGCTGCGGCGGCATTTCGTGCCAGGGCAATTACGGCAGCGCATTCCCGCTCAAGTACCTCCGATCGATCTCTCCCTGAAGCGTCGCACCCCATGACGACCCGGCCCGCGATCCCGCGCGGCATCTGGATCCTCGGCTTCGTGAGCCTGCTGATGGACGTCTCCTCCGAGATGATCCACGGCCTGCTGCCGGTCTACCTCACCGCGAGCCTGGGCGCGAGCGCGCTCGTGGTCGGGATCATCGAGGGCGTGGCGGAATCGACCGCGCTCATCGTGAAGGTCTTCTCGGGCACGCTCTCGGATCGCTGGCGCAACCGCCAGGGCATCGCCGCGGCGGGCTACGGCATCGCGGCGTTCTCCAAGCCGCTCTTCGCGCTCGCGACGGGACCGGCGCTGGTGTTCGCGGCGCGCTTCCTCGACCGCATCGGCAAGGGCATCCGCGGCGCGCCGCGCGATGCGCTCATCGCCGACCTCGCCCCGCCCGAGATCCGCGGCGCGGCGTTCGGGCTGCGCCAGGCGCTGGACACCGTGGGCGCCTTCCTCGGCCCGCTCGTCGCGATCGCGCTCATGCTCGCCTGGAACGACGACTTCCGCGCCGTGTTCTGGGTCGCGATGATTCCCGCCATCGCATCCTTCGCGCTCATCGCGTTCGGCGTGCGCGAGCCGGCGCCTTCGCGAGCGCGCCGCGCAAGGCGCCGGTGCGCATCGACCGCGCCACGCTCGCCTCCCTCGGGCCCGCGTTCTGGGGCGTCACGGCGGCGGGGGCGGCGCTGACGCTCGCGCGTTTCAGCGAGGCGTTCCTCGTGCTGCGCGCCGCGAACCTGAAGCTCGACGATCGCGCTGGCGCCCGCTCGTGCTGGTGGCGATGAACGTCGTGTACTCCGCTCGCGCGCCTATCCCGGTCGGCAGTCTCGCCGACCGCGTGCCGCCGCGCGTGCTGCTGTACTGCGGCGTCGCCTGCCTCGTCGCCGCCGACGCTCTGCTGGCGCTCGCCGGCAATCTCGCGGTCGCGGGTGTGGGCATCGCGCTCTGGGGTCTGCACATGGGCTTCACGCAGGGCGTGCTCGCGGCGATGGTGGCGCAAGTAGCGCCCGCGCGAGCTGCGCGGCACGGCGTTCGGCGTGTTCAACCTCGCCTCCGGGCTCGCGACCCTCGTGGCGGGCGTGCTCGCGGGCGCGCTCTGGCCTGGGTCGGGCCCGGCCGCCACGTTCTGGACCGGCGCGGTGCTGGCGCTCGCGTGCGGTACCATCACCCGCCTCGCCATCCGCAAGGAGCCTGCACGATGAATGCTCGCTTCATGGCCGCGGCGCTCGCCGCGGCGCTGGCCACCGGCGCCGCGGCCGCCGGACCGGCCATCGAGCGCATCAAGCTGCCGCCCGGCTTCCACATCGAGGTCTTCACCGCGGAGGTGAGGGCGCGCGCTCCATGGCGCTGGGCGACAAGGGCACGCTCTTCGTGGGCACCATGCGCGCGGGCAACGTGTACGCGGTGCGCAACGACGGCACGAAAGCGACCGGCGTCGATACCCTCGCGAGCGGGCTCAACGACGCCCAACGGCGTCGCGGTGAAGGACGGCGCGCTGTACGTCGCCGAGATCGACAGCATCTGGCGCTACGACGCGATCGAGTCGCACCTGCCCAGGCCGCCCAAGCCGGCGCTCGTCTACGGCAAGTATCCGCACGACACGCACCACGGCTGGAAATTCATCCGCTTCGGCCCCGATGGCTGGCTCTACGTGCCGGTCGGCGCGCCGTGCAACGTCTGCGACCCACAGGCGCCCTACGCCTCGATCACGCGGCTCAAGCCCGACGGCTCCGCGATGGAGGTGTACGCGCGCGGCATTCGCAACAGCGTGGGCTTCGACTGGGACCCGCGCACGAAGGAGCTCTGGTTCACCGACAACGGCCGCGACATGATGGGCGACGACATGCCGAGCGACGAGCTCGACCACGCGCCGAAGCCCGGCATGCACTTCGGCTTTCCCTACTGCCACCAGGGCGACACGCCCGACCCGCAGTTCGGCAAGGACCACTCGTGCAGCGAATTCACGCCGCCGGCGGCGAAGCTCGGCGCCCACGTGGCCTCCCTCGGCATGCGCTTCTACACCGGAAAGATGTTCCCCGCCGAGTACCAGGGCCGCATCTTCATCGCCGAGCACGGCTCCTGGAACCGCTCGAAGAAGAGCGGCTACCGCGTGGTCACCGCGCGCATCGAGGACGGCCGCGCGGTCGACGTGAAGCCCTTCGCCGAGGGCTGGCTCGACGCCGCGAGCGACCAGGCGTGGGGCCGCCCGGTGGACGTCCAGGTCATGCCCGACGGCGCGCTCCTGGTCTCCGACGACCAGTCGGGGGCCATCTATCGCATCACCTACGCGAAATAAACCGGGGCCGCGCCCCGTTTGCCCCTGCATGGAGCCCACGGTGAACGCACGATGAAGCTCGGGGTGGAAGGCAAGGCGCGGCTGCTCTTCGCGGCGCTGGTGCTCCTGCTGGGCCTCGGATGGGCGGCCTGGTACTTCGCCGAGGCCCTCGACTACAAGACCTACCAGATCGAGACCCACGACGCGGTCTCGGGCCTCATCGTGAAGTCCCCGGTGGAATACCACGGCGTGGAGGTGGGCGAGGTCACGCGGGTGGATCTCGTGGACCCGCGCACCGTGCGCGTGACCTTTCGCGTGCGCTCGGGCGCCCCGGTCACGCGCGCCACGGTCGCGACCATCATCTCGCGCGGCGTGGCGACGCGCGGCTTCACCGGCTACGTGTACATCGCGCTCGAGGACGCCTCCGCCGACCACGCGCCGCTCGTGGCCGCCGCCGGCGAGCCCTACCCGCGCATTCCCGACGGCGCCGTCCAAGTCGGCGACCATGGACGTGGCCATCGCCGAGGTGCAGCACGACGTGCGCGACCTCACCGTCCTCGTGAAGGGCGTGCTCGACCGCGACACCGTGCTGGCCCTGCGTGAGTCCCTCGCCGCCGTGCAGCGCCTCTCCGGCACGCTGCAGGAGGTGCTCGACAAGAAGACCGTGGCGCAGCTGCGCGAGTCGCTTGCTTCGCTGCAGCGCGTTTCCGCCACGCTCGAGCGCACGCTGGACCCGCAGACCGTGGCGTCGCTCAAGGAATCCCTCGAGAACCTGCGCGTGGTGACCCGCACGCTCGCCGAGAACAACGAGCGCATGGAGCGCCTCATCAAGCGCGGCGACGAGGTGAGCGGCAAGCTCGGCCCGCTGCTCGACTCGAGCCGCGAGACGGTGAAGGCGCTGCAGACGCAGATCCTGCCGCAGGCCGAGCGCACCCTGGAGAAGCTCGACAGCCTCACGACCACGCTCTCCGGCTTCGCGGCGAAGGTGGAGCGCAATCCCTCGGTGATCCTGCGTGGGCAGGAGCGGCCCTTGCCCGGCCCCGGGGAAGCGAAGTGAGGGTTGCCTCCGCGGCGCTCCTCGCCGCCGCGCTGGCGGGCGCCTGCTCGTTCACGCCGGTCGACGTGGAGGTGCGCCAGGCGCTGATCGAGCAGCTCCCCGATCCGGTGGCGCAAGGCACGCCGCGGCGCGTCACGCTCCTCGTCATGGTTCCGGCCACGGCCGCGCCCTACGACACGCCGCGCATCGCCTACGGCACCGCGCCCCACGAGATCGCCTACTACGCGCGCGTGGAGTGGGCCCGCACGCCGGCGAGCATGCTGCAGCCGCTCCTCGTGCAGGCGATGCGCGCCACCCACGCCTTCGCGGCCGTGGAGGCCCCGCCGTACCTCGAGCGCTACCGATACGCGCTGCACACGGAGATCCGCGAGCTGCGCCTGGATTTCGAGCCCGCGGCGCCGGTCGCGCGCCTTGCGCTGCATGCTCGCCTTGCCGACGAGCAGACCGGGCGCACGCTCCTCGACCGCGACATCGGCGTCGATGCACCGATCACCGCGCGCACGCCCGAGGCCGGCGTCGCGGCAGCGAACGCGGCGACCGCAAAGGCGCTGGGTGAGCTCGCCGCGGAGGTGGTGCGCGCGCTACCCCGCTAGGGCAGCATCCGGCGCAGCGTCTCGTCGCGCAGCACGAAGTGGTGGTAGAGCGCCGCACCCGCGTGCACCGCGAAGCACGCGATGAACCCGTAGGCGAACCAGTGGTGCACCGCCACCATCACGTGGAAAAGGCTGTCGTCGGGCGGCACGAGGTCGGGAAGGTAGAAGAGCCCGAAGATCGACACCGGGATCGCCGCGGCGGAGGACATGATCCAACCGCTCACCGGCAGTGCGAGCATGAGCCCGTAGAAGCACAGGTGCACGAAGCGCGCGGCGACGTTCTGCCATTCCGGCACGTTGCTCGCGAGCTCCGGCTGCACACCCGTGGCGCTCCACGCGAGGCGCACCACCACGAGCACGAGCGCGGCCATGCCGAATTCCTTGTGGTAGACGACGAGCAGCACCTTGCTCTTGTCGAAGCCCGCGTCCGGAAGGCGCGCCATGTAGAGGCCGAGGAGCGAGAGCCCCACCAGCAGCAGCGCCATGGCCCAGTGCAGGAGCACGGCGACCGCGCCGTAGCGGCTCTGCGTGTTGTCGAAGGTGGTCGCGGCCACCGGGCGCTAGCGCATCCAGGGCGGCGCGCTGGCCGGATCGATGCCGTAGCGCCGCACCGCCTCGGCCGCGCGCGCGTCTCCCAGCGCGGCCAGCGCCGCGACCACGATCGAGGCGCGGTCCACCTCGAAGAAGCGGCGCAGGCTCGCGCGCGTGTCGCTGCGCCCGAAGCCGTCGGTGCCGAGCGCCACGTACTTGTCGGCGATCCAGGGCCGGATCAGGTCGGCGACCGCGCTCACGTAATCCGACGCGGCGACGATCGGACTCCCGGTCGCGGGCAGCTGCTGCTCCACCCAGCTGGGCCGCACGTTCCTGCCCAGGCGCGCCTCACGGCTCGCCCCCATGCCTTCGCGGCGAAGCTCCGTGAAGCTCGTCACCGAGTAGACCTCGGCGCCCACGCCCCAGTCCTGCTCGAGGAGCTCCGCGGCCTCGAGCACCTCGTTCAGGATCGTGCCGGCGCCCAGCAGCCGCACGCGCTCGTTGCGCGTATATCCGGGCGGCGCGGAGCGTGCCTTGTGCACGTCGCGGATGCGGTGCATGCCGCGCAGGATGCCCTCGCGCGCGCCCTCGGGGAGCGACGGCATCGCGTAGCTCTCGTTCATCAGCGTCACGTAGTAGAAGACGTCCTCCTGCTCGCCGAGCATGCGGCGCATGCCGTCCTCGAGGATCACCGCGAGCTCGTAGGCGAAGCACGGGTCGTAGGCGCGGCAGTTGGGGACGGTGGAAGCGATGAGGTGGCTGGTGCCGTCCTCGTGCTGCAGGCCCTCGCCCGAGAGCGTGGTGCGCCCGGCCGTGGCGCCGAACAGGAAGCCGCGCGAGCGCGAGTCCGCCGCGGCCCAGATCTCGTCGCCCACGCGCTGGAAGCCGAACATCGAGTAGTAGATGTACATCGGCAGGAGCGGCACGCCGTGCGCCGAGTAGCTGGTGGCGGCGGCGACCCACGAGGCGATGGCGCCCGCCTCGTTGATGCCTTCCTCGAGGATCTGGCCGTCGACCGCTTCCTTGTAGTAGGAGAGCTGGCTCGCGTCCTCGGGCTGGTAGAGCTGGCCGGTGGGCGAATAGATGCCGATCTGGCGGAAGAGGTCCGCCATGCCGAAGGTGCGCCCCTCGTCGGCGATGATGGGCACCACGCGCTTGCCGAGCGCGGCGTCCTTCAGCGAGCGCGCCCACCATGCGCACGAACGCGACCGTGGTGGACATCTCCTTGCCCGCGGCCTCGAGCGCGAACTTCGCGAAGGCGCCCGCCTCCGGGGTAGCGAGCGGCGCGGCCTTGCTCGAGCGCGCCGGAAGATACCCGCCCAGCTTCTCGCGCCGCGCGTGCAGGTAGGCCATCTCGGGCGCGTCGCGCTCGCGGCCGCACGAACTCGCACGCGTCGCACTGCGCGTCGGCGAGCGGCAGCGCGAAGCGGTCGCGGAAGGCGAGGAGCTGCTCGGTGTCGAGCTTCTTCTGCTGGTGCGTGGTCATGCGCCCCTGCCCCGCCGTGCCCATGCCGTAGCCCTTCTTGGTCTTGGCGAGGATCACGGTGGGCTGGCCCTCGTGGCGCGCGGCGTGCCAGTAGGCCGAGAAGATCTTCACGGGATCGTGCCCGCCGCGGCGCAGGCGATCGATGTCGTCGTCCGACAGGTGCGCCACGAGCTGCTGCAGCTCGGGATACTTGTTGAAGAAGTGCTCGCGGTTGAAGGCGCCGTCGGTGGCGGCGTAGGTCTGGAACTCGCCGTCCACCGTCTCGAGGAAGCGCTTCTCCAGCCATTGGTGCACGTCGCGCGCGAAGAGCGGGTCCCAGTCGGAGGACCAGAGCAGCTTGATCACGTTCCAGCCCGCGCCGGCGAAGAGGCCCTCGAGCTCCTGCACGATGGAGCCGTTGCCGCGCACCGGGCCGTCGAGGCGCTGCAGGTTGCAGTTGACGACGAGCACGAGGTTGTCGAGCTTCTCGCGCGCGGCGATCGAAAGACCCGCGAGCGACTCGGGCTCGTCCATCTCGCCGTCGCCCACGAAGCACCACACCTTGCGCCCGCGCGTCTCGGCGAGCCCGCGCTGCTCGAGGTAGCGCATGAAGCGCGCCTGGTAGATGGCGAAGAGCGGGCCGATGCCCATGGAGCCCGTGGGGAACTGCCACAGGTTCGGCATCAGCCACGGATGCGGATACGACGACAGGCCCTTGCCGGCCGTCTCGCGCCGGTAATGGTCGAGGTGCTCCTCGTCCAGCCGGCCCTCGAGGAAGGCGCGCGCATAGACGCCCGGCGCGGAATGCGGCTGGAAATAGACCAGGTCGCCGTGCTCGCCACCGCGGAAGAAGTGGTTGAAGCCCACCTCGAAGAGGTCCGCGGCCGACGCGTAGCTCGCGATGTGCCCGCCCAGCTCGCCGCTCGCGCGATTGGCGCGCACCACCATCGCGAGCGCGTTCCAGCGCACCAGGGCCGAGATGCGCGCCTCGATGTCCAGGTTGCCCTGGTACGGCGGCTGCTCGGCGAGGCCGATGGTGTTCACGTACGGCGTGGCGAGCACCTGCGGCAGCGGCACGCGGCGCGCGCGGGCGTGCTGCAGCAGGCGGCGCAGCAGGAAGGTGGCCCGCTCGGCGCCCTCGGCCTCGATCAGCGCTTCGAGCGCCTCGACCCACTCGCGGGTCTCGAGCGGGTCGGTGTCGGGGTCGTGGGGGTCGCCGACCTGGCGGGGAATGGACGGGTCCATTCCCCCGATTATCCCCTTACTTGATGAGCCCTTCCGCCTTCAGCGCCTGCTGCACGGCGGGGCGTTGGGCGATGCGCCCGTGCCAGGCCTTCAGCACCGGCCAGTCGGCGAGCTTCATGCCCACGTGGTCGGTCCAGCCCAGCACCACGAAGAGGTAGCCGTCGGCCACCGTGTAATGGTTGCCGACCAGGAACTCGCGGTCCTTGATCTCCTTCGAGAGCCAGTCGAAGCGCGTGCGCAGCTTCTTGCGCGCGATCTCCTTGTAGTCGTCCGGCGTGTCGGGGCTGAAGAGCGGCGAGAACGCCTTGTGGATTTCCGAGGTCGTGAAGTTGAGCCACTCCTGCACGCGCACGCGCTCGAGCGAGCCGGGCTTGGGCGCGAGGCCGCTCTCGGGCTTGCGGTCGGCGATGTACTGCACGATGGCCGGGCCCTCGGTCAGGCGCTGGCCGTCGTCCAGCTCGAGCACGGGCACGTAGCCCTTGGCGTTCACGGCGAGGAAGTCGTGGTCACCGTCGAACTGCCTGGTCTTGGTGTTGACCTTCACCAGCTCGTGGGCGAGGCCCGCCTCGATCAGCGCGATGTGGGGAGAGAGCGAGCACGCTCCCGGGGCGTAGTAGAGCTTCATGGGGTTTCTCCTTTTGGACGAGCGAGCATGGTAGCTTGTGATGGTATCTTTTGTGAAGTAGGATATCTAAAGTGATATAGGTTCCCAAAGGATACTGATATGAAGAGGTTCGACGCGTTCTCCGCGGCGTGTCCCGCGCGCGAGATCCTCGCGAGCGTGGCCAACAAGTGGACCGTGCTCGTGCTCTCCGTGCTGACGGACGGCACCACGCGCTTCAACGCCCTGCGCCGTCGCGTGCAGGGCGTCACCCAGAAGGCCCTGACGCAGACCCTGCGCGACCTCGAGCGGCTGGGCCTCGTCTCGCGCCGCGTCTACGCCGAGGTCCCCCCGCGCGTGGAATACACCCTCACCCCGCTCGGCCACTCGCTGGTCGAGGTGCTGGACGACATCAAGCAATGGACCGAGCGCCACGCGCCGGACGTGCTGTCCGCGCAGCAGCGCTTCGACCGGCAGGAAGCCGCGCGCGCCTCCCGGCGCTGAACGCCAAAGCCGGGAAACACAGAGGAGCACAGAGAGCACAGAGAAAACCCTTGATGATCGCGCCTTCGTGCGCGCCCGCCATGAAACTCACGCCATGGCTTTTCTCCGTCTCCTCTGTGGCTTCCTCTGTGTCCTCTGTGTTTCCGGCTTTAACGCCCCCGCAGGGGCCTGTCACGGAACCGTCATCCGCCCTCTGTAAAGTCGCCCCGCTACCCCAACGACAACGGAGAGACCATGCGCATCGCACGCATCCTGGCGGCGGCCGTCGCGGCCGGCGCGACCATCCTGGCGACCACGGCAATCGGCGCGGAAATCACTGGCGCCGGCGCCACCTTCCCCTATCCCATCTACGCCAAGTGGGCCGAGGCGTACAAGCAGCAGACCGGCACCGGCCTCAACTACCAATCGATCGGCTCGGGCGGCGGCATCAAGCAGATCACCGCGAAGACCGTCGATTTCGGCGCCTCCGACATGCCGCTCAAGCCCGAGGACCTCGAGAAGGACGGCCTGATGCAGTTCCCGACGGTCATCGGCGGCGACGTGCCGGTCGTGAACCTGAAGGGCATCAAGCCGGGCGAGCTGAAGCTTCACCGGCGACGCTGCTGGCCGACATCTACCTCGGCAAGGTCAAGAAGTGGAACGACCCGGCGATCGCCAAGCAGAACGCCGGCGTGAAGCTGCCCGACGCCGACATCACCGTCGTGCATCGCTCCGACGGCTCGGGCACGACCTTCATCTGGACCAACTACCTGTCCAAGGTGAGCCCCGAGTGGAAGTCGACCGTCGGGCGAAGGCACCTCCGTCAAGCTGGCCGGCGGGCGTCGGCGGCAAAGGCAACGAGGGCGTGGCCTCGTACGTGCAGACGCATCAACGGCTCGATCGGCTACGTCGAGTACGCCTACGCGCTGCAGAACAAGCTGGCCTACGGGCATGGTGCAGAACGCGGCCGGGCAGTTCGTCCAGCCCGAGCGCGAGACGGCGCTTCCAGGCCGCGGCCGCGGGCGCCGACTGGAACACCGCTCCCGGGCATGTACGTGATCCTCACCAACCAGCCGGGCGCGAAGGCGCCTGGCCGATCGCGGGCGCGACCTTCATCCTGATGCACAAGGGCAGGACAAGCCCGAGGCCGCGCAGGCGAGGTGCTCAAGTTCTTCGCCTGGGCGTACAGTGAAGGGCGACAAGATGGCCGAAGTCCCTCGACTACGTGCCGCTGCCCGGACAGCGTCGTGAAGCTGATCCAGGCCACTTGGGAGCGCGACATCAAGGACGCCTCCGGCAAGTCCGTGCATCTGAGCCGTCAGGCGCGCTCGCCGCCCATGAGCGCCGTGTTGGATAATAGGGGCCTGGCGACCGCGGAACCCTCCGCGGTCGCTTCTCATTCGCCCCGGCCCAACATGTTCCGCAACAACGCGTTGATGGATGCGCTGTTCCGCAACCTCACGCGCTTCTTCGCGTTCCTCGTCTTCAGCCTGCTGGCGGCCATCGTCATCTCGCTCTGGGTCGGGAGCCTGCCGTCGATCCGGCATTTCGGGCTGGGCTTCCTCGTCCACGACTACTGGGACCCGGTGCAGGAGAAGTTCGGCGCGCTGGTTCCGATCTACGGCACGCTCGTCACCTCGGCGATCGCGCTCGGCATCGCCATCCCGGTGAGCTTCGGCATCGCGCTCTTCCTCACCGAGCTCTCGCCCGTGTGGCTGCGCCGCCCGCTGGGCACCGCCATCGAGATGCTGGCGGCGATCCCCAGCATCATCTACGGCATGTGGGGCCTCTTCGTCTTCGCGCCGATCTTCCAGGAGTACGTCGAGCCGGCCTTCGCGAAAACCCTGGGCGCGATCCCGGGGCTGGGCGCTGCTCTTCTCCGGCCCGCCGCATGGGCATCGGCATGCTCACCGCCGGCATCATCCTCGCCGTGATGGTCATCCCCTTCATCACCGCCGTGATGCGCGACGTGTTCGAGCTGGTCCCGGCGATGCTCAAGGAATCGGCCTACGGCCTGGGATCGACCACCTGGGAAGTGGTGTGGCGCGTGGTGCTGCCCTACACCAAGGTGGGCGTGATCGGCGGCATCATGCTGGGGCTGGGCCGCGCGCTGGGCGAGACCATGGCGGTCACCTTCGTGATCGGCAACGCGCACGAGCTCTCGCGCTCGCTCTTCATGCCCGGCAACTCGATCGCCTCGGCGCTCGCCAACGAGTTCACCGAGGCCGTGGGCGACCTCTACACCGCCTCGCTGATCGAGCTGGGCCTGCTGCTCTTCGTGATCACGACGATCGTGCTGGCGCTCTCCAAGCTGCTGCTGATGCAGCTCGCCGAGAGCGAGGGCACGACGCACCTGACCGATGGCGATCGCCACCTCCGACAACGCGCGCCTACCGCCGCCGCCGGCGCACCAACGCGATCATGATGAGCGTGTCCACGCTCGCGCTCGCTGTTCGGCCTCTTCTGGCTCGCGTGGATCGTGGGCGTGCTGCTCTACGAGGGCGCCGCGGCGCTGCAGGCCCTCGATCCTCCTCAGCATGACGCCGCCGCCCGGCTCCGACGGCGGCCTCGCCAACGCCATCATGGGCAGCATCCTGATGGCGGGCGCGGGCACGCTGATCGGCACGCCGGTGGGCATCCTCGCCGGCACCTACCTCGCGGAATACGGCCAGCGCGGGTGGCTCACGCCCGCCACGCGGTTCCTGAACGACGTGCTGCTCTCGGCGCCGTCGATCGTGATCGGCCTCTTCGTCTACTCGATCTACGTCGCGCACGCGCGGCACTTCTCGGGCTGGGCCGGGGCCCTCGCGCTCGCGATCATCGTGCTGCCGGTGGTCGTGCGCACCACCGACGACATGCTGAAGCTCGTGCCCAACAGCCTGCGCGAGGCGGCCGTGGCGCTCGGCTGCCCGTCGTGGAAGATGATCACGCTGGTGTCCTACCGCGCCGCGAAGGTGGGCATCATCACCGGCATCCTGCTCGCCGTGGCGCGCATCGCGGGCGAAACGGCGCCGCTGCTCTTCACGGCGCTGAACAACCAATTCTGGTCGACCGACATGAACCGCCCCATGGCGAACCTGCCGGTCGTGATCTTCCAGTTCGCGATGAGCCCCTACGAGGACTGGCATCGCCTGGCCTGGGGCGGCGCGGCCCTCATCACGCTCTTCGTGCTCGGCCTGAACATCGCCGCGCGCTCCCTCTTCCGCCGCACCTAGGCCCGATACGATGAACGCCATCGCGCAACCCGCCGTCGAGATCCCCAAGCCGCCCAAGGTCACGGTGCGCAACCTCGACTTCTTCTACGGCGCCTTCCACGCGTTGAAGCGCGTGAACCTCGAGATCCCCGAGAAGCGGGTGACCGCGTTCATCGGCCCGTCGGGCTGCGGCAAGTCCACGCTGCTGCGCACGTTCAACCGCATGTACGAGCTCTATCCCGAGCAGCGCGCCACGGGGGAGATCATGCTCGACGGGGAGAACGTGCTCACGTCGAAGTCGCGACGTGTCGCTGCTGCGCGCCAAGGTCGGCATGGTGTTCCAGAAGCCCACGCCGTTCCCGATGTCCATCCGCGACAACATCGCCTTCGGCGTGCGCCTCTTCGAGGACCTCTCGCGCGCGCGCATGGACGAGCGCGTCGAGTGGGCGCTCACCAAGGCGGCGCTCTGGAAGGAAGCCAAGGACAAGCTGAACCAGAGCGGCCAGAGCCTGTCCGGCGGCCAGCAGCAGCGCCTTTGCATCGCGCGCGCGATCGCGGTGAAGCCCGAGGTGCTCCTGCTCGACGAGCCGTGCAGCGCGCTGGACCCCATCTCCACGGCCAAGGTCGAGGAGCTGATCACCGAGCTCAAGGACGACTACACCGTCGTCATCGTGACGCACAACATGCAGCAGGCCGCGCGCGTCTCGGACTACACGGCGTACATGTACCTGGGCGAGCTGATCGAGTTCGGCGCCACCGACCAGCTCTTCGTGAAGCCCACGCAGCAGGCGACGGAAGACTACATCACCGGTCGTTTCGGCTAGCCAAATCACGCTGTCGCCGTCATGCAAATTTCTCCCGTCCGTCACGGTCGCGTCATGGGGAATTCCTACAGTCCCCGGTACGCACGACGCCCCGGAGAGCCGATGCCGCCGCGACGAGAGCCCGACGCCACGCCCCGCCTGGAAACCCGCATCGCCCGCGACGGCCCCCTGGTCCGCCAGGCCCAGGAGCTGCGCTACCGCGTTTTCGCCGAGGAGATGGGCGCCCGCCTCGGCTCCGACGGCTCCCGCGTCGACACGGACGAATTCGACGCCCACTGCGAGCATCTCGTGGTGCGCGACGTCGAGCGCCGCGTGGTGGTCGGCACCTACCGCATCCTCGCGCCCCATGCCGCGCGCAAGGCCGGCGGCTACCACGCCGAGGTGCTGTTCGACATGACGCAGCTCGACGTGCTGCGCGAGCGCATGGTTGAAGTGGGACGCGCGTGCGTGCATCCCGAGTACCGCTCGGCGACCGTGATGCTGCACCTGTGGTCGCGGCTCGCCCGCTATCTCGTCGACAACGGCCACGACTACGTGATGGGCAGCGCCAGCATCCCGCTTGCCGACGGCGGGCACACGGCGGCCTCCATCTACCGCACGGCGAGCGCGCGCCAGATGAGCCCGGTCGACCTGCGCGTGGTGCCGCGCTACCGGCTCGCCCTCGAAAGCCTGCACGACGGCCTCACGCCCGCGCAGCCCGCCCTCCTCAAGGGCTACCTCAACCTCGGCGCGTGGATCTGCGGCGAGCCGGCGATCGACGCGCACTTCGGCTGCGCGGACCTGCCGGTGCTCCTTCCCCTCGCGCGCATGCGCGACCGCTACGCCCGCCACTTCCTGGCTCGTGCTGCCTGATCGCGGATAAGACGAGTCTTCGGAGCCGACAAGGCCTTGTACTTACCGAGGCGCTTCGTCCGCCATGGCGAGAAGTGGGTCATCCGCGTTCATCGGCGTTGGATCGGCGGTTATCGGCGCTTCCAAGCCCTTCGCCCACGTGACTCGCCACATTTGCATCACTCACAGATGGGCGGGCAGGATCAGCGCCCAGACCAGGCCCAGCAGCAGGAGCGCCATGAAGACCGCGGCGCTGCCGATGTCCTTGGCGCGCTTGGAGAGCGAATGGTGCTCGAAGGAGATGCGGTCGATGGCGGCCTCGACGCTCGAGTTGAGGAGCTCCACGATCAGCACCAGCAGCACCGAGCCGATCAGCAGCGCGCGCTCGACGGGCGTTGCCTGCAGCAGGCACGCCACCGGCACCAGCACCGCGGCGAGGAGGATCTCCTGGCGGAAGGCGCTCTCGTGGCGCCACGCGTCGGCGAGCCCCGCGAGCGAGTTGAAGAACGCGTGGACGATGCGAACCAGCCCGCGCTTGCCCTTGAACGGGCTCTCCTCCGGGGCCAGCGGCGCGCTTTCGTCGACCACGCCGCCCTCAGGCCGCCGTTGCAAGCGCGACCTCGCCGGAACGCGCGGGCACCAGGTGCTCGACGAACTGCCGCGTCGACGCCTCCCACGAGAAGCGCTCGGCGTAGCGGCGCACGCGCTCGCGGTCGAGCGACAGCGCCGCCATCGCAGCGGCGCCGAGGTCGTTGTCGAGCACGCCCACCGCCGGATCCTTGATCACGTCCACGGGCCCGCGCACCGGGAACGCGGCCACCGGTGTGCCGCACGCCATCGCCTCGGCCATCACGAGGCCGAAGGTGTCGGTGCGGCTCGGGAACACGAACACGTCGGCGCGCTGGTACCAGGAGACCAGCTCCGCGCCGATCTTGGCGCCCGTGAAGAGCGCGTCGGGGAAGCGCTTCTCCAGCTCGCGGCGCTGCGGCCCGTCGCCCACCACGACCTTGGTGCCGGGCAGGTCCAGGCCGAGGAACCCGGGCAGGTTCTTCTCCACCGCCACGCGCCCCACGTAGAGGAACACCGGGCGGCGCAGGTCGATGGAGCGCTGCTCGGCCGGCCGGAAGAGGTGCGTGTCGACGCCGCGCGACCAATCGACGATGTTCGGGAAGCCGCGCGCCTCGAGCAGTGTGCGGATCGCGGGCGTGGCCACCAGCACCGCCGAGGAGCGCCCGTGGAAGCGCCGCAGCCAGGCGTAGGTCCAGGCGAGCGGCACGCCGAAGCGCGGCTTCACGTATTCGGGGAAGCACGTGTGGTACGCGGTGGTGAAGGCGAGGTTGTGCTTGATGCAGTAGGCGCGCGCGGCGATCCCGAGCGGCCCCTCGGTCGCGAGGTGCACGGCGTCGGGCGCGAACGCCTCGAACTGCGCCGCCACCCCCCGCGCCGGCAGGACCGCCAGCGGGATCTCCGGATAAGTCGGCATCGGGAAGGTGCGGAACCCGAGCGGCGAGAGCACCCGCACCTCGTGTCCCCAGCGCTCGAGCCAGCGGACCGTGTTCGCGAGTGTCACCACCACGCCGTTGATCTGCGGCGTCCAGGCGTCAGTGACCAGCAGTATGCGCAAGTTGGGCTCCCGGAGACAGCGCGCGGCCTGCAGCCGCGTGGGCCCTGTCCCCCGTTGTGACGCCGGCCCTGAGCGCCTCGATGTGCTTCCAGTCGATGATGCGCAGCTCCCCGCCTTCGGTCTCGACCAGCGCGGTGAGGCTCTCGACCCAGTCTCCGTCGTTGCAGTAGAGGATGCCGCCGATGTCGCGGATCTCGGCCTTGTGGATGTGGCCGCAGATCACGCCGTCGAAGCCGCGCCGCCTCGCCTCGTGCGCGAGCGCGTCCTCGAACTTGGTGATGTAGCTCACCGCGTTCTTCACCCGGTGCTTGAGGAACTGCGCGAGCGACCAGTAGGGAAATCCCGAGCCTCGCGCGCAGGTGGTTGAACCACTGGTTGAGCTTCAAGGTGAGGATGTAGGCCGCGTCCCCGAGGTAGGCGAGCCACTTCGCGTTCTGCACCACGGCGTCGAAGAGGTCGCCGTGCGTGACGAGGAAGCGCCGGCCGTCGGCGGTAACGTGCTCGGCCTCGGCGCGGATGTCGATGCCGCCGAAGGCAAGGCCGAGGAAGTGGCGCATCGCCTCGTCGTGGTTGCCGGCGATGTAGGTGACGCGCGTGCCCTTGCGCGCCTTGCGCAGCACCTTCTGCACCACGTCGTTGTGCGCCTGGTGCCAGTACCAGCGGCGCTTCAACTGCCAGCCGTCGATGATGTCGCCGACGAGGTAGAGGTGCGTGCTGTCGGTGTGGCGCAGGAAGTCGAGGAGCCTGTCCGCCTGGCAGCTCGCGGTGCCGAGGTGGATGTCCGAGACGAAGATCGCGCGGTAGCGCAGTGTCGCCGCTTCGTCTTCCAGCTGATCCGTTTTCTCAGCATCCATGCGCAGGCCATTGTGGCCGCGCGACAAGTCAAATCCGTGGCAGCGCCGTGACGGAAACGTGACTGCCCGCGCGGCGCGCGGCCATGCGTCCGGCGAGCTGCGTGCGGTCGGCCTCGAGCAGGCGATGGCGCGCGAGACGGTGCAGCACCGCTTCCTCGGTGCCGATGTGCAGGCTCTGCAGCGCACGGAAATAGGCCACTGTGTCGGCGGGAAGGCGCCGCCAGGTCCCGAGCGCGATCGCCGCGAGCGGGGAGCGCAGGCTCCGCCACGCCTCGCGCAGCTCGCGGTGGTCGCTCTCCAGGCGCAGGCGGACCTCGCGGAAATGGTCGCGCTCCTCGGCGCGCGCGATGCGCCGCAGCAGCATCGGGATCAGGTCGTGCTCCTCGTCGGCATGGTGGATCGCCATGCGCGTGGTGAAGAGGTCGACCACGGCCGCCGCGACGCTGTCCGCCTCGCCGAGCGCCGTGCCGGCCTCGAGGCGCGCCTCGAGCTGCCCGAGCGATGCCAGGCCGCGCTCGATGCGGCGGTGGAAGCGGGTGAGCGAGTCGAGCGGATCGTCGGGCTGCAAGAAGGGGGTGCGCGGAACCGAGGCCATGGAATCTCCGGCAGGGATGCCATCCTGGCAGCCGGGCATGACAGAAGCGTGACCGGAGCGTCAGGACGACCAATCGGTAGCCGACGGCGGTCTCGGTGAGCAGGTGGCGGGGCTGCGCGGGATCGTCCTCGAGCTTCTGGCGCAGGTGTCCCATGTAGACGCGCACGTAGTGGTGGTGCTCCGACGCCCGACGGCCCCCACACCTCGCGCAGGATCTGGCGGTGGGTGAGCACCTTGCCCGCGTTGGCGATGAGCAGCGACAGCAGCCGGAACTCGACCGGCGTGAGGTGCACCTCGGCCCCGCCGCGCTTCAAGGTGCGCGCCTCGAGGTCCACCTCGACGTTGCCGAACCGGAAGACCGGGTGCCCTCGCCGGGCGGCAGGCGATGGCGGCGCAGCGTCGCGCGCACGCGCGCCAGCAACTCGCGCACGCCGAACGGCTTGGTGAGGTAGTCGTCGGCGCCGGCGTCGAGCGCGGCGATCTTGTCGTTCTCGGCGGCGCGCGCCGAGAGCACGATCACCGGCACCGCGGACCACGCGCGCAGCTCGCGGATCAGCGTCACCCCGTCGCCGTCGGGCAGTCCCAGGTCGACGATGAGCAGGTCGGGCTTGCGCGTGCCGGCGTCGATCAGGCCCTGGCGCTGGGTGTCGGTCTCGTGCACGGTCCAGCCCTCGGCCTCGAGCGCAGTGCGGAGGAACCGGCGGATCTGCGGCTCGTCCTCGACCAGAAGCGCGACCGGCGAGCTCACGGCGCGATGTACCTCGGGCGGCTCGCCCAGCGGCAGCGTGAATACGAAGCGCGCGCCGCGCGCGCGGCGCGGGCTCGCGCGTAGATCCGTCCCTTGTGCGCCTCGACGATGGCGCGGCAGATCGCGAGCCCGAGGCCCACGCCGGGCGTGGCGCTCTCCGCGCGGCCCGCGCGCGAACTTCTCGAAGATCGCCTCCTCCTGGCCGGCCGCGATGCCGGGGCCGTCATCCTCGACGCCGACCTCGAGCGCGCCGTCCGCGACGCGTGCGTCGATCGCGATGCGCGCGTCGGCCCCCGCGTACTTCACGGCATTCTCGAGGAGGTTCGCGAGCACGCGCTCGATCAGCACCGCGTCCATCTGCACCAGCGGCAGGTCCGCCGGGATGTCGACCGCCACCTTGCGGCCGCCGAGCATGCCCGCGCGCCGTCCGCAGCGCGGTGCCCACCACCTCCTCGATCGGGTGCCACTCGAGGTTCAGGCGCACCTCGCCGCTCTGGATGCGCGCCATGTCGAGCAGGTTGTTCACCAACGCGATGAGGCGCTTGGTCTCCTCGGCGATGGTGTGCGCGATGCTCCACCTGCTCGGCCGACATGGGCGGGTGCGTGAGCACCATGGCTTCCGAGAGGCCGAGCAGCGCGGCGAGCGGCGTGCGCAGGTCGTGCGAGAGCGCGGCGAGCAGCGAATTCCTGCAGCCGCTCGCTCTCGATCTTGATCAGCGCATCGCGCGCCACCTCGACGTAGTGCACGCGCTCGAGCGCGATCGCGGTGAGCGCGGCGAAGGTCTCGTACTGGCGCATCTGCTCGGGGATCATCAGGTCGCGCGTGCGCTCGGGCTGGATCGCGAGCACGCCGCGCGTGCGCATCGGCGCCTTCAGCGGCAGGAACAGGAAGTCGTTGCCGGGCAGCGTATCGGTGCCGGCGCCGGCGGGCTGCGCGTGGTCGTAGGACCACTGCGCCGCCGCGGTATCCATGGGATTGCCGAGCGGCCGCGCCATCGGCGACACGAGCTTCTCCCGCGCATCGGGGACGAGCACCGCCACGCGCGCGCGGAACGCGCGCGCCATGAAGGTCTCCGCGGTCTCGATCACCTGGGCGGGCGTGAGCAGGCCCGCGAGGTCGCGCGAGAACTCGTAGAGCGTGCGCGCGCGCGCCTCGCGGTGCCCGGCGACGCGCGCCTGGTAGCGCACGCCGGCGGTGAGCTGGCCGGTGATGAGGCCCACGGCGAGCATCACGGCGAACGTGAGCACGTACTGGACGTCGCTCACCGCGAAGTTGAGGCGCGGCGGAACGAAGAAGAAGTCGAACGCGACCACGTTGAGGATCGCGGCGAGGATCGCCGGGCCCACGCCCCCATTGCACGCCCACCAGCACGACGGTGAGCAGGAACACCATCACGATGTTGGAGAGCTCGAAGTACGGCAGCAGCAGCAGCGCCGCGCCGCCGTGGCCGCGCACGCGAGCACGGTGCCGCCGTAGCGCTTGCGCCGCTGATCGCCTTCGTGTCGCGCCCGGGCGTTTCCGCCGCCACCCGCGTGGCGATGGGCGCGCCGGCGTCGTGGGCGCCGCGCCCGATCTCGATCACGTCGAGATCGTCCTCCGCCGCCGCGATGGCGTCGGAAAGGCTGCGCCGCCAGGGCAGCCGCCGTCGGGGCCCGCGCCCCACGACCACGGTGCCGATGTTCTCGGTGCGCGCGTAGCCGACCAGCGCTTCGACCACCGCGTTGCCGGTGAGGATCGCGGTGCTCGCGCCGAGGTCCTGCGCGAGCTTCACGACGCGCAGGATGCGCTCGCGCTCCGCGGCGGGCAGCCGCTGCAGCGCGCGGCGTCTCGACGTACACGGCCCGCCACTCCACGTCCAGCTGTTGCGCGAGGCGCGCGGCGCTGCGCACCACCTGCTCCGACCCCGGATCGGCCCGATGCAGCAGAGCAGCCGCGCCTGCGTCTTCCACACCGCGCCGATCGCCTTGTCGGAGCGGTACTCCTTCACCGCGCCCTCGACCAGGTCCGCGGTGCGGCGCAGCGCCAGCTCGCGCAGCGCGATGAGGTTGCCCTTGCGGAAGAAGTTCGCCGCCGCGCGCTCGCGCCTGCTCGGGCAGGTAGACCTTGCCCTCCTTCAGGCGCTCCAGCAGCTCCTCGGCGGGCAGGTCGACCAGCACCACCTCGTCGGCCGTCGTCGAAGAACGTGTCGGGCACCGTCTCCCACACCTTGATGCCGGTGATGCCGCCCACGACGTCGTTCAGGCTCTCGAGGTGCTGCACGTTGAGCGTCGTGTAGACGTCGATGCCCGCGCCGAGCAGCTCCTCGACGTCCTGCCAGCGCTTCGGGTGGCGCGAGCCCGGCGCGTTGGTGTGCGCGAGCTCGTCGACGAGGATCAGGCGCGGGCTGCCGGGCGAGCGCGGCGTCGATGTCGAACTCGGTGAGCTTGCGGCCCTGGCGCTCGATCTCGCGGCGCGGCAGGACCTCGAGGCCCTCGATGAGCGCCAGCGTCTCGGCGCGCCCGTGGGTCTCGACCACGCCGACGACGACGTCGCGATGCCCTCGGCGCGCGCGCGCCGCGCGGCGGCGAGCATCGCGTAGGTCTTGCCCACGCCCGCCGAGGCCCCGAAGAAGATCCGGAGCTTGCCGCGCGCGGCCGCCGCCTCCTCCTCGCTTCGAGCGGGCGAGGAGCGCGTCGGGATCGGGCCGCGAGTCGCTCATGGCGCGCAGTGTAGGCGCATTTACGCCGGCGCTACACGGCGAGCGCGAACTTTTTACGGCGATTTTATACGCGGCGCGGCCGCCAGCTTCACTGAGGCGTTTGCGAAACCGCTCAGCGCAGGCCATGCACGCAGATCCTCGATGTCCTCTACTCTCGCGCTCGCGTATCGCGTTTCTTCGCGCGTGCAGCGCCGCGCATGACGTGCTCGCATGCTGAACGCCTGAGGAGGCTTGTTCGCATGCGCTCGAGTTCATGCTACGTCGGCTGGAGCGGCGCATCTGCGCATGGCTCGCCTGGTCTTCGTCTACCTCCTCGTCGCGCTCTTCGTCCCGGAGAAATTCTGATGACTCGCCAACGGCTACCTGCAGCTCGCGCTCTATCTCGTCGTGCTGATCGCGCTCGCCAAGCCGCTCGGCACGTACATGGCGCGCGTCTACGAGGGCGAGCCGGCGTGCTCAACCGCGTCGGTGCGGCCCGCTCGAGCGCCTCATCTATCGCGCTGTGCGGCGTCGATCCCGACGCACGAGATGCGCTGGACCGAGTACGCGATCGCGATGCTGCTCTTCAACCTGCTGGGCTTCGCTCGCGGTCTACGCGCTGCAGCGCTTGCAGGGCTCGCTGCCGCTGAATCCCGCAGGCCTTCGGCGCGCGTGTCGCCCGGACTCGTCGTTCAACACGGCGGTGAGCTTCATCACCAACACCAACTGGCAGGGCTACGGCGGCGAATCGACGCATGAGCTACCTGACGCAGATGCTCGGCGCTCACGGTGCAGAACTTCGTCTCGGCGGCGACCGGCATGGCCGTCCTCGTCGCGTTCATCCGCGGCTTCGCGCGCAAGACCGCGCAGCGCCATCGGCAACTTCTGGGTCGACCTGACGCGCAGCACGCTCTACATCCTGCTGCCGCTGTCGATCGTCCTCGCGCTCGTGCTCGTGTGCGCAGGGCGTGGCGCAGACGTTCTCCGCGTATCCCGACGCGACGCTCACCGAGAGCGTGGACTACGACAACCCGAAGCTGACAGCGCCGGGCAACCGGTGAAGGACGACAAGGGCAACCCGTCACCGAGAAGGCGACGTCAAGGAGCAGTCGATCGCGCTCGGGCCCGGCCGCCTCGCAGGTCGCCATCAAGCAGCTCGGCACCAACGGCGGCGGCTTCTTCAACGTGAACTCGGCGCATCCGTTCGAGAACCCGACGCCGCTCTCGAACTTCCTCGAGCTGCTCTCGATCCTGCTGATCCCGGCCGGCGCTCTGCTACACGTTCGGCGAGATGGTGCGGCGACACGCGCCAGGGCTGGGCGGTGCTCGCGACGATGACGCGTCATCTTCGCCGGCTGCTCGCGGTCTGCGCCTGGCGCAGAGCAGCCGGGCAACCCGCTGCTCGCGCAGGCGGGCGCCGATCAGACCGCGTCGCGACGCCGCAGCCGGGCGGCAACATGGAAGGCAAGGAGGTGCGCTTCGGCATCGTGCGACTCGGCGCTCTGGGCGACCGCGACGACGGCGGCCTCCAACGGCTCGGTCAACTCGATGCACGACTCCTTCACGCCGCTGGGCGGGCTCGTGCCGCTGTGGCTCATCCAGCTCGGCGAGATCATCTTCGGCGGCGTGGGCTCGGGCCTCTACGGCATGCTCGTGTTCGCGATCATCGCGGTCTTCGTCGCCGGCCTGATGGTCGGCCGCACGCCCGAATACCTCGGCAAGAAGATCGAGGCCTTCGAGATGAAGATGGCGGCGATCGCGATCCTCGTGCCGCCGCTGCGTGGTGCTCGTGGGCACCGCGATCGCCGTGCTCGTCGGAGCCGGGCAAGGCGGGCGTGGCCAACCCCGGCGCGCACGGCTTCTGCGAGATCCTCTACGCGTTCTCGTCGGCCGGCAACAACAACGGCAGCGCGTTCGCGGGCCTCTCCGCCAACACGCCCTTCTACAACACGGCGCTCGGCATCGCGATGTTGCTTCGCGCGCTACTGGCTCGCGATGCCGACGCTCGCCATCGCCGGCTCGCTCGCGGCGAAGAAGATCGTGCCGGCGGGCCGGGCACGCTGCCCACGCACACGCCGCTCTTCGTGGTGATGCTCGTCGAGCACGGTCGTCGTCGTCGGCGCGCTCACGTTCATCCCGGCGCTCGCCCTGGGCCCGATCGTCGAGCACCTCGCGCTGATCGGGGACGACATGAGCGAATCGCCATGAGCATCCCCGTCGCTCGCATGCCCCTGGCGAGCGCGCCGACATCGCCGCGCAAGCTGTTCGACGCGATCGATCGTCCGCGCGGGCGCTCGTCGACGCGTTCGTGAAGCTCGATGCCCGCAGCACCAGTGGCGCAACCCGGTGATGTTCGTCGTCGAGGTCGGCAGCATCCTCACGACGGTGCTCTGGGTCCAGGCGCTCGGCGGCCACGGCGAGGCGCCGCGCCGGGTTCATCCTCGCAGTGTCGCTCTGGCTCTGGTTCACGGTGCTGTTCGCGAACTTCGCCGAGGCGATGGCCGAGGGACGCGGCAAGGCGCAGGCCGACGCGCTGCGCAAGCGCGCAAGCGCGACACGACGGCGAAGAAGCTCGCCGAGGCACGACGCGACGCCGCGTGCAGCGCGTCGTGCCGTCGGCGACGCTGCGCAAGGGCGACCTCGTCCTGGTCGAGGCGGGCGACGTCGATCCCGTGCGACGGCGAGGTCATCGAAGGCGTCGCCTCGGTCGACGAGATCGGCATCACCGGCGAGAGCGCGCCGGTCATCCGCGAGAGCGGCGGCGACCGCAGCGTCGGTCACCGGCGGCACGCGCGTGCTCTCGGACTGGCTCGTCGTGCGCGTCGCGGCGAATCCCGGCGAGACGTTCCTCGACCGCATGATCGCGATGGTCGAAGGCGCCAAGCGCCAGAAGACGCCCAACGAGATCGCGCTCGACATCCTGCTGGCGGCGCTCACGATCATCTTCCTGCTCGCGACCGTGACGCTGCTGCCGTATCTCGCTCTTCAGCGTCGAGGTGGCCAAGGCGGGGACGCCGGTCACGATCACGGTGCTGGTCGCGCTGCTCGTGTGCCTGATCCCGACGACCATCGGCGGGCTGCTCTCGGCCATCGGCATCGCCGGCATGGACCGCATGATTGCAGGCGCAACGTGATCGCGACGTCGGGCCGCGCGGTCGAAGCCGCCGGCGACGTCGACGTGCTGCTGCTCGACAAGACCGGCACCATCACGCTCGGCAACCGCCAGGCGACGAGTTCCTGCCCGGCGGCCGGCGTGCAGGAGCAGCGAGCTCGCCGACGCCGCGCAGCTCGCCTCGCTCGCCGACGAGACGCCCGAAGGCCGCAGCATCGTCGTGCTCGCCAAGGAGAAGTACAACATCCGCGAGCGCGACGTGCGCGACGCTCGGCGCGACGTTCGTGCCCTTCACCGCGCAGACGCGCATGAGCGGCGTGGACGTCGAGCGAGCCGCGCAGCATCCGCAAGGGCGCGGCCGACGCGATCGAGACGCGTACGTCGAAGCGCAGGGCGGGAGCTTCCCGACGAGCGTGCAGCGCGACGTCGACGACGGTCGCGCAGCCGCGGCGGCACGCCGCTGGTGGTGGCGCGAGAGGCGCGCCAGCGTGCTCGGCGTCATCGAGCTGAAGGACATCGTCAAGGGCGGCATCAAGGAGCGCTTCGCGCGAGCTGCGCCGCATGGGCATCAAGACCGTGATGATCACCGGCGACAACCCGCTCACCGCCGCGGCGATCGCGGCCGAGGCCGGCGTCGACGACTTCCTCGCCGAGGCCACGCCGGAGGCCAAGCTCGACGCTGATCCGCGAGCACCAGGCGGGCGGCCGCCTCGTCGCGATGACCGGCGACGGCACCAACGACGCGCCCGCGCTCGCGCAGGCCGACGTGGCGGTCGCGATGAACACCGGCACGCAGGCCGCCAAAGAGGCCGGCAACATGGTCGACCTCGACTCCAACCCGACCAAGCTCATCGAGATCGTCGAGATCGGCAAGCAGCTGCTGATGACGCGCGGCTCGCTGACCACGTTCAGCATCGCCAACGACGTCGCCAAGTACTTCGCGATCATCCCGGCCGCGTTCGCGGCCACCTATCCGCAGCTCGACGCGCTCAACATCATGCGCCTCGCGACGCCCGAACAGCGCCATCCTGTCGGCGGTGATCTTCAACGCGCTGATCATCATCGCGCTCATTCCGCTCGCGCTGCGCGGCGTGCGCTACCGGCCGATGGGCGCGGCGCGCTGCTGCGCCGAAACCTGCTCGATCTACGGGCTGGGCGGCGTGATCGTGCCGTTCATCGGCATCAAGCTGATCGACCTGATCCTCGTCGCGCTCGGACCTCGCGTGAACGGATGACACGACTCCATGCTCTGCCGCAACTTCGCGCCCGCCCTCGTGCTGCTCGTCGTGCTCACCGCTCTCACCGGCGTCGCCTACCCGCTCGTGGTCACCGGCATCGCGCAGGTCGCTGTTCCCGCGCCAGGCCAACGGCAGCCTGATCGTGAAGGACGGCAAGGCGGTGGGCTCGGCGCTCATCGGCCAGCCCTTCGACGACCCGAAGCACTTCTGGGGCCGCGCCTCGGCCACCTCGCCGTATCCGTACAACGCGGCCGCGTCGAGCGGCTCGAACCTGGGGCCGACGCAACCCGGCGCTCACCGACGCCGTGGAGGCGCGCATCGAGGCGCTGCACGGACGCCGATCCCGGACAACAACGCGCCGTCCCGGTCGACCTCGTGACCGCCTCGGCGCAGCGGCCTCGATCCGCACATCAGCCCGGCCGCGCGCCGAATACCAGGTCGCGCGCGTGGCGCAAGGCGCGCGGCCTGCGACGCCGGCGCGGGTGCGCGAGCTCGTCGCGCAGCACACCGAGGCCGCCAGCTCGGGCTTCCTCGGCGAGCCGCGGGTCAACGTGCTCGCAGCTGAACCTCGCGCTCGACAACCAACGCTGACAGGACAACCATCAAGACGACTTCCGGGGCATTGTTGGGCGGACCAGTCCGCTGTACGCCAGGAGGTAGACCCCGAGAAATCCCGCTGGTTCAGGAGACGGGCGGCGCGGCGATCTCCGCGATGTGGTTGCTCAAGTACCTGGCGCCCGCGAGCGGACCGGCGAGGGCTGGCGCTGCTGGCACCGCCCGCGACGGTCGAATGCGCACGGGCGACGCCCATGACTTCCGCATGGCCCATCTGTCCCTGGAAAGCGTACGGCAGGCCCACGCTCACGAATCCCAGGTGCTTCAGCACGGGAACGATACGTGCCGTCGGTGAACTTCCTGCTCGCCGTGTTGGGTGGCGGGGGACGTGAACACGTCCACGACCTTGCCACGGCAGGCTCTCGGTGAGGGCACAATGCCGCCGGCCTGGTCGAGGAAGCTCTTCATTTGCCCCGCCTGTTGCCGAAGCGGGTCGGCGTCACGATGATGATGGCGTCGTAGCCCGCGAGGTCGCGAGCTCCGCAGTCGGCGTCGCTGCCGACTCGAAACCGGTTTCCTGCCAGTCCTCGGGCACCGTTCCCGGCACGCGCCGGATGGTCGCCTTCGCGCCCGCACGCCGCCCCGCCCGCGGCGACTTCCTGCGCCATGCGCTCGATGTGGCCGTAGGACGAGGAGTAGAGCACGAGACATTTGCCATTTGGAGGAACCTTTTCTTGGTGGAGATCTGACTACTGCGGCGCGCGTGCAGCGCGTGATCGCGCAGCCGCGCCCCCGAGAAGCGCGCGCTGAAGCGGCTGCCCTCGCCCGGCTTGCTCGCGATGTCGAGCGTCGCGCCGTGGCGCGCGAGGGCGTGCTTCACGATGGCGAGCCCGAGGCCCGTGCCGCCGGTCTCGCGCGAGCGCCCGCGGTCCACGCGATAGAAGCGCTCCGTGAGCCGCGGGATGTGCTCGGGCGCGATGCCGATGCCGGTGTCCTCGACCTCGAAGGCCGCCCCGTCGGGCGTGCGCTGCCACCTGAGCCGCACGGTGCCGCCCGAGGGCGTGTAGCGGATGGCGTTGGAGACGAGGTTGCCGAACGCGCTCGAAAGCTCCTTCTCGCTGCCGAGGAGCCCGATGCCCTCCTCCGCGGCCACCTCGACCTGGTGGCGCCCGCCCGAGAGCGCGCGCGCCTCGGCCCCCAGGCGCTCCAGCACGCCGCGCATCTCCACCGGCTCTTCCATCGGCGGCGGGGGCGAGGACTCGAGCGCCGAGAGCGTGAGCAGGTCCTCGACCAGGCGCTGCATGCGGCGCGCCTGCTCGCTCATGAGCTCGATGTAGCGCTGCTCCGCCTCGGGATCGGATTCGTCGCGCAGCGTCTCGAGGAAGCCCGCGATCACCGTGAGCGGCGTGCGCAGCTCGTGGGACACGTTGGCCACGAACTCGCGCCGCACCTGCTCCACCTTGCGGAACTGCGTGATGTCGCGCGAGAGCACCAGGCGCTGGTCCTCGCCGTACGCTATCACCTGCAACGACAGCACCTGGTCGCTTTGGCCGGTGAGCACCTGGACGGGCCGCACGAAATCGCCGGCTGCGAGGTAGTCGTGGAACTCCGGAATGCGCACCAGGTGCGTGATGGTGTTGCCGACGTCGCGCACCGGGTCGATGCCCAGGTGCAGGCTCGCGTTGTCGTTGCACCATGCGATGCGCTCGCCGTCGAGGATCGCCACGCCGTCGGGCAGCGCGCGGGCCGCGGCGCGCCAGCGGGCGAGCGCATGGGCGAGCTCGGCCTCGCGCCGTGCCGACTCGCGCCGCGAACGGTGGATGAGGGCGTGGAGCTCGTCCCAGGCGCCCCGCGCGCGCGGCGGCTCGGGCGTCTCGCCGTGCTCCAGCCAGCGGCGCAGCCGGCGCTGCTGGACGAGCTCGTAGCCGAGCTGCGCGAGCAGCAGCACCGCGAGCAGGACGAGGCCCGATTCGATGCCGCCGAAATACCCGGCCGCTGCGGAGGCCAGGATGCTCGCCGCGATGGCGATCACCGCGGCCTCAGCGCTTGGAAAGGAACCGGTAGCCGGCGCCGCGCATGGTCTCCACGAGGCCGTCGTGGCCGCTCGGGGAGAGCGCGTCGCGGAGCCTGCGGATGTGCACGTCCACCGTGCGCTCCTCGATGAACACGTGGTCGCCCCAGACATGGTCGAGGATCTGGGGGCGGGTGTAGACGCGGTCCGTATGGGTCATGAAGAAATGGAGCAGCTCGAACTCGGTGGGCCCCATCTTGAGCGTTTTTCCCGATCCCGTCACGGTGCGGGTGGCCGGGTTCAGTACCAGCGCCTCGATCTCGACCGCTTCCTTGGAAAGCTGCGGCGCGCGCCGGCGCAGCACCGCCTGGATGCGCGCTTCCAGCTCGCGCGGCGAGAAGGGCTTGGTGATGTAGTCGTCGGCGCCGCTCTCCAGCCCCGCGACCTTGTCTTCCTCGCCGGCGCGTGCCGTGAGCATGATGATGGGCACGTCGCGGGTGCGCGCCTCGGTGCGCAGCCGCCGCGTGATGACCGGGCCGGCCGCGTCGGGGAGCATCCAGTCCAGCAGGATCACGTCGGGGAGCGTCTCGGCGACCGACCGGTACGCTTCCTCGGCGGAGGCCGCGCGCGTCACCGCGTGGCCGTGGCGCGTGAGGTTGACGGCGATGAGCTCCTGGATGGACGGTTCGTCCTCGACCACGAGGATCGAGGCGGTCATCGGCCGAGCGCCTGCCGTTCCACTTCGGCGAGCGGCGTGTGGCGCACGTCGCGTCCGCGTACGACGTAGATCACCTGCTCGGCGATGTTCTTCGCGTGGTCTCCGATGCGCTCGAACGCCTTGGCGACCCACACGATGTTGAGCGAGGCGGAGATGGTGCGCGGATCTTCCATCATGAAGGTGATGAGCTGGCGGATGATGGAGCGGAACTCGTTGTCGATGAGGGCATCCTCGGCGATGACGCGCGCGGCGGCGGCGGCGTCCAGGCGCGCGAACGCGTCCAGCGAGCGGCGGAGCATTCCCAGCGCGGTGTCCGAGATGTGGCCGATGGTGGCGCTGCGCACCTGGCGCGAAGGCCCGCTCGCGTGCAGCTCCTTGGACATGCGCGCGATCTTGGCCGCCTCGTCGCCCACCCGCTCCAGGTCGGTCACCGACTTGCCCATGGCCATGATGAGGCGCAGGTCCGAGGCGGCGGGCTGGCGGCGCACGATGATGTGCCCGAGGCCGTCGTCGATGGCGATCTCGAGCTCGTTCACCCGGGCGTCGCCGGCGACCACCTGCTCGATGCGCTCGAGGTTGCCCTCCAGGAACCCCTCCATGGCGGAGCGGATCTGGCTCTCCACGAGGCCGCCCATCTGCATCATCTTCGAGCGGATGGCTTCCAGGTCCTGGTCGTATTGCTTGCTGCTGTGCTCGGTCATATCGCCTCTCGGGCGCAGCTTATTCCCCCACTATGACATTTCCATGACCGGCGTAAAAGACTACGGAAAATCTTGGAAGCGCCGATGACCGCGGATCCAACGCCGATTGCCGCCGATGAAGCAATGGCGTCCCAAATGGGCACGAACGTCGAAACTCACCGGGTACACTCTCTATCCATCCGCGAGCATCGGCGTTCGATCGGCGGGAATCGGCGCTTTCAAAGCCTTTTCCCCATCGCAGTCGCCCCCGCCCGAATCTTGTCCAGAGTCGTATTGGGAGTGATCGCCTGAGGGTCGATGCGAATCTCGATCACCGCGGGCTTGTTGGCGGCGAGGCAGCGCTCCATGGCCGGGCCGAACTGGGCCGTGTCCTCGACGATCTCGCCCAGCGCCCCGAACGAGCGCGCGTAGGCGGCGAAGTGGGGGTTCTGCAGCTGTGTTGCGATCACGCGGCCGGGATAGTGCTTCTCCTGGTGCATGCGGATGGTGCCGTACATGCCGTTGTTGATGACCAGGATCACCACCGCGGCGCCATATTGCACGGCTGTTGCGAGCTCCTGACCCGACATGAGGAAGTCGCCGTCGCCCGCGAAGCAGACCACGGTGCGCTCGGGGTGGACCAGCTTCGCCGCGATAGCCGCCGGCACGCCGTAGCCCATGGCGCCGGAGGTGGGTGCGACCTGCGTGCGGAAGCCCGGATAGCGGTGGAAGCGGTGCAGCCAGGTGGCGAAGTTGCCGGCGCCGTTGCAATAGATGGTGTCCTCGGGCGCGTGGTGGTTCAGCCAATCGACCACTTCCCACATCTGCACGCGGCCCGGGATCTCGCGGCGCGAGGTCCACGCGACGTAGTCGGCGCGCTGCTCCGCCGCACTGCCCTTCCACGACGGG
Organism: uncultured beta proteobacterium; assembly: GCA_963827425.1. Classification (GTDB taxonomy): domain Bacteria; phylum Pseudomonadota; class Gammaproteobacteria; order Burkholderiales; family Usitatibacteraceae; genus Usitatibacter. The sequence continues at coordinate 379,241 of CAWHAQ010000005.1, read as the reverse complement.
TTCTCCACCGGCGTCAACGCCGCCACCGCGGCCGCGAACTGCGCCATTCCCGAGACGATGCCCAGCTCCGGCTGGTACACGCGCCCGATCTCCTCGATTCCGCAATGCACGTGCACCAGCTTCTGGCGCGGGATCGGCGCCTCGATGAGCGTATAGCCGCTGGTGGTCATCTCGCCCAGCCGCGCGCCCACGACGATCAGGAGGTCGGCCATGCGCACGCGCTCGGCGAGCACGGGGTTGATGCCGATGCCGACGTCGCCCACGTAGTGCTCGTTGCGGTTGTCGAACAGGTCCTGGAAGCGGAAGGCACAGCCGCACGGAAGGTCGTTGGCCTCGACGAAACGGCGCATGTCCTCGCACGCCTGCAGCGACCAGCCGCTGCCGCCCAGGATCACGAAGGGGCGCTTGGCGGCGGCGAGCAGGCGCTGGAGCTTGAGGAGGTCCTGGGGACCGGGATGGGCCTCGACGGGAGCGTAGCGCTTCGCGTCGGCGGCCTTCGACGACTTCGCGAGGATGTCCTCGGGCAATGCCAGCACCACGGGTCCGCGCCGCCCCGAAGAGGCGACCTGGAACGCGCGCGCCACGTATTCGGGAATGCGGTCCACGTCGTCGATGCGCGCGGCCCATTTCGCGAGCGGTGCGAACATCGCGGCGAAGTCGACTTCCTGGAACGCTTCGCGGCCGCGGAAATCACTGCCGACGTCGCCCACGAAGAGCACCATCGGAGACGAATCCTGGAACGCGGTGTGCACGCCGATGGCCGCGTGGGTGGCGCCGGGTCCGCGCGTCACCAGCGCCACGCCGGGCCGGCCGGTGAGCTTGCCGTACGCCTCGGCCATGTTGGCGGCCGCGGCCTCGTGGCGGCAGACCACCAGCGGCAGCTTGTCCTTCACGTCGTAGAAGCCGTCCAGCACCGGAAGGAAGCTCTCGCCCGGCACCGTGAAGGCGCGCTCGACGCCGTGCACCACGAGCTGGTCGACCAGCAGCCGCCCTCCCTGCCGCTCACTCATCCTTTTTCTCCGCGCGCACCGGATCCACGAAGACCTGGCGCACGACATAGCCTTTCCTGCGCAGCATCTCCACCAGCCCGCGCGGCCCCACGAGGTGCAGCGCGCCGACCGCGATGAAGCGGTGGTCGCGCGAATTGTCGAGCCAGCCCGAGATCTTCGCCACCATCGCGTCGTGGCGCGACCACACGAACAGTTCCTCGAACTGTTCCGCGCCGGGCACCTTGTCGTTGTAGCGGCGCGAGACGTCGAGGAGCGAGCTGGGGATCGCCCACCTGCCAGGCGTGCACCATGCCCTCGATCTGCTCGCCGGTAAGGCCGCTCTCGAGCGCGCCCAGGGTGCCGGCGAAGAGCGTGCGGCTCTCGGCCTCGGAGAGCGAATCCATCAGCTTCATCTGCGCCTCGGTGCCTTCCAGCTCCACCATCGGCTTCAGCTCCGCCCGCGCCTTCTTGATGAGGTAGACGTCAACCCCGTAGTCGGGCAGGTAGCCCTGGCGCGCCCACTCGGCGAACACCAGCAGCGACGAGGCCATGAGCGGCTTCATCTGCGCCACGGCCGATTCGGGCATCCGGTAGCGCGGCAGGAGTTTCAGGAAGCGCGCGTAGTCGGCCGGGGGCACGTGGTTCTTGAGCGTGTCGGGCGGCTTGTACGCCATCGCGGGGCCGGCCTTCTCGATCGCCTCGAGGTCCGTGACGTCGGCCTCCACGACCAGCTCGCGCGAGTCGTTCAACGCGTCCTCCACCGCCTTGGGCAGCGGGATACCATGCGACCTTGCCGGCGTGGATGGTGCCGAACAGGTAGACGCGATTGGTTAGGGAGCTCACTTCCCAGAGCAGGTTCTGGGCGGCTGCGGGGATGGCTGCGAAGGCCGCAAAGGCGACAAAGGCGAGCCGGCGAAATTGGGCCCCGGCCTTCGCCGGGGTGACGAATCTCTTCATTTTGCGTTCGGGCTCCATTGGCTTTTCATCGGCACGAAGGGCGCCATCGGGATCGCCTCGTAGCGCACCTCGATGATCTCTATTTCCTCGTCGCCGCCGGGCGTGCGCAGCTGCACCTTCTCGCCTTCATGCGCCTTGATGAGCGCGCGGGCGATCGGCGAGATCCAGCTCACGTAGTGCTGCGCGGGGTCCATCTCGTCGATGCCGACGATGCGCACGGTCTGCTCGGTTCCCGACGCGGTGGCGTAGGTGACGGTGGCGCCGAAGAACACCTGGTCGGTTTCCTCGCGCGTGGCGGGATCGACCACCTCGGCGGCCTCGAGGCGCTTGGTGAGGTAGCGGATGCGCCGGTCGATCTCGCGCAGGCGCTTCTTGCCGTACTGGTAGTCGGCGTTCTCGGAGCGGTCGCCGAGCTTCGCGGCCCACGAGACGACCGAGGTCACCTCCGGGCGCTCCGTCTTCACGAGCCACGCGACCTCGTCGCGCATGCGCTTCCAGCCCGCGGGCGTGAGGTAGTTCTTCGGCGCCGGCGGGAATCGGGTTCTGCTCGTCGTCGCCCTCGAAGTCCTCCTCGGGCGCGTCGTCCTCGCGCGTGAATGCCTTGCTCATCTCAGCCCTTCCACGAAGGCGCGTATGCCTCCGAGCAGCATCTCGACCGCGATGGCCGTGAGGATGAGTCCCATCAGGCGCTCGAAGGCGTGCATCACGCGGTCTCCCAGCCAGCGCTGCAGGCGCTCGCCCGCGAGCAGCAGCACCGTGGTGACCGCCATCACCACCACCAGCGCGCCGGCGAGCATGCCGAGGCGCTGCGGCGAGTGCGAGGCCAGCAGCATGACGGTGGCGAGCGCCGAGGGGCCGGCGATGAGCGGGATGGCGAGCGGGACGATGAGGGGCTCGCCCGCCTCCTCGCCGCCGAACGTGCCCTCGAAGCGGCCGAACACCATGCGGATCGCGATCATGAAAAGAATAACACCCCCCGCGATGGACAACGACGTCTGCGAAAGGTGCATGACCGCCAGGATCTGGGGGCCGAAAGCGCCGAAAGCGGCGAGGATGGCGAAGGCGACCAGGCATTCGCGCACGATGATGGCGCGCCGCCGCGGCACGGGAACGCCCGCGAGCATGGCGTTCACGATCGGCACGTTGCCGAACGGATCGACCACGAGCAGGAGGATCACGACCGCGGAGAGGAATTCGCCCGGCATGGAGGCGATATCATATTCGCTTCCATGCGCCAGGTAGCCTTCCTCTGCCTCCTCGCCGGGGGCTGCGCGATCGCCTTTGCGCCGATCCTCGTGCGCCTTTCGGACACGGGACCGGTGGCGAGCGCTTTCTGGCGCACCGCGCTCGCCGCGCCACTGCTGTGGACGTGGCTCGCAGCTTCGCGCGAGCCGCTCGTGGCGCCGCGCACCTTTTCGCGTGGCGCCCTCCTCGCGGCCGGCCTCTTCTTCGCCTGCGACCTCGGCGTGTGGCACTGGTCGATCGTCTACACGTCGGTTGCGAATTCGACTTTGCTGGCGAACCTTGCGCCCATCTTCGTCACGCTCGCCGGCTGGCTCATCTGGAAGCAGAAGGTGACGCGCGTGTTCCTGGTCGGGATGGTGGCGGCGCTGGTGGGGATGTTCGTGCTGGTCGGGCCCAACTTCTTCGTGGGCGGCACGCGGCTGCTGGGCGATGCGCTCGGGGCCCTGACGGCCGTGTTCTACGCGGGGTACATGCTGGCGGTGAAGTCCGCGCGCGATGCCCAGGCCTCGACCGTGCGATTGATGGCGTGGAGCACGACGATCACCGCGATCGCGTTGCTGCCGGTGGCGCTGCTCTCACCGCAGCCGATGCTGCCTCACGCGCTCTCGGGATGGTGGGTGCTGGTGGCGCTTGCGGTCGTCACGCAGATCATGGGGCAGGGGCTCATCGCATATGCCTTCGCACACCTGCCTGCTTCGCTCTCCTCGGTAAGCTTGCTGATCCAGCCGGTGATGGCGACGCTCTTCGCTTGGGTGCTCTTCGGCGAGCAGGTGGGGCCGGTGCAATTCCTGGGCGGGGCGGTGGTGCTGGCGGGGATCTGGCTCGCGCGGCGGGGAAGTCCGGCGTCCTAGCGCGGCGTGGAAGGCGCCGACGTCACGACTTGATAGAAGATCTCGTCGCGCTTGATCATGCCGAGGTCGAGGCGCGCGCGCTCCTCGACCGCATCGAGTCCTTCCTTCAGATCGCGAACCTCGGCGTCCATCGCCTCGTTGCGCGCCTTGAGGCTCGCGGTGGTCGCGCGCTGCTGGGCCAGCGCCTGGTCCAGCTCGCTCACCTTGAGCCAGCTTCCCTTGCCGAGCCAGAGGGGATATTGCAGGGCCACGACGAGCGCGGCGAGGAAGAGGGTGAGGATTCTCACCGCGGATTGGGCCCCGGCCTGCGCCGGGGCGACCTAGCGGATCTGGTAGAAAGCATCCCGCCCGGCATAAGAAGCGCCCTCGCCCAGCTCCTCCTCGATGCGCAGGAGCTGGTTGTACTTCGCGGTGCGATCGGATCGGGAAAGCGACCCGGTCTTGATCTGCATCGCGTTGGTGCCGACCGCGATGTCCGCGATCGTGGAATCCTCGGTCTCGCCGGAGCGGTGGGAGATCACCGCGGTGTAGCCGGCATTGCGGGCCATCTCGATCGCCTCGAAGGTCTCGGTGAGGGTGCCGATCTGGTTGATCTTGATGAGGATGGAGTTGGCCACGCCGCGCTCGATGCCCTCGGCGAGGATGCGCGTGTTGGTGACGAAGATGTCATCGCCCACGAGCTGCACCTTGTCGCCGAGGCGGTCGGTGAGGAGCTCCCAGCCGTCCCAGTCGTTCTCGGCCATGCCGTCCTCGATGGTGACGATGGGGTACTTGTCGCACCAGGAGGCGAGCAGGTCCACGAGCTGCGCCGAGGTGTAGGTGAGCTTCTCGGCCTCGAAGCGGTACTTGCCGTCGCGGTAGAACTCGCTCGCCGCGCAGTCCATGCCGAGCAGCACCTGCTCGCCCGGCTGGTAGCCCGCGCCCTCGATCGCGCGCAGCATCCACTGCAGGCCCGCCTCGTTGTTGGCGAGGCTGGGCGCGAAGCCGCCCTCGTCGCCCACGGCGGTGGACATGCCCTCGGCTTCGATCAGCTTCTTCAGCGTATGGAAGATCTCCGAGCCGCAGCGCAACGCGTCGCGAAACGAGCTGAAGCCCACGGGCAGCACCATGAACTCCTGGAAGTCCAGGTTATTGTTGGCGTGGGCGCCGCCGTTGATGACGTTCATCATCGGCACCGGCATGCGGCGCGGCCCGCTGCCGCCGAAATATCGATACAACGAGAGACCCGATTCCTCCGCCGCCGCCTTCGCGCACGCCACGCTCACGGCGAGGATGGCGTTGGCGCCGAGGCGCGACTTGTTCTCGGTGCCGTCGAGGTCGATCAGCACGCGGTCGATGTGCGACTGCTCCGAGACGTCGAGCCCCAGGATCGCCTCGGTGATCTCGGTGTTCACGTGCTCCACCGCCTTCTGCACGCCCTTGCCGAAGAAGCGCTGGGCGTCGCCGTCGCGCAGCTCGATCGCCTCGCGCGAGCCGGTGGAGGCGCCCGAGGGCACGGCCGCGCGCCCCATCGCGCCGGATTCCACCAGCACGTCGGCTTCCACGGTGGGATTGCCGCGCGAATCGAGGATCTCGCGGGCGACGACTTCGACGATGGCGGTCATGCGGCGCTGTGTCCTGTTCTAGATCTTGGTGGCGAGAATCTCGGCGAGCTTCTTGGCCTGGTCCATGTCGCGCTCACCGGGCTTGTCGGGCCCGATCGACAGCGACACCCAGGTGCGGCCCTTGAGCAGGTCGAGCTGCCCCGTGCGGGCGTTCCAGAAGGCGTGGGTGCCGGAGATGAGCAGGGGCTTGGTCTGGAACTTGAGGCGGGCGTCCTCGAAGGCGTCCTGCGCCTCGGCCTCGCCCTTGCCGAAGCGGAACTGCACGCTCGCGGCCACGCGCTTGCCGTCCTTGAAGGCGCCGTAGGTGCAGGAGGTGACGACCTTGGGGCGTTTCCACTTGGCGGGATGCGGCGGCTCGACCACTTCGGCCGCCGAGCCGAGCGCTTTCTCAGCGTCCGCCTGGGTAAACACTTCGCAGGCGTCGAAGGGCTCCTCGGCCGCGACAGCGCCGAACGCGGCGAACGCCGCCGCAATGAGCACCGCGCGCCTTAGCACGTCGAGTTTTCGCATCGCTGTGACCTCCCGCATCACGATGGGGCGTGCGCCGCCAATTGTTGTCGGCACATGATACCCGATGCGGGCGTCCGCCCGCGACGTCGCCCTACATCGGGACGTCGCGGATGCCGCCGAACTGGCCGTCGTAGGTGCAGAACTGGTCGGTGCCGTGGAACCTGGCGCTGAGGCCGTTGGTGTTGGCCTCGATCTGCGTCATCGCGAAGGTGCCAACGTTGGCCGACTGTCCGTTCACGGTGCAGTTCCAGGTGCCGCTTGGAATGGCTCCCAGCTTGCCCGATTGCGTGTATGCCCCGCTGAAGACGCAGCTCGCCGTCGTGACGCCATTCGCGTTGGGGTTGAAGTTCACGGTCATGGACACGGTCGAGGGCGTGGACTGCGGGTTGGTGTGCGTGACGGTGAGCAGCTCGAAGACCAGGATCGGGCCGTTGCTCACGCCGTTGTGGCAGCCGGTGCCCTGCGCCGTGAGGCCGCCCAGGTAGTCGCCGGTGAGCACGTTGCCGCGGAAGGTCTGGCGCTGGATGGTCTTGGTGATGACCGCGCCGTTCACGGTGTAGAGCAGCGAGGCTGTCGTGTCGCTGGTGAACGTGATGTTCATCGTGCCCACCACGGTGCTCACCACGTTGTTGGGATTGAACGACGAGGCGCCGAAGTAGGGGCCGGTGGTCGAGAAGAGCGTGCCCGTCCAGGCGGTGGTGTTCCCGGAGGTGGTGGGCTCGAGGTCGGATGCCACGTACCAGTGCGGCGCGGTCGTCGTGTCGTACACGAAGAGCGTGGCGAACATGGTCTGGTTCTGCTGGATGAGATTGAGGCCCCATCCGGACTCGGCGGGGATGAACCAGAGGTCGGTGAAATCGGTGGAATACGTGGTGGCCCGCGCGGGAAGGGCGACGGCGAGCGCGGCGAGGAGGCATGCGGCGGCGAAGCGGAGGATGCGCATCATCGTGGGGTCCATAGGCCGGCAGGCGGCCGCGAAAATATCATGACAGGGACTCGCGCCGGCGGCGGGAGTTCCGTACAGCCTACAACAGGGTGTCGGCAAACGGCGACGGCGACGTCAGTGGATGAGGCCCTTCAGGGCGTCGAGGGCGCCCCCGATGCCGCCCTTGCGCAGCAGGTCGATGTTGGTGAGCACACGCCGCGCGATCTGCGCCTCGAGCTCGCCCGCCACGATGGCGCCGATCTCGCTCGCCGTGAGGCCGCCCTGGCGCTGTCCCACCCCGGAGAGCTGGATTTCCGGCAGGTCGAACGTGACGCCCTGGCCGCGCAGGGCGGGACTCGTCATGGTCACGTGCCCGCCGCGGATCACGAGCCGCTCGACGATGAACTTGCGCCGCCCATGCTTCGCCTCCGCGGGACGCGAGCCGGACTCGCCGCCGTTCTCGGCGACGTAGCGCTTGATGTTGTCCTGGATCGCCTTGAGGTTGGTGCCGTGGTCGCCGCGCTCGTAGGTGATGCTGGGCGCCTCGACGGAAAGCTCCCGGATGGTCACCACGGGCTCGCGCACGGTGGCGGGATCCACCGCCACGCGGATCTCACCCACGCTCGCGGCGCGCGGCGCGCTGAAGCCCGCCGGGGTGCCGATCTCCAGCCCCCGCACCACGCCGCGCCCGTCGGATGTCGAGAGATCCACGGCCTTCACGTGCACCGGCACGCCGGCGATCTTCGGCCCGTAGTACTCGATCGCCACGCGCACGATCACGTCGAGCGAGCTGTAGGCCCAGTACGCCGCGGCGGCGAGCACCACGAGGATCACCGCCAGGACGGCGAGGGCTTTCTTCAAGCGGTTCGGTCGCTCGCCAGCGCCGCCAGCACCGCGCGCAGGCCCAGCGCCTCGCCGCCCGCGGGACGCCCCGGCCGGCTCACGTCGTTCCAGGCGAACGTGTCGAAGTGCGCCCAGGGAATGCCCGCCGGGACGAAATGGTCGAGGAAGAGCGCGGCGACGATCGCGCCGGCATAGCCGCCCTTGCCCGAGTTGGCGAAATCGGCGACGTCGCTCGAGAAGAGGCGCCGGTAGTTGCGCCACAGGGGCAGGCGCCAGATCGGGTCCTGCTGCGCAACGGCCGCGGCCTCGAGCTGCGCGGCGAACGTCTCGTCGTTGCAGAAGAGCACGGGCAGCTCGGGGCCGAGGGCCACGCGCGCGGCGCCGGTGAGGGTGGCGAAATCGACGATGCGCCGGGGCTTGCCCTCGACCGCGTAGGCGAGCGCGTCGCAGAGGATCACGCGGCCCTCGGCATCGGTGTTGCCGATCTCGATGGTGTGGCCCCCGCGCGTGCGGAACATGTCGCCCGGGCGATAGGCGTTGCCCGAAATGGCGTTCTCGACCGTGGGCACGAGCAGCTGCAGGCTCACCGGGAGCTTCCTCTGCATGATGAGGCGCGCGAGGGCGATGGCGTGCGCCGCGCCCCCCATGTCCTTCTTCATGAGCCGCATGCCCTCGGCGCCCTTGATGTCGAGGCCGCCGCTGTCGAAACACACGCCCTTGCCCACGACGGCGATGCGCGGATGCTTCGGGATTGCCCCAGCGCACCTCGATCAGGCGCGGCGGACGCGCGGCGGCGCGGCCCACGGCGTGGATGGCGGGAAAGTTCTGCGCGAGGAGCTCGTCGCCCACCCACTCGTCGAACTCGCCGCCGAAGAGCTCGGCCTGCTCGCGCGCCACGTCGGAGAGCTCCTGCGGCCCCATGTCCTCCGCGGGCGTGTTGACGAGGTCGCGCACGAGGCGCACGGCCTCGCCATGCCGAGGGCATCGGCCACGCGCTTGCCGCCCTCCACCTGCAGGTCCGCGGGCTTGCGCCGCGCCTTCTTGTAGCGCGTGTACTGGTAGCCGCCCAGGTCCCACGCGAAGGCGGCGTTCTCCGGCGCGATGGTGAGCGAGGATTTCGCCGAGGGCGTAGCGGGCGCGCGGCAGCTTCAGCGGCAGCGCGGCGAGCGCCCAGGGATCGGCCGCGTCGCGCACGCCGGCGATCACGCTCGCGATGTTGCCCTTGGCGTCGGGAACCGTGACGAACGTATCGGGCGCGCCGTCGAACCCCGCGGTCTGCAACCCACCGGCGCTCGGCGGGGGTCAACGATTCGATCAGCTTCGCCGCGCGCCGGCTATCGGTGGCGACGATAGGGGTGGCCTTCTCGAAGGCCTTCTTGTCGGTGATGACGGGCATGCTCGGTTTTCTTCGCGAAAACCGCCATTTTACTGGGATCGGAGTCTGACCCCCTTTTTGCCTGGCGACCCGCTTGTATTCGATCTCCCAGTTGGTAGCCCAGGTCTTGCCACCGTCGTCGGAGCGCTGCCAGAGCCACTTGAGGCTGTCCGGGCGGATGTCCTGGTAGACCATGCGCTGCTGGAAGCGCTGGCCGCTGGAGAGCGTGGCTTCGCGCTCCAGCACCATGCGCCCGTCGATGAAGCCGCCGGTGAAGTCGAGGTAGGCGGCGGTGTTGTCCACCCAGGTCTGCTTCCACTTGCCGGTGACGCGGTCGAAGGTGGAGACGCTGCGGCCGTCGAGCTGTGTGCCCGGTGCGCCGGAAAATTCCTCCAGCAGCGCGCAGCCGCCGAGGATCTTCGAGATGTGGTTGCGGCTCTTGCCCGCACGTCCGTTCTCGACATAGGTGAGGTCCCACTCGCCCAACCAGAAGTCGAACTGGCGCGCCTCGGGCGAATCGCACCCGTAGGCGGGCAGTCCCTGGACCGCCTGGCAGCACGGCGCGGCGGCCAACATCACGGCGAACGCTGCGAGTCGCTTCACGGCCCCCTCCCTGACATTGGAGACTGTTCCATTGTCCGTAAGACGCGTCCACGGGGCGTTACGGATGCTTGCGAACGTTTCAGAACCTTGTCAGGACGGCGCCCGCGCGGGCCGGGTAAACGGATACCAGGCGAGCCCCGCCGCCACCAGCGACCAGACGATCACCGCGCCGCTGGGCAGGTCGGACGCCGTCGAGACCACGAGTCCCGCCGCGTAGCCCACGGCGCCGATGGCCCAGGCAGCCGCCAGGCGCCGGCGCGTCATCCGCCGCGTGGCCAGCGGCGGCACGATGAGCGTGGCGAACACGAGGTACAGGCCGACGAGCTGCACGGAGACGGTGACGGCGAGCGCGAAGAGCACGTAGAAGCCGACGCGCCCGATGCGCTCGCGCGAACCCGAACCAGGCGGCGAGGATCGCGGCATATACAACCGCCGCCCACAGCAGCCGCGGCGGCTGCGCCCACAGGATCTGCCCGACCAGCAGGTCGCGCAGGTGCTCGCTGCCGTGCGGATTGCGCGCGAGCAGCATCACGCTCACCGGTCGCGCCCAGCACGAACATGACGCCGATCACCGCCTCCTGCACGTCGGGCCAGACGCTTCTCGGTCCAGGTGAGGAGCAGCGCGCCGCCCAGCGCGGCGGCGAGCGCGGCCATCTGCACCGCGATGCCCTCGGCCTCGAAGCCCATGCGGTCGGCGAGCAGCACGCCGCAGCCGGCGATCTGCGCGATGGCGAGGTCGATGAACACGATGCCGCGCGCCAGCACCTGCATGCCCAGCGGCACGTGGGTCGCGGTCACCAGCAGCCCCGCCGCGAGCGCCGGCAGCAGGATCGAGACGTCGAGCGCCGTGAGGTTCACTGCGCCCCCTTGAGCAGGCGCTGCGATGGTGTCGTCGAAGAGGCCGAAGAGATCCTTCGCCCCGTCGTCGCCGCCGACGGTGAACGGCAGCACCACGGCATTGATCTTCGCGCGCTCGGCGATCCACTGCGAGGCGCGGTCGCTCTGGTAGGCCGCGCGCAGCACCATCTTCGCCGGCTGCTGCTGCAGCAGTCGCCAGCACCTCGGCGAGGTGCGCGGTGGTGGGCTCGATGCCGGGCTTGGGCTCGAGCGCCGCGACCTCCTTCATGCCCAGCCACGCGATGAGATACGTGAAGGCCTTGTGCTGCACGACGACCGGCACGCCCTTCAGCGGCGCGGCCTGCTGCTCCCACTTCGCGATCGGCCGCGTTCCAGCGCTCGCGAGAAGCCTTCATAGCGCTGCTTGGTAGTACGCGGCGTTCGGCCGGATCGAGCTCGCCAGCTTGCGCCGCGAGCGGCGGCGGCCACGCGCGCGATGTTGCGCGGATCGGTCTGGATGTGCGGATCGCCCGTCGGGTGGACGTCGCCCTCGGCGCGGTCGAGGCGCGCGGGCTTGCCGAGCAGCTCACGTACGCGGCCGCCTCGAAGTAGCCGGGCTGCGCCCGGCTGGACCTTCGGATTGCCCGCCTGCTGCAGCACGAGCGGCAACCAGCCGATCTCGAGCTCGGCGCCGGTGGCGACCACCAGATCCGCGCTGCGCGCGCGCGCGATGAGGCTGGGCTTGGCCTCGACGTGGTGCGGGTCCTGCAGCGCGTTGGTGGCGACGTTAGACCTTGCACCTTGTCGCCGCCGAGCTCCTGCGCCAGCGCGCCCCACTCGGGCACGGTGGCGAAGACGTTGAATGCCGCGCTGGGCGCCGGCAACGACCACGCGGCGATCGAGCAGGCGATGACGAACAGTACTCGCGATCTCATCGCGTGCTCCTCAGAACTTGTGGGCGCCGTGGGCGCCCATGCTGAGGATGTACTGCAGGAACCACTCGTTGTCGGTGAAGCCGGGGCGCGACTTCGCCTGCGCGAACTGCAGGCGCAGGCGGCTGAATTCCGACGGCGTCCAGTCGAACATCACGGTGGCGCGCTGCGGATTGAACGTCGGTCGCGCCGAGAGTACGCGGCGTTCGTCGCCGTAGTCGACGCTGCCGGATCGAGCCGGTCGTAGCGCACGCCGACGCGCCACTGCGGCATGAACTGGTAGACGCCCTGCAGGTACCAGCCGCTCTGCCGCGAGCTGTAGCCGCTCGTCGCCGGCGCCGACGCGAGGGTCGAGGTCGCCCGTTCTCCTGGCGCCACAGGTACTCGCCCTGCAGCTTGAAGTTCGTGGTCGTGCGCGTTGCCGTTGGGCGCCCACTTCCAGACGAAGTCGGCCACCGCGACGTGGCTCGTGCCGGTGAAGGCGAGCGGGATGCGTCTGTCCGTCGAACCCGGCACCGGCGATCGGCAGGCCCGGTGCAGCACGTCGACGGTCCGGTCGCGCGCGGCGGTCCGCAGGTACGAGAGGCCCGCGCGCCAGCTGCTGCTGTACGCCGATGTCGCCGCCCGTGTGCGCGAAGAGCACGCCCGAGCCCGCGCCGTTCTTGTTGCGATCGGTGCCCGGGAACTGTCGCCGTTGCCCATCTCGGCGCCCAGCATCGAAGAACTGGTCGGTGGGCGCGACCCACTTGAGCTGCACGCCGTCGGTGCTGGTACTGGCCGCCGAGAAACGCCTGGTAGGCGAGCGGCGCGTCGGTGAAGTCCCAGACGTGCTGCGTGCTGCTCGTTGAGATAGCCGAGGCCCGAGAAGAAGCGCCCGAACTTGGGCGTGAGCCCGCCGGCGCGCCGTGAAGATGCCGTACGCCTCCTCGACCGAGACCTTGTCATCGGGCGTGAGCGAGAAGATCAGGTTGCCGGCGAACTTGTCGTCGACGTTGGCCGAGAACGCGAGCTCGGATTCGCCGAGGCTGAAGCCGCGCTTGCCGGGACCGGTGTCGCCGCGCGGGCGCGAAGCCGCTGAGGCGGAACTTGTCGGGATCCTGCGAGAAGTTGGTGTACTGGCCCTTGAGGATGGCCGAGATCGCGGGGTTGAACGCGGCGAGCGAGCTCGAAGGCGAGGACGGCGCGGCGCTCGCCACCGGGGGCGGGAGCAGCTCGGGTGCGGCGGCCACCGGGCGGGCGGCCGGGCGGCGACGGCTGGCGGCTTCGGCCTTCGCCTCGGCAGCTTTCGCCTCGGCGTCCTTCAATCGATCCTCCAGCGCCTTGATGCGCGCTTCGTAGCCGTCCTTCAGGTCGCGGATCTGGGCGCGGATCTCGTCCAGGTCCGCGTCGCTCGCGGCCCGCGCGTGCGGGGCGGAGAGCGCGAGCGCCAGGGCGCCCGCAAGCAGCATGCGGTTGTGCACGTGCACCTCCTCGTCGTGATGGGGAATGCGCCGCGCGGGACGCGGCGGGCTACCGACGAATCAGAGGAGCGCGGGCGGGCCGGTGGAAAGGAACGCGACACGCGGGGCGGTGCAGGCTGACGACCACGCGGCGAGCTGCGGGACGGCATCCGTGGCTTCACCTTGCGGGATGGCCGGCGGATCGATGCCCACCGCGGCCCCGAGCTGGGCGCAGGCGAAGCACTCGTCGCACGTGTTGCTCGCGGGCGTGGAGCCCTTGTGCTCGACCTGCTGGATGGCATGGCCGAGGTCGTGCAGCGCCGCGGCCTGCTGGCCCACGAGCAGGGCCAGCGCGAGCCAGAGGGCGAAACCGAGACGGCGCAGGGGATTCATCGATGGAGAAACGCGCGACTGAGCGGCAAGCTTACACCCGATCCACTCCGGCCCCCGACTCTGACTCCAGACTCTGACCCCGTCAGTGGTGATGCTGCATGGCCAGCGGCATGGTGATGCCGAGATTGCCGACGATCACCACGATCACGATGCCGAGCGCAATCTCGAGCGCCGTGTTGCGGCGCAGGGCCCGCAATGCCGCTGCCCCCTGCACGCCGCTCGCCATGCGCGGGGTGAGGCGCCAGCGGTTTGCGGCGGCGAGCGCCAGGATCGCGAGGAAGATCGCCACTTTCACGAGCAGCTCGATGCCGTAGCGCGACCCGGTGAGCGCCGCCATCGTCTGCACCGTGTAGCGCGTGTTGACGATGCCCGTGAAGACGATGACCGCCACGCTCGCGATGCCGAGTGTGGAGAAGCGGCGCGCGGCGCGGTGGGCGGCATCGAGGCCGTGCGCGCTGTCGCTGTGCGCGAGCAGTGCGGCGAACGGCAGGAGCGCGCCCAGCCATGCGCCCGCGGCGGCGAGGTGCAGCGCGTCCGCGCCGAGGCGAATCGCGCCCTGGGCGCCGCTGCTGGCCGCCGCGTGGCCGCACATCGCGAGGCTCGCGAGGATTGCCAGCGAGCCGAGCGCGCCGATGGCCTGCGCCGCCGGATGCCGCGCGGGGTCGATCGCGAGCCCGGCCACGGCGACGATGATGGCGATCGCGAGGCGCGCCACGCACACGTTGCCGAAGTGCGTCTCGCGCAGCACCGTGCCCACCGCGCCCTCGCGCCACGCCTGCCCCACCGGCAGGCCGCTCATGTTGCCGGCCTCGAGGAGCAGCCACGCGATGCCGGCGGCGATCGCAATGCCGAGGCTCCACGCGAGCGTGGCGCGGAAGCGCGGCGGCATGCGCCCGTCGGGGGCCACCGCATAGGCGTAGGCGAACTGGCCGAAGAGCACGATCACCGCGGCGAAGTGCGCGGCGCGCACCAGCGGTGAGCGCGCCTTCCATCAGGGTGCGACCTCGAACGTGAACTGTCCGTCGGTGACGTGCGTGTCGACCGAGAGAGCGCGCCATACCACGCGGTACTTGCCGGGCGCGAGGGCGGCGGGGATCGAGACGCGCATGCGCGGACCGGCGACCTTGCGATCATGCGCGTCCACGTCCTTGCCGCTGGCGTCCTGCACCTTCAGCGTGCTGAACGCGGGCTCGAGCTTCTCGGTGAACCACACGGTGACCTCCGCAGGCGAGCGCGCGACGGTGCTGCCCACGCGCGGATCGGCATGGTCGAGGAAGGCGTGTGCGCCGGCGGGAGGTGCCTGTGCGGCGAGCGCCAGGACAGCCGCCAATGCCAATCCATTCGCGATCGCCCTCATAGCAGCGGCTTTCCGATGCCGCGCGGCGCGATGTCGTCGAGGAAGAAGTGGAGCTGGAAGAGCACGCCCGTCCCGCCGCCGGTCTTCGAGCTCACCGGGATCACCGCCTCGAGGCCGAGCTGGACGTACTTCCCCGCCCACACGAAGCCCGGGTTCACGGTGCCGGTCCAGCTTCCGCCGCCGCGGTCGAGCGGCTTCTCCATGGAGAGCTCGACCAGGGGGATGATCCGGTTGAACGGCTCGCGCAGCCCGACGTCCTTCACGAACGATTGCAGGTACGGCAGGCTGTACTCGAGCGCGAGCCCGACGTTCAGCACGTCCGGATGCTGCTCGACCGATGCGTTGCCATCCTCGTCGAGCGTCGTCGTGCTCTTGCGGCTGGGAATGCCGACGCCCACCGAACCGGTGAGCGCCAACGGGCGGAGGAACCTCGCATCGCCGCCCAGGTTGCCGAACCCCTTGCCGAAGAAGAGCGCGGCGTGATGGTGCTGAAGTCCTCGGCGCCGATGCGCTTGGCACCACTGTTGCCGATGTCCCAGTCCACGCCGAAGGACGCGATCGCCTCGTTCGCGTCGTCCTTCAGGAACTGGTACTTGGCGCCCATGGCGAGGTTGTCGAAGCCGCGCACCGTGCCGTCATCGCTCTTGAGCGTGAGATAGCTCGCCCCGAAGCTCAGGCCGAAGTTGGAGGTGATGCGCTTGGTGAAGTCGATGCTGGCGGCGGTCTGCTTGGTGGCGGGCTGATCACCATCCGCGCCGAGGCGTCGATAGGAGAGCGTTGGGAGGGACAGCTCGTCGGAGACGAACGGGTCGTCGGTGGCGAGCGTGGCGGGGAAGAAGCGCTGCCCGGCGAAGCCGTGGGCGAGCGCGGTTTGCGTGATGCTCGTGCACGCGAGCGTGCCGAGCAGGAGCTGCGGGAGCTTCCTCATCTCGATTCCCAGTTTCGTGGCTGGACTCGCGCGCGCACGGGGGCGCGGGCGAGGAGCGCGTCACGTCAGGCGAGCGAGGAAGCGGGCGGGGCGCGGCCGGGTGGAATGCGGACTTCGAGGCCGTACGGCATTGGAGCGCAATGGCGGTCGCGCACGATAGAGTACGTGTAGTAATCGCATTGCGGGACGTGCAGCGCCGGCGGGAGCGCGGCGAAGAACGCCATGATGCAGAGCGGGCAGTGGGTGCGCCCGCGATCGTCCCGGGGCGCTGCGGGCACGTCCGGCATGTCGGGCATGTCCGGCATCACCATCGACCCCGCCTGGTGGCAGAGCGGCATCGCCGCCCCCGTGGCTGCCGCGTGCCCGGCCGCCACCGCCGGCCAAAGCGTCACCCAACCCACGGCGAAGAGCGTGATCCAGGCGACGGTGCGGCGGCGAAGTTTCATCCCGTGAATGGGGGTCAGAGTCTGGAGTCAGAGTCGGGTGCCATGGTCCATGACCCATGAACCGACCGCAGGGCCTGGATATTCCGGGGAATGATAATCGACTCTGACCCCGGACTCTGACTCGGGATCGGTCAATGGCGGACGGCGGGGGACTCGAGCGGAAGGCCGCTGGCGCGCCAGGCGAGATAGAGCTGGAGGGCAACGAGGTCGGGGGAGCCATAGGGCGGCATCGCCGCGCGCACGCCGTTGAAGCAGGCGCGCAGCCGGCGCTCGAGGGAGCCGGCGCGCTGCCATTCGAGGCGATAGGCGGGCCAGCCGGTGGGATGGCCCTGGCTCACCATCTCGCCGAGCAGCCTGCGGCCCCAGCTCGCGTCGTGGCACTGCGTGCAGGCGAGGTTCAGCTGGCCGATGCGCGTGAAGTAGAGCGCGCGGCCGGCTTCCCACGTCGCGTGCGCCGGGCCCTCGATGGAGACCGCGAGCGGCATGCCGCGCGACTGCCGCGCGACGTACGCCTCGAGCGCGAGCAGCTCGTCGGACTCGGCCGCCAGCCGCGGCGCGCCCTGCTGCCCGGCTACGCACGCGTTGATGCGCTCCCCCAGGGTCACCACGCGCCCGATGCCCGCATCCCAGCGCGGATAGTGCGCCGCCACGCCCTTCATCGACGCTGTCGCGCGCCCGTGGCAGCCCGAGCACGAGGGGCCGCTGCGCGCCTCGCCCCACAGCGACTCGCCGCGCGCGACCCACAGTGCCATGGGGTTCGCGAACTCGTCGGCCTGCAGCGCGCGGACATCGGCGCCCTGGAACTCGCTGCCTTCCTTGAGCGGCGATGGGCGTCGGGGGTCGGAATCGCGAGCCGGAGCCGCGACATCGACCCCCGACCCCAGAGCCAGCATCGCGGCGGCTAGGACAACACCGATCGCCACGCGCCTCATGCATCCACCACGTTCACCGTCGCGGCCACGCGCCCCGTGGCGCCGCGATCGTCGCGCCACTCCACCACCAGCTCACCGCTCGCCGTCGCCACCAAAGGAAATACGAAGTACGGATTCGCGGAGATACCCGAGCCCGGCTCGACGCGGAAGACCTCGAGGCCGGCATAGGTGCACGCGAGCCGGTCGACGATGTTGAGCGGGATCTCGCGCCCGTTCATGTCGCGCCGGAAGCCGGTCTCCATGGGGTGCTGCACGATGACGCGCACCTCGAACACGTCGCCGCGCTTGACCACGGGCGGCACCTGCAGGCGGCCGAGCATGCTCACAGCGAGCCCTCGTCCAGGCAGGCGCCCGAGGTCACGTGCACTTCCTTGCGCGCAATGCGGAAGCGATTGCCCGAGAGCGCGGCCACCACCGTCACTTTCTGCGTGCCCGCGAGCCGGATGCGCGTGGCGATCTCCGCGCGCCCCGACCACGGCCCCAGGTGGAACACGGCCACCACCGGCCGGGGATTGCGCTCGGCGATGACGTGAATCGCGCCCACGTAGTCCGTCTCGTTCATCGGGCTCGCCACCTTGATGGTGAGCGGGATGGAGTTGCCGTTCTCGGCGAGCGCGGGCAGGGCGATGTCGATTGCGCCTTCCTCCGGCACGGCGCCGCCCGTGATCGCCGCGACGATCGGTCGGATGTCGTGGACCTCCTGCGCGCTCACCGCGAGCGGCCGTGCCGCGATGACCACGGCGCCGGCGCCCATGCTCGCGACGAGGAACGCGCGCCGCCTCATCGCAACGTCGCGAGCCATGCCACGACATCCTCCACCTGCTGGCCGTCGAGCACGGGCTTGCCCTGGTACTCGGGCGCCACGCGCGCGAGGCCCTCCAGGCGATGGAAGCTCGGCATCGCGGCATCGGGCTTCACGCGCGAGATGTCGGCGACGCGCACGCGGATCTGCCCGGGCGTCAAGCGCGACCCAACGCCCGCGAGCGACGGCCCGACATTGCCCGCGACCTCGACGCCGGGCGCCGCGTGGCAGAGCACGCAGTGGCCGCCTTCGCGCGCGACGAACACATCCCGGCCACGTTCCGCGTCCCCGGAGGCTGCGAAAGGCGTGGCGAGCTCGTCGTCGCGCGCACACGCGATGCCGCGCAGCCGGCGAGCGCCACCGCAACCAATAATGGGGTCAGGTTACATTTTCGATCCTGTCCCCAACAGTTTCCGATGGGGACAGGATGGAATTAACCTGACCCCATTTCGAGGGTGTCACGCCTTGAGGTCGCCTTCCTTCAAGGGTAGCGAGCGGATGCGCTTGCCGGTGGCGGCGAACACGGCGTTCATCACCGAGGGCATCACGCAGAGCGCGCCCGGCTCGCCGTGGCCGCCCCAGAAGCCGCCGGTGGGCACGAGCACCACGTCCACCTTCGGCGCCATGGGCATGCGCGGAAGCGCGAAGTCGTGGAAGTTGGACTCGACGATGCGCCCGTCCTTGATGGTGTGCTTCTGGAAGAGCTGCCCCAGGTTGAAGACCGCGTTGCCCTCGGCCTGCGCGCGGCATGCGTCGGGATTCACGACGTAGCCCGAGTCGATGGCGAACACGAGGCGATGCACCTGCACCTCGCCGTCCTTCACGCTCACCTCGGCCACCATCGCGGTGTAGCTGCCGAACCCGTCGGATACCGCCACGCCGCGATAAACACCCGCGGGCAGCGGCGAGCCCCAGTTCGGCGGCCTTCGCCACGGCCTCCAGCACGCCGCGGTTCTTGTCGCCGGCCTTCAACATCGCGAGGCGGAATTCCACCGGGTCCTTGCCCGTCGCGTGCGCCACCTCGTCGAGGAAGCACTCGCGGTAGTAGGCGTTCTGCAGCCCGGGCGCGCGCCAGAAGCCGACCGGCACGTGGCCGTTCCTCATCGCGTAGTCGCACTGGACGTTGGGCACCGTGTAGGGCGCATCCGAAAGTGTCCGCACGGCGCTGAAATCCACGCCGTTCTTGATGGCCTCGGGCCGCAGCAGCGCCAGGATGGACGGGCACGCGACGACCGAATGGAACGCGACGAGATTGCCCTGCGCGTCCAGCCCGGCCTTCATGCGCACGAGCGAGGCGGGACGGTAGAAGCCGTGCTGCATGTCCTCCTCGCGCGACCAGATCATCTTCACCGGCTTGCCGGGGAACTGCTTGGCGATGATGACCGCCTGCTTCACGTAGTCCTGCGGCGCGCCGCGCCGGCCGAAGCCTCCGCCCAGCAGCGCCTTGTGCACCTCCACCTTCTCGAGCGGCAGGCCCGACGTTTCCGCGGCGGTGGCGATCGACGCCTCGGCGTTCTGGGTCGAGGTCCACACGTCGAGCGTGCCGTCGTCCTTGAACCACGCGGTGGCCGTCATCGGCTCCATGGTGGCGTGGGCGAGGTAGGGCGACGAATACTCCGCCTCCATCACCTTGGCAGCGGAAGCGAGCGCCGCGGCGCCCTCGCCCACCTTCTGCGCGCTCGCGAGGTCCTTCGCCTCCAGCCCCTCACGGAACGACGCCATGATGGTCGCGTCGGAAGCGTTGGCGTACTGGCCCTCGTCCCACTCGATCTTGAGCTTCTTCGCGGCCTCGTTCGCTCGCCACCAGTTGTCCGCGACCACGGCGACGAAATCCTCGCCCTTCACCGCGCCCTTCACCCCGCGCAGGTTCTCGATCGCCGAGGTGTCGACGCTCTTCACCTTGCCGAGGAACACCGGGCACTGGACGATGGAGGCCATCAGCATGCCGGGCAGCACGACATCCACGCCGAACACGGGCTTGCCGCGCACCTTGTCGGGAATGTCGAGGCGATGCAGGGGCTGGCCGGCGATGGTCCAATCCTTCGGATCCTTCACCGCCGCGTCCTTGGGCGCTTCCATCTTCGAGGCCGCCGCGGCGACCTTGCCGAAGCTGGTGCGGCGCTTCGATCCCGAGTGCGCGATGACGCCGTTGGCGACGGTGCACTCGGATGCCGGCACGTTCCATTGCTGCGCGGCCGCCGCGACCAGCATCTCGCGCGCCTGCGGCGCCGGACTTGCGCAGGTACTCCTGCGACGTGCGCACGCCCGCGCTGCCGCCCGTGGACATCGAGCCCCAGATGCGCTTGCGCTTGACGTGCTCGTTGGGAGAGGCGAACTCGGTGGAGACCTTGTTCCAGTCGCATCCCAGGTCTTCGGCCACGAGCTGCGCCAGGCCGGTCATGCTGCCCTGCCCCATCTCCGAGCGCGCGCACGCGGATCACGACGCGGTCGTCGGGATGGATGACGATCCAGTGGGTGACTTCGGGGCCTTCGCCCGCCACCGACTGGGCGACATCCGCGGAGGCGGAACGGGGAAGCGGCGAACTCGAGCGCGAGCGCACCGCCCGCGGCAACAGATACCTTGAGGAACTCACGACGATCGATCGCGATGGCCATGGCGTCCTCCTAGACTTTCTGACCGTTGGCTTGCAAGCGCGGCTCCGGCGCCCGCGGCCATCTTCTCGCCCGCGGCGGCGTGGATCGCCTGCTTCACGCGGCCATAGGTGCCGCAGCGGCATAGGTTGGTCATCGCCGCGTCGATCTCGTCATCGCTGGGCTTCGGGTTCCTCGCGAGCAACGCCGTGGCGGCCATGATCATTCCCGCCTGGCAGTAGCCGCATTGGGGCACGTCGCGGCGGATCCATTCCATCTGGACCTTGTTGCAGGCCCGGATTGCCGATGCCCTCGATGGTGACGATCTTCTTGCCCGCCACGCTCGAGACGGGCACCGAGCACGAGCGCATCGGCTGCCCATCGACGTGCACCGTGCACGCGCCGCACACGCCGATGCCGCATCCGTACTTGGTGCCGCACATCTTCAGCTCGTCGCGCAGCACCCACAGCAACGGCATTTCGGGTTCGACGTCCACGCTGCGGGCGCGGCCGTTCACGGTCAGCTTGATCATGGAATTCCCTCGTTGGGCGCGGTTTATAGGGGTAGCCTCGATTCTGCTACCGCTTATCGAGGGTTGCAAACTGTCGCCGGATGGCGTCAGCGCGTAAGCATTTCTTGCGCGAGGCTGACGCGGACGGGGGCGGGAGCCGGTTGAATCATCTTGTAGCAAGACGCATTCGAGATGCCCGGCGAATAGGCGCCGAGGCTCGCGGCCGGGCCGAGTTCACCCAGCAGGCGCCGGGTCGTATCCACGTCGCGCGCGCGGCATGCGAACGTCGCATAAAGATTGCGGTTTCGGTTCGCCGGATAGCGAGCCACCAGGTCTTCGAATGCTTCCTTCAAGTCGGGCCACGAGACCTTCGATTGCTCGAACAGGTGCTCGCAACCCGGGGCGCTCGCGAGCCGAATATAGAGCAGCGCGTAGAACGAGTGCCCCTCTCGCGATTGCGTGCGCTTCACCGCGTCGCGCACGAACTGATCGATACGTTCGAAATCGCCGCCCCAATCGGGCTCCAGGAACTCGAGGCGCGCTGCATAGAGGGGCTCGTATGCCGGGAACCTGCGGTCCGCCTCGTCGAGTATGGCGTCGAGGTCGGCCGCCGGGCGCGCCTGGCCACCCGCGACGCGAATCGCGGCGATGTACCAAAGCGGCGATTGCCTGCCGGCCGGCTCGGCCTCCCGCAACGCCGCCGCGGCGCGATCGAGCAGGCGGTTGAAAGCGTGGCGCGATGCCGAATCCGCATGGGCATAGCAGCCGGTTCCCCGCGCCTTCCATGCCCGCTGCTGCCACGCGTAGGCCTCGGCGATGGGCCGCAACGGCGAGCCCGGCGCCTGGGATTTCCAATCCGCCAGCAGCGCATCGATGCGCGCAGGTGCCGAGTTCGTGAAGTCGATCTCGAACACCGACTGGAGATTCTCGAGCATCCGCTTGCCGTCCGGGGCTCGCACGTCCGGCGCGCGAAGCTGCGCATAGAGCTCATCGAGCTGCTCGAACTTCTCGCCGTAGAGCGCTGCATAGATGTCCCCGGTCGGATCGGCACTGGCCGAGCGCTCTTCTTGGGAAGCGACTGCCCAATCTCGCGACGCCACGAGCCAGACGCCTGCGAGGATGAGGATGCCGGCGACGCGCCGGATCACTTGCCCTCTTCCACGAGATCCCGGCACGCATCGGTGGAGAGGCCGCGGAGCCACACGGCCACGTCGGCATGCGCCCCCAACTCGGCGAGCAGCTGGCGGGTAGTGTCGCGGTCTCGCGCCATGCACGCGAAGCCAGCGTAGGCGTTGAGCCAGGGCCAATCGTCAGGCTTCGTGATGCCGTCCTCGAAGGCATGCTGCATCAGGGGCCATGAAGCGCGCGTCTCGCGAAAAAAGCCCGATTCACCGCGGTAGCCCTCGGCGATGCTGCCGTAGAGCATCGCGTAGATGCTGGTGCCCCAACGCGCCTGGGTGCGCATCACGGAGGCGCGGATGAACGCGTCGACCTGCGCGTAGTCGCCGCCCCATTTTGGTTGCAGGTAGTTGAGGCGCGTGTGGTAGAGCGGAAAGTAGTAGGCGAACTTTCCTGCCCCCTCGTCGAAGATCCGGTCGAGGACCGCGGGAGGCTCGCCAAGGGACCCGGCAACGGCGAGGGCTACGTGGTACCAGAGCGGCGAGTCCTTGCTTTCGGGGCTGGCCTTGTCGAGGATGCGGACCGAACGTTCCAGACGGCTTCGGAAGAGCTTCCACCCCTCCGGCGTGACCTCGGAGGCGGAGCCGGAACCACGCGCTTTCCACGCCAGGGCCCACCACGCGTTGGCTTCTGCGGAATTGCGAAGGTGGGAGTCCGGCGCTGCGCTCGCCCAATCGGCAAAGAGCTTCTCGATGCGCTCCGGAGTCTGCCCATCGAACCAGAGGAATCCGGAATTGAAGGACTCGAGCATGTCCGAGCCGTTGCCGCCGGCAACGGCCATTGCGCGGAACTCGTCGTGCATGCGCTCGAGCTTGGCGAAGTCCTGCTTCGCGAGCGCCTGCTGGATCGCCTGCTCCGCGTCGTTCTTTATCGCGGCCGTATAGACGAAGGTTCGCTTGTAGAACTCCCATTTGCCCGGGGCGATGGGCGAGGCTGGATTCCACCATTGGGCATCGGCGGCGAAGGTGAAGCAACACGCAAGCAGCACGGCAGCGCGCGCGAGCCGTGCACGGGTTCTTTCCGGCAGGCGAGTCTCCATGGAATGGCTCATCGGGGAACGATCGAGAGCTCGGCGGAGACTATCGTGCCCACGCCGGGATCGAGGATGATCGAGTAGGTGCCGGTTTGGGACAGCGCCACCGGCTCGAAGTGGGCCGTGGCCTGCTGCCACGTCAACGTCTTGATTGGAAATGCGGACGGCCCTTGGAGCGTGACATTGACCCGCGCTTGCTCCGGTGCGAGTGAAATCTTCGCGACATCGATGCCGATGCTCTGGCCCGCGCTCGCCTTGAAGCGGTATCGGACGGCCTGCCCCGGCTTCAGCGGACCGACATGGACCGAGACGGGCAACGCGATTTCGCTCACGGCTTCCTGTACCACGTAGATGCGCCCGGAAACCGAGACACCGGCTGAGGGCTGGATGCTGACCGTGTAGCGGCCTGGAACGCCGATGGGCTCGAGCGGGACTTTGCAATCCATTCCGGGGAACTGCTTCTGGGACAAGCATCCCCTCTTCTGCACCAGATGGCCATCGAGCGCCGTGACGCTCACCCGGGCCCCGGCATTCTGCGTCATGGCCTGCATGCGGTCGGCCGGCGCCTCGGGTAGCTGCGCAAGATCCTCTATCACGATAGACAGCCTTTGGCCCGCCAGCGTGGCAAAGGGCAGCTGCACCGGCTCTCCCGGCGCGGATGATGCAAAAGGCGCCGGCGACCCGTCGACCGCGAGCGCGGCCCCGTTGGCCCTTGCGCTGACCTCGAACGTTCCTGTCACACCATCAGCAGGATCGATTTCGACAATATAGCCGCCCGCGTGGCCCGACAGAGAAAGCGACGGAGGCTGCAACGTGTCGCCCGCCGCGGCGGCGACGAGCGAGCCGTCCGGCCTGCGGACGCGAAGCGCGAAGGCCCGGCGGGTGCCGCCCGGGGTTACATCGTGTGCGCTGACCGAGAGCTCTCTGTCCTCCGCAAGTGGCAACTCGAGGAGTCCGCTTTGTCCTGTGCGCGTTATGTTCACCGTTTGCGGGCGATCCGCGGCCAGGGGGATTCGCACGGGTCGCGACATCAGCAACGTGAAGCGCGCCTCGGCGCTGAACGGAGTCTCGATCTCCAGCGCATGCTTGCCGCTCGCGGCAACCGTGAAGGAGCTGCCGCAATCGGCGGCCTTCGCTTCGACGGCGTGACAGCGCATGCGGTGCGCGATCGGAAGCGTGGTGCCGTCGGGCTGCAGGACGGTAAAGAGAAGCGAGCTCGCGCTGGACGGCGTGAAGCCCAGATCCCGTACGCCGATATCGATGCGCTCGCCGGCGCTGGCCGAAAACTCGACACGCGCGGCGCGCCCCGCCGGCTTCAGGTTGATTTCGACTGGAGGCCCATCCAGCTTGGCCCTCACCTCGAGCGGCTCCGGGTTCCGCCCTGCAGCCGCGGCGATCCCAACGGTCGAGACCATGGCCATGGCGTAGAAAAGCATCGCGGGCAGCGCCCTGCGGTATATCTGCACTATGGATTTCCCGCGGTGGGTGGCAGCAACGAGCGCGTCAGCCCGGACCGCTCCCATGCCGGCTCCCGGCATTGTAGCCGCCCCGCGCGAGACGGTGACCTGCGACCAATCCCCCGTCTCGATGGCGCCGCGCAGCACGGATTCGTATTGCGAGAGCAGCTCCGATTCGTAGGGCGAGCTGCCGTAGTAGGAGATGTAGTCCGGGAGGCTCGTGGCATCGCAGTGGCCGCGATTGGCGCACTCGTCGGCGATGTGCGGATTGTCCGCGCCGCACGGATAGCCGTATTCGCACGCGACGACCTGCCACGCGTTGTAGAAGGCGCGCGGGTCCACGGGTTGCGCATCGGGGCCGACCTGCACGGTCATGTTGCGCCACTGGTTGGAGAGGAGCTGGCCGGCGGTCATCATGGCGCCGGGGTCGCGCGAGCCCACGGCCTGCTCGAGCGTGCCGACCTGCGCATCCGAGAGGGTGGCGGTGCGCCACTGGCCGGCGCGGCGCTGCGCCCAAATTTCCTGCTCCACCTGGGCGGCCTTGGCCTTGGGATCGCCCGCGCCCGCGGCATCCGCGAGCATCTTGTCCAGATCCGCCTGCGAGACCTGCACGTCGTCGAAGCCCGCGCAGCGGTTCACGGCGGAGCGCTCGAAGGCGGCGATGCGCTTGTCGCGGTTCGGGTCGTTGGGCGGCAATGCGGCCGCGAAATCCGCACGGCGCTGGTCCAGGGGCTTCGCCTGCACGCCGCGGCGGTATTGCCGATCCGTGACGACCGCGCATTTGCGCAGGATGTCGTACTGGATGTACATGCCTTCCGCGGTGGCGCCTTCGGCGGTGCCGTGCAGGCGGTCGTAGAGCGCGCGGTAGGACTTGGCACCGAGGTACTCGTTGAAGAGCGTGGGATGCACCGAGGCGGCGGCGACGCGCTTGGCGAGGCTGCGGGCCGCGGGCGATTCCAGGGCCGCGACGTGCGCCGACGAAGAGACACCGCGGGAGAGCGCCGCGGGCTCGGCCGCGGATTTCGCGGGAGCGGTGGGGAACGCACCCGACTCCCAGGCGAGGTAGACCCCCGCCGCGATGGCGGCGAGGGCGAGGATCACGACGATGCTGCCGCGTTTCATGGAGCGTCCGAGAGGAGGAATTCCGCGCCGCGCTCGGCGATCATGTACGTGGGCGCGTTGGTGTTGCCGGAGGTGATGCGCGGCATGATGGATGCATCGATAACGCGTAGCCCCTCGATTCCGTGCACACGCAGGCGGTCGTCGACCACCGAGCGCTCGTCGCTGCCCATCCTGCACGTGCCCACCGGGTGGAAGATGGTCGTGCCCAGGTCGCCCGCGGCGTGCACCAGCTCCGCGTCCGACTGCGCTGCCGGTCCCGGCCGCCATTCGCTCGGCTGGTACTTCGCCATCGCCGGCGTCGGCCATGATCGTGCGCGTGAAGCGCATCGAGCGTGCCGCCACCGCCTGGTCCTCGGGAGTCGTCAGATAATTGAGGCGGATCTCGGGCGCGTCGAAGGGGTCGCTCGACTTGATGCGCACCCAGCCGCGCGAGGTAGGCCGCAGGTTGCACACCGAAGGCGTGATGGCGGGAAACGGATGCAGCCGGTCGCCGAATTTCTCCAGCGAGAGCGGCTGCACGTGCCACTCGATGTCCGGCGACGCCTCCTCCGGGCGGCTCCGTGCGAACGCCCCGAGCTGCGAGGGCGGCATGGTGAGCGGGCCGGTCTTGAACAGGAAATACTCGATCGCCATCGCCGCCTTGCTGGTCCAGGTCTGTGCGCGCTCGTTCAGCGTGGGCCCGTTCACCTTCCACATCATGCGGATCTGCAGGTGATCGTGCAGGTTGCCGCCCACCGCCGGCGTTCTCGCGCACGACGGGGATGCCGAAGCGCTGCAGCAAATCGCCCGGCCCCACGCCCGAGAGCTGCAGGAGCTGCGGGGAGCCGATGCTGCCCGCGGCGAGCACCACGCACTTGCGTCGCCTTCGCGATGCCTTCGCCCTCGCCTTCGACGAGCAGGTCGATGCCGGTGGCGCGCGGCTTGCCGTTC
This sequence comes from uncultured beta proteobacterium, assembly GCA_963827425.1. Taxonomy (GTDB): domain Bacteria; phylum Pseudomonadota; class Gammaproteobacteria; order Burkholderiales; family Usitatibacteraceae; genus Usitatibacter. The sequence goes on along the minus strand of CAWHAQ010000005.1, from coordinate 352,448 downwards.
GCCGTGTCGAAGAGGATCTTCCGCGCGTGGGCGTTGGTCACGACCTTGAGATTGGGACGGTCCAGCGCGGGCCTGAGGAACGCCTTCGTGGCGCTCCAGCGCGTGCCGCGCTTCTGGTTCATGTGGAAGTAGGCGTTGCCGAAGTTGTCGCCGCGGTTGAACTCCTCCACCTTCGGAATGCCCGCCTGCTCCGCCGCGTCGCGCCACGCGTCGAGGATTTCCCAGTGCACGCGCGGCTCCTCGACGCAGAGCTCCCCCTCGCAGCCGTGGTGCTCGTTGGCGCCGCCGAAGTGGCGCTCGGCGCGCTTGAAGTACGGCAGCACGTCGTTCCACGACCAGCCGCGGTTGCCGAGCTGCGCCCAATGGTCGTAGTCGCCGCGCTGGCCGCGCATGTACACCATGGCGTTGATCGACGAGCAGCCGCCCAGCACCTTGCCGCGCGCGTAGCCCAGCGTGCGGCCGTTGAGACCCGGCTCGGGCTCGGTGCGGAAGCACCAGTCGGTGCGCGGATTGCCGATCGAAAAGAGATAGCCGACCGGGATGTCGATCCAGAACCAGTCGTCCTTGCCACCCGCCTCGACCAGCAGCACGCTCGACTTGCCGTCCTTCGACAGGCGGTTGGCCAGCACGCACCCGGCGCTGCCGCCCCCGACGATGACGTAGTCGTACTCCCCGAAATTCAGCATCGAGAAGATGCTAGCAAATCCACGGTGAGTCAGGGCTTCGCGATGATTGCGAGCCCGGGGCCGGGCCCGGGATGGAACGCGAGCGCCGACCAGTCGTGGTCCCGGACCGCCCGGCTCAGCGCCGCCTGGTATTCGGCCAGCCTCTGCGACGCATCGGGTGCGAGCGCGTAGAAGAACATGTATTCGCGCAGCGACTGGGCTTCGCAGCGCCCCTGGTACGCGCAACCGGCCTCGACTCGATACGAATCCGGCCCGCACGGGTACCCCGACTCGCACGCGAGGAGCTCCGCCGCCGCAACGAACGTCTCCGCCTCGATCGGGCGGCCGTCCGACGCGCTTTGCAGACTCAGGTTCGCCAGCGGGAATGCGAGGACCTGCGCGGCCGTGACGAGCGCGTAGGGATCGCCCGACTCGGCGGCCCGCTTCAGATCCCCGACCTGCGCGTTGCCGATGGCCGCCAACACGTATCCCTGCGCGTCCGGGTTGGCGTTACGCCTGAGCTGCGCCCACAAGTCGTCCTCCACGAGCTGCGCCAGGGCCTTCGGCTCGCCCGCCGCGGCCGCCGTGGCGAGCAGGTCATGGATCATTTCGGGCGTTGCCTGCAGGTTGCCGAGCCCTTCGCAGTGGCCCTGCAACGTCGCGCGGAATGCCGCGATGCGCCGGTCGCGCGACGGATCCCGAGGCGAAAGTGCGTCGGAAAATCGTGCGACGGCAGCATCCAACTTGATCTCGGTATGGGCTTCGCCGGCCTGCAGGCTGCATTGCTTGAGGATCCTCGCCAGAACCCACGCTTCTTCCGGCGTGCGCGAGCTGGCGGGACGCAAGCGGTCGTAGAGGGACTTGTAGCTCTTCGCATGGGCGTACTCGTTCATGACCGGTGAAAGCACCGACACCGGGCGACGCGCGGCGGTAGCAGCGGACCCCGGCGCGATGGCGAGCACCGCATCCGCGGGCAAGGTGCGCGGCGCGTTCGCATAGCTCGACGCCGTGCCCGACCGCGCTCCCGTGAGGGGCGCCGAGACCTTGGTGAGCCGCACCGCGACGAGCGCGATGGCCACGATCGCCAGCACGGTGACGATGGCCTTCTTCGCGTTCACAACGATCCCGCCGAATTGTCGTCGACGGCCCGCAGCGCCGCCGCGCGCGCATGCAGCTCGGTAGTGTCGAAGAGCGGCACCGGCGAATCGGTGGCGCCGACCAGCATCGGGATCTCGGTGCAGCCGAGGACGATGCCCTGCGCGCCGCGGGCGACCAGCCCGCCGATAACGCGCCGGAACTGCGCGCGCGAGGCGTCCATCACGCGGCCGCGGCAAAGCTCGTCGTAGATCACGTTGTGCACGATGGTGATATCGGAGGGGGGCGGCACCAGCACCTCGAGGCCGTGCTCGCGCTCCAGGCGAGCGCGGTAGAACGCCTGCTCCATCGTGAAGCGCGTGCCGAGCAGGCCCACCACTTTCAAGCCGGCGCGACCGATGGCGGAGGCGGTGGGATCGGCGATGTGAAGCAGCGGAATCGAGATCGCCGCCTCGATCGCCGGCGCTACCTTGTGCATCGTGTTCGTGCAGATCACCAGGAAATTGGCGCCCGCCTGCTCGAGCCGCCGCGCCTCGCGCGCGAGCACATCGCCTGCCTCGTCCCAGCGTCCGGCGTTCTGCAGCTTCTCGATCTCGGCGAAATCCACGCTCGCGAGCAGCACCTTCGCCGAGTGCAGCCCGCCCAGCCGCTCCGCCACCGTGCGGTTCACGATCTGGTAGTAGAGCACGGTCGACTCCCAGCTCATGCCGCCGATGAGCCCGATGGTCTTCACGAGGCCATCCCCGGGCGGCGCGCCCAGAGCCACGATGCACCCCACGCGACCGCGCCCGTCATCATCAGCACCCCGACATGATGCGCGCCCTTGCCCCAACCGTGCGCGTTCTGGAGCGATCCGAGGCGCCCGAGCAGGTAGATCCAGTCGTGGCCGCCGTCCTCGCCCGTCTGGCCGTTGAGGAGCACGAGCTGCGGATCGAGCGCATCCCAGATGTAGGCCGAGAGGTCTACGAGGGAGGCGCCGGTCCACCACAGGCACATCGCCGCGCCGAACGGATCGCGCTGCTTCACGATGAACGCGACGCCGATCGCGAACGGCAGCAGCAGCTGGAAGAGGCTTCCGCCCGCCACGGTCATGAACTCGCCCAAGAGCCGGAACAGCACGTGCCCCGCCTCGTGGATCGGGAGCACGATGGCGTGCATGAAGGAGCCCATCAGCTCATCACCCTCGTAGTCCATGCGCGCGATGCGAAAACCCCAGATCGCCACGAAGGCCAGCGCCGCGGCGCGGCCGTAGTAGGTGAACGGATCGGGTGAATCGACGCTGTCCAGCGCGCCCGATTCCTCGAGGGTCGGAACGATGGCGACATGCACCGGATCCACGCCCCACTTGCTGAACCAGATGCCGCACTCGGGACATTCGGACGCCGCGGGCAGCGCCGGCTCGAAATACGTGCCGCACTTCGGGCAGCGATGGATCGCAGCTGCGGCCATCCCGTCGCTCAGCCCCTCATGCGGCCGATCGCCTGTGCCGAGGCGCGCAGGGAGTTGGCGAAGCGCTTCCAGCGGTTCTGCGTCTTCTGCATGAAGGTCTGGTCGACGAAATAGGTGAGGAGGATGGAATCGCGTGTGCTCACCTCGGGGCCCACCACGTCGACCGAGTGGTACGTATCCGGCCCGACGGCGAACGCATAGCCGGTGTTGGGCGAGAAGGACATGCGGTGCCCGACCTCGTACTTCTTGTCGCCGACCTTGCGGTTGAAGATGGTGCCCACGTGCGCGATGGACTCGTCGCGCGGCAGGTAGAGCTGGATGGTCATGCCCTTCCAGCGCGTATCCGGGTGGACGCCGATCTTGTAGCCCGCGATGTCGCGCGTGAGGATGGGCACCGGGTACATGCCGACCCCGCGGTACTCCGGGCCGAAGCGGCGCTCGAGGCCCGCGGCGAGGCGCTTCTTCCACGCCTCGCGCACCGGCTCCGAGCACAATGCCGCGCCGACCACGTCCCATATGGCGCGCTTGGAGGACGGCAGGTGGCGGATGCACTCGGGGAAGAGGTCGATCTTCGTGCGGGTGACCTTCGCCTCGCGCGCGCGGCCCGACATGCGCCGGTAGTCGCGTGCCTCGGGCATGGCTTGCAGCATGGCGGCGTATACGTCGGCGGGGAACACGTTGGCGAGGCGCAGGTGCTGGAAGGGCATGTCGCCCGGCGCCGCCGACTCGATCGCGGAGACCACGTGCGCGATCGTGCGCTCGACGTCCAGGGCGGGTGTGAGGGCTTGTTCTCTGGCGTTCATGGTCGGAATCACAGGGCGATGGGTGCTTGCGGGCCTCTGCGGGGCCTATTCACCGATATGTTACGTCAGCCGCTGGGCGGTACGCATCGCCCGCTCCCAAGCAGCCACGCCAGGTACAGGGCCGGGTGACCTCAGGACCGCGCGTCGAAGTAGATCGAAACGACCAGTTGGGGCGGGGCAAACCCGCTAGCCACGGCTTCAGCAAGCGGGCCCTTGAACTTTGTCATACCAAAGAGGACATGGGCGATACCCAAGATGAACAATGCCCAGGCGACTGCGTTTGACATAGTCTTGCGCTCCTGTAGAACCGGGCGACGTGCGGGGGGATGAAAATCATGGAAACACTCAATTCCCAACGCGCCGGTACCGCAGCGCCGACCGCTCCTTTGCCTTCGCGGCCTCGACCTCACGGGTGCGCGACTGCGCGTTCGTGACGAGCGAGCCGATCAAGACCTCGGCAGACGCCGCGATCTCCTCGACAGCGCGCTCGAACGCCGCCTCGTTCGCCTTGGACGGATGCGTGAAACCGCTCAGCTTGCGCACGAATTGCAGCGACGCATCACGAATTTCCGCCTTTGTGGCTGGCGGCTCGAAGTTGAAAAGCGTCCTTATGTTGCGGCACATGGCGATTCCCGTTGGCTATTCTCGAATGATAGGCTGCCGCGGGCGGTATTTCGCCACGACGACATCATCTTCGTGCCGAATCACGCTCGACACGCTTGCCGCGATTGATCTTCAAGGTTTCCACGAGCTCCGCGGTGGTGGTCAAGCCGCAGCCCCTCACGGTCACCACCTGGGCGAGGCGCTCCTGGAGCCAGAGCCCGGACATCGCCCGCTGCAAGGTGTATGCACTGGAGAAAGTGGCGGGATTTTCCGGCTCCGCCGGACGCTCCCACCGAGCTTCGAGCGGCGATCCGTCGTCATCGAAGAATCGCCAGAACCCGTCGAATACGTCTACGCCCTTGCAGTGCGCAGCGACCTCGCCCATTGACGAGAAGGCGTGCAACGCACCGTCGTCGTTATCCAGCGCGAAGACCATGTGCGGGGCTCATCGGATGTTGCGGTCGGGCACGCGGGGTTTCCTCTCAGCTCTCGTGGGGCACACGCACGGGTTGCTCGAAGACCGGATATCTCATCTCCGCGAAGATCACAGTGGCTGCCTTCTCGGCTCATACCGCATCGCCACCGCCCCCGAGCCGAACTCCACGCGGTCCACGAGCTTCAGGTCGACTCTTTTCGACAGCCCCGCGAACAACGTCGGCCCATGGCCCGCTACCCGGGGATGCACGACGAACACGTATTCATCGATCAATCCCAGCTCCGCCAACGCCTTCGGGAGCGTCACGCCTCCCACGAGCAGTCCCTTGCCCGGCTCCCGCTTGAGCTGCTGGACGGCATTGCCCAGGTCCCCGCGCACGAGCTCCGCGTTCCAATCGACCCGCTCCAGGGTGCCGGACACGACGTACTTCTTCGCCGCGTCGATCGCACGCGCGAAGGGTTCCATCCAGTCAGGCCTGGCTACCGTGCGCGCCGGCGGCCGCCACGCCGCCTCCATCATTTCGTAGGTCACCCGGCCAAAGAGGAGCGCATCGGCCTGGACGATGCTTTCCATCGCGTGACGATGCAAGTCCTCGTCCGCGATCCCTTCACGATGATCGCAGCACCCGTCCAACGTGACGTTGATGGAATACCGAAGGGGCCGCATGGCGATGGATGGTCAGGCCTCTGGCTCGTGGCAAACCACTTCGATGTTGTGCCCGTCCGGACCAATGACGAAAGCCGCATAGTAGTTCGCGTGGTAGCGCGGGCGCAGGCCGGGCGCGCCATTGTCCTTGCCGCCCGCCTCCATGGCCGCGCGGTAGAACGCTTCGACTTGCCGGCGATTCTCGGCGGTGAACGCCAGGTGAAGATGCGCCGGCTTCTCTTCGCTTTGGTGCAGGACCAACGAAGCCTTGCTCTCCGGGCGAACCAGCTCGACCCCGTACGTCGGCGGTCCTTCCGCGGCAACCGCTACGCCGAGGGGCTCGAGCGCCTTGAGGAAGAACGCCTTGCTCTTTGCAAAGTCGCTGACTCCAAATTTGACGTGGTCGAACATGAGCTATCCGATTCTCTCCCGTGACACGTTCACTTTGGCGCGTTGGAATTTTCCGAAGGGACTGCCTGGTATCCCAGCGAGCCGCGCCGCTCGATTGCCTGTTGCACCAAACCCGAAGCCTTGGCTTCTTCAATGAACTCGCTGATGTAGCTGAACCGTCCGGCGCTCGAGCGCGTCGCTAGGTGGCGCCCACCGCCCCACGAAGCGCGCTGGCGATGAACGGCCCCTTTTCTTCGGTGTAACGGTCTCGATCGTAACGGTGGGCCGCAGCCAGGCGGTATTTCAACGCGACGTATCCCGTCGCCACGACTGAGTTTGCCGCGAGAAGATCGCGGAACGCAAGACACTGAATCCAGAGCGCGCTGTTGAACGGGACGAGGTGGAGATGATGGGTGCGATGCCGCGGATCGGGCTTGCACAGCCAATGCATCACATCACTTTTGTATGCCGCATGGCAGTAACCGGCTTTCTCGAGCTCGGCCAGCGCGGGGCGCGAGGACTCGAGATCTCGCACGGGTGCCATGATGTCGATGACCGGCTTCGCGGCCAGCCCGGGCACGGCGGTGCTTCCGACATGCTCGATGGGACCTGCAAGCCACCGTGACAGAACGGGAGCAAGCAATTCCCGCTCCGCGATGAACGCTGCGGGCCATGCGGCGTCGTACGGCTCAATTTGTACGGGAGCGTCCCGGTGCGTCACGCGACGAGCATTGATTTCCTCGACCTTTGCGCGAACTCTCCTAACGACGTCATCAATATTTGGCTCCGTTCGCGTATCGACCACGATCAACCCGCCGACGCGCAGCGGACCGGCTTCTGCCAGATGGTGAAGTTGCTCGAGGAGTTGCTGGAATGACCGCAATGCATCGAGATGCCCAGGATGCCGCTTCCTGGAATTGAACCGGCTCGCCGCCGTTTCGGCGTCGCAAGAACAGAAAACCTCCACGACGGGCCGGTCGAGATCCGCGAGCCAGTCGATGGCCGTTCCCGATGCAGCTGAGGCACCAGGCCCCTTCCAGAGCGACGACACCACGACGCCGTCGGAGGCTTGAACGGACCTTATGAGCTCCTTGTCGCTGGCACGGCTCAGCTCTTGCCGCCACGCTGCGTCACCGACCCCTCGAATCTCGAACAACCGCTCGAGTATTTCATCCTTGTCGAGGTAAGGAACACCCAATGCCGCGCTAAGTGACCTGCCGAGGGTACTTTTCCCGCTCCCAGGCACTCCGGAAATGAGGATCACATCTTGCACGGCGGATTTCAAATCTCTCTATGACAGAGTTAAGCGGCCGGCGACCCGGCCCACCCGCGGCCAGACGCGGTCCACCACCGTTCTGCGGTCGGCTCCAACGCGTCGTTAGGCTTCATCGCCGTTCTTTGCAGCCGCCAACTCCGACTCGCGGGCTCGGATCAGACCGAGAACTCGACGATGTCCCTTGGCTGATCGGACGTCATGAGGCCTAACGACTGCGTTGAGCGGCCGGCCACGACTGCCGCTTGCCGCATGCAGAGCCAGCCAACAGCCTGTTGGCAACCAGGGTGCGGCCCACGATAGTCCACGGTCCGCTCCAACGCGTTGTTAGGTTTCACTTTACGAATTTCAGATGACTGCGAAACTCGTTCATTTGGGCGGAATCACGAAACCACCTCTTAGACAGGATTTCGAATATCGCGTCATTGTAATAAAGGAGGATGACGTCTCTATTTTCGCGCGCTTTCCGAAAGTCTCCCCATAGTCGTTCAGCATTGCCATGTGCACTGCTCAGAGATAGCCCTTCGTCGTTCCATGAGTAGGTGAGTTCGGTGCGCCCCTTGATTTGGGCATACAGCTTCCGAAGCCTTCTTGGTAGTAAGACGCGGCTCTGAACCAGTTCACCGACTAGGCCGCCAATTGCTCCGCCGCCCAAAATCATTCCCCACTTCTCTGATGCAGCAACGAAAACGATGACGCTGGTTGCGAGAAGTACGAGCATGGTCACGTTCATGCCGATTGCAACTTTGCGGCGATGAACGTGATGAGCCGCAATGTACTCTGCTTCCGAAACTTCCCCACTGATCATTAGTGAAACCTAACGGCTGCGTTGAGCGGCCGACCACGATGCCGCTTGCCGCACTGAGCCAGCCAGCACCCGCTGGCAACCAGGGTGCGGACCACGACAGTCCACGGTCCGCTCCAACGCGTTGTTAGGTTTCACTGCTTCTCCTGGATCGCGGCTGCCTCGCCCCACTCGAGCTCAGCGGCAGTTCGGACCAGCGCTGGGTAGGCGAACCAATAGTGTCGCCGAAGCGCATCCTTTACGTCGGCGCCAAATTCCGTGGCGTAGTATTTTAGGTGCCACTCATCCATGGGCGAGTGATCGATTTCGAGGAGCTGCTTTCGATGCTTCTTCATCAGGCGCTCGAAACCTCCCACGGTACGCACGCCGAATCTCGCGAGTTCCGGTACTAGCTCTTCGAAGGACGCATCGCCATAGTCATTGCGTCGGGGAAAGAGACCGCGCATGACTTTGTGGATCCCGGTGCCCGAGAGAGGTGCCATTCGCTTAGCAAGCCGCGCTGGTGTTCTCTGCACAGTGAAACCTAACTTGTATTAGGGCGCAGCCTTGTTATCCGGCATGCCGATAAGCACGACGAACACCATTGGCGCCTTGATTGATAACACCGGCAATTCTGAGCCCATGGGCGCGAGTCGGTCAACGCAGGCGCCTGAATCCACGGCACTTGCACAGCGCTGCAAGGCGACCGGCAAAACATCCCGCCGTGCATATCGCCTCTCGCCACATTTACGCGAATCGGGATAATGTCCCAATGCCCCGCCATCACCTCGCGGTCACGGCCGCCCTCCTCCTCGCTGCCTGCGCAACCGCGCCCACGCGCATCGGAGCGCCGTCGTCAACCTGGCTTCCGTCGCCCAACTTCGACGACCGCCGGCCGACGTTCGTGGTCATCCACCACACGAGCAACGACACGGCGGAGCAGGCGCTGGCCGTCCTCACCGACCCCAGGCGTGAGGTGAGCGCGCATTACCTCGTCGGGCGCGACGGGCGCATCTACCAGCTCGTGGACGAGCGCAAGCGCGCGTGGCATGCGGGCACGTCGCGCTGGGGCGGCGATGCGGACGTGAACTCTTCGTCGATCGGCATCGAGCTGGACAACGACGGCGCGGAGCCCTTCGCGCGATGCGCAGATCGCCGCCCTCCTCAAGCTGCTCGACGACATCCAGTCGCGCTGGCACATACCGCGCGGCAACTTCCTCGGCCATGGCGACGTGGCGCCGGGCCGCAAGGTCGATCCGAGCAAGTACTTCCCGTGGAAGACGCTCGCGGACCATGGATACGGCCTGTGGTGCGAGGCGCCGCCCGCCGAAGCGCCCGCGGGATTCGACACCGCGCTCGCCCTCCAGGCGCTGGGCTACGACGTCACCGACATGCGCGCGGCGGCCGCGGCCTTCGGACGCCATTTCCTCGGCACGGACGACGCGGGACTGGAGCTCAGCGAGCCAGCGAAAGCCGTGCTGGCGTGCCTTGTGGCGCAAGCGCGGCAGCCGTAGGCTCGGCGCGCAGGATCGCCTCGGCCGCATCCAGCAGGTCGCTCGCCACGGCGTGGGGACGGCGCAGCGGCGCGGGATCGGCCGCGTGCGACCCGAGCAGCACCGTGCGGCAGCCGGCGCGCCGTCCGGCCTCGACGTCATCCAGCGCGCCGCCGATCATCCACGAGGCTTCGAGGTCGAGCGCGTGCTCGGCGGCCGCGGCGTGCAGGAGTCCAGCCCTCGGCTTGCGGCACGAGCAGGCGAGAGCGTAGTCGGCCACGGTGCCCTCGGGATGGTGCGGGCACCAATAGCAGGCGGCGAGCTTCAGGCCGTGCGCGAGGAAGAGGTCGTCCAGGTGCTCGCCCACCGCCGCGAGGGCGCCATGCGGGAAATGGCCTAACGCCACGCCCGGCTGGTTGCTCACCACGATGGGCGCATAGCCCAGGCCCACGAGCAGCAGGAGGGCATCGACGGCGTGCGGGCGCAGGCGGATGCGCCCGTGCCGCGCGTGTCCGGCCGCAGTCTCGATCAGCGCGCCGTCGTTGTCCAGGAATACGGCGCGCCTCATGGGCGCTTCGGCTTGTTCTTCCGCATGACCGGAGTATCGCTCCCGGATGTTGCAGGACCGTGAAGTGCCGTGGCCCCGCCGGGCTAAACCAGGCGTCCCGCGGTGCGGCGCGCCTCGTAGGTCTTGAGGTGGGTATAGGCGAGCGAAAGCAGCGTGTCGTCGACGCCGTGGGCGCGGGCGCGCTCGAGCATCCAGCCCACGATGTGGTCGGCTTCGACCTGGCCGCCGGATTCGAGGTCGCGCAGCATCGAGGCACTCCACAGGCCCTCGGGATCGGTGAGGCGCTTACGGCCGGCCTCGAGCATCTGCGCGCGCGGCGGATGGCCCTCGCGGCGCGCGATCTCGGCGTTGACCTCGATGGCGCGCAGCATCGCCTCGCGCCCTCCGGGAGCCGCCACGATCTCGCGCACGTTGCCGCGGAAGAGGCACGTGGTGGCGGCGAGCGCGCACAGGAAGACGAGCTTCTCCCACAGGTCCTGCCCGATGTCCTCGGAGAGCTTCCAGTCGACCTTGCTGCGCGCGAAGGCCGCGGCCAGCGCCTCGCCGCGCGCGGACTTCGAGCGGTCGCGCTCGCCGAAGAGGATGCGCTGGAGGCTGTCCCCGTGGACCACCGTGCCGTCGCGGTTCAGCGTGGCGTTGATCTGCGCCGTGCCGCCCATCACGTTGGCACTGCCGAAGCGGGCATCCAGGTGCGCGAAGTGGGCGAGGCCGTTCAGCATCGGCACCACGCTGCACGGATGCGCGGCCTCCGGCGCCTCGCGTCCGTGCATCGCCGGGGCGATCGCGTCCATGGCGCTTGCGAGGTCGTAGGCCTTGCAGGTGAGGAGGACCACGTCGTACTCGGGCCGCAGCTCCTCGGCGAGCACTGTGCGCACGTCGAGCTTCGCGTTGCCGGCCGGGCTTTCGATCACGAGCCCGTCGCGCGCGAGCTGCTCGCGCCGCTTCGGGCGCACGTGGAACGTGACGTCGGCGCCCGATTCCGCGAGGCGCCCGCCGAAGTAGCCGCCGATGCCGCCGGCGCCGAGGACGAGGATGCGCACGAGCGGGGCTACATGCCACCCATCGGAGCGGGCGCGGGCGCGGGCGCGGAGCCGAAGTCGAACGCACCGGTGAGGTCGTTGGCCGCGGCGTCGCGGGTGCCGAGCGGCGCGAGGTTCCAGCGTTTCTCGATGAAGCGCAGGATCGAGGTCGTGTCGTACTCGGTGTGGTCGATATAGCCGCGCTTGGCATACGGCGAGATGATCACCGCGGGAACGCGCGAGCCCGGGCCCCAGCGGTCGACCTTCGGCGGCGCCACGTGGTCCCAGCGCCCGCCGTTCTCGTCGTAGGTGACGATGATGACGGTGCTCTTCCACTGCGGGCTCGCCTGGATCGCCGCCACCATCTTCGCGATGTGGTCCTGGCCCGACTCGAGGTCCGCATAACCGGGATGCTCGTTCAACGGCCCGATGGGCTTCACGAACGCCACCGCGGGAAGATTGCCTTCGCGGATGGCCTTCCAGAAATCGTCCTCGTCCCGCAGGTGCTCTTTCTTCGCCTGCGTACCGTCGGCGAACGACTTGAAGTACATGAACGGCTGGTGGTGGAACTGGAACACGGGGTGCGGATGACCCGCGAGCGCGTCGTTCCAGCCGCCGCCGTACCACGCCCACGTGAGGCCCTTCTCCGAGAGCCGGTCGCCGATGGTGGGCAGCGTCTGGCTGGGCATGAGGTGCTTGGCGGCGCCGCCCTTGGTCGGATGCGGCGCGTTCACCGAGTAGCTGGTGTTGACGGCGTAACCGTCCGGCGTGACCTGGCCGTCCTCCACGAGGATGCCCTTGTCGTCCAGCACCGCGCGGATTTCTGGCGGCGCTTCCTTCCACTCGGGCGTGCACGCGCACACCAGCCAGAAGTGGTTGAGGAACGAGCCGCCGAAGGCGCCCATGAAGAAGTTGTCGGCGAGCGTGTACTGCTTGGCGAGCTTGCCCAGCGGGTAGCCGCTTGCGTCGTAGTAGCTCATCACCAGCCCGCCCACGTTCGTCCACGCGACGAAACGGTCGTTCTTGCCGCCGTCGATCTGGAGCTGGTTCTGGTAGAACTGGTGGATCGGGTTGCCGGCCTTGCTGTCCGGAGGCACGTACCGCGCGAGGTCGAACGGGCCGTTGGGGAGGTTCGCGGGAATGCGCGGATCCGGCTTGCCGTCCGTGCCGATCGAAGGCGGCAGGGTCGCGTAGGCGTTGCCCGCCTTGTCCACCTGGGTCGCCGCCGCGCCCGCGTTCGCAAGTCCGTTGGCGCCGGGGAAATTGCCGAGCAGCCCGTCGAAGCTCCAGTTCTCCTGGAACAGCACCACGACATGGTCGATCTTCTCGATGCCGCGATCGTCCTTGCCGACGGACGCACAGCCGGCAACGAACAGCGCGAGTAGCAATGCGATGCGTTCCATGGCCCTTCCCTTCTTCTTGCCGTTCAGACGGTGGCTTCGGCGAAGCCGCGCTTCTTGACCAGCGTGTCGAGGTCCTTCAGGACCGCGAGCAGCTCCTTCATGCGGGCGAGAGGCCACGCGTTGGGACCATCGGAGAGGGCCTTGGCGGGATCGGGGTGCGTTTCCATGAAGACCCCCGCCACACCGGTGGCGACCGCGGCGCGCGCGAGCACCGGCACGAATTCGCGCTGGCCACCCGACGAGGTGCCCTGGCCGCCGGGAAGCTGCACCGAGTGCGTCGCATCGAACACCACCGGGCAGCCGGTGTCGCGCATGATCGCGAGCGAACGCATGTCGGAGACGAGGTTGTTGTACCCGAACGAAGCGCCGCGCTCGCAGACCATGATGTTGTCCGCGCCGCTCGCGGCTCGCGCCTTGTCCACCACGTTCTTCATGTCCGAAGGCGCCAGGAACTGGCCCTTCTTGATGTTCACCGGCTTGCCGGCCGAGGCCACCGCATGGATGAAATCCGTCTGCCGGCAGAGGAACGCGGGCGTCTGCAGCACGTCGACGATGCGTGCGACCACCGGCACCTCGTCCTCCGTGTGCACGTCCGTGAGCACGGGCACGCCGATCTCCTTGCGCACCTTGGCGAGGATCTCGAGGCCCTTCTCCATCCCCGGCCCGCGGAACGACTTGCCCGAGCTGCGGTTGGCCTTGTCGTACGACGACTTGAAGATGAAGGGGATGGCGAGCGCCGCCGTCATCTCCTTCAGCTGGCCCGCCACGTCCATCTGGAGCTGCTCGCTCTCGACGACGCAGGGACCGGCGATGAGGAAGAAGGGCTTGTCCAGGCCGGCTTCAAAGCCACACAGCTTCATTACTTTTCCTTAGAACATTGAAGCCGGGAAAAGCCGAGGACACAGAGGAGCAGAGAACACGGAGAAAAACCATTCGTCATCCCATGCACTCGACTTGGGCGCGATCCAATATCCAAGGCTGTTCTCGGTGCCCTCGGTCCCTCTGTGTCCTCGGCTTTTCCCGGCTTTAACTCAAGCGGCGGAGCCGCCGATGACCTTCAGTCCCGGCTCGGGCACGCGCACCTTGTGTTGTTCCAGCGCCGCCTTGATGAACGACTTGAACAGCGGGTGCCCGGCGCGCGGCGTGGAGGTGAACTCCGGGTGGTACTGCACGCCCACGAACCACGGGTGGTCGGCGAGCTCCGCGATCTCCGTCAGATCCTCGGCCTTCGTCTTCGCGCTGATGTGCAGCCCCGCCGCCTCGAGCCGCGGGATGTAGTGGTTGTTGACCTCGTAGCGGTGGCGGTGGCGCTCGGCCACGATTTCCTTCCCGTAGATGCGGTGGGCGAGCGTGCCCTTCTTCACGATGGCCTGCTGGGCGCCCAGGCGCATGGTGCCGCCCAGGTTCGACTTCTCGTCGCGGCGCTCCACCTTGCCGTCCTTGTCCTGCCACTCGGTGATGAGGGCGATCACGGGATGCGTCGTGTCGGGATCGAACTCGGTGGAGTTGGCGCCGACAAGCCCGCACTTGTCGCGCGCGATCTCGATGGCGGCGATCTGCATGCCCAGGCAGATGCCCAGGTAGGGAACCTTGTTCTCGCGCGCGTACTTCACCGCGGCGATCTTGCCCTCGATGCCGCGCTTGCCGAAGCCGCCGGGGACCAGCACCGCGTCCATGTCCTTCAGCGTCTCCACGCCCTTCGCCTCGATCTGCTCCGAATCCACGTAATGGATGTTGACCTTGGTGCGCGTGTGGATGCCCGCGTGCACCAGCGCTTCCGAGAGCGACTTGTACGAATCCTGGAGGTCGACGTACTTGCCGACCATCGCGATGTCCACCTCGTGCTCGGGGTTCTCCAGCGCCTCGACGATGTTTTCCCAGGCGGTGAGGTCGGCGGGATAGGCCGCGAGGTCGAGCTTGCGGCACACGATCTCGTCCAGCCCCTGCTTGTGCAGCGCCACGGGAATCTTGTAGATCGAATCCATGTCGTAGGCGGAGATCACCGAGCGCACGTCCACGTTGGTGAAGAGCGCGATCTTGCGGCGCTCCTCCTCGGGGATCGGCACTTCCGAGCGGCACATCACGATGTCGGGCTGGATGCCGATGCCGCGCAGCTCCTTCACGCTGTGCTGCGTGGGCTTGGTCTTGATCTCGCCCACGCTGGCCAGGTGCGGCACGAGCGTCAGGTGGATGTAGCAGGTGTTGGTACGGCCCTCCTCGATGCCCATCTGGCGGATGGCCTCGAGGAACGGCAGCGACTCGATGTCGCCCACGGTGCCGCCGATCTCGATGATGCCCACCTCTGCGTCCCGGCATGCGGCCTTCACCGAGGCCTTGATCTCGTCGGTGATGTGCGGAATGACCTGAACAGTGCCGCCCAGGTAGTCGCCGCGGCGCTCCTTGTTGATCACGCGCTCGTAGATCTGGCCGGTGGTGAAGTTGTTGGCCTTGCTCATGCGCGAGGATACGAAGCGCTCGTAGTGGCCGAGGTCCAGGTCCGTCTCCGCGCCGTCCTCCGTCACGAACACCTCGCCGTGCTGGAACGGCGACATGGTCCCGGGATCGACGTTGATGTAGGGGTCCAGCTTAACGAGGGAGACTTTGATCTTGCGCGATTCGAGGATCGCGGCGAGGGAGGCGGCGGCGATGCCCTTGCCGAGGCTGCTTACGACGCCACCGGTCACGAAGACGTACTTGGTCATAGCGTGTCCCGTGCTGGAAAAGTGAATTCTACCGGAATCGATACCGCGCGAGAACGGGGTAAAATTGCACCATGAGAGTGGGCGACCGCCACTACCGCAGCCTCTGGGCCGACCCCAACGGCCTGGCGGTCCAGATCATCGACCAGGCGCGGCTGCCGCACGTCTTCGAGACCCGCACCATCGCCTCGGTGGACGCGATGGCGGAAGCGATCACGTCCATGCGCGTGCGCGGGGCGCCGTTGATCGGCGTAGCCGCCGCGTTTGGGCTGGCGCTCGCCGTGGTGCGCGACCCTTCCGACGACTCCATCTCCCGCGCCTCCACGCAACTGCGCGCCACGCGCCCCACGGCGGTGAACCTGGCCTGGGCCATCGGGCGCATGCGCGAGCGCCTGGCGCCCCTGCCGCCCGCCGAGCGCGCGCGCGCCGCGTGGGCCGAAGCGCAGGCCATCGCGGACGAGGATGTGGCGCTGAACGAGGCCATCGGCCGCAACGGGCTCGCGATCCTCGAGCGCGAATACGCCGCGCGCAAGCGCACGCTCAACATCCTCACGCACTGCAATGCGGGCTGGATCGCCACGGTGGACTGGGGCACGGTCACCGCGCCCATCTTCATGGCGCACGACCGCGGCATTCCGGTGCACGTGTGGGTTGACGAGACCCGGCCGCGCAACCAGGGCCTGCTCACCGCGTGGGAGCTCGCGCAGCACGGCGTGCCGCACACGCTGGTCACCGACAACGCCGGCGGCCACCTGATGCAGCGCGGCCAGGTGGACATGGTGCTGGTCGGCGCCGACCGCGTGTCGCGCCGCGGCGACGTGTGCAACAAGATCGGCACGTACCTGAAGGCGCTCGCCGCCCGCGCCAACAACGTCCCCTTCTACGCGGCGGTGCCCACGCCCACCATCGACTGGGGCATCGACGACGCCATCGCCGAGATCCCCATCGAGGAGCGCCCGGCGGACGAGGTGCGCATCGTGCGCGGCATCGATCCCGAGGGCCGCTTCTCGCAGGTGACGATCGCGCCCGCGGCCACGGCGGTCGCCAACCCCGCCTTCGACGTGACGCCCGCCTCGCTCGTCACCGGCATCATCACCGAGCTGGGCGTGGCCCGCGCGCTGGAACGGGAGTTGCTCGCGTTCTGGCCGCGCAAGCAGGAAAGCAAGGCCTATCTCACCTGACCGGGGCCGTACGCTGGGGGCGTGGAGAACCGGCGCTGCCCGACGAGGTCGAAATGTCGCGCATGGCCGAGAGGCTGCGCGCGTACGGAAAGTGACATGTACCGGGAGTAACGTCCGTTCTGCTCCGTGGGACGGTGGTCCGCGGGGCGTTTCGGGGCGATAATCGGCGTTTTCCAAGGCCGGCAGGACCGTTCCAAGCCGGCCAAGTCGGAGGAGTCGCAAATGCATGCACAAGCCGCGCCCATCGAGGGCGCCGCGCCCACCCGCAACCCCCGGCTCCTCAAGTGGGTCGAGGAAGTGGCGGCCCTGACGCAGCCCGAGCGCATCTACTGGTGCGACGGGTCGGACCAGGAATACGACCGCCTGTCCGCGGAGCTCGTCGCCGCGGGCACGTTCGTGAAGCTGAACGACAAGCTGCGGCCGAACTCGTACCTCGCGCGCTCGGATCCTTCCGACGTCGCGCGCGTGGAGAACCGCACCTTCATCTGCTCGAAGACGCAGGAAGAGGCCGGGCCCACCAACAACTGGGTCGACCCCACCGAGATGCGAGCCACGCTGAAGGGCCTCTTCAAGGGCTCCATGCGCGGGCGCACGATGTACGTGGTGCCGTTCAGCATGGGCCCGCTGGGCTCGCCCATCGCGCACATCGGTGTCGAGATCTCCGACTCGCCCTACGTCGCGGTGAACATGAAGCTCATGACGCGCATGGGCCGGAAGGTGCTGGACGTGCTGGGCGACGGCGACTTCGTCCCCTGCCTGCACTCGGTCGGGGCACCCCTCGCCGCGGGCCAGAAGGACGTTTCCTGGCCGTGCAACAAGGACCACAAGTACATCGTGCACTTCCCCGAGACCAAGGAGATCATGTCCTTCGGCTCGGGCTACGGCGGCAACGCGCTGCTGGGCAAGAAGTGCCTGGCGCTTCGCATCGCCTCCGTGATGGGCCGCGAGCAGGGCTGGCTCGCCGAGCACATGCTGATCCTCGGCGTCGAGTCGCCCGAGGGGAAGAAGCACTACATCACCGCCGCCTTCCCGAGCGCGTGCGGCAAGACCAACTTCGCGATGCTGATCCCGCCGCCGGCGTTCAAGGGCTGGAAGGTGACCACCGTCGGCGACGACATCGCCTGGATCAAGCCGGACAAGGAAGGCAAGCTGCGCGCGATCAACCCCGAAGCCGGCATGTTCGGCGTGGCGCCCGGCACCAGCTACGACACCAACCCGAACTGCATGGACGCGATCAAGCGCGACACGATCTTCACGAACGTGGCGCTCACGCCCGAGGGCGACGTGTGGTGGGAAGGACAGACGCGCGATCCGCCGCCCAAGCTCGTCGACTGGACCAACGAGGAATGGGTTCCGGGCTGCGGGCGGCCCGCCGCGCATCCCAACGCGCGCTTCACGGTGGCCATGACGCGCGTGCCGTCGCTCGACTCGCATTGGGACGATCCCGCCGGCGTGCCGGTGGACGCGTTCATCTTCGGCGGACGGCGCTCGAGCACCGTGCCGCTGGTCACCGAGGCGAAGACCTGGAGCGACGGCGTGTACATGGCCGCCACGCTGGGCTCCGAGACCACGGCAGCCATCGCGGGCCAGGTGGGCGTGGTGCGCCGCGATCCGTTCGCGATGATCGCCTTCTGCGGCTACAACATGTCGGACTACTTCTCGCACTGGCTGAAGCTCGGCCAGTCGATCAAGAGCGCGCCCCGCATCTACCTCGTGAACTGGTTCCGCAAGGACGCCAACGGCAAGTTCATCTGGCCGGGCTACGGCGAGAACATGCGCGTGCTGAAGTGGATCGTCGAGCGCGTGGAAGGCAAGGCGAGCGCCACGCAGACGCCGCTCGGCAATGTCCCCGACCGCCTCGACATGCAGGGCCTGGATGCCTTCGGCTCCGAGAAGCTCGCGGCCGCCACGCACGTGGAGCGCGGCCAGTGGGGCGAGGAGATGAAGCTGCACGGCGAGCTGGTGCAGAAGCTCGCCGACCGCATCCCGGCCGCGGTGAAGAAGCGCTACGAGGAGCTCAAGGCGGCGTTCGCCTGAGGCGTCTCGCTCCCCCGTGGGGGAGGACCGGGGTCAAGCAGCTACACGCACTTGTTCTCCCTGTCGCACTCGAGCTTCGGGGGCCGCGCGAAGGCCTTGCCGCCGGTCCGCGTGCAGGCGTCGATCGCGCGCTGTTGATCCGCAACCGGCCCCGACGTGCAGCCGTTGGAATGCTCGCAGCAGATCCAGCCGCCGGTGAGCGGCGGGTTGTCGCTGGAGTTGGTGGAGAAGGAGGAACAGCCACCGAGACAAACGAGGACCAGGGCGAGACCGGGGGCGATCGTGCGCATGAGGGGGCTCCTTGTCGACGACGGAGGAGAAGACATCCGTGCCGCGCGAGATTGCTCCGCGCCCCCTGCGGCGTCGCGTGAACAAGTCCTGCCTCGACAGCCGAACAAGCCGTAGCTGCTACCCGCCCGCTGCTCAGCTCCCGTTGATGTTCCGAACGCGGCCGATAGCGCTCGGCATCGCGAAGTACAGGTCGTTGCCGTGGATCGCGATGCCGGTCGGAGGATCGAGCGTGCCGGGAAGCGGGCCGGGCGCGAAGCCCTGAAGCCCCCGGGTTCCAGCGAACGTCGTCACATTTCCTGACGTCGAGATGCGCCGGATGAGCGCGTTGCCGCTATCCGCGACGTACAGGTTGCCCTGCCCGTCGAGGGCAACCTGATTCGGGTCGTTGAAGGTGGCGGAAGCCGCCGGCCCGTCCATGCTGCCCGCCACGAACGCGACGCCGGCGATGGTCGTCACATTGCCGTCCGGCGTGACCTTGCGAATCGTGTTTGCCCCGCGGTCCGCCACGTACAGGTTGCCCGCGGCATCGATGGCCAGGCCCTCCGGAAGGCAGAACCTGGCCTGGTCGCCCTTGCCATCGACTTGCGCGCAGCCCACCTGCCCGTCGCCCGCGAGGTCCGTCTGGACGCCATCGGGAGCGATCTTGCGAATGACTTCGTCCGCGCGGTCCGCGATGTAGATGCTGCCCGCGGTGTCGACGGCTATTCCTGCAGGTTGGCCCGGAGCAGTTGGTCCACCGTTGAATGGGGTGCCGGCGATGGCGATCCGCTTGACGGTGCCGTCCGGCGCCACCCGGCCCGCGTTCGCGTCGCAGAAGTGCATCAAGCAGCTGACCGCCTCGCTGAAGTACAAATCCTTCCCATCGGAGGTCAGGCCACCCGGGTCGGTGATGGACACGGAGCGATCGGAGGGCTGGCCGTCAGCCGAAAAGCTGAAGAGGCCCGCTATCACCTTCCCGCCGCCGTCCACCGTCGGCTGCGTCACGGTCGCATAGAGAACACCATTCGCGTCGAACGCGATGCGCGGGTTCAGCGCGGTGGCAAAACGTTCGAGGAAAAGCGGCTGCTGGGGCGGTTGATCGCTGGAACCGCTGCCCGAGCACGAGGCGAGCAAGAGCAGCGCGATGCACGCTCCTCGCCAAGGTTTGCATCTCCGGAGTTCCCCGGGGTTCATCGCATCATCCTACCATTTTGGGCTGGCCGTTCGACGCGGTGACCCCGCCGTCCACGGGCAGGTTCACCCCCGTGACGAAGCGCGCATCGTCGCTCGCGAGGAAGGCGATCACCGGCGCGATGTCGTCGGGCATCGCGATGCGGCCGAGCGGCATGCGCTCCATGAACTTCGCCACCAGTTTCTTGCTCTTCGCCATCCCCTTGGTCATGTTGGTGAGCGTGAAGCTCGGGCACACCGAGTTCACGCGCACGCCCTGGCGCGCGTAGTCCATGGCGATGGCGCGCGTGAGGTTCACGATCGCGCCCTTGGAGGCGTCGTAGGCGGCCATCGCCCAGTCGCCGCCGAGGCCCGAGACCGAGGCGGTGTTGATGATGGAGCCGCGCGTCTTGATGAGATAGGGCAGCGCGGCACGGCAGCCGTTGAAGACGCCGCCGGCGTTCGTGTCCATCACGGCCTGCCACTCGGCGGGCGTGGTCTTCGTCACCGTGCTGCCCTTGAAGATGCCGGCGTTGTTCACCAGCACGTCGAGCGCGCCGAAGGTCTTCACCGCGAGCTTCACCGCGGCTTCCACCTCGCCGTACTTCGCGACGTCCGCCACGCGCAAGCGCGTGCGCTCGGGCGGCAAATCCTTCGCGACTTTCGCGATGTTGGCGCGGTGGCGCCCGACCAGCACGACCGCGGCGCCCTCCTCCGAGAAACGCCGTGCCGTGGCTTCGCCTATGCCCGAGCCGGCGCCGGTGACGAGGACGACCTTGTTGTGGAAGCGCATGGAGGCCCCTCCGGGAAAACCGGTTGGACCTCCATGACAGCGCCGCGTTGCAACGCCGTCCCGCCGATCCCCTACAGCGCGAACACCGAGATTCCGCCGTTGATGAATCCCTTCGCCGTGCAGGTGCCGCAGCCGGCCGGGTTGGTGGCCGACGAGTACGGCACGAACACCTGGCCGCTCAAGGGATCTACCGCGACCGAGTGCGCGTTGTTGCCGGTGTCGAAGCTGCTGACCACGGCGTGGCTCGCGGCATCGATCACGAAGAGCTTGGGCGTGCACAGGTTCGTGGCCGTGCATCCGCCGCCCTGCTCGTTCTTGCCCGAGGCGTGCCAGCGGCTCGCGGCCACGTAATAACGATTGGTCCGCGCGTCGTAGGCCACCTGGTCGCCGCCGCCGACCGGCACCGTGGCGGCGATCGCCCCGGTGTTGCGGTCCAGGATCAGCGTCGTGAGCGCCGAGCCCGCGTCGCCCTGCCGGCATTCCGCCGCCATCTCGGCGCCGGGCCCGAGGGCGAGCCCCGTGGGATCGCAGTTGCCGAGCGGGAAGCGCTTCACGTTCGCGAGCGAGAACACGTTGGACGTGGTGCCCGGCGGAAGGGACATGATGGACGCCGCCGGGATGACGTCGACCTCACCGTGCGGGTTCGCGATGGTGGTGTCGTTGTTCACCAGGAAGCTCTGGCTCGCGTGGTCGTACTGGCACTGCTCGTTGCCGCCGGCCGGGTTGCCATCTGTGTCGATCCAGCGGATGGTCGCGATCACCGTCTGCGTGGGAATGGAGATGATGGACGCATAGGGCGTTGCCGCATCGGGTGTGGCGATCATGTACAGGTTGTGGTCCGGGTCCACGCAGCCTTCGTCCGCGCGGACCCCGAAGTTGCCCGTGCTGATGGTCGACTGCACCGTGCCGCTCGCGGCGTCGACGACGCGCACGTTGTTCACGTCGCCCACGTAGAGCAGGGTGGTACCCGGAATGCCGTTGATGCCATCGGGGCCCGAGATGCCGTTGTCGGCGAAGGCGCCGGCGAAGGCGAGCGACCCGGTGCCCTTGATCTGCGAGAACGCGAGGCTGTTCACGTCCACCACGTCCACCGACTTGTTGGTGCGGTCGGTGAGGTAATACTTGCCGTTCACCACCGTGCCGAGGTCAAAGGAAAAAGACTTGCCCGCACCGAGGCTGGGCACCACGACATTGCCCGCGGCATCGTTCTGCTCCGGCGTCCCCGAATCAGTGCCACCACACGCGGCCACCAGCGTCACAGCGGCCAGCGCGCTACCGACCTTCCAGGACCTGTTCATGTGGAACCCTCCTTGTAACGGGTTGGGGGGCGCCGAGCGTACTCCGCCAAAGCCGCACTTACCTGAAGTAAGGTTGCGCTGGGTGAAATCGGAGCTGCCGTAGAATGGGCGCGTTTCGGCCCCTGCCCGGGATCGCCATGTTCGAATCCGCCGTCCGCGAGCGCTCCGACGCGCTCGTCCGCACCCTCCTCGAGTCCGTGCGCATCGCCTCGGTGAGCCTCACCGGCGAGGGCATCGACGACCAGGTGGGGTTCCTCAAGAAGCGCCTCGAGGGCTGGGGCTTCGCGGTCGAGGTGCATCCCACCACGAGCCATCCCATCGTCTATGCCGAGGCGGGCCCGAAGAACGCGAAGTTCACCTGGCTGTTGTATGGCCACTACGACGTCTATCCCGCCGACGAGAAGCAGGAGGGCTGGCGCACGAAGCCGTTCGAGCCGGTGGTGGATGGCGACCGCGTGTGGGGCCGCGGCACCGGCGACAACAAGGGCCAGCACCTCGCGATGCTGAACGCCATCGCGCTCTGGCGCGAGCTGCACGGCGAGCTGCCCGATCCGCGTGAAGGTGATCCTCGAAGGCGACGAGGAGACCGGCAGCGTGCCACTGCCGAAATTCATCGAAGCCAACCGCGAACGCCTGAAGGCCGACCTTTGCGTGTACTCCGACGGCCCGATGTTCCCCAACGACCAGCCGGTGCTGCTGATGGGCGTGCGCGGCAACCTCGGGCTCGAGTTCACCTCGAAGGGCGCCAAGCGCAACCTGCACTCGGGCAACTTCGGCGGCGTGGCGCCCAATCCCACGCTCGACTTGATCCATTTCCTCGCCGAAGCGGTGGATCGCGAAGGCAGGCTCACGGTGCCGGGCGCGGGCTACGCGGAGGTGAAGGTGGCGCCCGCCGATCTCGCCGCCGTGCGCGCGCTCACGGTGGACCATGCGGGCTTCAGGGACAGCGTGGGCGTGGAGCCGACTACCGGAAGCGACGACGCGCTCTTCCATGAGCGCCTGATGCTCCGGCCCGCGTTCAACGTCTCCGGCTTCGCGTCGGGCTACACCGGCAGCGGGCAGAAGACCATCATCTACAAGGAGGCGCTCGCCAAGGCCGACGTGCGGCTGGTGGGCGGGCAGGATCCGCAAGCGGTGCTCGAGGCGTTCCGCAAGCTCGCGCGGGACCGCGGCTACCACGGCATCGAGATCCGCGGCATCAAGGCCACGCCCGCATCGCGCACGCCGCTCGACCACCCGATGGTGCCGATGGTGAAGGCCGCGGTCGAGAAGGGCTTCGGCAAGAAGGTGCTCGTGGTGCCGTCGTTGGGCGGGACCACGCCCGACTTCGTGTTCACGCGGCTCCTGGGCCTGCCCTCCATCGTGGTACCGCTCGCGCCCTACGACGAGAACAACCACGCCCCCAACGAATCGACCAAGGTCTCGCTCTACCTCGCGGGTATCCGCTCCGGGCTGCACCTTCTGGAGGCACTCTCCCATGGTTAAAGCTTCGGATTACCGCAACCTCGGCGCGAGCGGGCTCGCCGTCTCCCCCATCTGCCTCGGCACCATGATGTTCGGCGACCGCACCGACGCGGCCGAAGCGGGGCGCATCGTCGCCGCCGCGCGCGAGGCGGGCGTCAACTTCATCGACACCGCCGACCAGTACGCCAAGGGCGAGAGCGAGCGCATCACCGGCAAGCTCATCGCAGCCGACCGCGACCGCTGGGTGCTCGCGACCAAGGTCGCCAACCCCATGCCGCCCGACGGCGCCGACCCCAACCGCCGCGGCACCGGGCGCAAGTGGATCATGCAGGCCGTGGAGGAGAGCCTCGAGCGCCTCGGCACCGACTACATCGACCTCTACTACGTGCACAAGGACGTCGAGGTCACGCCGCTCGAGGAGACGGTGCAGGCGATGGCCGATCTCATCCGCGCGGGCAAGGTGCGCCATTTCGGCATCTCCAACTTCCGCGGCTGGCGCGTCGCCGAGACGATGCGCGTGTGCGGCCTGCTGGGCGCGCCCAAGCCCGTTGCCTGCCAGCCCTACTACAACGCGATGAACCGGCAGCCCGAGAACGACATCCTCCCCGCCTGTGCGCACTACGGCATCGGCGTCGTGCCCTACAGCCCCCTCGCGCGCGGTGTGCTCACCGGGAAGTACGCGCCCGGCGCCGCGCCTCCCGCCGACACGCGCGCCGGCCGCAAGGACAAGCGCATCCTGGAGACGGAGTTCCGCGCCGAGTCGCTCGAGATCGCGCAGAAGATCAAGGCCCACGCCGCGAAGAAGGGCATGGCGCCGGGGCACTTCGCGTTCAACTGGGTGCTCGCCAACTCGCTCGTGACCAGCGTGATCGCCGGCCCGCGCACGCTCGAGCAGTGGAACGACTACATGGCCGCGCTCGGCAGCAAGTTCGACGCCGAGGACGAGGCGCTGGTCGATTCGCTCGTGAAGACGGGGCATCCCTCGACGCCCGGATACAACGACCCGGCGTACCCGATGCGCGGGCGCGTGCCGCGCTGATCGATCCTAGCGCTTGTCGGGATACCAGAACGCGGTGCGCGGCCCGCGCTTGCGCAGCGCCGCCGGGCCGGACACCGCCAGCCGCGCGAACATCCAGAACATCTCGCCCGGCGTGTGGTGGTCGAGCTTGCGCGAGGAGCTCACCACGTAGCTCCGCAGGATCACGAAGCGGCCCTGGCGCTTCAGCGCATTGCTGAACATCATCTCCTCGCCCGCGTAGTAGCTCTCGTCGAAGCCGCCCGCGGCCTCGAACGCGGCGCGCGTGCAGAACACGAAGCAGCCCGCGGCGAAGCGCGCGAGGCCGAAGTAGACCGGGTTGAACACGGCCATGAAGGCGCTGGCCCAGAACGGCGACGGATCCATGCGCACGCGCGCACCGCCGCCGACCGCGCCGCCGCGCATTGCCGCCAGCGCCTCGGCGACGAGCGGCGCGTTAACCAGCGTGTCGGCGTCGACGAAGAGCACGTATTCGCCGGTGCACGCGCGGGCTCCGGCGTTGCGCGTGCCCGCGATCTGGCGCTTTTCCACCCGCACGACGCGCGCGCTGGCCTGCTCCGCGACGGCCGCGGTGGCGTCGCTCGAGGCGTCGTCGGCGACCACGATCTCGTATGGCTCGCCCGTGGCCTGCGCAGCCGCGTGGATGGCCGCGAGCGTGGGGCCGAGGTAGCGCTCCTCGTTGTAGGCGGGGACGACGAAGGAGATCACGCGATGGCCGCGCGCTTCTCGCTCTCGATGTGGTCGCGCACGATGGAGTCGAAGTCCGGGTCGGCCTTGAAGCCCATGGCGTTCGCGCGCTCCGTGCGGAAGCGCACCGGCCAGGTCTCCACGATGCCGTTGATGCGCGCGTCGGGAACGAACTTCACGCGCCGCGCGGCCTCCCGTCCCGCGACGCGACCCATCGCCTCGATCATCTCGCGCACCGAGAGCGTGATGCCGGGCAGGTTCACGACGCGCGTGGTGGGCCACGCCGACGCGGGCAGCTCCTGCGCGTGGATGAACGCCTCCACCACGCGGCGGGGCGATAGGATCCACACGCCCGTGGTCTCCGCCACCGGGCACTCGCTCACCACACCCGCCAGCGGCTCGCGGATGATGCCGCTCGCGAAGGACGACGCGGCGAGGTTGGGCTTGCCGGGGCGCACGACGACGGTGGGAAGCCGCATCGAGCGTCCGTCGACCATGCCCTTGCGCGTGAAGTCGGCCACGAGGTATTCGCCGATCACCTTCTGCGTGCCGTAGGAAGTCTGCGGCGCGGGCGTGGTGGAATCGTCGAGCACGTCCGGCAGCTCGCCGCCGAAGGCCGCCACCGAGCTCGCGAACACGAACTTCGGCGGCGCGGAGAGCTTGCGGCACGCCTCGAGGAGCGCGTGCATGCCGTCGAGGTTCACGCGGTAGCCGAGATCGAAATCGGCCTCCGCGCCACCGCTCACGACCGAGGCGAGGTGGAAGACCGTGTCCGTGTCGTTGCCCAGCGCCTTGGCGATGACGTCCGGCGCGGCGATGTCGCCCGCGACGCATTCGAACGACTTGCCAAGCGCGGGCGCAAACGCCACGTCGAGGAGCCGGATGCGCGCGCCCGGATGCTTCGCCTTCAACGCCGCGGCGAGCCGCGAGCCGATGAAGCCGCCGCCGCCGGTGATGAGGATGTTGTTCATATGGCTGCGACGCACATGATCTCGACCTTGTAGGCCGGATTCGCGAGCTTCGCCTGGATGGTGGCGCGCGCCGGCGTCTGGCCCGGCACGACCCACTTTTCCCAAACCGCGTTCATGCCGGCGAAGTCGGCCATGTCGGTAAGGAAGATCTGCGCCGAGAGCAGGCGCGACTTGTCGGTGCCCGCGACGTGCAGCAGCTTGTCGATCTTCGCCAGCACCTCCGCGGTCTGCCCACCGATGTCCTTGGTCCCGTCGTCGGGAACCTCGCCCGCGAGGTAGACCGTGTTGCCGTGGATCACGATCTCGGAGAGCCGCTTGCCGACGTTGTGTCGTTGGATGCTCATTCTTTACCTTTCCGCTTCGCTTGGTGTTAAGGCCGGAAACACAGAGGACACAGATGAGCCACAGAGAACACAGAGAAAGGCCAGGGATGTGCGTGCTCATTTCGCGCCGTCCCGAATCAATACCATCTCTCGGTTTTCCTCTGTGACCTCTGTGCTCCTCTGTGGTCCTCGTGTTTCGCGGCCTCAGTCAACCGGATGGGCGCGAGCCTTGAAGCCCGCGCGCTTGAGAGCCTCGACGATCTGGTCCACATGCCCGTGGTTCCGGGTCTTCAGCACCAGGTCCACCTCCGCGTTCTGCACCGCGAGCGAGGTGAAGGCGCGCTGGTGGTGGACCTGCTCGATGTTGGCGTTCTGCTCGGCCACGCAGGCGGTGACGCGGGCGAGCGCGCCCGGCAGGTCGCGCACCTCGACCAGCACGCGCGCGAGGCGCCCGGCGCGCACCATGCCGCGCTCGACGATCTCGGCGAGCATCAGCGGATCGATGTTGCCGCCGCCCAGCACCAGGCCCACCTTGCGGCCGCGGAAGCGCTCGGGGTTGCGCAGCAGGGCCGCCAGCGGCGCGGCGCCGGCGCCCTCCACCACCGTCTTCTCGATCTCGAGGAGCATCACGATGGCCTCCTCGATGTCGCCCTCGTCCACGAGCAGGATTTCGGCCACATTCCTGGCGATGATCTCGCGCGTGAGCCGTCCCGGCTCCTTCACCGCGATGCCCTCGGCGATGGTGGAAGCGGCGAACTCGGGCGTGGTGCCCTTCATCGCGTGGTACATCGCGGGGAAGCGCACCATCTCCACGCCGATGACTTCGATGGAAGGCTTGATGGCCTTGGCCGCGATGGAAATGCCGGAGATCAGCCCGCCGCCGCCGATCGCGACCACGAGCACCTCCAGCTCCGGGTGCGCCGCGAGCATCTCCAGCCCGCACGTGCCCTGCCCCGCGATGATCTTCTCGTCGTCGTAGGGATGCACCAGCGTGAGCCCGCGCTTCACCGCCATCTCGACGGCGTATGCCTTGGCGCCGTCGAAGTTCTCGCCCTCGAGGATCACCTCGGCGCCGTGGCGCTGCGTCTGCTCCACCTTCACGTAGGGCGTATAGCGCGGCATCACGATCACCGCCGGAATGCCGAGGCGCGCGGCATGGTAGGCCACGCCCTGCGCGTGGTTGCCCGCCGAGCACGCGATGACGCCCTTGGCGCGCTGCGCGGCGTCCAGCGATGCGAGCTTGTTGAGCGCCCCGCGTTCCTTGAACGACGCGGTGAACTGGTGGTTCTCGAACTTGAGGTAGACCTCGGCGCCCGTGATCTCGGAGAGCGTGCGCGAGGGCAGGCACGGCGTGACGATGACTTGTCCCGCGATGACCTTCGCTGCCGCTTCGATGTCCTTCAGCGCTACGCTCATGTTTTCGTTCGAGCCAGCAAGAAGCGAGGACACAGAGGAACAGAGAGGCACAGAGAAAATATCGAGATGGTATTCATTCGCGGCTATGCATGTATTGACGGGTCATTCTTTAGCTTTTCTTTGTGCCCTCTGTTCCTCTGTGTCCTCGTTTCTTGCTGCTTTAGTGTGTAAACCTGAATTCGACCTCGGGAGGTCGACCCGAGATGATATCCGCAAGCGCCCGCCCTGACCCGCAAGCCATCGTCCAGCCGAGCGTGCCATGGCCGGTGTTGAGGTAGAGGTTCGGGTAGCGCGTGCGGCCGACCAGGGGCACGTTGGAAGGCGTGGAGGGGCGCAGCCCGGTCCAGAAGACGGCGTGGTCGTAGTCCGCGGCGCCGGGGAAGATCTCGCGCGCGCGGCGCGTGAGGGCCTCGCAGCGCACGGGGTTCAGGTCCGTGGAGTAGCCCGAGAGCTCGGCGGTGCCGGCGATGCGCATGCGCTCGCCGAGGCGCGAGAAGACGATCTTCGCCTCGTCGTCGGTGAGGCTCACCGTGGGCGCGCGCGCGGGGTCCGTCACCGGGATCGACGCCGAATAGCCCTTGGCGGGATAGATCGGGAGCACCAGGCCGAGCGGCTGGACCACGAGCGGCGAGTAGCTGCCGAGCGCGAGCACGTAGGCGTCGGCTGCGAGCATCGTCTCGGCGCCGGCCGCATCGCGCACCGCCACACCCGTCACGCGCCCGCCGACGTGCTCGATGCGCACCACCGTGCGCTCGGTGAGGAACGCGGCGCCGCGCGCTTCGGCGAGCTTGGCCAGGCGCGTGGTGAAGAGGTATGCATCGCCCGATTCGTCGGTCGCCGTGTACGTGGCGCCCACGATGCGGTCGCGCGCGTAAGCGAGCGCCGGCTCGATGGCGATCGCCTCCTCGACGCTCTTCACCTCGCGGTCGAGCCCGAAGCCGCGGATCAGGGCGGCGGCCTTCACGGCGCTCTCGAACTCGTCCGGCTGCGTGTAGTAGTGGAGAATGCCGAGCTCGCGCTGGTCGTACTCGATGCCGGTCTCGGCGCGCAGCTCGCGCAGCGACGCTCGGCTGTATTGGGACATGTTCGCGATGTCGCTGATGTTGCGGCGCATGCGCGGGGGCAGGCACTCGAGCAGGAATTGCGCGCCCCATGCCCATTGGCGTGGGTCCATGCGCAGGCGGAAGAGCAGCGGGGCATCGTCGCGCCAGATCCACTTGAGGATCTTCGCGGGGGCTTCCGGGTTGGCCCACGGCTCCGCGTGGGAGGCCGAGATCTGGCCGCCGTTGGCGAAGGAAGTCTCCAGGCCGGGGCCGGCGCGGCGGTCGATCACGGTCACTTCGTGGCCGCGCTTGGCGAGATACCACGCGGTGGCGGTGCCGATCACGCCGGCACCGAGGACGAGCGTTTTCATGGCGGGCGGAGTCTGGGGATTTGGCTTAGACTTGTCAACGCACCAATCGTTGTCCGGCGACCCCCGCAATTCCTACCTCCCAGGCCATGAGATCGCGCCTATACGCCGACCTGTTGGGGTTCCTCCGCGCTGCCTGCACGCACGCTTCGCACTCGGGCCGCGAGCTGCCCGTGCTGCCCTTCTACGCCAGGGAGCACGCGGTGGGATGGCTCCGGCCCTCCTTCGCCGAGCTGCTGCGCCGCTGGCCCCACATCTTCGAGGTGAACCAGGCTTTCGTGACCCTGCGCGCGAGCCCGGACACGCCCGCGGGCCGCACCGCCGCCATGGCCGAGGTGACGCGCGAGCTCGCCCGCGACGGCGTCATCCGCGGCTGGCGCGACGAGCTGGTCAGCATCTCGCACCACTACGCCGCCCCGGAGCTCTTCCGCGTCGAACGCGCCGCCTCGCGCCACTTCGGCATGATGTGCTACGCGGCGCACATGAACGGCTTCACGCCGCGTGGGCGGGCTCGCGCACGCATGGGTGGCGCGCCGGAGCCCCAACAAGTCCATCGATCCGGGCAAGCTCGACAACCTCGTGGGCGGGCGCATCGCGGCCGGCCTCACGGTGGACGAGACGCTGCGCAAGGAAGCGTGGGAGGAAGCGGGCATCGCCCCGGCGCTCCTGGAGGGCGTGAACTGCCTGGGCGCCGTGCGCGTCGAGTACTCGGTGCCCGAGGGCCTGCACCGCGAGATCCTCTTCGTGCACGACCTGTGGCTGCCGCCCGACTTCAAGCCCGCCAACCAGGACGGCGAGGTGAGCGAGATCCGCCTCTATCCCATCGAGGAGGTCATCCGCGAGGTCCTGTCCGGCGAGTTCACGCTCGACAGCGGCGCGGTGATGGTCGACGGCCTGCTGCGCCTGGGCGCCCTGATGCCCGAGGACGGCCAGTACCTCGACATCCTGCGCATGCTCAAGCCTTGACCGCCCTGGCGCTGGGGCTCGTCCTCTTCTCGGCCTTCCTGCACGCGAGCTGGAACTACCTGCTGAAGAAGAGCGGCGGCGGCGCGGGCCTGGTGACGGCGGCGAACGCCGCCTCGCTCGTGATCTGGGCGCCCCTCGCGGCCGGCCTCATCGCCTGGCGCGGGTACGAATTCCACCCGATGCACCTCGCGCTCATGGCCGGCAGCGGGGTCATCCACACCGCGTATTTCCTGTTCCTCGACCGCGCCTATCGCAGCGGCGGGGACCTCTCCATGGTCTACCCGCTCGCGCGCGCCACCGGGCCGCTGCTCTGCATCGTGGTGGCGGTGATGGCGCTGGGCGAGCGCCCCGGGCCGCTCGCGATCGGCGGGGCGATCCTGATCGGCGCCTCGGCGCTGCTGCTGGCCGGCAATCCGTTCGCATGGCATCGCAGCGAGGCGCGCCACGCGCTCGGGTTCGCGCTCGCCACCGGCTGCATGATCGCGGCCTACACGCTCTGGGACAAGGCGAGCGTGGCCAACTACCGCGTGCCGCCGCTCGTCTACGACTGGGGCTGCAATTTCTTCCGCGTGCTGGTGCTGCTGCCGTGGACCACGCGGCGCGCGCCGGGCGCGACACTCGCCGCATGGCGCGAGCGGCGCGGCACGGTGATCGCCATCGCCATCATGTCCCCGCTCGCCTACATCCTCGTGCTCACCGCCATGGTCTTCACGCCCGTGAGCCTGGTGGCCCCGGCGCGCGAGGTGTCGATCCTCTTCGCCGCGCTGATGGGCGCGCACCTGCTGCGCGAAGGCGACATCGCGCGCCGCGCCGTCGCCGCCGTGGGCATGGCGCTCGGGGTCGCGGGCCTCGCGCTGGGGTAGAATTTCCCGACAACCTCGCGGTCCTCCCCATGCCTTCGCCCACGAATTCGCCCGCCTGGCGGGCGCTGTCCGAACACCGCGACTCCCTCGGGGCCGAGCGCATCGACCGCCTGTGGCACGAGGACCTGAAGCGCGGCGAGGCCTTCACCGCGGGCTGCGCGGGCCTCGCGGTGGATTTCTCCAAGCAGCGCGCCGCGCGCGCCACCCTGGATCTGCTGCTCGGCCCTCGCGCGCGAGCGCGAGCTGCCCGCGGCCATCGAGCGCCTCTTCGCCGGCGAGCGCGTCAACGTTTCCGAGAATCGTCCCGCGCTGCACACGGCGCTGCGCGGCGACGAGCACGTGAGCGTCGACGGCCACGACGTGCTCCCCGAGGTGCAGCGCCATCGCAGCCGCATGCGCGTTTTCGCGCAGGCGGTACACGAGGGCCACTGGAAGGGCGCGACGGGGCAGCGCTTCACGCACGTGCTTGCGCTCGGCATCGGTGGCTCGGCATTGGGTCCCCGGCTGGTGATCGAGGCCCTGCGCGCACAGGTCGAAGGCCCCGCCGTGCGCTTCGTGACCAACGTCGATCCGGCGGAGTTCGACGATGCAACGCGCGGGCTGGATCCGGCCACGACCCTCGTGGTGGTGGCCTCGAAGACCTTCACCACCCAGGAGACCATGGCCAATGCGCACGCCGCCCGCGCGTGGCTCACGGAATCCCTCGGGCCCGACGCGACGGCGAAGCACGTGATCGCCGCCACCGCCAACGACGAGGCGGCTATCGAGTGGGGGCTTCCGGACTGCAACATCTTCCCGTTCGAGGAGTGGGTGGGCGGGCGCTATTCGGTGTGGTCGTCGGTGGGGTTGCCGGTGGCCATCGCGCTCGGCATGCCGGCCTTCGAGCGCATGCTCGCCGGCGCCCATGCCGTGGATCTCGAGTTCCGCTCCAAGGCGCTGGAGCACAACGCCCCGGCGCTGCTCGGGTTGTTCGGGATCTGGAACCGGAACTTCCTCGGCGCGGCGAGCCATGCGGTGCTCTCCTATGCGTCGCGCCTCGAGAGCCTGCCCGCGTACCTGCAGCAGCTCGAGATGGAGTCCAACGGCAAGCGCGTGGCCCAGGACGGCACGGCGGTGGATTTCGCCACCTGCCCGGTGATCTGGGGCGGCACGGAGACGACGGGCCAGCACGCGTTCCACCAGTGGCTGCACCAGGGCACCGACTTCGTGTCGTGCGATTTCATCGTCTCCGCGCGTCCCATGGGCACGCTGCGCTCGCACCACGAGATTCTGCTCGCCCATGCCTGCGCGCAATCCCAGGCCTTGATGACGGGCGTCTCCGCCGCCGAGCCGTGGCGCGAATGCCCGGGCGACCGCCCGAGCACCACCATCGTGCTGCCCGAGCTGGACGCTTTCCACCTCGGGGCGCTGCTGGCACTCTACGAGCACAAGGTGTTCGTCGAGGCGACGGTGTGGGGCACCAACCCCTTCGACCAGTGGGGTGTGGAGCTGGGCAAGACCATCGCGGGCCAGGTGCTGCCCGCGGTGCGCGGCAAGCCCGCCAACCTGCATCCGGCCACCGCCCATCTCCTCGGAATCATCCGAAGGATGGGCGAATCGGGCTAGCCGCCCGCTTCGTCCGCCACCATGCCGATCGAGGACTTCAAGCGCATCGTCGAATCGCTCCGGCTCGCGGTGGCCATCGCCGACGCCAAGGGCAACATCGCCTTCGCCAACGCCTCGCTGGTGCAGATGCTCGGACGCCCCGCGAAGGGCCTCACGGGCATGCCGCTCGCCGAGCTCTTCGTGTCGGGCGACCAGAAGCGCGTGCAGCAGAACATCGAGCGCGTGGCCTCGGGCAAGGCGGGCAGCTCGTTCGTGGACGCGGAGCTCGCGGCGCGGCCGAAGGCGCCGGGCATGTGGGTGCAGGCCGCGCTGCAGCCCGCCCTCGATGCGCGCGACAAGCCCGCGGGCGTCATCGCCGTGCTGCAGGACATCGGCCCGCAGCGCGAGACCGAGGAGGCGCTGAACCTGCTCACCGCGCGGCTCCTCGCCCTCACGGACACGGTGCCGGCCGCGCTCATGATCGAGACCGCCCCCGGCGACGTCGAGCTGGTGAACGACGCGTTCTGCCGGCTGCTCGCCATCGACAGCGCCGCGCAGTCGCTCTCGGGGCTCACGGTGCGCGAAGTGCTCGAGCGCTCGCCGCTGGTCGATCCGCGCGCCCTCGGACGCATCGGCAAGAACCCCACCGAGCACGTCACCGTCGAGGTGAAGCTCGCCGACGGCAGCGTGATCCTGCTCGAGCGCCATCCCATCCTCGTGGAGGAGGAGCACGCGGGCGCGGTCTGGGCGCCGCGCGACGAGGGCGTCGCGGGCGGCACGCGGCCCATGGTGGCGAAGGGCGCGGCGGGGGTCGCGCTGGTGGAGAAGATCGGCGGGGAGCTTTCGGTGGCGCTGGAGGGCTTGAGCGCCGTGTCGATCCGCGCGCAGCAGCTCGACGTCGATCCCGCGCTCATCGACCACCTGCGCAGCATCCGCAGCTCGACCGAGGAGGCGATGGCGGCGATCGGCGACCTGGTCGACTTCTCGCTGCTCTCGGGCGGCGTGGTGCTGCACAAGGCACCGTTCCGCTTGCGCGTGGTGCTGGCCGACCTCATCGCGCGCCTGATCCCCGAGGCCGAGGAGCAGGGTTGCCAGCTGCGCATCAAGGTCGAGCAGGACGTGTCGGACTCGCTCGAGGGCGACGTCGCGCGCCTGCTGCTCGTGCTGCGCAACCTCCTCGTCAACGCCTTCACCCTGGCGCCGGGCTCCAAGGTCACGCTGCAGATCACGCCCGAGTACACCACCGACAGCGGCATCCAGCTCTCGTTCTCGGTCGCCACCTCGGCCGACGCCGCGCAGATCTCGGCGGAGGCCGGCATGGGTGTGGCGGTGGCGCGCTTCATGGTCGCGGCGATGGGCGGCGACATCGTGGTGGGCGGCGAGCCGCGCGAGCCACTCTACGCGTTCACCATCGAGTTCCCCGTGCGCCCCGCCCCACCCGCCCCGCGGCGCGCCACCTATGTCTCGCTGGTGGGCCTCACGGCGCTCGTGGTCTCGGCCGACGCGGAGCAGCGCCTCGCCATCTCCACGCTGCTGCGCGGCTGGCGCATGGTGCCGCTCGAGGCCGACAATGCCGCCATGGCGCTCGCCCTCCTCGATCGCATGGACCAGGAAGGCACGCCGATTCCGCTCGCCGTCGTCTCGAACCGCCTTCCCGTGCAGGACGGCTTCCTGCTCGCCTTCCGCATCCGTCATCACCCGAAGCTCCAGCGAACGCTGGTGATGATGCTCGCCACCGAGGGCCGCCCGGGCGATGCCATCGCGTGCCGCGAGAACGGCATCGCGGCGTACATGCGCTATCCGATCAACGAGCGCCAGCTGAACGAGGCCGTGATGGCGGTCACCGGCGCGTCGGTGGACTCCGACGAGGCGCCCACGCTCGTCACGCGCCATTCGCTGCGCGAGCAGAGGAAGGGCATGACGCTGCTGCTGGTCGACCCGAGCCGCGACAGCCAGATCCTCGCCGCCCACGTGCTCGGGCGCCACGATTGCAGCGTGGTGGTCGCGCACGACCTCGCCGAGGCCCTCGCGGCGCTCGACCAGGATTTCTACGACGTGGTGGTGGCCGACACCACGCTCGCCGGCCTGGGTGGGCGACGACGCGGCCGGCAAGCTGCGCTCGCGCATCACCAAGGACGCGGGCGCGGTGCACCTCGTGGCCACGAGCCTCGACCACTCGCCCGCCTACCGCAAGGCCAAGCTCGCGGCCGGCTTCGACGGCACCATCGCCAAGCCCTTCCGCCGCGAGGACCTGCTCGCGCTCGCCAAGGCGCAGCACGATCCCACGCGCTCGGCGTAAGCTTTGCCCATGCGGCTGCTGCTGGTCGAAGACGACGCGATGATCGGCGCCGCGGCGCGCGAAGGCCTGCGCCAGGAGGGGCACGCGGTCGACTGGGTGCGCGACGGCCCGCAGGCCGAGGCGGCCGCGGCCAACGGCGTCTACGACCTCGTGCTGCTGGACCTGGGCCTGCCGCGCCGCGACGGGTTGTCGGTGC
This sequence comes from uncultured beta proteobacterium, assembly GCA_963827425.1. GTDB lineage: Bacteria > Pseudomonadota > Gammaproteobacteria > Burkholderiales > Usitatibacteraceae > Usitatibacter. The sequence continues at coordinate 317,158 of CAWHAQ010000005.1, read as the reverse complement.
TGCGCAACCTGCGCGCGAAGCACAACGAGGTGCCCGTGCTGGTGATCACCGCGCGCGACGCCGTGGCCGATCGCGTGGCGGGCCTCGACGCGGGCGCCGACGACTACCTGGTGAAGCCGTTCGACTTCGACGAGCTGGCCGCCCGCGTGCGCGCGGTGCTGCGCCGGCGCGCGGGGCGCTCCTCGGCGACGCTGCGCGCGGGAGAGCTCGAGATCGACACCGCCGCGCGCCAGGTGCGCTGGAAGGGGCGCGACGTGGCGCTCTCCGCGCGTGAATATGCGCTGCTGGAGGCGCTCGCGGACCGGCCCGGCGCATTCCTCTCGCGCTCGCAGCTCGAGGAGCGCCTCTACGGCTGGGACGAGGAGATCGGCAGCAACGCGGTCGAGGTGCACATCCACGCGCTGCGCAGGAAGCTCGATCCCGCCGTGATCCGCAACGTGCGCGGGCTGGGCTACAGCCTCGCGAAGGACGAATGATGTCCATCCGCCATCGATTGCTGGTGTGGCTGCTCTCGACGGTGCTCGCGGCCGGGCTCGCCGCGTCGAGCGTCGTGTTCTTCAAGGCGCGCGACGAGGCCAACGAGCTCTTCGACTACCAGCTGCGGCAACTGGCGCTCACGCTGCGCGACCGCACGTACCTGCCGAGCCAGCTCGCCGAGGTGCTGCAGGGCGAGGAGGCGCTCGACTTCGTGATCCAGGTGTGGGCGCTCGACGGCACGCGGCTCTACAACTCGCACCCGCGGCTGCATGTGCCCGGAGCGGTACAGATCGGCTTCAGCGACGTGGTGGGCGATACAGGCCGCTGGCGGGTCTTCGCGATCCAGCAGCGCGGCCTCACCATCCAGGTCGCGCAGCCGCTTTCGGTGCGCAACGAGCTGGCCCTCTCCGCCGCGTGGCGCACGCTGATTCCCTTCCTCATCGCGCTGCCGATCATGGGGCTGCTGATCTGGCGCCTGGTGGGGCGGGAGCTGCGCTTCCTCGAATCGGCGGCGCAGGACGTGGCGCGGCGCACGCCGGAATCCCTCGAGCCGATCGCGGGCGAGGCGGTACCCGACGAGATCCAGCCGCTGGTGACGGCATTGAACGGCCTGCTGGGGCGGCTTTCCGGCGCGCTCGCGCAGCAGCGCCATTTCATCGCCGACGCGGCGCACGAATTGCGCACTCCCCTCACGGCCCTGCGCTTGCAGCTGCAGCTGGCAGAACGCGCGCAGGAACCCGCCGAGCGCGAGCGCGCCCACGCCATGCTGCGCGACGGCATCGCGCGCGCCACGCGCATGGTGGAGCAGCTGCTGGCCCTCGCGCGCCAGGATCCGCAGGCCCCGGTCGAGAACACCGCATCGGTGGACCTGGCGCAGCTCGCGGCGAGCGTGGCGCATGCGCAGGAGCCGGCGGCCGCCGCGAAGGGGCTCGTGCTCGCCGCGGAGGTCCCCGAACCCGTGCTGGTCACCGGCGACCGCGACGCACTGCGCGCGATGCTCGACAACCTCGTCGACAACGCCATCCGCTACACGCCTTCGGGGCAGGTCATCGTGCGCGCGCGCCGGGAGGGCGATGCCGCGATCCTCGAGGTCGAGGACAGCGGCCCGGGCATTCCCGAAGCCGAGCGCGGGCGCGTATTCGATCGGTTCTATCGCGGGGAATCGTCCCCGGGGGGCGGCAGCGGGCTCGGTTTGGCGATCGCGCGCCGCATCGCGGAGCGTCACCACGGATCCATCGCGCTTCTCGCCAGCGCCGGAACGCGCGTCGGCATTTCGCTACCCATAGTCGCCCCGTAGGCATCACACGCTCGTCCAAAACTTGTCGTTTGGGCGAAACGGCATGTTGAGGCTGCCGGCAAACACAAGAAAGAGCGCCGCCGATGCCGAAGTCGCTGTCGCGATCGTCTTGCTCCGCCGCCTGTCCGTCCCGCCGTACACGAAGCTCGCCGTCGATCCGCCCGAGATCGCCGCCAGCTCGTCCCGCGCGTTCCCCAGAGTGCGAGCACCCTGGTGTTTCAAGCGGCGTAGCTCCCTGACAATCTTGGCTAGCACACGCTGACTGACACTGCTGCAGCCGAGTAACTTTCGTGAGACGGAGTAATATTGCCACGACCGCCGTCGATCTTCGCCGCCATGAGACGACTCGTCCGGATCGCGATCTCGATCATGCTGCAACTCGCCTGCCTGCCGCTTCTCGCCGCCCCGCACGCGACGTGCGGGGCGATCGGCGCGCAGGTCCTCGAATCGATCAAGGACGAGGACTACACCGCCGCGGCCAGCCGCTTCGGCGATGCGATGAAAGCCGCGCTGCCCGCCGACAAGCTGCGCGCGGTGATGCAGCAGCTCGCGGGCAAGTACGGCGGGATCGAGCGCCTGGGAAGCGCTGAGACCGCCGAGGCTTCCGGCGGCGCCGTGGCCACCATCCCGATCCATTTCGCGAACGGCACGCTCGACGCCCGCTTCGCCTGCGACGACGGGGGCAAGGTCACGGGCCTGCATTTCGTCCCGCACCGGGGCGGGGAGAGCGGCGAGAACGCTTACCGCATGCCCGACTACGCGGCTCATGGCTCTTTCGACGAACGCCGCGTCGTGGTCGGCGCGCACCGCTTGCCGGGCATCGTCGTCATTCCCAGGAGCGGCGCTCCTGTGCCCGGCGTGGTGCTCGTGCACGGCAGCGGGCCCCTCGACATGGACGAGTCCGTTGGTCCGAACAAGCCGTTCCTCGACCTGGCCCTCGGCCTTGCCGCTGACGGCATAGCCTCGCTGCGCTACGAGAAGAGGACCCGGGCGCATCCCGAGCTCTTCGCGGGCAAGTCCTACACGCTGGACGACGAAGTGATCGAGGACGCCGCATCCGCCCTCACGCTGATGCGCAGCACGCCAGGGGTCGACCCGCAGCGCGTGTTCGTGCTCGGGCACAGCCTGGGCGCACGCCTCGCGCCGTTCGTCGCGCGCAGGACCCCGGTCCGCGGCCTCGTGCTGCTCGCCGCGCCTGCCGCGCCGCTCGCCGACGTCCTGCAGCGCCAGGCCGAATACCTCGCGCGATCGCACGGCCACGCCACGGACGAAGAGCGCCACGCACTCGCGCAGTTCGAGGAAGAGGTCGGCCACCTGCGCGAGCTTCTCGCCGGGCGCACGCCGGGCGGGCCACTTCCGTTCGGATTGCCGGCCCAGTATCTCGAGCAGCTCGCGCTCGACGATCCGATCGAGGCCTCGGCCGCGCTGCACGTACCCGTGCTGGTGCTGCAGGGCGAGCGCGACTACCAGGTCACGGTCGCGGACGATTTCTCGCTCTGGCGGGCGCGATTCGCCCACGATCCGCTCTTCACGCTCAAGTCCTATGCGGAACTCAACCACCTCTTCGAGCGGGGCAGCGGGCCCGAAGGGCCCGCCGAGTACGAGCAGGCGGGGAACGTGAGCGCCCAGGTCGTGCGCGACATCGCGGCCTGGATCAGGACGAGCTCCGCCTGACCGCCCTCACGCCGTAACGCTCAGCGCCTGGCACGCCTTGTCCGCGGCCATCCCGATCAACGCCTGGACCTCATCCGGGGTGGCCGAGATGAGGCCGACCGTCACGCTCGCCGTGATGAGCGCCTGGACCTCGCGCTGGATGACCTCCTTCGCCACGCTCACCTCGAAATCCCGGTTGCCGAGCAGCCGCGCGCCCATCATCGCGTTCGCCGCGAATTCCATCGTGGCGGGATCGAGGCGCGCCAGCCCCGGCCGGAATCCGCTGAGCGCCGCGGCCTTGTCCGGATGGCCCGGGGAGCCGCTCACGACGATAACGACCGCCGCGACCACCGCGGACAGCACGGCGACCTCGGCCCCGATCACGGCGTCCACCGCCACCGCCACGTTCTCGAAGACCGCCACGTTCGCGCTCACCGCGACCGTGTCGCTCGCCGTGGCATTCTTCGCCACCTCACCCGCGAGCGCCCGGTTCGCGGGCGCCCCGTCATCCAGCGCCGCCTTGAGGGACTGGTAGATCTTCACGTTCTCCTTCACCAACTCGGTGACGCGCTCGATGAGGCCGTTCGGGCTGGGCATCACGCCGACGCGGAACTCCTTCACGCGTTGCATGAAGCTCACGTAGTCGCCGCTCGCCGCGGCCTGCTGCGCCAGCGGATCGACGGCGAGGCGGGTGATCGCGACCTCGCGCGATTGCTCGGTGAACGTCCCGTCGGGCAATCCACGCGACGCGAAGAAGGCGGCGGGAGCCGCCGCGAACTCCTGCTGCGCGCTCGCCGAGGTCACGATCTCCTGGATCGCGGCCGCGGCGCCCACCACCATGTCCCACCCCGCGGGCGGTACGCTCAGCAGCGAGAGTGTCAGCCGCACGCGATTGGCGCTCGCGTCCACGATGGGGATCACGCTTCCCGGCGCGCCGAAGAGGCGCGTCGGCGCGCTGGCGCCCGCGCCCAACGCGCCGGCGCCCGCCACCGAGGACTTCAAGAACTTGCGTTTGTCCATCTCGATTCTCCTTTGGCCTGTCGTTTCCGGTTTTACAGCGTCGCAACGGCGCGTTCGTCCACGCGGCGCAGCGGTATCGTCCGCCGGCTGGCGATGTCGGATAGCGCTTTCCTGAGCAGGAACCGGCCCAGCACGTCGGGAACAAATTCCTCGTAGCGCTCCCGCAGGGCCTTCCGGAACCCCTCGTTCTGGTGGAGGACCGCGCACGCCTGGCAGATGTGCACCGTCTCGTCCATGAGCTTGTTCGCACTCTCGCCGGTGATCTTGCGCACGATCTCGGCGGGCCCGTCCATGTGGATCCAGATCTTGAGGAAATCCTCGGCGATGTCGGTCACGTAGGAGGCGAGCGGCTTGTCGCCGACGCGTCCCATGCGCAGCTCCGGAATGTGCTCGTAGGTGAGGCCGCAACACGCCGAGACCATGCGGTAGGGCGTGATCACCAGGTTCGTGAAGAGCTGGTCGCAGCCGTGGTCGGCCGCCCGTTCGACCTGGTCCCGCCGCGGGCGCGCATCGGAATGGAACGGCATCCACGAGTTGCACTGCAGCCTGAACCTGGCCTGCCCGCGCTCGAGGAGCTTCACGATGCGCGGCGAGGTCGTGGCGGTTTCCCAGCAGCCCGACTCGCGCGTGTCCTTCTCGATGGTCACCAGCGTGAAGATGTCCTCGGCCGCGAGCGCCTCGGCGGCGTTCAGCACGCTTTCGAACGGGACCCACTCCTGGTGATCGGAACCGGTGCTGATGTTGATCTCGCAGATGCCCGCCTCGCGCAGGCGGCGGGCGTTGCGCGCGGCGGACGCGGGCGTCTTGCCCCAGTAGCCGTTGGTGACGCAGCGCGTGAGCAGGCCCTGGCCCGACGCGTGGGCGATGGTGCGGAAGAGCTGCTCCTTCAACATGAAGCATTCGCCGCCCGAGAACACGACGAGCGAAAGGTTGGGCAGGGCGCGCAGGCCCTCGTCGATCACGCCCTTCATGAACTCGAAGGTGAGCTTCCCGGAATCCAGCGTGGGGCTGCTCTCGAAGCAGCATTCGCGGCACGCCGCCGTGCACTGGTAGGTCGTGATGAAGGTGATCGAGCGGTAGAGGTCCGCGGCGCGCGTGCGGATGGCGTGCAGGGTGTCGTTCATGGCGTCTTCCTTTCAGGGGCCGGGACTTCGCGCTCGGTTGTACAAGCCATGCGCGAGCGCGGCGGCGATGGCGAGCAGCGCGAGGGATGCGAGCGCGAGGACTCCCGCCGGCCACGCGCGCAGCGCGCCGGCGGCGACGAACGCGACGGCGAGCGCCGAGCCGCCGTACAGGAGCATGCCGGCCGCGCGTTGCGCATGCGGCGCATCCCCGCGTCCCTTCCAGAGCAGGATGCCCACCGCGCCGGCGACGAGCTGCACGGCGGCGGCAAGCGCGAGCACGCCTTTGGCTTGCGCATCGGGCTGTTCGATCGGGCTCAGTGCCGCATAGAGGCGCGCGGGCGCCTCGGGATGCGCGGCCGCCGCGAGGGCGAGAATCAGCATCCCGATCGCGAGCACGATCAGCCATGCGAGCGGCAGGCGCGGCGCCGCGGCGCTGCCATAGAACACCAGGCACGAGAACGCGAACACGAGCATCCCGACGCCGCCGTTGGCCGAGCGCCAGAGCTCGGGATCGGAAAGCGTCCGCGGCGTTCGCACGCCGAGCAGGTGGTTCGGTGGCACGCCCATCGCCAGCACCAGGCCGATGATCGCGAGCGACGCCGCGAGCGCGCATGACAGGATGAAGTAGGTACGTGGCATCTGACTTTCCCTGGCACGCACCATATGTCAACGACTGGCGGAGTCGTACTACCTGCGCAGGTGGGATCGGCGCATCGCGGACTTGCCGATGGGCGCGCTCAGCGGGAATTTATTTCCGAAGCGCTCGTTCGCGCTGCGCCCGAGCCTTAAGTCCCGCTTAAGCGGGCCTGGCCACACTCCTCCTATCGGGCAGTTCGCCCTTGATTTTCCGATCCCAACTGGAGGAAGCAGCATGAAATCGAGAACCCTCGCGGCCACCCTGGTCGCGGCCGGCCTCATCGCGGGCGGCGCGGCGGCGTGGCACGGCCAGCTGGACGGCCCGTACGGCGTGGCCCATGCGGCGCAGAGCACCGCGGCGCCCGGCGTGGCGGCCCCGGCGGCCAATCCCCGCGCTTCGAGCCTGCCCCTCAACGGCTTCACGGATCTCGTCGCGCAGTACGGCCCCGCGGTCGTGAACGTCACCGTCGAAGGCACCACCAAGGTCGCCTCGGGACCGCGCATCGAGATCCCGGGCATGGACCCCGACGACCCCATGTTCCAGTTCTTCCGCGGCTTCCGCGGCCAGCAGGGCCCGCAGCAGTCCGTGCCCACGCGCGGCGAGGGCTCGGGCTTCATCGTGAGCCCCGACGGCTACATCCTCACCAACGCCCACGTGGTCGACCATGCCAACGAGGTCGACGTGCGGCTCACCGACCGGCGCGAGTTCAAGGCGAAGGTGGTGGGCGTCGACAAGGAAAGCGACGTCGCGCTGATCAAGATCGCGGCGAAGGACCTGCCCGTCGTGAAGCTCGGCACCTCGCGCGAGGCGAAGGTCGGCGAATGGGTGGTCGCGATCGGCTCGCCCTACGGCTTCGAGAACTCGGCGACCGCGGGCATCATCAGCGCCAAGTCGCGCTCGCTGCCCGATGCGACCTACGTCCCGTTCATCCAGACCGACGTCGCCGTGAACCCCGGCAACTCCGGCGGCCCGCTCTTCAACCTCGCCGGCGAGGTGATCGGCATCAACTCGCAGATCTATTCGCGCACCGGCGGCTACCAGGGCCTGTCCTTCGCGATCCCGATCGAGGTCGCGATGAACGTCAAGGACCAGCTCATGAAGCACGGCCACGTGACGCGCGGCCACCTGGGCGTGACGGTGCAGGAAGTGAACGCGACGCTCGCCGACTCGTTCGGCCTCGATCGGCCGCGCGGAGCCCTCGTGGCGTCGGTGGATCCGTCGAGCCCCGCGGCCAATGCAGGCATCAAGGCGGGCGACATCGTCCTCGCCTTCAACGGCAACCCGATCGAGCGCTCCTCCGATCTGCCGCTGGTGGTGGCGAACACCGCGCCGGGCCAGAAGGCGAACGTGCAGATCTGGCGTGACGGCGGGCAGAAGACGCTCACGGTCTCCGCGGGTGAGAGCAAGGACGAGAAGGCGGCTTCGAACGACGCGGGTGCCACTGCCGCCCATGGCAAGCTCGGCCTCGCGGTGCGTCCGCTCACGCCCCAGGAAGTGGAGCAGAACGACGGCCAGGCGGGCCTGCTGGTCGAGCAGGTGAGCGGCGCGGCGCAACACGCCGGCCTGCAGCCCGGCGACATCGTGCTCTCGCTCAACGGCAAGCCGATGCACTCGGCCCGCGAGCTGCGCGACCAGGTGGACAAGAGCGGCAAGCACGTGGCACTCCTGGTCCAGCGCGACGACCGCCAGCTTTTCGTGCCGATCGACCTGGGTTGAAGCAGTGGGATTGAGCCCCGGCCTCGCGCCGGGGTGACGAGCAGGACCCGCGCTAGCTTGCCTCTACGCGGGTGGTGTGGCCCCGGAGGGCGCAGGTGCCCGATCCTTCGCCTTCCGGGGGCTGTTTCCCCTAGCCGCGCGCGGCGAGGAGTTGCCCGGCAAGCTCGGCGAATCCCCGGGACCCGCGCGAAGGCGTGATCCACGCCGGCAGGTGCGTCATGAGGTCCGCCATGTCGCGCACGTTCGCCACGCCCACCGCGTTCGGGAAGAACTCGAACATGGGCTGGTCGTTGGGCGAATCGCCCGCGAAGACGATGCGCTCGCGCTCCGTGTCGGCGTCGATGCCGAAGTCCTCGCGCAGCATGAGGCGCGTGGTCGAGAGCTTGTCGTAGGCAGCCGAACCAGCCGTTCACGTGGATGGAGCTCACCTTCGCGGTCAGGCCTTCGGCCTCCATGATGGCGACGATGCGCTGCACGCTCGCCCGCGGCAGCTCCGGCACGTCCTCGCGGAAGTCGATGGCGAGGTCGGCCTCGCGATAGGGCTGGTCCGATGCGATCGCGCACCCCGGCACCTCGCGCAGGATGCGCCCGGCGATGCCCGCCAGCCGCTCGGCGCGCCGCGCGCGCTCCGCATCGCCGACGACGTAGCGTTTCACCAATCTCGAGTCAGAGTCGGGGGTCGGAGTCGCGACTCTGACTCGCGACTCCGACCCCCGACTCTGACTCCGGACTCTGACCCCATGCGGAACCAGAAGGCCCCGTTCTCGCCCACGACCGCGTCGACGGGCCACATGCGGGCGATGTGGTCGCACCAGCCGGCGGGACGTCCCGTGACGGGGATGACCAGGAACCCCGCGGCGCGCAAGCGCTCGAGGGCCGCGTAGGCGACGGCCTCGAGGCGGCCTTCCGTGGTGAGGGTGTCGTCGATGTCGGTGAGCACCGTGCGCACGGCCGCGAGGCGCTCGCGCGGGCACTCGGCGAGCGGCTTCAACCGCGCCCCTTCATGAACGCATCCACCGCGGCGCGCTCGGCGGCGGACATGTGCAGGCCGCACTTGGTGCGCCGCCACAGGATGTCGTCCGCCTCCACGCCCCATTCCTCGGCTGCCAGGTATTCGACCTCGCGCTCCGTGAGGCCCGCGCCGAAGTGCCGTCCCAGCTCCGCGATCGAGCGTGCCTCGCCCAGCACCTGGGGCGCGCGGCTGCCGTGGCGGCGGACGATTCCCTCCAGCAGGTCGCGTCCCAGGCCCGCGTAGCGCTCGCGCATCTCGTCGCGGAAGGCGTTGAAGCGCCCGACCTCGCCGCCGGGCAGCGCCTCGCGCGCGGTCCATTCGCCCTTGAGTCCCGGGAAAAACGGCGCGAGCTTCGCCAGCACCTCCTCCGCAAGCCGCCGGTACGTGGTGAGCTTGCCTCCGAAGACCGTGAGCAGCGGCGCACCGCGATGGGCCAGCGTCCCATGGTCCAGCTTCAGCACGTAGTCGCGCGTGACCTCGGAAGGATTGGCGCTGCCGTCGTCGTACAGGGGACGCACACCCGCGTAGCTCCACACCACGTCGGCGGGCGCCACGGGCTTCGCGAGGAAGCGGTTCACGGCATCGCACAGGTACCGCGTCTCCCCGGGCGAGATCGTGCGCGCGGCATCGGTGCTCTCGACCTGCACGTCGGTGGTGCCGATCAGGCTGTAGCGGCCCTCGTACGGAATTACGAACACCACGCGCTGGTCGGGATTCTGCAGGATGTATGCGTGGCCCTGCGAATGCACCTTGGGCACCACGATGTGGCTGCCCTTCACGAGCCGCACGCGCTCGGCGATGTGCTCGCCGTGGATGTGGCCCAGCGCATCCACCACCCAAGGCCCCGCAGCATTGACCAGGGCCTTCGCCCGCACGGTTCGCGCCTCGCCGCCCGCGGGCTCGAAGGTCGCCTCCCACGCGCCTTCCACGCGCCGCGCGCCTGTCGAAGCGCGTGCGCGTGAGCACGGTCGCGCCCTTCTCGCGCGCAGCCATGGCGTTGATGACCACGAGCCGCGCGTCGTCCACGCGGCAGTCGGAATAGACGAATCCGGTGCGCAAATCCCCTTGAGGCCCGCGGAGAGCTCGGCATGGGGAAACGCGACGCCCTTGGAGCCGGGCAGCGTGATGGGTCCGCCCAGGTGGTCGTAGAGCCACAGGCCCGCGCGGATCATCCATGCCGGGCGCATGGAGGCGTCGTGGGGCAGCACGAAGAGCAACGGCCGGATGATGTGCGGGGCGAGGCGTAGGAGCACCTCGCGTTCCTGCAGCGCCTCGCGGACCAGGCGGAACTCGTACTGCTCGAGGTAGCGCAGCCCCCCGTGGATCAGCTTGGAGCTGGCGGAGCTGGTGGCCGCGGCGAGGTCGTGGCCCTCCACCAGCAGGACCTTCAGGCCGCGCCCGGCGGCATCGCGCGCGATGCCCGCGCCGTTGATCCCGCCGCCGACCACCAGCAGGTCTACCGCGTCCGTCCCCATTGCGCCCACCAGAGCAGTCCCAGGGTGGTCTTGGTGTCGGTGATGATGCCATCGCGCACCCATTCCAGGGCGTCGGCAACCTTCACCGGCCGGGTCTCGAGGTGCTCGCCCTCGTCCAGCGCATGGCCCACCTGCGTGAGGCCGCGCGCGCCCCAGAGCTCGATCACCTCCGTCGAGTAGCCGATGCACGGGTCCAGCACGGCGATGCGCCACCAGTCGGCGGCCTCGTAGCCGCATTCCTCCACCAGCTCGCGCTTCGCGGTCGCGAGCGGCGCCTCGTTGGCCTCGAGCTTGCCCGGCGGGCAGCTCGATGAAGTGGCGGTGCTTGGGATAGCGGTACTGGCGCTCGAGGAGGATGGTGTCGTCGTCCACGAACGCGAGGATCACCACCGCGCCGGGATGCACGACGTATTCCCGCCACGCGGTCTTGCCCGTGGACAGCCGCACCTCGTCGCGCCGGACCTCGAGGAGCCCCCCGTCGTAGGCGAGGCGCGTGGCGACGGTGTTCTCGGTGAAGTCCTCGGAGAAGGCCGGCGGCTTGGACGGCATCACATGGACGCGCCGATGGCGCGCACGCACACATTGAGCAGCGGCGCCGGCACGATGCCGAGCACGAGCGTCAGGGCGCCGACCGCCGACAGCACCCAGCGCGCATCCGGCCGCGGGTCCAGCGTGATCTCGCCCACGGGCGCGTCCATGTACATCAGCTTCACGATGCGCAGGTAGTAGAACGCGCCGATCACCGAGAGCAGCACCGCGTACACGACGAGCCAGGTGTAGCCCGCCTCGAGCACGGCCTGGAGAACCGCGAGCTTCGCGAAGAACCCCACCGTCGGCGGAATACCCGCGAGCGAGAACATCAGCACCAGCATCACGAAGGCGTACCACTTCGATTTCTGGTTGAGCCCGCGGAAATCGTCCAGGTTCTCCGCCTCGAAGCCCGCGCGGGAGAGCAGCAGGATCATGCCGAAGGAGCCCAGCGTCATGAGCGCGTAGGAGATGGCGTAGAAGAGCGCCGAGCCGTAGCCGTTGTCGGTGCCCGCGGCGATGCCGATCACGAGGAAGCCCATGTGCGAGATGGTCGAGTAGGCGAGCATGCGCTTCAGGTTCGTCTGCGCGATCGCGACCACGTTGCCCACCAGCAGCGAGGCCACGGCGAGCACCACCAGCATCTGCTGCCAGTCCGCGGTCATGCCCTGCAGCCCGTTGGCGAGCAGCCGGATCACGAAGGCGAAGGCGGCGAGCTTGGGCGCGGCGCCGATGTAGAGCGTGGTGGGCGTGGCCGCTGCCATGGTAGACATCCGGAATCCACATGTGGAAGGGCGCGGCGCCGAGCTTGAACGCGATGCCCGCCACGACGAACACGAGGCCGAAGACGCCCAGGAGCCCCAGGGAATCGCCGCCCTCGATGGCATGGGCCACGCGCGTGAGCTCCAGAGAGCCGGTGGCGCCGTAGATCATCGACATGCCATACAACAGGAGGCCCGAGGCGAGAGCGCCCAGCACGAAGTACTTCATCGCCGCCTCGGTGGCGCGCGCCGAGTCGCGCTCGAGGGCCACCATCGCGTACTGCGAGAGGGCCATCAGCTCGAGGCCGAGATAGAGCGTGAGGAAGTGGTGCGCCGAGATCATCACCATCATGCCGAGCGTGCCGAAGAGCGCGAGGCAGAGGAACTCCCCGGTCATGAGGTCGCGCGCCTCGAGGTAGCTGCGGCTCATGGCGAGGCCCGCCATCACCGTGATCACCGTGGCGATCTTCAGCACCTGCGCGAGGTAGTCGGTGACGTACAGGCCGTGCAGCGTGACCACCGAGGGGTTGCCGAGCTGACCGGCGGTGACGATGCCCGCCACGAGCAGCGACGCCTGCGCGAGCCAGTACGTGGTCTCGCGGTCCTCGGGCTTGATGAAGAGGTCCGCCACGAGGATCACCGACGCGAGGATCAGCAGCGCGATCTCGGGGAACGCGGGCGCGAAGGTGGCGAGCGAGAAGGTGGCGGTGGTCATGGCGTCATTGAATCTTCGACGTGTCCATCTGCTGCTGGAGCTGGCGGATGGTGGGATTGGCCACGTCGGCGAGCGGCTTCGGGTAGATGCCGAGGGCGAGGACGGCGACGGCGAGGATCACGAGGAAGATGAGCTCGCGCGCGTTCACGTCGTGCAGCTCCTTCACGTGGTCGTTGGCCACCGCCCCGTATACCACGCGCTTCACCATCCAGAGCGTGTACGCCGCCCCCGTGATGAGCGTGGTGGCGGCGAGGAAGGTGTACCAGAAGCTCACCTTCATGGTGCCCAGGATCACCAGGAACTCGCCCACGAAGCCGCTGGTGGCCGGCAGCCCCGAGTTGGCCATCGCGAAGAGCACGAAGAAGGCGGCGAACACCGGCATGGTGTTGGCCACCCCGCCGTAGTCGGCGATCTGGCGCGAGTGCACGCGGTCGTAGAGCACGCCCACGCAGAGGAAGAGCGCGGCGGAGATGAAGCCGTGGGAGACCATCTGGATGATGCCGCCCAGCATGCCGTCGGCGGAGAAGATGAAGAAGCCGAGCGTGACGAACCCCATGTGCGCGATCGACGAATAGGCGATGAGCTTCTTCATGTCCGCCTGCACCAGCGCGACCAGGCCGATGTACACCACGGCGATCAGCGAGAGGGTGATCATGAAGCCCGCCAGCGCGTGCGAGGCGTCGGGCGCGATGGGCAGGTTGAAGCGCAGGAAGCCGTAGCCCCCGATCTTCAGCGTGATCGCCGCGAGGATCACCGAGCCGCCGGTGGGCGCCTCGACGTGCGCATCCGGCAGCCACGTGTGCACCGGCCACATCGGCACCTTCACCGCGAAGGACATCAGCATCGCGAGGAACACCAGCACCTGTGGCGTGAAGCCGAGTGGCACCTTCTGGAAGTCGAGGATCTCCCAGCTGCCGTTGGTCTGGTAGTAGAGGTAGATGAACGCCGCCAGCATGAGCAGCGACCCGAGCAGCGTGTAGAGGAAGAACTTCACCGCGGCGTACACGCGGTTCGGGCCGCCCCAGATCCCGATGATGAGGAACATCGGGATCAGCATCGCCTCGAAGAACGTGTAGAAGAGCACCGCGTCCAGCGCCGCGAAGGTGCCGTTGATGAGCCCCGACATGATGAGGAACGCGGCGAGGTACTGGCCCACCTTGTCGCGTCACGACCTCCCAGTGGGCGATGACCACCAGCACGGTCATGAGGCTGTTCAGGAGGATCAGCGGCATCGAGATGCCGTCCACGCCGAGGTGGTAGTTCACGTTGAAGCGCGCGATCCAGGGCGTCATCTCCACGAACTGCATGTCGGCCACCGGCCGGAAGCCGGTCCAGAGCGGCACGCAGACGAGGAAGCCCAGGAGCGAGCCCACGAGCGCGGTCCAGCGCGCGGCCGCGGGGGTGCGGTCGTTGCCGATGACGAGCACGGCGATGCCGAAGGCGATCGGCACCCAGATGGCGAGCGAAACGAGGTATCCCTGGAACATCGTCGTTGTTCTTGTTTCCCGGCCCTAGAGCTTGCGCAGGTAGACCCAGAAGAAGGAAAGGAGCGCGAACACGCCGAAGATCATCGTGAACGCGTAGTGGTAGATGAAGCCCGTCTGCATGCGGCGGGCGACCGAGGCGAACCAGCCGATGAGGCGCGCCGTGCCGTTCACCATGATGCCGTCGATCACCGTCTTGTCGCCCCAGAGCCAGAGACCCGCGCCCAGGCGGCGCGCGCCGCCCGCGAAGAACCAGTCGTTGAAGTCGTCGAGGTAGTACTTGTTCTCGAGGATCGTGGCGAGGAAGCCGGCCTTCTTCTTGATAACGGCCGGGAGGTCCGGGCGCACGATGTAGAGGAAGTACGCGGTGGCGAGGCCTGCCAACGCCAGCCACAGCGGCACCGAGGCGAGGGAGTCCAGCATCATGGGCCACGCACCGTGGAACTCGCGCGCCATCTCCTCCATCGTCTCGGTGGAGGCGATCGAGCCGCCGAACCAGTCGCCGTAGAGCATCGGCCCGATGGCCAGTCCCCCGATCACCACCGACGGAATGGCCAGCAGCACCAGCGGCAGCGTCACCACCCACGGCGACTCGTGCGGCTTGCCGTGCATCTCCTCGTGGTGCGGCTCCTCGGCGCCGTGGCTCCCGTGGGAGTCCTGCGGCGGCGTGCGCGCCGTCGTGGTGGTGTCCCGTCTCGAAGCGCTCCTCGCCGTGGAAGGCGTAGAAGAGCAGCCGGAAGGAGTAGAGCGCGCTCACGAAGACGCCCGCGAGCGCCAGCACGTAGGCGACCATGTGGCCGGGCGTGTGGGTCGCCGCCAGCGCCTCGACGATGGAATCCTTCGAGAAGAAGCCCGCGAAGGGCGGGATGCCGGCATTGGCGAAGCAGCCGACGAGCACCGTTGCATAGGTGATGGGCATGTACTTCGCGAGCCCGCCCATCCTGCGCATGTCCTGCTCGTGGTGCAGCGCGATGATCACCGAGCCCGCGCCAAGGAAGAGCACCGCCTTGAAGAACGCGTGCGTCATCAGGTGGAAGATCGCGACCGGGTAGGCCGAGGCGCCGAGCGCCACCGTCATGTAGCCCAGCTGCGAGAGCGTCGAATAGGCCACCACGCGCTTGATGTCGTAGACCACGATCGCGATCAACGCCATGAAGAACATGGTGATGGCGCCGATCACCAGCACGAACGAGCGCGCCGTCTCCGAGAGCTCGAAGAGCGGCGACATGCGCGCCACCATGAAGATGCCCGCGGTCACCATGGTCGCCGCGTGGATCAGTGCGGAGATGGGCGTGGGGCCCTCCATGGAATCCGGCAGCCAGACGTGCAGCGGGAACTGCGCGCTCTTGCCCATGGCGCCCACGAAAAGCGCGATGCAGATGATCGACATCAGGCTCCACGGCACGTTCGGGATGATCTCGACGGTCGCCGGGGCGAATCGCGGCGCGAGGCTGAATACCGCGCCGTAGTCGAGCGTGCCGCACACCACGAAGATCGTCGCGATGCCGATGAGGAAGCCGAAGTCGCCCACCCGATTCACGAGGAACGCCTTGAGGTTGGCGTAGATCGCCGAGGGGCGCGTGTACCAGAAGCCGATCAGCAGGTACGACACCAGGCCCACCGCCTCCCAGCCGAAGAAGAGCTGGAGGAAGTTGTTCGCCATCACCAGCATCATCATCGAGAAGGTGAAGAGCGAGATGTACGAGAAGAAGCGCTGGTAGCCCGGGTCGTCGGCCATGTAGCCGATGGTGTAGACGTGCACCATGAGCGAGACGAACGTCACCACGGTCATCATCGTCACGGTGAGGCGGTCCACGAGGAAGCCCACCTGCAGCCGGAAGCCCTCGCCCGCGAGCCAGGTGTAGAGCGTGCCGTCCAGCCGCGCGCCGCCCCAGACCTGCCAGAGCGCGGCGACCGAGGCCGCGAAGGAGATCGCCACCGAGAGGATGGTCACGCGGTGCGCGAACTTGCGCCCGAGCTTCCAGCCCAGGAAGCCGGCGAGGATGGAGCCCACGAGCGGCGCGAAGGCTGCGATGCAGGCGAGAGTCATCAGTTGCATGTTGTTGTTCTCCCCGGAGCCCCTAGCCCTTGAGGCTGCCCAGGTCGTCGACGTGGATCGAGTGCAGGTTGCGGAAGAGCGCCACCAGGATCGCGAGGCCGATGGCCGACTCCGCCGCGGCCACGGTCAGGATGAAGAACACGAACACCTGGCCGGCGAGGTCCCCGCGCGCGTGCGAGAAGGCGATGAAGTTCATGTTCACCGCGAGCAGCATCAGCTCGATCGCCATCAGCAGCACGATGAGGTTCTTGCGGTTGAGGAAGATGCCGACGACGCTGATCGCGAAGAGCAGCGCGCCGAGCACGAGATAGTCGTGGAGGGGAATCATTCGGCGCCCTTGTCGCTCCCGCTCCCCTGGGAGAGGGCCGGGGAGAGGGTAACGGTCGTCTCGGAGGCCATCTTCACGATGCGCAGCCTCCCCGCCGGGTGCGCGGAGAGCTGGCGCGACGGATCCTGGTACTTGGTCTCCTTGCGGGTGCGCAGCGTGAGCGCGATGGCCGCGATGATCGCCACCAGCAGGATCACGGCCGCGATCTCGAAGGCGTAGACGTAGTCGGTGTAGAGCACCTCGCCCAGCGCGCGCGTGTTGGAGTAGTCCGCCGCCGGCGCGCCCGCCCCGCTCCCGAGGGCGCTCTTCGCGAGCAGCGCCACCATCTCGGCGGCCATCAGCACGCCCACCACGAGGCCCAGCGGGAGGGTGCGCCAGAAGCCCTGGCGGAGGCGATCCAGGTTGATGTCCAGCATCATCACCACGAAGAGGAAGAGCACCATCACCGCGCCCACGTACACCAGCACCAGCGTGATGGCGAGGAACTCGGCGTAGAGCAGCAGCCAGAGCCCGGAGGCGGTGAAGAAGGCGAGCACGAGGAAGAGCGCGGCGTGCACGGGATTGCGTACCAGCACGACGGCCGTGGCGGCGGCGAGCAGCACGCCAGCGAAGGCATAGAAGAGGAGGGAGGCGAGGTCCATGTCAGCGGTAGGGGGCGTCGGCGGCGCGGTCGCGCGCGATCTCGGCCTCGTACTTGTCGCCGATCGCGAGCAGCATCGGCTTGGTGTAGAGCAGGTCGCCGCGCGACTCGCCGTGGTACTCGATGAAGCGCGTCTCGACGATGGAGTCGACCGGGCAGCTCTCCTCGCAGAAACCGCAAAAGATGCACTTGACGAGGTCGATGTCGTAGCGCGTGGTGCGCCGGGTGCCGTCGTCGCGCTGGTCGCTCTCGATGGTGATGGCGAGCGCCGGGCAGACGGCCTCGCACAGCTTGCACGCGATGCAGCGCTCCTCCCCGTTCGGATAGCGGCGCAGCGCGTGCAGCCCCCGCATGCGCGGGCTGGCGGGCGTCTTCTCCTCGGGGAACATCACCGTGATCTTGCGCGCGAAGAGATGGCGGCCGGTGAGGCCGAGGCCCTTCAGCAGCTCCGTAAGCAACAGGCTCGACGCGATGTCCTTGATACGGCTCAGCATGGCCTCACCTTCCGAACCAGACCCGGATCACGGGCCAGTGGGCGATCGGATCCATCATCAGCACGCCCACCACGCCGATCCAGACCAGCGTGATCGGGATGAACACCTTCCAGCCCAGCCGCATGATCTGGTCGTAGCGGTAGCGCGGGAACGAGGCGCGGACCCAGAGGAACACGAACATGAGGAACGCGGTCTTCGCGAGCAGCCACAGCACGCTGGGAGCGGCGAGCCAGGAGACCGCGGGCCCGGCATCCCGGATCCACGAGAAGTCGAGCGGCGAGAGCCACCCGCCCCAGAAGAGCAGCGGCGAGATGGTCGAGATGAGGATCATGTTCGCGTACTCGGCGAGGAAGAACACGGCGAAGGCCATGCCCGAGTACTCGACGTGGAAGCCGGCCACGATCTCGCTCTCGCCCTCGGCCACGTCGAACGGGTGGCGGTTGGTCTCCGCGAGGCCCGAGATGTAGTGCACGAGGAAGAGCGGGAAGAGCGGGATCCAGAACCAGCCGAGGAAGCCGTAGTCGGTGTGCTGCGCGGCCACGATCGCGGTGAGGTTCATGCTCTGGCCGGCCATGAGCGCGCCCACGATGGCGAAGCCCATGGCGAGCTCGTAGGCGACCATCTGCGCGGCGGCGCGCATGGCCCCGATGAACGCGTATTTCGAGTTCGACGCCCAGCCCGCGATGATGATCCCGTAGATGCCGAGCGAGGTCATGGCCAGCATCACGAGGATGGCCGCGTCGGCGTTGGAGATCACCCAGCCCGGGGCGAACGGCACGATGGACCAGGCCGCCAGCGCCGGCGCCACCGAGAGGACGGGGGCGAGGAGGAAGAGCACCTTGTTCGCGCCCGACGGCACCACCTGCTCCTTCATCAGCAGCTTGATGGCGTCCGCGATGGGCTGGAGGATGCCCTTGTAGCCCACGCGGTTGGGGCCCTTGCGCACCTGGATCCAGCCGATCACCCAGCGCTCGACGAGCTGGTAGTAGAGCACCGTGAGCAGCACCGGCACCAGCACGATGACGATCATCGCGAGGGTGCGCCCGACGGTGAACGCCTGCGGGCCCCACTCCGGCCCGAAGACCTGGTTGGCGTAACCCTGCGCCTGGGCCGCGAGGTCGTTCATGCCACCGCCTCCGCGCGCACGGCGTCGACCTCGACTTCGCCCTCGCCGAGCTGCGCGGTTTCGGGAATGCCGCGCGCGATGCGCACGCAGCCTTCGGGCACCGCGGCGTCGGCCACCGCGGCGAGGATCGCCTCTCCGCCGCCCTGGCGCACGCGCACCTGCCCGCCGGCGGCCAGACCCAGCGCCGCGAACATCTTCGGGGCCATGCGCACCGTGCGCGCGGCCTTCGCATCGGCGGTCTTCTGCAGCGGCGGCGAGCGGCGCACGACCGGATCGCCCGCGTAGACCGGGAACTCGGCGATGCGCTCCAGCGCTTCGCCCTGGACGGCGCGCGCTGTCCAGTTGCCGGCCTCGCCGCGTTCGGCGAGCGCGCGGGCCGTCCAGTCCTGCAGGTCCGGCGCGATGGCCTCGCGCACCTGCTCCACGCGGTCGGCGTGGAAGCCGGGGATCTCCAGCAGCGCGCCCAGCATGCGCAGCACCTTCCACGCGGGGCGTGCGTCGCCCTGCGGCTTCACGGACGCGTTGAACGACTGCACGCGCCCTTCCATGTTCACGAACGTGCCCGGCGTCTCGGCGAACGGCGCAATCGGCAGCATCACGTGGCCGCGCTCGGCGGTGGCATTGCGGTAGGCGGTGAGCACCACGCCCAGCTCGCACGCGCCGAGCGCCTCGATGGCGCGCGGGGCCCATGTCGAGCCCCGCCTCGAGGCCGGCGGTGAGGTAGCCGCGGCGCGGCTTCTCGACCATGGCGCGCGCGTCGAGCCCGCCGCTGCCCGGCACCGCCCCCGCGAGATACGCGCCGACCGCGTTGGCGCCGTCGGGCAGGATGCCCACGGTGGCGCCCGTGGCGCGTCCCAGCGCCTGCACGGCGGCGAGGATGGCGGCGTAATCGGGATGCTGCTGCGCGTAATGGCCGACGAGGATCGCGGCCTTCCTGCCCTCGAGGCACGCGGCCATGACAGCGATGCTCGCGGCGAGCTGCGAGGGGCGCACGATGCGCCGCTCGGCCACCGGCATCAGCAGGTCGTCGTCGGTCACGTGCAGCACGTTCACCTTGAGGCCGCGGCGGGCGGCCACGCGCAGGCGAGCGGCGAGCAGCGGTTGCTCCTTGCGCAGCGTGGAGCCCACCACGAGCACCGATTCCAGCCCGGCGAGCTGCGCGATCGGCATGCCCAGCCATGGAATGCCGGCCGTCGCAGCGCGGAAATCCGACTGGCGGATGCGGTGGTCGACGTTCTCGGTGCCCAGCCCGCGCGCGAGGCTTGCGGCGAGGTAGAGCTCCTCCAGCGTGAGGTTGGGCGCGAGCAGCACGCCGAGTTGCTCGGGGCCGTGGCGGGCGACCAGGTCCTTCAGGCCCTGCGCCGCGGCGTCCAGCGCCTCCGGCCAGTCGACCTCGGCCCATTCGCCGGCGCGCTTCACCATCGGGTAGAGCAGGCGCTCCTCGGAGTTGAGGCCCTCATAGCCGAAGCGGTCGCGGTCCGAGAGCCAGCACTCGTTCACATCCTCGTTGGTGACCGGCAGCACGCGCATCACGCGGTCCTGCTTCGCCTGCACCATGAGGTTGGAGCCCAGCGAATCGTGGGGACTCACGCTGCGCCGCCGCGAGAGCTCCCAGTTGCGCGCGGTGTAGCGGAACGGCTTCGAGGTGAGCGCGCCCACGGGGCAGACGTCGATCACGTTGCCCGAAAGCTCGGAGTCCACGGTGCGCTGCACGAAGGTGAGGATTTCCGCGTGCTCGCCGCGCCCGGCCATGCCGAGCTCCATGATGCCCGCGACTTCCTGCCCGAACCGCACGCAGCGCGTGCAATGGATGCAGCGCGTCATGTCGGTGGAGATGAGCGGGCCCAGGTTCTTGTTCACCACCACGCGCTTGGCTTCCTGGTAGCGCGAGGACGACTGGCCGTAGCCCACGGCGAGGTCCTGCAGCTGGCACTCGCCGCCCTGGTCGCAGATCGGGCAGTCGAGCGGGTGGTTGATGAGCAGGAACTCCATCACGCCCTTCTGCGCGTCGATGGCGGCGGGCGAATGGGTCTGGACCTTCATGCCTTCCGTGGCGGGCGTGGCGCACGCGGGCAGCGGCTTGGGCGCCTTCTCCACTTGCACCAGGCACATGCGGCAGTTGGCCGCGATGGAGAGCTTGCGGTGGTAGCAGAAGTGCGGGACGTAGACGCCGAGCTGGGTCGCGGCGTCCATCACCGTGGCGCCGTTGTCGACCGTGACGGGCTTGCCGTCGATTTCCAGGTTGATGGGCATGGTCAGTCGGCCGCGAGTTGGTGGGCCACCGTATTGCTCGCGGCGTGGTGCTCGTGCTTCGAGCTGTAGCCGCCGGGCTTCACGGTGCAGCGCTTGTGATCGATGTGGGCCTGGAACTCGTCGCGGTACACCTTCACGAACGCGCGCACCGGCATGGCGGCGGCGTCTCCCAGCGCGCAGATGGTGCGGCCCTGGATGTTGTCGGCGAGCTTGAGGAGCAGGTCGAGGTCTTCCTGGCGTCCTTCGCCCGTCTCGATGCGGTGGATGATGCGGTAGAGCCAGCCGGTGCCCTCGCGGCAGGGCGTGCACTGGCCGCAGGACTCCTCGAAGTAGAAGTAGGCCAGGCGCTCGGCGGCCTTCACCATGCAGGTGTCCTCGTCCATCACGATCACCGCGCCGGAGCCGAGGAAGGAGCCCGCCTTGGCGATGGAGTCGTAGTCCATGTCGAGGCTCATCATGATCTCGGCGGTGAGCACCGGCATCGAGGAGCCGCCGGGGATCACGCCCTTCAGCTTCTTGCCGCCGCGCATGCCGCCCGCCATCTCGAGCAGCTTCGCGAACGGCGTGCCGAGGCTGCACCTCGTAGTTGCCCGGGCGGTTCACGTGGCCGGAGACCGAGAAGATCTTGGTGCCGCCGTTGTTCGGCTTGCCGAGGGCGAGGAACCAGTCCGCGCCGTTCACGATGATCGTTGGGCACCGCCGCGAAGGTCTCGGTGTTGTTGATCGTGGTGGGCTTGCCGTAGAGGCCGAAGTTGGCGGGGAACGGCGGCTTGTAGCGCGGCTGGCCCTTCTTGCCCTCGAGGGATTCCAGCAGCGCCGTCTCCTCGCCGCAGATGTAGGCGCCGTAGCCGTGGTGGGCGTGGAGCTCGAAGTCGAAGCCAGCGCCGAGGACGTTCTTGCCGAGGTAGCCCGCATCGCGCGCTTGCTGCAGCGCGCTTCTCGAAGACCTCGTACTCGTTCCAGATCTCGCCGTGGATGTAGTTGTAGCCCACGGTGGCGCCGCATCGCGTAGCCCGCGATGATCATGCCCTCGATGAGGGCGTGCGGGTTGTAGCGCAGGATGTCGCGGTCCTTGAAGGTGCCGGGCTCGCCCTCGTCGGAGTTGCACACGAGGTACTTCTGGCCGGTGAAGCCCTTCGGCATGAAGGACCACTTGAGGCCGGTGGGGAAGCCCGCGCCGCCGCGCCCGCGCAGCGCCGACTTCTTCACCTCGGCGATCACCGCTTCGGGCGTCATCTTCTGCTCGACGATCTTCTTGAGCGCCTGGTAGCCGCCGCGCTGCTCGTAGCCCTCGCGGCCCCAGTTGGCGCCGTCCAGGCCCTTCATGATGACCGCGTCGGGTCCGTAGTCGAGCATGGTCATGATTGGGCCCCGTCCTTCGCCGGGGTGACCGGTGTCTCTTCGATCCACCGGTCGATCTTCTCGGCCGTCATGAAGCCGCAGCATGCGTCTTGTTGTCCACGATCATCACCGGCGCATCACCGCAGGCGCCGAAGCACTCGCCTTCCTTCACGGTGAAGCGGCCGTCGGCGGAGGTCTCGCCGAATTCCTTCACGCCGCAGCGGCGCTTCAGGTGCTCGGCCGCCTCCACCGCGCCGGAGAGCGCGCACGGCAGGTTGGTGCACATCGACACCTTGCGGCGCCCGGTGGGCTTGAGGTTGTACATGTTGTAGAAGGTCGCGACCTCGTACACCCAAACCGGCGGCATGCCGAGGACCTTCGCGACCTCCTCCATCAGCTCGTTCGAGAGCCAACCGTGCTCGTCCTGCGCGATGCCGAGCGCCGACATCACCGCGGACTGGCGCTGCTCGGGCGGGTACTTCGCCGCCTCGCGCTCGATCTTCTGCAGGGATTCGGAGGACAGCAGCGCCATCATTCGCCCTTCCAGTAGTCGACCGCGGCCGCGACCTCGGTCATGTGCCGGCGGCGCGTCTCGCCCTCGCCGCCGAAGGCGCCGACCTTGGCCGAATCCGGGTACTCGCAGACTTCCGCCGGAGCCATCGTCGACACCGAGATGTAGGCGAGCGGCGCCGCGGAATCGTTGATGAGCTGGTGCGCCGTGTCGGGACCGCCGGTCGGGCAGCAGATGAAGTCGCCTGCGCGAACCTTGCGACGCTCGGCTCCGTAGCGCAGCGTTCCCTGCCCTTCACGATGAAGAACATCTCCTCCTCGCCGCGATGGCTGTGGAACGGGCAGGAGGTCTTCCCCGGCGGCACGACGTCGTACGAATAGCCGAGGTCCTTCGCGCCCGACCAGGGGGCCGATGCGCGCGGTGTCGCTGCGGAACTTGCCTTCCACCGCCTCGAAGTGCTCCAGCTCCAGCTCGTCCACGTTCACGACGCGCTGGTCGATGACGCGGGAGGTTTCGCGCATGCTCATCGGTCGATCTCCCCGAACACGATGTCCATGCGTGCCGATGATCGCCACCACGTCCGCGATCATGTGGCCGCGGGCCATCTCGTCCATCGCGGCGAGGTGCGGGAAGCCCGGCGCGCGGATCTTCATGCGCCACGGCTTGTTCGCGCCGTCGCTCATGAGGTAGATGCCGAACTCGCCCTTGGGATGCTCGACCGCCGCGTACACCTCGCCCGGCGGAACGTGCATGCCTTCGCTGAAGAGCTTGAAGTGGTGGATCAGCTCTTCCATGTTCTCCTTCATCTCGACGCGCGTAGGCGGCGCCACCTTGTGGTTGGCGGTGATGACGGGGCCGGGGTTGGCGCGCAGCCACGTCACGCACTGCTGGATGATCCGGTTGGACTCGCGCATCTCGTGCATGCGCACGAGGTAGCGGTCGTAGCAGTCGCCGTTGGTGCCCACGGGGATGTCGAAGTCGATCTTGTCGTACACCTCGTAGGGCTGCTTCTTGCGCAGGTCCCACGCGATGCCGCGAGCCGCGCAGCATCGGGCCGGTGAAGCCCAGGGCCTGCGCGCGCTCCGGCGTCACCACGCCGATGCCCACCGTGCGCTGCTTCCAGATGCGGTTCTCGGTGAGCAGCGTCTCGTAGTCGTCGACGTATTTCGGGAAGCGGTTGGTGAAGTCCTCGATGAAGTCGAGGAGCGAGCCCTGGCGGTTCTCGTTCAGGCGCTTCACTGTCTCGGCGCTGCGCACGCGTCGAGGGCTGGTACTGCGGCATGCGCTCCGGCAGGTCGCGGTAGACGCCGCCCGGGCGGTAGTAGGCCGCGTGCATGCGCGCGCCCGACACCGCCTCGTACATGTCCATCAGGTCCTCGCGCTCGCGGAAGGCGTAGAGGAACACCGTCATCGCGCCCATGTCGAGGGCGTGCCCGCCCAGCCACAGGAGGTGATTGAGGATGCGCGTGATCTCGTCGAACATCACGCGGATGTACTGCGCGCGCACCGGCACGTCCACGCCCAGCAGCTTCTCGATCGCCATCACGTACGCGTGCTCGTTGCACATCATCGACACGTAGTCGAGGCGGTCCATGTACGGCACGCTCTGGATGTAGGTGCGCGTCTCGGCGAGCTTCTCGGTGGCGCGGTGCAGGAGGCCGATGTGCGGGTCGGCGCGCTGGATCACCTCGCCGTCCAGCTCCAGCACCAGGCGCAGCACGCCGTGCGCCGCCGGGTGCTGCGGCCCGAAGTTCATCGTGTAGTTCCGGATTTCAGCCATTCTACTCTGTCAAAGCCGGAAGAGCGAGGACACAGAGGAGACACGGAGAGCACAGAGCAACGCCCGTGCTGCGATGCATTGTCCGCGGCGAGGCCACGAAATCTCCCGCATCGCATCTTCTCCGTGCCCTCTGTGGATCTCTGTGCTCTCGTTCTTCATGGCTCTAGTCAAGCTTTCCCGCCTCGCCGTAGGCGTCCTCGCGCGATGACGCGCGGCACGATCTCGCGCGGCTCGATGGTCACCGGCTGGTACACCACGCGCTTCTGCTCCGGGTCGTAGCGCATCTCGACGTAGCCGGAGATCGGGAAGTCCTTGCGGAACGGGTGGCCCATGAAGCCGTAGTCGGTGAGGATGCGGCGCAGGTCCGGGTGCCCGTTGAAGACGATGCCGTAGAGGTCGAAGGCCTCGCGCTCGTACCAGTTGGCCGCGGGCCACACGCCGATCGACCGAGTCCAGCGCCGGGAAATCGTCGTCCGGGCAGAACACGCGCACGCGCACGCGCCAGTTGTGCGTCGATGGACAGCAGGTTGTAGACCACCGCGAAGCGCGGGCCGTCCAGTGGCCGTGCGATAGCCATGGTAGTCGACGCCGAGCAGGTCCATCAGCGTGGTGAAGCGCGAGCTTGGGCTCGTCGCGCAGGGCGGTGCAGCGCGCCCACCGCATCCGCGCGCGCCACCTCGATGGTGAGCTCGCCGCGGTCGACCGTGCTCCGCGCAGGCGCTCCCCGAGCGCCGCGGCGAGCGCCGATTGCAGGTCGTCCAGGGAGGCCATCATGCTGCGCCTCGAGATGGTGTTGGTGCGCCGGATCTTGTTCTGCAGCTGGATCAGGCCGTAGATCAGCGCCTCGGCGGTGGGCGGGCAGCCGGGCACGTAGATGTCGACGGGCACGATGCGGTCGCAGCCGCGCACCACCGAGTACGAGTAGTGGTAGTAGCCGCCGCCGTTCGCGCACGAGCCCATGGAGACCACCCAGCGCGGCTCGGCCATCTGGTCGTACACCTTGCGCAGCGCCGGGGCCATCTTGTTGCAGAGCGTGCCGGCCACGATCATCAGGTCCGACTGGCGCGGGCTCGGGCGGAACACGATGCCGAAGCGGTCCAGGTCGTAGCGCGCGGCGCCCGCGTGCATCATCTCCACCGCGCAGCAGGCGAGCCCGAAGGTCATCGGCCAGAGCGAGCCGGTGCGCGCCCAGTTGAGCACGTTGTCGACCTGCGTGACCATGAACCCCTGCGGGAGACGCCCTCGCGATCAGCCGCCTTCAGCCATGCGTACTCTCATTCCCACTCCAGCGCCCCCTTCTTCCATTCGTAGATGAAGCCCACGACGAGGATGCCGAGGAACACCAGCATCGCGACGAAGCCGAACCAGCCGATGTCGCGCAGCACGATGGCCCACGGGAAGAGGAAGGCGATCTCGAGGTCGAAGAGGATGAAGAGGATGGCGACGAGGTAGTAGCGCACGTCGAACTTCATGCGCGCGTCCTCGAACGCCTCGAAGCCGCACTCGTAGGGCGAGAGCTTCTCGGTGTCCGGGTTCTGCGCGCCCGACAGGCGCGCGAGCACGCCGCTCGCCACCATAGCGCCCACGCCCACCGCGGTGCCGATGGCGAGGAAGAGCAGGATCGGAAAATAGTTCGCTGCAGCAAATTGATTGGTGCCGTCGAAGAGACTCGAACTCTTACGCCTTTCGGCACTGCCCCCTCAAGACAGCGTGTCTACCAATTCCACCACGACGGCAAGCATCTTCTGGTACGGCCCGCGGCTCACGACGATCCGCGGCAAACGCTTTTGTTACTTCGGGATCTCCGAGGACTTGCTGCTGCCCGCGGGATTGGCCGCCGGCGCCGGTGCCGAGGGTGCGGGCGCCGCCGGTTTGGTCTCGCCCGGCTTCGCCGCGCTGGGCGGCGCCGCCGGGACCTCGAGCTGCTGCGTGATGCCGCCGCTGCGCGACGGCACCGAGAAATAGGTGAGGCCGAGGCTGGTCGCGAAGAAGACGGCGGCGAGGATCGCCGTGGTGCGCGACAGGAAGTTGGCCGCGCCCGCGCTGCCGAAGAGGCTGCCCGCCGAGCCGCTGCCGAACGCCGCGCCCATGTCGGCGCCCTTGCCGTGCTGCAGCAGCACGAGCACGACGATGCCGGCCGCGGCGAGGATGTGCAACACCAGGATCAACGTCTGCATCGATTGCCTTTCACCGGGACCCGGCGGCACGCCAGATCCCCACGAATTCTTCCGCCACCAGCGACGCCCCGCCGACGAGCCCTCCGTCGACGTTCGGCATCGCGAACAATTCCGCCGCGTTCGCAGCCTTCACGCTGCCGCCGTACAGGATCGGCAGCCTTGCGCGCGACACCCGCGTCCTTCGCGCCGATGCGCGCGCGGATGAAGGCCTGCGCCTCGTCCGCCTGGGCCGCGGTCGCCGTCCTGCCCGTGCCGATGGCCCACACCGGCTCGTACGCGACCAGTCCCCGGTCCAGCCCCGCCACGCCGTAGCGCGCGAGGAGCGCATCCACCTGCCGCGCGAGCACCGCCTGCATCCGGCCGCCCTCGCGTTCCTCGAGCGTCTCGCCCACGCAGTAGATCGGCGTGAGGCCGGCGTTGCGCGCCGCGACGTACTTCTCGGCCGCGATCGCGTCGGTCTCGCCGAAGAGCGTCGCGCCGCTCCGAGTGCCCGACGATCACGTAGCGGCACCCGAACTCCGCCAGCATCGCCCCGGAAACCTCTCCGGTGTACGCGCCGCGGTCGTAGCGGCTCAGGTCCTGGGCTCCCCATGCGATTCCGGAGCCCTCCAGCAGCGCGCGCGCCTGCGCGAGATAGGGGCTGGGCACGCAGACCGCGCATGCCACCGGGTTATCGCGGGGGATTTCTCGCAGGAGCGCCTTGAGCAACGCTTCGTTGCTGGCCTGGCTGCCGTTGAGCTTCCAGTTGCCGACGACGACTTTCGACCGCATCGCGACCCTCGAAACCGTACGATTTTACCGCGAAACGAGGGGGATTGCCATTCCCGGGGACTGGCGGAGGCGTCATCCCGGCGCAGGCCGGGGCTCCATCGATTACGCGACGGCCCGCTGTCCGGCCACGCGCACGGCGGCGGCGATGGTTTCCGCGAGGCTCTGGACGTGGGCGCGGTCCTCGCCCTCGACCATCACGCGCACCACGGGCTCCGTGCCCGAGGGGCGCAGCAGCACGCGGCCGCGGCCGGCCAGGTCCGCTTCGGCGCGCGCGATGGCCTCGCGCACCGGGGCGGCCTGCAGGTCCGGGCGTGCCCGTGAGCTTCACGTTCACCAGCACCTGCGGCAGCAGCACGAGGTCGCGCGTGAACTCGCGCGAGCGAGGTGCGGGCCGCCCACGCACGGCGGCCAGCACCTGCAGCGAGGAGATGATGCCGTCGCCGGTGGAATGGCAGTCGAGGCACAGCAGGTGGCCCGAATTCTCGCCGCCGCACTCCCAGCCGCGCTCGACGCAGGCTCTCGAGCACGTAGCGGTCGCCCACCTTGGCGCGCGCGAACGGCACGCCCATCTCGCCCAGGCGCCGCTCGAGGGCGAAGTTGGTCATGAGCGTGCCCACCACGCCGCCCTGCAGGCGCCTTGCCGAGGTGGCGGTCGCGCACGATCGCGTAGAGGAGCTGGTCGCCGTCGAAGAGGCGGCCGTCGGAATCGGCCATGGCGAGGCGGTCGCCGTCGCCGTCGAAGGCGATGCCGAAATCGGCGCGGTGCTCGCGCACCGCACGCGCCATCGCCTGCGGCGCGGTGGCCCCGCAGCCCTCGTTGATGTTGATGCCATTGGGGTTGCTGCCGACCGCGATCACCTCGGCGCCCAGCTCCTGGAACACGCGCAGCGCCGACGCGGTAGTTGGCGCCGTGCGCGCAATCGACCACGAGCTTCAGGCCGCGGAGCGCCAGGTGCTTGGGGAACGTGCCCTTGCAGAACTCCAGGTAGCGGCCCTCGGAATCGTGCACGCGCTCGGCCTTGCCGAGCTGCGCCGAGGACGTGGGCAGCGCGAGCGGCGCCTCGAGCAGCGCCTCGATCTCGCTCTCCACCGCGTCGGGCAGCTTCATGCCGTCGCCGGAGAAGAACTTGATGCCGTTGTCCTCGAACGGGTTGTGGGAGGCGGAGATCATCACGCCCGC
This sequence comes from uncultured beta proteobacterium, assembly GCA_963827425.1. Lineage (GTDB taxonomy): Bacteria > Pseudomonadota > Gammaproteobacteria > Burkholderiales > Usitatibacteraceae > Usitatibacter. The sequence continues at coordinate 288,599 of CAWHAQ010000005.1, read as the reverse complement.
CGACAGGCGCAGCGCGCGGGTGAGGAAGGCGACCGCCGGGCGTGGGCATCGGGCCCGACGAGGAAGGTATCCACGCCCGCCGCGGAGAGGCCCGATTCGAGCGCGGACTCCAGCATGTACCCCGAGATGCGCGTGTCCTTGCCGATCAGCACCGCGGGCCGGTTGCGGTGGGGCGGCGCGATGTCGGCGCGCGAGAGCACCTTGCCCGCGCAATAGCCCAGCTTCAGCACGAAGTCGGGCGTGATCGGCGTGGTCGCCCACGCGCCCGCGGATGCCATCGGTCCCGAAATACTTGCGGCTCATCGCAGCTCCATCCAGACATTGAGCGCGTCGACGGTGTCGCGCACGTCGTGCACGCGCAGGAGGCTCGCCCCATTCTGCGCCGCGAGCAGGGCCGCGGCAACGCTCCCGGCGGCCCGCTCCCCCACCGTGCGCCCGGTGAAGTCGCCGATCATCTTCTTGCGCGACACGCCGGCGAGCAAGGGATAGCCCATATCCGCGAGGGCGGGCAGCGCGCGGAAGAGCGCGCGGTTGTGCTCGAGGGTCTTGCCGAAGCCGAAGCCGGGATCCAGCGCGATGCGCTCGCGCGCGACGCCCGCGGTCTCGAGCGCCGTCGCGCGCTCGCGCAGGAAAGCGCCCACTTCCGCCGCGACGTCATCGTATTCGCGGCGCCTGCTGCATCGTGCGCGGCGTGCCCTGCATGTGCATGACCACGAGCCCCACGTCGGCTTGCGCGACCGCCTCCACCGCGCCGGTGGCGAGGAAGGCGTTCACGTCGTTCACCACCGCGCAGCCCGCGGCGATGGCGGCGCGCATCACCTCGGGCTTCATGGTGTCGACGGAGACCGCGACACCCGCGCGCGCCAGCGCTTCAATGACAGGCAGCACGCGTCGCAGTTCCTCGTCGGCCGGCACGGGCGCTGCGCCCGGCCGCGTGGATTCGCCGCCCACGTCCACCAGGTCCGCGCCTTCCTCCCGCAGCCGGAAGCCCTGCTCGATGGCGCGCGACGGATCGCGGAAGCGTCCGCCGTCGGAAAAGGAATCGTCGGTGACGTTGACCACGCCCATCACCAGCGGGCGCCCCGGCGTGTCGAAAGAAAAAGGGGTGGCTCGGCGCCACCCCTCGTCCCGCTTCATCGGCTCGGCGCTCAGCTTTCGGCCGCCGGCGACGGGGCAGGCTCCGGGCCGCGGCTGCCGCTGCCGTCCGAGGAGGGCGCGGGCTTCGGCGCCACGGGCTTCGGAGGCCGCGGCGGGACGCCCGTTCATGATGTCCTCGATCTGGTTCGCGTCGATGGTCTCCCACTCGAGCAGCGCCTTGGCCATCACCTCGACCTTGTCGCGGTTCTCGCTCGAGCAGGCCGCGCGCCAGGGCGTACTGCTGTCGATGATGGTGCGCACTTCCTTGTCCACCGCCTTCATCGTCTCTTCCGACATGTTCTGGTGCGTGGTCACCTGGCGGCCGAGGAACACTTCGCCCTCGTTCTCGCCGTAGACCATCGGGCCCAGCGCGTCCGTCATGCCCCACTCGGTCACCATGCGGCGCGCCATCTCGGTGGCGCGCTTGAAGTCGTTCGAGGCGCCGGTGGTCATCTGGTTCATGAAGAGCTCTTCGGCGATGCGCCCGCCGAAGAGCACGGCGATGTTGTTCAGCAGGTAGTCGCGGTCGTAGCTGTAGCGGTCCTCCACCGGCAGCTGCATGGTGACGCCCAGCGCGCGGCCGCGCGGGATGATGGTGACCTTGTGCACCGGGTCGGTCTTGGGCAGCAGGCGCGCCGACGATGGCGTGGCCGGACTCGTGGTACGCGGTGTTCCTGCGCTCTTCCTCCGGCATGACCATGGAGCGGCGCTCGGCGCCCATGATGACCTTGTCCTTGGCGCGCTCGAAATCGTCCATGTCCACCAGGCGCTTGCTGCCGCGCGCGGCGAAGAGCGCCGCCTCGTTCACGAGGTTGGCGAGGTCCGCGCCGGAGAAGCCGGGCGTGCCGCGCGCGATGATGGAGGCATCCACGTCCGGCGCGATCGGCACCTTGCGCATGTGCACGAGCAGGATCTGCTCGCGGCCGCGGATGTCCGGCAGCGGCACCACCACCTGGCGGTCGAAGCGGCCGGGGCGCAGCAGCGCCGGATCCAGCACGTCCGGGCGGTTGGTGGCGGCGATGACGATGACGCCCGAGGTGCCCTCGAAGCCGTCCATCTCCACCAGCAACTGGTTCAGCGTCTGCTCGCGCTCGTCGTTGCCGCCGCCCAGGCCCGCGCCGCGCTGGCGGCCGACCGCGTCGATCTCGTCGATGAACACGATGCAGGGCGCGTTCTTCTTCGCCTGCTCGAACATGTCGCGCACGCGCGCCGCGCCCACGCCCACGAACATCTCCACGAAGTCGGAGCCGGAGATGGAGAAGAACGGCACCTTCGCCTCGCCGGCGATGGCGCGCGCAAGCAGCGTCTTGCCGGTTCCGGGCGAGCCCACCATCAGCACGCCGCGCGGGATGCGCCCGCCCAGCTTCTGGAATTTCGACGGATCGCGCAGGAAGTCGACCAGCTCGCCGACCTCTTCCTTCGCCTCGTCCACGCCCGCGACATCCGCGAACGTGACCTGGTTCTGGTTCTCGTCCAGCATGCGCGCGCGCGATCTTGCCGAACGAGAACGCGCCGCCGCGCCCGCCGCCCTGCATCTGGCGCATGAAGAAGATCCACACGCCGATCAGCAGCAGCATCGGGAACCACGACACGAAGATGTTCATGAGGAGCGAGGGCTCCTCCTCGGGCTTGGCCTCGACGGTGACGTTGCTCTTCAGCAGGTCGCTCACCATCCACGGGTCCTGGATGCCCGGGGTGTTCACGATGTAGGTCTTGCCGTCGCGCGAGGTGGCGTGCACGGTCTTCAGGCTGTCGATCTTGACCTTGGCGATGTGGCCCTGCTTCACCTCGTCCATGAAGGTCGAGTAGTCGAGCGAGCTCTGGGCCGAGGTCCGGCTGCCGACCTGCATGAACACCATGGTCAGGATGACTCCGATCACGAGCCAGACCATGATGGTCCGAATGGTGTTGTTCACAGGCAAAATCCTTCCGAGGAAAAAGTCCCTGTTTTTTCAGGGAGATGTCGCAGAGGTCCCTCTAGCACCATCGGGGCGGCGCGGCCCGGATTCAACCCCCCGAAGCGGGATTGGCCGTGGTCTTCAGGCCGCGCGCGAGCAGGTATTGTTCCGCGCTTTCGCCGCGCGACGCGTCGGGCTTGCGCACCATCACCTGCCGGAACGCCCGCCGCAGCGAAAAGAGGTATTCATCATACCCTGCCCCCTGGAAAATCTTGACCAGCAGGGCCCCCTCCCGTTTCAGGTGCAACAGCGCGAAGTCGCGGGCCAGCTCGGCGAGCGCCATGCAGCGCGCCTGGTCGGAGATCGCGATGCCCGAGAGGTTGGGCGCCATGTCCGAAAGGACCAGGTCGGCACCGCCTTCCCCGAGGGCTTGCTGGACGGCCACGAGCCCCTTGCCTGGCGGCGAAGTCGGCCTGGAGGAATTCCACGCCTGCGACGGGCTCCATCTCGAGCAGGTCGATCGCGATCACGCGGCCCTGGGCTCCCACCCGCTTCGCCGCCACCTGCGACCAGCCGCCCGGCGCCGCGCCCAGGTCGACCACGGTCAACCCGGGCCTGAGCAGCTTGTCGCGCTCGTCGATCTCGGTGAGCTTGTAGGCCGAGCGCGAGCGGTAGCCGTCGCGCTTGCTCCGCTGCACGTAGGGGTCGTTCACGTGCCGGCGCAGCCACTGCTTGCTCGAATGGGACTTTTTCACGGGGCGAGTCATCTGTGTTCATCTGTGGGTTCCAACGCCTTTTGCATATACTGCCGCGATGCCATCCCTCTCGTCGAAACGCCGCAGCGAGCTGCGCTCCGAAGCCCACAAGCTCGTCCCGGTCGTGATCATCGGGGACAAGGGGCTCACCGACGAGGTGCTGGCCGAGATCGACCGTGCGTTGAACGCCCACGAGCTCATCAAGGTGCGCGCCGCCACCGACGACCGGGACGCCCGCCACGCCTGGATGGAGTCGATCTGCGCGAAGCTCTCGGCGCACGAGGTCCAGCAGATCGGCAAGGTGCTGGTGGTCTACCGGGAGAATCCCGAGAAGAAGCCGGAGAAGAACCGGATTCCGCGCCGGCGCCGCGCCGCGGTCCCCGGAACGACGGCGCGAAGGCGCCGCGTGGAGGCTAGAAGGTACCTCACGTCCACGATCTCGAACTCCTTCACCCCGCCCGGAGTCCGACCTCGGCGACGTCGCCCGAATACTTCCCGATGAGGGCCTTGGCGATCGGCGAGGAGTAGGAGATCTTGCCCTGCTTGATGTCGGCCTCGTCCTCGCCCACGATCTGGTAGCTCACCGGCTCGCCGCCGGAAGTCTCCGCGAGCTCCACCGTGGCGCCGAACACCACGCGGCCGTCGTCCTCCAGCAGCTCGGATCGATCACCTGCGCGTTGGCGAGCTTGGCCTCGAGCTCGATGATGCGGCCCTCGATGAAGCCCTGGCGCTCGCGCGCCGCCTCGTACTCGGCGTTCTCGGTGATGTCGCCCTGGGCGCGCGCCTCGGCGATGGCCGTGATCACCTCGGGGCGCTCGACGGTCTTCAACTCGGTGCAGCTCGGTCTCGCAGCAGGTCGGCGCCGTGGAGTGGTGATGGGGATCTTGGTCATGGGCAGGGTGCGATGTAGGGACTGGATGTCGTAGGGACGCAGCTCCTGCAGGTGGCTGCATGCCCAGGCAAGCAGCGCGCGCTCCGGCAAGCGTTGTGTAGTAGGTGATGCGGTTGTGCAGCGCCGTGTTGCGGATGGACCACGAATCCTGGATCGGAGCGGCGGTCTTCCTCGACGGTGTTCACGATGAAGCTCACCTCGCGGTTCTTGAGCATGTCGACGATGTGCGGCCGGCCCTCCTGCACCTTGTTCACCGGCTGCACCTTGAGGCCCGCGTGCTCGAGGGCGGCGGCCGTGCCGCGCGTGGCCACCAGCGCGAAGCCGAGCGCGTCCAGGTCGCGCGCGATGTCGATGACGCGCGCCTTGTCGGCGTTGCGCACCGAGAGGAACGCCTTGCCGCCCTTGGGCAGGCGCACGCCCGCGGCGAGCTGGCTCTTCACGAACGCCTCGCGCGAAGCGTCTGGCCCATGCCCATCACCTCGCCGGTGGACTTCATCTCGGGACCGAGGATCGTGTCCACGCCGGGGAACTTGGCGAAGGGGAACACCGCTTCCTTCACCGCATAGTAGGGCGGGATCACCTCGTGGTCGCGACCTGCTGCGGCGAGCGTCTGCCGACCATGCAGCGCGCGGCGATCTTCGCGAGCGGCGATGCCGTCGCCTTGGAGACGAAGGGCACGGTGCGCGAGGCGCGCGGGTTGACCTCGAGCACGTAGACCTTCTCGTCCTGGATCGCGAACTGCACGTTCATGAGCCCGACGACGTTCGAGCGCCTGGCCATCGCCACGGTCTGGCGGCGCAGCTCGTCCTGCAGCGTCGGCGCTCAGGCTGAAGGGCGGCAGCGAGCACGCCGAGTCGCCCGAGTGCACGCCGGCCTGCTCGATGTGCTCCATGATGCCGCCGATGAGCACGTCCTTGCCGTCGCAGACCGCGTCGACGTCCACCTCGATCGCGTCGTTCAGGAACCGGTCGATCAGCACCGGCGAATCGTTCGAGACCTTCACGGCCTCGCGCATGTAGCGCTCGAGGTCGGTCTCGGCGTGCACGATCTCCATGGCGCGGCCGCCGAGCACGTACGAGGGGCGCACCAGCACCGGGTAGCCGATCTCCTGCGCGCCGCTTCGATCGCCTCGCTCCGGCGGTGCGCGCGGTGCGGTTGGGCGGCTGGCAGCAGCTTCAGCTCGTGCAGCAGCTTCTGGAAGCGCTCGCGGTCCTCGGCGCGGTCGATGGAGTCCGGCGTCGTGCCGATGATGGGCACGCCGGCCTCCTCCAGGCGCGCGCGAGCTTGAGCGGCGTCTGGCCGCCGAACTGCACGATCACGCCCTCGGGCTTCTCGCTGTCGACGATCTCGAGCACGTCCTCGAGCGTGAGCGGCTCGAAGTACAGCCGGTCGGAGGTGTCGTAGTCGGTCGACACGGTCTCCGGGTTGCAGTTGACCATGATGGTCTCGAAGCCGTCCTCGCGCAGCGCGAGCGCCGCGTGCACGCAGCAGTAGTCGAACTCGATGCCCTGGCCGATGCGGTTCGGCCCGCCGCCCAGGATCATGATCTTCTTGGCGGTCGGTGGGCTCGGCCTCGTCCTCCTCGTCGTAGGTCGAGTACAGGTACGCGGTGCCGGTCGCGAACTCGGCGGCGCAGGTGTCGACGCGCTTGTAGACGGGACGGATGCCGAGGCGTGGCGGCGCTTCCTCGCACCTCGTGCTCGGTGGTCTTCCAGAGGTACGCGAGGCGGCGGTCGGAGAAGCCCTTGCGCTTGAGCTGGTAGAGCTCTCGCGTGCCGAGAGTCGCGCGAGCGTCTTCTTCTCGATCTCGAGCTCGGTGTCGACCAGGTCCTTGATCTGCGCGAGGAACCAGCGGGTCGATGCTGCGTGAAGCGGTGGATCTCCTCGAGCGACATGCCGACGCCGAACGCGTCGGCGACGTACCAGAGGCGCTCGGCGCGCGGGTAGGCGAGCTCGTCCTCGATCTTCTCGCGGTCGACGGTCTTCAGGTTGAAGCCGTCGACGCCGACCTCGAGGCCGCGCAGCGCCTTCTGCAGCGACTCCTGGAACGTGCGCCCGATGGCCATCGCCTCGCCGACGCTCTTCATCTGCGTGGTGAGGCGGTCGTCGGCCTGCGGGAACTTCTCGAAGGCGAAGCGCGGCATCTTCGTCACCACGTAGTCGATGGTCGGCTCGAAGGACGCCGGCGTGGCGCCGCCGTGATGTCGTTGCGGCAGCTCGTCGAGCGTGTAGCCCACGGCGAGCTTGGCGGCGATCTTGGCGATCGGGAAGCCGGTGGCCTTGGAGGCGAGCGCCGAGGAGCGCGACACGCGCGGGTTCATCTCGATGACGACCATGCGCCCGTCGTCGGGGTTGATCGCGAACTGCACGTTCGAGCCGCCGGTCTCCACGCCGATCTCGCGCATGCACGCGATCGAGGCGTCGCGCATGATCTGGTATTCCTTGTCGGTGAGCGTCTGCGCCGGCGCCACGGTGATCGAGTCGCCGGTGTGCACGCCCATCGGGTCGAGGTTCTCGATCGAGCAGACGATGATGCAGTTGTCCTTCCGGTCGCGGACGACCTCGAGCTCGAACTCCTTCCAGCCGATCACGCGACTCCTCGATCAGGAGCTCCTTGGTGGGCGAGGCGTCGAGGCCGCGCTCGCAGATGGTCGTCGAACTCCTCGCGCGTTGTAGGCGATGCCGCCGCCGGTGCCGCCGAGCGTGAAGGACGGGCCGGATGATGGCGGGGAAGCCGACCTCGCCTGCACCTGCCGCGCCTCTTCGAGGGAGTGCGCCAGCGGCGCTGCGCGGCGAGCTCGAGGCCGATCTTCGCCATCGCCTCCTTGAACTTCTCGCGGTCCTCGGCCTTGTCGATGGCTTCCTTCTTGGCGCCGATCATCTCGACGCCGAACTTCTCGAGCACGCCCTCGCGCGCGAGGTCGCAGCGCGCAGTTCAGCGCCGTCTGCCCGCCCAGCGTGGGCAGCAGCGCGTCGGGCCGCTCCTTCTCGATGATGCGCGCCACCATCTGCCAGCGTGATGGGCTCGATGTAGGTGCCGTCGGCCATCTCCGGGTCGGTCATGATCGTGGCCGGGTTCGAGTTCACCAGGACGACCCGGTAGCCCTCGTCGCGCAGCGCCTTGCACGCCTGCGTGCCGGAGTAGTCGAACTCGCACGCCTGGCCGATGACGATCGGGCCGGCGCCGATGATGAGGATCGACTTGATGTCGGTGCGCTTAGGCATCTCGCGCCTCGTGCCTCGCGCCCGTCATTTCTTTCTCTGCTCCATCAACTTCACGAACCGGTCGAACAGATAGGCCATCTCGTGCGGTCCCGGGCTCGCTTCCGGGTGGCCCTGGAAGCTGTACGCGGGCTTGTCGGTGTACTCGATGCCCTGCAGCGAGCCGTCGAAGAGCGAGCGGTGCGTGGCGCTTCACGTTGGTCGGCAGCGTCTTCTCGTCGACCGCGAAGCCGTGGTTCTGGCTGGTGATGAAGACGCGTCCGGTCGCGAGGTCCTGCACCGGATGGTTCGCGCCGTGGTGGCCGAACTTCATCTTCATCGGTCTTCGCCCCCGCGGCGAGGCCGAGCAGCTGGTGGCCGAGGCAGATGCCGAAGACGGGCATGCCGCGTGCCGACGATTTCGCGGATCGCCGTCGATCGCGTAGTCGCAGGGCTCCGGATCGCCGGGGCCGTTGGAGAGGAACACGCCGTCGGGCTTCAGCGCCAGCGCCTCCCTGGCGCTCGCGATGCGCGGGCAGCACGGTCACCCTGCAGCCGCGCTCGGCGAGGTTGCGCAGGATGTTGTGCTTGACGCCGTAGTCGAAGGCGACGACGTGGAATTTCGCGGGCGAATCCTGCTTGTAGCCGGTCCCCAGCGCCCAGAGGCTGCCGTTCCAGTCATAGGCGCTCGTGGTGCTCACGACCTTCGCCAGGTCCTGGCCCGCCATGGAAGGCGCGGCCTTCGCGCGCGGCGAGCGCGGCTTTCTCGTCGATCCCGGCCCCGGCGACAGATGCAGCCGTTCTGCGCGCCCTTGATGCGCAGGATCCGCGTGAGCCGCCGCGTGTCGATGTCGCCGATCGCGACGATCCCGTTGCGCTTGAGGTAGGTCGAGAGGTCTTCTTGCCGCCGCCAGCTGGAGGCCACGAGCGGCAGGTCGCGGATGATGAGGCCCGCGGCGTAGACGCTTCGCGATTCCGCGTCCTCGGCGTTCGCGCCGATGTTGCCGATGTGCGGATAAGTGAGGGTGACGATCTGCCCGGCGTAGGAGGGATCGGTGAGGATCTCCTGGTAGCCGGTCATGGCCGTGTTGAAGACGACCTCGCCGGTCGTTTGGGCCGGTGAGCCGATTGCCGAGCCTTCGGCCCCGATCGAACAGCCACGAAAAACGCTCCCGTCGGCAAGGACCAGGACGGCGGGCGTTTTCTGTGACACGTACGGCTCCGAAATTGAGATTTACGGCGAAGGCGCTCGCGAAAACACTGGGCGCAAAAAAACGGGAGGGCCGTTGACTGCTTGGTAGGCTCATCCCGCTTTCATTAACCAAACATTCTAACAGAAAGTCACACTTGAAGCACTTAGAATCCCCTCGATGGAGATCCTCCACGCGCTCACGGGCACCGCCCTCCTCGTCCTTCTCGGCTGGGCGATCTCGGAAGCGCGATCGCGCGTCCAGTGGCGCACCGTCGCCTCGGGCCTCGCGCTCATGGTGTTGCTCGCCGGCCTCCTGCTCCGGGTGACTTTCCTTCGCGAGGCCGTCTTCTCGCTGAACGGCGCGTTGAACGTCCTCGAGAAAGCCACGCAGGCGGGCACGAGCTTCGCCTTCGGCTATCTCGGCGGCGCGGCACCCCCCTTCGTGGAGGCCAATCCCCAGGCCTCGTACGTGCTCGCGTTCCGCGCGCTCCCGTTGGTGCTCGTAGTGAGCGCGCTCTCCGCGCTCCTCTTCTACTGGAGGATCCTGCCGCTCGTGGTGAAGGCGTTCGCGTGGATGCTCGAACGCACGATGGGCCTGGGCGGCGCCGTGGGCCTTTCCGCGGCGGCCAACGTGTTCGTCGGGATGGTGGAAGCCCCGCTCGTCATCAAGCCCTACCTCGTGAAGCTCTCGCGTTCCGAGCTCTTCATGGTGATGGTGTGCGGCATGGCGACCATCGCCGGAACGGTGATGGCGCTCTACGGTGCGATCCTGGGACCGGTGGTGCCCGATGCCATCGGCCACATCCTCATCGCCTCGATCGTGTCCACGCCCGCGGCACTGGTGGTGTCGGCGCTGATGGTGCCCGGGCCCATGACGCGCGAGGAAACCGTGGAGATCGCGCGCCAGGACGCGAGCGCCATGGACGCGGTCACGCGCGGCACGGTGGAGGGGCTGCAGCTCGTGCTGCAGATCGTCGCGATGCTGATCGTGCTGATCGCGCTGGTCTACCTCGCCAACGCGCTGCTCTCGGTGCTCCCCGACGTGAACGACGCGCCGGTCACGCTGCAACGCGTCTTCGGCTGGCTCTTTGCACCGCTCGCGTGGGCCGCGGGCGTGTCCTTCGAGGAAGCGCACGCCGCGGGCGCGCTCCTCGGGACCAAGACCGTGCTGAACGAGTTCATCGCCTACATCGAGATGTCGAAGCTCCCGCCCGAGGTGCTCTCGCCGCGCGGCAAGCTCCTCATGACCTACGCCCTGTGCGGCTTCGCCAACTTCGGCAGCCTCGGCATCATGATTGGCGGCATGGGCGCGATGGTGCCCGAGCGGCGTGGCGAGGTGGTGGAGCTGGGATTCAAGTCGATCGTCGCCGGGACGATCGCGACCTGCATGACGGCCTCGGTCGTGGCGCTCTTCGTCTAGGGAGCCTAGAGGCCGAGCACGTCGTCCATCGAGTAGAGGCCGGGGCCGCGGGCGGCGGCGAACTTCGCCGCGCGCATCGCGCCCTGCGCGTACGTGGCGCGCGAAGACGACCGGTGCGTGATCTCGATGCGCTCGCCGGTCCCCGCGAAGTAAACCGTGTGGTCGCCGACGACGTCGCCGCCCCGGGCCACGGAAAAGCCGATGCTGCCGCTCCTCCTCTCGCCGGTGTTGCCGTGGCGGGCGTGCACGGCGTCCTTGTCGAGGTTCGCGCCGCGCGCCTTCGCGGCCACCGCGCCCAGCATGAGCGCCGTGCCCGAAGGCGCGTCGACCTTCTTGTTGTGGTGGATCTCGAAGACTTCCGCGTCGTAGTCGGGACCCAGCGCGCGCGAGGCGAGCTCCACGAGCTTCGCCATCACGTTCACGCCGATGCTCATGTTGGGCGCCATCACGATGGCGATGTCCTTCGCGGCCGCGCGGATCTCCTCGACCGCGGCCGGGGCGAAGCCCGTCGTGCCGATCACCATGGCCTTCCCCGCCTCGCGGCAGGCCTTCACGTGCGCGAGGGTGCCTTCGGGCCGCGTGAAGTCGATGAGCACGTCGCTCGCCGCGAGCGCCTTCGCCACGTCGGAGCCGAGGATGACGCCCTTCGCGCCGGAGGAGAGGTCGCCCGCGTCGCGCCCGATCCAGGGAGTTCCCGGCATGTCGAGGGCGCCGCCCAGCGCGATGCCGGGCGTCGTCGTCGCGGCTTCCAGGAGCGCGCGGCCCATGCGGCCGCCCGCGCCCGCGATCGCGACGCGCACGGAGCTCATTTGATGACCGGTTGCGGCGGCGCCGTGGCGCCCACCGGCGGCGGCGGCGCGGGACGGGCCTGGCCCACGAAATGGGCGACCTTCTCGTTCTCGAACCAGATCGTGAGGCGGCTGGGCGTGTCGCTCCCCCTGGCGCCGTGCTTGTTGGCGAAGTAGTAATCCCAGCGGTCGGCGTGGAACGCGTCGTTCAGGAGCGGCGTGCCGAGGAGCTGGCGCACCTCCGCCTTGGTCATCCCCTGGTGCAGCTTCGCGGCCAGGTCGTCGGTCACGTAGTTGCCCTGCTGGATGTCGATCCTGTAGACGAGCCCGCAGCCGGAAAGAGCGGCCAGGACGAGGGCGGCGAGGACGAAGCGCATGGATTACCAGCGGGATAGGAAGCGCGCATTATAATTCAGCGGATGAGCGATCCCAGGGAATTGAAGGGTACCGGGCTCAAGGTCACGGTGCCGCGGCTGAAGGTGCTGGACCTGTTCCAGCACAGCGACCAGCGGCACCTCACGGCCGAGGACGTCTACAGGAAGCTCCTCGAGGAGCATTCGGACGTCGGGCTCGCGACCGTTTACCGCGTGCTCACGCAGTTCGAGCAGGCGGGGCTGCTCGTGCGCCACCACTTCGAGAGCGGCAAGGCTGTCTACGAGCTGAACCAGGGCGGCCACCACGACCACCTCGTGTGCCTGCAGTGCGGGCGGGTCGAGGAGTTCTACGATTCCGAGATCGAGAAGCGCCAGATCAAGGTCGCCAAGGAGCGCGGCTTCGAGATCCACGACCACCAGCTCTATCTCTACGCCGACTGCATCAAGACGAACTGCCCGTACCGCCCCAAGGGCGGGGGCTCGTGAAGGAGTCGCTGCGCCCCGGCCTGGAGGGAACCTTCCGCTACCTCGTTCCCGAGTCCAAGACCGTGCCGCGCATCTACGAAGAGGCCGCGGACTTCCAGCTCATGCCGGCGGTGCTCGCCACGGGCTACCTGGTGGCGCTGGTGGAATGGGCCTGCATCGAGCTCATCAAGCCGCATCTCGACTGGCCGCGCGAGCAGACGCTCGGCACCCACGTGGACCTCTCGCACACGGCCGCCACGCCGCCCGGGCTCACCGTGGAAGTGCGCACGCGCCTGGAGAGCGTCGAGGGCCGCAAGCTCGCCTTCGGTCGCGGCGCCCATGACGGCGTCGACCAGATCTGCGCGGGCCGCCACGAGCGGCACGCGATCCTGGCCGAGCGCTTCGCCGCGAGGCTGGCGGAAAAGCGCGAGCGCGCCGGAGCGGGCGCATGATCGCGCGCCTATCCTCGCCTCCGTGCTCCTCTGGCGCTTCCTCGCGCCGTGCCGCGGCGCGCAGAAAACGGCACCCGCGCCGGCCGCCGTGCTCGAGGCGCTGCGCATCGCGGAGCTCCCGCCGGAGGCGCGCACCACGCTCGAGCTGATCCACAAGGGCGGCCCCTATCCTTACGCGAGGGACGGCGCCGTCTTCTCCAACCGCGAGGGCCGCTACCGAAACAGAAGCGCGGCTACTATCGGGAATACACCGTCAAGACGCCGCGACGAGCGCACACGCGGCGCAAGGCGCATCATCGCGGGAGCGGGCGGCGAGCTACTACTACACCGACGACCACTATAACCACTTCTGGCGCATCATGGAATAGGCCGATGGCGCACGAAGCGATCGCATCCCTGCTCGAGGACAACAAGGGCGGGGTCTGGTTCCTGCCGGCCCCGGAGACGCACGTCCCTCCGGCGGCGGCGAAGAAGGCGGGCTTCGCCTTCTTCCACATCGAGGGCAGCCAGCATCGAGCGGAAGGAGCATTCCTGAACCACGTCGCCACGCCCTGCATTTCCCGGACAGTTCGGCGACAACTGGGACGCGTTCGAGGAGATGCCTTACCGAGCTGGAGTGCGTGACGCCGACGGCTACCTGATCCTCTACGACCACATCGACGGCCTGCTCAACGCCCACCCGGACCAGTTCGAGACGCTGGTGGAGGTCCTGCGCGATGCCGTGGCGTCGTGGAAGGAGGACGGCTCGGCGATGATCGTGCTGCTCTCGGGGACCAAGCCGCCCGAAGGGCGTCTCGAAGCTCAAGTCAAGCACTGAGGCGTGAGATTCAGACAGCGGGAACGGCGTTGGAGCGGACGTGCGGCGCCGCTCAACGCCGGCAAGCATGGTTCAGGGGCAGACGACGGGAATGCGCTTCTCGAGCCGGATCTCCTTCGGCGTGACGCTTGGCGCGGTAGGCCATCACCTCCACGCCGGCCTCCAGCGCCCGCGCAGCGTGCGCCCGTATTCGGGATCGATCGCCATCCGCCGGCCGCACCTCGCGCACGTCGCCGCGCTGCACGCAGTAAAGCTGCACGGGACGCAGTCCCGCCGCCTTCAGGCGCATCAGCTCGCGCAGGTGCTTGCGCGCCCCGGTCGCTCACGCATCGGGAAAGAGCGCCACGCCGCTCGCGACCGCCGCGGTCACGTTCTTCACCTCGACGTAGCAGGGCGCGCGCGCCGGGTCCCCGAGCAGCAGGTCGACGCGGCTCCTCTCCTCGCCGAACGCGACCTCGCGCCGCAGGCTCGCGTAGCCCGCGAGCTCGGGGATGGCGCCTCGCGCCGATGCGCCTCCGCCACCAGCGCGTTGGGCAGCGCGTGTTGATGCCGACGATCATGGCTCTCCCCGCGACCTCGACGATCTCCCACGTGTGGCGGTACTTGCGCGTCGCGCGGTCGCTCTCGGAGAGCCAGACGCGGCTGCCCGGCTCGCAGCAGCCCAGCATCGAGCCGGTGTTGGGGCACGCGGCGGTGATCACGCCATCGGCCAGCTGCACGTCGGCGAGGAAGCGCTTGTAGCGGCGGATGAGGCGCCCGCCGACCAGCTGCGCGGAAAACTTCATTCCGAGCCGGCGATGAGTGTTGCGTTGCCGCCGGCCGCCGCCGTGTTCACGGTGAAGGTGCGCTCGGTGGCGAAGCGGAAGAGGTAGTGCGGGCCGCCGGCCTTGGGTCCGGTGCCGGAGAGCCCCTCGCCGCCGAAGGGCTGCACGCCGACGGTGGCGCCGATCATGTTGCGGTTCACGTAGAGGTTGCCGGCGCAGGCGCGGAGGCGCACCGCGCTCGACGGTCTCCTCGATGCGGCTGTGGATGCCCATGGTGAGGCCGTAGCCCTTCGCGTTCACCGCGTCGACCATCTCCTCCAGGTCGGCGCCGTCGAAGCGCACCACGTGCAGGATCGGGCCGAAGACCTCGCGGTCGATGGCGTCGAGGCTCGCGATCTCGTAGGCGCGCGGCGCGAAGAAATGTCCGCCGAGGCCCGGCGGCAGCGGCGCCTTGCAGAGCAGCTTCGCCTCGCGGTCCATCTTCGCCGCGTGCGCTTCCAGCATCGCGAGCGCCTCGCGCGTCGATCACCGGACCCACGTCGGTGGCGAGGCGCGCGGGATCTCCCAGCACCAGCTCCGCGATGGCGCCGGCGAGGATCTCGATCACGCGCGGCGCGATCTCCTTCTGCAGGCACAGGATGCGCAGCGCCGAGCAGCGCTGGCCCGCGCTGTTGAAGGACGACGCGATCACGTCGGAGACGACTTGCTCGGCGAGCGCGCTCGAGTCGACGAACATGGCGTTCAACCCGCCGGTCTCCGCGATGAACGGCACGAGCGGCCCGTCGCGCGCGGCGAGCGCACGGTTGATGGCGCGCGCGGTCTCGGTCGATCCCGTGAACGCGACACCGGCAGTGCGCGGATCCGCACCAGCGCCGCGCCCACCGCCTCGCCGGGGCCGGGCACGAGGTTGATCGCATCGGCCGGGATGCCCGCCTCGTGCAGCAGGCTGCACGGCGCGGTGCGCCACGAGCGGCGTCTGCTCGGCGGGCTTCGCGACCACCGCGTTGCCCGCGGCGATATGCCGCGGCGACCTGGCCGGTGAAGATCGCGAGCGGGAAATTCCACGGGCTGATGCACACGAACGCGCCGCGGCCCGCGAGCTGCAGCCGGTTGGCCTCGCCCGTGGGGCCCGGCAGCTCCTCGGGCCGCGCGAAATGGCGGCGCGCGAGGAGCGCGTAGTAGCGGCAGAAGTCGGCGGCCTCGCGCACTTCGCCCAGCCCATCGGCGAGCGTCTTGCCCGCCTCGCGCGCGAGGAGCGCCATCAGCTCGGCGCGATGCGACTCGATCAGGTCGGCGGCGCGCTCGAGCGCCGCGGCGCGCTCCTCGGCCGCCGGGAATGCGGGCGGCGTGCGCGGCCGCATCGCGGCACGCGCGGCCTCCCGGTCGCCGTCGGCCACGCGTCCGATCGCCCGCCCGCTCGAAGGATCGCGCGCCTCGCGCATCGCGCCGGCGAGCTCGCGCCCCGCCACCAGCGGCGCCGCGGCCCAATCGGTGCGCGCGAGCAGCGGCTGCATCGCGGCCAGCAGCGGCTTCGAAGCGCGCCTCGTCGGCCCACACGATGCCGCTCGAGTTGAGGCGGTCCGGATAGATCGCGTAGGGCAGCGCGATCTTCGGGTTCGCCGCGCTCTCGTTGGCGGCCGCGATGGCGACCGGGTCGGCGACCACGTTCTCCACCGGGATCGCGGCATCGGCGATGCGGTTCACGAACGACGTGTTGGCGCCGTTCTCGAGCAACCGCCGCACCAGGTACGGCAGCAGGTCCTCGTGGCTTCCCACCGGCGCGTAGACGCGGCACGCGTTGCCGCCCTCCAGCACCTCGTCGTAGAGGTCCTCGCCCATGCCGTGCAGGCGCTGGAACTCGAACGCCTGGCCCGCGCGCCGCGCGCTCGAGCACGGTGGCGACCGTGTGCGCGTTGTGGGTGGCGAACTGGCCGTAGAAGGCGTCCGGCGCGGCGAGGATGCGCGCGGCGCACGCGAGGTACGAGACGTCGGTATTGCACTTGCGCGTGTACACCGGGTAGCCGGAAAGCCCCTGCACCTGGGCGCGCTTCACCTCGGTGTCCCAGTACGCGCCCTTCACCAGCCGCACCATGATCCGGCGGCGCCGCGAGCGCGCGAGCGCGGCGAGCCAGTCCACCACGTCGGGCGCGCGCTTCTGGTAGGCCTGCACCGCGAGGCCGAAGCCTTCCCAGCCCTCGAGCGCCGGTGACGCGAACACGCGCTCGAAGACGTCCAGCGAGAGCTCGAGGCGATCCGCTTCCTCGGCGTCGAGCGTCACGCCGACGTCGCCCTCGCGCGCCCGGGTGACCAGCGCCAGCGTGCGCGGCACGAGCTCGGCCAGCGCGCGCTCGCGCTGCGCATATTCGTAGCGCGGATGCAGCGCCGAGAGCTTGATGGAGATGCCCGGGCGCTCGAAGGTAGCCGCTCCCGCGTGGTGCCGCGCCGCGTGCGCCGCGATGGCGTCGATCGCCGCCGCATAGGCCGTTTCGTAGCGCCCGGCGTCGGCGGCGGTGAAGGCCGCCTCGCCCAGCATGTCGTAGGAGTGGCGGTAGCGCGCGTTGGCCGAATCGCGGCTGCGCTCGAGGGCGGAGCCGATGGTGCGGCCCATCACGAACTGCTCGGCCATGAGCTTCATGCCCTGGCGCAGCGCCACGCGCACCACGGGCTCGCCGGCGCGCGCCGCGAGCCGCGCGAACCACGCGCCCGGGCTGCCGGCGCCGGCCGGGTCGAGGCTCACGAGCTTGCCGGTGAGCATCATTCCCCACGTGCCGGCGTTCACCAGCAGCGACGGGTTGCGGCCGACGTGGCGCTCCCAGTCGCCCTGCGAGAGCTTGTCGCGGATCAGCTTGTCGGCGGTGGCGGCATCCGGGATGCGCAGCAGCGCCTCGGCCACGCACATCAGCAGCACGCCCTCCTGCGAGGAGAGGTCGTATTCGGACAGGAACGACTGCATGCCGCTCGCCGCCTGCTGCTTCGCGCGTACGCGCAGCACGAGGGCGCGGGCGCGCTCGTGCACGCGCGCCGCGGCATCGGGGGCGAGGCGCGCCTGCGGCATCAGCTCCGCCAGGGCCTGCGCTTCGTCGCGCAGGTAGTGGTCAGCGAGCGGCGCGCGCGGCGGGGCGACCGGTTGGTCCATGGCGCGAATTCTACGCGGGCGCGCGGTCCGCGGACGCGGGCCTCAGGCGGCCGGCGGCGGCGCGGACTGCTCGGTGTCCTGCGCCTGCACCTGCTTCCTCACCTCGTCCATGTCGAGCGCCTTCGAGCGCTCGACGACCTGCTCGAAGGCGCCCTGGGGCAGCGCGCCGGGCTGCGAGAACACGATGATCTGCTCGCGGAACACCATGAGCGTCGGGATCGAGCGGATCTGGAAGTGCGCGGCGATCTCCTGCTGCTCGTCGGTGTTCACCTTCGCGAACACCACGTCCGGGTGCTGCTCGGACACCTTCTCGAACACCGGCGCGAAGCCGCGGCACGGCCCGCACCACGGCGCCCAGTAGTCCACGATGACGGTGGGATTGGAGGTCACCACCTGCTCGAAGTTGTCCTTGGTCAGCTCGACAACAGCCATGTCATTTCTCCAGGTATGGATGCGCGCAATGTTGGACAGCTTGACCGATGCCGGTTCCGGCGCGCCAATGAAATATTCCAATGCGGCCGATAGGTTGCGGCAATCTCACGGCCTCGCCTCGGGCCGGACGGCGAGCGCCAGGCGCTCGGTGCGGCGGATCACGTGCAGCACGTTCTCGCGCGAAGCCTCGTGGCCGGTGAGCAGCCGGTGCAGGTCGTCCACGCCCGCCACCCCCTCGCCGCCCAGGCCGATCACCAGGTCGCCCGACCGCACACCGGCGCGCTCGGCGGGGCTGCCGGGCTCCACCTGGTGCACGCGCACGCCCGTCTCGCGCTCGAGGCCGAAATGGCGCACGTAGCGGCGCGCGATCGGCACGTTCTCGCCGGACAGGCCGATGCGCGAGCGCGGCACGCGTCCCTCGGTGATGAGCCAGCCGGCGATCACGCGCGCGGTGTTGGCGCCGATCGCGAAGCAGATGCCCTGCGCGGGAAGGATCACCGCGGTGTTGACGCCGATCACCTCGCCTTTCGCATCCACCAGCGGGCCGCCCGAGTTGCCGGGATTCAACGCCGCGTCGGTCTGGATCACGTCGTCGATCAGGCGCCCGGCCTGCGAGCGCATGGAACGCCCGAGCGCGGAGACGATGCCCGAGGTCACCGTGTGCTGGAAGCCATAGGGGCTGCCGATGGCGATGGCGATCTGGCCCACCTCGACGTGGCGTGAGTCGCCCAGCACGCACCAGTCCTCGACGGGTGCCGCGAGCCGGATCACGGCGAGGTCGGAATCGGGATCGTCGCCCACCGGCTCGGCGGCGCTCTCGCGGCCGTCGGGCAGGCTCACGGTGAGCGCCTCGGCCTTCGAGGCGACGTGGCTGTTGGTGAGGATGTAGCCGTCGGGCGTGATCACGAAGCCCGAGCCCGCGCCGGCACCGCGCCCGCCGCTTGCGCACGCCGATGTGGACCACCGCGGGACGGATCCTGCGCACCGCCGCGGTGACGGCCGCGGAGTACGCGTCGTGCAGCGGCACGTCGAGGAGATCGCCCGGCGCGTCGGAAAGATCGCTCATCTACCCGGAATGGGGGCGGCCCGCGGGGATTTCAACGGTCCTGCATGATGCGCGGCGCGTCGGGCGCCTCGCGCAGCTTCCCCGCCGTGTCCACCACCGCCTGCGCGAGGGTGGCGACGATGCGGTCGTGCTGCGGGTCCGCGAGCGAGCCGTCCGCGGCGAACGCGTGGTCGGCGTGCGGGATGCTCACCTGGGCGCCCAGCACCGTGACGCCGAGACCGGCGAGGATCTGGCGCAGGTGCGGCAGCCCGCGCGTGCCGCCGAACATCGCGGGAGAAGCCGACATCAGCCCGGCGAGCTTGCCGCGGTACGGCGCGAGCCCGCTCGCCTCGCCCTTGCCGTCGCCCACGCTCCTCGACACCCAGTCGATCGTGTTCTTGAGCAGCGACGACACCGAGCTGTTGTTCTCCGGCGAGGCGATGATGAGGGCGTCGTGCTCGAGGAAGAGGCGGCGCAGCTTGCGCCCGTTTTCCGGCACGCCGTGCTCCGCCTCCAGGTCGCCGTCGTAGATCGGCATCGGGAAGTCGGCGAGGTCGATGTGCGTCACCTCGCCGCCGGCTTCGCGCGCGTGGCGCTCGGCGATGCGCGCGAGCTTCTTGTTGAACGAATCCCTTCGCGAGCTGCCCGCGAACACCAGCACCTTCGCCGCCAAGTTCAATCCTCCGTGAGCGAGCCCATGCGCCCGGTGCGGTAGGCGACCTCGGCCGCGCGCACCTGCTCGACGCTGTTCATCACGAACGGGCCGTGGAACACCAGCGGGCCCTCGGCGGGCGCGCCGCCCAGCACCATCGCTTCCAGCGGCGCGCTGCCCGCGTTCGAGAATGCGATGGGCTCGGCGCCCTGCGCCCAGCACGGCGAGCTGTCCGGCGCCCACTTTCGTCCCCGCATCGACCTCGGCGGTTCCCTCGATCACGTAAAGTCCCGCCTCGTAGCCCGCGGGAAGCGCGGACTGCAGCCGCGCGCCGGGTACCAGCGTGACGTGCCAGAGGAATGTGGGCATGCGCGTGCGCGCCGGACCCTCCGTCGTCTCGAACGCGCCGGCGATCACGCGCACCGCGGCTCCGTCGCGCTCGAGGCGCGGGATCGCCGCGGCGTCGATGCGCTGGTAGTCGGGCTCGGTGAGCTTCTGCAGCCGCGGCAGCGAGGTCCAGAGCTGGATGCCGTGCAGCGGCTCCGTCCCGTCGCCCGCCGCGTGCTCGGCGTGGATGATGCCGCGTCCCGCGGTCATCCACTGCACGCCGCCCTTGCCGACGATGCCCTGGTGGCCCGCCGAGTCGCGGTGCTCGTTGGCGCCCGAGAGCAGGTACGTCACCGTCTCGATGCCCGCGTGGGGATGCGGTCCCACGCCGTCCTCGCCCGGCACCGCGCGATAGGGGCCGAAGTGGTCGAGGAACACCCACGGGCCCGACGGCATGGCGCCCGCGCGAGGGCAGCGCGCGGCGCACCGTGAACGTGCCGACCGGGGCGGATTCGGAATCGACCAGGCGCTCCAGCGCGCGCGCGGCCGGCCGCTCGAGGATCGTGCTCATCGCCGGTCCAGGCTGTAGGCGCCGGGGCCGAAGCCGAACAGCAGCAGGAACGCGCCCATGATCGAGACGTTCTTCAGGAAGTTGATCTGCTGCGCCTGCACCTGCGCCGCGTCGATGCCCCAGAAGCGATGGAAGAGGTAGGTGGTCGGGATCAGCCACAGGAAGAAGCATGATCGAGATCCAGCGCACCTTGTAGCCGAGCGACGAGCAGGATGCCGCCGCCCAGCTCGAGCGCGATGGTGAGCGCGGCCAGCACCGCGGGCATCGGCAAGCCCTTGGAGCCGATGTAGCCGACGACGCCGTCGAAGCCGGCGATCTTGCCGTAGCCCGAGATCAGGAAGATGGCGGCGACCAGGATGCGGCCGACCAGTGCGGCGACGTTGGTGAGTGCGGGATTTTCCATGTTTTCTTCTCCTTGGTTGTCGAATGCTCAGTTGAGGTCGAACAGCAGCACTTCCGCGTCGTGCGCGCCGTCGATGCGCACGCGTCTCCTCGCCGGAAAGGCCGAGCGCATCGCCGGCCTCGAGGGCCTCACCGTTCACGCGCGCGGCCCCGCGCACCAGGTGCAGGTACGTCTTCCTGCCCGGGCGCTGGATGAATTCCACCGCCTCGTCGCCGTCCACCAGCGCCGCATAAATGTTCGCGTCCTGGTGGATGGTGACCGAGCCGTCGCGGCCGTCGGGCGAGGCGACCAGGCGGAGCTTGCCGCGCTTCTCGGCATCCTCGAAGCGCTTCTCCTCGTAGCCCGGCTTCACGCCGCGCACGTTGGGCTCGATCCAGATCTGCAGGAAATGCACCGGCTCGCGGTCGGAGGCGTTGAACTCGCTGTGCGTGACGCCGGTGCCGGCGCTCATGCGCTGCACGTCGCCGGGCTTGAGCGTCGAGCCGTTGCCCATCGAGTCCTTGTGCGCGAGCCCGCCCTCGAGCACGTAGCTGATGATCTCCATGTCGCGGTGGCTGTGGGCGCCGAAGCCGCGCCCGGGCTGCACGCGGTCCTCGTTGATGACGCGCAGCGGCCCGAAGCCCATGTGCTTCGGGTCGTAGTAGTCCGCGAACGAGAAGGTATGGAAGGACTTGAGCCAGCCATGGTCGGCCAGGCCGCGCTCGGCGCTGCGCCGCAGTGCCATCATGTTCCGCTCCTTGTCGCTATTTGTTTGAATGGTGAAGCGTATGATGGGGTTGAGTTTTCTGTGATTCAAAGCGGAAAATTCTGGCCAACCTCGTTCTAATTCATTGAACAATGAAGCTATCCCTCGAATCCCTGCAGGTGATCGACGCGATCGACCGCAAGGGCTCCTTCGCGGCGGCGGCCGACGAGCTGCACCGGGTCCCGTCAGCGATCACTTACTCCGTTCGGCAGCTCGAAGAGGGACTGGGCATCGAGCTCTTCGACCGCAAGGGACACCGGGCAGTGCTGACCGACGCGGGCCATGAGCTGCTCACCGAGGGCCGGCGCCTGCTGCGTGCCGCGGCCGACCTCGAGTGCCGCGTGCAGCAGGTGGCGCGCGGATGGGAATCGGAGCTGCGCATCGCGCTGGACACCGTGATCGGCGTCGAGAAGATGCTGGGCGTGGTCGAGGAATTCTACGCGGAGGCGACCGGCACGCGGCTGCGCTTCCTGCACGAGGTGCTCGGCGGCACGTGGGACGCGCTCGCCTCGGGGCGTGCGGACCTCGCGGTCGGCGCCGTCGGCGACGCGCCCTCGGGACGCAACTATGCGCAGCGCGTGCTCGGGCCGCGTCGACCTGCTGTTCGTGGCCGCGCCGTTCCATCCCATCGTGTCCGAGCCGCAGCCGCTCACCGACGCCACGATCCAGGCGCATCGCGCGGTGAGCGTCGCGGACACCTCGCGCCAGCTGCCGCCGCGCACCCTGGGCCTGCTCACGGGACAGGACACGCTCACGGTCCCGTCGATGGAGGCGAAGGCGGCGGCGCACGTGGCAGGCCTCGGCGTCGGATTCCTGCCGCGCTGGATCGCCGAGCGCGAGGCGCAGGCGGGGCGCTTGCGCATCCTCGAGGTCGTCGCGCCGCGGCCGGCGAGCGACCTCGTGGTCGCGTGGCATCCGGGAGAGGAAGGCAACGCGCTGCGCTGGATGGTGAAGCGCCTCGAGGATCCGCTGGTCGCGGCCGAGCTGCTCTCGTGAGCTATCACGGCCGCTTCGCGCCCTCGCCCACCGGAGCGCTGCACTTCGGCTCGCTGGTGGCGGCGGTGGCGAGCTGGCTCGATGCGCGCGCGGCGGGCGGGCGCTGGAGCGTGCGCATCGAGGACGTGGATGCGCCGCGCACGGCGCCGGGCGCCGCGCGAGTCCATCCTTTCCACCCTCGAGGCCTGCGGGCTCGAATGGGACGGCGAGGTCCTCCGGCAGTCGCAGCGCACGGCGCGCTACGCGGAGGCGCTCGAGCGCCTGCGCTCCGCGAACCTCGTCTATCGCTGCCGCTGCTCGCGCCGCGAGATCGCCGACTCGGCGCTCGCCGGCATCGAGGGCGCGGTCTATCCCGGCACCTGCCGCGCGCTCGGCCTGGCGCCCCACGCGCCCGTGCGCCGCCCGCTTCCGCGTGAGCGCGGGCACCGTCGCATTCGAAGACCGCGTGCAGGGCGCCGTCGTGCAGGACGTCGCGCGCGACGTGGGCGACTTCGTGCTGCTGCGGCGCGACGGGCTCTACGCCTACCAGCTCGCCGTGGTGGTGGACGATGCCGAGCAGGGCGTCACCGACGTCGTGCGCGGCGCGGACCTGCTCGCCTCCACGCCGCGGCAGATCCTGCTGCAGCGGGCACTGGGCTATCCCACGCCGCGCTACCTGCATTTCCCCGTGGCGACCGATGCGCGCGGCGCGAAGCTCTCCAAGCAGAACCTCGCCCCGGGGCTCGAGGCACGCGCCAGCGCGGCGATGCTGCCGGCGGTCCTCGCATTCCTCGGCCAACCGGTTCCGGCCGCCGCGACACCCGCCGAAATGCTCGCGCAAGCCGCCCGCCGCTGGGATCCGGCGCGGATCCCCCGCGAACACGCCGTGGCATTCGCCGGAGGACACCGGCCCGTCATGCCGCCGGGCGTATAATTCGACACAATCTGCGCGGCGACGAATCCGCCCCGATCGGCCCCGGCATCCAACGGGGCATGAGCGCATCCCTACCCCGGACCGCGCGGTCGCCAGGAAGCCCGTCCATGCTGCTACCCCTGAAGCGCCCCGCGACCCCGCTCGCGACAGCGCCCCGTCCCCGCAAGCGCTGGCTGAAGCCCGCCGCCGCGGCCCTCGCGATCGTCGCCGCCATCGGCGCGCTGGCCGGCTGGCGCGTGATGCAGGCGCGCGCGCCCGAAAGAAGAAGGCCGACGTCGTCGTCCTCGAGTTCTCGCCCTCGGACGTCGCCCGTGGTGGAAGAGCGCGCGCTCTCGCGCTCGATCGCGTTCTCCGGCTCGCTGGCACCCGTGACGCAGACCACCGTGAAGTCGGTGGTCCCCGGCACGCTCACCGAGGTCCTGGTGCGCGAGGGGCAGCGCGTCGCGGCCGGCCAGCCCATGGCGACCATCAACGCGGTGGACCTGCAGTCGAAGCTCGACGCGCAGGAGGCGGCGCTCGCGGAGGCCAAGGCGCGGCTGTCGATCGCGGTGAAGAACCGCGAGAACAACCAGCAGCTGCTCAACCAGAAATTCATCTCGCAGAACGCCTACGACACCGCGCAGAGCGTGTGGGAGGCGGCCGATGCCTCGGTGCGCAACAACGAGGCGCAGGTGCGCCTTGCGCGCAAGGCCGTGGCGGACACTCGCGTTGCCGCCCCCTTCGCCGGCATCGTCGCGCGCCGGATGGTGAATGCGGGCGAGAGCGTCGGCGTGGACAGCTCGCTCTTCTCGGTGGTCGACCTCGCGCACATGGAGATCGAGGCGCCCGCGCCCGCCTCCGAGATTCCCGCGGTGCACGTGGGCCAGGACGTGCGCTTCGCGGTGGACGGCTTCGCCGGGCGCACGTTCGATGGCCGCGTCGAGCGCATCAACCCCACCGCCGATCCGAACTCGCGCTCGATCATGCTCTACATCTCGGTCGCCAATCCCGAGGGGGAGCTCAAGGGCGGCATGTTCGCCAAGGGCCAGATCGTGCTTGGCCGCTCGGCGCCCGCGCCGGTGATCCCGGCCTCGGCGCTGCGCGACGAGGCGGGACAGTCGTACGTCTACACGGTCGAGAACGGCCAGATCCGCAAGCGCGCCGTGAAGCTCGGCTTCTCCGCGCCGCAGGACGGCATGGTCGAGGTGCAGAGCGGGCTCGAGAAGGGGCTCGCGGTGGTGAGCGCGCGGCTCTCGAACCTGAAGCCCGGCACGCCCGCGGTGCTGAAGCCCGCGGGCCCCGCGCCCACGCCGAAGCAAGGCTAGACGCAAGCCCGGGAGGCGGCCATGTGGATCACGCAGACCAGCATCAAGCAGCCGGTGTTCGCCACCATGGTGATGTGCGCGCTGCTGGTGATGGGCATGTTCTCGTACAACCGGCTGCGCGTCGAGCGCATGCCCGAGGTCACCTACCCGATCGTCTTCATCAGCGTGCAGTATCCCGGCGCCTCTCCCGAGGCGGTCGAGAACGACATCACGCGGCCGATCGAGGAGGTGGTGAACACCGTCAACGGCGTGCGCCTCATCCGATCCAACACGTACGAGGGGCGGAGCGAAACCGGCGTTGAGCTGCGCCTGGACGCGAACGTCGAGCGCGCGGTGCAGGATGTGCGCGACAAGATCGCGCTGATCCGCCCCGGCTTCCCGCGCGAGGCGAAGGACCCGCTGGTGCTGCGTGGCGACTTCGACAATGCGCAGCCCGTGGTCTCGCTCGCGGTGACCTCGAAGACGCGCAGCATGCGGGAGCTCTCCACGCTCACCGACCAGATCATCGTGAAGCGCTTCCAGAACGTGCCCGGCGTGGGCCAGGTGCAGGTCTCGGGCAGCGTGGTGCGCCAGGTGCTGGTGAACCTGCGTCCCGCGCAGATGCTCTCGCAGGGCGTGGGCGTGGACGAGGTGATCAAGGGCATCCAGTCCGCCAACATGGACATCCCGGCCGGCCGCGTCACGCGCGGCGAGACCGAGGAGCTGGTGCGGGTGGAAGGGCGCATCAAGGAGCCGGCCGCGTTCGCGCGGATCATCGTGGCGCGGCGGGCGCGCGGGCCGGTGTACCTGGGCGACGTGGCCGACGTCGAGGACGGCGAGAAGGAGGCCGAGTCCTACTCGCGCATCAACGGCCAGCCGGGGCTCTCCATCAACATCCTCAAGGTGCAGGACGCCAACATCGTCGACGTGGGCAACGGCATCAAGGCCGCCGCGGAGGACCTGAAGAAGGTGCTGCCGCCCGACGTTGAGCTGCGGGTGATCTACGCCGACGTGGACTTCATCCAGAAGGCGCTCGCCGGGGTGAAGGAGACGATCGTCGAGGGCGCGATCCTCACCATCTTCATCGTCTTCATGTTCCTGCACTCGTGGCGCAGCACGGTCATCACGGGGCTGACGCTCCCGATCTCGGTGATCGCGACCTTCGTCGCCGTGTACGCGTTCGGCTTCACGCTGAACTTCCTCACGCTGATGGCGCTGTCGCTCTGCATCGGGCTGCTCATCGACGACGCCATCGTGGTGCGCGAGAACATCGTGCGCCACCTCGGCATGGGCAAGGACCACCACCGCGCGGCGCGCGAGGGCACCGAGGAGATCGGGCTCGCGGTGATGGCGACCACCTTCGCGATCGTGGCGGTGTTCGTGCCGGTGGCGTTCATGCGCGGGATCATCGGCAAGTTCTTCTTCCAGTTCGGCATCACGGTCGCGGTGGCGGTGCTGGTCTCGCTCTTCGTGAGCTTCACGCTGGACCCGATGCTCTCCTCCATCTGGCGCGACCCCGCCGAGGGCCGCTTCCGGCGCTTCCCGTGGCTCGAGCGCGTGATGGGGAGAGTCGAGGGCGCCATCGACTGGCTGCACGAGGCCTACGGCGCGCTCCTCGAATGGGCGCTCGCCAACCGCGGCAAGGTGGTCGCGATCGCGCTCGTGGTGTTCTTCTCGAGCTTCCTGCTGGTCCCGCTGGTGGGCACCGAGTTCGTGCCCGACACCGACGAGGGCCGCACCTCCTTCCGCCTCAACGCCCCGGTGGGCTCGAGCCTCGAGTACACCGACGCGAAGGCGCGCCAGGTGGAGGCGCTGCTGCGCACCTATCCCGAGGTGGAGATGATGGTCGCCAACGTGGGCACCGACGACGGGCGCAACTACGCGCGCGTCGACGTGCGCCTCGTGGACCGGCACCTGGTGAAGCGGCGCACGCAAAAGGATTTCGAGGCGTCGGTGCGCGACCGCATCCGCGCCATTCCCGGCGTGGAGCTCTCGGTGGGCTACAACAAGCCGATCTGGATCAACCTGCTCGGGCCGTCGCCCGAAGGGCTGGAGGATCTCACCAAGGACATCCTCGCGAAGATGTCGAAGATCAAGGGCATCACCGACGTCGAGTCGAGCCTCAAGGCGCAGAACCCGGCGATCACCATCAAGGTCGACAACGAGCTCGCGAGCGACCTGGGCCTCACGGTCTCGCAGATCGGCAACGCCGTGCGCCCGTTCGTGGCGGGAGACGTGATCGGCCACTGGCTGGCGCCCGACGGCCAGAACTACGACGTGAACGTGCAGCTGCCGCGCTCGGGACGGCGCATCGCCGGCGACCTCGGCCAGCTCTACGTGGTGAGCACCAAGGTGAACCCCGACGGCTCGCCCATCCTGGTGCCGCTGCGCCAGGTGGTGGACTTCAAGGCTTCCACCAGCCCGCAGATCATCAAGCGCCAGGATCTGCAGCGGCGCGTGGGCCTCTACGCGAACGTCGAGGGCCGTCCCGCGGGCGACGTGGGCAAGGAAGTGCAGGCGCTGCTGAAGACGATCGAGCTCCCGCCCGGCTACCGCTTCGACATCGCCGGCGATCAGAAGGAGATGGAGGAGTCGTTCAACGCCGCCGTGGCCGCGCTCGGCATGGCGGTGATCTTCATCTACCTCATCCTCGCCTCGCAGTTCGGCAGCTTCCTGCAGCCGCTCGCGATCATGGCCTCGCTCCCGTTCACGCTGATCGGCGTCTTCCTCGCGCTGCTCGTGACGCACAGCACGCTCAACATCTTCTCGATCATCGGCGTGATCATGCTGATGGGACTCGTCACCAAGAACGCGATCCTGCTGGTGGACTTCACCAACCAGGGCGTGCGCGAGGGAATGAGCCGCCACGACGCGATCCTCGCCGCGGGCCAGGTGCGGTTGCGCCCCATCCTCATGACCACCGTCGCGATGATCTTCGGCATGCTGCCCATGGCGCTGGGACTCTCCGACGGCAGCGAATCCAACGCTCCGATGGGCCGCGCGGTGATCGGCGGCGTCATCACCTCGACGCTGCTCACCCTGGTGGTCGTGCCCGTGCTCTACACCTACCTCGACACGCTGGGCCGCAAGGCCGCCGCGCGACTCCGGGGCAAGCACCTCGAGCCGGTCGCGACCGCGGAGCCGGCGCTCTCGCCGGACAACGACTAGCCGCGCAGCTCCGCGTTGCCCGAGGCGATGCGCTCGAGGGCGCCGGCCCGGTCGTGCACGTCGAGCTTCAGGAAGAGCTGCTTGATGTGGTAGGCGACGGTGTTGCCCGAGACGCCGAGGCTCTCGGCGATCTCCTGGTTGCTGCGGCCCTGCGCGATCATGAGCGCGATCTCGCGCTGCTGCGGCGAGAGCGGCAGCCGGCCCATCGCCTCCACGAAGCGCAGGATCATCGGCTCCTGGCGCTGGATGCGGATGCCGACCAGCGCGTCGGCGGCGCGGTGGTCGTCGTCCAGCCAGTAGGCACGCAGCACGTGGCGGCCCCACTTGGTGTCGAGCGTCATCGCGGGCGCCGCCGCGTCCTCGCCGCGCTCCACGGCCTCGAGGCGGGTGCAGAGCGTGCGCAGCGCCTGCGCCGCGCGCTCGTTCGCCGCCGCGCCGAGGCTCGCCGGGTTGATCTCGGAAGTGGTCGCGAGCATGAGCAGGCGGCGCGCCTTCTCGGAGCCGTGGCGCACGCGCCCCGCCCGATCGGCCACCAGCATCGCCTCGTCCTCGGAATCGCGCAGCTGCAGGTCGGCCGTGGCGTGCGCCTGGTCGCCCACCGCGATGCCGTGGGAGACGTAGCGCATGACGCTCGCAAGGTCGCCGCGCTCGCGGGCTCCGAAGGCCGGCGCATCCGGCGGCCGGTAGAGCGACACCTGCCCGAGTGCTGCGCCCTGCTCGCGCACGATGCCGTACAGGACATGGTGCGCGTCCAGCCGGCGCAGGATCTCGTTGTAGTAACCGGTCTTCACGAGGTCGCGGTCGGGGCTCGTGGCGATCACGCCGTCGGGCGCGGCGGCGCGCTCGAGGAAGGCCTTGCGGAACGAGCCCTCGCCGCCGTCGTAGTAGCGCTCGAAGTAGAGCGACATCACCTCGGGCGGCAGCAGGCGCTCGGCGTAGAGGTTCTGCATCTCGCCGCGCGCGTCCACCCAGAAGAACGCCGCCGACTCGCTCGGCACCAGCTCGCGCAGCGCCGCGAGGAGCGAGCCCACCAGCAGCTCCGAGGGCAACCCGAGGCAGCAGAGCTGGCGCACGCGCGCCCGCACGCTCGACTGCTTCAAGGTCCCGGCCCCTTCCCGCGCAGGTCGAGGAGGCGGAACGCGCGCACCGGCCGCTTGAAGCCGTGCAGCCCCACCTCGCCCAGGTCCTCGGCGAGTACCAAGTCCTCCACCTCGGTGTGCACGCGCTGCGAGACGAGGATGTTGCCCGGCTCGGCGAGGTCGCACAGGCGGTTGGCCATGTTGGTGACGGTCCCGATGGCGCCGTAGTCGATGCGGCCCTCGAAGCCGATCGCGCCCACCGTCGCGTAGCCCTGCGCAACACCGATGCCGAGCCCGAGGTCGTAGCCGCGCCGCTTCCATTGCGCCGCGAGCTTCAAAGCGTCCTCCTGCATCGCGAACGCCATCTCCACCGCGCGGCGGGCCGGTTGCTGGATCGGCAGCGGGTCGTTGAAGAACACCATCAGCCCGTCGCCGGTGAAGCGCTCGAGCGTGCCCTGGTACTCGAGCACGCGCGCGCCCATCGCGCGGTGGAAGTTGGCGAGCGCGGCCATCACCTCCTCGGGCTCGGCGCTCTCCGCGAACGCGGTGAAGCCGCGCAGGTCGAGGAACACCACGGTGATCTCGCGGCGGTGGCTCTCGAGCGGATCGTCGGCGCCGCCGGCCAGGATCAGCTCGGCCAGCTGCGGCGAGAAGAAGCGCTTCAGGCGCTGGAGCTTGCCGACGTGCTCGACCTCCTCGGCGACGCGTCCCTCGAGCGTGCGATTCCAGGCGGCGAGCTGGGCGGCCTGGCGCTGCACGGTCTCGTAGAGGCGGCGGATGCGCAAGAGCGAGCGCACGCGCGCCAGGAGCTCGGGCGGGTTGAGCGGCTTGGACAGGAAGTCGTCGGCGCCCGCCTCGAGGCCGCGCACGCGCTCCTCGCGGTCCTCGAGCGCGGTCACCATCACCACCGGGAGCATCGCGAGCGCGGGATCGGCGCGCACCGCGCGGCAGACCTCGTAGCCGTCCAGGCCGGGCATGAGCACGTCGAGCAACAGGAGGTCGGGCGCGCGGCTCCTCACGGCGGCGAGCGCGGCGTCCCCGTCGGACACCACCTCGACCTCGTAGCCGTGGAAGCCGAGCAGGTCCTCGAGCAGCTTGAGGTTGGAAGGGTTGTCGTCGGCGACGAGGATGCGCGCCGGGAGCTGGCTCGCTGCGCTGTCGGTCGACGGATCCGCCTGGTCGTTCAAGGTTTCACCTGCGCGAGGAGCCTCTGCAGGGTCTCGATCAGTTGCCGTATGTTAACGGGTTTGGCGACGTAGGCGTCGAATCCCGCCGCGAAGATGCGCCGCCGGTCCTGGTCCATCACCGACGCGGTCACCGCCACCGCGGGAATGCGCTCGCCCGCGGTGCCCGAGCGCAGCGCCGCGAGCACCTCGAAGCCGCTGATGCCGGGGAGCTGGATGTCGAGCAGCGCCGCGTCGGGGGTGCGCGCGATCGCCTCCGCGAGCCCCTGCTCGCCGCTCTCGGCGGCCACCACCTCGTAGCCGTGGTAGGCCAGCACGTCGCAGAGCAGCCGCCGGCTCTTCTCGTCGTCCTCCACCACGAGGATGCGGCTAGGCATCCGGGAGCGGCCTGGGCGCACGGGGGAAGCGCGCGATGAACGTTGCGCCGCGTCCCGTCACGCTCTCCACCGTGAGCGTGCCGCCGTGGCGCTCCACCAGCCGGCGCGAGAGCGCGAGCCCGAGGCCCGATCCCTCCTGGCGCATCTCGTCGTCGCTCGCGCCCAGCTGCTGGAACGAATTGAAGATGCGCTCCTGGTCCTCGGACGCCACGCCCACCCCGGTGTCCGACACCGACACCACGAGCGTGTCGCCCTCCACGCGCACCACCACGCGCACCTGCCCGCCCGAAGGCGTGAACTTGACGGCGTTGGACAGCAGGTTCAGCAGCACCTGCTTGAACTTGCGCTCGTCCGCGCACCACGTTCCGACGTCCTCGAAGACGTGCGACTCCAGGCGCAGGCGCTTCCTCAGCGCGCGCTCGCGGATCAGGGTGCAGCAGTTGTGCACCGCCGGGCGCACCGAGAAGTCGTGCACGTTGAGCTCCATCCGCCCGGCTTCCACCTTCGAGAGGTCGAGGATGTCGTTGATGAGCGAGAGCAGGTGCTGGCCGGAGACGTAGATGTCGCGCACGTACTCCAGCTGCTTGGGGTTGAGGTCGCCGAACATGCGCTCCTTCAGCACCTCGGAGAAGCCGATGATGGCGTTCAACGGCGTGCGCAGCTCGTGGGACATGTTGGCCAGGAACTCGCTCTTGTGGCGGTTGGCCATCTCGAGCTCGGCGGTCTTCTCGTGCACGCGCTGCTCGAGGCCCGTGGTGTAGCCCTGCAGCTGGTCGGCCATGCGGTTGAACTCGCGCGCGAGCCCCTCGACCTCGTCGCCGCTCGCGATGGCGATGCGCGTGCCGAGGTCGCCGCCGGCGATCTTCGCCGCGCCGCCGCGCAGCTCGAGGATCGGCTGCACCAGGCGGCGCGCCAGCAGGTAGCTCGCGGCGACCGCGGCCAGCAGGCCCGCGCCCATCACCCAGAGAGTGCGCACGAGCGACTGGTAGAGCGGCGCCAGGACCTCCGCGCGCGGCTGCTCGGCCACCACCAGCCATTGGGTCGCGGGGATCAGCGCGGCCGAGATCATCATGTCGGTGCCCTCCAGCCCGCGCCCGGCGAACATGTCCACCACCGGGTCGACAGCGCCCCGCGCGAGCTCGGCGCGGATGTGCTTCAGCACGCCGTAGGCGGAGAGGTCGGGACGGCGCAGCACCAGGCCCAGCTCCGGATGCGCGACCAGGTGGTCCTCGCTGTCCACGGCGTAGACGTGCCCGGCGCTCCCGATCGTGATGCGGCTCACCACGTCGCCCACGAACCGGAGGTTCAGCTCGGCGAGCGTCACGTCGCCCACCTTGCCCGCATCGCGCACCGCGAGGGTGAGGAACGGCACCGAGCCGTCGCGGAAGAAGGCCGGGCTGTACCAGGAGCCCTTCTCGCGCGCGCGCCGGAACTCGGGCGTGCGGCTCACGTCGCGCCCCGCGCCGATCTCGTCCAGCTCCGAGCGCGAGACGCGCAGCCGCTCGCGCCCGTCGGCGCCGACGTTGCGCACCTCGGCGATGGCGGGGGCGAGCTTCATCGCGCGGTGGTACTCGTCGCGCCGCTCGGAGAGCTGCAGCAGGCCGCTGTCCCACGGCAGGCTGCTCACCTGCTGCACCTGGCGCTCGATCGCGCCGAGGTACTGCTCGATGCGCCCGGCGGCGGCGCGCACCTCGGCGCGCTGCACCTGGGCCGCCGCCTGCAAGCTCTCGCGGTACGCGAACGCCATCTCGAACAGGCCCTGGATCACGAGCGCTCCGCCCACCAGCGCCATCAGCACCGCGGCGTAGCGGCGGAACAGGCTGTGCGGACGCGCGAGCCCCTCAGGGATGCGCATCGGCGTAGAAGTCCGTGGCGAGCATCAGCACGCTGCGCGGCGGGCGCGGGGTGAAGCGCGACCAGGCGCTGGTGTTGATGGCGAGCCGGAACGCCTGCGGGCGCTCGACCGGGAGGTCGCCCACCGGGTAGCCCTCGAGCACCGAGCGCGCCATGGCGGCGATGCGCTGCACCGGATCCTCGTACGCCGGCGAATACGACATCAGTCCGCCCAGGCGCACGAAGCGCTCTGCGCCGTAGATCGCGGGCTTGCCGGTCGCGCCGATCAGGCGCACGACGGCGGCGGCATCGCGGTATGCGGCGCCGCCCTCGGGCACGATCCACGCGTCGACGGATCGCACGGCGGGCGCGGCGAGCGCGCGCTCGAGGTCGGCCGCCGACTCGAAGTGCACGCGCACGATGGCAACACCGAGCGGGTCGCGTGCCGCGTCGTCGAGCAGGCGGAACGAGGTGGAGCCGAACAGCGCCCGGTCGCCGACCACGCCCACGCTGCGGATCGAGGGGAACGCGCGCAGCAGCAGCTCGAGTTGCTTGGGGCCGATCGCGACGTGGAAGGTGAATCCCGACACGTTGCCGCGCGGGCGGTGCTCGTCGGCGACGAGGCTGGTCTGCACCGGGTCGGTGAAGGTCACGAACAGGATAGGGATGGTGCCCGTGTCGCCGCGCAGGGCGAACACCACGTCGGCGTTGGGTGCGACGACCAGCGCGGGGCGCTCGGCGACGATGCGCTGCGCGGCGGCCCGCACGGCGTCCGGCGAGAGCACGTCGACGTCCAGGACGCTCGCGTGCACGCCGTTCTCGTGCGCGATGCGGCGCGCGAGCGCGGCGGCGTCCACCGGGCCCGCGCCCTGCGGATTCACCACCACCACGCGCCTGGCGTGCGCGTCCGCGACCGCGCCCGGGGCGCAGCCGCCGGCGGCGGCCGCCACGCCCACGAGCAGGGCGGCGGCGAGCGCCTTCCCCATGGTTACTCTCCCCCCAAGCTGCCGCGCTGTCCCCGCGGTCCGGCCGCCAGTTTGTCATGCCCGCCCCGGGAGCGCACCCTCGCGCTTCCTACCCCCGCGGGTGGGGACTGGGCGGCGCGGGCTGTCCTATGCTTTGCCCCATGAACATCGCGCTCCTTGCCGCCCGCCTGCGCCAGCGCCCGGCCAGTGCGCGGTCGGCCATGGCGCTGGCCGCCTGCACGCTGCGGCGCGCCACGTCGCTCGAGGACTGGTCGCGGGTGCGAGCGCTGCGTTTCGCCGCGCTCGCCCACCACGAGGACCTCGCCGGCGACGGCCTGCACGCCTGCGCCGATGCGCACGATGTGCGCGCCGCTACCACCACGTTCCTGCTGCTGCGCGACGGCCTGCCGCTCGCCTCCACGCGCACCAGCATCGCCGCGGCCGGGGAGCCCGCCACGCTGCCGGCGCTCGCGACCTTCCCGCACGAGATCGAGCAGCTCGCCGCCCGCGCCCGCGTCGTGGAGGCGAGCCTCACCGTCGTCGATCCCGCGGCGACCGACCCGCGCGCCGCCATCTTCCACCTCTACCGCGCGCACATGCTCGCCTGCGCGGGCAGCGGCGCGGCATGGCTGGTCACGGCGGTGCGCGACACGCAGATCGGCTTCTACCGGCGCGTGTTCGACATGGAGATCCTGAGCGGGGCGGAGGCGGTGCCCGGGCTCGCGGTGCCGCGCGTGCTGATGGGATTGCGCCCGGGCGAGGCGGGCGAGCGGCTGGCGCGGCGCATTCCGCTCCTCGCCGTGAGCGCGCTGGACGTCGAGCGTTTCGAGGACGAGGCCACCGTCACCTTCGCCCTGCGCTGAGCCCGGCGCGCTGTCCGGCCGCTTCGCGCTTCAGAAGCCGATCGCGCCGCCGTCCTTGCGATGGTCGGAAGCCGCGCAGTAGCCGTCGTCGAGGCGATGGATCAACTGCGCGCCGCCGAAGCCGAACATCGGCCGGTCCGAGGGCACCACCCGATGGCCGCGCCGCACGAGCTCCTCCTTCACGGCGGCCGGAACGGCGTCCTCGACGCTCACGCTGAAGTCGTGGTTCACGATCCAGCGCGGCGCGTCGGTGCAGGCCTGCGGGTTCTGCTTGTAGTCGACGAGGCGGATCACCATCTGGATGTGGCCCTGGGGCTGCATGTTGCCGCCCATCACGCCGAAGCTCATCACCGGCTCGCCGCCCTGCGTGAGGAAGCCCGGGATGATGGTGTTGAACGGGCGCTTGCGCGGGCCCACCTCGTTGGCGTGGCCGCGCTCGAGCCCGAAGCCCGCGCCGCGGTTCTGCAGGCTGATGCCGGTGCCCGGCACCACCACGCCCGAGCCGAAGCCCATGTAGTTGGACTGGATGAACGAGAGCATCATGCCGCGCTCGTCGGCCGCCGTGAGATAGACCGTGCCGCCGCCGCGCGGGATCTCGCCCGCCACGGGTTGCTGCGCGCGCTTCATGTCGATCGCCTTCGCCCGGCTCGCGAGGTACGCGTCGTCGAGCATCTCGGCCGGCGTGACCCGCGACATGCCCGGGTCGCAGACGTGCAGCCACGTGTCCGCGAACGCCATCTTCATGGCCTCGATCTGCAAATGGAGACTATCGGCCGAGTCCGCCGGCAGCGCCGCGACGTCGAAGTGGCGCAGCATTCCCAGCGCGATCGAGCGCCGCGATGCCCTGCCCGTTGGGCGGCATCTCGTGCAGCCGGTAGCCGCGGTAGTCGATGCCGATGGGCTCGGTCCAGTCGCACTTGTGCGCGGCGAGGTCCTCCTCGGTCATCGCGCCCTCGTCGGAGCGGCTGGCGAGCGCGATGCGCTCGGCGAGCGCGCCGCGGTAGAAGCTCTCGCCCTTCGTCGCGGCGATGTCCTCCAGCGTCTCGGCCTGCTGCGGGCAGTAGAAGCGCTCGCCGGGATAGGGCGCGCGGTCCTTGGGCAGGAAGGTCCAGCAGAACTCGGAGAAGCTCTTGAAGTTCACCGCCTGGCGCGCCCAGCTGATCGCGGTGATCGGCGAGACCATGTAGCTTTCGCGCGCGTAGCGGATCGCGGGCTCGAAGAGCGCCTCGAACGGGAGCTTGCCGTAGCGGCGCGAGAGCGCGACCCACGCCGAGACGCAGCCGGGCACGCTCACCGCGTCCCAGCCGTGCACGGGCATGGTCTTGTGCTTGGCGAAGCGCTCGGGGGTCCAGCCGGCGGGCGAGCGGCCCGAGGCATTGAGGCCTACCAGGCGCTGGCCGTCCCAGAGGATCGCGAACGCGTCGGAGCCGATGCCGTTAGAGGTGGGCTCGACGACGGTGAGCGTGATCGCGGCGGCGAGGCCCGCGTCGACGGCGTTGCCGCCCTTCGCGAGCATCGAGAGGCCGGCCTGGGCGGCGAGGGGCTGCGAAGTCGCCACCACGTTCTTGGCGAGCACCGGCATGCGTTGCGACGGATACGGGAAGTCCCAGGTGAACATCGGCGTGTGTGGAAGTGGGGAGTGGATCGGGTGGAGCGCGCAGGCGCTAATGGTAGCATCGCCCAAAAGGAGGCCCCATGGGCGCCGAAGTCCCCGCCCTCGTGTTCGACGCCTACGGCACGCTCTTCGACGTGCACTCGGTCGCCGAGCGCGCCGAGGAGATGTTTCCCGGCAAGGGCCGCGCGATCTCGGCGGCGTGGCGCACGAAGCAGCTCGAATACACGTGGCTGCGCACGCTGATGGGCCGCTACGAGGATTTCAACCGCGTGACCCACGCCTCGCTCGACTGGGCGCTCGAATCGCTCGGGCTCGAGGCCGAAGAAGAGCAGGCGCGCGCGCTGCAGGACGAGTACCGCCGCCTCAAGCCGTTTCCCGAGGTGCCGGCGGTGCTGGAGGCGCTGGCGCGCAAGCGCGCGCTCGCGATCCTCTCCAACGGGCACCCCGAGATGCTCGCCGCGGTGGTCGACCACAACGGCCTGCGCGGCCACTTCCGCGGCGGCGTGCTCTCCGTGCATCCCGCGCGCCGCTTCAAGCCCGACCCCGCGGTCTACCGCATCGCCGAGGAGGCGCTGGGGGTCACGCGCGCGCTCGCGGGCTTCGTCTCGTCCAACGGCTGGGACGTGGCGGGCGCCCGCTCGTTCGGCTTCCGCGCGTTCTGGGTGAACCGCGGCGGCGCCGCCGTCGAGCGGCTGGGCGTGCGCCCGGATGCCGTGGTGAAGGACCTCGCCGAGCTGGCCGAGTTGCTGGGCTAGCCCCGGCTGGTTCTCGGCCTTCCGCAGCCGCTCAGAGCGCTGCGGCGATCGCCTTGCCGACCTCGACCGTGCCGGCCGTGCCGCCCATGTCGCGGGTGCGCGGGCCCTCCTTCAGCACCGTCTCGATCGCGCGCACGACCGCGTCGGCGGCATCGCGTGGCCGAGGTGGTCCAGCATCATCGCGCCCGACCAGATCTGGCCGATCGGGTTGGCGATCGCCCTGCCGTCGATGTCGGGCGCGCTGCCGTGCACGGGCTCGAACATCGACGGGAATTCGCGCTCGGGATTGAGGTTCGCCGACGGGCGCGATGCCGATCGTGCCGGTGCACGCCGGGCCCGAGGTCGGAGAGGATGTCGCCGAACAGGTTCGAGCCCACCACGACGTCGAACCAGTCCGGGTGCTGCACGAAGTGCGCGGTGAGGATGTCGATGTGGTACTGCGAGGTCTTCACGTCCGGGATACTTGCGCCGCCATCGCCTTGAAGCGCTCGTCCCAGTACGGCATGGTGATCGAGATGCCGTTGGACTTGGTGGCGCGAGGTCACGTGCTTCTTCGGCGCGCGTCTGCGCGAGCTCGAAGGCGAACCGCATGATGCGGTCGACGCCGCGCCGCGAGAAGACCGACTGCTGGATCGCGAACTCGTCGCTCGGTGCCCTCGTACATGCGCCCGCCGACGGACGAGTACTCGCCCTCGTTGTTCTCGCGCACGACCCAGAAGTCGATGTCGCCGGGCTTGCGGCCCGGCGAGCGGGCTCGCGACGCCGGGCATGAGGCGCACCGGCCGCAGGTTCACGTACTGCTGGAACCCGCGGCGGATCGGGATGAGGAGCCCCCACAGCGAGACGTGGTCGGGCACGCCGGGAAAGCCCACGGCGCCGAGGAAGATCGCGTCGTGCCCGCGGATCTGCGTCGAGCCCGTCCTCCGGCATCATCGCGGCCGTGCTTCTGCGTAGTAGCTCGCAGCTCCACGGCTTCTCGTCCCAGGCGAGCGCGAAGCCGAACTTGCGCCCGGCGGCCTCGAGCACGCGCATGGCCCTCGGGGACCACTTCCTTGCCGATGCCGTCGCCGGGGATCACTGCGATGCGGTGATTCTTTCATGCTCGAAGAACTTCTCCAGTTCGGCGATCAACAATTCGGGGACTTCCTCGGGAATGTAGTGGCCGGAGGCGAGCGCCTCTCCGCGCACGTCGGCGGCCACGCGCTTCCACTCGTCGATGGGCTTGAAGCAGCGCTCGATCACGCCGTGCGCGCCCCAGAGCGCCAGCAGCGGGCAGCGCACGCGCGCGCCCGCGGCGCGGTCGGCGCGGTCGTGCTCGAGGTCGATGGAGGCGGCGGCGCGGTAATCCTCGCAGCTCGCGTGCACCATCTCCGGCGTGAAGCAGCGCACGTACTCGGCCCACGCCTCGGGCGCGAACGGCGTCGTGCCCGCGCTCCCGGAGCCCATCTTCGCGGGCAGGATGGTGTCGATCGCGTTGCCGATCATGCGCTCGGGCACCGGCGCGGGCAGGATCAGGAAGAACCAGTGCCAGTAGGCGCGCGCGAAGGCCTCGGTGGTCTGCCTCGTACATCGCGAGCGTGGGCGCGATGTCGAGCAGCGCCACTTTCGCAACGCGCGCCGGGTGGTCCACGCGCAGCCGGTGCGCCACGCGCGCGCCGCGGTCGTGGCCGACGAGGAAGAATTCCTCGTGGCCCAACGCCGCCATGAGCTCGACCTGGTCCTGCGCCATCGCGCGCTTCGAGTACGGCCCGTGGCCGGCGGCGGTGGCGGGCTTGCCGGAATCGCCGTAGCCGCGCAGGTCGGAGGCGACCACGTTGAAGCGCTCGGCCAGCCGCGGCGCCACCTTGTGCCAGATCGCGTGGGTCTGCGGATAGCCGTGCAGCAGGAGGAGCGCGGGCGCGTCGCGGGCCGGCCCGACGACCGCGTGGATCTCGGGGCCCGAGGTCCTCACGCGCTCGCTGCGGAAACCGGGGAAGAGCATGGCGGTCATCGTAGCGCGCGCGCGGCCGTGGCGGCGAGCATGGCGCGCAACTCGCTTTTCACCACCTTGCCGTAGTCGTTCTTCGGCAGCCGCTCGACGAAGCGGTATTCCTTCGGGCGCTTGAAGCGCGCGATGTTCGCGAGGCACAGGCGGTCGAGCTCGTCGGCGCCGGGTGCAGCGCCACGCGCGACGATGAACGCCACCACCGCCTCGCCCCATTGCGGATCGGGACGGCCGACCACGCTCGCTTCCGCCACGGCCGCGTGGCGCAGCAGCACTTCCTCCACCTCGCGCGGATAGACGTTGGATCCGCCGCTCACGATGAGGTCCTTGCTGCGGTCCTTCAACGTGAGGAAGCCGTCGGCGTCGAAGGCGCCCAGGTCGCCGGTCCAGAGCCGCCCGCCCGCGAGAGAGCGCGCGCTCGCCTCGGGATCGTTCCAGTAGCCGGACATCACCACGTCGCCGCGCACGCAGACCTCGCCGACCTCGCCGGGCGGCAGTGCGCGGTCGTCGGCGTCGCGCACGGTGACCTCGACGCTGCCCTGCGGCAATCCCACCGACTGCAGGCGCTCGAGGTGGCGCGGATGGGCATGGTCGGCGTGATGGTGCCGGGAAAGCGCCGTGATGGTCATCGGGCTCTCGCCCTGGCCGTAGATCTGCGCCAGGCGCTCGCCCGAAGCGCACGCGTGGCGAGCCGCAAGTCCTCGAGGTACATCGGCCCGCCGCCGTAGACGAGGGTCTGCAGGCCGGTGGCGGGCGCTCCGGAGGCGAGCGCGGCTTCGGCAAGGCGCTTCACCATGGTCGGCGCGGCGAAGAACGAGACGCACGCGTGCGCCTCGAGGAGTGCCAGCATTTCCGCGGCGTCGAAGCCGCCCGACTCGGGGACCACCTGGGCAGCGCCCTTCGCGAGGTGGGTGAAGGTATAGAGGCCGGAGCCGTGCGACATCGGGGCGGCATGGAGCAGGCGGCCGTCGTGCGCGACGTCGTCCACGTCGGCGAAGTAGCCGAGCGTCATCTGCGCGCAGGTTGCGGTGCGAGAGCATTGCGCCCTTGGGCCGCCCGGTGGTGCCGCTGGTGTAGAAGAGCCACGCGAGCGCGCCCGCATCGACCTCGGCTCGTGCCATGGGCTCGGCCGCGGCGAGACCGGCAAGTTGTTCCGGCGCCTCGATCACCAGCCGCGCTCCGCAGTGCTCGACGATGTACGCGACCTCCCTGGCGTGCAGCTTCGCGTTCACCGGCACCGCGGCGAGGCCGGCCCACCAGATGGCGTAGAGCGCCTCGAGGTATTCGGGGGCGTTGCGCATCACGATCGCCACGCGGTCGCCGGGGACGAGGGCGCTTCGCGAGCGCAGGCCCGCGGCGAGGCGCGCCACGCGCAGCGCGAGCTCGCCGTAGCGCGCCCAGGGGGCGGCGCCGTGCAGGATCGCCACCCGGTCCGGCGCGGAGCGGGCGGCGCGCTCGAGCCAGGCCGCGACGTTCATGCCGCCGATTCTGCCTCATCGCGGCCGGTAGAATGGATGCTTTCCCTCCCCGATCGCGATCCCATGACCACCATCGTCGTCGTGCGCAAGGGCGATACCGCCGTGATCGCGGCCGATACGCTCACCACCTTCGGCACCACGCGCCTGGCACCCATCTACGACCGCCATCCGCAGAAGATCGCGCAGTACGGCGATTCCTTCATCGGCGTGGCGGGCAGCGCCGCGCACCAGCTCGTGCTCGAGAACCTGCTCGCGCGCACGCCCAACCTCGACTTCCGCGGCAAGGGCGCGATCTACGAGTCGTTCCGGCGGCTGCACCCGGTGCTCAAGGACGAGGCGTTCCTCAATCCCAAGGAGGAGGAGGACGACCCCTACGAGTCGAGCCAGATGACGGTGATGGTCGCCAACCCCACCGGCATCTACGCGGTCTATTCAATGCGCGAGGTGTTCGAGTTCGACCGCTTCTGGGCGATCGGCTCCGGGCGCGACTTCGCGCTGGGCGCGATGTACACCGTGTTCGACAAGGCGAAAAGCCCGGTCGCCGTGGCGCAGGCGGGCATCGCCGCGGGCGCCGAGTTCGACACCGGCACCTCCGCGCCCGTGACGCTGCACGAGGTGCGGCTCGAGGGCTGATGCGCATCGACAAGTGGCTTTGGGCCGCGCGCTTCTTCAAGACGCGGACACTCGCCGCGGAGGCGATCGCGGCGGGCCACGTGTCGGTGAACGGTGAGCGCGCCAAGCCCGCGAAGGACGTGAGGCCCGGCGAGCAGGTCCTCGTGCGCCGCCCGCCCTTCGAGCACGCCGTGGTCGTGAAGGCGCTCTCCGAGCGGCGCGGCCCGGCCGCCGAGGCGGCGCTGCTCTACGAGGAGACCGCCGAAAGCCGCGCGCGCCGCACCGTCCTCGCCGCCGAGATGAAGGCGCAGCCCCAGCCGCGCTT
Source organism: uncultured beta proteobacterium (assembly GCA_963827425.1). Taxonomy (GTDB): domain Bacteria; phylum Pseudomonadota; class Gammaproteobacteria; order Burkholderiales; family Usitatibacteraceae; genus Usitatibacter. The sequence goes on along the minus strand of CAWHAQ010000005.1, from coordinate 247,703 downwards.
CAAGGGCCGCCCCACCAAGAAGACCCGGCGCGACTACGAGAAGTGGCTGCGCGGGAGCGACGACGAAACATAACGGGGACAGGTTGAAAAATTAACCTGACACCATTCATTGCGCCGGCGGCTGCTGCAGGATCTTCACCAGCTGCACCTCGAACACCAGCGTCGAGTTGGGCGGAATGGTGCCCCGGCACGCCCTTGGCGCCGTATGCCTTGTCGGCCGGAATCACGAGCAGCCGCTTGCCGCCTTCCTTCATGCCGATCAGCCCTTCGTCCCAGCCCTTGATCACGCGTCCGGCGCCGACGATGAGCCCGAACGGCGCGCCGCGGCCCTGCGAGGTGTCGAACTGCTTGCCCTTGAGGTCCCTCGCGCAGCCGTCGTAGAGCCAGCCGGTGTACTCGACCAGCACGGCGCTGCGGAAGCGCGCGGTATCGCCGTTACCGGGCTGAATTTCCTGCGTGAGCAGCTCCGAGGGCGCGGGCTTGCACGCGGCCTGGGCCGGCGCGGACGCGGGCTTCTCTTCCGTGGCGCAGCCGAAGGTTGCGAGCACGAGTGCGATTGCGGCGATCCTTGATTTCACGATGGGCTCCCTGGGGTCGATGAATGGATGAATGGGTGGATCGATGGAATGCGGTCAGTGCCCGATGGCGACACCTTCGCGGCGCGGATCGGCCCCGCCTTCGAGCCCGCCCGCCACGCGGCGAATGCCCTGCACGCCGCTGGTCATGTCGATGACGCTCACGGTGTGGCCCATCGCCTTCAGAGCGGGCGCGAGCGCTTCGAGTTCCGTGCCGCGCTCGATCTCGGTGGGGCCGTTGCGGCTGTCGAAGTTGGGAAGGTCGAGCGCCTGCTGCACGTCGAGGCGCCAGTCGAGGATGCCGATCAACGCCTTGGTCACGTAGCCGATGATGAGGCTGCCGCCGGGGCTGCCGATCGCCATCCGGAAGGCTCCGTGGCGATCGAACACGAGGAACGGCGCCATGGAGCTCCTCGGGCGCTTGCCGGGTGCGACGCTGTTGGCTACGGCCGCACCCGCCTCGACCGGGCGGAAGTTGAAGTCGGTGATCTCGTTGTTGAGCAGGAAGCCATGCACCATGATGCGGCTGCCGAAGAACGACTCGATGGTGGTGGTCATCGAGACCGCGTTGCCGTCGCGGTCGACGATGGCGATCTGCGTGGTGCCGGGGATCTCGTCCATCGCGTCGTCGGCGTAGGCGGCCTTCGCGCCGGCGGGAACGCCCGCGGCCGCCTTGCCCATCGCGCGGCCCGGGTCGATCAGGCTCGAGCGCGACCGTACGTACGCGGGATCGACGAGGCCCTGCACCGGCACGTCGACGAAGCGATCGTCGGCCACCCACTTGTCGCGGTCGGCGAACGCGAGGCGCTCGGCCTCGGTGACGAGATGCACGGCCTCGGCGCTGCCCGGCTTCAGCTTCGCGATGTCGAAGCGCTCCAGCTCGCCCAGGATCTGCAGCACCGCGATGCCCCCCGAGGATGACGGCGGCATGCCGCAGAGCTTCCATGCGCGGTACGCGCCGCAGAGCGCCTCGACGGTGCGCACGCGGTAGCCGGCGAGGTCCTCCACCGAGAGCGTGCCGGGATTGCGATGGGCATGCACCGCGGCCACCATGTCCTGCGCGATGGCCCCCGTGTAGAACGCGTCCGCGCCGCGGGCTGCGAGCGCGCGGAGCGTCGCGGCGAACTCGGGATTGCGGATGATCGTGCCCACGGCCTTGGGCTCGCCGCGCTCGTCGAAGAAGTAGGCGCGCGCGGCCGGCTCGAGGCCAAGCCCCTTGTCCTCCGCGACCAGCTTGTGGAAACGCGGCGACATCGGGAAGCCGCGCTCGGCGACCTCGATGGCGGGCTCGAAGAGCTTCTTCCACGGCAGCTTGCCGTGGCGCGCGTGTGCCGTCTCCAGCAGGCGCGGCGTGCCCGGCGTGCCCACCGAGCGCCCGCCTACGCGCGCGGCGAGGAACGGCATGGGCGTGCCGTCGGAGTTCAGGAACTGCTCGGGAGTGGCGCCGGCCGGCGCGGTCTCGCGGCCGTCGAGCGCCTCGATGCGCTTCGCCTTCGCGTCCCAGTAGAGCAGGAAGGCGCCGCCGCCCAGGCCCGAGGCGCTCGGCTCGACGAGGTTCAGCACGAGCTGGGTCGCGACCATCGCGTCGATCGCGTTGCCGCCTTGCTCCAGCATGCTCACGCCCGCCTTCACCGCGAGCGGATGCGCCGCCGCGACCATGTAATGCGGCGCGTGGACCACTTGCTTGGCGTTCCAGCCGCTCGGCGGCTCCGGTTGCGATGGGCGCAGCTGGGCTTCCGCGATGATGCTGATGCCGAAGAGTGATGCGAGCAAGAGTTGTTGGAAGCGCCGATGCCCGCCGATCCAACGCCGATTGCCGCCGATGACGAGATCTGGTCGGTGCGTACAGGACAGAGGAACCATCCCGAGTGCCATCTTCAAGCCACTCTTTTTCTATCGGCGGGGATCGGCGTTGGATCGGCGGACATCGGCGCCCTCAAAGCCCTTCGTCCGCATCACTCCCAACCCCTATTGAATCCCCCCGAGGCACACGTACTTGATCTCGAGGAAGTCCTCGATGCCGTACTTCGAGCCCTCGCGGCCGAGGCCGGACTGCTTCACGCCGCCGAACGGCGCCACCTCGTTGGAGATGATGCCCACGTTCACGCCCACGATGCCCGACTCGATCGCCTCGGCGGTGCGGAAGATGCGCCCGACGTCGCGCGCGTAGAAGTAGGCGCACAGGCCGAACTCCGAGTCGTTGGCCCTGATGATCGCCTCGGCGTCGTCCTCGAAGCGGAAGAGCGGCGCCACGGGGCCGAAGGTCTCCTCGCGCGCCACCTTCATCGTTTCCTTCATGCCGGTGAGGATGGTGGGCTCGTAGAAGCGGCCGCCCAGGCTCGAGCGCTTGCCGCCCAGCACGACCTTGGCGCCCTGGGCTACCGCGTCGGCCACGTGCTCCTCGACCTTCGCCATGCCCTGCTCGTCGATGAGCGGGCCGATCACCACGCCCGGCTCGGTGCCGCGCCCGACCTTCATCGCCTTCACCTTCTCGGTGAGCTTGGCCGCGAACGCGTCGTAGACCTTGTCCTGCACGTAGATGCGGTTGGCGCACACGCAGGTCTGGCCCGCGTTGCGGTACTTGGAGGCGAGCGCGCCTTCGGCCGCGGCGTCCAGGTCCGCGTCGTCGAACACGATGAAGGGAGCGTTGCCGCCCAGCTCGAGCGAGAGCTTCTTGATGGTGTCGGCGCTCTGGCGCATGAGGATGCGGCCCACCTCGGTCGAGCCGGTGAAGGTGACCTTGCGCACCACCGGGCTCGCGCAAAGCTCCTGGCCGATGGCCACGGGGTCGCCGGTCACGATGTTGAATACGCCCTTGGGGATGCCCGCGCGCTCGGCGAGCTCGGCCAGGGCCAGCGCCGAGAAGGGCGTCTGCTCGGCGGGCTTCAGCACGAAGGTGCAGCCGGCGGCGAGCCCCGGCGAGACCTTGCGCGTGATCATCGCGTTGGGGAAGTTCCACGGCGTGATCGCGGCGCACACGCCGATCGGCTGCTTCAGCACGATCAGGCGCCGGTCGTTGGTGGGGCTCGGGATCACGTCGCCGTAGACGCGCTTGGCTTCCTCGGCGAACCACTCGATGAACGACGCCCCGTACGCGATCTCGCCGCGCGACTCGGCGAGCGGCTTGCCCTGCTCCGCGGTGAGGAGCTGCGCCAGGTCCTCGACGTTCGCCATGATGAGGTCATACCACTTGCGCAGGATCTTCGAGCGCTCCTTCGCGGGAAGCCCACGCCACGCGGGCAGCGCGGCCTCGGCGGCGGCGATGGCGCGCTTCGTCTCGGCGCGTCCCATGTCGGGAATGCTGCCCAGCACGTTGCCGTCGGCGGGATTGTCGACGTCGAGGCGCTGCTTCGAATCGGCCTCGACCCACGCGCCGTCCACGTAGGCGCGGTCGCGGAAGAGCCTGGAATCCTTGAGGGTGGGAACGGCGCTGCGATCCTTGACGATGGCATTCATGGCTGCACCTCCGGAATCCAAAAATTATACGCCGCGCGCGAGCCCGCTCCCGGCCGGCCCGTCGAGCGCCAGGCCAGCGCGCCGCCAGCGCCACGCCACCGCGCCCCAGACGACCACGACATGGGCCGCCATCACCAGCGCGCCCTGCCAGCCCGGCAGCCCGATGGGCCGGACGGCCTGCGACAGCGCTGTCAGTCCGAAGACGTTCAGCAGGCCCGGCACCACCCACCACAGCAGCACGATGTAGAGCAGCGCCGCGGTTTCCACGCGCCGCGGGCGGGCGGCGAGCGCGAAGAAAACCAGCAGTCCGGTATCGCGCGCCGCCCCCAGCAGCAGCACGAGCGCCGGGTAGGCGCCCGGCCAGCTCCCGGGGCGAGGAAACAGGGACTCGGGCGCCGGCAGCAGCTCGACGATGAACGTGAGCAGCGCCGCGAGGACGAGCGCCACCGCCCAGTACGGAGCCGCCTCGAGCGCGCGCCTGCGCTCGCGCGCGTGGAGGCTTGCGACGATGCGGCGCAGGCCCATGGCGGTGGTGACGTCGGCGAAGATGCCGAAGTACACGAGCGCCAGCGCGACGAGGAAGCTGAAGAGCACGGCAGCGCGCACGTAGCCGGCCGTGTCCGTGTCGACGAAGCCGGCGAGGTACGCGCCGAGGAAGATGCCGAAGGCGGGATAGGCCCACGGCAGTGCGCGCTCCTTCAGCTCGCGCCCCATCTCGCGGTACGCGCCGAGCACGGCCCATGCGCCGAACGCAGCCGCGGAGAGCGCGAGGAACGGCAGGCGCTCGAAGGTGGCGCCGTACCAGCGGGCCTCCTGCTCCAGGTTCCACGGCCCGCGGACGCCGGAGGCCGCCACGAACGCGACGAGCACGATGACGAGCACGCCGATGCGCGCCGCGGTGCGCGAATCCTTGCGCGAGGCCTGCAGGCTCGAGGCGAGCGCCGCGCCGTGCAGCGCGATCGCGGAGCCGACGAGTGCCAGCGCGGTCCAGCCGAAGCCCGGATCGCGTGGCTCGAGCGCGCGCGCGATGGCCATCGCGGCGAGGCACCATGCGGCGCCGTACCACGCGAAGGCCGTTGCGCCGAAGAGCTTGCCCCACGTCATCTGCCACGACCCGAGGGACGACAGGCGCTGCCAGTCCCAGGTGCGATCCCGGACCTCCTCCGTGACGGCGTCGGCGGCGTTGCGTCCACCCCACAAGTGCAGCACCAGGACGAGGATCCACAGCGCGGCGTCGAAGACCAGCGGCCAGGGCGCGTTCGAGCGCGCGCTCACCAGCGCGAGCACGAGGACCAGCACCACGGGCATCGCGACCAGGCGGTGGGCCGAGAGCTCCAGCCACAGGTTGCGGCGCAGCTCCGGATTCATGGCGCGCCTCCCGCGACGGTGCGCAGGTAGGAGTCCTGCAGGCTCGCGCGCGCCTCCTCCACGCTCGCCACCGCGAAGCCTTCGGTCACCAGCTCGCGCACGAGCGCGGCTTGCTGGCCGAGCTCGCCGCCGAAATCGAACGCGGCTTCCGCCTCGTGCGCTTCGAGCGCGGAGACGCCCTGGGCAGCGGCGAGCCGCGCGGCGAGGCGCGGGTCGGGCGCGGCAAGGCGCAGGCGCAGCCGCCGCGACGCAACGCCACCGCCGCCTCCGGCGCCCACCGCGCGCTGCTCGACGATGCGCCCGGCGCGCAGCACCAGCATGTGCGTCGAGTACTCCTCCAGCTCGGCCAGGATGTGCGACGAGACGACCAGCGTCATGCCGGCAGCCTGCAGCTCGCGGAAGAGCACCGCGAGCGCGGCGCGCGCCTCGGGATCGAGGCCGGCGGCCGGCTCGTCCAGCAGCAGCAGGCGCGGCGCGTGGATGATCGCCTGCCCGATCGCCAGGCGCTGGCGCAGCCCGCGCGAGAGCGACCCCGCGGCCGCGCCGAGCCGGTCCGCGATGCCGAGGCGCGCGGCGGTGCGCTCGACGTCGCTTGCCGCGGTCGCGTCCTGGTGGACCGCGGCCGCATGGGCGAGGCACTGGCGCACCGTGAGCGCTTCGTACACGCCGAAGAAATCCGAGAGATAGCCCAGGCGGCGGTGCGCGGCGCGCGGGGCCTCGAGCACGTCCACGCCGTCGATCGCGATGCGGCCCGCGGCCGGCGTCTCGAGGCCCGCCATGCAGCGCAGGAGCGTCGACTTGCCCGCGCCGTTGGGGCCGACGAGCGCCGTGACGGTGCCCGGAGCGAGGGCGAACGAGACGTCGTCCAGCGCGCGCACGCCGGGATATTCGAAGCGCAGGCCTTCGACGCGGGCGATCGGCTCGGACATGGCGGACTCGGGACGGATACTGCGATTGTAGCTATGATTGCCCCGTCCCGATCCCAGGAGATCATCCCGATGAGAACGCCGCGCCTCGTTGTCCTCGCCGCACTCGCCTGCGCCGCCCTGGCCGGAGTCGCCCACGCCAAGACGCTTCGCTGGTCCAGCCAGGGCGACTACCTCACCGCCGACCCGATGGCCCAGAACGAGCTGCTCACCAACTCGATCAACGGCCAGGTGTACGAGAGCCTGGTGGAGCGCGGCAAGAAGCTGGAGATCCTGCCGGCGCTCGCCACGAGCTGGAAGCAGACGAGTCCCACCGTGTGGGTCTTCAACCTGAGGAAGGGCGTGAAGTTCCACGACGGCAGCGACTTCACCGCCGACGACGTGGTCTTCTCCATCAAGCGGCTGCAGGGCAAGACCTCGAACTTCCGCGTGTACGGCAACGCCGTCGGCGAGCCGAAGAAGATCGACCAGTACACCGTGGAGCTCACGACTCCGGTGCCCAACCCCGTGATGCTGGAGATGCTCGCCAACAGCCTCTTCATGATGAGCAAGAGCTGGAGCGAGAAGAACAACGCCGTCGAGACCCAGGACTTCACCAACGACAAGGAGGCCTACACCTCGCGCAACGCCAACGGCACCGGGCCCTTCATCCTGGTCTCGCGCCAGCCCGACGTGAAGAGCACCTTCAAGAAGAACCCGAACTGGTGGGGGCTCAAGGAAGGCCGCTTCGACGGCAACGTGGACGAGATCGCCTTCCAGCCCATCAAGGCGGGGGCTACGCGCATGGCGGCACTCCTGTCGGGCGACATCGACTTCGTGCTCGACCCCGAGGTCCAGGACATCGACAAGCTGAAGCACGACAAGGACATCCGCGTCTACGAGGGGCGCGAGAACCGCGTGATCTTCCTGCAGATGGACCAGGCGCGCGACGAGCTGCTCTACTCGAACGTGAAGGGCAAGAACCCCTTCAAGGACCTGCGCGTGAGGAAGGCCTTCTACCAGGCGATCGACATCGAGGCGATCCATCGCGCCGTGATGCGGGGGCTCTCGGTGCCCACGGCGATCAACCTGCCCAACCCCGAGAAGGCCGGCATCCCGAAGTCGATGGACAAGCGCCTGCCCTACGACGTGGCGGCGGCGAAGAAACTGCTCACCGAGGCGGGATATCCGAACGGCTTCGAGATCACGCTCGACTGCCCGAACAACCGCTACATCAACGACGAGAAGATCTGTGTTGCGGTGGCCGGCATGCTCGCCAGGATCGGCGTCACGGTGAAGGTGAACGCCATGCCGCGCGCCCAGTACTTCCCGAAGGTGCAGCGCCTGGACACGAGCTTCTGCATGCTGGGCTGGGGCGGGGCCACGACCGACGCCATCTTCACGCTGCAGCCGGTGCTGCACTCGCGCAACGACAAGGGCGACGGCGACTTCAACTGGGGCAACTACAAGGACCCCGCCTTCGACGAGCTGGTCGACAGCGCCAAGGGCGACACCGATCCCAAGCATCGCCAGGAGACCATCGACAAGGCGATCCAGTACTTCAACGACCACGTGTTCATGATCCCGCTGCACCTGCAGGTGATCCCGTGGGCGTCGCGCGCCAACGTCGAGGTGATCCACCGTGCGGACAACTGGCTGCAGGCGACGTGGGTGAAGATGAAGTGAGCGGGGAGGGATGAAGCAGCGGGAACGGCGTTCGAGCGGACCGCAAGCGGCCGCTCAACGCCGGCTGGCAGCTTTCGTCGTCATCGCGGCCTGCGTCGTTTCGGCGCAGGCCGCTGTCTTTCGGTGGTCGTCGCAGGGCGACTACCTCTCGGCCGACCCGCACGCGCAGAACGAGGGCATCAACAACCTCGTGAACGACGAGATCTTCGAGCGCCTGACCACCCGCGACAAGCAGCTGAAGATCATCCCCGCGCTCGCGACCTCGTGGGAGATGGTGAGCCCGAAGCTCTGGCGCTTCCACCTGCGCCGCGGCGTCGCCTTCCACGACGGCACGCCGTTCACCGCCGAGGACGTGGTGTTCTCGATCCGGCGCGCGCAGGGCGACGGCTCCAACTTCAAGGTCTTCGCGCGCCCGCTCGGCACGCCGCGCAAGGTGGACGACTACACCGTCGAGCTCGCCACGCCGCAGCCCGCGCCCCCCGCGGTGCTGCTGGAGAACGTGAACGCGGTCTTCATCATGAGCCGCGCGTGGTGCGAGAAGCATGGCGCCGTCGCGCCCCAGGACCTGAGGAGCGCCGAGGAGACCTATGCCTCGCGCAACGCCAACGGCACCGGCCCCTACATGCTGGTGAAACGCGAGGCCGAGGTGGCCACCACGCTCGAGCGCAACCCGCGCTGGTGGGGCATCGCGGAGCACCGCTTCGAGGGCAACGTCGATCGCATCGTCTACCGGCCGATCAAGTCGGATGCGACACGGCTCGCGGCCCTGGTGGCGGGCGACATCGACCTCATGCTCGACCCGCCGCCGCAGGACATCGCGCGGCTCGCGGCCGACCCGCGCCTCACGATCATCGAGGGCCCCGAGAACCGCGTGATCTACCTCGTGATGGACGAGGCGAGCGCCGAGCTCAAGTACTCCAGCGTGAAGGCACGCAACCCCTTCAAGGACGCGCGCGTGCGCCGCGCGTTCTACAGCGCGATCGACACCGAGGCGCTGCGCCGGCAGGTGATGCGCGGCGAGGCGCGGCCCACGGGCTCGATGATCCCGGCGCCCGGCTCGAGCTTTCCCGACCTCGAGCCGCGCCTCCTGCCCTACGATCCCGCGCGCGCCCGCCAGCTCCTCGCCGAGGCCGGCTACCCGCAGGGCTTCGAGGTCGGCCTCGACTGCCCCAACAACCGCTACGTGAACGACGAGCGCATCTGTGTCGCGATCACCGGGATGCTCGCGAAAGTCGGCATCACCGTCCAGCTCGACGCGATGCCGCGCGCGAAGTTCTTTCGCAAGATCGACCTGTTCGACTCGAGCTTCCACCTGCTGGGCTGGGGCGGCGGCGCGGTCGATCCGGGCGGAACGCTGACGGCGGTGATGCACGGGCACGACGGCAACGGCCGCGGCGACTTCAACACCGGGCGCTACGACGATCCGGAGGTGAACCGCCTCGTGGAAGCGGTCGAGGTCGAGACCGACAGTGCGAAGCGGCGCGCCCTGATGCACGAAGCCTTCGCGCGCATCCGCGACGAGGTCCTGGTGATCCCGCTGCACCGGCAGGTGATCCCGTGGGCGGTGCGCTCCAACGTGCACGTGGTCCATCGGCCCGACAACGTGCTCGAGGCCATCTGGATACGCATCGACTGAAAAGTTCGTGCTAGTCTCGACTCGTGTCGCAAGAGAAGCTACAGATCGTGGCCGCGCTGCTCATCGCCGTGTCGGCCTTCGCCGCACCCGGCGCCCGCGCGGCTGATCCGATTGGATCATGGCGGGATGCCGCCATGCCCGGCGGCCTCTCCGCATACACCTCGAAATCGTGGGTCTCGCTCGAGCTGGGCGCGATGGCGCCGGAGTCGTGGCTACCGGCCGATCCTTTCACCGCCGCGCCGGGCCTGGCGCTCGCCGGCGCCACCTTGCGCGCCAAGGGCGGCTGGAGCGCGAGCCTCTTCGTGAGCCGCGCCTTCGCCGGCCCGGGCGCCAACGACGCGAGCCTGCTGGTGCCCAGCTCGACGGCGCTGAACGCCCAGCTCTCCCGCAGCCTCACGCGCTCGCTGCGCGTCACCTTCGACGCCTTCAACCTGCTGGACCGGCGCGACGCCGCCATGGACGAGTTCATCGCCTCGCGCACCTACGCTCCCGTGGCGATGGCAGGCGGCTACCTCGTGCACCCCGGCGAGATGCGCGGCTTCCGAATCGGGATTCGCAAGGCCTTCTAGGCCGCGCGCTGCGGCGCCACGCCCCGGTGGTACACGCGGTCGGTCGCGAGCACGGCGCCGGCTGCATGGGGCTCGCGCCCTGCGAGCTCGGCGTAGTACGGCGTGAAGTCCGGCTCGGTCGCGCGGAAGAGCTCGCCGAAATCGCGGATCATGAAGTACGTCTCCTGGTAGGTATCGATCTTGTAGCGCGTCTGCATGATGCGCAGCAGGTCGAAGCCGATGCGGTTCGGATTGGGGCTCGCGATGCAATAGCGGATCTCGCCCCCGGAGGAGAGGATGCCCGAGCCGTAGGCGCGCAGGCCCTGCGGCGTCTCGATGAGCCCGAACTCCACCGTGTACCAGTAGAGCCGCGCGAGCATCTCGATCGCCCCCAGCGCGTGCGCCTTGAGCCCGCCCCGGCCGTACGCCTGCATGTAATCGGCGAACACCGGATTGAAGAGCAGGGGCACGTGGCCGAAGAAGTCGTGGAAGATGTCGGGCTCGACGATGTAGTCGAACTCCCCGGGCTCGCGCAGCCACACGGTCACCGGGAAGCGGCGCTGGGCGAGGTGCTCGAAGAACACGAGGTCGGGGAGCAGGCCCGGCACGGCGACCAGCTGCCAGTGCGTGGCGGCCCGCAGCTTTGCGTTGATGGCCTCGAAGCGCGGGATGCCGGCGCCGTAGTCGAGGGTGGCGAGCGTGGCGCGGAACTCGTCGCACGCGTGATCGGGCATGAGCGCCGCCTGGCGCGCGTAGAGGCGGCGCCACAGGTCGTGCTGCGCGCCGGTGTACGCGGCCCAGTCCTGGTCCACCGTGTAGTCGGGACGCATGCGGCTGTAGTCGCCGCGCAGGTTGTGGTCGGTCTGGCCGGTCACGAACCCTCACCCCGGCCCTCTCCCGGGGGAGAGGGAGCATAGCGTTCGACCCGCTGCTCGATCGCGCCGAAGATGCTCTGCCCCTTCGCGTCCTTCATCTCGATGCGCACCGTGTCGCCGAAGGCGAGGAACGGCGTCTTCGCTTCTCCGGTCTCCACCTGCTCCACGAGCCGCGCTTCCATGAGGCACGCGTAGCCCACGGACTTGTCCTGGTTCGAGACGGTGCCGGTGCCGACCAGCGTGCCCGCTGCGAGCTCGCGCGTCTTCGCGGCGTGGGCGATGAGCTCGAAGAGGCCGAAGGCCGCGTCGGTGCCGGCGTTGGGATGGCCCAGCTCGCGGCCGTTCACGTGGCAGACGAGCGGCAGATGCAGGCGTCCGTCCCGCCACGCGTGGCCCAGCTCGTCGGGCGTGACCGCGACCGGCGCCAGCGCGTTGGCGCCCTTGCCGTTCACGAAGCCGAAGCCCTTGGCGAGCTCGGCGGGGATGAGGCGCCGGAAGGAGACGTCGTTCACGAGCGTCACGAGGCGCACGGCGCGGCCGGCCGCCGCGGGGGTCGCGCCCATCGGCAGGTCGCCGACGATGGCGGCCACCTCGCCCTCGAGGTCCACGCCCCAGTCCGTGGAGAGGGCACGGATCGGGTCGCGCGGGCCCGTCATGCGGCCCGCGCCGCCCTGGTACATCAGCGGATCGCGGTGGTAGCTCTCCGGAACCGTGTCGTTGCGCGCACGGCGCACACGCTCCACATGCGAGAGGTACGCGGAGCCATCGAGCCACTCGTAGGCCCGCGGCAGCGGCGCGTCGATTCCGCCCTGCTGGAGCGCGTGACGGAAGTCGATCACGTCGCGGGCGTTGCCGTTGTCGAGCGCACCGGCGAGCGCCGCGAGCTCGGGGGCGACGTGGTCCCAGTCCTCGAGCGCCATCTGCAGCGTCGCGGCAATGTGCGGCGCGGCCACCGCCGCCGCGAGGTCGCGGCTCACCACGAGCAGCGTGCCGTCGCGCCCGGGGCCCTTCAGCGACGCGAGCTTCATCGCGCCCCGCCCGGCACGGTCGCCTTCGCGAAGCCGGCCCATGCGGCGTCGTAATCGCGGTCGAGCTGCGGCGATTCGAGCGCCCAGGCGGTCGGCTCGAACAGGTAGCGGCACTCGAACATGAAGGCGAGCGTGCCGGCGAGGTAGTGCGGGGCGGATTCGGCGGCGAGCGCGGCGTCGTAGGACGCGCGGTCCGGGCCGTGCGCGCTCATCGCGTTGTGCAGGCTCGCCCCGCCGGGCACGAAACCGTCGCGCTTGGCGTCGTAGCGGCCGCGCACGAGCCCCATGAACTCGCTCATCACGTTGCGGTGGAAGTACGGCGGGCGGAAGGTGTCCTCGGCCACGCTCCAGCGCGGCGGGAAGATCACGAAGTCCACGTTCGCGGTGCCCGGCGTGTCCGAGGGCGAGGTGAGCACGGTGAAGATGGACGGGTCGGGATGGTCGAAGCTCACCGTGTTCATGGCGTTGAAGCGCGCGAGGTCGTACTTGTAGGGATGGTAGTTGCCGTGCCATGCGACCACGTCGAGCGGCGAGTGGTCGTAGCGCGCGGTCCAGAGGTGCCCGCCGAAGCGCAGCACGACGTCGGTGGGCGCTTCGCGATCCTCGTATGCCGCCACGGGGACCGCGAAATCCCGCGGGCTCGCGAGTCCGTTGGCGCCGATCGGCCCCAGCTCGGGAAGCCGGAAGGGCGCGCCGTGGTTCTCGCACACATAGCCGCGCGCGGATTCACCTGCGAGCTCGACGCGCAAGCGCACGCCGCGCGGAATCACCGCGATCTCGCCCGGCGCCACGGCGAGCCGTCCCAGCTCGGTCGCGAGCACCAGGGCGCCCTCCTGCGGCACGACGAGCAGCTCGCCGTCCGCATCGCACAGCACGCGTTCGCATCGAGCGGTTGGCGGCGTAGGCGTGGATGCTGGCGCCGCGCTGCGCGCGCGCATCTCCCGCGGTGGCGACGGTCGCCAGCCCGTCGAGGAAATCCGCGGCCTCCCCGGGCATCGGCGTCGGCGCCCAGCGCAGGCGATTCGGCGTGGCCTCGGCCTCGGCGCACGGAGCGCAGCGCAGCCGGCCGTCGCCGATGCGGCGGAAGGCGGGATGCGAGGCCGAGGGCCGCAGGCGATAGAGCCACGAGCGCAGGTTCTGCGCGCGCGGCGCCGTGAACGCGGTGCCGGAAAGCTGCTCGGCATAGAGGCCGAACGCGACCTCGCGCGGCGAGTTGCGCCCGACGGGCAGCGCGCCCTCGAGCGCCTCGGTCTCGTGGTGGGAGCCAAGCCCCGAGAGATACTTGATGCCGCTGCCTATCGCGCGGTCATTCATGAAGATCGGCTTGATCGGCGCGGCCATTATCGGCATTCATCGGCGCTTCCCCTGATTGGGTCCCGGCCTGGGCCGGGACGACCGCGGGTCAGATGACACCCCGCGCGATCTGGTCCGCCTCGATCGACTCGAACAGCGCCCGGAAGTTGCCTTCCCCGAAGCCCTCGTTGCCCTTCCTCTGGATGATCTCGAAGAAGATCGGCCCGATCACGGTCTCGGTGAAGATCTGCAGCAGCTTGTCCTCGCGCCGCTCCTTGTCGATGCCTTCGCCGTCGATGAGGATGCGGTCGCGCTTGAGCCGCGCGAGGTCCTCGCCGTGGCCGGGCACGCGCGCATCCACGCGCTCGTAGTAGGCGTCGGGCGTGTCGAGGAAGCGCACCGAGCGCTCGCGCAGCTGCTCCACCGTGCGGTAGATGTCGCCGGCCGAGAGCGCGATGTGCTGGATGCCCTCGCCGTGGTAGGCGTTGAGGTATTCCTGGATCTGCGAGCCCTGGTCCGACGGCTCGTTGATCGGGATGCGGATCTTGCCGCACGGGCTCGCGAGCGCGCGCGAGGTGAGGCCCGTCTTCTGCCCCTGGATGTCGAAGTAGCGGATCTCGCGGAAGCCGAAGAGCTTGTTGTAGAACTCGTACCAGACGTCCATGCGTCCGGCGTAGACGTTGTGCGTGAGGTGGTCGATCTCGAGCAGGCCCGCGCCTGCGGGATGCTTCGCCGCGCCCTCGATGGGGACGAAGTCGATGTCGTAGATCGTCGGACCCTGTCCCGCGTAGCGGTCGACGAGGTAGATCAGGCTGCCGCCGATGCCCTCGATAGCGGGGATGTTGAGCTCCATCGGGCCCGACCTTGCCGTGGAAGGGCTTGGCGCCGAGGTCGATGGCGCGCTGGTAGGCCTTGGCCGCGTCCTTCACGCGCATCGCGAAGGCGCAAGCCGAGGGGCCGTGCACGCGCGCGAAGGACTGCGCGAAGCTGTCGGGCTCGCGATTCACGATGAAGTTGATGGCGCCCTGGCGATAGAGGACCACGTCCTTCGAGCGGTGGCGGGCGACGGGTGCGAAGCCCAGCTGCTCGAAGAGCGCGCCCAGCAGGTGCGGGTCCGGCGCGGTGTACTCGACGAACTCGAAGCCGTCGGTTCCCGCGGGGTTCTCGAAAGGGGGGCTCTGGCTCATGGCGTTCCTGGCACGGGCAAGAGAAGGGATCGATCCAGTCTACGCCGCCGCGCCCGCAATAGGGTTGCGAAATCGCGCGCAGAACGCGCCGCATACGCAATAATATTGCGCTTCGAGGCCATTTCGTGGACCGATATGCCGCTCAACCGCACCGACCGCCGCCTGCTGGACCTGCTGCAGCGCGACGGCAGCCTCACCAACCTCGAGCTCGCCGGCCGCGTGAACCTCTCGCCGAGTGCCTGCCTCAGGCGCGTGCGCGCGCTCGAGAAGGCCGGCGTCATCCGCCGCTACGTGGCCCTGCTCGATCCGCGCAAGGTCGGCCTCGGCCTCATGGGCTTCGTCACCGTGAAGCTCGAGAAGCGCGGCCGCATGCCCACCGACACCTTCGCCCGCGCGGTGAAGGACTGGCCCGAGGTGCTCGCCTGCCACGCGCTCACCGGCGACATGGACTACCTGCTGCGCGTGCAGGTCGAAGGCCTCGACCACTTCTCGCGCTTCGTGATGGATTCGCTCCTCAAGCATCCCGGCGTGCTGGACGTGAAATCGAGCTTCGTCCTCGAGGAGGTGAAGGAAACCACGGTGCTGCCGCTCACCCACCTCGCAGCTAGCGCTGGCAGTCATTTACACAGGTTTCGAACCAAAGATGAACACAGATAGGCACAGAGATTCGGCTGAGAATCGGGTCGTCGCCATGGTCGACGAACCAATTCTCCTGCCTATCTGTGAGCATCTGTGTTCATCTGTGGTTAAACATTCCCTTGAAATTCGATGACGACGCGCCGCGAGCGCGCGCTCTTCTTCTCGATCTTCACGATCTTCAGCTCCCCGATCTCGCGCGTGTTGGCCACGTGCGTGCCGCCGCACGGCTGCAGGTCCACGCCGTCGATCTCCAGGAGCCGCACGCGCCCGAGGCCGCGCGGCGGCTGCACCGACATCGTGCGCACCAGCTCGGGCTTGGCGTCGAGCTCCGCGTCGGTGATCCACACCGTGCGCACGTCGTGGGCCTCGTCCACCAGGCGCGCGAGCTCGCGCTCCAGCGCCTCGCGCTCGAGCGGCTCCACCATGTCGAAGTCCAGGCGTGCGTAGCTGCGCCGTGATCGAGCAACCGTTGGTCTGGTGGGGGACGATCGCGCAGAGCAGGTGCGTGGCGGTGTGGAAGCGCATGTGGCGATGGCGCCGCTCCCAGTCGATGCGCGCGGTGACGGCATCGCCGATGCGGACGCCCTGGAGCGGGCTTCCTGGCCCGGCGCGGGAACGTGGAGGATGTCGCGATCCTCTCCCAGGGGCGAGGGCGACTTCACGGTGTCCGCGATCGCGAGCTCGGCGCCGTTGCCCAGCACCAGCACGCCCGCGTCTCCCGCCTGGCCGCCGCCGCGCGGATAGAAGACCGTGCGGTCGAGGCGGATGCCGCGAGGCGTCCACCGCGGTGACCTCGCGCATCGGCCTCGCGGCGATACGCGTCCTCGCGAAAAACTTCCTCTGTCATGCGCGCCTCCACATTGACTTGCCCGGGGACTTTCCGGCATATAGAGTAGCGCCGATCCCGAGGAGACCTCCCATGCGCATCGCCACCGCCGCGCGCGCCGCCGCGCTGATCTTGCTGCTCGCCGGGACCGCCGCGGCCGATGCGAAGACGCTGCGCTAGTCGAGCCAGGGCGACATCATCACGCTCGATCCGCACGCCAACAACGAGGGCTTCACCAACGCGTTCCTCGACAACGTCTTCGACACGCTCGCCACGCGCGGCAAGGACCTCAAGGTCGAGCCGCTGCCTCGCGACTCTCCTGGCAGTCGGTGGACGCGACCACGACGCGCTTCAAGCTGCGCCCCGACGTGAAGTTCCAGGACGGCACGCCCTTCACCGCCGACGACGTCGTGTTCTCCATCGAGCGCGCGCTCGCCGACACCTCCAACTTCAAGCCCTACCTCGCGGGCGTGAAGGAGGCGCAGCAGGGTGGACGACCTCACGGTGGACATCGTGACCGAGGGCCCCGCCCCGGTGCTGATGCCGCAGCTCACGGAAGTGCGCATCATGAGCAGCTAGTGGTGCACGAAGCACAACGTCGCTAAGCCGCAGGACTACAAGAACAAGGAAGAGACCTTCGCCTCGCGCAACGCCAACGGCACCGGGCCCTACATGGTGAAGTCGCGAGCCGAGGACGTGAAGACGGTGGCGGTGGCCAACCCGAACTGGTGGGGCAAGCGCGAGGGCAACGTGGACGAGATCGTCTACACTGCCGATCAAGGCCGACGCCACGCGCATGGCGGCACTGCTCTCGGGCGAGATCGACTTCGTGCTCGATCCGCCGCCGCAGGACATCCCGCGCCTCAAGTCGAATCCCGCCATCAAGGTGGTCGAGGGCAACGAGAACCGCACCGTCTTCCTCGGCATGGACCAGTGCCGCGACGAGCTGCTGTACTCGAGCGTGAAGGGCAAGAACCCGTTCAAGGACCGGCGCGTGCGCGAGGCCTTCCAGCTCGCCATCGACCTGCAACGCCATCAAGACGCAGGTGATGCGCGGCCTCTCCGTGCCCACCGCCGTCATGTACGCGCCGCAGGTGGACGGCTATCCGAAGGAGCTCGACCTCGTGAAGCCGCCGGACCTCGCGCAGGGCGAAGAAGCTCCTGGCCGAGGCCGGCTATGCCGAAGGCTTCGAGGTCACGCTCGACTGCCCCAACAACCGCTACGTGAACGACGAGAAGATCTGCGTCGCGGTGGCGGGCATGCTCGCGCAAGATCCATCAACGTGAAGGTCGCTAACGCGATGCCGCGCGCGCAGTACTTCCCCAAGATCCAGAACTTCGACACCAGCTTCTACATGCTGGGCTGGGGCGTGCCCACCTTCGACTCGCAGTACGCGCTGCAGAGCCTGATCCGCACGCGTGATGCCGAAGACCGCCGACGGCGACTACAACCTCGGCAAGCTACTCCAACCCGAAGGTCGACGAGGCGATCGACAAGCTGAAGACCGAGGTGGACCCGAAGAAGCGCGCGGCGCTGGCGCTCGAGGCGAGCCGCATCCACCAGGCAGGACGTGGGCCACCTGCCGCTGCACTTCCAGGTGATCCCGTGGGCGATGCGGTCCAACGTGAGCGTGGTGCACCGCGCCGACAACAAGCTCACGGTGAAGTGGGTGAAGATCCAATAGGTGATCGCCTTCGTCCTGCGCCGGCTGCTGCAGGGCGTCGTGGTGATGCTCGTGGTGGGCTTCATCGCGTTCTCGCTCTTCAACTTCGTGGGCGACCCGGTGTCGCTGATGCTGCCGCCGGAGGCCGACGCAGGCCGACCGCGACGCGATGCGCCAGGCTGCTCGGCCTCGACAAGCCCTTCTACGTGCAGTTCGCGACGTTCATCGGCAACGCGGTGCACGGCAATTTCGGCATCTCGCTGCGCCTCGGCCGCCCGGTCTCGGCGCTGCTCGTCGAGCGCCTTCCCGCCACCCTCGAGCTCGCCTCACCGCGGCGCTCTTCGGCCTCGCTCGTCGGGCATTCCCGCTGGGCGTCTACACGGCGCTGAAGCGCGATTCGTGGCCGCGCGCGCGGTGCTCACCACTGTCGCTCATCGGCGTGTCGCTGCCCAACTTCCTCATCGGCATCTTCCTCATCCTCATCTTCGCCGTGTGGCTGGGCTGGCTGCCGTCGTTCGGGCGCGGCGACACGGTGCAGGTCGGCGTCGTGGAGCACGGGGCTCCTCACCAAGTCGGGATCGAAGGCGCTGATCCTGCCCGCGATCACGCTGGGCTTCTTCCCGGTGACGCTCATCATGCGGCTGGTGCGCGCGGAGATGCTGGAAGTGCTGCGCACCGACTACATCAAGTTCGCGCGCGCCCGCGGCCTCACCGACCGCGCGGTGAATTTCGGCCACGCGCTGAAGAACACGCTGGTGCCCGTCATCACCATCACCGGGCTGCAGCTGGGCGGCATCATCGCCTTCGCGATCATCACCGAGCAGGTGTTCCAGTGGCCGGGCATGGGCCTGCTCTTCATCCAGGCGGTGCAGTTCGCCGACGTGCCGGTGATGGCGGCCTACCTGTGCCTGATCGCGCTCATCTTCGTGGTGATCAACCTCGTGGTGGACCTGCTCTACTACGCGGTCGATCCGCGCCTGCGCGTCGAACGCGCGGCGTGCGCGTGAGCGCGACATTGATCGCCGCACGGGACGCCGCGGCCGCTTCTTCGACAGCGACGTCTTCTACAGCTTCAGGCACTCGCCGCTCGACGTGATCGCTGGCCGCGGTCATCACGGTCGTCGTCGTCGTCGCCGCGCTGCTTCGCGCCGTGGGTCGCGCCCCACAACCCGTTCGACCTGAAGACCCTCAACCTGCTGGATGCCTTCACGCCGCCCGGCGTGGAGCGCGAACGGCAACACGCCTACCCGCTCGGCACCGACGACCAGGGCCGCGACGTGCTCTCGGCGATCATCTTCGGCTCGCGCATGTCGCTGCTGATCGGGCCTCTCGCGACGCTGCTCGCGATGATCGTGGGCGTCGCGCTGGGCCTCCTCAGCGGCTACGCGGGCGGCAAGGTAGACGCGTTCATCATGCGCGTGGCCGACGTGCAGCTCTCGTTTCCCGCCGATCCTCATCGCGCTCCTGATCGACGGGCTGCTGCGCGTGGTGCTGCCGCGGCAACTCCACGACCAGCTCGCGGTCTACGTACTGATCCTCGCCATCGCAGCCTCGGGCTGGGTGAGGTATGCGCGCACCGTGCGGGGCTCCACGCTGGTGGAGCGCAACAAGGAATACGTCCAGGCGGCACGGGTGATCGGAAGACATCCGGCTGCGATCATGTTCTCCCATGTGCTGCCCAACGCGCTCGGGCCCGTGCTGGTGATCGCGACGCTGCACATCGGTGCGGCCATCATCACCGAGGCCGACGTTATCCTTCCTCGGGGTCGGCGTGCCGCCGACGCAGCCGTCGCTGGGCACGCTGATCCGCATCGGAAACGATTTCCTGTTCTCGGGCGAATGGTGGATCACGGTCTTCCCGGGCGCCGCGCTGGTGATCCTGGTGCTCGCCATCAACGTGCTGGGGGACTGGCTGCGCGACGCCCTCAACCCCCGATTGCGCTGAACGTCGCGCCGAAAGGTCACCACCATGCAAGCCGTTCGAAAGCTTCCTGCCGCCTGCGCCGCGGCGCTCGGCCTCGTCGCCGCGGCGAGCGCCATGGCCGGTCCCTACGACCAGCCCTACTCCATCATCCAGACCGAGCGCTCGCGCTCCGCGGATCCCGACGTCCTCCCGGTCACCATCAACCGCGTGGACGACGAGACCATCCGCAGCCGCCCCAACGACGCGGTGGTGCCGCCGGGCCCGCACAAGGTCACCGTGGACGTGCCGCCGCGCAAGGGCTGGAACCTCCCCACGCAGAACACGTTCGACCTCGTCACCGAGCCGTGCGTGCGCTACTACGTGTCCGCGCGGCTGCGCACGCGGGTCACGCAGGACTGGGAGCCGTTCGTGCGCGACAAGGAGCGCATCGGCGAGTGCGAGAAGAAGTTCGCGATGGCACGATGACCGCCGCCCGCCGCTACCTGACGGTTGCTGCCGGCCTCACCTTGACCGCGGTCGCCTCGATGTAGGTCGCTTCCACCTGGCTGCCCTTGGTGGCCAGGATGAACTGCCCGGATCGCTCACCCTCAGCTCGACCGTGCGCTGCGGCGCCCGCAGCGTGACGGTCTGCGTGGCCTCGTCGACCGCCATGACGACGCCTATGACGGTCATTTTCCGGCCTTCGGTCCCGCTGGGTCGAGCGGCCGACGGGGCGTCGCGAGTAGCCGTGGCCGTTTCGCCAAGCGCCTTGAACCCGAGAGCCGATGCCTCGAGGTATTCGACGTCGACCTGGTCCCCGACCTTCACCTCCTCAAGGTTCTTCACTTCCTGTGCCGCGGTGAGCGTGATTTGCCCGGCCCTGCGCGGCCGTGACGGTGATCGCGCCCGTGGCCGGGTCGATCGCGGAGACGGTGGCGGTGACGCTGGCCGCCCCCGCGGCGCCACGGCCAGCGCGAGCGTCGTGACGATCAGCGTTGCGGCGGCGATGCTCTTGTCCATGGCGGGTCTCCTTCGATCAACGGGGTTCGATCAACGGGGGAGGTTCGGAAAGTACCGCAAGTTTGCCTCAACACGCGCCCGCTCGCTGGCGGGCAGGTGTCCCTCCGAGAGCAGGCGCTCGATCGCCGCCCGGCCCTCGTGATAGGCGCCGACATAGTAGGCGCAAGTGGCGAGCTCGTCCAACGCGCGCCAGCGATAAACGCTCAGGTCGACGAACAGCAGGTCCGGCGGCGGCGCCAGGGCGCTCGCCTGGCGCGCGTACAGGTGACCCAGCTGGAACTCCTTGCGCTCGCGATGGAAGGTGGCGAGGGCCGACAGCGGCTCGGCGCGCGTGGGGCGGTAGCGCCAGGCATCGAGATAGGCCTGCGACACCAGGTCGGGGGCGTGTCCCAGGCGCTGGCGCAGCACGCCGACCTGGTAGAGGGAGTACCAGGTCTCCTCGGCGAAGCCCACCATCGCGACGCGGCGGCGATACGCCTCGAGCGCCCTGCCCGTGTCGCCGGCATCGCGATAGCTCTGCGCCAGGTAGAACGCGTAGCGGGAATTGGCGGGCTCGGCGACGAGCGCCCGCTCGAGGATCGCCGCGTCTTTCCGGTAGGTCTGCGGATCTCGCGCGCGCGCGCCCTCGTGAGAGACGCCGATGCGCGGCAGGTCGAGGTGCTGGATAACCGCGGGGGGAGTGGATTCCAGGAATTCGTGCAGGACGCCGACCCAGCGCCAATCGAGGCGGGTCGCGACCAGGGCGCAGCGGCTGTAGGTGGTGCCGGCGTAATCGGCCGGAAGATAATAGGCATCGCCGTCCAGCGCGGGCCACGCGAAGCTGGCGGGGCCCTGCAGCGTCTCGTCGGCGTCGACGAACAGGAGATAGTCCGCGCTGCCGCGGGCGAGCTGCAGCGCCTCGTTGCGGTTGAAGGCGAAGTCGCGCCAGGGGCGCTCGTGCAGCGTTCCAGGCACGTCGCGCAACTGCTCGCGGATGATCTCCTGGGTGCCGTCCGTCGATCCGGTATCGACGATCGTCCAGCCATGGATGAAGGCGCGCGCCGCGTCGAGGCAGCGCCGAATCACGGGCGCCTCGTCCTTCACGATCATGTTGAGGAAAATCCGCGGTTCGCGCATCGAAACGGGCACAGGAGCCATTGAAGACGGGCGCCTTCGATTGCGGTTGACAATGGATGGCGCGATCGACTATTTTGGCCCGCTGCATCAGCAGTCCACAATAAATAGATCCGCAGTCCACAACAAAAAAGATTCGCGCCTAACGCGGTTGCTGCATAAGGGAGGCGCTCTAGATGCGCTGGAGTCGCTATGCCGGGGGGCGAGTAGCTGCGCTACTGTTCCCGTTGTGCCTGCTGCTCGCATCGGTCGCCCGCGCCGATCTCCTCGTGCCCAACGGCGGCACCGTATCTCTGGGCGGGGCCACGATGGCCCTGGGCTGCACCGACATCGTCGTCGGCGGCACCCTCAATCTGAATACCTCGGCGGTCACCGGCGTTCGCAACGTGACGATCCAGCCCGGCGGCGTGGTCAACGGCGGCTCGGGTTCCATCACCCTCGCGGGCAACTGGTCGAATACCGGCAGCTTCGCAGCCGGCACCAGCACCGTTTCCTTCGTCGACAATGCCGCCTGCGCTCCGTCGTCGACCATCACGGGCTCCACGACGTTCTTCAACCTGAGCCTGGTGAGCTCGACGGGCAAGGTCTATGCGTTCCAGGCGGGCGCGACGACCGCCGTCAACGGGCTGCTGACCATCCTGGGCGCCGCCGGCACGTCGATCAAGATCGTGAGCACCGTTCCCGGCAGCCCGGCCATCCTGTTCCTTGCCGCGGGCGGATCGCAGAACATCCTGCACGTGGGCGTGACCGACAACGACGCTACAGGGCAGCTCCTCGCGCCGGGCGAGGCGAACGAGGGCGGCGGCGCGGACGTGATCGACTGGTTTGGAGCAGCCGCAACCGTCGCCGGGCGGCGCGCTCACGCAGGTGCCCACGCTCGGCGAAACGAGTCTGTTGCTCTTGATCCTCATGCTGGGCGCAATCGGAATGTCCGGCGTCGCACGCCTGCGACCCGAATCGAATAGCCAAGTCAGGAGTCGAAAATGAAGCCAGCATCCTTGGGACGGCGGAGGCAGCATCGTGCGCTGACTGCGGCGCTAGCGATGGCATTCGCAGGGGGCGCCGACATCTCGCTGGCGGCCGACGTGCAGATCAATGCGCCCCGGCCGGCAACTTCGTCGTCAAGGACAGCTCCGGCGCCACCACGCTGCTGCAGGTCCAGGGAACCGGGCCGGTCACGATTCCGAGCCTGGCCACTTCGCCCGTCTTCACCACCGGCGTGTGTTTCAACCCCGCGGGGGTGTTGGGGCAATGCGCATCGAGCGGGCGGTCTCGTGGGTCCCACCGGCCCCACCGGCGCAACCGGTGCAACCGGCCCCACCGGTGCGACCGGCGCCACGGGGGCCGCCGGAGCGGGAGCGATATTGGGCGGGCCCAAGACCCTGCCACTGACCTCGCCGGCACTCACCGCGCTTGCCTCGTGGACAGTCGGCGGCGCGGGCGCGGAGGCCACGGGCGGCTACATCGCCTACACGATCGTGGCCACAGACGGCGCAAGCCAGATCGTCAGCGAAACCGGTACCATCCTCTACGACGCGACTTCGAACTCGATCACCTGCACCGCCCCTACCGCGCAGCAGATCCATCTCGGCACCGTGAACTCGGGCTGCACTCCGGGATTCTTCAATCCGGGCTCGCAGCCGGGCGTGAGCGTCTTCGACAACGTGGCATTCGGCGTTCCAGCGCCCATTGTGGTTCACTACGTCTACTTCGAGATCCACAACTTGGGCGCGCCGCCAACGCGCCTGGAGCCCTGACGCCGCTTTGCCGCTACTACAGGTAAGAAACCTCCGCGTAGAGTTCAACACGCGGCGCGGAACGCTGGTCGCGGTCGACGACGTCAGCTTCGACATCGCGCCCGGCGAGGTGCTGGGCGTGGTCGGCGAATCGGGCGCCGGCAAGTCGATCACGGGCGCTGCATCATCGGATTGCTCGAGCCGCCAGGGCGCATCGCCGGCGGCGAGATCCTGCTGGAAGGCCAGCGCATCGACAAGCTGCCCGCCGAGGCGATGCGGCGCATCCGCGGCCGGCGCATCGGCGCGATCTTCCAGGACCCGCTCACGTCGCTGAACCCGCTCTACACCATCGGCGAGCAGCTCGTGGAGACCATCCGCACGCACCTGCCGCTGGACGCGGACGCCGCGCGCGCGCGCGCCATCGAGCTGCTGGGCGAGGTCGGCATCCCCGCGCCCGAGCGGCGCATCGACCATTATCCGCACCAGTTCTCCGGCGGCATGCGCCAGCGCGTGGTGATCGCGCTCGCGCTCTGCGCCGAACCCGCGCTGATGATCGCCGACGAGCCCACCACCGCGCTCGACGTGTCGATCCAGGCGCAGATCATCACGCTGCTGAAGCGCCTGTGCCGCGACCACGGCACCGCGGTGATGCTGGTGACGCACGACATGGGCGTGATCGCCGAGACCGCCGATCGCGTCGCGGTGATGTACGCGGGGCGCATCGTCGAGATCGGGCCGGTGCAGGCGGTCATCCACGACCCGCAGCATCCGTACACCGCGGGGCTGATGGCGCTCGATCCCTTCGCTGGGCGCAGGATGCCGAGCGCCTCGCGCAGATCGAGGGCTCGATGCCGCGCCTGAACGCGATCCCCGCGGGCTGCCCGTTCAACCCGCGCTGCCCGCGCGTCTTCGACCGCTGCCGCGTCGAGCGCCCGGATTTGCTCCCCGCCGACCGCTCGCGCGCCGCATGCTGGCTGCACGCGCCGGAGCGCGGCTGCGCCGGCCGCGAAGCCGCGACTGGAGCGAGGGGGCGGTGCATGCTTGAAAGGCGCGGCAGTGCGAGCGCTGCTGGAAGTGCGCGACCTCGCGCGCGACTTCGACGTCTCGCGCCCGTGGCTGAACCGCGTGCTCGAGGGCGCGCCGCGCCAGGTGCTGCGCGCGGTCGACGGCGTGTCGTTCGCCATCGAGCGCGGCGAGACGCTGGCGCTGGTGGGCGAATCGGGCTGCGGCAAGTCCACGGTGGCGCGCCTCATCTGCGGGCTCTACGAGCCCACCGCGCGGCGCCGTCGCTCTTCGACGGCGTCGACCTCGCGCAGATCGAGCGCCGCGCGGACTGCTCGCGATGCGACGGCGCTTCCAGATGATCTTCCAGGACCCCTACGCGAGCCTGAACCCGCGCTGGCGCGTGGGCGACATCGTCGCCGAGCCGATCCGCTCGCACGGCCTCGCCACGGGACGAGGCGGGACTGCGCGGGCGCGTGGCGAGCTCCTCACGCACGTGGGCCTCGGCGCCGCCGGACGGCGACAAGTACCCGCACGAGTTCTCCGGCGGCCAGCGCCAGCGCATCTCGATCGCGCGCGCCCTCTCGTCGAACCCCGAGTTCCTGGTGTGCGACGAGCCCACCAGCGCGCTCGACGTGTCGGTGCAGGCGCAGATCCTGAACCTCATGAAGGACCTGCAGCGCGAGCACGGCCTCACCTATCTCTTCATCTCGCACAACCTCGCCGTGGTCTCGCACATCGCCACCGCGTGGGCGTGATGTACCTGGGCCGCATCGTCGAGATCGCGCCGACACGAGCACGCTCTTCGGCCGGCCGCTGCACCCGTACACGCGCATGCTGCAGAGCGCGATCCCGGACATCACGATGTCGGGCAAGGCGCGCACGCCGGTCGCGGGCGAGGTGCCGAACCCGCTCGACCCGCCGCCGGGCTGCGCGTTCAACCCGCGCTGCCCGCACGCGCAGCGACAAGTGCCGCGCGGAGCGCCCGCCGCTTGCTGCCTTCGAGGGCGCGCGCGTCGCGTGCCACGGCATCCACGAAGGCTGGATACCCATCCACGTCGCCGCGGCGGCCTAGCAGGCGAAACGTCGTTGCACATACCGGTACGCACGGCGCCGCCGGCGGTCGATCCGCGTTGACGCGCACGGACCCGGCCGGTAGCCTCACCCGGATCCCCCAGTGAACTGGAAAGCGCAATTGCGGCACGCGTTGCAACGCGGCTTCACGATTTTCGAGATCGCCGTCGTGCTCGCCATCGGCGGCATCATCCTCGCCATCACGGTGCCCGCGGTGCAGTCGTACATAGACCGCGCGCGCACGGCCCAGGCGATCACGGACATCGGCCAGATGTCGGCGACCATCAAGCAGTACTCGCGCTCCCATGGCGCGTTTCCGGACACGCTCGCCGACGTGAGCCTCGACACGTTCCTCGATCCCTGGGGCCGTCCCTACCAGTACTTCAACCTCGTGACGGCGAAGGGCAACGGCAAGGCGCGCAAGGACAAGAAGCTCAACCCGCTCAACTCCGACTACGATTTGTACAGCGTCGGCGCGGACGGCGATACGGCCGCGCAGCTCACCAACGCGAAGAGCCGCGACGACGTGGTGCGCGCCCGCGACGGCGGGTTCATCGGCCTCGCCGCGGACTTCGACCCGTGATCGCGGGCCTGCGCCGCGTGCAGCAGGGCCACATCGCGCGGCGCCTGTTCCTGCTCTTCGTGCTGTCGGCCTTCGTGCCGCTCGCCCTCATCGCCGCGCTCTCGCTGGGCGAGGTGCAGAGCCTCCTGTTGCAGCAGGGCGAGCAGCGCCTCGCCGCCACCGCGAAGGCGTACGGGATGATGCTCTACGAGCGCCTGCTGGTCGCGGGTGACCTCGCGCACTCCGCCGCCGCGGCGCGGCAGGCGGCGCCCCTGTCCGGCGAGGCGCTCGCGCACCGCACGTTCCGCTGGATCGCGTCGCTCGATGCGTCGGGCGCAGGTCCACCCCATCGTCGGGCAACCGATCCCCGTGCCGCTCGCCGACGACGTGCGCGAGCGCCTGGCGGCACGCAAACCCGCGGTGCTCGTGGCGCGCGACGGAGCCCTTATCCACGTCGTGCTCGTGGTGCCGCCCCGGAGCGAACGGCGGCGACGTGGTCCTGGGCGAGCTCGAGCCCGACTACCTGTGGGGCACCGCCGACGAGGTGCCTGCCGCTACCGACTTCTGCATCGTCGAGGATGCGAGCGGCGCGCGCCTGCACTGCCCCAGCCCGCTCGGCGACGCGATGCTGGCGCCCATGCTGGGCCCGCGCAGCTCGACGCTCGCCACCGCGGCGTGGAAACGCGAGGGCGAGACGTGGCGCTCGGTCGCGTGGCCGCAGTTCATGCGCGCCTCCTTCGGCACGCGCGGACTGGGTCGTGGTCGCGAGCCAGCCCGAGCACTACCAGCTCGCGCGCGCGGTCACGTTCGGCCGCCTCTACATCCCCGTGGTGGCGCTCGCCCTGCTGCTCGTCACCTGGCTCACGGCGCGGCAGGCGGGCGCCATCGTGAAGCCGCTCGCGCGCCTCGCCGAGCGAGTGCGCGGGATGGCGCGCAACGATTTCAACTCGCGCGTCGAGCTGGCCGCGGGCGAGGACGAGTTCGGCGAGCTCGCCGCGGCCTTCGACAACATGTCGCACACGCTGGGGCGCCAGTTCGCATCGCTCTCGGCGCTATCCGAGATCGACCGGCTCATCCTCGCCACGGTGGACACGACGCAGGTCGTGAGGACGGTGCTGGACCGGCTCGCGGTAGCGGTGCAGGCCGACGTCCTGGGCGCCCTGCTGCTCGACCACGAAAACGTGTCGCAGGCGCGCGCCTACTATCGCGCGGCGGGACCCGGCGCCGCGATCGACCTCGAGCGCCAGGAGCCGAGCGCCCGCGACCGCATGCTGATCGAGGATGCTCCCGCGGGCCGCTGGGTCGCGCTCGAAGGCGGCGGCGCGTCGGCATGGCTGCAGCGCTTCGAGCGCGAAGGCGCGACGCGCGCCTGGGTGCAGCCGGTCACCTGGCGCGGCGCCATCTGCGGCGCGCTTGCCCTCGGCTACCGCGGCACCGAGGCGGTACTGGGGGAAGAAGAGCGCAGGCACGTGCGCGAGCTCGCCGATCGCCTCGCGGTGGCCGTCTCCTCCGCGTGGCGCGACGAGCAGCTGTACGTGCAGGCGCACTTCGACGGGCTCACGGGGCTACCCAACCGGTTGCTCCTGAAGGACCGCCTCGGGCAGGAGATCGCGCGCAGCCAGCGCGAGGGCCTGCGCTTCGCCGTGCTGGTGGTGGACCTCGACCACTTCAAGGCCGTGAACGACAGCTTCGGCCACACCACGGGGGATGCGGTGCTGCGCGAGGCGGCGCGGCGCATCGCGCAGTGCGTGCGCACCTCCGACACCGTGGCGCGCATGGGCGGCGACGAGTTCGCGGTGCTCCTCACCAACGTGCAGCACGCGCGCGAGGCGTGGCCGCTCGCCGAGGCCATCGTGGCGGCGCTCTCGCGCGAGTTCCAGGTGAGCGGCCAGCGCTGCTTCCTCTCCGCGAGCGTCGGCATCGCCTCGTACCCGGAGGACGGCGCGTCCGCCGAGGAGCTCCTGAAGAGCGCCGACACGGCGATGACGCGCGCGAAGCTCGCCGGGCGCGCGCAGGTGGTCTACTTCGAGGAGCGCATGAACGCGGACGCCCTCGCGCGCCTCACGCTCGACCGCGACCTGCGCGTGGCGATCGAGCGCGGCGAGCTGGAGCTCTACTACCAGCCCAAGGTGCGACCTGCGCACCGGCGCCGTGAGCGGCGCGGAAGCGCTCACGCGCTGGAACCACCCGGCGCACGGCTTCATCTCGCCCGAGCGCTTCATTCCGCTCGCGGAGGAGTCGGGATTCATCGAGCAGCTCGGCCACTGGACGCTCTCCACCGCCTGCGCGCAGATGCGCGACTGGCGCGCGCGCGGGCTCGCGGTCGATCACATCGCGGTGAACGTTTCGCCACGCCAGTTCCGCCGCCGCGGCGCTGCTCGAGTTCATCCACGAATGCGTGCGCGAGGCGGGAGTGCCGGCGTCGTGCATCGGGATCGAGATCACCGAGGGCCTGCTGATGGAGCGCGGCGAGGCGGTCGAGCGGCTCCTCGACGAGCTGGCCGAGATGGGCCACGGCATCGCGCTCGACGACTTCGGCGCGGGATTCTCGTCCATGGCCTACCTCACGCGCTTCCCGGTGCGCGAGATCAAGATCGACCGCGTGTTCATCGACGGCCTCGCGCGCGGCGCCGACTCGGTGGCGATCGTGGCGGCGATCGTGGCGATGTCGCACGCGCTCGGCAAGACCGTGGTCGCCGAGGGCGTGGAGACCGCGGAGCAGATGGCGCTCCTCGAGCGGCTGGGCTGCGACGAGGTGCAGGGTTTCCTGTTGTCCCCGGCCGTGACGGCGGCGGAGTTCGAGCGCTTCGTCGCGACGCGCCCCGTGGCGCACTCGCCCGCGTGAGCCAGCGCGCGCTAGGGCTGTGCGGCGGCGGGGCGAACCGCGAACGCGCCCGCCACGAGCCAGCCGAAGAGCGCGCTCACGATCGCCGCCGCGGCGATGTCGACCAGGAACTGGCCGTCGCCGGCCAGCAAGCGCGGCACGAGGGCCGAAGGAGGTGCGGCGATGGTGCTGGTGGCCGCGCCCGCGACGAGGGCGAGCAGCAGCGCGCCGCCGGCGCGGCGCAGGCCCCGGCCGCGCGCGGCGAGCGCCACGGCGATCGCGAAGCATGCGCTCGCCACGAGCACCTCGACCACGTCCAGCAGCGCGAAGCGCATGTTGAATCCCTCGGTCCCGGCGGCGCCGAAGCTCTCGCCGGCCGCGAACCACCATACGGCCTGCGCCACGATGAATCCCACGAAGAAGCTCACGATGACATTGCGCATCGCACCTTGCTCCATGACGGAGTCTCCCTGATGCCCGATGGCGTTATCATATTTTAAGAATGGGGTCAGAGTCGATCATTCCCGAGCTTCATCCCGGCACGCTCACGGCGCAGGGCCTCGGCCGTGTCGCGGGGCCGTATGGCGAGGTCGTGGCGCCGATCCACCTGTCCACGACCTACGAGCGCGGCCAGGACGGGGGCTATCCGGGCGGGCGCATCTACGCGCGCGCCGACAATCCCACGTACGACAATCCCGAGGCGCTGATCGCGCGCCTCGAGGGCGCGGCCGGGGCGCTGCTGTTCTCGTCCGGCCAGGCCGCGGCCTGCGCCGTGTTCCAGGCCCTCGCCCCCGGCGAGCGCGTGCTGGCGCCCCGCAACATGTACTGGGGGCTGCGCAACTGGCTCACGGGCTTCGTCGCGGGCTGGGGCGTGGCGGTGGATTTCTACGACAACGCCTCGCTGGACGACCTCCGGGCGAAAGCGCAGGCGAGGCCGACGCGGCTGATATGGGTCGAGACGCCCGCCAATCCCACCTGGGAGGTGACGGACATCGCCGCGGCCGCGCAGATCGCGCGTGAGGTTGGCGCCGTGGTCGCGGTGGACTCCACGTGCGCCACGCCGGTGCTCACCCGGCCCATCGCGCTGGGAGCACAGATCGTGATGCATTCGGCCACCAAGTACCTGAACGGCCACTCGGATGTCGTCGCGGGCGTGCTCGCCGGGGCGGCCGACGACGCGCTCTGGCAGCGCATCCGGTACATCCGCTCGAGCGGCGGCGCCGTCCCCGGGCCGGTGGAGGCGTGGCTCCTCGCGCGCGGCATGCGCACGCTGCACGTGCGCGTCGCGGCCGCGTGCGCCAACGCGCAGGAAATCGCGGAGCGCTTCGCGCGCGACAAGCGGCTGGCGCAGGTGATGTATCCGGGGTTGCCGTCGGATCCGGGCCACGCCGTGGCCACGCGCCAGATGCAGGGCGGCTTCGGCGCGATGATGTCGCTGCGCGTCGCCGCGGGCGAGGCGGCGGCGAGGGCGTTCACGAACCGGCTGCGCGTCTTCAAGCAGGCGACGTCGCTCGGCAGCACCGAGAGCCTCGCCGAGCACCGCGCGAGCATCGAGGGGCCGAACACGACCTGCCCGCGGGACCTCGTGCGGCTCTCGATCGGCATCGAGCACGTGGGAGACCTGATCGCCGACATCGACCGGGCGCTGGGCTAGATGCCGACGCCCGCGAACCTCTTCGGCCAGCTCGCCTTCGGCGTGATCGGCTTCGGGGCGTTCATGTACGGCAAGAAGACCGCCGGGTGGCGCGCCATGGGGATCGGCGTGGCGCTGATGGTCTTCCCCTACTTCATCGACCCGACCTGGCTGCTCTACTCCGTGGGCACGGCGCTCACGGCGGCGCTCTTCGTCTTCCGCGACTAGCGCGCGAGCCCGCGGCTCATGATCACCGCCGCGAGCGGGATCAGCGCGGCGATGTGCAGCTCGATCATCACGGTGCGGCGCACGGCCTTGCGCTCGGCGTCGGGAACGCGCCACGCCGCGTCGCGCTCGAACATGCGGCGCCAGCGCACGAAGCGGATGGTGGGTCCCACCGAGATCACGCCCACCAGCACGAAGAGCCCGATCTTCGCGTAGATCGGCCACGCCGAGAGGTAGAAGTCCGGGCCCTTGGCGCCGAACATGAGGCGCAGGAAGCCGGTGGCGAGCACCGCCATCGCCGCACCCAGGTACCAGAGATCCACGCGGCCGAGCAGGCGCACCGCCGCGGCGTCGAGCGTGCCGCGCACCATCATCGCCTCGGTGACCATGAACGAGAACAGCATGAAGATCGCGATGAAGTGCAGGTAGGCGAGGACGGCGTCGATCCACATGGTCAGCCTTTCTTCGCGAGGAACTCGCCGATGCGCCCCACCGCTTCCTGGAGGCGCGCGATGGGCTGCGTGTAGGCGATGCGCAGGTGGCGCTCGGGCTCGTTCACGCCGAAGTCGCGCCCCGGCGTCACCGCCACGCCCGCTTCCGTGAGCAGCGCGCGGGCGAGCGCGAAGCTGTCGCCGGCCACGCGCGAGGTGTCGGCGTAGACGTAGAACGCGCCGTCCGGCACCACCGGCACGCCCAAGCCCAGCGACTGCAGGGCGGGCACGAGGTAGCGGCGGCGCGCGTCGAGCTCGGCCCTGCGCTGCTCGAGGATGGCGACGGTCGCGGGCTCGAAGCACGCGAGGGCGGCGTGCTGCGCGACCGACGAGGGCGAGATGTAGAGGTTCTGCGCGAGCGTCTCCACGCGGCGGACGAGCCCGTGCGGCACCAGCATCCACCCCAGCCGCCAGCCCGTCATCTGGAAGTACTTGGAGAAGCTGTTGATGACGATGACGTCCTCGCCGAGCTCGGCCGCCGTGCGCGCATCCACGCCGTAGGTGAGGCCGTGGTAGATCTCGTCGGCGAGCAGCGTGCCGCCGCGCTCGCGCGCCACATCGGCGATGCGCGCCATCTCCTCGTGCGCGATGAGCGTGCCGGTGGGATTGGACGGGCTCGCCACCATCGCCATGCGCGTGGCCGCCCCCCAGTGCCGCCGGACGAGCTCGCCCGTGAGCTGGTAGCGCGTGGCCTCGCCCACCGGGATGCCGCGCGGCACGGCGCCCAGCGCGCGCGCGAAATGGCGATTGCAGGGATAGGCGGGATCGGCGAGCAGGACTTCTTCACCTGCGTCCAGCAGCACGCCGAAAGCGAGCAGCAGCGCGCCCGAGGAGCCGGCGGTCACCACGACGCGGCTCGCCGGCACCTCCACCCCGTAACGCTCGGCATACCAGCGCGCGATGGCCTCGCGCAGCTTCGGGATGCCCATGGCCGAGGTGTAGAACATGGCCTCGGTGTCGAGCGCGCGCTTGGCCGCATCGACCACCGGCTGCGGCGTGCGAAAGTCGGGCTCGCCGATCTCCAGGCGCACGATGTCGCGGCCCTGCGCCTCCAGCTCGCGCGCGAGCTTCTGGATCTCCATCACCTCGAACGGCGCGATGTGCGCCATGCGCGCGCTGGCGCGGAGGTGGGCGGAAACGTCGTTCATGGAGTCATTCTAGCGAAGATGCTCGTCGCGAAACTTGTGCAGCCGCTTGGCGGAAACGGGGAACGGCGTGCGCAGCTCCTGGGCGAAGAGGGAGACGCGCAGCTCCTCGATCAACCAGCGGAACTCCTCGACGCGCGCCGCGCGCTCGCCGTCGCCCGCCTTCACGAAGGCCTCGTACTCGCCCCAGAGGCCCTGCAGCGTGGCCGCGTGCTTCGCGTCGCGCTCGGCGTTGGCGCGGTACTTCTGCATGCGCAGCGCATAACCCTTGAGGTAGCGCGGCAGGTGCTCGAGGCGCTCCCACGGCGTGCGCGCGAGGAAGCCGGGGTAGACGAGACGGTCGCGCTGCGCCCTGGACTTCCTGCGTGACGCGGCCCAGCGCGGCCGATTGGGCGATCGCCTGCACCAGCTGCTGGCTCGCCTCGCCGATCGCTGCCGCGTAGCGCGACGCGCCCTCGACCACCGCCGGCAGGCGCGCCTTGGCCCGCTTCTTCTGCTCATCGAAGGCGCGCTTGTCGCGGGGCGGCGTGTCCTCGCCGATGAACGCGCGGTCGACGATCGCCTCGATGAGGTCCGCGCGCAGCTTGTCGGCCGGCACGATCGCGCTGAACCGGAGCGCCAGCGCGTTGAAGCCGGGCAGCGCGCGCTCGAGGTTCTTCACCTGCTCCTTCAGCTCGATGGCGAGCAGCCGCTTCACGCCGCCGCGGTGCGCCGCGTCCGCCTTGGCGCGCGTATCGAAGAGACGCAGCGCCGCGCTCGCCCCATCGTCGACCAGCGCGGGATAGCCGGTGAGCGTCTGCTTGCCGCGCTTGAAGCTCACCTGCTCGGGCAGCTCGCCCAGGTCCCACGTCGTGACGCCCTCGCGCTCCATGCCGGGCTGCGCCTGCGCGAGCGTGAGGCTCGCCGCCTCGCCCAGGCGCGCGCGCAGCTCGGCCAGGTCGCGGCCCATGGCGAGCTCGCGCTTCGCCTCGTCGAGCACGCGGATGTTCATGCGCAGGTGCGGCGGCGCATCCTCCTTGGACCAGATGTCGCCGGAGAGGCGCTCGCCGGCGATGCGCGACGCGTAGGCCAGAACGGCATCCCTCACCTCGAGATCGGATGCCGGACCATCACCGCGCTGCGGCGTTCGGGATGACGCTTCGAGGAACTTGGTCACGTGCTCGGGCACCGGCACGAGCTGCGAGCGGATGCGCTTGGGCAGCGCCTTCATCGTCCACGCGACCTTCTCGCGCACCATGCCCGGCACCAGCCAGTCGAGTCCGGTCTCGTCGAGCTGGTTCAGCAGCGCCAACGGGACGCTCACGGTGACGCCGTCCATCGGGTGGCCGGGCTCGAAGCGGTAGGCGAGCGGCAACACGGCCTCGCCCACGGCGAGCGTGCGCGGGAAGAGCTCCTCGGTGACCGACTCCGCGCCGTGGCGCATCAGGTCGGCGCGCGAGAGATACAGCAGCTGCGGCTCCTTCGGGGAGGCCGCGCGGTACCACGCGTCGAACGAGCGCACGTCGCGCACGTCCTTCGGGATGCGCGCGTCGTAGAAGGCGTAGAGGGCGCGGTCGTCGACCAGCACGTCGGGGCGGCGCGCTCGATGCTCGAGGTCCTCGATCTCGCGGATCAAAGCGCGGTTGTGCGTCCAGAACGCCGCCGTCGATTCGAAGTCCCCCGTCACCAGCGCGCCCTCGATGAAGATCTCGCGCGCGCGCACCGCGTCGATTCGCCCGTAGCTCACCTTGCGCCGCGCCGCCAGCACGAGGCCATGCAGCGACACGTTCTCGTACGCCACCACCTCGCCACGCGCCTTGTCCCAGTGCGGCTCGACCCAGGCGCGCTCCAGGAGGTGCGCGGCGGCCTTCTCGATCCAGTCCGGCTCCACGCGCGCGACATTGCGGGCGTAGACGCGCGTGGTCTCCTGCAGCTCGCCCGCCATGATCCAGCGCGGCCGGTTCTTCTTCAATCCCGATCCCGGCCACACGTGGAATTGCAGCCCGCGCGGCCCGTTGTAGTGGTCGCCATCGAGCGCCTTCATGCCGACGTTGCCGATGAGGCCCGTGAGCAACGCCCGGTGGACCTGCTCGTAGGTCGCGGGCGCGGCGTTCTCGCGGATCGCGAGCTCCACCGCCATCTCGCGCAGCTGCCCGGCGAGGTCGCGCCACTCGCGCATCCGCACGTAGGAGAGGAAATGCTCGCGGCACGCCTCCTGCAGCTTGCGGTTGGACTTCTTGTGCACGAACTCGGTGTCGAAGAACTTCCAGAGGTTCAGGAGCTGCAGGAAGTCCGACGCGTCGTCGCGAAACTCCTCGTGCGCGCGGTCGGAGGCCTCGCGCTTGTCCTGCGGGCGGTCGCGCGGGTCCTGGATCGAGAGCGCGGCGGCGAGGATCACCATCTCGGAGCCGCAGTCGAACTCGCGTGCGGCCACGAGCAGCCGGCCGATGCGCGGGTCCACCGGCAGGCGCGCGAGCTCCCGTCCCAGTTTCGTGAGGCGCCGCTCGCCATCGATGGCGCCGAGCTCGAAAAGCTGCTGGTAGCCGTCGGTGACCTGGCGCGGCGTGGGCGCCTCGAGGAAGGGGAATTCCTCGATGGGGCCCAGGTCGAGTGCCGCCATGCGCAGGATCACCGAGGCGAGCGAGGTGCGCAGGATCTCGGGCGTGGTGTACTCGGGCCGCGCGGCGAAATCCTGCTCGGCGTAGAGGCGGATCGCGACCCCGCTCGCCACGCGCCCGCAACGCCCCGCCCGCTGGCGCGCCGCCGCCTGCGACACCGGCTCGATGCGCAGCTGGTCGATCTTCTGGCGCGGCGAGTAGCGCTTCACGCGCGCGAGCCCCGTGTCGATCACGTAGTGGATGCCGGGCACGGTGAGCGAGGTCTCGGCGACGTTGGTGGCGAGCACGATGCGCCGGTGCGGCCCGCGCTCGAACACGCGGTCCTGCTCCTCGGCCGAGAGGCGCGCGAAGAGCGGCACGATCTCCATGTGCTTCGGGTGGCTCTTGCGCAGCGCCTCGGCGGCCTCGCGGATCTCGCGCTCGCCGGGCAGGAACACCAGCACGTCGCCGGCGCGGCTCTCGCGCCCGATCTCGTCCACCGCCTTCACGATGGCCTCGCCCATGTCGACCGGCTCGTCGTCCTCCTCTTCGCTCTCGAAGAACTCGGGGCGGTAGCGCACCTCGACCGGGTACGTCCGGCCGGAGACCTCGATCACGGGCGCGCCGCCGAAGAATCTGGAGAAGCGCTCGGTGTCGATGGTGGCCGAGGTGACGATCACCTTGAGCTCGGCGCGCGCCTCGATCAGCCGGCGCAGGTAGCCCAGGAGGAAATCCACGTTGAGGCTGCGCTCGTGGGCCTCGTCCACGATGATGGTGTCGTAGGCGCGCAGCCGCCGGTCGGAGTGGGTCTCGGCGAGCAGCACGCCGTCGGTCATCACCTTCACCACGGTGCCGGGGCGCGTGGCGTCCTGGAAGCGGATCTTGTGCCCCACGAAGCCGCGCGGCGCGGCGGGCATCTCGGCCGCCAGGCGGTGCGCGAGGCTGCGCGCGGCGATGCGCCGCGGCTGCGTGCAGCCGATGAGGCCCGCCTGCCCGCGCCCCGTGGCGAGGCAGATCTTGGGGATCTGGGTGGTCTTGCCCGAGCCCGTCTCGCCGCACACGATGGTCACCGGGTGCGCGCGGATCAGCTCCGCGATGCGCTCGCGGTGCTGGGCGATGGGAAGCTCTTCGGGAAACTCGAGGGGGAAAGTCATGGGGCCCGCGGGAGGACTCCCGCAAGCCCCATTCTAGCGACTGCCGACTCCCGACCCGCTAGGACTGCAGCTGCTTGTAGACCGCCGAGGCGACCCGCGCGAGCGTGGGCTTGTCGACCTCGCCCGAGAGCGCGTAGCCACAATCGTCGTCGATCCAGTAGAACACCGAGACGTTGCCTTCGCGCGCGAAGCGGAAGGCGGTCACCGCGTCGCCCTTCTTGCTGCGCGACACGTAGAGCGTGAGGCGCTTGCCGCCGGCGTCCTGGTACATGAACTGCGCCACCGGCTGGCCTTCGCCGCCGGGAAGCAGCCGGCCGCCGAGGAGCTCGAAGCCCTCCCCGGACAGCGCGGGCACCTTGAGCGGATAGTCGAGGCGCTTGGAAAGCCACTTCACCAGGTGGTCATGCTCCTTGGCATCGACCTCCACGGGGTGGCGCACCTCGGGCGAGTAGACCACGTGCGCGCGGGCGGCACGGATGGGCAGCTGCGTGGCCATTCCGCCCGGCGGCGGCGATTGCTTGAAGTCCGGCATCGCGAGGCCGATGGCAATGCCGGCGCCGAACACGACGGCGGCGCGCGCGTAGTCGATCCACGGCGGGCTCTTCAAGTACATGCGCGCGGGAATCGGCTCCGTCATCAACGGGTCGAAGCGGCGCTTGATGAGCGCCGTCTGTTCCGCGTACTTGCGGTCTTCTTCTGCTGTCATTGGACCACCCTCAACTCTCCTCGCGGGTTCTCGCCATCCATCACGCGGCGCAGGCGCTCGCGGCCGCGCGACAGACGCGACATCACGGTGCCGATGGGTATGCCGAGCGCGTGGCTCACGTCGGCATAGGTCATGTCCTCCAGCGCGACCAGCAGCACCACCTCGCGCTGCTCGGGGGCGAGGCGCAGCAGCGCGCGCTCCAGGTCCATCACGTCGGTGCTGGTCACGGTCGGCATGTGCGCGGCGATCATCTCCTCGTCGATCTCGACCGAGGGGGCGATCTTGCGTGCCTTGAGCTGGTTCACGAATACGTTGTGCATGATTGAGAAGAGCCACGCCCTCAGATCCCCGGGGCGCCACAGGTGGAACTTTCGCACCGCTCGTTCGAGGGTGTCCTGCACGAGGTCGTCCGCGCCGTCCCGGTCGCCCACCAATGCGCGCGCGTAGCGGCGCAGATTCGGGATGTAGGGAACGATCAGCTCGTAATCCATGAATCCTCCGCCCGCATGCCGGGCTCGATTGCGTCAACAATAAGTCTGTGATGGCTATTCCGCGTCATGGCAGTGTGCGCTTCCCGGCGGGTGTTGCAAATGTAGCGGCAAGCGCGCCCGCCGTGCGGAATTCGAGCAGGCTCACGCCCGAGGGCGGCAGCGTCTCGGAGGGATGCACTCCGTCCTCCCACTGGATGAGCGTGGGGCACTGCCCGTCGCAGGGAATACGGCCGTCGCGCGGAACACCCATTCGCCACCTGAAATTCCCGCGCTCGAACTCGAGGACCTCGACCGGCTCGGGATAGTCGGCGAGCGCGCCCTCGAGGTCGTCGGTGCGCACCACCCAGTGGATCAACGCGGGACCGGCGGCGAGGCGCGCGCGCATCGCGTTGGAGTCGAGGCCGAACCAGCGTGGGCGGCCCGGCGCGCTTCCCGCGGGGTCCACGGCGATCACCTCGAGGTACTGGCCGCGCCCGAGCGCCAGCAGGCGGTTGTGGGTGCCCATGGTGGCGTGCTTGCCGCCGGCCACCGGCGCCGCCCCCAGCCGCGCCTGGACCCAGGCGCCGCCCTCCTCGAGCGTGCGCGCGGCCACGACGAGGTGGTCCAGCCCCAGCGCCATGGCTAGTCGAGCGTCACGCCCTCGTCGGCCATCACCTTGGCCACCGCGGGCCGCCCCATCACCTCGCGCGCCAGGCGCGAGTAGTTGGCGAGGGTCTTCACGGGCATCTGCTGGCGGTTGCCCCAGCGGTAGAAGACGAGGAGGTAGCCGTCGGCCACCGTGTAGTGCTTGCCCACGGCCCACTTGCGCCCCTGGAGCAGCGAATCGATCTCCTTCAGGCAGCCGAAGTAAGAATCGCGCGCCTTGGTCTTGATCGCTTCCTGGGCGGCGGGGTCGTCGGCATAGCGCTCGGCGCGGACGAGGTGTCCGTAAGTGGGATGCACCGTGTTCGACAGCCACGCCATGGCCGAGACCAGCTTGCCCTGGT
This sequence comes from uncultured beta proteobacterium, assembly GCA_963827425.1. GTDB lineage: Bacteria > Pseudomonadota > Gammaproteobacteria > Burkholderiales > Usitatibacteraceae > Usitatibacter. Next base: position 209,376 of record CAWHAQ010000005.1, on the reverse strand, counting down.
GCCACGCGTCCTTGGGCCAGATGCGGCCCTGGCCATAACCGCCGCCGAAGTAGCTCATGATGCCGACGTTCTCGGTGAGCACCTCGCCGTCGACCACCGCCGTGGGCACGCGCCCGCGCGGGTTGAGCGCGAGGTACTCGGGCTTGCGCTGGTCGCCGTTGGCGAGGTTCAGGCGCTCGGTGGCGTAGGGCAGGCCCAGCTCCTCGAGGCAGATGTGGGACGCCATGGAGCAGGCGCCGGGAGCGTAGTAGAGCTTGATGTCCATGGGATCTCCGGGAATTGGCCCCGTCCTGCGACGGGGCGACGATCAGAGTCGGGTGATGAGCGAGGAGGTGTCGAAGCGGCTGCCGCCGTTCTTCGAGATCTCGTCGTAGTAGCCGGCGACGATCCGGGTCACGGGCAGCTTCGCGCCGTTGCGCCCGGCCTCCGCGAGGCAGATGCCGAGGTCCTTGCGCATCCAGTCGATCGCGAAACCGAAGTTGAACTTGCGCTCGTGCATGGTCTTGCCGCGGTTCTCCATCTGCCAGGACTGCGCCGCCCCTTTGGAGATCACGTCGAGCAGGAGGTTCACGTCGAGGCCCGCCTTCTCGGCGAACACGATGCCCTCGGAGAGCGCCTGCACCAGGCCCGCGATGCAGATCTGGTTCACCATCTTGGTGAGCTGGCCGGAGCCGGCGGGGCCCATCAGGGTGACCGCGCGGCCGTACGAGTCCATCACCGGCTTGGCCCGCTCGAAGGCTCCCGCCTCGCCGCCGCACATCACCGTGAGCTTGCCGTTCTCGGCGCCCGCCTGGCCGCCCGAGACCGGCGCGTCGACGAAGTCCACGCCCGCCTTCTTCGCGGCCTCGAACACCTTGCGCGCGATGTCGGCCGAGGCCGTGGTGTGGTCGACGAGGATGGCGCCCTTCTTCATGGCGGCGAGCGCCCCGTCCTTGCCGAGGATCACCTGCTCGACGTCGTTGTCGTTGCCGACCATGACCATCACGAAATCAGCGTCCTTCGCGGCCGCCGCGGGCGTGAGCGCGGTCTTGCCGCCGTGCTTCTTCGCCCACTCCTCGGCCTTGGACCCCGTGCGGTTATAGACGGTGACGTCGTAGCCCTTCGCCTTGAGGTGGCCCGCCATGGGGAATCCCATCACGCCGAGACCGATGAACGACACTTTGCTTGCCATACGCTCTCCATGTCGCACCGGCGAAGGCCGGTGCCTGATTGGCCCCGGCCTGCGGCTGGGGGACGCCCTGCGGGGAACCCGTCAATTTACCGGATTCGGCGGCTCGCGGCCTTCGAGCACGGCGGCGAGGTTCGCCATCGCCACGCGGCACATCGTGAGGCGCGTGGCGCGCGAGGCGCTGCCGATGTGCGGCGTGAGGACCACGTTCGGCAGCTCGGCATAGAGCGGATGCAGCGCGGGCTCGCCCTCGAAGACGTCGAGGCCCGCGCCGGCGATGCGGCCGTGGGCGAGCGCGAAGGCGAGCGCCGCGTCGTCCACCACGCCGCCGCGCGCGCTGTTCACGAGGATCGCCGTGGGCTTCATCTTCGCGATCTCGCGGGCGCCGATGAGGTGGTGCGTGGCGGGCGAGTACGGCGCCATCACCACCACGAAGTCGCTCTCGGCGAGGAGGCGGTCGCGCTCGGCCCAGGTCGCCTCGAGCTTGCGCTCGTCGGCTTCGGGAAGGGGCTTGCGGTTGTGGTAGAGCACCTTCATGTCGAAGCCGCGCGCGCGACGCGCGACGGCCTGCCCGATGCGTCCCATGCCGACGATGCCGAGGGTCGCGTGGTGCACGTCCTGGCCGAGGAAGTACTGCACGCCGAAGGCGATCTTCCAGTCGCCGCGGCGTACGTAGGCGTCGGCCTCGGCGATGCGGCGTGCCGCGGCCATCAGCAGCGCCCAGGTGAGGTCGGCCGTGGTGTCGTCCAGCACGCCGGGCGTGTTGGTGACGCGAATGCCCAGGCGCGTGCACGCCGCCACGTCGATGTTGTTGTGGCCCACGGCGATGTTGGAGATCACGCGCAGCTCGGGACAGCGCTCGAGGAGCGGCGCGTCGAGGCGGTCCATCACCGTCGCCATGGCGCCGGCGGCGCCCGCCAGGCGGCGCGCCAGCTCCTCGCCCAGCCAGGGGCGGTCCAGGGCGTTGTGCTCCACCTCGAAGCGCTCCGCGAGCTCGGCGACGACCTCCGGGAAGATGCCGCGAACGATGACGACCTTCTTCTTCACCCCGCTCCGTACAGGTAGGTTCGGCAGATGCGTCGCATCCTAAGTCTGCAAAGCAGGCAAAGGCAATAAGCAAGCCCCGCACCGGGGAAGTATGCTAGCCGCGCCACCATACCCTACCCTCGGTAACAATCCACCATACCGAGAGGGAGGGATCCGGGCGCGGGCTATCATTCGGGCAAACCCGACGAGGAGAGACCGATGGCGCGACCGCTGCTACCCACCACCATTGCCGGCAGCCTGCCGAAGCCCGCATGGCTCGCCGAGCCGAAGAAGCTCTGGGCGCCGTGGAAGCTCGAGGGCGAGGCACTCGCCGAGGGCAAGCGCGACGCCGTGCGCCTCGTGCTCTCGATGCAGGAGAAGTCGGGCATCGACATCGTCACCGACGGCGAGCAGACGCGCCGCCACTTCGTGAACGGCTACATGGAGAAGCTCGAGGGCATCGACTTCAAGAACCTGAAGACGGTGCACATCCGCAACCGCTACGACGCCGACGTGCCGCGCGTCGTGGCGCCGGTGCGCCGCCCGAAGCCGGTGCACGCCGAGGACGTGAAGTTCCTGCGCGCGGCCACCGCGCACGAGCTCAAGTTCACGCTGCCCGGCCCGATGACCATGGTCGACACGCTGCACGACGAGTACTACGGCAGCCGCGAGAAGCTCGCCATGGCCTTCGCCGAGATCCTGAACCAGGAGGCGCACCGAGCTCGCCGCGCTGGGCGTGGACGTGATCCAGTTCGACGAGCCGGCCTTCAACGTCTTCTTCGACGAGGTGCGCGAGTGGGGCATCGCGGCGCTCGAGCGCGCCGCGGAAGGGCCTCAAGTGCAAGACCGCGGTGCACATCTGCTACGGCTACGGCATCGAGGCCAACAACAAGTGGAAGGAGACGCTCGGCGCGCAGTGGCGCCAGTACGAGAACACCTTCCCGCTGCTCGCGAAGTCCTCCATCGACCAGGTGTCGCTCGAGTGCGCCAACTCCCACGTGCCGATCGAGCTCATCGCGCTGCTCGAGGGCAAGGACGTGCTGGTGGGCGCCATCGACGTGGCCTCGAACCGGGTCGAGACGCCCGAGGAAGTGGCGAAGGTGCTGCGCGAGGCGCTGAAGCACGTCCCCAAGGAGCGGCTCTATCCCTGCACCAACTGCGGCATGGTTCCGCTCGCGCGCGACGTGGCGGCGGCCAAGCTCGCGGCGCTGGGAGCCGGGCGCCGCGCTGGTGCGCGAGGAACTTGTGTGAGCGCCGACACTCCATCGGCATGAGGAGGACCTGCCCATGGATCGCGCCGTACTGGTCGCGCTAGCCGTCGGTCTGGCCGTGGTGGTCGGCTACCTCGTGGTCATGCGCGTCTTCTTCAAGGACAGCAAGGACCTCGACAAGAAGATCGACTACTCCAAGATGAAGGAGTGGAAGGACGACGAGGACTAGCGCCGCGCGCTCAGGCCATGCGGTAGCGGGTTACCGCCTCCGCGTTCCAGCTCATGCCGTTGCCGGGGCGCTCGGGGATCACGGCCTCGCCGTCCACGATCTCGATCGGCTGCTCGAGCACGGGTGCGGCCCAGTCCACGTACTCGAGCCAGTGCGCCGTGGGTGTCGCGGCGAGCAGGTGCGCGCTCACCTCGGGAAAGAGGTGCGATGACATCGGGATGCCGCGCGCGGCGGCGAGCGCGGCGGCGCGCATCCAGCCGGTGACGCCGCCGATGCGCTCGAGGTCGGGCATCACCAGGTCGCATGCGCCGGCCTCCAGCGCGTCGTCCATCGCGTGCACGAGCGAGAAGTTCTCGCCGATCTGCACCGGGGTGGCGAGCTCGCGCGCGAGCCGGGCCGCGCCGCGATAGTCGTCGTGGCGGATCGGCTCCTCGATCCACGCCACGCCCTCGGCGTCGAGCATCCTCCCGCGCTCCAGAGCCTCGGCCACGCCGAGCGCCTGGTTGTAGTCGACCATCAGCGCGATGTCCGGGCCGATGCGCTCGCGCACCGCGCGCACCGCGGCGAGATCCTCGGCCAGCGTGGGGTAACCCAGCGCGCAGCTTCACGCCGCCGAAACCGCCGGCGAGCAGCTCCTCCGCCTCGGCGGCGAGCTTGCCCAGGTCCTTCATGAGCCCCAGGCCGTTGCTGTTGTATGCGCGCACGCGCCGCGGCGCGGCGCCGAGCAGCGTGGCGAGCGGCACGCCGAGCGCGCGGGCGAGCGCATCCCAGCACGCGACGTCGAAGCCCGCCAGCGCCATGCGCACGATGCCCTGCACGCCGATCAGCGTGTAGCCGCGGGCGAGCTCCGCCCACAGCTCGACGGGCGCGAGGCGCCTGCCCTTCATGCGCCGCTCGATGTCGGCGAGCAGGCTCGCGATGCCCACGGCCGCGGCGGGCACGTAGCAGAAGAGGTACGCGCGCCCCGTGATCCCTTCGCTCGGTCTCGACGTCGACCAGCACGAGCGGCGCCGCGCGCACCGCGGCGCGGCTGGTGCCGAGCACGTGGCGCATCGGGATCTCGACCGCGGTCGGTGCGGATCGCGTGCAGCGTGAGCGCGGGCACGCTCACCGCGGGCGGCCCCCGGCGTGCAGCGCCAGGATGTCGCACACGGCGCGGTTGGCGGGCGTGGCCACCCCCGCCTTGCGGCCCAGCTCGACGACGCCGCCCGAGAGCCAGTTCACCTCGAGCCGATTGCCGCGCTCGAGGTCGTGGTGCATCGAGGAGGTCATGTCCTCGGGCAACGTGTCGGCGAACGCGAGGCGCGCTTCCGCGTAGTCCGCGGGCAGCGCCACGCCCAGCGCGCGGCCCACGGCCACCACCTCGCGCATGACGTCGAGCAGGAAGGCGCGCGCCTGCGGGTTGGCGCGGATCGGGCCGAGCGGACAGCGCATCGTGGTGGTGGTCGCCGAGAGCCCGACCAGGAAGACGTACTTCTCCCAGATCGCGCGCCGCACGTCGCCGGAGAGCTCGGCGTTCACGCCCGCCTTCACCAGGGCCGCGTGGAGGAAACGTGCGCGCTCCGACGCGTTGCCGTCGTACTCGCCCAGCACGATGCGCTGCATGGTTCCGACCTGGTGGATCACGCCGGGACGCGAAATATGGGTCGCCACGTACCCCACGCCGCCCATCACCTGCCCGGGCGCGAACACGCCGCGCAGGATGTCGTCCTTCACCACGCCGTTCTGCAGCGAGAGCACGCCGGTCTCGGGACCCACGATGGGCGCGATGGCGCGCGCCGCGGCCTCCGTGTCCCAGAGCTTCACCGAGAGGATCACCAGGTCGGCGGGGCCCAGCGTGGCCGGGATCGTCGGTGACCTGCACCCTGGGGATGCGGATGTCGCCCTGCGCCTCGCTCTCGAGCGTGAGCCCGTCGCGGCGCATGGCCTCCAGGTGCGCGCCGCGCGCGACGAACGCCACGTCATAGCCCGCGTGCGCGAGCCTCCCGCCGAAGAAGCCCCCGACGCCGCCCGACCCCATCATCGCGATTCTCATCCGCGAAAGGATACCCCGCGCGAACGGGGGGATTGGTCGAACGGCGCCGGGGTCGCGCGTTACTTGCGGTTGAAGACGGCGTAGATGTAGCTCGCCGTGTCCTGGTAGCCCTCGCGCAGCACCACGCCGATCGCGTCGTCCACCGCCTGCACGCCCACGAAGCACATGCCGGTGTACACCGCGCCGGTCTCGGGGTTCATGGTGCAGATGGTCCCCTTGTAGTCGATGGGCTTCATGAACGCGGGGGAGAGCTGGCCCGACTTGAGCGAGGTCTGGTAGAGGACGTTGTCCGGGTCCATGCGCCTTCCAGCGCTGGTCCCAGGCGCCCACGGGGGCGTAGCGCGCCTGGATGGTCGGCGCGTACTCCTCGAGCGCGGCGTGCAGCATGGTCGGGATCTCGAGTGCGCTGAACGCCGTGGCATGCATCGGCTGCGTCATGTCGGTCTCGAAGTGCAGCGCGAGGCCGAGCGCGTGGCACTGGTCCGCGGCGGCGGTCTTGTTGAGGTCGCCGGCTTCGAGCAGGTGCGCCTTGGCGTTGGTGCGTGCGTTGCCCTTGAATGCGACCTGGACTCCCGCGAGCAGGTAGGTCACGGTCTTCGTGGGCTTGCCCCAGGCGTCCTTCAGGCTCGCGTTGTAGAAGTGCGTGCCGCCGCCCTTGTTGGGGTCGGAAGGATTGTCGAGCAGGTTGCCGTTGGGATCGTCGGCGTCCCACAGGCCCTGCTCCCAGGCCGACTTGCAGGGCTCGGTGGTCATCGTGGCGACGGCCTTCTTCGCCACCGGGTCGCTGCTCGCGGCGAGGAGCTGCAGGCCGCCGCGCACCACGTACAGGTGCGTGTTGCCGCGCCACTTCACGTCGTGCACGCAGGTGGAGACCGCGGTAGCGGCGCGAGCCGGCCGGGCACTTCTTGAAGCAGAGCGAGGCGCCGGGCACGCCGTACTCCTCGCGGTCGGCCGAGCAGGGCCCGGGGTTCGGGAAGCACTTGTTGGCGACGAGGCCGCTGCCCAGGTGCTCGTTCGCGTTGCACTTGAACGCGGAGGGGCCCTTCGTATCGACGTTGCGCAAGCAGGTCTCGCCGGTCTGGATGTAGCCCGCGGGACAGTTCTGGTGGCAGCGCTTCACCACCTCGTCCTTGAAGTAGCCCGCCGGGCAGACCATCGAGTTCGCGCTCAGCGTATCCGCGCCGCGCCCGCAGAAGCACCCCATGTCGGTATAGCCGGCGTTGCAGCCGCCGCGCGTGAAGCAGCTCTTCTTGTAGGTGTCGACGCCGCGGAAGCAGGTGAGGCCCGTGTTGGTGTAGCCCGAGGGGCAGCTCGCGAGCTTGGAGGGCGTGGAGATCGAATCGGCGCCGCGGGCGCAGCCGGCGATGCCGAGGTTGTGATAGCCCGCCGGGCAATCGGCAAGGCGCCCGGGGACGACGGAATCCGCGTAGGCGGGCTGGGTATCCGCGAACGACTCCGGGCTCACCCCGCCCGAGCACACGTCATGGATGCACTGCCTGGGTCCCGCGTCCCATGCGAGAGCCGGACCTGCCAGCAGCGCTGCGATCAACCCCAGAAAGGCAATGCGCATGCGCGCCATGATTCGTCTCCCCTTTTTTGTCGGCGCAACGGCGCCGCCGCCACTTTGCTACGGGCGTGCGCGGGGACGCAATAGTGCGGAAGTCTCGGGAGGGCGTTGCGACGAAGGTCGCAAGGCGGGACGACGGCGGGGCCGGACTCAGTCCGGGCGCAGCTGGTTCGTCGCGAGCAGGCGCGCCGAGTTCTTCTCGAGCCAGTGGCGGATGCGGTTGGCGTCGGCCACGCGGGTGAGGCGGCCCCAGGAGTCGAGGAGCACGATGACGATAGGCTGGTTGGCGATCATCGCCTGCATCACGAGGCACTTGCCCGCCTCGTTGATGTAGCCGGTCTTCGAGAGGCCGATCTTCCAGTCGGAGCTGCGCACCAGCGCGTTGGTGTTGACGAAGTTCATCTTGCGCTTGGAGTCGGGCAGCTGGACGCTCACCGCCTGGGTGGTGGTGTACTCGCGGATCAGCTCGTAGCTGGAGGCCGCCGCCACGAGCTTGCCGAGGTCCGACGGGCTGGAGACGTTCTGCGGCGAGAGGCCGGAGGAGTCCACGTAATGGGTCTGCGAGAGGCCGAGGGCCTGGGCCTTGGCGTTCATCGCGGGGACGAATGCCGCGAGGCCGCCGGGATAGGTGCGACCGAGCGCCGCGGCGGCACGGTTGTCGCTCGCCATGAGCGCCAGGCGCATGAGGTCGTCGCGGCGGAAGCGGCTGCCGATGGGCAGGCGCGAGCTGGAGTTCTTGACGTGATCGATGTCGTCGGTGCTGATCTCGATCGCCTCGTCGAGGGGCAGGTTCGCATCCAGCACCACCATGGCGGTCATCAGCTTGGTGATGGAGGCGATGGGCGCCTGCGTGTCCGCGTTCTTGGAGAAGAGCGTCTGGCCCGTGGTGGGATCGAAGACGAAGACGCCGGTGGAGCGGACGTTGGGATCGCCTTCCTTGGTGAGCTCGGCGACGGCGGAATTGCTCGCCCGGGAATGATGGGCGGGCGTGCCGGCGGCGGCCGCCGCGAAGGGCAGGCCGAGCAGGACCAGAATGGCGAGGACGCGATTCACGGGCGTAAAGCTCCTACTTGGACAGGCGTCACCATAGCAAACAAATCAGGTTCGTGACAAGATTTCGAAAGCGCTTCAGAATTACAATCTAAACAATTGATTCAATAACTGATTCCAATGGCCCATTCCGGCCCCAAAACGCCCCATCCGGACACCCTCGCGGTGCATGCCGGCCAGGGTCCGGACCCGGCCACCGGGGCGCGCGCGGTGCCGATCTACCAAAGCGCCTCGTTCGTCTTTCCGGACACGGACACCGCCGCGGCGCTGTTCAACATGGAAACGCCCGGCCATGTGTACTCGCGTCTTTCGAATCCCACGGTGGCGGTGTTCGAGGAGCGCATGGCCGCTTTGGAGGATGGCGTGGGCGCCATCGCCACCGCGAGCGGGCAGGCGGCGCTGCACCTGGCCATTGCCACGCTGCATGGGCCAGGGCGGCCACGTGGTCGCCTCGGCGAGCCTCTACGGCGGTTCCCATAACCTGCTGTCCTACACGCTGCCTCGCTTCGGTATTTCGACCACCTTCGTCCCCGCCAGCGACCCGGAGGCCTGGGCGCGCGTGCCATAACGCCCGCCACCCGGCTGCTCTTCGGCGAGAGCGTGGGCAATCCCTCGGTGGACGTGCTGGACATTCCCGCGCTGGCCGCGCTCGCAGAACAACGCCACATCCCGCTGCTGGTCGATGCGACGGTGACCACGCCCGCGCTGGGCCGCCCGCTTCGAGCAGGGCGCGCACCTCGTCATGCACTCGGCGACCAAATTCCTCTCCGGCCACGGCGTGGTGATCGGCGGCGTGCTGGTGGACGGCGGGCGCTTCGACTGGGACGGCCGGCGACGCTTTCCCACGCTTTCGCAGCCGTACGAAGGCTTCCACGGCATGGTGTTCGCGGAGGAGTCGACGCACGTCGGCGTTCCTGCTGCGCGCGCGCCGCGAGGGCCTGCGCGACTTCGGCGCGTGCATGGCGCCGATGACCGCGTTCCAGGTCCTGCAGGGACTGGAGACGCTGCCGCTGCGCATGGCGCGGCACATCGAGAACACGTCGCAGGTAGTGCGCTTCCTCGCCGGCCACGCCGCCGTGGCGCGCGTGCACCATCCGGAGTGATTACGCATCCCGGACCATGCGCTCGCGCGCGAACTCTATCCGCGGGGTGCAGCGCGATCCTCGCCTTCGAGCTCGACGGCGGGCGCGCAGGCGGGGCGCAAGTTCATCGAGGCGCTCGCGCTCTTCTCGCACCTCGCCAACATCGGCGACGCGAAATCGCTGGTGATCCATCCCGCGAGCACCACGCATTTCCGCATGGACGATGCGGCGCTCGCGGCCGCGGGCATCACGCCGGGAACCGTGCGCCTGTCCATCGGCCTCGAGCATCCCGACGACCTGCTCGAGGACCTCGCGCGCGTTGCGGGCTCGCAGAAGTGAAAATGTCGCCCCCGCGTAGGCCGGGGCCCAATCAATCATGCATTTCATCGTCGAGGGCTATCCCGCCTACGCCTACACCGGCGGGCGCGACTTCGACCCGGCGCTTCCCGCGCGTGGTCTTCCTGCACGGCGCGGCGTTCGACCACAGCGTGTGGCAATGGCAATCGCGTTACTTCGCGCACCACGGCTGCGCGGTGCTTGCCGTGGACCTGCCCGCCCATGGCCGAAGCCCAGGCTCAGGCGCGCACCGCGATCGAGGCGCTCGGCCATTGGACCGTCGCGCTGCTCGACGCGGCGGGGCTCGAGCGCGCGGCGCTGGTGGGCCACAGCATGGGCGCGCTCATGGCGCTCGAGACCGCGTTGCAGCACCCGGCAGCGCGTCACGAACCTCGGCGCTCGCTGGAGCTGCGCGCTGCCCATGACGGTGGGCGATGCGTTCCTCGCCGCGGCGCGCGACGACTCGCCCGCCGCACTCGACATGGAAGCCGTGTGGGGTCATGCGCGCCTGGCTTCGCTCGCAACGAGCGGCGTGCCGGGACGTCGCTGCTCGCCGCGAGCCGCGGCCTCAACGCCCGCGCGCGCCCGGTGCGCTCGCCGCGGACCTGAGCGCATGCAATGCCTGGCGCCCGAGCGATGCGCGCTCTCGCGCAATCGCGTACCCACGCTGGTGGTGGCGGGTCAGTCGCGACCAGATGACGCCGTTGAAGGCCGGCGTGTCCCTCGCCGCGGGCATCCCCGGCGCGCGCTCGTCACGCTCGATGCGGGGCACGCGATGATGGGGGAGGCGCCGCGGGCGGCTTGGCGTCGCTGCGCGACTTCCTCGCGAGTTAAAGCCGGAAACACAGAGGACACAGAGGAGCACAGAGAGCACGGAGAAAATCCTTGGGTCCGTGGATTCGCGCGCTCGGTCGAACGCAGCCCCGAAGCTCAACTACATGGGGTTTCTCTGTGGCCTCTGTGCTCCTCTCTGTGTCCTCTGTGTTTCAGGCTTTAGGCGCCAGCGCAGCGCAGGGTCACGCGGCCGCGTCCGCCTTGCGACCCTCCTCCTGCTGCAGCCGCCACATCTCCGCAAAGCGCCCGCCGGCGGCGATGAGGTCGCGGAAGCTGCCGCGCTCGACGATGCGGCCGTGGTCGAGCACGAGGATCTCGTCGGCATCGACGATGGTGGAGAGGCGATGGGCGATCACGAGCGTGGTGTGGTCGCGCGAGATCTCGGCGAGCTCGGCCTGGATCGACTTCTCGGTGCTCGAGTCGAGCGCCGAGGTCGCCTCGTCGAACACGAGGATCGGCGGCTGCTTGAGGATGGTGCGCGCGATGGACACGCGCTGCTTCTCCCCGCCCGAGAGCTTCAACCCCCGCTCGCCCACGGTGGTCTCCCAGCCCGCCGGCAGCCGCGCGATGAAGGCCGCGATGTGCGCCACGCGCGCGGCGTTCTCCACTTCCTCGCGCGTGGCGCCCGGCCGGCCGTAGGCGATGTTGTAGTAGATCGTGTCGTTGAAGAGCACGGTGTCCTGGGGCACCACGCCGATCGCGGCGCGCACGCTCCCTGCTGCACCTCGCGCACGTCCTGCCCGTCGATGGTGATGCGCGCCCGCGTCCACGTCGTAGAAGCGGAAGAGCAGGCGCGCGAGCGTCGACTTGCCCGAGCCGCTCGGGCCCACGACGGCGACCTTGCGCCCCGCCGGCACCTCGAAGCTCACGTCGCGCAGGATCGGGCGCTCGGGCTCGTAGGCGAAGTCCACGTGCTCGAAGCGGACCGTGCCGCCGCGCACCTGCAGCGCGGGCGCCCCGGGCTTGTCCTCGACCTCGCGGTTCTGGGAGAGCAGGCGGAACATCTTCTCCATGTCCACCAGCGCCTGCTTGATCTCGCGGTAGATCACGCCCAGGAAGTTGAGCGGGATGTAGAGCTGGATCAGGAGCGCGTTCACCATCACGAGGTCGCCCAGCGTGAGCTCGCCCGTGACGATGCCCGCGGCGGCGCGCCACATGAGCAGCGCCACCGTGACGCGCGATCACCGCGGCCTGCGCGGAGTTGAGCACGCCCAGCGAGGTCTCGCTGGTCACCATCGCGCGCTCGTAGCGCTTGCAGGTTCTCGTCGTAGCGCTCGGCCTCCCAGCCCTCGTTGCCGAAATACTTGACCGTCTCGTAGTTGAGCAGCGAGTCGATGGCGCGGGTGTTGGCCTTCGAGTCCAGCTCGTTCACGCTGGCGGCGGTGGTGCGGTGCGCCACTCCGAGATCGTGAAGGTGAGGGCGATGTAGACGCACGAGTGCCGCCACGGTGATCACGCCGAACCACGCGTCGAAGCTTGCCACATCAGGAACCCGTGACCAGCGCGATCTCGAGCAGCGTCGGCAGCACGCTGAACACCATGTAGGAGAGCAGCGTGGAGATGCCGCGCGTGCCGCGCTCGATGTCGCGCGTGAGCCCGCCGGTCTGGCGCTCGAGGTGGAAGCGCAGCGACAGCGCGTGCAGGTGGTGGAACACCTCGAGCGCGATGCGGCGCATGGCGCGCTGGGCGACCTTCACGAACACGATGTCGCGCAGCTCGTTGAAGAGCGTCGAGGACACGCGCAGGAGCGCGTAGGCGACGAGCATCGCCACCGGGATGGCGATCACCTGCTTCGGCCCCGAGAGCCCGTCGACGATGTGCTTCATCACGATGGCACCGTGATGTTCGCGAGCTTGGCGGCGATGAGGAAGCCGAGCGCGAGCAGCACGCGGCCGCGGAATTCCCACAGGTAGGGCAGCAGCCTCGCGACCACGCCCAGGTCGTCGGTGGGGGCGGGAGGCGGGGGAGTTGCGGCGGGGGCGGCGCCCGCGAGCGTCGGGGTGCCGGGCGTGGTGCTCATGAAGAACCCATGTTAGCAGCCGCGCCGTGGTCCGGATGGCGCACCCGCGCCCGGCGGCCATTCACGGCCGGGCCTTGCGGCTCCCCCAGGCTGGGAAGCGTCGAGATTCCCGGCCCCGCGCCGCCCCGGAGCACGAACCATGGATGCCCTGGCCTTCCGCCCCCTGCGTCTGGTCCTCTTCCTCATGGCCGTCGCGATCGTCGCGGCGTTCGCGGCGCTGCCCGCCGGCGCCGCGATGGCGCGCTCGGTCGCCGAGACCGTCCCCCAGGGCGCGACAGCCGACGCGAGCTACCAGCGGCTGGTCGACGCGGCGAAGGCCGTGGTCGGCGTGCAGGTGCGCGCGCTGCCCGATGCGTACAGCAACGAGAGCCTGGGCCAGGTCCGCAAGGGCTCGGGCGTGCTGATCGACAAGGACGGCCTCGTGCTCACCATCGGCTACCTGATCCTCGAGGCCGACCAGGTCGAGGTCACCGATTCCGACGGGCAGACCGTGCCCGCGCGCGTGGTGGCGTACGACGACGCCACCGGTTTCGGGCTGATCCGCCCGCTGGGCCCGCTCACGCCGAAGCCGATCCGCATCGGCGCCTCGGCGGCGCTTTCGCCCACGGAACGGCTGCTGATCGTCACCGGCGGCGAGGACCAGACCATCTCGATCGCCTCGGTGGTCTCGCGGCGGCAGTTCGCGGGCTACTGGGAATACCTGATCGACGGCGCGATCTTCACCACGCCGCCGCGCCTCGACCACAGCGGCGCGGCGCTCATCAACAAGGACGGCGAGCTGGTAGGCATCGGCTCGCTCTTCGTGCTCGACGCCGCGAAGACCGGCGAGCAGGTGCCGGGCAACATGTTCGTGCCCGTGGACCTGCTGAAGCCCGTGCTCGACGAGCTGGTGAAGACCGGCATGCAGCGCGGCGCTCGGCGTCCGTGGCTGGGCGTGGATTCCCTCGAAGAGGATGGACGCGTGAAGGTGATGCAGGTCGACGACGACAGCCCCGCGGCGCTCGCGGGCTTGAGGTCCGGCGACATCATCCTCTCGATCGACGGCGAGGAGGTCAGCACGCTGCCGGTCTTCTACCACAGGCTCTGGGGCGCCGGCCCGCCCGGCACCCCGGTGCGGCTCACGGTGCTCCAGGGCGCGGAGGTGCGCGAGGTCGTGGTGCGCTCCATCGACCGCACCCAGTTCATGCGCCGCAAGCCCACGGTGTGAGCGCGGCTCAGCGGATGTAGTAGCCCGCCACCTTCCAGCGGCCGTCTTTCTCGCGCATCGGCGTCACCGTCTCCACCGAGATTGGGCGGTTCTCGAAGCGCGTCTCGTAGTCGAGCACGACGTAGTCGCCCGCGGGGCCGCCGGGCACTTCCTTGCGGTAGCTCACCGAGCGGAGCTTGCGCGCGACCACGGCGCCAAGCGGCGAGCGCGTCGCTACCAGGCTCTTCTCCCACTTCTCCTTCGGCATCGCACTCTGAAAGAGCGCGGCCGCGTCGTCCCAGCTCTTCGCATAGGCGCCGCCGTCGACCTCGGCGAGCCACGCCTGCGCGGCTTCGAGCGCGGGGACGGTGTCGACGTCATCATCGGCGCCGAGCGCGGTGGACAGCCGCGCGGCGGCGGCTACGAGGGCGGCGGCGAGGGCGAGCGCCGCGATGGACCGGTATACCTTCATGGCTTGCCTCCTTTTCGCTAGCTCCTGCGCGCCTTCTTCGCCTGCGGCGCGGCGGGAATGCCGCGCTGCGCGAGCGCCTGGCGCAGGAGATATTCGACCTGTCCGTTCACCGAGCGCAACTCCGCCTGCGCGAGGCGCTCGACCTGCTCCCAGAGGGCGGGATCGATACGCAGCAGGTAGGCCTTGCGCTCGGGCATCGCGGCGTCAGGTGTAGAGCGTTCCGGCGTTGACCACCGGCTGCGCGTCGCGGTCCGAGCAGAGCACCACCATCAGGTTCGAGACCATGGCGGCGCGGCGCTCGTCGTCCAGCTCGACGACGTTCTTCTCCGAGAGGCTCTTCAGCGCCATCTCCACCATCGACACCGCGCCGGCGACGATCTTCACGCGCGCCGCGATCACCGCCTCGGCCTGCTGGCGGCGCAGCATCGCGCCCGCGATCTCGGGCGCGTAGGCGAGGTGCGTGAGCTTGGTCTCCTCGACCTTCACGCCCGCCTGCTGCACGCGCACCTGCAGCTCCTCGCGCAGCGCGTCGGCCACCACGTCGGCGCCGCCGCGCAGCGTGACCACCCGCGACTCGTGCTCCTCGCCCTCGTCGTAGTCGTAGCGCGTGGCCACGTGGCGCAGGCCCGACTCGCCCTGCACGCGCACGAACTGCTCGAAATCCTCGACGTCGAAGAGCGCCTGCGCGGTGTCCTCGACGCGCCATACGACCACGGCGGCGATCTCGACCGGGTTGCCGCGCTTGTCGTTCACCTTGAGCGTCTCGATGCTGTGGTTGCGGGCGCGCACGCTCACCCGGCGGCGCCCGTTCCAGGGCAGCGTCCAGCGCAGTCCCGGCGAGCGCTCGGTCCCGAGATACGCGCCGAAGAGCGTCAGCACCGCGGCCACGTTGGGCTGCAGCATGAAGAATCCGGGCGCCACGAACGCGATCGCCAACGCCAACGCCACGATGACCACGGGGCTGCGGATCGCGACAATCGCGAACGCCTCGACGATCACGAGCGCGAAAAGTCCCAGCAGCATCGCGATGCCGTTCATCGTGACGAGGGGCTTCTCGAACGTGCCTTGCTTGCGGTACTCGGCCATGGCGCGCCTCCCTGGGTCTGGCTGCTATTGATGTGATATCACATTAATAGCATGCGGCCGCCTTGTCAAGCCGGGCTAGAATCGGCCCATGGAAGGCTTTCAGGTCCTCGATTCGGCCACGCGACTGGGGCCCCCGGCGCGCGGGGCGGTGGCCGTGTGCGGCTCGCATGGCGGCCTCTTCCCGGCGTGGCTCGCGGCGCGCGCGGGGCTACGCGCCGTGGTGCTCAACGACGCGGGCATCGGGCGCGGCTCGGCGGGCGTGGCGGGCCTCGCGTGGCTGGACGGGCTCGGCATCCCGGCCTGCGCGATCGACTACCGCAGCGCGCGCATCGGCGACGGTGCCGACATGCTCGAGCACGGCATCGTCTCGACCGCCAACGACAGCGCGAGGCGCCTCGGCTGCCTGCCGGGGCACACCTGCCGCCAGGTGCTGGAATGCCTCGCGCGCGACGCTGCCGAGCGCGGCGGCGCCGAGGTCCCGGCGATCGGCGAGGCGCGCGAGCGCATCGCATCCACCGGCCATCGCGCGGTGTGGGCGCTCGATTCGATGGCGCTCGCGCGCGACACCGATGCGCGAGGAGTGCTCATCACCGGATCGCACGGCGCGCTGCTGGGGGGCCGCCCGGACCAGATGCTCGCCGTGGACGCGTTCGCCGCGTTCTTCAACGACGCGGGCGGCGGCAAGGACGGCGCGGGCTACACGCGCCTCGCCGCGCTCGACGACCGGGGCATGGCGGCCGCGACGGTGTCGTGCGACAGCGCGCGCATCGGCGACGGCCGCTCGAGCTACGCGACCGGCGTGCTCTCGCACGTGAACCAGGTGGCGCACCGCCTGGACCTGCGCGAGGGCATGAGCTGCCGCGAGGCGGTGGCGCGGCTGGTGGGCCTCGCCTAGCGTCATCCCGGCCGCCGCTGCTGCGGCAACGGACGGGGCCCGGTTTCAGTCGCCGGCCTTGATGTGTCCCTCGCGCACGACCTTCGCCCAGCGGTCGATCTCGGCGCGCAGGAAGCGGTCGAGCTCCAGCGGCCCGCCGCCGACGATGTCCATCCCCTGCTGCGTGAGCTTGCCGGACACCGCGGGATTGCGCAGGGCTTTCGCGAGCTCCTCCGACATGCGCTGCACGATCGCGGTCGGCGTGCCGGCGGGCGCGATCACGCCCCACCACGAAAGCGCCGAGAAGCCCGGCACGCCCTGCTCGGCCACCGTCGCGACCCCCGGCATCTGCGGCGAGGGCTTGTCCGAGGTCACCGCGAGCGCCTTCAACTTGCCGGCGCGCACGTGCGGGTTCACGAGGAACACCGTGCCGATCGCCAGCGGCACCTGGCCGCCGACCGCGTCGGTCATGAGCGGACCGCCGCCGCGATAGGGAATGTGCGTGAACTGCGTATGCGTGATGTCGCCGATCTGCGCCATCGCGAGGTGGCCGAGGCTGCCGGTGCCGATGGAGCCGAACGAGACGCCGCCCTTCTCGGTCTTCGCGGCGGCGAGCACGTCGCGGAAATCCTTGTAGGGCTGCGAAGGGTGCGCGACGATCGCCATCGGCGAGGTGCCGATCAGCATCACCGGCGCCAGGTCCTTCAGCGTGTCGAACGGCAGCTTCAGCACCGCGGGATTGACGGCGTGCGTATCGAACACCACGCCGAACGTGTAGCCATCGGGGGGCGCGGCCGCGACGATCTGGGTGCCGATGGATCCCGAGGCGCCGCCGCGGTCGTCGACGATGAACTGCTGCCCGAGCTGCTGGGTGAGCTGTGCCGCGAGGATGCGCGAGACCTGGTCCACCGAGCCGCCGGGCGGGAAGACCGAGATGATCTTCACCGGCTTCGTCGGCCACTGCGCCTGGGCGAGCGCCGCGCACGGCAGCAGCGCCAGCGCCGCGGCGAGCGCGCGAATAACCTTCGTCATGATGACCCTCCTCTGGCGGCGCGCAATGCTAGCATGCGGCCCATGCGCTCGACGCTGCCCGCCCACGCCTGGATCGCCGCCCTGTGCGCTGCCATGCTGCTGGGCGCCCTGCCCGATCCCGCGGCGCGACGCGGTCAGTCGCAGGCGTTCGACGTCTGCGTGAAGCTCTGCCCGCCGCCGTAGCTCGCGAGCGGCTCCAGCTTGCCGCCCTTCACGATCTTCACCGCGCAATACTTGAGCTCGGCGATCTTGCCGAACGGGTCGAGCGCCGGGTTGGTGAGCATGTTCGCCGCCGCCTCGTAGTACGCGAACGGAATGAAGATGGTGTCGCGCGGAGTGCCGTCGTCGGCGCGCGCGGTGAGCGCGATCTTGCCGCGGCGCGAGGCCACGGTGACCACGTCGCCGGGCTTCGCGCCGATCTTCGCCGAGATCCAGCGGATGCACCGACACCACGGCCTGCGGCTCGATCGCGTCGAGCACCGAGGCGCGGCGCGTCATCGAGCCGGTGTGCCAATGCTCGAGCTGGCGGCCGGTGATGAGCACGAACGGGTACTCGGCATCGGGTCGCTCGTTGGCCGGGATGATGTCGGCCGGCACGAACTTGCCGCGCCCGTCCTTGGTCGGGAAGTTCTCGGTGAACACGACCGGCTGGCCGGGATCGTCCTCGGTGCGGCACGGATATGTCACCGAGGACTGCTCCTCGAGGCGCTCCCAGGTGATGCCCGCGATGGAGTTCATCGCGTGGCGCATCTCGTCGTACACCTGCGCCACGCCGCTCTCCGGCCCGGTGTAGTTCCAGTCGCAGCCGAGGCGATTGGCGATCTCCTGGATGATCCAGAGGTCCTGGCGCGCATCGCCGGGCATGTCGAGCGCGCGGCGGCCGAGCTGCACCATGCGGTCGGTGTTGGTGACGGTGCCGGCCTTCTCCGGCCACGCGGAGGCGGGCAGCACGACGTCGGCGAGGTACGCGGTCTCGGTGAGGAAGATGTCCTGCACCACGAGGTGATCGAGCCCGGCGAGGCCCTCGCGCGCGTGATGCGCGTTCGGGTCCGACATCGCGGGGTTCTCGCCCATGACGTACATGCCGCGGATCTTGCCCTCGCAGGCCGCGTCGATGATCTCGACCACGGTGAGGCCGGGCTTGTGGTCGAGCTCGCGGCCCCAGAACTTCTCGAAGCGCGCGATGGCCGCGGGGTCGTCCACGCGCTGGTAGTCGGGATACATCATCGGGATGAGGCCCGCGTCCGAGGCGCCCTGCACGTTGTTCTGGCCGCGCAGCGGGTGCAGCCCCGTGCCGGGGCGGCCGATCTGGCCGGTCATGAGGGTGAGCGCGATGAGGCAGCGCGCGTTGTCGGTGCCGTGCACGTGCTGCGAGATGCCCATGCCCCAGAGGATCATGGAGGCCTTCGAGGTCGCATAGGCGCGCGCGACTTCGCGGATGGTCTCCGCGGGGATGCCGCAGATCGGCGCCATCAGCTCGGGGCTGAAGCCCTTCGAGTTCTCCTTCAGCGCCTCGAAGCCTGAGGTGCGCTGTGCGGACGAACTCCTTGTCGACCAGGCCTTCCTCGATGATCGTGTAGATCATCGCGTTCAGCATCGCGACGTCCATGTCGGCCTTGAACTGCAGGTAGCGCCAGGCGTGGCGCGCGAGGTCGTTGCGGCGCGGGTCGGCGACGATGAGCTTCGCGCCGCGCTCCACCGCGTTCTTCATCCAGGTGGCGGCGACCGGATGGTTGGTCGTCGGGTTCGCGCCGATCACGAAGATCACCTCGGCCTTGGCGACGTCGCACACCTGGTTCGAGACCGCGCCCGAGCCCACGCCTTCCAGCAGCGCCGCGACGGACGAGGCGTGGCAGAGGCGCGTGCAGTGGTCGACGTTGTTGCTGCCGAAGCCGGTGCGCACCAGCTTCTGGAAGAGGTAGGCCTCCTCGTTCGAGCCCTTGGCGCTGCCGAAGCCGGCGAGCGCCTTGCCGCCGTGGCGTATCGCGCACTTTCTTCAGGCCGCCGGCGGCGAAATCGAGCGCCTCTTCCCAGGTGGCCTCGCGGAACACGTCGCTCCAGCGCGTGGGATCGACGGTGAAGTCGGCGGTCTTGGCCACGCCCGGCTTGCGGATGAGCGGCTTGGTGAGGCGATGCGGGTGCTGCACGTAGTCGAAGCCGAAGCGCCCCTTCACGCACAGGCGCTCGTGGTTCGCGGGCCCGTCGCGGCCCTCCACGCGCACGATCTCGTTGTCCTTCACGTGGTAGGTGAGCTGGCAGCCCACGCCGCAGTACGGGCAGACCGAGTTCGACCTTCTTGTCCGCCATGACCTCGTAGGCGTACTTCGCGGGCGCCAGCGCCCCCGTCGGGCACGCCTGCACGCACTCGCCGCAGGCCACGCACGTCGACTCGCCCATGGGATCGTCGAAGTCGAAGACGATCTTCGAATCGTGCGCCGCGGAAGGCATAGCCGATCACGTCGTTCACCTGCTCCTCGCGGCAGGCGCGCACGCAGCGCGTGCACTGGATGCAGGCGTCGAGGTTCACCGCCATGGCCGGGTGCGAGGGATCGCAGGCCGGCTGCTGTCGCGCCTCGAAGCGCGGCTTCGTCACGCCCAGCTCGCCCGCCCAGTGGAAGAGCTCGTTGCCGCCGGGCTTGAGGTCGTCCTTCGGCACGTCGCTCATCAGCAGCTCGACCACCATCTTCTGCGAGGCGACGCGCGCGCGCGTTGTCGCTCGAGACCTCCATGCCCTTGGCGGGATAGCGGCAGCACGACGGCGCCAGCACGCGCTCGCCCTTGATCTCGACCACGCAGGCGCGGCAGTTGCCGTCGGCCCGGTAGCCGTCCTTGTAGCAGAGGTGCGGGATGTCGACGCCGTGGCGCGCCGCCGCCTGGATGATCGTCTCGCCCGCGAACGCCGCGATGGTGTCGCCGTTCAGCTTGAACTCGATCGTCTCGGCCTTGCGGCCAGGTCGTTCATCTTCATTCGCTAACCCTCTTTGTTACCGCCGCAAAAAAACGAGGACACGGAGAAATGCGGAGAGCACGGAGAGAACCCTTGATGACGCCACACCCTCGAACGGAATCGCGAATATTCATGCATGGCTTTTCTCTGCGTCCTCGTGTCCCTCTGTGCTCTCTGCTCTTCACGGCTTTAATCAAATCTCGTCAGGAAAGTGCTTGGCGACGCAGCGGATCGGGTTGGGAGCCGCCTGGCCCAGGCCGCAGATCGAAGCGTCGGCCATCACCACCGAGAGCTCCTCCAGCAGCGCCTGGTCCCACTTCTTCGCTTCCATGAGGTGCGCGGCCTTGCGCGGTGCCGACGCGGCACGGCGTGCACTGGCCGCACGACTCGTGCTCGAAGAAGCGCATCAGGTTCAACGCCGCGTCGCGCGCCTTGTCGTGCTGCGAGAGGATCACCACCGCCGCCGAGCCGATGAAGCACCCGTAGGGCTGCAGCGTGTCGAAATCGAGCGGGATGTCGCCCATCGAGGCGGGCAGGATGCCGCCCGAGGCGCCGCCCGGCAAGGTAGCCGTAGAACGTGTGGCCCTCCAGCATGCCGCCGCAATATTCGTCGATCAGCTCCTTCACCGTGATGCCGGCGGGCGCGAGGTGCACGCCGGTCTTCTTCACGCGGCCCGAGACCGAGAAGGAACGCAACCCCTTGCGGCTCGTGGCGCCCATGCTTCGAGAACCATTGCGGCCCCTGCTCGATGAGGTCGCGCACCCAGAGCAGCGTTTCCATGTTGTGCTCGAGGGTGGGCCGCCCGAAGAGGCCCACCTGCGCCACGTAGGGCGGGCGCAGGCGCGGCATGCCGCGCTTGCCCTCGATGGACTCGATCATCGCGGACTCCTCGCCGCAGATGTAGGCGCCGGCGCCGCGGCGGAGATGGATGTTCGGGAGTTTCGCCGGCGGATCGGCCTGCAGCGCCGCGATCTCGCGCTCCAGCATCTCGCGGCAGGCGTGGTACTCGTCGCGCAGGTAGACGTAGATGTCGTCGATGCCCACGGCCCAGGCGGCGATGAGCATGCCCTCGAGGAAGCGGTGCGGGTCGCGCTCGAGGTAGTGGCGGTCCTTGAACGTGCCGGGCTCGCCCTCGTCGATGTTGATCGCCATGAGGCGCGGGCGCGGGCTCCGCGCGCACGATCTTCCACTTGCGCCCGGCCGGGAAGCCCGCGCCGCCCAGGCCGCGCAGGCCCGCGTCCTCCATCACCTTGATGACTTCGTCGACCGTGCGCTTGCCGGTGACGCACTCGACCCAGGTCTTGTAGCCGCCCTGCCTGCGATAGTCCGCGTAGTCGTGCGGATGCAGCACGGGCGCCTTCGTCTTGCCTTCCTTCACGGCCTTGACGACGTCCTTCTCCGTGGCGTGGCCGAACGCGTTCTGGCCGACGCACACCGCGGGCGCCTCGGCGCAGCGCCCGATGCACGGCGCGGCCAGCACGCGCACGTTCGGGCCGAGCAGCGCGGGCAGCTTGTCGATGCAGCTGCTGCGCGCCGGCCATCGCGCAGGAGAGCGTCTCGCACACGCGCACGGTGACCGCGGGCGGCGCGTCCTCGCCTTCCTTCACGATGTCGAAATGGTGGTAGAACGTCGCGACCTCGTAGACCTCGGCCTGGGCGAGCTTCATCGCCTCGGCGAGGGCGTTCAGGTGCGCGGCGGAAAGATGGCCGTAGCGGTCCTGGATGCGATGCAGGTTCTCGATGAGGTGGTCGGAGGCGAGGGACGCGCCCTCGAGCAGCTTCGCGACCTCTTCGCGCGCGACGGGATCGACGGCGCGGCCCTTGGGGCCCGGGCGCGTGCGGCGGATCTTGCCAACGGGAATGACGACGGTATCGGCCATGTCAGTGTTCAGTGTGGCAGGTTCGGGCGGGTGCGGCGCACTCCGCGAGGGGCCAGACCGGCGTAGCTGCGAGTCGCGAGCCAGGGTGTCCGCGGGAGGTGCGAAGCGCCCTCAAAATCAAGATATTAGAATAACGCAACGGGTCGCAGCCCGGACTTGACGGGCGTCAAGTCCGGGTGCGGACCCAGCCAAACCCTAGCGGAACAGGACCATCGCCTTTTCGAGCGTGATCCAGACCCCCCAGATGAGCGGGATGCCGACCGCGAGCCACGCCGCGACCGCGAGGGCCGCGGGCGGATTGTCGGTGCCGCCGTTGATGCCGCGCGCGCCGACGGACTCGTGGCCCGCGCGACGCTCGGCTTCCAGCTCGGCGTCCGTCATGTAGTTCTTCTCGTCCACCGGCTTGATCATCGCGTTCAGGACCACGCCGATCGCGAGCAGGCCGCACAGGATGTAGGCCGTGGTGTCGTACACCTGCGCGCGCGGCACGCCGTGGTCGAGCTGGTACTCGCGCATGTAGTTCACGATCACCGGGCCGAAGATGCCCGCGGCAGACCACGCCGTGAGCAGCCGCCCGTGGATAGCGCCGACGAACTGCGTCCCGAACAGGTCGGCGAGGTACGCCGGCACCGTCGAGAAGCCGCCGCCGTACATCGACAGGATGATGCAGAACGCCGCCACGAAGAGCGCGATGTGGCCGAGGTGCCCGGACCACGGTGCCGAGGCGTACAGGATGATGCCGAGGATCAGGAACGTGTAGTACGTGCTCTTGCGGCCGAGATAATCCGACGCCGACGCCCACACGAAGCGCCCGCCGATGTTGAAGAGGCTGAGCAGCCCCGTGAAGCCCGCCGCGATCGCCGCGATCTGGCCCTTCTGCACCGGGGTGAGGTCGTTGAACTTGATGTCGAGGCCGATCAGGTGGCCCGCGAAGACCTCCTGCAGCATCGGAGAGGCCATGCCGATGATGCCGATGCCCGCCGTCACGTTGAGGCACAGCACCCACCACACGAGCCAGAACTGCTTGGTGTGCGTCGCCGTGGTCAGGTGCACGTGGCGGTTCGTGATCATCGCCTTCGACGTGTCCTTCGGCGTCCAGCCCGCGGGCTTCCAGCCCTGCGGCGGGACGCGGTAGCCGAAGGCGCCGCCCATCATGAACACGAAATAGATCACCGCCAGGCAGACGAAGGTTTCCCACACGCCGACGGAGGTGGGCGTCTGGAAGTGCTTCATCAGGATGTCGGCGAGCGGAGCGCCGATCATGGCGCCGCCGCCGAAGCCCATGATGGCCATCCCCGTCGCCATGCCGCGGCGGTCGGGGAACCACTTGATGAGCGTCGACACCGGCGAGATGTAGCCCAGGCCCAGGCCGATGCCACCGAGCACGCCGGAACCCAGCCACAGCATCCAGATCTGGTGCACATAGATGCCGATGGCCGAGATCAGCAGGCCGCCGCACCAGCAGAGCGCGGCGACGAAGCCGGCCTTGCGCGGACCCGCGCGCTCGAGCCAGCCGCCCCACACCGCCGCAGCCGATCCGAGGAACACGAAGAACAGCGTGTACATCCAGCCCAGCATGCTGATCTTCCAGTCGCACGTGGTGGTGAACACCGACGCGACGAAAGACATGTCGGCGGGGCACGCCACCGACTTGGTGATCCCGATCGCGCGCGACAGCGGCAACCAGAACACGCTGAAGCCGTACGCCATGCCGATGCAAAGGTGGATGCCCAGCGCCGCGGGCGGCACCAGCCATCGGTTGTAGTTCGGGGATGCGATCGTGCGCTCTTTCGCGAGCAGTCCGGCGCCACCAATGACGTCGTCCGCTGTTCCGGCCACCTGGCTCATCTCTCCTCCTTTATGTTTTGTGCTGCCGTTGAAGCTTTTAAATACTGTGGAAAATTAACAGTTTGTCTTCTAAGCGACAATTGGTTAGTCTGTGCATATGGCAGTTGCAAGCGACTGCCGATATTCCGGAGACCGCGCGATGCTCAAGTTCGCGATCAAGCCGCTCTGGGTCCTGCGCGACCACGAAGATGGCGAACACCTGCTGCCGCCATTGATTCCGCTACTGAGCGCCATCCACGAGACCGGCAGCCTCGCCAAGGCGTGCACGGCCGCGGGACACTCGTATCGCCATGCCTGGGGCCTGTTGCAGGAGGCCCGCCAGGTGTTCGGCGCGCCGCTGGTGGCGAGCACGCGCGGGCGCGGCGCCGTGCTTACCGGCCTGGGCGAGAAGCTGCTCTGGGCGGACAGGCGCATCCACGCGCGCTTGGGCCCCACGCTCGAGTCGCTCGCCTCCGAGATCGAGGCTGAGCTCGAGCGCGCCTCGCCCGATTCGCGCGGCGTGCTGCGCGTGCACGCGAGCCACGCCTTCGCGCTCACGGCGCTGCGCGATTTCCTCGCGCGGCGCCACGTGCCGATGGAGATCAGCTACCAGGGCAGCTCCGACGCGCTCGCCTCGCTGCACCACGCGGGCTGCGACGCCGCCGGCTTCCACGTGCCGATCGGGGAGCTCGCCGCGGCGGTCCTTGCCGCTCTACGGGAAATGGCTCAAGCCCGGCGTGCACGTGCTGGTGAACGTCGTGGAGCGCCGCCAGGGCATCATCGTCGCGGCGGGCAATCCCAAGGGCATCACCTCGATCGCCGACCTCGCGCGGCCGAGCGTGCGCTTCGTGAACCGCCAGCCCGGCTCGGGCACGCGCATCCTGCTCGACCTGCTGCTCGCACGCGAGCGCATCGGCGAGGCGCGCATCCACGGCTACGACCGCTTCGAGTACACGCATGCCGCGGTCGCCGCGCACATCGCGAGCGGCATGGCCGACGCGGGGTTGGGCGTCGAGACCGCCGCGCGCCAGTTCCACCTGGGCTTCGTGCCGCTCGTGAACGAGCGCTATTTCCTCGCCGTGCGGCGCGAGGCGCTCGAGTCGCCGCTCTTCGAGCGCCTGCTCGAGGCGATGAGGAGCCGCGAGTTCCGCTCGCACCTGGTGAAGCTGCAGGGGCTGGACCCCGGACCGTGCGGCACGATCCAGGAGATCGCCGATGCGCTGCCGGCGCTGGCACCCCGGCCGCGGCGCATCGCGCGGCGCAAGGCCCTGAAGGCCATGGCCTAGAGGACGGTCATCAGGAGCTTGCCCATCTCCGCGGGATTGCGCGTCACCTTGATGCCGCATTCCTCCATCACGGCGAGTTTCTCCTGCGCGGTGCCCTTGCCGCCGGAGATGATGGCGCCGGCGTGGCCCATGCGCTTGCCGGGCGGCGCGGTCACCCCGGCGATGAAGCCCACCACGGGCTTCTTCATGTTGTCCTTCACCCAGCGCGCGGCGTTCTCCTCGTCGCCGCCGCCGATCTCGCCGATCATGATCACGGCCTCGGTGTCCGGGTCGTCGTTGAACATCTTCATGACGTCGATGTGCTTCAACCCGTTCACCGGGTCGCCGCCGATGCCGACCGCCGACGATTGCCCGAGCCCCAGCGCCGTCACCTGCCCCACCGCTTCGTAGGTGAGCGTGCCCGAGCGCGACACGATGCCGATCCGGCCCTTGCGGTGGATGTGGCCGGGCATGATGCCGATCTTGATCTCGTCGGGCGTGATGAGGCCGGGGCAGTTGGGCCCGATGAGGCGGGTCTTGCTGCCCTGCATCTTGTAGCGCGTGCGGATCATGTCGCGCACCGGGATGCCTTCGGTGATGCAGATCACGAGGTCGAGGCCGGCCTCCACCGCCTCGTCGATGGCGGCGGCGGCGAAGGGCGGCGGCACGTAGATCACCGAGACGGTGGCGCCGGTCGCCGCCTTGGCGTCCTTCACCGTGTCGAAGATCGGGATGCCCTCGAAGTCCTCGCCGCCCTTGCCGGGTGTCACGCCCGCGACGAAGCAGTTCTTCCCGTTCGCGTACTCGCGGCACATCTTCGTGTGGAACTGGCCGGTCTTGCCGGTGATGCCCTGGGTGATGACCTTGCTGTCTGGCGTCGATGAGGATGGACATGTGCTCTTTCCTTATGCGGCGACTGCGCCACGCCCTTGGCGGCGGCGACGACCTTCTTCGCGGCATCTCCCATGTCGGCCGCGGAGATGATGGGCAGGCCCGAGTCGGCGAGGATCTTCTTGCCGAGGTCGACGTTGGTGCCCTCGAGGCGGACGACGAGGGGAACCTTGAGGCCGACCTGCTTCGCCGCGGCCACCACGCCGGTGGCGATGACGTCGCACTTCATGATGCCGCCGAAGATGTTCACCAGGATCGCCTGCGAGCTTGGGATTGCGCAGCATGATCTTGAAGGCCTCGGTGACCTTCTCGGTGGTGGCGCCGCCCCCCACGTCGAGGAAGTTGGCGGGACTGCCGCCGAAGAGCTTGATGGTGTCCATGGTCGCCATCGCGAGGCCCGCGCCGTTCACGAGGCAGCCGATGTCGCCGTCGAGCTGGATGTAGTTGAGGTCGAACTTCGAGGCCTCCACCTCGGCGGGATCTTCCTCGTCCAGGTCGCGCATCGCGACGATCTCGGGATGGCGGAAGAGCGCGTTGTCGTCGAAGTTGAGCTTGGCGTCGAGTGCGACCACGCGGCCGTCGCCGGTGACGATGAGCGGGTTCACCTCGGTCAACGAGCAGTCGCACTCGTCGAAGCACTGGTAGAGCGCCTTGAAGAGGTCGCGCGCCCGCGGCACCAGCTCGCCGGGCACGCCGATCTTCCGCGCGAGGTCCTCGGCGTCGCCGTCCGCGAGGCCCGCCACCGGGTCGATCGCCACCTTGTGGATCTTCTCCGGCGTCTTCGCGGCCACCTCCTCGATGTCCATGCCGCCCTCGCTCGAGGCCATGAGGACCGCGCGCTGCAGGCCGCGGTCGACCACCAGCGCGACGTAGAGCTCCTTCTTGATGTCCGCGCCTTCCTCGACCAGCAGCCGCCGCACCAGGCGCCCCTGGGGGCCGGTCTGGTGCGTGACGAGGGTCATGCCCAGCATCTTCGAGGCGATCTCGCGCACCTCGTCGACCGAGCGCGCGAGCTTCACGCCGCCGCCCTTGCCGCGCCCGCCGGCGTGGATCTGCGCCTTCACGACCCACACGGGTCCGCCCAGCGTCTTCGCGGCGTTGACGGCCTCCTCGACGCTGAATGCCGGGATGCCGCGCGGCGTGGTCACGCCGTACTTGCGAAACAGTTCCTTGCCCTGGTACTCGTGGATGTTCATGGCTGGGGACGATCCGAAGGGAGAAAGGCGGGACTCAACCCGTCGATTCTAGCAACGGACGGGGGAGCGGCGCTCTTGACCTACGTCAGTGATGATCGGGCTCGGCGGCGGGCTCGATGGGCTCGGTGCCCTTGTACCAGCGCGGGTAGTAGCGCGCGACCGCCGCACCCGTGCGTATCCAGCGCATGGCAGCGGTCGAGCTGGAAGGGCTTGCGGTCCGGATCCTGGATGCGCTGGCCGGCCATGGTCTGGAACGCTCCCGTGGCGAGCGCGCCGGCGAGCTCGGTGATGTGCGTGCAGCCGTGCACGCCACCCAGCAATTCCTTCACCCGCTGGAAGTAGCCCGGCCCGATGGAAAGGCCGACCAGCTTGCGGTACGCCGGCACGATGGCCCCGCAGTGATCGACGTAGGGCACGGCGTCCATGGCCGCCTGCGCGTCGACGATCTTCAACGTGCGGTCCACGGTGAGGCGCAGCCACATCGAGTGGATCGGCTCGCCCGCCTTGCGCATTCCCGCCGCGAGCTTGAAGTCGTGCGGCTTGGTGTCGACGAGGTGGCCCTCGACGTCGTAGAGGCCGTCGGCGCGCTTGTAGCCGCGGATCTCGATCGAGCGCGCGTGCACCTCCTCGCGCGCGGCAGGTCCGTCAAGCCCGGGCATCGGCCGACGGCGCCGCGGCGCCCGATTTGCGGCCCTGGCGGATGGCCTCGGCCAGCTCGGCGCCGGTCTGGAAGCGCTGCTCGAAGTCCTTGGCGAGCGCGCGGTCGATCACCGCCTCCACCCACGGGGGCAGCGACGCGTTGAGCGTGCGGATCGGCGCGTGCGGCGTGTTGGCGATGGCGAACATGAGCTGCGTCATCGACTCGCCCTCGAACGGCAGGCGCCCCGAGAGCATCTGGTAGAGCGTGACGCCGAGCGAGAAGAGGTCGCTCCGCCCGTCGATCCTCTTGCCGGCGAGCTGCTCGGGCGACATGTACGAGGGCGTGCCCAGCACCATGCCGGTCTTCGTGCGCGACGAGTCGGTGATGCGCGCGATGCCGAAGTCGGTGACCTTCACCGTGTCGCTCTGCGGCTCGTACATGATGTTGGCGGGCTTCATGTCGCGGTGCACGATGCCCATGGTGTGCGCGTAGCCCAGCGCGTCGGCCACGCGCTCGACGATGAAGAGCACCTTGTCGGCCGGCAGCAGGTTGGGATTCTTGGTGTAGGGCACGAGGTCCTTGCCCTTCAGGAACTCCATGGCGATGTAGCACAGGTCGTGCTCCTCGCCCGCGTCGTAGATGGTGACGATGTTGGGGTGGGTGAGGCGGCCCGCGGTCTCGGCCTCGCGGAAGAAGCGCTCCTTGGCCTCGGTGAGCTCGTCGGCCTCGAACTCCTCCGAAAGCGCCATGGTCTTGATGGCCACGACGCGGCCGATCTTCGGGTCCTTGCCGCCGTAGACCACGCCCATCGCGCCCTTGCCCAGCTCCTTCTCGACCTGGTAGCGCCCGAGCATCGGCTTTTCCGTGCCGCCGCCCTGCACGATCACCGTGCTCGCGTTGCTGCGCGCCGCCGCCGAGCCGCCGAGGATGATGGTCTCCGAGAGCTTCTTCGCGCGGTCCAGGCGCTCCTGGATGTCGCGGAACTTCGCGTTGTAGGTCGCCATGTAGCGGAAGCAGCTCTCCGCCTTGTTGAACTGCCGGCGGCGCTCGAAGTCGAGGGCGAGGTTGTAGAGGTTCTCCATCACCTCGGGGCCGAGCGGGGCCTTGCGGAACTTGTCGAACGCCATGTCGAGCTGGCCCTGCTGCTGGAACGCGAGGCCCAGCATGCGGTTCGATTCCGCGCTCTCGACGTCGGCCTTCTCCTTGCCGCGCTCGGTGACCAGGTAGTTCTTGGTGGTGAGCAGCGCATGGCCCGACGAGGAGCAGCGTGCGCGGGCAGCATGAGCTGCAGCCAGAGGCCCGGGCCGGTCATGAGCGCCAGGTGCGTGGCGAAGAGCGCGGCCAGCAGCACGGCCGAGACGATCGCCGCCATGCCGGCGCGCAGGCGCGGCAGGCCCAGCATGAGGTAGAGCGCGACCGCGAGGTACACGCCGAACGAGGCGAGCGGCCCCCACGCGGGCGCCACGAAGAAATGCTGCTGCAGGATCGAGGAGACCGAGTGCGCGAGTGTCGTCACCGGGTTCATCTGCGCCGAGATGGGCGTGACCTCGGAGGTGCCCACGCCGGTGGCCGTCGCGCCGATCAGCACGATCTTGTCGGCGTACTTGGCGGCCGGGATCTTGCCGCTGTAGACGTCGAAGAAGGAGTCGATGGGGAAAGCGGCGCGCCCGTCGCGGTCCTTGTAGAAGTACGTGTACATCTCGCCCAGCTCGTCGGTGCGGATGGTCTTGCCGCCGAGGGTGACGCTCTGGCCCACGCTCGCGCTGATGTCCTTGGGCCCGAGGTTGAGGCTCCTCGGCCGCGATGAGCAGGGCGAGCGACGGGAAACGCTGGCCGTAGTAGTCGATCACCAGCGGCTCGAAGCGCACGGCGCCGTCCTCGTCGAGGGTGCTGGTGAGGTGCCCGATGCCGGCCGCCGCGGCCCCGATCTGCTCGATGGGAACCAGCGCTGTCCCGCCGTGGAAGAGCGAGCCGCCGCCGTCGGTCGAGGCGCCGATGACGTTGGCCGTGACGTACTCGGGCAGCGCCTTGTCGGGGCGTGCCCGGCGGCGGCGCGAAGCTCAACTGGTCGAACGCCATCGGCACCAGCACGTTGCCGGCCTTCTTCACGCTCGCGGCCAGGCGCGCGTCGCTGTTCGAGCGCGCCCGACGCCTCGGTGAGGATCTTGCCGATCTCGGCGACCTCGGGGCGAGCGGCGGCGCTCTCCTGCGCCGCGGGCGTCGCGCCGCCGATGGGGGCCACGCCCGGGACTGTCGGCGCGGATCGCTGCCGCGGATACGCCTTGCTGTAGATGTCGAGCACCTTCTCGACGTAGACGAGGCCCGGATCCTTCTGCGGCTCGAAGAAGAACATCGTGTTGCCGATCACCTTCGCCTTGGCGGCGGCGAGCTGGTCGATCGAGCTTCGCCTGCACCTCGCGCGACCACGGCCAGCGCCCGATGTTGGCGATCGACTGCTCGTCGATGGCGATGACGGCGATCTTGCTCGCTGGGCGGCTTGGAGGTCATCTTCACGCCCGACGTCGTAGGCCCAGCGCTCGAGGCTGGGGATCACGCCCGGCCACGCGCGCGAATCCGAAGAGCACGACGGCGATGACGAGGGCCGAAGAACCAATCGGCCTTCCAGAACGCGGTCTTCATGAGCTTCTCCCTGATCCCCGGACACGCTCCTGGCGAGTCCCTTGGGGCGGCGTTGCGGTGGGCCCATCTTACATGGGCGCGCCGAGGCGTCCAGAGGCGTATGTCACACCGCGCCGCGCCGTTTTCAGCCTCCCACGTCGACCTCGCTGCCCACCCCTTCGGCGCGCGCGCGGCGCATCAGCTCCGCGGCGATGATCAGGTCCTGCATCGCCATGCCCTGGGACTCGAAGAGCGTGATCTGTTCGGAGGAGGTCCGGCCGGCACGGGTGCCCGCGATCACCTCGCCCAGCTCGGCCAACGCGCCGCATGTGCAGGCGCCCCTTCTCGAGCGCGGGCAGCAGGTCGCCGGCTTCCTTGGCCGCCGGGGGCGCGAATCGACCACCACCGGGTTCGCGCGGCGCACCGTGGTCTCGTCGATCTCCCGGCGCAGCAGCGAGTTGGAGCCGGCGGCGTTGACGTGGGCGCCGGGCGAGCCAGCCACTCCCCGTCGAATACCGGCGTCGCCGACGTGGTGATGGTGACCACGATGTCGCTCGCCCTCACCGCGTCCTCGGGCGATGCGGCCGGGACCACGTCGATCGAGAGCTTCTCCGTCATCTTGCGGCAGAACTTCGCGACCTTGTCCGCGTTGCGCGAGTAGACCTTCACGCGCTCGAGCTTGCGCACGTACGCGAGCGCCTCGATCTGCCCCTCGGCCTGCCAGCCCGAGCCGAAGACGCCCACGGTCTTCGCGTCCTTGCGCGCGAGCCACTTCGCCGCGACGCCGCCCGCGGCGCCCGTGCGGATCATCCCCAGGCGGTTCGGCCTCCACGATCGCCTCGAGGTTAGCCGCGCTCGGCGCTGAACACGTAGACGAGGAAGCGCACGCCTTCGCGGCTCGACGTGTACGCCTTGTAGCCGAACACGTTCGCCGAGGGCACCGCGCCTTGCAGGATGTGCAGCGCCGCCTTCGGCAGGCGCGTTCGCTCGCGCGGAACGTCGATCGCGTTGCCGGTGGAGTATTCGCTGTGCACGCGCTCGATCAGCTCGATGCGTCGCGGCATGCGTGAGCAGGCGCTCGACGTCGGATTCGCGCAGGAGTATGGCCATGGGAGGAGTGATGCGGAGGGAATCGGCGATTTTAGCAAACCGCTCTGCGCGCCCGTGCGGCGGGATGGGGTCTCCAGCTTTTCGCGCCCGTGAGCCGGGGGAAACGCACTCACGCGTGCGCTCGCGTTGAGTACCTGGCGGTGCTCGAAACGGGATCAGTATCCACCGCGATCAGCTAGAGCGCCCCGTGACCGGCAGGGGGCTCCATGTTCGAAACAGGCCAGCTATGCGTCGTGCGTGGATGAGGGGCGTCTTTCCGAGAGGCGCTACGCGACGGTGCACTTGGACGCACCGATCCCATGTGCGAACGTCAAACGGAGCCGATATACCGCGTCAAAGCAGCAGAGCCCGTTCACCGGGAAAGCCAAATCCTGCAACCGTTAGAGCATTTGAAGCAAAGGGGCGCCGGGTCGGGAAGACGCACCTCGTCCACGCACGAACAAAGCAAAGCAAAACTAAGGAAAAGCGGGCACCGTCGGCTCGTTCCCGCGATCCACCGCCTCCGGGTGCTTGCGCGCTATCACGTCGCGGATCTCCTGGTAGCGGCGCGCCGGCACGTCGAGGATCAGCAGCACGTGGCCCTCGACCAGGTCGCGCT
This sequence comes from uncultured beta proteobacterium, assembly GCA_963827425.1. Taxonomy (GTDB): domain Bacteria; phylum Pseudomonadota; class Gammaproteobacteria; order Burkholderiales; family Usitatibacteraceae; genus Usitatibacter. Next base: position 177,194 of record CAWHAQ010000005.1, on the reverse strand, counting down.
CGAATGCCCTCAGTCGCGAGTTCGGCACCTGCAGGCCCACCATCGCGGCGACCCACGTGCCGAGCGCCGCGCCGACGATGGCGGCGATCAGCACCGCGACCATCTCGATCGAGATGCCGCCGAGCGGGAAGTTCACCGAGCACGGCGCCGAGCCCCGCGCCCATGACCCCGCCGATCACCAGCCCCACGAAGCCGCCGTGCACCGCGTCGGTCTTCTGCAGGTAGGAGGCCTCGTGCAGCTCGCCCAGGTCGGTGCCGCGGCGCGCGAGGAAGTGCATGTGGCGGTCCTCGATGCGCGCGAGGAGCAGGTCGTTGGCCAGCTCGCGCGCTGCCGCGACGTTCGGGAGCGTGACGTACATGCGCAGTCTCATGCGACCCTCCTTCGCAAGGAAATCGAAGGCGGCGGTGTCGTGAGTCGTCGACTAAGGCTCAGGCATCGCGGATACCCAAGCCTTCAGGCTAGTCCCGCGCGCGGGGCGAAGCAAGGGGCGCGATGCTGCGCCGCGGCATGGCCAGCGCGCGCAGCCTCGCGGCTGGGAGCTACGGGACCAGGATCGTCGAGCCGGTGGTCTTGCGCGCCTCGAGGTCGCGGTGCGCCTGCGCGGCGTCCTTCAGCGCGTACGACTGGCGCGGGCGCGACCTTCACCTTGCCGGCCAGCACCACGTCGAACAGGTCCTTCGCCGCGGCGACCAGCTCCTCGCGCTTGCCGACGTAGCCCATGAGCGAGGGCCGCGTCACGTAGAGCGATCCCTTCGCGCCGAGGATGCCCAGCTCGACCGGTCCCACCGCCCCGGAGGAATTGCCGAAGCTCACCATGAGCCCGCGGCCCTGCAGGCAGTCGAGCGACTTGGCCCACGTGTCCTTGCCCACGGAGTCGTACACGATCGGCACTTTTTTCCCGCCGGTGATCTCCATCACCTTCGCGTGGAAATCCTCCTTGGTGTAGATCACGGTGTGCGCGCAGCCGTGGTCGCGCGCGAGCTTCGCCTTCTCCTCCGAGCTCACGGTGCCGATCATGTTGATGCCGAGCGCCTTCGCCCACTGGCAGGCGATGAGGCCCACGCCGCCCGCGGCCGCGTGCCAGAGCACGGTGTCGCCCGCCTTCGGCACGTACAGCATGCGGCGCAGCAGGTACTGCACGGTGAGCCCCTGCAGCATCATGCTCGCCGCCTGCTCGAAGCTGATGCCCTCGGGCACTTTCACCAGCCGCTCGGCGGGATGGACCTTGAGCTCCGCGTAGGCGCCGAGCGGGCCGTTCGCATACGCCACGCGGTCGCCGGCCTTGAATTCGGTGACGCCGGGTCCGGTCGCCTCGACCACGCCCGCGGCTTCCATCCCGATGCCCGAGGGCAGCGGCACGGGATAGAGCCCCGTGCGGTGGTACGTGTCGATGTAGTTGAGGCCCACCGCCTTGTTGCGGATCAGCACCTCGGCGGGACCGGGCTGTGCGGCCTGCACCTCCTCCCATTGCAGGACTTCGGGACCGCCGGTTTTCTGCATGCGGATGGCGTGCGGCATGGGCGTATGGGGCTCGGTTGGAGGGGACAGCCATTGTCGCGCAAAACGCCGCGGGGCCGGAAGTAAAAAGCCCTTCCCCGCGCCGGGCGCGAGAAAGGGCCGGGGACCGCCGCAGCGAGGACGTTACTGCGTCGTCTTGGTGGTGTCGGTCTGGGTGCGCGTGGCGCTGCCCGCCGGGGTATCGACGTGGGTCGTGGTGCGCGTGCGCGACGTCTCCGACGTTTGCGGCTTGCTCGCGTCGATGTTCACGCTGGTCGACGAGCTGGGCGCGGGCGCCGAAGGCTCGACCACGGTGGTCGAGGAGCTGTTCGCGGGCGGCACTTCGCGCACCGTTTCCTTCTCTTTCTGGACGACGGTGGGCTCCTTCACCACGGTAGTGGAAGTGGAGGGAACGCCGGTACGGTCGCATCCGGCAAGCGCGGCGACGGCCAGCACTGCAAGGGCAGGCATCATGTATTTCATCGAATCCTCCGGTTGTGCACTAGGGACCCGATGAGACACCGCTGCGGCGCGCGGATTTCTGGGAACGTGTCGCCGCCGGCTGCTTTTGGCGTCCGAAGCGTCCGACACCGAAAAGCTACAGGAGGCGCGAGGCCGCGCGGGCGGATCAGGTTCCGAGGATCGTACCGGCCACCACGCCCGCGCCCTTCGCCCACTCTGCGGCGGAGACCTTCTTGCCCTCTTCGGCCTTCACCTTCGCGATCTCGACCTGGCCGCCCTGCGCCGTGACGCGCATCGACTCCGCGCCGATGTCGGTGATCTCGCCGAGCTTGCCCTTCACCGCGCCGAAGGTGCGCACCAGCTGCTTCTTCGAGCCGAAGAGCTGCAGCTTCTTGCCGCCCAAGGTGGTCCAGGCGCCGGGCGCCGGATCCGCGCCGCGGATGAGGTTGTGGATGAAGTCGACGTGGGTGTTCCAGCTGATCTTCGCCTCGTTGGCGCGGAACCAGCCCTCGTAGGACGCCGCGTTCTCGTCCTGCACGACCTCCTTGTGCTTGCCCGCCACGACCAGGTCGGCGGCTTCGAGCATCGCCTTCACGCCCATGGGGAAGAGGCGGTCGAAGTAGACGGTGCCCAGCGTGTCGTTCTCGGAGACCTCGGTCTCCTTCTGCAGGATCACCGGACCTTCGTCGAGGCCGTCCGTGGGACGGAAGATCGTGAGGCCGGTCTTGCGTGTCGCCCCGCGCGATCGGCCAGTTGATCGACGACGGCCCGCGGTACTTGGGCAGCAGCGACGGGTGGTACTGGATGGTGCCGTGCTTAGGGATGTTGACGAACTCCTGCGGCGCGAACTGCAGCACGAAGGCCATGACGCCGATGTCGGCATTGAGGTCCTTCATCGCCTGCGCGGCCTCGGGGGCCTTCAGCGACGGCAGCTGGAACACCTTGAGGCCCTTCTCGACGGCGGCGACCTTCATGGGGTCGGGCTTGGCGCCCTCCTTCTCCGGTGCGCACGAACACGCCCGCGACGGTGTCGCCACGCGCGAGGAATGCCTCGAGGACTGCCTTGCCGAAGTCCTGCTGTCCGATGATTGCGATTTTCATTTTGGTTCTTGCTCTAGAAAACTACGGCTTTGGAAGCGCCGATGAACGCCGATAAGGGCACGCCGATCGCCGCAGATGGACTACCAGGGTTATCGGCGGGTATCGGCGTTGGATCGGCGGATATCGGCGCTTCTAACGATTTGCGTTCGAATGACTCTCTAGGCGGCCACCTTCTTCGGGGGAGCGGAGAAGGCGCCCGCGGCCCGCATGGCCGTCGAGCTTCGCCTCGTCGTAGCCCAGCACGCTCTTCAGCACCTCGTCCGTATGCTCGCCCAGGAGCGGGCTCCTCTTGATGACGGCGGGAGAAGCCGAGAGCTTGATCGGCATGCCGACGTTGAACCACTTGCCGCGCTGCGGGTGGTCGAGCTCGACCCACATGTCGCGGCCCTTCACGTGCTCGTCGGTGGCGAGGTCCTCGGTGGACATGATCGGGCCGCACGGGACGTCCAGCTCGTTCAGGATCGCCATCAGGTCGCGCTTGGTGTGCTTCTCGGCGAACTTGTTGATGAGCGTCCACATGAGGTTCTGGTTCTTGCGCCGCTCGGCGATGGTGGCGAGGCGCGCATCGCTCGCCATGTCCGGCACGCCCACGTCGGGCCCGATGCGCTTGGCGAGCGCGTCGTACACGGCCTCCTGCACGACGATGTAGAGCCAGTCGTTGGGGCCGTGCGGCTTGCAATGGATGGCGTTGCCGAGCTGGCCGCCGCCCGAATCGTTGCCGGCGCGCGGCACGTCTCCCATGCCCTGGTAGGTCGGCACCGAGTACTCGGCGAGCGGCCCGCGCTGCAGGCGCTGGTGGTCGCGGAACTTGACGCGGCAGAGGTTCATCACCCCGTCCATCATCGCGACCTCGACGTACTGGCCCTGGCCGGTGGTGCTCGCCTGGTGCAGCGCGGCGAGGAGCCCGATGGCGAGGTGCAGCCCCGTGCCCGTGTCGCCGATCTGCGCGCCGGTCACGAAGGGCGCGCCGTCGGGCACGCCCGTGGTGCTCATCGCCCCGCCCATGGCCTGCGCCACGTTCTCGTAGGCCTTGAACTCGGCGTACGGCCCGCTGGAGCCGAAGCCCTTGATGGAGCCGACCACGATCTTCGGGTTGATCTCGTGCATCTTCTCCCACGTGAAGCCGAGGCGCTCGAGCACCCCGGGGCCGAAGTTCTCCATCATGATGTCGCACTTCTTCAGCAGGTCGACGAACACCTGCTTGCCCTCGGCGGTCTTCATGTTGACCACGATCGAGCGCTTGTTGCAGTTGAGCATCGTGAAGTAGAGCGAGTCGGCGTTGGGCACGTCGCGCAGCTGCCCGCGCGTGGCATCGCCCTGCGGCGGCTCGAACTTGATCACGTCCGCGCCCATCCACGCCAGCAGCTGCGAGCAGGTCGGCCCCGCCTGGACGTGCGTCATATCGAGAATTCGTACACCTTTCAATGCTTCCATGCGCGTCGCTTTCCTGTTAGGGCGTTGGAACCACAGATGGACACAGATGAACACAGATGGGCGGAGCGAACTTGGTTGATCGCACCCATGGCGAAGGCTTCATTCTCAATCACAAACCATCTGTGTTCATCCGTGTTCATCTGTGGTTGATGAATTATTTCTTCTTGGCGGCAGTCGGGTTGAGCGACGTGATGCGCCCGCTCTCCGTGCCCGCCGTCTCGTCGATCACCGCGTTGATGAGCGTGGGCTTGCGCGAGCGGATCGCTTCTTCGATCGCCTTGCGCAGCTCCGCCGGGGTCGTGGCGTTCGCGCCCACGCCGCCGAAGGCCTCGATGATGCGTGTCGTAGCGCGCGCCCTTCACGAACACGGTGGGCGCCGGGTCGCGGCCCGTGGGATCCACGTCGGTGCCCTTGTACACGCCGTTGTTGTTCATGACCACGACGCATACCGGCAGGTCGTAGCGGCAGATGGTCTCGACTTCCATGCCCGAGAAGCCGAAGGCGCTGTCGCCCTCGATCGCGATGACCTGCTGCTTGGTGACGACGGCGGCGGCCACGCAGTAGCCCATGCCGATGCCCATGATGCCCCAGGTGCCCACGTCGATGCGCTTCCTCGGCTGGTACATGTCGACGATGGAGCGCGTGAAGTCGAGCGCGTTGGCGCCCTCGTTCACCAGCATCGCTTCGGGATTCGCCTTCACGATGTCGCGCACCACGTTCAACGCGCTGTGGAAGTTCATCGGCGCCGGATCCTTGGCGAGGGTCTCGGCCATCTTCGCGACGTTCTTGTCCTTGCGCTCCTTGATCGCGGAGATCCACTCGGCCGGCGGCTTGGCCCAGCCCGCGCCCACTTCCTTCACGAACGCGGAGACCGCCGAGCCGATGTCGGCCACCACGGGCGCCTCGATGCTGCACGTTGCTGTCGGCCTCGACTGCGGCGAGATGTCGACCTGGATGAACTTCTGGCTGCCCCAATCCTTCGTGGCCTTGCCGCCCCAGGTCTTGCCCTTGCCGTGCGAGAGCAGCCAGTTGAGGCGCGCGCCGATCGAGCATCACGACGTCGGCCTCGGGCAGCACGAAGGAGCGCGCCGCGGAAGCGCACAGCTCGTGGGTATCCGGCAGCAGGCCCTTCGCCATCGACATCGGCAGGTAGGGAATGCCGGTCTTCTCGACGAGGGCCTTGATGTCCGCGTCGGCCTGCGCGTAGGCCGCGCCCTTGCCGAGGACGATGAGCGGCTTCTTCGCGCCCTTCAGCAGGTCGATGGCGCGCTTCACCGCGTCCGGCGCCGGGATCTGCCGCGGCGCGGGATCGACCACCTTGATGAGCGTCCTGCGGCCCGCTTCGGCGTCGATCGACTGCGCGAAGAGCTTGGCGGGCAGGTCGAGGTACACGCCGCCGGGGCGCCCCGAGACCGCGGCGCGGATGGCGCGCGCGATGCCCACGCCGATGTCCTCGGCATGCAGCACGCGGAACGCCGCCTTGCAGACCGGCTTGGCGACGGCGAGCTGGTCCATCTCCTCGTAGTCGCCCTGCTGCAGGTCCACGATCTCGCGCTCCGACGAGCCGCGAGATGAGGATCATCGGGAAGCAGTTCGTGGTGGCGTGCGCGAGGGAATTGAGCCCGTTGAGGAACCCGGGCGCCGACACGGTGAGGCAGATGCCGGGCTTCTGGGTGAGGAAGCCGGCGATGGAAGCGGCGTAACCCGCGTTCTGCTCGTGGCGGAACGACAGCACGCGCAGCCCCGCGGCTTGCGCGCGGCGCGTGAGGTCGGTGATGGGGATGCCGGGCAGGCCGTAGACGGTGTCGAGGCCGTTCAACTTCAGGGCCTCGATCACGAGCTGGAAGCCGTCGATCTGTTCCTGGGCCGGCGCGGGCGTGGGTTGGGCTGCGCCGGGATTGGGCTGGGCGGCGGGGGCCGGGACCGCGTGTCCGGTGACGACTGCCATGGTATTCCTCCGAGGGGCGTGCCCGCGCCGGACCGGGGGTCGGGTCGGCGAGGACGGAAGTTGGAGCGGGGAAGCGGCAAAAGGGCGGCCGCTCGAATCAGACTACAATGTTAAGAAACGGCCCGAGTGAGGCACCTTGATGGCGGTCAATTTTGACACCCGGGGCGCGCTTGATGCGGGTCAATTGTCGCCAGGCACCCGCCGCCAATGACCCTCCTAGTGAACCACCCGCAGCTCGACGAGATCCGCGAGCGGCTGCGCCAGAACATCGTCCTGCGCCGCCTCAAGCCGCGCGCCTTCGACGAGCTGGACTCCGTGCTGCACATCATCGACTACCGCAAGGGCGACACGCTGCTGTCACAGGGCGCCCACGAGATGGAGCAGTACTTCGTGATCGACGGCGTCCTCAAGCGCGTGGTGGCGAGCTCCGAAGGCAAGGAGATGATCCTGCGCTTCGCCAAGGAGGACGACATGGACACGAGCTACGCGGCGTGGAAGCTGCGCACGCCCGCGCCCTACTCGATCCGCTGCGTCACCAAGGCGCGCGTGGCGAAGATGCCGCTGCCGCAGTGGGCAGGATTCCTCGACGCGCACCCGGACCTCAAGGACGACTTCGAGTACGAGGTGATGTTCCTCATGAGCGAGGTGATGGCGCACACCATCACGCTGCACCTGCTGGACGCCCCGGGCCGCGTGCACCGCTTCATGCGCAAGCACCCCGAGCTCACCGAGCGCGTGCCGAAGAAGGAGCTGGCTTCCTACCTCAACCTGTCGGCCGAGACGCTCTCGCGCCTCAAGCAGGCGGGCAAGATCTAGGCGGCCTTCAGGCGTCCCGGCGCGTGGACGGGAAGCGGTGCGCCCCGCCCGCCATAGTGCGCAACTCGTCGCGCACGCTCTTCACTCCGGGGATGGCCTGGACCACGTCCCGGCACATCCGCTTCTCGCGTTCGTCCACCACGATGCCGCGCAGTTGCACCTCGCCGCCGCTCACGCGGATGTCGATGTCGATGCCGTCGGTGCGCTCGTCGGCCCTGAGCGCCGCGCGGGCGCGCGCCTGGAGTGCCAGGTCCGCCAGCAACTGGCGCGAGGCGGGCGTCTCCTGGAACGCGGGGCTCTTCACGAGCGCGATCACCTGCTCCACGCATTGCGCGATCGCCACCCGCTCGGTGTTGAGCGTGAGGTCGTAGAGCGTGGGGTCGCCCCACCTCACCTCGAACGCCTCCTCCATGCGCGCGGCGCGAGCCGCGTCGTCGACCTGGATTTCGCGCCGGGCGAGCTCCTCGTCGTCGGTCTCCAGCCGCTCCATGAGGCGCTGGACCCGCACTTCCATCGGCGCGCAGACGCGGATGCGCGCAATGTGCGGCACGTTCTTCAGCAGCAGCGTGCCGCCCCAGCCGCGGATCAGCACGTCGCCCTTCACCGCGCGGTCGTAGACTTCCTCGGCGGTGAAGATCGAGATGGTCTTCTCGTCGGCCGCCCACTTCTCGATCTTGGAGGCTCTTGCCCTCGCGGATGCGGCGGATCAGGGCCTTCTTCACGTGCATCTTGCCGGCCACCACGTCGCCCACCTCGTGGCGCACCTGCTGCAGGCCCAGCGCCTCGCACACACCGAGGGCCACGTCCTTGCCCAGCGTGGCCATCTCCTGGGTCATCGCGATCACCGGCATGGCGCTCCTCCGTTCAGTCCTTGGCCGCTGGCGTGCCCGTTCCGCCGTTGCCCCCGCGCGCGAGGTGCAGCAGGCGCGAGATGAGCGGCCAGAAGAGCAGCAGGAGTGCCAGCGTCGTGATGCCGCCCACCAGCTTGTTCGAGAAGAAGATCCTGAGGTCCCCCGCCGACAGCAGCATCGACTGCCGGAACCCGTTCTCCGCGTTGTCGCCCAGCACGAGCGCCAGCACCATCGGCGCCATCGGGTAGTCGAGCTTCTTGAAGACGTAGCCCATCGCTCCGAAGCCCAGCATCAGCCAGACGTCGAACATCGAGTTGTGCACGGTATAGGCGCCGATCGCGCAGATCACCAGGATCACCGGCGCGATGATCGCGAAGGGCACGCGCAGGATGGCCGCGAAGAGCGGCACGCAGGTGAGCACGACGATCAGGCCCACGATGTTGCCGAGGTACATGGAGGCGATGAGGCCCCACACGAAGTCGGGCTTCTCGGTGAAGAGCAGCGGGCCCGGCTGCAGCCCCCAGATGAGCAATCCGCCCAGCAGCACCGCCGCGGTGGGCGAGCCCGGGACGCCGAGGGTCAGCATCGGCAGCAGCGCCGAGGTGCCGGCGGCGTGGGCGGCCGTCTCCGGCGCCACCACGCCCTCGACCATGCCGGTGCCGAACTTGTCCCCGTCGCGCGACATCTTCTTCGCGAGGCCGTAGCTCATGAAAGAGGCGGGCGTGGCGCCGCCCGGCACGATCCCCATCAGGCAGCCGACCACCGCGGCGCGCACCGAGGTCTTCCAGTAGCGCGGGAGCTCCTTCCACGTCTCGATCACGACCTTCATGTTGAGCTTGGCCCGGGTCCCCCGGAACTCGAGGCCCTCCTCGATGGTGAGCAGGATCTCGCCGATGCCGAAGAGCCCGATCACCGCGATCAGGAAGTCGAAGCCCTTGAGCAGGATCGTGAGCCCGAAGGTGAGGCGCAGCTGGCCCGTCACCGTGTCGATGCCGACCGCGGCGAGCGCGAAGCCCAGCATCATCGAGGCGATGGTCTTGAAGGGCGAGCCCTTGCTCATGCCCACGAAGGCGCAGAACGTGAGCAGGTACACCGCGAAGAACTCGGGCGGCCCGAACTGCAGGGCGAAGCGCGCCACGATGGGCGAGAGGAACGTGATGAGCAGCACGCCCACCAGAGCGCCCACGAAGGACGAGGTGAACGCCGCGGTGAGCGCGGTGCCCGCCCGCCCCTTCTGGCCGAGCGGATAGCCGTCGAAGGTGGTCGCCACCGACCACGGCTCGCCCGGGATGTTGAAGAGGATCGAGGTGATGGCGCCGCCGAAGAGCGCGCCCCAGTAGATGCACGAGAGCAGGATGATGGCGGAGGTCTGCCCGCCGGGCTGCTGCGCCATCGAGAAGGTGAGCGGCAGCAGGATCGCCACGCCGTTGGCGCCGCCCAGGCCCGGCAGCACGCCGATGATCACGCCGAGCGTGATGCCGGCCAGCATCAGCACCAGGTTGAACCATGAGAGCGCAACCGCGAAACCGCCCATCAAACTATGGATCTCTTGCATCGCGACCTCAGCTGAAGCCCAGGGCCGCTTCGAGCGGGCCCTTGGGCAGCGGGACCTGGAACCAGATCTCGAACATCACGAAGAAGGCCACGACCACGCCGACGCTCACGGCGGCGATGGTGTGCCACTTGTACTTGCCCAAGTAGCGCATGAACACGGCGATGAAGATCGCCGAGGGCACGTAGATGCCGAGCGAGAACCACGGGTTGTCGATGAGCGCCACGTACACGACGCTGGGCAGCAGCATGACCAGCACCAGCCTCAGCTGGCCCCAGCGCACGAAGGGCTCGCCGCCCTCTTCGCCCAGGCGCATGGCGTTGTACGTGATCACCACGGCCGAGACCACGATGAAGAGGCCGATGTAGAACGGGAAGTAGCCCGCCTGCGGCCCGTCATCCGACCAGCGGGCTCCGATGCGCCAGCTGTCCCACATCACCACCGCGCCGAACACCAGGAACAACAGCGCCACGATGACTTCCCACGCGCGGACCGATCCTACGGCCCGTTCCTCCGACCATTGCCGCATGCGCCTTCCTCCTCCGGGTACGAAAAGGGCCCCGGTGCGGGGCCCTGCACGGCTCGAGTTCTATTTCTTGGCGAGGAAGCCGGCTTCCCGCATCAGCGACTCGTGCGTCTTCTCGGCGTTGGCCACCCAATCGGCGTACTCCTTGCCGGTCATGTGGCTGGTGTTGAACGCGCCGTCTTCCATGAACTTCCTCCACTCCGGCGTCTCGCGCACCTTGTTCAGCACGTCGACGTAGTACTTGACCATGTCGGGCGTGGCGCCGCCGGGCATGAAGATGCCGCGCAGCATGAGGTACTCGACGTTCAGGCCCTGGGACTTGCAGGTCGGGATGTCCTGCCACGACATGTCCTTGGTGACTTTCTTCGGGTAGGGCATCGGCTGCGCGTCGAAGACGCAGAGCGGCCTGAGGCTGCCGGCGCGCCACTGGGCCACGGCCTCGATGGGGTTGTTCACCGTAGAGTCGACGTGCTTGCCGACGAGCTGGGTCGCCACGTCGCCGCCGCCCTTGTAGGGAATGTAGGTGAACTTCACGCCGGTCTGCTTCTCGATGTTGACCGTGACGATCTGGTCTTCCTGCTTGGAGCCGGTGCCGCCCATCTTGAACTTGCCGGGGCCGGCCGCCTTCATCGCCGCGATGTACTCCTGCGAGGTCTTGTACGGCGTGTCGGCGTTCACCCACAGCACGAACTCGTCGAGCGCCATCATCTCGACCGGTGTCAGGTCCTGCCAGCTGAACGGCACGCCGGTGGCGAGCGGCGTGGTGAAGAGGTTGGAGAGCGTGATGATGAGCTTGTGGCCGTCGCCCTTGGAGTCCTTCATGGCGAGGAAGCCTTCCGCGCCCGCGCCGCCGCCCTGGTTCACGACGACCATGGGCACCTTCATGAGGTTGTTCTTCGCGATCACCGACTGGATGAAGCGCGCCATCTGGTCGGCGCCGCCGCCGGTGCCCGCCGGCACCACGAACTCCACGGTCTTGCTGGGCTCCCACGCGAGAGCCGGGAGGCACGCGGTGAGGGCCGCGCACGCGAGCACGGCCATGCGGCCGCGATTGAGCATTGACTTCATTTGGAATCCTCCTAGGATGCCGACGGTTGACGATCCATTGGGACGTTTGCCTCGCGCGCCGGAGCGCACGGGGGCCCGCGTGTCCCTAACGAGCCGGGTGCTGCGTTGCTGCGTTCCGTGAGGTGGCGCGCTGCGCGAGCCATTGCCCAGTGACCACCACGAAAGCGGCGCACAGGGTTGCGAGGGCGTACTTGAAACCTTGGGGGTGCATGCCAGTGACGGAGATGATCGCATGATCTTCCCATGCCATCTCGCCGGCGACGAAGCCGATCAGCGCGGCGCCGATAGCGATCACAATGGGGAAGCGCTCCATGACCTTCACCAGCAGGGTGGCGCCGAAGACCACCAGCGGGATGGAGATGGCCAGGCCGATCAGGAGCAGGAGCCAGTCGCCGTCGGCGGCCGCGGCCACGGCGATCACGTTGTCCAGGCTCATGACGAGGTCGGCCACGAGGATGGTGCGGATCGCAGCCACGAGGCTCGCGCCTGCGCGCACGTCACCCGCGTTCCCGCCGGGGACCAGCAGCTTCACGCCGATCCAGAGCAGGAGCACCGCGCCGATGAGCTTAAGCCACGGGAGTGCCAGGAGCGCCACGGCGAAGCCGGTGAGCACGATGCGCATCGCCACGGCGGCGCCCGCGCCCCAGCCGATGGCCAGCCGCTGCTGGCGCGCCGGGAGCGAGCGCGCGGCGAGGGCGATCACCACCGCATTGTCGCCCGACAACACGATGTTTACGCCGACGATCGTCGCGAGAGCGGTCCAGAAGAAGGGATCTGCCAGTGGCATCGGGGAAAAGAGCCGGAAAATGCGCGAACGCAAGCCTATAATTTTATCCGCAGAAGGTAGACAGCGCGGGCGAGAATGGCCTTGACTTGCATCAAGCAGATTTGGTCGGTCCTGTGTGCGGGCGCCCTGGCGCTGCCCGCCGTTGCGCTCGCGCAGCCCCTGCCCGACCCGGACCCCGACCTCGTCGCCGCACGCGACGCCGTGGTGAAGGGGCAGTGGAAGGTGCTGGAGCAGCTCAAGCCGCGCTTCGCGGGCAAACTCCTGGAACCCTACCCGGCGTACTGGCTGCTCGACGGCAACATCGAGCGCGCCGATCCCGCCGAGGTGCAGGCGTTCCTCGCGAAGTATCCCACCGGCCCCCTTGCGGAAAGCTTGCGGAGGGATTGGCTCAAGGTGCTGGGCGCCGCGCAGTCATGGGATTTGTTCCGAACCGAGCACCCGCGCCTCATCGCCGACGACGGCGACATCACCTGCTACGCATTCCAGGAGCGGCTCGCGCGCGACGACGGCTCGGTGGCGCCGGAGGCGCGCGCCCTCTTCCTCGCCGCCCACGAGGCGCCCGCGCCCTGCGACCCGGTGTTCGCGGCGCTGGCGGCTGCGGGCACCCTCACGGAGGACGACGCGTGGCTGCGCATCCGGCGCCTGCTCGCCGCCGCGCAGGTGAAGGACGCGGTGCGCGCCAACGCGCTCATCGCCAAGCCGCACCGCATCGCCGACAAGATGCTGGAGCGCACGGCGCGCGACCCCGCCGCCTACCTCGCGAAGCTGAAGATGCCGCAGGTGCTCACGCGCGGCGATCGCGAGGTGATCCTGTTCGCGATCGAGCGCCTCGCCCGCGACAAGCCGGATGCCGCCGCCGAGCGCCTCGAGGCGATCGGCCCGCGCCTCGGCGAGGACGCGGCGTACGCCTGGGCGCAGGTCGCGTGGCAGTCGGCGATGAACCTGCATCCACGCGCGCTCGAGTGGTATGCGCGGGCCGGCGGCTACGCCTTCAACGACACCGAGCGCGCGTGGCAGGCGCGCGCGGCGCTGCGCACGGGCGACTGGAAGCAGGTGCTCGCCGCGATCCAGGGCCTCACGCCCGAGACCGCGCGCGAGCCCACCTGGCGCTACTGGCGCGCCCGGGCGCTCCGCGCGCTGGGCGAGCGCGAAGCCGCCGACCTGCTGCTGAAGGCAGTCGCGCACCAGCCGTCGTTCTACGGCCTGCTCGCCGCCGACGACCTGGGCATCGCCACCGTCCCCGACTGGAACGGCGTGCAGCCCACCGCGGCGGAGCTGGAGTCGGTGCGCGAGATGCCCGGCATCCGCCGCGCGCTGGCGCTCTACGCCGTGCGCCTGGACAACGACGCGCTGCGCGAATGGAGCTGGGCGATCCGCGGCCTGGACGACCGGAGCCTCCTCGCCGCCGCCGCCATCGCCGCCGGGGCCAACGTGACCGACCGCGCCATCTCCACCGCCGAGCGCACGCTGCAGCTGCACGATTTCGCCCAGCGCTACCCGCTGCCGCATCGCGAGGCGCTCGACGCGGCCACGCGCCAATGGGACCTCGACGAGGCGTTCGTCTACGGGCTGATCCGCCAGGAGAGCCGCTTCCTCGCCCAGGCGCGCTCGCCGGCGGGCGCCGTGGGGCTGATGCAGATCATGCCGCGCACCGCGCGCTGGATCGCGCGCGAGATGCCGGTGCGGCCCTATCATCCCGACATGCTGGTGCGACCCGACGTGAACGTCGCCATGGGCAGCTATTACCTGCACCGCGTGCTCGAGGCGCTGGGCGACCCGATCCTCGCCACCGCCGCGTACAACGCCGGGCCGGCGCGCGCCCGCCGCTGGCGCGACGCGAAGCCCCTCGAGGGCGCGATCTACGCCGAGACCATCCCGTTTCCCGAGACGCGCGACTACGTGAAGAAGGTGTTCACCAACGCGTGGTACTACCGCAACCGCCTCACCGGCGCCACGGCGAGCCTCAAGGCGCTGCTGGGCACGGTGCCGGGCGCCGACGCCGCCGACTCCGTCGCGGCCAACATCCCCTAGGAGCTTCGAAAGCATGGACATCGGAAGCGTTTGCCTGCTCGGCGGCAGCGGCTTCGTGGGGCGCTCGATCGCAGACCATGCGACCGAACGCGGCATCCGCGTGCGCGTGCTCACCCGCAACGCCGCCCGCTCGCGCACGCTCACCGTGCTGCCCACGGTCGAGCTGATGGCAAGGCGATCCTTCCCGACGAGCCGACGCTCGCCGCCGCGTTCGAGGGCATGGATGCCGCCGTGAACCTGGTCGGCATCCTGCACGAGTCGCGCGCGCAGTCGTTCAGCGCCGTGCATGCGGAGCTGCCGCATCGGGTGGGACGCGCGGCGGCGGCCGCGGGCATCCAGCACCTCGTGCACGTGAGCGCGCTGGGCGCCTCGGACAAGGCGCCGTCCAACTACCTGCGCTCCAAGGCCGCGGGCGAGGCGGCGCTGCGCATGGGCGCGGGCGTGGTGCCGTGGACGATCCTGCGCCCGTCGGTGATCTTCGGCGAGGGCGACCATTTCCTGAACCTCTTCGCCTCGCTCGCGCGGCTCTTCCCGGTGCTGCCGCTCGCCGGCGCCGACGCGCGCTTCCAGCCCGTGTGGGTCGAGGACGTGGCGCGCTGCTGCGTGGGCGCGCTGGGCGATGCGCGCTCGTTCGGCCAGGCCTACGAGCTCTGCGGGCCGCGCGCCTACACGCTGCAGGAGCTGGTCCGGCTCGTCGCCGCCACGATGGGCGTGCGCCGCACGGTGGTGCCGCTCTCGCCGGCGCTGGGCCGCATGCAGGCGTTCGCGCTCGAGCACCTGCCCGGCAAGCTCATGACGCGCGACAACCTGCGCTCGATGAGCGTGCCCAACGTGTGCTCGGGCAAGCGCCCGCCGATCTGCGCGTTCGAGCCGTCCGCCATCGAGGCCGTGCTGCCCCAATACCTCGGGGCCGCGTCGGGTGGTGCCCGCTACGCGCGCTTTCGCAACCACGCCGGAAGGTGATCTCCATGGCCGCCCTCACCCTCGTGATCGGAAACCAGAACTACTCCTCATGGTCGATGCGCCCGTGGGTGCTGATGCGCCAGCTCGGCATCGCGTTCGACGAGGTCAAGCTGCGCTTCAACTCCGTGGAGTGGCAGGAGGGCATCGCGCGCTGGTCGCCCTCGGGCCTGGTGCCCGTGCTCTGGCGCGGCGAGCAGGCGGTGTGGGACACGCTCGCGATCATGGAGACGCTCGCCGAGTGGTATCCCGGCCATGGCGTCTGGCCCGCGGATCCCGCGGCGCGCGCCTTTGCGCGGAGCGCCTGCGCCGAGATGCACGGCGGCTTCCGCGACCTGCGCTCGAGCATGCCGATGAATATCCGCGCGTCCCATCCGGGCAAGGGCATGACGCCTGCCGCGCGCGCCAACATCGAGCGCATCGAGAGCCTGTGGGCCCAGGGGCGCGAGCGCTTCGGGCACGGCGGCCCGTTCCTCTGCGGGGCCTTCAGCGCGGTGGACGCGATGTATGCCCCGGTGGTGATGCGCTTCGCCACCTACGCGGTGCCGCTGTCCGAAGGCAGCGCGCGCTACTGCGAGGCGATGCGCGCCACGCCGGGCGTGCGGGCGTGGGTGCAGGCGGCGCTCCAGGAAAAGGAGTTCGTGGCCGACGACGAGCCTTATGCCACCGCGCCGGCCTGACGGCCGCGGCGCCCCATGAAGGTCTACCAGGTCGGCGGGTCGCTCCGCGACGAGCTGCTGGGGCTCCCGGTGCAGGACCGCGACTGGGTCGTGGTGGGTGCGGACCCGGAGGCGATGGCGCGCGCCGGCTACCGCGCGGTCGGCGCCGATTTCCCGGTGTTCCTGCATCCCGAGACCCACGAGGAATACGCGCTCGCGCGCACCGAGCGCAAAACCGGGCCGGGCTACAAGGGCTTCGCCTTCCACGCCGCGCCCGATGTCACGCTCGAGCAGGACCTGCAGCGCCGCGACCTCACCATCAACGCCATGGCGCGCGGCGAGGATGGCGCGCTGGTCGACCCGCACGGCGGAGCGGCGGACCTGAAGGCAGGCGTGCTGCGCCACGTGAGCCCGGCCTTCGCGGAAGACCCGGTGCGCATCCTGCGCGTGGCGCGCTTCGCCGCGCGCTTCGGCTTCGCGGTGGCGCCGCAGACGATGGAGCTCATGGCGCGCATGGTGCGCGCGGGAGAGGCCGACGCGCTGGTGCCCGAGCGCGTGTGGCAGGAGCTCGCGCGCGGCCTGATGGAGCGCGATCCCTCGCGCATGCTCGCGGTGCTGCGCGAATGCGGCGCGCTCGCGCGCATCCTGCCCGAGGTGGACGGCGCGTACGAGCGCCCGGAGGTGCCCGAGCACCTCGCCGCGCGCCTCGAGCATGCCGCGCACCGCGGCTACGGGCTCGCCGTGCGCTACGCGCTGCTGGTGCTCGACCTGTCCGTGGAGGATGCGGCCGCGCTCGCGCGGCGCGTGAACGCGCCCGGCGATTGCCGCGAGCTCGCGGCGCTGGCGATCCGCGAGCGCGACCTCGCCGAGGGGCCCGCGCTGGATGCCGAGGGCACGCTCGCCCTCCTCGAGCGCTCCGATGCGCTGCGCCGGCCCGAGCGCCTCGCGCGCCTCATCGAGGTCGCCGAATGCGACGCGCTCGCACCGGATGCCGATGCCTTCGCGCCGCGCCGCCGGCTCACGCGCGCGCTGGAAGCCGCGCGCAGCGTGGACGCCGGAGCGCTCGCGCGCGAATTTCCCGCCGACATTCCGGGCGCGGTGCGCCGCGCGCGGGTGGTGGCCATCGCGGCCCTGCAGCCCGCGACCGGCCACTGAAAGAAGGCAACGACACGACGCCAGCGGCGCCATCCACCCAAATGGCCGTTGGCAGGTGAACGCCAATAACGCCTTTGCTTTCAGCGTCGCGTGTGCGCCGCCAGAATGGATACATAGGCCTCCTCGAGGCGCCGCACATAGCGCGGCGTGTCGAAGAGCGGTATCTGGAGCCTGCCTAGCGAAAGCCTTTCGCGTACTTGGCGAAGGCGCGCGGGAGAGTGTGCGAGGCCGAGCGCCGTGGCCGCGTAGGCTGCCGCGGATTCGGTAACGAGCTCGGATAGCCCGACCGAGCGCAGCAGGCTCGCGCCCACGCGCGATGCGAACGTCTCGCCCAACCGCGTCACCAGCGCCACGCCCGCCCAAAGAGCGTCGCTCGCAGTGGTGTGCGCGCCGCAATGGAAAGTGTCGAGGAACAGATCCGCTTGCCCCAGCCGCGCGAGGTGCTCGGGCAATTCAACGTGCGGGGCGAACACGAGGCGCGCTGGCTCGATGCCGGCGTCAGTCGCGGCGTGCCGTAGGAACCCGACGGCTGCGGTGTTGGGGTGCAGCAACCACAAGACGCTGCCCGGCGTGTCGCGCAGCAGTGCCATCCAAACCGCGAAGACGTCGGGCCAGATCTTGTAGCTCGCATTGAAGCAACAGAAGACGAACGCGTCTTCGGGCAATCCGAGCTCGCTGCGCG
Organism: uncultured beta proteobacterium; assembly: GCA_963827425.1. Classification (GTDB taxonomy): domain Bacteria; phylum Pseudomonadota; class Gammaproteobacteria; order Burkholderiales; family Usitatibacteraceae; genus Usitatibacter. The sequence goes on along the minus strand of CAWHAQ010000005.1, from coordinate 159,664 downwards.
ATGGCCGACGCGGCGCGATCGGGCGCTGCCGATCGTTGGGCTGGTAGCAGCCGTCGACCCGCACCACTCGCTCGGTGTAATCGTTCTCGCAGCCAGGCGGAATCAGTGTTTCGTCGGCGAGGATGTAGTCGATGAACGGCGCGCCCATCGTGCCGGGGTGGCCGAGGAAATTCACCTGCACCGGCGCGGCACGCTGCGCGAAGATGCCGGGGCGCGCGTCCTGCGTGAGGCCTTTCAAGTCGATGGCGAGGTCGATGCCGCGCTCGCGCGAAAGCGACGCGACCTGCGGGTCCGAAAAGCCGGCGACGTCGATGAAGTCGTCGAATGCCGCGCGCAACCTCGCACGCATGGACCCGCTCGACGGCGGACCGAAGGAGAAGGCGACCACCTCGAACCGGTCGCGATCGTGCAGCTCGATCAGCTCCGCGATCAGGTACGAGGTCGCATGGCCGTGGAAATCCGCCGAAAAATAGCCGAGGCGGATGCGTCCGGGGCGCTCGTTCCGCGCCGGCGCGGGCGGGGCTTCTGGCCAGTGATCGGCGATGAATATCTCCGCGCACCGGCGCTGCAGCGACGCGCCGGACGGACGGCGTCGCGAGCAGCGCCCAGGGATGCATCATTCGGTGCCCTGCGGCGATGCCGCGCTCCACGAGCGCATGCAGCGCATCGAGCCCGGTCCAGTCGCACAGCTGCATCCTGAGGAAGAGGCGCGCCCCATGAACGTACGGAATGCCGGGGGCGAGCGCCGCCGCGGTGTTGAAGCTCTCGAGCGCCTCGGGGAGCCGCCGCAGCTTGCGCAACACGTTGCCGCGGGTGAAATGCGCGGGCGCGAATCGCGGCAGGAGCGTGGTGGCACGCTCGGCCGCCACGAGCGCATCGTGCAGCCGGAAGGACGCCATCAACGCGAGCGCCTTGTTGTTCTGCGTCGCGGCATCGCCGGCGTCGATCGCGATCGCACGGTCGTAGCTGTCGATCGCCTCCTGCAGGCGACCGAGGGCCGCGAGCGCGATGCCGCGATTGTTGTGCGCCTGCGCGGAGCCAGGCGCGAGGGCGAGGGCGCGATCGCAGCTCTCCACGGCCTGCGCATGTCGACGCAGGTCGCCCAGGATTACTGCCCGGTTGCTCCAGGCCTGGGCATGCTGGGGATGGGCCGCCACGCACTGCTCGTAGCTCGCAAGCGCCTCCTCCACTCGCCCCGCGGCGCGCAGCGCGTTGCCTCGATTGATCATCGCCGCGACATGGCGCGGATCGATCGCGAGCGCGCGCTCGCACAGTTCGATCGAATCCGCGGCGAGCCCGCGCGCCAGGCGCAGGCTCGCGAGCGCGGCCAGGGCATCCGGATTCGCCGGATCGACGGTAAGCGCCTGCTCGTAGGCCGCCTCCGCCTCGCGCGCGCGGCCCGCGGCGTGAAGGGCGAATGCTTTTGCGAGGAACACCTGCGCGGAAGATTCGACCATCGAAGATCGATTATTACATCTCGACGTGGACGGGTAGGGCTGCCCTGTGATCAGCCGCTGCAACTTGTCCCGGGTACGTGAACTCCAATAACGCCAAAAAAAAGCCGCCGGCAATGCCGGCGGCCCAGTTCACACAGGGGTTATGCGGTTCAGCGCTTGCTGCGCGCGCGGGCCTTGGCGGGCTTCGCGGCGGCGGCGGTCTGCTCGACGCTCTGCTCGACCGTGTCGTAGATGCGCTTGTTGAGCGAAGCCAGATTGCCGTAGGCGGCTTGCGCCGTCGCGATCGCGGTGCGGAAGTTCTCGACCATGGACTCGGAGCCGGCGGGGGCGTACTTGAACGCCTCTTCCAGCGCGGCGAGCGTGGTGCGGTTCACTTCGGCAGCCTGCTTCTCGAACGACTTCTTCACTTCGGTGTTGGCCTCGGCGGCGGTCTGGTACGCGGTGCGCGAGTAGGCGTAGGCGCGCTTCATGACCGGCTCGAGGGCCGCGGAGTTGATCGCGATGACCTCGTGCACGTCCTTGGCGCCGGCGAGCGACTGCGCGTGGGCGCTGGTCTGCTCGACCGTCTCGCGGGCGGCCGCGAGGCCCAGCGCGGCGAAGCGCTCGGCGGAGGCGAGCGAGAGCTGCGCGAATTGCGTGAATTGGTTGATGGCAGCCTCGTTGGCCGCCGTGAGCGTGTCGATCTTGAACATGGTTCTTCCTCGTCTAGGGGTGGGCGGCATTTTGCTGCACTGCACAATAGCTATTTTAGGCCCCTGCGCCCGTAAGTCAAGGGGTTGGGGAAGGTTTTTTATTGCAATGCAGCATCCGCGGGCGAGCAATCAAATCAAGGACTTGCGAACGCGGGCCCGGGCGCATTTCGCGACCAAGTAGAATCGCGCCGTGGCCCGCCGCGGGCCGTCCCCCACGCTTCGGAGCCCGAGAGAAAAATGACCGCTCAAGTGATCGGCGTCCCCAAGGAGGTGTTTCCGGGAGAAAAGCGCGTGGCTACGGTTCCCGACGTGGTGCCGAAGCTCGCGAAGCTGGGCTTCTCCGTGATGGTCCAGTCGGGCGCGGGCGAAGCCGCCAGCATCGGCGACGAAGCCTACGCGGCGGCCGGCGCGGTCCTGGTCCCCGATGCGGCTGCGGTCTGGTCGAAGGCCGACATCATCTTCAAGGTGCGCGCTCCGACGGCCGGCGAGGTGCAGGCCATGCGCGAGGGCCAGACGCTGGTCTCGTTCATCTGGCCGGCGCAGAACCCCGAGCTCATGCAGAGCCTCGCGGCGAAGAAGGTCACCGTGCTCGCCATGGACAGCGTGCCGCGCATGTCGCGCGCGCAGAAGATGGACGCGCTCTCGTCGATGGCCAACATCGCGGGTTACCGCGCGGTGATCGAAGCGGCCCATCACTTCGGGCGCTTCTTCACCGGCCAGATCACCGCCGCCGGCAAGGTGCCGCCCGCCAAGGTCTTCGTGATCGGCGCGGGCGTCGCGGGGCTCGCGGCCATCGGCACCGCCGCGGGCCTGGGCGCCATCGTGCGCGCCAACGACACGCGCCCCGAGGTGGGCGACCAGATCAAGTCGCTCGGCGGCGAGTTCGTGCCGGTCGAGTACCAGGAGGAAGGCACCGGCGTGGGCGGCTACGCCAAGGTGATGAGCGAGGGGTTCCAGAAGGCGCAGCGCGAGACCTTCGCGAAGCAGGCGAAGGAGGTCGACATCATCATCACCACGGCGCTCATCCCGGGCAAGCCCGCGCCGAAGCTCATCACCGCCGAGATGGTGCGCTCGATGAAGCCGGGCAGCGTCATCGTCGACCTCGCCGCCGAGCAGGGCGGCAACTGCGAGCTCACCGAGCCCGGCCAGGTCGTCGTGAAGCACGGCGTCACCATCATCGGCTACACCGACCTGCCGAGCCGGCTCGCAACGCAATCGTCCACGCTCTACGCCACCAACCTCTTCCGCCTGTCCGAGGAGCTCTGCAAGAAGAAGGACGGCGCCTTCGACGTGAACATGGAAGACGAGGTGATCCGCGGCACGACGGTGATCAAGGACGGCGAGATCACGTGGCCGCCGCCCGCGCCGAAGCTCTCGGCGGCGCTGGCGAAGCCCGCGGCCGCGACGCCCGCCGCACCCGCGCCCGCGAAGAAGGGCCACGGGCACGGCGCGGGCGAGCCCATGGCGGCCGGCACCCTCACGGCCATGTTCGCCGCGGGAGCCATCCTCTTCCTGCTGATCGGCGCCTACGCGCCGCCCGCCTTCCTCGGCCACTTCACCGTGTTCGTGCTGGCGTGCTTCGTGGGCTACATGGTGGTGTGGAACGTGACGCCCGCGCTGCACACGCCGCTGATGAGCGTCACCAACGCGATCAGCAGCATCATCATCATCGGCGCCCTGGTGCAGATCGGCCCGCCCGCTCGCCGCGGCGGTCGCGGGCGGGGACGCGCGCCCCGACGAGGTGATCCGCTGGCTCGCGGCGGCCGGCATCGCGCTCACCGCGATCAACATGTTCGGCGGCTTCGCGGTGACGCAGCGCATGCTCGCGATGTTCCGGAAGTAGGAGACGGCCCATGTCCGCGAGCCTCGCCACCGTTTCCTACATCGCCGCCACGATCCTCTTCATCCTGAGCCTCGGGGGACTGTCCAATCCCGAGTCCTCGCGGCGCGGCAACGTCTACGGGATGATCGGCATGGCCATCGCCGTGCTGGCCACCATCTTCGGCCCGCGCGTGACGCCCGGCGCGCTCGGCTGGATCGCCATCGCCCTCGTGATCGGCGCCGGCATCGGCCTCTACCTCGCGCGCACCGTGAAGATGACGCAGATGCCCGAGCTGGTCGCCTTCATGCACAGCCTCGTGGGCCTGGTCGCGATGGTGGTGGGATACGCGAGCTTCATCGACCCGGCGGCGAGCGCGGGGATGTCCCCCGCCGAGGCGGCGATCCACCACGCGGAGATCTACGTCGGCGTGCTGATCGGCGCGGTCACGCTCTCGGGCTCGGTGATCGCGTTCGGCAAGCTCTCGGGGCGCATCGGCGGCAAGCCCGTGCTGCTGCCCGCGCGCCACTGGCTGAACCTCGCAGGCCTCGTCGCGGTGATCTGGTTCGGCTACGCCTTCCTGCATGCGCACTCGATCCACGACGGCATGACGCCGCTCGTGGTGATGAGCGTGGTGGCGCTGCTCTTCGGCGTGCACATGGTGATGGCGATCGGCGGCGCGGACATGCCGGTCGTGGTCTCGATGCTCAACAGCTACTCGGGATGGGCGGCCGCCGCCACCGGCTTCATGCTCTCGAACGACCTGCTGATCGTCACCGGCGCGCTGGTCGGCTCCAGCGGCGCGATCCTCTCGTACATCATGTGCCGCGCGATGAACCGCAAGTTCCTCGCCGTGATCGCCGGCGGCTTCGGCGGCGGCAGTCCGGCGCCCGCCAAGGCGGCGGCGGCGCAGCGCAGCCCGCGGGCGAAGTGGTCTCCATCAGCGCGAAGGAGACCGCCGACCTGCTGAAGGATGCGAAGAGCATCGTCATCGTCCCGGGCTACGGCATGGCGGTCGCGCAGGCGCAGCACACCGTGTTCGAGATCACGAAGAAGCTGCGCGACATGGGCAAGAACGTGCGCTTCGCGATCCACCCGGTCGCCGGCCGCATGCCGGGCCACATGAACGTGCTGCTCGCCGAGGCGAAGGTGCCCTACGACATCGTGCTCGAGATGGACGAGATCAACCCGGACTTGCCCGACACCGACGTCGCGATGGTCATCGGCGCCAACGACATCGTGAACCCGAGCGCGCAGGACGATCCGTCGAGCCCGATCGCCGGCATGCCCGTGCTCGAGGTGTGGAAGGCGAAGACCTCCATCGTGATGAAGCGCAGCATGGCCTCGGGCTACGCCGGCGTGGACAATCCGCTCTTCTACAAGGAGAACAACCGCATGCTGTTCGGCGATGCGAAGAAGATGCTGGAAGAGGTGCTGGCGGCGCTCAACCAGGGCTAGGCCGGGAATCCGCCCTCAGCGCGGCTTTGCCTGCAGGTGCTCCAGCTTGAGCTGCGTGGCGCGCGCGCAGTTCTCGGTCACCTGGAAGTAGCGCTGCACCCAGTCGGCGCCGATCTCGTAGGGATGTGGGCCGTCGCCGCGGCCCGCCAGCATGCGGTTCTTCTTCTCCGCCTCGTCGAACTCCGAGTGGTTCGACAGCAGGACCGTGGCGCCGGTGCGCTTCGCCTCGGCGGCGAGATGGCGTTGCGAGTCGATGTACTTCTGCAGGTTCGCGATGCTCCACTCGGGCCGGTCCCACTCGTACACCAGCGCGGTTCCGCCCGAATAGACCACATTCACGGGGCGCCCGCGATCGAGGACCTGGAACGTGAAGGACGTCGTCCCGTCGGTGTGGCCGGGCGTGAACCAGATCGAGACCGTCGCTTCGCCCAGCGTGACCTTCATGCCGTCGGTCGCGACGATGTCGCGCTTCGGCGCCATGGTCTTGAAGCGCTTGGGCACCTTCTCCACGAGCGTCCAGTCGGGCTCGGACATCACCACCCGCGCGCCGTATCTTTCCTGGATCATCTGCGCGCCGCCGATGTGGTCCTGGTGCGCGTGCGAGACAAGCAGGTACTTGATGTCCTTCGGGTCGAGCCCGAGCTTCTTCATGCCGCCGACGATGAGCTCTTCCGAGTTGTACGTGTAGACCGTGTCGAAGAGGATGATGCCCGCGCGCGTCGTGAGCGCCCACGCCGAGTGCACCTTGCCGCCGACGAAGTAGAGATTGTCGAAGACCTTCGCCGGGTCCGCGTACCACGTGGCATGCGGCGGCGCCCTGGACGGGTCCGCCACGTAGGCCGGGACGATGTCGCGCAGGTCTTCGCTGCGGCTGGGCGGCAGGAAGCACGTGCGCGCGAGCGTGCCGAGGAAGGTGAACTCGGCGGCGTCCTTCGCGGCTTGCTGCGCGGCCAGCACATCCTTCGCGACGCCCGGTTCGGTATACGCCCGGATGGTTTGTGCCCCGGCCGTCCCGGCGAAGGCGGCGGCCACGAGGACCGGTGCGGCGAATGCGACGCGTGCGCTCATGCGGCCTTCCCCAGTGCGCTCCTGGGCATCGTCACGTGGATGCCCTTGTGCTCGTTCACGAGCTGCGTCACGCGCACGTCGGCCACCAGGCTCATCAGCATGAAGGCACGGTTGCGGGTGAGGCCCGTTTCCTTCTCGACGCGCACGAGCATGCGCCGCAGCGCCTCGCGCGCGGCGGTGTCCAGGTCCGGATCCATGCCCATCGTGATGAGGTGCGTGGGCGTTTCCGCCGCGGGATAGTCCAGCCGCAGATCCTTGCGCACGTGGATCTCGAACGTGCCGGTGAGCGCGGTCTCGATCGCCGTCACGCAGACCTCCCCGTCGCCCTGCGCGGCATGGCCGTCGCCCACCGAGAATCCCGCGCCTTCGACGAACACCGGCAGGTAGAGCGTCGAGCCGGGGACCAACAGCGTGTTGTCCAGGTTTCCGCCGTGCGCGCGCGGCTGGATCGACGAGATCGCTCCCCAGTTCCGGGGCGGAGCCACGCCCATCACGCCGAAGAACGGGCGCAGCGCGATGCGCGTGCCCCACGGCAGCAATGCGGTGTTGGTCTCGCGATCCAGCCGGGAGATGATCTGCTCGGAGGCCTCGATGTGGTCCGGCAGCGCGCCGGCGAGCGGCCGCACCGCTGTATAGCCCCAGTCCTGCCGCAACGCCACGTCGACGATGCGGATCTCCAGCGCATCGCCGGGCTCGGCGCCTCGCACCGCCACCGGACCGGTGAGGATATGCCCGGGCATCCGGCGCTGGCATTTCGCGTGCACCTCGAGCAGCTCCGGAGGGACATGGAAGCCTTCGCCCGGCAGGTTGGCGGGCCCGCCGGACAGCGCCTCGATGGTGACGCGATCGCCGCTGTCGATCGTGAGCACGTGCGGCAGGGCCGCGTCGAACCAGCCCCAATGGACGGTTTCCGGCGTGGATGCGAGGCGGTGGTGCATGGCCGCGATGTTAACGTGCTTCGCCCCATGGCAGAATTGCCCCATGCCGAAGACGCTCGCGGATTTCCCGGTCACCAAACAGGTGGCCGGCGACGCACCCGGACCGCATCCAGCTCTACTCGCTGCCCACGCCCAACGGCGTGAAGGTGTCGATCGCGCTGGAAGAGCTGGGCCTCGCCTACGAGCCGCACCTGGTGAGCTTCGAGAAGAACGACCAGATGACGCCGGAGTTCCTCGCGCTCAATCCCAACAACAAGATTCCCGCGATCATCGACCCGAACGGCCCGGGCGGAGCGCCGCTCGCGCTCTTCGAATCGGGCGCGATCCTGGTCTACCTCGCCGACAAGGCTGGCAAGCTCATGCCGCGCGATGCGGCGGCGCGCTACGAGACGCTGCAGTGGGTCATGTTCCAGATGGGCGGCATCGGCCCGATGTTCGGGCAGGTGGGCTTCTTCGTGAAGTTCGCGGGCAAGGACTTCGAGGACAAGCGCCCGCGCGATCGCTACGTGGCGGAGGCCAAGCGCCTGCTCGCCGTGCTCGACCAGCGCCTCGAGGGCCGCGCCTGGATCATGGGCGACGAGTACACCATCGCCGACATCGCCACCTTCCCGTGGATACGCAACCTCGTGGGCTTCTACGGCGCGGGCGAGCTGGTGGAGTTCGAGCGGTACGCGAACGTGAAGCGCGTGCTCGAGGCGTTCGTGAAGCGCCCGGCGGTGGAGCGCGGGCTCGCGATACCGCGCCGCGACTAGCCGCGCTTCAAAGCGACAGGGGCCGCGCCGACTGGAAGCCCAGCAGCGGGAAGTCCACGCCCTTGCCGATGGCGAGCACCTTGAAGAGCTCGCCCATCTCCGCCGGGCTGATCAGGCGATGCACGGCGCTGGTGGCCTTGAGGCGCGAGAGCGTCATCGTGGGATCGTCCGCGGAGACCATGCACCGCCAGGCCGCACGAGATCAGGAAATAGGCCTGCGTGGTGAAGCCGTGCACCTCGGCCCCGCCCTGCTGCGCGGCGCGCGCCATGGCGCTGAAGTCCACGTGCGCGGTGATGTCCTGCAGGCCCGGCATGAAGAACGGATCGCCCTGGAAGTGGTGCCGGTAGTGGCAGCGCAGCGTGCCCATGGAGCGCTGCGGATGGTAGAACTCGCGCTCGGGGAAGCCGTAGTCGATGAAGAGCGCCACGCCCGCGTCCAGTCCCGCGGCGAGCGTGCGCACGAGGCCCTCGGCGGCGAGGCCGACCTCGGAGAGGTAGTCGTAGTCGCCGGGCGGGAACACCGCTTCCACGCGCCGGCGCAGGTCGCCGTCGGGCATCGGCTGGTCGTCCCACGCGAAGCCCGCATCGGTGAGGATCACGCCGCGCTCGAAGAGCTCCGTTCCCTGCCGGCACGCGAGCGAGAACGGCACCACGTCCAGCACCTCGTTGGCGATCACGAAGCCGCGGAAGCGTCTGGGGCAGCGCGTCGATCCAGGTGAAGCGGTCGAATGTCGTCGGGAAAGCGCTCGGCGAGCAGCGTGTGCTGGCGCTCGCGCAGCTCCGGGCTCACCTCGAGCAGGAAGTAGTTCTTCGGCGCCTTGCCCTGCGCCTTGAGCTCGCCGTAGAGGTCGGCGGCGAGCGCTCCGGAGCCCGGCCCCAGCTCGAGGATGTCGCCGCCCACGGCCTCGAGCACCTGTCGCGCCTGCAACGCGATGCAGCGCGCGAACATGGGCGAGATCTCGGGGGCGGTGACGAAGTCGCCCTCGGGGCCGAACTTGCGCGCGCCCGCCGCGTAGTAGCCCTGGCCCGGGCGCGTACAGGGCGAGCTCCATGTAGCGCTCGAAGGGGATCCAGCCGCCCGCGTCGAGGATGGTCGAGGCGATCAGCTCTGCGAGCAGGCGCGAGTGCGCGGCGGCTTCGGGCGCGGGGGGCGGGAGGACGGTTTCGGCGGAGAGTGCCATGGCGGAGCCTTGGGCTACACTTCGCTTTCGTTTTTATAGCGGCCGAATATAGCATGCAGGATCGGGCGGTCCTCGTCACCGGGGGGGCACGGCGCATCGGCGCGGCGATCGCGCGCCGCCTGCACGGCGCGGGCGCGCGCGTGGTGCTGCACTGCCACCGCTCGCGCGAGAGCCGCCGAAGCGCTCTGCCACGAGCTCGAGGCCGCGCGCCCCGGCTCCTGCGCCGTGGTGCAGGCGGACCTGCTGGACTTCGAGCACCTGCCGCGCCTCGTGGAGACCGCGGCGCGCGCCTTCGGCCGCCTCGACGGCCTGGTCAACAACGCCTCGTCCTTCTACGCGACGCCGTTCGGCAAGGTCGGCGCGCGCGAGTGGGACGACCTCATCGGCACCAACCTGCGCGCGCCGTTCTTCCTCGCGCAGGCCGCCGCCGGGCCGCTCGCCGCGGCCGAGGGCGCGATCGTGAACATCGTCGACATCCACGCCGAGCGCCCGCTGGTGGACTTCAGCGTCTACACCATCGCCAAGGCGGGCCTCGCGGGGCTCACGCGCGCGCTCGCCGTGGAGCTGGCGCCCGCGGTGCGTGTGAACGGCGTGTCCCCGGGCGCCATCCTGTGGCCCGACGGAGGGCGCCATTTCGACCCCGAGGAGCGCACACCGCATCACCGCCACCACGCCCCTCGCGCGCACCGGCAGCCCGGACGACATCGCCGGCGCGGTAAAATACCTGCTCTTCGACGCGCCCTTCGTGACCGGCCAGATCGTGGCGGTGGACGGCGGGCGCAGCCTGCACCTCTGACATGAGCATCCACACCCCCACGCGCGACCCCCGCAAGGCGGACTACGAGAGCGCCAAGCTCGCCAAGCGCCTGCGCCGCCAGGTCGGCCAGGCCATCGCCGACTACTCGATGATCGAGGCCGGCGACCGGGTCATGGCGTGCCTGTCGGGCGGCAAGGACAGCTACGCGCTGCTGGACGTCCTCATGCGCCTGCGCGAGAAGTCGCCGGTGCCGTTCACGCTCATCGCCGTGAACCTGGACCAGCGCCACCCGGGCTTTCCCGAGCACGTGCTGCCGGACTATCTGAAGTCGCTGGGCGTGGATTTCCGCATCGAGGTGCAGGACACCTACAGCGTCGTGAAGCGCGTGATCCCCGAGGGCGCCACCATGTGCGGCCTGTGCTCGCGCCTGCGCCGCGGCGTGCTCTACCGCGTGGCCGGCGAGCTGGGCGCCACGAAGATCGCGCTCGGCCACCATCGCGACGACATCCTCGAGACGTTCTTCCTCAACCTCTTCCACGGCGGCAAGTTGAAGACCATGCCGCCCAAGCTCGTGTCCGACGACGGCAAGCACGTCGTGATCCGCCCGCTCGCCTACGTGGAGGAGCGCGACCTCGAGGCCTACGCCGAGCTGCGCGCATTTCCCCATCATTCCCTGCGACCTGTGCGGCTCCCAGGAGCAGCTGCAGAGAAAGCAGGTGAAGGCGATGCTGCGCGAGTGGGAACGTGCGCAGCCCGGCCGACTCGAATCCATCTTCGGCGCGCTCACCAACGTCGCGCCATCGCACCTGCTGGACCGCTACGCTGCACGACTTCGCAAACATCGAGGCGCGCGGCGAGCCCCCTTCGCACCCCGATCCGTCTCGGCGCCGCGGCGCGCCTGAAGGACTCGCATGAACGCCAAGCACCTCGCCCCCACCAAGAAGATCACCTCCTTCCACCCGCCCCAGCGCACGCTGATGGGCCCGGGCCCGACGGAGATCCACCCGCGCGTGCTCACCACCATGAGCCAGCCCGCCATCGGCTACCTCGACCCCGTGTTCGTCGAGATGATGGAGGAGCTGAAGACGCTGCTGCGCTACGTCTACCAGACCGAGAACGCGCTCACCTTCCCCGTCTCCGGCCCGGGCTCGGTCGGCATGGAGTACTGCTTCGTGAACATGGTGGCGCCCGGCGACAAGGTGATCGTGTGCCGCAACGGCGTGTTCGGCGGGCGCATGCTGGAGAACGTGGAGCGCTGCGGCGGTGTGGCGGTGGTCGTCGACGACGACGTGGGGCAAGCCCGTCGATCCGCAGAAGGTCGAGGACGCGTTCAGGAAGAACCCCGATGCGAAGGTGCTCGCCTTCGTGCACGCCGAGACCTCCACCGGCGCGCAGTCCGACGCCAAGGCGCTCACGCAGATCGCGCACAAGCACGACGCGCTGGTGATCGTGGACGCGGTGACCTCGCTGGGCGGCACGCCGGTGCTGGTCGACGAATGGGAGATCGACGCGATCTACTCGGCGAGCCAGAAGTGCCTGTCGTGCACGCCGGGCCTCTCGCCGGTGTCGTTCTCCGAGCGCGTGGTCGAGCGCGTGAAGCAGCGCAAGGACAAGATCCACAGCTGGTTCATGGACATGAACCTGCTCTCTCAGCTACTGGGGCGCCACCAACCGCACCTACCACCACACGGCGCCCACCAACTCGCTCTTCGCGCTGCACGAGGCGCTGCTGCTCATCAAGGAAGAAGGTCTCGAGAACTGCTGGGCGCGCCACCGCCGCCATCATCTCGCGCTCAAGGCGGGGCTCGAGGCGATGGGCCTCAAGTTCCTGGTGCGAGGAGAAATACAGCCTGCCGCAGATGAACGCGGTGCTGCTGCCCCACGGGCGTGGACGAGGCGGCGGTGAGGAAGACGCTGCTGACGGAATTCAGCCTCGAGATCGGCGCCGGCCTGGGCCCGCTCAAGGGCAAGATCTGGCGCTTCGGCCTGATGGGCTACTCGTGCCGCCCGGACAACGTGATGCTCTGCCTCTCGGCGCTGGGCTCGGTGCTGATGGACATGGGGCTCGCCGATCAAGGTCGGCGAAGCGGAAGCGGCGGCGCACCAGGCGTACGCCGCTGCACGCCGCGGATGCGCAGCACGCACGCAAGAAGATCGCGGCGGCCTAGGTAGACGGCTGATTTTCCGGTTTTCCACCTGCCGGAACCGCCGCCGCGCCAACTGCGGCTGGCCTGGCGTAGGCGTCGAGCCTGGAGAAGTTCTTCTCCAGCTCGGCGATGCGGCTCGCCGGGCGGCGGGTGGGTGCTGAAGAGGATCGAAGGGCCCGCATCCTCGCCGCCCTTGATTGCCCAGCATCTGCAACGCGGCGACCAGGCCGTAGGGATCGTAGCCGCCGCGCGCGGCGATCACCACGCCGAGCTGGTCGGCGTCGTACTCCATCGAGCGGTCCAGCGGGCGCAGCAGAACGCCGTTCTTGAGCGCGTCGATGCCCGCGTTCGCGAGCGCGGTCTTGCCGGTCTGCGCGAGGTAGCCGCCGCCGCTGCGCGCGATGCGGTCCGCGGCGAGGATTGCCCGACCGAGGCGAGGATGTCGCTGTTGGCACTCGAGTGGATCGCCTGGAGCTGGTGCCTCTTCACCACGTGCGCGATCTCGTGGCCGAGCACGCCGGCGAGCTCCGCTTCGCTCGAGAGCCGGTTCACCAGGCCGCGCGAGATGAAGACCGTGCCGCCGGGCAGCGCGAAGGCATTCACCGTGTCGCCCTGGATCACGCCGAAGCTCCACGGCAGGTCGGGACGGCCCGCAGTGCAGGGCGCAGCCACTTGCCGACGCGGTTCACGTAGCGCTGCAGGTTCGCGTCAGGATCGAGCGGCGCGGCGCCGAGGAAGCCCGGAGCGAGGCCGTCGCCGAGGGCCACCTCTTCCTCGTCGGTGAAGTCGCGGTTGCGCCTGGGCGAGCCTGCTTGGCGACGTCGACGGCCTTGTTGATGATGCTGCCGAAGTCGATCGCGGCGCGGGCGCGGCGGCGAGCGAGCCAGCGCGATGCAGGCGAGTACCACGGGTTTCATCGGATGGCCTCCGGCGTGTCCATCTTCACCGACGCGAGCTTCGCCTCGCTCGCGAAGCGCTCCGCGGCGCCGCTTGTCCACGCGATAGCAATGCAGCTTCTCGAGCTCGGCGGGATTCGGGCTCGCGTTCTTCAGGTCCTCGGGGCTCAGGCCGCGGATGCCGGTGGTGGCGATCGTGGCGTGCTTGTTGGACGAGCCGCCGAAACCCAGCGCGGCGCCCGAGGCCGGACAGGCTCGCCCCCGCGCTCCCCGCCGCCTTCCACCGTGCTCGGGAAGCGCAGGTGGAAGACGCGCACCCAGCCGGTCTTGCCGCCCGCCTCGACCTGCGTCCAGCCGCCCCCGCGCGCGAGCACCTTCACGGGCGTGTTCTCGGGCAGCGTGCGCGACCGTCGCCGCGTCGGCGGAGCCCTTGTCCTTGAGCTCCGTGGCGCGGTTGGTGAAGCCCTGCTCCGCGGCCAGCGCGGCCCACGACAGGAGCGAGGGCGAGAATGGCAGCGGCGAGGGGGGCAGCTTTCATGCGGCGCATGATAGCTCAGCCGGGCGCGCGGTTCAGCGCACGAGTGCGCATCTCAGCGCACCAGCGCAGCGGCCAGCGCGAGCAGCAACCCCATGCTGGTCACGTCCGTGGCGGTGGTCACGATGATGCTGGAGGCCGTGGCCGGGTCGGCGCCGAGGCGACTGAGCGCCAGCGGCACCAGCGCGCCCGAGACGCCGCTCACCGCGCAGCTGCCGATCATCGCGATCATCACCACCACGCCCAGCATCAGCGCGTTGGGCTGGTGCTCGAAGCGCGCGAGGATGTACATCGCGATGCCGCACAGCACGCCCGTGACGGCGCCGTTGGCGAGCCCCAGCAGCGCCTCCTTCGACATGAGGAGCTTGCCGCCGCCCGGCTTGATGTCGCCCAGCGTGATGCCGCGCACCGTGACCGCGAGCGCCTGGCAGCCGGTGTTGCCCGACTGCCCCGCCAGCACCGGCAGGAACGTGGCGAGGATCACCAGCCGGTCGACGGTGCCCTGGAACACCGCCACCACGCCGCCCGCCGCGAACGCGGTGACGAGGTTGATGAGGAGCCACGGATTGCGGAACTTGAAGCTCTGCACGATCGACGTGGCGATGCGCTCCTCCTTCTCCACGCCCACCATCGCGCCGGGCTGCGCGGTGATCTCGAACGCCTCGAGCTCGAAGAGCGCCGCGCCGCGGATCACGCCCGCGAGGCGCCCCTCGGGGTCGCAAACCGGGTACTGCGGGTAGTGGCGGTTCACGGCGCGGCGCATCGCCTCGCGCACCGTGAGCTCCGGAGAAAGCGTGAAGGGCTCGGTCAGCATGACGTCGGCAAGGCACGCCCCGCGCTCGCCGAAGAGCAGGTCGCGCATGGTGACCAGCCCCGCGAGGCGGCCCTCGGCGTCGACCACGTACACGTAGGTGACGAACGCCGAGCGCACCACCGGCCGCAGCGCCTCGATGGCGTCGCCCACGGACATGTCGGGACGGAACACCGAGAGCGGCGGCTCCATGAGGCGGCCGATGCTGTCCTCGGGGTAGCGCATGTTGCGCTTCCACTGCTCGGCGACGTCGGGCGGCGCGGAGGCGGTGAGGAAGCGGCGCGGGCCGGAGTCGAGCTGGCGCAGGATCGCCTGCACCATCGCCGGATTCAGCTGCAGCAGGGCCTCGACCGCCTCGGCCGGCACGGCCCGCTCGACCAGGGCCGCGGCCTCGTGGGGCGGCAGGGAGCGGATCTGGGTGGCGAGCGTGGAGCGCTCGCGGTGGGCATCGCGGTTCGGTCGCTCGGTCGTCCGGGTCACGGCGCAGCTCCGGTAGCGTTGGGCTCGCCGATTGTAACGGTCGGACGGGACAGCGCCAGTGTACGTTTTTCGCTAGAGCCCGAGGCGCTGCCAGATGGTCGAGGTGGGGCCGGCCTGGTTGAGGGTGTAGAAATGCAGCCCCGGCGCCCCGCCGGCGAGCAGCCGGTCGCAGAGGTCGGTCACCACGTCCAGCCCGAAGGCCTTGATGGAGGCCGTGTCGTCGCCGTAGCCCTCGAGCTTCAGGCGCAGCCAGCGCGGGATCTCGGCCCCGCACGCGTCGGAGAAGCGCGCGAGCTGCGAGAAGTTGTTGATCGGCATCACGCCGGGGACGATCGGGATCGTCGATGCCCATCGCCTGCGCGCGCTCGGCGAAGTGGAAATACGCGTCGGCATTGTAGAAATACTGCGTGATGGCGCCGTTCGCGCCCGCGTCCACCTTGGCCTTGAACGCGGCGAGGTCGTGCTCCGGCTTGCGGGCCTGCGGGTGGTACTCCGGATAGCACGCCACCTCGACGTGGAACCAGTCGCCGGTCTCCTCGCGGATGAAGCGCACCAGCTCCGAGGCGTAGCGGAACTCGCCCGCCACGGCGAGGCCCGAGGGCAGGTCGCCGCGGAGTGCCACGATGTGGCGAATGCCGTTGGCCTTGTACTGCTCGATCACCTCTCGCAAGCTCTCCCGCGTGCTGGCGATGCACGAGATGTGCGGCGCGGCGTTCTGCCCCTCGGCGCGGATCTCGAGCACGGCCGCGAGGGTGCCCTCGCGCGTGGTGCCGCCCGCGCCGTACGTGACGGAGAAGAACGTGGGCGCGAGCTGCGCCAGCTGGCGGCGCGTGGCGCGCAGCTTCTCCATGCCCTCGGCGCGTCTTGGGCGGGAAGAACTCGAAGCTGAAGGTGCGCTTCCCGGGCATGACGGCGGCCATGGGCTAGCGCACCGCGCCGACGCGGCGCACGAACTCGGCCACGCGCGGCGTCCAATCGCCGATGCCGCGCACGAAGTAGCCGTGGCCGTCGATGCCCGACTCGGGCGCCGCGACGAAATCCGCCGTGCCGCCCGCCTGCACGAACGCCGCGTGCATGCGATGCGCGAGCGGCGGCGCGAAGAAATGGTCGTTGGCGCTGTAGATCCAGAGCTCCGGCACGCGCGCCGTGCGGCCGTAGCGGCCCATGGCCTCCACCAGCCGGGCCTCGCCGCACACGTGGTCCGGGGTCTGCGAGCCGCGCCCGCCCGCGAAGTTGACCACGCCCAGGAGCCCGTCCATGGATTGCGACGACGCGGCGACGGAGGCGAACCCGCCCGCCGATTGCCCCACCAGCACCACGCGCTTCGCGTCGGCCCAGGGTTGGCCGCGCACGGCATCGACCGCCGCGCGGAGGTCGCGCGCCGATTCGAGGCCCGCTTCGTAGTAGTTCGGGGCCGAGCAACTCCCGTAGGCCTCGGCCCACTCGCCGCCGGAATTGCCGTAGCCGCGCCGCGTGGGCACCAGCACCGCGAAGCCCATCGCGACGAAGGGCTCGCTTTGCGCGGCGAGGCGCTGGCGGCCCGCGCTCTTGCGCTGCGCGGCGTTGCGCGGGCTGCCGTGCGAGAGCACCGCGATCGGGAACGGGCCGGCGCCCTCGGGCCTGTACACCGTGACCTCGATCGTCGCGTGCAGACCGAAGCCGATCGGCACCGGCACCTGCATCACCGACTCGTGCAGCCCCTCCGCGCGCGCGGAGAAGGTGCACGCAACCAGCACACCAGCGAGCAGGACGACTGCGCGCCGGCGGCGAGCGGCGCCACACGTCCGCTCGAGCGCCGATCCTGCCCGCTGGCATTGAGCGGCACCGGGTGTCCGCTCCAATGCCGTTCCCGATATCGGCATTAGTACCGGTATTGGTCTGATTTGTACGGGCCGGCCTTGCTCACCCCGATGTACTTCGCCTGCTCGTCGGTGAGCTCGGTGAGCATCGCCCCCAGCTTCGCGAGCTGCAGGCGCGCCACCTTCTCGTCCAGGTGCTTGGGCAGCACGTAGACGCCGATCGGATACTTCGCGTTGTTGGCGAAGAGCTCGATCTGCGCGATCACCTGGTTGGCGAAGGACGAGCTCATCACGTACGACGGGTGGCCCGTGCCGCAGCCCAGGTTCACCAGGCGGCCCTCGGCGAGCAGGATGATGCGCTTGCCGTCGGGGAAGATCACGTGGTCCACCTGGGGCTTGATGTTCTCCCACGTGTGCTGCTTCAACCCCGCCACGTCGATCTCGTTGTCGAAGTGGCCGATGTTGCACACGATGGCGTTGTTCTTCATGCGCTTCATGTGCGCGTGGGTGATCACCTGGAAGTTGCCGGTGGCGGAGACGAAGATGTCGGCCTTGTCGCAGGCGTAGTCCATGGTCACCACGCGGTAGCCTTCCATCGCGGCCTGCAGCGCGCAGATGGGGTCGATCTCGGTCACCCACACCTGGGCCGAGAGCGCGCGCAGCGCCTGGGCGCTGCCCTTGCCCACGTCGCCGTAGCCGCACACGAGGGCCACCTTGCCGGCGACCATCACGTCCGTGGCGCGCTTGATGCCGTCCACCAGGGATTCGCGGCAGCCGTAGAGGTTGTCGAACTTGCTCTTGGTGACCGAGTCGTTCACGTTGATGGCCGGAAACTTGAGCAGCCCGTCCTTTGCCATCTGGTAGAGGCGCTTCACGCCCGTGGTGGTCTCCTCGGTCACGCCCTTCACATGCTTCAGGACCTCCGAATACCAGTGGGGCTCCTTCGCGAGCCTCGCCTTGATGGCGGCGAAGAGCACGGTCTCCTCCTCGCTCGTGGGCTTGCCGAGGCACGACGCATCCTTCTCGGCGCGCGCGCCCAGGTGCAGCAGGAGCGTGGCGTCGCCGCCGTCGTCGAGGATCATGTTGGTGTGCTTCTGCTTGCCGTCGGCGTCCTTGCCCCACTCGAAGATGCGGTGGGTGTACTCCCAGTATTCCTCGAGCGTCTCGCCCTTGTAGGCGTACACGGGAACGCCGGTGGCGGCGATGGCCGCGGCGGCGTGGTCCTGGGTCGAGAAGATGTTGCACGAGGCCCAGCGGATCTCGGCGCCGAGCGCTTCCAGCGTCTCGATGAGGACCGCGGTCTGGATCGTCATGTGCAACGAGCCGGTGATGCGCGCGCCCTTGAGCGGCTGGCTTTTCGCGTATTCGTCGCGGATCGCCATCAGGCCGGGCATCTCGGTCTCGGCGATGGCGATCTCCTTGCGGCCCCACGCCGCGAGGTTGAGGTCGGCGACCTTGAAGTCGGTGAAGTCGGCGGGCTTGATGCGGGCGTTCATGGGCAGTCCCTTTCGTTCGTCAAGGGTGACAAGCCATGGGGAGAGAGGTTCGCGTCGCTCGTCCCCGTGAGCGGGTCACGGATCAACGAGCGCCGTTGCGATAGTATCCCGAGCCTGGCGGATGTGCTCCGTTGCAACGCTCCTCGGGGAACAGGCATTTTACTCCAATCCGGTGCGGCCAATTAGGACGGATTCTGTCCGCCTCGCGTGCTACGGTGGCTCCCCCGGACCACGGAACGGACCCCATGAAGAATCCCCTGCTTCTGGGCTGCAAGGGCTGCGGCAACGCGATCGTGGAGAGCGCCTTCGCGCTCGCCGGCGTGCCGCTCGACTGCGAGGAAGTCGACTACTCGGCGGCGAGCCCCACGCGCGCGCGCCTGATCGAGGTGAACCCGCTGGCGCAGGTGCCCGCGCTGGTGCTGCCCGACGGGCGCGTGCTCACCGAGAGCCTCGCGATGATCCATTACCTTGACGACCTCGAGCCGGGCGCGAAGCTCATCCCGCCGCCGGGCGATGCGACGCGCGCCGCGTTCTACCGCTGGAGCGTGTTCCTGGTCGCCGCCGTTTATCCGACGTTCACGTACGGCGACGAGCCGGCCAAGTGGGTCGCCAACGAGGAGGGCGCGAAGCAGCTGCGCGAATCCACGGACCGGCACCGGCAGGCGCTGTGGACGCAGGTCGAGGCGATGGCCGGTGCGCCATGGTTCCTCGGCGATCGCTTCAGCGCGCTCGACCTCTACCTCGCGTCGATGACGCGCTGGCGCCCGGCGTGCTGTGGTTCGCGAAGCACGCGCCGAAGCTCGTCGCGATCGCAAAAAGGGCCGCGGCATTGGATGCCGTGGCCCCGGTGATCGCGCGCAACTTCGGGTGAAAGTCAGCCCCGGCCGAGGCCAGGGCTGAATCAATCGGCGGCCGCAGTCGCCTTGGGCTTCACTTCACCTTTCAATCCCGCCGCATCCCTCAGGAGCGCCGCTTTGTCCGTGGCCTCCCACGAGAACTCGGGCTCCTCGCGGCCGAAGTGGCCGTAGGCCGCGGTCTTGGCGTAGATCGGGCGCAGCAGGTCCAGCATCTGCACGATGCCGCGCGGGCGCAGATCGAAGTGCTGCTGCACGAGCTGGGCGATCTTCTCGTCCGAAACGACGCCGGTGCCTTCGGTGTAGACCGTGACGTTGATGGGCTTGGCCACGCCGATCGCGTAGCTCACCTGGATCTGGCACTGGCGCGCGAGGCCCGCGGCCACCACGTTCTTCGCGACGTAGCGCGCGGCATACGCGGCCGAGCGGTCCACCTTCGACGGGTCCTTGCCCGAGAAGGCGCCGCCGCCGTGGGGGCAGGCGCCGCCGTAGGTGTCGACGATGATCTTGCGACCGGTGAGTCCGCAATCGCCCTGCGGTCCGCCGACCACGAAGCGGCCGGTGGGGTTCACCAGGTACTTCACGTTCTTCAGCATCTCTTTCGGCAGCACGGGCTTGATGATCGTCTCGATCACCGCCTCGATCGCTTCCTTGCTCATGTGCTTGCCGTCCGACATCTCGGGCGCGTGCTGCGTGGAGAGCACGACGGTGTCGATCTCGACGGGCTTGCCGTCCACGTACTTCATCGTGACCTGGCTCTTCGCGTCGGGACGCAGCCACGGCAGGCGCCCGTCCTTGCGCAGCATCGCCTGGCGCTCGACCAGGCGGTGCGCGTAGTAGATCGGCGCGGGCATCAGCACCGGCGTCTCGTCGCACGCGTAGCCGAACATGAGGCCCTGGTCGCCGGCGCCCTGGTTCAGGGGGTCGTCCTGCGCGTGGTCCACGCCCTGCTTGATGTCGGGGCTCTGCTTGTCGTAGGCCACCAGCACCGCGCAGCCCTTGTAGTCGATGCCGTAGTCGGTGTTGTCGTAGCCGATGCGCTTGATGGCATCGCGCGCGACACCGATGTAGTCGACGTTGGCGTTGGTCGTGATCTCGCCCGCCAGCACCACGAGGCCGGTGTTGCACAGCGTTTCCGCGGCGACTCGGCTCTTCGGGTCCTGGGCTAGAATGGCATCGAGGATCGAGTCCGAGACCTGGTCCGAGACCTTGTCGGGGTGGCCTTCGGAAACGGATTCGGACGTGAACAGGAACTCTTTCTTCATCGGGATCACCCCACAGTCGCGCTAGCGCAATAGCCGGCTATTTTATCAAAGACCGGCCCGGAGCCGGCACTCATTTGAAGCTGCTTTTCCGCCTGCTCGCCCGCCTGCCGCTGGGCGCCAACCACGCCCTCGGCGCCTTCCTCGGCCGCCTCGTCTACCGGGCCTCCCCGCGCTATCGGCGGCGGCTGCGGCAGAACCTGCAGGCGAGCGGCATCCCGTCCTCGCGCGCGGAGCACGCACGCATGGCGCGGGCCAATGCCGGCGAGATCGGCAAGAGCGCGACCGAGATTGCCTGGGCATTGTTCCGTCCCGATGACGTGGCGGGCCTGATCCGTGAGCGCATCGGCTGGGAGGAGATGTTGCGGCTGCGCGAAGGCGACCGCCCGATCCTCTTCGTGACGCCGCACCTCGGCGCCTACGACATCGCGGGCCGCTACCTGTGGACGCGGCTGCCCATCCTCGCCATGTACCGCCCGCACAAGATCGACTCCATCGACCAGCTGCTGCGCGAGGGGCGCAACCGCGGCGCCGCGCCCGACGGCAGCAACGTGGCGCCCGCCACCGTCGCGGGCGTGCGCATGGTCTTGAAGCACCTGAAGCGCGGCGGCTGCACCATAGTCCTTCCGGACCAGGTGCCGGGCCAGGGCGACGGCGAGTGGGCCGATTTCTTCGGCCGCCCGGCGTACACCATGACGCTCGTCGCGCGCCTGCAGCAGGCCACCGGCGCGGCCGTCGTCTTCTGCTACGCCGAGCGCCTGCCGGGCGGCACGGGTTACCGCCTGCACCTGAAACCGCTCGACGAGCCGCTGCCGGAGGATCGGCGCGCGGCCGCCCGGCGCGTGAACGAGATGGTCGAGACCCTCGTGCGCGAGTGCCCCGAGCAGTTCCTGTGGGGCTACAACCGCTACAAGCGCCCCGCGGGAGCGCCGCCCGCGCCCGCGGCACCCGAAGTGCCCGGCGTCCCGCGCTAGGCGATGCGCGTCCTGCTCCTCGGCGCATCGGGATTCATCGGCCGGGAGCTCTTCGCCGCGCTCGAAGCGCGCGGCCACTCCGTCGTGCCCGCGGTTCACCGTCTGCACGCCGCGCCGCCTTTCGCGCGCGAGCGTGCGCTGCAGGTCGATCTCGCCCGCGACCTCGATCCGGCAGACGTGGATACCGCGCCTGCAGGGCATCGAGGCCGTCGTGAACTGCGCAGGCATCCTGCAGGACCGCGGAGCGCAATCGGGCGAAGCCATCCATCACCGCGGGCCCGCCGCGCTCTACCGCGCGTGCGAGGCCGCGGGCGTGCGGCGCGTGGTGCTGATATCGGCGATCAGCGCGATGCCGACGCGGGCACGGGCTATGCCGCGACCAAGCTCGCCGGTGAAGAGGCGCTGCGCACGTCGCGCCTCGAATGGGTGGTGCTGCGCCCCTCGCTCGTGCACGCGCGCGGCGCTCACGGCGGCACCGCGCTCTTCCGCGGCATCGCCGCGCTGCCCCTCTCGTTCCCGTTCCCGCGGGCGCAGGCACGCGTTCCAGCCCATCCACGTCGACGACCTGGCGCGGGTCGTCGTGCAAGCCCTGGAGTCCGACGCGCTGGTGGGAACGACGCTCGATCCGGTCGGGCCGGAGACCGTGACGCTGCGCGAGATCCTCGTGGATTACCGCCGTTGGCTGGGCCTCGCGGCAGCGCCCGTGGTCGTCGTCCCGCGCGCGCTGGTGCGGGTGGCGGCGCGCATCGGCGACCTCGCCGGCGGCCCGCTCAACTCCACCGCGCTGGCGCAGCTCGAGCACGGCAACACCGGCGACTACGCCGCGTTCGAACGCGCGATCGGATTCCCGTGCATGGGATGGCGCGCGGCGCTGGCGCGCCATCCGGCGCACGCGCAGGATCGCTGGCATGCGCGCCTCTACTTCGTGCCGCCCTTGCTGGGCCTCGTGCTCGTGCTGCTGGCGATCGCCGCCGTGCTGATCGCCGTCGCCGCCCTCGTGAAAGCGCGCTGATGGCCGAGATCTACATCGCGCTCAAGTGGGCCCACGTGGTCGGCGCGACGGTGCTGTTCGGGACCGGGCTCGGCACGGCATTCCATTTCTGGATGGCGCACCGCACCGGCGATGCGCGCACCGATCGCCGCAGCCGCGCGCGTCACCGTGATCGCCGACTATGCATTCACGCTGCCCGCCGTCGTGCTGCAGCCGATCACCGGGATGGCGCTGGCGCACGTCGCGGGCTACCCCCTCGGCTCGCGCTGGATCGTGGCCTCGGTCCTGCTGTACCTGCTGGCGGGCGCCTGCTGGGTGCCGGTGGTCTTCATCCAGCGGCGCCTGCGCGACCTTGCGCGAAGCGCGGCCGCGGCCGGAACCGCGCTGGATGGCGACTACCGCCGCCTCGCCAGTGGTGGTTCGCGCTCGGCTGGCCCGCGTTCGTGGCGCTCGCCGTCGTGATCTGGCTCATGATCGCGCGGCCGGCCTGAAGCGCGCCGGTAGAATCGCGCCATGAATGTCCTGGGCAAGCTCGGCACGCAACTGGGCGTCTTCGTCCTGTGGCTCGTGCACTTCCTGCCGATGAAGTGGATCGGAGCGCTGGGCGCGGGCCTGGGCGCGATCCTCTACCGCTTCGGGCGCGGGCGCGTGACGCGCATCAACCTCGCGCTCTGCTTCCCGCACCTCACCGAGCGCGAGCGCCATGCCATCGGGCTCAAGCACTTCAAGATGCTGGGCCGCAACGCGCTCGAGCTCTCGATCATGGTGTGGGGAACGGACGAGCAGCTGCTGCGCCTGATCCGCGTCGAGGGCATGGAGCACCTCAAGGCCGCCGCGGGCCGCCCGATCATCGCGCTGGCGCCCCACTTCATCGGCCTCAACATGGGCGGCATCCGCGTCGCCTACGAATACCCGGGCACCGCGAGCATCTACAGCCGGCAGAAGAATCCCGCGCGTCGACCGCGTGTTCCTCAAGGCGCGCACGCGCTTCGGCGCTCCGCACCTGGTGAGCCGCCAGGAGGGACTGCGCTCGGTGATCCGCGTGATCAAGAGCGGCAAGCCGTTCTATTTCCTGCCGGACATGGACTTCGGGCGGCGCGACGCGATCTTCGTCCCCTTCTTCGGCGTGCAGACCGCCACCATCACCACGCTGCCGCGCCTGGCGAGGCTCGCCGACGCCGCGGTGATCCCGGTGATCACGCGCCAGGTGGGCGACGGCTACGTGGTGCGCTTCTACCCGGAATGGAAGGACTATCCGACCGGCGACGTGGAGGCCGACGTGCGGCGCATGAACGCGTTCATCGAGGAGCGCGTGCGCGAGATGCCCGAGCAATACTTCTGGGCCCACAAGCGCTTCAAGACGCGGCCCGAGGGCGAGCCCTCGCCCTACAAGCGCGCCTGATCAGTCCGCCGCGTCGATCGCCTCGGCAAGGCGGCTGGGATCCACCGGCTTCACCAGGTGCAGGTCGAAGCCCGCCTGCGCCGAGAGCGCGCGGTCCTTGTCCTGGCCGTAGCCGCTCACCGCGATCAGGTGCGCGCGGCTGGTCTCCGGCAGCGCGCGCAACGCCGAGGCGATCTCG
The DNA here is from genome assembly GCA_963827425.1 of uncultured beta proteobacterium. Taxonomy (GTDB): domain Bacteria; phylum Pseudomonadota; class Gammaproteobacteria; order Burkholderiales; family Usitatibacteraceae; genus Usitatibacter. The sequence continues at coordinate 135,717 of CAWHAQ010000005.1, read as the reverse complement.
AAGCCGTCCATGCCCGGCAGCCCGATGTCGAGCAGCACCACGTCGGGACGGAACGCCCGCGCCGCCGCCACCGCCGCGCTGCCGTCGTTCACCACCGTGACCTGGTGGCCGATGCCGTCGAGCAGCATGCGCATGGACTCGGCCGCGTCGGCGTTGTCCTCGACCACCAGGATGCGCCGCGCGTCGTGGGTGGACGGACGGGCCGCCGCGGCGCAGCTTCGGCGCCGGACACCTCGAGGCGCTCGAGCGGCAGCACGATGGTGAACGTGCTGCCCGCGCCCGCGCCGGGGCTCGCGCGCCGTCACGCGCCCGCCGTGCATCTCGACCAGCCCCTTCACGAGCGAGAGCCCGATGCCGAGCCCGCCCTGCGCGCGGTCGAGCGAGCGCTCGCCCTGCGTGAAGAGGTCGAACACCGAGGGCATGATCTCGGGCGCGATGCCCACGCCGTTGTCCTCGACCGTGATCACGAGCTCGCCAGCGCGCCGCTCGGCGGTGAGCCCGATGCGGCCGTGCTGCGGCGTGAACTTGGCGGCGTTGTGCAGCAGGTTGCCGATCGCCTGGGCGAGGCGCACGGCGTCCACCTCGAGCCAGATGTCTTCCGGCGGCACCACCAGGGAGAATTCGTGGTGCTGCGCGTCGAGCACCGGACGCCCGATCTCCACCGCGGCCTCGATGAGCGCGGCGAGCGCGCACCACGCTGCGCTTCAACGCGATCTTGCGCGTGGTGATGCGCGAGACGTCGAGCAGGTCGTCCACCAGCCGCGCGAGGTGCTGCACCTGGCGGCCCACCATCTCGCGCGCCCGCTCGCGCACCGCGCGGTCGTCGGACACGCGCAGGATCTCGACCGCGTTGCGGATCGGCGCCAGGGGATTCCTCAGCTCGTGCGCGAGCATGGCGAGGAACTCGTCCTTGCGACGGTCGGCGTCGCGCAGCTGCTCGAGGGCCGCCGCGCGGTCGCGCTCGGCGCGGCGCATGCGCAGGAGCGCCTTCACGTTCGCCACCAGCTCCTCGGGCTCGATCGGGTAGACCAGGTAGCCGTCGGCGCCGGCCTCGAGGGAGGCCACGCGGTTTGCGGTATCGGCGTGCGAGGCGGAGGTCTGCAGCACCACGACCTGCGCCGTCTCCGGGTCCGCCTTGATCTCGATGCAGAGCGCGCGGCCGTTGGCGTCGGGCAGCTTCACGTCGAGGAGCACCAGGTCCGGCGAGCGCTCGGCGATGAGCCGGCGCATCGCGGCGCCCGTGGCCGCCTCCACCACCTGGAAGCCCGCCCCGATGAGGATGCGGCTCTTCACGTACCGGTTGGCGTCGTTGTCGTCGACGTTGAGGATCAGCTCGCCCTGGCGCTCATTGCGGCGCCCCCCCGGCGGGATCGTCTCGATCGTGCGGGCCAGCGTCTCGATCGACAGGTCCTTCTTCTGCAGGATGGCGCGCGCGTGGCCCGCGAGGCGCTCGCGCAGCACGGCGTCGATCTCGTGCGAGGTGACGATGATCACCGGGATGGCGGCGGTGGCGGGATCGGCCTTCAGGCGATCGAGGACCTCGTCGCCGTTCATGCCCGGCATCGAGAGGTCGAGGAAGATCACCTGCGGGCGCAGGCGCGTGGCGGCGGCGAGGCCGCTGGGGCCGTCGTGCGCCTCCTGGAATTTCATCGCCGCGCGCAACGAGCGGCGCAGCACGTAGCGCGCGGCCTCGTCGTCGTCGATGATGAGCGCCACGCCGGTCGCTGGGCTGCACCGTCACGCGCTCCAGCTCGGCCAGGAGCCGCGCGCGATCGACCGGCTTGGCGAGGTAGGCGTCGGCGCCCAGCGAGATCGCCTTGCGGTCGTCGCCCGACGTCGCTCGCGACGATCACCGGCATCGCGGCGTCCGAGGCCTTGGAGTCGGCGAGCCAGCGCCACGTCTGGTGCTCCTCGCCCGGCAGCAGGATGTCCAGCACCACGGCGCTCGGGCGGCTGATTTGCAGCAGCTCGCGCGCGGCGGCGAGGGTGGCCACGCGCCACGGGCCTGAACTCGCGTGCCGCTGCAGGTACTTCTCGTAGAGCATGCGCGTGGTCTCGTCGTCCTCGACCACCAGCACCCACTCGCCGTCGGCCGGCATGCTCGCGACTCCCTCGCGCGCGCTGTCCGGCATGCCCGGCTCGGGCACGTACGTGCACTTCACGCTCGCGTAGAACGTGGAGCCCTTGCCCGGCTCGCTTTCGACGAGACCTCGCCGCCCAGCAGCGTCGCCAGCTTGCGGCAGAGCGGCAGCCCCAGGCCGGTGCCCTTCACGCGCCGCTGCAAGCGGCTCGGCGACCTGGCGTGAACTCCTCGAAGATCATCTCGCGGTCCTCGAGCGCGAGGCCGATGCCGGTGTCGGGCACCGCGAAGGTGACGTTCGCCGGTCGCCGCATCGTGCCGGGCCGCGACGCGCACCGCGCCGCGCTCGGTGAACTTGAGCGCGTTGGAGATGAAGTTGCGCAGGATCTGCGACACCTTGCTCTCGTCGGTGTACGAGCGGCGGGATGCCGTCGGGCTCCTCGAACACCAGGTCACCGTGTCGCTCACGAGCAGCGGGCGCAGCATTCCGCGCAGCGCGCTGAACAGCTCGGCCACCTCGAACGTCGCGCGGGCCGCACCTCGATCTTGCCGGCCTCGATCTTGGCGAGGTCCAGCAGGTCGTTCACCAGCTCCGAGAGGTCCTCGGCCGCCTTGGCGATGAACCGCACCTGCGTCTCCTGCTCGGTGGTGAGCGGGCCGTCGATCGTGCCCGAGCAGCAGCCGCGCAGAGCGCGCGCATCGAGTTGAGCGGCGTGCGGAACTCGTGGCTCATGTTGGAGAGGAACCGGCTCTTCATCTCGTCGGCGCGGCGCAGGTGCGTCGGCCTTCTCGTCCAGCTCCGCGTAGAGCGCCACCACGCCGCGGTTGGTGTCCTCGAGCTCGCGCGCCATCTCGAGCAGGCGATCCTGCTTCTCCTGCAGGTCGGCGAGCGTGCGCGAGCAGCTCCGCGTTCTGCGACTGCATCTCCGAGATGCGAGGTGGCGCTGCGGCAGCGCGCCCAGCTTCGCGACGAGCTTGCCCGCCGCCGCGCGGCGTGACGCAGCGGCGTCGCCCTCGGGCAGGAGCTTGCCGAGCGTCACCACGGTGCCGCGGCCGGGTACGGAGTGGATGTCCCAGCGGTCCATGAGGCGGCTGCGAGCCGATGAGGCCGATGCCCATGCCGGTCTGCGACTCGGTAGGTGCCGCCCATCACCTCGTCCAGGTCGTCGATGCCCGGGCCGTCGTCGCTCACGCGCACCACCAGCACCTGCGGCGCGGTCTCGCCCTCCACCTCGAACTCGACCCTGCCGCCGCCGGCGTAGCGGAAGGCGTTGCGCGCGATCTCCGACACCGAGGTCGCGATCTGCGTCTGCTGGCGGTCGTCGAAGCCGAGGAGCTGAAGCGATCTGGCGCGCGCGCTGCCGGGCGCCCACGACGTCGGACTGCACGTTGAGCGCGTAGGTGAGCAGGCGGATGGTCATCGTGGTCCCGTAGTCGCATCGGCCGTGCGACCAGCACGGTGCACTCGTCGCGCGCCGCGGGCGTGCTCCCGGTACGAGCATGCGCGGCGATGAGCGCCGGGTGGCACTCGGCGATCCCGGGGTACGGGCCGAGATCCCACTGCGTTGCCAGCCCGTCGGAGTGCGCCACCATAGCGCGTCCGCCGGCCAAGCATAATGGTACTCCTGCGATCTTGTGGACGTTGTGCCCGACGATTCCATTGTGAGACACCATGGAGCGGCGCGGGGTCCCGAGGATGCGTGCCGGCAGATATTGCCGATGCCGGCGTAGACCACCTCGCCGGCGTCGCACGTCGTGGCGCATCACCGCGATGGCCGCGCCGCGTGTAGGACGCAGCTTGCCGTGGGCGAGATCGAGGATGCGGGCCGCCGCGTCGTCCGGGATGGCTCTCCAGCACCTCGACCGCGGCGGTGGCCGCACGGCTCGCGTCGGGACCGTGGCCCAGGCCGTCGGCCACCAGGAAGGTGGCGCCGCGGGGGTGGAAGGCCACGCCCCAGGCATCCCCGCAGACCGTCTCGCCGGGCTTGGGCGATGCTCACCGCGCCCACCTGGTGGCTGGGTCGCTCCGTGGGCGCCGTGCGGTCCCACAGCATCATGCGCACGATGGTGCCGTGCCCCGGATGCGACCAGGCGTCGAACTCGTCGGAGAGCCGGCGCATGGCGCCCAGGCCGCTGCCCTGGCGTTCCGGTGGTGGAAACGCCGTCGCGCGCGCTGCCGGCGAAGTCGCGCATGCCGGGGCCGGAGTCGATCGCGAGCACCTCGATGCCGATCGCACCGCCCCACGCGAAGCTGCGTACCGCGAGCGTGCCGCCGCCGGCGTGCTTCAGCATGTTGGTGACCGCCTCGGTGACGACGATGGCCACGCGCCCGGCGCGCGTGGCGTCGAACTCCAGGCCGCTGGGCGAGGCGCTGGGCGGCGCTGCGGGCGGCGGCGACGTGGCTCGACTCGGTGGCCGCGACGGAGAAATCGCCATGATTCATAGCGGCTTCCAGCGCACGATCGCAACGCGCGTGCCCTTGCCGGGCGTCGACTCGATCTCGAACTCGTTCGATAGCCGCTTGGCGCCCGCCCAGCCCCAGCCCCAGGCCGCCGCCGGTGGAGAAGCCGTCCACCAGTGCCTGCTCGATGTCGGCGATGCCGGGGCCGTCGTCGAGGAACTCGAGGCGGATGCCCTTGCGGCGCGGCGTCGGAGATGCTCGGCCACCTGCGCGCGCCCGCCGCGGCCGTGCTGGATGGTGTTGCGGCCCAGCTCGCTCGCCGCCGTGACGATCTTGGTCTGGTCGACGAGGCTGAAGCCGAGCGCCACGGCGCGGTCGCGCACCGCCTTCCTCAGGCGCACCACGTCCTCGCCGCTCCTGAGCGCAACCTCCTCCTGGCCCTCGAGGCGGCCCGTGGCGTTCAATGCGCGGGCCGAGGCCGACAGCTCATGCCGCGGCCTCCTGCAGCAGCGCCATGCCCTTCTCGACGTTCAAGGCGGTGCGCACGCCCTCGAGCGACAGGCCGAGCTCCACCAGCGTGATGGCCACGGCGGGCTGCATGCCGACCACCACGGTCCGCGCATCCAGCACGCGCGACATGCGCGGCGATGTTGCTGATCATGCGGCCGATGAACGAGTCCACGACGTCGAGCGACGAGATGTCGATCAGCACGCCCGGTGGCGCGGTCGCGCACGATGCGCGCGGTGAGGTCGTCCTGGAGCTGCAGCGCGAGCTGGTCGTGCATGTCCACCTGGATGGTGACCAGCAGGATGCGGCCCATGCGCAGGATCGGGATGCGTTCCATCGCGTCAGGCGGCCGGAGTCGCCGTGGGCGCGGCCGTCGGGCTCCGCCTGCGCCTTCTGCAACTTGGTCACCGAGGCTCCGGTGCGCTTGAGCGCGACCCGGAAGGCGTCGGCGAGGCTCGCCTTGGTGGTCACCGCCGAGAGGTCGACGCCCAGGTGCACGATGGTCTGCGCGATCTGCGGGCGGATGCCGCTGATGATGCAGTCGGCGCCCATGAGGCGCGCGGCGGCCACCGTCTTCATCAGGTGCTGCGCCACCAGCGTGTCCACGGTCGGCACGCCGGTGATGTCGATGATGGCGATCGAGGCGCCGGTTTCGACGATCTTCTGGAGCAGGCTCTCCATCACCACCTGCGTGCGGCCGCTGTCGAGCGTGCCGATGAGCGGCAGCGCGAGGATGTCGTCCCACAGCTTGACCACCGGCGTGGACAGCTCCAGCAGCTCGCGCTGCTGGCGCGAGATCACCTCCTCGCGCGCCTTCTGGTAGGACTCCGTGGTGAAGAGGGCCAGCTCGTCCAGGAGCAGCGTGGCGATCCACATCTCGTCGGCGAGCTGGCGCGCTTCGGTGACGTCCTTGCGCAGGCGCGCGAAGAGCGGCTCCTTCAGCGAGAGCACGAAGGTGGCGGTCTCGGTCGGCCGAGAAGCCCTGCGCGGCGCGCGTGTGGGAAATCTCGGTGAGCAGGTCGCGCACCTTGGACCACTCGCCGGTGCGCATGTCGACGGAGCCCGTCGCGTTCATCGCCTCGACCATCGCGGCGAGGAATTCCTTCGAGGTGGTGCGCATCTCGGCCTCGTGGAGCTGGTCGCGGCGCGTCCGCGCGTGCGAGCTGCGCCTTCAGCCACTCGGCGAGGATGTCGGCCTCGTGCTTGCGCGATCAACGCCGCAAGCTGGGTTTCCTTGTTTTCCTTCATCGCGGGAATCCTCGTGGGAGGGGTAACAGAATCGCGCGAGGGGAACGGCGTGCGCGGGACCGGGAATTATGTCATCGATATGCGTGTTCGGGGCACGTCCACAGGCGGTAGAATTTACCTATGAGCACGCGGCTGCGCTTCGCGAAAATGCAGGGACAGGGCAACGACTTCGTGGTCTTCGACGGCGTGCGCCAGGAGGTCGCGCTCACGCCCGCGCGGGTGCGCGCCATCGCCGATCGCCACTTCGGCATCGGCTGCGACCAGGTGCTGGTGGTCGAGCGCGCCGCCGATCCCGCCAACGATTTCCGCTACCGCATCTGGAACGCCGACGGCGGCGAGGTCGAGCAATGCGGCAACGGCGCGCGCTGCTTCGCGCGCTTCGTGCTGGACGAGGGCCTCACCGCGAAGCGCGAGATCCGCGTCGAGACCGCGAGCGGCGTGATCGCGCCGCGCATCGAGGCTTCGGGCCAGGTGAGCGTGGACATGGGCGCGCCGCGCTTCGAGCCGCGCGAGGTGCCGTTCCATGCGCAGCAAATGCAGCTCGTATATCCGCTCACGGTGGCGGGTGTCGCGATCGAGGCGAGCGTGCTCTCCATGGGCAACCCGCATGTGGTGCAAGTCGTGGCGGACGTGGAGCGCGCGCCCGTGGCCACGCAGGGCCCGCTCCTCGAGCATCATCCCGCGTTCCCCAACCGCGTGAACGCGGGCTACATGCAAATCCTTTCGCGCGCGCACGTGAAGCTGCGCGTCTGGGAGCGCGGCGCCGGCGAGACGCTCGCGTGCGGCACGGGCGCCTGCGCGGCGGTGGTAGCGGGCATCCGGCGCGGCCTGCTCGACGAGACGGTGCGCGTGACAACGCGCGGCGGCGACCTCGTGATCCGCTGGCCCGGCAAGACGAACGCCGCGGCCCCCGTTATGATGACGGGCGACGCCGTGCGCGTCTTCGACGGCGAGACCGACCTCTCGCGCGCGGAATAACCAGAACAGCGAGGCACCGACTTTGCTCACGTCCGACCAGGTGGCGGAATTCCTCAAGCAGAACCCGGGTTTCTTCGAGAACCACGTCGAGGTCCTCATGAACCTGCAGATCCCGCACCCGCACGGCGGGCGCGCCGTCTCGATCGGCGAGCGCCAGCTGGTGGCGCTGCGCGAGAAGTCGAAGCTGCTCGAGGACAAGCTGCACGAGCTGATCCAGTTCGGCGAGGAGAACGACGCCGCGGGCGAGAAGGTCCATCGCCTCGCCTGCCGCCTGGTGGAGTGCGCGAGCCTGGATGCCTCCCTGGATACGCTCTACCTCGACCTCCTCGACCACTTCGCGGTGCCCCACGTCGCGGTGCGCCTGTGGAACGTGGCCGAGGAGAACTCCGAGATGCGCGAGTTCGCCTTGGTGGCGCCCGAGATCCGCGGCTTCGTCGAGCAGATGGCCGCGCCCTACTGCGGGCACCACCCGGTCTACGAGAGCCAGTCGTGGTTCGGGGAGGCCGCGCCGCATCTCAAGTCGTTCGCGATGGTGGCGTTGAAGCGCGAAGGCCATACGTTCGGCGTGGTGGCGCTGGCCTCCGAGGACCCGAAACGCTTCTATCCCGAGATGGGCACGCTCTATCTCGCGCGCATCGGCGAGCTGGTGAGCGCGGCGCTGTGGCGCCACCTCACCCCGGCCCGTGAGCACGCCGACTAGGACACGCGCTGCGCGGCCGGCGAGCGCGCTCGAGCGCTACCTGGATGATTTGCGCAGCGGCCGGCGCCTCGCGGCGCACACGCTCGCCGCGTACGGCCGCGACGCGCGGCTGCTCGCCTCGCTCGCGGGCGATCGCGCGCTCGCCGCGCTCACCGGCCACGACATCCGCCGCTTCGTAGCCACCCTGCACGGGCAGGGCCTGGCACCCCGCTCGCTCGCGCGCGTGCTCTCCGCCTGGCGCGGCTTCTACGCGTGGCTGGTGCGCCACGGCGAGGCGCCGTCCAACCCATGCGTCGGCGTGCGCGCGCCGCGCGGCCCGAAGAAGCTCCCCGAGGCGCTCTCTCCCGACGAGGCGGTGCGCCTGGTCGCCATCGCGGACACCACGGACCTGGGGCTGCGCGACCGCGCGCTCTTCGAGCTCGCCTACTCGTGCGGGCTGCGCGTCTCGGAGCTCACGGGGCTCGACGTGGGCGCCGTCGACGCGGCCACCGGCGAGGCGCGCGTGACGGGCAAGGGCGCCAGGACGCGCATCGTGCCCGTGGGCCGGCACGCGCTGGCGGCGCTCGCCGCGTGGCTGCCGGCGCGCGCAAGGCTCGCCAGGGACAGCGAGCGCGCGCTCTTCGTCGGGCGCGCGGGCTTGCGCGCCACGCCGCGCGACGTGCAGCGGCGCATCAAGCGCTGGGCGCTCGCCGCCGGCATCGAGGCCGACGTGCACCCGCACATGCTGCGCCACTCGTTCGCCTCGCACGTGCTGCAGTCCTCGGGCGACCTGCGCGCCGTGCAGGAGATGCTGGGGCACGCGAGCATCGCCTCGACGCAGGTCTACACGCACCTCGACTTCCAGCACCTCGCCAAGGTCTACGACGCGGCGCATCCGCGCGCCCGGCGCCGCAAGGCCTAGGAGCCCGGTGAGCGCCATCACGCCGGTGACGGTGCTCACCGGCTTCCTCGGCAGCGGCAAGACCACGCTCGCGAACGCGCTCCTCGCCGATGCGCGCTACACGGCCACCGCGGTGATCGTGAACGAGTGGGGCGAGATCCCCATCGACCACCACCTGGTGCGCCGGGCGAGCGAGAACGTGATCGTGCTGCCGTCGGGCTGCATCTGCTGCCGGGTGGCGGGCGAGCTGCTCGGTGCCTTGCGCGAGCTGCACTTCCAGCGCGCCGCGGGCGCGATCGCGCCGTTCACGCGCGCGCTGATCGAGACCTCGGGGCTCGCGGACCCGGCCCCGCTGCTCGCCACGCTGATCGAGATGCCCGCGGTGGCGGCGCGCTACTCGCTCGCGGGCGTGGTGACGACGGTGGACGCGGTGCACGGCATGGCGGCCCTCGACACCTATCCCGAGGCGGTGAAGCAGGCGGCGATGGCCGACCGTCTCGTGGTGACGAAGGTGGACCTGGCCGCCGACGACGCGCTGGCCGCCCTCGAGACGCGCCTCGCCGCGCTCAATCCCGGCGCCACGCGCGTGCATTCCAGCCTCGCCAGCGCGCCGGATGCGGCCGCCCTGCTCGACACGGGCCTCTACCGCGCCGACGGACGCCTCGCCGACCCCACCGGATGGCTCAACGCCGGGGCGTACGCGCGCGTGGACGGCGGCGCCGCGCGCCACGACCCGCGCATCCGCTCCTTCGCCTGGAGCGCCGCGGAACCCTTCGCGTGGGAAGATTTCGAATCGGCCATGGAGGCGCTGCTGGAGCTGCTGGGCGATCGCATCCTGCGCATGAAGGGGCTGGTCAACGTCGCGGGCGAGCCCGGCCCGCGGGCCGTGCACGCGGTGCAGCACACGCTGTATCCTGCGGCGAGGCTCGCGGCATGGCCCGATGCCGACCGCCGCACCCGCCTCGTCTTCATCGGGCGGGACCTTGAAGAATCGGCAGCCGCCCCGATCTTGAACTCCTTCCGCCCGTCGATTCCGAGGTAGCCATGGCCGCAGCCGCCGAGAACCAGGACCTGATTCCCGTCACCATCCTCACCGGCTTCCTGGGGGCGGGCAAGACCACGCTCCTGAACCGCATCCTGCACGAGCAGCACGGCGAGAAGATCGCGGTGATCGAGAACGAGTTCGGCGAGACCGGCATCGACAACGAGATCCTGGTGGAGGACAAGCAGGAGCAGATCGTCGAGATGAACAACGGCTGCGTGTGCTGCACCGTGCGCGGCGACCTGGTGCGCATCCTGGGCGAGCTCGGCGAGAAGCGCAGCAAGGGCCAGCTCAAGTTCGACCGCGTGATCATCGAGACCACCGGCCTCGCCAATCCCGGCCCGGTCGCGCAGACGTTCTTCATGGACGAGGGCATCCACAACCAGTACCTGCTGGACGCGGTGGTGACCGTCGTCGACGCCAAGCACGCCGACAAGCAGCTGGACGAGCACGACGAGGCGCGCCGCCAGATCGGATTCGCGGACCGCATCCTGCTCTCCAAGACCGACCTGGTGGAGGACACCTCGAAGGTGGAAGCGCTCATGCGCCGCCTGAGGCAGATGAACCCGCGGGCCCACCAGGCGAAGGTGCACATGGGCAACGCGGACATCAAGGAGATCCTGGACATCCGCGGCTTCAACCTCAACGCGGTCCTCGAGCTCGCCCCGGACTTCCTCACCAGCGACTACCACGAGCACGACGACGAGGTCGCCTCGTTCGTCTGGAGGGACGCGCGGCCGCTGCACATGGAGAAGATCGAGACCTTCCTCTCGCTCATGGTGCAGAACTACGGCGAGGACCTGCTGCGCTACAAGGGCGTGCTCAACGTGCAGGGCGAGCCGCGCCGCATGATCTTCCAGGGCGTGCACATGCTGATGGGCGGCACGCCGGGCAAGGAGTGGGCGCCGGGCGAGGCGCGCGAGAGCGTGATGGTGTTCATCGGCCGCAAGCTCCCCAGGCGCCTGTTCGAGGAAGGCCTCGCCTACTGCGTGGCCTGACGGAAAAAACCCTGATTTTTCAGCGGCCGGCACCCGCGTTTCTCCCTGTCCCGACCCGGTACCCCGGTTTATAATTCAGCCTGCCCCATGCCCGGCGCTCGAACCGGGCCGGGACCCCACATCGACGGCGCATAGATGGCGACCCCCGCATCCGGAAGCTCGGCGAGCAACATCCGGCCCCCTGCCGCGCGGGTCCCCGGGCGGCTGGGCTCGGAGGAATATCACTCCGCGCCGCTGCCCACGCCGCAGGAAGCCGCCGTGCTCTATGCGGCGAACCACGCCGGCGCCGCCGCGGGCCTGCTCAAGGCCGAGATCAAGGACGCGGCGGGGCGCAACAACAAGCAGGCGTGGCTCATGCTCTTCGACCTGCACCAGGCCGCGCAGAACCGCGCCGACTTCGATGCGCTGTCCATGCTCTTCACGGTGAAGTTCGAGCAGTCGCCGCCGGCGTGGGCCGAGAGCGGCACCGAGGCGGCCAACGATCCGCGCCGCGCGCAGAGCCGCGAGCGCAAGGACTTCTTCGCGCTGAAGCCCTCGCCCTCCGGCGATCTCGCCGGCGAGATCGACAAGTTCGCCACCTTCGCCGAGTCGCAGGGCACCGTGCGGCTCGACGTCGCGAAGATCACCGCGATCTCGGGCGAGGAGGCGACATTGCTCGCCGCCGCCCTCATGAAGCTGCGCAAGCGCCGGCTGCCGATGTGGTTCAACAACTTCGAAGCGCTCGAGAAGGTGCTGCGCGCGGCCTTCAACGAGCTGCCTGCCGGCGAGCAGAAGCCCTACTGGATGCTGCTCTTCGAGCTGCTGATCCTGCAGGGCAAGATGCAGGAGTTCGAGGACCTCGGCCTCGAGTACGCAGTGGCCTTCGAGATCTCGCCGCCCAACTGGGAGGCGTACGTGAACACGGTGGCCACCTCGGCCGCCAAGAGCGTGCCCGAGAAGGCCCCGGAGCCCGCCGCCGCGGCGAGCTCCGAGCACGGCTACCAGCTGAAGGGCGTGCTCTCGGCGGCGAGCGCGAACCAGGTCGCCGACCTCAACGCCTACGCTACGCCGCGCACCGAGGTGACGATGGACATGTCGCGCGTGCTGCGCGTGGACTTCGGCTACACCGCGGCCTTCTTCGACGTCGTGAAGGCGATCCAGCTCGCCGGCAAGCGCGTGGTGATCACGGGCCTGAACGAGCTCAACGCGGCCCTGCTCGAGGCGCTGGGCGTCAACCGCTACGCCATATTGGTGCGCCGGAAGTCCAACTGAAAATCGCGTTTCAAAAAACGCAATTTTCAGTCTCATGGCTTGAGGGCCAGACTCCGAAAAAGGCGAAAATCACTCCCATGAACCCGGAGTCGACACTCTTCCACGGCACGACCATCCTCTCGGTGCGCCGCGGCGAGCGCGTGGCCATGGGCGGCGACGGCCAGGTGACGCTCGGCAACATCGTGGTGAAGGCCACGGCGCGCAAGGTCCGCCGGCTGTACCAGGACCGCATCCTCGCGGGCTTCGCGGGCGCCACCGCCGACGCCTTCACGCTCTTCGAGCGCTTCGAGGCCAAGCTCGAGAAGCACCAGGGCAATCTCCTGAGGAGCGCCGTCGAGCTCGCCAAGGACTGGCGCACGGACCGGATGCTCCGCCGCCTGGAGGCGATGCTCGCCATCGCCGACCGGCAGGTGTCGCTCATCATCACCGGCAACGGCGACGTGCTGGAGCCCGAGCAGGGGCTGCTCGCGATCGGCAGCGGCGGCGGTTATGCGCAGGCCGCGGCGCTGGCCCTGCTGCAGCACACCGCGCTCGAGCCCGCCGAGATCGTGCAGCGCTCGCTTTCCATCGCGGGCGACCTCTGCATCTACACCAACCAGAACCACGTGATCGAAACGCTGTGAACGCAACCCCCGAATCCCCCGTCCCCGCGCTCGCGCCCGCGTCGATGATGACGCCGCAGGAAATCGTGCACGAGCTGGACAAGTACATCGTGGGCCAGGGCGATGCGAAGCGCGCCGTGGCCATTGCGCTGCGCAACCGCTGGCGCCGCGCCCAGGTGGCCGAGCCCCTGCGCGCCGAGATCACGCCCAAGAACATCCTCATGATCGGGCCCACCGGCGTGGGCAAGACCGAGATCGCGCGCCGCCTGGCGCGGCTCGCCAACGCGCCCTTCATCAAGGTCGAGGCGACCAAGTTCACCGAGGTGGGCTATGTGGGGCGCGACGTGGACTCCATCATCCGCGACCTGGTGGAGATCGCGGTGAAGTCCACGCGCGAGCAGGAGATGCACAAGGTGCGCGTGCGCGCCGAGGACGCCGCCGAGGAACGCGTGCTGGACGCGCTGCTGCCCGGCGTGGGCGTGGAGGCGGGCGAGGCGAACTCCACGCGCCAGCGCTTCCGCAAGATGCTGCGCGAGGGCAAGCTCGACGACAAGGAGGTCGAGATCGAGGTCGCCCAGTCGCAGGCGAGCATGGAGATCCTGGCGCCTCCCGGCATGGAGGACCTCACCCAGCAGATCCAGGGCATGTTCCAGAACATGGGCGGGGCGCGCCGCAAGCGCCGCACGCTCGCCATCCGCGAGGCGCTGCGCCTCATCACGGACGAGGAAGCGTTGAAGCTCGTGAACGAGGAGGAGATCCGCTTCAAGGCCGTGCTCGCCGTGGAGCAGGACGGCATCGTGTTCCTCGACGAGATCGACAAGATCGCCTCGCGCGGCGAGATGCAGGGCGCCGACGTCTCGCGCCAGGGCGTGCAGCGCGACCTGCTGCCGCTGGTCGAGGGCACCTCGGTCACCACCAAGTACGGCATGGTGCGCACCGACCACATCCTCTTCATCGCGAGCGGCGCGTTCCACCTCGCCCGGCCCTCGGACCTCATCCCCGAGCTGCAGGGGCGGCTGCCGATCCGCGTGGAGCTCTCGAGCCTCTCGGTGGAGGACTTCGAGCGCATCCTCACCGCGACCGACGCCTGCCTCACGCACCAGTACCAGGCGCTGCTCGCGACCGAGTCGGTGGAGCTCGAGTACACGCCCGAGGGCGTGCGGCGGCTGGCCGAGATCGCCCACGCCGTGAACGAGCGCACCGAGAACATCGGCGCGCGGCGCCTCTACACCGTGATGGAGAAGCTCCTGGAGGACGTCTCGTTCGATGCCGGGCGCAACACGCGGCGCGTCGTCATCGACGCCAAGTACGTGGACGACCGGCTGGCCGGACTCGCGGGCAGCGAGGACCTCGCGCGCTACGTGCTTTAACCGGGCTTACCCGCTACGGCCTTCGCCTGGTCGAACACCTCGCGGATGGCGTCGACCACCACGGCGGGCTCGTCGAACTGGACATATTCCGAGCTGTTGCGCGTGAACACCTGCTTCGCGTTGGAAGACAGCTCGAGCCAGCGAGCTTGCGCGAGCGCGATGTCGTACTCGTACTTCAGGTGCGCGAGGCTGGTCGGACGGCTGCCGATCGCACCGACCGCGTGGTTGCCCGTGGTGATGACGCGAATGGGACGTGCGCCGAACGAGCGCCGGTTCTGCTGCAGGTAGAGCTCGTCCGCCGGCACCTCCTCCATCTCGGAAATGTAGGCGTCGTACATCGCGACCTTGTGCTGCGCGAGCTGCAACAGCGCGGCGTTGAGCTCCGGCGACCACTCGGCCTCCGGCAAGCCGCGGAAGAACTGCTGCGCGCAGGTGCGCGCCGGCTGGCCGGGGGATGAAGGCAACGGCGGCAGCGGCTTGCCCGAGGCAACGGCATCGCGGCACTCGCGCAGGTCGGCGATGATGCCCACCTGGCCGCGGTGGTCCTTCTCCTGCAGCTCCACGGGCTCGACATCGCCAGGGTCGGCCTCGACCAGCACCATCCCGGCAACATCGGACATGTATCGGTCGGCGAACGTGCGCACGTTGTCGCCGCCGAAAGCGTGTCCCACCAGGATGTAGGGCCCCTCGATGCCGGCATTGTGGAGCGCGGCATGCAGCTCGTCGGCGATGCGCACGCTGGTTCGCGGCATGGGGCCGGCCTCGCTGAATCCCGCGCCGGCGCGATCGTAGCTGCACGCCCGCGTCCATTTCGCGACCTGGGGCTGCACGACGGCCCAGGCCGGAGCCCAGTCCTCCCAGCCGGAATCGAACACGACGGCGGGCGATCCGCTCCCCATGCAGTAGAAATTCAGCCGGGTGCCGCTGGCCGGAACGAGCCGCCCCGGCTGCGCGTAGACGGTGTCTCCGGGAGCCGCGTTCGCGGCCCCTTGCACGGCGACCATCGCGCCGGCTGCGATTACGAGGGAAAACGCTTTCATCCGCACCTCCCGAGTCCTGCGCCGTGGAAATCCTGCCGCGCTGCTAATGCGCGCCCTCTGCTTGGACGGTGGAAAGGCGCTCCATGGATTCCTGCATGTTATCCGCGGCCTTCGCAGCCGTCTCCAGCGCGTGCGGGTCCATGACAGCGGCATCCAGCGCCGTGAAGAGGAACGCGGCCTGGTTGTCCGCCACCTGCAGCTCGGCGTCGGTCTCCGGCGTGGCGGGCGCGGCATGCAGCAGGTCGATCCCCGCCCGCAGCTTCGCGGTGACGCGGGTGAGCTCGTCGCCCGCCGATCCGCCCGGCTGCCAGTGGCGCAGGAAGGCGAGGCGCGCCGCGCGCTGCGCGAGCGCTGCGGCCTCCTCGGCGCGCGCCGCGCTCGAGGGCTCGCCCGGCAGGTAGAGGCGCGCAACTTTCGCCGCGACCCAAGCCACCTCGTCCGCACGCTCGGAGAGCCCGCGGGCGTTGTCGTGGGTCGCTGGCTTGAGAGCCCACGCGCGGTACTCCTTCGCGATCAGCGCGAGGATGGCGACGTTCTCGTGCAGCTCGGCGGGAGCGGCGGGGCGTCCGAACGCCTGCACGGCGGCATCGAAGCTCCGCACCGATTGCGCCAGCGCGCGGCGCGCACGTTCGGCGAGCACGCCCTGCGCGGCCTGGACCTGCAGTTTCGCGATGCGCTCGGCGAGTGTTGCCACGCGCAGCGCCGCGAGCGATTGGGCTTCGGCGCCGGCGGGCACGGGCTCGGCCGGTGCGGGGACTGCGAAGAATGCGAACGGGAGGAAGGCGAGCACCGCCGCGCGCCGCCGCGCCTTCACGCCGCGTCTGCGCCCGCGCTGAAGCCGGCGATCACGCCCTCGGCGCCCAGCCGCTCGACCGTGCCTGCGACGAGCGATGCATCGTCCTGGCCCATCGCGGCCACCGCGGCGTCGAGCGACGCACCCTCCGCGATCGCGCGCAGGAATGCCTGCTCGGCGGGTGCGGCGCAGCGCACGTGCACGAGCCCGTCGCGGCGCCAGGCGAGGGCGCACTCCGCCGCCACCTCGCCTGCGAGCGTGCCGTCGCGATCCGGCTGGTTCGCTTCCCAGATCCCGACCACCGGATGGTCCGATTCGACCCGCCGCACCGACGGATGCAACCGCAACAAGAGCGCACCCTGCTGCTCGGCGGGCACGCGAGCCAGCGCGGCTGCATCGAGGCGCGGCGCCTCGGCCGCGAGCGCGCTCTCGTGGCACGCCCATTCCAGGCGCGCGACGTCGGCGAGGTAGGCGAGCTCCGCGGCAGGCGCGTACGCGGCGATGAACGCCGCGAGCGCATGGCCCAGCTCGTCCAGGTTGCCCGAGCGCGAGGGCCACGCGCGCAGGTAGTCGAGCGCCAGCACGCGGAAGAACGCATCGCCCACGAGGCGGCGCACCACGGGATAGGTCGCGCCGAGCGCGTCGTGCTGGGCCGCGCGCATGTTGCGGCGATAGAGGGCGAGGCGCTCGGCGGGCAGCACGCCGGCAGCGCGCACGCGCGGGGCCGCCTCCTCGCAGCGTCCGTCGTGCAGCGCCGCGGCGAAGGCGCGCTGGAGCCGGGCGAGCTCGCTCACGTGGCACGCTCCGGCATGCGCGCCGGCACGCGCGGTGCGGCGAGGATCGCGTCGGCCGTGCGCGCCTCGGCGAGGAGGACGTCGAGCGCGGGCAGGTTCGCATCCCATTCGACGATGGTGGGCCGCGGCCCCAGGCGCGCCACCGCCTCGGCGTAGAGCGCCCACACGTCCGGCGCCACCGGCGCGGCGTGGGTGTCGACGAGGCCGAAGGGGCCCACCTCGTGTCCCGCCAGGTGGTACTGCGCGACCGCCGCCGGATCCATCGCCGCGAGATAGGCGTGGGCGTCGAAGCCGTGGTTCACCGAGTTGACGTAGACGTTGTTCACGTCGAGCAGGATCGCGCAGCCCGAGCGGCGCGCCACCGCCGCGACGAACTCCCATTCCGGCATGGTCGACTCGGCGAACTCGAGGTACGAGGCGATGTTCTCGACCAGGATGCGCTGGCCGAGCCGATCCTGCACCGCGCCGATGCGCGCGACGACGTGGTCCAGCGCGGCGCGCGTGAACGGCAGCGGCAGCAGGTCGTTGGCGTAGCGGCCGTCGATGGACGACCACGAGAGGTGCTCGGAGACGAGGAGCGGCTCGAAGCGGCGCGCCAGCCGCTCGACCGCGGCGAGGTGGCGCATGTCGAGCGGATCCGCGGAGCCGAGGGAGAGGCCCACGCCGTGCAGGCTCAACGCATGCCGCGCGCGCAGCCGCTCCAGCGCGGCGAGCTCGCGGCCGCCGGCGCCGAAATAATTCTCGCTGTGGACCTCGAGCAGCGCCACGGGCGGCGCTGTGCGCTCGAACTCGGCATGGTGGGGCGCGCGCAGGCCGATGCCCGCGCCGGGCCGGGATGGCGCCCCGGTCACCCTACTTCGGTGCGCCGGCCTTGCCGCCGTCGCCGCCGGTGGTGAGCCTGCCGCCGAGCTTCTCGCAGCTGCCCCTGGGCACCACCTTCCACTCGGTCGGGTCGTTGTCGCGGGTGGCCTTGCCGGCGCACGAGTGGCGCGGCGTCCCGCAGTCGTTCTGGCCCGCCTTGGCGACCCCATAGCACTTCTCGGTGGGGGGCGGTGCCTTGTCCGCGGCGGCGGCGTGGGAGGCGGCGAGGAGCCCGGCAATGGCCGAGCCGATCAGCACACGCGATGCTTTCATGGGCGCTCCTGCATGGAAATTGGCCGAATCTTACCATCGCCGCGGACGGCTCCGGACCCGGCGCTCGCGCTGTCAAGACCGGGCGCCCGGCCCCGAAGGCTGCACGCAAGGCCGCCGCGGGACAACGCTCGCGGGGGGCCCCGTGCCCGACGAAATCCCTTTTGGTTTGCCGGGGCGCGCCCTACAATAGCCGCCACGTTTCGTCCGTCCCCTTCCGCCACGCCCATGCCCCTCAAGCTATCGTCCTCGCAGAAGGCCGAGGTCCTCGTCGAGGCCCTGCCGTACATCCAGCGCTTCTACGACCGCACCATCGTCATCAAGTACGGCGGCAACGCGATGACCGACGTGGCGCTGCAGGAGGACTTCGCCGAGGACGTGGTGCTGCTCAAGCTGATCGGCATGAACCCCGTGGTGGTGCACGGCGCGGGTCCGCAGATCGGGCAGCTGCTGCAGAAGCTCGGCAAGCAGAGCGAGTTCATCCAGGGCATGCGCGTCACCGACGAGGAGACGCTCGACGTGGTGGAGATGGTCCTGGGCGGGCTCATCAACCAGGACATCGTGACGCTCATCAACAAGGCGGGCGGCAAGGCCGTGGGGCTCACCGGCAAGGACGGCCACTTCATCCACGCGCGCAAGTTGAAGCTCCCGAGCAAGGAAGACAAGAAGAAGAAGATCGACGTGGGCCTGGTGGGCGAGGTGGTGCGCATCGACCCGGAGATCATCCAGCTCTTGGACTCGCGCGACTTCATCCCGGTGATCGCGCCCATCGGCTCCGACGAGAACGGCACCGCCTACAACATCAACGCCGACATCGCCGCGGGCAAGCTCGCCATCACGCTGCAGGCCGAGAAGCTGATCCTCCTCACCAACACCACGGGCGTGCTCGACAAGGAAGGCAAGGTCGTCACGGGGCTCGACTCGAAGAAGGTGAAGACCATGATCGACGACGGCACCATCTCGGGCGGCATGCTGCCCAAGGTCGAGTGCGCGCTCGACGCGGTGAGGAACGGCGTGAGGAGCGCCCACATCATCGACGGGCGCGTGTCGCACGCGCTGCTGCTGGAAGTGCTCACCAGCGAGGGCGTGGGCACGCTGATCCGCGGCGCGTCCGCCAACCGCCCCACCCACCGCTAGGACTGCTAGGAGTCAGAGTCAAGTGCCAGAGTCGATCGCTCGCTTCTCCGCGATTTCTCGCCCTGGACGATCGACTCCGGCACTTGACTCTGACTCCGGATTTTCTAGCGCGAAAGGCGCGCCGAGAGCGCCACGTGGTCCGATAGCCGCGACCACGCCGCGCCCGTGAGGCGCTGCACCGCCGTCGACGTTGAGGTCGCGCACGTAGATGCGGTCCAGCGAGAAGATGGGCAGCTTCGCGGGATAGCTCTTCGCGAGCCGGCCTTCGGACTGCTCGAAGACCTCGTAGAGCCGGAGCTCCGAGGCGAGATAGTCGCTCGCGCGCTTCTGCCAGTCGTTGAAGTCGCCGGCGACGATGAGCGGGCCCGTCCTTCGGCACCGCCGCGCGGATGCGCTCGGAGATCCACTCGAGCTGGAAGCGGCGGCTCCTGGCCCACAGGCCCAGGTGCACGTTGATGCAGTGCACGCGCTCCTTCCATCCCTCCACCTCGAGCTCGCAGTGCAGCAGCCCCCGGCTCTCGATGGGGTGGTGCGAGATGTCGATGTTCTCCCACACCGGGATCGGGTGCCGGCTCACCACCGCGTTGCCGTGGTGGCCGTGCTGGTACACGGCGTTCATGCCGTAGACGCTCTGGCAGCCCTCGTGGGTGAGGAACTCGTGCTGCGACATCTCGGGCCATGCGATGTGGCGGCGGGCGTTGTGATCGTGCTTGCCCTGCACTTCCTGCAGGAACGCGACGTCGGCGTTGAGCGCGGCCAGCTGGGCGCGGATATCGTGCAGCACCAGCCGCCGGTTGAACTGCGACAGTCCCTTGTGGATGTTGTACGTGACGACCGTAAGGCTTGCGGCTCGCGGGCATGTCAGGCGGACCTTTCCGGCAGCATGAGGATGGCCTTGCGGTTGCTCCACGAGAACACGCGGTCGGCCGCCTCGCGCCACGGCACCCACTCGGCGGCGAGGTGCTCGCGCGGGGCCACGCGCACCGGAATGGGGCCCGGCACGCGCAGCCCGAAGACGTGCTCCGTGTTGTGCGTCACCCCCGGTGCATAGCGATGGCGCCATACGGGATAGATTTCGTAGACGTTCTGCAAGTTCCATGGCTCGAGGCCGTAGCGGCGCGCTTCGATGCCGGTTTCCTCGGCCACCTCGCGGGTCGGCGGTCTCGCGGCAGGCTCTCGCCCTCGTCCTGGCTTCCCGTGACCGACTGCCAGAAGCCCGGACGGTCGGCACGCTCGAGCAGCAGCACCTCGAGCGCGGGCGTGTAGATCACCACCAGCGTCGAGACCGGGATCTTGTGGCTCACGGCGACGCGCATGCGGGAGGTGACGTCGCCCTCGCCGCGAACCAGGCGTGCGGCATGTCGCGCGTGAGGTGGCGTCGCCACCGGAGTTGCCCGGCCGCATCCACCGCGATGATGCCCACGTCGGCGTCGAAGTCGCGCCGCGAGGCGCTCGAGCATCGTCGCGCCATGGCGCGCTCGAGGGTGGCGCCGCGCTCCATCGCTTCGGAGATGGCGCGCGCGGCGAGCGATCGAACGACATATTCGCCGGTGCCGGTCGCCGAAGCGGCGACGTGCGCTCGAGGCGTAGTTGCCCGCGCCCGCGCAGCGGCGAATCGCCCACGCGGCCCACGAGCTTCATCGTGACGCCGCCCGTGGAGGTGGCCGCGGCGAGCACGCCCGCCACTAGTCCACCGCCGCCGCGCCCACGGTGCCGCCCGCGTATTCGGGATGGTCCTTGAGGAATCGGCGCATCGTAGGCCCTTCTTGCCGAGGACCTCTCGAGCGCGCTTTCTTGTCGCGCCAATCCGCCTTGCGCGCGGGCGTGACCGGATCGTGGTCGGCGAAGCCCATGACGCGCGCGAAGCGCAGCGCCCCCTCGCCCGCGAGCATCACGTGGTCGGTCTCCTCCATCACCTTGCGCGCGACGAGGATCGGATTCTTCACGCGCTGCAGCGCCGCCACCGCGCCCATGCGCGACGCGCGGCTTTCCATCACGCAGGCGTCGAGCTCGCAGAAGCCGTCGAAGTTGAGCACCGCGCCGGTGCCCGCGTTGAAGATCGGGTTGTCCTCGAGGATCACGACGGTGGCGCACACGGCGTCCAGCGCCGAGCCGCCGGCGCGCAGGATGCGCGGCCCTTCTCCACCGCGACGCGCATTGCCTCGACGGCGTCCTCCTCGGAGCCGGGCCGCCAGCTCCCCGCGCCTCCATGCGCAATCAACGCGATCGGCATCCGCCCGCCCTATCTGTGTTCATCTGTGTTCATCCGTGGTTCCTACGCCTTTCCACATTCCGGAGCCGGATGTGCAACTCGCGCAGCTGCTTCTCCGTCACGGCCGAAGGCGTCTCGACCATCAGGTCCTGCCCGCGCTGCGTCTTCGGGAACGCGATCACGTCGCGGATCTGCTCCACGCCGCACATCAGCGTCACCATGCGGTCGAAGCCGAACGCGATGCCGCCGTGCGGCGGCGCGCCGTAGGAGAGCGCATCCAGCAGGAAGCCGAACTTCGCGCGCTGCTCCTCTTCGCCGATCCCGAGCACGCGGAACTGCTTCTGCTGGACCGTGGCGCGTGGATCCGCACCGAGCCGCCGCCGATCTCCCAGCCGTTCAACGCGATGTCGTAGGCCTTGGCGAGCACGCGTCCCGGGTCGCTCTCCATGTATTGCACGTGCTCGTCCTTGGGGCTCGTGAACGGATGGTGCGCCGCGGCCCAGCGCTGGTCCTCCTCGTCGTACTCGTAGGCCGGGAAGTCGAGCACCCACACCGGGCGCCAGCCGGGCTCGAAGTGGCCCTTCTCGTGGCCCACCTTGTTGCGCAGCGCACCGAGCGCGTCGTTCACGACCTTGCGGCGGTCCGCGCCGAAGAAGATCACGTCGCCCGCCTTCGCCCCGGTGCGCTCGAGGATCTTCGCGAGGATCTCCGGGTGCGAGGAACTTCACGATCGGCGACTGCAGGCCTTCCTCGTTGAGCTTCGACGGGTCGTTCACGCGGATGTAGGCGAGCCCCTTGGCGCCGTAGATCGCGACGAACGGCGTGAGGTCGTCCAGCTCCTTGCGCGTGAACTGCGCGTTTCCTCCCGGGACGAGCAGCGCCGCTACCCGGCCGTCCTTCAGCTCGGCGGCGGACTTGAACACCTTGAAGCCCGAGTCCTTCACGACGTCGGTGAGCTCGGTCAGCTCGAGCTTCACGCGCAGGTCGGGCTTGTCGCTGCCGTAGCGCGACGTGGCCTCGGCGTACGTGAGGCGCGGGAAGGCGCGGCAGCTCCACGTCGAGGACCTTCTTCCAGACCTGGCGCACGAGCCCTTCCATGAGGTCCTGGATCTCGCGCTCGGTGAGGAACGAGGTCTCGATGTCGACCTGCGTGAACTCGGGCTGGCGGTCCGCCCGCATGTCCTCGTCGCGGAAGCACTTCACGATCTGGTAGTAGCGGTCGAAGCCCGCGACCATGAGCAGCTGCTTGAAGAGCTGCGGCGACTGGGGCAGCGCGTAGAACTGCCCGTCGTGCACGCGCGAAGGCACCAGGAACTCGCGCGCGCCCTCGGGCGTGGACTTGTAGAGCACTGGCGTCTCGATGTCGATGAAGCCGTGGCCGTCGAGGTATTCGCGCACCGAGCGCGAGGTGGCGTGGCGCATCTTCAGCGCCTTCTGCATCGGCTCACGGCGCAGGTCCAGGTAGCGGAACTTGAGGCGCACCTCCTCGGAGACGTGCTCCTCGTCGAGCATGAAGGGCGGCGTGACGGACGGGTTGAGGATCTCCAGCTCCTGGGCGAGCACCTCGACCTCGCCGCTCGCGAGGTTCGGGTTCACCGTGCCCTCGGGACGGCGGCGCACGGTGCCCGTGCACGCGCAGCACGAACTCGTTGCGCACGCGGTCGGCGGCGGCGAAGGTCTCGGCGCGGTCCGGGTCGCAAACCACTTGCACGAGGCCCTCGCGGTCGCGCAGGTCGATGAAGATCACGCCGCCGTGGTCGCGCCGGCGGTGGGCCCAGCCGAACAGCGTCACGGGTTGGCCGAGGAAACGGGTGGTGATGTTGCCGCAGTAGTCGGTTCGCATTTTCTCTTTGTCACCCCGGCGAAGGCCGGGGCCCAATGGTTGCTGGCGATGCATCAGGTCCCGGCCTGCGCCGGGATGACGGCGCTATGGGGATCCCGCGTTTGATCCCTTGCGTGCCGTCACCTACGTTCTCGGCGACGGCAGCGGATTGGGGTCGGTCCCGGGGCGGTTTCCCTCGGGCCGGTGCAGCGGATGGGCGGGCTCGGCCACGCCCATCGAGATGATGTACTTGAGCGCGTCGTCCACGCTCATCTCGAGGGGGATGGTCTCCGCGCGCGGCACCACGAGGAAGAACCCCGCGGTGATGTTGGGCGTGGTCGGCACGAACACGGAGATGTAGTCGGAGCCGAGGATGGTGGCGAGCTCGTGCTCGGGCTGCCCGGTGACCAGCGCCACCGTCCACGAGCCCGCGTGCGGGTAGCGCACCAGCACCGTGCGCGCGGAACGCCTTGCCCTCGGGCGAGAACAGCGTGTCGCTGATCTGCTTCACGCCGCCGTAGATGGAGCGCACGATCGGGATGCGCCCCAGCAGGGAGTCGCCGATCCCGAGGAGCTTGCGGCCGAAGAAGTTGGCCGCGAGTGCCCCGGTGGCGATGACGATGAAGAGCGTGAGGATGATCCCCAGCCCCGGCAGGTGGAAGCCGAACAGCGCCTCGCTCTGCAGGCGCTGCGGAAGCAGCCGCAGCGACTGGTCCATGGCGTCCACGATCAGCGTGAGCACCCACAGCGTGATGCCGAGCGGGATCCACACCAGCAGGCCGGCGACGAAGTAGCGGCGCAGCGTGCTCATCATGGCGGGATCGGCGCGGACGGCGGCATGCGCGGCTAGTGGCAGGAGCAGCCGCCGCCGCATCCGCCGGCCGAGGCCTTCTTCTCGCCACCGCCCTCGGCGGGCTTCGGGTCGCCCTTGGGCGCCTCCGTGGCGCCGCCGGAAGGCTTGGCCTCCGTGGATTTCGGCTTGCTGCCGCCCTTGAAGTCGGTGGCGTACCAGCCGCTGCCTTTCAGCTGGAAGCCGGCCGCGGTCACCATCTTCGAGAAGTCGGGCTTGCCGCAGCGCGTGCACACGGTGTGCGGCGCATCGCTCACCTTCTGGAGGAATTCCTGCTGGTGGCCACAGCTGGCGCACCGGTACTCGTAAATGGGCATCGGGTCTCCTGCTTCCGCGATCGAATTTTCACATTTTAACAGAGGCACTTGCGCCTCTTGTGCAGTGCGTCAACGCGGGGGTGCGCGGCGCCGGCGATCGGCGATGGCCCCGCCGCCGGCAAGCGCCGTGGCCATGGCCCAGAATACCGGCCGCATGCCCGAGCGCCTCGCCCACGCGCGCCGAAGGCGAGCGGCAGGAAAGTGCTGCTCGCGTTGAGCACGACCGAGCGGATGCCCACGGCCTCGCCGCCGCGTCCCGGTGGGGCGGTGGCGTAGATGAGCGACATCACCGAGGGCTGGGTGGCGCCGAGGCCCAGGCCCAGCAGGAACGAGATCGCCGCCAGCAGCGGCACCGTGGTCACCGTCGGGAAGATCGCGTAGGCGACGCACGCCACCCCGAACGTGGTGGTGATCACCGCCCACTCCTGCAGGTGGCGCGAGATCCACGGCAGCGCCAGGCGCACCGAGAACGTGGCGAGCGCGAAGCAGGCGAGGATGGAGCCGATGGTGGAGGCCGACAGGCCGATCGAGTGCCCATACACCGGCACCGCGAACACGTAGAGGTCCCACGCCGAGGCGAGCATGCCGGTGACGATGAACACGCGCCTCAGCTCGCGCGTCCCGCAGCAGCTCGAAGGCGCTCGGGTCCGGGCCGCCGCGCAGCCGATGGGGCGTGTGGCGGAAGTGCGCGCGCCGCAGCGCGAGCAGCGCGAATGAAGCGAACGCGAAGAGCGACAGGACCACGAACGCGCCGCGGTTGCCCAGGTAGTCGATGGCGAAGCCGGCGGTAAAGGGGCCGAGGAAATTGGAGACCGAGAAGCCGAGCGACAGCCAGCCGAAGTTGTCCTTGCGCTTCTCGCCGCTGCTGCCCTCGCCGATGGCGTGCTGCACCGAGATGTGGAAGAACATGAACGCCACGCCGCACAGGGCGGCCGAGGCGTAGCAGCGTGACGAGCCCCGGGAACGCCCCGGGCAGCACCACGGCCAGGGCGAGGAACGCGGGCGCCGCGACGAGGGGATAGCGCACCCCGACGCGGTCCACCAGCTTGCCCGCGCGCACCGCGATCAGCATCGGCACCGCGGCCACCAGCGACGCGAGCATGCCCGCCACGAAGGGCGAGGCTCCCATCGAGAGCGCCGTGAGCATGATGGCGAGCCGCCCGCCGCCGAACGCCGCGTGGGAGAGGACGGTGGCGGTGACGAGGAGCGCTAGCGGCAAGGCGCGCCGCCCGCTACGACGGGCGCCGGCTCTCGAGGGCGGCGATGCGTGCCTCGATGGGCGGATGGCTCGCGAGGAGGGCCATGATCCCGCTGCCGCCCTCGGTGATGCCGTGCGACTGGAACGCCTGCGGCAGCGCGCCGGGCTCGAGCCCGCCCAGGCGGCGCCAGCGCCGCGACCATCGAGCGCGGCGAGCCGAGCAGCTGCGCCGAGCCCGCGTCGGCGCGGTACTCGCGCTGGCGCGAGAACCACGCGACGATGATCGAGGCGGCGATGCCGAACACATTTCGCACAGGAAAACCGTGACGTAGTAGCCGATGCCCACGCCGCGCTCGGTGCGGAACACCGCGCGGTCGACCAGGTAGCCGACCACCCGCGCGAGGAATATGACGAACGTGTTCACCACGCCCTGGATCAACGTGAGCGTGACCATGTCCCCGTTGGCGACGTGGGAGATCTCGTGACCCAGCACCGCCTCGACCTCGTCGCGCGTCATCGACTCCAGCAGGCCCGTGGAGACGGCGACGAACGCGTCGTTGCGGAAGGCCCCGGTGGCGAACGCGTTCGGCGCGCCCTCGTAGATGCCGACCTCCGGCGTGCCCACGCCCGCCTTGTCCGCCAGCTTCTTCACGATGTCGAGGAGCCATAGCTCGTCCGCGCTCTGCCCCACCTCGATCACGCGCGCGCCGGTGCTCCACTTGGCCATCGGCTTGCTCATCAGGAGCGAGATGAACGAGCCCGCGAAGCCCACGATCACCGAGAACACCGCGAGCCCGCCGACGTTGAGCCCGCTGCCCGCGAGGTAGCGGTTCACGCCGAGGATCGAGAGCGTGATGGACAGCACCAACCCCACGGCGAGGTTGGTGACGAGGAAGAGCACGATGCGCTTCATGGGGGCGGGAGGGTCGGTTGGCCGGGGTTGATATGCCGATTCTACCCTCTGGATTCGAGCCCTCGTGCGGTGCACAGCAGCTATAATGAGCGCGCCGGGCTGAGGAGCCCGCCAACGGGGACAACAAGAAATGCGCGCAGCCTCCAGATGGGCTCTCGTCCTGTTCGCTTGCGCCGCGCCGCTGCTCGCCCATGCAGCCGCACCCGCGCGCGCATGGACCTCGCGCGTGACCGCGCCTTCGGGCGACGCGCTGAGCCCACCGACAGGGATATTCAGGTCGCACGAGATCGCGCTCGATTCCAACGGCGACGTCGTCGCGATCGCCCAAGAGCTCCCGGCCGCGCACCCCTGCGCCCTCGTCGCCATGGTCTCCGGAGGCAGTGGTCAGGCCGCATGGCGTGACGAGATATGCAACGCCGAGGCCGAGGCTGTCGCCAACGCTCCTGGCGGCGGCGTGTTCGTCGGTGTCACCACGGGAGGCTACTTCGGTCTCAGCAGCTTCGAGGTGAATCCCTCGGGATTGCGCGTCATCAGGTATTCGACAGCGGGCGTGCGGTCATGGGACTGGCAGCGGCCCGGGGCAGGCTACTTCCTCAAGACGATGGTCGCCGCCGCCGACGGTGATGTCTATGTCGCGGCGCAGGTCGACAGCTTCGTCCAATTCGGCCAGGACCTCCTCATCGTGCGGCTGGCTGGCGACACCGGCGCGGTCCGCTGGGAGCGCCGCATCAACGGCAAAAACAATGGTGACGATTACGTGGGGGATCTCGCATTCACGCCGACGGCGCAGGGGCGGTTGGCGCTGTTCGCCTCGTCGCAGGCGACCACGAACGGCAGCTACGACTGGAATCTGCTCCTGCTGTCCGCCGCCGACGGCACCACGCTGTGGGAAAAAGACGTCGACGGCGGCCGCGACGATTTCCCGGGCGTCGTCGCGTTCGATGGAAACGGAGACGTGATTGCGGCCGGCTCGGTCGAGCGCGCGCCGCAGGACAAGCTGCTCACCGCCATCAAGTACCGGGGCGGGGACGGAAGCATCGCCTGGCGCCGAGACGTGCCGGGCTTCCGCAACGATGTGACGGCCAACTCGATCGACGTCGATCCCTCCGGGGACGTGCTGCTTTCGGGCGACGACTTCCACACCTTGCGCCTGTCCGGAGCGAGCGGCGCGATCGTGTGGCAAGACGTCTATCCCGGCTTTGCCGTCGCGCGATCGCTCGTGCTCGACAGCGTCGGAACCGTATGGGCCACAGGGGTGGTATACAGCGACGCGAGCAATGGTTTCACCAACTCCGAGATGCACGTGGTGGGCTACAACCCGGCGACGGGCACCCGCGCCTGGGATGACGCCGTGCCGGGTACCGCCGGCAGCACCAACACGGGCGTGGGAATCATCGCCGCAGCCGACGCAGTCTACGCGGTGGGCTACGTCGATTCGACCCTGGCAATCGTCAAGTACGCGATCGCACCCCTCCCGGTCGTGCGGCACTACCATGCCGAGCTCCAGGGCACCGCACGCTGGGTCGTGTTCACCGGGGCGACGCTGGTGGCGCCATTGGCCGGACGTGTGCTCGACGACACGGGGAGTGCCGCGGCCGATCTTCCGATAACCATATCGGCCGATGCGGCGTGCGGCTCGTTCGGAGGACAGGCCGGCGTCACGCTGCGCACGGACGCATCGGGGCACTTCGCGGCGCCCGCATTCCAGGTCACCGGGACCGCCAGCGCCACGTGCTCGGTGATCGCACAGTCCACGGACGTGGCGCCGATCCAAGCCACCATTGACCTTTTCGCGTTCGGCGACATGCACCTCGCGCACGAATCACCCGACCTGGACCTTTCGGTCGGGAGCGGCCCGGTCCAATTCAGCGTTTCCGTGGTGGCCACGGCGGGCCCGGACAATGTGCCGGTGCCGAACATGCCGATCTCGTGGGATGTGGAATCCGGGGGCCAGGCCGCGGGCGCGGTGCTGGCGGCGACGACTTCGCTCACAGACGAAACCGGCCGCGCAATCGCGAGCGCCACGACGAACACGGCGACCGGTTCCTATCGGATCTTCGCCCGGGCTCCCCTAATCGGGTTCCCGTTTGTCGTCTTTCTCGTGTCGCAGGACGGCCCGACGCCGCAGCCGGCGGTCTCGATGCAGGACATGTGGTGGGGCGGTTCCGCGCAGAATGGCTGGGGATTGAGCCTGGTGCAACACGACGATCGCTTCTTCGGCGTCATCTTCGTGTACGACGCAAGCAACCACCCGACCTGGTACGTGATGTCGAACGGCCAGTGGATCGACAACAAGACCGTGATTACAGGACCGCTCTACTCGCCGCGCGGCAGCCCCTACTACGCCTATGACACCAACCGGTTCACGGTCGGCACTCCGGTGGGCGGGGTGAGCATCACGCCCGTCGACCGCGACAATGCAACGTTCGTCTTCAACGTGAAAGGGACGATCGCGAGTCTGCCGATCACGCGCCAGCTGTTCGGCCCGCCGTCGGCCGGATCCCACGCGAACCTTGGCGACATGTGGTGGGGTGGCGTGGCGCAGAACGGATGGGGCATCTCGGTGCTGGAGCAGTACGAGAAGCTCTTCTCCGTGTGGTTCACATATGGCGAGGACGGGTCGCCCACCTGGTTCGTGATGCCGGACGGCGCGTGGACCGCGCCGGACACCTACGAGGGGCGCCTCTATCGCACCACCGGATCACCCGGCGCCGGGGCGACCTACGATCCGAGCCGCTTCGTGGCGACGGATGCCGGGCCATATCGCCTGCGCTTCTCCGGCGACTCCGCGACCTTCGATTACTCGACGGGAGACCGATCGGGCACGCTCCCGCTCGTGCGCCAACCGTTCTGAGTCGGTTTCAGAACGGGATGTCGTCCTCGAAATCGTCGAACTTCCCGCCCGCCTTCGCCGCGGGCTTGCCCGCCGGGGCGCGCGACTCGCCGCGCTCGCCGCCACCCGAATCCGCGCGCTCCGGCGCTCCGCCGCCCATGCCCTGGCGCGAGCCCAGCATCTGCATCTGGTTGGCGACGATCTCGGTGGTGTAGCGCTTCACGCCGTCCTTCTCCCACTCGCGGGTCTGCAGCCGCCCTTCGACGTAGACCTGGCTGCCCTTCTTCAGGTACTCGCCCGCGATCTCGGCGAGCTTGCCGAAGAAGGCGACGCGGTGCCATTCGGTCTTCTCCTGCTTCTCGCCGTTCTTGTCCTTCCAGGTGTCCGTGGTGGCCACCGAGATGTTGGTGATCGCGCCCCCGTCGGGCATGTAGCGGGTTTCCGGGTCGCGACCCAGGTTGCCGATGATGATCACCTTGTTGACCGATGCCATGACGCTTTCCTTTCGTGAGCCTCGTTGTGCTTCCTAGTGGCGCGCCGTGCCGGCAGCGCCCGGCGCGAACTCTCCCATGTTCCACGCCACGGCGAGCCACACGAGCGCCATGGCGAGGCAGGCGGCGAGCGCCGCCGCGAACCCCGCGTGCTGCGCGATGGCGCCGCCGGCCGCCGATCCGACGAACGTCCCGAGGAACTGTACGCTCGAATAGATTCCCGTGGCAGCACCCCGCGCCTGGCTCGGCGCCGCGCGCGACACCAGGGCGGGCAGCTTCGCTTCCAGAACGTTGAACCCGGCGAAGAAGATGACCAGCGCCACGGCAATGCCGGCGATGCTCGCGAGCGTCATGGCGAGGACGCCGATGCCCACCGCGACGGTCGCCACCGCCGCGAGGAACACCGGGCGCTCGCGCCGGGCGGTGCGCGCCGCGACCGCGGGCAGCATCAGGGCGAGCCCCAGGGCCATGGCGCCCAGGTAGATCCACCAGTGGTGCGCCTGGGGCAGCCCCGCCTGCACCAGCGCCACGGGCGCCACGATGAACACCGCCATCAGCACCGCGTGCAGGGTGAAGATGCCGACGTTCAGGCGGATCAGCTCGGGAGCGCGCAGCACCTCGGAGAAGGCCACGGCGCGCGGCATTCTCCCCGCCACCGGCGCCTCGGGAACGACCCAGCGCACCACCGCCATGGCGGCGAACGCGAGCAGCCCCGTGATGGTGAAGATGCCGGACATGCCCACGGCGCGCTCCAGCCCCGGGGCGGCCACGAAGGAGATCGCGAACGCGGCGCCGATGGTCGAGCCGATGATGGCCATGGCCTTGCTGCGCTGGGTCTCGCGGGTGAGGTCGGCCACCGTGGCGATGGCAACCCCGGAGACCGCGCCCACGCCCTGCAGGACGCGCCCGGCGATCATCCAGCCGGGGCTGGGCGCCAGGGCGCAGGCGAAGCTGCCGGCGGCCATGGCGGCCAGGCCGAAGTAGAGCAGGGGCTTTCTGCCGAAGCGGTCGGAAAGGCGCCCCAGGGGGATCTGCAGGAGCGCCTGGGTGAGCCCGTAGGCCCCGATGGCGATGCCGGCGAGCTGCAGGCTCCAGCCGGGCTGTCCCTGGGTCCAGAGCGTGAAGACCGGCAGGATCACGAACATCCCCAGCAGCCGCAGCCCGAAGATGGACGCGAGCGACACGCTCGCGCGCAGCTCGCTGGGACTCATGCGGGCCGGGGAATTCACCGGATCAGGGGGAGTTGGAGCAGGCAAAGGGGGCTGAGGTATATTAGCAGATTGCCCCATGGAAACGATCCGGATTCGCGGCGCGCGCACGCACAATTTAAGGAACGTCAGCCTCGACATTCCGCGCAACCGCCTCGTCGTCATCACGGGCCTCTCGGGCTCCGGCAAGTCCTCCCTCGCGTTCGACACCCTGTACGCCGAGGGCCAGCGCCGCTACGTCGAGTCGCTCTCGGCCTACGCGCGCCAGTTCCTGCAGTTGATGGAGAAGCCCGACGTCGACCTGATCGAGGGCCTGTCGCCCGCGATCGCCATCGAGCAGAAGGCCACCTCGCACAACCCCCGCTCCACCGTGGGGACGGTGACCGAGATCCACGATTACCTGCGCCTGCTCTTCGCGCGGGTGGGCGATCCCTACTGCCCGACCCACGGGATCAAGCTCTCCGCGCAGAGCGTGGCGCAGATGGTGGACCACGTCCTGGCGCTCGCCGAGGGCACGCGCATCATGATCCTGGCGCCCCTCGTGGTGAGCCGCAAGGGCGAGCAGGCTGACCTCTTCGACGAGCTGAGGGCCCAGGGGTTCGTGCGCCTGCGCATCGACGGCGCGGTGCACGAGATCGACCACCTGCCGCACCTCGACCGCAACAAGAAGCACACGGTCGAGATCGTGATCGACCGCGTGAAGGTCGAGGCCGAACCAGCGCGCAGCGGGGGGCTGCGCCAGCGGCTCGCGGAGTCGTTCGAGA
Organism: uncultured beta proteobacterium; assembly: GCA_963827425.1. Lineage (GTDB taxonomy): Bacteria > Pseudomonadota > Gammaproteobacteria > Burkholderiales > Usitatibacteraceae > Usitatibacter. The sequence goes on along the minus strand of CAWHAQ010000005.1, from coordinate 104,156 downwards.
CGGCGCTGCGCCACGCCGACGGCCGCGCGCTGGCGGTGGAGGCAGACAACGGCAAGGAGCACCTCTTCTCCGCGCGCTTCGCTTGCCCGATCTGCGGCTACTCGATCCCCGAGCTCGAGCCGCGCCTCTTCTCGTTCAACAATCCCATGGGCGCCTGCCCGCGCTGCGACGGCCTGGGCGAGGTCACGTTCTTCGACCCGCGGCGCGTGGTGGCCTTCCCCCACCTGTCGCTCGCGGGCGGCGCCATCCGCGGCTGGGACCGCCGCAACCAGTTCTACTTCGCGATGCTGCAGTCGCTGGCAGCGCACTACCGCTTCGACGTCGAGGCGCCGTTCGAGTCGCTGCCCGAGAACGCGCAGAAGGTGGTGCTGGAAGGCTCCGGCGAGGAGGTCATCGCGTTCCGCTATCCCGGCGAGAAGGGCCGCAGCGCCGTGAAGGAGCACGCGTTCGAGGGGATCATCCCGAGCCTCGAGCGGCGCCATCGCGAGACCGACTCGGTGGCGGTGAAGGAAGAGCTCGCCAAGTACCTGAACCAGCGCCCGTGCCCCGACTGCGGCGGCACGCGGCTACGCACGGAGGCGCGCAACGTGAAGGTGGCCGAGCGCACCATCCACGAGCTCTCGCAGCTGCCGCTCGCGCAGGCGCAGCCGTTCTTCGAGAAGCTCGAGCTCGAGGGCAACAAGCGCCCCATCGCCGAGAAGATCGTGCGCGAGATCGCCAACCGCATCCAGTTCCTGAACAACGTGGGCCTGGACTACCTCTCGCTCACGCGCTCGGCCGACACGCTCTCGGGCGGGGAGGCGCAGCGCATCCGCCTCGCCTCCCAGATCGGCTCCGGCTTGACCGGCGTGATGTACGTGCTGGACGAGCCGTCGATCGGCCTGCACCAGCGCGACAACGAGCGCCTGATCGAGACGTTGAAGCACCTGCGCGACCTCGGCAACTCGGTGATCGTGGTGGAGCACGACGAGGAGGCGATCGCGGCCGCCGACCACGTGATCGACATGGGCCCGGGCGCCGGCGTGCACGGCGGCGAGGTCGTGGCGCAGGGCACGCCGGACGAGATCCTCGCCAATGCCGCCTCGCTCACCGGCCAGTACCTTTCGGGGCGCAAGTCCATTCCCCTGCCCGCGCGCCGCCACAAGCCCGACGCGAAGAAGCAGCTGCGCATCGCCGGGGCGCGCGGCAACAACCTGAAGGACGTCACGGTCGACATTCCCGTGGGCCTCTTCGTCGCGATCACCGGCGTGTCCGGCTCGGGCAAGTCCACGCTCATCAACGACACGCTCTACAACGCGGTCGCGCACCATCTGTACGGCTCGGCGGCCGAGCCCGCCGACCACGACGCAATCGAGGGGCTCGACTTCTTCGACAAGGTGATCAACGTCGACCAGAGCCCGATCGGGCGCACGCCGCGCTCCAACCCGGCCACTTACACGGGGCTCTTCACTCCAATACGGGACCTCTTCGCGGGCGTGCCCGAGTCGCGGGCGCGCGGCTACGGGCCGGGGCGCTTCTCGTTCAACGTGAAGGGCGGGCGCTGCGAGGCGTGCCAGGGCGACGGCCTCATCAAGGTCGAGATGCACTTCCTCCCGGACATCTACGTGCCGTGCGACGTGTGCCACGGCAAGCGCTACAACCGCGAGACGCTCGAGGTGCACTACAAGGGCAAGCCGATCAACGAGGTGCTCGACATGACGGTCGAGCAGGCCCACGATTTCTTCGCCTCGGTGCCGGCGATCGCGAGGAAGCTCGCCACGCTGCTCGAGGTGGGCCTGGGCTACATCAGGCTCGGCCAGAGCGCCACCACGCTCTCCGGCGGCGAGGCCCAGCGCGTGAAGCTCTCGCTGGAGCTCTCCAAGCGCGACACCGGCCGCACGCTCTTCATCCTCGACGAGCCCACCACGGGCCTGCACTTCCAGGACATCGACCTGCTGCTGAAGGTGCTGCACCGCCTGCGCGACCACGGCAACACGGTGGTGGTGATCGAGCACAACCTGGATGTCATCAAGACCGCCGACTGGGTCGTCGACCTCGGCCCCGAGGGCGGCGGCGGCGGCGGGCGCGTGATCGCGCAGGGCACGCCCGAGCAGGTAGCCGCCACGCCCGCGAGCTTCACCGGGCGATTCCTCAAGGCGATGCTCGAAGGCCCGCCGCGGCGCAGGGCTGCGGCGGGATGAAACGCTTCGTCAGCCCGGGCGCCGCAGCGCGGCGATGGCCCGGGGCCCGGTCTCCGGCATGAACCCGCGCGATCTCCTCCTCGGCAGCTTCCGCGCCGCGCTCGCGGCCGCCGACCCGCTGCAGATCGTGCCGGGCGCGTTGCCCGAGCCGCCCAAGGGACGCACGGTGGTGGTGGGCGCGGGCAAGGCAGCGGGCGCGATGGCGCTCGCCGTGGAGAGCCATTGGCGCGCGGGCGCGCCGCTCGAGGGCGTGGTGATCACGCGCTACGGCCATGGGCTACCTACGCAGCGCATCCGCGTGGTCGAGGCGGGGCACCCGGTGCCCGACGAGCAGGGCGAGGCGGCGGCGCGCGAGATCCTGGCGCTCGCGCGCGCGCTTGGCCCCGACGACCTCCTCCTCTGCCTCGTCTCCGGCGGCGGCTCGGCCCTGCTCTCGCTCCCGGTGGCGGGAATCTCCATGGCGGACCTGAAGGCGGTCACGCGCGAGCTCCTCGCGAGCGGCGCGCCGATCCAGGACATGAACACCGTGAGGAAGCACCTTTCGGCGATCCAGGGCGGCCAGCTCGCCCTCGCCACGAAGGCGCGCGTGGTGGCGCTGGTGATCTCCGACGTGACCGGCGACGATCCGACGCACATCGCATCCGGGCCGTGCGCGCCGGATCCATCCACCTACGGCGAGGCGATCGAGATCCTCGCGCGCTACGGCGTGAAGGCGCCCGCCTCCATCGCCACGCAACTGGAGCGCGGCGCGCGCGGAGAGGTTCCGGAAACGCCCAAGCCGGGCGACGCGGCGTTCGCGCGCGTGGAAAACCGCGTGATCGCCACCGCCCATGGCAGCTTGGCACTCGCCGCGGCTCACGTGCAGCAGCGCGGGGTGACGCCGCTGGTGCTGGGCGACAGCGTCACCGGCGAGGCCGCGGAGGTCGCCAAGGTGTACGGCGCGCTGGCACGCCAGGTACGGCGCCATGCGCATCCCGTGGCGCCGCCGGTCGCCCTCATCTCGGGCGGCGAGACCACGGTCACGCTGCGCGGCAAGGGGCGCGGCGGGCGCTGCACCGAGTTCCTGCTCTCGCTCGCGGTGGACCTGGACAGCCTCGATCGCACGTGGGCGCTCGCCTGCGACACCGACGGCATCGACGGGAGCGAGGACAACGCCGGCGCGATCCTCACGCCCGATGCGCTCGCGCGCGCGGCCGCGCAGGGCCTCAACGCGCGCCGCCTGCTCGCCGACAACGACGGCTACGGCTTCTTCGCCGCGCTGGGAGACCTGGTCGTGACCGGGCCCACGCGCACCAACGTCAACGACTACCGGGTGATCCTGGTGCAGTGAGCGCCGTCGTCGGCGCCGCTTCGCCTCACAGGTAGTGCGGTGGCGTGACCAGGTCGATGTAGAGGATGCCGTCGTACGTCGAGGCTGGAGTGATGGTGATGTCCTGCGTGCCCCAGTCCCGCGCGGGAGTCGGTTCGAGCATCCAAGGTGGGGCCGCGCCCGGCTCAAACCGCGAGAAATCGAGGTACGCGATGTCGTAGCCCGGCGCAGCCAGGAGCGCCTCGAGCGAGCCCACGGGAGGCGGAGCGATCGGGTACACGCGCCTGTCATTCCAGGCGGCCGATCCGCGCCCCATGAAGAGGCCGATGGAGTAGATCTCCGCCCCGCGGCGCTGCGAAACCCACACTCCCATCGTGCGGATGCCAGGGGTTCCGTACGTCACGCGCGCGATGTGGAAGTTGTGCGCCCAAACCATCACGCGCCGGCCCGGATAGAGGCGATCGAGCAGGAAATCGAGGTCGTCGGCCATGCCCTTGTCGCGGACCTCTCCGGAAGCGCCCCAACCCATCGTGGACCGCAGCCCCAGCATCCGGGCATGAACGGCGCGGGAGCGTGCCTCCGGATGGACAGGGCAACCGCGCGCTCCCTCGCCTCGTCCCCGGCCGAAAGCGCACCCCGGTCCTTCTCGAGGATCCGGGCGATGGCTTCATAGTGGCCGGCGACGTCCTCCGCCTCCTGGGCCGGCAGGCCCTTCGAATAGCCACGCACCAGCGCCTGCTCGTCGGCCTCCAGATCCGGGATGAACTCCGGCGCGACCAATTCGAGCAATCCCTCGAAGCGCGCCGCGATGGCCCGCTGCCCGAAGTCGCTGCTGTTCTGGACGTCGAAGCCGGCAAGATCCAGGCGGCGGCCGGATTTCCTCTCGGCGTCCAGGTACTCGAAGAGCCCGAGCGCTTCCCGTGTGTGCCACGTGCCGAACGTGCAAGCCCGCATGACCTCGACGGGCGGGAGTTCGCCGATGCGTCGGTTCGCCGCGTCGCAACCGGACATCGAGCTCTCGAACGCGATGACGTCGAAGCCCATCTCGCGGTGCAGGAATCGGATGAGCCGGGTCTTCGCGGTGCTGAACTCGGCGGTGCCGTGGGCGCTCTCGCCGAGCATGACGACGCGGCGGCCCTGCAGCAGCGGCTTCAGGAACTGGAGGTCGGCGAAATCGTCGCCGTCGAGCGAGGCGATGCGGCGGATCGGCGACGCGGCGTGCGCCGCGGGCTCGGGCGGTGTATCTCCACGGCCGGGATTCGCGCAGGCCGCGACAATTCCGAGCACGACAGCGGCAAGCGCGCGTAGGCACACGGACTTCGCTACAGAAAGCGAAAAAGCCGGCGCATGGCCGGCTTTTTCCAATCGGCTGCGACGGAGCATCACGCGGCCGCGGCTTCCTTCCTGCCCCGCTTCGCGGGCTTCTTGCCTTCCTCTTCCTTGTCCCCCTCGGCCTCGGCGGGGCGGTCCAGGAGCTCCACGTAGGCCATGGGCGCGTTGTCGCCGACGCGGAAGCCCATCTTGAGGATGCGCAGGTAGCCGCCGTTGCGGGCCTTGTAGCGCGGTCCCAGTTCGTCGAAGAGCTTCACGACCATCTCGCGGTCGCGCAGGCGGTTGAACGCGAGGCGGCGGTTGGCGAGCGTCGGGTTCTTGCCGAGCGTGATGATGGGCTCGGCCACGCGGCGCAGCTCCTTGGCCTTCGGCAGCGTGGTCTTGATGGCCTCGTGCTTGAGGAGCGAGACGGTCATGTTGCGCAGCATCGCGAGGCGATGGCTGCTGGTGCGGTTGAGCTTCCTCAACCCGTGGCGGTGACGCATTTCAGTTCCCTTTCACTCTCTTGGCTTGTGCAGCCTTATAGGTATTGTGTGCCCGCGAGACATTGGGCCCCGGGCCATCGTCGCGAGCGCGACGCCCGGGGTGACGCTTACTTCGTGAGACCGGCCACCGGCCAGTTCTCGAGCTTCATGCCCAGCGTGAGGCCCTTGGACGCGAGCACTTCCTTGATCTCGTTCAGCGACTTGCGCCCCAGGTTCGGCGTCTTCAGCAGCTCGTTCTCGGTGCGCTGGATGAGGTCTCCGATGTAGTAGATGTTCTCGGCCTTGAGGCAGTTGGCCGAGCGCACGGTGAGCTCGAGGTCGTCCACGGGCTGCAGCAGGATCGGGTCCACCTGCGGCTGCGCGCTTTCCACGCGCTCCTCCGAGGTCGACTGCAGCGAGGCGAACACCGAGAGCTGGTCGACCAGCACGGAGGCCGAGTAGCGCACGGCTTCTTCCGGCTCGATCACGCCGTTGGTCTCGATGTCGATCACGAGGCGGTCCAGGTCCGTGCGCTGCTCCACGCGCGCGCTCTCCACCTGGTAGCTCACCCGGCGCACCGGCGAGAACGAGGCGTCCAGCAGGATCGAGCCGATGGAGCGCGAGTCGTCGTTGCGGCGCGAGGTGGCCGGCACGTAGCCGCGGCCCTTCTCGATCTTGATCGTCATGTCGATCTTGCCGCCGGCGGTGAGGTGCGCGATCACGTGGTCGGGATTGATGATCTCGACGTCGTGGGTCTGCTCGATGTCGGCCGCGGTCACCGCGCCCTGCGTGGCCTTCTTCAGCTTGAGCGTGGCCTCGGAGCGGTTGTGCAGCTTCATCACCACGCCCTTGAGGTTCAGGATGACGTCGACCACGTCCTCCTGCACGCCCTCGATGGTGGAGTACTCGTGCAGCACGCCGGCGATCTTCACTTCCGTCGCGGCGTAGCCGGGCATCGAAGAGAGCAGGATGCGGCGCAGCGCGTTCCCGAGCGTGTGGCCGTAGCCGCGCTCGAACGGCTCCATCACCACCTTGGCGTGGGTGGGCGAGAGGTTCTGCACGTCGATGATGCGGGGCTTCAGGAAATTCGTGGCGTTGCTTTGCATTCGGGGGTACCTCTGCCAGATGCGTTAGAGGAAGCGAGCTCCAGCGGGTGCTGCCTGCTGCCGTTTCCGGTTACTTCGAGTAAAGCTCGACCACCAGCTGTTCGTTCACGTCGGAGGCGAACTCCGCACGGTCGGGCAGTTGCTTGAACGTGCCCTTGAAGTTCTTGGAGTCCACCTCGACCCAGCTCGGGAAGCCGTTCTGCTCCGCGAGGTCCAGGGAGGACTTGATGCGCAGCTGGGCGCGCGACTTCTCGCGCACGGTCACCACGTCGGTGGCGCGCAGCAGGTAGGAGGGGATGTTGACGGGCTTGCCGTTCACCTCGATCGCCTTGTGCGAGACGAGCTGGCGTGCCTCGGCGCGCGTGGAGGCGAAGCCCATGCGGTAGACCACGTTATCCAGGCGGCTCTCCAGCATCTGCAGCAGCACCTCGCCGGTGGCGCCGCGCTTGGCGATCGCCTTGTCGAAATAGGTGCGGAACTGGCGCTCGAGCACGCCGTACATGCGGCGGATCTTCTGCTTCTCGCGCAGCTGCGTGCCGTACTCCGAGATGCGCGTCGACTTGGCGCCGTGCTGCCCCGGGCGCGAGTCGAGCTTGCACTTGGTGTCGAGCGAGCGGCGCGCGCTCTTGAGGAAAAGGTCGGTGCCTTCCCGCCGCGAGAGCTTGCACTTGGGTCCGATATAGCGTGCCACGGTGTTCTCCTGGGTCTCTTTACATGGGGGCTCGCGGGTTGCCGTGCAACCCTGCCCGCGTTACATCCGGCGGCGTTTCGGGGGCCGGCAGCCGTTGTGCGGCACCGGGGTCACGTCGGCGATCGAGATGATCTTGAGGCCAAGGGCGTTCAGCGCCCGCACCGCGGACTCGCGCCCGGGGCCGGGGCCCTTGATGCGCACCTCGAGGTTCTTCACGCCGTGCTCCTGCGCCGCGCGCCCCGCCGCCTCGGCGGCCACCTGCGCCGCAAAGGGCGTGGACTTGCGCGAGCCCTTGAAGCCCGCCGCGCCCGAGGTCGCCCACGAGAGGGCGTTGCCCTGCCGGTCGGTGATGGTGATGATGGTGTTGTTGAAGGAGGCGTGCACGTGGGCGATGCCCTCGGACACGGTCTTCTTCACCTTCTTGCGCACGCGCGCTGCCGCCGGTGCCTTTGCCATTTGCGTCTATCCTCGTCTGTTCGGTCAGGCCGTCGCGGCCTTGGAGAGCCGCACGGCCTTGCGCGGCCCCTTGCGGGTGCGCGCGTTGGTGCGCGTGCGCTGCCCGCGCACGGGCAGGCCCTTCTTGTGCCGCACGCCGCGGTAGCAGCCCAGGTCCATCAGGCGCTTGATGTTCATCGACGTCTCGCGCCGGAGGTCCCCCTCGACCGTGAACTTGGTCACCTGCTCGCGCAGCTTGTCCATCTCCGCGTCGGTGAGGTCCTTGATCTTGGCGGCGTGCCGGATGCCCGCGCTCTCGCAGATGAGGCGCGCGCGCGACCGTCCGATGCCGTAGATCGCGGTCAACGCGATGGCGGCGTGCTGGTGGTTCGGGATGTTGATGCCTGCAATACGGGCCATATTCTGTCCTCGGTCGTTCGGGCGCGGGCTGCGTTCAGCCCTGGCGCTGCTTGTGGCGCGGGTCGGTGCAGATCACGCGCACCACGCGCTTGCGCCGCACGATCTTGCATTTGCGGCAGATTTTCTTGACGGAAGCCTGCACTCGCATCGCCGTTCTCCTTACTTGGCGCGGAAGGTGATCCGCGCCTTGGTCAAATCGTAGGGCGTGAGCTCCACGGTCACCTTGTCGCCGGGGAGGATGCGGATGTAGTGCATGCGCATCTTCCCGGAGATGTGCCCCAGGACCACGTGCCCGTTCTCGAGCTTCACCCTGAACATCGCGTTGGGGAGGGTCTCGACGATCTCCCCCTGCATCTGAATCGTCTCTTCCTTCGACATGGCCCTAGCGCGCCGGGAAGCCTGTGCCGCCCTTGAAGTTCGCCTTCTTGAGCAGGCTCTCGTACTGGTGGGACATGAGGTAGGCCTGGAGCTGCGCCATGAAATCCATCGTGACCACCACGGTGATCAGGAGCGACGTCCCGCCGAAGTAGAACGGCACGTTGTAGTTGCTGCGCAGGAACTCCGGCATCAGGCAGACCAGCGTCACGTAGATGGCGCCGACGAGCGTCAGGCGCGTGATGATGCGGTCCACGTAGCGCGCGGTCTGCTCGCCCGGGCGGATGCCCGGCACGAAGGCGCCGCTCTTCTTCAGGTTGTCCGCCGTCTCCTTCGAGTTGAAGACGAGCGCCGTGTAGAAGAAGCAGAAGAAGATGATCGCCGCCCCGTAGAGCGCGACGTAGAGCACCTGCCCGGGCGAGAGCGCCGCCGCCACGTCCTTCAGCCACGCCGAAGTACTCGTGGGAGCCGAACCAGGAGGCGAGCGTGGCCGGGAAGAGGATGATCGACGAGGCGAAGATCGGCGGGATCACGCCCGACATGTTGAGCTTCAACGGCAGGAACGAGCTCTGCCCGCCGTAGAGGCGGTTGCCCACCTGGCGCTTGGCGTAGTTCACGAGGATGCGCCGCTGGCCCTTCTCGATGAACACCACCACGCCCGTCACCAGCACCACCACGCTGAAGATCACGATCGCAACGAACACGGACATGGCGCCGGTGCGCACCAGCTCGAGCGTGCCGCCGAGCGCGGCGGGCAGCCCCGCCACGATGCCGCCGAAGATGATCATCGAGATGCCGTTGCCGATGCCGCGCTCGGTGATCTGCTCGCCCAGCCACATGAGGAACATCGTGCCGGTCATGAGCGTCACGACGGTGGTGAAGCGGAAGCCGAAGCCGGGATCCATCACCAGCCCGTGCTGCGACTCCAGCGCGATCGAGATGCCGAGCGCCTGGAACGCCGCCAGCACCACGGTGCCGTAGCGGGTGTACTGCGTGATCTTGCGCCGGCCCGCCTCGCCCTCCTTCTTGAGGGCCTCCAGCGTGGGGGAGACGACCGTCAGCAGCTGCATGATGATCGAGGCCGAGATGTACGGCATGATCCCCAGCGCGAAGATCGTGAAGCGGCGCAGCGCCCCGCCCGAGAACATGTTGAACATGTCCAGGATGCCGCCCTTGTTCTGCGTGAAGAGCTTGGCGAGCTCGTTCGGGTCGATGCCCGGCACGGGGATGTGCGCGCCGACGCGATAGACGACGAGCGCCATCACCAGGAAGATCAGCCGGCGCTTGAGGTCGGTGAGCTTGCCGAGGTTCGCGAGGGGATTGGCCGCCAAATGCTTCTCCGGTCCTTATTTCTTCGGGGCGGCCCTGGCCGCCTTCGGCCTGGCGCTGCCCTGGGTCTTCGTGGCGCCCGCGGCCTCGGGCTTCGCCTTCTTGGCGAGCCTGCCTGCCGGTGCCGGCGTCTCGACGGCCGCGATGCTGCCGCCCGCCTTCTCGATCGCCGCGCGGGCTCCCTTGCTGATCGCGATGCCGGAGACCTGGAATGCCTTGGACACCTCGCCCGCGAGGATGATCTTGGCGCGCTCGGCGCCCGCGGCCACGACGCCCGCCTTCTTGAGGCTTGCGAGCGAGATCGCGGTGCCGTCGACGCGCGCGAGGTCGCCCGAGCGCACCTCGGCCGCCTTCACGATGGTCGTGGCGAGGAAGCCGCGCTTCGGCAGGCGCCGCTGCAGCGGCATCTGCCCGCCCTCGAAGCCCACCTTGTGGTAGCCGCCCGCGCGCGACTTCTGGCCCTTGTGGCCGCGGCCCGCGGTCTTGCCCAGGCCCGAGCCGCCGCCGCGCGCAACGCGCCTGCGGGGCTTCCTGGAGCCGTCGGCCGGCTTGATCGTGTTCAGTTCCATCGTCCTATTCCTCGACCTTCACCAGGTAGCTCACCCGGTTGATCATTCCGCGGATGGCGGGGGTGTCGGCGACCTCCACCGTGTGGCTGCGGTGCTTGAGGCCGAGGCCCTTCACCGATTCGCGGTGCTTGTGCTTGGTGGCGGTGATGCCCTTCACGAGCGTCACCCTGATCTTCTTGCCGGCGAGCTCCGGCTTGCTGTGCTTTTCGGCCATGGCTTCCTCAGGCGAGGTCTTCGACCTTCTTGCCGCGCTTGGCCGCGATCTCCGACGGGCGGCGCTGCTGCGCAAGCCCGTCGAGCGTGGCGCGCACGACGTTGTAGGGGTTGGTCGAGCCGTGGCACTTGGCGGAGATGTTCGTGACACCCATCACCTCGAACACCGCGCGCATCGCGCCTCCCGCCTTGATGCCGTTGCCCTCGACCGCGGGCTTCATCATCACGCGCGTGGCGCCGTGCTGTCCCAGCACGTCGTGGTGGATCGTGCCGCTCTTCAGCGGGATCTTCACCATGTTGCGGCGCGCCTGCTCCATCGCCTTCTGCACGGCCACCGGCACCTCGCGTGCCTTGCCCTTGCCCATGCCGATGGAGCCGTCGCCGTCGCCCACCACCGTGAGCGCCGCGAAGCCCAGGATCCGGCCGCCCTTCACCACCTTGGTGACGCGGTTCACCGAGATCATCTTCTCGCGCAGGCCGTCGCTCTTCTCGTCCTGCCCGCCCCTCTGGTCCATTCTCGCCATGTCGCTGTCCTCAGAACTTGAGGCCGCCCTCGCGGGCGGCTTCGGCCAGCGCTTTCACGCGGCCGTGGTACCGGAAGCCGGCGCGGTCGAAGGCCACCTCGATGACCCCCGCCGCCTTCGCCTTCTCGGCGATACGCTTGCCCACCTCGGCGGCCGCTTCCTTGCCGCCGCCCTTCGGGTGCGAGGTGCGCACGTCCTTCTCGAGCGTCGAGGCGGAGGCGAGCACCTTGCCGCCCGTGGCGTCGATCACCTGGGCGTAGATGTGCTGGTTGGTGCGGTGCACCGTGAGCCGCGCGGCTTCGGCGCGCGCGATGCGCACGCGGGTCTTGGCCGCGCGGCGCTGTCTTGAAACTTTCTTGTCCATGGTCACTGCCCCTGGAGTTGAGCGGCGACTTGTCGTCCGCTCCAACGATCGCCCGGCTGTCCGATATCGCGCGCCATCATCTATTTCTTCTTGGTTTCTTTGAGGGTCACTTTCTCCCCCGTGTAGCGCACGCCCTTGCCCTTGTACGGCTCGGGTCCCTTGTAGGCGCGGATCTCGGCGGCCACCTGGCCCACCCTCTGGCGGTCCACGCCCTTGATGACGATCTCGGTCTGCGTCGGCGTCTCGGCCTTCACGCCCTCGGGCAGCGCGTGCACGATGGGGTGCGAGAAGCCGAGCGACAGGTTCACCTTGTTGCCCTGCGCCTGCGCTCGGTAGCCCACGCCCACGAGCGAGAGGCGCTTCTCGAAGCCGGTCTTCACTCCGTGCACCATGTTGGCGACGATGGCGCGCATGGTGCCGGAGAGCGCGTTCGACGCCTTGCTCTCGTCGGCCGCGGCGAAGGTGACGTGGTCGCCGTCGCGCTTCACGACGACGCCGCGCGCGATCGACTGCTTCAGCGTGCCGAGCGGGCCCTTCACGGTGATCTCGGCCGCGCCCACGGTGACGTCGACCTTCTCGGGGACGACGACGGGATTCTTGGCGATGCGGGACATGTCTCGTTCCTCAGACCACGATGCAGAGCACTTCGCCGCCGATGCCCGTCTCCCGCGCTCGGCGGTCGGTCATCACGCCGCGGGAGGTGGACACGATGGCCACACCCAGCCCGTTCATCACGCGCGGGATGTCCTCGCGCCCCTTGTAGATGCGCAGCCCCGGGCGTGAGACGCGCTCGAGCTTCTCGATCACGGGCTTGCCGGCGTAGTACTTGAGCCCGATCTCGATCACGGGCTTGCCTTCCAGGTCGCGCTGCGCGAAGTCCTCGATGTAGCCCTCGTCCTTCAGCACCTGCGCGATGGCGCGTTTCACCTTCGATGCCGGCACCAGCACGCTCACCTTCTCGGTGGCCTGCGCGTTGCGGATGCGCGTCAGCATGTCGGCGATGGGATCACTCATGCTCATATTCGGCTCCTACCAGCTCGCCTTGATCATTCCGGGAATCTCGCCGCGCATGGCGATCTCGCGGATCTTGTTGCGCGCGAGCCCGAACTTGCGGAACGTGCCGCGGGGACGCCCGGTCATCGCGCAGCGGTTGCGCAGCCGCACCGGGGAAGCGTCGCGGGGCATCGCCTGCAGCTTCGCGCGCGCCTCGTCGCGGGCATCGTCGGTCGCCTTCGGATCGCGGATGATCGAGTTCAGCTGCTTTCTCTTCTCCGCGTACTTCTTCACCATGGCTTCGCGCTTCGCCTGGCGGTTGATGACGGCAAGCTTGGCCATTACGCAGCCCTCTCAGTCCGGAACGGAAAGCGGAAGGCGGCGAGCAGCGCTCTGGCCTCGGCATCCGACTTCGCGGTGGTGGTGATGGAGATGTTCATGCCCCGGATCGCGTCGACCTTGTCGTACTCGATCTCGGGGAAGATGATCTGTTCCTTGACGCCCATGTTGTAGTTGCCCCGGCCGTCGAACGCCTTGCCGGACACGCCGCGGAAATCCCGCACGCGCGGCAGCGCGATGGTGACCAGGCGGTCGAGGAACTCGTACATGCGGCGGTTCCTCAGCGTCACCATGGTGCCCACCGGGTAGCCGGTGCGGATCTTGAAGCCCGCGATGGACTTCTTCGACTTGGTGACCACCGGCTTCTGGCCCGCGATCTTCTGCAGGTCGCCGCCCGCGTTCTCGAGGATCTTCTTGTCCGCGACGGCCTCGCCCACGCCCATGTTGAGCGTGATCTTGGTGACGCGCGGCACCTGCATCTTGGTCTTGTAGCCGAACTGCTTCATGAGCGCCGGCACGATCGACTCCTGGTACTGCACCTGCAGGCGCGGCGGCTGGGTGGGCGCGGCTTCCTTGGCGACCGGCTTGTCGGCCTTCGGGGTCTTCGCCTTGGCCTGCTTCGCGACGGGCTTGGAGTCCTGCGCCGCCGGCTTGCCAGCGGGCTTCGCGGCCTTGCCTTTCGCTTCCTTGTCTGATTTCTGGTCTTTGGTTGCCATCGTCTGCCTCAAACGTCCACGACTTCGCCGTTCGACTTGAAGAAACGCACCTTGCGCGCCGGCGTTCCGGTCTGCGCGGCGAGGAACTTGAAGCCCACGCGGTCGCCCTTGCCGGTGGCCGGGTTCACGAGCATCACGTTCGACAGGTGCAGCGGTGCCTCCTTGTCGATGATGCCGCCGGCCTGGCCCTTCACCGGGTTGGGACGCTGGTGCTTCTTCACGCGGTTCACGCCCTCGACCAGGACCTTGCCCGTCTCGAGAACGCGCAGCACGGTGCCCTTCTTGCCCTTCTCGCGCCCGGTGGTCACCACCACCTGGTCGCCCTTGCGGATCTTCTGCATGTTGGTACTCCTCGCCTACAGGACTTCAGGCGCCAGCGACACGATCTTCATGAAGCGCTCGGTACGCAGCTCCCGCGTCACCGGCCCGAAGATGCGCGTGCCGATCGGCTCGAGCTTGGGGTTGAGCAGCACGGCGGCGTTGCCGTCGAACTTGATCACCGAGCCGTCCGGACGGCGCACGCCGTGGGCGGTGCGCACGACCACCGCGCTGTAGACCTCGCCCTTCTTCACGCGGCCGCGCGGGGCGGCGCTCTTCACGCTCACCTTGATGATGTCGCCGATGCCGGCATAGCGGCGCTTGGAGCCGCCCAGCACCTTGATACACATCACCGAGCGCGCGCCGGTGTTGTCGGCGACGTCGAGAATCGATTGCATCTGAATCATTTTTCCCTCTCCAACTTGGCACGGGGCAGGCCGCCGGCCAGTCTTGGATCCGTCTTCCGCGCCCGGCGCCATCCCGAGGGGAGCGCACCGGACCCGATGGTCTTGGTTTCCCGCGATGCTGCAGCGGGAGGGTCTGACTGCAACCGCATTTTCGCCCGGGCGTTTGGGTGCTGCTGGCTTCGGCTGGCGGCCGGGCGGCCCCCGAACCCATCATCAGGTTCGGGCTTACAACAGGACTTCCGGCCACGAAGCCCGGGCCGGAAGCTGCAAAGACTGCGATTATAGCACTTTTCAGGCCACCATTGCCAGTGGCGGCTTCGCCGCAATTACTCCGGGCGCGCGCGCTCGGCGACCCTGGCCACCTTCCAGGCCTTGGTCTTGGAGATCGGACGGCACTCCTCGATCACCACCTTGTCGCCCACCTTGGCGTCGTTGCCCTCGTTGTGGGCGTGGTACTTCTTGGTGCGGCTCACCACCTTGCCGATCACCGGGTGCATCACCTGGCGCTCGACCACCACGGTGACGGTCTTGTCCATCTTGTCGCTCACCACGCGGCCGGTGAGCTGGCGCTGGTTCTTCGCGGGGGCGTTCTTGGCGGGCTCGCTCATTTGGCGCTCGCTTTCTTCTGGGCGATGAAGGTGTGCACGCGGGCGATCTGCCGGCGCACCCGCTCCACCTCGCTGTTCTTGGTGAGGCTCTGCGTGGCGAGCTGCATGCGCAGCCCGAACTGCGCGCGGCGCAGCTCCAGCAGCTCCTTGCCCAGCTCTTCCGCGTTCTTCGACCCCAGGTCGTCTTTCTTGCTCATGTCAATGTCTCCTTCAGCCGCCGATGGCGCGCTGCACGAACGTCGTGCGCAGCGGCAGCTTCGCCGCCGCGAGGGCGAAGGCCTCGCGCGCGAGCGCCTCGTCCACGCCGTCCATCTCGTAGAGCACCTTGCCCGGCACGATCTCGGCCACGAAGTACTCGGGCGAGCCCTTGCCGTTGCCCATGCGGACCTCGGCCGGCTTCTTGGAGATCGGCTTGTCCGGGAAGATGCGGATCCAGATGCGCCCGCCGCGCTTGATGTGGCGCGTCATCGCCCGGCGCGCCGCCTCGATCTGGCGCGCCGTGAGGCGCCCGCGCGCGAGCGCCTTCAGCCCGTATTCGCCGAAGGAGACCTTGGCGCCGCGCGTGGCGACACCCTTGTTGCGCCCCTTCTGCTCCTTGCGGTACTTCCTTCTAGCTGGCTGCAGCATTTCTCACTCCGGGTTTCCTGGCGGGTTTCTTCTCACGCTCGACGACTTCGGGCAGGGGAGCGGCCGGCTGCTCGCCCTTGCCCAGCACCTCGCCCTTGAAGACGAGGACCTGCACGCCGATCGTGCCGTAGGTGGTGCGCGCCTCCGAGAATCCGTACTCGATGTCGGCGCGCAGCGTGTGCAGGGGCACGCGCCCCTCGCGGTACCACTCGGTGCGCGCGATCTCCGCTCCGTTGAGCCTGCCCGCGCTCGTGATCTTGATGCCCTGGGCCCCGAGGCGCATCGCGTTCTGCATCGCGCGCTTCATGGCGCGGCGGAACATCACGCGCTTCTCGAGCTGGCCGGTGATCGAGTCGGCGATGAGCTGGGCGTCCAGCTCCGGCTTCCTGATCTCCTCGATGTTCACGTGGACCGGAACGCCCATCAGCTTCTGCAGCGCGTTGCGAAGGCCCTCGATGTCCTCGCCCTTCTTGCCGATCACCACACCCGGGCGCGCCGAGTAGATCGTGATGCGCGCGTTCTTCGACGGGCGCTCGATCACGATCTTGCCGATCGCAGCGTGCGAGAGCTTCTTCTCGAGGTACTCGCGCACGCGGATGTCCTCGAGGAGCATCCCCGGGAAATTCTTGGTGTTCGCGAACCACTTCGAGGACCAGTTGCGGTTGACCGAGAGTCGAAACCCGATCGGATTGATCTTCTGTCCCATGGCTAGTCCTTTTTCCCGTCGCCCACGGCGAGGAACACGTGGCAGGTCGGCTTCACGATGCGGTTGCCGCGGCCCTTGGCGCGCGCCTGGAAGCGCTTCAACACCGGGCCCTTCTCCACGTGGATCTTCGTGATCTTGAGCTCGTCGATGTCCGCGCCGTTGTTGTGCTCGGCGTTGGCGATCGCGCTCTCCAGCACCTTCTTGATGATCTTGGCGCCCTTCTTCGGCGTGAAGGCGAGGATGTTCAAGGCGGAGGCGATCGGCTGCCCGCGCACGAGGTCGGCGACCAGCCGGCCCTTCTGCGCCGAGAGCCGCACCCCGAAAAGTTTCGCTTCGACGTTCATGTCGTCTCCTTACTTCTTCGCGCCGGCGCCCGCCGGCGCCGCGGCGGGGGCTGCGACCTTCCGGTCGGCCGAGTGGCCCTTGAAGGTCCGGGTGAGCGCGAACTCGCCCAGCTTGTGGCCGACCATGTTCTCGGTCACGTACACCGGGATGTGCTGCTTGCCGTTGTGGACGGCGATCGTGAGCCCGACGAAATCGGGCAGCACGGTCGAGCGGCGCGACCAGGTCTTGATCGGGCGCTTGTCCTTGGCGGCCTGCGCGGCCTCGACCTTCTTCATGAGATGCCCGTCCACGAACGGGCCCTTCTTGATGGAACGTGCCATGGCTATCCCTTACGCCTTCTTGTGGCGGCTGCGCACGATCATCGTCTGCGTGCGCTTGTTGGTGCGCGTCTTCTTGCCCTTGGCCGGCTGTCCCCAGGGGGAGACCGGGTGGCGGTTGCCGCGCGTGCGCCCACCCAGCGGGTGGTCGACCGGGTTCATCGTCTCGCCGCGCACGGTCGGGCGGATGCCGCGCCAGCGGTTGGCGCCGGCCTTGCCGATCACGCGCAGGTTGTGTTCCTCGTTGCCCACCTCGCCGATGGTGGCGCGGCAGTTCACGTGCACGCGGCGGATCTCGCCCGAGCGCATGCGCAGCTGCGCGTAGTCGCCCTCGCGCGCGAGGAGCTGCACCCCGGCGCCCGCGGCGCGCGCGATCTGCGCGCCCTTGCCGGGCATCATCTCGACACAGTGCACCGTGGTGCCCACCGGGATGTTGCGCAGCGGCAGCGCGTTGCCCGACTTGATCGGGGCCTCGGCGCCGGCCTCGATCTTCTGGCCGACCACGAGGCCCTTGGGGGCGATCATGTAGCGGCGCTCGCCGTCGGCGTAGAGAATCAGCGCGATGTTGGCGCTGCGGTTCGGGTCGTACTCCAGGCGCTCGACCTTGGCGGGGATGCCGTCCTTGTCGTTGCGGCGGAAGTCGATCATGCGGTAGTGGTGCTTGTGGCCGCCGCCCTGGTGGCGCGTCGTGATGTTGCCCATGGAGTTGCGGCCGGCGCGCTTGGCGAGCGCCTCCACCAGCGGAGCGTACGGCGCGCCCTTGTGCAGCTCGGCGTTCACCACTTTCACCATCGACCGGCGGCCGGCCGAGGTGGGTTTGGTCTTGACGAGCGCCATGGTCAGGCCACTCCTTCCACGAAGTTGATGTCGCCGTCGCCCTTCAGGCTCACGTAGGCCTTCTTGACGGTCTTGCGGCGACCGATGAAGCGGCCGTGGCGCTTCTCCTTGCCCTTCACGTTGAGCACGTTCACGGCGGCGACCTCGACCTTCTGCTCCTTGAAGAGCAGCTCGACCGCGGCCTTGATCTCGGCCTTGGTGGCGTCGGGGATCACCTCGAACACGACCTGCTTGTGGGTCTCGCCCACCAGCGTGGCCTTCTCCGAGATGACGGGGGCCACGATGATCATCATCAAGCGTTCCTGGTTCATGCCAGCGCCTCCTCGAGGTGCTTCAACCGCCGCCTTGGTGACCAGCACGCGCGCGAAGCGCAGGAGGTTCACCGGGTCGGCGTGGCGGGCCTCGAGCACCAGCACGTTGGGCAGGTTGCGCGAGGACAGGTAGAGGTTCTCGTCGACCTTGTCGGTGAGGATGAGCACCTCGTTCATGCCCATGCTCTTCAACTTCCCGGCGAGAGCTTTCGTCTTCGGCGCATCGACAGTGAGCGCCTCGATCACCGACAGGCGCTCCTCGCGCACGAGCTGCGAGAGGATGGCGGCCATGCCGGCGCGGTACATCTTGCGGTTCAACTTCTGGGTGAAGTTCTCGTCGGCCTTGTTCGGGAAGATGCGCCCGCCGCCACGCCACAGGGGGGAGGACGTCATGCCCGCGCGGGCGCGGCCGGTGCCCTTCTGGCGCCACGGCTTCTTGGTGGAGTGGCGCACTTCGCTGCGCGTCTTCTGCGCGCGGCTGCCCTGGCGGCCGTTGGCCTGGTAGGCGACGACCACCTGGTGCACCAGCGACTCGTTGTAGTCGCGGCCGAAGAGGGTCTCGGAAGCGGCGACGGAAGCCTGGCTCTCGCCACGCTCGTTGATGACTTTCAGTTCCATTACTTGCCTCGGGTCCATTTATTTGGCCCTTTGGGAGCTGGCGCCGGGGCCTTCACGCTCGGGAGCACCACCACGGCCGCATTCTTCGGGCCGGGCACGGAGCCCTTCACCAGGAGGAGCGAGCGCTCGGCGTCCACGCGCGCGATCTCGAGCAGCTGGATCGTGCGGTTCACGTTGCCGAGGTGGCCGGACATGCGCTTGCCGGGGAAGACGCGGCCCGGGTCCTGCGCCATGCCGATGGAGCCGGGCTGTTGTGCGAGAGCGAATTGCCGTGCGAGGCACGGTTCGACGAGAAGTGGTGGCGCTTGATGACGCCCGCGTGGCCCTTGCCGATGGTGGTGCCCGAGACGTCCACCTTCTGGCCGGGCTGGAACATGTCCACCCGATCTCGGCGCCGGCCTTCAGCTCGGCGACGGCCTTGGCGTCGACGCGGAACTCGCGCAGCTCCGTGCCCGCTTCGACGCCGGCCTTCGCGAAGTGGCCGGCCAGTGGCCTTGGTGACGCGGGAGGCGCGGCGCTTGCCGAACGTGACCTGCACCGCGACGTAGCCGTCGGCTTCTTGGGTCTTGATCTGCGTGACGCGGTTGTCGCTGACAGTCGAGCACCGTCACCGGGACCGAAGTGCCGTCGTCCGTGAAGATGCGCATCATGCCGACCTTGCGGCCGACGAGTCCGAGACTCATGTTGCATCCCTTTCTAGTAATCCTTCGTGGCGCGGCCGCGAAGCTGCCGCCTCCAACAAAGGTGCCGGCAACAATTGGCCGGCCCTTCACCTTCCGTGCGGAAACCTTGGGTCCCCAGCGCGGTAAACCATTGATTATAGCACGACTGGCACCCCTGGGCGCCGCGCCGGTTACCTCTTAGAGCTTGATCTCCACGTCCACGCCGGCCGGCAGGTCGAGCTTCATGAGCGCATCCACCGTCTTGTCCGTGGGCTCGATGATGTCCATCAGGCGCAGGTGCGTGCGGATCTCGAACTGGTCGCGCGAGGTCTTGTTCTCGTGCGGGGAGCGCAGGATGTCGAAGCGCTCGATGCGGGTGGGCATGGGCACCGGGCCCTTGACCACCGCGCCGGTGCGCTTGGCCGTCTCCACGATCTCGAGCGCCGACTGGTCGATCAGCTTGTAGTCGAACGCCTTGAGGCGGATGCGAATCTTCTGCTTGGCGAGTCCTTGGGCCATGTGATTTCTACTCGATGATCTTGGTGACGACGCCGGCGCCGACGGTCCTGCCGCCCTCGCGGATGGCGAAACGCAGCCCCTCTTCCATGGCGATGGGCGGATCAGCGTCACCGTCATCTTGATGTTGTCCCCCGGCATCACCATCTCGGTGCCCGTCGGGCAGCTCCAGGCTTCCCGTCACGTCGGTGGTGCGGAAGTAGAACTGCGGCCGGTAGCCGTTGAAGAACGGCGTGTGGCGCCCGCCCTCTTCCTTCGAGAGCACGTACACCTCGCACTCGAACTTCGTGTGCGGCGTGATCGAGCCGGGCTTGGCCAGCACCTGGCCGCGCTCCACGTCCTCGCGCTTGGTGCCGCGCAGCAGCACGCCCACGTTGTCCCCCGCCTGCCCCTGGTCCAGCAGCTTCCTGAACATCTCGGTGCCCGTGCAGATCGTCTTCTGCGTGGGCTTGAGACCGACGATCTCGATCTCGTCTCCCACCTTGCACGATCCCGCGCTCCACCCGGCCCGTCACCACCGTGCCGCGCCCCGAGATCGAGAACACGTCCTCCACCGGCATCAGGAACGGCACCCTCCACCGCCCGCTCCGGCGTCGGGATGTAGCTGTCCAGCGCATCCGCGAGCTTCATGATCGCCACTTCGCCCAGCTCCCCCGTGTCGCCCTCCAGCGCCTTCAGCGCCGAGCCGATGATGATCGGGGTCTTGTCCCCGGGAAACTTGTACTTCGACAGGAGCTCGCGCACCTCCATCTCGACCAGCTCCAGGAGCTCCTTGTCGTCGACCATGTCGGCCTTGTTCATGAACACCACGATGTACGGCACCCCCACCTGGCGCGCCAGCAGGATGTGCTCGCGCGTCTGCGGCATCGGACCGTCGGCGGCACTCACCACCAGGATCGCGCCGTCCATCTGCGCCGCCCCCGTGATCATGTTCTTCACGTAGTCCGCGTGGCCCGGGCAGTCCACGTGCGCGTAGTGGCGCTTGGACGTCTCGTACTCCACGTGCGCCGTGTTGATCGTGATCCCGCGCGCCTTCTCCTCCGGCGCCGCGTCGATCTGGTCGTAGGCCTTCGCCTCGCCGCCGAACTTCTTCGACAGCACCGTCGTGATCGCCGCCGTCAGCGTCGTCTTGCCGTGGTCCACGTGACCGATCGTGCCCACGTTCACGTGCGGCTTGGTCCGCTCGAATTTGCCCTTTGCCATGGTGTTTCCTCGCGAATATCAGGCTGCAGCTTTTTGGTTGATGATCGAGTCGGCGACGTTCTTGGGCGCCTCGGTGTAGTGCTTGAACTCCATCGTGTACGTGGCGCGGCCCTGGGTCATCGAGCGCAGCGACGTCGAGTAGCCGAACATCTCCGACAGCGGCACCTCGGCCTTGATCACGATCGTGCCGGCGACGTCTTCCTTGCCCTGCATCTGGCCGCGGCGCGACATGAGGTCGCCGATGACGTTGCCCATGTATTGCTCGGGGGTCTCGACTTCCACCGCCATCATCGGCTCGAGCAGCACGGGATTCGCGCGGCGCATGCCTTCCTTGAAGCCGATGGAGGCGGCCATCTTGAACGCGTTCTCGTTCGAGTCGACCTCGTGGTACGAGCCGTAGAAGAGCGTGACCTTCACGTCCACCACCGGGTAGCCGGCGAGCACGCCGTTGGGCAGCGTCTCGCGCAGGCCCTTCTCCACCGCCGGGATGAACTCGCGCGGCACCGCGCCGCCCTTGATCGCGTCGACGAACTCGAAGCCCTTGCCCGGATTCGGCTCGACCTTGAGCACCACGTGGCCGTACTGGCCGCGGCCGCCCGACTGCTTCACGAACTTGCCTTCGACGGAATCCACGCTCTTGCGAATGGTCTCGCGGTACGCCACCTGGGGCTTGCCGACGGAGGCCTCCACGCCGAACTCGCGCTTCATGCGGTCGACCATGATCTCCAGGTGCAGCTCGCCCATGCCGGAGATGATGGTCTGGCCGGACTCCTCATCCGTGCGGACGCGGAAGGACGGGTCTTCCTGGGCGAGGCGGTTCAGCGCGATGCCCATCTTCTCCTGGTCGGCCTTGGTCTTGGGCTCGACGGCCTGGGAGATCACCGGCTCCGGGAAGATCATGCGCTCGAGGATGATGGGGTTATCCACGGTCGCAGATCGTGTCGCCGGTGGTCGCCTCCCGCAGGCCCACGGCCGCAGCGATGTCGCCCGCGCGCACTTCCTTGATCTCCTCGCGCTGGTTGGCGTGCATCTGCAGCAGGCGGCCGATGCGCTCCTTCTTGCCCTTGATCGGGTTGTAGATCGTGTCGCCCGAGTTCACCACGCCCGAGTAGACGCGGAAGAAGATGAGCTGGCCGACGTACGGGTCGGTCATGATCTTGAACGCGAGGCCGGCGAAGGCCTCGTCGTCGGAGGCTCTGCGGCTGCCTTCCTTGCCGTTGTCGAGCTCGCCCTTCACCGGCGGGATGTCCGTCGGCGCGGGCATGTAGTCGACCACGGCGTCGAGCATCGCCTGCACGCCCTTGTTCTTGAACGCCGAGCCGCACAGCATCGGCACGATCTCGTTGGCGATGGTGCGCTTGCGCAGCCCCGCCTTGATCTCCTCGACGGAGAGCTCGTCGCCCTCGAGGTACTTGTGCATGAGCTCCTCGCTCGGCCTCGGCGGCGGCCTCGACCATCTTGTCGCGCCACTCCTTCGCCAGGTCCTGGAGCTCGGCCGGGATGTCCCTGAACTCGAACTTCATCCCCTGGCTCGCCTCGTCCCAGTAGATCGCCTTCATCTTCACCAGGTCGACCACGCCCTCGAACTTGTCTTCGGCGCCGATGGGAACCTGGATGGGCACGGGGTTGCCGCGCAGGCGCTCCTTCATCTGGCGGAAGACCTTGAAGAAGTCCGCGCCGACGCGGTCCATCTTGTTCACGAACGCGAGGCGCGGCACCTTGTACTTGTTGGCCTGGCGCCACACGGTCTCGGACTGCGGCTGCACGCCGCCCACCGAGTCGTACACCATGCAGGCGCCGTCCAGCACGCGCATGGAGCGCTCCACCTCGATGGTGAAGTCCACGTGGCCGGGGGTGTCGATGATGTTGATGCGGTGCTCGGGAAGGCTGCCGTCCATGCCCTTCCAGAAGCAGGTGGTGGCCGCGGAGGTGATCGTGATGCCGCGCTCGCGCTCCTGCTCCATCCAGTCCATGACGGCCGCGCCGTCGTGCACCTCGCCCATCTTGTGCGACACCCCGGTGTAGAACAGGATGCGCTCCGTCGTCGTGGTCTTGCCGGCGTCGATGTGCGCCGAGATGCCGATGTTGCGGTAGCGTTCGATAGGTGTCTTGCGGGCCACGTCAGTCTCTCTGTCTCGTCGGTGCCGCTTGCCCCATCAAGCGGCGGCGAGCGGCGGTTGGTTACCTAGAACCGGTAGTGGGCGAAGGCCTTGTTGGCCTCGGCCATGCGGTGCACTTCTTCCTTCTTCTTCACCGCGCCGCCGCGGCCCTCGGCCGCCTCCATGAGCTCGTTGGCCAGACGCTGCGCCATGCTCTTCTCGCCGCGCTTGCGGGCGGCCTCGCGGATCCAGCGCATGGAAAGCGCGGTCCGGCGCACCGGGCGCACTTCCACCGGCACCTGGTAGTTGGCGCCGCCGACGCGGCGGCTCTTCACCTCGACCATCGGCTTCACGTTGTTGATCGCGGAGGTGAAGACCTCGAATGCGTCCTTGCCGGATTTCTTGGCGATGGTGTCGAGCGCGCCGTAAAGGATCCGCTCGGCGATCGACTTCTTGCCGCGCGTCATGAGCACGTTCATGAACTTGGCGACTTCCTCGCTCTTGTGCTTCGGATCGGGAAGGATCTCGCGCTTGGGGATTTCTCTGCGGCGGGGCATGGGCTTATCCGTTCAATGTTCGGTATTGCGTTCGTGATCTCACGCGGCCTTGGGCCGCTTGGCGCCGTACTTCGAGCGCGACTGCTTGCGGTCCTTCACGCCGGCGGTGTCGAGGCTGCCGCGCACCATGTGGTAGCGCACGCCCGGCAGGTCCTTCACGCGGCCGCCGCGGATCAGCACGACCGAGTGCTCCTGCAGGTTGTGCCCCTCGCCGCCGATGTAGCTGATGACCTCGTAGCCGTTGGTGAGGCGAACCTTGGCCACCTTGCGCAGGGCCGAATTCGGCTTCTTGGGGGTCGTGGTGTACACGCGCGTGCAGACGCCCCGCTTCTGCGGGCTGCCGCCCAGCGCCGGCACCTTGCTCTTGGTCTGGATCTTGCGGCGCGGCTTGCGCATCAACTGATTGATCGTCGGCATGTTTTCTCGTTACCCGTTACGTTTTTTTGGTAGCCCGAAGGCCCCTAAGAAGCTTCTGCGCCCGGGGAGCTTGGCTGGGAACGAGCCCTCCCCCGGGCGCAAAAAAGCTCTCTATTTTAGGGGGTTAAGGGCATTTGCGTCAAGCAACCTGCTCGCTCGTGGCATCGGCCTCGTCGATCGCGAACCCGAAGGAAGCGCTCGATCCCGGCTCGACGGCGACCTTCTTGCGGGTCGCGTGGTAGGCAAGGCCCGTCCCCGCGGGGATGAGGCGCCCCACGATGACGTTTTCCTTGAGGCCGCGGAGGTCGTCCTTCTTGCCCATGATCGCCGCCTCGGTGAGCACCCGGGTGGTCTCCTGGAAGGAGGCCGCCGAGATGAACGAGTCCGTGGACAGCGACGCCTTGGTGATGCCGAGCAGCATGTACTCGAAGGTGGCCGGCTTCTTGTCCGCGCCGCTCGCCTTGACGCGGTCGTTCTCCGAGAGCACCTCCGCCCGCTCGACCTGCTCGCCGGTGATGAAGCGCGACTCGCCCGGGTCGACGATGGACACGCGCCGCAGCATCTGGCGCACGATCACCTCGATGTGCTTGTCGTTGATCTTCACGCCCTGCAGCCGGTAGACGTCCTGCACCTCGTCGATGATGTAGCGCGCGAGCGCCTCCATCCCCTGCAGGCGCAGGATGTCGTGCGGATCGGCCGGGCCGTCGACGATCGTCTCGCCCTTGTTCACCACCTGCCCGTCGTGCACCGTGACGTGCTTGTCCTTCGGGATCAGGTACTCGTGCGCGGTGCCGTCGAAGTCGGTGATGATCAGGCGCTGCTTGCCCTTGGTGTCCTTGCCGAACGACACCGTGCCGGTGACTTCCGCGAGCAGGCCCGCGTCCTTCGGGCTCCTCGCCTCGAAGAGCTCGGCCACGCGCGGAAGACCGCCCGTGATGTCGCGGGTCTTGGACGACTCCTGCGGGATGCGCGCGAGCACGTCGCCCACGTTCACCTGCTGGCCGTTCTTCACCGTGATGATGGCGCCGATCTGGAAGGTGTAGTTCACCGGGGTGTCGCCAGTGGCGAGCTTCACTTCCTTGCCCTTGTCGCCGATCAGCTTCACCGCGGGCCGAGTCCCTTGGTGGCGCTGGTTCCGCGGCGCTTCGGGTCGATCACGACCAGGCTCGACAGGCCCGTGGTCTCGTCGATCTGCTTGGCGACCGTCACGCCTTCCTCGACGTTCTCGAAGCGCGTCTCGCCCGCGTACTCGGTGATGATCGGGCGCGTGAGCGGATCCCAGTTGGCGAGCGACTAGCCCCGCCTTCACCTTGGCCCCGTCGGCCACCGTGAGCGTGGCGCCGTAGGGCACCTTGTGGCGCTCGCGCTCGCGGCCGCTCTCGTCCGAGATCACCAGCTCGCCGTTGCGCGAGATGGCGACCATCTCGCTGCGGGCGTTGGTCACGTAGCGCATGGTGTTCAGGAAGTGCACCACGCCGTTCGACTTGGCCTCGACGCTCGAGGCCACGGCGGTGCGCGAAGCCGCACCCCCGATGTGGAACGTGCGCATCGTGAGCTGCGTGCCCGGCTCGCCGATCGACTGCGCGGCGATGACGCCCACCGCCTCGCCCACGTTCACGCGCGTGCCGCGGCCCAGGTCGCGGCCGTAGCAGGACGCGCAGAGACCGTAGCGCGTGTCGCAGGTGAGCGGCGTGCGCACCTTCACCTCGTCGATGCCCTTCGCCTCGATCTGCTCGACCGCGGCCTCGTCGAGGAGGGAGCCCGCCGGCACCAGCACCTGGTGGTTCTCGGTGTCGTACACGTCGGTGGCGGTCACGCGGCCGAGGATGCGCTCGCGCAGCGCCTCGACCACCTCGCCGCCCTCCACCAGCGCCTTCATCGCCATGCCCGCCTGGGTGCCGCAGTCCTCCTCGATCACCACGAGGTCCTGCGTCACGTCGACGAGACGGCGCGTGAGGTAGCCCGAGTTCGCGGTCTTGAGCGCCGTGTCCGCGAGACCTTTACGCGCACCGTGCGTGGAGATGAAGTACTGCAGGACGTTCAGGCCCTCGCGGAAGTTGGCCGTGATGGGCGTCTCGATGATCGAGCCGTCGGGCTTGGCCATCAGGCCGCGCATGCCGGCCAGCTGCCGGATCTGCGCCGCCGAGCCGCGCGCGCCCGAGTCGGCCATCATGTAGATGGCGTTGAACGACTCCTGGTTCACTTCCTTGCCCTTGGAGTCCTTCACCTTCTGGTTGCCCAGCTGGTCCATCATCGCTTTGGCGATCTGGTCGCCGGCGCGTCCCCAGATGTCGACCACCTTGTTGTAGCGCTCGCCCTGGGTCACGAGGCCCGAGGTGTACTGGCGCTCGATCTCCTTCACTTCACGTCTCGCTCTCGTCGATGATGCCGGCCTTCTCGCTCGGGATCAGCAGGTCGTCGACGCAGATCGACAGCCCCGCGCGCGTGGCGAAGGAAAAGCCCGTGTACATCAGCTTGTCGGCGAAGATCACCGTCTCGCGGATGCCGCAGCGGCGGAACGCCTCGTTGATGAGCTTGGAGATCTCCTTCTTCTTGAGCGGCTTGTTGATGAGCGCGAACGACAGCCCCGCCGGAAGGATCTCCGACATGAGCGCGCGGCCCACCGTGGTCTCGTAGCGGTTCACGACTTCGGTGAAGGTGCCGTCCTCGTTCTTGCGCGACTCCTTGATGCGCACCGTGATCCCGGCGTGCAGCTCCACGCCCTGCGACTCGTAGGCGCGGCTTACTTCCGAGATGTTGGAGAAGAACGAGCCCTCGCCCCGCGCGTTCACCCGCTGGCGCGTGGCGTAGTACAGGCCCAGCACGATGTCCTGCGACGGCACGATGACCGGCTCGCCGTGCGCGGTGTGCAGCACGTTGTTGGACGACAGCATGAGCGTGCGCGCTTCCATCTGCGCTTCCAGCGAGATCGGCACGTGCACGGCCATCTGGTCGCCGTCGAAGTCGGCGTTGAACGCCGCGCAGACGAGCGGATGCAGCTGGATCGCCTTGCCCTCGATCAGCACCGGCTCGAAGGCCTGGATGCCGAGGCGGTGCAGCGTGGGCGCGCGGTTCAGCAGCACCGGGTGCTCGCGGATCACGTCCTCGAGGATGTCCCACACCACCGGCTCCTGGCTCTCCACCATGCGCTTGGCGGCCTTGATGGTCGTCGCGAGGCCCATCACCTCCAGCTTGTGGAAGATGAAGGGCTTGAAGAGCTCGAGCGCCATCAGCTTCGGCAGCCCGCACTGGTGCAGCTTCAACGTCGGGCCCACCACGATCACCGAGCGGCCCGAGTAGTCGACGCGCTTGCCGAGCAGGTTCTGGCGGAAGCGGCCGCTCTTGCCCTTGATCATGTCGGCGAGCGATTTCAGCGCGCGCTTGTTGGCGCCCGTCATCGCCTTGCCGCGGCGGCCGTTGTCGAGCAGCGAGTCGACGGCTTCCTGCAGCATGCGCTTCTCGTTGCGCACGATGATTTCCGGCGCTTTCAGCTCGAGCAGGCGCTTCAGGCGGTTGTTGCGGTTGATCACGCGGCGGTAGAGGTCGTTCAGGTCCGAGGTCGCGAAGCGCCCGCCGTCCAGCGGCACCAGCGGACGCAGGTCCGGCGGCAGCACCGGCAGCACCTCCATGATCATCCAGTCGGGCTTGATGCCGGACTTGTTGAACGCCTCCAGCACCTTCAGGCGCTTGGCGATCTTCTTGATCTTGGTCTCGCTGCCCGTGGCGGCGAGCTCGGTGCGCAGCTGCTCGATGTCGCGGCCGACGTCGAGCTTCCTCAGCAGGTCACGGATGCCTTCCGCGCCCATGGCCGCCGAGAAGTCGTCGCCGTACTCCTCGACCTTCGCGAGGTAGTCGTCCTCGGAGAGGAGCTGGCAGCGGTTGAGCGGCGTCATGCCCGGGTCGGTCACGACGTAGGCCTCGAAGTACAGCACGCGCTCGATGTCGCGCAGCGTCATGTCGAGGACCATGCCCAGGCGCGAGGGCAGGCTCTTCAGGAACCAGATGTGGGCCACCGGGCTCGCGAGCTCGATGTGGCCCATGCGCTCGCGCCGGACCTTGGTGAGTGTCACTTCCACGCCGCACTTCTCGCAGATCACGCCGCGGTGCTTGAGCCGCTTGTACTTGCCGCACAGGCACTCGTAGTCCTTGATCGGCCCGAAGATCTTGGCGCAGAAGAGGCCGTCGCGCTCGGGCTTGAAGGTGCGGTAGTTGATGGTCTCGGGCTTCTTCACCTCGCCGTAGGACCAGGAACGGATCTTCTCCGGGGAGGCGAGCCCGATGCGGATGGCATCGAACTCTTCTTCCTGGGTGACCTGCTTGAAAAGATCGAGTAGGGCTTTCATTCAGTCGTCTCCTGATCTCAATAGCGTTCGAGGTCGATGTCGATGGCGAGGGAGCGGATCTCCTTCACCAGCACGTTGAACGACTCCGGCATGCCGGCCTCGATCTTGTGCTCGCCCTTGACGATGTTCTCGTAGACCTTCGTGCGTCCCTGCGTGTCGTCGCTCTTGACGGTGAGCATCTCCTGCAGCGTGTAAGCCGCGCCGTAGGCCTCCAGCGCCCAGACCTCCATCTCGCCGAAGCGCTGGCCGCCGAACTGCGCCTTGCCGCCCAGCGGCTGCTGGGTGACGAGCGAGTACGGGCCCGTGGAGCGCGCGTGCATCTTGTCGTCCACGAGGTGGTGGAGCTTCAGGATGTGCATGTAGCCCACGGTCACCGGGCGGTCGAACGCGTCTCCGGTCCGTCCGTCGAAGAGCGCGACCTGGCCGCTGCGGGGCAGGCCCGCGAGCTCCAGCATGTCCTTGATCTCCACCTCGGTCGCACCGTCGAACACCGGGGTCGCGAACGGCAGGCCGTTCTGCAGGTTCCTCGCGAGCTCGAGCACCTCGTCGTCCGAGAACTCGCCGAGGTCTTCCTTCTTCCCGGTCGAGTTGTAGATCTTGTCGAGGAACTTGCGCACCTTGGCGGCGCCCTCGTTGGCGCGCAGCATCTCCTGGATGCGCAGCCCCAGGCCCTTCGCGGCCCACCCGAGGTGGGTCTCGAGGATCTGGCCCACGTTCATGCGCGAGGGCACGCCCAGCGGGTTCAGCACGATGTCGACCGGCGTGCCGTCGGCCATGAACGGCATGTCTTCCACCGGCACGATCTTGGAGATCACGCCCTTGTTGCCGTGGCGGCCGGCCATCTTGTCGCCGGGCTGCAGGCGCCGCTTCACCGCGACGTACACCTTCACCATCTTCTGCACGCCCGGGGGCAGCTCGTCGCCCTGCGTGAGCTTCTTCTTCTTCTCCTCGAAGGCGCGGTCGAACTCCTTGCGCGTGAGGTCGAGCGACTCGCGCAGCTGCTCCAGCTGGGCCGCGGCGTCCTCGTCGGAGAGCCGGATGTCGAACCAGTCGTGGCGGTCGGTCTCCTGCAGGTACTCCTTGGTGATCTTGGCGCCCTTGGCGAGCTTCTTGCCGCCCTTCGCGGTCTTGCCGATGAGCAGCCTTCTCGATGCGGTTGAACGCGTCGTCCTCGACGATGCGCAGCTGGTCGTGCAGGTCCTTGCGGTAGTCCTTGAGCTGCTCGTCGATGATCTGCTGGGCGCGCTTGTCGCGCTCGATGCCTTCGCGCGTGAAGACCTGCACGTCGATCACGGTGCCCGAGATGCCCGAGGGCACGCGCAGGCTCGTGTCCTTCACGTCGGAAGCCTTCTCGCCGAAGATCGCGCGCAGCAGCTTTTCTTCCGGCGTCAACTGCGTCTCGCCCTTGGGCGTGACCTTGCCCACCAGCACGTCGGCGGCTTCCACCTCGGCTCCGATGTACACGATGCCCGACTCGTCCAGGCGCGAGAGCATGCGCTCGGAGAGGTTCGAGATGTCGCGCGTGATCTCCTCGGGGCCGAGCTTGGTGTCGCGCGCCACCACCACCAGCTCCTCGATGTGGATCGAGGTGTAGCGGTCCTCGGCGACGATGCGCTCGGAGATGAGGATCGAGTCCTCGAAGTTGTAGCCGTTCCACGGCATGAACGCGACCAGCATGTTCTGGCCGAGTGCCAGCTCGCCCATGTCCGTCGAGGCGCCGTCGGCCACCACGTCGCCGCCGGCGATCGTGCTCGCCCACCTTCACCAGCGGACGCTGGTTGATGTTGGTGTTCTGGTTGGAGCGGGTGTACTTGGTGAGGTTGTAGATGTCCACGCCCGCTTCGCCCGGGCGCGTCTCGTTGTCGTTCACGCGCACCACGATGCGGCCCGCGTCCACGTAGTCGACGCGCCCGCCGCGGCGCGCCTGCACCGCGGTGCCCGAGTCGATCGCGACGGTGCGCTCGATGCCCGTGCCCACCAGCGGCTTTTCGGCGCGCAGGCAGGGCACTGCCTGGCGTTGCATGTTCGAGCCCATCAGCGCGCGGTTGGCGTCGTCGTGCTCGAGGAACGGGATCAACGAGGCGGCCACCGAGACGATCTGCGAGGGCGCCACGTCGATGTACTCGATCTTGTCGGGCGTGGACAGCGTGAACTCGTTCCTGTGGCGGCACGAGACCAGCTCGTCGGCGAACTTGCCGTTCTTGTCGAGTTCGGCGTTGGCCTGCGCGATCACGTACTTGCCTTCCTCGATCGCCGAGAGGTACTCGATGTCCTTGGTGACCTTGGCGTCCTTCACGCGGCGGTACGGCGTCTCGATGAAGCCGTACTCGTTGGTGCGCGCGTAGAGCGCCAGCGAGTTGATGAGGCCGATGTTCGGGCCTTCCGGCGTTTCGATCGGGCACACGCGGCCGTAGTGCGTCGGGTGCACGTCGCGCACCTCGAAGCCGGCGCGCTCGCGCGTGAGGCCGCCCGGGCCGAGCGCGGAGACGCGCCGCTTGTGCGTGATCTCCGAGAGCGGGTTGGTCTGGTCCATGAACTGCGACAGCTGCGAGGAGCCGAAGAACTCCTTGATCGCCGCGGAGACGGGCTTCGCGTTGATCAGGTCGTGCGGCATCAGGTTCTCGCTCTCGGCCTGCGAGAGGCGCTCGCGCACCGCGCGCTCCACGCGCACCAGGCCCGAGCGGAACTGGTTCTCCGCGAGCTCGCCCACGGAACGCACGCGGCGGTTGCCGAGGTGGTCGATGTCGTCGATCTCGCCGCGGCCGTTGCGCAGCTCCACCAGGATCTTGATCACCGCCACGATGTCGTCGTGGGAGAGCGTCATCGCCCCGGTGAGCTCGTCGCGGCCCACGCGGCGGTTGAACTTCATGCGGCCCACGTCGGAGAGGTCGTAGCGGTCCTCGCTGAAGAACAGGCCGTTGAACAGGGTCTTCACGGCGTCTTCGGTCGGCGGCTCGCCGGGGCGCATCATGCGGTAGATCGCGACCTGGGCGTTCAGCTGCGTCGGTCGACTCGTCCACGCGCAGGGTCTGCGA
This sequence comes from uncultured beta proteobacterium, assembly GCA_963827425.1. Lineage (GTDB taxonomy): Bacteria > Pseudomonadota > Gammaproteobacteria > Burkholderiales > Usitatibacteraceae > Usitatibacter. The sequence goes on along the minus strand of CAWHAQ010000005.1, from coordinate 72,871 downwards.
GATGTACGGGCCCTGGTCGAGGTCGTTGGTGTAGATGGTCTTCACCTCCTCGACGCCGGCGTCGAGGATCTTCTTCAGCACCGCCTCGGTGATCTCCTCGTTCGCGTTGGCGACGACCTCGCCGGTCTCCTTGTTGACGAGGTTCTTCGCGAGCGCGCGGCCGATGAGGTAATCCGGCTCGACCGAGAGCTTCTTCATGCCCGCGGCTTCCATGTCGCGGATGTGCTTCACCGTGATGCGCTTGTCCTTCTGCACGATCACCTTGCCGGCCTTGGTGACGATGTCGAAGCGCGCGATCTCGCCGCGCAGGCGCTCCGGCACCACCTCGAACTCGATGCCCTTGCGGGTGACATGGAAGGTGTCGAACGCGAAGAACTGCTCGAGGATGCTGCTCGGGGTTGTAGCCGAGGGCCTTCAGCAGGACCGTGACCGGCATCTTGCGGCGCCGGTCGACGCGGAAGTAGAGGTAGTCCTTGGGGTCGAACTCGAAGTCGAGCCAGGAGCCGCGGTAGGGGATGACGCGCGCCGAGAAGAGCAGCTTGCCGGAGGAGTGCGTCTTGCCGCGGTCGTGCTCGAAGAACACGCCCGGGGAGCGGTGCAGCTGGGAGACGATCACGCGCTCGGTGCCGTTGATGACGAACGAGCCGTTGCGCGGTCATGAGCGGGATCTCGCCCATGTACACCTCCTGCTCCTTCACTTCCTTCACCGTGGGCTTGGAGGCTTCGCGGTCCATGATCGTGAGGCGCACCTTGGCGCGCAGCGGGCTCGCGAAGGTAAGGCCGCGCTGCTGGCACTCGACCACGTCGAACGGGGGATCGCCCAGCGCGTAGCTCACGAACTCCAGGCGCGCGTTGCCGGAGTGGCTGGAGATCGGGAACACGGAGCTGAACGCGGACTGCAGGCCGACCATGTTCCGGTTGTCGGCGGGGGCCTCGGCCTGGAGGAACTCGGCGTACGAGTTGATCTGGGTGGCGAGCAGGAAGGGCACATCCAGCACGGCCGCGCGCTTGGCGAAGCTCTTGCGGATGCGCTTCTTCTCGGTGAACGAGTAGGTCATGGGGGCTCCGAATCTCGCGGCCATGGGAACCCATGGGCCGCACATGCACCCGACTGGCGCTCTCTGGCCTGGTGGCTCGCCCCTACGAGCCGCTGGCGGACAGCCGTGCTGGAACGCACGGCCCGACCAAACCGGTCCTCTGCAGTCGCTTCAGAGAACACAGCCAAACCCCGAAAAGGGGCTTGACTTTGCCCTCTGCGACGCGTCGTTGAGCGGCGAAAGTCCGCTCCAACGACCGCCCCGCTGGTCCGACTTCTGCCTGTTACTTCACTTCGACCTTCGCGCCGGCTTCTTCCATCTTCTTCTTGATGGCTTCCGCGTCGGCCTTGTTGATGCCTTCCTTGATGGGCTTCGGCGCGCCGTCGACGAGGTCCTTGGCCTCCTTCAGGCCCAGGCTCGTCACTTCGCGCACGGCCTTGATGGTGTTGACCTTGTTCTCGCCGGCGGCCGTGAGGATCACGGTGAACTCGGTCTTCTCTTCGACGGCGGCGCCGGCGGCAGCGCCACCGGCCGCGGGAGCGGCGACGGCGACGGCGGCGGCGGCGGAAACGCCGAACTTCTCTTCCATGTCCTTGATGAGCTGGGAGAGCTCGAGGACGGTCATGCTCCCGATCGCGTCGAGGATGTCTTGCTTGGCGATAGCCATGGTATGTGGGCTCCTAGATGATGGATTTCAATGGGGTCGCGAGGGTCAGGCCGCAGCCTTCTCCTTCTGGTCGCGCACGGCGGCGAGGGCGCGTACGAACTTCGACGGCACCTCGTTGAGCGTCTGGACGAACTTGGCGACCGGCGCCTGCATCGTGCCGAGCAGCTTGGCGAGGAGCTCCTCGCGGCTGGGCATGGTTGCGAGGTTGCCGACCTCCTTCGCCGTCATCAGGTAGTTGGGCATCATGCCGCCCTTGATGACGAGCTTGTCGTTGCCCTTCGCGTAGGCGTGGAGCACCTTCGCCGCGGCCACCGGGTCCTCGGAGATGCCGTAGGCGAGCGGGCCGACCATCTGGTCGGCGAGCTTCTCGAACGGCGTTCCCTGGACCGCGCGGCGCGCGAGGGTGTTCTTCAGCACGCGAAGGTAGACGCCCGAGGCTCGCGCCTGCGAACGCAGCACGGTGATGTCCTCCACGGGCAGGCCGCGGTACTCGGCCAGAACGACGGCCTGTGCCTTGGCGAGCCGTGCGGAAACCTCCGCCACGACTTCCTTCTTGCCTTCGATGTTGAGACTCAAGGTCCTTCTCCTTCTGTATAGCGACCTTTCGTCAGGAGCCCGCAAGCCGCGCGGGAAATGCCTGCCTCGGGTGCGCCATCTGCGTTGGCTTCGGGGCTGCTTCCCCCTCGTTTGAACCCCTGTCCGGGGTGCCGACGGTCTTCGATAACCCGCGAGCGCCGTGAAGAACGCCCGCGGCCCAAAGATTCGCTTACTGCTGGGCCGCCACCATCCCGCCGGCGAACGTGCCCTGGTCGACTCGGATGCCCACGCCCATCGTGCTGGAGACCGATACCTTCTTGAGGTAGATCCCCTTGGTGGACGAAGGCTTCGCCTTGTTGATGGCGCCGATCAGCGCCTCGAGGTTCTCGGCGAGTGCCTCCACCTCGAACGAGGCGCGGCCGATCGTGCACTGCACGATGCCCGCCTTGTCGGCGCGGTACTGCACCTGGCCGCCCTTGGCGTTCTTCACCGCCTCCTCGACGTTCGCGCGTGACCGTGCCGACCTTCGGGTTCGGCATGAGGCCGCGCGGGCCCAGCACCTGGCCGAGCGGGCCGACCACCTTCATGGCGTCCGGGGTGGCGATCACCACGTCGAACTCCATGAAGCCGCCCTTCACCTTCTCGGCGAGGTCGTCGAAGCCGACGATGTCCGCACCGGCGTTCTTCGCCTTCTCGGCGTTGGCGCCCTGGGTGAACACCGCCACGCGCACCGTCTTGCCGGTGCCGCGCGGGAGCACCACGCTGCCGCGCACCACCTGGTCCGACTTCTTCGCGTCGATGCCGAGGTTCACCGCGACGTCGACCGACTCGTCGAACTTGGCGGTCGCGGTCTTCTTCACCAGCTCGAGCGCATGCTTCAGCTCATAGGACTTGCTGCGGTCCACGAGCTCCGTGATCTTCTTCACCCGCTTGGAGGAATTCGGCATGTCAGACCCCCTCCACTTCCACGCCCATGCTGCGGGCGCAGCCGGCGATGGTGCGCACCGCGGCGTCCATGTCGGCGGCGGTGAGGTCCGGCTGCTTCATCTTCGCGATTTCCTCGGCCTGCTTCCGGGTGAGCTTGCCCACCTTGTCGGTGTGCGGCTTGGGGCTGCCCTTGTCGAGCTTCAGCGCCTTCCTGATCAGCACCGAGGCGGGCGGGCTCTTCATGATGAAGGTGAAGCTCTTGTCCGCGTACGCCGTGATGACGACGGGGAGCATGAGGCCGGGCTCCATCTTCTGGGTCTGCGCGTTGAACGCCTTGCAGAACTCCATGATGTTGAGGCCCCTCTGGCCGAGCGCGGGACCGATGGGCGGCGAGGGATTCGCCTTGCCCGCCGGCACCTGGAGCTTGATCAGGCCGACGATTTTCTTTGCCACGAGACTTCTCCTGTGGGTTCAAGCGGACGTGTTGATGCACGTCCTCCCCGGTTTATCTATGCCTTTTCCACTTGCCCGAAATCCAGCTCCACCGGTGTTGCGCGGCCGAAGATCAGCACCGAGACGCGGATCTTGCTCTTTTCGTAGTTCACTTCCTCGACGTTGCCGTTGAAGTCGGTGAACGGGCCTTCGGTCACGCGCACGTTCTCGCCCACCTCGAAGAGCACCTTGGGCTTGGGTTTCTCCACGCCTTCCTGCACCTGGTGCAGGATGTTCTCCACTTCCTTGTCGGAGATGGGCGTGGGCCGCATCGCCGAGCCGCCGATGAAGCCGGTCACCTTGGGCGTGCTCTTCACCAGGTGCCAGGTCTCGTCGGTCATGTCCATCTGCACCAGGATGTAGCCCGGGAAGAAGCGCCGCTCGCTGATGGCCTTCTGCCCGCTCTTCATCTCCACCACTTCCTCGACCGGCACCAGCACCTGGCCGAACTTCTCTTGCATGCCCGAGCGCTTGATGCGGTCGATGAGGGCGCGCCTGGATGCTCTTCTCCTGGCCCGAATAGGCGTGCACCACGTACCAGCGCATCGTCGTCATCATCAGCCCCCCGTCCCGAGCAGTTTCTGGGTGATCCCGAGCAGGCCCCAGTCCACGGCCCACAGGAAGAGCGCCATCACGAATCACGAACAGGAACACCACGCCCGTGGTCTGGAGGGTCTCCTTGCGGCTCGGCCACACGACGCGCTTGGCCTCTTCCCACGACTCGCGCGCGAAGGCCACGAACACGCGCCCCGCCGCGGTGAACCACATGACGACGACGGCCACGGCGAGAAGCCCCAGCAGGGCGCCCAGCCGCAGCACGAGCGCGCGGTCGCCCATCGCGTAGAACGCGACGAAGGCTCCCACGGCCACCAGCGCCGCCAATCCGATCTTGATTCGTTCCACCATCATCGCGTTGCTTGTCCGTTTCGTCTGCCGCCGAGGGCAGGCCAGGAGGGTCTCGAACCCCCAACCTGCGGTTTTGGAGACCGCCGCTCTGCCAATTGAGCTACTGGCCTATCCGTACTACTCGAGAATCTTGGTGACGACGCCGGCGCCGACGGTGCGGCCGCCCTCGCGGATGGCGAAACGCAGCTTCTCTTCCATGGCGATGGGCTGGATCAGCGTCACCGTCATCTTGATGTTGTCCCCCGGCATCACCATCTCGGTGCCCGCCGGCAGCTCCAGGCTTCCCGTCACGTCGGTGGTGCGGAAGTAGAACTGCGGCCGGTAGCCGTTGAAGAACGGCGTGTGGCGCCCGCCCTCTTCCTTCGAGAGCACGTACACCTCGCACTCGAACTTCGTGTGCGGCGTGATCGAGGCGGGCTTGGCCAGCACCTGGCCGCGCTCCACGTCCTCGCGCTTGGTCCCGCGCAGCAGGATGCCCACGTTGTCGCCCGCCTGCACCTGGTCCAGCAGCTTCCTGAACATCTCGGTGCCCGTGCAGATCGTCTTCTGCGTGGGCTTGAGACCGATGATCTCGATCTCGTCTCCCACCTTGCACACCCCGCGCTCCACCCGGCCCGTCACCACCGTGCCCCGACCCGAGATCGAGAACACATCCTCCACCGGCATCAGGAAGGCACCCTCCACCGCCCGCTCCGGCGTCGGGATGTAGCTGTCCAGCGCATCGGCGAGCTTCATGATCGCCACTTCGCCCAGCTCCCCCGTGTCACCCTCCAGCGCCTTCAGCGCCGAGCCGATGATGATCGGGGTCTTGTCCCCGGGAAACTTGTACTTCGACAGGAGCTCGCGCACCTCGATCTCGACCAGCTCCAGGAGCTCCTTGTCGTCGACCATGTCGGCCTTGTTCATGAACACCACGATGTACGGCACCCCCACCTGGCGCGCCAGCAGGATGTGCTCGCGCGTCTGCGGCATCGGCCCGTCGGCGGCACTCACCACCAGGATCGCGCCGTCCATCTGCGCCGCCCCCGTGATCATGTTCTTCACGTAGTCCGCGTGGCCCGGGCAGTCCACGTGCGCGTAGTGGCGCTTGGACGTCTCGTACTCCACGTGCGCCGTGTTGATCGTGATCCCGCGCGCCTTCTCCTCCGGCGCCGCATCGATCTGGTCGTAGGCCTTCGCCTCGCCGCCGAACTTCTTCGACAGCACCGTCGTGATCGCCGCCGTGAGCGTCGTCTTCCCGTGGTCCACGTGACCGATCGTGCCCACGTTCACGTGCGGTTTGGTCCTCTCGAATTTGCCCTTTGCCATTTGTGCCGTCCTGGAGAACGTTGCTGGTTGCCTGCGGCCGCTGCCGCTAAAAGCCTGGTGCCCATGATGCGGATTGAACGCATGACCTCTCCCTTACCAAGGGAGTGCTCTGCCACTGAGCTACATGGGCGCATCGATTACCTGGAGCGGGTGAAGGGAATCGAACCCTCGTCGTAAGCTTGGAAGGCTTCTGCTCTACCATTGAGCTACACCCGCCTGTCCGATCCCGCGACCGTCTGCTGCCGGCTCCTCTCGCATCGGCCGAGTTCTGACGCGCCGAATTGTCTGGTGGAGGAGGTTGGATTCGAACCAACGTAGGCGCAAGGCCAACAGATTTACAGTCTGCCCCCTTTAACCACTCGGGCACCCCTCCGCGAAACTCTCGATTATCCACTAAATCGGGGGGATCTGGCAACCAAAACAGAGGGTTCCTACGAGGTTTTCGGTGGGGTGCCGGCACTCCGAATCGAACGGAGGACCTACCGCTTACAAGGCGGTTGCTCTACCGACTGAGCTATGCCGGCCCGGGGGAATCGCGCGGCGCCGACCCATTTGAAAGTCAGCGCTTACTTTACGATCTTGAGGCGTGTCTTGCCGGCGGCGGCGCTGGGCGGCTTCGGGGGGTCCGATTCCGCGTCCACGAGCTGCGGGGCCGCCATTGCCGGCGTGGCGGTGAGCGCCGCGGGCGCCTCGACCGTGAAGAACGCGCCCTGCCCGTTCTCCCGCGCGAAGATGCCCTGCACGCGGTCCACGGGGATGCTCACCTCGCGGGAAACCCCGTTGAAGCGGGCGGAGAACTGGATCAGCTCGTTGTTCACCGTGAGGTTGCGGGTGGCATTGAGGCTCACGTTGAGCACGATCTCGCCGTTCTTCACGTACTCCATGGGGACCCGGGTCCGCTCGTCCACGCGGACGCTCAGATACGGGGTGTACCCGCAGTCCGAGCACCACTCGTAGATGGCGCGGATGAAGTAGGGTTTGGTCGAGACGTCGGCCATGTCCGCAAGCTTAACCTACCGGCGCATCGCCTTTTCGGAGGCCGTCATGGAATCGATGAAGGCCTGGCGCGAAAAGAGCCGTTCGGCGTACTTGAGCAGCGGGGCCGACTGCTTGTTGAGCTGGATCTGGTAGTGGTCCAGGCGCCACAGGAGGGGGGCGATGGCCACGTCCAGCATCGAGAATTCCTCGCCCAGCATGTATTTCTGCTTCACGAAGATGGGGGCTATCTGGATCAGGTTCTCGCGGATGTAGAGCCGCGCCTTCTCCTGGGCCTTCTGGGTGCCCGCTCTCCAGCACCTGCACGTGGTTGAAGAGCTCCTGCTCGAAGCGGAACAGGAAGAGCCGCGCCCGGGCGCGCATCACGGGGTCCGCGGGCATGAGCTGCGGGTGCGGGAAGCGCTCGTCGATGTACTCGTTGATGATGTTGGACTCGTAGAGCACGAGGTCGCGCTCAACCAGCACCGGGGTGCGGTTGTACGGGTTCATCACCGCGAGGTCCTCGGGCTTGTTCATGAGGTCCACGTCGATGATCTCGAAATCCATGCCCTTTTCGTAGAGCACGATCCGGCAACGGTGGCTGAAGGGATCGGTGATCCCCGAATAGAGCGTCATCATGGCTTTTTCACCCCCTCGCGCCGTCGGCGCGGTCCGGCTAGCGGACGTCTTTCCAGTATTCTTTCTTGAGCAGCAGCACCAGCACGAAGAAGCCGGCGAAGAAGAACAGCACCAGCACTCCCCACATGTGGCGGCTTGCCTGCGTCGGCTCCGACATCCACGCGAGGTAGTTCACCAGGTCGCCCACGTAGCGGTCGTAATCCACGGGCGAAAGTGCGCCCGGCTTGTCGAGGACCAGCCGGTGCGTGAGCACGACGTCCCCGGTGAACTCGTTCTGGCGCTGCTTCGCCTCCAGCGCCTGCTCGCCCTGCTGGCGCCACAGCACGTTGGGCATGGCGACGTTCGGGAACACGGTGTTGTTCCAGCCCGTCTTGGTCGCGGGATCGCGGTAGAAGCTGCGCAGGTAGGTATAGAGCCAATCGGGGCTCCTCGAGCGGGCGGCGAGCGAGAGGTCCGGCGGCACGACGCCGAAGGCGGCCTTCGAGATCGCCGGGTCCTGCGGCGGGGCCATCGCGTCGCCGATCTTCTCGGAGAACAGCAGGTTGTCCTTGATCTGCGCCTCGGTGAGCCCGAGGTCGGTGAGGCGCTCATAGCGCATGAGCGACGCCGTGTGGCAGCTGAGGCAGTTGTTCACGAAGATCTGCGCTCCGTGCTGCAGCGAGGCCTTGTTGTGCAGGTCGATGGGCGCCTGGTCGAGCGCGGGCCCGCCCTCCTCCGACCATGCGAGCGCCGGAACCAGGACCAGGAGTGCCAGGATCTTCTTCATCACCACGTCACCCTCGTGGGCTCGGGTTTCTCCTTGTCGTGCGCGGTGTACCAGGGCATGAGCACGAAAAAGAGGAAATAGACGACCGTGAGCACGCGCGCCACCCAGGTCGCGATGTAGTCGCCGCCGATGAGCGGGACCGATTTGGCGAACTCGCCCCACACCGTGGTGGGCTCCACGCCCAGGTAGCCGAGGATGAGGAAGCTCACCACCAGGCCGGTGAACGCGATCTTCCAGCGCGGCCCGCGGTAGCGGATCGACTTCACGCGCCCGCGGTCCAGCCACGGCAGCGCGAAGAAGATCAGCACCGCCACGCCCATGACCGCCACGCCCGGGAACTGGGAGCCGAAGAGCGGCGGCACGGCGCGCAGCATCGCGTAGTAGGGCGTGAAATACCATACGGGAGCGATGTGCAGCGGGGTCTTCAACGGGTCGGCCGGGATGAAATTGTTGGCCTCGAGGAAGTAGCCGCCCATCTCCGGCGAGAAGAAGATCACCGCCGAGAAGACGATCAGGAAGACCGCGACGCCGACCATGTCCTTCACCGTGTAATACGGGTGCATGGCGATGCCGTCGCGCGGGCGCCCCGTCGCCGGGTCGATGTCCTTCTTGATCTCGATGCCGTCGGGGTTGTTGGAGCCCACCTCGTGCAGCGCCATGAGGTGGGCGGCCACCAGGCCCAGGAGCACCATCGGGAGTGCGACCACGTGCAGCGCGAAGAAGCGGTTCAGCGTGGCGTCGGAGACGTTGTAGTCGCCGCGGATCCAGATCGCGAGCGGCTCGCCGATGAAGGGGATGGTGCCGAACAGGTTGATGATCACCTGCGCGCCCCAGTACGACATCTGTCCCCACGGCAGCAGGTAGCCGAAGAACGCCTCGGCCATCAGCGCGAGGTAGATCACCACGCCGAAGATCCACAGCAGCTCGCGCGGCTTGCGGTAGGAGCCGTACATCAGCCCGCGCACCATGTGCAGGTACACGGTGATGAAGAAGAACGACGCGCCGGTGGAATGGATGTAGCGGATGAGCCAGCCGCCCGGCACGTCGCGCATGATGTACTCGACCGACGCGAAGGCCTCGTGCGCGTCGGGCTTGTAGTTCATGGTGAGGAAGATGCCCGAGACGATCTGGATCACCAGGACCAGCAGCGCGAGCGAGCCGAAGTAGTACCAGAAGTTGAAGTTCTTCGGTGCGTAGTACTCGGAGAGGTGCTCCTTCCAGAGCGCCACGAGCGGGAAGCGCTGGTCCACCCACGTGAGCACGCCGTTGAAGCGCCCGGCGCCGGTCACCGGCGGCTTTTCGATCGCGGCCATCGTCACGCTCCCTTGGGCGGATCCGCGCCGATCACGACCACGGACTCGGTCCTGAAATGGTTCGGCGGGATGACGAGGTTCTTGGGCGCGGGCGAGCCTTTGAAGACCCGGCCGGCGAGGTCGAAGCGCGAGCCGTGGCACGGGCAGTAGTAGCCGCCCGGCCAGGTGGGGCCCATGTCGGAGTCCGGCCCCACCTCCTTCTTGAGGTTAGGCGTGCAGCCGAGGTGGGTGCACACGCCCTCGGCCACGAGGTAGTCGGGCTTGAGCGAACGCTCCGGCGCCTTGATGTAGCCGGGCTGCTGCGCGTCCTTGCACTCCGGATCGGACAAGAGCGGCGCGTTGCCGGGCAACCGGTCGAGCATCTCCTTCGTGCGATGCAGGATCCACACGGGCTTGCCGCGCCACGAGACGGTGATCTGCTGGCCGGGCTCGACTTTCGAGACGTCGAATTCAACCGGCGCGCCGGCGGCGAGCGCCCGGGCGCTCGGAAACCAGCTCGCTACGAACGGGGCCGCGATGCCGACACCCGCCACGGCACCCGTGACGGAAGTGGCAACCAGCAGGATGCGGCGTCGTTTTTCATCGACGGGCTCGGGCAGGGTGGCGCTCATTTGGAAGGAAAAAAGAGGGAGGTGAAACCGCTGAGTCAGCGATTTTAGCAAATTTGCCCCCCCGACTTGAAGCCCCACGTCGGAGATATCTGATTGACGCGGCCGCGCGGGCCTCCTAGATTGCGCTATCCCGAGGGAGAACCCTATGAGCTTCGCATCGGAATTCAAGGAGTTCGCGGTCAAGGGCAGCGTCGTGGACCTCGCCGTCGGCGTGATCATCGGCGCCGCGTTCGGCAAGATCGTCGACTCGTTCGTGAACGACCTGGTGATGCCGGTGGTGGGCTATTTCGCCGGCGGACTGGATTTCGTGAACCGCTTCGTGCCCCTGCGCCCCATCCCCGAGGGGGTGCCGCACACCCTGGAAGCGGTCCGCAAGGCCGGCGTGCCGGTGCTGGCCTGGGGCAACTTCGCCAACATCGTGCTCAATTTCGTGATCCTGGCGCTGATCGTCTTCCTCATGGTGCGGGCCATCAACCGCCTGCGCCGCAAGGAGCCCGCCGCCCCGCCGGCCCCGCCGGAACAGGTGGCGCTTCTGCGCGAGATCCGCGACTCGCTGCGCCAGCGCTAGCGGAAAAAACCCGCCGCACCGACGGGTACAATCGGGCTTTACGCCCCCGTTTCCCGCGATGCGCAAGCTCTGGCTCGTCTTTGCCCAGGCCGTCACGGCCACGCTGGCAGTGATCTTCGTGGTGAGCCTCGTCAAGCCCGAGTGGATGACGTGGCGCCGCCAGGTGGTGGAGGTGCGCGAGAGCTCCGCGCCCGCCACGCCGCCGCTCGCGGCCATCGCGCTGCCCGGCACGCGCACGCTTTCCTTCAGCGAGGCGGCCCAGAAGGCCATCCCGTCGGTGGTCAACATCTCGGCCACGCGCCAGGTGAAGCGCAAGCAACCCGCTGATCGACGACCCCTCGTTCCAGCGCTTCTTCGGCGAGCGCTTCAACCTGCCGCCGGAGACCCAGATGTCGCTGGGCTCCGGGCGTGATCGTGAGCCGCGAGGGCTACATCCTCACCAACGACCACGTGGTCGACGGGGTGAGCGACATCCAGGTGACCCTCGCAGACGGCCGCGTGCTGGTGGGCAAGACCGTGGGCAGCGACCCGGACACGGACCTCGCGGTGGTGCGCGTCTCGGCGCCCGGCCTCACGCCCATCACCTTCGGGCATCTCGGAGCAGGCCAGGATCGGCGACGTGGTGCTCGCCATCGGCGATCCGTTCAGCGTCGGCCAGACCGTGACCATGGGGATCGTGAGCGCGGTCGGGCGCGAGATCTCGGCCAACCCGTTCGGCAACTTCATCCAGACCGACGCCGCCATCAACCCGGGCAACTCCGGCGGCGCGCTGGTCGATGCCAACGGCAACCTCATCGGCATCAACACGCTGATCTTCACCGCGCTCCGGCGGCTACCAGGGCATCGGCTTCGCGATCCCGGTGGGGCTCGCCAAGCGGATCATGGAGCAGATCATCGAGACCGGCACCGTCACCCGCGGCTGGTTCGGCGTCGAGGTGACCGACATCAGCGCGGAGCTCGCCGAGTCCCTCGCGCTCAAGGGCACGCGCGGCGCGATCGTGGGCGCGATCGAGCGCGGCAGCCCCGCGGAGAAGGCGGCATGAAGCTGGGCGACGTCATCGTCGCCATCGCGGGCCGGCCCGGTGATCGACACCAGCCGACGCTGAACGCCATCGCCGACACGGCCGCCCGGCAAGTCCGTGCCGGTGCGCGTGCTGCGCGGCACGACCAGGAGATGCAGCTCGACGTGATGGTCGGCAAGCGCAAGCCCCGCCCGCCACCCGGCCGATCGCCGAGTAGGCGATGCGGGCGCTAGCCGGCCTCGCTGCGGCGCCGAGGTCGCCCTGCCGCCGCCGCTTGGCCACCATCTGGCCGGCCAGGATGCCCACCTCGTAGAGCAGGCACATCGGCACCGCGAGCGAGACCTGCGACACCACGTCCGGCGGAGTGACGATAGCCGCGACGACGAAGATCGCCACGATCACGTAGCCGCGCCAGGCGCGCAGCTGCTCCACGTTCACGATCCCCGCGCAGCACCAGCACCACCACCACCACCGGCACCTCGAAGGCGAGCCCGAAGGCGACGAACATGCCGAGCACGAAGTTGAAGTACGCCTCGATGTCCGGCGCCACCGAGATGCTCTTCGGCGCGAAGTGCGCGATGAACGCGAACACCCGCCGGAACACGATGAAGTAGCAGAACGCCATCCCGACGAAGAACAGCATCGTGCTGCTCACGACCAGCGGCAGCACGAGCCTCTTCTCGTGGGCGTAGAGGCCCGGGGCCACGAACGCCCAGGCCTGGTAGAGCACGTACGGCAGCGCGGCGAGGAAGGCCGCCATGAACGCGATCTTCATCGGGATCAGGAACGGCGTGATGACCCCGGTCGCGATCATCCGGAGCCCTGCCGGCAGGCGTGCCGATGAGCGGCATCGCGAGCAGGTCGTAGAGCTCGGAGCTGAAGTACAGCGCGGGGATGCACGACGATCACCGACGGCGAGCAGGCAGCGAACGAGCCGCGTCGCGCAGCTCGATCAGGTGGGAGAGGAAGGTTTCCTGGGCCTCGTCCGCATGGGCGCGGCGGCTAGGCCGATGCTTCGCCCCGGCGGGCGGTCGGGGCGGGCTCCTCGATGCCAAGCTCGAGCTGCGGGGATGCGGAGGCCTCGGTGGCGGGTGCGGGCGGCTCGGTGCCAGGCGCGGCGGCGGGCTCGGAGCCGGCGCGGCCGGTGCGGCGACCTGCGCGGTCTCGCTCGCACCGGACTGCTTCGCCGATTCCAGCGCGCGCTCGACGTAGGCGCTGCGCCTCGCGGACCTCGCGCTCGCGGCGTGCCGCCTGCTCCTCGACCGTCGGTCTTGAACGAGCGCGCGGCGTTCTCGAACTCGCTCTTCATCTTGCCCAGGTCGGCGATTTCCATCTCGCGGTTGATGTCGGCCTTCACCTGGGTCACGTAGCGCTGCAGGCGCCCGAAGAGGTGGCCGATGGTGCGCGCGACTTTCGGCAGGCGCTCGGGGCCGATCACGACCAGGGCCACGATGCCGATCACCAGCATCTCGGAGAATCCGACGTCGAACATGAGCGGGAGCGGGGCCGGCAGCTGCGCCGGGCGCCGCCGTTCGGCTAGCCCTTCTGGCTTGTCCTTGACCTCGCCCTCGATCGTGGCGCCGCCGGTGACTGCGTGGCTGGTGAGCTCGCCCGGCGGACTTGGCCGCCTCGGCGTCGCTCTGCATGCCGTCCTTGAAGCCCTTCACCGCGCCGCCGAGGTCGGCGCCGATGTTGCGCAGCTTCTTGGTGCCGAAGATGAGCAGCACGATGACCAGCACGATCAGCCAATGCCAGATGCTGAATCCGAACCCATTCGTATTCTCCGATGAGCGCGGGCGCCTCAGTTCCTCCGCGAGCGGCATGCGTCCGGCCGAGCGGCTCGGGGCCGCCGATGATGTGGATGTGCAAATGATACACGTCCTGCCTGCCGATCCGCCCGGTGTTCACGATGGTGCGGAAGCCTCCGGCGAGCCCTGCTCGCGGGCGAGGCGCCCGGCCATGCGCGAACATCCGGCCCAGCACCGCGCGCATGGCGTCCGTCGCCTGGGCGAGCGAGTCGATATGCTCCTTGGGGATGATCATGAAGTGCACCGGCGCCAGCGGGTTGATGTCGTGGAAGGCGAGCATGTCGTCGTCCTCGTACACCTTGCGGCTGGGAATCTCGCCCTTCACGATCTTGCAGAAGATGCAGTCGGTCATGGTCGTCACCCTTGCGCGGGCCGCGAGCGCATCTTCTCTTCCATGTCCCGAGCGGCCCTCGCGGCGCTCGAGCTCGGCCAGCACCTCGGCCGACCGCGATGCCGTGCCACGCCCAGCATCACCAGGCAGTGGAACCACAGGTCCGCGGTCTCGTGCACGATCGATGCAGCGCGTCGCCGCCCTTCGCCGCGATCACCGTCTCGGTCGCCTCCTCGCCCACCTTCTTGAGGATCGCGTCCTGGCCCTTGGCGTTGAGCGATGCCACGTAGGAAGTGGACGGTTCGGCGCCGCGCCGCGCCGCGATGGCCGCCTCCAGCCGCTCGAGCATGTCGTCGCTCAGCCATCGCGATCTGCTTTCGGGCGTACGGCGATGCACCGGATCCGTCTCGACGCCAGCGCGCGTCGCCGCCTCGCGCCCTCGAGCCGCCGGAAGAAGCAGCGCCGCCGGCCGGTGTGGCAGGCGATGCCCGCCACGTTCCACGCTGCAGCACGATGCGTCCGCGTCGCAGTCCATGCGCACCTCGACGCACCTTCTGCACGTGGCCCGACTTCTCGCCCTTCTCCAGAGCGCCTTGCGCGAGCGCGACCAGTAGTGCGCCTCGCCGGTCGCCACGGTGCGCGCGAGCGCCTCGCGGTTCATCCACGCGAGCATGAGCACCTCGCCGCGTCGCGGCGTCCTGCGCGACCGCGGGCACGAGCCCGTCGGCGTTCCACGCCACCTCGTCGAGCCAGTCGCCCATGTTCGTCGCTCACAGCCGCATCTCGATGCCGCGCGCGGCGAGGAAGCGCTTCGCCTCGCGCAACCGTGATCTCGCCGAAATGGAACACGATGCCGCGAGCACCGCGTCGGCCCGCGCCGCGCTCGACGCCCTCGCGCGAGGTGCTCGAGCGTGCCCACGCCGCCGCTCGCGATCACCGGCACCGTCACCGCGTCGGCCACCGCGCGCGTGAGCGCGAGGTCGAAGCCGCTCTTGCGTGCCGTCGCGGTCCATGCTGGTGAGCAGGATCTCGCCCGCGCCGCGCCGCCGTCATGTCGCGCGCCCATTCTACGGCGTCGAGCCCGCGCGCCTTGCGCCCGCCGTGGGTGAAGACCTCCCAGCGGCCGTCGCCCGGTGCGCGCGCGTCGATCGCGACCACGATGCCTGCGAGCCGAAGCGGCGCGCGGCCTCGCGCGACGAGCTCCGGGTTCTCCACCGCGGCCGTGTTGATGCTCACCTTGTCGGCGCCGGCGTTGAGGAGCTTCCTCACGTCCTCCACCGAGCGCACGCCGCCGCCCACGGTGAGCGGGATGAAGACCTGCGTCGGCCACGCGCTCGATCACGTGCGACGATGGTGTCGCGCGCGTCGCTGGAGGCGGTGATGTCGAGGAAGGTGAGCTCGTCGGCGCCCTCCGCGTCGTAGCGGCGCGCGATCTCCACCGGATCGCCCGCGTCGCGCAGGTCGACGAAGTTCACGCCCTTCACGACGCGGCCGGCAGTGCACGTCGAGGCAGGGGATGATGCGCTTGGCGAGGCCCATCGTCGCGCGGCCGGTCTAGGCATCTTCGCCGGCAGCCACCTTGAGCGCTGCGGCGAAATCGAGCTTGCCCTCGTAGATCGCGCGCCCGGCGATGCAGCCGGTGATGCCCTCGGGCTCCACCGCGCAGAGGCGCCTGACGTCGTCCAGGCTGTTGAGGCCGCCGCTCGCGATCACCGGCACCGTGAGCGCCTGCGCGAGCCGCACCGTGGCCTCGATGTTCACGCCGGTCATCATGCCGTCGCGGCCGATGTCGGTGTAGATCACCGCCTCGACGCCGTAGTCCTGGAATCTCTTGGCGAGGTCGACCACGTCGTGGCCGGTGATCTTCGACCAGCCGTCGGTGGCGACCTTGCCGTCCTTCGCGTCCAGCCCCACGATGATGTGGCCGGGAAACGCGTCGCACGCGTCGTGCAGGAAGCCGGGGTTCTTCACCGCCGCGGTGCCGATCACCACGTAGGACACGCCGTCGTCGAGATAGCGCTCGATGGTGTCCAGGTCGCGGATGCCGCCGCCCAGCTGGACCGGCACGTCGGAGTCGACCGCCGCGACGATCGCCTTGATCGCCGCCTCGTTCTGCGGCTTGCCGGCGACGCGCGCCGTTCAGGTCGACCACGTGCAGGCGCTTCGCGCCCTGCGCGGCCCATTGCGCGGCGGCCTTGCCGGGCTCGCTCGGAGAACACCGTGGCCTTGTCCATGCGGCCCTGCTCCAGGCGCACGCAGTGGCCGTCCTTGATGTCGATGGCGGGGATGATCAGCATGGCGGGCGCGGTGGAACCTCACGGGATTCCAGTGTGGCGAAGTTGCTGAGTAGCTTGCAGCCCCGCGGCGCTGCTCTTCTCGGGATGGAACTGCGTCGCGAAAATATTATCCCGCGCGATGGCGCGAGGTAAAGGCGTCGGGATAGCGGGTGCTCGCCGCGGCGAGCGCGGCGTCGCGCGGGCTCGCAGTAGTAGCTGTGCACGAAATAGAAGCGGCTGCCGTCGGCGATGCCCTCCCAGAGGGCGTGGGGCGCGGCCTGCCACACCTCGTTCCAGCCCATGTGCGGGATCTTGAGCCCGCGGCGCGGCGCTCGCGGTCGGAAGCCCGCGCACGCGGCCCGGCAGGAGCGCCGAGGCCCGGCGTGTCGCCCTCGTCGCTGCGCCTCGAAGAGCATCTGCTGGCCGATGCAGATGCCGAGGAACGGGCTTGCGCGCGGCGCCTCGACCACCGCTTCGCCCAGCCCGCTGCTCGTCCAGGCCCGCATGCAGTCGGGCATCGCGCCCTGGCCGGGAAAGACCACGCGGTCGGCGCGGCGGATCGCCGTCGGGATCGGAGGTGATCTCGACCTCGGCCTCGGGCGCGACGTGCTGCGAGCGCCTTCTGCACCGAGCGCAGGTTGCCCATGCCGTAGTCGACGATGCAGATGCGTTGGGCGCATGGCACGAGGGCGAGCGCGACGTGGCTTAGAGGGTGCCCTTGGTGGAGGGGACGGTGCCGGCGGCGCGCGGGTCGGGCTCGACCGCCATGCGCAGCGCGCGCGCGAACGCCTTGAATATCGTCTCGCACTGGTGGTGCGCGTTGTCGCCGCGCAGGTTGTCGATGTGCACGGTCGCCTGCGCGTGGTTCACGAAGCCCTGGAAGAACTCGTGCGTGAGGTCCACGTCGAACTCGCCCACCCGAGCCCGCGCGTGAAGTCGACGTGGAACTCGAGGCCGGGGCGGCCGGAGAAATCCACCACCGCGCGCGACAGCGCCTCGTCCAGGGGCACGTAGGCGTGGCCGTAGCGGCGGATGCCCGTCTTGTCGCCCAGCGCCTTCGCGAACGCCATGCCGAGCGTGATGCCGATGTCCTCGACGGTGTGGTGCGCGTCGATCTGCAGGTCGCCCTTGGCCTCGACGTCGAGGTCGAGCGCGCCGTGGCGGGCGACCTGGTCGAGCATGTGGTCGAGGAACGGGATGCCGGAGGCGAGCTTCGCCTTGCCGCGCCCGTCGAGGTCGAGCGTCGACGCGGATCTGCGTCTCCCGGGTGTCGCGCTGGATTTCGGCCTTGCGCATGAGTGTCAGGCGACGGCCTGCGGCGAGCGCCGCGAGTCATTCGCTGTCGTTCTCTTCGGGCGTGCCGACCGTGAGCCTCAGGCAGTTGTCGAGCAGCGGATGCGAGCCGTGGAAGTTGCGAACCAATATACCACGCTGCCGCAGGCCCTCGAAGGCGCGCGGCGCATCGGGTACGCGCACCAGCACGAAGTTGGCCGCGCGCGGGAAACGCGCCACGGCAGCGATGCCGTCGAGCACCGCTCTCCAGGCGCGCGCGCTCGGCCACGATCGCCGCGGTCTGCGCGTCGCAGCACGTCGCCGTGGTCGAGCAGCAGCTCCGCCGCCGCCGTGGACAGCACGTTCACGTTGTAGGGCAGGCGCAGCTTCTCCAGCTCGCGCGGCCCAGCTCGCGCGGGCGCGATGGCGAGGCCCAGCCGCAGGCCCGCGAGGCCCAGCTTGGACACGGTGCGCACCAGCACCAGGTTGGGATGCCTGCCGACCTCGCCCAGCAGCGTGGCACCCCCCGAGAACGCGTAGTACGCCTCGTCGATGACCACCAGCCCCGGCGCGGCCGCCACGATGCGCAGGATCGCCTCGCGCGGGAAAAGGTTGCCGGTGGGATTGTTGGGATAGGCGATCCAGGTGAGCGCGGGCCGGTCGCGCCCGATCGCGGCGAGGACCGCATCGGCGTCGAGCGTGAAGTCGCCGCGCAGCGGCACGCCCGACGTAGCGCATGCCGGCAGGCGATCGCCGACGAGCCGGTACATCGACGAACGACGGCTCGGGGGCGAGCACCACGGCGCCCGGCTTCGCGAGCGCCATGGCGATCATCTGCAGGATCTCGTCGGAGCCGTTGCCGAGCACGATCTCGAGGTCGCCGGGAATCGCCATCGCCGCGCGCAGCCGCTCGCTTCAGCGCCGGGGCGGTCGGATCGGGATAGCGGTTCACGGCGACCGCCGCCAGGCGCTCGCCCATCTCGCGCGCGAGCGCCGGCGGCAGCGCGTAGCGGGTTCTCCATGGCGTCCAGCTTGACCAGGCCCTGTCGCGGGCGGCACGTGGTAGGCGTTGAGCGCGAGGACCTCGGGGCGCACGAGATCGGCGGGCGGTCTTGGTCATTCCTCGATGCGCCACTCGGCGCTTCGCGCATGGGCTTCCAGCCCTTCGGCGCGCGCGAGTGTCGCGGCCACCCGCGCCCAGGCGCCGCGCCGCTCGCGCGACACCGCGATCACGCTGGTGCGCTTCTGGAAGTCGTAGACGCCGAGCGGCGACGAGAAGCGCGCCGTGCGCGAGGTGGGCAGCACGTGGTTGGGGCCGGCGCAGTAGTCGCCCAGCGACTTCCGAGGCGTGGTGGCCGAGGAAGATCGCGCCGGCGTGGCGGATCTTCGGCAGCAGCGCCTCGGGATCGGCCACCGCGAGCTCCAGGTGCTCGGGCGCGATGCGGTTGGCGATCTCGCACGGCCTCGTCCAGGTCGCGCACCTGCGATCAGCGCGCCGCGCGCGGCGAGCGAGGCCTCGATGATCGCGCGCCGCGGCATGCGCGGCCAGCTGCCGCGCCATGGAGCGCGCCACGCGCTCGATGAGAGCCGGCGTCGGGCGAGAGCAGGATCGCCTGCGCGATCTCGTCGTGCTCGGCCTGCGAGAAGAGGTCCATGGCGACCCAGTCGGCGTGCGCGCTCGCGTCGGCGATCACCAGCACCTCCGAGGGGCCCGCCACCATGTCGATGCCGACCCGCCCGAACACGCGCCGCTTGGCCGCCGCCACGTAGGCGTTGCCGGGCCCCACGATCTTGTCCACGGCGGGCACGGTCGCGGTGCCGTACGCGAGCGCGCCGACCGCCTGCGCGCCGCCCACGCGCACGATGCGGTCCACGCCGGCGAGCGCCGCCGCGGCGAGCACCGGGCCGTTGAGCCTGCCGTCGGGCGTGGGCGTCACCATCACCAGCTCCGGCACGCCCGCCACCTTCGCCGGCGACCGCGCTCATCAGCACCGACGACGGATACGCCGCCTTGCCGCCGGGCACGTAGAGGCCGACGCGGTCGAGCGGCGTCACCTGCTGGCCGAGTGTCGCGCCGTCGCCGTCGTCCATGCGCCAGGACGGCTGGAGCTGGCGCTCGTGGTAGGCGCGGATGCGCGCGGCGGCCATCTCCAGCGCCTCGCGCTCGGGGCGCGCGAGGACATCCAGCGCGCGCTGCGCGTCGGCGCGCGGCACGACCAGCGCGGATGCCGACGCGGGCGCCCAGCGGTCGAAGCGCGCGGTGTATTCGAGCAGCGCCGCGTCGCCGCGCGCGCGCACGTCGTCCAGGATCGCCGCGGTGGCGCGCTCGACGCCCTCGTCCTGCGCGGCTTCGAAGGCGAGCAGGCGCCGCGAGCTGCGCCTCGAACCCCGGCGCGGAGGAATCGAGCCGGCGCGGGCTAGCCATGGCGCGCGGCGCGCAGCCGCTCGATCAGCGGCGCCACCTCGGCGCGCTTCAACTTGAGCGACGCGGGTTCACGATCAGCCGGCTCGAGATCGGCATGATCTCCTCGACCACGCGCAGCTTGTTGGCGCGCAGGGTGTTGCCGGTGTCGACCAGGTCCACGATCGCGTCGGCGAGGCCCACCAGGGGCGCCAGCTCCATGGAGCCGTAGAGGCGGATCAGGTCGACGTGCACGCCCTTGGCGGCGAAATGCTCGCGCGCGGTGCCGATGTACTTGGTCGCCACGCGCAGCCGCGCGCCCTGCTGCACGGCCGCCGCGTAGTCGAAGCCTTCCGGCACCGCCACGCAGCATGCCGGCACGCGCGATGCCGAGGTCGAGCGGCTGGTAGAGGCCCTGGCCGCCGTGCTCGGCGAGCAGGTCCAGGCCCGCCACGCCGAGGTCGGCGGCGCCGTACTGCACGTAGGTGGGCACGTCGGCGGCGCGCACCAGGATCAGGCGCAAGCCCGCGCGGTTGGTGCCGAGGATCAGCTTGCGCGAGGTCTCGGGATCCTCGGACGGACGGATGCCGGCGCGCGTCGAGCAGCGGCAGCGTCTCCTCGAAGATGCGGCCCTTGGCGAGCGCGAGGGTGATGGCCAGTGAGCGTCAGGATACGCGGGCGATGCGCGCGCCCAGCAGCGCCCAGGCGCGTCTCGATGCGCTCGTAGCCGCGGTCGAGGTGGTAGATGCGGTCGATCACGGTCTCGCCCTCGGCCACCAGCCCGGCGATCACCAGGCTCGCCGAGGCGCGCAGGTCGGTCGCCATCACCGTCGGCGCCGGTGAGCGCGCTCCACGCCGTGCACGAGCGCCGTGTTGCCCTCGATCTCGATGTTCGCGCCCAGCCGGCGCAGCTCCTGCACGTGCATGAAGCGGTTCTCGAAGATGGTCTCGGTCACGAGCGCGTCGCCCTCGGCCACGGCGTTCAACGCGATGAACTGCGCCTGCATGTCGGTGGGAAAGCCGGGATAGGGGGCGGTGCGCAGCGCTCACCGCCTTCGGGCGCGGCGGCATGGCGATGCGCACCGTGGCGCCCTTCGCCTCGATCGCGCGCGCCGGCCTCGCGCAGCTTGTCCACGACGGCGTCGAGGCTCGCCACGCGGCGCGTCGGTGAGGCGTGATGCGCCGCGCGTGCGCGGCCGCCGCGACCAGGAAGGTGCCGGCCTCGATGCGGTCGGGCATCACCGCGTGGTCGACGCCGTGCGAGCGCCGTCACGCCCTCGATCGTGATCACGTCGGTGCCGTGGCCGCGGATCTTCGCGCCCATCGCGATGAGGCACTTCGCGAGGTCGACCACCTCGGGCTCGCGCGCGGCGTTCTCGAGCACCGTCTCGCCGTCCGCGAGGCACGCCGCCATCATCAGGTTCTCGGTGCCGGTGACGGTGACCGTGTCCGATGAAGATGCGCGCGCCCTTCAGGCGCTTCGCCCGTGGCGTGGATGTAGCCTGCCTCGATCGCGATCGTCGGCCCCCATCGCCTGCAGGCCCCTTGATGTGCAGGTCCACGGGGCGCTCGCCGATCGGCGCAGCCGCCGGGCAGCGACACGCGCGCCTCGCCGAAGCGCGCCATGAGCGGGCCCAGCGCGAGGATCGACGCGCGCATCGTCTTCACCAGCTCGTAGGGCGCGACGGGCTCGGTCGACGCTGCGCGGCGTCGAGCTCGCACCGCGTGCGCCGAGCGCTTCGCCTTCACGCCCATGCGCTCGAGGAGCTTCACCATGGTGCGCGACGTCGTTCAGCTCCGGCACGTTGCGAGACGCGCAACGGCGCGGCCGTGAGCAGCGCCGCCGCCATGATGGGCAGCGCCGCGTTCTTCGCGCCCGCGACGCGGACTTCGCCCGAAAGCGGCGTGCCGCCGTGGATGGATAGTTTCTGCATGGTGACTGTGAAGGCCCGCCGCGGCGGGCAAGGCTCTAGCTCAGCGCGCCGCCCATTCGTCCGGGGACAGGGTCTGCATGGACAGCGCGTGGATCTCCTCGCGCATGCGGTCGCCGAGCGCCGCGTAGACGAGCTGGTGGCGGCGCACGCGGCTCAAGCCCGCGAAGTCGGGGCTCACGACGACGGCCTCGAAATGCGCGCCGTCGCCGCGCACCTCGACATGGGTGACGGGAGGCCCGCGCGGATCGATGCTTCGATGGAACCGGGTTCGACCATGGCCAAGGCTAGTGCCGGAGCTTCCAGCCGCGGGCGAGCAGGCGCAGGGTCAGCCATGATAGGGCAGCCAAGGCGGCGGTCGCAAACGCGAGGCTCGCCCAGGGCGCGACGTCGGACTGGCCGAAGAAGCCGTAGCGGAAGCCGTCCACGGCGTAGAAGAACGGATTGAAGCGCGAGACGGCGCGCCAGAAGGGCGGCAGCGAGTGCATCGAGTAGAAGACGCCGGCGAGGAAGGTGAGCGGCAGCACCACGAAGTTCTGGAACGCCGCGATCTGGTCGAACTTCTCGGCCCAGAGGCCGGCGATGATGCCCAGCACCCCGAGCAGCGCCGAGCCCACCAGCGCGAAGGCGAGCGCCCAGAGCGGATGGTGCAGCGGCGTGGGCACGAACCAGAGGGAAGCCGCGAAGACGCCGGCGCCCACCACCAGCGCGCGCACCACGGCCGCCAGCAGGTAGGCGCCGAAGAGCTCCACGGGCGCCAGCGGCGGCAGCAGGATGAACACGATGTTGCCGGTGACCTTGGACTGGATCAGCGACGAAGAGCTGTTGGCGAACGCGTTCTGCAGCATCGCCATCATCGCGAGCCCCGGGATCAGGAACTCGAGGTAGCTCACGCCGGGGAAGGCCTCGACGCGCCCGGTGAGCGCCTGCCCGAACACCCAGAGGTAGAGGAGCGCCGAGAGCACCGGCGCCGCCACGGTCTGGAAGCTCACCTTCCAGAAGCGGCGCACCTCCTTGCCGAGCAGCGTGCGGAAGCCGCTCATGGCGGGAACGGGAGCGCGGGCTCCTCGTGCTCGGCCATGATCTTCACGAACACCTCCTCCAGCTCGGGCTCGGCGACCTCGAGGCCCTCGATCGCCGCGCCCGCCTCGCGCAGGCGCGCGAGCGAGTCCTCGATGTGCGCGGGATCGGCCACCGGGATGCGCCACCAGCCCGCGGCGTCGCGGGTGGCCGAGACGGCGAGGGCGCGGCGGCAGGTCGCCCACGGCGAGCTTCACGCGCAGCACGCGCTGCGAGAACGCGGCGAGCAGCCGCGCGGTGGAGTCGAGCGCCACGATGCGCCCGTCCTTCATCATCGCGATGCGCGTGCAGAGCTGCTGCGCCTCCTCGAGGTAGTGCGTGGTGAGCACGATGGTGTGGCCCGCGGCGTTGAGCGAGCGCACGAAGCTCCACAGCGCCTGGCGCAGCTCCACGTCCACGCCCGCGGTGGGCTCGTCCAGCACGATCACCGGCGGGCGGTGCACCAGCGCCTGCGCCACCATCACGCGCCGCTTCATGCCGCCGGAGAGCGAGCGCATGTTGGCGTGGGCCTTGACGGCGAGGCCGAGGCGATCCAGAAGCTGGTCGATCCACTTGCCGTTGGCGCGCAGCCCGAAGTAGCCCGACTGGATCTCGAGCGTCTCGCGCACCGTGAAGAACGGGTCGAAGACGATCTCCTGGGGGACTATTCCCAATGCGCGCCGGGCTGCGCGGTAGTCGGTGCGCACGTCGTGGCCCATCACGGCGAGCGTGCCCGCGTCGGGGATCGCGAGCCCGCCCAGCGCCGAGATGAGCGTGGTCTTGCCCGCGCCGTTGGGCCCGAGGAGCGCGAAGAATTCGCCCTCCTCGACCTCGAGCGAGACGCCGCCCAGCGCGCGCACCGCGCCGTAGCGCTTGTGAACCGCGCGCGCCGCGACCGCCGGGCCCGGCGTCACGAAACCGCGCCGGCGCGGTGGGGCTGGATCAGCTCCGCCACGCCGTAGAGCTCGGCGAGCGCGAGGAGGTTGGCGGGAAGGTTCACGAACTGAGCTGCTTGCCGCGCGCGGCGCCGCGCGGCGCCACTCGAGCAGCAGCGCCACCGCCGAGGAGTCCACGCCGGCCATGCCGGCGAAGTCGATGGTGAGGCGGTCCGGGAGGTCGGCGCGCGCGGTGTACTGCCGCTCTCGACCAGCACCGCGGGGAGGCTCTCGAAATCGAGCGCGCCCGTGAGGCGCAGAACCTCGGCCGCGGCGTGCTCGTCTCACTTGGGCGCGGCCTTGGCGCTCGCCTGCGGCGGGCCCGGCGTTGCGGTCGCGCAGCGTCTTCATCGAGCCCGTCGATGCCGCCCTTCTGGATCTGGTCGTTGAACGAGCCGCGGTAGGTGGTGACGAGGGAGGCGCCGTCGATCACGACGTCGTAGACCTTCCAGTCGCTGCCCTTCCTTCTCCATCCGGTAGTCGATGGGGATCTGCGGGCCGTCGTCCTGCACCATCGGCGCTGCGCACGAGCACGTCCTTGTCCGCCGCGTCGGCGCGCAGCGGCTGCACGACGAACTTCTGGTTGCGGTACTGCGAGATCGAGTTCGAGTAGGTGCGCACGAGCAGCGTGCGGAACTCCTTGGTGAGCGCCTCGCGCTGCTCGGGCGTGGCCTGCTGCCAGTTGCGGCCGACGGCAAGGCGCGTCATGCGCGTGAAGTCGAAGTGCGGCAGCACCTTCTCCTCGGCGAGCGCCACGACCTTCTGCGAGTTGCCGGCCTGCAGGTCCTTGTCGGTCTTGACGATCGCGAGCACCTCTTCGCCGATGCGGCGGACCAGCGCGTCGGGCGCTTCCTGGGCGAACGCGGCGAGCGGGACGAAGGCCGCGAGGAGTATGGCGAGGATGCGCAGCATGGGGATTTCCTGTGGTGTGAGGGGCGGAACCAGTTCGACCGAGGGGCGCGCGGCGCGGTTCCGGCGCTACATCTTCTTCGCGGGGCGTGCCCGGGCGGCGCTTGCCGGGGCGGCGCTCTTGGCGCGGCCCGGGCCGCTGCGGCGCGACAGCGCCACTCGCCCGCCCGCGCCGCCGCCGCGGGCTCCTCCTGCGCCTTGCTGAAGAGGAACTGCCCGATCAGCTTCTCCAGCACCACCGCCGACTGCGTGATGGCGATGCGGTCGCCGGCCTCGAGCGACTTGTCGTCGCCGCCCGCGTCCAGGCCGACGTAGGTCTCGCCCAGCAGGCCCGAGGTGTGGATCGAAGCGCTGGTGTCCTTGGGGAACTTGTAGCGCTGCTCGAGCTCGAGGGTCACGTCGCGCCTGGTAGCGCGTCGTTGTCGAAGTGGATGTCGTCCACGCGGCCCACCAGCACGCCGGCGCTCTTCACCGGCGCGCGCACCTTGAGCCCGCCGATGTTGTCGAAGCGCGCCTCCACCCGGTAGTTCTCGGTGGCGCGCTCGGCGCCGAGGTTGCCGACCTTGAGCGCCAGCACGAGCAGCGCCGCGAAGCCCGCGGTGACGAAGGCTCCGAACCAAAGGTCGATCGTCGTTCTTTCCATCGTGTTCTTCCCAGCGTCGGTGGCGCCTCTAGCTGCCCCCGCCGCGCAGCATGAAGGAGGTGAGGACGAGGTCCAGGGCGAGGATGGTGAGCGCGGAGCTCACCACGGTGCGGGTCGTCGCGCGGGACACGCCCTCGGCGGTCGGCGGCGCGTCGTACCCCTCGAAGGTCGCGATGACCGTGACGGCGATGCCGAACACGAAACTCTTCACGACACCGTTCAAAATATCATACCGGAAGTCGACCGCCGCCTGCATTTGCGACCAGAAGGCTCCGTTGTCGACGCCGATCAGCACCACGCCCACGATGTAGCCGCCGAAGACGCCCATCGCGGCGAAGAGCGCGGAGAGCAGCGGCATCGAGATCACGCCCGCCCAGAAGCGCGGCGCGATCACGCGCGCCATCGGCGAGACCGCCATCATGTCCATCGCGGTGAGCTGCTCGGTCACCTTCATGAGGCCGATCTCGGCGGTGATGGCGGAGCCCGCGCGCGAGGCGAAGAGCAGCGCCGAGACCACCGGCCCCAGCTCGCGCGTGAGTGAGAGCGCCACCAGCACGCCGATCGATTCGGTGGCGCCGTACTTCTGCAGCGTCTCGAAGCCCTGCAGGCCCAGCACCATGCCGACGAAGAGGCCGGAGACGATGATGATCACGAGCGAGAGCACGCCGGTGAAGTACACCTCGCGCATCACCAGGCGGAAGCGCTTCACGCTGGTGCCCGAGGAGGCCAGCACCAGCGTGAGGAAGCGCGCCATCACGCCCACGCGCCACACGCCCTCGATCACGCGGTGGCCGAGGCTCGCGACCGGGCGGCGCAGGCGCTCAAGCATGAGCAGCCTCCCGCGAGGCGCACGTCCTCGGCGTAGGGCGGCGCGGGATAGTGGAACGGCACCGGCCCCTCGGTCGCGCCGCTGCACGAACTGGCGCACGTAGGGCACGTCCGAGCGCGCGGATCTCGGCGGGCGTGCCGTGGGCCTCGATCACGCCGTCGGCGATGAAGTAGACGTAGTCGACGATCTGCAGCGACTCCTGCACGTCGTGGGAGACCACGATCGAGGTGGCGCCCAGCGCGTCGTTGAGCTTCCGCATGAGCTGGCCCACCACCGCCATGGCGATCGGGTCGAGGCCGGCGAACGGCTCGTCGTACATCACCAGCAGGGGATCGAGCACGACGGCGCGCGCGAGCGCCACGCGGCGCGCCATGCCGCCGGAGAGCTCCGAGGGCATCAGCGCCTGGGCGCCGCGCATGCCCACCGCCTCCAGCTTCATCAGCACCAGGTCGCGCACCATGCTCTCGGGCAGGCGCGTGTGCTCGCGCAGCGGGAAGGCCACGTTCTCGAACACCGTCATGTCGGTGAAGAGCGCGCCGAACTGGAACAGCATCCCGGTGCGCCGGCGCAGGCGATAGAGCCCTTCGGAGTCCAGCGCGCGCAGGTCCTGGCCCGCGACGCGCACGGTGCCCGAGGCGGCGTGCAACTGGCCGCCGATCAGCCGCAGCAGCGTGGTCTTGCCGCTGCCCGAGGCGCCCATGATCGCCACCATCGCTGCCGCGCGGCACCCGCATGGTGACGCCCTTGAGCACGGGCGTGGCGCCATACGAGAAGTTCACCGACTGGACGTCGACCAGGATCTCTTCGGGCACGCGGGAATCGCGAACGGGAGGGAAGTGCATTTTAACAGCTTTGACCGCGCGCCCTCCCCTATAATCCCGGCGTGCGGTGCCGTGTAGACCAACTCGCGGGGAGCGCGCCATGACCCGGCCGCGCCTGCTGCTCGTGGACGACGATCCGCTGATCGGCGAGAGCCTTTCGTTCGCGCTCGCCGCCGACTACGACGTGGAGCGCGCCGAGGACCGTGCCGGCGCCGTCGCGGTGCTGCGCCGAGGCATGCGGCCGGACCTCGCGCTGATCGACCTGGGGCTCCCGCCGGTCGCGCACCTGCCCAACGAGGGCTTCAAGCTGATCGGCGACCTCCTCGCCCACGCCCCGGACGTGCGCATCGTCGTGCTCACCGGCCAGAACGAGGAATCCAACGCGCGCCGCGCGCGGGCGCTCGGCGCAGCCGACTTCGTGCCCAAGCCCTGCGAGCCGGCGGTGCTGAGGAAGGCGCTCAAGCGCGCGCTCGAAGGCACGGTGCTCGAGCGGCGCGACGACGAGTCGCGCGAGACGTTCACGCTGATCGGCGACAGCCCGCCGCTGCGCCGGCTGAGGAGCCAGATCGACCTCTACGCCGCCGCGTCGTTTCCCGCGCTGATCGAGGGCGAGTCGGGCAGCGGCAAGGAGCGCGTGGCCTCGGCGCTGCACCATCTTTCGGCGCGCGCCCGCGAGCCCTTCCTCGCGCTCAACTGCGCGGCCATCTCGCCCTCGCTGGTCGAGCCCACGCTCTTCGGCTACGCCAAGGGCGCCTTCACCGGCGCCCAGCAGGCGAAGTCCGGCTACTTCGAGGACGCGGGCGAGGGCACGCTCTTCCTCGACGAGATCGGCGAGCTGCCCGGCGACCTGCAGGCGAAGCTGCTGCGCGTGCTCGAGAACGGCGAGTACCAGCGCGTGGGCGAGACCCAGACGCGCGTCTCGCGCGCCCGCGTCGTCGCGGCCACCAACCGGGACCTGCGCGAGGAAGTCCGCGCCGGGCGCTTCCGCTCCGACCTCTACCACCGCCTCTCGGTCTTCGAGCTCGACGTGCCGCCGCTGCGCGAGCTGGGCGAGGACCGCCTGCGCCTGCTGGACCATTACCGCGCCGTCTACGCCGCCAAGACCGGCAGCGCGACCTTCGAGCTGGACGAGCGCGCCCGCGCGCGCTGGCTCGCCTACGGGTTCCCCGGCAACGTGCGGGAGCTGCGCAACATCGTGATCCGCCTCACCACCAAGTACGCGGGCTACACCGTGGGCGAGGCGGAGCTGGAGCCGGAGCTGGCCCCCGCCGCCGAGGGCGCGCGCGCCGCGGACCCGGTCGAGAAGGCCCGCGCCGAGCTCCTGTCGGGTGCTCCATTCAGCCTGGACAACGTGCTGCGGGGGGTGGAGCAGGCCTACCTGGACGCCGCACTCGCCATCGCCAACGGCAACATGTCGCAGGCCGCCAAGCTCCTCGGCGTTTCGCGCACCACCCTCTACGGAAGGCTGGAAGCGGCGGGACGGTCGGGTGCTAAGATGGGCACCTCCGATCCGGGCGAGGTGCGGGGCGACCAAGAACGCCAACAAACGCCACCGGCCCGCTGACCATCCATGACGATGTATCTCGAACACTTCGGTCTGCGCGAGGCGCCGTTCCGCATCACCCCGCACACCGAATTCTTCTTCTCGGGCTCCAACCGGGGGGCCACGCTCGAGGCGCTGATGTACGCCATCACCGCCGGCGAGGGCATGGTGAAGGTCACCGGCGAGGTGGGCAGCGGCAAGACCATGCTCTGCCGGGTGCTGATGGAGCGCCTGCCCGACACGGTCGAGATGATCTACCTCGCGGTGCCCAGCCTCACGCGCGACGAGATGCTCGCCGCCATCGCGAGCGACCTCAACATCGAGCCCGCCGGCCACAACACCACGCAGCTCGTGCGCGCGCTGCAGGAGCGGCTGATCGAGATCCACTCCGGGGGCCGCCAGGTGGTGGCGCTGATCGACGAGGCGCACGCCATGCCGCTCGCGACCCTCGAGGAGATCCGGCTGCTCTCCAACCTCGAGACCGGCAAGGAGAAGCTGCTGCAGATCGTGCTCTTCGGGCAGCCCGAGCTGGACCAGCACCTGGCGCTGCCGCACATGCGCCAGCTGAAGGAGCGCATCACCCACAGCTTCGACCTCGCGCCGCTGCCGCCGCGCGACGTGCGCGACTACGTGAACTTCCGGCTGCGCGCGGCCGGCTACCACGGGCCGGACCTCTTCGGCCCCGAGGCGCTGCGCCTCATCGCCGAGGCCTCCGAGGGCCTCACCCGCCGCATCAACATCTACGCCGACAAGACGCTGCTCGCCGCCTTCGCCTCGGGCACCCACACGGTGAGCGCGGACCACGCGCGCGCGGCCATCAGCGACACGCAGATCATCGTGAACCGGCGCGCCACGCCCCGGCGCATGGCCGCGGCGGTCGCCATCGCCCTGGTGGTGGGCGCCGTGGTGGGCGGCCTGGTGGTCGCGCAGTTCCTGCCCGCGCCGTCGCCCGGCCCTGCCGTCGCCGCGCTGCCTTCCCCGCCGGCCGCCTCCACCCCGGTTTCCTCCGACACCCCCGCCACGCCTCCGCCCGCAGCTGCGGTCCAGGTGGCCGCCACCGGCACCGCCGCGGCGGTTCCAGCGGCGCTCCCGCAGGCAACCGGCCGCGACAGTCGCGCGCCGAGCGGCCGGGACGGCGCCGGATCCTCGGCCGACGAGGTCTCCGCGCGCCTGGCCGCCGGCCACGAGCTGCTGTCCGACGCCACGCCCGCCGCGCTTCGCGGTGCAGCTCATGGTGACCGACGCGCGCGAGCGCAATTACCTTGCAGCCTACCTCGCCGATGCCGGGAAGGTGCTGGGCGCCGAGCGCCTCTATCTCGTGCCGGTGGCGGGCGACGCGCCGCGCGTGGGCGTGCTCTACGGCGGCTTCCACGACCGCGACGAGGCCGGCGCCGCGCTGGGTGCGCTGCCTGAGAGCCTGCGGCAGTTCCGGCCGTTCGTGCGCACCATCGATGGCGTCCGCGAAGACGCCCGCCGCGCCGCCGCCCGCTGAGGCGCGCCTACCCGGCGCGACCCCGAATCCCCTCCTCCTTCGGGGGGATTTTTCATTGCGTTCGACCCGCGAAAACGATATAAATGGCGGGTAGGCGGTTCTTTTCATAAAACAAATACTTACGGAATATTCCTGCATGAATTTCACCAAAGCCGCGCCGGGGCTGGCGCTGGCCCTGGTGTTGGCCGCATGCGGCACGCGGCCGATCGCGCAACCGGACGCGCACCGCGAGCCGGAGACTTCGCGCGCGGAGGCAATTCCGCAGCCCGTGCGCGCCGTCCCGCTGCCGCCCGCGCCCGTGGCCCGCGAGCCCGAAATCCGCTATTCCGTGGTGGTCGTGAACCAGCCGGTGCGCGACGTGCTGCTCGCCATGGCGCGCGAGACCAAGATCAACTTCGACATCAACCCCGGCATCGAGGGGACGGTGACGCTCAACGCCGTCGACCAGACGTTGAAGCAGATCCTCACGCGCATGGCGCGCCAGGTCGACATGCGCTGGGAGCAGGACGGGCAGACCCTCACCGTGATGCCCGACTCGCCGTACCTGCACAACTACCACGTCGACTACGTGAACATGACGCGCGACGTGAGCGAGACGGTGGGCATCGCGACCCAGGTGATCTCGGGCGCGGTGGCGGGCACCACGGCCACCGGCCCCAGCAGCGCGAACAACTCCACGCTCATCGTCACCAACACCTCGCGCAACCGCTTCTGGGAAACGCTCGAGAAGAACGTGAAGGACCTGCTGCGCGAGACCGACAAGCAGCTCCCCGAGGGCAGCAGCGAGACTTTCGTGCGCTCGCGCGGCGCCTCGCAATCGGCCTCCACCGGCGGCACGGGCACGACGACCACGCACCGCGCCAACGTGGCGACCGGCGGCGTCGTGACGCAGCAGCAGCCGAGCGACTCCGCCAGCGCGCAGGCCAACGAGAGCGTCGAGCAGCGCCTCACATTCCGCGAGGCCGCCTCCGTGATCGTGAACCCCGAGACCGGCGTGCTCTCGGTGCGCGCCACCTCGCGCCAGCACGAGAAGGTGCAGCAGTTCCTCGACCTCGTCGCGGGCGCCTCGCGCCGGCAGGTGATGATCGAGGCGACCGTGGTCGAGGTCACTCTCAACGACAACTACCAGGCCGGCATCGACTGGTCGTCGCTCGCGATCAACGGCCTGGGCTACACCATCACGCAGGCCTTCGTGCCGCCCAACCTGCCGAGCACGCCCAACCAGCTCGCCAACTCGGCCTTCACCATCCACTACAACAACCCCAACGCCGCGGTCGGCGGGTCCATCACCAGCACCGTGAAGCTGCTCGACACGTTCGGGCGCACGCGCGTGCTGTCGAGCCCGAAGCTCATGGCGATGAACAACCAGACCGCGGTGCTGAAGGTGGTCGACAACAACGTCTACTTCAGCGTGAAGGCCGACACGGTCACCAACCAGACCACCTCGACCACCACGTTCACGACCACGCAGAACGTGGTGCCGGTGGGGTTCATCATGAACATCACGCCGCAGATCAGCGACGGCGACATGGTGACGCTCAACGTGCGGCCCACGGTCACGCGCATCATCGACCAGGTGAAGGACCCGAACCCGTCGCTCGCCGCGGCCAACGTGGTGAGCCTGATCCCGGTCACGCAGACGCGCGAGATGGAGAGCGTGCTCAAGGTGGCGAGCGGGCAGACCGCCGTGCTGGGCGGGCTCATGATCGACAGCTTCGAGGGCCAGCGCACGGGCGTGCCGGTCGCCTCGCGCATCCCGGTGCTGGGAGACCTCTTCAGCCAGAGGAACGACCTCGAGACCAAGTCCGAGCTCGTGATCTTCATCCGGCCCGTGGTGGTGCGCGACGCGAGCCTCGACGGCGACCTCGCCGCGTACAAGCGCTATGTGCCGGCCGGCCAGTTCTTCGACGACACGCGCCCGCCGCTGCAGCACATCGAGAAGCAGATCGAGCGCATGGAGAAGGGCCAGATGCCGCAGTCGGACCCGGTGCACGTGGTGCCGGACCCGCCCGCGCCGGAGGGCCGCCCTTGAGCCTGCTGCTCGACGCCCTCAAGCGCGCGGAACAGGAGAAGCTCACGCGCCAGGGCGATCGCCCCAACGGCGGCGCTGAATCCGCGCCCAAGGGGGTGATGGCGCACGCGGCCGCCAACGCGCCGTCCGCGGCGGCGCTCGAGTTGCAGCCGCTCTACGACGCCGCGGGCGGCGTCTCCGCGGCGCGGGCCTCCGATGCCCACGCGGCGCAGGCGGTGTTCAAGGCGAAGGCGTCGCAGGCGCCGGCGCGCAACCGCGGCATGCTGTGGGCGGGCATCGGCGCGGGGGCCGTGATCCTGCTCGCCATCGCCGCCTACGTCTGGTACTCGATCAACTCGCTCACGCTGCCGGTGCGCATGCCGACGCGCGCACCGCGCCCGACGCCCATCGCGCCGCCCGCTTCCGATTCCAACGCCCCGCGCGCGGACCTCCCGTTCGTCCCGCTGTCCGCGCCCGCCGACTCGGGCGGCGCGACGGCCAGCGCCGGTCCTGCGCTCGGCGCGGCCGGCCCCGGTGCCGCTGTCGGCGCGCCGGCCGCGGCCGCTCGGGGCGCCGCGCGCTCCGCGGTGGACGAGCTGCTCGCGCAGCCCGCCGCCTCCGCGCCGGATCCCGTGCGGCTCACGCGCGTCGAGGAGACCATGCCGCGCATCCCGCCCGACGTGCAGGCCGGCTACCGCGCCCTCGTCGCGGGAGACCTCACCGCCGCCCGCGCGCGCTACGCCGCGGCGCTCGCCGCCGACGCGACCAACGTCGACGCGCTGCTGGGCCTCGCCACCGTCGAGGCCCGCGGCGGCGACACGGCCGCGGCCGCGCAGCGCTATCGCCGCGTGCTGGAGATGGATCCGCAGAACGCGACGGCGATCGCCGGCCTCGCCGCGCTCGCCGACTACGGCCGCCCCGACGCCGTCGAGAGCGAGCTGCGCGGCGACCTCGCGCGCCATCCCGGCAGCGCCGCGCTGCATTTCGCCCTCGGCAACGTCTACGCGCGCCAGTCGCGCTGGGGCGAGGCGCAGGCCGAATACTTCGAGGCATTCCGCCTCGATCCCTCGAGCGCCGACATCGCCTTCAACCTCGCGGTGAGCCTCGACCACCTCGGCCAGCGCAGGCCCGCCGCGGACTACTACCGCAGGGCGCTCGCCGCGGCGCGCGGCAGCCCCCGCCAGTTCGATCCCGGCGAGGCGCAGCACCGCCTGGCCGAGCTCGAGCAGCGCTAGGGCGCTTCCATGGCCACGGTCCAGCAGGCCACGCCGCTCTCCCAGGTCCCGCTCGGGCAGACGCTGCTCACCAAGGGCATCATCAGCCAGGACCAGCTCAACATCGCGCTCACCGAGCAGAAGCGCTTCAAGACGCCGCTGGGCAAGGTGCTGGTGACGCTCGGCTTCGTGACCGAGGCCACGATCCGCGACATCCTCTCGGAGACCCTGGGCCAGGTCTCGATCGACCTCGAGAGCACCATCGTGGACCCGGCGGCGCTCGCCCTCGTGCCCAAGGAGATGGCGCGGCGCTACCACGTGCTGCCGGTGAGCTACGACGCCGACAAGAAGCTCCTGCTGGTGGCGGTGTCGGATCCCTCCAACGTGGTGGCGCTCGACCAGATCCGGGCGCTCGCCCGCGAGGAGCTGCGCATCGAGCAGGTGCTCGCGCGCGAATCCGACATCACCATCGGCATCGAGCACCACTACGGCTTCGAGCTCTCGATCGACGGGATACTGAACGAGATCGAGACCGGCGAGATCGACTACCAGTCGCTCGCCGCCGACTTCGACGAGTACTCGCAGCCGGTGGTGCGCCTGGTCGACGCGCTGCTGAACGACGCGGTGAAGCGCAGCGCCTCCGACATCCACTTCGAGCCCGAGCAGGGGTTTCTCCGCATCCGCTACCGCATCGACGGGGTGCTGCGCCAGATCCGCTCGCTGCACAAGAACTACTGGGCCGCGATGGTGGTGCGCCTCAAGGTGATGAGCAACATGAACATCGCCGAGACGCGGGCACCCCAGGACGGGCGCATCTCGCTCATGCTCTCCGGCCACCAGGTGGACTTCCGCGTCTCCTCGCAGCCCACCACGCACGGCGAGAACATCGTGCTGCGCATCCTCGACCGCGACAAGGGCATCGTGCCGCTCGAGGAGCTGGGGCTGCACGTCGAGGACCTGAAGACGCTGAAGCTCATGCTCGCGCGCCCCGAGGGCATCATCCTCGTGACCGGCCCCACGGGCAGCGGCAAGACGACCACGCTCTACTCGATCTTGAACTACATCAACACCGAGGGCATCAACATCATGACCCTCGAGGACCCGGTCGAGTACCCGATGGCGATGATCCGCCAGACCTCGGTGAACGAGGTGGTGAAGCTCGACTTCGCCTCGGGCATCCGCTCGATGATGCGCCAGGATCCCGACGTGATCCTGGTGGGCGAGGTGCGCGACCAGGAGACCGCCGAGATGGCGTTCCGCGCCGCGATGACCGGCCACCAGGTCTACTCGACGCTGCACACCAACTCCTCGATCGGCGCGGTGCCGCGCCTCATGGACCTGGGCGTGCTGCCCGACATCATGGCGGGCAACATCATCGGGGTCGTCGCCCAGCGCCTGGTGCGCAAGCTCTGCCTGCAGTGCAAGTCGCCCTACACGCCCGACATGGCCACGCGGCGCCTGCTGGGCGTGGCCGACGACGACGAGCGCCCGATCTACCAGGCGGTGGGCTGCGCGCGCTGCGACAACATCGGCTACAAGGGGCGGGTTGCGATCATGGAGCTCTTCAAGCTCGACGCCGAGATCGACGAGCTCATCGCCCGGCGCGCCACCGGCCGCGAGATCCGCACCGCGGCCGCGGCCAGGGGCTTCCGCACGCTCGCCGACGACGCCATCTCGCGCGTGCTGCTGGGGCAGACCAGCCTCGAGGAGATCTCGCGGGTGGTCGACCTCACCGACCGCGTGATCTAGGAACGAGCGCAGCATGGCGCTCTTCGCCTACCGCGCCGTCGACCTCGACGGGCGCATCACGAGCGGCAACCTGGACGCGATCAACGCGATCGACCTGGAGCTGCGCCTGAAGCGCCTGGGGCTGGACCTCGTCACCTTCGACGCGGTGAAGCGCTCCACGGCCCGGCGCACGCGCCGCGTCACGCGCACCGAGCTGATCGCCTTCTGCTTCCACCTCTCGCAGCTCCTCAAGGCCGGCGTGAACATCATCGAGGCGCTCACGGACCTGCGCGACACCGTGGACAACCCCGGCTTCCGCCAGGTGATCGCGAGCCTGCTCGAGGACATCGAGGGCGGCCTCAAGCTCTCCGGGGCGATGGCCAACCACCCGTACTGCTTCGACAACGTGTTCGTGGCGCTGGTGCGCGCCGGCGAGGAGAGCGGGCAGTTGACCGAGGTGCTGGACGAGCTCTCCGAGAACCTCAAGTGGCAGGACGAGATCGCCTCGCAGGCCAAGCGCGCCCTGGTCTATCCCGCCATCGTGCTGGTGGTGATCGTCGCGGTGATCTTCGTGCTGATGATCTTCCTCGTGCCGCAGCTCGCCTCGGCCTTCCGCAGCATGGTGCCGAAGCTGCCGCGCGAGACCGAGTTCCTGGTGGCGCTGTCCAGCATCTTCGTGCGCTGGTGGTACCTGCTGCTGGGCGTGCCTGCCGCGCTCGCCGCGGGCGCCTTCGCCTTCGCCGAGACCAACGACGACGCGCAGCGCTGGCTCGCCGGGCTCTCGCTGCGGCTCCCGGTGCTGGGAGCGATCCGGCACAAGATCATCCTCGCGCGCTTCGCCACCTACTTCGCGCTGCTCTACCGCTCGGGCATCAGCGTGCTCGACTGCATCCAGATCTGCGAGAAGATCGTCGGCAACCGCCTGATGGAGGAGGGCCTGCAGCGCGTGGGCCGCAGCATCTCCGAGGGCCAGGGCATCTCGCAGGCGTTCATCGCGACGAAGCTCTTCCCGCCGCTCGTGCTGCGCATGCTGCGCGTGGGCGAATCCACGGGCGCGCTGGACACGGCGCTGCTCAACGTGAGCTACTTCTACAACCGGCAGGTGCGCGAGAGCATCGACAAGCTGCAGCAGATGCTGGGACCCGCCACCACCGTCATCCTGGGCCTGCTCATCGTGGGGATCCTCTACTCCATCTTCCTGCCGATCTACGACGTGATCGCGAAGATCAAGTTCTAGCGAGCCTCAGAGCGAGCCCGTGTCCCGCCACTTCCTCTACCTCACCAACAGCCGCCTGGTCAGCATGATGACGCAGGGCCGGCGCATCGTGGGCCGGCGCGAGTTCGCGGTGACGAGCTCGGCGGCGGCGGAGTTCGAGCGCCACCTGCAGGGCTACGCGACGGTGCCGATTCACCTGCTCACCGACCTCGCCGAGGAGGATTTCCGCCTCGACACGGTGCCCCACGTGGGCGCGCGCGACCGCGAGGCGATCCTCGGGCGCAAGCTCGTGCAGATGTTCCGCAACACGCCGTTCCGGCACGCCGAGGTGCAGGGGCGCGAGACGGAAGGGCGGCGCGACGACCGCGTGCTCTACACCGCGATCACCAATCCCGAGATCCTGCGGCCCTGGGTCGACGTGATCGAGAAGCTGCGCGCGCCGCTCGCCGGCATCTACTCGGCGGCCATCTTCAGCAGCGTGATGCTGGACGAGCTGGACCTGCTCTTCCCGCACACGCTGCTCGTCACCTTCACGCCGGGCGGCGCGATGCGCCAGACCTACTTCCGCGACCGCGAGATCAAGTTCAGCCGCTTGACGCCCATCGACCCCGAGGAGGGCCAGAGCCTGGGCACGCTCATCTCCGAGGAGACCACGCGCACCTGGCAGTACCTCGACAGCCTGCGCCACTTCGCCGAGGACGACCGCCTCGAGGTGTGCGTGATGCTGCACGCCACGGACCGGCTGCTGGTGCAGCCCGCGCTGCGCGACTTCGCGCAGATCCAGCATCGCATCCTCGACATGGAGCAGGTGGCGGCCAAGCTGGGGCTCAAGCCCGCGCCGCTCTCCTCGACCGCCGAGGAGGTGTTCGTGCACCTCTACATGATGCGCCCGGCGGCCAACCATTTCGCCTCGCCCGAGATGCGGCGCTTCGAGACGCTGCGCAGCGCGCGAACCTGGCGCTGCGGCGCGTGGCGACGGCGCTCGTGGCCGCGGGCGTGGCCTGGGGCGCGTGGAACATGAGCCGCGCGTTCGAGACCACCGAGCAGGACCAGCGCGTGGCGCAGCAGATTTCCACCGCCAACCAGGAGTACGACCAGATCACGCGCTCGCTGCCCTCGTTCGGCGTGGGCGGCTCGACCATGCGCGACTCGGTGGCGTTCTACAACGCGGCGATCCGCGGCTTCCCGCGCATCACCGACTTCACCCTCGCGCTCTCGCAGGTGCTGGAGCGCCACCCCGAGGTGCGCCTCGACCAGATCGCATGGCTCGCCACCGACGACGCGAAGGCGAGCCCCACGCTCGTGCGCTCGGCCGTGGCCACCAAGGCGCCCGTGAAGGCGCTCGCCGCGCCCGAGGCGCCCTCCGCCGGGCGCACGCCGGATGCGTCGTCGGCGCCGTTCTCCGTCGGCCGCTACGAGGTGGCGCTCGTGGAGGCGACGGTGCGCGAGCCCACCAACGACTTCCGCGACGCGCTGGACACGGTGACGCGCCTCGCGGGCGAGATCTCCACCCTGCCCGGCACGACCGCCGACGTGGTCGACAGCCCCCTCGACGTGCGCTCGTCGGTGCAGATCCAGGGCCACCACGAGGAGAACGAGCCCTCGACGATGGAGCTGCGCTTCGTGCTGCGCATCGTGCGCGACCACGGGAGGGGCGCATGAGCCAGGTCTTCAGCGGCGAGGGCTGGAAGAGCCTGCGCGCCTCGTGGCTGCTGCTGGCGGGCGCGGCCGCGCTGGGCTCGGCGCTGGTCTACGGCAGCCACTGGTACGGCGTGAAGGAGAAGCGCGACAGCGCCTCCGGCGAGCGCCTGCTGCGCGACGCGCGCTCGCGCCTCGAGAACAGCGCGCCGCGAGCGCGACAACCTGAACGAATCGGCCGACGTCTTCCGCACGCTGGTCGAGCGCGGCCTGCTGCAGCGCGAGCAGCGCCTCGACCTCGTGGAGCTGGTGAACGCGCTGCGCGCGCGCCACCAGCTCTACACGCTGGAATACGAGATCGCGCCGCAGCGCACCCTGCCGCTCGCCGGCGGGCGCGTGTTCTCCTCGATCGACGTGCTCGCGAGCCGCGTGAACATCAAGGCGCGCGCCCTGCACGAGGGCGACCTGCTGGGCTTCATCACCGACCTCACCCAGTCGCGCCAGGGCTTCTACCCCGTGGACCACTGCACGCTGGTGCGCCTGGACGGCGACTCCGAGGGCGTGAGGCCCCACGTCGAGGCGTCGTGCACGCTGGAATGGATCACGCTCAAGGACAAGCATGCGAACCGCCAAAGCTAGCCTCGCTGCCGCGTTGCTGCTGGCGCTCGGCGCGGCGCGCTCCGAGGGGCTGGGCACGCTCTTCTACTCGCCCGCCGAGCGCGAGCAGCTCGACCGCATGCGCCGCGGCGAGGCGGTCGAGGCGCCCCGGGGCGAGCGGCTCGCGCGCGAGCATTCCATCACCGGCTACGTGCAGCGCAGCGACGGCCACGGCACGGTCTGGGTCGACGGGCGGCCGGTGCGGGTGACGGACCCGAAATCGGCGCGGGTGTTCGATCCGCACTCGGTGCGTGCGTATTCGAAGAGCGCGGATGCGGTGAAGGTCGAGACCGACAAACGCTAGCGCGGCTTTGCTTTGCTCGTGCGTGGACGAGGGGCGTCTTCCCGACCCGGCGCCTCTCGGTGGGAAATGCTCTAACAATTGCAGGATCTGGCTTTCCCGGTGAATGGGCTCTGCTGCTTTGACGCGGTATATCGGCTCCGTTTGACGTTTGCCCATGAGGGTCGGTGCGCTTCGAGGGCACCATCGCGTAGCGCCTCTCGGAAAGACGCCCCTCATCCACGCACGATGCATACCTGGCCCGTCGCAGAATGGTGGGCCGCCTCGCGGTCACGGGCCGCTGCGCTGATCGCGTTTCTTTCTCCCGCTTAACGCTTCGCGATTTCGCCGCGACAGCGCGCTGCGCTCGCGCGATGCTCCACGCTTTCCAGCTATCGGAGCGCGCCATGGTGTTGCGATCCCGTGCGCGAGGCGCGGCGCTCGTCCTCGTCTGCCTGATGATGCTGCTCGCGGTGGGCTCGCTCTTCGTCGCGGCGCTCACGTTCGGCGTCGCGGCGAGCCGTGCGCGCACCACGGAGCGCGCGCTCGCGGCGGCGCGCGAGGCGCTCATCGCCTATGCCGCCGACCGGCCCATCGATCCCGTGGTGGGCCCGGGATACCTGCCGTGCCCCGACCTCGACGGCGACGGCTGGGCCGAGTCCACGTGCGGCTCGCTGGACGGCAGGAGCGGCCAGGAGCAGCGGCTGGGACTGCTGCCCTGGAAGACGCTGGGGCTCGCGGAGCTCACCGACGGCGACGGCGAGCGGCTCTGGTACGCCGTGTCGTCCAAGTACAAGGGCCTGCTCAACTGCGCGGCGAGCCGCGCCTGCGTGGACATGTCGCCCGCCGCGGCGCTCGGCACGATCACGGTGCGCGACCCATCGGGGCGGGTCTTGAACGACGGCACCATCGCCACGCCGGCACGCGCCCGGGAAGGCGGCGCGGTCGCGGTGGTGCTCGCGCCCGGGGCGCCGCTCGCGCGGCTCGCGGCGGACGGCGCGCGCCTCATGCAGCAGCGCGCGTGCGCTCCCGGCGACTGCGACGCCGACGGCGTGTGCGTCACCTCGCCGCCGCAGCGCGCGGCACGCTGCGCTCCCGCCAACTATCTCGACCGCGCGCCCGGCGAGGACAACGCCGACTTCGCCGACCGCAACGACGCCGCGGGCCGCGCGGGCAACGCGAACGGATTCATCCAGGGCCCGGTCGCGCTCGCCGGGGGCGACGTGGTCGTGAACGACCGCCTGCTCGCGATCACCTGGCGCGACGTGATGCCGGCGCGTGATGCGGCGCGTGGCGCTCGAGGTGGTGCACTGCCTGCGCGGCTACGCGACGCGGCCGGAGAACGGCGGGCGGTATCCGTGGCCCGCGCCGGCGTGCGCGCAGTTCGGCGCGGCACCCGATACCGGCGGCGCATTGCTGGGCGGGATCGCCGACACGCCGTTCGCGCGCACGTCGGCCGCGAGCGGGGGCGCGATGCTCGATCGCTGGTGGCGCGATTTTCCGCGCGCGCCCGAGCGCCTCGCGGAGCTGCCCACGGATGCCGACGCGTGCCGCATCGCCATCGCGCCCGCCGACGCGGGACCGGTGCGCAGCGCGCCGCCCGGCACCCCGGCCGACGAGGGACGCAGCGCGGGCAACGCCGGCAATGCGTGGTGGAGTGCATGGCAGCCGTACGTGTCGTACGCGCTGGCGCCCGCCTACGCGCCGGGCGCCGCCGGAACGCCCGACTGCGCCACGGGCGCGTGCGTCGCGGTGGATGCGGCCGGCCGGGCAGCCGATCGCGCGCGACAAGCAGGTGGCGGTGATCGTCGCGGCCAGCTGCGCGGCCGCTCCCGCCTGCGACCCCGCCGCGGGCTGCGCGCACATCGTCCTCGCCCCCGATCCCGACGCAACCGGCCATGCGCTCGCGGCGTATCCGTGACGCCGCGCGCGGCTATGCGCTGCTCGAGGCCTGGATCGTGCTCGCGATCCTCGCCGTGCTGCTCTCGGGCCTCGCCCTGCCGCTCGCCGCGCAGGTGCAGCTGCGGCGCCAGGAGCAGGTGCGCCGCCAGCTCGAGGAGGCGCGCGACGCGCTGATGGGCTTCGCGGCGACCCACGGGCGCCTGCCGTGCCCCGCCGCCGAGGGCAGCAACGGCGAGGAGAGCTTCGCGGCCGGCGGCGACGCCTCCACCGGGGCCTGCGCCGACTTCTACGGCGCCTACCTGCCCGCGGCAACGCTCGGGCTCGACAACGTGGATTCCGACGGCTACGCGCGCGATCCGTGGGGCAGCCCGCGCAACCGCTTGCGCTACGCCGTGTTCGGCGGCGCATCGATCAACGGCGCGGCCAACCCGCTCACGCGCACCGACGGCATGCAGGCCGCGACGCTCACGGGCCTCGGCAACGCTTCGCACTACCTCTTCATCTGCTCCTCGGGGCGCGAGGCGAGCGGCTCGGGCTGCGGGCCGGCTGCGCGCCAGCTCACGCGCCGCGCGGCGTTCGTGGTGTTCTCGCTCGGGCCGAATGCGCCCGCCACTCCCGCCGCCGGAAGCGACGAGGCGCGCAACCTCGACGGCGACGCGGTGTTCGTCGCGCACGAGGCCTCGAACACGCCCGGCAATGCGTTCGACGACGTGTTGTTATGGGTGCCGATCCACCTGGTCACGCACCGCCTGATCGTCGCCGGGGCGGCTGCCCTGACGGCCCCCGGGGCGGGAACGGCCGTTTGGTTTCCCGCATCTGATCAAGGGCCTATAATTGACATCCGAGCCGAGGAAAACCCAGATGAACCAGCGCGACACGAGCCTTCCCATCCCCGACGTGCAGTCCAGCGCCCGACACGCGGCGCCTGCGCCATCGACCGCGTCGGGATCAAGGCCATCCGCCATCCCGTGCGCATCCGCGAGCGTTCCGGCGGCGTGCAGCACACCATCGCCCACTTCAACATGTACGTGGGCCTGCCGCACCACTTCAAGGGCACGCACATGTCGCGCTTCGTGGAGATCCTGAACGCCCACGAGCGCGAGATCTCCCCGGACACCTTCCGCGTCATGCTGCGCG
The DNA here is from genome assembly GCA_963827425.1 of uncultured beta proteobacterium. Taxonomy (GTDB): domain Bacteria; phylum Pseudomonadota; class Gammaproteobacteria; order Burkholderiales; family Usitatibacteraceae; genus Usitatibacter. Next base: position 31,070 of record CAWHAQ010000005.1, on the reverse strand, counting down.
AGATGGTGAAGAAGCTCGAGGCCGAGAGCGGCCACATCGAGATGACGCTTCCCGTACTTCGTCTCCAAGAAGGCGCCGGTCTCCGGCGTGCAGAGCCTGATGGACTACGAGGTCACCTTCATCGGCGAGATCCGCGACGGCAAGGAGGTGCTTCACGCTGAAGGTGCTGGTGCCCGTGACGAGCCTCTGCCCCTGCTCCAAGAAGATCTCCGAGCGCGGCGCCCACAACCAGCGCTCGCACGTGACCGTGTCCGCCAACATCAACACCTTCGTGTGGATCGAGGAGCATCATCGACCGCGTCGAGAGCCAGGCCTCGAGCGAGCTGTGGGCCTGCTCAAGCGCCCCGACGAGAAGTACGTGACCGAGCACGCCTACGACAACCCGAAGTTCGTCGAGGACATGGTGCGCGACATCGCCGCGGAGCTCAACGCGGATGAGCGCATCGACGCCTACGTGGTCGAGAGCGAGAACTTCGAGTCGATCCACAACCACTCCGCCTACGCGATGATCGCGAAGGGGATGTGAGGGCGCGCTAGTACCTGCTTGGTGAGGGTCATGTTCGTCGCCGTCGCGGCGCATTTCCATGCGCGCTGAGGAAGCTCATCCCGAGGAGCGCGACATCCAGACCGGCGCCTCGGCCACCACGGCGTCCACGTTGTAGGCGGTGATGCTCGCCGATGGTGACGGTGTCCAGCACCACGCGCCAGGCGGTGGCGTCGCCGTTGGCGGTCTGGATGCAGCCCGGCTGCCCCTTGCCCCTGTAGTCGATGCCCAGGCGCTCGGCGTCGGCGAGCCGGCAGCAGCACGGTGGTGGCCCCCGTGTCCACCATGAAGCGCACGTGCGCCCCGTTCACCTGCCCATCGGCATGAACTGGCCGTGCGATCGGCGGGAGCGTGACGCTCGCGCGCTCGTGCCCCGGCGCGCCGCGCCCTCGAAATCCTGCCCCATCTGAGGGTCTCACGCTTGCCATCGATCTCGATCACGGCGCTTCTTCGATCCGACGGAGATGAGCACGACGCCCTCGGCCGTCTGCTGGCCCACGGAGAGCGTACGCGGCGCGCCGCGGTGATCACGACCACCGCCTTGCCCGGGAAGATCCGATCACGTTGACGTCGGTCGCGTTGCGCCGCGGCCATGCAGGCAACGGCGAGGTAGCGGCCACGCCGCGCAATGTCATCGAGGGCTCCGGTGAAACCGGTGCTGTATTTCGTTTCGCGCGCACCGAAGGTCCGGGTCATTTTGCCACATTCCTCGACGCGAACCGCCTCCCGTGGAAGCTCGTGCGGCTCGACGAAGGCGAGCCCGTTCCCGCCTCGCGGAGCACTTGCGCCGGCCTTGGTTTCATGGGCGGCCCGATGAGCGCCAACGACGAGCTTGCGTGGACCCAGCCGGTGCTGGCGCTCATGCGCGACGCGCAACGTCAGGCCGTGCCGATGATCGGCCATTGCCTGGGCGGCCAGCTCATGGCGCGCGCGCTGGGCGGCTACGTCGTCGAAGAGCCCGGTGAAGGAGATCGGCTGGGTGCCGCGTCGCGGCCGAGGGCAACGGCGCGGCCGCGGCTGGCTGGGCGAAGGCGTGCGCGGCTTCACGTCGTTCCAGTGGCACGAGGACACCTTCGCGATCCCGCCGGGCGCAACGCGCATCCTCACGGGCAGCACGTCGCCAACCAGGGCTACGTGCTGGACGACCGGCATCTCGGCATGCAGTGCCACGTCGAGATGACGCAGGACATGATCGAGAGCTGGCTCGCCACGGGCGGCAGGGACATCGCCGCGAGCCTCGGCAAGAGCCCCGCGGTGCAGGACGCCGCAGACCATCCGCGCGCTGCGACTGCCGCAACCTAGCCGGGCTCACCGCCGTGGCCGACCGGCTCTACCGGCGCTGGATCGCGGCCTGGCGCGCTGAGCTCGCGCGGCTACGGGGCGCGCAGCGAATCCGCGAGGCTTATGAGGTTCACCGGGCGCACGAGGATCAACCCGTTGCGCGGGCTGTCGATGTCGGCGATGAGGAAGACGGAGATCGCCACCACCACCGGCAGGATCACGAAGAGCCGCCGCTCCCGCCCGTGCCGCGCGCACCGTGCCGATCAGCACGTTGCCCGAGATCGCGATCGCGCGAGCATCAGCACCCACGCTCCGGGCGGAATGCGGTCGAGCCATGCCGCCTGCGAGTAACCCTGCGTGTTGAGGACGTCGTTCATGCCCGAGTCCGCCAGCGCCGTGGTGGGCGTCAGGACGCGCGCGCCGCGGCGAGGATCGCGGCCACGCTCGCCCTGCAGCCGGCCGCCGTGCGCGCGTCACCTCGCGCAGCTGCTGCCCGTCGAGGGCCGTATAGAAGAGCATGCGCTCGCCCGACGTACGCCTTGAGCAGCTCGCGCACCGGGCCGCGTCCGCCGCGGGCAGCAGGTCGGCCCGCAGGTACTCGGTGCCGATCGCGTTGGCTTCCTCTTCCTCGAAATTCTTGCGCTGGTCGTACCGGTTCGCGGCCATCGAGAAGGTGAAGCCCATGACCAATGCCAGCAGCGTGAAGTTGGCCGCGACGATGATGGAGAAGTACTCGCTCGTGCTCTCTCCCAGCCCTTGCATCCGGGTGACGACGCCGGCCCCCATCCACGCCGCGACCATCAGCAGCAGCGCCGAGGCGGCGAATACCAGCGCCGGGTGGTCGGTGAGGCCCAGCAGCGCGTCGGCCACGTCCGGCCCGCTCAATCGCGGAAGTTCTCGTACTTGAGCGGGATGTCGGTGACCCCGCCGCGCACGAGCTGGATCGCCGACTGCAGGTCGTCCCGCTTGCCGCCCGTGACGCGCACCACGTCGCCCTGGATGGACGCCGTCACCTTGATCTTGGCGTCCTTGATCATCTTCACGATCTTCTTCGCGTGCTCGGAATCCACGCCGTTCTTCACCACCATCTTCTGCTTCATCTTGTCGCCGCCGATCTTCTCCGCATCCTTCATCTCGAGGAAGCGGGTGTCGACGCCGCGCTTGGCCATCTTGCCCAGCAGCACGTCGCGCACCTGGCCCAGCTTGAACTCGTCGTCGGCGTAGGCGGTGATCTCGTGCTCCTTCTCGTTCAGCTCGAAGCGCGCGTCGGAGCCCTTGAAGTCGAAGCGGTTGGCGACCTCCTTGTTGGCGGTGTCGACGGCGTTCTTGAGCTCGACGGCGTTGGCTTCACACAGGATGTCGAAGGAGGGCATCGGTCTTCTCCAGGGGCTGAACCGGCGATTCTATTAGAATTCCGCATGGCTACCATCCTGCAGTCCCTGCCCGCCGGCGAGAAGGTCGGCATCGCCTTCTCCGGCGGCCTCGACACCAGCGCGGCGCTCGCCTGGATGCGCGAGAAGGGCGCGATCCCCTACGCCTACACCGCCAACCTCGGCCAGCCCGACGAGTCGGACTACGACGAGATCCCGCGCAAGGCGAAGCTGTACGGCGCCGAGAAGGCCGTGCTGGTGGAATGCCGCCCGCAGCTCGTGGCCGAGGGCATCGCCGCGCATCCAGTGCGGCGCGTTCCACATCTCGACCGCCGGCATCACCTATTTCAACACCACGCCGCTCGGCCGCGCGGTCACCGGCACCATGCTCGTCGTGGCGATGAAGGACGACGACGTCCACATCTGGGGCGACGGCAGCACGTTCAAGGGCAACGACATCGAGCGCTTCTACCGCTACGGCCTCCTCGCCAACCCGAATCTGCGCATCTACAAGCCCTGGCTCGACCAGCGCTTCATCGACGAGCTGGGCGGGCGCAAGGAGATGAGCGAGTACCTCATCAAGCGCGGCTTCGACTACAAGATGAGCACGGAGAAGGCCTATTCGACCGACTCCAACATCCTCGGCGCCACCCACGAGGCGAAGGATCTGGAGTTCCTCGACCGCGGCCTGCGCATCGTGAATCCCATCATGGGCGTGGCGTTCTGGCGCGAGGACGTGGCCGTGAAGCCCGAGACGGTGACCGTTGGGTTCGAGGAAGGCCGGCCGGTCTCGCTCAACGGCCAGGAATTCCGCGACGCGGTGGCGCTCTTCGCCGAGGCCAACGCCATCGGCGGGCGCCACGGCCTGGGCATGTGCGACCAGATCGAGAACCGCATCATCGAGGCCAAGAGCCGCGGCATCTACGAGGCGCCCGGCATGGCATTGCTGCATCTCGCCTACGAGCGGCTGGTGACCGGGATCCACAACGAGGACACCATCGAGCAGTACCGCAACAATGGCCGCGCGCCTGGGAAGGCTGCTCTACCAGGGCCGCTGGTTCGACCCGCAGTGCATGATGCTGCGCGAGACGGCACAGCGCTGGGTAGCGCGTGCGGTGACGGGCGAGGTGACGGTGGAGCTGCGGCGCGGCAACGACTATTCGATCCTCGACACGAAGAGCCCCAACCTCACCTACAAGCCCGAGCGGCTCACGATGGAGAAGGGTGAGGCGTTCTTCACGCCTGTCGACCGCATCGGGCAGCTCACGATGCGCAACCTCGACATCGTGGATACGCGCGACAAGCTGCGGATTTATTCGGAGACCGGGTTGCTCGGCCCGGGCGGCGGCGTGCCATTGCTGGGGGATGACGAAGAGTCGCCAAAGCCCTGAATCGACATGTTCGAACAAGCCTTCCGCAATATTGATGATGTCCTCCGCAAAGAAGCGGGGTGCACCACCGAGCTCGACTACACCGAGCAGACCTCGTGGCTCCTTTTCCTGAAATACCTCGACAGCCTCGAGAATCAGGCGAACATCAGTGGCGAAAAGTTGAGGAGCTATGCAATTCCCGCACCCCCGTTGGCCATGCAGATCAGGATCGCGGCACAACTCGATCTGCTCTCCGCGGAAACGCGCCGCCTCGAAAGCATCTATCAGCGGAAGATTGCTGCACTGGCAGACCTGAAGAAGTCGCTGCTCCACCAAGCCTTCAGCGGCGCACTGTGACCACCGCTTGCCAGAACGCGTGACCGAAACTTGACTGAGGGTCTGTAGCCGTCAGCGACAGGTTCTTTGAACGTGTCGCAAAAGCCAAAAAATGGCGACATGTCTTCTTGACCTGTCGCGGCCAGCGACATAGACTGGGAAATATGTCGCGGAAAAGCCGAAATTCAACCACATCAGCTTGGGACCCAGAGGCGCCCTATAACGCGCTGCCTGATCTACCCCCTGATGCGGACCTGGAGACGCGGCTCATCCTTAAGCAGTGCATCCCGGCGCGCGCGGCGCTGGCCGAACTGAAGCAGGCGGCCGAGCTGATTCCCAACCAGGCGATGCTGATCAATACCCTGCCGCTGCTAGAAGCCCAAGCCAGCTCGGAAATTGAGAACATCGTCACCACCACCGACAAACTGTTCCAGTTTCAGAACGTTGGTGAGCGCGCTGATCCCGCCACACGCGAGGCGCTGCGGCACAGCACTGCGTTGCTGGTGGGATTCCGCGCGCTGAAGCGGCACCCCCTCAACACCCGCACCGCGGAACAGGTGTGTACGCGCATCAAGGGAATCCAGATGCAGGTGCGCCGCATCCCCGGTACTGCCTTGGCCAGTGGCCGGGACGGCACCGTGATCTACACCCCACCCGTGGGCGACGAACTGCTGCGCACAAAGCTGGCCAATTGGGAACGCTTCCTGCACGAAACGGTGGACATTGACCCGCTTGTCCGCATGGCCGTGGGCCACTATCAATTCGAGGCGATTCACCCCTTCTCCGACGGGAATGGCCGCACCGGACGCGTGCTCAACACGCTCTTCCTGATAGGGGAAGGGCTGCTGACGCTGCCCATCCTCTACCTCAGCCGATACATCATCGCCAACAAGGCGGACTACTACCGTCTGCTGCTCGACGTCACTCGCGAGCAGGCCTGGGAGCCCTGGATTCTCTACATCCTCAAGGGCGTGCAAGAAACGGCCACGTGGACGACCGAAAAGATCGCTGCGATCCGTGAACTCCAAGCGACAACGATCGGGCACGTGAAGAAGGCTGCTCCCAAGATCTACAGCCGTGAGCCTGGTCGACCTGATTTTCGAGCTGCCCTATTGCCGCATCCAGAACGTCGTGGAGAAGGAAATTGCGGGACGCCAGGCGGCCTCTCGCTATCTCAAGCAGCTGGACGAGATAGGCGTATTGAAGGAGGTCGCAGTGGGCCGCGAGAAACTATTCATCCATCCGAAGCTGGTGCAGCTACTGACTCGTGACGGCAACCGCGTAACCCCATACTCATGAACGAAGCCGAAACGCGCGCCGAGCATATCGACCCCGCGCTGAAGGCAGCGGGCTGGGGAGTTGTGGAGGGAAGCCGCGTTCGGCGCGAGGTTTCGCATCACACCAGGTCGCATCGAAGGCCTGGGTCGGCGCGGCAAGGGGCTAACTGCCGACTACGTGCTGGAGTACCGCAACACCAAGCTGGCCGTGATCGAGGCCAAGGCGCTGAGCCAGGCGGTGACGGAAGGCGTGGCGCAGGCGAAGAACTACGCGGGCAAGCTCGCGGTGCGATTCGCCTATGCGACGAACGGCCAGGGCATCTACGGCATCGACATGCGGACCGGGGCGGAAGCGGAGACCGCAGCCTATCCGACGCCAGATGAGCTCTGGGCTCTGCACCTTTGCCCAGCAGGACGCGTGGCGTGATCGATTCGCAGCGGTGCCCTACGAAGACAAGGGCGGCTCGCATCCTGGTCGCTACTACCAGGACATCGCCATCGAGCGCGTGCTGCAGGCGATCGCCGCGAAGCGAGACCGCATCCTCCTGACACTCGCTACGGGCACGGGCAAGACCTTCATCGCGTTCCAGGTCGCGTGGAAGCTGTTCCACGCCCGCTGGAATCTCAGCCGCGAACCGACGCGGCGACCGCGAATCCTGTTCCTGGCCGACCGCAACATCCTGGCGAACCAGGCGTACAACGCGTTTTCCGCATTCCCTGAAGATGCGCTGGTTCGGATCAAGCCCGAGGACATCAAGAAGAAGGGCAAGGTGCCGAAGAACGGGAGCCTCTTCTTCACCATCTTCCAGACCTTCATGAGCGGCCCCGTGGTGGATGGCAAGCCGTCGCCGTATTTCGGCGAGTATCCCCGGACTTCTTCGATCTCATCATCATCGACGAGTGCCATCGCGGCGGCGCCAACGACGAGAGCAACTGGCGCGGCATCATGGAGTACTTCGCGCCCGCGGTGCAGCTCGGCCTAACCGCCACGCCCAAGCGCGCGGACAACGCCGATACGTATGCCTACTTCGGCGATCCGGTGTTCATCTACTCGCTGAAGGACGGCATCAACGACGGATTCCTCACGCCGTTCAAGGTGAAGCAGATCCAGACCACGCTGGACGAATATATTTACACCGCCGATGACACGGTGGTGGAGGGCGAAGTGGAGGCGGGCAAGCGGTACGAAGAGAAGGACTTCAACAGGATCATCGAGATCAAGGCCCGCGAGAAGAAGCGGGTGGAGATCTTCATGTCGCAGATCAACCAGCGGGAGAAGACGCTCGTGTTCTGCGCGACGCAGGAGCACGCGCTGGCGATGCGGGACTTGATCAACCAGATGAAGACCAGCTCCGACCCGAACTACTGCCAGCGCGTCACGGCCGACGACGGCGAGCTGGGCGAGCAGCACCTGCGGGACTTCCAGGACAACGGGAAGACGATCCCGACGATCCTCACCACCTCGCAAAAACTCTCCACCGGCGTGGACGCCCGAAACATCCGCAACATCGTGCTGATGCGGCCCATCAACTCGATGATCGAGTTCAAGCAGATCATCGGGCGCGGCACGCGGCTCTACGATGGCAAGGACTACTTCACGATCTACGACTTCGTGAAGGCGCACCACCACTTCAGCGATCCGGATTGGGACGGCGAGCCATTGGAGCCGGAACCGAAAGGTGGCGGCTCGGAACGCAAAGATGTTGCACGGCAAGTTGAAGAAGAAGCGCAGCAGGAGCCGAGCGCGGAATACGTCAAGAAGCGGAAGGCGCGCGTGAGGCTTGCCGACGGCAAGGAGCGGACCATCCAGCACATGATGATGACCACCTTCTGGCATCCCGATGGCACGCCCGATGTGTGCGCAGCAATTCATGGAAATGCTGTTCGGCAAGCTGCCCGAGTTTTTCAAGGACGAGGCCGAGCTGCGCGCTCTATGGAGCGTCCCCGACACACGAAGGAAGCTCCTGCAAGGATTGTCGAGAGCGCGGCTTCGGCCGCGAGCAGCTGGCCGAGATGCAGAAGGTCATCGACGCGGAGAAAAGCGACCTGTTCGATGTGCTCGCGCATGTGGCCTACGCCAAGTCGCCTGTGACCCGCGAAGTGCGCGCCGCGGGCGCGAAGGACCATATCGTCGCCTCGTTCAACGCCAGGCAGCAGGCGTTCCTGGACTTTGTCCTCCAGCACTACGTCAGCGTCGGCGTGGAGGAGTTAGCCCAGGACAAGCTGACGCCGCTGCTACGCCTGAAGTATCACAACTCGCTGGCCGATGCCGTGGCCGACTTGGGAGCGCCGGAGCTGATCGGGCAAGTGTTCGCCGGATTCCAGAGATTCCTCTACGAGCCGCGGGCGACGTCGTAGAAAAAAAGGTGGCAGGTTCGAAATCTAACCTGACCCCATTACGTATCGATCTTCCCGAGCAGCAGGTACTCCATCAGCGCCTTCTGCACGTGGAGCCGGTTCTCGGCCTCTTCCCACACCACGCTCTGCGGGCCGTCGACGACCTCCGCGGCCACTTCCTCGCCGCGGTGGGCGGGCAGGCAGTGCATGAAGAGCGCCTTGGGCTTGGCGGCCGCCATCAGCTTCGCGTCGACCATGAAGCCCTCGAAGGCCTGCGTGCGCGCGTCGGCCTCGGCCTCGAAGCCCATGCTGGTCCACACGTCCGTCGTCACGAGGTCCGCGCCCTTCACCGCTTCGGCCGGCGTCGCGAAGACGTGCACGTGCCCCTTTCCGGCGGCGATGCGCTCGGGATCGATGCCGTAGCCCCGCGGCGTGCACACGTGCAGGCGGAAGTCGAAGAGCGCCGCGGCCTGGATCCACGTGTTGAGCATGTTGTTGGCATCACCCACCCACGCCACCGTGGTGCCCGTGATCGGGCCGCGGTGCTCGACCCAGGTGTACATGTCGGCCAGCAGCTGGCACGGGTGGTAGTCGTTGGTGAGGCCGTTCACCACCGGCACGCGCGACTGCGAGGCGAAGCGCTCGATGTTGGAGTGCTCGAAGGTGCGGATCATCACGATGTCGACCATGCGCGAGATCACGCGCGCCACGTCCTCGATGGGCTCGCCGCGCCCGAGCTGGGTCTCGCCGGTGTTGAGCACGATGGACGAGCCGCCGAGCTGGTGGATGCCGGCCTCGAAGGACACGCGCGTGCGGGTCGAGCTCTTCTCGAACACCATCGCCAGCATGCGGTCGGCGAGCGGCTGGTAGGCGACGTAGTTCTTGAAGCGGTCCTTGATGACCTTGGTGCGGGCGAAGAGGTGCTCGATCTCGTCGCGGCCGAGGTCGGTCAACTGCAGGAAATGCTTCACGCGGCCGCTGCCGCGGGCGACTCGGCGAGGAAAGCCTTCACGAGCGGCGCCAGGATCGCCACCACCTGCTTCGCCTCGGCCTCCTGGATCACGAGCGGCGGCAGGAGGCGGATCACGCGTTCCGCGGTGACGTTGGCCACCAGCCCCGCGCCGAGCGCGCGGCGCACGATGTCCCCGCACGGGCGGTCGAGCTCCACGCCGATCATGAGCCCCATGCCGCGCACTTCCTTCACGCTGTCCACGCCCGCGAGCTCGCGCCGCAGCCCCCCCATGATGACCTCGCCCATGCGGTGCGCGTGGGCGAGGAGCCCGTCCTTCTCGATCACCTCGAGCGTCACCCGCGCCGCGACGGTGGCGAGCGGGTTGCCGCCGAAGGTGGAGCCGTGGTTGCCCGGCTTGAACACCTTCGCCGCCACGCCGCGCGCAACACACGCACCGATCGGCACGCCGGAGGCGAGGCCCTTGGCGAGCGACATCACGTCGGGGACGACGCCCGCCCACTGGTGCGCGAACCACTTGCCGGTGCGCCCGATGCCGCTCTGCACCTCGTCGATCATCATGAGCCACTGCTTGCGGTCGCAGATCGCGCGCACCTTGCGCAGCCACTCGAGGTCGGCGACGTTCACGCCGCCCTCGCCCTGCAGCACCTCGAGCAGCACCGCGACCACCGACGGGTTGTCGGCGAGGCGCTCGACGGCGGCCGCGTCGTTGTAGGGCACGCGCAGGAACCCGCCCAGCAGCGGCTCGAAGCCGGCCTGCGCCTTGCGCGAGCCCGTGGCCGAGAGTGTGGCGAGCGTGCGGCCGTGCCAGGCCTTCTCCATCACGATGATGGCGGGGCTTTCCACGCCGCGCTGGTGGCCGTAGAGGCGCGCGAGCTTGATCGCCGCCTCGTTCGCCTCCGAGCCCGAATTCGCGAAGAACACGTTGTCCATTCCCGAGAGCTCGCAGCATCTTGGCGGCGGCGCGCTCCTGCTCGGGCACCACGAAATGGTTGGAGGTGTGCATGAGCTTGCCCACCTGCGAGCAGATCGCGCGGGTGAGCACGGGATGCGCGTAGCCCAGGCCGTTCACGGCGATGCCCGCGAGCGCGTCGAGGTAGCGCTTGCCCTCGGTGTCCCAGAGCCAGGCGCCCTCACCGCGGGCGAAGGCCACAGGCTGCGGTGCATAGGTCTGCATCAGGTGCTCTGCGGTCATGTCGTCGCCTCGTTGTCATTTGGGAGGGCGAAAAAGAGAACGGCGGCCCGGAGCCGCCGTCGTCCGGATTCGGGGCGGGGTTACGTGCGCGGCGCGCCCAGCGCCTTGATGCGGGCCGCGAGCCGGCTCTTGTGTCGCGCGGCCTTGTTCTTGTGGATGATGCCCTTGCGCGCGGTGGCGTCGATGGTGGACTGCTCGGCGCGGTAGGCCTCGAGGGCCACCTTCTGGTCGCCGGTAGCGACGGCCTTCTGGACCTTCTTGATCGCGCTGCGTAGCGTCGTGCGCAGGCTCACGTTGGAGGCGCGCTGGCGGGTGGATTTCCTGGCGCGCTTGGCGGCCTGCTTGGTATTGGCCATGGGGGGCTCGGTTCTCTGGGATACGGTGGGAAGCCTGATATGATACACCGCTTGTCCATACAAAACAAAGCCCTAGGCCGCGCCCGGCCCGAGCCCACCCGATGAGCCTGTTGCGCGCCGCCGCGTCGGTGAGCGGCATGACGCTGCTGTCGCGCATCACCGGCTTCGCGCGCGACACGCTGATCGCGGTCCTGTTCGGCGCCGGCGCGCTCACCGACGCGTTCTTCGTCGCGTTCCGCATCCCCAACCTGCTGCGCCGGCTCTTCGCCGAGGGCGCTTTCTCGCAGGCTTTCGTGCCGGTGCTGGGCGAATACCGCACGCGGCGCGGCGACGAGGCCACGCGCGTGCTCGCGGGCAAGGTGCTGGCGGTGCTCTCGGTGGTGCTGTTCGTGGCCACCCTCATCGGCGTCGTCGCCGCTCCCGCTCATCGTCTACGCGACCGCGCCCGGGTTCGCGCGCGACGCGGACAAGTTCGCGCTCACGGTGACGATGCTGCGCATCTGCTTCCCGTACATCCTCTTCGTCTCGCTGGTGTCGTTCTCGGCGGGCGCTGCTCAACACCTACGGAGCGTTCAAGGCGCCCGCCTTCACGCCGGTGCTGCTCAACCTCGCGTTCATCGCGGCGGCGCTCTGGCTCGCGCCCGCACCTCGAGCAGCCGGTGGTGGCGCTCGCGTGGGGCGTCTTCGCCGGCGGCGTCGCGCAGCTCCTCTTCCAGATCCCGTTCCTGCGCCACGTGCGCATGCTGCCGCGGCCGCGCTGGGATCCGCGCGACGAGGGCGTGCGGCGCATCCTGCGGCTCATGGCGCCCGCGGCGCTGGGCGTGTCGGTGGCGCAGATCAGCCTGCTCATCAACACGCAGATCGCCTCGTTGCTGGGCGACGGCGCGGTATCGTGGCTCTACTATGCCGACCGGCTGATGGAGTTTCCCGTCGGCGATGCTGGGCGTGGCGCTGGGCACGGTGCTGCTGCCGTCCCTCGTGCGCCTACCAGCGCCGACGACCCGGCGGCCTATTCGGGCTGCTCGACTGGGGCTTGCGCGTGACGCTGCTGCTCGCGCTGCCCGCGGCCGTCGCGCTCGCGATGCTCTCGGTGCCGCTCATCACCACGCTCTTCTGGCACGGCGAGTTCCCGCGCAACGACGTGATCATGACGCGCCACGCGCTGATCGCCTACGCGGCGGGCCTCGCCGGCATCATCCTCGTGAAGGTGCTGGCGCCCGGCTTCTATGCGCGGCAGAACATCCGCACGCCGGTGAAGGTCGCGATCGTCGACCCTGGTCGTGACGCAGCTCCTGCAACGCGCTCTTCGTGCCGCTACCTGGCGCACGCCGGCCTCGCGCTCTCGATCTCCGCCGGCGCCGTGCTTCAACGCGGCGTGGCTCTGGTGGATCATGCGCCGCAGCGGCACTGTACCGGCCCGAGCCCGGCTGGGGCGCGTTCCTCATGAAGCTCGCCGTGGCGCTCTACCTCATGGGCGGGGCGCTCTGGTATTCCATGGGCAGCGAATCTTCGTGGTTCGAGATCGCCGCCACGCGCGCGCGATCAAGCTCACGCTGGGTGATCGTCGCGGGCAGCTCGCCGACTATTTCGCGCTCGCTCTGGTCGCATGGGCTTTCGGCTGCGCGACTTCGCGCGCCACGAGTAAACGCCGATGAAGCATCCTGCGGCACGACGCGCGCCGCTCCGACACCGCGATCGCCATCGGCAGCTTCGACGGCGTGCACCGCGGCCACGCGGCGATCCTCGAGCACGTGAAGCGCGAGGCGGCCGCGCGCGGGCTGGCGAGCGCGGTGCTCACCTTCGAGCCGCTGCCGCGGGAGTTCTTCGCCCCGGAGCGCGCCCCGGCGCGCCTCGCCTCGCTCGCCGAGCGGCTGGCGCTGCTTGCGCGCGAGGGCATCGAGGTCGCCTTCATCGAGCGTTTCGACGCGCGTTTCGCCGCGCTCGACGCCGACGCCTTCGCGCGGCGGCTGTACCAGCACTACGGCGCGCGCTGGGTCATGGTGGGCGAGGATTTCCGCTACGGCGCATGCGCGCGCGGGCGATGCCGCTTCCCTCGCCCGCTCGGGAAGCACGCTGGGGTTCGAGGTCGAGGTGCTGGGAGCGGTGCGCGATGCCGAGGGGCGCATCTCGAGCACGCGCGTGCGCGAGGCGCTCGCGGCGGGGGACTTCGCGGCGGCCGCGCGCCTGCTGGGCCGACCCTACGACGATCTGCGGGCGCGTGGTGCACGGCGCGAAGCGCGGCCGCGCGCTGGGCTTCCCCACCGCCAACGTGCGGCTCGGCCGGATGAAACCGGCGCTCGCGGGGGTCTTTGCGGTAAAATGCCATGGCGTGGCAACTCGCGGACTCGAGGGAGTGGCGAGCCTCGGCATCAATCCGGCCGTGCAGTCCGGCGGTCCGGCGAGCCTCGAAGCCTTCCTCTTCGATTTCTCCGGCGACCTCTACGGGCGCCGTGTCTCCATCGAGTTCGTGAAGAAGCTGCGCGACGAGGCGCCTTTCGCCTCGCTCGACCTGCTGGCGGCGCAAATCCGGCGGGACTGCGACGCGGCGCGGGAGGTGTTCCGCGCGCACGAGACGCGATGAGAGCCCGATGCCGAACGACACGAAGATCGACTACAAGAGCACGCTGAATCTCCCGGACACGCCGTTTCCCATGCGCGGCGACCTTGCGAAGCGCGAGCCGCGGTGGCTCAAAGCGCTGGCAGGAGACCAATCTCTACCAGCGCATCTCGCGAGCACTGCCGCGGGCCGGCCCAAGTACGTGCTGCACGACGGCCCGCCCTACGCCAATGGCGACATCCACATTGGCCACGCGGTCAACAAGATCCTGAAGGACATGGTGGTCAAGTCGAAGACCTGGCCGGCTTCGACGCGCCGTACACGCCGGGCTGGGATTGCCACGGCCTGCCCATCGAGCACCAGATCGAGAAGAAGCACGGCCGCAACCTGGAGCCCAACAAGGCGCGCGGCACTCTGCCGCGCCTACGCCGCCGAGCAGATCGAGCGCCAGAAGAAGCCGATTTCATCGCCTGGGCGTGCTCGGCGACTGGGACCATCCGTACAAGACCATGAACTCCGACACCGAGGGCGCCGAGATCCGCGCGCTCGGGCCGCATCTGGAAGAACGGGCCTGCTCTACCGGGGGCTAAAGCCCGTCAACTGGTGCATCGACTGCGGCTCCGCGCTCGCCGAAGCCGAGGTAGAGTACGAGGACAAGACCTCGAGCGCGATCGACGTCGCGTTCGAGGCGGCCGATCCCGCGGCGGTCGCGGAAGCCTTCGACGCCGCAAACGACACGGGGCCCATCGCCGCCGTGATCTGGACCACCACGCCGTGGACGCTGCCCGGCAACCAGGCCATCGCCGCGCATCCCGAGTTCGTCTACGCGCTGGTCGCCACCGAGCGCGGCGCGCTGATCCTTGCCGCGGACCTCGCCGAGGCCTGCCTCAAGCGCTACGGCCTCACCGCGAAGCGCGTGCTGGGCCGCGCTTCCGGCGCCGCGCTCGAGGGCCTGCGCTTCCGCCATCCGTTCGAGCCGCGCGACGTTCCGCTGGTGCTGGGCGAGCACGTGACGCTCGACGCCGGCACGGGCCTCGTGCACACCGCGCCCGCGCACGGCGTGGAGGATTTCGAGATCGGCGTGAAATACCAGCTCGCGCTCGACCAGCCGGTGGACGACGCGGGACGCTTCAAGTCCGGCGTCGCCCACTTCGCGGGCATGGGCGTGCGCGAGGCGGAGAAGCCCATCATCGCGCTGCTGGAGGGCAACGCAGCGCTGCTCCATGCCGAGCCCCTGCGCCACAGCTACCCGCACTGCTGGCGCCACAAGACGCCGATCATCTTCCGCGCGACCACGCAGTGGTTCATCGCGATGGACAAGCCCTGCAACGTGGGCGCGCCCGGCACCGAGGGCCGGACGCTGCGCGAGATCGCGATGCACGCCATCAACAACACGACGTTCTACCCGGCGTGGGGCCGCTCGCGCCTGGTGGCGATGATCGGCAACCGGCCGGACTGGACGCTCTCGCGCCAGCGCTACTGGGGCGTGCCGCTGCCGTTCTTCCTGCACCGCGAGACCGAGGAGCTGCATCCGGATACCGGCAGCCTCACCGAGCGCGCGGCGCAGATGGTGGAAAAGGGCGGCATCGAGGCCTGGTTCTCCGCCACCTGCGAGGACTTCGGCGTCGACCCGCAGCAGTACCGCAAGCTCACGGACACGGTGGACGTCTGGTTCGATTCGGGCACCACGCATTTCACCGTGCTGCGCGGGCTCGCCGACCAGCGCTGGCCCGCCAACATCTACCTCGAGGGCAGCGACCAGCATCGCGGCTGGTTCCAGTCGAGCCTGCTCACCGGCTGCGCCATGGACGGGCGCGCGCCCTACGACTCGCTGCTCACCCACGGCTTCGTGGTCGACGGCCAGGGCCGCAAGATGTCCAAGTCCCTCGGCAACGTGATCCTGCCGCAGAAGGTCAACGACACGCTGGGCGCGGAGGTGATCCGCCTGTGGGTCGCGTCCACCGACTACTCGGGCGAGCTCTCGCTCTCCGAGGAGATCCTGAAGCGCGTCGTGGAGGGCTACCGGAGGATGCGCAACACCCTGCGCTTCCTGCTCGCCAACACCGCCGACTTCGACGCCGAAGCGCGACCTGCTGCCCCCGGACCAGTGGACCGAGATCGACCGCTACGCCCTCGCCATGGCGCGCGAGATGGGCGCGGCGTGCATCGAGGACTACCGCAAGTTCGAGTTCCACCTCGTGGCGCAGCGCCTGCAGAACTTCTGCTCCGAGGACCTGGGCGGCTTCTGGCTCGACATCCTCAAGGACCGCCTCTACACGCTTCCGGCGACGTCGAAGGCGCGCCGCAGCGCGCAGTCCGCGCTGCACCACGTGACGCAGCTCGTGCTGCGCCTCATGGCGCCCATCCTCTCGTTCACCGCGGAGGAGGCCTGGGCGGTGCTCCATCCCCGACAGCGACGACAGCATCTTCTTCCAGACCTGGACCCAGGCGCTCCCGCCGCAGGAAGGCGAGGCAGCGCTGCGCGACAAGTGGAAACGCATCCGCGAGATCCGCGGGCTGGTCGTGAAGAAGCTCGAGGAGGCGCGCATCGCGGGCACCATCGGCTCCTCGCTGCAGGCCGAGGTCACGCTGGAGGCTGGGGCGCCGGACCTGCCGCTGCTGGAAAGCCTGGGCGACGACCTGCGCTACGTGCTCATCACGTCGAAGGCGACGCTGCGGGCCGCGGGCGACAGTGACACTCCCGCCATCGAGGTCGTGGCGAGCCCGCACGCCAAGTGCGAGCGCTGCTGGCACTACCGCCCCGACGTGGGGGCCGATACGCACCATCCCGGCATCTGCGGGCGCTGCGCGGCCAACCTCGAGGGTCCCGGCGAGGTGCGCCGCCATGCCTGAGCGCGCGGCCCCCGGCTGGGCCCGCTGGCTCGCGGTGAGCGCCGCGGTAGTGGTGCTCGACCTCGCGTCCAAGGCGTGGATCACGCACGCGTTCGCCCTGGGGGAGACGCGCGAGATCACGAGCTTCTTCTCGCTCGTGCTCGCGCACAACACCGGCGCCGCCTTCAGCTTCCTCGCCGACGCCGGCGGCTGGCAGCGCTGGTTCTTCACGCTGCTCACCATCGTCATCTCCGCGGCGCTGGTCGTGGCCCTGCGGCGGCCGCACGCGAACCGCCTGGTGCCGCTCGCACTCGCGCTCGTGCTGGGCGGCGCGCTCGGCAACCTCTGGGACCGCCTCACGCTGGGCTACGTGATCGACTTCCTGCTCGTGCACTGGGGCCCCCACACCTTTCCCGCATTCAACGCCGCGGACTCGGGGATCAGCGTGGGCGTGGCCCTGCTGGTCTGGGAGAGCGTGTTGCCGCGCCGCCCCGCGCCCGCAGCCGCGCGCCAGGAGAAGCCATGAGCGAACACGACCTTCCCGCCGGCGACGCGGAGCTGCTCCTCGCCAAGCCGCGCGGCTTCTGCGCCGGCGTCGACCGCGCCATCGCCATCGTCGAGCGCGCGCTCGAGGCCCAGGGCGCGCCGATCTACGTGCGCCACGAGATCGTGCACAACAAGTACGTGGTCGAGGACCTGCGGGCCAAGGGCGCGGTGTTCGTCGAGGAGCTGGCCGAGGTGCCCGCGGGCGCCACGGTGATCTTCTCCGCCCACGGCGTGTCGATCGACGTGCGCCGCGAGGCCGATGCGCGCGGCCTCAAGGTGTTCGACGCCACCTGCCCGCTCGTCACCAAGGTGCACGTGGAGGTGGCGCGCATGCGCGACCAGGGGCGCGAGGTCGTCATGATCGGCCACGAAGGCCACCCCGAAGCCGAGGGCACGCTCGGCCAGTCGGAATCGGGCATGTACCTGGTCGAGAGCGAGGAGGACGTGGCGAAGCTCGAGGTGCGCGATCCCGCGAAGCTCGCCTACGTCACGCAGACGACACTCTCCATCGACGACTGCGCGCGCGTGATCGCGGCGCTGAAGGCGCGCTTCCCCGCCATCGTCGGGCCCAAGAAGGACGACATCTGCTATGCCACCCAGAACCGCCAGGACGCGGTCAAGTTCATGGCGCCGCAGTGCGACGTGGTGATCGTGGTGGGCTCGCCCAACAGCTCCAACTCCAACCGCCTGCGCGAGGTGGCGCGCAACCTCGGGCGCGACGCCTACCTGGTCGACAGCGCCGCCGAGCTGAAGGCCGAGTGGGTGCCGGGCAAGAAGCGCGTCGGCCTCACCGCCGGCGCATCGGCCCCCGAGGTGCTGGTGCACGAGGTGATCCTGCGCCTGCAGGCGCTGGGCGTGCGCCGCGTGCACGAGCTCGAGGGCATCGAGGAGCACGTCACCTTCCCGCTGCCGCGCGGGATCAGCGGCTAGCCGGCGACATCGGTCCCGAGTCCAGCCCCCGGAGCGGCGGGGCGAACTTCACCTCCACCTTCTTCACGCTCTTCACCGGCCGTCCGTAGCGCACCGCCGGGTCGAAGGGCGTGCCCGCGAAGGCCGCCACGGCGCTCGCGCGGAACGACTCCGGCACGCTCGACTCCAGGACCTCCACGCGATCCACGTGGCCGCGCTCGTCGATGTAGAGGTCGAGGCGCAGCGTGCCGTAGTAGTCGATGCCCTCGCGGCCGGGCGGAAACTGCAGGCCCACGTCGTGCATGGGATAGGCGACGCGCTTGACCTCGTTGGGCGGGAAGTAGCGCCAGGGCGTCCACAGCCAGGCGTACGCGGCCAGGCCGGCGGCGATGAGGCCGGCCACCGCCATCGATCCGCGGGTGGCCACGTTCACCACGAAAAAAAGCGCCCGGCCGGTGGCCGGGCGCCTGAGATCGTGCGCGCGCTCAATTCAGCAGTTCCCTCCACATCACGCGCTTGCCGGCGTTCACGAGGTTCGGCGGGGGCGGATCGCCGAACACCGGGTGCTTGTCGTCCGACGTCGTCACCGTCGTCACCATGCGGCCGTCCGGCAGCTGGTAGGTGTTGATGCCCACCGCGATGGAGTTGCCCACCTCGCTGGCCCGCGACCTGGCCCGCCGCCGTGGGCGCGAAGGTGCCGCTCTGGTAGTCGAGGAAGTACAGGAAGCTCGTGCCGCCGACCGTGCACACGCTCTGCTCGGGGATGTTGGTCGCCACGGCAAGCATGCCCAGCTGCAGCTTGGGATCGACGTTGACGCGCTCGCCGGGGGTCGCGTTGGCGGGGTTGAAGTCGAGGAACCAGCCGCACTTGGAGGCGAAGTCCACCGGCAGCGTCGACGTCGAGCGGGTGTTGCTGTTGATGATCGTGAGCGTCTGCTTGACCAGCGGGCAGGTGGTCTCCGAGCGCGCGTTGCCGATGCCGGTTGCGTTCATCTGGTCGACGATGGCGTAGAGCGACTGCTGGCTCTGGTCGTTGACGTCGCTCGCGCCCAGGTAGCGGCCCGTGCCGACGTACACGATCGACCGGCTGTTGAGCGCGCCCAGCTCCGGCGCCGTCGTGATGGGCTGCGGGGTACGTGCCCACCTGGAAGAACGCGAGCTGCGTGGCTTCCTTGCCCGCCGGCGGGATGATGTCGTTCACGTCGAAGCGCCAGAGGTTACCCAGCATGTCGCCGGCGTACACGCGCTGGATGGTGTTGTCGACCAGGCCGTCGTTCACCCAGGCGCTGATCTTGCCGAGGCCCGACGGCGAGGTCGAGGTGCCCACGCCCGTGCTGATGGTGAACTTGAGCACACCCGTGGCCGCATTCGACGACGTACAGCCGGCCCACGCCGTCGGCGCTGGTGTTTCCGGCAACCGGCGTGTTGTTGTAGCCGGAGCTGAACATCACCACCCACGTACCGTCGGCGAGCTTGCCGATGACGGGGTTGCCGTAGGTGAAGCCGAGGTTCGTATCGCTGAACTCCCACAGGACCTGCGGCGAGCCCGGGTCCGTGACGTCGAGCGCGTAGTAGCCCTTGCCGCCGCCGTTGAGCCCGCCGACGAGGATCGTCTTCCACGACGAGCCCGTGAAGATGTCGCTCACCGTGGGCGAGCCGTCGACCAAGTACTCGTGCGCGTTCGGGTAGTTGTCGTCGGCGAGCGCCTTCATGTTGGGCAGCACGAACGAGGGGACGTAGGCCCACATTTCGACGCCCGAGTCCGAGTTGAAGGCATGCAGCATCCCGTCGTTGGCGGCGATATACACGGCGCCCTGCCGCGACGACACGCTCGTCTTGAACGCCGCGTAGTTGTCGTCGTTGTAGTTGAAGGGCGGCACCCTTGCGAACACCGGCTTGCCGTCGATGATGTCGCCCAGCACGTTGTCGCGCGTGCGATAGAGCAGCGCGGGGTTGGACGTGCGCTCCTCGAAACCGGTCTGGCCGCGCAGGTAGTTGATGAGGGTGTCGGCCGTTGCCGCCGTCGACTGCACCGGCGTCCAGTCCGAGACCTGCGAGAGGGCGGGCGCGTTGGCGGGAGTGAACCACGCGGCCTTCTGCGCGGAGCTGAAGCTGCCCGGCGTGAACGACACCTGCGCGCCGGCGAGGAACGTGAAGATGTTGCGCGAGTCGGAAGTGGCGGCCACCGCCGTGTTGAGCTGGTCCTGGGCGGACCAGTTGGGCGTATCGGAGATGGCGCCGGTCGTGAGGTCGATGGAGCGCGACTGCACGTCGCCATCCCAGTTCACCGTGCGGTAGTTCGCCACGAACGCGGAGTTGTCGCCCGCCACCGGCTCGAGGTTCGAGGTGGCGGCGGCGGCGCCGGCCGCTTCGCGCGCCGAGACACCGGCGAGCGCCGTGCGCAATCCCGAGACCAGCAGGTTGGGGTTCTTGGCGCTGAAGTACTGTCCGTGCCCGTTCACGGCCGCGTGCCACAAGTCGTCGATCGTGGTGAGCGTGTCGCCCACCGGGGACGGCCAGTTCGTGGCGCCCGAAACGATCGAGTTGAAGTCGGCCGAGCCGCCCTTGAGGTAGCCCGAGTCGTACTGGAGCTGGCCGTTCACGCCCAGGCCGAGCGTGAAGGTGGTCATGTGCTGCCACGTCGCGCTGTCATCCGGTGTGACCGGCACGTTGTTCTGGCACACGTCCGCGCCGGCCACGCCCGAGTTGCAGTTCGTGGTGCGCAGGTCGGTGTTGTAATAGTACGCAGCGGCATCGGCCAGCGTGTTGACCGAGTTGGTGAGGCCCCCGTCGTACATCGGCGCCGGCGTCGCAACCGGGTCGCTGTCCTGGTTGCCGACCGCCGTGGTGCCGTTGATCTTCACCGCGTTGGGCGAGCCGGCGTTCCAGTAGCCGTCCGTGGTGAGGATCATGAAGTTCTGCTGGCAGGAGTACTGGACCGGGTCCGGGCCCAGCGTGCCGGCGAAGTTGCGCCCCGCATTCGAAAGCGCGACCTTGAGGGGCGTCGCGTTGTTCGGGTTTTGCGCATAGAACTTCGTATAGAAGGCGTTCTTCTGGGTCTGGTCGAAGTCGGCGATCTTGCAGGTAGAGCGGGTCGCTGGTGCTGCTGCTCGGCGTGGCCTGGATGGTCATGAAGCCCACGCGATAGCTCGAGCCGATGCTCGACGAAGGCGCGGCCCGCGCCCGATTTCATCATCAGGATGCGCGTGCGGTAGTAGCTGAACCAGTTGGCGAAGTTCTGGCGCTCGTCGCTGCTGCTCGGACCGGAAGTGGCGGAAACGATGACCTTCTGGAACGGGCTGAAGGCCTGCACCGCGACCGACATGGCGGTCGAGTGCGTGAAGGTCGTGGACGAGCTGGTCATGGCGCCGCTGGCCGTGAAGTTCGACGTGGTGAAGGTCATGGTGCCGGACCCCCGGGTGACGACCGGCGGAAAGCCGACCGCGGAGAGGGGACCCGTGACCGTGATGACGCTGCCCGACGCAGTGGCCGAAAAGCCGGCCTTGGTGATGATCGCGGCGACGTTGCTCGCGACGGTATTCGACTTGTTGCTAGAGCTGGAAGTACCGCTCGAGATCGTCACGCCGTTCACCGTGATGAGGGAGACCGTCGTGTTGTTGCTGCCCGCCACGGTGATGGTCGCCGTGGCGGCGCCGGCAGCGATGGTGACCGCGGGCACGAAGCCGACGGCCGTGGCGGGGCCGGTGATGGTGACGACGCTGTTCGAGGAGGTCGCGCTATAGCCGCCCGCGCTGATTTTCGACGCGACGCTGCTCGCCATCGTGGTCGTGCTGCCCGTCGCCGCGGTGGCGCCGCTCATGATCTGGGTGCCGTTCACCGTGATGCCCGTGGTGGTCGAGGTGTTGCTGCCGGAGAACGTGACAGTGGCGGTCGGCAGCGGAGGGGTGGTGGTGATGACGGGCACGACGCCGGCGACCGAGACCGGGCCGTTGATGGTGACCGTGCTGCCCGAAGCGGTCGCGCTGTAGCCGCTCGCCGTGATCTGGGCGGCCGTGAGCGAGGCGAGCGTGCTCGAGCTGGTCGACGCGGTCGTCGATGCGGCCATGATGTTCGTGCCGTTCACCGTGATGCTGTTCACGGCCGTGCTGTTGCCGCCGGAGAAGGTGATCGTCGCGTACGGCACGGTCGATTCGTTGAGGCTGCACTCCTTGTAGAACTGGCTGTTTTGGTTCTGGTAGTTCGGGGTGGCCGAGCCCAGGTAGTTGTAGTAGTAGGCGGCCTGCGCGGTGTCCGTACCGGAGCCGTTGCTCGTCGTGTTGTCGTACGCGAAGAAGGAGCTTTGCAGGTTCGTGGTGCCGTTGGCCGTGTTGAAGCCGTCCTTCCATGCGCCCGTGAAGCTCGAGTTCGGGAAATCCGTGCCGTCAGCGTGCTTCGGCGGGACATAAAGGATGTCGGGCCGATAGTAGATGCTGTTGCACTGCGACGACTTGTAGCCGACGTTGTCGAAGAACGGCTGCGACTCGTCGGGCGCGTGGGTCCACGCCATGGATCCCGAGGAGTCCAGCACGAAGCTCACGTTCGGCTTCACGATGCCGCTCGCGCTGCTCGCGAGGGGCGCCTGCGACAGGTCGGTGAGCGTCGCGGCCGCGGGGAGCGCGGCGAAGAGGCCGCAGGCGACCGCGAGCGTCGCGGCGAGCCGGCGCGCGAGCGGTTGCGAGGGGAAGCGGGTGCTGATCATGAACATCTCCTTGGAGGGGCTTGGCGCTCCTCGTTTACATCTCGATGATGGCTTGCACGAAGCTCACGGTGCTCTTCGGTCCCTCGATCCGGGAGGTGACGCGGTAGTACACCTCCTCGTTCTGGGTGATGGCACCGCCGTTGTAGTCGGGGCTCCCCTGGGTGCTGCCTACGTTGGTCACCACCGAGGTCGTGCAGCTCTGCAGGGGCAGGTTCTGGGCGCCCGGTATCGAGCACAGGCGCTGGATGATGTAGAAGATGTGGTTGCCCGTTCCGTCGACGCCCGTACCCGCGTCGAACGCCTTCACCGTCGCGCTGGGGTTCGAGCCGCCCCAGTCCACGCTATTGGCGGCGCTGATCGACTGGTTGCCGGTGAGGTCCACGCTGTCCTGGCGCGACGAGTAGTACCCGAACGCGCTCTGGTCGCTCGCGAGCGTGGCGGAGTTGGCGAGGAGCCATTTGCGCGCGAGCTCGATGCCGGAGTCGCCGCTCGCAACGGCCGACTCGCGGAAGCCGATGTTGCCGGAAACGAGCGTGGCGGTGTCGATCGAGCGGATGAGGCCCAGGCCGGCCAACGTCATGGCGACCAGGACGATCAGCGCGATCACCAGGACGACGCCTTCCTGGCGCCGCGGTAGGCGGGATCTCGAATGCATGGGGGTCCTCTCGTGGATATCCATCAGCCCGGTGTCCAGAACATGTTGCGCAGGGTCACGACGCCCGTGAAGAGCTTGTATCGGTAGCATTTCCATTGCGGGTCGGGCGCCGTCTTGGAGATGTCGATCTGCGCACCGCCGAGCGAGCCGACCGCTTTCGGCACGTACGACGCGTACCACTCGACCTTCTGGCCGTTGTCGGGCAGGTTCGGGTTGGCCGTGGCGTCGCAGGCCGCGGGATCCGGGTTGCCGGTGCTCGACTTCTCGCGCAGCGAGCTGCGCGCGGTGAGCTCCAATGCGACGGCCATGGTGCGCCGCGCGTCGCCCGAGTCTTTGATGGCGTTGCGGCTCCACTGGTCGACCGTGCCGTCGTTCATGATGCCGCTCGTCGCGTTGATGGGGGTACCGGCGTAGTCGCCGCCGAGGATCGCGTGCATGCTCACGATGCCGTTCACGATCACGTCGTAGTTGGCGGGATCGGTGCAGTCCTTGTCCGGGCTGGAGCAGACCGTGAGGTTCTGGTTGCGAATGGCGTAGATCTTCGCCGCGGGGCTGGGGCCGAAGTTGAACATGAGCCCTCGCGGATACGTCACCACCGGCACGGCAGCCCCGATCGGGTCGTTGATGCCCGCCGCGCTGTCGTGGTTCGCCAGGACGTTCTGGCACCCGTTGTAGAAGCTCCTGTACGTCTTGTAATCGTGCACGACGGTGTTGGCGTCGGCCAGCGTCTGGCCGCAATTGCCGTTCGCGCCCGGCGTCGAGGTGATCTCGTGCATCACGCAGCTCGGGGTCGGCGACGCCGGCATCACCGAGACGGCCAGGTCGCCGGCACGGAACCCGTCGATGTTCTTCGCTATGGAGAAGGGATCGGTGCGGACCACGGGTGCGCCGCGCACTTTGGGCACCTGCCACGCCTGCACGCCTCCCACGTAACTGTCCGCCGTGCCGTAGGCGATGAGGACCACATCGGTGTTCGGGTCGCCGGCCGGGTAGCCCGTCGGGTTGATGTCCACCGGCACCCAGCGCAGGAGCTGGCTCTTGCCGAGCGTCTCGTTCCACACGATGACCGACGTGCATCCGGCCACCAGGAACGGCTGCATGTTGTAGCCGGCGACGCGCAGCTCGCGCTGCATGAGGTACATCGCGATGGCGCCGTTGGTCTGGGCGTCGGCGCCGCTGGTCGTGGTGCGGCGGTAGCCCTCGGACACCGCGAAGGTCTCCATGATGACCACGATCCCGATGAGGCCGATCAGCAGGCCGATCATGATCTCCACCAGCGTGAAGCCGGCGGAACGGGCGCGAGCGGAAGGGTTTTCTTTTTCATGACGGATTGAGATTGGCGGCGGTGATGTAACGGTGCGTGATCTGGTCCTCGGGCTGCTTCCAAGTGATGGTGACCGTGACCATCGTCCGCAACCCACCCGGCGGGGTCGTGACCTTGATCGTTGGCGAGTCCCCCGGGCAGCGTGGATGCGACCAGCGCATCCCAGCCGCGCGCGCGCCGAAGCCGGCGGCCTCGTAGTTGGGCAGGTTCTGGCCGGGCGCCGCCGGGGGCGGCGGGCCCTGGTCGACCCACATCTGGCCGATGATCTGGCTCGCGAGGTAGCTCGCGTCGGTGCGGTACTTGGCCTCGCTCACCTGCACGATGGAATTGGCCTGCAGGCCCATCAGGGCCACAACGCCCAGCGTGAAGATGAGGATGGCCACCAGGGCCTCGATCAGCATCACGCCCTGCTGCGAGGACCGGAGCGGCCGTTGCGCGGGTGCGTTCATGGGATTCCCTCTCACTGGCAGCCCTGGGGATTGACGGCCGCGCTGAGCGCGGGGTCGCACATGCGCACCTGGCCCGTGGTCGTTATCTGGATCGACATGCGCCGCTCGTCGGACCCCGAGAGCACGGGGTTGCGCACGTCGATGCGCGCGATGTTGATCGGGCTCTGTGGCGACACGCGTCCGAACGAGTCGAACGCCACGAGCTGCGGGATGTTGTCGCCCGGGTTGAGCGGCGACGCGAAGTCGCTGAACACGGTCTCCACGCCCGCGCGCGCGTTGGCCTGTCCGCCCAAATCGCTGGCGGCGAGGTCGCCGGGAAGGCAGTTGCCCATCGTGAGGTTGAAGAGGCAGACGTGCCACGCGGTGGAGTTGGGGTCCGTGAGCTCGAAGGCGACGGTGGTGTTGCGGCGCAGCGCCTCGAGGCGCGCCGTCTGTAGCCCCCCCACCATGGAGTTGGCGGCGGTGCGCACCTGCAGGTTCTGGATCCAGGTCAGGGCGCTGGGCGTGCCCAGCCCGATCACCAGCGCGATGATCGCGAGAGCGACCAGGATCTCGATCGTGGATATGCCGCCCTGCCGGCGGCGGCTGCGCCTCAGCACAGGCCGCCCTTGCGGAAGACCCAGCACGTATTCGGCGATGCCGCGGTATAGCCGTTGCTCGCACCCGCGGCGAGGAAGGCCGAGGTCTTGGTGTTGTCCTGCGCGATGGTGTAGGTGAACCCGGCCATCTCGTTGACGCCGTCCGCGGTCACCGTGTAAGTGGTCGCGGACATGTTCGAGCAGGTGAGGTTGAAGTACTTGAGCGCCATGATCTGGATGCTGCCCAGAGCCGGCGTGTTCGGCGCGTTCACGCAGCCGCCCGGATAGGCGCGGTTGTCCTGGAAGTACTGTTCCATCTTTATCCGGGCATCGGACAGGCCCGCGCTCGCCTCGACCAGCTTGCCGCGCGTCACGTAGTCGCGGTAGTTCGGGATCGCGATGGCCGCCAGGATGGCGATGATCGCAACCGTCACCATGACCTCGATGAGGGTGAAGCCTCGTTGCGTGCGGCGCATGGACATGCCCTTTCTTAGGGTTAGGCAGCAATTTAGGTAGCGGGCGCGGGGGGTACAAGCCGATCCCGACGCGCGGCCATTCTAGGCCGATGGGCGGCGGCGGATGGCCGACGGGCGGAAGGCCCGGATCGCTCCCGGATTCAAGGGCTTGGCGGCACGGCGCGTCACGGGGCGGACACGGAAAACGGTATAATCGCAGGCCGTGCTGTTGTAGCTCAGCTGGTAGAGCAACTGATTCGTAATCAGTAGGTCGGTGGTTCGAATCCACTCAACAGCACCAGATCCTTCAAGGGGCTGGCCCGCGGGCCGGCCCCTTCCCTTTCCGGTCTTGCGCGATCACTCCTTGCAGCCCGAGCGGCGCAGCTCGACTCTCCGATTGCGCGCCTTGTTCTCATCGGACGTGTTCGCAACGAGCGGATGCGTATCACCGTAACCGGCCGTCGTGATGCGACCTGCGGCGATACCCTTGCCGACCAGCCACGCCTTCACCGCCTCCGCGCGCGCCGCGGAGAGCTTCATGTTGTAGTCGCGCGCGCCCTGGTTGTCCGTGTGCCCGCCGACCTCGGCCGAGTAGACAGCGTCGTTGGCAAAGAGGAGGCGCACCTGCTCCAGCACGGGCATCGAATCCGGCCGCAGCGTCGCCTGGTCGAAATCGAAGTTGATGCCGTAGACGGTGAGCGTGCATTTCTTCGGCGCGGGCCCGCTGGCGAGCAACGTGAGCAGGTTATAGGTCGTGGTCGACTCCTCGTTGCCGCTGCCGTGCATATACACGTACCAGTACTCGCCCTGCGGCGTCTGGCGATTGAGCACCGCGCGGTTGAAATCGTTCGGGTCGGTGACGAGCTTCGCGCCGATGCCCTGCAGCGCGCTCACGTAATTCTTCCAGACGGCGTACGGAGCCGGGTTCCGGCTCTCGTCGACGAGCACATAGTTGTCTTCCATGACGCGGCCGGCGACGGGTTTCTCGCCGCCGGGAAGCTCGAGGTTCACCGTATCGAAGTCCTTCACGCTGCATTCGTGCAGCTTGAACGCGGCGAGCTGCTTCACGAGCCAGCCGGGATCCTTGCAGGTCTTCGCGTCGGCTTCGAGAGTGGTCGGCGCCGCGGTGACCTGCACCTCCTGGACGAGCGGGGCCACTTGCAGCGTGGTGAGCGTATAGGAGCCGGTCGACTCGTCGTTGCCGGAGCCATGCCGGTACGAGTACCAGAACTCGCCCTGCGCGGTCTTCTGCGTGAGGACCGCGGCCCAGCCCTCGCTCGGGTCGGACACGAGCTGCGCTCCGTACTTCCCGCCTTGCTCGGCGTAGTAGCGGCGCGCAGCCTCGTTTGTGGCGTTCCTCGGCTCGTCCCTGAGCTCGTAGGTCACCGTGCTTCGACGCCCCTGCACGGTCTTGTTGCCGCCTGGAAGCTCGAAATCCACCGGTATCCACTGCTTCTCGCCGCAGTCTGCGATCTCGTAGCCCGGCAGGCGCTTCGGCGCCCACGCCGGGTCGCGGCAACCCGCCTTGTCGGCGGCGAGCGCGCCGGACGCGATGAAAAGGAGAGGACACACCGCGGCTTGCCAGGTCTTCATGGATCGCACCCCCCGGCCGATTCGGCAACGGCGCAATTTGACGACATGAGGGCCACGCGATGCAAGCCCGTGCACGGCGCGTTGAAGCGGCGCCTTACGCGTGGCTGTCGAGCACTCGGGCAACCGCGGCGACGGACGCATCCCAGGATTCCAACCCGGGTCCCGTGACGATCCGCACCGACGGATACCAGCGGCTGCGCCCGTCGGCACGGGGCGCCCAATAGTGCAGTGGCGCCACGCCGGCGGGATAGAAGAGCAGCGTGGGCTTGCCGAGCGCGCCGGCCAAGTGCGCCGTCACGTTGCTGGTCGTGATCGCGAGGTCGCAGGCCTCGATGGCGGCGAGCACGCCTTCGAGGTCGGCGAAGAGATCCAGCTCCTCGATGCGCGCGAGCCGTCCGCCGGACTGCGCGAATTGCGCGCGCTCCGCCGCCGTGTCGCCGTACTGCACGTCCACGAGGCGCAGGTCGGCGCGCGCCGCGAGCGGTGCGAAGGCCGCGAGCCCCGCCGACTTCTTGCGCTGCAGGTAGCCGCGGCCCTTGGGCTGGAAGCTCCGCCACGAGATCGCGACGGTGCGCGCGCCGGGCGCCGCGAGCCGCGCGCGGTAGGCTTCCACGCGCTGCGGGTCGGCGGCGAGCAGGCGCGGCGGCTGCGCATCGAAGCTCGCCGCGTCGGGCCGCAACAGGCGCGGCAGCGATCCCACGGCCACCTGCCGCGTGCAGCGCGCGAAGGACAGCGCGCAATCCTCGGGCCCCACGACCTTCCACTCCGGATGGGCGCGCGCATAGGCCGCGACGAGGCGGCGGTCCACCTCCAGCACGATCTCGTGGCCGCGCGCGGCGAGCTCCGGCACCAGCGTCGAGTAGACCACCTGGTCGCCCACGCCCTGCTCGCGCCAGACGGCGATGCGCTGCGGCGTGGCGAGGTCGCCAGCGCCGAGCGCCGGCTGCGGCAGGCCGCGCGCGACCGCGACCGGCGGCCGGGTGTCGAAGCGCAGCTCGTGCAGCGGCCAGCCGCGCGCGTAGTCGCCGCGCACGAGAAGCGCCAACGCGAGGTTGTAGCCGGCGCGTGCGGCGCGCGGGTTCGCGGCGAGCGCGCGCTCGAACCATCCGATCGCCTCGTCGAGCTGTCCCTGCTCCTGCAGGAGATAACCGAGATTGGAAAGCGCGTCGGCATGGTCGGGGCGGCGCTCCAGCGCGGCGCGGTAGGAATCCATCGCCGCGGCCGCGTCGCCGCGCTCCTGCAGCACCGAGCCCAGGTTGCTGTAGGCGTCGGGATCCGCCGGGCGCCATCGCGATCGCCTGGCGGTACGCCGCGATCGCACCCTCGGCGTCGTCCTGTGCGGCGAGCGCGTTGCCGAGGCCGTTGTGCGCCTCGTGGGCGCGCGGCTCGAGCTCGAGCGCGCGGCTGAAGCAGCGTATCGCGTCCATTTCTCGCGCGAGCTCGTGATACGCGATGCCGAGGTTCACGTGCGCCTGCCACCCGCCGGGGCGCAACGCCGCAGCGCGCTCGAGCGGTGCGACGGCCTCCTCGGCGCGCCCCAGCTCGCGCAGCAGCGTGCCGAGGTTCGAGAGCGCGTCGGCGAGCTGCGGGTCGATGCGCAGCGCCTGCGCGTAGTGCGCCAGCGCCTCGTCGGCGCGTCCCTGCAGGCGCAGCGCGTTGGCGAGGTTGTTGTGCGCGGGCCCCATGCGCGGGCGCAGCGCCAGCGCCCGCCGGTAACCCGCCACCGCCTCCTCGATGCGCCCGGCCGCCTGCATCAGGTGCGCGAGGTTGTAGTGCGCCTCGGCGAACGCGGGCTCGGAGCGCAGCGCCTTGCGGTAGGCGCGCTCGGCGCCCTCCGCGTCACCCACGCGGTGCGCGGCAAGCGCCTGCCCGAACGCGGCGCGCGCCGCCGCCACGTCGCGCGCCGAGCTCACCGCAGGAAGAACCGGTACGCGGGGTTGCGCGTCTCGTCGGCGTAGTCGTAGCCCAGGTCGCGCAGGAAACGGCGGAAGGCGGTCCGCTCGCGCTCGGGCACCTGCAGCCCGACCAGCACGCGCCCCACGTCGGCGCCGTGGTTGCGGTAGTGGAAGAGCGAGATGTTCCAGCCGGTGCCCATGTGCGCGAGGAAGTTCATGAGCGCGCCCGGCCGCTCGGGGAACTCGAAGCGGTAGAGCATCTCGGGCGTGTCGAGGCGAGCGCGCCCGCCCACCAGGTGGCGGCCGTGGAGCTTGGCCATCTCGTTGTCGGAGAGGTCGGCGGCGGGTATGCCGTGCTTGCGCAGCAGCGCCACGAGGCGCTCGGTCTCCTCGCGCCCCGCCACCGCCACGCCGAGGAACACGTGCGCCTCGTTGCCCGGCGCGTAGCGGTAGTTGAACTCGGTGACGCTGCGCTTGCCGAGCAGCGCGCAGAGCTCGCGGTAGGCGCCGGGCCGCTCGGGCAGCGTCACCGCCAGCACCGCCTCGCGCTGCTTCGCCCAGCTCCGCGCGCTCGGCCACGAAGCGCAGGCGGTCGAAGTTCATGTTGGCGCCCGAGGCGACCGCGACTACGGTGCGCCCCTTCCACTTGCGCCGCGCGAGGTCGCGCTTGGCGCCGGCGAGCGCCAGCGCCCCCGCGGGCTCGAGCACGGTGCGCGTGTCCTCGAAGATGTCCTTGATGGCCGCGCAGATCTCGTCGGTATCCACGAGCACCATCGAATCCACGTAGCGGCGCGCGAGCGTCGAGCGTCTCGCGGCCCACCTGGCGCACCGCCACGCCGTCGGCGAAGAGGTTCACGTGCGCGAGCGTCACGCGCCGTCCCGCCTCGAGCGACTGGAACATCGCGCACGAGTCGACGGGCTCGACGCCGATCACGCGCGTGCGCGGCGAAACGCGCTTCACGTAGGCGGCGATGCCCGCGATGAGCCCGCCGCCGCCCACCGGCACGTAGATCGCGTCGATGGGGCGCGCGTGCTGGCGCAGGATCTCGAGGCCCACGGTGCCCTGCCCGGCGATGACCAGGGGATCGTCGTAGGGATGCACGAAGGTCGAGCGGTGCTTGCGGGCGAGGACGCGGGCGTGCAGGTAGGCCTCGTGGTAGCCGTCTCCGTGCAGCTCCACCCGAGCTCCGCGCGCGGTGACGGCCGGCCACCTTGATGCGCGGCGTGGTGACCGGCATCACCACGGTGGCCGCGACACCCAGGCGTCTGCGCGGCGAGCGCCACGCCCTGAGCGTGGTTGCCGGCGCTCGCGCACGTCACGCCGCGCGCGAGCAGCGCGGGCGCGAGGTTCGCCATCTTGTTGTACGCGCCGCGCAGCTTGAAGGAGAAGACCGACTGCTTGTCCTCGCGCTTCAGGAGCACGTGGTTGCCGGTGCGCCGCGAGATGGCGGGTGCGAGCTCGAGCGGGCTCTCCACCGCCACGTCGTACACCTTGGCGGTGAGGATGCGTTCGAGGTAGCCGTCGTCCTTCTTCGCGCGCGA